>NZ_LR027880.1:1000000-3560000 GCF_900537995.1 Roseburia intestinalis L1-82 | reverse complement strand
AAAGGTTCCCTCAGAATGGTCGGAAACCATTTTAAGAGTGCAAAGGCAGAAGGGAGCTTGACTGCGACACCGACGGGTGGAGCAGGTACGAAAGTAGGACTTAGTGATCCGGTGGCATAAAGTGGGATTGCCATCGCTCAACGGATAAAAGCTACCCTGGGGATAACAGGCTTATCACTCCCAAGAGTTCACATCGACGGAGTGGTTTGGCACCTCGATGTCGGCTCATCGCATCCTGGGGCTGTAGCAGGTCCCAAGGGTTGGGCTGTTCGCCCATTAAAGCGGTACGCGAGCTGGGTTCAGAACGTCGTGAGACAGTTCGGTCCCTATCCGGCGCGGGCGGAGGATATTTGAGAGGAGCTGTCCTTAGTACGAGAGGACCGGGATGGACGGACCACTGGTGTATCTGCTGTCGACCAACGGCATGGCAGAGTAGCCAAGTCCGGAAGGGATAAACGCTGAAGGCATCTAAGCGTGAAGCCCCCCTCAAGATGAGATATCCCTCACATAAGTGAGTAAGATCCCTTGAAGAGTACAAGGTAGATAGGGCAGAGGTGGAAGCACGGTAACGTGTGGAGCTGACTGTTACTAATCGATCGAGGGCTTGACCAAATAGCGAACGATGTTCGCATTGGAAGTTGCTTTGCAACTTCACAGTTGGTTGACGGAGTTCTGTATGAAATTTTGAAGGTATCAGAAATACCTTTAGATTATTCCTCGATAGCTCAGTTGGTAGAGCACGCGGCTGTTAACCGCGCTGTCGTAGGTTCGAGTCCTACTCGGGGAGTTTTTTTAATGAAAGAATAAAGATAAGGCTCCGTGGTCAAGCGGTTAAGACATCGCCCTTTCACGGCGGTAACACGGGTTCGATTCCCGTCGGAGTCATTAAGAATATAAATAAAGTATTGACAGATTTATATTCTTGGTATATAGTTAGGCAGTAATATTAATAGCATAAAGTATGTTGTTGATAGAAAACGTGCCGATGTGGCTCAATTGGCAGAGCAGCTGATTTGTAATCAGCAGGTTATCGGTTCGAGTCCGATCATCGGCTTTCAAGATTTGGACCATTAGCTCAGTTGGTTAGAGCAACCGGCTCATAACCGGTCGGTCCTGGGTTCGAGTCCCCGATGGTCCACTAACTAAATAAGGCCTAATGGCTCAGTTGGTTAGAGCGCCGCCCTGTCACGGCGGAGGTCGCGGGTTCGAGTCCCGCTTGGGTCGTTCGTAGTGAAGAAAATACGATATTCTCTACAAGTAATCGCATGGGATCTTAGCTCAGCTGGGAGAGCATCTGCCTTACAAGCAGAGGGTCATAGGTTCGAGCCCTATAGGTCCCATTTGATGAGTTTATCTCATTATGCCGGCGTGGCGGAACTGGCAGACGCGCAGGACTTAAAATCCTGTTGTAGAAATACAGTACCGGTTCGATTCCGGTCGCCGGCATTGTATCTGGTTCTAGATACAATGAATTGAATATGTGTGCGTAGCTCAGCTGGATAGAGCACTTGGCTACGGACCAAGGTGTCGGGAGTTCGAATCTTCTCGCGCACGTATGAAAAGAGACATGATAATATCATGTCTCTTTTTTGGTTTGCGCGCCATGGGCGCGCTCTAATGGGTGAAAGTCCCGAACACGCCTAGGCAACGAGGAAGTGTATAGCAGAACAGCAAGGGTGTCCAT
The DNA here is from genome assembly GCF_900537995.1 of Roseburia intestinalis L1-82. Lineage (NCBI taxonomy): Bacteria > Bacillati > Bacillota > Clostridia > Lachnospirales > Lachnospiraceae > Roseburia > Roseburia intestinalis. The sequence continues at coordinate 3,558,316 of NZ_LR027880.1, read as the reverse complement.
CGTGAGGTGGAATCTGAAGGAAGCTGTAAGCAAACTCTTGGTCCGACGGACAGAAATCACATATAAGGCTCGGAAATACGGATAAGTCTGCCAAAAGAGATGAAGTCCTAAAGTTGCTGGAAGTACGAGTAGATGTGGCGGATAGATGAGAGGAAAGAGCGTGCACCTTAAGCGTGGAGGTCTCACAGGGGTTTCATTAGCCTAGTAACAACGAACTGTGAGAAGTCAGCCGAGCCCATAGTAGTGAAGAAGTCTCTGTAATGGAGATAGAGCAAAGGGGCGAACAATCAATAAGTTTGAGTATGTCTCGTATTGCAGAAGAGATAACATCTGCCGTAACCAATCGGGTAAAAGATGGTCAAATCAAGCGGGACGGAAAGGAAAGAACGCATGGACACAAGTAGTCTAATGGAGCAGATACTATCTAACGATAATCTCAACAGAGCATATCTGCAAGTCGTACGAAACAAAGGTGCCGAGGGAGTAGACGGAATGAAGTACACAGAACTCAAGGAATATCTTGCAAAGAACGGCGAAATTATCAAGGAACAGTTGAGGATAAGAAAATATAAACCTCAACCAGTACGAAGAGTGGAGATACCAAAGCCTGATGGTGGTGTCAGAAACCTGGGAGTACCGACAGTAACAGACAGATTCATACAACAAGCTATTGCACAGGTTTTAACACCAATCTATGAGGAACAATTCCATGACCATAGCTATGGATTCAGACCGAACAGATGTGCACAGCAAGCAATCCTTACAGCACTCGATATGATGAATGACGGAAATGATTGGATTGTAGACATTGACTTGGAAAAGTTCTTTGACACAGTAAATCATGACAAACTTATGACTATCATAGGTAGAACTATTAAAGATGGAGATGTTATCTCTATTGTCAGAAAATACCTAGTCAGTGGAATCATGATTGACGATGAGTATGAGGATTCTATCGTGGGAACACCTCAAGGTGGAAATCTCTCGCCATTATTGGCAAATATTATGCTGAACGAACTAGACAAGGAAATGGAAAAGAGAGGACTTAACTTTGTACGGTATGCGGATGACTGTATCATTATGGTCGGAAGTGAAATGTCTGCGAATAGAGTTATGAGAAATATCTCACGATTCATTGAGGAAAAACTAGGACTTAAAGTCAATATGACGAAGAGCAAAGTAGATAGACCAAGAGGAATTAAATACCTTGGGTTTGGATTCTACTACGATACAAGTGCACAGCAATTCAAGGCGAAACCACATGCAAAATCAGTAATGAAGTATAAGAAGAGGATGAGGGAACTCACTTGTCGTAGCTGGGGCGTTAGCAACAGCTATAAAGTAGAGAGACTTAATCAGCTTATCAGAGGATGGATTAACTACTTTAAGATAGGTAGTATGAAAACTCTCTGTAGAGAACTTGATGGAAACATTAGATATAGAATACGCATGTGTATTTGGAAACATTGGAAAACACCACAAAACAAAGAGAAGAATTTGGTTAAACTCGGCGTTCCAAGATGGGCGGCACATAAAGTGGCAAATACTGGCAATCGGTATGCACACATGTGTCACAATGGATGGATACAAAAGGCTATAAGCACAAAGAGACTAACTTCATTTGGATTAGTCTCAATGTTAGATTACTACACCGAAAGGTGTGTTACTTGTTAAGTTGATTGAACCGCCGTGTACCGAACGGTACGCACGGTGGTGTGAGAGGTCGGGAAATCACTCAGATTTCCCTCCTACTCGATTCATAGAAAATTGCATGTAATTTGTCGCATGAAATCTTTTGTTGCGAAATATACAAAAACAGTATAAAATATTTTTAAAAAAGCATCGTATCGTAAAAGAACGAGAGCAGGAGGAAAATAAAATGCTTCAGGGAAAGACAGTACTTCTTGGTGTAACAGGAGGGATTGCAGCATACAAGATGCCGAATGTGGCGCGGATGCTAAAGAAAATGCATTGTAACGTACATGTTCTGATGACACAGAATGCAACAAACTTTATTACAGCAACAACATTTGAAACACTGACCGGCAATAAATGTCTGATTGATACATTTGACCGTAATTTTGAATTTTCGGTGGAACATGTTGCATTGGCAAAGCAGGCAGATCTTGTATTACTTGCACCGGCAACTGCAAATGTGATTGGTAAGATAGCAAACGGGATTGCGGATGATATGCTGACTACGACAGTGATGGCATGTACCTGTAAAGTACTGGTTGCACCGGCGATGAATCATAATATGTATCACAATTCGATCGTGCAGGAGAATCTGGAAAAACTGAAGCGGCATGGGTATGAGATGATAGATCCGGTATGCGGCATGCTTGCAAATGGTGATACCGGTGATGGAAAACTTCCGTCTGAAGAAACGCTGGTGGAGTATGTTTTAAGGGAACTGGCATTTGAGAAGGATATGCAGGGACTGAAAGTACTGGTAACAGCAGGACCGACACAGGAAGCAATCGACCCGGTACGTTTTATATCAAATCATTCTACCGGAAAGATGGGGTATGCCATAGCAAAGAACGCAATGTTAAGAGGTGCAGAAGTGACACTGGTTACAGGCAGGACGGCATTAGAACCGCCGATGTTTGTAAAAACGGTTCCCGTAACATCTGCAAAAGATATGTATCAGGCGGTCATGGAATGTGCAAAAGAACAGGACATTATCGTAAAGGCTGCGGCAGTGGCAGATTACACACCGGCGCATACCGCAGATGAGAAAATTAAAAAATCAGAAGGTGAGTTATCACTCGCACTGGAAAAAACGACGGATATTCTTGCAGAACTCGGAAAAAATAAAGGCAATACGGTCTTATGTGGATTTTCCATGGAAACAGAGCATATGTTGGAAAATTCCAGGGCAAAACGCAAAAAGAAAAATCTTGATATGATCGCTGCAAATAATTTAAAACAGCAGGGAGCCGGATTTGCTGGTGATACCAATGTGCTGACTCTGATTACAGAAGACTGGGAAAAAGAACTTGCACTTATGAGTAAGGACGAAGCAGCAAAATGTCTGCTAGATGAATTGTTAAAAATTAAGAAAAACAAAAAATAATGGCGGTGTAAAACAAAAAGTGTTGCAGCGTGAAAAGCTGACAGGAGACAGGATATATGGAAACGATTAAAGTACAGAAAAATCAGATCATTGCAAAACAAAAAGAAAAAGTAAAAGCATGGTATTTAATTTTAGAAGGTTCGGTCGTACAGAGAAATTCCTATGCGAGGATTGTTCTGAACAAAGAAAGTGTGATCGGTGTCTCGGAAAAAGACCGGTTTTTGTGCGATTATATTGCGAGAGAAGATTCTGTGCTTGCAGTTTTTCCATACAATACAGCAGATGATCTGATCAATGCATTAAATGGGCAGGAGAGTATGAGAGGCACGCTTCTTCGTGCTGCATTAAAGCAGCGGCAGATGCTGCTTGAGATGTATGCTGGATTTAAAAATCTGGTAAGACAGTTCCATACGTTTGTGGAAACGGAATATAACGATTATACCATGCTCTGCAGTCAGATGCGTATCGATGGACAGGGGTTTACGAGGATGGACAACTTTAAACCGCTTGATATGGTACATATGGCAGAAAACTGGGAGGTTAATAACAGTACAAGCCTTACAAAAAAAGGATATCTTGATGAATACATAAAACTCATGCAAAAAGACGACAGTCTCTGTATCGGGGCTATTATGGAGGCTTCCTATCAGACAAGGCGAGTGATGCAGGGAATTATCGAGATGGTTGATTATTTAAAATATAATCAGGATATCCTGTTATCAGAATCTGAAAACGATTTATTCCATCTTTATTTTGAACTTGTAATACAGGCGGAAATGAATCATTATGATGTGACGCCGTTAAAAGAACGTATGGATAAAATTGCGGAAGTGATCCGCAAATTAAATATCTATGATGACAAACTGGTATCCTATCGTCTGAATGAATACAAAAATCACGACTTTACCCAGTATGCGATGGATGAGTTTGCGACGCCGGGGGAAGATGATAATGTTTCGGATGATGAGTGGGATGAAGAGGAAGAAGAGTCAGAAGACTGCTTAGAACATATCCTGACCTATGCCGGATATACACCGGAACGGATCGAAGATATGCGTAATCTGATCCGGAAATACAGGGAGCTTCCGGATATGCTTTCCACGGATGCGGAAGTGTTCCAGCTTAGAAAACAGCTTTCACAGGTCTTTTATGATGCATATTATAAAGTATTTATGAATGTGATGAAAGATGATGATGAACCGACACCGATCATAGAGATGTTTTTGAATTTCGGATTTATGGATGTACAGATGGTAGGTGAGGATAATGCCAATATCCTTTACGATCTGACAGAACATTTAGAACTTTGCAATTCAGAGCATATTTTTACTATTTTTGAATGGTTAAAAACGATTTATAACGGTCAGAATGAACCGTCAAAAAACGAATTTGACTTAGATTATGCGGGCTATCTGGCAGAACTGAAAAAGACCGGAAAAGTAAATGAAAAACAGATGCGCGATTATGCGAATAACCGTGAGATGAAGGTAAAATTTGAGATACAGAATATGTTTACTTCCGGAAACCGTGTTACATACGGCAGAGTTTCAACATTCTGTCCGATCCTTGGCGAAAATGATCTGATCAATTCCGTTGATAAGATGCTCGTTACGGCACAGAAAATCGAGGATGCCATGAATAAAGTGCGGAAAGTTGATTTTTCCGTATTTTACAGAGGCGTTGTATTTTCTGATCCGGACAAGGGAATCAATCGCGAGGAGATCATGAAAGAGGTACTTCCGAATATTATTCTGATGCCGAACGCTGGAACAAGAGCTATGATGTGGCAGGAAACAGCGGGGGTCAGACGTGATACACCGGCAAGATATATGTTCCCTATTTTTACGGCAGTTGATCTCGATGATATGATGGTTGAAACGACCGGCCGTTACCGTTGGGAGATCTGTCGTAAAATTCAGGGGGTTCATTGGAATGATATCCGCGATAAATCCCTGACGGCAGAGTATTGTGATTATATTCAGTTTTATAAGAAGAATCATGATCTTTCGACTGAGGCAAAAGAGAAGATAAAAAGTGCATTGCTTCGTGGAAAAAATAATTACCGCGAGGTGTTTGTGAAAGATTATCAGAACTGGATCAAATATGAATCAAAGGGAAGCTTCCGTTTAAATAAAGTTTCAAGAGAGATCCTTGTGACATACTGTCCATTTTCCAAGGAGATCAGAGAAGAGTTAAAGTCCAATCCGATGTATCAGAATGCATGGCAGAGATATGATATTTTAATTACGAAAAAGATTCAGCGTATCAAGGGAGTCTATGATAAATATCAGAAGGCCGGTGGTAAGATCACGGATGAACTGAAGGATAATTTAGAATATTATATGATGTAATTGTATGTATAATTTATGATGTAACTGTATGTATAATTTAGAGAATTTCTTCCCATAATATTCTTGCAATAAAAGTTTCATGTAATTAAAGTTTCATGTACCCAAAATTGCGTGTAAGAAAGATTATGCGTAATCAGAATTGGGTGTAAGGAAAATTGCATGTAAGCGAAATTGTAGTAAACAAGGTGCAGAACAGCACCGGAATGGAGAAAGAAATGGCAAAGAATGCAGACAATGCAAACAGTGGATCTAATTGCAGAAACAGTTACGAGGACAGCTATGAGAATAGTTATGAGCAGAACAGCTCAAAAAATAAGTCTTCCAACAAAGCAACAAACAGCAACGGACAGAATAAATCCGGACAGAACAGTACAGGTTCTAACGTATCAAAATAAGAACACGGGTACCGGAAACTGCATATAATGTAAGGAAAAAACATTAGCAGAAGAACAGATTACAGGGCAGAGCTTTGTAATCTGTTTTTATTTCGGAGGGAGTATGGCTTTTTTTACGATCCATCCACGCGAGATGGAACAGATTATTTTAAATAAGCATGCCCTGGTTTTGGATGTAAGGGAACGGGAATCTTACCGGGAAGGGCATTTTAGGGGAGCATACTGTTGTCCATATGAGGAGATCGATGGGTGGATGCGGCATTTTAACAGAAATAGAACACTATTAGTTTACTGTGAATATGGCAGTACGAGTCTTTTAGCAGCAAGACAGCTTTCAAAATGTGGCTATGAGGTGTATACCGTTGTTGGAGGAATGCAGGCAATCAGACGCTATAATGGTTATGATTAACATTGACAGGGTATTTTAGAACGGATAATATAGTACTAAGGTAAAAGAAACAGTTAAGGAGAATTCATGAAAACATATGAGCTTGTGGTACCGTGCCATTTTGGGTTAGAGGCGGTATTGAAAAGAGAGATTTATGATCTTGGCTATGAGATAGGCAGAGTAGAAGACGGAAGGATCACATTTACCGGAGATGAGGAAGCAATCTGCCGGGCGAATATTTTCCTGCGCACGGCAGAACGTGTCCTGATCCAGGTGGGACGTTTTCATGCAGAAACGTTTGAGGAATTATTTCAGGGAATCAAAGCGCTTCCATGGGAAAATTATATCCCGGAAAACGGTAAGTTCTGGGTTAAAAAAGCATCCTCCATCAAGAGTAAACTGTTCAGTCCGTCCGATATTCAGTCGATCGCGAAAAAAGCGATGGTGGAGCGGTTAAAGCAGCAGTATCATAAGGAGTGGTTCCCGGAGGATGGGGCGCCGTACCCGGTGCGTATTTTCCTGCTAAAGGATGAAGTGATGGTGACACTTGATACATCAGGGGATTCTCTGCACAAAAGAGGATACCGTACTTTAACGAGCAAGGCTCCGCTGACGGAGACACTTGCGGCATCCCTGCTTATGCTGACACCGTGGAGACCGGACCGTATTCTCGTGGATCCGTTTTGTGGAAGTGGTACATTTCCGATTGAGGCGGCAATGATCGCTGCTAATATTGCACCGGGAATGAACCGTGAATTTACGGCAGAGCAGTGGACAAACATCATTGACCGTAAGGTGTGGTATGAATGCGTAAAAGAGGCACAGGACATGGTAAATGATGACATTACCGTGGATATCCAGGGATATGACATTGACGGTGATGTGGTTAAGGCGGCGCGGGAGAATGCAAAACGTGCAGGAGTTGACCACCTGATCCATTTCCAGCAGAGACCAGTGGCAGAACTGCACCATCCAAAGAAATACGGTTTTATCGTGACAAACCCGCCATACGGAGAGCGTTTAGAGGATAAGGCGGATCTGCCGGAATTATACAGTCAGATCGGGGAGGCTTACCGCAGACTGGATGCATGGTCTATGTATCTGATCACCAGTTATGAGGACACCGAGCGTTACATAGGACGGAAGGCAGATAAAAACCGCAAGATCTACAACGGAATGTTAAAGACGTATTTTTATCAGTTTATGGGACCGAAACCGCCAAAACGGGATAATTTTCATTAAGGAGATTCTGATTCATGCATTATTCGAAAAGATTTATTGCCTTTGGTGGAATTGTGGCGATTGCTTTTTTGATAAAATATAATATACCTGGTGCTGAGTATGAGCAGATCGGCAGTTTCCGCGGAGCGAGTTTAGAAGCAGAAACCTGGAATCCGCTGATTGCATCAAGTGTGAATGATAATCTGCTGTCTGTGATCATTGATAATAAACAGTATACCAATGAGAAATACAAATTTTATATGGATGACAATTTAGACATTATGATGCCTGTTTCCATTTTGCGGGATGCCTTAAACTGCAGCGCACATATTTATGACGGGGACAGGCTTGTGGTGGAAAAACATTCCAGCGACATATCATTTTCCCTGGATCAGGAGACTGCGACCGTGAATGGGGACATTGAAAAGATCACTTCTCCGTTTACCATGATAGATAATGAGTATTATGTCAGTCTCAATGATCTCTCACAATATATGGATTATACATATAGCTGGAACATGCAGGAAAATGAGGCACAGGCTGCGGATAATTCAGATGCGTCGATCGTGCCGACCAGTTATGATCTGCGGACGAAAAACCGGACATCAGAAGTGCGTAATCAGGGAAGTTATGGAACCTGCTGGTCATTTGCGGCGTTAGGGGCGCTGGAATCATCGCTTCTGCCGGAGGAGAGTGAGCAGTATTCTGTGGATCATATGACACTCTGTAACGGATTTAATATGACGCAGAATGACGGTGGGGAATATACCATGGGAATGGCATATCTTGCAGCATGGAAGGGACCTGTCTATGAAAAAGATGATCCTTATGGAGATAATCAGACAAATGAGGATCTTACCGCGGTAAAACATGTGCAGGAAATGCAGATCATTGAAAGCAAAGATTATGAAAAGATCAAGGAAGCTGTATTCAAATACGGCGGAGTACAGACATCCATTTACAATGCACTGCGCAGTTCACAGTCTTCCTCCCCATATTATAACAAAAGCACAGATGCATACTGCTATATTGGTACAGAGAAACCAAACCATGATGTGGTGATCGTCGGATGGGATGATTCTTATTCTAAGGATAATTTTAACACTGATCTCGAGGGTGATGGAGCATTTATCTGTCAGAACAGCTGGGGAGATAATTTCGGGGAAAACGGCTTCTTTTATATTTCCTATTATGATACAAATATTGGAACACATAATGTTGTTTATACGGATATAGAAAACACGGATAATTATGATCACATTTATCAGAGTGATCTGTGCGGATGGGTTGGACAGCTTGGTTATAATAAAGACAGCATCTACGGTGCCAATGTATTTACCGCAGAGGGGAATGAAACCTTAAAGGCGGCATCTTTTTATGCGACTGGAAAAGACTCACAGTACGAATTATATGTGGTGCGTCAGTTTGAAGATGAGACATCGTTGGAGAAGATGATTCCGGTTGCGTCCGGCAAGCTTGGGAATGCCGGTTATTATACCGTTGACTTTAACCAGGGAATTGAAGTGGATGCGGGGGAGCGTTATGCGGTTGTTCTGTATATAATTACACCCGGATCCGTACATCCGATGGCAATCGAGTATGCTGCGGATGAAGCGACTGAAAATGTAGACTTAGATGATGGAGAGAGCTATATCAGTGCAAATGGCTCGAAATGGGTGAGTGTTGATACCGTAGAGAAATCCAATCTCTGTATCAAGGCATTCAGTGATAATCGATAGAAAGCAGTTATTACATGGAAGATAAAATATTAAAATTTGCGACAGCAGTTGTTGTGGTGCTTACTGTGGCAGTCTGCATTGGACTTCCGTTTTTTCCACAGATCCATACCTGGGCAGTGGAATCGCGGGAAGAGCGTTTAGCAGAGCAGGAATATGCGGAAAACCAGACAGAGATGAAAGATCTTGAAATTGTTGCTGCAGATACATCAGAACAGGTTCATGGCGGACAGCTGCAGTTGAAACTGCCGGAGGGCATAAATGGATCTGATATTCAATTTACAAATGATTATGTGACACAGACGATAAAAATCAGCATTCCGGGAACAGACCGCTCTTATTTTGAAAACGGACCGATTACGGGAAGCAGTAATCACATTGCGACACTTTCTTATTCCAGCAAGGGAGAAGATGGTGTGATAGAGATCGTAATGGATCATGTTTATGAATTAAAAACGGAATATGACAGTGCATATTATTATTTTGATTTTTTGACACCGCAGGAAGTGTATGATAAAGTAGTCGTAATCGATGCGGGGCATGGAGGCCGTGCGCCGGGAGCGAACAAACAGGGGGTCAATGAAAAAGAAATTGATCTTGATATTGTGCTTCAGTTAAAAAAGATACTTGATGAGGATGATCACAATATCGGTGTTTATTATACCAGAACCGACGACAGCAACCCTACTTTTGATCAGAGGGTACAGCTTGCAAATAAGTCGGACGCCGATCTTTTTATCAGCGTACATAACAATTCCACAAACAGTGGAAGAATGTCCTCGGCAAATGGTACAGCAGTCATGTATAACGAGTCGGATGAGAGCGAACTTGGAAGTAAGCGGCTGGCACAGATCTGTTTAGAGGAAGTAACGGGACAGTTACAGAGCAGAAACCGTGGTCTTGTTGAGGGAGACAGTATCTATATTATAAGGACAAGCAAGGTTCCGGTTGCGCTGATCGAGGTTGGATTTATGACCAATCAGCAGGAGCTTGATCTGCTGCGGTCGGAGGATTATCAGAAAAAAGCAGCACTTGGTATCTATCATGCGATATTGCGTGCATTTGAAGAAGGATATTAGTGTGAAAACCAATGTCATACAGGGAAATGGAGAAGCGGAATGAACAGAATTATTTTTGCGACCGGAAATGCCGGTAAAATGAAAGAAATCAGAGAAATTTTAGGGGATATGGATGCAGAGATCCTGTCTATGAAAGAAGCCGGGATCCAGACGGATATCGTGGAAAACGGGACGACATTTGAGGAAAATGCCAGAATAAAAGCAAAGGCAGTGGCCCAGTTTACAAAAGATATTGTCCTTGCAGATGATTCCGGACTTGAGGTGGATTATCTGAATAAGGAACCAGGCGTATATTCTGCCCGCTATATGGGGGAAGATACCTCTTATACGATCAAAAATCAGGCAATTTTAGACCGGTTAAAAGGTGTGCCGAAGGAAAAGCGTACGGCTCGTTTTGTCTGTGCGATCGCTGCTGCAATGCCAAATGGAGATGTGCTGGTTACAAGAGAAACGATAGAAGGTTATATCGGAGAAAAACCTGCAGGAAGTAACGGGTTTGGATATGACCCGATTTTTTATGTGGATGAGTTTGGATGTTCCACTGCAGAGCTTACGGAGAAACAGAAAAATCAGATCAGCCACAGGGGAAAGGCGCTGCGCGCCATGAAGGAAAAATTGAATCAGTATGGAATCTGATGTATAAAAACGGGGATTGGAAATACATAGGATGGGGCAGGTAGCCTTATGAGAGTACTGGTTATTAGTGATACGCATAAAAAACATGAAAATTTAAAAGTTGTTTTAGAGAGAGTTTCGCCGGTGGATCTTGTGATCCATCTCGGGGATGCGGAAGGGTATGAAGACTATATTGGGGAGCTTTGTGGCTGTCCATTAGAAATTGTGGCTGGAAATAATGATTTTTTCTCTTCTCTGCCACGTGAAAAGGAGATCATGGCAGGAAATTACCGTGTGTTTATGACACACGGACATTATTACTATGTCGGATCAGGGATAGAGGATTTAAAGCGTGAGGCTTTAGCGCGGGGCGCGGATGTCGCAATGTTCGGGCATACACATATTCCGCTGATCGAATACGGGGACGGAATCGTTGTCATGAACCCTGGAAGTATTTCCTATCCGCGACAGGAGGGAAAACGCCCTTCGTATATCCTGATGGACATTGATAAAAAGGGTATGGCGCATTATGAAATCGAGTATTTATAGAAAAAATTAAAAAAATTGAAAAAATATAAAAAAAAGTGTTGACATTTATGTTTGCGTCCTATATAATAACTCTTGCGTCACGGATGAGACGGAAAAGACAAGCACTTGAATGACTTGCTTTTCAGGATAAAAATTCATATCGGGGTGTGGCTCAGCTTGGCTAGAGCGCCTGGTTTGGGACCAGGAGGTCGCAGGTTCGAATCCTGTCACCCCGATCGTGTGCGGGTGTAGTTCAATGGTAGAACACCAGCCTTCCAAGCTGGATACGTGGGTTCGATTCCCATCACCCGCTTTCCATTTGCAAATTATTATGGAAAGCATAATATATAACAGATTTTTTATGAAGATATGCAACCTGTTATAGTGCAGATGTGATAAATGTGTTCGTAGCTCAGCTGGATAGAGCAACGGCCTTCTAAGCCGTGGGTCGGGGGTTCGAATCCCTTCGAGCACATTTCCTTATTTTAATAAGGTGTCAGGCTTTATAGCCGTATGGTGGGTATAGCGCAGTTGGTTAGCGCGCCAGATTGTGGCTCTGGAGGCCCAGGGTTCGAATCCCTGTATCCACCTTTGTTGCGACTAGTGCAACAGGTTTGAAATATGACAACATCTTAGGATGTTGATCTTATATTTCTTGTTGGGCTATCGCCAAGCGGTAAGGCACTGGATTTTGATTCCAGCATTCGCAGGTTCGAATCCTGCTAGCCCAGCTTAAATTAAAAATATGGGATATTAGCTCAGTTGGTAGAGCACTTGACTTTTAATCAAGTTGTCCGGGGTTCGAATCCCCGATGTCTCACGATTTGAAAATGCGGAAGTGTTGATTTTTCAGCACTTCCGTTCTTTTTTATGCTTTTTCGATTGGGTTGGGTGTGGGTTGGAGAGTATCTGTTTTTTTCATGTCCACATTGTGTCCGCAGGATCATGTATCTTATGGATGGCAAGTTAGTGTAATGATAATGTATGCCAAGGGAGGCAAAAATGAACCAGTTTTCATCAGATAAACCACAAGTATTTATTCCGCCTGCGTTTGAAGATTTTCGGGGATATCTGTCTGTTCCGTATGACAGGGATGTTCCATTTCAGGTCTGTCAGATCAACCAGGGATACAGCAGAGAGGCATTTACGCTGCGGGGACTGCATTTTCAGATGGGGGAGCATGCACAGGCAAAAATGGTTTCCTGCCTGCATGGTTCGATTTTTAATGTTGCCGTGGATTTAAGACCGGGAAAATGTTTTGGGTATTCATACAGTGAAGTTTTATCTTTTGAAAACCGGAAAATGATGTATATTCCAAAGGGGTTTGCCCACGGGTATCTGACATTGGAGGATGACACACTGATGCAGTGGTGTGTGGATCAGGATTTTTGCGGGGAGACAGCACAGGCCGTGCGGTATGATGACCCGGATCTCGTCTGGAAAGGCGAAGCATGGACAAAGGGAGAATATATCATTTCAGAAAAAGATAAAAATGCCATGTGGCTGGGAGAGCTGCTTTTAGACAGATAAGTATATTTAGAAAAAAGTAGATTTTTGCTGTATAGGAATTGATATTTAGACAGATAAAAGAAAAATACCCCGGGCAGATGCCCGGGGCATATATTTCTGGCAGTCAGTCTGCCGGAAAAGTGCACAAGCTATTATTAACAACCGAGGTTAAAATATTTGCAGATAGCATTAAATAACTCGGAACAGCTATTGAAATTAAAACACATAGTTTCGTCCTCCTTATTTTTATTTTGATTGCGATGATCCTGCAATCTTTTGTGTGTATCGGCCGATCACATAAAAGATTGTAACAATTATGTAACATTTTCGCAATAGGAGCATTATGGCAGGAATGGAAGGGATTAGGATGTGAGTTAGTTGGAAAAAAATAAAAGTATCAACCAAATATCTGTGATAAAAAGCTTGTGGTATGACCAGATTTTTGCTAATATGGTCAAAGATAAATGAAAGGTGGTATTTTGGTATGCATATGGCAGATGCGTTGGTTGCACCGGCAGTTGCAACAACAATGTATCTTTGTTCAGCGGCGGCTGGCGGATATTCAGTAAGACAGGTAAGGGCATTAAATGAACCTAAAAAGGTTCCGGTTATGGGGGTGATGGGAGCGTTTGTTTTTGCAACCCAGATGATCAATTTTACGATTCCGGGAACAGGGTCATCCGGACATCTGTGTGGTGGTATGCTTCTCTCCGCACTGCTTGGACCGTATGCGGGATTTCTTACGATGATCGGAGTCCTTTTGATACAGTGTCTGCTGTTTGCAGACGGAGGGCTTTTAGCGCTTGGCTGTAATATATGGAATATGGCATTTTATGGGTGCTTTATCGGGGCCCTGCTGATCTGGAAACCGATGATGCGCCGTGGGGCATCCAAAAAGAAAATCGTTGCAGCATCTGTGCTTGGCTGTGTCCTGACGCTGCAGCTTGGAGCATTTTCCGTTACATTAGAGACGTTAGCTTCCGGTATCACGGAGCTTCCATTTCAGACATTTGTTGCAGTGATGCAGCCGATCCATCTGGCAATCGGTCTGGTAGAAGGACTGATCACGGCAGCAGTGCTTTGCTTTGTCTATGAGGCAAGACCGGAGCTGCTTTGGGGAACGGATGAAAGTACACAGAGACAAAAAGCACGTTTTTCTTTGAAAAAGACAGTTGCGATCCTTGCAGTTTTAACCGTTTGGATCGGTGGAGGTCTCTCTTTGTTTGCTTCGGCAAATCCGGACGGACTGGAATGGTCTATGGAGAAAGTTGCCGGAACCACAGAGCTAGATGCCAAAGGGGCGGCATATCAAAAGGCAGCAGATATCCAGGAGTGGACAGCGCTGCTTCCGGATTATGCATTTAAAAACAGTGAGAGCATGGCAGGAACATCGTTTTCGGGTGTGGCAGGAGCTGCGGTAGTTGTGGCTGTCTGTGTTGGAGGCTGCTATTTGTTTAAATTTTTTGGAAAGAATCAAAAACATGAGTAAAATTCAAAAGGCAGTTTCTGAGATCAAAAGTATCGAGGAACTGGCAAATGAAGACAGGTGGGTGAACCAGGTTCACCCACTTGTAAAATTGTGTGTGACAATTTTGTATATAGGGACGGTCGTTTCCTTTTCGAAGTATAACCTGAGCGGACTGCTTGTGATGGCAGTTTATCCGGTTATTCTTTTTATTATGAATGATATTTCGGTGAAGGATGCGCTGTGGAGAATGCGGGTCGTGCTGCCGCTTGTCTGTGTGGCAGGAATATTTAACCCTTTTTTTGACAGGCAGGCTGTCATGACAGTGGGACAGATTGAAATTACCGGCGGAGTGATTTCCATGCTGACGCTGATGTTAAAAGGTGTTTTTACGGTTTCGGCATCGTATCTTCTGATCGCTACGACGACGATTGAAAAAATCTGCTGTGCACTTGAGATATGCCATCTTCCAAAGTCTCTTGTGATGCAGGTGTGGCTGATCTACCGGTATATTTCCGTTTTGCTGGCAGAGACGCAGAGGGTCGTGCAGGCGTATGAACTTCGGGCACCGGGACAGAAGGGCATTCATTTTAAAGTGTGGGGATCGCTGATGGGCCAGATGCTGCTTCGGAGTATGGATCGGGCGGAGGTGATCTATGAGAGTATGTGCCTGCGTGGTTTTGATGGGGTATTCAGATTAAAAAAAGAGATACGGTTTTGTGCCAGGGATGCAGTGTATCTTGTTTTATGGATCGTGATATTTGCTGTATTGCGGTATTTTGCGGTTGGACAGATGATAGGAACGATGTTTTAGCAGTCAAAGAAAGTTGACGGTTCTGTGACAGATTGAAAAGAGAGGACATAAGTATATGGGACAGATTAATATAGAAGTAACACATCTGAATTTTTCTTATGAAAAACAAAACCCTATCCTGCAGGATATTTCATTTACAGCAGACGGACAGGCATCGATTGGTGTGGTCGGCGCAAACGGGGCGGGAAAGTCCACACTTTTAAAATTACTTGTCGGTCTGTATTTCCCGGACTCCGGAAGTATCCGCATCGGGGATGTGCCGTTGCAGAAAGAAACGTTAGCACAGATCAGAAAAATAGCTGGCTATGTATTTCAGGATTCTGAGAGTCAGCTTTTTATGCCAAATGTATACGAGGATGTGGCATTTGCCCCGCAGAATTACGGCCTTCCGGAAGAAGAGGTCGCATACAGAACGAAAATGGCGCTTGCTGCAGTCCATATTGGGCATCTTGCAAAAAAACCGATCCACAAATTATCGGGTGGGGAAAAGAAACTGGCAGCGATTGCGACAATCCTTTCCATGAAACCGGATATTATCCTGATGGATGAGCCGTCGGCGGCACTTGATCCGCAAAACCGCAGAAATCTGATCCGGGTATTAAATGAATTTTCTTATTTGAAACTCATAGCTTCGCACGATCTGGATTTTGTGTGGGATACCTGTGACAGAACGATTTTATTGTCTGAGGGCAGAATTGTGTGTGATGGGGATACCAGGGAGATTTTAAGTGATCGTAAGCTGCTGGAGACACATGGCCTGGAACTGCCGTTATCTTTGTACCGAAAGTAAACTGCCGTTATTTACTCTGAGCAGCAGAGGTGCGGGCTAAGATGCAGGTGAAAAAATACTTGCAATTTTGTGAGTGCTAAGATATAATGGCAAAGTGGTTCGCGGGTGTGGCGGAATTGGCAGACGCGCTAGATTTAGGTTCTAGTGTCCCCGACGTGCAGGTTCAAGTCCTGTCACCCGCATTGATTTAAAATAGCCGGAAAGTCGAGATTTTATTGTAAAATCAAGGTTTTCCGGCTATTGTTTTAATCTAAAATACTCGAATATGTATGATTATGAGTTGCATGGATTGGTGATCTGTATAGTAATACACAGCAGAATTATACGGGATATGAACACAGTAAAAAGTGAAACAGATTTTATATGAAAAAGGCGGATAGAAAATCAGCAGAAAAAATATATAGGGAAAAAGCAGGGGGGAATTTTGTGCGTATTGACCAGAAATGAAGGGTAACCTCAGATGGAATGCTGATAACTGGATTGTTTATAAAAATGCATAGATAAAAAAGTTAAAGCGAAATCCCTGTAATAAAAGTAAAATAATTGAGGAAATTTGTATAATATGGTAAAATAATGGCAAGGAAGTTTCAAAAATGTATATAGAAAAATCCATATACATCATGTTTGTAAACTCCGGAATGAAAGTATGGAAGCGGGAGGAACAATTTATGAACAATGTGAAAGTACAGACGAAGCTGATTATCGTAATGTTGGCGACGATAGTGGCACTGGTGTTGTGTGCTGTTATTTCATCGGAAAGCATGAAACAGCTGCAGAGTAAAGCACTGGAAACGCTGGAAGCAGATGAGCGCGCATCTTACGACGAACAGATCAAACAGCAGGTGGACAATGTGATTTCGCTCTGCCAGACAATTTACGATCAGTATCAGGCTGGTGTGTATACGGAAGAGGAAGCAAAGAAATTGGCAGCAGATGAGATCAGACAGCTTCGTTATGGAGATGCCGGATATTTCTGGGTGGATCAGTATGACGGAACCAATGTGGTGCTTTTAGGAAATGACACGGAAGGCACCAATCGTATGGAGACGAAAGATGCCAATGGATACCAGATGGTAAAAGAGATCATCCGTGTCGGTCAGGAGGCAGACGGAGGATACACGGATTATGTATTCCCGAAAGAAGGAGAGACAGAACCTTCTCCGAAGCGTTCCTACAGTAAGGCATTTGAACCGTTTGGATGGGTGATCGGAACCGGAAATTATACGGATTATATTGATGATCAGGTAGCATCAATTGAAAAAGATTTTTCTTCTTATGTTACAGGCAGGATGACACTGTTTATTATCTCAACGTTGATTGAGGGAATAATAGTAGTTTTATTGCTGATTATGATCATTATCAGCATCATCAGACCACTGAAAAAATGTATCAGTTCCATCGGTGTCATGGAACAGGGCGATTTTTCACAGGCAATGGGAACGGCACTGTTAAAGCGCCGCGATGATTTTGGAAAACTCGCAGCATCTTTAGAGTCCATGAGAAATGAGATGAGCGGACTGATCGGTGAGGTCAAGAGTCAGGCAACTGAGATCACCAGAATGGTACAGGAGATCGATGATAATATTCAGGCATTAGACGAAGAAATCGAGAATGTTTCCGCAACGACGGAAGAGCTTGCAGCGGGTATGGAAGAGACAGCGGCTTCCTCCGAAGAGATCAATGCAATGTCCCATGAGATCGAAAGTGCAGCAAAGAGTATTGCAACACGTTCACAGGACGGTGCAACGGAAGCAGATGATATCCGTGACCGTGCCGTAGGTATTAAAAAGACAACAACAGAAAATGATGAGCGTACCAAGGCAATCCATGCCGAGATCAATGAGGGACTGACAAAAGCACTTGAAGATATCAAGGTAGTCGATCAGATCGGTGTTCTTGCAGAGTCCATTATGGAGATTACCGGACAGACCAACCTGTTAGCACTCAATGCTTCAATTGAGGCAGCGCGTGCAGGAGAGGCAGGAAAGGGATTTGCAGTTGTTGCGGATGAGATCAGGGTACTTGCCGAGCAGTCAAAGGCAGCAGTTGTACATATCCAGGATGTGACAAAGAATGTTGTGGAATCGGTAACAAATCTTGCAGACGGAGCAAAGAAGTTGTTAGAGTTTGTTGGAACCGACGTGGTAGACAGCTTTGCGGGATTCTCCGATATGGCGGATTCCTACAGCAATGATGCAGGTAAGATTGATGGATTGGTAACTGATTTTTCTGCATCCTCAGAGCAGCTGTTAGCATCGATCAACGGCGTTATGGATGCCATCGGCGAGGTAAGCAAGGCGGCTACAGAGGGAGCAACCGGTACAAACGATATCGCAGAGAAGACAGGTGTTGTGGTAGAGAAGGCAGCCGAGATTAAAGAAAAAGCGGAAGCAACTCATCATGCAGCAGATAAGTTACAGCAGAACGTAGAGCATTTTATTGTATAAGGAATAAAAGTAAATAAGAAGAAATTAACAGGCACAAATAATAAAACAGCGGGTAACAACAAGAAAAGAAGTTGTTATCCGCTGTTTTATTTATGACATATGAGATTTACTCACCCTGGTAATTGTTTTGTACATACTGTTCGACCGCTGTATTATCCTCTGGCATACGGCAGCCGACGATAAAGACGTTCTCATTGTCTGTGCTTCGGATGATATGACCTTCTAACTGGCGGGCATTTTCCACCGGAAGATCAGGAATCGATAAGGTGATATCAGAACCGATCGCACTGGAAAAGAAATTATCACGGACACTGAATGCAAAGCCGCCGGCACTGATGTTGATCATCTGACCGTTATATTGTTTACCGTTCTGTTTTACCGTGATCGTACACTTGTTAGAGATCGGCATACGAGGATATTTACGCCGGTTAACAACCTTCGGGTTGGTTGTAACTGTAATCTTATACATATCGGACGACTGACCACGCATCGTGGTGATCTCAGCATTTTCCCAGATATACAATGCGTTTGTCACGGAGATCTGCAGTTCGTAGGTAAAATTCCTGTTTCTGGTATCGATCGAACTTCCGGAAGGAACATGCAGACGTGCCGTGATTCCACCATCTAAGGATTCTGTCACTTCGCCGTGAGCGGTGAAAGAAGAGCTTCCGTTCTTTGCAATCAGGACGACTTTCATGCCGGGTCTGGCATCGCCGATTCCCATGAAACCTCCGGTACCAAGCTCACCCATCAGTTTTCCGACAATGGTTTCGATCTTGTTTACGTTGATGGCAGATTCTTCATATTTACTCAGCATGGTGCGGGAAACATCGTCTGACTGGTTGATACATTTTGTCATGACACCCATGGTATCGCAGACCTGTTTCATGTTGTCGACCATGTCCTGATTGGAGGATTCCACATCTTTCATGGCACCGTCGATTACTTTAATGTTTTCACCGAGTGTTGTTGAGTCCTGCGTAATACTGGAAACACTTTCTTTTACGAGTGTTAGTTTTTCACGTGTTGTCTGGATAAGTTCAAGTGTCTGCGTGATGGACTGTGTCATTTTTCCGGAAGTCTCATCTAAATGGGTCAACGCATCACGAATGCGGCCGGATGAATTTTTGGTCTCCACGCTGAGCCCCTGAATCTGGTCAGCTACAACGGCAAAGCCTTTTCCGGCAGCACCGGCTCTGGCGGCTTCGATGGAGGCGTTTAAGGCGAGGAGGTTTGTCTGGAAAGTAATTCCTTCGATCGTTCCGGTCTCTTCCTTTACCATATCAAAATCCTGTTTGAAGTTCTCTAAAACCTGTTCGACATGCGCGGACAGATCAGCCATTGTGTTGGTGGTTGTCACAACATCGGCAAGCTCTTCGGCACTTAAGTTTGCATGCTCGATGGATTCCTGAATCAGATTTACCATCTTTTCGATCAGAGCTGCCACATTTTGCACCTGCATGTTGATATCGGAGGTTTTATCCATGGAGGACATCGTTTTTGTATAAAGAATATCGTTATTCTGGGTAAGCTCTTCCATACTTTTTACAACGGAATCAGCTCCTTGCCTGTTTTCATCAGCAAGTTCGCGGACAACAGTGACACCATCAACAATGGAACTGCTGGCGCCTTTTACCTGTCCGACTGTTGTTACCACGCGGTCTAAATTGTCCCGGATGGAGTTGACGAGTGCACCGTCAGATTCGTTTAAATGGTCAATGGAAACAACGTAGCAGATATAGCAGAGCAATATCGTGGAAATCTGAAGATAGTAATCGTTCAGTACGATACTCGGGTTGATTCCATACATATTATGTAAAACAAGATGGACAATTACGATGATCTCATTGGCAATACCACACCGGATCATGTACTTGCGATCCTTAAAAAGAATCAGCATACTTGTCAGAGGCAGGATATAGCCGAAAGCGATCGCGGAATCCGTGGTAAGGATGACGTAAGTATAAAACGAACCGTAACCGACGGCAACGATTTCCTTGTATACAGAAGAAGCTTTTCCATTGATCTTTAGTACGAGAATACCAATGAAAAAGGGAACCCATGCCATGAGAAGAAAGGTTGTGTAATATTTTGCTGAGTGAAGCCCCTGGGATGTCTCAGAGCCATAGGACAAAGTCATGATGGCGATTAAGATCAGCCAGACCGTGCGCGCTTTTGCATTTGACTTTGCTTTGAAATACGATTCGTTATACTCCATAAAATCTCTCCATTCCTGCCCGTTTTTCAGGGCATCATAAGTTTGTGCGTAAGCACAAATCTTGCGTGTGAAAAATCTTATTTTTCACACTATTTTCATTCTGTGTAAGTTAGGACTAAAGTAACACCTTTAATCAGATTTTAAGTTTATAGCGGGGTACTGTCAATCCTTTAAAGCAATAAAGACTGAAAATGATCTTTTTCCTTTTCCCAGTTCTCATTAAGCCAGTCCACGACCTGGAGCTTTCCGTCCTCTGTAAAAGGAAAGGTGGCAGAGCTTTTTAAGGAATCATCTGTGACTGCAAAGTTATAGGGACCCGGCCAGTAAGTGGCACGGAAAATGTCATGATCGGACTCTTCCTCATGGTCCTTCTGGATCAGGTAGCGCATGCCTTTGTAGCTGCCGGTAAATTTTTCTTTTTTATAGAAATTAAGGTTTAATATGTCCTCCGGTGTGATCATGGTGATGTCTCCTTTATAAATAAAAATGAATGGGATTACAAAGTATCTCTATTATAACAGCTGCAGACAGAGATGGAAAGCAGCATAACGGTGAAATGCATATAATATAGAAGAAACAGGAAAAGGTGAAATCTATAACGGAATATAAATATTCCCAATAATTAAAATAATGAAAAAAAATTCATACATTTAGGAAGGTTCTTGAATGATAATGCAAAAGAATGGAAATTAGTGGAAAAAGCGTTATATTTATACATGTCTGAAAATGAGAAAAAGTATTGACAAAAAACGGCTCGCATGTATAATAAAAAAAGTGTTGTTCGTCGGGAACAAACAGTTGTATATTTTTAAAGTGCAACGGGCAAAGAGGTCTGTTGGCACTTTTTTTGCTTATACAAAAATATTTTAGCGCGATAACGTGCTACAACGATAATGTTATAAAGACGCCGTGGCGTTTTTATATAGAACAATTTTCTATAAGGAGGAACTATTATGAAAAAGAAACTGATTTCTCTTTTTCTGATCGGTGCCATGACTACCGGAATGGTAGCAGGATGCGGTTCAGGAAACAGCAATGCTGATGCGGGAAACAACGCTTCTTCTGACAACGCTGCTGTAGAAGGTACAGAGGCAGCTGCAGACGGAACAGAGAGTACTTTTAACGGTACTTACAGCAACAAACAGGTAATCTTAGGCGAGAGTTCTGAGACAAGTGGAGATATTACTCCATTCTGGGCAAACGGTGCTTCTGATTACGATGCATTCAAATTAGTTACAGGTATGGCTCCGATCGACAAAGACCAGACAGGTAAATGGATCGAGAACCCGGCTGTTCTTGACAATCTGGAAGTAACAGATAACGAGGACGGAAGCAGAACTTACACTGTTAAGATCAAGGACGGCTTAAAGTTCAGTGATGGTTCTGATATCAATGCAGATGATTACTTATTAACATACATGTTAAGATGCAATGAGATGGTTACGGATCTCGAAGCAAGCAACTTAACAGACAGTACTGTTCAGTATGTAAAAGGATATGATGCATATTTAAATGGTGAGAGCGATACATTCGAAGGACTTCATCTGATCGATGACAAGACTTTTTCTGTAACGATCGATGCACAGTTTATGCCATATTACTATGGACAGGCTTTGATCTCCAACGAGCCGGAGTCTATGGACTTATGGTTACCGGAAGATGTTACTTTAGAGGATACAGAGAATGGTGTGAAATTCTCTGACAACTTTACTTCTGAGTACATCGGAGACAAAGTACAGGCTGCAAGATATGACTACAATATCTGCTCCGGTCCTTACATGTTCACATCTTATGATGAGAACTCTTATGCATACACACTGACAAAGAACCCGAATTTCCCGGGTAACTTCGAGGGACAGACAGCAAATATCGAGACTGTTATCGTAAAATATACACCACAGGATACTATGATGGATCAGTTAAAGACCGGTGCTGTTGATATCTTATATCAGGTAGCAGACGGCGATCAGATCGAACAGGGTCTTGACATGGTAGAAGAGGGTAACTTCAATTACTTAAGCTATGGCCGCGCAGGTTATGGAATGATTTCTCTCAAATGTAATCAGGGACCGACCCAGTTCAAAGAAGTACGTCATGCAATGGCTTACTTACTTGACCGTGTAACATTTGCACAGACATTCACAGGCGGACATGGTACTGTTGTAAGCGGACCTTATGGTACGCAGCAGTGGATGGCTGAGGAATATGCAGAAGAATTAGACGGATTAAACTCTTACACATACAGCCTTGACTCTGCAGTCAAAGAGTTAGAGGACGGCGGCTGGGTATACAACGAAGATGGTTCTGATTACTCAGGTTCCGGAATCCGTTATAAGAAATTAGACGATGGTACTTACATGCCGTTAGTCATCGAGTGGTTCTCTTCTGAGAATAACTCTGTATCTGACCTGCTTGTAACTTCCTTACAGCAGAACCCGGATGTAGAAGCAGCAGGTATGAAGATCAACCAGACTGTTGGTACTTTCACAGACTTACTGACCTATTACTATGATAACTCAACGGAGAACCCATATCAGATGTTCAACTTAGCAAGTGGTTTCGGTAACCCTTATGATGTTGCATTCCAGTATGAGCCGGGCTCTTCTAACAACACCAACGCATTAGAGGGCGAAGAAGGACAGAAACTGTATGATCTTGCACTTGCCATGAATCATACAGAAGAAGGTGATGATGAGGCATATGCAAAAGCATGGTTCGATTTCATCGCTGACTGGAATGATGAGCTTCCTGAGATTCCGCTGTACTCCAATGATTACCATGATTTCTTCACATCAAAGCTTCATGACTTTGAAGAAGATGGATACAACTGGGATGCAACAAACGCAATTCTGTATGCAAACATGGAGTAATTGATTCTGATTAGAATATTTCATTTCAATGTAATATTTTATTCCATGTGAAATTTTACCGGTATGTGGCGTGGGGCATAAGTCCCGCGCCCATGCGGTATATATTCCGGCAAATTCTTTGATCGTTTCTTTTGGAATGGGATCAAAGGGGCATGTCAGGATTTTGTTCCTAAGGAAACGAAGAAGAAAAATCAAATGAAGGTTGGTTAAATTATGTTAAAGTACGTTGGGAAAAGAATTTTATATATGATAGGGGTATTCTTTGTAGTATCCATTATCCTTTTTGTACTGTTTAATAACGTACCTGGTGACCGTGCTCTTAATCAGGTGCAGAACTTAAGAGGTAAAGTCTCCGATGAGACATTCCAGCTCCGCTATCAGGAAGCGAGAGAAAAATTAGGATTAGACGATCCGATTCCGGTCCGCTATGTAAAATGGATGGGAAACTTGTTAAAAGGTGATCTTGGATATTCTTCCTTCTACAAAAAAGATGTGAAAGACTGTCTCTCTACACCACTGTTAAACACGATACAGATCAATATCGTATCCACGATACTCGCATTGGCGATCACGATACCGCTCGGTATTCACTGTGCGGTCAGAAAATTTTCTAAATTTGACAATACGGTACAGGTACTGACGATTGTCGGCTACAGTATGCCTCAATATATAGTTGCACTGGTATTTATTTTTGTTTTTGCCGTAAAACTCGGCTGGTTCCCGATCAGTGGCATGAATACGCCGAACTTCCAGGGAACAGGAGTGGCATTCGTGCTTGACCGTCTCCACTATCTGGCACTTCCGGTCATCGTTATGACGGTTGCAGCGTTAGGAAGTATGACACGTTATGTCCGTGCGGCAATGATCGACGCACTTCGTATGGATTATATCCGTACTGCAAGAGCAAAAGGTTTGAAGGAAAAGGTTGTTATTTATTCCCACGCATGGAGAAATGCACTTCTTCCGGTCATCACACTGATCATCAGCTGGTTCATGAGTATTTTCATGGGTTCGATCGTTATTGAGCAGATTTTCCAGTTGAATGGTATCGGTAAAATGTATTATGTCGGACTGATGAATCAGGATTATGATATGGCATTGGCAGTCAACATGCTCTACTGTATCATCACACTGCTCAGCAACCTGATCACAGACTTAAGCTACGGTCTGGTAGATCCGCGTGTACGCATTGATAAGTAGGAGGAACGAAAAACATGAAGATGCTCAAACACCTTTTTGGAAAAAGGGATAAAGAACTCGATGTATTACAGGAAGAAGCGCTTCAGAGTCCGCTCCGTACGGTTGTGAGGAATTTTACCTCAAACAGACTTGCGTTTGGCGGCCTGATCGTATTTTTGGTTATTTTCCTGATCGTACTGATCGGACCGGTCTTTAACCCGATCGACTTAAGTGAAAAAGAAGAGACACAGATCAATGTCGCTCCGGGACTGAATATGATGAAAGTGCCGGATGGTTTAAAAGGAAATGTAAAAGAGATTTCCACGGGTGCAACATTCAGCGTGGGCGTTGACAATAACGGAAAAGTCTATGTCTGGGGTTACACCAAGATCAGTAACAAGATCGATATTGCAAAGAAGATGCCAAAGCAGAAAGAAATGGGAAAAGTGGTATCTGTATCTGCAGGATTTGACCATGTCATGGCACTCAATGAAGATGGGGAGCTTTTCATCTGGGGTAGTGACCGTATGGGACAGTGTCAGGTTCCGATGGAAGTAAAGCATGAGAAGATCAAACAGATCGCAGCCGGTTATCAGATTTCTTATGTTTTAACCGAAGGCGGCGAAGTCATCGCATGGGGAAATGAAAACTTAAATGATGTGCGCCTGACCAGAAGAAACGGTAACAGCCACATTGCAAAGATCTCTGTTGCCAATACAACTTTAATGGCACTCACAGATGATGGTGAGATCCGGCATTTAGGAAGTCAGAAATCCGATATTTCCAATATCCCGGAAGATCTTGGAAAAGCAAAAGATATTGTGACAACATCCGATGCCTGTGTTGCACTGATGGAGGATGGTTCTCTCCGTATCTGGGGAAAAGCCAACAAGAGTGAGAAAGAGATTCCGGAAATGGATGGAGAGATCGTTTCCATGTTTGCCGGAAGATATCATATTACAACACTGACAGATAAAGGAACTGTTTACTCCTGGGGAAGCAATGCAAAACACCAGACAGACGTTCCAAAGAAAGCAAAAGATGTTACTGCCATCTACGGCGGTACTTATCAGAACTATGCAGTGACAAAATCCGGGGATATTGTGACCTGGGGATTAAAAGGTTATCTGTTCGGAAGCGATGAACTTGGACGTGACGTATTCACGCGTATCTTAAACGGTGGACGTATGACCATGACGATCGGTGCGATCTCTGTTATCATTTCCACGATCATCGGTATCATCGTCGGTGGTGTGTCCGGTTTCTTCGGAGGCTGGGTAGATATCGTGTTACAGCGTATCACAGAGATCGTTGCATGTCTTCCGTTCCTGCCGATGGCGATGATCTTAACATCTATTATCGGAAACAGTATGACAGAGAGCGCAAGGATTGCCCTGATCATGGTGATCCTCGGTATATTAAGCTGGCCGAGCCTTGCAAGACTTGTCCGTGCACAGGTGCTTGCCGAGCGTGAGCAGGAGTTTGTAACCGCTGCAAATGCGATGGGTGTAAAACGTTCCGTGATCGTATTTAAGCATATTATCCCGAATGTTATTTCGGTTATCATTGTATCCGCAACGCTTGATTTTGCATATTGTATGCTGACAGAGTCTACGTTATCCTTCTTAGGATTCGGTGTGAAACTGCCGCGTCCTACCTGGGGAAATATGTTGAACGGCTGCGTAAGTTCCGTTGTTATCCAGAACTACTGGTGGAGATGGGTATTCCCTGCCATCATGTTAGGTATCTGCGTAATCTGTATCAATATGGTCGGCGACGGTCTGCGTGATGCCATCGACCCGAAATCAAATGAGCGTTAAAGGAGGAGACACAAAATGGCTTTATTAGAGATTCATGACCTGCATACCTTCTTTAAAACGAAAAAGGGTATTGTCAAGGCAGTAAACGGTGTTTCTTATTCGGTAGAACCGGGAAAGACACTTGGTGTTGTAGGTGAGAGCGGAAGCGGCAAGAGTGTTTCCGCCATGAGTATTTTAAAATTATTAGATGGCAACGGTTATATTGACAGCGGTGAGATTATTTTTGACGGTAAAAATCTTGCAGACGTATCTGTAAAAGATATGTGTAAGATCCGTGGAAATGAGATCTCTGTTATCTTCCAGGAGCCGATGACCAGCTTAAACCCGATTTTTACCGTGGAGCGTCAGCTCTCCGAGCCTTTTATCATTCATCAGGGAATGAATAAAAAAGAGGCAGCCGAGAAAGTGGTTGAGATGTTAAAGGATGTCCGTATCCCGAACCCGGAGGCAGTTGCAAAACAGTATCCGCATCAGCTTTCCGGTGGTATGCGTCAGCGTGTCATGATCGCCATGGCACTTGCCTGCCGACCGAAACTGTTGATCGCCGATGAGCCGACGACTGCACTTGATGTAACGATCCAGGCGCAGATCTTAAAATTAATGAATGATCTGAAAAAAGAGAAAGGAACATCCATTCTCTTTATCACACATGATCTTGGTGTTATCAACGAGATGGCAGACGATGTCGCTGTTATGTACTGTGGTCAGGTTGTGGAAAAAGCTCCGGTGCGCAGCATTTTTGGGGATAACTCCTACCTGCATCCGTATACGGAAGGACTGCTTTACTCTATCCCGCGTCTTGATACACCGACCGGAATCCGCTTAGAGGCGATTCCGGGTGCCGTACCGCATCCGCTGGACCTTCCGAAGGGATGTAAATTTGCACCGCGCTGTAAATATGCAACGGACAAGTGCCGTGAGATGGAACCGGAACTGAATGAGGTAGAACCGGGACATATGGTACGCTGCTTTTATCCGAAGAAAGGGGAAAGAAACTAATGAGTGACGAGAACAAGGTATTACTGCGCGTTTCGAATTTAAAACAGTATTTCCCGATCGGAAAAAAGAAGATGGGAAAACCACAGTCATTTGTAAAGGCAAATGATGGAATCAGTTTAAATATTTACGAAGGCGAGACATTTGGTCTGGTAGGTGAGAGTGGATGTGGAAAATCCACATTCGGACGTACGCTGTTACAGCTTTACCGTCAGACCGGCGGACGCACCGTATATTACGGACGTACCGTTGAAGATTTTGATTTAAAATATGTTGAGGAGATCTTTAAGAATCTTCCGGATAAAAAGAAAAAATGCGAGGAACTTTTAGGTAAAGTAAAAAAATTAGAGGCTGACTATGCAAAAATGCCGGAGGGCACTGAGGAAGAAAAGATCGCTAAGAAGGTAGCCGGACAGCACCTTGCCGAGATGGAGAGCGAGGCAGATAACGATCTTTTGGATATCACAGCTCTGATTGGTGGACTTTATACGTTAGATGAGACTGCACTTGCAGAGGCAGGCCGTCATTATCTCGCAGAGTATCTTGCCATGAAAGAGATCCGAAAGATCAATGCACAGGCAGATGAGTTTGAGAAGAACGGAAAATCTGCGAAAGCCGGGGAAGTAAAGAAAAAGATTCCGGAGCTTCAGAAAAAAGTACAGGCTGAGTTAGCAGAGATCGATAAGATCCGTGACAACTGCAAAAAGGATGAAGATTTTGAAAAATATGAGGTACAGAAGGACGACGGCATCAATCTTGCAAACTTAACCGATGCAGAGATGCGTTATTTACGCCGTGATCTTCAGCTTATTTTCCAGGATCCATATTCATCCTTAAACCCACGTATGACCGTAGGGCAGATCATCGGCGAGGGACTGATGGCGCACAATATCTTCAAAAAAGGTGATCCGAAGATGCAGGATTATATCATGGAGATCATGGAGAAGTGTGGACTTGCGTCCTATTTTATTCATCGTTATCCGCATCAGTTCTCCGGTGGACAGAGACAGCGAATCGGTATTGCGCGTTCTCTTGCAGTACATCCGAAGTTTGTTGTCTGTGATGAGGCGGTATCTGCACTGGATGTTTCCATTCAGTCACAGATCATTAACCTTCTGTTAGACTTAAAAGAGCAGAATAATTTAACCTATCTGTTCATTTCCCATGACCTTTCTGTTATCAAATACATCAGTGACAGAATCGGTGTAATGTATCTGGGAAATATGATGGAGCTTTCCGATACGGAGCATCTGTTTGCACATCCGTACCATCCATATACAGAGGCATTACTTTCTGCGATCCCTACAACGGATGTGGATGGCAGGAAAGAGACGATCATTCTTGAGGGAGATATCCCAAGCCCGATCAACCCGCCGAAGGGATGTAAGTTCCATACGAGATGTCGTTACTGCACAGAGATCTGCAAGAATGTGACTCCGCAGTTCGAAGAGGTAGAACCGGGACATTTCGTGGCATGTCATCATAAATTAGGTGTGCCGGAAGAAAAATAGTTATTGTCTGCACTATAGATGTGAACAGCAGCAAAAAATAAAAATAGATACAAATTGACAGATGATAAGAGCTGGCTTAAACTGGAAACGTAGTGTTTTTAGTGAGAGTGAGCTCTTATTTTATAAGTAAGAAATGGAGAGTTTTATGTTATTTCAGAGAAAAATAGATGGAGCAATGAAAAAACTGCATGAGGGCAGTGATGCTGCCGAGGAAGAACGCAGAAAAGAAGCGGGGGAGCCGTATGAGGAGATGGAACGTCCGGAACTGGAAAAGGGGGATATGCCTGCAATGATCATCGCAGCATTTATCACATTCATACCGGTTGCCATTTTAGTGCTTGGAATTATTCTTGTGGCAGGATATTTCCTGTTACACTGACTGGCAGGAGACCACCGGCGCAGACAAAGATTACTGTGTTAAAACCAGGCGGGAGTTTGAAGGGGGAGAGAAAATTGATATTTGGGGATAGTGAGCAGAAAAAGAAACAAAAGGAACAGCGCAGCAGGGAAAAGGAATGGAAGGGGAAACTGACTGGTGCCGGGATGGAAAAGGGAGCTGCCGGTGAACTGGCAAAAATAATAACTGAGGCACAGAGGTCAGGAGAAAGTCTTCAGGAAGGCTATAAAACATCAAGGGAACATTTAGAACGTGCACAGCGTAAGATAGAACTTTTACTGGATGAAATGACGGAGGAACCGGAACGGGATGTAAAAAAAAGCCTGGATTCTTTGATCGTGGATTTAGATCATGTTTATCACATATGTTCGATCCGGGAGGACGATCCGGATTACGGTTCAACGGTAAAGTGTTTAAAGACGGCATCATCGGAGCTTGGAATGCCGGATGCAAAGATCAGCACACTTATGCTGCGCAGCGAGCTGGAAAACATACAGGCAGTGTTAAAGGATGCTGCGGCATGGGAAGCACCGGATTTTTTTGCACTTGCATTTTATTTGATTCGTGAAGAGAAAGATACACTTGCTGATATGGAAAATGGACAGCGCAATCAGTTCCTTTCGGATTATCTGAAAGAAAATTTTACGGACCGCTATGCAGACAGCATCGAAGCAGCAGGGTTAAAAGAGGATATGGATGCTTTTATTCGTATGATTCATGCTATATATAACTAAAAGTTATGAAACATGTCACTTTGTATAATTATGATTAAAATCCATCAAGAATTTAGGTGAATCTGAATATTGTGCAAAGTGTATATTTTTGCTATTATTGCAACAACAAGTTTCAGAGCTTTCGCAAATGTATGAAATATCATGACAATATAAGGTGCGGAAGATGAATGGAGGAAAAAGTGTGAAAAATTACATTTTTCACACACAAGATTTGTGTTTGAACACAAACTTGTGATGCCCTGAAAAATGGGTAGGAATGGAGGCTATTATGAAAAAAGCGGTAAGTATGTTTTTAACAGCAGCACTGGCAGTAAGTTGTCTGGCAGGCTGTGGCAGTTCAGCAGGAAACACATCAACAGGCAATGCATCTGCAGGAGCAGACAGCAGCGCATCAGACGACAGTGCAGCAGACGGTTCTGTATTTAAGATCGGAAGCATCGGACCGACAACCGGTGATGCAGCAATTTACGGAAACGCAGTTATGAACGCAGCACAGATGGCAGTGGATGAGATCAATGCAGCTGGCGGTGCAAACGGATATCAGCTTGCATTCAAAGCAGAGGATGATCAGAACGATGCAGAGAAATCCGTCAATGCATATAACTCATTAAAAGACTGGGGTATGCAGATCTTAATGGGAACTGTTACAACAACACCTTGTGTAGCAGTTGCAGACAAGACAGCAGAAGATGGTATGTTTGAGATTACACCATCCGCATCATCCACAGATGTTATCACAAACGATAATGTATTCCAGGCATGCTTTACAGATCCGAACCAGGGTACAGCTTCTGCACAGTACATTGCAGACAACAATTTAGGAACAAAAGTTGCAGTCATCTATGACAGTTCGAGCGTATATTCTTCCGGTATCGAAGCTACTTTCGTGGAAGAGGCACAGAATAAAGGACTTGAGGTTGTAGCTGAGGAAGCGTTTACAGCAGATTCCAAGACAGATTTTTCCACACAGCTTCAGAAAGCGCAGTCTGCAGGCGCTGACTTAGTATTCTTACCGATTTACTATACAGAGGCATCTATCATTTTAACCCAGGCAAACGGTATGGGTTATGAGCCGGCTTTCTTCGGTGTTGATGGTATGGACGGAATCCTTGGCGTTGAGAACTTTGATACATCTTTAGCGGAAGGTGTTATGTTATTAACTCCATTCGCTGCAGATGCAGATGATGAGAAAACAAAAGCATTTGTTTCCACATACAAAGAGAAATATGGCGATGTTCCAAACCAGTTCGCAGCAGATGCTTACGATGCAATCTATGTTATCAAAGCAGCTATCGAGCAGGCAGGTGCAACACCGGATATGAGTGCTTCTGATCTGGGCACTGCATTAACCGGAGCAATGACATCTATCTCTGTAGATGGATTGACAGGTGAGGGAATGACATGGCAGGCAACCGGAGAGGTCAGCAAGGCTCCGAAGGCAGTAGTGATCAAAGATGGTGCTTACGCAGCAATGTAAATGAAATAAAAAATAAATAGTTATTTTATAAGGAAAGAAAGGGGTTGTTTGCAGACGAAGCTGTCGCAGTCAGCCCCTTTTATACTTATGACAGAATATTTTTAAACGTCACATTGTGGCGTTTTTTGAAACAAAAAGATTGTATACAAGTATTTCAAATGGTATAATAAAAAAATCAATGTATTAACGTTATAAAGTAAGAATGGAGGATTGTTATGAATTTCTTATCTTACCTGATCAATGGTATCAGTCTTGGAAGCGTCTATGCGATCATTGCACTGGGATATACCATGGTATACGGTATCGCAAAGATGTTAAACTTTGCACATGGAGATGTTATCATGATCGGCTGTTATGTGGTATTCCTTGCCATGAACGGTCAGGGATGGCCGCCACTTGTGGCAGTTGTTCTGTCTGTTATTGTTTGTACGGTTCTTGGTATCGTCATCGAAAAAATTGCTTACAAACCACTCAGACGTGCTACCCCGCTTGCCGTATTGATTACAGCGATCGGTGTCAGCTACTTTTTACAGAATGCCGCACTGTTATTATTCGGTGCAGACACAAAGTCCTTTACAAATGTTGTAACACTGCCGTCCTTAAAACTTGCAGGTGGAAGTCTTACAATCTCAGGAACCACGATCGTGACGGTTCTTGCCTGTGTCATCATCATGGCTGGTCTGATGATTTTTATCAAAAAAACAAAAGCCGGACAGGCTATGCTTGCTGTTTCTGAGGATAAAGATGCAGCACAGCTGATGGGTGTGAATGTCAATGCAACAATTTCACTGACCTTTGCAATTGGCTCCGGGCTTGCGGCAATCGCAGGTGTGCTGTTCTGCTCCGCATATCCTACACTGACTCCTTATACAGGTTCCATGCCTGGTATCAAAGCATTTACCGCAGCGGTATTCGGAGGAATCGGTTCCATTCCGGGAGCACTGATTGGTGGTATTCTGCTTGGTATCATTGAGATCTTAGGACGTGCTTATATTTCGTCCCAGTTGTCAGATGCAATCGTGTTTGCAGTACTGATCATTGTACTGCTTGTAAAACCGACCGGTATTCTTGGAAAACAGATCCACGAAAAAGTATAAGGTCAGATTGGAGTAATGATATGTCAAAATTAAATGTAAAATCAATGAAAAAAAGTACATTAGACCATCTGATTACCTTTGCGATGGTAATTGTGGCCTATCTCATCGTCCAGATACTGATTGCAGCCGGAGTGTTGTCCTCCCTGATGCAGGGACTTTTAGTGCCGATGTGCACTTATTCCATTGTTGCGATCGGATTAAATCTGTGCGTGGGTTATTTAGGGGAACTCAGTATCGGACATGCAGGATTTATGTGTGTCGGTGCTTTTTCAAGTGCATTTGCAACAAAACTTTTACAGAATGTGATCCCAAACCAGATTCTGCTGTTTATCATCGTTTTAATTATCGGAACCGCTGTAGCAGCATTTTTCGGATTCCTGATCGGTATCCCGGTACTGCGCTTAAGAGGTGACTATCTTGCAATCGTAACGCTTGCATTTGGTGAGATCATCAAAAACGTGATCAACGTACTTTATATCGCAAAAGATACCGATGGTTTTCATTTTGCGATTTCAAATGGAAATGCAATCAAACTTTCCGATGAGGGAGAGTGGCTGATCAATGGTGCAAAAGGAATTGCAAAGATTCCGCACTTATCCAGCTTTACCGCCGGCGTGATTATGATTCTGATCTGTCTTTTCATTGTATATCATCTGGTAAATTCCAGAAGCGGACGTGCCATCATGGCGATCCGTGATAACCGTATTGCAGCTGAATCGGTTGGTATTAACATTACAAAATTTAAATTGATGGCATTTACGATCTCTGCAGCGATCGCGGGAGCAGGCGGTGTTTTATATGCGCACAATCTGTCTACTGTTACAGCGACACCTGCAAACTTTGGTTACAATATGTCGATCATGATCCTTGTATTTGTTGTATTAGGTGGTATGGGAAGCTTCCGCGGTTCGATCATTGCGGCTGTGATCCTGACATTGCTGCCGGAGGTGCTGCGTGGACTCTCCGATTATCGTATGCTGATTTATTCCATCGTACTGATCGCAATGATGCTCTTTAACTGGGCACCGAAATGTATTGAGTTCAGACAGCGTGTAGCTGCAAAACTGAAAAAGAACACAAAGAAAGGAGTACAGTAACATGAGTTTATTGGAAGTAAAAAATCTTGGTATCTCCTTTGGCGGTCTGCGTGCAGTAGACGGATTTCATATTTCGATTGAAAAAGGACAGTTATACGGACTGATCGGGCCAAACGGTGCCGGAAAAACGACCGTATTTAATATGCTCACCGGTGTATATACACCGAATGACGGATCAATCACGTTAGATGGAGTGGATATCACAGGGAAAAAGACGATCGATATCAACAAAGCAGGGATTGCCCGTACATTCCAGAATATCCGTCTGTTTAAAGACCAGTCCGTACTTGATAATGTAAAAATCGGTCTGCACAATCAGATCACTTATTCCACACTGACCGGAATTTTGCGTCTGCCGAAGTACCATAAGGCAGAAAAAGAGATGAATGAGAAGGCAATGGAACTTTTAAAAGTCTTTGACCTTGAGAAGGAAGCAGATTTTCTTGCATCCAACCTTCCTTATGGTAAACAGAGAAAACTTGAGATCGCGAGAGCACTTGCGACAAATCCAAAGCTTCTGCTCTTAGATGAGCCGGCTGCCGGTATGAACCCGAACGAGACAAAAGAGCTGATGGAGACAATTCATTTTGTGAGAGATGAGTTTGACATGACAGTGCTTCTGATCGAGCATGATATGAAACTGGTATCCGGTATCTGTGAGAAACTTACCGTGTTAAACTTCGGGCAGGTTTTAGCAGAGGGTAAAACGACAGAAGTCCTGAATGATCCACAGGTTATCAAGGCATACTTAGGAGAATAGGAAAGGAGGTTTTAAGTTATGGCAATGCTTGAAGTAAAGAATCTGGAAGTATACTATGGCGTGATCCAGGCAATCAAGGGAATCTCCTTTGAGGTCAATGAGGGAGAAGTCATTGCGCTGATCGGTGCAAACGGCGCCGGAAAGACGACAACGCTGCAGACGATCACCGGTATGTTGAGTCCTGCGGCGGGCGAGATTATTTTTGAGGGATGTGATATCTCAAAGATCCCGGGACACAAGATCGTTTCCATGGGAATGGCGCATGTGCCGGAGGGACGTCGTGTATTTGCAGAGTTGTCCGTATATGAAAACTTAAAACTGGGTGCATATACCAGAAAAGATAAACAGGAGATCGCAGAGTCATTAGCAAAAGTATATGAGAGTTTCCCACGACTGGAAGAGCGTAAAAACCAGCTTGCAGGAACCTTAAGCGGTGGTGAGCAGCAGATGCTTGCCATGGGGCGTGCGCTGATGTCGAAGCCGAAGATCATTCTGATGGATGAGCCGTCTATGGGACTTTCTCCGATTCTCGTGGAAGAGATTTTCCACATTATCCGTGAAATCTCTGCGGGTGGAACAACCGTACTTTTAGTAGAGCAGAATGCGAAGAAAGCGTTATCCATCGCTGACCGTGCATATGTACTGGAGACCGGCAATATCGTTCTCTCCGGTGATGCAAAGGAAATGATGAATAACGAATCGATCAAGAAAGCATATCTTGGAGAATAGGGGGATGCAGCAATGAAAAAAACAGTGATTACAATCGCAAGAAGCTACGGCAGCGGTGGACGTACGCTGGGTAAGCTGCTCGCAGAAGAACTTGGAATTAATTGCTACGACAGAGAGATTTTAAGAATGGCATCCGATGACAGCGGCATCAATGAGGCGCTTTTCGGACAGACCGATGAAAAATTAAAGAAATCACCTTTGTTTCGTATTGCACGCAAAAATCCGTATAAGGGCGGTGTGATTCCGCCGGAGAGCGCAGATTTTGTATCGGATGACAACCTGTTTAATTATCAGGCAAAAGTGATCCGTGAACTGGCGGAGGAAGAGTCCTGTATCATTATCGGAAGATGTGCGGATTATGTGTTAAAGGATGATCCGAATGTGCTCCGTCTGTTTTTCTTTGCACCGAAGGAAGATTGTATCGTCCGTGTAATGGAGCATGACGGAATCACCGGGCGGGATGCGGAGAATAAGATCGAAAAGATCGATAAGCACCGTGCGGATTATTATAAATATTATACCGGGAAGGACTGGTATGATGCGAGAAACTATGATTTCTGTCTGGATACGACTTCCATGGGATATGAAAAGCTGGTGGAGGTTGTGAAGAACTTTATTGAGGTGTACCAGAGTTAAGGTGCGGGAATGAAAAAGCAGGGCATGGGTGGCTCTGCTTTTTTTGTGGGAGTGGGGTGGCTGGGTTTGCCGGCTGGTGCGGTGTGCCGACCGCCTGCGTACCTGCATGAAAAAGAATACTATACAGCTTTCCTTTGGGTTGCTATAATAAAAAGAAAGGTTTGCCAACGCGAAACTCTCAAGAACGTAGCGTCGTTGTGCGGCGTGCCTTCGTTAAACAGGTGCCCGCCACACAACGACCACCACAACCTAAAAAAGAGTTTCGCCCTAGGCTCTATTACTTTATTATAACAACCCAAAAGAAAGGGGCACACACAAATGAGCGAGTTAACCAAAGAAATGCCAAAGAAACTGGGATTCGGCTGCATGCGTCTCCCGGTAACCGACGGCAGCACAGAAAATATCAACGACGCAGCGTTCTGCGAGATGATCGATTCCTACATCGAACAGGGATTTAAGTACTTTGACACCGCATATCCATATCACAATGGCAGATCCGAGGAAGCAGTCGGACGCTGTCTGGTACAACGGTATGCGAGGGATCGTTTTTTCCTTGCGAGCAAGATGCCGGTATGGCTGGTCAAAGAGTACGCTGACTACGGAAAGTATTTCGAGGAACAGTTAAAAAAATGCCAGGTAGAGTATTTTGACTTTTATCTTTTACATGCCATGAATAAAGACCGGGTCAAAGAGGCAGAGAACTTAGGCGGATTTCAGTTTGTACAGAGCATGAAAGCGGAGGGAAAGATCCGGCATATCGGATTTTCTTTCCACGATAAGGCAGATGTGTTGGATGAGATTCTGACAAATCATCCGGAGATGGAGTTTGTGCAGCTTCAGATCAATTATTATGACTGGGAGTCTGAGAACGTGCAGTCACGCAAATGTTATGAGGTGGCAGAAAAGCATGGAGTACCTGTGATCGTGATGGAGCCTGTCAAGGGCGGTACGTTAGCAAATATGGTCGGAGAGCCGGCGAGGATCTTAAGTGCGCTGGATGAAAATGCTTCCTATGCATCTTATGCGGTCCGGTATGCTGCATCACTGCCCAATGTAATTTTGGTGTTAAGCGGAATGTCGGATCTAAAGCAGTTACAGGACAATACGGCTTATATGAAAGATTTTCAGCCGCTCACGGATAAAGAGCAGCAGGCAATTGGAAAGGTGGTGGAAGAACTCGAAAAACTTCCAACGATTCCTTGTACCAACTGCCGTTACTGTGTGGAGGGATGTCCGAAAAAGATCCGTATCCCGGATATTTTTGGAGTCTACAACATGGGCGTACAGTTTGGAGTGACGGATGTGACGCGGGGGTCTTACCGCTGTCAGATCGACGGAAGCGGTAAAGCCGGAGACTGCATCAAATGCGGAAAATGCGAGGCACAGTGCCCGCAGCATCTTGAAATCCGAAAACTGTTAGAAGAGGCAGCAGACATTTATGAAAAAGAAATGCACTTATAATTTCTTCAAAATCTTTTCCATGTCCCGCTTATGCCCGATGATCATCAGATGTTCTTCTCTACGGAACACATACTCTGCATTCGGCATCAGTTCCATGCCGTTTTCAGCTTTGATGCCGATGATATTTGCATTATATTTGACGCGGACATTGATCTCCCTGATCGAATGACCGATCCATTCCGGCAGAGGGGCAATTTCGTAAATGGAAAAATTATTTCCGAGTTCCACATAGTCAAAGACCTGATTTGCAGAAAAACGGACTGCAACTTTTTCTGCAATATCACGGTCTGGATAAATAACTTCGTCCGCGCCGTTGCGCAGCAGGAACTTTGCGTGGATATCACGGTTGGCCTTGCTGACAACATATTTTGCTCCAAGATCTTTTAACAGGCTTGTGATCTCAAGACTGCTCTGAAAATTTTCACCAATACAGACAAAACAGTAATCAAAGTTTCCGACACCAAGACTTTTTAATACTTTTTCGTTGGTGCAGTCGCCAATCTTGGCGCTGACCACAAGGGGAAGAAGGTCTTCTAAGCTTGCTTCGTCTTTGTCAACGATCATAATCTCATTGTCAAGTCTGGCAAGATCCTGACATAAATGGGTGCCGAAACGTCCGAGTCCGATAATTAAAATTGATTTCATAAGTAAATTCCTTTCTCAGCCGATGTTGATGTGTTCTACCGGCTGCATGATATGTGTCAGTTTTTTGTGATCGGTAAAGGAAAGTGCAAAGGAAAGGCTTCCCAAACGACCGATATACATCAGAAAAATAATGATAAGCCGCGAGATAAAATTAAGCTGTCCGGTCAGTCCGGTTGTCATTCCGGCAGTACAGATTGCGGATATGACTTCAAAAAGCGTATCTCCGAGCGGAAAACCCTGCATGCCGCAGATTGCGAGGGTTGCGGCAAGTCCGGCAAACAGGTAGGTACACAGCAGGGCTGTAGCTTTTGTGATCGTGTCGTCTTCGATCCTGCGGCCAAAAATATTTGTTCCGGTCGTTCTTAAGAGCGTGGAGCGCAGATGCAGGAGCAGAACGAAAATGGTTGCCATTTTGACGCCGCCCGCCGTGGAACCGGAACCGCCTCCGATGAACATCAGGATAATGGTAAGCAGTTTGCCACCCTCTGTGAGAGAGCCAATATCAAGTGTATTAAAACCGGCAGTTCTTGGTGTAATCACACTGAAAAAAGAACTGCAGATGATGCCTGTCGTGCTCATATCGGCGTAAAGATTATTTCGTTCCAGCAAATAAAACAGTAAAGCTCCGCCAAATACCAGAACTGCCGAAAAACTCAAGACCATTTTTGTCTGCAGGGCATATTTTTTAAAGTGCCATTTGTGGTCAATGATATCACTCCAGACGATAAATCCGATGCCGCCGATCAGAATTAATGCAGACAGCGTAAAGCTTACGATTGGATCGTCATAATAGGCAGTAAAAGAGGAATATGGTTTGTATTTTCCCATGATGTCGAAACCCGCATTGCAAAACGCAGATATGGAATGAAAGATGCTGTAATAAAGTCCGTTAAAAAAACCCATTTCAGGATAAAAGCGGGTAAATAACAGCAGTGCACCGATTCCTTCAAATAGTACGGTTCCCTTTAATACACGTTTGATCAGCCGTACTACGCCGCCGATATCTAATACATTGAAACTTTCCTTGATCCAGCCGCGTTCTTTGAGACCGATTTTCCTGCGCAGCACCAGGGAAACAGCAGTTCCGATGGTAATAAAGCCAAGACCGCCGATCTGGATTAAAAGTAATAATACAAGCTGTCCAAAGAAGGACCAGTGTGTATAGGTATCGACCAGAATAAGACCGGTGACGCAGGTGGCACTTGTTGCTGTAAAAAGTGCTGTGATAAAAGGGGTAAATTCGCCGGTGCGGGAAGAGCAGGGAAGCATCAAAAGACATGTTCCGCCTAAGATAAGCAGAAGAAAACCAAGTGCGATCAACTGCATGTCAGAGAGCCGCTTTAATTTTTTTGGTAACATATATCCTCCAAAGAGTAAAATTTTGTTGAGAAACGTATATTAAAATATTATAATACGAATAGTGAACTTTGTATATATAACATTTTTACAAAGTTAAAGAGGAGAGGAGCATGAAGAGTTATGGATGATTTGTTTGGTCTGATTGTGATAATTATTGGCATTGCAGCAGGGATTTACAGTGATAAAAAGAAAAAAGAAGGAAAACAAAAGAAAGCGGCTGTGCCGAATCAGCCCGGCGGAGGAAGAAAAAATGTACCACAGACACAGGTTTCTTATGGTGGTCATGCAGGAAGACCGGATGTTCTGGCGGATGCGGCAAATGCGATGCAGAGGGATTTATCAGTAAGACAGCAGGAATTAAAACAGAGGCTGCAGCAGAAGTATGGCACGGTTGCATCGAATACGGCAAAGCCCACGCAGGCAGCGCGCCCTGTTTCAAATCCCGGAAAAGGTGCTATTTTAAACCGTGCAGATTCGAACGTCAATGAAAACCAGACGGACGAACTGCGGGAACAGTTTTATGAAAAAACAGGGGAGCCGCCGAAAAAAGTACACGGGGAGTGTGAGGACGAATGTTCCCTGATGGATCAGGTCAATGATCTGATGATCATGGGATATCAGGCAAACCTGAGTTTTGAGCGCGATTTTGTGGCAGAGGGAGTGGAGATGTTAAACCGTTTTGAACTGCCGGACGAAATTGCGGGATTGACAGAAGTACATACGGCATAAGTTGAAAGAAAGGACAGCAACAGTATGGCAGAAAGAATACCGGTAAGTGGCGAGATCTACCGCCATTTTAAAAATAAATTATATCAGATCGTAGCAATTGCGACACATTCTGAAACAGGAGAAAAACTGGTGATCTACCAGGCGTTATATGGAGATTTTGGCGTGTATGCAAGACCACTTACCATGTTTACCAGTGAAGTGGATCACGAAAAATATCCGGAGGTGACGCAGAAATACCGGTTTGAGCTGGTGGAGCGGGAGAAGAAAGAGGATGTGCAGGCAGCACAGACTGGCAGTGAGCGGTCTGCAGACATGACACAAAGATATAGTGTTGGACATAGTACAGGGCGGACGATTCTACAGAATCAGAACGGAAGAAATGCAGATACCAGCGTACGGGAGAATGAGCGCGTGTCAGGAGATATCAGTGTACAGAGCAACAAAGCTGTGTCAGGAGATGTCGGAGCGCAGGAAAGTAAAGGTGCTTCATCTGATACAGAAGAGCAGGTAGAACCGAAACTTATGGAGTTTTTGGATGCGGTTTCCTTTGAGGAAAAGTATAATATCCTGACATCTATGCGCGATATCATTACAGATAAAATGATCAACAATATGGCAGTTGTTTTAGACGTTGTGATCCCGGAAGGAGATCTCGATGACCGTTATGAGCAGCTCAAACAGTGTATCCGTACCAGACAGCGTTTTGAGAGCACACGTCTCAGATAATCTGTGTGGAAAATAAGACTGTGAGTTTGTTTTTCACACGGCTATTTGTTGAAGATTAGTGTACAAAAATGGAGATTACATGGTTTCAGAAGAATTAAAATCAAAATTACAACAGATCACGCAGCAGGAGATTTACAAGGTGATCGTCAGCAAACCCTCTGACAAAGCTGCAAAATACCGCAAGATCGAGATTGAAAAAAAATCGTCCGGTTACCAGGCAGCCGCTTATACGCAGAAACAGGTTTTTCATGAAAAGATAGAACCGGATGGACTTTTAGATTATCTGTCAGGGCGTGTCGGCAGTGAATTTTTACAGTTAAATGCCTGGGATGGAACCAGTGAATATATGCTTTTGATCTCAAAAAAAGGAAAAGTGACTTACCGCTGCAAAAAGCAGGCAGAGGGTGCAGCAAAAGTGCAGGAATCCCATAACCGTAAAAAGAAATATCTGTTGGAAGAGGGAACCGTGATCCCACCGCTGGTTGATATGGGAGTTTTTACGGCAGACGGAAAAGTAGTCCGCACTATGTACGATAAGTTCCGGCAGATCAACCGTTTCCTTGAAATCATCGAGGACGGAGTGCGGGATTATCCGTATGATCACTTAAATATCATTGATTTCGGCTGCGGAAAGTCTTACCTGACTTTTATCCTGTATTATTATTTTGCGGAGATCAAAAAGATGAACGTGCAGATCGTAGGACTTGATCTGAAAGAGGACGTGATCAAAAACTGCAATCTTGCGGCGGAGAAATATGGCTATCACAATCTGCATTTTGAACTGGGGGACATCAACGGCTATCAGACACCGTTTCCGGTAGACATGGTAGTGACACTGCATGCCTGTGATACGGCGACGGATTATGCGCTTTATAATGCGGTTCAGTGGGATGCAAAGATGATTTTTTCCGTACCGTGCTGTCAGCATGAGTTGAACGGACAGATAAAGACGGAGCAGTTTTCATTACTGACGCGCTATGGCATTATAAAAGAGCGTTTTTCCGCGCTTGCGACAGATGCGATACGTGCGAATCTGCTGGAGGTGTGTGGATACAAAACTCAGCTTTTAGAGTTTGTTGATTTTGCGCATACGCCAAAGAATATCCTGATCCGTGCAGTACAGAAGAAGATCGTGCCGCGTGCGGTAAAACAAAATTACCTCACAGAGGTGGAACATATGATGGAGGAGTTTCATTTTACACCGACACTGTATGGACTGCTGAAAGACAGCGGGAAAATTTAAAAATCAAAATGGGTGTGGCTGTTTTGCCACACCCATTTTAGGTTACGGAAGTTTACTTAACTGACTGTTGTGGTATTTGCCGGAGAATGTGACATCCTCTCCGAACCATTCCGGCGGAGTGAAATTATTTGCCTCTTCCTCTGTTTCAAATTCCACTTCGGCAAGCTGCAGTGGTGCAAGATCTCCCTCAAACACATCTAATTCGATCGTATATTTAGGGGCAAGCGGGATCAGATAGCGGCGTTTCTGAATCAGCCTTCCGTCGATTTTTTCTTTCAGGTGAAGAAATGCTTCTTCATTTAAAGGGAGATTGTATTCCTCACGCACCATCATGCCTTTTCCCTTGCAGGTCAGAATGTAATCGTCATTGGAGCGGCGGATGCGCACGACCGGGTTAGTGTTTAAGTAGCCCTGTTCGATCACTTTACAGGCATATTGTTCTAAGTGGTCAGGTAAGGTTTTTACCAGATATTTACGTTCAATTTCCATGGTGTAGAAACTCCTTTTGGTTTAAAAAATTTTTAATTGGTGCGTGAAAACAGCACTACTGCATCTATTATAGCAGTTGCAGGGGCAGGAAAAAAGAAGTATTGGAAGACATGTAAGTCATTGACCACAAAAAATCAGTTTGCTATACTTTATCTGTACAAAAATGGAAAACAAAAGCTTTAGAAAGGCAGGAAATATTTATGAGTAAAATTGGAATTTTCATGGCAGATGGCTGTGAGGAAATTGAGGGACTTACCGTAGTTGATGTTGTGCGTCGTGCAAAAATGGAGATCGTTATGCTCTCAATTACCGGAAAAAAAGAAGTGACAAGCTCTCACGGGGTTACTTTTTTAGCAGATGCGCTTGCAGAAGAAACCGGATATGAAGACCTGGATGGAATCGTGCTTCCGGGCGGTATGCCGGGAACCATGCATTTACTGGAAAATGAGACCGTCAATGCCGTGATCCGCAAGTTTGCAGAGGAAGGAAAAATGGTTGCTGCGATCTGTGCAGCTCCGAGTGTGTTAGGCGCAGCAGGCCTGTTAGAAGGGAAACACGCAACCTGTCATCCGGGCTTCGAGGAAAAATTAACCGGTGCGACGACCAGCGAGGATGAGGTTGTAGTGGACGGCAATATCATCACAAGCCGCGGTATGGGAACAGCGATTCCGTTTGCGTTTGAGATCGTGCGTTACTTTACCGATGATGAGACAGTAGAGCATGTCCGTCAGGGACTTGTGTACCGTGCGAATGAAAAATAGTAAAGTGTATGTTGTATAAGAAAAACGGCTTCACATCACACCATGGATGTGGAGCCGTTTTTGGTCTTGCGGCAAGTTGTTTTTTACTTGCGGGAAGTTGTTTTTTACTTCCGGCAAGTTGTTTTTTTACTTGCCTGACATCTGCTCTTCCTGTTTCATGATCATTTTTTTGACCATCTCACCGCCGATGCTTCCTGCCTGTGCAGAAGTAAGGTCACCATTGTAACCCTCTTTTAACGGTACACCGATCTCGCTTGCTACTTCCTGTTTAAAACGGTTCATAGCCTCTTTTGCCTGTGGTACAGCCATTTTGCTGGTGTTAGAACCAGAATTGTTAGATCCACTCATGGATTTCACCTCCGTAAATTAATCTGTTGTTTGTTATTAGGATTTACAAGTAAGAATTACTGTATGTCCTAATCCTATTATTTACAGGGGGAGAAAAAATATGTTGGTAAATTCTGGAAATTGGAAACTTACAAAAAAATCCCGCTTCATTGACAGGCAATCCCGTGTGCTCTATAATAGAAACGTTATGATACGTTAAAGAGAAGGGAACGGAGAAATTTATGGATACAAGGAAACCGGATATTTTTGACCGGCTGATGCATCTGCCGGTTTTA
Source organism: Roseburia intestinalis L1-82 (assembly GCF_900537995.1). Taxonomy (NCBI): domain Bacteria; kingdom Bacillati; phylum Bacillota; class Clostridia; order Lachnospirales; family Lachnospiraceae; genus Roseburia; species Roseburia intestinalis. Next base: position 3,514,342 of record NZ_LR027880.1, on the reverse strand, counting down.
AATATCTTTGAACCGTTTTATAAAAAACATAAGGAAATGCTTTTATATCTGTTTTTCGGTGGATTGACATTTGTGATAAGTGTTATCACATATGCCTTTTTTAATGTTTCACTGGGAATGAACGAGCTTGTCGCAAACATTTTTTCATGGATTTTAGCGGTTTTATTTGCTTTTTTTACAAACCGTATCTGGGTATTTGACGGGAAGACAAATGGTGCGAAAGAATTTTTTGTACAGATGATGAATTTTTTCGGTGGAAGAGTTGCAACGTTAGTTGTTGAGGAAGTGATTCTTTTCGTGTTTATCACAAAACTGGGATTTGGAAGCATGGTGGTAAAAATTGCAGCCCAGATCATTGTGATCGTATTGAATTATGTGATCAGTAAATTATGGGTTTTCCGGAAATAAAAAGTTGTATCGGGCAGGGGGTTGATAGAGCCTGAGGGCATAATTGAACAGAATTAAAGGGAGAAAGTAAATGAAGGCAGTCTTATATATGGTAATTCCGTGTTATAATGAGGAAGAAGTTTTACCGGTAACTTCCGGTCTGTTTTTAGAGGAATTACAGTTGCTGATCGAAAAAGAAAAGATAAGTGAAGAGAGCCGCATCCTTTTTGTCAATGACGGGAGTAAGGACCGAACATGGGAGATTATAGAAGGACTTGCCAGGGAGAATCCACACTTTATTGGAATCTGTCAGAGCCGCAACAGAGGACATCAGAATGCAGTCCTTGCAGGACTGATGGAGGCAAAAGATGTCAGTGACATTACGATATCGATCGATTGTGACGGGCAGGATGATATCGCAACGATGGAAGCGATGGTGGATGCTTACTATGACGGGGCGGAAGTGGTCTATGGTGTCAGAAGCAGCCGTGATACGGATACCTTCTTTAAGCGATTTACGGCACAGGCTTTTTATAAGGTCTTAATGCGGATGGGGGTGGAAACCGTTTATAATCATGCAGATTACCGGCTGATATCGGCGAGGGTATTAAAGGAATTTGCAGGTTTTAAAGAGGTAAATTTATTTCTGCGCGGGATGATCCCGCTGGTTGGATTCAAGAGTACGAGTGTTTTTTATGAGAGGCATGAGAGGATCGCAGGGGAATCGCATTATCCGCTCGCAAAGATGGTCAATCTGGCGATTGACGGGATCACGAGCTTAAGTGTAAAACCGCTCCGTCTTATTTCAGGTCTTGGAATTGGCGTGTCTGTGTTAAGTTTTGTTGGAGTTTTATGGGCCGTTATTACACAGATCTGCGGCAGAACGGTGACCGGATGGGCAAGTACCGTCTGTGTGATCTGTTTTATGGGAGGTGTACAGCTTGTCTGTCTTGGCGTGCTGGGCGAATATATTGGAAAAATTTACATGGAAGTCAAGGCAAGGCCGCGCTATATCATCAGCGAGCGTACCTGGACGAAACAAAATGAGGATGAAGAAAAAGGAGAATAGAGAAACAAATGAAGATTTCATTGATTGTTCCATGCTATAACGAGCAGGAAGCATTACCGATCTTTTATCGGGAAACCAAAAAAGTTATGGAGTCCATGGACTGTGATTATGAAATGATTTTTGTCAATGACGGGTCAAAGGATGGAACACTGGAGCTTTTGAAAGAGTTTGCAAAAGAAGATACACATGTGACCTATATCGGATTTTCCAGAAATTTTGGAAAGGAAGCGGCTATGTATGCCGGTTTTTGCAATGTGACCGGGGATTATGCGGCAGTCATGGATGCGGATATGCAGGATCCTCCGTCATTATTACCACAAATGCTTGATATATTAGAGAATCAGGGGTATGACAGCGTGGCAACGCGCCGTGCTACAAGAAAAGGAGAACCGGTGATAAGAAGCTGGTTTGCAAGAATGTTTTACCGTCTGATCAATAAGATTTCGGATGCGGATATTGTGGATGGTGCGAGAGATTTCCGACTGATGAAACGCAGCATGGTTGATGCGATCGTCGAGATGGGAGAGTACAACCGTTTTTCAAAAGGAATTTTTGGGTGGATCGGTTTTAAGACATACTGGCTTCCATATGAGAACGTTAACCGTGTGGCAGGGGAAACAAAGTGGAGTTTCTGGAAACTGTTTCGCTATGCGATTGATGGTGTGATTAACTTTTCACAGGCACCGCTTTCCGTGGCATCCTGGTTTGGAATGTTTATGACATTTGTTTCGTTTATCGCAGTTGTGTTTATCATTATCCGTAAACTGATCTTTGGTGATCCGGTCGATGGCTGGGCATCAACCGTATGTATTATTACGCTGATCGGCGGCATACAGTTATTCTGTATGGGAATTATGGGACAGTATATTGCAAAAACATATCTGGAAGTCAAAAAAAGACCACACTATATCGTTTCGGACACAAACCGTGAGGATATGGAAAAAGTGAAATAGTGTCAAAGATAAGCAGGAGGTTAGGTATGAAGAAAAAGGTATTGGCAGTGTTTATGGCAGTCTTTGTCACTGTGGGGACTGTGCTTGCACCGGCGGAGACCGGTTCTGTTTATGCGGCACAGATTACAGAAGAGCAGACGGAGGAGATTACGCCGGAAACGGAAACAGAACTTCAGAAAGAAGTGCAGAGTGAGGAAACTGAAACCGAAACTGGGACGGAGCAGGCTGACGCAGAGGACAAAGATACAGAAAATGCGAGTCAGACGGAGCAGAAAGCCGGTGTGACACAGAGTGAAGCAACGGAAATTGAAGTGTCAGAAACGGCGGAGACTGAGGAAGTGGAGACTAAGACGGCCGGGGAAACAGAAACACTGGAAACGCAGACGGTGGAGGAGACAGAAATACTGGAAACCGAAGAGGTCGAAGAAACTGAGGAGGCGGAAACCAGGGCGGCTGCACTTACAGGAATGCCGACAGGTCTTATGCCGTTTGAAGCAGTTGGTGAAATCACACTGGATGGCGAAACTGCGGAAGAGGAAGAAGCAGAAAATATTTTAAAATCATCTGCTTATTATAACAGTACCTGGGAAAAATATGGAAGTTATTATTTTTATAATCAGTTAAGCAGTAAGGAAAAGGCATACTGGGATGCTTTGAATAAAGTTTGTTTAAAGTATATGACAACACAGGCAGATGCAGCAAAATACAATATCAGTGGGACAACTTACTATTATATTGATATAGTAGGCAGCAGTTCGCTGTCATTATCGCAGATGGAGGAGGTATATCAGATCTTCCGTTATTCAAATCCACAGTACTATTTCTTAAAGAGTGCATACTTAAAAAATGGAACTTATGGTATTGCAGGCTGTGTTTATCCTGCATTTGCAAATGGTTCCGCACGTGCAGCTACAACAAAAAAAGTGCAGAGTCAGGTTTCATCCTGGCAGAAGAAGATCGATGCCTGCTCAACAGATGAGAAAAAGGTAAAAATGATCCATGATCTGATCATTGATAAAGTGGAATATAACCAGACCTTATATGATAATAATTTTAAAGATGAGGATACGGCATATTCCCAGTCTGCCTACAGTGTATTTTGCACAGATCTGACGGTATGTGCGGGATATTCACAGGCATTTGAGATGATGTGCAATGGCTCAGGAATCGATGCCGTAGCAGTAACAAGTTACTATCACGAGTGGAATAAAGTGCGTCTTAACGATTCCTGGTACAATGTAGACTGTACATGGGATGATGCGGACGGAACCATTTACTATGGTTATTTTGAAAGAAGCGATAATTATTATGATACAGTAAATTATAGTTCCTATGTTTTCCATGCGGAAGAAGATATCTGGGAGGGTTACCTGCCGGCATGTACGATCGATTCCGGGGCGACATCCACAGCACCGGGAACGATTGCCACAATCACTCAGACAGTAGCAAAGCCAGTTATTTCAGCGTCGGTAAGCGGTACCTCCTATAAAGTAAAAATAACATCGAAAACATCTGGAGCAGTTATTTATTATACCACAGACGGAAGTGAGCCAAATGCGGCATATTCAAAGGGCACACGTTATACGGGAGCATTTACAGTTTCCCCTGGTAAGACGGTGAAGGCAGTTGCAGTCTGCAATAAATATGCGGACAGCAGTGTTTCATCGAAGAAACTCGCAAAGCTGACAACTTATAAGATCACATTCAAGAGCAATGGCGGCAAGGGAAGCATGAGCAAGCAGAGTATGGCAAAGGGTGTTTCCACCGCGATCTCAAAAAATAAGTTTTCCAGGAAATATTATACGTTTACAGGCTGGAATACCAAGGCAAACGGAAAAGGTAAGTCTTATAAAAACAAAGCAAAGATCAAGCTCACGAAGAACATTACACTGTATGCACAGTGGAAACTTACGAAATATAAGATTACCTATAAATTAAATGGTGGAAAAAATGCCAAAAAGAATCCGACTGCATATACATACAAGACTTCGACGATCAAACTGAAAAATCCGACAAGAAAAGGATATGTATTTAAGGGATGGTATTTAGATAAGAAATTTAAAAAGAAAGTTACTGTCATCAATAAAGGAAGCAGCGGAAATAAGACACTGTATGCAAAGTGGAAAAAGAAGTAATTTATGAATTACAGCTTTTTACCTTAAGGTTTTCTTAAAACGTGAAAATAAGATAGTAAAAAAGTCTTAAAAAGTGGTATAATAACAGAAACGGTGCAAAAGAGCACAAAATAATTACGTTGAGAGGTATTTAGTTTGAAGAAAAGAGCGATTTTAATGCTGACTGCGCTTGCAATGGCGGCATCTATGGCAGCATGCGGCGACAAAAAAACAGACGAGACGGCGGCTGATTCGACAGAAGTTGCCATGACAGAGGCTGGAACAGAGTCAACAGAGGCTGAAACCGAGAGTGAGGAAGTACTTCCGGAGGGAATGTACCGCAGTGAGCTGACAAACGAGCTGATTGATGAGAGTCTTAAAAATCAGAGACCGATCGCAGTTATGGTGGACAATGAGTCTATTGCACTGCCACATTACGGTTTATCACAGGCAGACGTTGTCTATGAGATGATGAACAGCACATTAAACGGCAGAATCACCAGATTTATGGTACTTGTCAAAGACTGGGAAAACATCAAACAGTTAGGAAGCATCCGAAGTGTGCGTCCGACGAATATCCTGATTGCATCCGAGTGGAATGCAGTCATCTGTCATGATGGCGGTCCATTCTATATTGATGAATATATGGCAGATCCGAGTGTGGATAATTTTAGTGGTACATTCTCACGTGTGGATAACGGCAAATCAAGAGAATATACCGAATATATCTTACCGGGAGATTTAGACAAGAACTTCGAAAACAGTGGTGTTTCAAAAGAATATACTTCTTATTATGAGGGACCGCATTACCAGTTTGCAAGTGAGAGTAATCCGGTAGATCTTTCTTCTGCATCCGATGCAATCGATGCCAATACCGTGGATCTTCCGTTCCCACACAATGGTTCTTATTTAGAGTACAATGCGGATGACCAGCTTTACTACTACTCAGAGTATGGTAAAGCACATGTAGATCCGGGTAACGACAACAAACAGCTCTGCTTTAAGAATCTTCTGATCCAGAGCTGCGGATATACCCAGTATGATGAACACGGTTATCTGATTTTCGACTGTGTCAGCCAGGGCGGTGGATATTATGTGACCAATGGAAAAGCGATTCCGGTTACCTGGAAGAAAGAGAAGATGACTTCTCCGACACGCTACTATGATGCAGCAGGCAATGAGATCAAGATTAATACCGGCAAAACTTATGTAGGATTTGTCCCGGTGGATGACTGGCTTGATCTTGTAATTGAATAATAAAGTGATAACGTAAAAAGATCTGTGCTTCAGAAATGGAGTGCGGATCTTTTTTTGTATTGTTATTTAGGCTTTTAAAATCGCGCGTTTTGCGGTAAAATGAAAAATATATGTGGTCAAAAACAAACCTCACGAGTCAGCAGGAAAATAATAGAATGAAAAACGGAGAATATGCAGTGGAAGAAAAGAAAGTTGCAACAGACAGGGAATATACGGTATGGGAGATCCTGCAGGGAAATCTTAAGGTATGGTGGCTGATGCTTTTTGGTGCATTGGCGGGAGCACTGCTTTTGGGGGGCTACAAATATTACTCGAACCGTTCTTTTGTTTCCGAGAAAAATTATGAGGATGATTACCGCGTTATGGCCTCTCTGATGGTGGAAGAATACAGCGGGGAGAGTGCCGCAGAGCGTGTCGGTACGGTGATCACGGTGGCAGAAAGCCGCAGCACTTATGAGAAGATGAAGCAGCTAAGCGGTTATGATATGGAATATCTGGCATATCAGGATATGTTTGACTTAGAGCAGAATACTTCCTCGGATGTGATGACAGTGCATGTCAAATATCCGAGAACTTATGGGACATTCTCACTGGAAAATGAAGAAGATGCTTTGGAATTTGCAGGTTATCTGTTGGAGGCAGTCAAAGATACCGTACGGGACAGCATTGGTAAAAACGGAGTGCATGTGTTAGATGAGCCGTATGTGGCAGATGCCCAAAAAAGGTATCTCGCCTATGCCCCGACGATACAGGAGTTTAAGCGGGAGATTGCCAAGGCAGCTGTGGCGGGAGCATTTTTTGGTGTTATTGTAGAAGTAGCGGTTTATGCGGGCGTACAGGTGTCCGGCAAAAAAGAACGGAATTTTGAGGGATAACATATGAACACGGTACGAACATTTTTAAAAAATGCTGACGTTAAAAAAATCGGCGTTGTCTCTTTTTATGCATATTTTGCAATCAATATTCTGATGAAGGCATTTTCCTATGATCACGGGGACAATATCTATAAATGGTTTTTCTATACAGCGATCCTGTTCTGGGGGATTAAAATGGTTTTTACGACCTACACCATGTGGGAAGTATTCTGGATCACAGTTATGATGGGAATCGGAGTGATGCTTTCTGTGATCACAAGACAGAATATGTGGCTGCTGTCGATCATGACGGTAGTGGCGATGAAGAACTGCCGTTTTTCGGTGATTGCACAGATCGCAGTCTGGATCCGCTGTGTGGCGGCGGTGATACTGTCAGGTGGTTCCCTGATCGGAATTTTTGATATCGGTGAAAAGACAAAACTCGATTCCGGCTATGTGGAACAGCATGTATATGGGTTTGCCATGGGAGAGCCTAATACCGCATTTCTGACGGTATTTTTGGCGTTACTTTTAGTATTATACTATAATTATGAGAAATTAAATGTCCTGTGGTGCGGAGTGACATCATTGATCGCACTTGTTTTTTACAAGATGACATTTTGCAGGACGGGAGTGCTTGTATTCTTTTTCTGCTGGGTGCTGATCTTATTTGATAAAGTTGTAAAAAGTAAAAAAATAAAATCGGTTCTGGTGTGCTCTGTACCGGTCGGTGCAGCATTTTCACTGTTTACGACACTGTTTTATAATGGAAAACATGCGCTGCTTTATAAGATTAATCATCTGGTGTCGGGAAGAGTATACATCATGAATACCTATTATAAAGATCAGGGGCTATCGCTGTTTCCGCGGACACAGGAGATTTTCTATACAAGTTATCATGGACTGGTCGATAACAGTTACATGCATGTGACTTTTTATGCAGGCATCCTTGTAGCAGTGCTTTTCTTTGTAATTATCTTAAAAACCATGTTAAGATTGTACCGGATGGAGTGTTACAAAGAGCTTGTGATGATTGGTACTCTGGCGTTGTACGGTGTGTTAGAGCAGTTTGTATTAAACGGATTTATGAATATATTTTTACTTCTGTGCGGAATATTATTGTATCCGGGCATAGTGGAGGAAAAACATGAAAAATAATATTTATGTGTTAAATCAGAGGCAGGATGAAACATTTGATGCTGCGGGGAAAGCCATGCGTGACGTATTTTCCGTGCTTGCGGACAAAAAGGCGAAGATCATCTGGAGCGTACCAAAACATTGCAGTAAATATTTAAAACTGCTGGATCTGCCTTATCTGGTTTTGTTTTTGCTGTTTTGCGTGAAAAAAAGCGACAGCGTATTTTATTCGATCCCGGAGAATCATTTAAAAATCCGTCTGCTGAAAAGGTTGCAGCTCCTGAAAAAGTACCGGATCATCTGTTTTATCAATGATCTGAACGCATTCCGCTATGACGGACAGAACGATGGAGATCCCGGTGAGGTAAGGGCACTTGCCGCGGCAGATAAAATCCTTGCACCGAATGTCAATACTGTTTCCATGTTAAAGAAAAACGGTATTTCTTCAGACATGATACCGGTCGGAATCTGGGATTACCGGATGAATGAGACACAGATCGCTAAAATCCGTGAAATATCGCATGCACACAAAAAAGAAAATGAAGTAAAAATTGCATTTGCCGGCAATTTAAACAAATCAGAATTTTTATCTGTCATGGAGATACCTTCTGATGTCAGAATGGAATTATGGGGAAAACTTGATCAGGAGCGTGAAAAAACGCTGGCAGATGGGTGTTATTATCACGGAATATTGTCTTCCGATGAGATACCGTTCGCAGTTGCAGAGATGGATTATGGATTAGTCTGGGATGGCAGCGGAAAAGATGAGATCGAAGGCGGCCTGGGTGAATACCTTCGATATAATAACTCACACAAATGTGCATTATACCTTGCGTCCGGCATTCCGGTCATTGTATGGAGCCGGTCGGGAATGGCAAATTTTGTCAGGGAACATGCCTGCGGTATTACGATTGACCGCCTTGGCGATCTGGATCAGGCAATTCATACGGCAGATTATGAAAAACTCAAAGAAGCAGCCCTTGCGGTTGCACCGAAACTGTGGGAAGGCTATTATCTGAGCCAGGCGATAGATTCGGCCTGCGGATAAGTTTCGTATTCACACACAAAGGAGAAAAAAGTTATGAAAAAGAAATACTACCTCGAGGTCATCCGTATTCTCGCAATTTTGATGGTTATGTACAATCATTCTGCAGCATTTATGTCATTTTCCAATCAAAGTGGCGTAGAATATGCAATATCGTTTCTGTTTTCCATGGTATGCAAAGGTGCGGTGCCTTTGTTTTTCATGGTATCCGGAGCACTGTTGCTTGGAAAAAATGAAAGTGGGAAAGATCTGTTTCAAAAAAGAATTCTGCGCATGATTCTTGTAATTGTGATATTCTCGTTCCTGTATTATATGAAACTGGTTTTAAAAGGAGAACGTCCTTTTGCACCGTTTTCGTTTCTGCTGTCACTGCCGACGGATCTGGTATATCTGCCGTACTGGTTTTTATACAGTTATCTCGGTGTGCTTACGATTTTGCCGATCCTGCGCCCACTGGCACAGAATATGTCGAAAAATACCTTCTGGTATCTGATCATTTTACAGATATTGCTGGACTGCCTGAAACCGACAGCATGGGTATTATGGGGATACGGACTCTGCGGTTATTATAATTTTAGCGGACTGTTCCAGTATGTCATTTTTTATCCACTGATCGGATATGGACTGGATCAGTATTTCAGTGAAACGAAGTTTCTGACGCCGAAGAATATCGGCCGGAATCTTGCTGTGTTTGTGGCAGCGGTTCTTACACAGATGATGGTATATAAAGACTATCTTTCAGTGGGAAATTATCAGGAAGTATACCTTGGAACATGGCTGTCTGTCCCGGTCATAGTTATATTCTTAAATACGAAACTTCTCTTTCAGGAAGAACGGCTATCAGAGCGGACAAAAAAGATTCTCGTCAGTGTCGGAGGCTGCGTATTTGGCTGTTATCTTCTTGGTGGATTTATTGGAACCGGAGGAAGGCTGGATGTCATTGCTGGCACGTTAACCCCGGTAACCGGGATGCTGCCGGCATATATCATTGAGATTATAATTGCATTCTTAATTGAAGTAGCAGTTACGTTAGTTTTGAAGAAATTACCGGTATTCCGGAAATTGTTGTAGGGAAAATAGGGATTGGATGTTTGGAACAAAAGGTGTATCGGGGTTAGTGAAAGGCAAATTGCACAAAACAGCCCGGGGTTCCGCGAATCCGGCGCCGCCAAAGCACTCGGACACACCTTTTTTCGTCCCTCAGTCATCAACCGCAGCTATGCAAAAAAGCACGTTTTTCCACTAACCGGAAACCCGTGCTTTTCGTTACTTTTAATAAAAAATCAACCAATAAAATACGTGAGTAGTCTTCGGACAACACCTCTTACCGCATTCACACCCCACATCACCACGGCATTGACCACATTCACGAGCCAAGGCTCCAGTCGTCCAATCGTCGCTTTCCGCACCTCGTTCAACAGACACGCAATGATCATAATTGCAAGCGCATAACCGATCGCAAGGAATACTAAAAACCACGATCCGGCATACGGTTTAAAATCGATCCATTTTAACAGAAATGTCTGAACCGTTCCATCTAACACATAGACCGCGAGCACATTTCCGGCAGCACGGTTGATGAAACGGCTGTGAAAATTTAATTCACGAAACAGCAGTAAAACCATGACAGAACCAAATATAATGAAAATCGAACAGTCGCGGCAGAACGTTGTATAGAGCTTTCCACGGACAAAGGTCAGCGAACTGTCAGCGAGGAAAATAAAACCGATACTGAGGAAAAGTCCAAGGAACAGGCGTCCGGTGTTATGGCTGCGGTTATGATAAAGCGCAAGGTAGCGTCCGAGCAGATAGATCATAACCATGTGGACTAATCCTTTTCCACCGTCCTGCATAATTTCAAAGAATCCGAAGGTTGGGATTACGGAGAAAAGAAGCAGTAAGACGGCGAGCAGTTTTTCAAAGTTTTCCTTTGACAGCTTTTCCGGGATCTGGTTTAAAAATGGTGTTAAAAAGCAGAGGAAAAAGTAACAGCTGATAAACCAGTAATATCTTGAAATTACCGGAATACAGGATTTGATCAGTGCTTTTATACCCAGATTTCCAACTGCGATCGTACCAAATATTGTGAAAAAGATGATCATAAGGTCGAGCCGGATCAGTTTTTTGAAGTCAAAACGGATGCCGAAATAACCGGAGAGCAGGATAAAGCAGGTAACTCCCATATTAAAGACGGAGTTAACCAGTACATGGATCTCTGTGTTAAAAAATGATACGGAAGTGTCGATTCCGCCGAAAGTGTGCATCATCAGAATTCCGAAAATGCATAATAAACGTAATAATTCAAAATTAGAAGAACGATCTTTTGACATAACAAACCTCATTTCCCGTCAGATCAGACATTTTTACTGCGTTTGATCTTTAGTTTCTGCTGCCATTTTGTATTGCCATGTTTGATGTCTGCAAGTCTTCCGCGGCATTTCAACATGTATGTTACAAACTTCGCGTGTGCAGAATAGGACTGGTTTTCATAGACACCTTCCATAAAGATTTTTGTAATGTCGACAAAGTGAAGATTTAAAAACCAGGTTTTTTCATGACCGTCGATCGTATAGCAGTAAGGCCTGCCATCTTCCCAGTGCAGATTCTTTACGCTTAAGCGTTTGATATACTCATACTGGTGTTCTAAGTAACCGGAAGATTCACCCACGGAATTATCAAATACACCGTGGTCCGCATCGTCCTTTAACAGGTTTAAATATTCCCCTTCCGGAAGGGAAGAAACCCACAGATGTAATAGTGCCATCTCGCCGACACCGCCGTACATGCCGAATTTGCGGTGGACATCCCACTTTTTCATCAGGAAATCTTTGTGATTTGCATACATATCGATGCAGAAATCCGTAAATTCGCGAAGTCCCTGTGTGGTAAAATAGGAAAATCCTGCACAGGTTTTCCATTTCAGCCCGTTTCCTTTTTCAAGCATTGCAAAATCCTGTAAAAGGGGGGTTTCAGCAGCCACTTTGCAGTGACGGAACGGCTCATATTCACTGACATTTAAGTAAAGCAGAACGTCACTGTCGATAATGACACACTCCTCAAAGGAGTTGCGCTCTAAGTATTCCAGTATCAGGAAGAAGCGCTTAAAGATGCCCTCTGCCCATGCGGTCGGATATGTGGAAAGATTCTCAAAGACAGCATGAAATTTTGTCCATTTTTCGGTAATGAAGTCATTGGCATTGTGCCAGTCGTCACACCACGCTTTGTTATATTCATCGCCTAGCAAAACAACTTTTTCATTATATTTTTTTGCCTGTGCGATACAGTATTTTAAGTATTCCTGGTTCTTCTTCCCCGCAGCCTGAGCCTTTTCTCCGGTTTCGTGATGAACCATAACAGGAATGATCTTGCTCATAATAGTTTCCCCCTTAGCTATTCTTTTTTCCAGTAGGTGCCGCCTTCCACGTCACCACTTCCTTTTGGAACTTCGCTTGCCATCGGATAATGCCAGTAATCGTTATACATGGCGACGATATCCGGTTCTTCTTCATCCCAGCGTCTTCCTTTTAAACCAAACAATATCTGCAGACAACCACCGAGATGGATCGCCTGTTTGCCCATTTTTTTGATGTGGGCGGCCAGCGGATAGCCGTAGGCACCACAGCCAAGCAGGGCGATGTCAAAGTCAATTTTTTCACATTCTCCGCACATATAGTCAAGTGCGTCAAACCATGTGGAAAAACGCGGATCTACAGCGCTGCCAGCAGTCTGTACAGCTTTTAAGGTCTTTAATTCGAACTCCGGCAGGATATCCGTGCCTGGGAAGAGTTTGTCAAAATGTTTATACTGATCCTGGATCGACTCTTCAAACGGATGAATGACAAGTACCTTTTTCCCGGCAAGTGCAGCAGACCATGGGTTTTTGCTGCGCCATGGCTCTAAAGAGATCAGCCGGCAGGTTGCGCTTAGATCGTTACAGTATCTGCGGATGTAATAATCCTCACAGGCATTCTGCCATAAACCTAAAATATCGGTCTGCCGGCAGGCGTCCTTCATGATATCGTTAAAACGTGGCAGAAGGGATGTATCATTGGGGAAAAAACCGGCGCAGGTAAAAAGCTGTTCGCAGGCTTTCTCTTTTTTGTTTTCCATATGAAATTCGGCAACACGCATATTGAAAAGTTCAACGGCACCAAAGCGGCCCATCATAAATGGTCTGCCGGACTTGATGAGTTCTGCCGTGTATGTGTTTAAGGCATCCGTATCATAAAAAGGTTTACCGACATAATGACGGTAAAGAAAATCCGGGTCACCTGTTGCCTGCCGCAGTTTGTTACGCAGACAGTATTTTAACTGATAATAAGAGGCTCCGAGGATTGTACCCATCTTAAGAACACTCCTTTCTGGTCACAGTACATAGATATAAACATCATAAACAATGCTTCCTGTGGTGTCAAGGAAAATGGAATGGCGCCGGGAATCTACTGTTTGACACGTCCTATACATTTTTGATACAATAAAGATTATATGAAGTTAGGAAAATAATAAATAGAAAAAGGAGAAGATATGAATACGATCAGATGGAAAATGCCGGATCAGTATCTGACTGAGTGGTACCGGAATCTTTCGGGAGCGGTAAAGACAGCTTTTTATGCTGCTTTTGCAGCAGGGCTTGCAGCTCATTTGTATCAGTTCACCAATAAATTATACAATTATGATGAGCTTGCGAATACACCAGGAGGTATCGGATTAAGTACAGAACAGGGAAGATGGCTGTTAAACTGGATGGGGCGTTTTATGCGTTCTGTATTTGGAGGTTCTTATTCACTGCCTTTTTTTAATGGAATCTTTGCACTGCTGTTCCTTGCCTTATCAGCGGGAATGGTCGTATCTGTATTTCAGGTAAGAAACAAACTGACTGCGGGGCTGATCGGAGGACTTATGACAGTATTTCCGGCAGTTGTGTCCATGTACTTTTTTATGTTTCTGGCACTTTATTATGCAATAGGCATTTTTTTCAGTGTGTTTGCTGCGTGGCTCACTGTGAAATATCCGAAAAATATCATTGCAAATATAGCAGCAGTGGTAATGATTGCATGTTCCCTTGGTGTATATCAGGCATACTTCCCGGATACTGTGTGCATTCTTCTTATGGTGGTGATTTTAAAAGCAGCATTTGGCGGTGTGAAGGAGAAAAAGGAATGGAAAGAGTTTTTCCTTATGATTGCCAGATTCTTACTGGTGATGGCAGCTGGCGTTGCGGTTTATTTTCTGATCAATAAAGCGGTACTTGCAGTCACACATATACAGCTTACCAGTTATCAGGGTGGCGATACAATGGGAAAGATCACGATCGCACAGCTTATTAGTGCATTAAAATCTTGTTACACCTCATTTTTTGATCTGGGATTTTCCGATGTTATGGGAATCAGCTATAACCGTACCGTAAGACGTCTGATCAAAGTTGTATGGATCTTATTTGCAGCAGGTATTGGTGCTTATCTGGTTTTAAAGAAAAAAGAATATTTAAATAAGGTAATTGTTTTGTGTGGTATAGTGGTGTTTCCGGTAGCGATGTTTTTGATCTATGTGATGGCACCGAATTCCTACTGCTATACGCTGATGGCATATTCAGTTGTATTTTTCTTTGTATTTTTCCTGTTGTGGCTGGATGCATGTTTCCGGAATCTTAAACTGCATGCTCCGGTAAAGAGCATAACAAACTGGGTGTCTGCATTGCTTACGGCGGCATTGGTAATCGTGTTTGTCTGGTACGCAAATGGCAATTACATGGCACTTGAATATACGAAATATCATGATTTTTCCTATGTGCAGACGCTGGTCACCAAGATCCGGAGTGTGGAGGATTATTCGCAGGACAAGCCGGTGATCGTGGTGGGAACACAGATTAATGACAGTACGAATGGTATGGGAAGTCTGATCGGTGATACTTTTACCGTTGGAGGAAAAGCAGATACGAACCTTGGATATAACTCTTTGCTGTATCTGATGTCTGATTATCTTGGATTTTCGCCATATTATGGAACTTATGAGGAGATCCAGAACTGGATGCAGAGAGAGGTTGTCAGGGAAATGCCATCCTATCCGGCGGATGGATCTATTCAGGTGATTGACGATACGATTATTGTAAAACTGTCTGATTATGAAATAAATTAAGGAACGATTGGATGAAAAAGTATTTATATCTCATGAGAGTACATCATTATATCAAAAACATACTGATTTTTATGCCACTGATTTTCAGTGGAAATCTGACAGACCGGCGTAAGTTTACGGCAACACTGCTTGGAATGATCGCATTTTCACTGGTCACATCTGCGGTCTATATCATCAATGATATCAGGGATGCGGAAAAAGACAGGATGCATCCGACAAAGAAAAATCGCCCGATCGCATCCGGCGCAGTCACACCGTTTCACGCAGTAGTGCTGATGGTGTTCATTCTGATCGCAGCAGAGGTACTGCTTGTGGTGTCAGATGCGACAGCGGGCAGTTATGCGCTGGTAATTTTATATCTGTTTATCAATGTGGCATATAGTATGGGACTTAAGGATGTACCGCTTTTAGATGTGACAATTCTTGCTTCCGGATTTTTGCTGCGCGTGCTTTTCGGTGCGGTCCTGACAGGGACGGAAGTGTCTGAATGGCTGTATCTGACTGTACTTTCCGGTGCGTTTTATTTTAGTCTTGGAAAAAGACGCAACGAGCTGCAGAAGAAAAAGGACGGGGATACCCGCAAGGTGCTTAAATATTATACGAGAGATTTCCTGGACAAAAATATGTATATGTGCCTGGCACTGCTCAATACATTTTATGCATTATGGTGTAAGGATATTACCAATGCCGGCATGGAATATGCAATGTGGACGGTGCCGATCGTGATTTTGATCTGTATGAAGTACAGTCTGACGGTGGAGGGGAATTCGGAGGGAGATCCTGTGGAGGTCCTTTTACATGACAGGGTACTGATGGCACTCTGTGTGGTTTATGGTATTGTAATGATAGGTATGCTGTATCTTGGAGCATAGTGTGAAAATAATGCAGGAATGGAGATTTTATGAAACGGACATATAAATTTTTCTGGATCATTCTGATCGCACTGATTCCGCTGCTCCCGTCGTCGGGATGGAATTTTAGTATTGATGTCAGTGATGTCGGATTTAACATGAATCAGTACCGGTTTTGTTTTACAGATATGGACAGTACTTATCTGCCGCTGTTTTTGACAAACATTTTGGGCGGATGCCTGTTAAAAGTGTTTGGGATACTGCATATACCGGCTTACATTGGCATGGAGACTGCATGGGCGGCAGTCTGCTTCTACCTGTGTTTCTTATCTTACAGGCTCTATGTGAGATACCGGGAAGATGCGCTGATCCTTCCGGCACTTGCGTTTGCCATGGTGCTTGCAAAATGTAATTTTCATTTCTTTATTTATAATACGGCAGTGGCATTTATGGCACTGACGGGATTGTATTTCCTGATCCGGGCTGTCAATGACAAAAAGTCCGGGATGCTCTTTTTTGCATCGGCATTTTTCATGCTGGCGGCTTTCTGCAAAATATCTTCCATCCTGCAATTTGCTGTGTTTATCGTTCTTTTTTATGATTTTTACCGGAAAAAAGATGTGGCATATTTTGTACGCCAGGTGTTATGGTGCGTGGTGGGTGTTTTGAGTAGTTTTGCGTCAGGGCTTTTTCTCATGTATAAAACATGCGGGATCGGCACTTATTTTCAGATGGTTGCAGATATGTTCTTCTATGCAGGAAATTCAAATGACGGACATACAATCGGTAACATGGTTGTGATCAATTTCAAAGGAACCGTGCGTGGAATCTTATTGCTTGCCGTGCTGTATGTCATTTATCTTGTGGCAAAAAAAGTGAAAAGCCTTGCACCGCTTATCGGATATGGTATGATTGCAGTGGCTGTTCTTTTGTTGGCAGGTGCGGTTTTCGGGGCAGATCAGATCGCAGGATTATCGGTGCTGTATCGCGTGCTTGGAGATTACCTGAACGCAGTAGCTGTGATAAAGGCGATGCTCTATGTATGTATCGTTCTGATTTTAAAAGACAAAGAGGCTTCGGAAGAATTTAAAACCCTTGCATTTGCATCCGGGATGCTTGCAGTGCTGATGCCGATTGGATCGAATGTGGGTATCACACATCTGTGCAATGAAGCTTTTTTTGTACTGCCATATATTGCAATCTGTATCGGAGACAGAATGAAAAAGGCGAAGAGACAGACTGAAGAAACAGTGGAGACAGAGCACAAGCTGCCGGATGTAAGAAATACGGGAAGACTTCTTACCGTCATCTGTGCGATATGGTGTGTGGGTCTGACTGCATCACAGAGTTTTTATATGACAAAGGCGTATTTAAAAGATCAAGAGCCAAAACAGCAGTTCACACTCGATGAACTGCGCGGCATCAGGTATGATACGGATATTGTACAGCCGATGGAAGAAGTGGTAAACTTTATAAAGTCATATGGCAGCGAAAGTGATAAGATGGTTACCTGTGGTGCAATTCCAATCTTACATTATCTGACCGGAAGAGCTCCTTATATTACCGGATGCGGTGGCTGGATTGAGACGGACTACATTACAGCAGAAGAGATAGAGCAGCAGCTTGAGGAGTCTGTTTCGTCAGGCAGCGAACAGGAAGCAATGCCACTTGTGGTTTTTAATAAAACTGCATTGGATGAACAGTCTGAAAAAACAAATGTGGTCTTAATATTTGTAAAAGAAAATTTTTATCAACAGGTATTTGCAAACGGGGAATATGAAGTATATGCAAAAGATAAAAAAAGTAATTGAGCTGTTTGAATGGTTTTGTCAGAATATAATCTGGCTGGTGATGCTTTGCTGTGTCGGTTTTGTAGCAGTTTTGAATCTGCTGTATCGGTCGAAAGTGGCATATGTGTGGACGGAGGATGTGAGCATAGAGCGCACCAGTATCACAGCACTGGTGCTCGCAGTTCTGATTTTTGTGGTATTTTTGATCGCAGGATCTAAAATTCAAAAGATTGATGAAAAAATACTCTTTATTGTATTTACTGTAATTTATATAATTGCAGGGATATACTGGATTGCGAATGTTTCAACGGAATTGCGCATGGATGCGTACAGTGCACATAACGGTTCTGTGCTTATGAGACAGCATGATTTTTCATTTTTAAATCCGGGACAGGATATCTATCTGAATGAACATCAGTTAAGTTTTGTGACCTATGAATATCTGATTGGTTTTATCAGCACGGATGTGCGCTTTTTATATGCGGTCAATCTCCTGCAGATCATAGGGATCAATTTTGTGATCTGGAAGCTGACAGACCGGTGTTTTGGACAAAATCACAAGACAAATCTGTATGTGATACTTTTTTCATTTTTATTTTTGCCACAGTTTTTCTTCCTGGCATTTGCATATGGAATTATTCCGGGATTGTTTTTCATACTTCTGGCATTTTTGTTTCTGGATAAATCTTTGGAGAGCGGCAACTGGAAGCATATGATATTGTGTGTCATTTTTGTAATGCTTGCAGTTATTTTGAAAGGAAATAATATTATAGGATCGATAACGATCGCAATATTGTGTTTTCTTCGGATCTTAAAAGAAAAAAAATGGAGGCTGATCTTACTTGCAGTTCTGGTGATGGTTGTGTCAGTGCTTCCTGGAAAGGCATTCCATGCGTGGTATAACAAAGAAACAGGTGGCGTACTCTGTGGTGGAAAACCAAAGATTTTATGGATTGCAATGGGAACGGAGCCTTATTACAATAATGCAGCAGGCTGGTATAACGGCTGTTCGGACTGGCTCTTTTCGGAAGCAGGATATGACCCGGAGAAAGCAACAGAGCTTGGCAAAGCAAAGATCAGGGATAATATTTATATTTTCCGGCATAATCCGGATACTGCGTATGAGTTTTTCTCCGAAAAACTGGAATCCATGTGGTGTGATCCGATGTATGAATCACTCTGGAGCGGCCCGCTGCCGGATGCAGGGGCAGAAAATAAGACAGAGTTTTTTAATGAACTTTATTCGGGAAAAAGTATAGAACCGCAGATTGCCCTGGCGATGAAGGGATTTGTGATCATGCTGTTTGTTCTTGCAACAATTTTTGTTGCGGATCGAAGAAACAGGAAGTATGATTGTAACTATATTTTTTTATTTTTTACAGGCGGATTTCTTTTGCATATAATATGGGAAGCCAAAAGCCAGTATGTGTATCCGTATGTATTTATCCTGCTGCCCTGCTGTGCAAAGGAAATGGCATTGCTTTCAGAAAAAATCCATTTTCCAGGGAAACACCAGAGGACACAGGAAAAGTGAGAGGTAACAGAGGAATGATTGCAGTAAAAATTGGAGACGGCATGGGAAACCAGCTGTTTAATTATGCCTGCGGATATGCCCAGGCAAGGCGGGATGGCGATTCGCTGGTTCTTGATATTTCAGAATGTGACAATTCTACACTGCGGGATTTTGAACTGGACAAGTTTCATCTGAAATACGATAAAAAGGAATCATTTCCAAACCGTAATTTGGGACAGAAGATTTACAAGAACTTAAGACGTGCGTTAAAATATCATGTGATCAAAGAGCGCGAGGTGTACCATAACCGTGACCACCGGTATGATGTGAATGATATCGATCCGAGAGTTTATAAGAAAAAAGGACTTCGAAATAAATATTTATATGGTTACTGGCAGCACCTTGCCTATTTTGAAGATTATTTAGATGAGATCACTGCGATGATGACGCCGGCTTACGAGCAGAGTGAGACGGTAAAAAAATTACAGGAAGAGTTCAAAAAAACGCCGACCTGTGCCGTGCATGTCAGAGGCGGTGATATCATGGGACCTGCCGGAGCCTATTTTAAACATGCCATGGAACGCATGGAACAGGAAAAGCCGGGAGTACGCTATATTGTGTTTACCAATGATATGGAGCGTGCAGAAGAAGCGCTTGCCCCTGTGCTGGAAAGCCAGAAAAAAGACGCAGTGGGACAGGCAGAAAACAGGCTGGAATTTGTCTCAGAGATGGGAGAATTTTCGGATGTGGATGAATTTTTCCTGATGGCGGCATGCCAGAACCAGATATTGTCCAATAGTACGTTTTCGACATGGGCAGCTTATCTGAATCAGAACCCGGATAAGACGGTCATTATGCCGGATGATCTGTTAAGCGAACGGATGCGGCAGAAAAACTGGATTATTTTAAAGTAAGAAAGGTAAAAGAATGAAAGATTTGGTAAAAAGTGTACTAAAAGTTTTTGATGGAAAGCAGAAGCGCAAGCTTGTCGGAATGATGTTTCTGATACTGATCAATTCCGGTGTCAGCCTGCTTGGTGTTTCGGTGTTATCCCCGTTTATCACAGCGGTGATGAATCCGGAAGAGTTATTGAAAAATGACATCATACGTTCTGTTTATGATGGATTTCACATGCAGAATACCAATCAGCTGATCACGCTGCTCTCGGTGCTGATCATTATCGTGTATATTGCAAAAAATGCGTTTATCATTTTTATCAATAACATGCTGTACTGCTTCTCCTATTATGGAAAACGCGAGATGCAGGACCGCATGATGAAATATTATATCAGCAGAGATTACACATTTTTCTTAAACCACAACAGTGCCGAGCTGATGCGTGATATCAATACGGATCCGGAGATGTTTTATGCGGCGGTGTTAAATATGCTCCAGCTTGCATCAGAACTCTGCGTCAGCCTGATCTTAGTAGGATATCTTTTAGTAAAAGATGCGCTGCTCACCTTAGGCGTTGCGTTTGCGATGGTCGTTATGGTATTTATCTTTATGAAAAAACTGCGCCGAACCTTAGCGCGTTTCGGTGATGACAGAAGAAAATACAACGCCAATATCCTGCAGTGTATGCAGCAGGCGTTCGGCGGTATCAAAGAGATCAAGATCGCAAACCGCGAGGCATATTTTGAAGGGGAATTTGTAAAGCAGAATGGTCTTTACACCTATGTCATCAAACAGAACTCTTTCTTAAGTTCCATTCCGAAACCGATCATGGAAGCACTCTGTATCACGGGACTTATGGCGGCAATCATTGTCCGTATCAACGCGACATCCACAAGCCCGGAGCAGTTTGTCGGAACACTTGCAGTATTTGCGGCAGCAGCATTTGCCCTGCTTCCTTCTGCAAATAAGATGTCTGAATATTTAGGATCGATCATCCATAACGGTGTCGTGATCCACAAGATCGGTGAAGAGTATGCTGCGATCCGCGATATGGAGATCCAGACAGAAAAAGAAGAAAATTACAAAAAAGTAACATTAGACAAAGAAATCAAAGTCGAGGATATGACCTTCCATTACCCGGATACTGAGGATGCGGTATTAGCCCATGTCAATGTGACAATCCCGAAAAACAAGTCCGTTGCATTTATCGGACCGTCCGGTGCCGGAAAGACCACGATGGTCGACCTGATCCTGGGTGTTTTAAAACCGCAGGCCGGAAAGATCACGGTAGATGGTATGGATATCAAAGAATCTTACCGTGGATGGCATGATAAGATCGGTTATATCCCACAGACTATCTACATGTTGGACGATACAATCCGCAATAATATTGCGTTTGGTAAGGTAAAAAGTATTGATGATGCTGAAATATGGGCAGCCTTAAAACAGGCACAGCTGGATGAATTTGTAAAATCCCTTGATGAGGGCTTAGATACCATGATCGGAGAGGCCGGTGTACGCTTATCCGGTGGACAGCGTCAGCGTATCGGTATTGCACGTGCGCTATACCGCAGACCGGAAGTGTTAGTGCTGGATGAGGCAACTTCCGCACTGGATACGGAAACAGAAGCTGCTGTTATGGAAGCAATCGACAGCTTACAGGGTAAGATGACAATGCTGATTATTGCACACCGCCTGTCTACGATCAAAAATTGTGACATGGTATATCAGGTAGAGGGTGGCAGTGTGACAAGGAAAGAGAAGGAAAGCGTATGAGTGAACCGATGATAATCATAGAGCCGTGTGCAGGGCTTGGAAACAGACTGCTTGGTCTGGGTTCTGCTTATGCGGTGGCAGAAAAATTAAACCGCAGGCTGGTCGTGATGTGGAAACGTGAAGTCGGATGCAACATCAGTTTTTCAGAGCTGTTTGATCTGCCGTTTGAGGTGGTGGAGATCAGCGAAAATGGATTTAAGAATGAGCCGGTGGCACAGCTTCTTGGGAATCATGCAAAAAAGAAATGGAGAAAAATGGCAGATCGTTTCTTAGAGTGTGATGATGTGGAACAGATCAAAGAAACGGAAGGGTATGAAGGACTATTCCACCTGATCGAGCAGACACCGGTCATCTATTTAAAAGCATTTGGGCCGATCTGCGAGGTCGGGGCAGAGAGTTATTCCTTTTTAAAGCCAGGCAAAAACATTGAAGAAAAAGGTGACTATCTGTTTCGTGAACTGACTGGAAATTGTGTGGGGGTACATGTGAGAAGGACTGACCATACGGATGCGATCGCAAACAGTCCGCTGGCATTGTTTGCCGAGCGTATGAAAAAAGAACTGGAAGCGGATAAAGAAACATGTTTTTTTGTGGCAACAGATGACAAAGAGGTACGCAGGGAATTGAAAGAATTACTGCCGGATGCAAAGCTGATCTTCCCGCAGTCGGATGTGATCGACCGCGATTCGAAAGAGGGAATTGAGGAAGCATTTGTGGAGATGATCGCACTGTCAAAGTGCAGAAAAATTTTAGGAAGTTATAACAGTACATTCAGTTTACTTCCATCGTATATAGGGAATATACCGCTTGAGACGGTATGCCGGAAGGAATCATAAATATCTGCTAAGATGTTTACAGCATGAAAATGGCAGGAAGAAAAGAAGCAGGGAAAAAATATGGAACTGAAAACATGTAATATTTTAGGCCTTGATATCCTTGTGACGGATATGGAAAAGACCGTAAATCTGATCGAGCAGAATATAGAGCAGCTGCGGGGAAAATATATCTGTGTGGGAAATGTGCACACGACCGTGATGGCGCATGACGATCCGCAGTATCACACGGTACAGGCAGATGCCGCGTTTGTTCTGCCGGATGGCGGGCCGCTTTCCGGTTACAGCAGAAAACACGGATTCCCGGAGGCGGAGCGTGTGACAGGACCGGATCTGATGCTTGCATTATTTGCACGCGATAACGGACTGAAACATTATTTTTACGGGAGCAGTGAGGAGACGCTTGCTCTGTTAAAAGAAAAACTGGCAGAAAAATATCCACATCTTCAGATTGCAGGAATGGTGTCACCGCCGTTTCGCGAGTTGTCCGAAGCGGAAGATAAAGAGATGATCGACCAGATCAATGCATCCGGAGCAGATATCATCTGGGTGGGACTTGGAGCACCGAAGCAGGAAAAATGGATGTATGCTCATAAGGACCATGTAAACGGCGTGATGATCGGTGTCGGGGCAGGCTTTGACTACCATGCCGGAAACATTAAACGTGCGCCGGGCTGGATGCAGAAATTGAGCCTGGAATGGTTATATCGTCTGCTGCAGGATCCGAAGAGATTGTTTAAACGTTATCTGGTCACGAATACACGTTATCTGTGGCTGATTCATCGGAAATAATTATGAAATTTAAATTTAGTATATGAAAGTTGTGAACAATTTAATTCCCTAATAAGTTTCAAATTTTTTTGATTCATAAATATTTATATCAGAAACGAGGTTTAGTATGTGTGGAATTTACGGTGTAGTCAATAAAAAGGTAGACCGGGAACTGGCGATGAAATGCTTAAACACGATGATCCACCGTGGACCGGACGGTTACGGACTGTGGCAGGAGGACGGTGTGACATTAGGACACCGCAGATTATCCATTTTAGATCTTTCCAATGCCGGAAGCCAGCCGATGTCCTATGCAAATGAGCGTTACTGGATGACGTTTAACGGCGAGATCTATAACTTTATCGAGATCCGGGACGAGCTTAAGAAAAAGGGATATACGTTCCGCAGTGCCAGCGACTCCGAAGTCATCATGGCTGCATTTTGTGAGTGGGGTGAATCCTGTGTGGAACGCTTCAACGGTATGTGGACATTTGCCATCTGGGATAAACAGACAAAACAGCTTTTCATTTCCAGAGACCGTTTTGGAGTAAAACCGTTATTTTATGCCGAACTGCCGGATGGTGGTTTTGCGTTTGCATCGGAGATGAAAGTAATTCTGCCGCTTTTGCCTAAGGTAGAAGCAAACAAGCCGATGTTCGACCGCTACTTTGCAGACAATCATTATGAGTCACAGCCGGAGTGTCTGATCCGTGGAATCAAACGGTTCCCGGCAGGCCACAATGCATGGGTAAAAGACGGAAAGATTACACTGAAACGCTACTGGAATACCTTAGATCATCTGATCAGCGTACCGGATTCCTATGAGGAACAGGTAGAGCAGTTCCGCGAATTGTTTCTGGATGCCTGCAAGATCCGCATGAGAAGTGATGTGACACTTGGTACCGGACTTTCCGGAGGACTTGATTCTTCCGCTGTTATCTGCGCAATGTCCTATATTTCCAAAAACATGACAGATGAGCGCGCCAACAATGACTGGCAGCACGCTTATGTGGCATGTTTTCCGGGAACGGCGCAGGATGAAACAAAATATGCAAAACAGGTGACGGATTATCTTGGAATCAGCCATACCTTTATGAACATTGATTCCGCAGTTTCAGAGCGTGAGTTTTTGCGCCAGCTTTACTGTTTTGAAGAACTCTGGGGCAATCCACAGGTGCCGATGATGGAGCTCTACAAAAAAGAGAGAGAGATGGGAACCACTGTTTCCCTTGACGGACATGCGGCGGATGAGCTGTTTGCGGGATATGGATTTGATGTGTTAAAAGCATACCCGGATGCAAAGACAAAAGAAGAAATCGACATGATCACGACCGCATATTTAAACCAGGATGCGGAAGACGGAGTGAGTCAGCAGTCAGCTGCATTTAAAAAGCAGAGAAACAGACTCTACCGCGAATATATGTTAAAATACCATGCAAAAAAACTGCTTGGTAAAGAAACTGTAAAGAGTGCGTATTCTGACCATCCGAACTGGAACCGTCTGGATAATCTTAATAAGACATTATTTGTCTCCACACATGAGACGATCCTGCCGACACTGCTGCGCAACTATGACAGGGACAGCATGGCAGCGGGCGTTGAGATCCGTATGCCGTTTCTGGATTACAGGATCGTAGAGTTTGCATTTTCCATTGGATGGCGTTCAAAACTGCACGGAGGTTTTTCGAAATCGATCGTCCGTGATGCGGGCGCAGCTTTTATGCCAAAAGAGATTGCTTACCGCCGTACCAAGCTGGGATTTAATGCTCCGATTCTTGACTGGATGAGGGGACCGTACCGCCAGTTTTTTGAGGATACGGTGGCATCTGCAGACTTTGCAAACTGCAGCCTGATCGATGATCCCGCAAAAGTGCGCAGTGATCTTTCTGATTTTCTTGCAGGTAAAAATGCTTCGTTCCATCAGGCGGCGGACATCTGGAACCGGATTCAGCCGTATCTGTGGGAGCGTGCACTGATTAAACAGGATTGGATACAGGAGTAAAAATGAAACGATATCAATATCTGGATGTGGCAAGGGGATTCGGACTTTTGCTTGTCATTATCTCACACAGCTGCGGGCTGAGCCGCTTTCTGATCAATTATTACATTCCGCTGTTTTTTGTGGTTTCGGGATATATTTATAAAGAGGGAAGAAGTTACAAAGAAAATATTGAACACAAGGCAAAACGCCTTCTGATCCCGTATTTTGGATACAGTGCAGTGCTTTTGGCAGTCTATGTGCTGATGGGAAGAACACTTGCGGAGACAAAAGCGTCTGCATTTGGAATTCTTTATTCCAGATACTGCCTGTACGACACGACAGTCGTCAAGGATAACGTTTATTTGTTTACCGTGGCAAATGGTGCCATGTGGTATCTGACCGCATTTTTTGCAGCGAGTCTTGTCTATCATCTGGTCATTGACCGCTGCCTTTCTGACCGGAAATTTTTAATCGGTACACTGATCGTTTTGACTGCCATCACAATGGCACTTGCAGATATTCCGGTACTCCTTCCATGGAGCATCGATCTTGCCTGCGTGGGAACCATCTTCATGATTGCAGGAACCCTGCTTGGGAGAGCACAGTTCTTCGAAAAAAAATGGAATATTCCGTTAATCGCAGCGGTATTTGTCATCTACATCCTGACAAGCTGTCTTGATCCCGGCATCAATATGTCCATCCGCGAATACGGCATCTACGGAGCATTCAGCGTCCCATTTTTCATCATCGTCGGACTCACCGGATCACTGCTCTGCATCTGGTTTGGCAAACTGATCGAAAATACGGCACCGGGCAGATTCATCGCCTACGTCGGAAAAAATACGATCTTCCTGCTCGCCTTCCACATCTTTGCCTTAGAAGTTGTCGAACGTATTGCATCCAAATTTATCGCAATTCCTGTGCCGGGCGGCGCAGTTGTACCATTTGTTCTGTATCATGCACTGCGCATTACCGCCGCCGTCCTGGGATGCCTTGCGTTTTCAGAAATACTGAACCGGTTAAAGAAACGCCTGCGTCGAAAAACCAGGTAGAATCAGATCGTGTTGAAATACCTACGGGGAAAACCAGGTAGAGCCATGTCGTAATGAAACGCCTGCGACGAAAGCCAAAGTAGAGATAGGAAGCGGTGAAACGCCTATCGAAAACATAACGTAAAGCCAGGCGTTTCCCCGCGTCCGAGCCATTTACTGCAAATTCCACCCAGCCGTTTCTAGACGTCCGAGCCACCCACTTCTACCAGCGTTTCCGGTACTCCGACGCCGTACACCCCTCCATCTTCCGGAACACCTTATTAAAATAACTCGCATCATCGATCCCACACAGGTGCGCAATCTCCTCAATCGAAGAATTGCTGTACCGAAGCAGCTCCTTGGCATTATTGATCCTTTTTGCCAGCACATACTGTATGACCGTCGTTCCGAATTCCTTTTTAAATTCCCGTGAAAGATAATACTTACTGATAAAAAACTGTTCCGCAAGCTGGTCTAAGGAGATATTTTCGGTATAATGTTCGTCCAGATAGTGCAGAATTGTTTTAAGTTTATCTGAGAGCAGTTCATTTTTTTCATTAGACTCGGTACAGATGAGCGTTAAAATATGAATGATCTGCTGGGCAGTTAAAAGATCGGTGTCATCGGTCGGTTCTTCGTTGTAGCGGATGATACTCTCGATTGCATTGATCAGTTCTGTGAAATGAGCAGAGCGGAAATGCCAGTTATGGTGATCCCTGAAATAGGTATAATATGCCCTGGCCTCGGGACCGTTGAAATGGATCCAGAGAAGTTCCCATGGATCTTCATCCGTACTGATGTGGGTGTATTCCCCGGAACAGTCGAGAAAAAAACAGTCACCCGCATGCGCTGTTGAAGAGATCATTCCGCCTTCGGATAACGGTTCGCGGTAGGTGACCTCGCCACTGCCGGAGAGCACGACAAAAAACAGGTAGGAATTCAGCTCGCTCCGCCTGCTTAAATGTGATTTCAGGCTTTTTAAATAGCCAGCTTCCTGTATGTGGAAGAAATTTTTGCGGGTAAATGCGGAGGGGGTATTGATGACGCTTCGCGTATTTGTAACTTCGGAGGTTTTATATTTTTCAAAAAATAATTTTTGCATAGCAATATAATACTATTTTAGACCAATATATTCAATTGCAAAATCAAAAAAATTAGATTAATCTATACAACAGCTTAAAATTTTGATATTAGCAAAATAATCATAGAATTCATAAAAGGAGAGATGAAATGAGTAAAAAAGCATTGATCACAGGTGTCACAGGACAGGATGGAAGCTACCTTGCAGAGCTTCTTTTAGAAAAAGGATATGAAGTACACGGTATGGTACGCCGTTCTTCCGTAGAAAAGAGAGAGCGTATCGACCATTTAGAGGGCAATCCGAATTTTACCGTTCATTACGGAGATCTGTCTGATTCTTTAAGTCTGGTACGTCTGATCGGAAGCATTAAACCGGATGAGATCTACAACCTCGCTGCACAGAGCCATGTTGGTGTCAGCTTCGATGTGCCGGAATATACAGCAGATGTTGTCGCAACCGGAGTACTCCGAGTGCTTGAGGCAGTCCGTATCTGTGGATTAGAGAAGACCTGCCGTATTTATCAGGCTTCCACTTCCGAGTTATATGGAAAAGTAGAGGAAGTTCCACAGCGCGAGACAACACCGTTCCACCCATACAGCCCGTATGCAGTTGCAAAACAGTACGGTTTCTGGATCGTAAAAGAGTACCGTGAAGCATATAACATGTTCTGCTGTAATGGTATTTTATTTAACCATGAGTCAGAGCGCCGTGGTGAGACTTTCGTAACCAGAAAAATCTCCCTTGCAGCAGCAAGAATCGCCCAGGGCAAACAGGATGTGCTCTACCTTGGAAATTTATCATCCCTGCGTGACTGGGGTTATGCAAAAGACTATGTTGAATGTATGTGGCTGATCTTACAGAACGACAAACCGGAAGATTTCGTGATCGCAACCGGTGAGCAGCACTCTGTCCGCGAGTTCTGTGAGCACGCATTCCGCGAGGCTGGCATTGAGCTTGAGTTCAAGGGCGAGGGTATGGATGAAGTCGGTATCGACAAAGCAACCGGAAAGACTGTTATCAAAGTTTCACCGGAGTTCTATCGTCCGACCGACGTTGTAAATCTCTGGGGAGATCCTACAAAAGCAAAGACAGAGCTTGGCTGGAATCCGACGAAAACTACTTTTGAGGAGCTTGTAAAGATCATGGTAGCGCATGATATGGAGCTTGTAAAAAACGAAAAATAACATTTGGAGAAAAGTGTGAAAAATAAGATTTTTCACACACAAGTTTGTGCTTACGCTCAAACTTGTTATGTCTTGGGAAACAGACAGAAATGGAGAATAAGATCATGGAAAAGGATGCAAAAATATATGTTGCCGGACACAGAGGAATGGTAGGTTCCGCGATTGTCCGTCAGCTTGAAAAAGAAGGATATACAAATATCATCACAAGAACACACAAAGAGTTAGATCTCTGCCGTCAGGATGCAGTGGAGGAGTTTTTTGCAAAAGAAAAACCGGATTATGTGTTTCTTGCAGCCGCAAAAGTAGGCGGTATCATGGCAAACAGTGAAGCACTCGCTGATTTCATGTATGACAATATGGTTCTTGAGATGAACGTGATCCACGAGGCATGGAAAAACGGATGTAAGAAGTTAATGTTTTTAGGCTCTTCCTGTATTTATCCGCGTATGGCTCCACAGCCGATGAAAGAGAGCTGCCTTCTGACAAGTGAACTGGAGAAAACCAATGAGGCATATGCACTTGCAAAGATCAGCGGTTTAAAATACTGCGAGTTTTTAAACCGTCAGTACGGAACTGATTATATTTCTGTTATGCCGACCAACCTTTACGGACCAAACGATAATTATCATCCAGAGCACAGCCATGTGCTTCCGGCACTGATCCGTCGTTTCCATGAGGCAAAAGAGGCCGGATTAAAAGAGGTAACCTGTTGGGGAACCGGTACACCTCTCAGAGAGTTCCTCTATGTGGACGATCTTGCAGATGCCTGCGTATATCTGATGAACCATTACAGCGGAAACGAGACCGTGAACCTTGGAACCGGAAAAGAGCTGACCATCAAAGAGCTGACAGAACTGGTTGCCAAAGTAGTCGGATATGAGGGTGAGATCAAATGGGATTCCACAAAACCGGACGGAACACCGAGAAAACTTCTTGATGTAAGCAAATTAGAGGGACTCGGCTGGAAATATAAGACAGAGTTAGAGGAAGGAATCCGCCTGACTTATGATGATTTCCTGCACAATCCGATGCGTGCAGAGCGCTAAGAGCGTAGAATGGAGAAACAACATGTATATTGTTTTATTATCAGGCGGTTCCGGAAAGCGTCTCTGGCCGTTATCAAATGATCTGTGTTCCAAGCAGTATATTAAGTTAATGAACCCGGATGAAGCGGAACATTCGGAAAGCACCGAAAAATGTTCCATGTTACAGCGTGTCTTTGGACAGCTGAAAGCGGCATCTCTTTCCGAAAATACGATCGTTTGTGCAAGCGATTCCCAGGTGGAGCTCATCGAGAGCCAGTTGGACGGACAGGCAGAAGTTGCGGTTGAGCCTATGCGCCGCAACACATTCCCGGCTGTTATGTTATCCTGTGCCTATCTTTTGTCAAACAAGGGTGCAAAGCCGGATGATGTGGTTGCATTTCTGCCGGTAGATCCATACACTACAGTAGAGTTTTTTAATAAGATCAAATCTTTGGGTGAATATATTGAAAAACAGGACAGTGTGATCGGACTGCTCGGCGGCGTGCCGACCTATCCATCCACAAAATATGGATATATCGTTCCTGAAAAAAACGGATCCGAGCCGTTTGCAGTAAAAGGATTCCGTGAAAAACCGGATGAGGCGACCGCACAGGAACTTGTGGATATGGGTGCACTCTGGAATTGTGGTGTGTTCTGTTTCAAATTAAACATGGCTGCGCAGTGGCTGGATAAATACGGTGTTACGACAAACTATGATGAGATGGTTGCCGATTACGAAAAGCTGCCGAAACAGAGCTTTGACTATGAGGTGTTAGAGCACTGGAAAAACATTGTTGCTGTCCAGTATGACGGGATCTGGAAAGACCTTGGAACCTGGAATACCCTGACCGAGGAAATGAAAGAGCAGAGCATTGGTGATGTGACATGGGATAAGACCTGTGAGAACAGCCACGCAATCAATGTGCTTGGAGTTCCGATGGTAGTCATGGGAGCAAAAAATATGGTGATCGTTGCTTCGCACGATGGAATATTAGTAGCGGACAAACACCAGAGTTCCTATATCAAGGACTGCCTTGAAAATATTCCGGATGAGTCAAGATTTGAAGAGCGCCGCTGGGGAACGATCAAGACGATCGACAACAACGACGAGGACGGCACACACAGCGTGACAAAACGCATCAAGATCCTTGCAGGCAAGACAATGCCATATCACACACATGCCCAGCATACGGAGACGATCACCGTTATTTCCGGTATGGGAAAACTGATTCTTGAGGGAACGGAAGTAGATCTGCTTGCAGGTTCTACGGTAAGTATTGCATCCGGCAAGAAACATTCCATCAAAGCACTTGGATCGGATCTGCGGCTGATCGAGGTAAGCCTTGGTGTTACCTGTGATGATGAGCAGGTTCTAGGCTAAAAGTATGAATTTTGTCTGAATAAAAAAAGATAAATGTAGCATTCTGGCTGAAAATGTTTTATAATAAAACATGTATATGCGTTTTTCTTTGGAAAACAGGGGGATTGATAAAGAGAATCTCTGTTGTTGGGAAAAACATAAAAAAATAAAAAAATTATTGAAAACAACATAAAAAAATGGTATGTTGTTTACGGACGTAGTAATCACTGCGCGAGTGGAAAGGAGATTGGTTCATGGATACGAACGATATTTCAGCATGCGAAAGACTTGTCATGAAAGTTATCTGGGATTCAACAGAGGATCTGGCATTACAGGATATCATGAACAGAGTAAATCAGGAGAACGGAAAAAGCTGGAAGCCACAGACAGTTTCTACTTTTCTGGCAAGACTGGTTAAGAAATCATTTTTAACAGTTTACCGCAAGGGAAGATATTCATTCTATCAGCCTGCAGTAAGCAAGGAAGATTTCTGGAAAGCAACCGTACAGGAGAACGCAAGATTCTTTGATAAAGGAGATATGGCTGCGTTTGCCTGCCATCTTTGCGAGGATGCGCTTACCAAGGAAGAGGTTCAGGTACTCAAGAAAAAATTAGATGAACTTAATTAGTCAGATATTTTTGATTATCTTGATTGCCTGTTTTACAGGTACGGTCAGTCTGGGGTTCTGGAAGTTATTTCGGCCATTATTACTGAAACTGGACCCCAGATTGATATATGTGACGTTACGGTTTGTATGCATGATGTATATAGTTCCGTTTGGATATCTGATCGTCAGACTGACATGGCGGGGATATCTGCGTGCAGATGGCATATGGAAACCTAATTTTGAGATGGCAGGAGACATGGATCTCGTGTTTGGAATAGCCGGAATTATCTGGCTGGTCTTTCTGATCAAAAATGTCGCAGACAGCATGGTTGAATTTATTCGCTGGAAAAGACTTTGCAGATACAGAATACCTGTGGCAGATGAACAGGTCTGTGCAGAGTTTCTGAAAGTGAAAAATATGCTCCATATCCATCGGAAGATAGGAATTTATTATAGCAGTTCCATTCAGAGTCCGATGGTGACAGGAGTATTCCAATATAATATCTTATTACCGAAGGATCACTACAGTAGAGAAGAACTGACGGTGATCTTTTGTCATGAACTGGTACATTGTAAGTATAATGACCCTTTCTTTAAAATTTGCAGCATTTATATCGGTGCGATGCAGCATATGACCTCCGGGGCAAAACATATTCTGTCATGGATCAATGAGTGGAGTGAATGTGCCTGTGACGTGTCGGCAGTCTGCGCATTGCGTGATGTGATAACGCCCAGACGTTATTTTGAAGTGATCGTAGATCTGATGGAGCGCATGCCGGAGGATTCAAAGCCGGATTATATTTTTTCTACCCTATATGAGAGCCAGCAGAGTTTGGGAAGGAGAATAGAGTATATGAAAAAATATGTGAAAGCCAAAAGAGGGGCAAAAATATCAGCATTTGTACTGTCGTTTTTATTTGTGGTAACTTCAATGACCACAACCTATGCAGCAAGTTATGGAGCAGCGGGTGTGCATGACGAATTGTATCAGGAAGCAGAAGCTACGCAGGGAGAAAGTTTAGAAACACCGGAATTAGAAGAGGTGTTTGTTCCGGCATCTGAGAATAATGATTATTCCCGCATCAAATATGCAAAACCGGACTTCAGTCCGGTGGCACCATTATTGGATGCTGGAGAGCTGACAAATTTTAATTGGACAGTAGAGCCGGGAACACGTTTCTGCTCCGGTAAATTTAAGGTGTCAAGTGGACAAAAGATTTTAATTTCTGCATCAATAGCTCCAAGTACACAGACCTGTTGGATCGGTATCATGGATCCTCACAATAATGTGCGTTATGTAGAGGGAAAAGGTGCATTTGGACATTCGTTTGCTGTTTCTGAGACAGGAAAATACCGTGTATTTGTACAGAACCGTGGAACGAAAAATGTATCAGCGGGTGGATACTACTATTTTGAGTAGGTAAATTACTCATAATCTAAAAAGAAAGAGGCATAGAACCTCTTATCTTTTTGACTCAACACACTACAACTGAAATCGAAGTTCAACAACAACTTATGTAGAAAAATATAACCGGGCGAAATCCGGGAGATTTCATCAGTTATTTCAAAGTAACAGAATTAGGAGCGGTAGAAAAATCAAATACCGTTCCTTTTTTCTGCAAAGAACTTTTTAAGGTACTGGCAGGAAAATCCGGGTTGTCCGTGATGGAGGAAGGCGCATCGATAAAGGCATAGGAGGCGCCTGCAGCCTCGTAAAATTCATCGGAAAATGACCAGTTTCCGTGATGTCCGGCCTGAATATAATCGCAGGAGATATCGTTCCGGTAAGTACCAAGCAGATAGTCGTTCATATCATATTTGATATCAGAGCAGAATAACATACTGTTTTGTGCACCGCTGATCTTAAACAGCAAAGAGGCATTGTTCTGATAGTCTTTTTCATCCCCGACATTAGAAAGAACAGATTCATCCCATGCATTAAAAACAGAGAGTGTCAGATGACCGGCAAGTGTGATCACATCGCCGCGTTTTAAATGTGTGAGATTATCAGCATCTTTCGTCAGCGCGTGGAACGTTTCCATGACGGTGATATCATCGTAAGGTTCACCGGCAGCTTCGATGAAATCATAATCAAAACCGTTGTCATAAATATTTTTTATGGTGATATCTCCCGGATTGGCATAGATAACATTGAATGCACCGGCATGATCCTGGTGCGGATGGGAAATGATCCATGCGTCTACGGTGTTGTTGTGTTTCGCAATCACTTTCCGGACAGCATCGGCATTGCCTGCCCAGCCTCCGTCGATGATGATCAAAGTGTCATCGTTTGAAATCGTATAAAAAGTGCCCTGGACACCGGTCGCATCCGCATACTGCGTGATGAGATATTCCGTGGCAGGATCCGGTATGTGGCCGGTAGAGTCCATCCGGCTCTTCTGATAAGAAAACCATGCTGCACCGCTAAGCAGCAGGGCAGATAAAATTAAAAGAATGGTGGACAGTAAATTTTTCTTCTTCATAAAAATCCTCATTTCCTGGGTTGTTTACCATTTTCTCTTTATTCCAAATACTCCTCAATGCTTCTTTATACATTAGCAAAAAACAGGCGTGTTGTAAATTGCAGACATGGTTAAAATCTCAAACTTGCATGATACTACAGAAAATGGTAGTATAAAACAATATGGAGTATTTTTGACTTTTGAATGGAAAGGCAGGAGGAATACGATGAAAATTGCAATCGCAGGAATAGGATACGTTGGTTTGTCCAATGCAATTTTATTAGCGCAGCATCATGAGGTGACTGCAGTTGATATAATAGAAGAAAAAGTGGAGATGATCAATCAGCGCAGATCACCGCTGGTGGATCGTGAGATTGAGGATTATCTGGCAAATGCAAAACTGGATCTGACTGCAACGACAGACGGTGTACATGCATATGAAAACGCAGATTATGTTATTATCTCGACACAGACAAATTATGATGAAAAGAAAAATTATTTTGACACCTCATCCGTTGAGGAAGTATTAGAACTGGTCTTAAAGGTAAATCCGCATGCGGTGATTGTCATCAAATCCACGATCCCGGTCGGTTATACACAGTCTGTGTGTGAGAAGTATCACACGGATCGTATTCTTTTCTCACCAGAGTTTTTACGGGAAGGACAGGCGTTAAAAGATAATCTTTATCCTTCAAGGATCATTGTCGGTTCGAAAGAGGGAAGCAGTGAGATGAAAAAAGCAGCGGAGAAATTTGCACATCTGCTGCAGGAGGGTGCAATCAAGGAAGATATCCCGACACTTCTGACGAACCTTACGGAAGCGGAGGCAGTGAAACTTTTTGCAAACACATACCTTGCACTCCGTGTTTCATTTTTCAATGAACTTGATACGTTTGCTGCCATGAAAGGACTGGACGCAAAGCAGATCATTGAGGGAATCGGACTTGATCCGAGAATCGGAATGCAGTATAACAACCCTTCCTTTGGATATGGCGGTTACTGTCTGCCGAAAGATACCAAGCAGCTTCTGGCAAACTATGACAATGTGCCGAATAATATTGTTGGTGCGATCGTAGATGCAAACCGGACAAGAAAAGATTTTATAGCAGAACAGATCCTTGAGAAAAATCCGAAGACGGTCGGCATTTACCGTCTTGCGATGAAGGCAAATTCGGATAATTACAGGCAGAGTTCTATTTTAGGGGTTATGGAGCGTATTCGTGCAAAGGGTGTGAACATTGTCATTTATGATCCGTCATTAAAGACAGATACGTTTGAAAATTCCAAAGTGATCCGTGATTTTGATGAGTTTTGTAATATGAGTGATGTGATCGTGGCAAACCGTATGGATAACATGTTGTCAGATGTAAAAGAAAAGGTGTATACAAGAGACATTTATTTCAGAGACTGATTGGAAGGACCGCATATGGATACACATAAATTTTTTGTGGAAAAACTCAGATTCCATCTGAATGAGCCGGATATGCTGGTGTTCGTCGGCTGGTTTTATGACGGAAAAGCATCCGGCAGGGAAGTTCAGGCTTATCTGGATGGCGAAAAGCTGCCGGCTGCCCTTACAGTAAACAAAGGTGCTGAGGTTCGCCAGAAATATCTTGGGACGATCAATGAAATCAATGAGGAAGTTGTCGGGATCGTGACGCTGCCGAAAGACTGGCGTGAAAAAAAGAAGTTTGAAATTTTTACGGATGACGGAGAAAGTAAAAAAAGAGCGTATGCTGTTTCAACCGGAAAACTGCGCGTAAGGGAAAGCAGACTGGAATATTATATTGAAAACTGCCACCGCGATGAGGACACCGTGACGGTGACCGGCTGGTGCATGGGGGCAGGAGAAGTGAATCTTTATCTGCTGGATAACCGCAGACAGAAGCTTCAGGTAAAGACGGATCACTATTTCCGGAAAGATCTGCTCTCTGTATTTCCGGAATGCGACATACAGGCAAAACCAGGGTTTATGATCCAGGCGTCGATTCCGCGAAAGGATGATAACAAAAAGTTTTTCCTTGAAATGCGCAATGCAGAACATTACTCCCGCACCCGGTTAAGAAAGTGGGATGATGGAGGCAGATGGCAGTATATTCTGGAAAAATCACAGGATGCACTCCGCTATTTAGAGCGGAACGGACTGTCTGCAACGATCCACAAGATCGAAAATAAATTAGGGGGGAAATCGGAAACCTCCTATGACGCATGGTGTCAAAAATATGATGTAAAAAAAGAAGAACTTGAGGAACAGAGAAAACGGACATTTTCTTATCAGCCCTTGTTTTCCGTCGTCGTGCCGCTGTATCGGACAAAACCGGAATTTTTAAAAGAAATGATCGGATCCATACAGGCACAGACTTATGGTAACTGGCAGTTATGCTTAGCGGACGGCAGTCTGTCAGGGGATGATGCGGGGACTGCGGAAAACGGACAGGCACCTGTAACGGAGCTGACACCGCTCTTAGAGCAGTATGCGAAAGCGGATAAAAGGATTACATTTACAACACTTCCAAAGAATCTTGGAATATCCGGCAATACGAACGCAGCGCTTGCACTGGCAGCAGGTGACTATATCGTCCTGGCTGACCATGATGATATTGTTCCTGCGAATGCGCTCTATGAACTGGCAGATGCCTTAAATCAGGATCGCAGTATTGATGTCTTATATTCAGACGAAGATAAGATCAGCATGGATGGAAAAAAGAGATTTGAACCTCATTTTAAACCGGATTTTGATCTCGATCTTTTGTGCAGTGTCAATTATATCTGTCACCTGTTTGCGGCTAAAAAAGAGCTTGTGGATATGGCAGGTGGATTTTGCAGTGAATATGACGGGGCACAGGATCTTGATTTTATCTTAAGATGTTGTGAGAATGCGAAGAATATCAGACATATTCCAAAGATTTTGTATCACTGGAGATGTCATATGCAGTCTACGGCTGCAAATCCGGAGAGCAAGCTGTATGCGTTCGAGGCAGGAAGACGTGCGATAGAGGCACATTATAGCAGGATTGGGGTTCCGGCAGCTGTGGAAAATGCAGCATTTTACGGGATGTACCGGACAAAATATGACTGGAAGGAAAAACCGCTGGTATCGATCATTATTCCAAATAAAGATCACAGGAAAGATTTAGAAACATGCGTTAATTCCATTCTCGAAAAAACCACTTACCCGAACATCGAGTTTATTATTGTAGAAAATAACAGTACCGAGCAGGAAACCTTTGATTATTACAAAGATCTTGAGACAATGCGTGAAAATGTACATGTTGTTTTTTATGAGGGTGGCTTTAATTATTCAAAGATCAACAATTTCGGTGCGGATGCCGCAAAGGGTTCGTATCTGTTACTCCTCAACAATGATACGGAAATGATCGACGGTGGCGCGATCGGTGAGATGTTAGGTTATTGTATGCGCGGGGATGTTGGAATTGTCGGTGCAAAGCTGTTATACGAGGATGAGACGATCCAGCATGCCGGAGTCGTTTTAGGATTTGGCGGGACCGCGGGACATGCATTTATCGGCAAACCGCGTTACGATACCGGTTATTTTGGCAGAATTTTGTGTGCGCAGGATTATTCGGCTGTCACTGCGGCCTGTATGATGGTAAAGCGCAGTGTGTTTGATGAGGTCGGCGGACTGACGGAAGAACTTGCGGTTGCATTTAATGACATTGATTTTTGTCTGAAAGTGCGCAAAACAGGAAAGCTTGTGGTCTATGATCCATATGCAGAGTGGTTCCATTATGAGTCGAAATCCAGAGGATATGAGGATTCACCGGAAAAAGTGGAGCGGTTTAATGACGAGGTGGATACACTGCTTCGTTCATGGAGAGAGATCATTGAGCAGGGAGATCCGTATTATAATCCGAACCTGACACTGGATAATTCAG
This sequence comes from Roseburia intestinalis L1-82, assembly GCF_900537995.1. Lineage (NCBI taxonomy): Bacteria > Bacillati > Bacillota > Clostridia > Lachnospirales > Lachnospiraceae > Roseburia > Roseburia intestinalis. The sequence goes on along the minus strand of NZ_LR027880.1, from coordinate 3,476,332 downwards.
ATTTTTCCCTGCGCAAATAGGCAGTAAGAAAGAAGAGAGGCAGCAGTTCCTATGATGAAAGTATTTATTTGCCCGGAATGCGGATGGATGCGTGTCGTATCAAGACGCAAAGATGTGGAGTGCTTTAAATGTGGAAACGAGCAGATGACGCTGGCAAAGGTGGATTTTGACGCATTCACCTCAATGTCGGAGGAGGAACGAAAGGATTACGCAAACGGATGGCTCTATATCCATCAGAAAGCGAAAAAATAAACATGAAGTCAATTTTTCAGAAAATAACCGTTCAGAAAGTTGTGAAGGGATTCCGCTATCTGAAACATTATGGATGGAAAGAATTTATCATCCGTCTCCAGGAAAAGATGGAGGCAGAAAATGTTCCGTATGAGCCATGGTATGAAAAACATAAGGCGACAGCGGAGCAGATAGAGAAACAGAAAAAGCAGGCAGAAAAATGGAACGATGCGCCAAAGATCAGTATCGTGGTGCCGCTTTTTAAGACACCGGAAACTTTTCTGCGCGCGATGATAGAGTCCGTACAGGCGCAGACCTATGGCAACTGGCAGTTATGCCTTGCGGATGGAAGCGGAGCCGGGGATGAAGATGCGGATCCGAAAGCGTCTTTGGTGCAGAGTATTGCAAATGAATATGCATCTGCAGATGCGCGGATCAAGTATGAATGTCTGACCGAAAATCAGGGGATCGCGGGAAATACAAATGCGGCGATCGCACTGGCGGACGGAGACTGGATCGCATTTATGGATCATGATGATCTGCTTGCGCCGGATGCACTGTTTGAGATGGTAAAAATGATCCGGCAGGGATTCCACGATGAGGATGGGCTTGCAGCGACGGTCTACCGGGAAGACGGTAATGACTACGAGATGCTTTATACGGATGAAGACAAAGTCGATATGGATGGAAAAACACATTTTCAGCCGCATTTAAAGCCGGACTTTAACATCGATCTGCTCCGTTCAAATAATTACATCACGCATTTCCTTGCAGTAAAGAGATCACTTCTCGACCGGGTTGGCGGAATCCGTTCTGATTTTGACGGGGCACAGGATTATGATTTTATTCTCCGCTGTGCGGAACAGGCAGGGGCGATCGGGCACATTCCAAGGATCTTATACCACTGGAGATGCCACAAAGAGTCGACCTCTGAGAATCCGTTTTCCAAGCAGTATGCAGTGGATGCGGGAAAACGTGCGATCGGGGAACATTTAAAACGCCTTGGCGTGGATGCTGTCGTGACGCCGACGAAGGATATGGGATTTTATGAGGTGGAGTATCCTCTGACAGAGCAGCCGCTTGTGTCGATCATCATACCAAGTAAGGATGAGGTGGAAACCTTACGGAAATGTATTGCTGCGATCGAAAAGTCTTCGTATGGCAATTATGAAGTTATTGTGGTGGAAAACAACAGCTGCGAAGATACTTTCCGTTATTATGGGGACATTGCGCCGCAGGAAACGACCGTTGATGGAACACGCTGCATGGAGGGAAAACTTGCAGGCGGACAGCGCATCTGTGTTGCAGTCTATATGGAAGGATTTAACTATTCGAAGTTAAATAATTTCGGTGTAAAATTTGCAAAAGGCAGCTATTACCTTCTGATGAACAATGACATTGAAATGATCGGAAATGACTGGATGAAGCGGATGCTTGGAAGCTGCCTGCGGGAAGAAGTAGGAATCGTCGGCGCAAAACTGTTTTATCAGGATCACACGATCCAGCATGCCGGGATCGTAGTGGGAATTGGCGGAAGTGCGCGCGGCATCGGAGATAACATGTTTGTCGGTCTTGCCGGGGACCGGAGCGGGTACATGCATAAGGCATCCCTCCAGCTTGATTACAGCGCAGTCACGGCGGCATGTCTGATGGTAAAAAGAGAGATTTATGAGCAGGCAGGCGGTTTTGAGGAGCAGCTTGCAGTTGCGTTTAATGATGTGGATTTCTGTCTGAAGGTGCGCAGACTCGGGAAATTAGTTGTCTACGAGCCGCATGTGCAGGCATATCATTATGAATCGAAATCCCGCGGGGCGGAAGATTCACCGGAAAAAACAGCGCGTTTCCAGCGTGAGATCGAATACATGAGAAATCACTGGATCGGTATCTTAAAAAACGGAGATCCGTATTACAATCCAAATTTTTCTTCGGTTTATAATAATTATTCTCTGAAGGATAACAGCTGAATGGAGGATAGATGACGGAAGTTACGATTATCATTCCGAACTACAACGGAAAAAAGCTTTTGGAAAACTGCATAAAGACACTCGAACGGCAGACCTGTCAGGAATTTAAACTGCTTGTGATCGACAATGGCTCTAAGGATGGCAGCACGGACGTGACATCGGAGAGCCTTTACATGGAAATGGTCGCACTGCCGGAAAATACCGGATTTTGTGGTGCGGTAAACCTTGGCTTTGAAATGACAACAACACCATATGCGATCTTACTGAACAATGATACCGAGGCAGAGCCGCATTTTGTGGAGGAGCTGTTAAAAGGAATCCGGCAGTCGGAACGTATTTTTTCCTGTGGCGCGCAGATGCTTGATTTTAAACAGAGAGAGCTGCTTGACAATGCGGGGGATCTCTATACGCTGCCGGGCTGGGCAGTTGCGCGTGGAAAGGGCAGACCTGCCGCAGATTATGGAAAACAGACGGATGTTTTTTCCTGTTGTGGAGGAGCGGTCATCTACCGGATGTCCGTGTTAAAACAGATTGGTGTGATGGATGAAAAACATTTTGCTTATCTTGAGGATCTCGATCTCGGTTACCGTGCAAGGATCGCAGGATACCGCAACCGTTATATCCCGGATGCAAAAGTGTATCATGTCGGGAGTGCGACGACAGGTTCGCGCTACAATGAAAAAAAAGTATTTCTTGCCGCACGCAATTCCATGTTTGTGATCTATAAAAATATGCCGTTGCTGCAGTTTTTGATCAATCTGCCGTTTTTATTTGCCGGTGTTTTGGTAAAATGGCTGTTTTTCTGCAAAAAAGGATTTGGACGCCGTTATTTAGAGGGCATTGCAGAGGGAATCGGGCAGTGCAGAACATGCAGAAAAGTCCGCTTTAAGGTTGGAAATCTTCGCAATTATGTAAAAATTGAGTGGGAACTCATTACAAATATATTTCGCGTATTATCGCACAGATAACGGGAAAAAACGTTTGAGCATCAAAGAATAATAAAGAAATAATTAAGAAATTGTGACAAGAGTTTTAAGAAAAAGAAGTTGTGCTTTCTGGAAAATTATTGTATTATTATTTTTATGGTAGCTTGAAAATGAAAAAAGGATGACATTATGATAAAAGATAATCAACAGCATTTTAACAGACTGCATGTGATCATAGATGCGTTTGTCATTGTGGTATCATATATCCTGGCATGGTGGCTGAAGTTTTCGAGCGGTATTTTGGACTCACCGGGTGGTGCACTGTCATTTGGATTTTACATGAAGGCACTGGTCGTGATTGTTCCGTTGTATCTGATTTTGTATTATGCGTTTAACCTGTATACGCCAAAGCGGGTACAGGGACGGCGGTTAGAGTTTTCCAATGTCGTGATGGCGAACATTGTAGGTTTTCTGTTGATTTTTACAGTATTGTACAACCTGCAGTCTTATGTGGATCAGTTTCGAAATTTTTCCCGTGAGATGTTCTTTTATTTCTTTGCGATCAACACGGTATTAGAAGAGTCGTTCCGTCTGCTGATACGTCAGTTTCTGCGCACAATACGCAAAAACGGTTATAATCTGAAGCATGTACTCCTTGTGGGATATTCCCGTGCTGCGGAGCAGTATATAGACCGGATACAGCAGAATCCGCAGTGGGGATACAATGTCAGGGGAATTTTAGACGACAATATAGCGAGAGGGACGACTTATAAAGGGGTAAAGGTCATTGGAAGCGTTGGCAATCTGCTTTATATCCTGCCGGAGAACAAGTTAGACGAGATTGCGATCACACTTGGACTGGAAGAGTATTATAAGCTGGAAAAGATCGTTGCGGAATGTGAAAAATCCGGAGTTCATACCAAATTTATTCCGGATTATGGAAATATTATTCCGACGAAGCCGTACACGGAGGATCTTTTGGGACTTCCTGTTATTAATATCCGTTATGTACCGTTGTCAAACACGTTTAATGCACTTGTAAAACGGTGTATGGATATTGTGGGTTCACTGATCTGTATCGTGCTTTTTTCGCCCATTATGCTGCTTACAGCAATTGCAGTCAAAGTGACTTCAAAAGGACCGCTGATCTTTAAGCAGGAGCGTGTCGGACTGCATAATGAACCATTCCGCATGTATAAGTTCCGCACCATGTATGTGCAGACTGAGGAAGAAGAACGCAAAGGCTGGACACATAAAGATGATCCGCGGATCACAAAGATTGGCAGATTTCTGCGCAAGACGAGCCTTGATGAGTTTCCCCAGTTGTTTAACGTGTTAAAAGGTGATATGAGCCTTGTTGGACCAAGACCGGAGCGGCCGCAGTATGTGGAAAAATTCCGGGAAGAGATACCGCGTTATATGATCAAACATCAGGTACGTCCCGGCATGACCGGATGGGCACAGGTCAATGGATATCGGGGAGATACATCCATCCGCAAGCGGATCGAACATGATCTTTACTATATTGAAAACTGGACGATAGGGCTGGATATTAAAATCTTGTTTCTTACCGTCTTCAAGGGTTTTATAAATAAAAATGCATATTAGGAGAAAACATTTATGAGTAAAACAGTACAGGGAAGAAGCGGGGCACACAGCAAAGCGTCAAAAAGAAGAAAGAAGCAGAAAAACAGACTCATTATCGTTGTAATTGAGATTCTTGTATTGCTGATTTTAGCAGCAGTGTTGTTTGTTACGGTAAAACTTTCAAAGATCCAGAAAGACACAAGCTTCAATAAAGAAGATATCGAGGTAAATGAGGGATTATCTTCGGAGTCACAGGAAATCATGGCAGGTTATACAACAATCGCACTGTTTGGTCTTGATAACCGTTCAAACGGTAATCTCTCCAAAGGTAACAGTGATGTTATCATGATCGCAAGTATCAATAATGATACACATGCGGTAAAGCTGGTATCTGTATATCGAGACAGTTATCTGGATATCGGAGGCGGTACTTTTAAGAAATGTAATTCCGCATATGCAAAAGGTGGTCCGGAGCAGGCAATTACCATGTTAAATAAAAACCTGGATATGGACATTACCGATTATGTAACAGTGGACTTTAATGCAGTTGTTGAATGTGTAGATCTTCTGGGCGGAGTTACGATCCCGGAGGTGTCTGATGAAGAGGCTGTGCTGATGCATGGTTATATGGATGAGATCAATAAACTGACCAAAAATAATTCCAAGTACTTATCCGGTGGCGGAACAAATGTAGAGATGGATGGTGTTCAGGCATGTGCGTATGCGCGTATCCGTTATACTGCAGGAGATGATTATAAGCGTACAGAACGCCAGCGTACTGTTCTTACTGCAATGGTACAGAAAGCGCAGAAGGCAAATCTTACTACGATCAACAGCCTGATCGACGAATTATTTGGTGATATCAAGACAAGTTTTTCAAATACAGAACTGATTTCTCTTGCCGCAAAAGTATTCAATTACAGCCTTGGTGAGACAATAGGTTTCCCGTTTGAGAAGAATACGACAACACTTGGAAATAAGGGAAGCGTTGTTGTACCATGTGATCTTGAATCCAACGTAAAACAGCTTCATGTATTTTTATACGATGATAATGAATATGCACCGACCGATACAGTCAAGAATAACAGTGCTCAGATTGTCAATGATACCGGATTCCATCAGGGAGAAGGATATTAATGAAAGCAGATCTGATCATACCGACTTACAGACCGGATGACACATTTTGTCTGCTCCTGCAAAAACTGCAGGAGCAGACCTTTGTCGTTCATAGGGTCATTATTTTAAACACAGAAGAAAAATTGTGGAAAGAAGCTGTGGAAAAGTATCCGATCGAACAGAGTCTTTGTGGACTTCCATGTGAGTATACGCTGTATCATATCAGCAAAGAAATGTTTGATCATGGCGGTACCAGAATGTGTGGCGTGAAACATTCCGATGCGGATATTGTTATCTTTATGACACAGGATGCGGTTCCGGCAGATAAAAATCTGGTTGCAAATCTGGTAAAGGGTTTGGAAGAGGAGGATACGGCTGTCTGTTATGCAAGACAGCTTCCGAATGAAAACTGCCGCATTGTGGAACGCTATACAAGATCTTTTAATTATCCGGATGAAAGCAGGAAAAAGGGAAAAGCGGATATAGAAGAAATGGGGATCAAGACGTTTTTCTGTTCCGATGTATGTGCGGCTTACAGAGTGGATCTGTTTCATAAACTTGGCGGATTCGAATCACCGGTTATTTTTAATGAAGATATGTTTTTTGCCGCAAAAGCAGTTTTTGCGGGATATTATGTAAAATATGAGGCAGAAGCAAAAGTCATTCACTCCCACAACTATACGGTAAGACAGCAGTTTCACCGCAATTTTGATCTGGCTGTCTCACAGACCATGCATCCGGAGATCTTTGAGCAGATCAGTTCGGAAGCGGAGGGAATGAAGCTGGTAAAGAGTACGATGAAGTATCTGTGCTCAATTGGAAAGCCGTATCTTATCTTTGAACTTGGAATCCAGTGTGTTGGAAAGTATGCTGGTTACCGGCTCGGCAAACGGTATAAAAAGCTGAGCAGGAAACAGATCTTAAAATGTACGATGAGTCCGGAGTACTGGAAACGTTTGTGGAATCAGGAAGTATCAGACGGGAATAGGTAAATTATGAGAGAGACTTCTAAAAAAGTTTTATTTTGGGCATTGATGTTTTTCGGAGCATTCCTCCTGTTGACACAGGTGGGATATTCCGATGGCGACGATGCCTTTTTTTATCAGTATACACATGAAATGGGATTTTTCGAGTATTTAAGCTGGCGCTATCAGACGTGGGTCGGCAGGATGTCCGGGGAAGCAATGGTGTACATTGCATTTTCACTGGGAATCTGGTTCTGGCGTATCGTAAATGCCATGATGCTTGTGCTTCTTCCATGCGGCGTGTTGAAACTGGCAGAAAAAGCAGCGGGTATCCGGACAAAAAATTTTCTGCCGGGCGAGTCGGTTGCAGTAGTAAGCGGTTATCTTCTGATGGCGATTATGACCGTTGGATATGCGGCAATCTGGATCAACGGTTCCATTTTTTATACATGGTCATTTACCTGTGGGATCTGGGCACTGGTTCCGGTTGCAGATATTGTATTTGACACGGGAGATGGTGGTTCAGGGGATCATAATACCTGGCATTTTTTTTATTCCATTCCCTGCGCAGTTCTCGCAAGTATGTCGATCGAACAGATGGCGGCGGTGCTTGTGACGTTTGAGGTGCTGGCGGTACTGGTGGTGATACTGAGAAAGCATGAAAAGCAAAGAACCATTCTTCTTATCATACAGACAGCAGTGACGGTCGTGGCGTTTGTGATTCTGTTTTTAGCACCGGGAAATGATATCCGTGTTGCATCGGAAGTACAGAACTGGATGCCGCAGTATGAGGAACTTTCTTTTGGGGAGCATCTTTTTGTTACAGTTCAATGGCTGGTTTCTTCTTTTGCAAATGAAAACCGCCTGTTGCTGTTTGGAATCTGGCTGGCGGGAATCCTGCATATTATATGTAAAAATGAAAGAAAAGCATCAGATGTGGCATGTATGACGGCTGCAGGACTGTTTTCTGCAGCTGCATTACTGCCGTTTGCCGGAATCAAGGTGTTTTCAGACTGTGGTCTTCATATCGCAGATATTACAGTACGGCTGGAGCAGGTACCGCGGATCGAAGAGATGCAGGCGGCAAACTGGTTTGCAATGTGCTGGTGGATCGCGGCACTTTTGTTTACCTGTATCTTGATATGGAAAGTTTCAAAACATAACGTAGTCCTTATGCTGGTGTGGCTTGGCGGAATTGCAAGTGAGGCGATCATGCATTTCTCACCGACGATCTATGCGTCCGGTGCGCGCGTTTATTATCTGACGGATTGGATGTGTATGTTTATTATATTGGTTCTGGCATTTAAAATGCCGGGTAAGAAATGGAGAGATCTGTATTATTCTATCGTGGCAGGTCTTGGCGTTTGGAATCTGCTATATCAGGTTATCAATTATATTTGAGAAGAAAACATAATTTTTTGATTGTTTTGTCACAAATAGAACACAATTTCTCTGTACACTCATAATCAGAAAAGGAAAAGAAATTCCGAATACGAAAGGAGAAATCGTTATGGATGGTAACAATTATAACAACAACAATCAGAATGGGTCTTCGGATTCCTTCTATTCATACAATAACGGCAGCCAGAGCAATCAGCAGACAGAACATGCAAATGAAGGAAACGTAAACCAGTACAACAATTCTTATCAGAACACAAATTCTTATTCACAAAACGCAGGATATCAGCAGGGCAGTGCATATCAGAATGGCACATACCAGAACACAGGATATCAGCAGAACGGTGCTTACCAGAATGGTGGATATCAGAATACCAACGGTGCATTTTATCAGAACGCACAGACGACTGGTAAAAAACAAAAGAAAAAGAGAGAAAGAAAACCGGGTGGATTTGGAACGAAACTTGCAAAATGCGCAGCCATCGCGTTAGTCTTTGGACTGGTATCAGGCACTGCATTTGAGGGTGTACATCTTGTATCGTCCAAGGCATTTGGCAATGATGAAACCGCAGTATCAGACAGCGGCAGTCAGAATGCACTGACCAAAGCAGACAACAAGGTGGAGGCAACTTCCACATCGTCGAATTATGTAGCAACGGATGTATCTGACATCGTATCATCCGTAATGCCGTCCATCGTGGCAATCACAAATGTGAGCGAGACCGAATACCAGAGTTTCTGGGGCGGTATGCCACAGACTTATGAGAGCACAAGCTGTGGATCCGGTATCATCGTAAGTCAGGATGATAATTATCTTTATGTTGCAACGAATAATCACGTAGTAAACGGTGCAAACAGTCTGACAGTTACATTTAATGATGAGTCAACAGTCAGCGCAGAGGTAAAAGGAACAGATCCTTCTACAGATCTTGCAGTCATCCGTGTAGCGTTAAGCAGCATTGAAAGTGATACGATGAATAATATTAAAGTAGCCACACTTGGTGATTCTGACAGCTTAAAAGCTGGTAATTCCTGTATCGCAATCGGTAACGCACTTGGTTATGGACAGTCTGTAACCGTTGGTTATATCAGTGCATTGAACCGTCAGGTATCTGTCAGTGATTCAGAGAGTGACACAAGCTATACTGCAGATCTGATCCAGACAGATGCAGCAATCAACCCTGGTAACAGTGGTGGTGCATTACTCAGTGCAAACGGTGAGGTTATCGGTATCAACTCCGTAAAATATTCCGATACTTCCGTAGAGGGTATTGGATATGCAATCCCGATCAATACGGCAGCACCGATTATCAATGATCTGATCACGAAAGAAAAAGTAGATGAGTCTGACAGCGCATACCTTGGTATTGCAGGTGTCGATGTAACAGATGATGTTGCAAAAACTTATAACATGCCATCCGGTGTCTATGTTGCACAGGTAACCGGAGGTTCGGCAGCAGAGCAGGCAGGTATCCAGAAAGGTGATATCATCACAGAGTTTGACGGAAAACTGATTGGTTCCATGGAAGAACTTTCATCTACAATGGAGTATTATAAAGCAGGTACAACGGTTGATGTGAAGATTGAGCGTTCTACGAATGGTGAGTATCAGGAGCAGACGATTTCTGTAACACTTGGCAAGAAAAATTAATGGAATGATTGTATAGGGAGTGGGCGAAATGCCCACTCCTTTTTTGGTGAACGCCGTTTGTGCGTCCCTCCGCTATCGACTTTTGCTAGGATGTGTGCTATGATATTTCAGAGTCTGCTGTGTAATAATGTTTATCGCAGATGATGATTTCATATAATAAAAATAGGTCTGGGGCGTATCGCGTCCGGAATGGAGGATTTACGTTGTCAAAGTTTGAGGATTTCAGAAATCAATACAATTCTTTTTTATATAAAGATTATTCCGTAGAGTATATCGAAAGTGCATATCGGATCGTGTATCATTTTGAGATACCGGGGCTGTGTGAATTTCAGTCAAAGTGGGAGTTCCCGGCAAAGGAGCGCGTGGATGAGACAATCTTAAAGGCGCTTGCATTTCATCTTGGAATGGCAGAGACAATCAGCTACTGGAAATGTGCCTGCCCGAAGCAGTTAAAAATTTTGTGTGGAACACTTTCCGCAGAACAGAAAAAATGGTGGAAAAAGTTATATTACAACGGACTTGGCGAGTTTATGTACCGCAATGGAATCGTGGTTTCAAAAGAGGATCTTGTTACGATCGAATGTGAGGACAAAGCGTGCGCACCACTGCATGATACAAAGTCCTATGATGGATGCCTGGTGTCTGTCGGCGGTGGAAAGGATTCCGTGGTTTCCCTTGAGGTGTTAAAGGGAGAAAAGATTACTACTTACAGTATCAATGGCAATGCGACCACAAAAAATGTCATTGCAGTCTGTGACCACAAACAGGGAGACTACGCTGCAAAACGTATTCTCGACAAAAAGATTTTAGAACTTAATGCAGAGGGATATTTAAACGGACACATTCCGTTCTCTGCAGTCGTTGCATTTTCATCCTTTATTTCAGCATTTTTGAGTGGCAACCGCTATATCGTGCTTTCGAATGAGACAAGTGCAAACGAGACGACGGTAAAAGATTCTTTTGTCAACCATCAATATTCAAAGAGCTTTGAGTTTGAGCAGGATTTTGTATCATATATAAAGAAAGTGACAGATTCCGATATCCATTATTTCAGTCTCTTACGTCCGCTCACTGAGATGCAGATTGCATGGCTGTTTTCAAAATGTAAGAGTTATCATGAAGTATTCCGGAGCTGTAATGCGGGAAGCAAACAGGGAATCTGGTGCTGCAACTGCCCGAAATGTCTGTTTGTCTATATCATTTTAACTCCGTTTTTATCACAGGAAGAACTGGTGCACATTTTCGGAGAGAACCTGTTGGAAAAAGATTCGCTTGATCTTGATTTTAGAGAGCTGACCGGCATTGAGGAGAACAAACCGTTTGAGTGCGTGGGAACCAGACGCGAAGTCCTTGTTGCATTAAAGACATTTATTGCACGTGGTGGAAAGAGTCTTTTAACCGAGCGCTATAAAGAAACGATCGAAGCTGCTCCGGGAGAGTTAGATGAGATGCTTTCCGAGTGGGTATCCGAAAACCAGGTGCCGGAGCATTTCTTAGAGATTTTAAAGGATTTTATGAATCGGGCATAAACAGCAGGAATAGAGATGCCCTGGGGAACGGGCAGGAATGGAGATTAAGATGGACATCATCAGTGAGTTGAATGGAAAACGGATTTTGATCTGGGGTTACGGCAGAGAAGGAAAGGCGACAGAGCACTTTCTTCAGAGATGCGTAAAACCGGCGTCCGTGGATATATTTGAGGGGAAGAAAGAAGAGATCGACGAGGATGATTACGATTTTATCATAAAAAGTCCTGGCATTGTGATGAATGAGGAAAATCCAAAATATACCTCAGAGACAGAATTATTTTTACAGCAGTTTCGTGACCAGGTAATAGGAATCACCGGAACCAAAGGGAAAAGTACGACGTCTGCAATGCTCTATACTGTTTTGAAGGCATGCAGCGGCAGACCTGTGTTACTGCTCGGAAATATTGGACAGCCTTGTCTTGATTATTTCGAGGAAGTGACTGAAGATACGATCATTGTTTATGAGATGTCCTGCCATCAGCTTGCACATACGAATGTGTCACCGCACATTGCAATCTTTTTAAACCTCTATGAGGAGCATCTTGATTATTATGGAACGGTAGAAAAATATTTTGAGGCAAAGAGCCATATTGCGGCGTATCAGAAGAGCGGAGATTATTTCTTTGTGGGAGAAAATGTACCGCAGATCGATACAAAGGCGCAAAGGACAGTGCTTCATCAGCCCAAAGGTGTGCATTATGAATTGAAACTTGCCGGAGAGCATAATCAGTATGATGCACAGTTTGTGGAGCGTGTGGCAGAACTGCTTGGATGCGAAAAAGAGGCTGTGTTAAAGAGCATGGCAGACTTTGAAGGTCTGCCGCACCGCCTGCAGTATGTCGGAACTTATCGGGGCGTCAGATATTATGACGATTCGATTTCAACGATCCCGGAGGCTGCCATCAATGCGGCGATGAGTATTCCGGATGCAAAGACGGTCCTGATCGGGGGTATGGACCGTGGAATTAATTATGATCTTCTGGTCGCATTTATCAGGGAGCATAAAGAATTTCAGTTTATCTGTGCATACGCATCCGGAAAACGTATTTTCGGGGAAGTCGGCGACTGTGAGAACTGTGTCTATGCGGAAGATTTAGAGCAGGCAGTTGAAGCAGCAGTACAGATGACCGAACCGGGAGGCGCATGTATCCTTTCACCGGCAGCAGCATCTTACGGTTATTTTAAAAACTTTGAGGAGCGTGGAGAAACATTTCAGAAGTATGTCCATGCTTTTGCACAGTAAGGTGACAGATTTTCAGGGAAAAACATACAGAACAGAGAAAATAATTTTACATCTTGCAAAAGCGGAAAAATTCCTGTATGGTAATAGATGAATGAATTTTTGAAAAGCGAATCTGTCATATTTGCAGGAATTATTGCAAAAGAATGTTTTTTTAAACTTTAAAATGCAAGATTGCAGAATGAAAAATGCAAAAAGAGCAAATGTACGCAACAGAAAGACAGGTTGAAACATGGATTTATTCGAATATATGAGAGAACAGAAAAAAGAGACGGAGTCACCGCTTGCATCGCGTCTGCGGCCGACGACTTTAGATGAGATGGTCGGACAGCAGCATATCATCGGGAAGGACAAGTTACTGTACCGTGCGATCAAGGCGGATAAGCTCAGCTCCATCATCCTCTATGGACCTCCGGGAACCGGAAAGACAACGCTTGCGAAGGTTATTGCCAATTCCACAAGCGCAGAATTTTTACAGATGAATGCAACTTCTGCCGGGAAGAAAGACATGGAAGATGTCATTGCTAAGGCGAAGAATAACATGGGGATGTTTGGAAAAAAGACGATCCTGTTTATCGACGAGATCCATCGTTTTAATAAGGGACAGCAGGATTATCTTCTGCCGTTCGTGGAAGATGGAACCATCATCTTAATCGGTGCGACGACTGAGAATCCTTATTTTGAAGTCAATGGGGCTCTTCTTTCCCGTTCGATCATTTTTGAACTGAAAAGCTTAGAAAAAGAGGATATCAAAACTCTTATTTTGCGGGCGGTAAATGATACGCAAAAAGGTATGGGTGCATACCATGCCGTGATTGATGAGGATGCCTTAGATTTCCTTGCAGATATCTCAAATGGTGATGCGCGTGCCGCATTGACTGCGGTGGAGCTTGGAATCCTTACAACTGAGCGCAGCGGGGACGGTCTGATACATATCACGCTTTCCGTTGCTTCCGAATGTATCCAGAAGCGTGTGGTAAAGTACGATAAGTCCGGCGATAACCATTACGATACCGTATCTGCGTTTATCAAAAGTATGCGCGGATCCGATCCGGATGCGGCAGTCTATTATTTAGCGCGGATGCTGTATGCGGGGGAGGATATCAAGTTTATTGCAAGAAGGATCATGATCTGTGCCTCAGAGGATGTGAGCAATGCAGATCCGATGGCACTCGTGGTTGCAACGTCAGCGGCACAGGCGGTAGAACGTATTGGAATGCCGGAAGCGCAGATCATCTTAGCGCAGGCGGTTACCTATGTGGCGAGTGCGCCAAAGAGCAACTCCGCCGTTACGGCGATCAGCGAGGCGATGGAGACAGTCAAAAATACGATGACAGCTCCGGTTCCGCCACATTTACAGGACGCCCACTACAAATCATCATCGAAGCTCGGTCACGGCGTAGGCTATAAATATGCGCATGACTATCCGAATCATTATGTAGAGCAGCAGTATCTGCCGGACGGACTGACCGGCCGGAAGTTTTACAGACCGTCAGAAAACGGTTATGAAAAGCAGATCAGAGAATATTTCCACAAGATCAAAGGGGAATATTCCCATGAATGATAAATAATGTATAGCGAACCAAGAGGAGGAAGCAAACAATGCAATCTTACCAGGAAATGACAAAGGAAGAACTGTTAGCCGAAAAGAAATCACTCGAGGCAGAGTACAAGAAATTCCAGCAGCGTGGATTAAAACTTGACATGTCCAGAGGAAAGCCATCCCAGGAACAGCTTGATCTGTCAATGGGAATGATGGACGTCTTAGCATCCTATGTGGATCTGACCTGTGAAGACGGAACAGACTGCCGCAACTACGGTGTGCTTGACGGTATCCATGAGGCGAAAGTGCTCATCGGCGATATGATCGAGTGCAACCCGGATAATATCATTATCTATGGCAACTCCAGTTTAAATATCATGTACGATACGATTGCACGTTCCATGACACACGGTGTTATGGGAAGTACTCCATGGTGCAAATTAGATAAAGTAAAATTTTTATGCCCGGTTCCGGGATATGACAGACATTTTGCCATCACAGAATATTTTGGCATTGAAATGATTAATGTACCAATGCTGCCAACCGGTCCGGATATGGATATGGTAGAAGATTTAGTCAGCAAAGATGAGGCAATCAAAGGTATCTGGTGTGTTCCGAAATATTCCAACCCACAGGGTATCACCTATTCAGATGAGACTGTGCGCCGTTTTGCAAGATTGAAACCGGCTGCAAAAGATTTCCGTATCTACTGGGATAACGCTTACTGTGTACATCATTTATATGATATCGATCAGGATCATCTGATTGAGATCCTTGCAGAGTGTAAGCGTGCAGGAAACCCGGATATGGTATACAAATTCTGTTCCACCAGTAAGATCACATTCCCTGGTTCCGGTGTTGCTGCGATCGCAACTTCCGCAAACAACTTGGAGGATATCAAAAAACAGTTAAAGGTTCAGACCATTGGTCATGATAAGGTAAACCAGCTCCGCCATGTACGTTTCTTTAAGAACATTCACGGCATCACAGAGCATATGCGCAAACATGCTGCATCCTTACGTCCGAAGTTCGAGATGATCACAGACATGTTTGACAAAGAACTTGGCGATTTGGGCGTAGGAACCTGGTACAAACCAAAGGGAGGATACTTCATCACTTATGAGACTTTAGAGGGCTGTGCAAAGAATGTTGTTGCAAAAGCAAAAAAAGCAGGTGTTGTGATGACTCCGGCAGGTGCACCGTTCCCGTATGGAAAGGATCCGAAAGATTCCGTAATCCGTATCGCACCGTCTTATCCAAGCTTAGAGGATCTGACAACAGCAGCAGAAATCTTTGTTGTTTGTGTGAAATTAGCAAGTATTGAGAAGATCTTAGAAGAAAAATAACAGATTAGATTACACACGCTGCGGTAACATTATTATTTGGAATACAGGAATTACCGCAGCGAAAAAGTTTGTAAGTAAAAATGCAGGAACCATAAAATATGATTCCTGCATTTTTTTCATGTGATAGAATTTACATATTAATTTTCTGTTTCAGTTCCGGCAGTTTCGGTGGTAGAACCGTTTTTCCATTTGTCAAATTTCTCCAAAACAGCATCATAGGTACGCTGGGAAATATCCGGCAGATCTTTGCCCCAGGATTTTGTTGCATCTTCAAAGCCTTTTTTGAAAGCGTCGATCAGAAGATCTGCTTTTTCCGGATCGTTGCCGGAAAGGGCTTTTGCAAAATCAAGGATACGGTCAGAGGTCTGCTCTACACCCCAGTAGCCGTCCTCAGCGATATCTGCCTGAGCCTGTTTCTGTGTTTCCTCATCAACGGTAAAGTTACCATCTGCTAAGAAGCTCCACATGGAATCGGCATTTGCGATTGCGGTTCCCTGCTTGGTCATCATTTTTTCAACCAGGCTGCGTAACTGGGAAGTACGCTGCTCAGCATCTGCTTTTAATTTTGCAACCATTGCATAGTCAGTTTTTTTGGTAACGGTATCCTTGTCTGTTTGAGAAGATTTCTCATATACGACACCGGTTTCTGCCTTATCAGATGTTGTGGTTTTGTCTGTAGATGTAGAAGCTGTCTTAGAAGCTGTGCCTGTCTGATAGCTGTTAGTTGTTGAATTTACGCTGTTAATTGCATTCATAGTCATAAATAATTCCTCCATTCCAGTAAATGAATGACTGATTTGTTCATGTATTTTTTCCTTTTTCTTCTGTAAAATATATCGGCTTTTCGGGAAAAATAATTTAGATGGAATTGACCTTTTTGCTTTAAAATGATAAGATTTATGTTGTATACAAAAAACAACGAAAATACATGACGATGGTATGGGGATTATGAAGGAAATATCAGTAAAAGCACTTGCAAAAATAAATCTTGGGCTTGATGTTGTGCGCAGACGTGAGGATGGGTACCATGAAGTGAAAATGGTCATGCAGACCATCCACCTGTTTGACCGTCTTGAAATGAAAAAGACAGCAGGCGGGATTACAATGATGACAAATCTGTCCTTTCTGCCGACAAATGAGAATAATCTTGTCTACAAGGCAGCAAAACTTCTGATGGATGAATTTCAGATCAGGGACGGTATCGATGTGAAGCTGCACAAGTATATTCCGGTCGCAGCGGGAATGGCCGGTGGAAGTACAGATGCTGCAGCGGTACTTTATGGTATGAACCGTATGTTTGAACTTGGACTGTCCAAAGAAGAACTGATGCAGCGTGGGGTTAAGATCGGTGCAGATGTTCCTTACTGCATTATGCGTGGAACCGCACTTGCAGAAGGAATTGGTGAGCAGCTTACCGCACTTCCACCGATGGTAAAATGTCCGATACTGATCGCAAAACCACAGATTTCTGTATCGACAAAGTTTGTATATGAGAATCTGAAGCTGGATGAAAATACAGTTCATCCGGATATTGACCGTCTGGTGGAAGACATCAGACGAAAAGACCTTGCAGCCATTACCTCAGATATGGGAAATGTTTTAGAAACTGTGACGATTCCGAATTATCCGGTAATCGCAGAGATCAAAGAACATATGATGGAACATGGAGCTGCGGGAGCTATGATGAGCGGGAGTGGTCCGACGGTATTCGGACTGTTTGATGATAAGGAGAAAGCGGTTGCGGCATATGAGGCGATGCAGGCATCCGGACTGGCAAAGCAGGTTTACCTGACCAGTATTTACAACAACATGAGATAAGCGAAGAAATGGAGGAAAACAGGTTTATGACAGACGATTTGACGCTGAATATGGATGCGTATCTGCCACTTCGGGATGTGGTGTTTAACACACTGCGTGAGGCGATTTTAAAAGGAGAGTTAAAACCCGGAGAGCGTCTGATGGAACTGCAGCTTGCTGCAAAGTTAGGCGTCAGCCGTACACCGATCCGTGAGGCGATCCGCATGTTAGAGCAGGAGGGCTTAGCGGTCACGATTCCGAGAAAAGGTGCGGAAGTCGCCAAGATGACAGAAAAGGATATGGAGGATGTGCTTCAGATCCGTGATGCGTTAGATGAACTTGCAGCATCGATTGCATGTGAGCAGATGACAAAGGAACAGTTAGATACTCTGACGGAAACAATGCATGAGTTTGAGGAATCTACCAAATCAAAGGATTTGAAAAAGATCGCCGCTGCGGATGTGCAGTTTCACGATATTATTTATCAGGCGACCGGCAATCCAAAACTCGTCAATATGCTCAATAATTTGAGAGAGCAGATGTACCGTTACCGTGTGGAATATTTAAAGGATGAGAGAAATTATCCGACACTGATGCGGGAACATAGTGAGATCGTGGAAGGATTGATGACAAAGGATAAGGGACGTGTGACAGAAGCAATGCATAAGCATGTCAAAAATCAGGTTGTGGCGGTCAAGGAAATGATCAGAGAGCAGGAGTAAGGGAGCTTTGTATAATCTGGTTAAAATTGCATAGAATAAGGGAAATGAATTTTTGAGGATAAGCCGTAGGCTTATCCTTTTTTAGTTG
Organism: Roseburia intestinalis L1-82; assembly: GCF_900537995.1. Classification (NCBI taxonomy): domain Bacteria; kingdom Bacillati; phylum Bacillota; class Clostridia; order Lachnospirales; family Lachnospiraceae; genus Roseburia; species Roseburia intestinalis. The sequence continues at coordinate 3,458,229 of NZ_LR027880.1, read as the reverse complement.
CCGGGAAATGAGGGATATTATGAAGGAAAAGGTAGCGGTTTCAAAGAGATTAAGTGAGAATATCGCGCAGATGGAGGAGTTTTTTCATGAGTGCGATGATATTAAAAAGAAGGAATTGATGCTTGGCAGGCAGATGGATGTGGCATGTTATCTGACGTTTATTGAGGTGTCGGTGGACATGGGGACTTCGGCACTGAGTGAGGTGCTGAAGTATTTAAAGGGGCTTGGGAAGGAAGAAATTTATCAGGCATTGGAGCAGAATGCGCTGGGAATTTCGGATGCAACTTATTTTGATACGATAGAGGATGCGGTGGACGGGCTTTTGACCGGAGAGGTGATCCTGTTTGTGGACGGATTTGACAGGGCGGTAAAGATACCGGACGACGGTTATCCGAATATGGGGATCACGGAGGCGGATTCTGAAAAGGTCATAAGGGGTTCAAACGAGGGGTTTTGTGATTCGGTAAAACAGAATGCGGCGCTGATTAGAAAGCGTATCCGTTCCCCGAAAGTCAAGGTGAAGCAGAAAAAATGTGGTATGCGCTCGAATACCAATGTTTATCTTGTTTTTATGGAGGATCTGGTGTATCCGGGACTGGTACGGGAGATCGGGCACAGGCTGGAGGGATTTGAGATCGACGGGGTGTTAGACAGTGGTGTGATCGAACAGCTCACTGAGGAGAAGTGGTATTCCCCATTTCCACAGTTTCAGACGACAGAGCGGCCGGATCGTGCAGCAATGGCTGTTTTGGAGGGAAGGGTGGTTGTGCTTTCTGACAATTCCCCGGTGGGGCTGATCCTGCCGACTGATTATAATTCGTTCATTAAGACGAGCGATGATTATTACAACCGGTGGGAAATCGCAAGTTTCGGCAGGCTTTTGCGCTATGTCGCATCTTTCTTTGCCATGACTCTGCCGGGATTTTATCTTGCCGTGACAAATTTCCATACGCAGATTCTGCCGACGATGCTTCTTTTGTCTTTTGCGGATGCGAGGAGCGGTGTGCCGTTCCCGGCGGTGGTTGAGGTGATTTTGATGGAACTTTCATTTGAACTATTAAGAGAGGCAGGCGTGCGTCTGCCCGGCGCCATGGGAAATACGATCGGTATTGTAGGAGGACTGATCATCGGACAGGCGGCGGTCGAGGCAAATCTTGTCAGCCCGATCGTGGTGATCGTCATCTCATTTACTGCGCTCTGTTCCTTTGCAATTCCAAATGAGGAATTTGCGACGGCATTCCGTCTGTTGAAGTTCTTCTTTATCGGAATGTGTGCGTGGTTAGGCTACTTTGGCATGCTGCTTGGACTGCTCTTTGTACTGATCCATCTTGCGCATTTAAAAAGCTTTGGCATCCCATATCTGATGCCGTTTGTCGGGGCAGATCTGACGGACTATGAAGACGAACGTGATTTCCTGTGGAGATGGCCGATCCGCAAACTGACAAAACGTCCGATCTACGCCCGGCGGGAGGAGCGGGTGAAACTGAAATTGAAATAAGGATGAATGTTTGAAACAAACACCAAATAAAAAGGAGTACAAGGAATTATGTTTTCATCAAACGAAAAAATTTCAGGCCGCCAGGCATTCCGCCTTTTGGTATTTGATCTTTTAGGACTTGGCACGCTTCTGATCCCGGCTGCGGTCGCCGGGTTCTGCGGGCGGGACGGCATTTTCTGCATTATTGTGGGAACAGTGCTTGGACTTTTATTTTTACGCCTTCTGGTGTATGCAGTGGGGGATATGCAGGGCAGCTTTGCAGAATATACGGAAAAAATGTGCGGGACATTTTTCGGAAAGACCATACAGGCGGGATATTTTCTGTATCTGATGCTGTTAGCAGGGTATACGGCGTATCTGTTTTCTGTGACGGTGTTAAACAACCTGCTGCGGGGGGAGTCTTTTTATCTTGTACTGGTGCTGATCCTTGGGCTTGTCTGGTATGGGCTGTTAAGCGGGATTGAGGGGCGGGCGCGTGTCTACGAACTGCTATTCTGGTTTATCCTGATACCGCTTTTTATCATGTTAGCGTCCGCACTGGATGAAGTGAAAACAGATTACTGGAATCCTGTATTTTTTACGGGAAAAAGAGATTTTTTTGCGGGAAGTTATTATGTGTTTATCTGTTCGTCACTTATTTTTCTGATTTTGTTTCTGGGAGGGTATCTGCGAAAGCGGGAAAGCCTGATGAAAGTGGGGAGGCTTGCGTTGATTTTTACCGGATGCTTAGAGGCAGGACTTTATCTGATCTTACTGGGGGTGTTTGGTGGTGCTGCGCTCTCAGACATGCAGACTCCGGCGATCACACTGATGAGCACGATCAAAATCACAGGTGGATTTTTAAAGCGTGCTGATGCATTTATGTTTGGAATCTGGTTTTTTACACTGTATGCACTGCTAAACAGTGCAGTATTTTATGCAGAAATGTTATTAAATGGTTTATATCATGCAAAAAAAAGACAGGCATTGTGGAAAAAGTGGGAGCGGGCGGCGGTGTTTGCAGCAGTTTTTGGTGTGGCAGTGTTATTGTATAACTCGAAAGAAAATACCGTGCTGTATGAAAAATTTCTGTGGTATATCGGAACACCATTTCTGGTGCTTGTCCCGGTAGTGTTGGCGATCATACGGTGTGCAGGACAGAGAAAAAAACATCTGAGATCCGGAGCGGTTATTTGTGTCCTGTTAGGACTGATGGGGCTTTCCGGCTGTGCGACGGCAGAACTTGAGGAGCGCAATTTTCCGATCGAGATGGCAGTCAGTGACATGGAGCAGTTTGACAGGGAATGGCTGAATGCCGACGAGTCCGGGAACCGCATGGTGGATTACAGCCACATGAAAGTCATTTTACTGGATCAGAAATTTTTGGAAGATGCCCAAAATATGGATGCATTTCTGGAAATTCTGGAAAAAAAGAGTGACGTGCCGAGAAACACCTATCTTGCGGTGGCAGAGGATGCAGAGGCTGTATTAAAATTACAGAAAAATATGGAAGAGTCCGTTGGCACTTATCTTGAAGATTATTTTGAAAATGTGTCCGAGATCAAAAAAACTGCCTATCCGACACTCGGGATGCTTTATCAGGAGCAGGAAAACAAAATGGAAACCCTGTTTATCCCCTATGTGGAAGAAGTGGACCAAAAGCCTGCCGTGACAAAGTATTATGTCTGGAAACGCGGGGAGGCGGAAGGAATGTTTGACAGCCAGACGGCGCTGCTTTCTTTTTTTACACAGAATCAGAAGGAAGAATACACACTGACACTTGCGGACGGAGTGGATGTGCGTTTGTTTGCACCGCATAATCAGGTTGTCTTTTCACAGACAAAAGAAAAACAGATTATCGTAGAAATAAGCTGCAGCGGAGAGATCCTGTATGAAAAACCGGGATGGAGACAGAAATTGCAGTCTGAATATGGTCAGAATTTAAAATCTGGGGATATAAAAAAGATGTTGGAAAAGGAACTTGAAGATTATTTTCAGCAAACTGCACAGAAAGTGGAAGTCGACTGCGCGAACAGTTATAAAAAACTTGGCGGACAGCGCAGGGACTGGTATCTGCTTTATCAGAAGCAGCCGGAGCAGTATGAAAAAGATATGGAAATCATTTACCGGGTGAAGGTTGACTGGGTAAATATGGGTGAGTGAAAAAGGGATTATTTAACACTGTATAAAAACCCAGATAAGTGGAATACTCCTCCTATCAAACAAAAAAAAGGAGTATTCCAATGAAATTTCCAACCATAAAATCAAAAAAAGATTCCCTTTACATAACCCTGTTTTTTTTATTTTCCATTGCCTGCATTGCCGGGTTACGGTACGAGCAGCGGCTTGAGATGCAAAAAGGCATCGCAGAAAAGATTATACGTTTTCATGTGATCGCAAACAGTGATACGAAAGCGGATCAGAATTTAAAACTTGCTGTGCGTGATGCAGTCGGAATCAAAATGTCAGGGCTTTTAAAAGATGCAGCCGACCGGAGCCGGTCGGAGGCTGTGATCCGGAAAAATATGGAGGACATGAAGCAGACGGCAGAGAAAGTCATTGCGGAGAGAGGTTATGACTATGATGTGGATATCTGTCTGACAGATACGGATTTTCCGGTAAAAACGTATGGTGCGTATACATTTCCGGCGGGAAATTATGAGGCGCTTGAGATCGTGATCGGAGCGGGAAAGGGACACAACTGGTGGTGTGTGATGTACCCGAACATGTGCTTTTCGGATACCATGTATGAGGTGATCGATGAGGATGCAAGAAGTTCGCTAAAAAGAGTTTTGTCGGAAGATGAATATCAGCAGGTACTTGCCTCCGGAGATTATCAGGTAAAATTTAAGTCATTTGAAATTTTAAAAGGGCTGTATGATGAAAAATAGTATTGAATATCAGGCGAAAAGCGTATAATATAGTTCTGATGTAAAGAAACAACAGGAAATGAGGATTAGAATGACAAAAGAAGTACTGGTAACCATCAGCGGGCTTCAGTTTTCACCGGAAACTGAGAGTGAATCCGTGGAACTGATCACATCCGGCAGTTATTATAAAAAAAATGGAAAACATTATATCATCTATGATGAAGTCAACGAGGGATTTTCCGAGACAACACGAAATATCATCAAACTGAATGATGATTTTATGGATATCACCAGGAGAGGTGTATCGAATGTACATATGATGTTTGAGAAAAACCGGAAGAATGTGACCTATTATTATACGCCGTATGGAAGCCTTCTGATCGGGATCGACGCAAAAAGTGTGGATGTGCAGGAGACAGAAAATGATATTGATGTCAAGGTCAATTACGAACTCGAGGTCAATTATGAGCATATGGCAGACTGCTGTATCACAATGAATATTAAGTCAAAAGATGCGGGAGATTTCCGGATCACAGGGGCAGAATGAGAAAAAAGGACGGGAAAGCACAGTCCGGATGTCACGAAAATGACATCCGGACTGCGGATTCCCGTCCTTTTATACAGCATAAAAGATTAATGTTCCATCTTCCATATTGCCACAGAATAGCCAGGCAGGTCTGTTCCACCGCCAAAGTCGTGCGGGGTATCGGTGATCAGTTCCTGTGCCGTGCCGCATCCGGCATCGAAATCTGCGTGGAAACTGTTTTCATCCGCGTTGATCGCTACATAGATGCGCTCATGTTCACTTTTACGTTCAAAAATGCACTGGCGGTTTGTCAGGAGCACAGAGCGGAAGGAACCGTAATTTAATGCTTCCGAGTTCTTTTTGATCTCGGAAAGCCGGCTGATCGTCTCAGAAAGATCGTTCCATTCCGGTGCGTCAAAACATGCGCGCAGAGCCGGATCGCCTTCTTCTTTTCTCGCTTTTGCACCCCATTCACTGCCGTAGTAAACGCACGGGATACCTGGCATACCGAACAGCATGCCGTAGATCAGCGGCAGATGTTTTTCGTTGGTTAAAATACTTGCGATTCTTGTGACATCGTGATTGTCCACAAAGCAGAGCAGGTGTCTGCCCTTATAGAGTGTCCAGTTGTCCGGTCCGAACTGGCGCAGCAGGGAGTGGTTGATCTCAAACATATTCATGCTGTTGAAGCTGGAATAAAGTCCTTTGTAGCACTCATAGTTTGTCACAGAGTGCAGCATGGAATCATTCATCCACTGGTTGTAATCGCCGTGTAATGTCTCGCCGACCAGGAAGAAGTCCGGTTTTAAACTGTCGCAGAAGCTGCGCAGGCGGCGTAAGAAATCATGGTCAAGACAGTATGCAACGTCGAGGCGCAGGCCGTCGATATCAAATTCTTCCACCCATCCTTTGATCGCTGCAAAAATGTGCTGGATGACATCTTCATTTCTGAGATTTAATTTGACCAGATCGTAGTTACCTTCCCAGCCCTCATACCACAGACCGTCGTTATAGTTTGAGTTGCCGTCAAAACTGATGTGGAACCAGTCTTTGTACGGGGAATCCCATTTTTTCTCCAAAACATCCTGAAATGCCCAGAAACCGCGGCCAACATGGTTGAATACACCGTCTAATACAACTTTGATGCCTTCTTTATGAAGATTGTCACAGACTGTGGCAAAGTCTTCATTCGTACCGAGTCTGGTATCGATCTTTGTATAATCCCTGGTATTGTAACCGTGTGTGTCAGACTCAAAGACCGGGGAAAAATAGATGGCGTTGGCGCCAAGTTTTTTGATGTGCGGAATCCAGTCATTGACCTTTAAAATACGATGCTCTAAAACGCCGTCATTCTCAAACGGAGCACCGCAGAATCCAAGCGGATATATCTGATAAAAAACACTTTCGTAAGCCCACATAAGAAAACCTCCAAATTATTTTTGACTCATATCATATGATTTTTTAGAACATGCGCGCTGTGCACTGATCACAGTATCACGGAAACCGCCATGTTCTAAAGCTGCAACTGCCTCAATGGTCGTACCGCCCGGAGAGCAGACAGCATCTTTTAATTCGCCCGGATGCTTTCCGGTCTCTAATACCATTTTTGCGGCGCCCAAAACAGACTGGGCAGCAAATTTATAAGCCTGTGCGCGCGGCATGCCGTCTGCAACGGCGGCGTCTGCCATTGCCTCAATAAACATATAGACATAGGCAGGGGAAGAACCGGAAACGCCGACAACGGCATCCATCATGCTTTCCGGTACAACTTCTGCACGGCCGAAGCTGTTGAATAAGGACTCAACGAGCTTTACTTCCTCTGGTGTTACCTTGTCATTCGGACAGAGTGCACTCATCGCAGCGCCTACAAGCGCCGGGGTGTTTGGCATGGCGCGGATCAGTCTGACCTCACCGAGCAGAGCCTCGATATTTGCGATCGGCTGTCCGGCTGCAATTGAAACTACGATACAGTCCGGTTTTAAATGACCTTTGATCTGCGGAAGTACTTCGGAAAATTTATTTGGTTTTACAGCGAGAAACAAAATATCGCTTCGTTCTGCAACGACCTCGTTTGACTGGGTTGTCTCTATGGAAAATTTTGTCCGGATCTTATCAAGTGTCTCAGGAGAGTGTGCACTTGCGATGATCTGGCTGGTCGTCACTAAAGATGCATCCAGAATACCGCCGATCATGGCGCTTCCCATATTGCCGGCACCGATAAAACCAATCATTTTATCTAACATAAAATCCTCCTTGTTTTGCGGAGCAAAATGCGACTGCCATTGCAGGAGCAGAGGATTTTCCCCCTTGTTTTGCGGAGCAAAATGCGACTGCCATTGCAGGAGCAATGCCCAACACATTGGGCAGGATTTTCCTCCTTGTTTTGCGTATTTATCATTCAAATTCTATCCTAGTCTATTTGGGGGGAAACGTCAACATTTTATGCAGAGATGAGAATGTGGAATCATAAAATATTTTCCTATGATAATGCAGATCAGGGCAAAATTAACAGACTTGCTGATTCACTTCGTAAATAAGTAGAAATAATGCAATTTTTGCATAATATTATACAAGAAATATGCAGAAAAATACCATATTATTGATAATGTATGTTATATTAGTTTTCATAGGAGAAAAACATGGCAACTGAAAGAAAAACATTGACACAGCTGGCTGTGCCAATATGCTTAGAGACTTTATTTTATATGCTTTCAGGCATGGTCGATACACTTATGTTATCGTCTGTAAGCGACCAGGCTGTGGGAGCTGTCGGAACAGCAAATACGTATATAAGTGTTTTTATCATCATGTTCGGGGTAATATCATCCGGTATGGTAGCAGTTATGTCACAAAATATCGGAGCGGGGAGACCTGGAATTGCATATCAGGCCAGACAGCTTGGACTTATGTTTAACGCTCTGACAGGTATCCTTATGTCGGTTATTATTGCTTTTTTTTCTGGAGAAATACTTAGAATCGTAAGTATTTCTCCGGCTTTGCTTGAGCCGGCAGAAACATACCTTAAAATTGTTGGAGGTGCATGTGTTTTAAATGCGCTTATTCCCATTTTTTCCAGCTATCTCAGAGTGTTTGGATATACAAAGCATTCCTTGATAGGAACGATTGCAGGAAATGCCATTAATATAATATTTAATTCAGTGTTCCTGTTTGTATTTCATTGGGGAGTAATGGGCGTTGCTATTGCCACAGTTATTTCAAAAGTTGTGAACCTTATCATTGTAGCAGGCATGGGTGCTGTACTGATAAAGGCAAAGCAGAGTCCGGAGCGCATTCCGCCACGGAAGATACTTGCGCAGATTGTTAAGATAGGTTTTCCTTCTGCATTTGAAACAGCACTTTATAATGTTGCAATGACACTTATAGTAAGATTCATGAATCAGATGGATGCAGTCGGAATGAATGTTACAGCCCGTTCATATGCTATGCAGATAGCAAATTTTTCGTATTGTATAGGAGCTGCACTTGCACAGGCTAATGCTATTATGACTGGCTGGAGAATTGGATCAAAGGAGTTTGAAGAATGTGACAGGGGTACGCGGAAAGCTGTGGTATATGGTCTTATAACAGCGACGTGCTTCTCTGTGACATTTGCGATGTCCGGACATTTTATAGTTCATATATTTACGGATGATGCGCAAATGATAAATCTTGTGGTAAGGCTGTTAATAGTAGATATATTCCTTGAATTTGGAAGGGTGACAAATCTTGTATATGGTCAGGCATTAAAAACCAGTGGAGATGCGGTTTTTCCGGTTATAATGGGTGCGATATTTATGTATCTGTTTGCAGTTGGTGGAACATATTTTCTTGGAATACATATGGGACTTCAGGCAGTAGGAGCATATATTGCCATGGCAGGTGATGAGTGCGCGAGAGCTGTTGGAATGGTTCTTAGATGGAAGAGCGGAAAATGGAAAAGCAAGAGCCTTGTAGAATTGTAGGAGAGAGTATGTACTTTGAATTAAAGGAAAATAAACCACATGGTACAAAGGACAATCCATTTAGTATATATCACATAGAGAATGCGGGGCGGTCATTTCAGATACCGGTACATTGGCATGATGAATTTGAGATTATATATGTAAAAAGTGGTTTGCTGACGGTAAGTATATCAGGAGAGAGTTATATTGGAAAAGCAGGGGATGCGTTCGTTGTATCGCCGGGCAATCTGCATCTTATGGGCTCACAGACCGGCACTGTGGATTATTTTACATTTTTGTTTCCGTTAAAATATATATCTTTTCGGACCGATGACATGTTAGATGATAAATTGCTTGAACCATTAAATAGCGGTCATTTGATGATAAACCCAAGAGTAAAAGACTCGGCAAAAGAACTGTGTGAGCAGCTGATTGATATATATATGGCAGAAAATGATGAAACTGAGTCAAAAATAACTGCGCAGATAAAGACAAAAATAATTCTTTTACAATTTATTCTTGAAATGTGGAAGAAAGGATTTGTAATAGAAAATGATACAAGCGGCAGAAATATTGTAGAAAAAGAGATGGTTTCATATATACAGCAGAATTTTACAGGAAAGATATCGCTAAAGGAATTTGGGGAACAGTTTCATCTTTCGGAAAAATATATATCGCGGTATTTTAAGGAACATTTCCATATTACATTGTCGCAATATATAACATATTTACGTTTGGAGAATGCAAAACAGTTGTTACAGGACACCGATCTTTCAGTGACGGAGACAGCTATGCAGAGCGGATACCAGAATGTAAGCTATTTTATCAGAAGTTTCAAAAAAGCATATGGCATTTCTCCACTGAAATATAGAAACAGCGGGATATTGACAAAAATATAGCTATCGACTATATTACATACAAATGATAAAAATTATTGACAAAGGCGTTGGAACTAAGAGGGTTCTGACGCTTTTTTTGATTGCAGGCACATGGATCATAAAGCAGTTTGTTGATGATCCGATGATTTTAGGCGTGTGTATGGTCATGCTCGCAACGCCTGTCGGCAGTATGACAGCAATATGATGGAAATTATGATCTGGCGGCAAGAGGAGTTGCGCTTACGGCAATTCTTGCTGTGGTGACGATGCCGGTGGTGTCGGTTTTGATGGGGGCGTGAAAAATGCGTAGAGGTAATCAGAGATTACCTGCACATTAAATTTGGAATATGAGTATATCAAAAAAACGGACTGAATTATCAGCCCGTTTTTTTTTGATATGTTTTTTTAGAAATCTGTTAAATCAGCAGCTCTTCTCTCTAAGAAAGCAGTCATACCTTCTGTTTTGTCATGAGTAGAGCAGGTTACGCCGAATAAGTTTGCTTCCATCTCAACAGCGTTCTTGATGTCCATATCATAACCGTTGTTGATTGCTGCTTTTGCAACGGAAACAGCGTAGCTTCCTTTGGAGATGATTTTCTTAGCCATAGCTTTTGCTGTGTTCATTAACTCTTCCGGAGCAACTACTTTATTAACAAGACCGATGCGGTAAGCTTCTGCTGCATCAACGGAATCGCAGGTAAAGATCATCTCTTTTGCGCGTCCCATGCCTACTAAACGGGCAAGTCTTTGTGTACCGCCGAATCCAGGAATGATTCCAAGACCTGTCTCTGGCTGTGCGAAAGTAGCGTTGTCAGATGCGATACGGATATCACATGCCATGGAAATTTCACATCCACCGCCAAGTGCAAAACCATTAACAGCTGCGATCGTTACCTGACGCATGTTCATTAATTTGAAGAATGGTACGGAAGCTCTCATACCGAAAGCTCTTGCTTCAGCTGCGGTAAAGTTTACCATCTCAGAAATATCAGCGCCTGCTACGAAAGATTTGAATTCGTTGCCTTTCTTGTCAGGACCGCCGGTTAAGATTACGACTTTGATGTCGTCTCTTGCTTCGATCTCAGTTAATGCTGTGTTTAACTCGTCTAATGTCTCGCTGTTTAATGCGTTTAATGCTGCTGGTCTTGAAATTGTAAGAACAGCAATCTCCTCAGCAACTTCCAGTTTTAAATTGTTAAAATCGCTCATCGTTTGGAACCCTCCTGAATAGTTTGATAAAAAATTAACAATATACGTTATTAATAGCGTACAGCTTTTCCCTGAATTTGTCAATAGATTATGGGAAAAATTCACTATAAATTTGGTAGAAAAAGTGCTATGATAGGTGGTATGATATTTTGACAAAGACACAGAAAAGAGGAAAAACCATGGACACAAGCAAATCATACTTATCTAAGGTAGTAAAGGAGATGCCGGATTCAGGGATCAAGGACTTTTTTGATATTGCAAATACGATGGAGGGAGCATTGTCACTTGGTGTCGGCGAGCCGGATTTTCCGACACCGGAACATGTCAGGGAGGCAGCGATTGCTTCAATCAAAAGAGGTGAGACAAAGTATACCGATAATCGCGGTACGGTCGAACTCCGTGCGGCAGCTGCAGAGTATTTAGAGAAGTTTGGACTTCATTATGACAGGGAAAATGAGATCCTGATCACGATGGGAGCAAGTGAGGGTATTGATCTGGCGCTTCGTGCACTGGTGGATCCGGGGGATGAGGTGTTAGTTGTAGAACCTTGCTATGTTTCCTATATTCCGTGTGTGGAATTGTGTGGCGGCATTCCGGTTTCCATCCCGTTAAAGGCAGAGAATAAATTCCGCCTGACGAAGGAAGAACTTGAAGAAAAAATTACAGATAAAACAAAAGTACTGCTGATCTCATTCCCCAACAACCCTACCGGAGCGATCATGGAAAAAGAGGATTTAGAAGCAATCCGTGAGGTTGTGACCGCACATGATATTTTTGTGATTACAGATGAGATTTATGCAGAGCTGACCTATGGCAAAAAGCATGCATCTATTGCGGCGCTGCCGGATATGTATGAGCGTTGTGTGGTATTAAATGGTTTTTCAAAAGCATTTGCAATGACCGGATGGCGTATGGGTATTGCAGCGGGTCCTGCGGAAGTTATTTTTCATATGAATAAGATCCATCAGTTTACGACCATGTCTGCAGGAACAACGTCACAGGTGGCGGCGCTTGAAGCACTGACGAGTCCGGTTCGTGACGAAGAGATCGATGTGATGCGTAAAGAATACGATGAGAGACGAAAGATCATGGTGGACGGGTTCCGGAATATGGGACTGGATGTGACAGAACCGGAAGGTGCATTTTATGTATTCCCGTCGATCAAAAAAACAGGACTTACCAGCATGGAATTTTGTAACCGTCTGCTGCAGGAACAGAAGGTGGCAGTCATTCCGGGAGACGCATTTGGAAGTTGTGCAGAGGGTTACATCCGCTGCTCTTATGCTTATTCCAAAGACATTATTAAGAAATGTTTAGAGAAGATCGCAGTATTTGTCAGCCAGTTTGACCTCAAATAAGGTACTGGTTTGAAAAAAATAAGCGCAGACATGAAGGCTGCTATATAACAAAGAAAGTTTGAGACATACATGTTAAAAGATTACGACTTAAAGCAACTGGTATCCCCATTATTGCAATGGTTTTTAAATCATGCCCGTGTATTGCCATGGCGAGAGAAACCGACTCCATACCGGGTGTGGGTTTCGGAGATCATGCTCCAGCAGACGAGAGTGGAGGCGGTAAAGCCGTATTTTGAGCGGTTTACCACGGCACTGCCGGATGCAAAGGCACTTGCAGTGTGTCCGGAGGATGAACTTTTAAAGCTTTGGGAGGGGTTAGGTTATTATAACCGTGTCAGGAACATGCAAAAAGCGGCTGTGGAAGTTGTGGAAAATTATGGTGGACAACTTCCGGCAGATTATGAGAAACTGTTGAAACTAAAGGGGATCGGCCATTATACAGCGGGAGCGGTCGCATCTATCGCATACGGAATCCCGGTTCCGGCGGTCGATGGAAATGTGCTCCGTGTTTTAACGCGCGTTTCTGCGGATGATACGGATATCATGAAACAGTCATTCCGTAATGAGATGGAAAAATTATTAGAAAAATTGATGCATGGGGCAGACGGCAGAAATGAAAAAAATGTATTTCCATGGATGGAGGATGCAGATGATCTGAGGGCAAAGGTATATCATCAGAATCTTGCCGGTGCGTTTAACCAGGCACTCATGGAACTTGGAGCAACGATCTGTGTGCCAAACGGTGCACCGCTTTGTACCGAATGTCCATGGAAGGATTTTTGTGAGGCAAAAAAACAGGAACTGATCGGACAGATACCAGTCAAGAGCAAGGCAAAACCGCGAAAGATCGAGAAAAAAACGGTTCTGATTTTAAGGGATGATGAGAAGGTTGCAATCCGGAAAAGACCGGCAAAGGGACTTTTGGCAGGACTGTATGAGCTTCCGAATGTGGAAGGAAATATGGGACAGGAGGAAGTACTTTCCATGGTAAAAGAGATGGGGTATGCACCGATCCGTATTCAGCCGTTAGGTGAGGCGAAACATATTTTTTCCCATATCGAATGGCACATGACAGGTTATGCAGTCCGTGTAGAGGAGCCGGAAATGCATCCACAGGTGCAGTGTGAAAAAAATCGTGCAGATGGATTATTATTTGTGGAAGCAGAAGATGCAAAAGAAAAATATGCTATTCCGTCCGCTTTTGCTGCGTATGCGAAATATATGAACATTCTTCTTGGAAATGAAAAGAAAGCTTAAAAGAAAATATTTATAAAAAGAGGGAGCCGGTGCAACAGCACCGGCTATTCATTATGAAAAAGAGTGTGTATGAAAAGTGAAGTAATTCACTATTTGCTGGGAGGAACCTTGCTTATCGGATAAGCAAGGCTACCTGACTTACATCAGGTATGAAAAAAAGTTCTATGAAAAATTTTAACTTGTTGCCTTAACTTTGAATTTAGTATATCGGGGAATTGTGACCGCCGTATGCCCTGTTTGTGAGAATTATGTAAATAAAATATGAACAACTACATACTTTGGCAGAAATTAAGAATATCTAAAGAAAAATTTGATTGGTTTGCGGTAGGAAAATGTGTATAATAGAATGGCTATGGTAAAACAAAGTGGAAAACAAGGAGGATTACATGTACGATTGTATCGTGATCGGCGCAGGAATTGCGGGTGCTGTCAGTGCGAGAAAGCTTGCAGAGGAAGCAGGAAAGAAAGTACTGGTTTTAGAGAGACGCAGTCATATCGGAGGTAACTGCTATGATGAGCCGGATGAACATGGAATATTAATACATAATTATGGACCACATATTTTTCATACAGGAATAGAAGAAGTATATCAGTATCTCTCAAGATTTACGGACTGGTATGCATTCGGACATGAGGTGGTAGCAAAGGTCGGGGATCGTCTGATCCCGGTTCCGTTTAATTTAAATACGCTTCATATGGTATATGAAAAGGAAAAAGCAGATGCATTAGAGCAGAAACTGATTGCTGCATACGGAGAGGGAAGCCGCGTGCCGATCATGAAACTGCGGGAAAATGAAGATCCGGACATCCGCGAGATCGCACAGTTTGTGTACGAAAATGTATTTTTAAAATATACCATGAAGCAGTGGGGACAAAAACCGGAGGATATCAGCCCGGAAGTGACAGGCCGTGTGCCGGTGCTGGTTTCTTATGACAACCGCTATTTTCAGGACAAATATCAGGGAGTGCCGAAGGAAGGTTTCACACCGATGTTTGAGCGCATGTTAGACCATGAGAACATCACGGTTGAGACAGGTGTTGACTGTAAAGAGAGATTGCGTTTTGAAGAAAATCAGATTTATTTTGATGGAACACCGTTTGACGGAGAGGTTATCTATACGGGCGCACTGGATGAGTTGTTTGACTGTCAGTTTGGAAGGCTTCCATATCGTTCCTTAAGATTTGACTTTGAACATTATGAGAAAGAATCTTATCAGGGACACAGCGTGGTCAATTACACGGTCAGTGAGGATTTTACAAGAATCACAGAGTTTAAGTATCTGACCGGACAAAAGAACACGGACGGAACCACAATCGTGAAAGAGTATCCGTTTGCCTACACAGGAGCGGAGGGAGAAATTCCTTACTATGCGATATTAGAGCCAAAGAACCAGGAACTCTATGAAAAATATCATGCGCTTGCAGGTGGACTGCCACATTTTTATCTGCTCGGACGACTGGCAGAATACAAATACTATAATATCGATGCGATGACGAAAAAAGCGATGGAACTTGCTGATGCGATCATGGCAGAAAATACAAAAAGATAATCGGAGGATTCATATATGAAATTACTGACATTTGCGATCCCGTGTTACAATTCACAGGATTACATGGAAAACTGTATCAAATCCCTGCTGCCGGGTGGCGATGATGTTGAGATCCTGATCATTGATGATGGGTCAAAAGATAGCACCGGTGACATAGCAGATGCCTATGAGAAGAAATATCCGGGAATCATCCGTGCAATCCATCAGGTAAATGGAGGACACGGAGAGGCTGTCAATGCTGGAATCCGCAATGCGACAGGACTTTATTTTAAAGTGGTAGACAGCGATGACTGGGTAGATGAGGAGGCTTATAAGAAGATTTTAGATAAACTTCGTGAGCTGACCGGCGGCAATCAGACCCTGGATATGTTTATTGCCAATTATGTATATGAAAAAGAAGGTGCGCATCATAAAAAAGTGATGCACTACACGAACCTGCCCCAAAATCAGATTTTTACCTGGAATGATGTGTCACGTTTCAGAAAGGGTCAGTACATTTTGATGCATTCTGTGATTTATCGTACAAAACTGCTGCGTGAATGTGGATTAGAGCTGCCGAAACATACATTTTATGTGGATAATATTTATGTGTACAAACCATTACCAAGTGTAAAAACACTGTATTATATGGATGTAGATTTTTACCGTTACTTTATTGGCAGGGAAGATCAGTCGGTCAATGAGAAAGTGATGATCAGCCGTATCGACCAGCAGATCAATGTAAATAAGATTATGGTAGATGAATTTGATCTCTGGAAGATTCCAAACCGAAAACTGCGTCATTACATGTTTAATTATCTGGAAATCATCACGGTCATTTCCACGATTATGTTGATCCGCTCCGGCACTGAGGAAAATCTTCTGAAAAAACGTGAACTATGGAAATATATTAAGGATCACGACATCCGTTTATTCCATCATCTGCGCGCCGGAATTATGGGAAATGCAATGAATCTGCCGGGCAAGGGAGGCAGAAAGATTTCGGTTGCGGCATATCGACTGTCACAGAAAGTGGTCGGATTTAATTAAGAGGTAGTGAGAGTATGAGTGAAGAAAATAACTGGAATTATGGAAATGATGAGCCGAATGTAAATCAGGGAAATCCTGTCAGCCTGGAGAAAAGTACGACTGATGGTACAGCAGGTGTAAATTTAGAGAAGACTGTGACCGGAAATGAAGAGCGTGTAAATTCAGAAAAGACTATGACAGACAATCCGTATTATACAAATACGTCATATGGAAACGGCAATACAAATTATAATTACGGACAGTCAAATGACAGTGCAGGTTATAACTATGGACAGTCAAACGGAAGTACAGAATATAATTACGGACAACCGGCTGGCAGGTATGGAAGTAATAAGTCAGAAAGTGAAGGCTTTGGTATTGCGTCGTTAGTACTTGGAATCATTACGGTTTTGCTGTTCTGTACCTGTATCAGCTGGATCACCGGTATTCTTGCGATTATTTTTGGTATCATACAGCTTGTAAAAGGAAACAAAAAAGGAATGGCGATCGTTGGTTTGATCACAGGTGGAATCGGTTTTGCAGCATCGATTATTCTGTATATCCTGATTTTTTTTACAGGACTTGGATCTTATAGCAGCTATAATGACATCTATGATCATATTTACGATGATATCTATGATGATATTGAAGACAGTATGGATGACGGAACGATATAATAAGACTGCCGAGCGAAGCGAGTGTAGATCACGATCATGATATAGAAATTTTTAATGGAGAGGGTTATGGAAGAGTTATTGACAGTCAGTGGATTATCCAAGACATTTCACTTGTCAAAAAAACAGCAGAAATTAGAAAAGACAACGGAAAAAGTTAAGGTTGCGGTGGATGATCTTTCCTTTTGTACTTACAGGGGGGAAGTTTTTGGATTATTAGGGCCCAATGGAGCGGGAAAGACAACAACGCTTCGCATGTTAGCAACGCTGATCAAACCGGATAAAGGTGATGCTCTGATTGACGGAAGCAGTATTGTGACAGATCCGAACGGTGTTCGGAAAAAGATCGGATTTCTGACGAGTGAATTAAAACTGGAAGAATTTTTTACTCCGAACTATCTGTTTGATTTTTTCTCAGAATTATACGGTGTCGATCAGGCAGAGCGGGATGAGAGAAAACGTATCCTGTTTCAGAAATTTGGTGTGGATGAGTTTGCGGAAGTGAAGGTTGCAAATCTCTCCACTGGTATGAAACAAAAAGTATCCCTGATCATTTCACTGGTGCATGATCCGCAGATCATTATTTTTGATGAGCCGACAAACGGACTTGATGTTATCACGGCGAAGGTTGTGACCGATTTTCTGCAGGAATTGAAAGCAGAAGGAAAAACGATCATTGTATCAACACATATTTTTTCACTGATCGAAAAGATCTGCGACCGTGTCGGCATTATCATCAACGGAAAAATGGTTTTGTGTGACACGCTTTCCCATGTGACGGCGGAAATGCCACTTGAGGATAAGTTCTTTGAAATCTATCGGGAAACGGCAGGTGAGATAGTATGAGTAAAAAAATGATTGCAATCATGAAAAAAGAGTTTGCCCGCTTTTTCGGAGATAAGAGACTGGTGTTTACCACAATTTTAATGCCGGGGCTTATGATCTATATTTTGTATACGCTTCTGGGGCAGGGAATTATGAAGCAGTTTGCCGCTTCGGAGGATTATGTATATCAGATCTATACGGTGGATCTGCCGGAGGCGTTTTCTTATTTAAAGACAGAGTCTGATCTGGAAGTGACGGAAATTACAGTAGAAAAAGAGTCTGATGTCTTAGAAAAGATCGAGGCGGAGGAAGCAGATCTTTTGATGGTGTTCCAGTCGGATTTTGATGCGGCTGTCGCTGCATATGATCCGTTAGATACCACGCAGGCAGCACCGGATATCAACATGTACTATAATTCAGTTTCGACGGAATCGTCGACGATCTACAATCAGATGTATCAGGTTTTTGATGATTATGAATCTTCTCTGGCAAATAAGTTTGATATCAATGCCGAAGAAGGTGTGAAATATGATGTTGCAACGGAAAAAGATACTTCTGCACAGCTTTTTTCCATGCTTCTGCCGATGCTTTTGATGTCATTTTTATTCAGTGGCTGTATGGCGGTTGCCCCGGAATCCATCGTCGGGGAAAAGGAGCGCGGAACGATCGCAACGCTGCTTGTCACACCGATGAAACGCAGCGAGCTTGCCGTCGGAAAAGTCTTAAGTCTGAGTGTCATCGGACTTTTGGGCGGAGTTTCCAGCTTTATCGGCACGATGCTGGCACTTCCGAATCTGATGGGCGGTGCGGCGCTTGAGGATGACAGTATGACGGGTGCGATGAGCGCTGCAGTTTACAGTGGAACGGATTATGTACTGTTGTTATTTGTCATTTTAAGTACGGTTCTGGTAATTATCGGTGCAATCTCCCTGATGTCCGGCCTGGCAAAGAGCGTCAAAGAGGCAGGAACGATGGTTTCGCCTCTGATGATCGTCGTCATGCTGATCGGTGTGTCGACGATGTTCGGGGATGGTGCGCCGAAGGAGGTTTACTGGTATCTGATCCCGTTTTATAACAGTGTACAGTGTATGAATGGAATTTTTTCCTTTGATCTTGTGCCTGTTAATTTTGTGGTAACAATCGTGGCAAACCTTTTGTATGCACTGGTTATGACGGCCGGGTTAGCAAAGATTTTTGACAGCGAGAAGATTATGTATAGTTGAGTGGGAACAGGATATGGGGCAGTTAGTGTGAAAAATAAGATTTTTCACACGCAAGATTTGTGCTTACGCACAAACTTGAGATGCGCAAAAAACAGCGCAGGAATAGAGATTATCAAGGAAGTGGTAACTGCCTTTTTGGTAGAAAATAGTATGTATAAAAGCCACAACACCAGTCATATATTACAAATAAGAGAAAAGCAAACGGTTCAGGGGCGTTGTGATAGAAAAATTGCTTTTATTTATGAGAGAGGTTCATAATAAAAAAATACATAGTTATCCGAAAGATGTTCTGATCGCCGCAGTTATTTTCGCGGCAGCAGTCTGTCAGTGGGGCGGAAATCATGGAAAGGCGGCAGAAACCGTTTCTTTTGCGGCACTGGAAGATATCGCAGAAAAAAAGGTGGCGATCACTTTTGATGATGGCCCAAATCCGGATTATACAGAAGAACTTCTTACGGGGTTAAAAGAACGTGGTGTAAATGCCACGTTTTTTTTGCTGGGAAAAGAGGTTGAAAAATATCCGGAGATTGTAAAAGACATCTCTGACGGCGGTCATCTGATCGGCACACACTCTTACGAACATGTCAACTTAAGCAACCTTTCCGATGCGGCGGCGATCGAGCAGGTGGATAAGACAAACGCGGCTATCTATGATATCACCGGGAAATACCCGGAGTACATAAGACCACCGTATGGCTGCTGGAAATGTAATCTGGATTATGAGACAAAAATGATCGAGGTGCTGTGGGACGTTGATCCGAAAGACTGGGCGACGGACAATTCCGGGGTGATCGCAAAAAGAGTGATCGACAAGGTCGGGGAAAATGATATCATTCTGCTTCACGATGCGTCGGAATCTTCGGTGAAAGCGGCATTTGCGATCATTGATGAACTGGGAAAAGAGGGGTATACGTTTGTGACGGTGGAGGAGATTCTGATGGAGTGAAAAATTATGCATCTGCGGAGCAAATTATTATTTTCCGGGCAGGAGAGGTCAGTATTCGTCATTTCATTGGAATGCCTCTCATTTTAGCGGAACGGACTGGGATGAACCTGCAGAACGAGGAAACGTGAAAAAAAATTTTTTTTATGAAACTTTTTTCACTATTATTTTATCTAAATAAATGAAACTTACAAATGATAAGTAATAAGAACACGCAGGAGGATATTCAGAATGAGAAAAAAAACAATTTATGTATTAGCAACGGTAATGTGTATGTCCATATTTACAGCATGTGGAAGCACGAATCGTGCTGATTCCGGAAATGAAGTGCAGCAGGAAGTACAGGCAGAGGATAATATGCAGAAAGAACAGCAGGCTGGTGCAGAGGGTAACGCTGAAACAGAGATACAGACTGAATCTGTACCGGAAAATACAGCTGAAGCGGTAACAGGCGAAGAGAAAACACTGAATGGAACGGTGGACGAGATCAAAGATTTTATGTTTATTGTGACAGATGATAGTGGTGCTTCCTATGAATTAAGTTTTGATGCAAAACCACAGGGATTGGAAAATGTTTCTGTTGGAGATAAAGTAAAAGTAACATATACCGGGGAACTTTCAGAAGTGGATGCATTTTCGGGAACAATTGTTTCAGTTGAAAAGCAATAAGTAAAGTAATAAGTAAAGTAATAAGTAAAGTAATAAGTAAAGCCATGTGATACATATAGAAAATGTATCATATGGTTTTTTACTTTTTTACGGTTATGTGGAAAACGACTGGTGAAATATGATATACTTATCGCGAATGATGTTGAGACCGAAAGAGCTGGAAAAGATCAGAAAGAAGATTTCAGTAGAAAATGACGAATTAGATTGTCTTACAGCGATGTGTTACATGGGGACTGGAAAATATAGTAAGGCAAATTCTATGCTGGAAAAAATTGGAAAAAGACGCAACGGGCAGTTACCCATTTGCGTCTTTTTCTATAGAAGAGCAATGAAACAACAGGAAACAGATACAATGGAGGAAGAGAAGATGAAAAAAAGAGCAAAAAAGATAGTAGCATTATTTTTAACAGCTGGTATTCTGTTATCAGGGACAGCTGCGTGTTCTAATGTAGAAGGCATGCATCTTTCAGGATCGACAAGGGAATTGAATGTAACGAAAGAAGATACTGGAAAATCCGGAGATAATGTTCAGATGCTGCCATCGGATGAAAAATCAGACAAAATATTTGCGGACAGTTATGCTGATTTTGCAATAAAGGCTTTTCAAAATAGCTATGAAGCTGGAAAAAATACAATGATATCACCATATTCCGTGATAAATGCGCTTGCCATGACTGCAAACGGAGCATCAGGCGAGACTTTGGAACAGATGGAGAGTGTACTTTGCGGTACGGCAGACTGCTCGCTTGATCTTCTCAATCGGGAGCTGCAGCGTCTGCAAAGTTCCATGCCAAAGGAAAAAAATAATCATTTATATACAGCGAATTCTATCTGGTACAAAGATTCTGATGAGAACTTTGTACCGGCAGATGATTTTCTGAAGTTAAACGCTGAATTTTATCAGGCAGATATCTTTGCCTCGGCTTTTGATAAAAAAACGACAAAGGATATCAATCGCTGGATCGACCGGCGCACGGATGGAATGATCAAAGATATCATGGATCAGATACCGCCATATGCTATTATGTATCTTGTAAATGCAGTGGCATTTGAGGGGGAGTGGAAGGACCCGTATGAAAAGGAACAGGTGCATGATGCTGATTTTTATGATATTGATGGTAATCATTCAACAGTATCAATGATGTATTCGGAGGAATATTCTTTTCTGAAGGAAGAGCATGCCGTTGGATTTATCAAGCCGTATAAAGAAGGCTTTGACTTTGTTGCACTGCTTCCGGATGAGAATATGGATATCAGAGATTATATCAGTCAGATGAATGGAGAAACTTTTCTAAAGACAATTGCTCAGGCAAATGATACAATAGTGCAAACAGGTATGCCAAAGTTTAAGGCGGAGACGCAGAAAGAATTAGCGGAAGTTTTAGACAGAATGGGAATGCATGATGCATTTGATGAGAAATTAGCAGATTTTTCACAGATGGGGAATTGTAAAAATGGGGATAATCTGTATATCAGCCGGGTATTGCACCGGACAAAGATTGAAGTGAATGAACTTGGTACAAAGGCCGGGGCGGCAACAGTTGTGGAAGTGGAAACAATGGGGTGTCTGGAGGCAGTGGAAAATGTTGTGCTGGACAGGCCATTTGTCTATGCGATCATAGACAGGGAGAATGGGATACCTGTTTTTATTGGTGCGGCAGATGCTCTGTAAAATCATAACAGAACAGGATAAACATTACAGGAGGATATAATTCGGATCGTGGGGCAGTTTTTAGAGGATGAAAAGATTATTGAGTTATACTGGGTCAGAGATCAGAGGGCAATTACATGCTCACAGCAGAAATACGGAGCATATTGTCACAAGATAGCACAGAATGTACTGCACAATGAAAGTGATTGTGAAGAGTGTATGAATGATACATGGTTCCGGGCGTGGAATTCCATGCCGACAGAGCGGCCGGGGATATTGCAGGCGTTTTTAGGAGCGATTACAAGAAATCTATCCTTAGACCGCTACCGGAAAAATCATTCGAAAAAGCGTGGAGAGGGTGAAATTTCTTACATATATGAAGAGATGCAGGACTGTATTTCCGGTGAAAATATGGAGTTACATGTGGAAAATATGGAACTTGCGGAGATGATTAACCGTTTTCTGGCTGGGATGAAGACAGAAAACCGCAGGATCTTTGTGCGGAGGTACTGGTATTTTGACAGTATAGCTGAAATCGCAAAGAGATTCTCCGTCAGTGAGAGCAAGGTAAAATCGTCTCTGATGCGTTCAAGGGAAAGTTTACGGAAATGTCTTGCTCAGGAAGGAATCGAGGTGTGAGCAGTGAAAGCAGATGATCTGATTGATGCATTCGGGCATATTGATCCAAAGTATGTTTCAGATGCGGAAGTTGAGATAAAATCAAAATCACGGATGAAGCGGATGTTTTATGTTATAAGAGAAAAAATCCCTTTAGAGAAGGAACAGCCTGCGCATATCACTATTTCGGCGGCGATGTGTATGACAGCATTTGTGCTGATCATCGGTGCAGGAATGTTTTATGGAAGGATCAGGAATGGATATTCAGGAAACAAAAATAACTCTGTGGATACGGTTTTCAATGATTATGATGGTATGTATGGAAGTACAGCAGCCGGATCAGCGGATGAGGCAGGGGTGGAAAAAGCAGAAGAGGATACCGGTCTGATCTTTAATGAGATTCGCGAAATGGAAAGTATAGCCTATGATGTAGCAGAACCGTATCAGATTGTTTCTTATGATGCAGCAGGGCTGGAAGAATATTTTGGAACAAAGATCTGTCCGACTTCCATTCCGGATGGATTCATTCTGTCGGATGGTGTTTATCATGTTGGATATGATAAAGCAGGAGAAGCAGTGGATGATAATAATAGTCTGATCTATTCGGATGAAAGTGGAGAACGTACATTGAAAATCGGAGTTCGTACAACGGAATCCGGGATCGTGACAAGATTTACAGATACACATTTAGCCACGTCTCTGGTGCATGGGATTACGGTCACAGCGGGATGTTATCCGATCGGGCAGACTGGCGGGTATAGTTATGTCGCTGTTTTTGAAAAAGATGGAGTTATATTTACCATAGAAAGTTCCGGTCTTACAGAGCAAAGATTTATCACAGTGATAGGAGAACTGACGGAATAGACAGATATGTTATGAAACAGAAGATTTAAAATAGGGTCTTGTCTGATAAAAATTCTAATGTCTTTTCTACAGGTTAAAAAATGAAGTTAAAAGAGATTGAGATTCCAAGACACTTATGATAGTATAAAAATAATTGTGAAGACACGAGAGAATCAGGTGCAAACAATCGATATTAAGGAAGTTAAACAGGAGGTCGTAGATAAAATGGAACAGTACAAGCAGGAATTTATCGAGTTTATGGTTGAGAGTGATGTGCTCAAATTTGGAGAGTTTACATTAAAGAGTGGACGCAAATCCCCATTTTTTATGAATGCAGGAGCTTATGTGACAGGTTCACAGTTAATGCGTCTTGGTGAGTATTACGCAAAGGCGATCCATGAGAAGTATGGAGATGATTTTGATGTATTATTCGGACCGGCATACAAGGGAATCCCGATCAGTGTTGTAACAGCAGTTGCATTCAGCAAATTGTATGGAAAAGAAGTCCGTTACTGTTCGGATAGAAAAGAAGAAAAAGACCACGGAGCAGATAAGGGAAGTTTCCTTGGAAGCAGTTTAAAAGATGGTGACCGTGTTGTCATGATCGAGGATGTTACAACATCCGGTAAATCCATGGAGGAGACAGTTCCGAAAGTAAGAGGAGCTGCAAATGTTGAGATCGTTGGCCTGATGGTTTCTTTAAACCGTATGGAAATGGGACTTGGCGGTAAAATGAGTGCACTTGATGAAATCCGGGAAACTTATGGTTTTCCGACAAATGCGATTGTAACAATGGAAGAGGTCGTAGAACATCTTTACAATAAGGAGTGTCAGGGCAAAATTGTCATTAATGATGAGATAAAAAAAGCAATTGATGCATACTATGAACAGTATGGATGTAAATAATGCGATGGATGACAGAAAAAAAAGACGCCGGCTGATTGCCGGCGTATTGTTCACTGTTTATTTTGCGGTGTTGTTTTATTTCTTATTCTTTTCAGAAAAAATGGGACGGACTTACAGTGAGAGAGCATATCACTATAATCTTGTGCCATTAAAAGAAATCATGCGTTTCATACGTTATCGAAAAGTTCTCGGTACTTATGCAGTGGTTTTAAACCTTGTGGGAAATATCATTGCATTCATGCCATTTGGAACTTTTTTGCCAATCTACTATGAACGGTGCAGAAAACTGCGGTATACGGTGCTTTACAGCTTTGAATTGAGTCTTGTTGTGGAAATACTGCAGCTTGTGTTCAAGGTCGGAAGTCTTGATGTAGATGACCTGATCTTAAATACGATTGGCGGACTGTTTGGATTTCTTGTTTATGAACTGGTAAAACAGTTTATACGAAAAACGACAGAGCGAAAAAAGCATGATGATTAAGAAGGTTATGATTAAATTTCCAGGCAGGTGCCGCCTTTTACTTCTATCACAGTATCTCCGTCAATTTCAAGCCAGACACTGATGGCATTCGGATTGTAGACTCTTCTGCAGTCTGCTGAGAAAATCAGACGTCTGGCGGCATCCATATAATCAATGATCTCGATGTTGGTTGCATACCAGATATCATTTCTGCCGCCCATATAGGCACAGAAATCTTCAATGACATTCCAGTTATCATGATTGTCAAATTCATAACTGTGTCCCCAGACATACATTAATTTTAAATATTGTTTTTTCTTGAATTCTGCAAAAAATTCAGCTTTTTCCATCAGATCCGGTGCATCATGATGACAGGTCGGATGCCATTCAAGAGGGTCGGTTGGAAGTGTAAAGTCAGCTGCCGGTTCTACGACGCGGGCATATGCAATGCCAAGCTGGCGGAATAACTGTTTGATTTCTTCATTGTAAGATCCGTTTGGATAAGCATGTCCGCGGATGATGCGGCCGGTGATCTGCTCTAAGCCTTTGCGGTCAGCTAAAATTTCTTCGGCAACTTCCGTCATTGGACAGCGTGCAATGGTCGGGTGGGTCATGGTATGGGTTGCGATTTCATGTCCGGCGTAAAGTTCATTGATCCGTGAACTTTTGATGCGCGGCGGAATGAGACCTTCTTTATCGATCATTCCGTAATTTAAATTAAAAGTTCCCCGTATACCATAGCGGTTAAAAATGGAAACAAGGCGCTCATCCTGAATTTTGCCGTCATCGTAGCTCATAGTCAGTGCTTTCGCCTTTCCTTCCGGGAAACATACATAAACTTTCATTGATAAAATCCTCCTGCAGGTTACATGGTAATTACTTTTAAAATCAATTGTTATAGTAAACGCTTTTTACCTGGAGTGCAAGGACAATGTGACTTTTTCCTTTTAAATATCCCATAAACTGTGATATACTATATTTCGGTGGAATACTTACCAACATATGGATATGATCTGGCATTAAGTGTCCTTCTATTATTTCCACACCTTTATACTTACACAATGCTTTGATAATATCTCTGATATCTTCTTTGTACTGATTGTATATTACTTTTCTTCTGTATTTTGGTGTGAATACAATATGATATTTGCACATCCATTTTGTATGTGCCATAGAATTTGTTTGATTTGCCATTAAAATCACCTTTCCTTTCGTTAAATAGTAGCCTGAACAACTCTATTTTAGCGGAAAGGTGATTTTTTTGTATAACAAATTTGTTGCACCACCCGCATAGCAGGTGGTTTATTGTTTCGCACATCTCCATTTCTCCGTTGGGAGAAACTCCGATGCACTCAACAGGCTAAAGCCCATGAATCAGAATCGGCGAGCCCTTTGGGATCGTCGATTTTGGTATATAAAGAGAAGGGGAGAACAATGCATGTATAAGGTATTGCTGGTAGATGATGAGCCGATCATTGTGGAGGGACTTTCAAGAAGTATTCCGTGGGAGCGCTGGAACTGCCGTGTTGTTGCGACCGCAAATGATGGAACGGAAAGAAAGAATCTGATTGAAAAAGAAAGACCTGATATTGTTTTTATGGATATCTGTATGCCGGAGATGAATGGTCTGCAGATGATTGCAGCATTAAATTCACAGTTTCCGGATCTTGAAGTGAGCGTGCTTACCGGGTATCGCGATTTTGAATATGCCAAGGAAGCGATACGGCTTGGTGTGACGCGTTTTTTGCTGAAGCCGTCGAATATGGACGAGTTAGAAGAGGCGATCGAGTGCATGTGCGCCAACCTGAATCTGGCGCATTTTTCGCGCGTGTTCAAAAAACAGGTTGGGGTATCGGCGAACGAATACCGCAATCAGGTGCTTGGAAAATAGATCAAAAAGTACTATAATTAGAAAGAAATATGACAGTGCGGAGGAAAAATGTGAAAAAAAATATGCCATATATATTGATAGCAGGGATTGCTTTCGGTTCTGATTTCTGGATCAAACGTCACATGGACAGGAAATATGCCAGGTACGTGGTGCATCCGGGACGTCGGAATAAGATTCTGATCGAAAAATATTATAACCGTGGAGCAGCACTTAATTTTCTTGCTAAAAAGCCGCGTGTGATGCGCGCACTTCATACAGTGATTATGTTTTTTGTCGGAATTTTATATTATTTCCTGCTCCGTATGCCGGGACACCGTCTTAGTAAAACAGGCGCATCTCTATTGGTTGGCGGTGGATTAAATAATCTGCTCGACCGCTATACAAAAGGATATGTGGTCGATTATGTGAAATTTAACTTTGGACCGAAATGGCTGAGAGGGATTATATTTAATATTTCAGATTTTTGTATTTTTATAGGTGCATTTTTATCCGTTGTGGGAAGTGAGGCCTCATCATGACACGGGAGACTTACCGGAAGATGACCGGGTATTTTTTACAGGATGAAAAAAAAGTCCGCAGGATTATTCTGGCAAACCGGCTGCTTACCGGAATTGTTTTTGTGAGCTATCCGCTTTATCTGATCTCGCTGCTGCTTAAGAGAGATACGTTACTGCCGCAGGCAGTGCTTGTTCCTGCAGTTTCATTTGTGGTCGTGACATTGTTCCGCAAGATCGTCAATGAACCGCGCCCGTATGAGAAATATGATCTACCGCCGGTGATCGATAAAGATGCGGGAGGAAAATCATTTCCAAGCCGTCATGTTTTTTCTGTATTTGTGATCGCCGTCACGGTATTTGTGCGCAATCCAGTGGCGGGCTGTATTTTAGCAATGATCGGAATTATGATTGCCGTGATCCGTGTGATCGGGGGCGTGCATACCGTATGGGATGTCACTGCAGGAGTTGCTGTCGGGATTTTAAGCGGTGTGATCGGATACTATATGCTGCCATATCGGGGATTTTGAGTGGTGTGATCGGATACTATATGCTGCCGTATCAGGGATTTTGAGCGAATATTACCGTATATTTTTGAAAAAATAAAAGCAACGAATTATAAAATTAAGATAACGTTTTTGTAGATTACAGAATTGGAGAAGAATATGGACCCTATAATGAATAGTTTTTCAAGAGAACAGATGGAATATATCGTGGAATTGTTTAATCCGTGTATGGATGATTATCTGTATGTGTTTGATCTGCAGAAAGACTGCTATAAGATCTCAAAACATGCGACAGAGCGTTTCCTTTTACCGGGGGATAATTTTGATGATGCGGCAAAAGCACATCATACATTTGTATATTCGGAAGACCAGTCGCGCCTGGATGATGAATTCCGGCGTATTATGAGCGGGGAGATTGTTTTTCATAACATGCATTACCGGTGGTTAGACCGCGCTGGGAAACCGGTGTGGATCAACTGCAGGGGGCGTGTATTAAATGATGCTGACGGGAAACCGCATTTTTTAGTCGGATGCATCAATGAGATCGGTCAGAAACAGAAGGCAGACAATGTCAGCGGACTGCTTGGCGAATCAAGTCTTTCCGCTTATGTAGAACAGTTTGAGGATGGACTGCCGGATGGATTTTTCCTCCGCATCGGAATCGATGATTTTCGTGATATCAACGGTGACTTCGGAATGGAGTACGGAGATTATATCTTAAAGAGTACAGCAGACTGTATCGCGGAAAATATCAAACCGTCGCAGAGGCTGTACCGGATATTAGCGGATGAATTTATGGTGGTCGATTTTTCGGGCGGAGATATGGAAGCAGCAACGGAACTTTATAAAAATATTCGCAAGAGTTTGGATACATTTATCGAGGAAAACGGTTATAAATCTGTGTTTACCATATCTGCGGGTGCAGTCGATACTGCAAAAACATCCGGGACCTATGAAAATATCATGAAATTGTCAGAGTATGCATTAAATACAGCAAAAGAGCAGGGAAAGAACCGCTGTTATATATATATGCAGGAAGATTATGACGTTTTTTTGCGCAAAAAGCAGATCACACGGCAGCTGCATCATGCGGTAAACCATGGGTTTGAAGGGTTTGAGACTTATTATCAGCCGATCGTGGACACAAAGACACGCCGGCTGGTTGGTGCGGAGGCACTGATGCGTTTTTCCATGCCGGAGAGATGTGAGGATGGAGAAACGAAAAAAGAAGCGGTATGTGTGGGTGAGGATGGTCATGATGCAGATGAGAAAGTGCACTGGGAGCGTATTTCACCGGTTGAGTTTATTCCTCTGTTAGAGGAGACCGGTCTGATCATTCCGGCAGGAAAATGGATGCTGCATCAGGCAATCTCGACCTGCAGCAGGTGGCAGAAATACATTCCGAATTTCCGCATCAATATCAATCTTTCCTATGTGCAGGTCATGAAGAGCCGTGTCCTGACGGAGATACTGACAGCGCTGCGCCTGTAT
Organism: Roseburia intestinalis L1-82; assembly: GCF_900537995.1. Lineage (NCBI taxonomy): Bacteria > Bacillati > Bacillota > Clostridia > Lachnospirales > Lachnospiraceae > Roseburia > Roseburia intestinalis. The sequence continues at coordinate 3,428,961 of NZ_LR027880.1, read as the reverse complement.
GGATTAGAGCCTTCCGCGGTGGGAATTGAGCTGACAGAGAGCGGTTATCTGGATACCAATACACATTTTCAGAAATTGTGGGACGGATTAAAGAAAAACGGAGTGCTTGTCATTTTAGATGATTTTGGAACCGGTTATTCGAATCTGCACTGTCTTGGCGATTTAAGACCGAATTATATCAAGATTGACCGGTCGTTCACATTAAAAGCACTGAATAATCAGTATGAACATGATCTGATGACACAGATCATCACGATGACGCATAAACTTGATCTGACGATCTGTGTTGAGGGAATTGAGACAGAGGATGAATTTGCAAAGATCTCCGAATTAGACCCGGATTATATCCAGGGATTTTTGTTCGGCAAACCACAGCCGGCGGAAGAATTCTATGAGAATCTCATCAAGCCGGCGATTGCCGCCTGCGGTACTCACGAGGTGTCTGCCCAAAGCGTTTCTTAAAAATACGGTTAAAATAAGAAAGATTTTCAAAACCGACTTCCGATGCAATTGCAAGTATCGAGGAGTCGGAGGAGATCAGAAGTCTTGATGCCATGGTGAGCCTGTATTCGTTGAGATAATCGACGAAAGAGGTTCCCATGGTATTTTTAAAATATTTCATAAAATGGGACTGGCTCAGTCCTACTTCATTTGCGATATCTTCGATCGTGATCTTTTCCATATAATTGTTTTCCACATATTTTAAGATCAGTTTCATTTTTTCTAAGGATTTGCTGCGGTCTTTCCCGGATGGTTCCTTTGTGCTGCATTTGTGAAACAAAATATAAAACAGCAGAAATAACTGCCCTTTGATAAAGAGCTGATAACCGGACGGATAAGTTTTACAGATTTCATCGTTCGCGTCGATGCAGGCAGAAATCTCCGCATAGTGTGGACTGTCCGGGGTATATAAAAGCGGCAGAGAGACATTACCGGACAGTAGAGGAACCAGATAGTCCGTGTTGCAGGTATCTGTTTTCTTGGAGATCAGCATGTTTGGATGAAAAATGATATTTTCGTACTCCATGGATTCGGATTCAAACTGACCGATCGAGTGAAGCTGTCCCGGAAGGATCAGTGCGATATCCCCTGCAGAGACCGTGTGCTGTGTAAAATCGACCGTAATCGTGCCGTTTCCTTTTTTTATATAGATAATTTCCATTTCATCGTGCCAGTGCATCGGCACATACCCAAAATCCAGCGGAATTGAACAGAGATAGGTAATATAAGGGAATAAAGGATCGCCATGTAAAATTTTTTCCTGATAGTTTTCATATTCTAAAATATTCATAATGATAGGATTGTACCACTTTTTGAGTCAATATTACAAGAAAAAAGTGATTGCAGAAACTATAATAACATCATAAACAATGATTTTGCGAAAAAAAGCGAAATCAGGACAACAGGAACATGCATAAACATTGGTTGGGGAACATAATGAAAACAGCGCCGGGGGCGCGGAACATGGAGGAAAACATGAAATTACAGGAAATCGTAGCAAACAGATGTGGCAAAGAGATTTCACAGTGCACAAATGAGGAACTTTACTATGCACTGCTTGAGATGACAAAAGGAATGGCAGAAGAAAAAGTCAGCAATCAGGGAAAACGTAAATTATATTACATTTCCGCTGAGTTCCTGATCGGTAAATTATTATCCAACAACCTGATCAACCTTGGCATCTATGAGGATGTGAAAAAACTTTTAGCAGACAACGGCAAGAGCCTTGCAGAGATCGAGGAGGTTGAGCCGGAGCCGTCATTAGGAAACGGCGGACTTGGACGTCTTGCAGCATGCTTCCTTGATTCTATCGCAAGCCTTGGTTTAAACGGTGACGGTGTTGGTTTAAATTACCATTACGGATTGTTCAAACAGGTATTCAAAAATAACCTGCAGAATGAGACACCAAATCCATGGATCGAAAAAGAAAGCTGGCTGACAAAAACAGACGTTACTTACCCGATTCAGTTCGGCGGTTTTACGTTACAGTCCAGATTATATGATATCGATGTGATTGGTTATGAGAATCGTACCACAAAACTTCATCTGTTCGATGTTGAAACAGTAGATGAGAGTTTAGTTGGTGAGGGCATCGATTTTGACAAAGAGGATATTGCAAAGAATTTAACATTATTCTTATATCCGGATGATTCCGATGATAAGGGAAGAATCCTTCGTGTATACCAGCAGTACTTCATGGTCAGCAATGCAGCGCGCCTGATTATTGATGAGACACTTGCAAGAGGCGGAGATCTTCACAAATTAAACGAGTATGCAGTGATCCAGATCAACGATACACACCCAAGTATGGTGATTCCGGAAATGATCCGTCTGTTGATGGAGCGCGGCATCTTAATGGATGAGGCGATCGACATTGTATCTAAGACCTGTGCTTACACAAACCACACGATCTTAGCCGAAGCACTTGAAAAATGGCCGATCCATTTCTTAGAGAAAGCTGTTCCACAGTTACTGCCGATTATTTATGAGTTAAACAGCCGTGTGACAAAGAAATATGATGACAGATCCGTAGCAATCATTGATGATGAGAAACGCGTTCATATGGCACATATGGATATTCATTACGGATACAGTGTCAACGGTGTTGCTTACCTGCACACAGAGATTTTAAAGAATACAGAGTTAAATAACTTCTACAGGATTTATCCGGAGAAGTTTAATAATAAGACAAACGGTATCACATTCCGCCGCTGGTTATTACACTGTGATCCGGAGATGACCGAATTTATCACATCCTTAATCGGACCTGGATTTAAGAAAAACGCAGAAGAGTTAGAGAAACTCGGCGCATATGTAAATGATGAGGAAGTATTAAAGAAACTTCTTGCAGTAAAAGGTACAAGAAAGACAGAGTTAAAGAATTATCTTGTAAAAACACAGGGCATCGAGTTAGATGACAACTCCATCTACGATATCCAGATCAAGAGATTACACGAGTACAAGAGACAGCAGATGAATGCTCTCTATGTGATCCACAAATATTTCGAGATCAAAGCAGGAAAGAAACCGGCACGTCCGATCACCGTTATTTTTGGTGCAAAAGCTGCTCCGGCATATATCATTGCAAAGGACATCATTCATCTGATCCTCTGCTTACAGGAACTGATCGCAAATGATCCGGAAGTCGCACCATACTTAAAAGTAGTAATGGTAGAAAACTACAACGTAACATTAGCTGAGAAACTGATCCCGGCAGCAGATATCCATGAGCAGATCTCCTTAGCTTCCAAAGAGGCAAGTGGAACATCCAACATGAAATTCATGTTAAACGGTGCCGTTGCAATCGGAACCATGGACGGAGCAAATGTTGAGATGCATCAGTTCGTTGGCGATGATAACATTTATATCTTCGGTGAGTCTTCTGAGGAAGTTATCAAACACTACGAGAAAGCAGATTACGTTTCCAGAAGCTACTACGAGAATGATGCAAACATCAAACGTGCGATCGACTTTATCGTAAGCGACCAGATGAAAGCAGTTGGATGTGCAGAGAACTTAGAGCGTCTTTACAACGAGCTGTTAAACAAAGACTGGTTCATGACTCTCCCGGATTTCGAGGAGTACGTTGCAACCAAAGAACGTATCTACGCAGATTACGAAGACCGTATGGCATGGGCTAAGAAAATGCTTGTCAACATCAGCAAGGCAGGATTCTTCTCATCAGACCGTACCATTGCACAGTACAATGAGGATATCTGGCATCTGTAAGATGCCATGCATCTGTAAGATGCCATGCATCTCGTAAGGTGCCATGCGTCTTGTAAAATCTTGTAAGCGATTATGTGGCTTGCAGAGCAGCAGTTAATTCACAATATTTAAATTACAAATTCTTCCTAATTGGGAACCGCAAAACTTAGAATGGTTTTGTGGTTCCTTTTTTGCTTTATAGAACGCGTTATCTGATAAATATTGGTTTGCGGGTGACATGAGTTTCCTTGTGTAGGGTGGTTCTGGGGGGTTACGATTGGCAAATTGCATCAAGCCGGGACTCGTTTTGTTCCGTTGTACGAAAATAAGAAAGTCTAAGTATGCCTGATTTATATTGTGGCGGAGTGACGTGTGCGTCTTAAATGTGCCATCCGGGCACATTAAGACTTGTGCTGCCGTCCGTGGCAGCACAACACTGTATTGTGAACAGGCATACAAAGACTTTCTAATTTTCTCCCAAAGTCACAAAACGGATCCCGGCTTGATGCGATTTGCCAGCCGCAAGGTTGTGAACCACCCTTCGCGTGGGAACTCATTTTACAACCTTGGGGGCGTAAATTTTTAGTGTTTTGTGTCTGAATCTGATTAAAAAAAGATTTCCAAATAACTATATTCAATGGTTTATTATTTGTTTGACAACACTGGCAAAAACCTCGATATATACCACTATGCCCATATTTATTGCCATACACATTTGAAGAATATTTTGTGTTATTGGTCTGACAATTTACGAAACAATTCATGTAGTACAATGTAGCAGATGGAAATTTTGGAAAGTCATCAGGCTGAATATTAATGATACAGCATATTAGGATTTTAAGCATATTTTCATTCGTGCGAATATCAAAAATCCACACCTACGCCCCCAATTTTGAGATGAACCGCCCACCCAAATGGTGTTCATAATCTGGAGGCTGGCATCTTGCGCAAAGCCTGAGCTGATTTTGTGACTTTGGGAGAAAATTAGAAAATCTATCTCAATCTGATAATGGTCAGATTGAGATTGTGTGTCTGTAGATACACAGTGATGTTCTGCCACGGATGGCAGAACAAGGCTTCACGAGCCACGGATGGCTCGTTGAACGCCGGTCACGTCACTCCGAGAAAATCTAACTCAGACACACTTAGACTTTTCTTATTTTCGTACAATGGAACCAAAATTAACTCCGGCTTTGCGCAAGATGCCACTCACAGACCTGCGACACACCATTTGAGCGGGCGATTTATTTCATAAACAAATCAGCATTTAACCGGATAGCAGAGTTCCTTTTATTTTGTGATTGAATAATGCGGCTTCTTGTAGTATACTATAAAAATAGTTCTGACAACTCAGTAATTCTATGCCACATCAGCAGCAAGTTTCACAAAACAAAAATATGTAGGAATGACTTGAAGATGTTTTTGGGGTTCTATATAATAAAGAAAAGCATTTGAAGCTGTAATGAAGGTGGTACCGGGGTATGATATGGATGTAATCCTCGAAAATCTTGCAGAAAAATAAAAGAATGATTTTTAAATGTCAGACAGACATCAGGACAGGTTGTCCATAGATTTAAACTATGGATAACCTGTTTTTGTATATTTAATGATCCAAAGTATTTCCGGGATAAGGTCGACAGTGAAGGGGAATGCAGTATTTATTCTTACGAACAAATATGTAAGATCAAAAAATGAGAAAAAACTTGACATATATATAGACAGACTATATACTTTAGATATATAGATAGACTATATAACAAGGAGGAAAATCCTCTCATCGTCAAGGGACTCGGATTTTGCTTCGCAAAACAAGGAGGAAAATCCTCTGCTCGCCAAAGGGCTCGCATTTTCCTTCGGAAAACAAGGAGGATTTTATGTTAAACAAATCATTGATTCAGGGTAGTCTTTCCATGCTGATCTTACGGCTTTTAGACGAGAAAGACATGTATGGTTACGAAATGATCGAAACATTAAGGAAAAGATCGGAAAATGTATTTGAATTAAAAGCGGGATCGCTTTATCCGCTTTTGCATGCCTTAGAGGCAAACAATCTTGTTACGGCTTATGAGGATGATGCAAGTGGGAAAATGCGCAAATATTATCACATTACCGGAGAAGGAAAACGTATTTTAAAAGAGAAAAAAGACGAATGGAATACGTATGCCGCAGCAGTTACAAATGTATTGTCATGTAAAGCCATGGAAATGTGTATTTGAAAAAATGAAATGGCATCAGGCAGTGAAATGTGTAAAAAATGCAGGGATGAAAAAAGCAAACATGGCAGAAAGAGCCGGGAGGGAATACATTGACAGATTACAAAGAATATATGAAGACTCTGGAAGAACAGATTCAAAATAAGCGTGCCAGAGCGCTTGTGTCAGAAGAAATAAACGGGCATATAGAAGAACAGGCACAAGGCTATGAGGAAGAAGGAATGAGCAGGGAAGATGCAAAAAGAGAGGCAGTGCGGCAGATGGGAGATCCGGTGGAAACAGGATGTGCATTAAACCGTATCCACAGACCGGCATTTCCATGGAAACTTTTTGTGCTGGCGGTTCTTTTAACGGCGGCATCTATACTCATGTCAGTTGTTATTTCCGGAAAAACAGAAGGTGGGGCATCACAGGCAGAACAGCTTAGAGCATTACTTGTGATAAATGGTGTCAGCTTTGCAATGATCTTTGTGATCATGTATTTCGATTACACATGGCTGTTTTTGCATATCCGTGCGGTATATGCTTTGTATATGATCTGCCTGTGTCTGGTGTGGTCGGGCGGCCTCCTTGGAAACTATCAGACAGCGCTGCTGGCAAGTTACAGTGTACAGGTGCTGCTGCCAGTGATCTTTGCGGGAATTATTTATCAGTACCGGGGACAGGGATTTCGGGGAATTTTAAAATCAGCCGGCTGGATCATTATCCCGTTTATGGTATTAGCAGCAGGGCTCATTTCACTGCCGAAGAGTAATGGGGCGGTTGTGGAAAATGCCGTGGTCTGTCTGTTCCTGCTGGTGGCATCTGTGCTTCGTGGAATATTTGGAAACGAAAAGAAAAAATACCTTGTAGAGCTGGCATTGCTTGTGGCTGGTATTCTGGGGGCTGGTGTGGCTTTCTTTTATAAGTATACGTTTCTGCCAAGCGGCTATGTGCTCGCCAGGCTTACGCATACAGGTGAATTTGGATATCAGAACAGAATGATAAAAGATGCAGTTGCTCGATACAGCCTGTTTGGAAACCGGACATTTCTGATGCAGGGGACAGGATCGGACGGCGAATATCTGCTGGGAAATATATTTTGTTATTTTGGGATCATAGCAGGTGTTCTTGTCGTTGCAGCATTTGTGTGGTTTTTGATCCATGCGCTGCGTCAGTCTCTACTACAGGGCAACCGGATGGGCTTTCTGTTGGGGATGGCGTGCAGTATCGGGTTGATCGTGCGTGTGATGGTAATTTATATTATGGTAAATTTTGGATATGGCGTAATTTATACAGTGGCAGTTCCTTTTTTTTCCACAAATGTGATCTTAGCGGCAGTCAACGGGATTTACGTCGGGTTGCTATTTTGTGTGCTGCGGAATAAAATGATATTAAAAGAACCGCGCAGCGAAAAGAAAAATGCGACGGTTTAAAGATCAGAAAGAAAGGGTATATCCGACATGAATTACATCGATATGCATTGCGATACGTTAGCGAAGGCAGCCGCACAGCAAAAAAAGACGGCAGGGGAACTAAGAAACACGATGGTGGATGCGAAAAGACTGCACCAGTGTGGCGCAAAGGCACAGTTTTTTGCCATGTTTTTACAGCAGAAAAGAGAAGAAAACTGGAGTGATCCGGGACTGGCATATACGGAAAAAAATAATCTCTGGTATACCGATGCAGAGATCCGGAAACAGATGCAGGATATGTACGAAGTATACCAAAATACCATGGAAACCTGTTCGGACATTATTGCACCGGCTTATAACTACGAAGGATTACAGTGCAACTGGCGGCAGGGAAAAGTTTCTGCCTTTCTGACTGTTGAAAACGGATGTATTGTGGATGGAAAAATGGAACGGATCGATAAGCTTTATCAGATGGGAGTCCGGCTGATTACGCTGACCTGGAATGATGATAACTGTTTCGGTCATCCGCATGCAAAAGAGGCAGAACGGATGCAGCTTGGACTGACACCGTTTGGCAGGAAAGCTGTTACATATATGGCAGAGCGTGGAATCCTTGTGGATGTGTCCCATTTGTCCGATGGTGGTTTTTATGATGTGGCAGAACTTGTGAGGGGCCCGTTTGTGGCATCACACTCAAACTGCAGGGAACTTGCTCCTGCAACGAGAAATCTGACGGATGATATGATACGGGTATTAGCGGAACATGGTGGTGTGGCGGGGCTTAATTTTTATCCACCGTTTTTAAATACAGATCCTGTGGATAAAGTGAGCCGGATCGAAACAATGTGTGAACATGTAAAGCGTCTGGTCAATGTTGGCGGGATTGAGTGTGTCGGAATCGGGACGGATTTTGATGGGATTGAGGGAAAATTTGAGATCGCTGACTGCACGGATATGAAAAAATTATTTGATGCACTGCAGAAAACAGGGTTCAGTGAGGATGCACTCGAAAAGATCGCATACAAAAATGTGGAGCGTGTGATCCGTGAAGTGATGTGAGAAAATGTAAAGATGTTGACACCAAATAGTGCATACAAACTTCAACATCTTGTAATGAAATAACAAACCGGAATATCCAGGGAAAACTGATATGGATATTCCGATTTTTTAATTCACGACAATAGAATGTTCATAGAGCGTGCATTCTATCGGTTCATCTCCGAATGATACCCCGTATTTTTGTGTTCTGCAATAATACTGTCGATCTCCTCAAGGTCGGTCGTGATCATATCTCCGATGACACTGTGCTTGATCGCTGCCATGGCATTTCCATATTCTAATGCTTTTCTGCAGTCCTTGTGTTTTAAGTAGCCGTAGAGAGCACCGGAAACATAGGCGTCACCGCTTCCGATACGGTCGACCACATCAATGTTGTTGTATGGTTCCTCGCGGTAGTAAGAATCATTTTTTGCAGAATAGATAATGGAAGTAAAATTGTGTTTCTTTGGAGTGATGACCGTGCGCTCTGTGGAGGCAACCACAGAGATAGGATATTCCTCGCAGAAAGACTTCTGGATTTCCTCGATCGTGCCTGTTTTGCCGAAAGTCAGGCGTGCGGTATCTTCGGAGCAGAAGAAGATATCTACATAAGGAAGAATCTGCTCGATGCAGGCTCTTGCCTCCTCGCCGGTCCAGAGATTGGCACGGTAGTTGACATCAAAAGAGATCAGGGTTCCCTGCTCTTTGAATTTGCGGATACATTCGATCGCAAATTTCTGTGCGTTGCCGCCAAGACCTAAGGTGATCCCACTGGTGTGGAACAGGCGTGTGTTATAAAACATGGTTTCCGGCACATCTTTGATGTCTATGTTATTGATGGAAGAATGTTTCCTGTCGTAGACGACACGCGGTTTGCGCGGATAGGAACCATATTCGTAATAGTAAACACCGATGCGGCTGTCATCTGCAGTGTCGGAGATCAGGTAATTTTCACTGACGCGGGAAGCGTTCATCTGGTTTTTGATGAATGCGGCGAGCAGATTGTTAGGAATCTTAGAGATCATTGCTGTCTTTAAGCCGAGTTGTCCGATCTCGGAAGCGATATTTAACTCGGCACCTCCTAAATGTTTCATTAAAGTATCGCCCTGTGCAAGACGTCCGTTGATCGGGGTGGAAAGACGAAGCAGAATCTCTCCTAATGTGATGACATCATATTTGCGGTCCATGGAAAATCCTCCTTAAAAATAGATAGTGTGATATATATGTATGCCTGATTTACGACAAAACATTTTGAAAAACATAAATCAGTGTTATCATATCCAATGGTTTCATATTACAAAACTAAGTTCTATATTATGAACCAATACATATGTATTATATAACATATTTCAAAAATAAAAAAGAGATAATTGCAAATATTTCACAATTTTTTTGAACCAAAATAACAGAACCTATAAAAATTGCATTAAAGTAAAAACATGTTTGACATTCTGTTTTTCGGTGTTATAATAAAAATATAAATTTTGAAACGCAGTTTCACAATGTGAAACATTATTTTTAGGAGGATTAAAATCATGGCAAAGAAAGTTGTTACATTTGGTGAGATCATGCTTCGTCTTGCACCGGAAGGATATTATCGTTTTGTACAGGCTACATCCTACGGCGCAACATACGGCGGAGGAGAGGCTAACGTTGCAGTTTCCTTAGCAAACTATGGTATGGATGCAAGCTTTGTTACAAAGCTTCCGGCACATGAGATCGGACAGGCTGGAGTGAATGCGTTAAGACAGTATGGTGTTGACACATCTGACATCGTTCGCGGTGGTGACCGTGTTGGTATCTACTTCTTGGAGAAGGGCGCAAGCCAGAGACCATCCAAAGTTGTATATGACCGTGCAGGTTCTTCCATTGCAACAGCTACAACAGCTGATTTTGACTGGGATAAAATTTTCGACGGTGCAGACTGGTTCCACTTTACCGGAATTACACCGGCACTTGGCGATAATGTGGCAGCAATCTGCTTAGAGGCATGTAAAGCTGCAAAAGCAAAAGGAATCACTGTAAGCTGCGACTTAAACTACCGTAATAAATTATGGTCCAAAGAAAAAGCAGGCCAGGTTATGGGTGAACTTTGCAAATATGTAGACGTATGTATCTCCAACGAGGAAGATGCAAACGACGTATTCGGTATCAAGTCTGAAGGTACAGAGGTAACTGCAGGCGAGTTAAATAAAGAAGGATACAAAGAGGTTGCACAGAAATTAACAGACCGTTTCGGATTCAAGAAAGTTGCAATCACATTAAGAACATCTATCTCTGCAAATGATAACCGTTGGGCAGCAATGCTTTACGAGGATGGACAGAGCTACTTCTCCAAAGAGTATTTAATGCACATCGTTGACCGTGTTGGTGGCGGTGATTCTTTCGGCGGCGGATTAATTTACGCATGCTTAAACGATTATGCTCCACAGGATACCATCGAGTTCGCAGTAGCAGCAAGCTGTCTGAAACATTCCGTAGAAGGTGACTTCAACATGGTAAGCGTTGACGAAGTTAAGAAATTAGCTGGCGGAGATGCTTCTGGACGTGTTCAGAGATAATAAAATTACGACAAAATCATTTTGTTAATTCCTTTCCCTAATTTAATATAACACCTGTGACAAGCAGGTAATGCGTGGTCTTTTTACCCATTTAGACTGTGCAGACAATGACGGACTGCCGTTTCATGAAGCCAACATGAAACGGCAGTTTTTTTGTTATTTTCCTCTGTATGATAATTTTATATTTTGTGGAAAAACTATTAGGAAAATGGAGGTAGTCATATGAAACAGTTTGAAGGGTATGAAGAATATTTAAAGCAGAGTGAACTTTCGAAACAGACCAGGCAGGTGTATCTGAGGGAGGCGGAAAAATTTGTCCGGTATTTAAATGGAAAGGAAATTACAAAAGATCGGACGATGCTTTACAGAGAAAAATTACGGGAGGAGGACCTTTCTCCTGCGACGATCAATCTTTATGTTATAGCGGTAAATCGATATTTAAGATATTTAGAATGCGGGCAGGCATCTATAAAGACATTAAAAGTGCAGAAAAAACGCAGTGTGGAAAATGTCATTAGCCGGAAAGAGTATCAGGAATTGTTAAATTATGCAAAAAGCAGTGGCAGGAAAAAATATTATTATATTATGAGGACATTGGCACTTACCGGAATACGTGTCAGTGAGCTCCAATATATTACAGTCGAAACATTAGAGACTGGAAGAGTGCAGGTTTATAATAAAGGGAAAATCAGAGACGTTTATTTACCGGATGTTCTGATCCGTGAATTAAAAAAATTTTGCAGAGAGGAAAAAGAAAATGATGGAATCATATTTCGGGGAAGAGGAGGAGATCCGATCAACCGTATCACTGTTTATAAAATGATCGCATATCTTGGGGATATGGTTGGGATTAAAAAAGAAAAGGTTCATCCCCATAGTTTTCGGCATTTTTTCGCAATCAGCTATATGGAGCGCTATGGAAACCTTGCAGAGCTTGCAGATCTGTTAGGGCATACGAGCATTGAAACGACCCGCATCTATACAACGTCTACCGTAGAAGAAAAACGTAGAAAGCTTAATAATCTTGGATTATAGATGCAACATAATATTGTATTATGTTACTAAACTCATATGTAGAAAGGTTATGTCTTAAATGCATAAAGACATAATGTATTTTCTGTGAAAATACGTGCATATGAAGAACACACACACATGGAAAGTGAGGAAAAAAAATGAGGGCAAAACAAGTAACAGCCTTAATGATGGCTGCAACGTTAGCGGTAACTGGTAACGGCGTTACAGCATTTGCAGAGCCGGTAGCAAATGTTGAAGCCGGGGATGCGGCAACAGAAGCTTTAAACGTTGAAACAACAGCAGAGGTTGAGACAGCAGCAGAGGTTGAGGTAACAGAAGATTCAGAAGACGTGACAAAGAGTGTACAGAAGGATGCTTCTTCCGATGTTACTGTAGAAACAAAAACAAGTGCAACTACAGTAAAAGCAGGTGCGACAGTTACTGTAACAACAACTGTCAAAGGGGATAAATTAACTAATGGTACTCTTACAGTAAAAAGCTATGAGTTGATTGCAACAAAATCTGCAGTTGACACAACAATTGCAACCAGTGCAGATGGTACATTTGTATTTGCACCAGAGAAAGATACGACGTACAAAGTAAAAGCAGTGTTCACACATGCAAGCGAGAAAAATGAATATTATGCAGAAAAAGCGCTTGATGCATTTACTATCGAAGCAGCATCTATCGCAACAAACAGACTTCATGTGCCGGAAGTTACTACCATTAGCAATAAAGATGGAGCTGCTTTAAATACTACAGCTGCTCCGGAAGTAACAGCAGCACTTGAGACAGCAAATAAGTTAGATGAAGCATATGGTAAGTGGACTGTGAAAGATGAGGCAGTTACAACAGCTACAAAAGAGATTGTCTTTACATTCACAGCAACAGACGGTGTATATACCATTGATAACAGTGATACTGCTGCAGTAGAGACAGATAAGACATATGAAAAAACAGTATCTGTTAAAGTTGTTCAGCTTGCTACAGGTGTTTCCATTGAGGATGAAAACGGTCCTATTTCAACTACAGTAGAGATGGCAACCACCGATAAGAAAGCTTTGACAGCAAAAGTTGCAGCAGGATCAGGAAGTGATACTGTTTCCAATGCAAAGGTTACATGGACATCCAGTGATTCCAGCAAAGTAAAAGTTACAGCAACTGGTGACAATGAGGCTGTTATCACAGCAGTTTCTAAAACAGAGGCTGGAAAAGAGGTAACAATTACCGCAACAACAACAGACGGAACCCAGAAAGTCGGCGAGATCAAAGTTGCTGTAAAAGAGGGAATCAATGCAGACAGCATTTCATTTGATTCCAAACTTCCTGAGATTACTTATGAGGGAGCTGGAGATCTTGAAGATTACTACAAAGATTATGTGGCTGCATTAAACAAAAAGACCACAATTGGTACTTACAGCATTAAAGATACATCAGAAACAATTGATTCTGTTGGCGGTGTAGATAAGACTTCAACTGTAGCTTCTTTGAAAACCAATACAGAAAATTCCCAGACAATCAAAAACGGTTTGACAATTGTTTTCACATTAAGTGATGATGCTGGTCTTACACCGGTTGATGGAAAAACAAAATGGGATACGAAAACAGTTGAGAAGACATACGATGTTGTAATCAACAGAGCAGTGATCAATCGTGATGCTTCTGCGGTAACTGGTAAGTTGGAGAGCAGTTATGCTGCCGGAGTAAAATTAAGTGAAATCTTAGCTGGAAAAAATGATACTGAATTTGACATCGAAATTCAGAAAAAAGTAGATGGCGCATGGCAGACAATCTCTGATGATACACCAAACATCGGTACACTTGCAAATTATCAGGTAAAATATTCTCTGAAAGACAGCGCAAAAAATGTATACACATTAAGCGGTGCAGATGCAAATGGATATAAATATGTATCCTTAAGCGGCGTTTCTATCACACAGCCTGTATTAACAGATGTTAAGGCAGAAAATAAATCTGAAAATTTAACAGCAGATAAATTTAAAGATAAAGATACGCTTACGCTGAAAGCATCTTACAATGAAAAGAAACTTGGAACTGCTAATTATACTGTTTCTTATCAGTGGTATAAACTGAATGAGAAAACGAATAAGTATGTAGCAATTAAAAGTGCAACATCTGATACTTATACGACAAGTACATTTGCTGACATCCCAGGTACATACTATTGTGAGATCACAGCAGATGTAAAAGGATCTGTAAAAGATTTCCTTCCGGATGCAACAGATGCTCAGGTTGAAGCATACAGCAAACTGGTAAAATCAACAAACAAAGTTACGGTTGAGGCTACTAAGATTACAGTTGATACTACTACTTCAGGTTTAGGCTTAAGCAAAACGGAAGCTACTTATGGTGCTACAGCAGATGTAAAGGCTATCGCAAAGGTTACTGCAGATGATGTTTCCGCTTATCGTGTATATTACAAACAGGTTACTACAGTAGCAAATAAACCGTCTTTAGGTGAAGCAAAAGACATCACAAAGAAATCCGTAAATGAAGATGAAGCTTTCCTGTTCAAGAGTGGAAGAACAATTTCCGAAAGCCTTGGTAACTTAGATGCTGGTACATACAGAATCTACTTAGAGGTTACAGCCGGAAAAGAGACAACAAGCTATGAGATCGGTGATATCAAAGTAGCTCAGAAAGAGATCACCGGATTAAATTCCAAGAATCTTAAAGTTGAGGATGCTACTTATGGTCAGAAGTTAAGCGATGCTAAGATCATTTACAATGACACAGAGATTGATGCAGCGTTAGATTTTGCATTTGTTGATAACACAGTAGCAGACGCTGGAAGCTATACAAGCAAAGAGGTAGCTGTTTCAGTTGTTGATCCAAACTACACAACAGATACAAAGGTAACATTAAAAGCAAATGTAAATGTTGCAAAAGCTCCTCTTTCCGTAACTGCAAAAGATGTAACGATCGAGCAGGGTCAGGAAGCAGCACTTGACGGAACCGTAAAAGGTTTAGTTGGCAAAGATACTGCAAAAGTTACTTATGCAGTATTAGGTACAGATGGAAAAGCTGTTCAGTCAACAAAGAACTTAGCAGTTGGTACATATAAGATCCGTGCAACTGTAGAAGATCAGAAAAACTACGATGTAACATCAGTAGTAGATGGAACATTAACTGTAAATGCAGTAGCAGCAACAGGTGTAATTGTAAACACAACTGCATTAAAGATCAATGTTGGTGAATCCAGACAGGTCAGCGCAACAGTAGCTCCTGCAAATGCAGCAGATAAGAATGTTACATGGTCTTCCGACAACACAGCAGTAGCAAAAGTTACATCTGATGGTGTGGTTTATGCAATCGCAGAAGGAACTGCAAATGTTACCGCTAAGACAGCAAACGGCAAGACAGCAACAATCGCAGTAACTGTTTCAACAGTAAAAGCTGATTCTGTAAAACTGAGCGCAAGCAAAGTAACTTTAACTTCTATCGGTGCATCTAAGACAGTAAAAGCAACAGTAAATCCGACAAACACAACAGATAAGACTGTTACATGGTCTTCTTCTAACAAGAAAGTTGCAACTGTAGATAAGAACGGTAAGATCGTTGCAAAAGGAAATGGTAAAGCAACCATCACAGTTAAGACAGCAAATGGCAAGAAAGCAACTGTTAAGGTAACTGTAAAACAGGCAACCAAGAAAGTTGTATTAAAAGTAGGCAAGAAGGTTGTAACAGGTAAGACCTATACCTTAAAGGAAGGTAAGAAAGCAACTGTAAAAGCAACTGTAACAGATGCAAAGGGCAAGAAAGTTACTTCCGGAAACCAGAAGATCAAATGGACTACTTCAAATAAGAAAGTAGCAACCATCAGCAAGAGCGGTAAGATCACAGCTAAGAAAGCAGGAACTGTAAAGATCACAGCTAAGACAGCAGATGGTAAGAAAGTAACATTCAAAGTAAAAGTTAAATAATTGAAAACCTGAAACATACGGACACATGACCTGAGATGCGATAATCCTCTGGTATCGGCATTGAGGGAAAAATCAGGGATCACGAACGGGCGGCATAAAGTTTTGTGCCGCCCGTTTTGTGTAAAATATGTCTAATATGGTACAGCCGGATGTGTTGCAGTTTTCACAAAAATAATTTGAAAACGCTTATTTTGCTGACTTTTTGGGGAAAATAATGGTATAGTAAAAATACTGGGTGGAGAATTACCTGTATGTTATCGTTTAAAATGGAAACTGGAGAAAGGAGAATCAGAAGAATGTTTGAAATCGGAGAATATGTTGTGTGTGGCGCGAAAGGTGTCTGTCAGATCAGGGATATTACCCATATTGATATGTCGGGAGCAGACAAAGAGAAGCTGTATTACGTTTTAGCCCCGGTCGGAGATAAGAATGGGACTATTTATGTTCCGACGGACAGTGAAAAGATTATAATGCGCAGAACGATTTCAAAAGAAGAGGCAGAGAGGCTGATTGACGAATTACCGCAGATTGAACTTCTGTGGGTGCCGGATGACAAACAGCGTGAGGAAACATACAAAGAGGCACTCCGTACCTGTGATTATCATGCATGGGTGAGCATTGTAAAGACTTTGTATCAGCGGAAAAAAGAGCGGTTGGCACAGGGAAAGAAAGCAACTGCAGTGGATGAACGCTATATGAAAGCGGCCGAAAATGGACTGTATGGTGAGTTGTCGCTGACACTTGGAGTACCGAGGGAAAAGATGGAAGATTATATCAGAGAGAGACTTTCGTAAGGAAGGGATTTGACCGGATAGTGAGTGTACAGACAGACGGATCGTCAGAAAAAAAGGTGGGCAGCTGGCAGAAATTTGATCCTGGGATCAATTCTGGAAGCTGTCCACCTTTTTTAGAAGGGATTGTTATGTAACTGTCAGATCGTCGTGTTCACGCCGTTAACGGCAGCATGTTCATCCTCGTCCATCGGGATGACAAGGCATTTTCTGCCATCGATGACCTGGGAGTGGATCTGGTCGACTTTTTCCGGTTTGACACGCAGAATGACGTCGTAGGTCTTGACTGCCGGGACGTCATCCCCGTCAGATTCTTCTACCGGAAGAGTGCGTGTTTCTTCTAACTGCTGTTTCAAATTTTCAACCTGCTGTACCAACTCTAATTTTTCTTTGCGTCTGGCATTTGCCTCCACCAGTTTCGGATCTACTAAATGTTCTGCGACCGGGACTTCTTCTCCAAATACATTTTCATAGGTCTGTTCGATCACAGCTGCCTGTTCTTCGGTCACACCGCTCTCTGCGAGTACGGAAGAGATTGTGCTCTTTGTGACAGGAACCGGTTCCGGTTCTGGTTCATCTTCTAAAGCAACCGGGATCAGGTCATTTAAGTTGTCCTGGATATCCATGAAAATGGCATCGCTTTCGTCATCATCTTCCCCGATGACTTCTTTTACAATGCTCTGGAACGTAAGTTTCTGTTCGGTAGCTGTAAATTTAGAGCCACAGCCAAGACCGGATTCCATAAATTCGGAGTGCGGTGTCTTGGTGTCTCTGGTGTAAAACATGACAGAGTGGATATCAGTGCTCCGGTCGGTAAAAGCAGGGAAAACAAATCCGGTGTCCGGAGCTCCAACGACCCAGTCGCGGATACGCGGTCCGATACGGTTTTCATCCTCACGGTAGCCAAGTCCCGGTTTGGTCAGGTTGACCGGGCAGATCGCGCAGAGCAGATACTCGTAAACTTCCTCGGACTCGTCTAATTTATTATTATCAGAAGTTTTTGTCATAACGTCGTAGGCATCGTGGAATACAAGGATCAGATAGTTTCCGACATAGTCGTAGCTGTCAATGACAAGATCATAAAATGCATCCATCAGATCATCATTTTTTAAGGCACTCTCGCGCAGTCCCATCAAAAACTGCTGTCTGCCGCCGGCAGCTTCCTCCGCAGTCGGAAATTCCAGCTCTAAAAGGTTATTTCCAATCGTACCGGACATTATTTTTTTTGCAATCTCTAAGTATTTGTAAAATTCCTCATCTTCCAGATTTAAAAATGTCTCCCCGAAAGAAGTTACCTTATTGTGGTCGGCATCCACATAGCAGCCGCACAGTCTTGTAAAAGTGCAGGCATCTTTCTTAAAACGCCGTTTTAATTCTAAAATATCTTTTTTGTTCATAAATCTATATCTCCGTTTCTGAGGGGATGCCATACAAAAGATAGCGCAGGCTGTTTCATGTCCCCGTAATCTGCAGGAAATATTATAACGAAATTTTAAAACCGGTGCAAGGGGTTATGATTTCCCGTCACGGACAACGGCGTGCTCCATTAACCAGTCACACCATACTGCGTAGTATTTTCCGAGGGGATGCGCATTATCATTGCTGTACTGTGTGCCGAGATTGCCGTTTGCATCGTCAAAAAGTTCATTGATGTCCAGATAATAAATGGTCCGTTGATCGGCTAATGTCGAAATTTTTTGATTAAAGGCGTTGATATTGGCATTATTGAATGTCTTATCCGAGTCTGAGCGCTGTGCAGTCACATGAAGATTTGCTTCAACATAAATGATCGCATCCGGCTGCATGGTTTGCAGAAAATTTACAAACGACGCATATTTTTCAAATGTCTGTGTGACATCGTAGCCAAGTTCATTAATGCCGAGCATCAGATATATTTTATGATAGGTATGGCTGGCTAAAAGATCAGAGATACTGACCTTTCCGATACCGTCCACCATAATTTTTTTGTTTTCCAGATCATAGATACTGAGACCCGAATCACAATAAAAGGTGGCATTGCCCAACGTACCATATTCTTTTAATCCGACAGTGCGGGAATCACCGATCATTAAAGCGTCATCGAAATAATCTGCATCAACAGTGGTCATTTCTGTCATCGGAACTTCTGTGTCCGGGATATCCTGCCGGTCTGTATTGTCAGATGGCGTACCGGAAGTGTCCGATGGTGTCGTGGTGTCCTGTTTTTGTGCGGCGGAGATAGAAGACACGGACAAGGACGTATTTTTGGCTGCATTTATGTTTAACGTTACATATAAGTAAATGAGTGGAATCAGAAGGCAGCTTATCAAAAAGAAAAAATAAAACAATATGGCAGATATTTTTTTTCGCATAGTGTTCCTTCGTTAAAATCTGAAATATAAAAATGGGTCATTAGAGCCAACGTAAATACAGTAAACAGAAGCCCAGAAAATTGCCAGATAGACAAAAATTTCTGGCACAGAGCCCCTGATTTTTTTTAAAAAGCGGACCGGAAACCTTGTAGAAAAAAGGAAGCCGGCAGGGATGATAAAGCGGAAATCATTTAAATTTTTCCAGAAATCATTCACATAAATAATGGCATCATCGGCGGAAAAAAATGGAAATAATTTCCGGGTGTAGACTTCGATACTGCCGGGATCACTGATTCCAAAGAGCATCCACGACAATGGGATCAGAACTGCCATATAAAGATGTCCGGCCAGCGCGTATCGGTCCGTCAATTTTTTCAACAGCAGTTTTTCTGTCAATACAATGACGAACAGGGAAAATCCCCACAGAATAAAATGAAATTCTGTGCCATGCCAGATTCCGGTAAGTATCCACACGACAAGCAGGTTGCGGATCCATTTGCAGGTACCTGTGCGGTTGCCGCCAAGTGGAATATAGATGTAGGTCTGAAACCATTGTCCAAGTGTAATATGCCAGCGCCGCCAGAATTCTGTCATGCTTGTGGAGAGATAGGGGTGCATAAAGTTTATGGGAAGCTTAAAACCAAGCATTCTGCCCAGACCTGCTGCCATCAGGGAATAACCATAAAAATCAAAGTAAATCTGGAAAGAATATGCGTAGATTCCAAGCCATGCAAGCGGCGTGGAGATACTTTCATATCCGATCGTGCCAACATTTGCCCACAGACTGCCAAACTGATTCGCCAGAATCGCTTTTAAGCCAAGTCCCCGGATAAAAAGTTTCATACCCTCCGCCAGATTTTCGGGCAGAAAGCGTCTTGCGCTGTGAAGCTGCCTGCGCAGCATCTCATACGGGGTAATTGGTCCGGAAATTAATTTTGGGAACATGCTGATGTAAGTACCGAATGTCACAAAATCCCGTTCCGGTAAAATACGTCCGTAATAGATATCAAAAAGATATGCAGTCAGCTGGAACGTATAAAAACTGATTCCGAGCGGCAGAGATAAATGTCTGGAATATTTAAACAAAAACAACCATAAAAAATCGAAAAAAATAACTTTTGTCAAAAAGAGTTTCTTTTTTCTTGGATTGTGTATCTGATAAAGGCAGATTCCGAACACATAATTGAGATAGGTCAGAACCATTAACAGAAACAGTGCATATGGCTGTTTGATCACTCCGGCTGCATAAAACAGGATGCTCCCTGCAAAGAGCGTACTGTTTCTGAAAGCAGCAGGTGTGACATAATAGGCAAACAGAAATAATGGCAAAAAAATAAAAATAAAGTTGAGACTGCTAAATACCATGCCAGGATCCTTTACTGCATAGACATTTCTTATTTTAAAATATCGGCGATCACATCGTGCGGGATCGTAAATTCCACAACACCCATAGACATCGGACCGACATCGCCCTCGTTGAAGCTGATGACGAGATTTCCGTCAGCATTAATATAGAAGGAAGTGTCATCGTTAATGGAGGTAAAGTTCCATTCAGGAACTTCCGTATCATCCAGCCAGTAGGAGACATTTTCATCGGCATCCATCTGCCCGCGCATCTGGGATTTGATGTTTTCACTGATCGGAGTGATATAGTCAGATCCCTCTTTAAAAAGATCTTTTAACGCAAGGCGTTCCCCGGTCTTTAAATCAATCGTGTAATAATAATCCATCTCATAACCGCTTCCGGCAGCCTGATAACACATTAGTTTTAAGGTAAAATAGTCGTCAGTTGTGTTGATGACCTCATGTTTGATCATGATATCCTGATAACCTTCGTTGTTCATGTTCTGTTTGAACTCTGCGATCAGGCTGTCGCTGATCTTTTCAATCTCCGCATTGATCTCATCGGTTGATTTCTTTAAATTTTCCCCAACCGGGTCTTCCGTTGTTTTTTCAGTGGAAGCGACAGTTTCCGGTACCAGTTGTGGAACATTGACATCGGCGTTGTTTCTGTCGCTGCTGTACTGGTAATCGCGGAATGTGACGACCTCGATCAAATTTCCAAGCAGTGGGATCTGTTCCATCGCATAGGCGACACTCGGTGAAGTATTTGGCAGGATGACAAACGCTGCGATCGCTGCGGCAGCGCCAACCCAGATTCTTGTGATAATGGTTTTATTGTGTTTGTTCTTCTTCTCGGCTTTCGCCTGATGCATTTTTTCTTTCATTTTTATGACCTCTTTTTCAGGCATTTGCGAGGTGTCATAGGATTTTTTTAATTCATAAAAATCATTGGTGTTCATTCGGTTACCTCCATTTTCAGTTTTAACTTCTGCATACTGCGGTACAGACGGCTTTTTATGGTATTGACATTTTCATTTAAGACGCGGGCGATATCTTCGATTTTTAAGTCCTCGAAATACCGAAGTTCCACGATCGCCTTATCCTCCGGGGACAAAGAATCGAGCGCAGTTCTAAGATCTAAGTCCTGATACTGGTCCGGTTTTCCCTCTGCGATCAGTGAATCCTCGTAAGAAATGGTATCCGGCCGCTTTAAATGATGAAAAATCTCATTTAACATGATGCGGTAAATCCAGGTCGCCGCATATTCCGGCTGCCTTAGGGAAGCACTGTTTTTGATCGCCAGATAAGCACCGTTTTGTACGATGTCACTGGCATCGTCGGGATTATGTACATAGCTGTATGCAAGATGATAGTAGCGGTTGTAATTCTCAAGCAGCAATCGTTCGATGAGATCATCATTAGATTCTGCTGTATGTTTTTTTTCTTTTCCGGAAAAGAATTTCAAGATCAGATCCTCCTTTGCAAATATTTGATTCTTTCGAATCATCTGACTATTAGATATAGCATAGCCACAAAAAGTTTCAAAATCAATGCAAAACATCAAAAAGGTATGGTATAATGTGCGTAAGCATTGAGCAGTGCCAACGAAGTGAACAATAAAAAATGACTGCTTGCAGGCACTTTTTTATTGTTTGCTTCGTTGATAGGGCGAAAGCCCGTCAGTCCGGAAAATCTCTGATTTTTCGGACATGCACTGCGGACTGGAGTGCAGCCAAATGATAAAAAAATGACTGCTTGCAGGCACTTTTTTATTGTTTGCTTCGTTGATAGGGCGAAAGCCCGTCAGTCCGGAAAATCTCTGATTTTTCGGACGTGCACTGCGGACTGAAGTGCAGCAAGAATTAAAAATGGAGACAAAAACAATGGACATAAGATTTGCAACAATAAATGATATAGATGCGATCACAGAGTTGGAAAGACAGTGTTTTCCACCGGAAGAAGCAGCAGAAAAGGATTCTTTTGAAAAACGCCTGACCGTATTCCCGAATCATTTCTGGTTACTGGAGGATTCCGGGAAACTGGCAAGCATGATCAATGGAATGACGACAGATATTCCAATCCTGCGGGATGAGATGTTTGAGGATGCCACAATGCACTGTGAAGAGGGACAGTGGCAGATGATCTTTGGAGTGGCAACGCTGCCGGAGTATCAGAAAATGGGATGTGCGTCGAAACTCATGGAGCGCGTGATCGCGGATGTCAAAGAGCAGGAACGAAAAGGGATCGTTTTAACGTGTAAAGAGAGTCTTATTCCATTTTATGAGAGATTTGGTTTTGTAAATGAAGGAAAGTCCATGTCAAAGCACGGGGGAGCCGTGTGGTATGATATGCGGCTGGTATTTGAAGAATTGTAGGGAAAAGGAATTATTATAATATGAAGAAACACAGATTGCCATACATGGTTGCAGGGGCAGTATTGTTTGCTGCACTTTTTACCGGATGTACCAATGAGCGCTTAGAAGATGAACTGGATTTCCGCAAGATTGGGATTAACAGTATGCAGTCCGGTGATTATGAAGGTGCAGTGGCTGCTTTTAACAGCGCACTATCCCAGTGTGTGGGGAAGATTACAGATACAGAACTCGACATCTGCTATTATAAGGCGGCAGCACAGTATGCCGGTGGAGATATAGAGGGAGCTCTTGCTACTTATCAGGCGATGATCGATTATGATGAGGAAAACGGCAACGCATATTATCTGCATGGATGTCTGAGTCTAAAGCAGCAGGATACGGATACGGCAAAAAAAGATTTTGCCAATGCTGTCAAATATAACCCGGATGATTATGAACTGTATGTTGGGATTTATGAGAACCTTGCCGGTAATAATATGACTGAGGAAGGGGAAGAGTATTTAAACAAAGCGTTTGATATCAAGGGAAATTCCGCAGAAAATCTTACCTGGCGCGGCAGGATTTATTATCTGCTCGGACAATATGATAATGCAGTCAAAGAGTTAGAAGGAGCAGTCAAAAAGGACAGTGCCAAAGCAAACCTTTACCTTGCACAGGTCTATGAAGCGGAAGAAGATTCTGCAAATGCGGAAAAATATTATCAGGCATATGTCGACAGTGGTACGGCGGACTCTGTGGCAATGAATGCGCTTGCCGAGATCCAGATGGAAAAAGGCAACTATGAAGCGGCGTTAGAGGATATCAGACAGGGACTTGCGATGGATAATGTCACAAATCAGCAGGAACTTTTGTCAAATCAGATCATTGCTTATGAGTACAGCGGTGATTTTTCATCTGCGTGGGATGTCGTTCAGCAGTACGTTTCCCTTTATCCGGATGATGAGGCGGCGCAGAGAGAATATATCTTTTTAAAGAACCGCCAGAATACGGATGCGGGCAGCGATACAGAAAGTACGGATTCTTCAGATGAAGGGCAAAACTCTACGGGAAATAGTTCCACGGACGATAGCTCTGCACAAAGTGATACCACGAATGATAGTTCTACAGGAGACAGTTCTGCGGAGAATCGTTCAGCACAGAGTGATTCGACAGGGGATAATACTGCGGGAGACAGTTCTTCACAGGATACAGGAAATTAGAATTAGAGACAGCAAGGGAGGAACACATGCCAGAACCCATTAAAATAGAAGAAGTAAAAGAGCGTGTCATTTTAGTCGGTGTCAGCGAACAGGATGGTGACGATGCGGAAGATTCCGTCGCAGAATTAGCAGAACTTGTAAAGACAGCAGGAGCAGTTACCGTCGGCACGCTGATCCAGAAACGTGAACTGATCCATCCGGGCACCTATGTTGGAACCGGAAAAGTGCAGGAAATCGCCGACATGATCGCGGAACTAGGTGCGACCGGTATCGTCTGTGATGATGAGTTATCGCCGGCACAGCTCAAAAACTTAGAGCAGATGTTAGATACAAAAGTCATGGACCGGACGCTGATCATTCTTGATATTTTTGCAGCGCGGGCAACGACAAGCGAGGGAAAGATCCAGGTCGAGCTGGCGCAGTTAAAATACAGACTAAGCCGTCTGACCGGTCTCGGGCGTTCCATGTCAAGACTTGGCGGTGGTATCGGAACCAGAGGCCCCGGTGAGAAAAAGTTGGAGATGGACAGGCGTCTGATCAAAGACCGTATTGCGCAGTTGAACCGTGAATTAAAAGAAGTGAGGAAACACCGTGAGATCACGCGCGCCCAGAGGGAAAAGAAACAGATTCCTGTGGCTGCGATCGTCGGATACACCAATGCGGGAAAATCAACACTTTTAAACCACTTAACGGGAGCGGGAGTGTTAGAGGAAGATAAGCTGTTTGCAACTTTAGATCCGACAACGCGTGTCTTAGAACTGCCGGGCAGACAGGAAATTCTTCTGACGGACACGGTCGGTTTTATCCGGAAACTGCCGCATCATCTGATCGAAGCATTTAAGAGTACCTTAGAGGAAGCCAAATATGCAGATTATATCGTGCATGTGGTGGATGCGTCCAATCCACAACGGGACAAGCAGATGCACATTGTGTATGATACACTCTATCAGCTCGATATCAGGGAAAAAACGGTTATTACCCTATTTAATAAGCAGGATCAGGTCACAGATGAGGAGCCGATCCGTGATTTTAAGGCAGATTATACATTGGCGGTTTCCGCAAAAAAGGGAACAGGATTAGAGGAGTTGAAAGAACTTTTCTGTACGTTGCTGCGGGATAATAAAATATTAGTGGAGCGTACAATCTCTTATCAGGAGGCTGGAATTTTACAGCAGATCAGAAAGAGTGGAGAACTTTTAGAGGAAGAGTACCGGCCGGAGGGCATTTTTATCCGCGCCTATGTCACGCCGGAAATCTATGGCAGTTTATAGAGGCTTTGTGTTTACGAAGATTTTTGCATATGGTACACTGATATAAAATTTGACAGAATACAGACAAAATTTTGCACAGAAGCGATGAAAGCGTGCTTCGGAATGGAGAAATTATGACAATATTAATTCAAAATGGACAGGTGATCAATCCTGCCACAGGGATGAATGAAGTTGCAGATGTATTGGTGGAAAATGGTGTTGTTTCTAAGATTGAAAAAGGGATCAAAGAGAAAGCAGACCGGAAGATCAATGCGAAGGGATGTTTTGTCATGCCGGGATTTATTGACATGCATGTGCATCTGCGTGATCCGGGATTTGAGGAAAAAGAAACGATCGAAACAGGCTGTCGGGCAGCAGCACACGGTGGATATACAACGATTCTTGCAATGCCGAACACCAAACCGGTTGTTGACAATCCGGATGTTGTAAATTATGTGCATAATAAGGCAAAAACGGTCGGACTTGTAAATGTATTACAGGTGGGTGCCGTGACAAAAAATCAGGAAGGAAAAGAACTTGCGGATATTGAGGGAATGGTAAAGGCTGGAATCCCTGCAATCAGTGAGGACGGAAAATCCGTCATGAATGCCCAGCTATACCGCGAGGCGATGGAAAAAGCTGCAAAATTGGGCATTGTGGTACTTGCACATTGTGAGGATAAAAATCTTGTCAATGGCGGTGTCATGAATGAGGATGAGCATGCAAGAGAACTTGGATTAAAGGGAATCACCAATTCCGTAGAAGATATCATTGTTGCAAGAGATATCATGCTAAGCCACGACACCGGGGCAAAACTTCATTTATGTCATTGCTCAACGGAAGATTCCGTCATGATGGTCGATCTTGCAAAGCAGAAGAATGTAAAAGTTACCGCAGAAGTATGTCCGCATCATTTTACACTGACTTCGGATGATATACGCAAGATCGCACCGGAAATGGATGTGGAAAAGAATGTGATTGCTGCGGATGCGGATGCAGATACTAATTTTAAGATGAACCCGCCGCTTCGTACTAAAAAAGACGTGGAGGCACTAAGAGTGGGACTTCGTGACAATATTATGGATGTGATTTCTACCGATCATGCACCGCATACATTTGCAGATAAAAATACCTCCATGAAGAATGCGCCGTTTGGAATCGTCGGACTTGAAACCGCAGCATGCTTAACCTATACAGAACTGGTACTTGGCGGTTATCTGACACCGATGCAGATGGCAGAAAAAATGAGTTATAATCCGGCGAAGATCGTCGGACTTGACAAGGGCGATATCGCTCCTGGAAAGACAGCAGATATCGTGATCTTTGATCCGAATGAAACTTATAAGATCGATAAAAACAAATTTGCAAGCAAGGGAAGAAATACCCCGTTTGACGGAAGAACGGTGACCGGAAAAGTAAAAATGACGATCGTTGGCGGTCATATCGTATATGAGGAATAAAAAAGCGGGTAGATAAAAGGAGAAAATTCATGCAGACAAAGGGCACAAAATTTGAGGAAACTGCGATCATCATCCGGCAGGAAGAAATCGCGGACGATATTTACAGTATGTGGCTGCGCACAGAGCACATCGCAGCACATGCAAAAGCAGGACAGTTTGTTTCTGTCTACTGCAATGAGGGAAGCAGACTGCTTCCAAGACCGATCAGCATCTGTGAGATCGACAGAAAGGACGGTGCGATCCGTCTGGTATACCGTGTGGCAGGAAAGGGAACCGCAGAATTTTCCGGCATGCGCACCGGTATGCAGTTAAAAGTGGTAGGACCGCTTGGAAATGGATTCCCACAGAAAAACAAAAAGGCATTTCTGATCGGTGGAGGAA
This sequence comes from Roseburia intestinalis L1-82, assembly GCF_900537995.1. Lineage (NCBI taxonomy): Bacteria > Bacillati > Bacillota > Clostridia > Lachnospirales > Lachnospiraceae > Roseburia > Roseburia intestinalis. The sequence goes on along the minus strand of NZ_LR027880.1, from coordinate 3,401,938 downwards.
TCGGAATCCCGCCAATGTTAGAACTTGCCAAAGAGTTAGACTGCGAGAAACAGATCGTGCTTGGATTCCGGGATGAGCTTTTCCTGCTGGAAGATTTCCGTAACCGCGGACAGATCTATATTGCAACGGAGGATGGCAGTGCCGGAACAGAGGGAAATGTACTTGATGCGATCCGTGAGAACGGACTGGATGCAGACATCATTTATGCCTGTGGACCAACCCCGATGCTGCGTGCAATCAAAGAATATGCCGCAGAGCAGAACATCGAGTGCTGGATTTCCATGGAAGAGCGCATGGCATGCGGTATCGGAGCCTGTCTTGCCTGCGTGTGCAAGTCAAAAGAAAAAGATGCACACAGCAATGTAAAAAATAAGAGAATCTGTAAAGAGGGACCGGTATTTCTTGCACAGGAGGTAGAATTCTGATGAACATGAAAGTAGATTTATGTGGAGTGACATTAAATAATCCGGTCATGACTGCGTCCGGAACGTTTGGCGCCGGGGAAGAATATTCGGAGTTTGTGGATTTAAACCGTCTTGGTGCTGTTGTGACAAAGGGTGTTGCCAATGTACCGTGGGAAGGAAATCCGACACCGCGTGTGGCTGAGGTATACGGGGGCATGTTAAATGCGATCGGACTTCAGAATCCGGGTATTGATCTTTTCATTGAGCGCGATATTCCTTTCTTAAAGAAATATGATACCAGAATTGTGGTCAATGTATGTGGACATACAACGTCGGAATACATAGAAGTTGTGGACAGACTTGCAGACCAGCCGGTCGATCTTTTAGAGATCAATATTTCCTGTCCGAATGTAAAAGAGGGCGGAATTGCCTTTGGACAGAATCCAAAGATGGTTGAAGATATCACAAGAGAGATCAAGGCGCATGCAAAACAGCCTGTCATCATGAAACTTTCACCGAATGTAACAGACATCACGGAGATGGCGCGTGCGGCAGAAGCCGGCGGTGCGGACGGTTTATCGTTGATCAACACGCTGACAGGAATGAAGATCGATATCCACAGACGCACGTTTGCACTGGCAAACAGAACGGGCGGCATGTCAGGTCCTGCCGTGCATCCGGTTGCAGTGCGCATGGTATATCAGACCGCACAGGCGGTAAATATCCCGATCGTTGGTATGGGCGGGATCATGAATGCAGATGATGCGATCGAGATGATCCTTGCGGGAGCAACGGCAGTGTCTGTCGGAACAGCAAACTTTACCAATCCACAGGTAACCATGGAGATTGTTGACGGAATCCGCGATTATATGGAGCGTTATCAGGTAAAAGATATCAAAGAACTCGTAGGCGCAGTACACGATAGATAAATCACAGGGGAATGTAAGTTATGAAAATATTAAAAAAAATCATTTGTATCTGTCTCGTTGCAATCCTGGCAGCAGGGCTTTTTCCCGGTGCACAGACAGAGGTTTATGCAGCTGGAAAACCGGTACAGTTAGTATCCTGTAAAGTAAATTCAGTTGGAAGCAAGGTAACGGTAAAAGCAAAAGTTGCCGGAATACAGAAAGGAATGGGAAAAAAACTTTACCTGTTTTCGGTAGATGCCAATGTGAAAGAAAATGCAAAACTTGCCGGAAAACCGGTGGCTTCCGCTAACTTTAAAAAAGGTACTGTCACATTTTCTGTAAAATATAAGAGCAGCATGCTTTGCCAGAAATTTGTGGCTGCATACAAAAAAGGAAAAAAATATATAGCAGTCAGTGGTGCACAGTATATTACAAATCCGGAGGCACTGGCATCCTACACCGGTACCGGTGTTAAGACAACGTCTAAAAAAGGACTGCAGCCGGACTGGGCAGATCACACGTCGGTAAAGAAACTCCGTACGCAGCATGTTGTCTTAAACTGGTCGATCGAAGAAATTTTAAATAAAGACTGCGGAAATAAAGAGGTGTATAAATACCGCGGGAAAAAATATACATTTGACAGGGATCGTGTAAACTGGCTGCAGGATCAGGTGCGTCAGTATATTGACGATGGATCCAAAGTATATGTGATCCTGCTTCTTGGCAAAGACGCAAAAGGCCAGGCGGGCAAAATGAGTTATGGCGGTGGAAAAATATTCTCTTCCATTAAGACAACATCAGCAGCAGGATGCCGTACCTGGGAAGCATTTATGAGTTACATGGCAGAGAAATTTGGCAATGAACAGCATTTGGTGTCCGGATGGATCTTAGGAAATGAGGTTGACAGTCCTTATGACTGGAACTATGCGGGCGGAAAAAGCTTAAGTGCGTATATGGATGATTATGCGCGGGCATTCCGCATTGCATATAATGCTACAAAGAGTGTCAGCAGCCATTCAAAGGTATATATCAGCCTTGATTATAACTGGAATCAGGATGTCGATGGAGGCGGGAACAGCTTTTTCTCGACGAAGAATACACTGGACACATTTTATTCGAAACTGAAAGCGCAGGGTAAGATCTGTCCAAACATTGCATATCATGCATATTCACAGGGTCTTGTGGAGCCAAAATTCTGGGATGACTCTTTAGCAGGCAGTGGTGTGGATTCCAGGATCATTACCATGAAAAATATTTCTGTCCTGACGGAATATGTAAAAAAGAAGATCGGCAAAGATGCAACGATCATGCTTGCAGAGCAGGCGTTCAATTCGACACAGGGAGAAGAACTGCAGGCAGCAACATATGCGTATGCTTACTATATCAGCGAAGGCAATAAGATGATCGAATCCTTTATCTATGCGAGAGATACCGAACCGCAGTCGGATGTGGATCAGGGCTTTTACTGGGGACTTCGCGATATCAATGGCAGAGAGCGTAAAATATATAATACATTTAAAGTGATCGATTCAAAGGAGTCTTTGGATAAGACGAAGAATCTTCTCTCCTATACAGACTTAAGTTCATGGACACAGATTCCTGGAATTAAAAAGTCTACTTTTAAAAATAACCGTTCCATCAAAAACAAATGGCCGCTAGTACAGTCAACCAGCCTGTATGTGTGTCTTGCGGATGATAACTGGCAGAGAGAGACAACTTATGTCTACGACGGAAAGAAACATAAACCTGCAGTAACGGTAAAACGTAATTATACCGGAAAGACGGTTCCGAAAAAGAATTATTCCGTAAAATATCTGACAGACTGCAGGAGTATCGGAGTGCATCGTATTCAGATTAAATTAAAAGGTGATTTCCGCGGAACGATCATCCGGGAGTTTACGATCGCACCGCAGAATGCAATGCTGAATGATCTGGTGATGACGTCAAATTCTGCTACGGTAAGCTGGAATGTACCAAAGAAGACCAAAGAGCAGATTACCGGTTATATGATCCAGTATACGGATGGAGAAGGTGGTTTTTATTCGACACCGGAAAAAGATATCCATCTGATCAAGATCAAAAACAGCAATAAATTAAAATATACGATCAAGGGACTTACCAAGGGCAAACGCTATTTTGTAAGAATAACGACCTATAAAACAGTTATGGTAGATGGCAAACCAAAAGATATCATTGCCGGATGGGGATATGATGATATCAAATATGATTATGCCACAGATCCGGTCGTGCCGGAACCGGATACAGAAGAGGATACCTTAGAATAAGCGATTGAGGTAATGTGAAATACGATGCCGGAATTAAGATTTATAATAGCAGACAGACTCCCGGAGCGGGAACTGGATTATTTAAAACAGAATATCAGACCGGAACCGGATCTGAAACTGGTGGTAACAGGGAAAAATAATGCCAATCGCAGAGCAGAGTTTTCTCTGTTCCCGCCAGAAGAAAGTGTGCTCATCTCTACAGATGGGCACATTATTTCTAATATGGATCAGCTTGGAATGGCAACGCTGGGATATATCGGACCGGGCGGAGCAGAGAATGAGAGCACAGGAGAAGTACCGGACGATGTGATTACAGAAATTGGTAGTCAGAACGTGAATTGTAATGACAGCACAGATGAAGTGACGGAGGGAATCGAAGAACAGGGAATGCAGGCTGCGGTTATGTTAATCGAAGGTCTTGAGGAAGTGGATGAAACGTTTCTGCTTCGTGCGTATGAACGTAAACATGGTATTCCGTGGACGATCGTCACGACAGAACGCTGCATCGTGCGGGAGATCACGCTGGATGATTTAGACGGCCTGTTTGCACTGTATGCCGGGGAGGGAATGACGGAATATTTAGACCCGCTGTATGAATACGAAAAGGAAAAAGAGTATCAGCGGTCGTATATTAACTATATGTACCGCCTTTATGGGTACGGCATGTGGGTCGTGATCGAAAAGGCGACGGGAAAACTGATCGGGCGGGTCGGGATCGAGAATCGTGAGGCGTGTGACGGTGAGCCGGAACTTGGATATATGATCGACGTATCGTATCAGAGAAAAGGATATGCAACAGAGGTCTGTCTTGCTGTGATCGGTTACGCATGGAATTTTCTTGAATTCGATAAATTAAACTGTCTGATCCAGAAAGAAAATAAAGCATCGGAATGTCTGGCAGAAAAACTGGGATTTATGTTCCGGGAGGAAATGGATCTGGACGGAAAATGCATGAAACGCTATACCATAAGCAAAAGCGGGGCATGATATCATCAATAAACGTTGCATTTTCCATAAAAATAAAATATAATATAAACTACTAAAAAAGGGATAAAGTGGGTGAGGCACATGGCGGATTTTTCATCAGAATCACTGGATCTGCAAAAAAAAGTAAAAGAAGAGGACGATAACATCAAGCCGATGAAAGAGTTTGAGAGTCCGGAAAAACTATATGACGAACTGATCGCCAGCGTGCGAAAGTATCATCCATCGACAGATATATCGCTGATCGAGAAAGCATATCATGTTGCGAGGGATGCACATGAGGGACAGGCAAGAAAGTCCGGCGAGCCATATATCATCCATCCATTGTGTGTTGCGATTATTTTAGCAGAGTTAGAGCTGGATAAGGAGACGATCGTTGCAGGACTTTTACATGATGTTGTGGAAGATACTGTTATGACGGATGAACAGATTGCACAGGAGTTTGGAGATGAGGTTGCTCTTCTGGTAGATGGTGTTACCAAATTAGGACAGCTCTCTTATGATGCGGATAAAGTGGAGGTTCAGGCAGAGAATCTTCGTAAGATGTTCCTTGCAATGGCAAAGGATATCCGTGTTATCCTGATCAAGCTTGCGGATCGTCTTCACAATATGCGTACGCTCAAATACATGACACCTGAGAAGCAGAAGGAAAAAGCGCGTGAAACGATGGATATTTACGCACCAATCGCACAGCGTCTTGGTATTTCCAAGATCAAGATCGAGCTGGACGATCTCTCACTCAAATATTTAGAGCCGGATGCCTATTATGATCTGGTACATCAGATCGCACAGCGCAAGAGTGTCAGGGACGAATATGTACAGAAACTGGTGGAAGAAGTGCGTCAGCACATCAAAGATGCAGGAATTCCTGCACAGGTTGACGGACGTGCAAAACATTTCTTCAGTATTTACAAAAAAATGGTCAATCAGCACAAGACATTAGACCAGATTTATGATCTGTTTGCCATCCGCATCATCGTGGATTCCGTCAAGGACTGTTATGCAGCACTCGGTGTGATTCATGAGATGTATAAGCCGATTCCGGGACGGTTTAAAGACTACATTGCGATGCCTAAGCCGAACATGTACCAGTCACTCCATACGACTCTGATCGGACCGACCGGTCAGCCGTTTGAGATACAGATCCGTACCTTTGAGATGCATCGTACGGCTGAATATGGTATCGCTGCCCATTGGAAGTACAAAGAGGCAAGTAACAATGGCGGTGTGTCACAGCCAATGACCGTTACCGAAGAGGAAAAGCTGAGCTGGCTCCGTCAGATCTTAGAGTGGCAGCGCGACATGTCAGATAATAAAGAGTTCATGAGCCTGCTAAAGAGAGATCTTGACCTGTTTTCCGATACGGTATTCTGTTTTACACCGACCGGAGATGTCAAGAATCTTCCGACCGGTTCCACGCCGATCGACTTTGCTTACAGTATTCATTCCGCGGTCGGCAATAAGATGATCGGTGCAAAAGTCAACGGAAAACTGGTTCCAATCGACTACATCATCCAGAACGGTGACCGTGTGGAAGTAATCACTTCCCAGAATTCAAAGGGACCGAGCCGTGACTGGTTAAATATTGTAAAAAGCACCCAGGCGAAAAATAAGATCAATCAGTGGTTCCGCAGTGAGTTAAAAGAAGAAAATATTACACACGGCAAGGAACTTTTGATCGCATCGGCAAAATCCAAGGGAATCAATTTCCCGGATATCAATAAGCCGGAATATCAGGAGAAAATTTTAAGAAAATATGGTTTCCATGACTGGAATTCCTGCCTTGCAACGATCGGACATGGTGGTTTAAAAGAAGGTCAGATCGTAAACCGCATGTATGAGGAATACAAAAAAGACCATCTTGCGTGTATCACGGATGATGAAGTGCTTGAGACCATTGCCGAGAATAAAGATAAGGTCGTACAGAAACATTCCAAGAGCGGTATCATTGTAAAAGGACTTTATGATGTGGCAGTGCATTTTTCAAAGTGCTGCAGTCCGGTACCGGGAGACGAGATCGTTGGATTTGTAACCAGAGGCCGAGGTGTTTCCATCCATAGAACAGACTGTATCAACATTATCAATCTGTCTGATATGGAGCGTGAGCGTCTGATCGATGCCGAGTGGCAGCATGATGAAGAGTCCGGCAGCAGTGGCCTGTACCGTGCAGAGATCAAGATCTACGGCAATAACCGAACCGGTCTTCTCGTGGATATCACAAAGATATTTACAGAGCGTGAGATCGATATTGATTCGATTCACTCCAAAACAAGCAAGCAGGGAATTGCAACAATCGATGTATCTTTCAGCACGAAGGGCAGGGAAGAACTTACAAGCGTTGTGGAGAGACTGCGGCAGATCGAGAGTATCATTGATATAGAGAGAACGACGGGCTAAAAGAACTGGTTGTCAGAAGGTTGTGGGAAACATGAACCGCATCCAGATGGGCAGCCAGTTTTTCTGTAAAGAAAAAGATTTTGTCAGACAGGAAAGGGGAAACTATGGCACCACTGAAAGTAGAACAATATGTAGTTGGTCCGGTACAGACAAACTGTTATTTTGCGATCAACGATGACACAAAAGAAGTACTGGTTATCGATCCGGGGGCAAGTGCAGATCAACTTGCCAAGAAGATTCGTCAGGAAAAGCTGATACCGATCGCAATTTTGCTGACACATGGACATTTTGACCATGCGGGTGGAGCGGAGGAACTTGCAAAACATTTTGATATCAAAATATATGCCGAGGAGCATGAAAAAGAGACCTTAGATACGCCGTCTCTCAATTTAAGCGGCTGGGAAGGTGTACAAAAGACCTATCATGCGGATGTATTTTTGAAGAATGAGCAGGAGATCGACCTTGCCGGTTTTCATATCCGTGTATTCCATACACCGGGACATACGGTGGGTGGCTGCTGCTATTATTTCCCGTATCAGAATGTAGTTTTTTCCGGGGACACCCTCTTTTGCACATCGGTGGGACGCACCGATTTTCCAAAGGGCAGTGCAGCACAGATCATCCGCTCCATTAAGGAGAAACTTCTGCCGCTTCCGGATGAAACGACCGTGTACACCGGACACAATGATATTACAACGATTGGGACAGAGCGGATGTATAATCCGTATCTGTAAGTGAGAGGTTTTGGGATGATAGAAGTTTTATTAAATAAACTGGAATTTGAATATGATATTCATTCTCTGATCAAGGCATTTTTCCCGGAACAGTATGTGGGTGTGTCGGCAGAAAAAAAAGAATATGATGAAAAAATCGATATCCGCATGCAGGTAAACTACGGGGAAGATACGATTCAGATCACATGGCAGGAGATCGTGCATGCAAATGAGGATGCGCAGGCAAATGAAAAACCGGGTCAGGAAGAAGTAAAAGAGATACCGGGTGAGACAATTCAGGTAGATTTTTCGGATCGCGTGCGGACGAAAAATCAGCTGAAGCAGATGCTGTACCGTATGCTCTGTGATTATACGAAACGAACACTTCCATGGGGAAACCTGACCGGAATCCGTCCAACGAAGATTCCTATGAAATTGCTGGAGGAAGGAAAAAGCCGGGAGGAGATCTACCGGTATATGAAGGATACCTATTTGGCTTCCGATGAGAAGATTGAACTTGCAACCGATATTGCAGAACGAGAAAATGCGATCTTAAAGAAAATTGATTATGACAACGGATACAGTCTTTATATCGGAATCCCGTTCTGTCCGACGACCTGCCTGTACTGCTCGTTTACATCATATCCGCTTGTAAGCTGGAAGAACCGTGTGGATGCTTATTTAGATGCACTGGAAAAAGAGATTGATTATACGGCGGCAAAGTTTTATCACAAGCATTTAAATTCCATTTATATCGGTGGCGGAACGCCGACAACATTAGAGCCTTATCAGTTAGACCGTCTGATCCGTAAAATCAAATGTAGTTTTGATTTGTCAGACTGTCTTGAATTTACCGTGGAGGCCGGCAGACCGGACAGTATCACGAGAGAAAAATTAGAGGTGCTGCACAAATGGGGAATCACACGAATTTCCATCAATCCGCAGACCATGCAGCAGAGAACGCTCGACCTGATCGGAAGGCGCCATTCGGTAGAACAGACTGTGGAAAGTTTTAAGATCGCAAGAGAACTTGGATTTGATGATATTAATATGGATCTCATTATGGGACTGCCGGAAGAATCTTTAGAGGACGTACGCGATACATTAGAGCAGATCATGCAGCTAAAGCCGGACAATCTGACCGTTCACTCTCTGGCACTAAAACGCGCGGCGCGCTTAAATATGTTCAAGGAAGACTATAAAGATTATAAGATGGTCAACACGCAGGAACATATGGACCTGACCGCTTCCTATGCGAAGAAGATGGACCTGTTCCCTTATTATCTGTACCGCCAGAAGGGAATGGCGGGAAACCTTGAGAATGTCGGTTATGCGAAAGAAGGAAAAGCGGGAGTTTATAATATTCTGATCATGGAAGAGAAACAGACCATCGTAGCTTGCGGAGCCGGAGCTTCCACAAAACGTGTCTGGACAGAACCAAATCCGGACGGCACTCATCGGATCGAACGATGCGAGAATGTCAAGGATGTCGGGCAGTATATCGAGAGAATTGATGAGATGATTGAGCGGAAGCAGAAACTTTTTGCAGAAGAATAAAAGGGTTTTTCTTCCTGAAATAGTACATCAAATGAGGGTTAGTACATCAAAAAATTACCCAATAATACGGAATAACCTGTGAGATGTATTGAAACAACCTAATAACTGTGCCTGAAAGGACGAATTCATTTTAGAAGATGAGTTCGTCCTTTTCTGTTATAGTCAATTATTTAACACTATATGGTGCGGCAGCAACAGATAGTGTTATGAGCAAGTAGCAAAGCGGATTGCGAATATCCGTTTGACATCAAGGAGGAAAAGAACATGAACAACACAGCGTTAGGAGCAAAAAACACAAAGAAACAGGAAATTGTATTTATCAGTGAAGCACATGAAAAATTCTACTATGAAAAATTAAAAGAGGTGCGGTATCAGGATGTGGGAGTATCCCAAAGTTTGTGTAAACCTCCAAACTGATGTAAGATAAAATTACTCAGTTTGGAGGTTATTTTTATGGCAAGAAGAAAAGACAGCCCACAAAAAGCAGCAATGAGAGAAATGATGCGTGACATGATGTCTGTCCTTTTGGAAGGTGCTTTGGATGAAGAACTGGATGAGGAATTAGGATATTCCAAGTATGATTATCGTAACAAAGAAACAGACAAATTGAGACATGGAGAAGCGGTAAGAATGATTATAAATGGTGAATGTGGAGCGTTTTCTATGAAACTGCTTCAATGCTTTCTGGCTGCTGCTATGCGAAAAGAGTGGGTGCAGAAAGTAGAAACGGATACGGAAGCGTAATAGGATGCAACCTGGGTAATGGGAAAACAGAGAAATAGTATCTTATCATTTTTTTATGAAATTGGATGAGATTCTGCATGTATAATACGATTCTACCATTAAGGGGTGTACTTTTTGGGACAAAATAGATACTATAATTCTGAAAGGGGGAAGTATTTATGGACCTTGTGAAAATCGGAAGCTATATTGCAGAAAAAAGAAAAAAACTTGGTATGACTCAAAAACAGCTTGCTGAGAAACTGGGTAAGAGTGATAAGTCAGTTTCCAAATGGGAACGTGGGATTTGTTTACCAGATGTGTCTGTGTATTTAGAATTATGTGAAATATTAGGCATCAGTCTAAATGAATTTTTGGCAGGTGAAGATATTGAGGTAACTAATGTAGAAAAAAAATCGGAAGATACACTGATACAGATATCAAAAGATAGTAGTCATAAACAGCGTTATTTAAAGAAGATTATTGCTGTACTTCTTATTGCTGTGGGAGTATTTGTTATTACTCTTGGAATCATGGTATGTAATAAATTGCGGCAACCACAAAATTATATAGAAGCAGTAGATCCGGATAGTGTAGAAATGAAAACGGCTGAATTGTTGTCCGGAATTGATGGAACCATGATGTTTCGATACAATTCAAAAGATACATTTCAAGCATTATACGTTTACTTATCAGAATATCATTCTGGAAAACGAGTTTCTCATAAACGAGTTTTGGAACTTTCCTATGAGGACGTGAAATCTGCAAAAAAAGGATTGATTGTCATCACTCCGGATTTTGATAATTTTACTGCAAAGCTTATTGCAGCAGATGAATATTCAAAATATATGACAGAAACGCCAATCTTGGAAGGTGTTGCAAACAGAGAATATTATGGAAGATCTGCGACCTCTATAGAGAACAAAAGCACGATAGAGTACGGAACAGAGCAAGGATTGGCAGCACTGATCTATGGCGAACAAGGAGTGAGTTCGTTGCCGATACAGGACATTACAGGAGAATACATAGATACAGATAATGAGTATATGTATTATTATTCGGCTGAGTTTGTAAAATAAGAATAGCAAAAGTGAGAAGAGGATATTACAAATCATTGTTTTGATAATTCGGTGGTATCCTCTTTGTGGATTTCAGAATTTGTTTCTCAGCTTTCGGTATTCTCTCGGCGAATATCCTTTCAACTTGTGAAAAAGCCGACTGAAATAAAGCTGGTTATCATATCCGACAATCTTAGAAATCTCATTGATGGAATAAGTTGTTGTTTCAAGTAACATCTGAGCATTGTTGATGCGGATTCCCACAATGAATTGCATTGGTGTAGAACCGGTATATTTTTTGAAATTTCGGATAAACCAGCTGACACTCATGCCTCGTGAGGCAGCATAATCATCAATATTGATATTTTGATTGTAGTTTTCACTGAAAAAGGTAACAGCATTATCCATCTCATGATCAAGATATTCATTTTTTAATATGTGCTCTCTTGTCAGTTCCCGGTGGAAACTGATCAGAAGATGACGTAGCAAAAGGACAAGCATTTCCTCATAATTGTCTTGACAGCGTTGGAGCTCGATAATGATACGTTTGAAAATTTGTTCATATTCATTAGATGTACCCACTTGAAAGACACGTTCTTTATCCGGAAACCCATATTGACGTAAGATATTTTTCACATTGCTTCCTGTGAAGTGAATCCAGTATACTTCTGTCTTATCTTCTCCGTAATATTCATATTTTTGGAGTTCTTTCGGTCTGTACAGTACAATGTTGCCGGCTGGAACAATCGTTTCATTATTTACATTATCAAAATGAAAATGCCCACAACCAGCAGTGATATATATAATCTGATAATCCAGACGACCCCTTGGACGGTAGGTCGGAAGTTTGGGATGTCTGGAAAGACGGTAAGTACCACAGCTACCGACAATCAGCGGACGACTTTTGTCTTTGAAATCCATATGTGAGTGGTTCAAATAACCGGTGTTCAAATACATAGGAGGGCACCTCTTTTCGTACTTTTTATCATTGTATCATTTAGTGCATATTTTGTCTAATCCAATTCATAGACATATTTTGCGAATTAGGATAAGCTATATACAGCATAACTAAGGAACGTAAACAAAAAGTAAAGTATAAGGTTTGCTTTAGGAAAACAAAGAACAAAAAAGTATATGTATTGGAGGAGAACTATTTATGATCGTACCACGTTATTATGAAAATCTAAGCGTACTGCACGAAAACACAATGCCAGCCAGAGCCTATTATATTCCAGCATCCAGAAGAATGGATAACCTGGTGGAACACAGAGAAGAGTCAGATCGTATGCAGTTATTGAATGGAACTTGGAAATTCCAGTATTTTAACAGCATCTATGACATTCAGGATTCTTTCTTTGAGAAGAATTATGATACAGAAAATTTTGATGAGATTCAGGTTCCAAGTGTATGGCAGATGGCTGGATATGATACACACCAGTATACAAACATCCGGTATCCATTTCCGTTTGATCCACCATATGTGCCACAGGACATTCCGTGTGGAGTCTATGTACATACTTTTGAGTACAGTAGAGATGAGAAAGCGCCAAAATCTTTTTTGAACTTTGAAGGAGTAGACAGTTGCTTTTACGTATGGATCAATGGCTCTTACATAGGATACAGCCAGGTTTCGCATATGACCAGTGAGTTTGATGTTACCGATGTACTTCAGGATGGAACGAATACGGTGGCAGTGTTGGTAATGAAGTGGTGTGATGGTTCCTATTTGGAAGATCAGGACAAATTCCGTATGAGTGGTATTTTCCGGGATGTGTACATTTTGAAACGCCCAAAACAGGCAATCAGTGATTATCATATTAAAACAAGAATTGAGGATATGCTTGCGAAAGTAGAAATTGAAATGAAATTCTACTCTCCGTTAAATGTAAAAATTTCGATTGAAGATAGAAATGGAGCAGTTGTAGCACTAGGAAGTATTGCTGAAGAAGGGAAAGCTGTATTAGAAATCGCAAGTCCGGAACTTTGGAATACAGAAAATCCATATCTATATAAAATGATTCTTGAAACAGAGAATGAAGTAATTGTAGATCACATTGCATTAAGAAAGATAGAGATTAAAGACCAGGTTATTTATTTAAATGGACAGAAGATTAAATTCCGTGGTGTCAATCGACATGATTCTGATCCGGTTACTGGATTTACAATCAATACGGAACAGATTACAACCGATCTTACGTTAATGAAGCAGCATAATTTTAATGCGATCCGTTCCAGCCACTATCCGAACGCACCATTTTTCTATGAAATGTGTGACAAGTATGGATTCATGGTAATAGATGAAGCAGATATTGAAGCTCATGGTCCATTTATGATCTACAGAAAAGAAGACACTGATTACAATCGGTTCAAACGATGGAATGAGAGGATTGCAGATGATCCGGTATGGGAAGAGGCAATCGTTGATCGCGTAAAACTCATGGTGGAACGTGACAAAAACCGTTTCTGTATTGTCATGTGGTCAATGGGAAATGAGAGTGCTTATGGCTGCAACTTTGAAAAAGCACTGGAATGGACAAAGAATTTTGATCCAGACCGTATCACACAATATGAGAGTGCAAGATACCGTAATTATGATGAAACATATGATTACAGCAATCTGGATGTGTACAGCCGGATGTACCCAGCGCTTTCTGAAATTCAGGAATATCTGGATAAAGATGGAAGCAAACCCTTCCTTTTGGTAGAGTACTGTCACAGCATGGGAAACGGACCTGGAGATTTTGAAGATTACTTCCAGATGATTCAGGATAATGATAAAATGTGCGGCGGCTTTGTCTGGGAATGGTGTGACCATGCGATTGCTCATGGAACTGCTGAGAATGGAAAGACTATATATGCTTATGGGGGCGACCATGGCGAAGAAATTCATGATGGCAACTTCTGTATGGATGGATTAGTATATCCGGACAGAACGGTACACACAGGACTTTTGGAATACAAGAATGTTTATCGCCCGGCAAGGGTTATTTCCTATGACAAAGAAAGTGGAGAACTGGTGCTTCATAACTACCTGGATTTTGATAATCTGAAAGATTATGTGAAGATTAGTTATGAGCTGACCCAGGATGGTCTTGTGATCAGCAAAGGCATACTTCCGGAGTTTTCTGTGGCACCACACGGGGAAGGAAAAACAAATCTGAAGATCAATGTTCCAGAGAATGGGAAATGTTATTTAAAACTTATTTACCATCTGAAAAAAGAATTGCCACTGTTGGATGAAGACCATATTCTTGGATTTGATGAAATTGAGGTAAGTAAAGAGGATACAAAATGTAAACTTGCAGAGAAATGGATACCAAAAACAGTAGTGGACTCTGAATTACAGGTAAATGAAAATGATACACAGATTCATATCAAGGGGCGTGAATTTGCTTATACCATAGACAAACGTACTGCACTTTTTACAGAGATGAAATTCGCAGGGAGGGAATACTTGAACCATCCGATGGAATTAAATATTTGGAGAGCTCCAACAGATAACGATATGTACATCAAGTCTGAATGGAAGAAAGCCCACTATGATAAGGCTTACACAAGAGCCTATACGACAGAGGTTGTGCAGGGAAAACATGGTGTGAAGATTACAAGCCATGCTTCCGTTGTGGCAGAGACAGTACAGAAGATTCTTGATGTGACGATTACATGGAAAATAGAAGCTGCTGGAAAGATTGATGCAGATATTGCAGTAACAAAAGACGATGAATTCCCGGATCTTCCGAGATTTGGTGTGAGGATGTTCCTGGATAAAAAACTTTCAGCTGTAAGATACTTTGGAATGGGACCACAGGAAAGTTATTGTGATAAACATCAGGCTGCGAGCCACGGTTTGTACCGGGCAGATGTAGGGGATTTACATGAGGACTATATCCGTCCACAGGAAAATGGAAGCCATTATGATTGTGAATATGTAGAGCTTAACAACAGCCGATATGGAATTGTGGCATCCGCAGAAAAGGCATTTTCATTCAATGCTTCTTATTATACACAGGAAGAACTTGAGAAGAAAACGCATAATTATGAATTAATAGAATCAGATAGTGTAGTATTCTGTGTTGACTACGCATTAAATGGCATTGGTTCTAATAGTTGTGGTCCAGTTGTATTGGAGCAGTACCGATTTGATGATGTATTATTCCGGTTTCAGTTTACACTGATACCGTATGTAAAGGGATAATAAAGTTTCATGTAACCCGTAAACAAGGAAAGAGAGTCTGATTGTAATGTAAAGTCCGGATATACAGAGCAATCAGACAAAATCAGAGAAAAAAACAGAATTGGATATCATACGGTTAGCCATATTGAGATTCTAAGTGCGATGAAGATGAGGAGCAAAGAAATTCGATGGAAGAAAAAAAGTATTTGAAATGGTATAACAAAATTGGATACGGATCAGGTGATATTGCAGGTAATGTAGTCTATGCGTTCCTGACATCTTTTATGATGGTCTATCTGACGGACTCGGTAGGACTTGCTGCAGGTGTCGTGGGTACCCTGATTGCCGTATCAAAACTATTTGATGGTTTTACGGATATATTTTTTGGATCAATGATTGACAAAACACACAGTAAAATGGGAAAAGCGAAACCCTGGATGCTATACGGATATATTGGTTGTGCCATTACGCTGGTCTGCTGTTTTGCAGTACCGGTGAGTTTGGGAACAACGGCTAAATATGCATGGTTCTTTATTTCTTATACACTGTTAAATAGTGTGTTTTATACAGCAAACAATATTGCTTATTCAGCACTTACGTCACTGATTACAAAGAACAGCAAAGAGCGTGTACAGATGGGATCTTACCGTTTTATTTTTGCATTTTCAACAAGTCTTCTGATTCAGGCGATTACAGTTGGATTTGTAGATAAATGTGGTGGAGATGCTGCGGCATGGAGAACGGTTGCTATTATCTATGCAATCATTGGTCTGGTCGTAAATACGATTTCAGCACTTTCTGTTAAGGAACTTCCGGAGGAAGAACTTAATGAAGGAGAAGTAAAGAATGATAATGAAAAGTATGGAATAGTACAGGCATTCAAGCTTCTTGTCAAAAACAAATATTACATGATGATTTGTGGAACATATATTTTACAGCAGTTATATGGTGCCATGATTGGAGCTGGCATTTATTACATGACATGGGTACTGAAAAATAAGAATTTGTTTGGACAATTTGCATGGGCAGTAAATATTCCACTGATCATTGCCCTGATTTTCACACCGACATTAGTTGGTAAGTGGAAAGGTATGTATAAACTGAACTTAAGAGGTTACGTCTTAGCAGTCATCGGTAGAGCACTTGTTGTTGTTGCCGGATATATGGGCAGTGTTCCGCTGATGATGGCATTTACAGCTCTTGCAGCCTTAGGTCAGGGACCATGGCAGGGAGATATGAATGCAGTTATCGCATCTTGCTCTGAATACACTTATCTTACGCAGGGAAAGAGAATTGACGGAACGATGTACTCTTGTACTTCTCTTGGTGTAAAAATCGGTGGAGGTATTGGAACCGCTGTTGTTGGATGGATGCTTGAGTTCAGTGGATATGTCGGAACAAATGCAACTCAGCCACAGTCTGCACTTGATATGATGCAGTTCATGTATCTTTGGCTTCCGTTAATCTTTGATGTATTGATTATGTTTGTACTTTCAAGAATGAATGTAGAAGATGCAAATAAAAAACTGAAAGCAGAAAAAGGAATTGCTTCAGATGAAGTAACAGATGCATCAGACATAAATTAGAATTGACAGGAGAAAGCGTTGTCTGGTCGTTGCTCGATGAGACAGTGCTTTTTTCTATAAATAGTCCTTTTAGTATTTATACATGGTAAGGATGCTCAAAATATTCAGTGTAGAATACTAAAAGGTCATTCAGATATTTTTTTAGGTTGCTCATTTGCAATTCCTCCTTTCCTTATTTACAAGTTGATTATAAGATAGGTGTAAAAGGATTGCTTGCCAAATCGAAAGAAGATATAGACAAATGTTGCAAAGGGGAGTATTTCATGCAGTTAAAATATGTTGACACAAAAGAGGAGATTATAGCAATAAATAGGAAGTCAAAACATATTGAACCACATCTTCATAATGCACTGGAGATCGTTTGTGTAACAAGTGGATCATTAGAACTTGGTGTCGGACAGGAACTATACCATATGGAAAAAGGAGATATAGGCTTTGTATTTCCAGATGTTATTCATCACTATCAGGTACTGACACCCGGTGTAAATAAAGCGACTTATCTGATTGCATCGCCATTTGCGATAGCCAAATTTGCAGATATCATGCAATCCATGGCTCCTGAATACCCAATCATCAAAGCGGAAAAGGTTGAACCGGAGGTATATAGGGTTATAAATGCAATTTTAGAGACAGAACAGTCGGATATTACTGTTACACAGGCATATCTTCAAATTGTGTTGGCACGCTGCATAGGAAAATTAAATTTGGTAGAAAAGAGCAGTGTGGGGAGCAACGATCTTATTTACCAGACAGTTTCCTATATATCAGCAAATTTCAAGAAGAAGTTTTCGTTGGAAGAGATGGCAAAAGACCTGGGCGTGAGCAAATATGTTTTATCCAGACTCTTTTCCAAGACATTCCATAGAAACTTTAATCAATATCTTAACGATGCAAGGCTGAACTATGCATGCCATCGTTTGGAAAATACGAGTGATTCTATTACAAATATTTGTCTGGATAGTGGATTTGAAAGTCAGAGAACGTTTAACCGAGTATTTAAAGAAAGATATAAAATATCACCAAGTGATTATCGAAGTACTTGTGTGAAAGAGATGTTGTCATAAAAGGTTCTGTTGATCGAAATATTTACTTTGATTTTACAGTGCTATGTATTTGATTTCTTCACAGACTCCTTAAATCCTATAATTTCAAGCGTTTGCAAGTGCATTTGTATAGGATACTTGTTCCTGATATGCAGTAGGTAATATCTGAAATATATCTCGGAAGGCCGATGTAAATTTACTTTGGCTTTTATATCCCACAGCGGCGGCAATTTCCGAAATAGATTTATCTTTCTGCAACAGCATATTCGATGCCTACTTCATACGGTATTCTTTCATGTAAGAAGCGATGGGCATTCCATAGACTGCTTTGAAAACGGATTTCAAAGTAGTGGTGTTCATCAGGTACTGTTTTGACAACTCTTCAATTTTGGTAACTTTTTTGAAAAAATTTGGATTAGACCACCAGTTAGGGGCTAACCCTGTAACTTAACGAAATGACATTGAAGTAACATAAAAATAAGTTTTTTTGTACTGTACACAGGACAGTTCTTGACGTATACAACTGTGAAACGTATAATCTCATCTTTGACAGTTGATTAGTTAAAAAAGTGCCACAATCCCTGTAAATACAAGGGGCGTGGCACTTTTATCTGCATACACGAAATATAGTAATGTTTTATCTCCGCTTACTTTTTTTCTGAATTCCTTTCATTTTCCGTTTTGTTATGAATTGATAGTCCGTTCTGAATCCGCAGGTTTCATGGAGATCATCAGTGATTTCCTGACGTTCATATACCGGCATGAAGCCCTGTTCTTCTATATCCGTAAATTTTATGTCTTTTAAAGTGTGAAGTAATTGTTCTGTGGTATAAGTCCCTTTCAAGGAGCGGTTTAATAACCGGAAATGTAACAGAGCAAGAAAGCAGGTGAGGAAATGAGCTTTAATCCGATCTTCACGGTTTAAGTAAACGGGTCTGGCTTCAAAGTCTGTTTTCATAGTTCTGAAACAGTCTTCAATCTGCCATCTTCCTTCACTGACTTTTAAGATATCTGCAACGTCATCATCAAGCAGGTCTGTACATACCGCATAAAGTCCGTCATACATTTCTTCTTCAGCAATCTTATCCGTATCGAGATAATAGTGGATCTTAGCTTTTTCTCCTTCGTTGGTTACAGCTACCTTATTTACAAATCTTGCAGGATCATTTGGATTTTTACGCTGTTTTTTTAGAGAGCCATTTGCAACCATTTTTTCTGCCCGACAGATCTGCTCCGCACGGATGGCTTTCTGATAAGCGGCATATTTAGGGGAGTAGGTTATGATTAATTTTTGATCCAGTTTTTTTGTTGTCAATGGTTCGTCTTTATAATAAAGCTGGTTCTTGTCATCATCTGTCAGTTTTGTGAGATCAACAGGTTTATCATCTGAGAGACGTTTGAAGCCAGTTTTCTTTAAAGCCCATGCCCGATCTTCAGCAGGCAGCTTTTTGATGGACTGAGTGACAATAAATGCCCTCTGTCCCATGTGATTAAGAACACGGTTATCCTCAGAAGCAAGTCCGGCGTCACTACAATAGATAAACTTATCACAGCCGAATTGTTGGAGAATCTTTGTTTCTAAAGGTTTTAAGGATTTCTGCTCATTTTGGTTTCCAGGAAAGAGTGAGAAAGCCAAAGGTATTCCGTCACCATCTGTAAAGAGTCCCATTTGAATAATGGGATTCGGACGGTGCTCTTTGCTTTTTCCGTATTTTTTATCTCCATCTTCCTGTTCGATTTCAAAGTAGTAGTTTGTGCAATCATAATAAAGGATCCGATCCATTCTGTCACCAAGAAAAAAGCTGTTTTTATAAACTTCTGATTGAATAAAATCCATTTCAGAAGCAAGAACAGAAAGAGCTCGGTAAACATCATGAAGTTCATAAGTTGGAGGCTCAAGGAACTGTTTTGCTGCTCGAAAGGAAGAACTTTTGCTGGAAGGTTCCAGAACCCTTGTATAAATTAAATCAGATAAAATAGCATTAAGATCATACTCGAATTTATGTCGGCTTTTGATTTTTCGGCAGACAGAATCGAGCTTAAGTCCATAGTAAATAGACTGAAGAAAAAGATATCCGCCAGAAAAAAGTTTCTGCTTATTATAGTCCATGAGTCTGTTGGAATGAAATGGAATCATGACAGTAGCATCCTCTTTTTCACTTTTATATTTCAGTGTTTCAAGACGAGCCTGTTCATTTGCCCATTCAACAACTCCGTCACGATCCGTGTGGAGCTGTGCCGATAATTCAGCTAACGTACCTAATTTTCGGATGGTTTTGGAAGTACTTTTCCCATTGGCATTTGTATAGGACTGAGTGATGTAAAAGGACTCAGAATTTTTTGATTTTGATGTTGTTATACGCACAATAATCACCTCTGTCACTATTATACCACATATCACCAAATATTACTATATAATAAAAATAAAAATTTGACAAAAAAATAAGCCTATTTCAAGGCTTTGTGGTACTTTTTTGGATTTCAATGTGTCAAACTCCCGACCACCAGTTAGGGGCTAACCCTGTAACTTAACGAAATGACATTGAAGTAACATAAAAATAAGTTTTTTTGTACTGTACACAGGACAGTTCTTGACGTATACAACTGTGAAACGTATAATAGGCAAAGGATATTCAGACAGAAGATGGAGGAAATTTCATGGCATTAAGTAAAAAGCCGGTCAACGGCATGAAAGATATTTTACCGGAGGAGATGCAGATCCGGGATTATGTGCAGCAAGTCATCAAAGAGACTTACCGCAGTTTCGGATTTACGCCGATCGAGACACCTTGTATGGAAAATATTGCAAACCTGAGCAATAAACAGGGTGGAGAAAATGAAAAACTGATTTTTAAGGTAATGAAGCGCGGTGAAAAGCTGAAAGTCGCTGAAGCAAAAGAAGAAGCGGATTTAGTTGATTTTGGTATGCGTTATGATCTGACTGTTCCGTTAGTTCGTTTTTATTCAAATAATGCAAATGATCTTCCATCTCCGTTTAAGGCGATTCAGATGGGAAATGTCTGGAGAGCTGACCGCCCACAGCGTGGACGTTATCGTCAGTTTATGCAGTGTGACATCGATATTATCGGAGAGCCGACGAACCTTGCAGAGATTGAGCTGATCTTAGCAACAACTACAACAATCGGAAAACTCGGATTTAAGAATTTCGAGATCCGCATCAATGAGCGCCGGATCTTAAAGGCGATGGCAGCATACAGTGGATTTGCAGAGGAAGATTTCGATACTGTATTTATCATCTTAGATAAGATGGACAAGATTGGACTTGACGGTGTGGCAGAGGAACTCGAAAAAGAGGGCTATGCAAAAGAGTCGATCGAGAAATATCTTACACTTTTTAAAGGTGTTGAGGAAGCAGAAAACGGCATCAAATATCTTGCAAAGACTTTGGAGGGATATTTAGATCCTGAGGTGGAGCGTAATCTTTTAGAGATCATCGATACCGTGGAGGGTGCAAAGGCGGCTTCCTTTAAAATGGTATTTGACCCGACTTTGGTTCGTGGTATGAGCTACTATACCGGAACCATTTTTGAGATCTCCATGCCGGAGCTTGGCGCAGCCTGTGGCGGCGGTGGACGTTATGATAAGATGGTTGGCAAATTTACCGGACAGGATGTGCCGGCATGTGGATTTTCCATCGGTTTTGAGCGTATCATCCTTCTTCTGATGGAGAGCGGATTTACGGTTCCGACACAGCGTCCGAAAGTTGCATACCTGATTGAAAAGGGATGCCCTGCAGAAAAACTCGGCGAGATCATCGGAAAGGCACAGGAAGAACGTGCGGCAGGCAAACAGGTGCTGGTTGTCCGCATGAACAAGAATAAAAAATTCCAGAAGGAAAAATTAGACGCCGAGGGATACAAAGAGATCATTGAGTTTTTCAATAAATAAAGTTTAATGACAGAGTGAATAATCTCTTCGAGATTGTAGAATTTTTTAATAAGTAAAAGGAAAGAGGTTTGCAGTAATGGCAGAATCAATGAAAGGCTTACACAGAAGCCATAGATGTACCGAGGTTTCAAATCAGAATATCGGTGAGACCGTAACCGTCATGGGATGGGTACAGAAGAGAAGAAATTTAGGAAGTCTGATCTTTATCGACTTAAGAGACCGTTCGGGTATCTTACAGCTCGTATTTAACGAAGAGAGCGTCGGCAAAGAGGGATATGAGAAGGCAGAGCGTTTAAGAAGTGAGTATGTGATCGCGGTAACCGGAAAAGTTGAAAAACGTTCCGCAGCAGTGAATGAGTCTTTAAAGACTGGTGATATCGAAGTGATCGCAACCGATATCCGCATCTTATCCGAGGCAGAGACACCTCCATTCCAGATCGAGGAGAACAGCCAGACGAAAGACGAAGTCCGTTTAAAATACCGTTATTTAGACCTGCGCAGACCGGATATCCAGAAGAACCTGATGCTCCGCAGCAAAGTTGCATATCTGATGCGTGACTTTATGGCAAAAGAGGGATTCCTTGAGATTGAGACTCCGATGTTATGTAAGTCAACACCGGAAGGTGCAAGGGATTACCTGGTACCGAGCCGTGTCCATCCGGGACATTTTTATGCACTGCCGCAGTCACCGCAGCTTTACAAACAGCTTTTAATGTGTTCCGGTTACGACCGTTATTTTCAGATCGCAAGATGTTTCCGTGATGAGGATCTTCGTGCAGACCGTCAGCCGGAATTTACACAGGCAGATATGGAGCTTGCATTTGTGGATGTGGAAGATGTATTAGATGTCAACGAGAGACTGCTCAAATATATTTTCAAGGAAGCAATCGGTGTGGATGTGACACTGCCGCTACCGAGAATGCCATGGCAGGAAGCAATGGACCGTTTCGGTTCCGATAAGCCGGATACACGTTTTGGCATGGAACTCTGTGACGTATCCAAAGTTGTAGAGGGCTGCGGATTCTCCGTATTCACAGGAGCACTCGAAAATGGTGGTTCCGTCCGTGGTATCAACGCAAAAGGACAGGCCGGCATGCCGCGTAAAAAGATCGACAAACTGGTGGAATTTGCAAAAGGCTACGGTGCAAAAGGACTTGCTTACCTTGCAGTGAATGAAGATGGCACTTACAAATCCTCCTTTGCAAAATTCATGACAGAGGATGAGTTAAAGGCACTTGTTTCTGCAATGCAGGGAGAGCCGGGAGACTTATTATTATTTGCAGCAGACAAAAATAAGATTGTATGGAACGTGCTTGGAGCGCTTCGTCTTGAACTTGCGAAAGAATTAGATCTGCTTGATCCAAACCAGTACAACTTTTTATGGGTAACAGAGTTCCCGCTGTTAGAGTGGTCTGACGAGGAAAACCGTTTTATGGCAATGCACCATCCGTTTACCATGCCGATGGAAGAGGACTGGGACAAGATCGATTCTGATCCGGGCAGTGTGCGTGCAAAAGCATACGATATCGTATTAAACGGTACAGAGCTTGGCGGTGGTTCCGTGCGTATCCATCAGGATGATATTCAGGAGAAGATGTTTGAAGTGCTTGGATTCACCAAGGAACGTGCACATGAGCAGTTCGGATTCCTGTTAGATGCATTTAAGTATGGTGTTCCGCCACACGCAGGACTGGCTTACGGACTTGACCGTCTGGTCATGCACATGGTACACGCAGATTCTATCCGTGATGTCATTGCATTCCCGAAAGTAAAAGATGCATCCTGTCTGATGACACAGGCACCTGGTATCGTGGATAAAAAACAGTTGGAAGAACTGGGACTTGAAGTTGAAGAAGTGTCAGAAGAATAAGTAAAAATCTGGCAGGGCGTCGCATGGCGCCCTGTTTTTGCTTACTTATTGGAAAATATATTATGGGGGAAAATATGGGAGAGGAAGTTAAGAAAAATGAGTCATGGGATGCCAGATGGCTCACCATACCGGAGTTTGCTGATGCTGTGCCTCTTAATCTGTTTCATAAGGAACAGGTACAGCCGTCTGTTGAAGGCAGGAAAACGGCAGAATTTCAGAATGTCCATGTGTTTGTGCGCGGGTATTTTACTTTAGAGCGTGCACAGAAGATTTTCTGTAAGATCACAGCCGATGACCATTATAAGGCATATCTGGATGGAGCGTTTATGGGGGAAGGACCTGCCGCGGCATATCATACGAAGTATTATTACAATGTTTTGGAACTGGGGACACTTGCTGCCGGGGAGCATGTGTTGGCACTCCATCTGTATTATCAGGGACTTGTGAACCGTGTGTGGAACAGCGGGGATCTGCGTTTTGCCTTTGCGGCGGAGCTGTGGGATGAAAAGGGAAAGGAGATACCGGTTTCTTTTTGCTTTTTGAAAACGGACTGTTATGAGGGAGAGACAGTCGGATACGAGACACAGTTTTTAGAAAATTTTGACAGCCGGAAATACCCGTATGGGTGGAAAAATACCGGGTTTGATGCGGACGGCTGGGAGAAACCCGTTCCGGCGGTGTGGGCAGATTACACGCTGACGAAGCAGCCGACGGAGATGCTCTCTTACATGGAATATCAGTTGGGGACTATAAAGCTGCACGCTGGTAATGAGCATCCACTAGAACCGACAAAGCTGCACTCTGATGCCGTACAGCCATTGGAACCGGCAAAGCTAGAGCACAAGTGTGCAGATCATAACGGTCACATACATCAGATCACACCGTCCGTGATAAGACAAGATCCCGATGGTTCGATGCTTCTGGATGCGGGCGAGGAGATCACAGGCATGATCCTGCTCACCGCGGAGGGGAAAGACGGCGATCAGGTGAAGTTGTTTTACGGGGAGGAACTGGATGAAACGGGCAGTGTGCGCTATGACATGCGGTGCAACTGCTGTTACAGAGAAATCTGGACGCTGGCGGATGGCAGATGTGAGTTTGATCCGTATGATTACAAGGGATTCCGGTATGTTAAGATCGTGCCGGACGGGGGCGTTAAACTGTCGGATATCCGTTTTCTGGTAAGGCATTATCCGATGGATGAATCACTTTGTGAGTTAAAGACAGAGGAGAAAACATTAGAAAATATTTTTCAAATCTGCAAAAATGCAGTGCGTCTTGGAACACAGGAGAATTATGTGGACTGCCCGACGAGGGAAAAAGGTCAGTACTTAGGGGATGCGGTCGTGACGGCGCACGCGCAGGTACTTTTGACCGGAAAGACGGATATGCTGTTAAAATGCATCGATCAGTTTGCACAGACAGCGAGGGTCTGTCCGGGACTGCTTGCGGTTGCGCCGGGCGGCCTGATGCAGGAGATTGCAGATTTTTCACTGTTGTATTCGCAGCTCCTTTTGCTGTATTATCGTTTTACCGGGGAGAAAGAGACGGTGGACCGTTATTATGGAATCGCAGATGGGATTTTAAAACATTTTTCGCAGTATGCGAGGGAGGACGGTCTGTTAGAGCAGGTCGCTGACAAATGGAATCTTGTGGACTGGCCGGAAAATCTGCGGGATGGATATGATTTTCCACTGACGAGACCTGTGGTGGCGCTGGGCTGCCATAATGTGATCAATGCACTCTACATCGGGGCGATGGAGACACAGAATACGCTGGCAGAGATCTGTGGAAGGGAAATGCCGTATCAGACGAAAGAAATTAAAAAAGCATACCGGAACGCTTTTTACCGGGAAAAGACAGGACTTTTAGCGGACAGCGAGACGAGCAGCCACGCGTCACTGCATTCGAATGTTTATGCGATGTACTTTCATTTACTTCCCAAAGCGGATGAACAGAAAATACTGACATTTATGGAACAGAAGGGATTTTCCTGCGGCGTGATGCTGAGTTATTTTGTACTGCGTGTGTTCGCAGAACGCGGACAGTACGATACGGTGTATGAGCTGCTGGTCAATGAGGGGGAACACGGATGGGTCAACATGCTGCGCGAGGGTGCAACGACCTGTTTTGAGGCATGGGGGAAAGACCAGAAATGGAATACCAGCCTGTGCCACCCCTGGGCATCTGCACCGGTCCCGATTTTGATCGAGGAGATCGCGGGGGTACATATCGATGCGGCAGAGAAGGATGGATATTACTGGACACCGCACATCCCGGAGAAAATCAGGGAGTTTCGGCTCTGTGTACCGGTGAAAGGGAAAAAAATCATTGTTGAAAAGAAAATGGGGGAAGAATATGCAGTTATCAGAGAAGACAAAGAATAATTTAAAAGGCGTTATGCCGATTACAAAAGAGGAGCGCGAGGATGCGCTGGCATCTGCCTGCATGCAGGTAAAGCGTGTTCTGCCGGAATTTACGACAAAATTTCAGAATGCATACAGTGAAAATGGATTTTACCGTCCAATCGACAACGTGGAGTGGACGACGGGATTCTGGACGGGGGAGATCTGGCTTGCCTATGAATATGGCGGGGGGGACGTTCTGTTAAAGGCGGCAGAGATCCAGATGCAGGATTTCCTGCACCGGATCGAGCAGAAGATCTGTGTGGATCATCATGATATGGGATTTTTGTATACACCATCCTGTGTCGCAGGTTATAAGCTGACCGGTTCCGGGACGGGAAAAAGAGCGGCGCTCCTTGCGGCAGACCAGTTAAAGAGCCGTTTTCAGGAAAAGGGAGAATTTATCCAGGCGTGGGGCGCTATGGGAGAGCCGGAAAATTACAGGCTGATCATAGACTGTCTGCTCAACGTACCGCTGCTTTACTGGGCGTCACAGGAAACGGGAGATGAGAGTTACCGTCAGATCGCTGACCGGCATGTACATACCACACTTGAAAATGTGATCCGCCCGGACTTTTCGACCTGGCATACATTTTTCTTTGATCCGGTAACTGGAAATCCGGATCACGGGGCAACCTGTCAGGGCTACCGGGACGGTTCTGCCTGGGCGAGAGGCCAGGCGTGGGGAATTTACGGAACGGCACTCGCATACCGCTATACAAAAAGAGAGGAATACAAATATATTTTCCGTGGTGTCAGTAAATATTATATAGAGCATCTGCCGAAAGATCTCGTACCGTACTGGGATCTGGAGTTTTCGGATGGTGATGCACAGCCGAGGGATTCTTCCTCCGCCTCCATTGCAGCGTGCGGAATGCTTGAGATGGCAAAATACTTATATGATGAGGAGGCGGCATTTTACCGGGATCTTGCGGAAAAATTTATTGGTTCTGTATACCGGAACTATGCGGTAAAAGATTTTGAAAAATCCAACGGGATCGTACTGCACAGCACATATTCGAACCGTTCGCCGTATAATACCTGCAATACGTGCGGTGTGGATGAGTGCAATAGCTGGGGCGATTATTTTTACATGGAGGCGCTGACGAGGCTGCAGAAAGACTGGCAGATCTACTGGTAAAGGGGAAGAGATGGAATTTTACAGGATAAATGCGCAGATGCTCCCGAAGGTAAATTTTGTGGATGAGACAGAGATAAGACCGCCTTATGTCCACAGGAAACGCAGGGCGGGAGAACAGATCTTATATTTTATCCGGCACGGGGAGATGCATCTGCTTGAGGACGGAAAGCCTCTGATCTTAAAGCCGGGGGATGTCTGTCTGCTGGATAAGGATCGCACGCATGAGGGAACAAAGGCGACGACCTGCAATTATTATTATGTACATTTCATGCATGGGGAGATGGAACTGGTCGATGCAAAAGAAGAGGAAGTCGCCAGGCAGCAGTTTGAACGCCGGAGAAAGGCGATGGTAAAGGAGCCGTGTGAGCCTTATGGAAGTTATGATGAGAGCAAGATCTGGCTGCCGAAATACTGGCATATCAAAAAAGTCACCGACCAGATCCACATTGATGAGCTGATCAAGCAGGCGATCGCGGAGGATTACAGCACGTTTGAGAATCATAAGATCCTCTGTGCCTGCCGGATACAGGAGGCGTTGATCGAGATCGCGCGCTGTTTTGCGACAGCGGAACGCGAAAGGACTGCAGGCGGGTTCCCGGAAAGCTATTATAAAGTCCAGAAAATACAGGAATGGCTGAATGCGTCTTATGCGGCAGACATTTCGGGGGAGCGGTTAGAGGAGGAGTTTGACGGCAATTTTGATTACATGAACCGCATCTTTAAGCGCGTGACAGGACAGACCATTTTCCAGTATCTGACGGCAGTTCGCATGGAACATGCCAAGCGTCTGATCGCGCAGACGACGATGCATACCGGGGTGATCGGCCAGGAGGTCGGCTACCCGGATGAATATTATTTCAGCAAAGTGTTTAAGCGCAATGTCGGGATGTCACCGCGCGCCTACGCAGATTCTCTGTCAAAAAATAAATCATGAAAAGTCGCTAAAAGACAAAAAGTGTCACTATTCTCCATTGTATCATACCTCTGTTTTTTACTATGATGTGTTTAAAAGAAAACACAGACCGTAGTAAAACATGGAGGTATTTTATTATGATTATGAATAAAACAGAACTGTTATTAAATGAGGGATGGAAGTTTCATTTTGGGGAATGTGAGGAGGCATGGTATCAGGGATATGACGATCGTGCATTCGAGCGTGTCATGCTGCCGCACGACTGGGCGGTGGCTTATCCGTTTTCGAAGGAATATTCCAGCGGCACCGGATATCTGACGGGCGGGATCGGCTGGTACCGGCTGCATTTTTATCTGCCAGAGGAATATCAGGGAAAATCGGTCCGTCTGGTCTTTGATGGTGTGTATAAAAACAGCCAGGTGTGGGTTAACAGCTATTATCAGGGAAAACATCCGTATGGTTACACCGGATTTTACTATGATATCTCTGAGATCGCACATTTTGGAAAACAGGAAAATGTAGTCAGTGTGAAAGTGACACACACGGACATTGCGGATTCGAGATGGTACACGGGAAGTGGGATCACACGGAAAGTAACTCTTGTGGTGGAAGAACAGGTGCATCCGGCAGAATATGGCGTGACGTTTGTGACAGAGAAACTTGTGGCTGATGGGAAAGAGTTTCCGGAAGTGCAGGCGGCAGTCAGTATCCGTCATGAGATATGCAACCAGACGAAGGAGCAGAAAACATGTGTGGTCTGCACAAAACTGTCTGATCCGCAGGGAACGCCTGTGGCAGAGTGGAAAGAACAGGTACAGATCCCGGCAGAAAATATGGTATCCTGCAATATGTATGGCACTATCCATGATCCGCAGTGCTGGTCAACGGAACACCCGGATCTCTACCGGATGGAAACCTGGTATGAGACAACGGATGAG
This sequence comes from Roseburia intestinalis L1-82, assembly GCF_900537995.1. Taxonomy (NCBI): domain Bacteria; kingdom Bacillati; phylum Bacillota; class Clostridia; order Lachnospirales; family Lachnospiraceae; genus Roseburia; species Roseburia intestinalis. The sequence continues at coordinate 3,372,933 of NZ_LR027880.1, read as the reverse complement.
AATGGAAAGAAAATATCCTATCTTGCAGACACACAGAAAGTCGGAATCCGTGTGGCAGAATTTGATGCGGACAGGGGATTTTTCTTAAACAGTGTGTCGATGAAGATCAAAGGTGTCTGTGTGCATCATGATGCCGGCTGTCTCGGTGCAGCAGTAACGAAAGAGGTATGGCGCAGACGGCTTGCAAAATTAAAGGAATGTGGCTGTAATGCGATCCGGTGCAGCCACAACCCGCATATGCCGGAATTGTATGAGCTGTGCGACGCGATGGGATTTCTTGTGATGGATGAGGCGTTTGATGAGTGGGAAAATGCAAAAAACAAATGGTCCACGGGACACAATGTTTATCCGCCAAAACATCAGGGTTATTTTGAAGATTTTCCAGAATGGCACGAAAAGGATCTGCGTGCCATGGTAAGGCGTGACCGCAATCATCCGTCCATCATTTTGTGGAGCATCGGAAATGAGATCGACTATCCAAACGATCCGTATTGTCATCCGAGTTTTCTGGAGATGACCGGAAATAACGACGCGAACAAACCGGCGGCAGAACGGCAGTATGATCCGGCAAAACCGGACATGAGGAGACTGCTTCCAATCGCCGGGGAACTTTCCAGTATTGTAAAGAGTGAAGATGAGAGCCGTCCGGTCACCATGGCACTTGCCTACCCGGAGCTGTCTGCAAAGCTTGGTATGTTAGAGCATCTGGATGTGGCTGGCTACAACTATAAGGAACAGTATTACGAAGCCGATCACAAAGATTTCCCACAGATCCCGTTTTTAGGAAGTGAAAACGGGCACAGCTATGAGGCGTGGGATGCGGTAAAATCAAATGATTATATCAGCGGACAGTTTTTGTGGACCGGGATCGATTATTTAGGGGAGGCACATGGCTGGCCGGTTCATGGATCTGGAGCCGGAATTTTGGACTGTGCCGGATTTGAAAAAGCAAGATATTACCGCAGAAAATCATTGTGGTGTGAAGAACCGCAGCTTTATCTTGCCACAAGACTGTGGAGTGAGGAATCTGCAGAGTGGATCCCATGTCGGGAAAACTGGAATTACAAAGCTGGAGAAAAGGTCATCGTGATGTGTTACTCAAATCTGCCGGAGACAGCTGTTTTTATCAATGGAAAAGAGGCTGGCAGACAGATTGGCTATAACGACGACGGCGCATATCGTTTTGAGGTACTCTGGGAGGCAGGGATCCTAGAGGCGAGTGGTTATGATGAAAACGGAAATATCATAGAACAGGAGAGACTGCTTACAACGCAGAACGCCGCTGGTATCAAAGCTGAGGTCTATCAGCCGGAGGAGATTCCTTTTTCAGAGATACAGGAAAATGGATATCTCTATCAGGTCGCGCTCACACTTGTGGATCAAAATGGGCAGAAGGTTGTCTGGGATGACAGAAAACTGCGTGTGGCAGTGAGCGGGGCAGGCATGTTAGCAGGAATTGAGAACGGGGATCTGTCGGATGTGACTCCATATGCGGAAAACATGAGAAAGACAAAGAATGGAAGGCTCATGATTTATGTGAGAAGAATAAAAAAGGGAAAGATCCGTGTAGAAATTTCAGAGACAGACAGCATAGCACAAAAGAACTGCATAGCAGAAAAAGGAGGAATGCATCTTGAAGTGGAAATGGATTGATGCAGACTGCACCAGCGTTACCACGGCAGAGGGAACGCTGACGCTGAAGGGACTGTTTATCCCGTTGTTTATTGAACAGCTTTTGATGAATATGACCGGTACGGTCAATACGCTGATGCTTGGGCACTATGCGGATGATGCGGTCGCGGCAGTCGGTGCGGCAAACCAGGTGATCGGATTTTTGTACACGTTTTATGCGGTATTCAGCGGCGGCGCATCGGTCGTCATCAGCCACAGACTGGGGGCGGGAGATGAAAAAAGGGCGTCGGATGCAGCGTTTACCTCCATCGTGTGCGGAGGTGCAATCAGCCTGATCTTAGGAACGATACTGGCATTTTTTGCAGGTGCAGTCATGCGTCCGATGCAGTTAGAAACATCGGTGTATGAGATGGCGGTGGTATATTTTCGCATCTGTATCGGCTTTTCCGTACTGCAGGGCATTATTTCTGCTATCTCCGCGGTACTGCGCAGTTATGGAAAACCGAAACTTGCAGTGACGGTATCTTTGTTTATGAATATCGTGAATGCAGTGTTAAATTACGTTGTGATTTTCCAGCCGGTGAAAATTGTGCCGGAGGGCGTGGAAGGTATCGCAATGGCAAACGTGGCAAGCCATGGGACGGCACTTTTACTTGGCGTCTGGTTTCTGTTCCATTGCGGACTGCATCTTGATTTTGCATCGAAAAATTTAAAGACATTATCCTGCGTGGGTGGAATCTTAAAGATCGGATTGCCGGGAGGGATCAGTTCCCTGTCGTATTCCTTTTCACAGATCGTGTCAACATCGATCTTAGCAGTGCTTGGAACAGCGGCGCTCACCGCAAAGATCTATGTTTCATCCATCGTGTTTTATGTCTATGTGACCGGAATGTCACTTGGACTTTCCACGGCGATCCTGATGGGATGGATGACGGGGGCAAAGGAGTATGAAAAGGCATACCGGCTGAACCAGCAGGTGTTAAAAATCGCGGTCAGCTTAAATATCGTGCTTTCGGTTCTGATCTTTCTCTGCCATAGACCATTGATGCATTTGTTTACGCAGAGTGAGGAGATCATCGGGATGACGGGCGTGATCTTTTTTATCGATATTTTTGTGGAAATCGGGCGTGCATTCAACCATGTCGAGGACAATTCGCTCCGGGGAGCGGGGGATGTGTTCTTTCCGATGGTCATCGCCGTGATTTCCTGCTGGGGCGTCAGCATTTTGTTTGCATATCTGCTTGGGATACGCCTTAGGATGGGGCTGGCAGGATGCTGGATCGCTTTCATGCTCGATGAGATGTTCCGCGGAAGTATCTTTTTCATCCGTTTCCGCTCACGAAAATGGACGAAAAAAAGAATCTGACCCTATATTGACAAACCTGCAAAATCCCGATAAAATTAACTTGAAAACGTTTTCAAATATGACTTTTTAAGGGGGATGGCCGATGGGAAGTGAGTTAAATATTTATAAAATTGCACAGGAAGCGGGAGTTTCACCGGCAACAGTGTCGAGAGTCATGACAAAAAATGCGAGGGTGAGCGAGGAAAAGAGAGCGCGTGTGGAAGCAGTGATCCGCAAATATGATTACAGGCCAAACGCGCTTGCGCAGGGACTGATCAAGACGAAAACGAACGTCATCGGTGTGCTTGCTGCAGATCTGGTCAATCCTTATTATTCATCCATGGTGGAAAACTGTGAGAAGGAGATCATTGCGCGCGGGTATGTGCCAATGATCTGCGGAACATTAAGCAATCCGGATCTTGAGGTGGAATATATTCAGAAAATGTTTGACATGCGTATGGATGCGATCATCATTATCGGGGGAAAATCAGACAGCCTTGTCACGGAGCCGGAATACGCAGATCTGATCAACCGTGTCGCTGAATCCATCCCGGTCATCACAACAGGAAAGGTAGAGGGCGGTGAGTGCTGCCAGGTCACGATCGACGAGGCGGAGGGCATGAACCAGAGCATGGAATGTCTGATCGGTTTAGGTCACAGGCGCATTGCACTGATCGGCGGAGTCGAGGAGATGAAATCCACTTACGATAAGCGTATCCGCTACCGCAGTCTGCTGCGAAAGAACGGTCTGACCTACCGTGAGCGCTATGTGATCAATTCCAATTATTCGGTCGAGGGCGGTTATCAGGGGTTCGAGGCACTCTTTCAGGGAAATAAGACACTTCCCACGGCGGTGATCGCGATCAATGACTACAGTGCAGTGGGTGTGATGCGTTCCATCAAAGAGCATGGACTTAGGATCCCGGAGGATATTTCCCTCATCAGTTTTGATAATACGTTTATCGTAGATACCGTCATACCAAGGCTGAGCAGTATTTCCTATGATTATGAAGCATTTGGAAAGCTTTTGGTTGACACCGCATTAGATAAGATTGGCGGAAAAGAAGTACCGGAGGTACAGAAAGTAACACCGACTCTGATCATCAGAGAATCCGTAGCGGAGTTAAAACGGTAAAATCCGTTAGAATGACGGAAAAATAAAATAAATGTGAAATAAATATGTACAAAAAGTAAAATAACCTGTTGACAACTCATAATATGTATTGTAATATAACAATATGAAAAGGGTTTCAAATTAAAAAGCACTATAAAATACACAACTGGTGTAAAAGCCGGCTGCATGGATGGGATTTACGCAGCGAAGGTGTAAGATAAGTGCTGGAAACATGCAAAAAAGAAGATATAAAGGCGTTTCTGACACTTAAGATCAAAAAATATTACACCTTATGGAAGATGGCAGACAGTTTTGTGAAAAATATAAGTGCTTTGTTTTTACAAGGTTTTGAAATCGGTTTCAAGAAAACGTTGGAGAGGGGAAAATATATGAAAAAGGAGAACGGTGTTACAAAACAGGTTGGCAAAAAACTAAACTTCTGGCAGAAACTCTGGAAGTACCGTGTACTGACACTGATGTGTGTCCCGGCAATGATTTTTTTCTTTGCATTTAACTATATGCCATTGCCAGGAATCTATGTTGCGTTTGTTAAATACAATTACCGCGATGGTATTTTTGGTAGCAAATTTGTAGGGTTACAGAATTTTGAGTTCCTCTGGGAATCAGGAAAACTTTTATCACTGACGAAAAATACAATTTTATATAATCTGGCATTTATCCTTCTTGGAAATTTACTTGCGGTCGTGGTAGCGATCCTTTTAAATGAAATGAGATGTAAATGGTTCAAGAAAGTATCACAGACGATGATGTTTCTTCCATATTTCATTTCACAGGTTTTAGTCGGATTTCTGGTATTTAACTTATTAAATTATGATACCGGATTTGTAAATGAGATCCTTACTAGTGTATTGGCACATTGATTTTTAGCATTACAACAACTTCCTATTCGGAAGCTGTTGTAAACCTAGGATACAATGAACTCAACTTCACTCTTGCATCGGCAGTTCGGAACTGCCAATTAACTTTTGCTGCGACTGTATTACGCTCGACTTCCCACGCAGCTAACTCTCCACGAAGTTTTGCAATGTTTTCAATCCTTCGTGACAAACACTGTCTGGTCATTACATTCAGTTCTATTTCTGCAATGTCAAGCCAGCTTCCATGTTTGGGTGTATAGTGAATTTCCAAACGCTTGATAATTCGTCTTGCCTCATCTGCTGGATACCTTTTATACAAGGACGCCGTTTTATGGGTGTTAAGGTTATCCATAACAAGAATTACTTTTTCTGCATCAGGATACATGACATCAACGAGATATTTTATCTCTTCTGCCCAGTCAAAGGCAGTACGTTGTTCTCGCACGCTGACATGATGAGTGCCTCCAAGCGGTTCGACAAAAGCAAATATGCTGCAGGTACCATTCCTGACATATTCCGAATCTGTTTTCTGATTGTCACCCGGACGCATGGGCAGTGGTTTCCTTGCATCGCCCAGTAACTGGTAAGGCTTTTCGTCCATGCATACAACTGGTCTTTCAGGATTGTATGGGAGTTCATATACATCAAGGACATCTTCCATACATGCTATAAATTCGGCATCATCTTTTTTGGGGATGCACCAGTAGTCGTTTTTGTGAGGTCGAAGTTTGTTTTTTTTAAGGCTCTTCGGATTGCCTCACGGCTGACCGGAGTATCAAGAACAATTTTTGATTTCTCTTCCAGCAGCCGGATGGTCCACCTTGAATGTCCTTCCGGCACCGGACCACAGGCAAGTTCAATGATACGGGCTTCAGCACGTCCATCGAGCACACGCCTTGCATTATCAGAATTAACATTACGCTTAAACTCAGTTACTGCATCAATACCACCCTCAAAATATTTTTTCACAGTATTGGTTACTGTTGCCAGACATACACCATTTGATTTTGCAGACTGCTCATGAGTCAATACTTTTCCGTGGGACTCATCCAGGTCAATAATAATCTGGCATCTGCATCGGATTGTTTTGGATGTTTTATTTTTTCGGATGACAGATTTAAATTCTTTTAATTCATCATCCGTAAGTTTGATTTTGTACTTTTTTGGTCTTGCCATAGGATATCACCGCCGTTTCTTTTATTGTACCATAAAACGGCAATAACAGCCAGAAATATTTAACTAAATATCAATATGTCAGTACACTAGACTTGGAATGGAAAAATGGGGACCTTACAGTGATCCGCATGTATGGCCGGTACTTTTGGTTATCATTTATCTGTGGCAGCAGACAGGTTACAACTCCGTTGTATATTTTGCATCTATCTGCGGAATTGACGCAGAGATGATAGAGGCATCCAAGGTCGATGGAGCAAATGCATTTCAGAGGATTCGTTACATATTGCTCCCGAGTTTAAAACCTACCGTGATCATCCTGTTACTGTTTGCATTGGGCGGCATCGTAAAAGGTAATTTCGGATTGTTCTACAATATCATTGGTACGAACTCCTTATTATATGACACGACAGATATTATTGAGACGTTTGTTTACAGGGCTACGATGACAGATTTTAACTTCTCGACAGCGTCGGCAGTCGGTCTGTATCAGTCAGTCGTTGGTTTTGTGATCGTTATGATCGTGAACTATATTGTTAAGAAAATTGAACCGGATTATTCCCTGTTTTAATATCTATGGAGGTCGACTATGAAGAAAAATAACAGCAATAAAGTAAAACTTGGAGCTTCTGATAAGATTGTGCGGGGATTTGGATATGTAGTGATTACAATCTATGCACTGGCATGTATATTTCCATTCCTGTTGATTCTTGGAAGTTCATTTACGGCAGAAGAAGTGATCCGTACGGAAGGTGTACAGTTGATTCCGAAACAGTTTACACTGGCAGCTTATGAGATGGTCTGCAAGGGCGGTGGTATCTGGAAATCCTATCTGCTCACGATCATCCTGACGGTGGTCGGTACGGCGGTCGGACTGACAATCATAGCAATGACAGGTTATGCACTGCAGAGAAAAGATTTCCCGTTCCGCAACGGAATTTCCTTCTACATATATTTTACAAGCCTGTTTTCCGCAGGACTTGCACCGTACTATCTTCTGATGACACAGACTTACCACTTAAAGGACAGCTATTTTGCAGTTTTATTACCGCTTATGATGTCGCCGTGGCTGATCATCATGATGAAAAACTTTGTGAAGGCGATCCCGCATGAGATTACAGAGTCCGGCAAGATCGACGGCGCCGGGGATATGAAGATCTTTGTTTCCCTGATCCTGCCAATGTTAAAACCGGCACTTGCGACGATCGGATTATTCCTTGCACTGGGATACTGGAATGAATGGTATCAGTCCTCTCTCTTCTTAAGCTCGAAAGTGGATGTAAAACCGTTACAGTATACATTATATGAAGTTGTAAATAAAATGGATCAGCTTAAAAACTCCATTGCAGGACAGTATATATCATTGGCAGATATTCCGACAGAGGGAATCAAGATGGCAAATGCGATTCTTGCAACCGGACCGATCATTTTCCTGTATCCATTCGTTCAGAAATATTTTATCAGCGGTATTACCGTTGGAGCCGTAAAAGGCTGATCGATACGATTATCGCTCTGCATGGGGCAGAGTCATAATAAAAGCAGTTTTGTCTTAGAAAAAGACAGATCTGCTGCAAAAATAAATCATATGGAGGGTATGGTATGAAGAAAAGATTTAAGAGACTTGGGGCAATGTTACTCGCAGGTACAATGTTACTTGGCGCCACAGCCTGTGGCGGAGGAAGCAATTCTTCCACAACAGGAAATGCAGCAAAATCGGAAGACAGTGCATCCACTACGGAAACAGGGGGAACGACAAGTAGTGGTGACATTGACACATCCGAACATGTAGTGATCACTTATATGGTGACCGGTGATAAACCGGATGGTAAGAGCGCAGAGCGTCTCGATGAGATGATGGAAAAACTGAATGCGATCCTGACCGAAAAAGTAAATGCAGAACTTGAGATTTATTACATCGGATGGACAGATTATCTCTCCAACTACAATCTGACACTGGCACAGATGGATGGTTCTGTCGACCTTGTCGGAACTGCTTCTGACTGGATCGATGCCTGGCCAAACGCAAAGAACGGAGCATTCTTAGAGCTTTCCGAGGATATGTTAAAGACCTACGCACCAAAAACATGGGAGAGCGTAAGCCAGGATCACTGGGATCTGTGTAAATATAACGGCTCAATCTATCTGATCCCGGAGGATAATTACGCACAGTGGACCAACCATGGATTCATCTATCGTCTTGACTGGGCAAAAGAAGCAGGACTGACAGATGGTGTCAAGAGCTGGGAAGACCTTACAACTTACTTTAAATATGTAAAAGAAGCATATCCGGATGTGATTCCATGGGATTCTGACGGTACACAGTATGCACAGATGGCAAACGGCTGGATCACCTCCCACAGCAATTTTGTTGCAATCGACGGTGTCTGTTCCGGCGCATTATGGGGCGGTACAAAAGATGACCTTTACACGATCACAACACCTGCATACACAGACACAGATATGATGGTTGAGTATGCAAAATTAATGAAAGAATGGGATAACATCGGCGTATGGAAGACAGATGTATTAAACAATACTGCTTCCTCAAACCGTGATGATTACCGTATCGGTCGTGTTGCAGCAGAGCAGCACCACACACAGACCTGGACAGATCTTTGCAGTGCAACTCCGTCAAATACGATTTATCAGGATGATCCGGATGCAGAGTCAGGTTTCTTCTACTTCGGAGAAGAGACCGGAAACGTGGTAGCACTTTCCATCACACACGGTGCAATGGCAGTTTCCGCAGCAAGCAAGAACCCGGAAAGAGCACTGATGGTATATGATTTATTAAGAAATGACGAAGAATGCTACAGATTACTCTGCTATGGTATTGAAGGCGTATCTTACGAGATCAACGATGAGGGACTCCGCACAACTCCGGAAGGCTACAACTCAGACACAGACAACATCAACGGTATGACCAACTGGTGGTGGGGGCGTAACGACGATCTTGAGATCAGAGACGCTACAAGAAACTGGGATGCAATTGACAAACTTTACAGTGAGTATGATTCCTTAAAGATTGATTATCCGTATGGACAGTTTGTACCGGAAGTTGATGATATCCAGTCTAAGATCGATAACATCAACGAAGTATATACCAACTATACAAAACAGATCTCTTATGGTAAATATCAGGGAACTGCGGAGGAGATCGTTGCAGAGATGCAGTCAGCATTAAAACAGGCTGGTATTGAAGAAGTAACCGCAGCACTGCAGGAACAGTTTGATGCATTATACAAATAGGTATACAATAAAGGCATGATGTGCCGCTATTGAACAGAAGGTGTTGATTCTAAGAAATAGGGGATCAACACCTTTTGTTATAGGAAAGAACTGATACAAAAGGAACATTTTGTGAAAAAGAGGAGAGATGGCATGGGCAATTTTGAGATCACAGACAATTTTTATCTGGATGGAAAACCGTTTCAGATCATATCGGGTGCAATTCATTATTTCAGAATCGTTCCGGAATACTGGCAGGACAGACTTGAAAAATTAAAGGCAATGGGATGCAATACAGTGGAGACATATATCCCGTGGAACATGCATGAACCGAAAAAAGGTGAATTCCACTTTGAGGGGATGCTTGACATAGAACGATTTGTAAAAACGGCGCAGGAACTTGGGTTATATGTGATTTTAAGACCGTCGCCGTACATTTGTGCGGAGTGGGAATTTGGCGGACTGCCGGCGTGGCTGTTAGCGGAAGATGGAATGAAACTGCGCGTTTCCTATCCGCCGTTTTTAAAACATGTGCAGGATTACTATGATGTATTATTGAAAAAAATCGTGCCGTATCAGATTAATTACGGCGGGCCGGTCATTTTGATGCAGGTCGAAAATGAATACGGATATTATGCAAACGACAGGGAATATCTGCTTGCAATGAGAGATAAAATGCAAAAAGGCGGTGTCGTTGTCCCGCTTGTTACCTCGGACGGACCGTTTGAAGAAAACTTAAACGGGGGTCATTTAGAAGGCGCGCTGCCGACCGGAAATTTTGGATCTAAGACCGAGGAGCGCTTTGAAGTCCTGAAAAAATATACGGATGGCGGACCACTCATGTGTACGGAGTTCTGGGTAGGCTGGTTCGATCACTGGGGAAATGGCGGTCATATGACAGGCAATCTGGAGGAGAGTGTCAAAGATCTCGATAAAATGTTAGAACTTGGCCATGTCAATATTTATATGTTTGAGGGCGGTACGAATTTTGGATTTATGAACGGCTCGAACTACTATGATGAGCTGACCCCGGATGTGACATCGTATGACTATGATGCTCTTTTGACAGAGGATGGACAGATCACAGAAAAATACCGCAGATACCGTGATGTTATTGCGAAGTACAGAGAGATACCGGAAGTCACATTTACAACTGAGATCAAAAGGAAAGCATATGGAAGTCTGCCGTTAAAAGAAAAAGTAAGCCTGTTTTCGGTGCTGGATGATATCAGTGCTCCGGTGGAGAGCAGTTTCCTGCAGAGCATGGAAAAACTGGGGCAGAATTACGGCTATATTTTATATCATTCCACATTAGATACGGAGGAGAAACTCGAAAAACTCCGCCTGTGGGAGGCAAACGACCGTGCCAATATTTTTGTGGATCAAAAACCGGTCACAACACTTTACGATCTGGAACTTTTAAAAGAAAAAGAGCTGGATGTCACGTTTGAAAGGGGAGCAGATTTTGATATCCTGATGGAAAATATGGGGCGTGTCAATTTCGGACCGCGCATGGAACACCAGAGAAAAGGCATTGGTCAGTGTGTGCAGGTCAACGGACATATGCACAACCACTGGAAACAGTACACGCTGCCGCTCGACAATATCGAAAAAGTTGACTTTTCCAAAGAATACAAAGAAGGGCTGCCGGGATTTTACCGTTTTACGGTGGATATCGACGAGACAGCAGACACATTCCTGGATTTTGAGGGATGGGGAAAGGGCTGTGTCTTTGTAAACGGATTTAATATCGGAAGATTCTGGGAGATCGGACCGCAGAAAAGACTCTATATCCCGGCGCCGCTGCTGAAAAAGGGCGAAAACGAGATCATCGTATTTGAGACAGAGGGAAAGACCCGCGATACGATCGTGTTGAAGGATGAGCCGGATATTGGCTGAGTGTCCACGAAAATAAAAATCAAGTAATATGAATGGAGCAGGGTATGGCAGGATATTTATTTGTACACTTTACCGGGGAACAGAAGGACGGCGAGCAGATCTATTTTTCCGTGAGCCGGGACGGACTGCACTGGACGGATCTAAACGATGGAAAACCGGTACTGTATTCGCATATCGGCGAGTGCGGCGTGCGCGATCCGTTTCCGGTAAAAAATCCGCTGAATGGACGTTATTATCTGATCGCAACCGATCTTCGAATCGAAAAGGGTGAGGGCTGGCAGGCAGCGCAGGAGCGCGGCAGCAGGGATATCATCATCTGGGAATCAGAAGACCTCGTGCACTGGGAAAAGGAGCGCGCCCATACAGTCGGCATCCGTGAGGCTGGCTGTGTCTGGGCGCCGGAGGCTGTGTTTGACGAGGAAGAACAGGCATTTTTAGTCTTTTTTGCATCCAAAGTAAAATGTGATGGGGAAGAGACTGCAAAACACCGCATCTATGCCGCTTATACAAAGGATTTTGTCACATTTTCGGATACATTTTTGTATATGGAACGTGAGCGGGATGTGATCGATACCACGATTTTAAGGAGTAACGGAAAATATTACCGGATCTCAAAGGATGAGACCGACAGCAGGCTGATCTTAGAGGAGTCAGACAGTCTCCGCGGGGATTTTAAGCGGATCTCCTGCCCGGTTTTTGAAAAATTAAAAGGCATGGAAGGCCCGGAGGGCTATCTTTTGCCGGAGGGCAGGAGCTGGTGTGTGATCGCAGACCAGTTTGCCGAGGGAAAAGGGTATCTGCCGATGATCACGGAAGATCTGTCATCGGGTGATTTCACGATTTTGGAAAAAGAAAAATATGATCTTGGCAGGACGAAAAAAAGACACGGCGGGGTGCTGGAATTAAGTGACGCAGAGTATGAGAGATTAATTAAGGCAGAAATGGAGGGGTAACATGTTATATCCACAGGAAAATAAGATTCGTGGGATCATTGATTTAAACGGAGTGTGGGATTTTGCACTTGGGACAACGGAGGAACCGAAAGATACGGTAACATTGCCGGATCAGATGGAGCCAATTGCAGTTCCGGCATCTTACAACGATCAGAAGGATGATATTGCTTACCGGAATCATTACGGTTATGCGTATTACCGGAGAAATATTACAGTGCCTTCTTATTACAAGGGACAGAGACTGGTGCTTCGCTTTGACGCAGTAACACATTTTGCAAAAATTTATCTGAATGGGGTATTGCTCACACAGCATAAAGGAGGATTTCTTCCATTTGAAGTGGATATCACTGACAAATTATGTGCAGGGGAGAGTGCGGAACTGGTCGTTGCTGTGGATAACCGCATCAATCACAGCACGCTCCCGGTCGGCAATGAGGAGGGGACCTCATTTATGGGAGCGGACAATGCAGGCGTGCCGGGTGTCGAGGCGGCAAAGCGCTGGAGAAAACCACAGAATCTTCCTAATTTTGATTTCTTTAATTATGCAGGGATCAACCGTCCGGTCAGAATTTATACGACACCGAAGGCGTATATCAAAGATGTAACGCTTGTGACAGATATCCGTGGAACAGATGGCATTGTGAATTATCAGGTTAAGACTTCAGATACAGATGGACAGGAAGTTGTACTGCAGATCTTAGATGCCAATGGAAATGAAGTGGCACAGGCAAAAGGCACTTCCGGGGAGATCGTGATACCGGATGCAAAACTGTGGGAGCCATATCCGGGAACACCGTATCTGTATACGGCAGCAGTCACGTTCGGTGATGATTATTATGAGGAGCCGTTTGGCGTGCGTACGGTGCGCGTGGAGGGGACTTCATTTCTGATCAATGGAAAACCATTTTACTTCAAAGGATTTGGAAAACATGAGGATTCCGCATTTCACGGACGCGGTATGGACGTCTGCCTGGATGTCAAAGATGTCAATCTGATCCACTGGCTGCATGCAAATTCCTTCCGTACCAGCCATTATCCATATGCGGAAGAAATGTACCGCCTGTGCGACCGTGAAGGAATCGTGATCATCGACGAGGTTCCGGCAGTCGGGATCGGTGCCGGAGCAGGAATCAATCCTTATGAGACATTTCCTATCCGTGAACACCATGAACAGGTCATTAAGGACATGATCGCGCGTGACAAAAACCATCCATGCGTTGTCATGTGGTCACTTGGAAATGAACCTGATACGGAGAATTTCCCGGAGTCAGCATACGAGTACTGGCATTCCCTCTATGAACTGGCACATGAGACAGACCCGTCTGACCGTCCAGTCACTTTAGTCTGCTGTCAGAACAATTATGAAAAAGACATTGTCACAAGAAGCATGGATGTCGTCTGCATTAACCGTTACTATGGATGGTACAACCTGTCCGGAGATCTTGACGCTGCCTGCTATGGATTAAATCTTGAACTCGACTTCTGGGAGTCACAGAATAAACCGGTCATGATCACCGAGTACGGTGCCGATGCTGTAGCCGGCATCCATGAGTGTGTGCCGGAAATGTTCTCGGAGGAATTTCAGGTGGAGTTTTACAAGAGACAGAATGCGCAGTTTGATAAGAGGAAGTTCTTTATCGGTGAACATGTCTGGAACTTTGCGGATTTTGCGACTGTGCAGGGATGCATGAGAGTCGATGGTAATAAAAAGGGACTGTTTACGAGAGAGAGGAGACCGAAAATGGCGGCGCATTACTTTAAAGAGAGATGGGGAGAGATACCTAATTTTGAGTATAAGGGTTAGGTGGTAAAGCACAAAGCGGGAGCCACAAACTAAAGGAGGACTCATGTCAAAAAATATTCGTGAAATCAACATCAACCAGATAAAAATCCACGACCCATTCTGGTCTGCCATGCAGCACCGCATGACAGACACCGTCATTCCGTTTCAGGAGAAAGTATTAAATGATGAAGTGCCAGGCGTGGAAAAAAGCCATGCCATTGAAAATTTTCGTATTGCCGCAGGTTTAAGCGAAGGAGAATTTTACGGTATGGTCTTTCAGGACAGTGACGTCGCAAAATGGTTAGAGGGTGTCGCCTATTCGCTTGCGGTAAAGCCGGACAATGAGTTGGAAGCGCGTGCGGATGAGATCATTGACATCATCGAAAAGGCACAGCAGCCGGATGGCTATCTTGATACCTTTTTTATTGTAAAAGAACCGGAACACCGCTGGCAGAATTTGCAGGAGTGCCATGAACTTTATTGTGCCGGACATATGATGGAGGCAGGAGTCGCCTACTATCAGACAACCGGAAAAGACAAACTGCTTCATGTGGTGGAGCGTCTTGCTGACCATATTATTTCCATGTTCGGGGAAGATAAAGAGCCGGGGATTCCGGGGCACCAGGAAGTTGAGATCGGACTGATGAAACTTTACCGTGCGACCGGAAAAGAGAAATATAAGGATATGGCACGGTATTTTTTGGAAGAGCGCGGAAAAAATCCAAATTACTTTTACGAGGAAAAGAAAAAAAGAGGCTGGCAGCACTGGGGGCAGTACAGCTTAGAGCCGTTAGATCAGAGATATACGCAGACACATGCCACGATCTATGAGCAGAAAGAGGCGGTTGGGCACAGTGTGCGTGCCGTTTATATGTACACGGCGATGGCAGACCTTGCCGGGGAAGATAAAGATCAGAGACTTTATGAGGCGTGTCAGACTCTGTGGGATAATATTGTAAAGAAAAGAATGTACATCACCGGCGGCATCGGTTCTACGGTTGAGGGCGAGGCATTTACGATTGACTATGATCTGCCAAACGATATGGCATATGCGGAGACCTGCGCGTCGATAGGAATGATCTTTTTTGCAAAGAGAATGTTGGAAATAAAACCCCTTGGAATTTATGCCGATATCATGGAACGGGAATTTTACAATGGAACCATCAGCGGTATCCAGTTGGATGGAAAACAGTTTTTCTATGTGAATCCGCTTGAGGTAAATCCGGGAACATCCGGCACGATCTTTGGTTATAAACATGTATTGCCGACCCGTCCGGGCTGGTATGCATGTGCATGCTGTCCGCCGAACCTGGTACGTCTTGTAACTTCACTGGGAACTTATGCATGGAGTGAGAGTGAAACGACGCTCTATTCACATCTGTTTCTGGGACAGACCGCGGATTTTGATAAAGCGGTGATTACGGTAGAAAGCAGTTATCCGTGGGAAGGAAAGGTATCCTATCAGGTAAAAGCAAAAAAAGAAAAGGCGTTTGAACTTGCAATTCATATCCCATCCCATATTCGTCCGGACACACTTGCTGTGACAGTAAACGGAGAAAAAACAGATGACATGTCTTTTGTGAAAGATGGTTATCTTTATCTGAAGAGAAACTGGGGAGAAAATGATGTGGTTGCACTTACATTTGATCTTCCAGTACGAAAAATTTATGCAAATACGAATGTGCGTGAAGATGAGGGCTGTGTCGCGTTGATGAGGGGACCGGTCGTTTACTGCTTTGAAGGTGCAGACAATGGTGAGTGCATTCAGGCACTTCGTATACCAAGAGAGATCAAAGCTGAGACGGAACTTTGCAAAGAAGGTGTATTAGCGGGAAATGTGCTGATCCATCTGCCGGGATACCGGATGGAGAGCAGTGATGCACTTTACTCCGAGGAACGCCCGAAGCGGACAGATGTGACGCTGACCGCAATTCCTTATTATGCGTGGGCGAACCGGGGAGAAAACCAGATGCGTGTCTGGATGCCGGAGGAGTGATCTTTCCGACTAGTTTTCTACACGAAATACCAGACATCCGTGTGCTGGCGGTGTGACAGAAATGGCACTGCCGGATACGGATGTTTTTTCTTTGCTCCAAAGTTCCGTCAGGCTGGCATCTTTGTGGGCACAGGGTTCATCGTCGACATGGAGCGTTTCGATGTCACAGTGGATCGTCTGTGTCTCATCCGATAGGTTGAAGAAGGCGGCAAAGTGTTCATCGGTAACTGCATTGTATGCACACCAGATGGCTTTTTCATCGTCAAGACATACCTGATGCGGCTTGCAGTCCGGGGTTAACATGGACAGCACATCGCGGTTAGTAAGAAGGGCAAGTGTGGCGTCATCTAACTTTGTCAGTTCACAGCCAAGCATCAGAGGGGAACCGAAGAGACACCAGAGCGTTAACATGGTATGCTGTTCCTCCGGTGTAAAATTAGTGTACCATTCATGACCGAATCCTTTTCCAAGCCAGCCGAGCGGAAGCATATCGCAGTCCGGGTAACATCCTTTTGCCACATGGTTCTGCCAGAGCTCACAGCGGTGGAACATATCTTTTAACAGATCCCATTTATCCCAGAAATCATCGGTGATACGCCACATATTTGCATAAGTCTCATAGTGCCATGCGTGTTCGATCAGTGCAGGTCCCGGAGAAAGGGATAAAACGATCGGCCTGCCACAGCGTGCGATCGCCTTTGCGAGCATTTCTATCTCATGGCGTGCAGAATAAGGATTGGCCGGATAGATATTGGTATTGCAGATATCATCGCACTTGATGAAATCAACACCCCAGGAAGCATAAAGTTCCATCAGGGAATCATAGTAAGCCTGTCCTGCCTCCGTATCGCGGACACCGTACATATCCGGGTTCCATCCACAGATGGAGGAAGGATTTGCGACCATATCGGCAGTCACGTTGCTGCCCTTGATCTTACAATGGTTATGCGCAGCAGTTCTTGGGATTCCGCGCATGATATGGATACCGAATTTTAAACCGAGACTGTGGATATAGTCAGCAAGGTGGGTAAAACCGGTTCCGTCCGCAGAAGATGGAAAACGTGCCGGATCCGGCTGCAGTCTTGAAAATTCATCCATGGCAACATCCGCAAACGGGATATACTGGAACTGATTGCGCATGGAACCGGCACCGATCGCGTACCATTCGATATCAACGACGATATATTCCCATCCAAACTCCTTTAAATGTGCAGCCATGTAATCTGCATTTGCTTTCACGGCATCTTCTGTCACCGTGGTGTCATAGTAATCGTAGCTGTTCCAACCCATAGGCGGCAGCGGTGCAAAATTATTTTTGTTCATAAAAAACCTCCAGAATTGATTTCCTAAGCCGATTATACTATATAGAAATTACAATACAATACGCATTGCATTTCTTTTCACATTTTTTTATAATGAAAATAATGTTGGAACCGTTATTTGATTCTGACATTATTAAAATCAGAATGACAAAAGACATATCACGATAATAAGAAAAATAAGAGGAATAATCATGTCCGAAAAGAAAAAAGTAAAGATAAACGGTTTTGTTTTTACGGATGAAGCGGAAGCAGAGCAGGCGAAAAAGGAAGCACATGGGATTCATTATGTGGAAGAACGCGCAGATATGCATCATCCGGAAACGGTGCTTGAAATATATAATAAAATGGTGAAGCAGGAGCTGTTTGAAACAGCGGTTGGATTTACATACTTAAAAGAACTACAGGAATATCTGATTCAGAATCCGTCCATTAATAACAGTGATATTCTTCCGATTTCCGTGACACATCCGGTGTTAGAGGAGAGCCTCCGGAAAAAATTAAGGATTTCTGCAAAAAACAGGGCGAGCGAAAAGAAGGCGTCAAAAAAAACGGATGGATACCGCAAAAAATATGAGATCACGTTATTTATATCTGTGATACTGGCAGTCAGCGTGATCGGAATGTTTATCGTTGCATCGACGAGCGACAGTCCGACGATCATCAATTATGAAAATAAGCTGATTGATAAATATGCGGCGTGGGAGCAGGAACTTGATGAGAGGGAAGCCGCGTTAAAGGAACGTGAACAGACGGTGGAAGAACCATAGAAGACATCACATTTATTTCATAATTATCTGTTAGGATAACATGCAGGTTTGTACTCTGGCACAAATTTGAGATGTGCAAAAAAGCAGCGCAGAAATGAGGAACAAAGATGGAAAAAATTAAAATATTAGTTGTGGATGATGAAAGCAGAATGAGAAAATTAGTCCGTGATTTTCTGGTCAGGGAAGATTATGAGGTGTTAGAAGCGGGAGATGGAGAAGCGGCACTCGATATTTTTTATCAGGAAAAAAATATTGCATTGATCATTTTAGATGTCATGATGCCAAAGATGAATGGATGGGAGGTCTGCAGGGAAATCAGGGAGACTTCGAAAGTGCCAATCATCATGCTGACGGCGAAGGGCGATGAGGAGGACGAGCTGACAGGGTTCGAACTTGGAGTTGATGAGTATATCTCAAAACCGTTTTCTCCGAAGATCTTAGTTGCGCGTGTCGGTGCAATCTTAAGAAGAAGCGGAAAGGCACCGGAGGAGGGAAAACTTCTTTCCATCGGCGGCATCGTGATCGATCAGACTGCACATACAGTGACGGTGGATGGCAGACAGATCGAATTAAGCTTCAAGGAATTTGAACTGCTTACCTATTTTATGGAAAACGAAGGCATTGCACTTTCCAGGGAAAAGATTCTTAATCATGTCTGGAACTATGATTATTTCGGGGACGCCAGAACGATCGATACACATGTCAAAAAACTGCGTGCCAAGATCGGTGAAAAAGGAGATTACATAAAAACCATCTGGGGCATGGGTTACAAATTCGAAGCAGAAGAAAATGGCAGTGATAAGTAATGATGAAAAGCAGGAAAAAAGAATTTAAAAGAAAATATTTTGGTTCACTGACACACCAGTTGATCCTGATCAGTATCTGTCTGGTTACGGGA
This sequence comes from Roseburia intestinalis L1-82, assembly GCF_900537995.1. Lineage (NCBI taxonomy): Bacteria > Bacillati > Bacillota > Clostridia > Lachnospirales > Lachnospiraceae > Roseburia > Roseburia intestinalis. The sequence goes on along the minus strand of NZ_LR027880.1, from coordinate 3,353,945 downwards.
ACACTTCTTTTGTGCTGGTTTATCAACACGGTTTTTTTAGAACCGTACTATGTGATCAATAAACAAAATACGCTGCTTTCCGGATTTGAGACGATCGATGAAGCGAGTGAGGCAGGGACACTTGATGACAGTTCTTTTGATGTGACATTTGACAATCTCTGTGCAAATGGGAATATCACCGTCATGATCATAAGCTCCGACCGGACGATCGTGCGGTCTTCCGTCAATGATACGCAGAAAATGATGCTGGAATTTATGAATATCATTTTTGGCGAAAAACAAAATGAAGTGACGGTGATGATGCAGTCGGATAATTATATTATTCAAAAACAGACGGATACCAGGTTAGATTCAGAGTTTCTGGTCCTTTACGGAACACTTTCAAACGGCAATCTGATCCTGATGCGTACCGCACTTGAGAGTATCAGGGAAAGCGTCAATCTGTCCAATACATTTCTGGCATGGGTGGGTGTTGTCGCTGCAATCATCAGTGCAGTCGTGATCGTGTTTGTCTCAAGAGGCATTACAACACCGCTTCTGCGTCTGACCGATATCTCAAAACGCATGACGGAGCTTGATTTTGAGGCAAAATACCAGCCGGGGCGCAGATACCACAACGAGGTAGATGAGTTAGGCGAATATATGAATGTCATGTCGACCACGTTAGAGCATACGATCTCAGAACTGAAAAGCGCAAATAACCAGATGCAGATCGATATTGACAAAAAGACGCAGATCGATGAGATGCGCAAAGAGTTTTTATCCAATGTATCGCACGAGTTAAAAACACCGCTTGCACTGATCCAGGGCTATGCGGAGGGATTGAAAGAATGTATCAATGATGATGCGGAGAGCAGGGATTTTTACTGCGAAGTCATCATGGACGAAGCGGACAAGATGAATAAAATGGTCAAAAAACTGCTCACTTTAAACCAGCTCGAATTTGGCAATGAGGTCATCACCATGGAGCGGTTTGACCTGACAGAACTGATCCGGGGGGTGATCAATTCGTCTGCGATCCTTTTGAATCAGAATGAGATCACATTGGACTTTACACAGCAGGAACCGTTATATGCGTGGGCGGATGAATTTAAGGTGGAAGAGGTAGTGACCAACTATCTGAGCAATGCGATCCATCACGCAGAGGGAGAAAAGCGGATCGATATCAGCTGTGTACAGAAAGGGGACAAAGTCCGCGTCAGTGTTTTTAACACGGGAAATCCGATACCGGAAGAAGATGTGGACAATATCTGGATCAAATTTTACAAAGTGGATAAAGCGAGAACCAGAGAATACGGTGGCAGCGGCATCGGTCTGTCAATCGTCCGGGCAATCATGGATTCGTTCCATCAGAAGTGCGGCGTGATCAATCATGAGGACGGAGTGGAATTCTGGTTTGAACTAGAAACAAATAATGGAAATTTTTCAGTTGATAAATCATACCAAAAATGCTAACATATGGGTATAGTTCGTGACAATAGAATGTTCGCAGAGTGCGCATTCTGTTGTTCATGATAATAGAATATTCGCAGAGCGTGAGTTCTATTATTTACAGATATTTTGAGAGGAATGCCATGAAAAGAACGGGAATGAGATTAACGGCAGTGGCAGCAGTGACAGCGTTGCTGCTCGGTGGATGTGGAGAACAGCCATACAGTTTAACAGAAGATGAGGAAGGCATGATTGTGGATTACTCGGCACACGCTGTGGCAAAATTTAATACGAGCCAGCCTGACGGTCTTGCAAATGTGAGCCGCAATGAGCAGGAAACAGAGGCAGTGGATGAGTCACAGACGACGGAGACGGAGAATAAAATCACACTGGATGCATCCGGCAATGCAGCTGCAGGAGACCAGAGCACAGAGAATAAAACAGCAGAGCCGTCGACACTGGATGAACTGTTTGGAGGAGAAAATCTGTCGGTCACATATACCGGAGCAGAAATTGCAGCAAATTATATGGAGGGCGGTTATTATTCGCTGGATGCAGAGCAGGGCAAGACATTTGTGATTGTCGGTATTGATATTACAAATTCCGGAGCGGATGAAATAGCGATAGATAACTTTGCAAAGACACCGAAGTTCTCTGTTATGGTCAATGGTCAGGAAAAAGCAGAGGAAGAAAATACAATACTTCCATCTGATTTTGCACTGTATCAGGAAACAGTCCCGGCTGGAGTAACAGAAAATACTATCTTATTGTTTCAGGTGCCGGACAGTGTGACCAGTGTGGACAGTCTGGATCTGTTTGTAAATATCAGCGGTACAAATTATCAAATTACTTTGTAATGATATTAGTAATGTGCTATAATAAATGCAGTATTTATGCAATGGAAAAAGAGACGAATTGCGTAGCAGATGATACGCGGGAGGAGAGACAGGAATGGATACAAATATACTTTTAGAGTCAGGAACAAATGAACTGGAGGTCCTGGAATTTACATTAGGAAATAATCATTATGGAATCAATGTTGCAAAGATCAGAGAGATATTGACGTATCAGCCGGTTACACCAGTACCAAATTCTCATCCAAGTGTGGAAGGTATTTTTATGCCGCGTGATACGATGATTACTGTTGTTAATCTGAAAAGATGCCTGGGAATGCCGGAGGACGGAGAAAACAAAGGACTTTTTATCATCACGAACTTTAACAAATTAAATATTGCGTTTCATGTAGATGCCGTGATTGGTATCCATCGTGTATCATGGGAATCCATCATCAAACCGGATTCAACGATCAATACGGAGAATAACAGTGCATCCACAGGTGTCATTAAGATGGATGACAAGCTGATCATCATCCTTGATTTTGAGAAGATTGTATCCGATATCAGCCCGGAGACAGGACTTAAGGTATCAGATGTTGATAATATGGTAAGCCGTGAACGTTGTGACTCTCCGATCCTGATCGCTGAGGATTCACCGCTTCTTAGCCGCTTGATCACAGATTGTCTGAAGAAGGCAGGATACACCAATCTGATTGTGACAATGAACGGTCAGGAAGCATGGGACAAACTTACTGAATTTGAAAAAGCAGGCAATGTGCGTGACAAGGTTCACTGTATTATCACGGATATCGAGATGCCGATGATGGATGGACACAGACTGACCAAACTGGTTAAGACAAATGATAATATGAAGAAGATACCGCTCATTATTTTCTCATCTTTGGTCAATGAGGAAATGAGAATTAAAGGCAAACAGTTAGGGGCAGATGCTCAGTTGACAAAACCTGAAATCGGCAATCTTGTAGAGGCTATTGACAATTTAATTGATAAAAGCATTGATTAGGTTGAAGCGAAGAGGGGGATGTGATGTATTGTCACATCCCCAAATTAAGTTATAGGCTTGACGGAGGTATCGGATGAGCGGGACAGAAGATTATCTGGATGGACTGTTAAATTCCATATCTGAAAAAGATTTGGATACAAAGAAAAAAACCGGGAGTGAAACGATGCAGACAGAGGAAGATATTATGAATGATATGGAAAATGATTTACTTTCCAAAGAAGCGGAAGATAATTTTTTAGAACAGTTTGAAAAAGAATTGCAAAATGAGAAGTCGTCACCGGAAGAGGAAAAAACGGATGATTTCTTTAACAGTTTAGATCAGATTGTGGATGGAGCAGATCATAATAATAATGATGATGATTTCCTGATGGATACGCTTGGAGATATCCCGGGTATCGATGATGTGACAAAAACAGAAGATTTGTCACAGGCACAGACGATGGAAAAAGAGCCGGATGAACAGTCTGAAGATACAGCAGAACCGGCACAGGCGTCAGATGATGCCGGAAGTGATACTTTTGGTATGGATGATGCAGGCAGCACAGGACTGGATGATTTTGGAGACCTTGGCGGGGCTGATATGTTTGGAGACAGTGAGGCAGAAGAAACCGAAATTACTCCGGATGGCATAGAAGAAACTCCGAAAAAAGAAGGTTTTCTAAAAAAATTATCACGCATTCTTTTTGGGGAAGATGATGAGGATGAAAAAGGTGATTCTGTCTCATCTCAAAAAGAACCGCTAACAGGAGAAAATGCGGGTGACATTGATTTGTCAGATCCAAATATGCAGATATTGCAGGAACTGGGAGATATTCCGGATATATCGGATGCACCGAAGGAAGAAGAAAAGCCGGATCCGAAAGAAGAGAAAAAGAAGAAAAAAGAGAAAAAGAAAAAAGAAAAGAAGCCAAAGAAAGAAAAGAAACCAAAGCCAAAGAAAGAAAAGAAGCCAAAGCCGCCAAAGGAACCGGATCTGACTCCTCCATTGCCGAAGGTGCCGGTAATTCTGATCTTTGTAATGGTATTCTCATTCCTTATTCTTGTGGTGTTAGCAACAAATCTGGTCGGCTATTCAAGCAGCTTTTCAAATGCAGAAGACGCATATGCAAAGGGTGATTATGAGCAGGCATTTCAGGATGTGGCAGGTCTTGAAGTGAAAGAGAAAGATCAGGATACCTACAGAAAATACCGTATTCTGGCATATACAACAGGTCAGTACAGAGCATATCAGAATCTGGTGAACCAGAAAATTTATGATATGGCACTGGATTCACTGATCAGCACGATCGGAAGATGTGAAGAATACAGCAGTGATGCCAAAGAACTTGGATGTGAAGGAGAGATTTCAGACATACAGGCAAAGGCAGAGGAAGCATTAGAAGCATTTAAGATTGATACGGAAAAAGCACTTGAAGTATATGACATGAAGGATCGGACTGCATATTCAAAAGAGATTTATCAGATACTGGATGATGCAGGACTTAGTGAGGAATAAAAATGATAGCGATCATTGACTATGATGCAGGCAATTTAAAAAGCGTACAAAAGGCACTTGACTTTTTACATCAGGAATGCGTGATAACGAGGGATTTTCATGAAATCCGTCAGGCAGACAAGGTGATCTTACCGGGGGTTGGTTCTTTCGGTGAGGCGATGGCCCAGTTAAAAAAATATGAACTGGATAAAGTGATACAGGAAGTGGTGGAGGAGAAAAAGCCATTTCTTGGCATCTGCCTTGGTCTGCAGCTTTTATTTGAGGGCAGTGAGGAAAGCAGCGGAGTGGAAGGTCTGCATTTGTTAGATGGGCAGATTCTGCGTATACCAGATACAGAGGGATTAAAAATACCGCATATCGGATGGAATTCACTGGATCTATGGAATAATGGAAGGCTCTTTGCAGGATTGCCGGAGCATCCATATGTTTATTTTGTTCATTCTTATTATCTGAAAGCAAAAGATGACAGAATTGTGAAAGCAACTACGGAATATGGCACACATATTCATGCTTCCGTGGAACAGGACAATATCTTTGCATGTCAGTTCCACCCGGAAAAGAGCAGTACAGTCGGACTTAAGATACTAGAAAATTTTGCCGGGATTTAAGACAGGAGGATAAAAATGTTTACAAAACGAATTATTCCGTGTCTGGATGTGAATAACGGACGTGTGGTAAAGGGTGTTAATTTCGTAAATTTAAGGGATGCAGGAGATCCGGTTGAGATCGCAGCGGCTTATGATAAGGCGGGGGCAGATGAACTGGTATTTCTCGATATCACAGCAACCTCAGATGCCAGAGAGACGGTCGTGGATATGGTGCGCAAAGTGGCAGAAAAAGTGTTTATTCCATTTACTGTAGGCGGCGGTATCCGTACTGTGGATGATTTCAAGGCATTACTCCGTGAGGGTGCGGACAAGATATCGATTAATTCTTCTGCAATCAACCGTCCGGAACTCATCAGTGAGGCGGCAGATAAGTTTGGCAGCCAGTGTGTGGTGGTAGCGATCGATGCAAGAAAGCGTGCAGACGGTTCGGGCTGGAATATTTACAAGAACGGTGGACGTATTGATGTCGGAATTGATGCTGTGGAATGGGCAATGAAAGCGGACCGGCTTGGCGCAGGAGAAATTCTTCTGACCAGTATGGATTGTGATGGAACCAAGGCAGGTTATGATCTTGAACTGACCCGTATGATCGCAGAAAATGTTTCTATTCCGGTGATCGCTTCCGGTGGAGCGGGGACGAAAGAGCATTTTTACGATGCGCTGACGGAGGGAAAAGCGGATGCAGCGCTTGCTGCTTCTTTATTCCATTACAAAGAACTTGAGATCTGTGATCTGAAAGATTATCTGGCAGAATGCGGTGTCTCTGTCAGAAGATAATAAGAGGGTAAATATCATGGCAATGATTACGAATGACTGGCTCCCGGCAATTCAGGGAGAGTTTAAAAAGCCATATTACAGGGAACTATTTCAATTTGTAAAAGAAGAATACAGCAGGGCGGTCATTTATCCGCCGGCAGATGATATCTTCAATGCGATGCATTTTACACCGCTTAGTGAGGTAAAAGTACTGATCTTAGGACAGGATCCGTATCACAATGAGAATCAGGCACATGGTCTGAGCTTTTCCGTACTGCCATCACAGAAGGAGATCCCGCCATCTCTGCAGAATATTTACAAAGAGCTTCAGGATGATCTGGGATGCTATATTCCGAACAACGGATATTTAAAAAAATGGGCGGATCAGGGCGTACTGCTTTTAAACACGGTGCTGACTGTCCGTGCACATCAGGCGAATTCCCATCAGGGAAGAGGCTGGGAGCAGTTTACGGATGCAATCATACAGGCAGTCAATGCACAGGACCGGCCAATCGTATATATGTTGTGGGGAAGACCGGCACAGAGCAAGATACCGATGCTGACAAATCCGAAGCATCTGATTTTAAAAGCGCCACATCCAAGCCCACTTTCTGCATACAGAGGTTTTTTTGGATGCAGACATTTCAGTCAGGCAAATGATTTCTTAAAAGCAAATGGGATCGAGCCGATCGACTGGCAGATCGAAAACCTGTAAGTTCCCATAAATGAGGAGTGCCCAGACACCTTTCGGCGCCCGGGCTATTATGAAAAAAATTTATCAAGTATATTATAACAAGTTGTCTAAGTATTTTTTAACTGTATTTAGTATATCAATCATATATGAACAAAGTGTGAATAATAAATTAACAATTTTTTAGTAATTTAAAACAAAAAAACAGAAAAAAATACAAAAAAATTGGTTAGGTTATCCATACACCTGAAAAGACGGTTTTACCTGTGGAAAATGCTTGAAAATATAAAGAGAACGGCCTAAAATGACGATATAAAAGAAAACAGGGATGTTTGATTCATAACGAACAGGTTATTGTATTATTTCAAAGGAGTGAGATATATGGCAACAATTTCTGGCTATAATTCATATTCAATGGGAGTTTTGTTTTCTGGTCTAAACACTACATCATCTAAGAATTCATTGTTTTCGAACAGTATGTCAGGAAGTGATATACTTGGAATCAATTACAGTGACTGGGCAACAATCAGATCGGGCAGCTATTTTAAATTGTTAAATGCGTATTATGGGAAAGGTGGACAGGTCAGTGATTCAGACGATACAACATCTTCCTCAACGTCAACATCCAAAGACAGCACCAGGACACTCGCTGTGATTGAGAGTGATGCGAAGAGTGTGGAGAAGTCGGTTGCAGCTCTTCAGGAAACAGGGGATAAATCCTTGTTTAACGAAGTGACAAAGACAGATGAAAATGGAAACAAGACAACCGGTTATGATACGGATGCTATCTATAAAGCTGTTAAAAACTTTACAGACAGCTATAATAGTCTGATCGATGAAGTGGGCAATTCCAATACAAAGAGTATTTTAAGAGCCGGTGCCAGCATGGTGAATGTGACAGAGGCAAACCGTAAATCACTTTCTGATATCGGTATTTCCATAGGTGCAGACAACAAGCTTACCATTGATGAAGAAAAGTTTAAGAAGACTGATATGAGTAAGGTAAAGGCAATGTTTGCAGACAGCAGCTACTATGGAACAGAAGTGAAACGGCAGGCAGGCCGTGCAGAGTCTTATGCAAAGAGTGAGGCCGCAAAGGCGAATACCTATCAGAAATCAGGTTCTTATACCTATAATTACAGAACAGGCGAACTTTATAACTCTACGATCTGATCGCAGAGCTGCAGAAAAATATGCTGCTGTTTTCATACATTTTGAAAGCGGACAGCAGCGGTCATACTGGTATGATGTGATCCGGACGGTGGAAGGATTATATCACGCAATCATTTATGAGAAACTCGGATTGGGTTTCTCATAAATTTTGCAAAAAAATAATCAGTGCACCGGAAAAAAAGATTGCACAATGGGGCGATGTATGGTCAAATAATATATAGTGTAAAAATGGATGTTGACATCTGGCAGAATAGAAAATATTTGAGATAGATGAAATGGAGAAAAGAATGGCAGCAAAGAAAGTAGTAGTCGGTATGTCAGGCGGTGTGGATTCCTCTGTGGCAGCATATCTTTTGAAGGAACAGGGATATGATGTGATCGGTGTGACCATGCAGATCTGGCAGGATGAGGATGAATTTGTGCAGGAGGAGAGTGGCGGATGCTGTGGTCTTTCGGCAGTGGATGATGCCAGAAGAGTGGCAGACCGTCTTGGAATTCCTTATTACGTCATGAATTTCAAACAGGAATTTAAGAAAAATGTCATGGATTATTTTACTGCGGAATATTTAAAAGGCAGGACGCCAAATCCGTGTATTGCATGCAACCGTTATGTAAAATGGGAAGCATTGTTAAATCGGAGTCTTGCGATTGGTGCGGATTATATTGCAACCGGGCACTATGCGAGAATCGAGCAGCTTTCCAATGGAAGATATGCAATTAAAAATTCCGTGACAGCAGTCAAAGATCAGACGTATGCACTTTACAATCTGACACAGGAACAGTTGTCACACACATTGATGCCGGTCGGCGCCTATCATAAAGATGAGATCCGTAAGATTGCAGAGGAGATTGGTCTTATGGTTGCACATAAAAAAGACAGTCAGGAGATCTGCTTTATCTCTGACAATGATTATGCCGGATTTATTGACCGGGAATGCGGCGATCAGGTACCACCTCCGGGAAATTTTGTTCTGACAGACGGAACTGTAGTCGGAAAACATAAAGGGATTACGCATTATACGATCGGACAGAGAAAGGGACTCGGAATTGCATTCGGGCATCCGGTATTTGTCACGGAGATACGGCCGGAGACAAATGAGGTCGTACTTGGTGAGAACAGAGATGTGTTTACTTATGAACTGGATGCAGATCATATTAATTTTATGTCCATCCCGGATATTCAGGATGAGATGCTTTTGAAGGCAAAAATCCGTTATTCCCACAGCGGGAGTATGTGCAAGGTGACAAGAACCGGAGAAGATACGATACACTGTGAATTTTTAGAGCCGGTGCGTGCGGTGACACCTGGACAGGCAGTCGTATTATATGATGGAGAATATGTTGCCGGAGGCGGCACGATCCTTTAGAAAAGCGATATGACGGAAAGCCGCTGGATGGTAAAAAAGACAGCAGATTACACAAGATAAAAATGACGTGAAAAGGAAAGGAACTGGCAGCAATGACAAGAGAAGCGTTTAGGGAGCTGGTAAAAAAAGGCCCGGTACTGCTTGATGGTGCAACAGGAACGAATTTACAGAAGGCAGGAATGCCGGTCGGAGTATGTCCGGAGCAGTGGATCCTGGAAAATTCAGAAGTGTTGATCGATCTGCAGAAACAGTATGTAGAGGCCGGAACCGATATTTTATTTGCGCCGACCTTTACCGCGAGCAGAATAAAATTAAAAGAATATGGTTTGGAAGATCATTTAGAGGAGATGAACCGCAAGCTTGTCGCACTCTCAAAAGAGGCTGCAAAGGGTACAAATGCGCTGGTTGCCGGAGATCTTACCATGACAGGAGAACAGCTTTATCCGTTGGGAGATCTGATGTTTGAGGATCTGGTGGATGTTTATAAAGAGCAGGCGAAAATTATTGCGGAGGCCGGAGCAGATCTTTTTGTGGTTGAAACGATGATGAGCCTGCAGGAATGCCGTGCGGCTGTGCTGGCAATCCGTGAAGTATGTGACCTGCCAGTCATGGTTTCATTGACTTATAATGAAGACGGAAGAACACTGTATGGAACAGATCCGGTGACAGCGGTTGTTGTGATGCAGAGCCTTGGTGCGGATGCGGTCGGAATGAACTGTTCGACCGGACCGGAGGCAATGTTAGAGCCGATCGCGAAGATGGCAGAGTATGCAGCGATACCACTTCTCGCAAAACCAAATGCCGGAATGCCGGAGCTGATCGATGGTCAGACCGTCTTTAATGTAGAGCCGGAAGAATTTGCCGAAGTCGGGAAAAAACTGGTCGAAGAGGGTGCTGCCATCATTGGAGGATGCTGTGGAACAACACCGGAGCACATCCGTGCTTTAAAGGAGGCAGTAAAAGGTATCCCGGTCAAAGCACCGCTTCAGACGAAGAGAAGAATGCTGACTTCAGAGCGTAAGTCTGTAGAGATCACGCTTGATGGACGTTTTATGGTCATTGGAGAACGTATTAACCCGACCGGAAAGAAAAAGCTGCAGGCAGAGTTAAAAGAGGGTTCCTTAAATCTTGTTCGTACCATGGCATTAGAACAGGAGGAAAATGGAGCATCGATCCTTGACATCAATATGGGTATGAACGGTATTGATGAAAAAGAGATGATGCTGCGTACCATTTACGAAGTGACTTCGACGGTGGATTGTCCGCTTTGCATTGATTCCAGCCATGTGGATATTATTGAGGCCGCGCTCCGCATCTATCCGGGACGTGCACTCATCAATTCGATTTCACTGGAAAAAGAAAAGTTTGAAAAACTGCTTCCGATTGCAAAGAAGTACGGGGCAATGTTTATCCTGCTTCCCCTCTCGGATGAGGGACTGCCAAAAGATTCTGCTGAGAAACATGGCATTATCCGCACGATCATGGATGAGGCGGTGAGGATCGGCATGGCAAAAGAAGATATCATTGTGGATGGACTGGTTGCCACGATCGGAGCAAATCCGAATGCAGCGTTAGAGTGTTTTGAGACATTTTCCTATTGCAAAAATGAACTGGAACTGCCGACAGCATGTGGACTTTCTAATATTTCATTCGGACTGCCGGAACGTACTTATGTCAATACGGCTTTTCTTACAATGGCGATCGCAAATGGTCTTACGATGGCGATTGCAAATCCGTCACAGGAACTTCTGATGAATGCCGCATTTGCGTCGGATATGCTGTTGAATAAGAAAGAAAGCGACATCCGTTATATTGAGCGCATGAATTTCCTGTCAGAAAAATATGCCGGTATGGAACGTGTCATGGTTCAGAAAACACCTGCAGGTACATCTGCGGCTGGCGGCGAAACCAGGAAAGAGAGTACGGGAAGCGGCGTATTTCAAGCAGTTTTAAAGGGAAACAAAGAACATGTATTAGAAGAAGTAAAAAAGATGCTGGATGGCGGAGCCAAACCGGATGAGATTATCAATGAGCATCTGATCGCTGCGATCAATGAAGTAGGAGAATTATTTGATAAAAAGAAATATTTCCTGCCACAGCTGATTTCTTCCGCTAATACGATGAAACTTGCAATCGAGTACTTAGAGCCGATGTTAGAGCGCAGTAATACAGAGGCAATGGCTACGATCGTTGTTGCGACAGTTGAGGGCGATATCCATGATATCGGAAAAAATCTTGTGGTTCTGATGTTGAAGAATTACGGTTATCATGTGATCGACCTTGGCAAGGATGTTCCGGCAGATGTGATCGTGGATACCGCAATGAATGAAGGTGCGAAGGTGATCGGACTTTCCGCACTGATGACGACCACAATGATGCGGATGAAAGACGTTGTGGAGCTGGCAAAAGAAAAAGGCTGTACGGCGAAGATTGTAATTGGAGGAGCGGCGATCACGGAGAGTTTTTCGGATGAGATCGGAGCAGATGGCTATTCGAAAGATGCAGCGGAATGTGTGAAACTGGTCGAACGCTTACTGGCATAAGACACTTTTAGTATAGCATAACATGTAAAACGAGTCTTGTAGCTTGTTTTACATGAAGTGCCAGTATAGAAAGCTGGATGTGTTGTTATGTTTTTGAAATTTTTAGGAAAATATGAAAAAAAGTGTTGACTTTCATCTTCTGTAATAGTATACTTTAGAAGTCGGTTGCAAAAAGCAAAGGACAAAAATGGGATCTTAGCTCAGCTGGGAGAGCATCTGCCTTACAAGCAGAGGGTCATAGGTTCGAGCCCTATAGGTCCCATTACATCAGAAGTTCTGATGACAATTTAATATGGCGGAATAGCTCAGTTGGCTAGAGCATACGGTTCATACCCGTAGTGTCGAGAGTTCGAATCTCCCTTCCGCTACTTCAAGACCTCAGAGATTCTGAGGTCTTTTGTTGTATACCGGCAAAATTTTTTATATAATAAGTTTATGATACGAATCCTATACAGGCAGAATTCAATTTTACTTTTAAAGATGCAGGAGAGGAGAACTATGAAACAAAAATATAAGAAGCTGGCATTTTTCATATTATTACTAAGTATGCTTACCGGCTGTATGTTATTGAGTGGCTGTACGGAAAATACAGAAAATGGATCACAGAGCAGCTATATTGTAGATTCGGATGAGCTGCAGGATACAGAAAATCAGATGGAATTCGTACCGGGTTCTATGAAAGGTTCAAAACAGGAGGAAACGTCGGAAAACGAAGAACAGGGTCAGACAGAGCAAAGTCGTCAGACTGTCGCGGAAGAAAATGATGCGGAGCAGGCAAAGACGGCAGGTAATCTGGAAGTACATTTTATAGATGTGGGACAGGGGGATGCGACTCTGATCAAATGTGATGGCCATTCTATGCTGATCGATGCGGGAAATAATGATAAAGGTACACTTGTACAGAATTATCTGCAGCATCAGGGAGTGGAGACTCTTGACTATGTGATCGGCACGCACCCGGATGCAGACCACATCGGAGGAATGGATGTCGTTCTTTATAAATTTGACTGTAAGACGATCATCATGCCGGATGTTGCAAATAACACGCGCACTTATGATGATGTTGTGCAGACGATGAAAAATAAGGGATATAAGACCACTTATCCGGTTGTCGGGGAGACATACACGATCGGTGGAGCAGCATTTACGATCATTGCTCCAAACAAAGAGTATGGAAATGATATGAATTCCTGGTCGGTCGGCGTCCTTTTACAGAATGGAAACCACCGGTTTTTGTTTACCGGGGATGCGGAAGAGGGAGCAGAACAGGATATCCTGCAGAATGGCATCGATATCTCGGCGGATGTCTATAAGGTTGCACACCATGGAAGCAATACGGCAACATCCCAGGCATTTCTTGATGCAGTACATCCGACGTATGCGGTAATCAGTGCTGGGGAAGGCAATTCTTATGGACATCCGCATGCGGAAGTATTAAACAGACTCCGTGCAGCCGGAGTATCTGTTTTCCGCACGGATGAGCAGGGAACGATCGTTGCCTCGTCAGATGGGACAACACTTACCTGGAATATGTCTCCATCAGAGAGCTGGCAGGCAGGGGAAGCAAAAAAGAGTCAGGACACAGAAAAAAGTGAAAAAGCAGCTGACAGCCAGAATAATGCAGAAACAGATGCAGCCGTAAGTAATCCGACGGACCAGACGGATGGAAATTCGGATGTGATCGTTCACATCACGAAAACGGGAGAAAAATATCACTCTGCCGGATGCCAGTATTTAAGAAAAAGTGATATTGAAGTGACCTTATCAGAGGCAAAAGCAAGAGGGCTTACACCGTGTTCAAAGTGTAATCCGCCACAGTAAAAATATTAATAGAAGGGAAAAGAAAAATATGCGCGTAGGAATGGGATATGATGTTCATAAATTAGTGGAGGGCAGGGACCTGATCATTGGAGGGGTAAAGATCCCACATACATTAGGACTTTTGGGGCACTCGGATGCAGATGTACTGCTTCATGCCATTATGGATGCACTGCTTGGGGCAGCAGCACTTGGAGATATCGGAAAGCATTTTCCGGATACGGATCCGAAATATAAAGGGATTTCAAGCATGAAACTGTTGGAACATGTGGCGGGACTGATCGCCGAAAAAGGTTATATTGTGGAAAATATCGATGCGACGATCATCGCACAGAAACCAAAGATGCGTCCGCATATCGAACAGATGGAGAAGAATATTGCAGCAGCACTTAAAATATCAGAAGATCAGATCAATGTGAAAGCGACCACAGAAGAGGGACTGGGATTTACCGGAACGGAACAGGGAATCTCTGCACAGGCAATCTGTGCGTTGACAACGATCTATGAGAGCAGTGTCAGCGTGGCGGATTCTGCAGGAGGCTGTGCGGGCTGTCCCGGACGTGCCTGTGGAAGATAAAAGTATAAATAAAATATCAGAGATTTCGCTTTAAAAAATAAAAGCCCCTGTTCTGCCTGTGAATTCCAGGCAAAGCAGGGGATATCAATTTTGGGTATCAAATTACTGTTTTTTTCTGTATAATCACTCAAAAAGGACACCTTTTATTGTATAATTATGTTATGGAACAAAACATACGAAAGAAGGTGTCCTGAATGAAAAATTAGCATTGAAGAAACTGCTAACTTATATGAAGAGTGTATATAAAATCCCGCAAAAAATCAAGTGTTTAACGGACGAAAGAAAAAGAAAATCTATTCCATTGTTTAACATTGTCATGCCGGTACTGCTTTTTCTGATGCTGCAGTATGAAAGTTTCCATACCATTTTTTCAGCCCCTGAAAGCATGTCGAAAAGACTGAAAAACTGTATCAGTGGAAGGATTCCAAAAGTTGATGCAGTCCGCGACCTTCTCTCCAGAATAAACCCGGATGAAATACGCAGCATACATGAAGAAATGATTGATATCATAAAACGTAACCGGGTATTCCGGGAAGGAACGATAGGCGGATATGTTGTGGCAGGTCTCGATGGTGTGGAATTATTCAGCAGTACAAAAAAATCCTGTCCGAACTGTCTGAGCCGAAAAAAACACACAGGGGAAACCGAATACTTTTACCGGAGTGTGGTGTGCATGATTATAGGTAAATCGCCACACGTAATTCTGGGGCAGGAAATGTTAAAACCAAGGGATGGTTCTGGGAAAGACGAAGGAGAACTGACAGGCGGAAAAAGGTTGATTGAGCGGCTGAAGAAACGGCATGGACATTTTGCGGATGTGATTGTGGCGGATGCGTTATATCTGAATGCTCCATTTATCAACACTCTGAAGGAAAATGGTCTGGAAGGGGTGATACGCCTGAAAGACGAAAGAAGAATGATTTTTCAGGATGCAGAGCGTCTGTTCAAACAGGATGAGGGAAAAAAGGCATCTTTCTGGAAAGGGAAAAAGAAGATTGAAGTATGGGATCTTTCTGGTTTTAAGATGGAAGGGTGTCCATATAAACTGCGTGTGGTGCGGTATCATGAGCAGTGGGAAGAAAATGGAAAAGAAACAGAGCGTTTCATGTGGCTTGTAACGACTCTGGAAGCGGCAGACTACCGAGTCTTATGGGAAATGATGCACCGCAGGTGGGACATTGAGGAGAATGGTTTCCATCAATTGAAAACGTATTACCACGCAAAGCACTGTTACTGTCGAGATGCGGTTGAAACCATATTTAATCTGATAATCATAGGCTTTAATGTAAGAGAGTTATATTTGTACCGAAGAAGCCGGAACTTTGCAGGAAGTGGTATAAGCCGAAAGAGCATAAACCGGATTTTTTGCGATGAGCTGCTAACAGAAAAAGTGAAACAGATTTTATGTGAAAAAGGCGGATAGAAAATCAGCAGAAAAAATATATAGGGAAAAAGCAGGGGGAATTTTGCGCGTATTGACCAGGAACGAAGGGTAACCGCAGATGGAATGCTGATAACTGGATTATTTATAAAAATGCATAGATAAAAAAGTTAAAAGCGAAATCCCTGATAAAATATAAAATGTATTGACACGATCATAAAAATAAGATATGATAAACCATATTTTGGTGAATTGAAATGAGACTCAGATATATTTTTTGTAAGGACATCAAGGGATATTCAAAGCAAAGATATATGCTGGGTCTTTTTATGTACAAAAGAAGGGAAAATGAGTTTATGAAAAAAAGGATGATACGTTTCTGTTGTGGAGTTATGGCTGCGGGACTGCTGCTTTCCGGCATACCGGTTCCGGCAATGAGCGGGAATATGCAAAAGGTAGCAGTGTCGGTGCTGGCAGAAGATGCGGTGATCGTGACAGATTACGATGAATTTGCGAATGCTTTAAGCAGTGGAAAGAAGAATATTGTAGTAGAAGGCAGTTTTACGATCCGCGATGATAAATTGACGGAGACAGATGGTTCCATTAAGGGACAGATGAAACCTGTTCAAATACCGGGGGGGACAACCATTACAGGAAATGGAACGGGGAGTATCACCTGTAGTCATCCAATTCAGATCATGGGGGATGATGTAGAGATACGGGATATACAATTGGTGTTTAATTCTAGTAATGGACTTGGCAGTGTTCCGCACCGTGAGATCTTTTTAGCAGGACATAGTCTTGTACTGAATAATGTAAGTACATATCTGGCAGGACCTGATAAGCCGAATCCGATTGTAGGCACAGAAAAAGAACTTCTTCCAACTGTGTATGCAGGAGGATATCACAGCAATACTGCAGTGGGAACAAACGCTTCACTTACTGTCACAAATGAGAACAATAAGACTATGTTTCAGGATATCTATCTGGGACATGAAGCATCAGCCGGACAAAGGACTGCTTATACGGGCAGTGCAAAATTAGAGCTGGATGCTGATGCAAAGATACGTGGGACTGTTTCAGCAGAAAACACATCTTTAGCGTCTTTAGATTTTTTGGGTGATCAGAAGGGATATGATGAAATCACTCTTTCAGAAATTAAAGGAAATGATAAAACTGTAATGACGGTAAAAAATTGTGCTGTTCTGGGTGTGGTGACAACGGGTGTCAAAGATATCCTATTGGATGCAGGAGGAAGACTGCAGCCGAAAGATGGGACGGCACAGTTAAATAATATTACACTGAAAAATGGGGGATGTCTGGATCTCACACAGGTGCTGGATGCTTTGGTAAAGGGCAGTTTTACAGGTAGTGATGATAATGCAGCAAGAGGAAAACTTGTTCTCAATAAAGATGGATATGTTCAGATTGATGGGCAGATAAGTGGGGTTACGCAGTTTCAGACGGTGAGTCATGTCATACCGGGAACGATTTTAAGTGGACATGCATATATTGCGTCGGAAAACGGAACAGCAGGAAGTTTTGTCTTATCAGACACAGCTATAAAAAATAATTACAGTCTGATCCGTAAAAATGGAACATGGACGCCGTATATTAATTATGTACCGGTGGAGCGTGAACTTGGAAGTATCGAGGTAAAATCTTATCCGAAAAATGTTGTTATTAACCATATACCGACAAACATGGAGGATAAAACAGGTGATAGTCCGTATTTGAATGTAATATGGAAGGATCAGGATGGAGAAGCCTATACATTTGATGATGTGGTAAATTATGAATCATTTTATGATAATATGGTATTAATCCGTTCGGATTACTGGAATAGTGACGACGAAGAGATACAGCAGAAAACAGACTGGATAAATCCGATTCGCTTAGATGTAGATGAAAATGAACCGGATCATTATTATCTGATTGCATATGGTAAGGTGCAAACAGGAAAATATACACTTTTATTCTGTTTAGAACCGATAGAAAGACATCCTGATACTGTGGCAGATGTAAAAGCACTGAAAGATACCGTGTTGGCAGAAAAGGAAATAATATTCACAGATGAACCAGGTGTATCACATCAGCATGTGGCGGGCGAGCCGGTAAAAGAAAACGAGATAGCTGCGACCTGTACCCAAAAAGGAAGCTACGATAAGGTAGTTTATTGTAAGGATAAAGGCTGCGGGGAAGAACTTTCCCGTGAGAATATAACGGTTCCGGCATCAGGACACAAAAAAGGAGAGCCGGTCACTGAAAATCGCGTGGAAGCGAAAGTGGGTGTGGACGGAAGTTATGATAAAGTAGTATACTGCACCAGATGTAAAGAAGAACTCAGCCGTGAAAAAGTGGTGATCCCAGCTCTGAAGGAGCCTGATAAGGAGGAGCCGACAGAGAAGCCGACGGAGAAACCAATAGAGAAACCGACAGAGAAGCCGACGGAGAAACCAACAGAGAAGCCGACGGAGAAGCCGACAGAAACACCGACAGAGAAACCGACAGAAACACCGACGGAAACGCCAACAGAGAAACCGGTGCACAAACACAGTTATGTGTTGAAAAAAACGACAGAGGCAACCTGCATGAAAGAGGGAGAAAAAATTTATTCCTGTGCATGTGGGGACAGTTATACAGAAAAAATTGCAAAGAAGTCCCATACACCGGAGAAAAAACTGACACCTGCAAAACCGGGCAGCAATGGAAAGAATGTGACCATGTGCAGCTTGTGCAAAACAGTATTGAAACAGGTGAAAATCAATGCACCAAAGACGGTAAAATTGTCGAAAGATCATTATAGTTATGATGGAAAAGCGAAAAAACCTGCCATCAAAGTGACGGATAATAAGGGAAAAGTGATTTCAGGCAGCTTTTATAAAGTCTCGTATCAGAATAATAAAAAAGTCGGAAAAGCAACAGTGACCGTGAAGTTTCAGGGAAATTATTCGGGAATACTGAAAAAGACATTTGAAATCTGTCCAAAGGGAACTTCTATTTCAAGTGTAAAATCCGGGAAAAAATCCATGACTGTGAAATGGAAGAAACAGGCATCACAGACGAGCGGCTATGAGATAGTATATACAGCAGATGCATCGTTTGGCAAAAAAAATACGAAGACGGCTGTGATCAAAAGTAATAAGACGACAGTTAAAGAAATCAAAGGATTAAAACCGGGAAAGAAATATTATGTAAAAGTACGTACATATAAAGAAGTAAAGTCCGGTACAAAAAAAGTGAGGATCTACTCAGACTGGTCAAAGAAAAAAGCAGTTCAGATAAAAAAATAGTTCAGATAAAGAAACCGGATGAAAGAAAAACAATGGTCAGATGAATGATAAGTAACATCTGACCGTTGTTTTTTTACAGGGTTTGATGTTTTTTGATACGTCTTTTTATGCTTTCCACATCAATCGGTTCAAAAATGAGATCATTGATCAGATCAGATAATATGGCATTTCGAATCTGAGTCAGATTACCCTCTTTGCAGATTGCGATAATGGGAGTTGACGAAGCCCAGGACTCATGACTTAATTCATCCCACAATTGCCTGCCATCATCTCCGGTTTCGGATACATCTATGAAAACGGCAGGAACATGGTTATTTTTATCCATAATGGCATAGCGTATTTCCGTAACGGAAGATACTTTTATGAGTCTGTCCGGGTAAGAATATGCAAATTTTAAAGTGGAAGCAACATTTCTGGAATGTGTATATAATAAAATATTTTTCATGGCAGTGTCTGGTTTCTGTGCAGAAACACCATACTCGGAAAAACATTGTTTCCCGGATTTTTTTGAATTCCCAAGTGCAGTGTCTGCTTTCTGAAAAAGTGTTGTGTAGGAAGTTTCATAAGGCTCTGTGAATGCAATACCGATACTGATCGTAACGTTTTCAGGAATGGATAAAGCTTCTTTATCTAAAATTGCATCTAAAAGTTCCTGTGCTTTTTCATAGACAGCCTGTCTGGAGGCTATATCCCGCATAAAAGCAACAAATTCGTCTCCGCCGATGCGTCCGATAATGTCGGAACCGGAAAAATGAGATGCAAGAATACCGGCTACGACAGAGATTGTATGATCGCCCATTTTATGCCCAAAGATGTCATTGACAGCTTTGAAATTGTCGATATCTATGGCAAACAATGCATGTAATTCTTCCGGAGTGGATAAAAGTATGTGGGAAATGGCGTGCTCTGCTGTGGCCTTATTCAGCAGATGCGTCATCTCATCCACTTATGATTTAATCCGCAGAGCTTCCTGTTTTTGTAAAATATGATTCAGTCTGCGGTTCGTCTTTAAAATATTGTCAATACGGTGACGTGCAATGGCAGGTTCAGTGGGTTTACTGAGAAAGTCGCTTGCGCCTAATTCGAAAGCTTTCGTCTGTACTTCCGGAGTGTCGGTGGTTGTCAGAACCACGACTGGAATTTGTTTAAACTCCGGCATTTCCTGGCGGTGTTTTAAAACATCGAAACCATCCATTCCCTGCATGACAAGATCTAAAAGGACAAGGTCAATCATATTTTTTTTATCTTTGATCATCTGCAGACATTCCTCACCGGAAGATACTTCAAGAATATTGAAGGCCGGAGAGAATATTTCATTTAAAACGGCACGCTGTAAGCGTGAATCATCTACGATTAGCAAAGTTTCTTTTGACTGTTCCATATTAAAAAATCCTTCGTATCAGTTATAAATTATCCCCCTGGAAACCACAGGATACTATCTATAATGTAACATGGAAAATGGTTGTGTGCAATGAGAAAAAGACTGAGAAAAAATAAAACCGTTGACAAATCGGGGGTAAGTGCATAAACTAGAGTAAGCGAATCAACTTACCAGTAAAAATATGATAAGGGCGTTGAGCGGGAAGAGTAAGAAATCAGAGTGCTGACAGAGAGAAACTGCCATCGGCTGCAAGCAGTTTTCAGAAAGAGATTTCCGAAGTGCCTCCGTGAGCCTGTCCGGGGAAACGGTTTGTCTGCCAGTACAGTATCCGGATACGAGTAACACGCGTTAAGTGTATTGAGTGAGGATCAAAAGATCCTTAAGTTAGAGTGGAACCACGGATCATTTCGTCTCTTAGAGATGAAATGATCCGTTTTTCATGATAATAGAATGTTCGCGGAGCGTACATTCTATTATTTGGTTAAGGAAAGGGGATGCCAGTTTTGGGAATCATCAGTCATATTAAGGAAGAATTTACAGTGATAAAGGAGCGGGACCCGGCGATCAAATCGCCGATGGAGGTATTGCTTTATCCGAGTTTTCGGGTTATGTTGAGCTACAGACGTGCGCATAAGCTGTATTTAAAAGGACATTTCTTCTGGGCGAGATTTATTTCACAGCGGGCAGCGAGAAAAACAGGAATTGAGATACATCCGGGAGCAACGATCGGGAAAGGATTTTTTATTGATCACGGAAGTGGTGTGATCATTGGAGAGACGGCGATCGTTGGGGACAATGTTACTCTGTATCAGGGTGTGACACTAGGCGGTACCGGAAAAGAGACCGGAAAACGTCATCCGACGATCGGGGATAACGTTATGATCAGTGCGGGTGCAAAGATCATCGGTTCCTTCACCGTTGGAGAAAATTCCAAGATCGGAGCGGGAAGTGTGGTCATAGAGGAAGTGCCGCCAAACTGTACCGTAGTTGGTGTTCCGGGAAGAATCGTAAAACGTGACAATGTGAAGATGCCGCGCAGTGATATGGATCAGTGCCATCTGCCGGATCCGGTCAAAGAGGATATTACTGTACTGCAGAGGGAAAATGCAGAACTGGTCAACCGTGTGCTTGATTTAGAGCAGGCAGTCCGGATTTTAAGTGCTGATGCACAAAAAACAAAATAAATTGCATTTTGTTCCGCAAAACAAGGAGTAAAATCCTCTGCTCATCAGAGGATTCGCATTTTGCTTCGCAAAACAAGGAGGATTATTTAAATGGAAAATAAATTTCAATTTTACAACACACTGACAAGAAAAGTAGAAACGGTGATCCCGCATGAGGATGGAAAGATCGGCATGTATACCTGTGGACCGACCGTATACCATTTTGCACATATCGGCAACCTCAGAAGTTACATCATGGAGGATGTATTGGAAAAATCACTCCGCTATGTCGGATATGATGTAAAACGTGTTATGAATATCACGGATGTGGGACATTTATCTTCCGATGCAGATACCGGGGAAGATAAAATGTTAAAAGGTGCAAAAAGAGAGCACAAAACAGTGATGGAGATCGCAAAATATTATACAGACGCTTTCTTTAGTGACTGTAAGAAGTTAAATATCAAGACACCGGATGTTGTGGAGCCGGCAACGAACTGTATCCCGGAGTTCATCCATATGATCGAGGTGCTGCTCGAAAAAGGTTATGCTTATGTGGCAGGTGGAAATGTTTATTTTGATACATCCAAATTAGACGATTATTATGTATTTTCTTCCCAGAGCGAAAAAGAGCTGTTAGTCGGTGTACGCGACGATGTGGAAGAGGACGTAAATAAGAAAAATAAAAATGATTTTGTACTCTGGTTTACAAAGTCAAAATTTGAGGATCAGGCGCTTAAATGGGATAGCCCATGGGGCGTTGGATATCCGGGATGGCACATTGAGTGCTCATGCATCAGTATGAAACATCTGGGCGAGTATGTAGATATCCACTGCGGCGGTGTAGACAATATTTTCCCGCACCATACCAATGAGATTGCACAGTCAGAGAGTTACCTTGGCCATACATGGTGTAAATACTGGTTCCATGTACAGCATTTAAATGATAAATCCGGAAAAATGAGTAAGTCCAAAGGGGATTTCCTTACCGTATCCCTGCTGCAGGAAAAGGGGTATGATCCGATCGTATACCGTATGTTCTGTCTGCAGTCCCATTATAGAAAACCGTTGGAGTTTTCCTATGAAGTATTAGATAATATGGCTGCAGCTTATAAAAAACTGACCAAACGAATCGCAGAATTAAAGGATGAGGGAACAGTACAGCAGGATAAATTTGATGCTTATAAGGCAAAATTTGAGGATGCGATCAGCAACGATCTAAATACATCGATGGCGATCACGATCATTTATGATCTGCTCAAAGATGATATGAACGATAAGACAAAACTTGCGCTGATCAATGATTTTGATAAAGTATTATCCTTAAATCTGACAACGGCACAGGCAGATGCAAAAGAGGAGATCGATGCAGAATTAGAAAGCTATGTACTTGCAAAGATTGAAGAACGAAAGGAAGCAAAGAAAGCAAAAGATTTTGCAAAAGCAGATGCAATCCGCGATGAACTGCTTGCAAAAGGCATTGTACTGAAAGATACCCGAGAAGGTGTGATCTGGCACAAAGCGTGAGAGAGAGGAAATGCCAATGCAGAAAGGAATAGACTCTTATATCAAAGAACAGTTCGGAATCAGTGAAGTGGATATCCGGACATATTCGCCTCTTACGTTAGCCTATATCGGAGATGGAATATTTGATCTGGTGATCCGGTCTGTTGTCGTAGGAAAAGGAAACACGAGAGCAGGAGAACTTCACAAGCGGACAAGCCAGATCGTAAAAGCACACACACAGGCGGAAATGATTGAAAAATTACTTCCGATGCTGACGGAGGAAGAAGCAGAAGTGTACCGTCGTGGAAGGAATGCAAAATCGCCGACAATGGCAAAAAATGCCACAATGTCTGATTACCGGAAAGCAACCGGATTTGAGGCGCTGATGGGATACCTGTATTTAAAAGATGAGTTTGAACGTCTGGTGGAACTGGTAAAGACCGGTGTGGACGAACTTGCACTTAAAATGTAAAAGGAGAGAGTAATGGGCTACGAAGAGCTGAAAATAGAGGGACGCAATGCCGTGTTAGAGGCATTCCGTTCCGGAAAAACAATTGACAAATTATTTGTGTTGGACGGCTGTCAGGATGGTCCGGTGCGCACGATTGTCAGAGAGGCAAAAAAACATGACACGATCGTGCATTTTGTGGAAAAAGAGCGTTTAGATCAGCTTTCTGAGACAAAAAAACACCAGGGAGTGATCGCAGTTGCTGCAGCATATGAGTATGCCGAAGTGGAGGATATGCTAAAATTGGCAGAGGAAAAGGGCGAGCCGCCATTTTTATTCATTCTGGATAATATCGAGGATCCGCATAACCTTGGCGCTATCATCCGTACGGCAAATCTTGCCGGTGCGCATGGTGTCATTATTCCGAAACGCCGCGCGGTCGGTCTGACGGCAACTGTGGCAAAGACATCCGCCGGAGCAATCAATTATACACCGGTTGCAAAGGTGACAAATCTGACTGCAACAATGAAAGAGTTAAAGGACAAAGGAATGTGGTTTGTCTGTGCGGACATGGATGGAACCTGCATGTATGATCTGGATTTAAAAGGACCGATCGGTCTTGTCATCGGCAGTGAAGGCGAGGGTGTTGGCAGACTGGTGCGCGAGAACTGTGATTTTGTGGCATCCATTCCGATGAAAGGGGATATCGATTCCCTGAACGCATCGGTGGCAGCAGGTGTGCTTGCCTATGAGATTGTGCGGCAACGCATGCGGTAGAAGACACCGCAGCGGTAGAAGACACCGCAGCGGTAAAAAACACAGCAGCAATAAAAGACGTCGCAGGTGGTAGAGAACACCGCAACGGTAGAAAAAAACGCCGTGGTAGATATTGTATCAGGAGTCTTGGGAGGAACATGTTAGAGTCATATCGGGATTTGACAGACGAACAGCTGATTGCGGCATTAAAAAACAGCGGTGATCCGGACGGAAAGATCATGGATTACATTTTAGATAAATATAAACCGCTGGTCCGCAAAAAGGCAAATGCAGTATTTCTGATTGGCGGTGAGACGGATGATCTGATCCAGGAGGGAATGATCGGTCTGTTTAAGGCAATCAGAGATTACGATGATACGAAAGAAACATCTTTTTTTCATTTCGCAGAATTGTGTATTACGAGACAGTTATACAAGGCAGTTGAGGCGTCGAACCGGAAAAAACATGCGCCGCTCAATTCCTATGTTTCTTTCTACTCAGAAAACAGTGAAAACGGATATCCTCTGGCGGAAACGCTGACCATGGACGGAATCGGAAATCCGGAGCAGATGATGATCGATCAGGAAAATGTGGCACAGTTCTGGGAGAAGCTCAGGACGCATTTAAGTAAGATGGAACGGGAAGTATTAGACCAGTATCTTGCGGGATTTCATTATCAGCAGATTGCAGAAAAAATGGGAAAATCACCAAAATCTATTGATAATGCGCTCTCCCGTATTAAAGCAAAAATTCGGGAGACGAATCCTGAAATAGGGAAGATGTAGAAGATTCGCCTTCTTTTTTGTAGATAGTCACGAAAAATACCTGTGCATATTGCATAAAAAATAAATGAGAAAATTGTAACATTTGTGAACACTTATTGAGAAAATCATGCTATTATAATCACTGTAAAAACCCCCCAATACATTATATATAGTTTTTGCTATACCCCATAGTAAAAATACCTTCTCCTAAAAAAGACAGCAGTGGCTGTCTTTTTTGTTGTACAAATATTGACAACCGTCACAGATTAGGCTAGACTGAACAAGTCGATAAAACTTAATAGAAAACAACGCAGAGGGACTGCATGTCCGGGAGAATGCCCGGAGGGATTGCAGTTGAGAAGGTTAAAACCTGACTCTTTGAACCTGTCAGTTAATACTGTCGTAGGGAGCGTATTGGGAAGATGCTATCTCCTGTCGCGCTTGCGGCAGGAGATTTTTTGACGTGGAGAATTCGTTTGCCAGACAGTGGTTCAAGCAGTCCCCCATGCGAAAAAGGAGAAAAACGTATGGAACAGTATACCACACAGATGGATGCCGCACGCAGAGGCATCGTGACCAAAGAATTAGAAATTGTAGCGAAAAAAGAGCGCATGACCGTAGAAGAGCTGATGCCGCTTGTAGCAGAGGGAAAAGTAGCAATCTGCGCCAACAAGCATCACACCTGCATTGATCCGGAAGGTGTAGGATCAATGTTACGCACGAAGATCAATGTCAATCTCGGTGTGTCGAGAGACTGCAAGGATTATGATGTGGAGATGGAGAAAGTGATGGCGGCTGTCAGCATGGGTGCACATGCCATCATGGATTTATCTTCCCACGGCAATACGATTCCGTTCCGCAGAAAACTGACTGCAGAATGTCCGGCAATGATCGGTACCGTGCCGATCTATGATTCTGTGATCCATTACCAGAGAGATCTTGCGACACTGACCGCAAAAGATTTTATTGATGTGGTGCGTCTGCATGCGGAAGATGGTGTGGATTTTGTGACACTGCACTGCGGAATTACAAGAAAGACAATCGAGCAGATCCGGAAACATAAACGTAAAATGAACATCGTTTCCCGCGGCGGTTCCCTTGTATTTGCATGGATGTGCATGACGGGGGAGGAAAATCCGTTTTATGAATATTATGATGAGATCCTTGAAATCTGCCGTGAGCATGATGTTACCATTTCACTTGGAGATGCCTGCCGTCCGGGATGTCTCGCAGATGCATCCGATGTCTGTCAGATCGAAGAGTTAGTAAGACTTGGAGAGCTGACAAAACGCGCATGGGAGAAAGATGTACAGGTCATGGTAGAAGGACCGGGACATATGCCGATGGATCAGATCGCAGCAAATATGAAGATCCAGCAAAGCATCTGCATGGGAGCACCATTTTATGTGTTAGGACCACTTGTCACTGATATCGCACCGGGATATGACCATATCACATCCGCAATCGGCGGGGCGATTGCAGCACAAAACGGAGCAGCATTTTTATGCTATGTCACACCGGCAGAACACTTGGCACTTCCAAATGTGGAGGATGTAAAACAGGGAATCATTGCATCAAAGATCGCGGCACACGCTGCAGACATCGCAAAAGGAGTCCGTGGTGCGAGAGAGATCGATGATAAGATGGCAGACGCAAGACGCGTCTTAGACTGGGATGCGCAGTGGGAATGTGCGATTGATCCGGAAACCGCAAAAGCAATCTGGAACAGTAGAAAACCGGAGCATGAGGACACCTGTTCCATGTGTGGAAAATTCTGTGCAGTGCGCAGTATGAACAAAGCGCTTGCAGGAGAATATATTGATATTTTGTAAAAAAGAGTGGAGGCTTCATTCCGTCTTATGTTATAATAAAACTGTTTCAATCAGCCGGTGATCAGATGAAAAGAATATATTTGGTTGACAGTGAGAATGTAGGCGATATATGGGTGCCGTTACTGGTAGCATCACAGCCCGATGAGGAAGTGATCGTATTTTATACGCAGAAAAGTCCGCATATGAATTACGAAAATGTGAGGTTACTGAAGGAGACGGAGAAAGAAGCAGAGTTTATAAAATGTTTTGAGGGAAGCAATGCACTGGATTTCCAGCTTGTTACACAGCTTGGATACTTGTTGTGTGAGAATCAGGCAAACAGCTATGTGATCGTTTCAAATGATACCGGATTTGATGCAGCCGTACGCTACTGGAAACAGCGTAACATGCCGGTGCAGCGTTTGAGCGGAAAGGAATTAAACCGCAGACTGCAGCAAAAAGCAAAGACGAATGGAGAAAGAGAAATTTTCTTTGAAGCGGAGGAGAAGAACGCCGGGGACGTGGCTGGAAGTCTGGCAGATGAAGCTGAGATTGTGACAGCAAAGATGAATGAGATGACAGAAACGGATAAAAGCGAAGAGCCGGGTGAGGTCGAAAAGCTGAATGGAGTTTCAGAGTTAAATGAAGTCTCAAAACTGAATGAAGCCTCAGAAATGATGGAGACTGCAGAACTGACCGGAGTGTTGGAGCAGGGAAAAGCCGGAAAACCGGATGAGACGGCAGAACCGGGTGAAGCCGGAAAACCGGATGAGACAGCAGAACCGGGTGAAACCGGAAAACCGGATGAGACAGCAGAACCGGGTGAAGCCGGAAAACCGGATAAAATGGCAGAACCGGAGGAAACTCTAGAGCAGGTGGAAACAGCAAAAATAAAAGAAACGGCACAGACGGAAAAAACTGCAGGAACAGATGAACAGTCAGAACCGGGAGAAATCCAGATGGAGATACCGGATGAAATCATGAGGCCGGATGAAACTGTAAATGCGGATCAGAAACTGCCATTTACAGATCCGCGTAAGGAAGCAGTTGAAAAGACAGAGATCTCACAGGAACAGGACGATGTCATTCGCAGTCTGCTTACCTGCATCAGTAAGGATCGGCTTGCAGATTTTCACAATGCGCTGGTATTGTTCTTTGGTGAAGATATTGGAAAAGAACTTTATCAGGAGGCAAAAAACAGTTCTGCGTATGCAATCTGTCGTGTAAATCAGACTGCGATCAGTGAGGAAGAGAAGTTTGATGTTTACTGTCAGACGGTATTTGCTTACAGTGATCCGAAAATGGACTGTCCGGAAGATTTTTCTTCGTTTTTGTATAAAGCAAATACAAAGAGAAAGAACCTTAATTCATTAAGAGCAGCATTGCAGGGACATTATGGCAAGGATAAGGGAATGAAATATTATTCTCTTTTTAAGTCACACATCAAGATTATGAATCGGATGTAAAGAAGGAGAGGCTGGTTGAAGCGAAAACGGGAAGAACATAACGGATGTGGTGGCGGAACACCAGGTAGCCAGAAGACCCGAAGAACAGCACCCCCGGATGCGTATTTTGTACGCATCCGGGGGTGTTGTCAGGTGGTTAAAGTTATTTCAAACCCCCGGAAATGTTGAATAAGTATAAATATTTTGAAAAATTACAAAAATTTCTTGGATTTTATGCTTGACAATCGGACGATCCTATTGTATAGTAATACAGGTGTTGAGAAAACATGATGCTGCTGTGGCTCAGTCGGTAGAGCGTCGCATTGGTAGTGCGGAGGTCACGGGTCCGATTCCCGTCAGCAGCTTTTTTTTATGCCAGAAAAGTTTAAGTGATAACTTAATTCTTTTCTGGCTCTTTTTCTTTCTGACCGGAAATAAAATGATCAATGAGAAGATTGATCGTATGTTGCTGTGTCTCGATGATTTTTTGGAATGTTTCATTTTCTTTTGCCAGACGGGTGATTTCAGCTTCGCTATTCATATTCATTTTCCTTTTTACGCCATTCAAATCGATACATCATATATGTTTTATGTTAAAAAATATTCCCTGAAATGTCAAGACAATAAAGACGTCTGTGGAGAAACATTGTTACTTTATTAACATAAAGCGTCAAAATAACTGCCGGATTCGACATAATATGCAAAAATCCAGACATACAAATTTAGATTCAGGGAAAATACGCAGTAATATTTAGGAATTTATGAATTTTTTACGAACGGATGTTATTTGTATGAGGAATGTGCTAAAATATCATTCGGCTAAAGATCCGGGGAAAGTAGATTCTCCCTTTGAAGTGAGGTTTGATATGAATGCGAGCAGAAAAAGAAAAAATACAAAACCGAAAGGTTTTTTTGAAAAATTAAAGGAGCAGAGAAATCAGAGAAAGGCGGACAGGGCAAAACAGACGGACAGGAAAACAGATATCTTAAAAAAGACAGGGAGTGGGATTGTTACATTACTGCTTGTCATTTTACCGCCGGCAGTTTGTTTTTATCTGATGGAGTGTTATTCGCACAATCCATTTGCAGTGGTACGTCCGTGGGCACAGTTTTTTAATATCGTGCTGTTTGAACTGGTAACAGTTTTCCTGTTTGTGCTGACGGGAAAATTAAAGGCTGCGCACCGGATCGTATACATTGCAGCAATGGTTTATGGAATTGCGAACAGTTATGTGGTGCGTTTCCGGACGAATCCGATTGTGCCGTGGGATATTTTTTCCTGGAAAACGGCTGTGAGCGTTGCAGATAATTATGATTTTATGCCGGATACGCGCATGGTCGTTGTGACACTGGTATTTTTTGCAGCAATCGTATTATTTCGTTTTATAAAAGTAAAAGTGACACGTTTGGTATTCTGGAAACGGCTGATTCCGGCAGCGCTGGTGGCTGTGGTTCTTTCATTGTTTGCGGGAACACTGCAGCAGGAGAACTTTCAGAACAGCCACAGACTTTACAATAAACTGTTCACGCCGGTCTACATGACGGATGTGGATGGTATGGCAGTCACATTTGTCATGAATCTTGCCTATATGTCGATCGACAAACCGGAGCATTACAGCGCCGCTGAGGCACAGGCGGTGCTTGATTCCTACGGGGAGGACGGTGCAATGTCGGAGAAATCAGGCTCTAAGGCAGAAGAAGACGATACACAAAAGGAGGAAGATCTTCCGAATATCATTGTAATGATGAATGAGTCATTTTCGGATCTGTCCGTGTTAGGTGATTTTGAAACCAACGAGGATTACATGCCGTTTATCCACAGCTTAGAGCAGGGGGAGAAAAATACGGTTACGGGAATGTTAAACGTATCTGTCTGCGGTGGAAATACCGCGAATACAGAGTTTGAATTTCTGACCGGCAATACAATGGCATTCCTCCCGCAGGGGAGCATCCCGTATCAGCAGTACATCAATGGAGATTTGAAGGCACTTCCGGATTATCTGAAGACTTTAGGATATCAGACCATTGCGACACATCCTTACAATGCCGGCGGATGGGAACGCGATACGGTCTATCCGATGCTGGGATTTAATGAGAGCGTGTTTAAAGATGATTATGTGAATCCGCAGTATGTCAGACAGTATATCAGCGATGAGAGCTGCGTGGATAAGATTATTGAATTTTATGAAAATAAGGAAAAGGATGCGCCGCTGTTTGTGTTTAATGTGACCATGCAAAATCACGGTGGATATCAGGATCAGTACGGCAATTTTACACCGGATATCTCGGTGAAAGATTCTACAAATTTTTCACTGCAGCAGTATTTATCCCTGGTAAAACTTTCCGATTCCGCGTTAGAACATCTGATCTCCTATTTTGAAGAGGCAGATGAAAAAACAGTGATCGTTTTTTTCGGAGATCATCAGCCGAGTGATGCCGTTGCATCTACGGTTCTTGCAAAGAACGGGATGTCCTGGAATCACTTGACAGAGGAACAGCAGAAACTGCGTTATCAGGTTCCTTATGTGGTGTGGGCAAACTATGATATTGGAGAGGAAACGGGTGCAGACACGAGCGTGAACTATCTGGCAGCGGAAGTCTTAGAGCACGCCGGTGTTCCATTGGATGAATATCGTTCGTATCTGTTACATTTAAAATCAGAATACCCGGTTATTTCCGCGGTGCGTACAGTAAAAGCGGATGGCAGTGAAGTCCGCGCCTCGGATGAAAAAGATGAGATGGATATTTACCGGAAATTGCAGTATTATGAACTGTTTGATCATGGAACTGTTAATTAGGAAATGATAAAAAGAGAGGTTTTGTTTTGAAAAGAGAAAAGAAACTCCAAAATCAGTTGTGGAAAGAAAGAATGCCGCTTATTGCGTCGTTCTTTCTGCCGTTTTTTATTCTGACTGTGATCTGCATTCTTCATGACGTCTATCCGTTTGGAGAGCAGTGTATTTTACATATCGATATGTATCATCAGTACTGCCCGTTTTTCACGGAGCTGATGGATAAGATCAAACATGGCGGCAGCATGTTTTACTCCTGGAATATCGGACTTGGAGCAGATTTTATTTCACTGTACGCCTATTATCTGGCAAGTCCCTTAAACTGGCTGCTGCTACTCTGTCCGCAGAATCATGTGATCGAATTTATGACCTTGCTTGTGATTTTAAAAATTTCATTGGCGGGACTGTTTTTCGGATATTATTTAAAGGAACATTTTGAAAAAAATCATGCTGCAATCAGCATTTTTGCAACAGCCTATGCGTTGTGCGGATTCTCAGCAGCCTATGCATGGGATATCATGTGGTTAGACTGCATGATGCTGGCACCACTTGTCGTTCTTGGACTCGAACAGCTGATCAAAGAGAAAAAAGTACTGCTTTATTATATTTCACTGTCTTTATGTATTATCAGTAATTATTACATTGCGATCATGGTCTGCATTTTTCAGGTGATCTGGTTTGTGATCACATGGCTGGAAAATAAAGAGACCGGGATCGGTGCGTGGATCCGTTTCGCAATTTATTCCCTTCTGGCGGGCGGGACGGGAGCGATACTGATCATTCCTGAGGCGATCACCCTTGGAGCGAGCGGCTCACAGAATATTTCATTTCCGGATACAATGGAATGGTATTTTAACATCATTGCAGAGCTGGGGAGACACTCGGTGATGACAGAACCTTATACGGGCAAAGACCACTGGCCGAATATTTACTGTGGCGTATTTGTGCTTCTTTTGTTTGTACTGTATCTTTTCAACCGTGAGATCTCCTGGAAAAAGAAGCTTTCACGCGGACTTCTGGCAGCATTTTTTGTCATCAGTTTTTCGAATAATATACTTGATTTCATCTGGCATGGCATGCACTTCCCGGATTCCCTGCCGGGCAGACAGACCTTTTTATATGCATTTCTGATGCTTGCGGTATCCTACGAGGCATTTTTGCATTTCAAAGGAACGAGATTTTTAGATGTGATCGCAGCGGGAGTGGCATCGGTTGGTCTGATGGCAGTTTCCTATCATTTTTCCGATGGGACGATCTTAGGAGAGAGCGCGGCAACGGCAACTTATGTATTTCTGGGCAGCTATATTGTGGTGCTGCTGATCTATTTTTATGCGGAGGAATGTATCCTGGAAGATGTGGTAAAAAAGATTGGAAAGATCAAAAAGGCGACCAGGGAAGAACTGAAAAAAATCATGCTCTCGTTTGGCTGTGCAGCGATGCTTTTAGAATTATTTTTTAACTACAATGTGACCGGATTTGATACGACGAGCAGGACTGCCTATGTGAAATCCATGGATGACTATCATGCAGTGCTTGCAGAGGCGGAAAATCAGGCACAGGATAAGGGCATATTATTTTACCGCACGGAAGAATTAGAGCGCAAAACGAAAAATGATGCGGCGCTGTATGGATATCGTTCCGCAACGCAATTTTCATCGCTGATGAATCTGGATGTCAGTCATTTTTACCAGGCAGTCGGAATGGAAGGCGGCAAGAATTTCTACTGTGTAAACGGGGCAACACCGCTGTTATCAGCAATGATGTCCCTGCGCTATGTGATCGCTGATAACGCAATGGAAGCAAACCCGATCCGCACCCTTGTGGCAGAGAGCGGAAATACGTATCTTTACGAAAATAAATATGTGCTCCCACTTGGTTTTATGATGGATGAGGATGTGATTGATGCGTGGGATTATTCTGATTTAGATGAAATTGAGGCACAGAACAGACTTGCAGAGCTTCTTGGTGCAGATGAGCCGATGCTGACGGAGATCCCGTCCGAATCTGTGGTCGGGGAATCAACGATTGACGTGCAGGAGGATGCATACATTTTTGCAACCTATGAATCGACGACTGTGGACAGCATGACGGAAGAGATCAGTGACGGCAGGACAAAGTCTTTCACAAAAGTTTCGCATGGCTATACACTTGATCTTGGATACTGTACGGCGGGCACACAAGTGAGGATTAAAAACAGTAATGAAGAAAGAGTGAATATTACGGCATATGCCCTGAATCTCGATGCAGCAGATACGGCTTATCAGACGTTAAATGAGCAGACGATGGAGATGACTTCCTTTTCCGATACGAAAATCACTGGAACCATTGATGTGAAAAAAGAAGGACGACTGATTTTTGCGGTGGCGGATGATGCCGGATGGAAATTATATGTTGATGGAGAACAGACGGATCCGGAAGTGTTTGGTGAGGCGTTTATCAGCACATATCTTACCGAAGGAACACATACGGTCGAGCTGCGCTACCGGACACCGGGATTTATGGTGGGAGCCGGGGTTTCCCTTGCCTGTATTCTGATCGTGATACTGATCGCATGGATAAAAAGGCACCATTGAAATTAAAACGTTTCTGTGAGATACTATACGTTGGAGGAGTTTGAGAAAGGTAGTGATTTATATGTCAGACAAAGAGATAGAAATTTATAATGAAAATGCCGATGAAATCAAAATCCGCCCATATGAGCATCATGCAAAATATTATGAGACGGACCAGATGGGAATCATCCATCATTCAAATTATATCAAATGGATGGAAGAAGCGAGGATGGATCTGATGGATCAGATCGGACTCAGCTATAAACAGATGGAGGAGATGGAGATTATCAGTCCGGTGCTCTCTGTATCCTGCGAGTATCACAGTATGGTACATTTTGATGATACGGTCGTGATCGAGACGAAGATCACACGCTATAATGGTATCAAGATGGATGTGGAATACCGGATGACAGACAAGGAGACCGGAGAACTCCGCACGACCGGAAAGAGTTCCCATTGCTTTTTGAACCGTTCCGGAAGACCGATCTCATTGAAACGTTCTTACCCGGAGATCGATACGAAGTTCTTTGAGTATACGGATGCCTGACAAACGGGTGTGATATTAGAAATATATAAGAAAGAGGAAATAAAAGAATGATACAGGAAAGATTAAAGGCACTGCGTGCGGAGATGGAAAAGAGAGGCATCACGGTATACGTTGTGCCGACTGCTGATTTTCACGAATCAGAATATGTAGGAGATCATTTTAAGGCGAGAAAGTTTATTACCGGATTTACCGGTTCTGCGGGAACTGCCGTTATCACTTTGGATGAGGCAGGGCTCTGGACGGACGGACGCTATTTTGTACAGGCAGAGAATCAGCTGAAAGACAGCACAGTCACACTCTACCGCATGGGCGAAGAGGGCGTGCCGACAGTCGATGAATTTGTAAAGGATCGATTAAAAGAGGGCGGATGTCTCGGATTTGACGGACGTGTTGTAAACGGTACCTGGGGCGGCAGACTGGAAAAGATTGCAGCAGAAAAAAATGTGTCCATGCATGTGACAGAAGACCTGATCGATCTGATCTGGGAGGATCGTCCGGCATTGTCCAAACAGCCTTTATTTATTTTGGAGGAAAAATATTCCGGAAAGAGTACTGCGGATAAGATCGGAGATC
Organism: Roseburia intestinalis L1-82; assembly: GCF_900537995.1. Lineage (NCBI taxonomy): Bacteria > Bacillati > Bacillota > Clostridia > Lachnospirales > Lachnospiraceae > Roseburia > Roseburia intestinalis. The sequence continues at coordinate 3,319,214 of NZ_LR027880.1, read as the reverse complement.
TTAGGAAAGCTATGAAGGAGAACGGTGCAGATGTTCATATTCTGACATCTCTTTACGATATCGCATGGCTTTTAAATATCCGCGGCAACGATATTGATTATGTGCCGGTCGTATTATCCTATCTTGTGCTGAACGAGACAGAGTGTATCTGGTTTTTACAGGAGGAAGTAGTGGATGATAAAATCCGTGCTTACCTGGAGGAAAACCATATCACGACAAAGCCGTATGATGCGATCTACGATTATGTACCGGAGATTCCGGCAGACGCAGTCGTGCTGATGAACCGCGGGACGGTCAACTACCGTATCGTGAACAGTCTTGATAAAGCAATCAAAGTTGTGGACAAACCAAACCCGACGGAACTTATGAAAGCTGTAAAAAATAAGACGGAGGTAGACAACACCAGAGCTGCACATGTAAAAGACGGTGTTGCCTTTACCAAATTTATGTACTGGCTCAAGACCAATATCGGAAAGATCCCGATGACGGAGATCTCTGCTTCTGACTATCTTGAGGCGAGAAGAAGAGAGCAGGATAACTTTATTGAGTTAAGTTTCAACACGATCTGTGCTTACGGAGCTAATGCGGCGATGATGCATTATGCTGCAACACCGGAGTCAGACGCTGAGTTAAAACCGGAGGGATTTTTACTTGTGGATTCCGGCGGACATTACTTTGAGGGAACCACAGACATCACAAGAACCATGGCACTTGGCCCGATCACAGATGAGATGCGTCTGCACTTTACGACCGTCTGCCGTTCGAATATGAACCTTGCGCATGCGAAGTTTTTATATGGATGTACCGGTTTGAACCTGGATATTTTATCCCGCGGTCCACTCTGGGAGATGGGCATTGACTATAAATGCGGCACCGGACACGGGGTTGGTTATGTGTTAAATGTACATGAGGGACCGAATGGTTTCCGTTGGAGAGTCGTACCGGAGCGCCATGACAACGGTGTCTTAGAAGAGGGCATGATCACGACCGACGAGCCGGGCGTTTATTTAGAGGGTAAATACGGTATCCGTACCGAAAATGAGCTGGTATGCCATAAAGCTGAGAAAAATGAGTATGGACAGTTCATGGAGTTTGAGAATATCACCTATGCACCGATCGATCTCGATGCGATTGACCCGGATCTATTAAGTGCACGTGAGAAAAAGATGTTAAACGATTATCACAAGATGGTATATGATACCATTTCCCCGTATATGACAGCGGAGGAAAATGAGTGGCTGAAACGCTACACAAGAGCGATCTAAAGGACAAGAATGGAGAGAACAATGGGCGAAAAGCTGGTATTGATAGATGGACACAGTATTTTGAACAGGGCATTTTTCGGAATCCCGGATTTGACAAATTCGGAAGGATTACACACGAATGCGGTCTATGGTTTTTTAAACATTATGTTCAAGATTTTAGAGGAAGAGCAGCCGGATTATCTTACGGTTGCATTTGATGTGTCAGAACCGACTTTCCGCCACAAAATGTTCGCAGAATACAAAGGCACGAGAAAACCGATGGCACAGGAACTGCGGGAACAGGTTCCGCTCATGAAAGAGATGTTAAAAGCGATGGGAGTTACCACGATCGAAAAAGGCGGCTATGAGGCGGATGATCTGCTTGGAACCATTGCAAAACAGAGTGAACAAAAAGGGCTGACAGTTTCAGTGGTATCCGGTGACCGTGACCTCTTACAGCTTGCAACGGATCATATTAAGATCCGTATCCCGAAAACAAAGCGCACAGGCACGGAGATCGAGGATTACAATGCCGCTGAGGTACAGGAAAAATATCAGGTTACGCCGATAGAGTTTATTGATGTCAAGGCGCTGATGGGCGATACGGCAGACAATATTCCTGGGGTGCCTGGAATTGGTGAAAAGACGGCAACAGCGATCATTGCGCAGTATGGAAGTGTTGAAAATGCCTATGCGCATGTGGACGAATTAAAGCCACCGCGTGCGAGCAAAAATTTAAAAGAGTATTATGACCTGGCACAGATGAGTAAGACGCTTGCGACGATCGAGATCCATGCGGACATTGATTATGATCTTTCCGGTGCAAAACTTAATGGTATTTCCAGCCTGTACACGGAGGAGGCATACCTGCTCTGCAAACGGTTAGAGTTTAAAAATCTTTTGAATCGTTTTGCGGTGGAAACTCCAAAAAATCAGGCGGCAGAACATTTTAAACTTGTGGAAGACCGTAAGGAGGCAGAGAAAGTATTTGCAAAGCTGCGCGGAAAAGACTGTGGTTTTTATATTGTTTTCGGAGATAAAAAGAGGGATAGCCACGAGGAAGCAGACGGGCAGATGAATCTGTTTGCGGCAGGAGATATGCCGGGGGCAGACAGTGAGCCGTCCGGCATCGTAGAAAGTGCAGAAAATGATGCAGTGGAGTGCTGCCTTGGAGCTGCCATTTCAACTGGAGAGGAAGAAACCTTTTTCATAAAAGCAGGGGAAAATCTTCCGGCAAAGCAGATTCTTTCCATGTTTACCGCAAGTGAGGCTGCGTCCTATGCGACACTGGATTTAAAACCGCAGCTTGCGGCGCTTGGCTTACTGGAGCGACAGGTAAACGGCAATATTGGCCTGTCGAATCTTTTTGACGGTGTGCTTGCAGCATATCTTCTGAATCCGCTGAAAAATGAGTATCCATATGAGGATATTGCAAAAGACTATATGGGACAGATGATACCGTCAAAGGCAGATCTTCTTGGAAAACTGACCATAGAGCAGGCAATGAAAGATGCACCGGAAGCATTTTTAAATTATGTATGCTATATGGCATATGTGGCACAGGCATCGAAAAAGACGCTGGAGACAGACTTAAAGGAAGAGGGCATGGATCATCTGTTTACGGAAATCGAGATGCCGCTCGTATTTACTCTTGCCGATATGGAAAATGAGGGTATCATTGCGTGCAGGGAGGCGCTCACGGAGTATGGGGACAAACTTGCAGTGCGTATCGCTGAACTGGAAAAGCAGATCTATGAGGAAGCGGGAGAAGAGTTTAATATCAATTCTCCAAAACAGCTCGGAGTGATCCTATTTGAAAAATTGTCCATGCCGTATGGAAAGAAAACAAAGACCGGTTATTCCACGGCGGCGGATGTGTTAGACCGCCTTGCACCGGAATATCCGATCGTTTCTGATATTTTAGAGTATCGTCAGCTTACCAAGTTAAAGTCCACTTATGCGGACGGATTGGTAAACTATATCGCTAAAGATGGCAGGATCCACACCAGTTTTAATCAGACGATCACAGCTACCGGGCGTTTAAGCAGCACGGAGCCAAACCTGCAGAATATCCCGATGAGGATCGAACTTGGCAGACTGATCCGCAAGGCATTTGTGCCAAAAGAGGGATTTGAGTTTATGGATGCCGATTATTCCCAGATTGAGCTTCGTGTTTTAGCACATATGTCCGGGGATGAAAAGCTGATCGAGGCATACCGGGAAGCACAGGATATCCACAGGATCACGGCGTCCCAGGTATTTCACATTCCATTTGATGAAGTGACAGACCTGCAGCGACGCAATGCCAAGGCAGTCAATTTCGGGATTGTATATGGAATCAGTTCGTTTGGACTGAGCCAGGATCTAAGCATCAGCAAAAAAGAAGCTGCAGAGTATATTGAACGGTACTTTGAAACTTATCCAAAGATCAAGACGTTTTTAGATGGGCTTGTGGCAGAGGCAAAAGAAAAAGGCTATGTAACGACGATGTTTGGAAGAAGACGTCCGGTACCGGAACTTTCAAGCAGCAATTTTATGCAGCGTTCCTTTGGAGAACGTGTTGCCATGAACTCACCGATTCAGGGAACTGCGGCAGATATCATCAAGATCGCAATGATACGCGTGCATGACAGACTGTTAAAAGAAAATCTAAAGTCACGCCTGATCTTAACCGTGCATGATGAGCTTTTAGTGGAGACGGCGATCGAAGAAGAGGATGCGGTTCGAAAGATTCTCGAGGAAGAGATGCATGGAGCGGCAGATCTTGCGGTTACACTTGAAATTGATGCACATGTCGGCAAAAACTGGTATGAGGCAAAATAAAGATCTGTCATCATTTATGAGGGATGATGCGTTGGACTGCATATGTCCGGATGGTACGAGAGAAAAAATGGATGCGGGGAGCATGGAACGGATGAAATTTATCGGAATTACCGGCGGCGTCGGTGCGGGAAAATCAGAAATACTTCATTATCTTGAAACAAAAGATGGTGTAAAAGTCATGTTGGCGGATGAAATCGCGCATGAGCTGATGCTGCCCGGGACAGAATGTTATCAGAAATTAAAAGACATGTTTTCGGATGAGGATATCTGGAATGAAGATGGTTCGTTTGACCGGAAAAAGTTAGCAACAGTCATCTTTTCAGATGAAAAAAAACGGGATGCATTAAACGGAATCGTACATCCGGCAGTCAAGAAATATATCAGAACTGTTGCGGATACAGAGCGGGAAAATGGAGTGCTGAAAATTCTGGTTTTAGAGGCAGCATTGCTGATTGAAGAACATTATGATGAAATTTGTGACGAACTTTGGTATATTTATACCAGAGAGGATATAAGAAAAGAACGACTTATGAGATCGCGCGGATATTCCCCGGAGAAAGTACAGCAGATTTTTGACAGTCAGTTACAGGAAGCGGTTTACCGGAAATACTGTAAAGTGGTGATCGATAATAATGGAACGGTGGAAGATGCCATAAGGCAGATTGATTTGGCAATCACAAATATGGAAAATGAGTAGGAGATACTGCAGATGAGCGACGGAAAAGACATGGAACAGCCATTGGTGTTCGGACTTGATATTGGAACGAGAAATGTGGTAGGAACGGTAGGTTACCGTACCGAAGATCAGTTTATCGTTACTGCTCAGTATATCATGCAGCATGATACGAGAGCAATGTTAGATGGACAGATCCACGATATAGGGCGTGTATCAGGGACGATAAGAAAAGTAAAAGAACAGCTGGAAAAACAGATCGGAAAAACGCTGACGGAGGTATGTATCGCTGCCGCAGGCCGTGTGCTTAAGACAGTTACAACGAGTATCAGTTACGATTATCCAGAGGAGAGCGTAGTTACCGGGGAAGACATTCATACACTGGATCTGCTTGGAATTGAGAAAGCGCAGAAAATTTTACAGGAAATGAATGATACCAACTATAAGTTTTACTGTGTTGGTTATTCTGTAGTCAAATATTTCTTGAATGATGAACCGTTTTCTAATATTGAATCCCACAAGGCAGACCGTATTGGTGAAGATATCATCGTAACGTTTTTACCGGAGGATGTTGTGGATGGACTTTATGCAGCCGTAAATCAGGCCGGGCTTGAAGTGGCGAATCTGACATTGGAGCCTATTGCGGCGATCAACGTCGCAATTCCGGAAAGTTATCGTCTGCTGAATATCGCTTTAGTCGATATCGGAGCGGGAACATCCGATATTTCCATCACCAAAGACGGAAGCATCATTGCCTATGGTATGATCCCTCTTGCTGGAGATGAATTAACGGAACTGATCGTGCAGAATTATCTGGTTGATTTTAAAACGGCTGAATATATCAAGCTGCAGAGTACAACAGAAGAGGAGATCACTTATAAAGATATCATGCTGATCGAGCATAAGATTCCGGCAAAAGAAGTGTGGGAACTGACTGCGCCGGTAGTGGATGAGATGACGACTGCGGTAGCTGCGAAAATCAAAGAATTGAATGGCGACCAGACTGTCAGCGCAGCATTTATCGTTGGCGGTGGCGGTAAGATCCATGGTTATACGAAAATGCTTGCAGAGAAATTAGATCTTCCGGACGTACGAGTGGCACTGCGTGGTGAAGAAGTACTGCAGGAAGTGGTATTTGAACAGCAGGATATCAAGAAGGATCCATTGCTTGTTACGCCGATTGGAATCTGTCTGAATTATTATGAACAGAGAAACGGATTTATTATGGTGCGTTTCAATGGAGAGCGCCTCAAATTATATGATAATGATGGATTAACGATCGTGGATGCCGCATTGCAGGCAGGTTTTCCGAATGAGGATCTTTTCCCGAAACGTGGACCGGAACTTACATTTTTTGTAAATGGAGCAAAACGTATCATTCGTGGAGAGCAGGGAGAGTCAGCAGCAGTTTATATGAATGACAGACCAACAAATCTCAATGCGGCATTAGAGCCGAATTGTGAGATTATCATTGAGCCATCTACGGCTGGCAAGCCGGCAACCTGCACATTAGATCAGTTAGAGGAATATACGACAGATTCCGTAGCCTTTGTGGTTAATGGAAATATTATAAGATGCCCGAAATTCTTAGAGGTCAACGGTAAATTAGAGTTTCCTTCCTACCAGATCCAGGAGGGAGACCAGGTAGAAACAAGAAGCTTTTACACAGTAGGCCAGCTTGCAGAATTTATGGATGTGGAAGTGAATGTGGAGCATGTGATTCTGGTAAACAACCGTCGTGCAACGCTCGACTCACTGATCTATGAAAACTTTACAATCGAGTGGACAGTGCGTTCCTATGGCAAACCGTCCTTTCAGCCGGTAGAGCAGGAAGAAGTTCAAACACCGACTGTCGGGGAATATAAGGAAGAAGAGATACCGGATATTGTGGACACGGAAATGAGCGCAGAGGCAGATGGCGCAGAAGTTCAGAATCCTGAAGTACACAATGCTGTGACTGCGGAGGATACAGACGATGCCGGCAATGCGGGCGCAAAAGAAAAGGATTCTGCAGTTACAGATGATGCCGCTACGGTAGAGGAGAGCAAAACGATTACAGACAGTACAGCAGGCGTTAATGGATCTGTTGCAGGAGAGAATGCAGCAGGCATGGATGAAACAGATGTAACAGAGGAGAATGCTGACGGCATGGCTGAAGCAGTGAAAAAAGTTACAGCAGAAGAAAACAGTTCGCCAGCTGCAGAGGAAGACGGCAGCATGGTTCTGGTATACATCAACGGACAGCCGGTAAAACTTACCGGAAAACCACAGTATATATTTGTAGATATTTTTGATTTCTACGAATTTGATCTTACTGCCTCAAATGGCAGAGCAATCATTACCAATTTAAATGGTGAGAATGCATCGTATTCTGCAGTCTTAAAGACCGGAGATACAATCGAACTTAGATGGAAAGAGAATTAAAAAAATGGAATTATGCAGCATAGCAAGCGGCAGCAGTGGAAACTGTATCTGTGTGGGATCAGATGAAAATCATGTACTCATCGATGCGGGGATCAGTGGAAAACGAATTGAAAACGGACTCAATTCGATCGATTTGAAAACAGAAGAGATGCAGGGGGTTCTTGTAACTCATGAACACATCGATCATATTTCTGGACTTGGCGTGATCGCCAGGCGTTACGGACTTCCGATTTATGCCACGCAGGGTACGATAGATGCTATTTTAAATACAAAGTCAGTCGGCAAAATAGAGGAATCTTTATTTCATGCGATCACGCCGGATCAGCCTTTTGAAATCGGGGATCTTTTGATTGAACCGATTTCAATCTCACATGATGCGGCAGATCCGGTGGCCTATAAGATAAAAAATGAGGAGAAAACGGCGGCGGTAGTGACGGATCTTGGCACATATGATGAAAACATGATTGATAAAATAAAAAATCTGGATGTGCTTTTACTGGAAGCAAATCATGATGTACATATGCTGCAGGTTGGAAGTTATCCGTATCCGTTAAAACAGAGAATTCTTGGGAAAAAAGGACATCTCTCTAACGAACTGTCCGGTCAGCTTTTGGGAGAAGTGCTCCATGACCATTTCAATACGGTTATTTTAGGGCATCTCAGTAAGGAAAATAATTATGCAGAACTTGCATATGAGACTGTCCGGTTAGAGGTGACGATGGGAGAAAATCCATATAAAGGCGATGATTTCCCAATGTATGTGGCAAAGCGGGACGCGCCGTCGGAGAGAATCATTTTTTAGTTTATGATAATAGAATGTTCGCGAAACACGTATTCTATTATATATGACAATATTTTTTTACAGAGTGTGGCCGCTTATGAAGCTTAGTAGAAAAAGTTATAAATGTGCATCTATTTAACAGTGGAAATTATAAAACATGTATGATATGATGATTGATAATAGATTTGCGCTGATTTAGTAAAGCAGAAAAGTGAGGAGAGCAGAGATGGAGAACACAGCAGACAAGACAATTATTACAGTAGTGGGTAAAGATACGGTTGGTATCATTGCAAAAGTATGTACTTATCTTTCCGAAAATGGCGTCAATGTACTTGATATTTCACAGACAATCGTTTCCGGATATTTCAATATGATGATGATCGTTGACATGAATAAATCAACCAGATCATTTGTGGATTGTCAGAAAGATCTCGATGAGATCGGTGCACAGATCGGTGTATCCATCAAGTGCCAGAAAGCTGAGATTTTTGAAAAAATGCATCGTATTTAGAGAGGAAAGCGGCAATGATTAATATATTTGAAGTAAAAGAGACCAACAACATGGTGGAACATGAAAACCTTGATGTCCGCACCATTACGATCGGTATCAGCCTGCTTTCATGCATTGATTCCGATTTGAAAAAATTAAATGAGAACATTTATAACCGTATCACATCAGTTGCCAAAGATCTTGCAAAAGTTGCAGGGGAGATCGAAGCTGAATACGGTATCCCAATTGTCAACAAACGTATTTCCGTTACTCCGATTGCACTGATCGGTGGTGCAGCCTGCAAGACACCGGAAGATTTTGCAACGATCGCAGATACAATGGACCGTGCTGCAGAAGCAATCGGTGCAGATCTGATCGGCGGTTATTCCGCACTGGTATCAAAAGGCATGACAAAAGCAGATGAGATGCTGATCCGTTCTATCCCGATAGCACTTTGCCGGACGAACCGTGTCTGCAGTTCCGTAAACCTTGCGTCCACAAAGACCGGTATCAATATGGATGCGGTGCGTCTGATGGGAGAGATTTTGTTGGAGGTTGCAGAGCGCTCAAAAGACCGTGATTCTGTGGATTGTATGAAGCTGGTTGTATTCTGCAACGCACCGGATGACAACCCGTTTATGGCAGGAGCTTTCCACGGTGTGACAGAGGCTGATGCAGTGATCAACGTCGGAGTCAGCGGACCGGGTGTTGTAAAGACAGCACTTGAGAAAGTGCGTGGCGAGAATTTTGAGGTACTCTGCGAGACCATCAAAAAGACCGCATTTAAGGTAACAAGAGTCGGACAGTTAGTCGCACAGGAGGCATCCAGACGTCTTTCAATTCCGTTTGGTATCATTGACCTTTCCCTTGCTCCGACTCCGGCCATCGGTGATTCCGTCGCAGATATCCTCTGCGAGATCGGTCTGGAATATGCAGGTGCACCGGGAACAACTGCAGCACTTGCCATGTTAAATGATCAGGTCAAAAAGGGCGGCGTTATGGCATCTTCCTATGTCGGCGGCTTAAGCGGTGCTTTCATTCCGGTCAGTGAGGATCAGGGAATGATCGATTCCGTACAGGCTGGTGCTATCACATTGGAAAAATTAGAGGCAATGACCTGTGTCTGCTCTGTAGGACTTGATATGATCGCAATTCCGGGAGATACCAAGGCAACCACGATCTCCGGTATGATCGCAGACGAGATGGCACTTGGTATGGTAAACCAGAAGACAACAGCTGCACGTCTGATCCCGGTAATTGGAAAAGGCGTTGGCGATACGGTAGAGTTCGGTGGTCTGTTCGGTTATGCGCCGATCATGCCGGTCAACAAATATTCCTGTGATGATTTTATTAACCGTACCGGAAGAATCCCGGCACCGATCCACAGCTTTAAAAACTAACTGCGCGGATCACTGGCAAACATGAAAGTGATTTTAATAAAAAATGCAGTGGAAACACTGGGATATTTTTCAGAACAGTTAGCAGAAACGTTTCAGGAGATGGGGCATGACACCTATTTTGTGGATTACGATGATCTGGTAAATACGGTAGATGGCATCAGCCGGTTTGCCGTGCCAGAGAAAACGGTACTGTGTACGTTTAATTTTATCGGACTTTCCGGGGAAGAGGTCTTTATCGAAGAGAACGGGCGTTATATCTGGGAAAACCAAGGTATCGCGTGCATCAATATCCTGGTGGATCATCCACTGTATTATCATTCAAAACTGGCAAAGCCTCCGGTGCCGGAAATGCGTGTTTTTTGTATTGACAGAGAACATGTGGCATACATGAAGCGCTTTTACCCGGCATTGCCGGTGGAGTTTCTGCCGCTGGCGGGAAACTGTATCTTAGAGCGGAAAGTACCTTCCCCAATAGAAGGCTGCCATGGGCAAAAACAGAAACATAAAAATATACCGTATCAGAAACGGAAATACGACATCGTATTTACCGGGAACTATACACCGGTGGAACACCTTTACCGGGAAATCGACAGGCAGGGTGCGGAATATCGGACATTTTATTATGAGATTCTGGAGGATATGAAAGCACATCCGGCGGTGTCCATCGACCGGATGTTAGAGGCACATATCAGAAAAGAACTGGGTGCAGTGCCGGATGAGGAGCTTCGCGCGGCGATCGCAGGAATGGTGTTCATCGATATCTGTATGCGGAGTTATTTCCGCGGGGAGATCATAAAATGTCTTGCGGAGCATAAAATCCCGGTACATGTGTTTGGCGCCAACTGGGAGAAATTAGACTGTAGCAGCCATGACTACATTATAAAAAACGGCAGGGAAGTGGATTCTGTGACCTGCGCGGAGGCAATCGCAGATGCAAGGATTTCTTTGAATGTCATGCCATGGTTTAAAGATGGAACGCACGACCGCGTATTTACGGCGATGCTGCAGCATACACTTTCGCTGACCGATGACAGCGGGTATCTGCGTGAGAATTTTACGGACAAAAAAGAACTGGTTTTCTATTCGCTGGAGAAGCGTGAAGAACTGCCTGAACTGGTGAAAAAGCTTTTGGAAAAACCGGAGAAATGTATGGAAATCGCAGAGCGGGGATATGAGAGTGCTGTGCGGGAACATACATGGAAACAGAGGGCAGAAGCAATTTTGATGGATTTGGTAAAATGACCGCTTAACTTGTAATATGTACTCCTTTCACTGGAAGTCCAGTACAAGGTGGATATATTAGGTTTGGGCGGTTATTTTTATAAATAAATATATTAATAAAACTTATAAAATTAAGTAAATAAATTCATGACGCTAATAATTGTAAAAACAGGATCAAAATGATAAGATAAAGAAAAACAGCAAACCGCACACATGAAGGAGGAAATCATGGAGAAAATGTCATTAAAAAATGAACTTTCAGGCAATTCCTATCCTGGAAGAGGAATCATTATCGGAAAATCTGCAGACGGAAAACATGCCATCACTGCTTATTTTATTATGGGCAGAAGTGAGAACAGCAGAAACCGTGTTTTTGTTGAGGATGGAGAGGGAATCCGCACGCAGGCTTTTGATCCTTCCAAACTGACAGATCCGAGCCTGATTATCTATGCACCTGTCCGTGTGCTTGGCAATAAAACGATCGTGACAAACGGAGACCAGACTGACACAATTTACGAACTGATGGATAAACAGCAGACTTTTGAGCAGGCGCTGCGCACAAGAGAATTTGAGCCGGACGCTCCAAACTATACACCGAGAATCTCAGGTATTATGCACATTGAAAACGGAAAATTCAACTACGCAATGTCTATTTTAAAGAGTAACAACGGGGATCCGTCCTCCTGTAACCGTTATACATTTGCCTATGAGAATCCGAAAGCAGGTGAGGCTCATTTTATCCATACTTATATGGGAGATGGCAATCCGCTGCCAAGTTTTGAGGGAGAGCCGGCACCGGTTGCAATCGAGGGCGACATTGATGCGTTCACCTCATTTGTATGGGAAAACTTAAATGAGGACAACAAAGTTTCTTTATTTGTCCGTTATATTGATATTGCGACCGGAGCTTACGAGAGCAGAATCGTCAATAAAAATAAATAATAGGCATCAGGCTTGCAAGATGCGGCAAAGAAGCATGAATTTCACAGATCAATGAGAAATTTAAAGGAGAAATTATGAAAGAATTAGAATTAAAATATGGCTGTAACCCAAATCAGAAACCATCCAGAATCTATATGGAAAACGGTGAACTGCCGATTCAGGTATTGAACGGAAAACCGGGTTATATCAATTTCCTGGACGCATTTAATGGCTGGCAGTTAGTCAGCGAGTTAAAAAAGGCAACCGGACTTCCGGCAGCTACATCTTTTAAGCATGTATCACCGGCCGGTGCTGCAGTGGGACTTCCACTCAGCGATGTGGAGCGTAAGATTTACTGGGTTGACGATATGGATATGGAGTTTACACCGCTTGCAAATGCATATGCGAGAGCAAGAGGCGCAGACCGTATGTCATCTTTTGGTGATTTTATTTCTTTATCTGATGTCTGTGATAAGGCAACTGCAATGATCATCAAGAGAGAAGTTTCCGATGGTGTCATCGCGCCGGGCTACACAGATGAGGCATTAGAGATCTTAAAAGCAAAGAAAAAAGGCAATTATAACGTGATCCAGATCAATCCGGATTATGTGCCGGCACCGATCGAGCACAAAGAAGTATTCGGTATTACCTTTGAGCAGGGAAGAAATGAATTAGTGATTGATGAGCATTTCTTTGACAATGTGGTAACGGACAATAAGGAAATTCCGGATGCTGCAAAAAGAGATCTTGCAATCGCAATGATTACTTTAAAATACACACAGTCCAATTCTGTATGTTATGTCAAAGACGGACAGGCAATCGGTATCGGTGCTGGACAGCAGTCCCGTATCCACTGTACCAGACTTGCAGGCCAGAAGGCAGATAACTGGTGGCTGCGCCAGTCCCCGAAAGTGTTAGGACTGCAGTTCCTCGACAAGATCGGACGTGCTGACAGGGACAATGCGATCGACCTCTATATTGGTGAGGATTACATGGATGTCTTAGCTGACGGTGCATGGGAAAACATCTTTAAGGTAAAACCGGAGGTCTTTACCGCAGAGGAAAAACGTGCATGGTTAGATAAAAACACAAATGTGGCGCTTGGATCTGATGCATTCTTCCCATTTGGGGATAACATCGAGCGTGCACATAAGAGCGGCGTGGCATATGTGGCACAGCCGGGCGGATCTATCCGTGATGATAATGTCATTGAGACCTGTAACAAATACAATATGGCAATGGCATTTACCGGAATCCGTCTGTTCCATCATTGATCAGACACGGATGATTTCTTTGCTGCATTCAGGACAGGAAAAACGATTTTTCGTTTTTCCTGTTTTTTGCTGTTCGTAGAGCTCAGAAGAAAAAATATCCTGTTTCAGCATCTGGTTTGCAGTTCCGTCAAGTGTGCGCAGGGCAGAGGAGAGCTTAGAGATGACAGGTACTTTTGCGGATTTTTTTAAGGCAGAAAGCAGGGCGGAAGCATCTTTGCGGAAACCGAGGATTCGCAGGTAAGGGATGTAATCAGTCTCCTTATATTGCTTCACATCCGTCTGGGTCATCTGAAGGATCAGATGCAGAAGGATCCGGTTCATGCGTGTGTAGGTGATATCGCGGCTCTTGTTTTGTGCACAAAACTGTGTGAAAGAGGAAAAATGATATCTGTTCTTTATTATGCGGTTTGCAATCTCCGGTGTCATATCATAGATATTTTCTAATTCCTTTTTGATGCACGATAAGATCCGGTAGCCAAGAATGGAGGAAAAGTCATCAGCATCCATAAGTCTGCCGGATGTGATCTCCTTTTGAAACAGTGCAAAAGCCGGTTCCGGCATCGAAGATGCAATTTCCGAAAGATGTGGCCGGCTGGAATGAATACTCTGTGAACCGTAATCTGCAGATGAAAAATGGAAAGTATGATTATCCGATGGTGTAACATTAGAAACTGCCGCGCGGATGGCGGAGGCAGAAGCTGTCGGTGTGTTGATCGTGGTATCATGATATCCGCTCCCCGCCCGCGGGATCAGGATTGGAGTCATGGCAGAATTACGCCGTTTCAGTGCCTTTAAATATTCGACCGCGAGGATGTTATTCGGAGTATCTAATATGGAAATGAGGAAATTCATTCCGGTGCTCTTAAAATAATCAGAAAGCGCAGCAGCTCTTGCAGCCGGAAATGCCAGTCCCTTTTTTAAATAAGAAGAAAGCGCAGATCTGTAAATGTCCGGTTCTTCTGCAAGAACACCGGCAATGCTCTTAAGCAGGGGGAGCTGGTCGGATTCTGCTCCAAAGCATATCCCGTCGATACAGCCCATTTTATCAAACAGGGTAACACCTGCCATGGCAAAATCCTCCGCGGAGGAGACTGCCCAGACAGCCGGGAGTTCGATGACAAGATCCGCACCACATAAAAGCGCCATTTCTGCCCTGCAATATTTATCGATGATGGCAGGGGCTCCTCTCTGGACAAAGTCACCGCTCATGGCGATGACGACAAAATCAGCATTTGTTTTTCGTTTTAACTCTGCAATCTGGTAGGCATGTCCGTTGTGGAAAGGGTTGTATTCTGCAATGATTCCGATTGTTTTCATAAGATACTCCATTTCTGACCATTTTTTGAAAATCCTGATTCCATCTGTATCTCAGGTTTGGGCGTAAGCACAGATTCTGCGTGTAACAGCATGATTACAGACTACCATACACAGATTTTTTTCGCAAATGTGAATGTCTGGGATTTGTTAAAAAAATAACGTTAAAATTCTGTCAACCTGTTTTTCATTTTGTACAAAAAATCTCACTTTAAACACCTTGTGCGAACAGAGTTAGAGGCGTATACTAGAGTTATATGCGGTTCGTATCGGTCGGACTGCCCATTTATCATTTATATAAGAAAAGAAAACTGCCATTCGAAAGCAGGCAGGGCATGGGAGGAAAATATGAACGTTTTAGTAGTAAACTGCGGAAGTTCTTCACTGAAATATCAGCTCATCGATTCTGACAGTGAAGCAGTATTAGCAAAAGGACTTTGCGAGAGAATCGGTATTGACGGAAGACTGGTATACCAGAAGACCGGATTAGACAAAGAGATCACAGAAGCAGCAATGCCGACGCACAAACAGGCAATCCAGATGGTACTTGATGCACTGGTAAATGAGAAAACAGGTGCAATCAAGAGTCTTTCCGAGATCGATGCAGTTGGTCACCGTGTTGTACATGGTGGAGAGAAGTTTGCTTCTTCTACCGTTTTAACACCGGAAGTATTAAAAGCAATCGAAGAGTGCAATGACCTTGCACCACTTCACAACCCGGCAAACCTGATCGGTATCGATGCATGTAAAGAACTGATGCCAGACGTACCGATGGTAGGTGTATTTGATACAGCATTCCATCAGACAATGCCAAAGAAAGCATTCCTTTATGGTCTTCCATACGAATACTATGAAAAGTACAAAGTAAGAAGATATGGCTTCCATGGAACCAGCCACAGTTTTGTATCAAAACGTACTGCTGAATTCCTTGGAATGGATCTGAAAAATTCTAAGATCATTGTGGCTCATCTTGGAAATGGTGCTTCTATCAGTGCCGTATTAAATGGTGAGTGTGTAGATACATCCATGGGTCTTACACCTTTAGAGGGACTTGTTATGGGAACACGTTCCGGCGATATTGATCCGGCAATCATGGAGTTCATTGCAAAGAAAGAGAACTTAGATATCGAAGGTGTCATGAATGTTTTGAATAAAAAGTCAGGTGTACAGGGATTATCAAAATTATCAAGTGATTTCCGTGATCTTGAGGCTGCAGCCAATGAAGGAAATGAGCTTGCAATCGGTGCTATCGACGTATTCTGCTACCGTGTTGCAAAATATATCGGTGCATATGTGGCAGCAATGAATGGTGTGGATGCGATTGCATTTACTGCAGGTATCGGAGAAAATACAACGATCGTCAGAGCAAAGGTACTTGAGTATCTTGGATATCTTGGAATTACAGTAGATGCACAGGCAAACGAAGTACACGGAGAGGAAAAAGTGATCTCAACAGCAGATTCCAAAGTAAAAGTCTGTGTGATCCCGACCAACGAGGAGCTTGCAATCGCAAGAGAGACGGTTGCACTTGTAAAATAGGCAAAACAGCGGGTCTTTGAGGTTCATAGACGATGAAAAATAAAAAAACAGGGTTGTCAAGAAAAAATACTTGACAAACCTGTTTTCACTATGTATAATCATTTAGGTGTGAAAAGCCTAGATAAAAGGTTTGATTCACAAAAAAAGATATAGGAGAATGCCGTGATTATAGATATTTCAGACATTTTATCTTGTGAAAACAAGGAAGAAACAAAGCAGGTTCAGATTGAACTTACGTCTTTTATATCAAAGTTAGGGGAATTTCCTATTATCAGTGCAGCACCGATAGAACTGCGTATCGCAAACCGGGAGAACAAGCGGCTGCTTATCCAGGGTGATGTTGATCTGCGAGTGTCGATTCCGTGCAGCCGTTGTCTGGAGGAAGTTCCGACAGATATCCACTTTTCGATTGACAAGGATATCAAATTAGAAGATTCTGTTGTTCATGACGAAGATGTGGAAGATAATGACTACCTGATTGGATTTAATCTGGATATAGATAGACTTATCTATGGAGAGATTTTGGTGAACTGGCCGATGAAAGTTCTGTGCAGGGATGATTGCAAAGGAATTTGCAAGGTGTGCGGAATGAACCTGAACAAAGGGGAATGCAACTGCCAGAGAACAGAACTGGATCCAAGAATGGCAGCAATCCAAGATGTCTTTAACAAATTTAAGGAGGTGTGAGAATATGTCAATTTGTCCAAAGAATAAATCTTCCAAAGGAAGAAGAGATAAAAGAAGAGCAAACTGGAAAATGACTGCTCCGGCATTAGTAAAATGCAGCAAATGTGGAGAGTTAATGATGCCTCATAGAGTATGTAAAAACTGTGGCTCTTACAACAAAAAAGAAATCATCCCTCAGGACTAATCCTTACGGGAAACAGAAAGATCAAGAGTGGAACGATGAGTTTCCTCTTGGTCTTTTTTGTTTCCGCTGAAAAAGTTATAATAATTTCACAAATTACCGGTTGCATAATCGGAGTGAACAGAATAAAATGGTAGAATGATGTTTTAGCAAAGGAGTAGGGCAATGGGAGATATTTTTAATTTGGACAACAAGTTTTTTCAGACACTTGGAAAGGGCGTCGACTGTGTATGCTTAAGCCTGCTGTGGATGATCTGCTGTATACCGCTTGCGTTCGGCATTTATGTGGCATATGTATCAAAAGCGATCATATTAGCACTTCCATGTATCGTACTGGCTGTTCCGGCTGGAATTGCGACAACAGCACTTTATTATGCAGTTAACAAGGTGATCCGTCACAGCAGAGGATACCTGTGGAGTTCTTTCTGGCATTCTTTTAAAACAAATATGAAGCAGGGTGCATTTGTAACGCTTGTCGTGGCAGCAGCGGTTGTTCTGGTAGGACTTGACGGTTATATCATGTATCAGTTTGCAAAAGCGGGTGAAAAATCAGGAGTTCTTTATGTTGTGTTCTTTGTGCTGATGCTTGTGGTCATTGCATGGGCGATTTATGTATTCCCGTATATGGCACGTTTTGAGAATTCGACAAAATTGATCCTTAAAAATTCTGCGCTGATGGCGATCGGCAATCTGCCAAAGACTTTTATGGCACTGATGTTTTTCCTGGCATGCTGTATCGGAACTTATCTTTTGCCGGTTGTAGCAATCATATCACCGGCTTTGGGAATGCTTCTGCTCAACTATATTTTAGAAGGTGTGTTTGAACGCTATATGTCCGATGAAGACCGTGAAGCAGAAAATGAAAGAAATCAGGAATTCTATAACTAATGATATTGTAAATGACAATCGATTTTTTATATTGATTTATAGAAAGAGTTATAGTATATTTCAATATAGACGTGAAGGGAGAGCCCGAAAACGTATCAGAATGGAGAGTAGTTATGCAGCAGAATCAATCACTTGAGATTACCAAAGTTGCCTTAGATGCGATGGGTGGAGATTATGCTCCGGCCGAGCCTGTAAAGGGGGCTGTGGATGCGGTAAATGCGAGAAGTGATATCAAGGTTCTTCTGATCGGTCAGGAGGACGTGGTTCGTAAAGAACTTGAAAAGTACACTTATCCGGCGGAGCAGATCGAGGTTATACATGCTGAGGAAGTTATTGAGACAGCAGAACCGCCGGTAAATGCGATCCGCAAGAAAAAACAGTCATCGATCGTTGTCGGCATGAATATGGTAAAACAAAAAGAAGCAGATGCTTTCGTATCGGCAGGAAGTTCCGGTGCCATATTAGTTGGTGGACAGGTTATCGTAGGCAGAATCAAAGGAATCGAAAGACCACCGTTAGCGCCGCTTATTCCGACGGAAAAAGGTGTGTCGCTTCTGATCGACTGCGGCGCGAATGTGGATGCAAGGGCATCACATCTTGTTCAGTTTGCGAAGATGGGTTCTATTTACATGGAAAATGTACTTGGAATCAAAAATCCGAGAGTGGCGATTGTAAATATCGGTGCGGAGGAAGAAAAGGGAAATGCGCTGGTAAAAGAAACATTTCCACTTCTGAAAGAATGTACGGATATTAATTTTGTGGGCAGTATTGAGGCTCGTGAAATCCCGCATGGAGAGGCAGATGTGATCGTATGTGAAGCATTTGTTGGAAATGTAATTTTAAAGCTGTATGAAGGACTGGCAGGAACGCTTGTCGGAGCAATCAAAAAAGGCATGATGAGCACCTTAAGAAGCAAAATTGGTGCAGCGCTTGCGCTTCCGGCATTAAAGTCAACATTAAAAGCGTTTGATGCTACTCAGTATGGCGGCGCTCCTTTATTAGGACTGAATGGACTTGTGGTAAAGACGCACGGAAGTGCAAAGGCAGTCGAGATTACCAATTCCATTTTTCAATGTGTGACGTTCAAAGAGCAGGACATCAACGGAAAAATCAGAAAAAATATTATAAGTTCAACGGAACAGGAAGGAATGTAAAGTTATGGAATTTGAAAAACTGAAAAAAATCATTGCAGAGGTATTAAACGTGGACGAGGAAGAAATCACAATGGACACCACTTTTGTGGATGACCTTGGAGCAGACTCCCTTGATATTTTTCAGATTATTATGGGAATCGAAGAAGAATTCGACATCGAGATCGCGAATGAGGATGCTGAGCATATCGTGACAGTTGCAGATGCAGTAGAGCAGATCAAGAATGCTTTAAACTAAATAAAAGATGACGTATGCCCTTGTTGAAGACAAAAGGGCGGTGCGCGATGTACCGTCTCTTGTCAGGCAAGGGCTTTTCCGTTATTATATAAGAAAACAGAGTCTTTTTTATATTTTACTGGATACACAGTAAGGTAGAAAAAAGCCCCTGACCAGGAGGATGAAATGTCAAAGTTACAGGAATTGCAGAACAGGATTGGTTATACATTTGAGAAAGAGGGCTTATTGCGTCAGGCACTGACGCACAGTTCCTATGCTAATGAAAAACACATGAAAAAACATTCTGACAATGAGAGACTGGAGTTTTTAGGGGATGCGGTTTTAGAGATCGTATCGAGTGATTTTTTATACCGCAATTATCCGGATCTGCCGGAGGGAGATCTGACAAAACTCCGTGCGAGTATTGTGTGTGAGCCTACACTGGCACTTTGTACCAGAGAGATGGATCTTGGCGATTATCTGCTGCTTGGCAAGGGTGAAAACCAGACAGGTGGAAGAAAACGTAAATCAATTTTATCGGATGCTTTAGAGTCTGTGATTGGAGCTATCTATTTAGATGGTGGTTTTGAACCGGCGAAGAAGTTTATACATAAGTTTATTCTGACAGATATCGAGCACAAAAAGCTGTTTTATGACAGTAAGACCATTTTGCAGGAAGTTGTGCAGGGCAATTATAAAGAGAGTCTGCATTACGAGCTGATTTCAGAAGAAGGACCGGACCATGACAAACAGTTTTCGGTCGAAGCACGGATCGGAGATAAAGTGATCGGCGCAGGAACCGGACACACGAAAAAAGCGGCAGAGCAGGAAGCTGCCTACCAGGCACTTTTGCTTTTGAAACCGAAACTGTAATTATGCGCAAAAGTCAGCGCAAGAATGAGGTTTAGTATGTATCTGAAAAGTATTGAAGTGCAGGGATTTAAATCATTTGCGAACAAGATCGTTTTTGATTTTCATAATGGGATCACTGGAATTGTCGGGCCAAACGGCAGTGGCAAGAGTAATGTCGGGGATGCAGTGCGCTGGGTACTTGGTGAACAGAGCGCCAAGCAGCTGCGTGGTGCCAGTATGCAGGACATTATTTTTGCAGGAACGGAAAACCGTAAACCACTCAGTTATGCTTATGTTGCGATCACACTTGACAATGCGGACCATAAACTGCCGGTGGATTATGAGGAGGTCACGGTTGCGAGGCGCGTGTACCGCTCCGGGGAGAGTGAGTATCTGCTCAACGGCAATACCTGCCGTCTGAAGGATGTGACCGAGCTGTTTTATGATACCGGTATCGGAAAAGAAGGATATTCCATTATCGGACAGGGACAGATTGAGAAAATTTTAAATGGTAAACCCGAGGAGCGGCGTGAGCTTTTTGACGAGGCAGCCGGAATTGTAAAATATAAAAAGCGCAAGGCGACTGCACAGAAAAAGTTAGAAAATGAACGTGAAAATTTAGTTCGTGTCAATGATATCTTAAGCGAGCTGGAACGCCAGGTCGGCCCGTTAGAAAAACAGGCTGAAAAAGCGCGTGTATATTTAAAGAAAAAAGAAGAATTAAAGACATATGACGTCAACATGTTTCTGATGGAGATGACACGCATTGACGGACAGCTTCATGAAGTGGGCGAAAAATGCGGCATTGCGGAAGCACAGTTACATGAGTCAAAAGATTCTTATGAGCAGGTAAAGACAGAATATGAGCGCATGGAATCGGAGATCGAACAGTTAGAACAGGCAATCGGTGAGGTACGCGAAAATTTAAGCGGTTCCACTGTTTTAAAAGGAAAGTTAGAAGGACAGATCAACGTCTTAAAAGAACAGATCCACACGGCAGAAATGACGGACGAGCATTTAAAAGACAGACTTGATTCCATCGAAAAAGACACACAGGATCGCCTTGCGCAGAAAGATGTTTATGGCAGGGAACGAGAGGAACTGTTAGAGGCATTAGCAGGGATTTCGGAGAGAAAGCAGGCTACTGAAAAAGAATTAGATGAGCTGCGCAATGGAATGAAAGAATGCAGTGACGGGATCGAACACGGAAAGAGTGAGATCATCGAACTCCTTAACAACAAGGCATCCGTTAAGGCGAGACAGCAGCGTTTTGATACGATGGCAGAGCAGATCAACATCCGGAAAGCGAAACTGACACAGAGACTTCTTGCCAGAAAGACAGAGGAAGAAGATTTAGACAATGTGCTGGCTGCCTATCAACAGGAATTAGATGATGTCAATGAAACGATCCGTGAGTTAAAGGAATCTGCAGCCGCAATGGAAGAAAAAAACCGTGAGTGGCGTAGAAAATATTCGCAGACGAGCCAGCAGTTAGAGCAGGATGTCACCAGATATCATAAAGAACAGTCCAGGTTAGAGACATTAAAAAACATTGCAGAACGCTATGACGGATATGGAAACAGTATCCGCCGTGTAATGGAACAGAAAGACAGACACAAAGGAATTTTAGGTGTCGTATCAGATCTGATTCAGGTTGAGAAAAAATACGAGGTTGCGATCGAGACTGCGTTAGGCGGAAGTATCCAGAATATTGTCACGGAGGATGAAGAGACAGCAAAGCAGATGATCGCGTATCTGAAGCAGAACCGGTATGGGCGTGCAACATTTCTTCCGCTCACGAGTGTGAATGGCAGCGGCGGGTTTAAGAATCAGGAAGCACTGCGGGAGCGGGGCGTGATCGGACTTGCAAGTACCCTGGTGAAAAATGATGCCAGATATGATGGCGTGACGAATTATCTGCTCGGCAGGGTAGTTGTTGCCGAGACGATCGATGACGCGATTGCTCTGGCAAGAAAATACCGCTATTCATTCCGTATCGTAACGCTAGAGGGCGAATGCTTAAATCCGGGCGGTTCCATGACCGGTGGTGCATTTAAAAATACCAGCAATCTTCTTGCGAGAAGACGTGAGGTAGAAGAACTTGAAACACTTGTTGCTTCTCTGCAGAGTCAGATCAAAGAGTCGAGAGACCGCTTAGAGGATATTAAGACGGCGCAGTCACTGTTAGAAGAAGATATGGAAAGCGGCAAGGAGAAACTGCAGGAACAGTACATTCTTCAGAACACGGCAAAAATGAACTTAGACCGCGCCACAGAGCAGAAAAACGAGAGAGAAACAGTTTTTGCCGGTCTGCATGCGGAGCGGGCAGAGATCGAGGAGCAGCTTGCAGAGCTTGAAAACAATAAAGCGCAGATAGCGGCAGAGATTGAGGCTGCAGCGGTTCGTGAAAAAGAGATCGGACAGGAAAACGAGGACTTCCAGAAACGTTTCGAGGAATATCAGACGAAGGAGAAGGAAGCTGCGGAAACTGTTTCAAAGATTGCTTTAGAGGAAGCCGGTATCCGTCAGAAAGCGGAGTTTGCGCAGTCAAATATTTCGCGTATTCAGAGTGAGATCACAAGATTTTCACAGGACAGGGAAACGCTGATCACGCAGGCAGGAGATGCAAAAGAAGAAGCAAAACAGAAGATGGCAGAGATCGAGGAATTAAAAAAGACGATCCTTGCATCGGATGATACGCATGCTGCTTTCGAACAGCAGTTAAAAGATTATACGCAGAAGAAAGAAGAACTGTCAGCTTCACATAAAGGATTTTTCCGGAAGCGTGAGGAGATATCCAATCAGATCTCGGAACTTGATAAGGAAGTATTCCGTCTGAATAGTCAGCGTGAAAAGCTAAATGATGCGAGAGAATACCAGACCAATTATATGTGGCAGGAATATGAACTGACGCTTCACGCTGCAATGGATCTTCGGGATGATACCTATGACGATCTTTCTACATTAAAGAAAATGATTGCACAGATTAGGGATGAGATCCGAAAGCTCGGTGACGTCAATGTCAATGCGATCGAGGATTATAAGGAGATCTCAGAGCGTTATCAATTTTTAAAAACACAGCATGATGATCTGATCGAAGCAGAGAAAACGTTGATCGGAATCATCGAGGAACTTGATACGGGAATGCGCAAACAGTTCATGGAGAAATTTGCAGAGATTCAGAAACAGTTTGATACCGTATTTAAAGAAATGTTCGGCGGTGGAAAAGGTACACTGGAACTGGTGGAGGATGAGGATATCTTAGAGTGTGGTATCCGTATCATCGCACAGCCTCCTGGAAAGAAGCTGCAGAATATGATGCAGATGTCCGGTGGAGAAAAATCACTGACAGCGATTGCACTGTTATTTGCGATCCAGAACTTAAAGCCTTCACCGTTTTGTCTGTTAGACGAGATCGAGGCGGCACTGGATGATTCAAACGTCACCCGGTTTGCAAAATATCTGCACAAGCTGACGCAGAATACACAGTTTATTGTAATCACACACAGACGAGGTACGATGGCGGCGGCTGACCGTCTCTACGGTATCACGATGCAGGAAAAAGGTGTTTCCACACTGGTTTCCGTAAATCTGATAGAAAATGATTTAGACAAATAATGATTGGAACAAATAAGAAAGGCAGGATGTATGGGCGAAGAAAAAAAAGGATTTTGGAGCCGTCTGGTTTCCGGACTCAGCAAGACAAGAGATAACATTGTATCCGGAATTGATTCGATCTTCAGTGGATTTTCCAGTATTGATGATGATTTTTATGAAGAAATTGAAGAAATTCTGATCATGGGAGATATCGGTGTCAACGCGACCGAAGCGATCATCGAGAATCTCAAAGAAAAAGTAAAAGAAAATAAGATCAAGGATCCGGCAGAGTGCAAGGAACTTCTGATCAACAGCATCAAAGAGCAGATGGATGTTGGAGAGACTGCATACCGTTTTGAAAATGAAAAATCTGTGGTACTTGTCATCGGAGTAAACGGTGTCGGTAAGACGACTTCTGTTGGAAAACTGGCTGGAAAGCTAAAAGACCAGGGCAAAAAGGTTGTCCTTGCAGCGGCTGATACATTCCGTGCAGCAGCAGGAGATCAGCTGTTAGAATGGGCAAACCGTGCAGGTGTTGAGATGATCGGCGGACAGGAAGGTGCAGATCCGGCATCGATCGTATATGATGCGGTCGCAGCAGCAAAAGCAAGAAATGCGGATGTACTGCTCTGTGATACGGCAGGACGTCTTCATAATAAGAAGAATCTTATGGAAGAGTTGAAAAAGATCAACCGTATTCTTGAAAAAGAATATCCGGATGCATACCGCGAAACTCTTGTCGTATTAGATGCAACGACAGGTCAGAACGCACTTGCACAGGCGAGACAATTTTCAGAAGTGGCAGAGATCACAGGTATCATTCTAACAAAGATGGACGGAACGGCAAAAGGCGGTATTGCGGTTGCAATCCACTCCGAACTTGGAATTCCGGTCAAATATATCGGTGTCGGAGAGACCATCGAGGATTTACAGAAGTTTGATTCTAATGAATTTGTAAACGCACTTTTTGATATCAAAGATCAGGCAGAACAATAAACAGATGAAGGAGAATGCAGATGTTAACATTAGACAAGTTTGAAGAAGCAAGTGAGAAAGTAAAAGAAGTCACCTTAGAAACAAAACTGGTATATTCAGATTTCTTAAGTGAGCAGACAGGAAATAAGGTATATTTAAAACCTGAGAATATGCAGTTTACCGGTGCATACAAAGTGCGCGGAGCTTATTACAAGATCAGCACACTGACAGAGGCAGAGCGTAAAAAAGGACTCATTACCGCCTCAGCAGGAAATCATGCGCAGGGTGTTGCCTACGCAGCAAAATGTTATGGATGTAAAGCTGTCATCGTGATGCCGACAACGACACCTTTAATTAAGGTAAACCGTACCAAGAGTTATGGTGCAGAGGTTGTTCTCTGCGGAGATGTTTACGACGAGGCCTGTCAGAAAGCCTACGAACTGGCAGAGGAAAAAGGATATACGTTCATTCATCCGTTCGATGATCTTGCAGTTGCAACCGGACAGGGAACGATCGCAATGGAAATCTTTAAAGAGCTGCCGCTTGTGGAATATATTTTAGTTCCGATCGGCGGAGGCGGACTTGCAACAGGTGTATCCACACTTGCAAAACTGTTAAATCCAAAGATCAAAGTGATTGGTGTGGAACCGGCAGGTGCAAACTGTATGCAGGCTTCTTTCAAAGCAGGAAAAGTAACGACTCTGCCGAGCGTCAACACGATCGCAGACGGTACTGCGGTAAAGACACCGGGCAGCAAGATCTTCCCATATATCAAAAAGAATTTAGATGATATCATCACAGTAGAAGATGATGAACTGGTTGTTGCATTCCTTGATATGGTAGAAAATCATAAAATGGTTGTGGAAAACTCAGGTCTTCTTACGGTAGCAGCGTTGAAACATTTAGGTGTAAAAGATAAGCGTGTCGTATCGATCTTAAGCGGTGGTAACATGGATGTGATCACAATGTCTTCCGTGGTACAGCAGGGACTTATTTTCCGTGACCGTATCTTTACGGTATCCGTGCTTCTTCCGGATAAGCCGGGCGAATTGTCAAAAGTAGCCGCAACGATTGCAGCAGAGCAGGGGAATGTGATCAAGTTAGAGCATAATCAGTTTGTCAGCACAAACCGTAATGCAGCCGTGGAGCTTCGTATTACTTTAGAGTGTTTTGGTACAGATCACAAAAATCAGATCATCAAAGCATTGGAGAAAAATGGTTATAAACCGAAATTAGTCAGAGCAAGTCTGTAGAATTGCGTTTCGGATATCAGAACCGGATCATAAAATGAAAAATGGTTAAAAAATAAGGAATTTCGTTCATTGCAAAACGAAATTCCTTATTTGTTATGAAACAGTATGCTCGTACAATATGTGGTCCGGCGTATGCGGCCAAATAGTCAGTGTCAGGATACTGTGTAAGACTGACCTGTCATATCCAGGCTGTTAATGTCTGCACCGGAGTGATTTACGTGAAGACCAAGATTGAAGCCAGAACCGCCATCCGGGTTAAAGCTGACAGTCACGGAATTGCCGGAAATAGAAGTAGACGCAGAGTATCCGGCAACCTCGACCTGATCGATCGGTGTATTAAAGGAAAGTGTCAGGGCGACATTGCCTGCCACGTTATTCCAGTTCACGGCAACCAGACCTTTTCCGCCACCTGCCCATCTGTCCCATACTCCCATATAGGTTGCGGTTACGGAACCGGCTGCACCGGCTGCGCCGCTTGCAAGATAGATGCCTTCTGTATGTTCAGGTGTCAGATAAATTGCAGGTTTCTGATATTTATTTTTCATGAGAACCTCCATTCCTGCGCATGATTTACGCAAGCAAAAAAGTTTTTATTTTAGGTTTAGCTCATTATAAACAGGGAAAAAAAGTGTTGTCAATACTGTTATAGGAAAAAAGTCATGTTTTAAGAAAAAATAAATACTGGTGTCAAGAAAAAATGCTTGACACCCATTCTTTTTTATGATAATCTATGCAAGGTGCTGATGTGAGAGTACAGATTGGGATATGAGATGGAAGAAAAGATTGAACAGGCGTATCTATATGATTTCTATGGAGAGCTTTTAAACGAACACCAGAGAAAGATATATGAAGATTTTGTGTTCAATGATCTCTCACTCGGTGAAATCGCGGATGAAGAAGGAATCAGCCGTCAGGGTGTACATGATATGGTAAAGCGGTGTACGAAGACCTTAGAAGGATATGAGAGCAAGCTTCATCTGATCGAAAAATTCCAGACCGCAAGAGGTATGGTGACAAAGATTCACACGTTGACCAAAGAGTTCTATAAGAACCATGACGAGGCAGTGTTAGAAGAGATCGAACAGATCTCCAACCAGATATTAGAGGAGCTATAGATGGCATTTGACAGTTTATCCGAAAAACTCCAGAATGTATTCAAAAACCTGAGAAGCAAAGGGCGTTTGACAGAAGATGATGTGAAGGCTGCTTTAAAGGAAGTTAAGATGGCTCTTTTAGAGGCCGATGTCAATTTCAAGGTAGTCAAGCAGTTTGTCAAAGATGTGCAGGAGCGTGCGATCGGACAGGACGTGATGAACGGACTGAATCCGGGACAGATGGTCATCAAGATCGTAAACGAAGAGATGGTCCGCCTGATGGGTTCCGAGACGACAGAGATTGCACTTCGTCCGGGCAAAGAACTGACGATCATTATGATGGCAGGTCTTCAGGGTGCTGGTAAGACGACTACGACAGCAAAGATTGCCGGAAAGTTAAAAGCCAAAGGCAAGAAAGTACTGCTTGCGGCATGTGATGTATATCGTCCGGCGGCGATTGAACAGTTACAGATCAACGGTGAAAAACAGGGAGTGGAAGTATTCTCCATGGGAGATAAAAATACTCCTGTGAACATTGCAAAGGCTGCGGTAGAGCATGCCACAAAGAATGATTTTAATGTGCTGATCATCGATACGGCAGGACGTCTTCATGTGGATGAGGACATGATGGCCGAATTGATTCAGATAAAAGAAAATGTTGCGGTATCACAGACCATATTAGTGGTCGATGCCATGACAGGACAGGATGCAGTCAATGTTGCAAAGACCTTCGATGAGAAGATCGGAATTGACGGCGTAGTACTCACCAAACTGGATGGTGACACCAGAGGTGGTGCGGCACTCTCAATAAGAGCGGTGACCGGCAAACCGATTCTTTACGCAGGTATGGGAGAAAAGCTTTCTGATTTAGAGCAGTTTTATCCTGACCGTATGGCATCGAGAATCCTTGGAATGGGTGATGTGCTGACACTCATTGAGAAGGCACAGAACGAGCTTGACGAGGAGAAAGCCAAAAAGCTTGAAGAAAAGATGCGCAAGAATGAATTTGACTTTGAGATGTATTTAGAGTCCATGAGTCAGATGAAAAAAATGGGCGGTCTTTCCAGTATCCTTGGCATGATGCCGGGACTTGGCGGCGGTAAGATGCCTGAGATTGACGAGGGAGCGGCTGAGAAGAATATGGCACGCACTGAGGCGATCATTTTCTCAATGACAGTCGAGGAGAGACAGAATCCATCATTGCTCAATCCGAGCAGAAAGCGTAGAATCGCACAGGGGGCGGGCGTGGATATCGCAGAGGTCAACCGTCTTGTAAAACAGTTTGACCAGGCGAAGAAAATGATGAAACAGATGCCCGGCATGATGAAAAAAGGTAAAAAGGGAATGTTTAAAGGACTTCCTTTTTAATAAATGAACAGCAAAAATTTAAGGAGGTGAAAGTAATGGCAGTAAAGATCAGATTAAGAAGAATGGGACAGAAGAAAGCACCTTTCTATCGTATCGTAGTTTCTGATTCCAGATCCCCGAGAGATGGAAAGTTCATCGAAGAGATTGGAACATATGATCCGACTAAAGATCCGAGCGAGTATCATGTAAATGAGGACTTAGCAAAGAAATGGTTAGCAAACGGAGCTCAGCCAACAGATACCGTAGCAAGAATTTTCAAAAATGCTGGTATTGAGAAATAGGATCAGTGAGGTGGACCTATGAAAGAATTAGTAGAAGTAATTGCCAAGGCACTTGTTGATTGCCCGGACGAAGTTGTTGTGACTGAGACCGAGAATGAAAAAGCAATCGTATTAGAGCTGCGCGTTGCACAGTCTGATATGGGTAAGGTAATCGGCAAACAGGGACGTATTGCGAAAGCGATTCGTTCTGTTGTGAAGGCTGCTGCCTCAAAAGAAGAGAAAAAAGTGATTGTGGAGATTATGCAGTAATCTTCGCAGTAAACCGGCGTGATCATGAACATGGTGCAGCCGGTTTTTTTTCTATCAGAGAAGAATAGAGGGGGATAAAAATGAGAGATATTACAAAAAAATGCTCTATATTTTTATTGACATTACTGTTGGCTGTACAGATACCGGTATTGACAAGTGCCAGGGAAATAGTGACAGACACAGGAAACTATACAGTATTTACCGAAGATAATGAGTCAGATAAGACAGCAGATATCGTAAAAGAATACTGTAAAGGTGCTTCCACGAAAATGAGTTTTAGGGGAAAACTGACACAGGTATACTGCCCAAAGAAAAGTACAACTTATATATATAGAGTGAAAAATATGCCATCGAACGGAAGAATTACAAAAGTGAGCAGTTCAAATGGAAAAGTGGCAAAGATTTCAATAGGTGACAATAATGTCCGGATCAAACCGTTAAAGGTGGGAAAATCAACGATTAAAGTGACGGTAAAAACAGGAAGGCTCCTGACAACTTTTACATCACAACTGACTGTTTATAAATGGAGTAATCCGGTTGCAAATTATAAAATAGGAAACAAACAAATAAAAAACCAGTTTAAAAATACCAATATTTATAATTATAAGCTTGGAAGCAAAAAAACATTAAAGTTTGATGTAAAGGCAAAAACAGGCTGGAAGATGACATCATTTACTTATTATGACAAGCTTGGAAAAAGTACATCTTATCTATCTTCTTCAAAGAAAATCAAACTGGAAAAGGGTGGTTCCGTGCAGATTAATTTTACAAATCAGAAAACAGGTCTGGTTGAGAATGTTGTAATCTGGATCAAATAACAGAATGAAAAATTTTATGAAAATAAGATTTTTCACACGCAGGAATGGAGATTTTATGGAGAATTTACTTCAGGTAGGTGTCATAACAACGACACACGGTGTGCGTGGGGAGGTCAAGGTATTTCCGACCACAGATGATGCGGCACGCTTTAAAAAATTAAAACAGGTAATCTTAGACACAGGAAAAGAACACCTTGCATTGGAAATTGCCGGGGTAAAGTTCTTCAAAAATATGGTAATACTCAAGTTTAAGGGATATGACAATATCAATGATGTGGAGATGTTCCGCAAAAAAAGTCTCTATGTGACCAGGGAAAATGCCGTAAAGTTAAAGAAAAATGAGTATTTTATAGCAGATCTCATCGGTCTTAAAGTGATCTCAGATGAGGGTGAAGATTTGGGAGAGCTGACTGATGTACTGCAGACAGGGGCGAATGATGTCTATGTGATCAGCAAAGAGGGTGCGGATGATATTTTACTTCCGGCGATCAAAGACTGTGTAAAACAGGTGGACATCGAGGGCGGTACGATGCAGGTACATCTGCTTGACGGCTTAAGAGACTTAAACAGCAGGCGGGAGGAAGCATGAATTTCTACATTATGACATTGTTTCCGGATATGGTCATGCAGGGATTAAATACCAGTATTATCGGCAGGGCAGCGGAAAAGGGACTGCTTACGATCGAGGCGGTAAATATCCGGGACTATACGATCAATAAACACAAAAAGGTGGATGATTATCCATATGGCGGTGGTGCAGGAATGCTGATGCAGGCACAGCCGGTCTATGATGCGTGGAGATCGATCGTCGATAAAATCGGGACAAAACCGCGTACAATTTACCTCACACCGCAGGGACCGACTTTTACACAGCAGGCGGCAAAGTCATTTGCAAAAGAAGAAAATCTGATTTTTTTATGTGGACATTATGAGGGGATTGATGAGCGTGTCTTAGAGGAGATCGTGACCGACTATGTCTCGATTGGTGACTATGTCTTAACCGGAGGAGAACTTCCGGCGATGGTCATGGTGGATGCGATTTCCCGTATGGTGCCGGGGGTGCTGACAAATGATGAATCCGGTTCTACGGAGTCATTTGAGGGAGATTTGTTAGAGTACCCGCAGTACAGCCGTCCGGAGGAGTGGATGGGAAAAAAAGTTCCTCCGGTATTGCTGTCCGGAAATCATAAACTTGTGGATGAATGGCGCAGGGAGCAGTCGATCATCCGCACGAAAGAACGCCGTCCGGATCTGTTTGCGCGTGCAGAGCTGACAGAAAAAGAGCGGAAAAAGTGGCGTTAAAAATAAAAATAAAATTTGTTTACAATCACAAACTTATGTGATATACTATAACAGTTGTGAATAAAAATAGATGGTCCTCTGTTACGAATTCGCGTATTAAGAACATCCAAATTATCAGGAGGTCACAAAATGAACGCAAGTGAAATCATTAAGAACATTGAAACAGCACAGTTAAAAGCAGAAGTACCGGAGTTCCGTGTTGGTGATACTGTAAAAGTTTACGGTAAGATCAAAGAGGGTAACCGTGAGAGAATCCAGGTATTCGAGGGTACTGTACTTAAAAAACAGGGCGGAAGCAACCGTGAGACATTTACTGTAAGAAAAATCTCTAACGGTGTCGGCGTAGAAAAAACATGGCCGTTACATTCTCCGAACGTTGAGAAAGTAGAAGTAGTTCGTCAGGGTAAAGTAAGACGTGCAAAATTATTCTACTTAAGAGATCGCGTTGGTAAGAAAGCAAAAGTAAAAGAGTTAGTAAAATAGTAGATGTAAGCGAAAAGCTGCAGTGGAGACACTGCAGCTTTTTTGGTTTGCGCGCCATGGGCGCGCTCTAATGGGTGAAAGTCCCGAACACGCCTAGGCAACGAGGAAGTGTATAGCAGAACAGCAAGGGTGTCCATCGTGAGGTGGAATCTGAAGGAAGCTGTAAGCAAACTCTTGGTCCGACGGACAGAAATCACATATAAGGCTCGGAAATACGGATAAGTCTGCCAAAAGAGATGAAGTCCTAAAGTTGCTGGAAGTACGAGTAGATGTGGCGGATAGATGAGAGGAAAGAGCGTGCACCTTAAGCGTGGAGGTCTCACAGGGGTTTCATTAGCCTAGTAACAACGAACTGTGAGAAGTCAGCCGAGCCCATAGTAGTGAAGAAGTCTCTGTAATGGAGATAGAGCAAAGGGGCGAACAATCAATAAGTTTGAGTATGTCTCGTATTGCAGAAGAGATAACATCTGCCGTAACCAATCGGGTAAAAGATGGTCAAATCAAGCGGGACGGAAAGGAAAGAACGCATGGACACAAGTAGTCTAATGGAGCAGATACTATCTAACGATAATCTCAACAGAGCATATCTGCAAGTCGTACGAAACAAAGGTGCCGAGGGAGTAGACGGAATGAAGTACACAGAACTCAAGGAATATCTTGCAAAGAACGGCGAAATTATCAAGGAACAGTTGAGGATAAGAAAATATAAACCTCAA
This sequence comes from Roseburia intestinalis L1-82, assembly GCF_900537995.1. Classification (NCBI taxonomy): domain Bacteria; kingdom Bacillati; phylum Bacillota; class Clostridia; order Lachnospirales; family Lachnospiraceae; genus Roseburia; species Roseburia intestinalis. Next base: position 3,286,998 of record NZ_LR027880.1, on the reverse strand, counting down.
CCAGTACGAAGAGTGGAGATACCAAAGCCTGATGGTGGTGTCAGAAACCTGGGAGTACCGACAGTAACAGACAGATTCATACAACAAGCTATTGCACAGGTTTTAACACCAATCTATGAGGAACAATTCCATGACCATAGCTATGGATTCAGACCGAACAGATGTGCACAGCAAGCAATCCTTACAGCACTCGATATGATGAATGACGGAAATGATTGGATTGTAGACATTGACTTGGAAAAGTTCTTTGACACAGTAAATCATGACAAACTTATGACTATCATAGGTAGAACTATTAAAGATGGAGATGTTATCTCTATTGTCAGAAAATACCTAGTCAGTGGAATCATGATTGACGATGAGTATGAGGATTCTATCGTGGGAACACCTCAAGGTGGAAATCTCTCGCCATTATTGGCAAATATTATGCTGAACGAACTAGACAAGGAAATGGAAAAGAGAGGACTTAACTTTGTACGGTATGCGGATGACTGTATCATTATGGTCGGAAGTGAAATGTCTGCGAATAGAGTTATGAGAAATATCTCACGATTCATTGAGGAAAAACTAGGACTTAAAGTCAATATGACGAAGAGCAAAGTAGATAGACCAAGAGGAATTAAATACCTTGGGTTTGGATTCTACTACGATACAAGTGCACAGCAATTCAAGGCGAAACCACATGCAAAATCAGTAATGAAGTATAAGAAGAGGATGAGGGAACTCACTTGTCGTAGCTGGGGCGTTAGCAACAGCTATAAAGTAGAGAGACTTAATCAGCTTATCAGAGGATGGATTAACTACTTTAAGATAGGTAGTATGAAAACTCTCTGTAGAGAACTTGATGGAAACATTAGATATAGAATACGCATGTGTATTTGGAAACATTGGAAAACACCACAAAACAAAGAGAAGAATTTGGTTAAACTCGGCGTTCCAAGATGGGCGGCACATAAAGTGGCAAATACTGGCAATCGGTATGCACACATGTGTCACAATGGATGGATACAAAAGGCTATAAGCACAAAGAGACTAACTTCATTTGGATTAGTCTCAATGTTAGATTACTACACCGAAAGGTGTGTTACTTGTTAAGTTGATTGAACCGCCGTGTACCGAACGGTACGCACGGTGGTGTGAGAGGTCGGGAAATCACTCAGATTTCCCTCCTACTCGATTGATTAGATGAAAAGCCGTATTCGGATCAGTACAGGGAATGTGTTGCACAGGCAAAAAGTTCGAAAGTAGAACTTGAGGCGTGGATGAAGCAGAATCTCTTTGATAAGTGATTAATACCCCCAATTGATTATTTTCTTTGTGATACTTTTCAATTTCTTCTGCAAATCTGTTTTCAACATCCTTGTCATAGCGAAGTTCTGTAAGTGTGCAACCTTCAAAATCTTTTGCAAATTTTTTCTCTATGACATCAAATGCTTCATTGATTGAATTTTCACCATAGAGTGCAGAGTAACCAACAACACGATTAATATTTGATACATTTCCTCTGTTTCCAGTCAATACAAGGACTGCTGCCAAAACTAAAATTACTAATACAGCACATATTGCAATTATGCTTTTCTTCTTCATACAATCACATTCCTTTGTCAAATTCCAATCCGTCAGATTATTTCTTATTGTACCATATAGCAGGATAGAAGTAAAAAGTTATTATCTGGTATCAGAGCATAAGATAACATTCTTTTAAACGAGTCTCTTGAATGGAGGGGATAGGACTGCTATAATCCTACATAGAAAATGTCTGGTTACACAATAGGTGTGAACAGCAGCAATGTCTGAAATTTTATAATCAGGAGGAGAACCAACGATGAAATACATCCAACAACTAAGCCGCCAGCTCGCCTTAGACTACTGTTGCACCCCCGCAGACATCCTCGACCAAGGAAACCACTTCACCGAATACCGCAGTCTCGAAGGACGGCGCAGATTCGAAGACCAGGACAACTGTGCCCTGAAAATAACCGCTGTCAACAGAAAACTGATTTTCACCGGAAAAAAGGAGATCATAGAACTCTGCCGCGAAAAATACGAAACCTGCCCCGGCGCATGGTTTATGGATGTCGGAAACTTCCGGGAACTGGATCACATCTTAAAACCATACGGCTGCCAGTTAAAAACAGCACATCCGTTTTTCCTGCCGGAGACAGAGAGTGTTGCAAAAGAAACGGGGTTTGAGATCCGAACATATGACCGTGGGGAGATCCTGCAGTTTGCAGGGGACAACCGGTTTGACGAGGCATTCTGCTTTGACGAAAAATCACCCGATATGCTGGGAGTGGCAGCGATTTCAGACGGAAAGATCATCGGCATGGCGGGGGCAAGCGCAGATAGTCCTCTGTTCTGGCAGATCGGGATCAATGTGGAAAAAGAGGCGGAGTGCAGACATATCGCGTCCACTTTGGTCACAATTTTAAAAGAAGAGATAGAGAAATTGGGAAAAGTGCCGTATTATGGAACCAGTATGTCAAATCTTGCGTCACAGCGGGCAGCGGTGAATGCAGGATTTCGCGTGGCATGGGTGGAACTTCTGGCGGAAGCTAAAATATGAGATAAGCCTGTAAAATCAATGATTTTGGGACCAGAATTATGGATAAAAAATATCAGATTAGGTGAGACAATATTTTTTGATTCCAGGTAAACAAAAAATGCTTGCATGACCTATCACACAATGCTATACTGTATGACAGTTAGATAACGTTAACTTGTATTTTGAATGCAAAGTGAGGAGTAAGGACATGTTTAAAATTAATGACAATTACCAGAAACTTCCGGGAAGTTATTTATTTTCTACCATTGCAAAGAAAGTAAGCGCATATTCTGCAGCAAATCCGGACAAACAGATCATCCGTCTTGGTATCGGTGATGTGACACAGCCGATCGCGCCGGCTATTATCGATGCAATGCACAAAGCAGTCGATGAGATGGGACATGCAGAAACATTCCACGGTTATGCACCGGATCTTGGATATGACTTTTTAAGAAATGCCATTGTGGCAAATGATTACAAAGCAAGAGGATGCGATATCTCTGCTGACGAAGTTTTTGTATCTGACGGAGCAAAGAGTGATTCCGGAAATATCCAGGAAATTTTTGCACAGGATAATAAGATCGCTGTCTGTGATCCTGTATATCCGGTTTATGTGGATTCCAACGTTATGGCTGGAAGAACCGGCACTTATGATGCAGATACACAGATGTGGAGTGATGTGATCTATATGCCTTGTACCAGTGATAATAATTTTGTACCGGAGCTTCCGAAAGAGACACCGGATGTTATTTATCTGTGTCTGCCGAATAACCCGACCGGAACAACGATCACGAAATCACAGTTACAGGAATGGGTAGATTATGCAAACAAAGTCGGTGCAGTGATCATCTACGATGCAGCTTATGAGGCATATATCAGTGAGGATGATGTGGCACATTCCATCTATGAGTGTGAGGGAGCAAAGACCTGTGCGATTGAGCTTCGCAGTTTTTCTAAAAATGCAGGATTTACCGGAGTACGTCTTGGATTTACGGTTGTTCCAAAAGAATTAAAATGCGGGGATGTCTCCTTAAATGCGATGTGGGCAAGACGCCACGGAACAAAGTTTAACGGTGCGCCTTATATTGTACAGCGTGCCGGTGAGGCAGTTTACTCCGATGCCGGAAAAGCACAGTTAAAAGAGCAGGTCGGTTATTATATGAAGAATGCAAAAGCCATCAAGGAAGGTCTGACGAAAGCCGGCTATACTGTATTTGGCGGTGTAAACGCACCATATATATGGTTAAAAACACCGGATCAGATGTCTTCCTGGGATTTCTTTGATTATCTGCTTGAAAATGCCAATGTGGTTGGTACACCGGGATCCGGATTTGGACCGAGCGGTGAGGGATATTTCAGACTGACAGCATTTGGTACTTACGAGAATACACTTGCAGCTATGGAGCGGATCCAGACACTGTAAGATTTAATGGTAAAATAAAAACGGGCAGAACCACCTTTGGTTCTGTCTGTTTTAGCATATTAAAACAAAAGAATGATCCACAATGGTGGACAGGAGACGAAATGGAATACTGTAAATTACAGATTGGCTGCATGATCATTGTCCTTTATGTGGCGTGTATTTATATCAGAGAAAAACAGATTTATCAGATGAAACGGAAAAACGTGTTGTTTGAGACAATTTTGGCTGCAGGGATTGTCGGTATTTTCTTTGATGGAGCAACTGCCTATACTGTCAATCATTTAGCGGAGATACCGGCTTCTGTCAACACATTTTTACATCTGTGTTTTCTTTCTTTTCTGGATATTTTTGTGTTTTTGATGTTTTTATATATGTACGATATTACAAGAGGACTGCCACAGAAAAGAGGGGAACGCATCGGACTTTTCCTGCCTCTTCTGATCAATATTGTGGTTGTGATCGTATTTATGCCACAGCTTGAGTATCGCAAAGGAACGTTTACCAACTATTCGATGGGAATGTCTGCATATACCTGTTTTGCAATGGTGGCGTTGTATGTACTTGCTGCGAGTGGTATTTTTCTGCACAGCTGGAAGAATCTTGAGAGACATAAGCAGATTGCGATATCTACTTATTTGTTAGTGACAATCGGGGTGACGGCATATCAGATGTTTTTCCCGGAGGCACTGCTGACGAGTCTGGTTCCGGCGGTTGTGATCGTGGGAATTTATCTGAATCAGGAGACACCGCTCTATGCGAAACTCCAGAAAAACAATGAAGAGATGGTGATGGGGTTTGCGACACTTGTGGAGAACCGTGATGACAATACGGGAGGGCATATCCGCCGTACAACTGCGTATGTGAAATTGCTGGCAGAGGAACTTCGAAGCCGCGGTTTTTATAAGGAGCAGCTTACAAAAGATTATGTGGCAAATCTTGTGATGGCGGCACCAATGCATGATGTTGGTAAGATTGCAATACCGGATGCAATTTTGCAGAAGCCGGGGAAACTGACGGATGAAGAGTTTGAAATTATGAAGACACATGCCCAAAAAGGCGGAAAGATCATCCGGGAGACATTCGGGCATCTGGGAAATGATGCGTACGAAGAGATGGCATATGAAGTGGCAGCACATCACCATGAGAAATGGAATGGGCGCGGATATCCGGATGGACTGAAAGAGACAGAAATCCCATTGTGCGCCAGGATCATGGCTGTCGCGGATGTATTTGATGCAGTATCGGCAAAACGTTGTTACAGGGATGCAATGCCGCTGGATCAGTGTTTTCATATTATAGAAGAGGGACGTGGCAGGGATTATGATCCGGTTTTAGTGGATGTCTTTATTGAAATTGAGGATAAGATCAGAAAAGTTTATGAGGAAAGTAAGGCAGAATAAGAGGGGGTTTTTGCAGAAAGATGGATCGGTCGATTTTTAGGATCAAAAGGACAAAGACTCTGCATCAGGATTGGAAACACAAAAAGTCTGCCGAGTTAGAGAAGCAGAGGCGGGATATTTTAGAAGAAAAGAGAAAATTAGAAGAGGATCGTCGAAACTTCGAGCGGGAAAAAAGAGAATTTTCCACACACTGTCAGCTTGAAAAAGACAGTATGAAGCGGGAAAAACAGTTGTTTGAGACAAAGTGGAAGATTTTAGAGGAAGAACTTTCGCAGCTCGCAGATGAAAAGATCCAGATGAAAAAACAGCGGGATTTTTATAAATATGTCAGAGAACAGGAAGCACGTGATATGCTGACGGTGGGGACGGAAAATGTGGTACGCGGGGAATTGTTTTTCATCGGTGTGGAAAGTAAGAGTGCCTTAAAGAAAAGGTATAAACAGCTGCTAAAAATCTATCATCCGGACAATCTCTGTGGGGATACGGAGACACTTCAGGAGATCAACCGTGAGTATGACAGGCTGTTGAAGCAGTATGAGCTGAAGCAGGAACAGAGTGATACATAAATGTTTGCGTGGGGCAGTTACTGTTCACTCCTTACCAGTCGCTCCGGTAATGTGGGGCATTCTGTTGTTTCTGACAGTGGAAAACAGGAATTGCATCGTGGAAAATAATATGTTAGTATAACGAAGTAAAGTGATACAAAACGAAAGTAAAAGCAGAAAACAGGAGCTGTATTTACAGACCTGATATGCGTATTGAGGGCGCAGGAAAGGAGTTTTATGTATATTACATGTTTGGATGTAGAGGGAGTATTAGTACCGGAGATCTGGATCGCATTTGCAGAGGCAAGCGGAATTCCGGAATTAAAGAAAACGACCCGTGATGAGCCGGATTATGATAAACTGATGAAATGGAGACTTGGAGTTTTAAAAGAACATGGACTCGGTTTAAAAGAGATCCAGGACGTTATCAGAACGATCGATCCGCTGCCGGGTGCGAAAGAGTTTTTAGACGAACTCCGCTCTTTCACACAGGTGATCTTAATCAGTGATACCTTTACCCAGTTTGCATCTCCTTTGATGGAGAAATTAGGCTGGCCGACGTTATTCTGTAATTCTTTGGAAGTTGCAGAAAATGGTGAGATCACAGGCTTTAAGATGCGTGTGGAACAGTCAAAATTAACAACAGTAAAAGCACTGCAGTCGATCGGATTTGACACGATCGCAAGTGGAGATTCCTATAACGATCTTGGAATGATCCAGGCGAGTAAGGCAGGATTTTTATTCCGTTCCACCGATAAGATCAAGGCGGATTATCCGGATATTCCGGCATATGAGACCTATGAGGAACTGCTCAGTGCGATAAGGAAAGCAATGGTGGATTAGAGAAGCGATAAAAAACAGCATTGGAGAGGAGAATTTGTATGAAAAGAACAATTCATGTGAAACCGGCTGCACCGCAGTATTCCGTGATTACAAACATCACATTTGCACAGACAGATGCATGGTTCGGACACACCACGCAGGATCTTCGTATGGATTTGATTTATCCGGAAGATACGGCACACGATTATCCCTGTATTGTCTGGATCTGTGGCGGTGCATGGCTGAGCATTGACAAGTCTGCACATCTGGCATATCTGAGCGAACTTGCGAGAGCAGGTTTTGTGGTGGCATCCGTACAGTACCGGACCAGCAATGAAGCAAAATTTCCGGCACAGCTCTGTGATGTAAAAGCGGCGATCCGCTATCTGCGTGCGCACGCCGCAAGGTATCACATCGACGAAGCACATATTGGGGTGATGGGAGAATCAGCGGGGGGATATTTAACCTGTATGGCGGCATTATGCGATGATCCGGCATATGAGGTGGGAGAATATCTTTCTTATTCCAGCAAAGTGCAGGCAGCGTGCCCATGGTATCCTCCGACAGACTTCAGAGGTTTTCTATACGAAAACGAGGAACAGTGTGCAGCATCCCCAGAGTCATTGCTGATGGGAAAAAATGCGATGCGCAATCCCAGGGAGGCGCTTGCATGCTGCCCGGTCAGCTTTGTGACCAAAGATGCTCCGCCATTTTTTATTATCCATGGAAAATGTGATAAGACGGTACCATTTACACAGGGAGTGGAACTACATGATGAACTTGAAAAAGAGGGCAGTGATGTCACACTTTTAGAGATCGAGGACGCAGACCATGCGGATATCCGTTTCTTCCAGGAAGAGATCTGGCAGGAAATCATAACTTTTTTTAAAACAAAATTATAAAAAGAAAACAGCAGCAGATTCTTCAAAGATGGAAAAATGGAGAATTTTACTGTCTGAAAAAATGGGCATATAGCAGAAAATTGTTTGCTATATGCCATTTTCAACCCATTTGCGTCTATAAATTACCGCCTCGATATTATTCACAAGGTCTGGCGAAATTTATTAAGCTGGATAAACAAGATGTGCATCATCAATGTCATACAGTGTGTTCTCTAAATAACGGCTGGCAAGATAATTTGCCATGCCAAGGTTCATATCTAAGTAGTTACCGCAGTCCTTTGGAGAGGCACCAGGTACTTCGTCATGAAAATCGCGGATAAATTCAAACATTTCTATGATGAGCCCTACGATATCTTTGGATGTGTAATTGCCTGCGAGCAGCAGATAAAATCCGGTGCGGCATCCCATCGGTCCGAAATAGATCGTTTTATCCTTATAAAGAGGATGATTTCTTAAAAATGTGGCACCAAGATGCTCGATCGTGTGTACTTCTGCGGTATTCATAACCGGTTCATCGTTTGGGGAAGTCATGCGCAGATCGAATGTAGTGATGACTTCGGAGCCGACGGTATCTTTTCTTGATACATAGACACCAGGTTCTAATTTAATATGATCAATCGTAAAACTTGCTATTTTTTCCATAAGATTCCTCCATGTTTGCGTTTAAAATATTGTTACAGTAATGACCTGACCGGAAATGTGCAGCAGTAAAAGTAATTTTTATCCTCTTTCTATTGCTTTTTTTGCGGCGGACAATGTATTATGAAACTACCATAAAACAGATATTATAGTTCGTCAAGAAAAATTAAACAGGAAAAAGGGAGAAAATAAATACGATGGGCAATTATGATTTTACAAAACAGCCATCTCTTCTGATCCAGGGAGCCATGGATACAGAGACGGCATATTTCATAGAACATTTAGAGGAATATGAGTGCGTCACGATTGGAAACTGGAAGTTTCACACGGGATTTCTCGGTGCAAAAAGAGAGCCTGTCATCATTTCAAAGACATTTCAGGGAATGGTCAATGCTGCGGCAGCGACAAGCCTTGCACTGGCATACTTTAAGCCATGGGCGGTGATCAATCAGGGAATCGGCGGAGGCCACGATAAAAAATTTCACAGAGGGGACATCGTGCTTGGAGAAAAGGTCGTTCCGATGGGATCAATCGCATATGCATTTTCTGAGGAGGGAGCGGGAATTGATGGAAAAAGTTTTTCACTGCTTCCGGTGGAAATTTTTTACCGCGAAACGGGAAAGACAAAAAAAGTGACAGAGTATCCGTGTGACGGAAAACTGCTGAAAGCGGCGGAGCAGGTAAAAACGAAATATCATACCGGCCGTGGGGTGATTGGTTCCGGGGATGAGTGGAACAACCAGCTTGACCGGATTGCACTTTTAAGAGAGCGGTATCATACAGCCGTGGAAGATATGGAGTCGGCGGCGGCAGCCCAGCTTTGCCTTTCTTATGGAGTACCGTTTCTTGGCGTGCGGATCCTGTCAAATTCTATCGTAAATGGAGAAAAGTTTGATGAAGCGGTCGGAATCGACGGACAGAAATTCATGTTATCACTGATAGACCAGATGAGAGAATATATGTAGGAATACAGCAAATATACGGCAATACTTTCTTTTGACAAAAAAGTGTGCTATACTACCTACTCAGAAAAATGAATATTTATACACGAAAACGAGGAGAAAAAGACCATGAAGAAAACAGGTAAACGTTTACTTGCAGCCATGCTTTTATTCTGTACCATACTGATCGGTGCAGCAGGCTATGAAGTGATGGCAGCAGATGAGGCACAGAGCACGGAAAGTACATCTGAAACCGTGAATTCTGCAGATGATCTGCCGGGAAAAAGAATCGGTGTCCAGCTTGGTACTACAGGAGATATTTATGTCAGTGATTACGAGAGCGATGGCTCCGGCACCGTGGTGGAGCGTTACAACAAAGGTGCGGATGCGATCCAGGCATTAAAACAGGGAAAGATTGACTGCGTTGTCATTGATGAGCAGCCTGCGATTAAGTTCGTAGAGCAGAACACAGGAATCCGTATCTTAGATGAAGAATTTACCCTTGAGGAATATGCATTTGTAATTGCAAAAAGTAATACAGAGCTTTTAGATAAGGTCAACAGTGCTCTGGAAAAATTAGAAGCAGATGGTACGATCGCAGATATTCAGAAAAATTATATCGGCACTGAGGATGAGATTGGAAAGTTTCCGTATGAATCTAAAGATGTCAGCCATGAAAATGGAACTCTGACGGTTGGAACAAATGCAGAGTTTCCACCATATGAGAGCTATGAAGATGGACAGATCGTGGGAATCGATATGGATATCATGCGTGCTGTCAGTGATGAACTTGGTATGGAATTAAAGATCGAGGATATGGCGTTTGACTCGATTATTCCGGCAATCTCAACAGGCAAAGTTGATATCGGAGCTGCCGGCTTTACCGTGACAGAAGAGCGGAAAAAGAATGTTAATTTTACGGATACTTATACGACATCAAAACAGGTTATCATTGTAAAAGATGATACGGTAACTTCTGAAAAAGTGGGACTTGGTGAGAAATTTTATGACAACTTTGTAAAAGACAGCCGCTATGTGTACTTGTTAAAAGGTCTTGGAAATACACTTTTGATTACAGTGCTGGCATTGTTAGTCGGTGTTGTATTTGGATTTCTGATCGCAATCGTCCGTACCAACCATGACAGAAACGGTGGGCTGACTATCTTAAATGCACTCTGTAAGCTTTATCTGACCATTGTGCGCGGAACACCTGTCATGATCCAGCTTTTGATCATTTATTATGTTATTTTCCAGAGTATTGACACCGGAAAAATTGTTGTGGCAGTCATTGCATTCGGTTTAAACTCTGCAGCATACGTTGCTGAGATCGTACGTTCCGGAATCATGGCAGTGGATATCGGACAGTTTGAAGCCGGACGAAGCCTGGGTCTTAATTACAAGCAGACCATGATGTCGATCATCCTGCCGCAGGCGGTAAAAAATATCCTGCCGGCACTCTGCAATGAGTTTATCAGTCTTTTAAAAGAGACGTCCATCAGTGGCTACATCGGCCTTATGGATCTGACCAAAGGTGGAGATATCATACGAAGTGTAACTTATGAGGCATTTATGCCGCTGATCGCAGTTGCCCTGATTTACCTTATCATGGTAATGGGACTGAGCAAAGTGGTAAATCTGTTAGAAAGGAAGTTAAGAAGCAATGAGCGATAATACAGTCATTCTTGAGGTAAATGATCTGCATAAATCCTATGGAGATCACGAAGTATTAAAAGGTATCTCCACAACCATCAAAAAAGGAGATGTTCTGGCACTGATCGGTCCATCCGGCTGCGGAAAATCAACTTTCCTGCGTTCTCTAAATCTGCTTGAGGTTCCGACAAGTGGTCATGTATTGTTCGAGGGCACAGACATGACAGACGCATCCGTGGATATCAATCATGTCCGTGAAAAAATCGGAATGGTATTTCAGCAGTTTAATCTGTTCCCGAATATGACTATCCGTGAAAATATTATGCTGGCTCCGGTCAAACTCGGAAAAATGACCAAAGAGGAAGCTGCGAAAAAGGCGGAAGACCTCTTAGCACGCATCGGACTCGCCGACAAAGCAGATGCCTACCCGGCGCAGCTTTCCGGTGGACAGAAACAGCGTATTGCCATCGTGCGTTCCCTTGCCATGAACCCGGACATCATTTTATTCGATGAACCGACATCTGCACTCGATCCGGAGATGGTCGGCGAGGTACTTAACGTTATGAAAGAACTTGCGGCAGACGGCATGACCATGGTAGTCGTCACACATGAGATGGGATTTGCCCGCGAGGTTGCAAACCGTGTCATGTTCATCAATGATGGTGTTATCCAGGAGGAGAACACTCCACAGGAGATCTTTTCAAATCCGAAGAGTCCGCGACTGCAGGAATTTTTATCCAAAGTATTGTAATCCAATAGACCGGCTGGGGTATCCCTGCCGGTTGTTTTACTTTTACAGGGCATTAGCGGAGCGTGCATTCTATGATTTGAGCAATATCGTCGGTAGATCTTGCAGCCTGAGCCTGTCTGATCACATCTTCTTTCTCCGTGTCTGTCATTCCGGAAAAACATTTCATCGCATTTTCGTTTCGTCCTAACAGCATTCCAAATCCTGGTGGGATATCGTCTTTTTCGAAGTGCATTGCGTGTTTCCTCCTTTTTTTGGGGTTATGAGTCAAAAGGTGTATGGGGGTAGTGAGTGGTAAATTGCGCAAAGCTGATTCTGGTTTTGTTTCCGTTGTACGAAAATAAGAAAAACCATTCTCAGCTTTGCGCGATTTACCACCCCCGGACCGCTACTGCCACAAACTACTGATCCTCTTTTTCCTAACACCCCACAGTATCCCCATCCCCAAAAGAAAAAATACGTTTATTTTGCCAAATCCCCGATTTTGTGTTATCATACCAAATAGCTATGTGTAAACGGAAATATACTCTATGGCACACAGCCTGACAGCAGATATCAGGCTTGTGTCTGAATAGTAACCATGGAGAAGCAGCACAGAAATGGAGAATTTGTATGAAGTGGAATAAATATACAATAGAAACGACAACTGCAGCGGAAGATTACATGAGTGCCATGCTGGCAGATTTAGGGATCGAGGGAGTGGAGATTGAAGACAATATTCCGCTTTCCAAGGAAGACCAGGCGGATATGTTCATCGACTTTCTGCCGGAACTTCCACCGGATGACGGTGTGAGTCACGTCAGCTTTTATTTGGAGGATAATGGAGAGGACTACACGGAATTATTAAAACAGGTCAAAATCGCACTTGAAGATCTCCGCAAGATCGTGGATGTCGGAAGCGGCGTCATCACCTCTGACCAGACGGAAGACCTTGACTGGATCAACAACTGGAAAAAGTTTTTCAGCTCATTTTACATTGAGGATATTTTGATCAAACCAACCTGGGAAGAATTAAAAGAGGAAGATAAGGACAAATTCTTAATTGAGATCGATCCTGGTGTTTCTTTTGGAACCGGAAAACATGAAACAACGCAGCTGTGTATCTGCCAGCTTTTAAAATATATCCGTGGTAATGCGGAATATACACCGGAGAATAAAACACCGAAAGTATTAGATGTCGGCTGCGGAAGTGGAATTCTTTCCATCGTGGCATTAAAACTTGGTGCATCCGAGGTGGTTGGAACTGACCTTGACCCGGATTGCATGACTTCGACACATGAGAATTTTGAGGTTAACCATTTAGACAGCAGACTTGGAATATTTTATGTCGGCAACCTGATCGACGACGTAGAACTGCAGGAGAAAGTCGGTACAGAGGAGTATGATATTGTTGTTGCAAATATTCTTGCAGATGTCATTATTCCAATGGCTCCGGTCATTCCGGCGCGCCTGAAAAAAGGCGGTTACTTTATCACTTCAGGTATCATTGATTTCAAGGAAGATCAGGTGAAAGAAGCGATTGAAAAAGCAGGTCTTACCGTGGTTGAGATCAATCATCAGGGTGAGTGGGTCAATATCACCGCACAGAAGAGATAAGCAGCGTAATCAGCAGCAACGAACAGAAAGGCATTAGAAAAATGTATCAGTTTTTTGTGGAGAGCGGACAGATCGGGAAAGATTCTGTGATGATCGAGGGCAGTGATGTCAATCATATCAAAAATGTACTGCGCATGAAGCCGGGAGAAAAGATCCGCATCAGCGGACCGGCAAGGGAAAATTATTTCTGTGAAATTGCAGAAATCGAGGATTCCTTTGTGCGCGCGTCGATTTTAGAAAAAGACGAGACCGGAACCGAACTGCCGAACCGGATCTATCTGTTTCAGGGACTGCCGAAAAATGACAAGATGGAACTGATCATCCAAAAGGCGGTCGAACTTGGTGTGTATGAGATCATCCCGGTTGCAATGAAAAACTGTGTGGTGAAACTGGATGCAAAAAAGGCGGCGGCAAAGACAGCACGCTGGCAAGGCATTGCGGAGAGTGCAGCAAAACAGTCAAAGCGCAGTCTGATCCCAAAAGTTTCAGAACCTGTGAGCTATAAAGAAGCTGTGGCATATGCAATGAAACTTGACCAAAAGCTGGTTCCCTATGAAAATGAGCGCGGCATGGCGGCAACGAGAGAGGCGGTAGAGGCGGTCAGACCGGGAGAGTCCATCGGTATTTTTATCGGACCGGAGGGCGGTTTTGCACCGGAAGAAATCGAAGCGGTAAAAGGTGAGATGAAACTGATCTCACTTGGCAGCCGTATCCTTCGCACCGAGACGGCAGGATTTACGACACTTGCGATCCTGATGTATCATATCGAAACGTCGTGCCTGGAAAAATCAAATTAGCCTGACTGTGATTTAGCGGCCGAATGAATTTGTTTCAAAATTGATGGGCGCGGACATACACAGAATGAAAACAGTGCGAAGAGATAGCGCAGAAATGAAGATTAAAATGCAACATATATAAAGTTTTGTGCACACAGAGAAAAATGTGCAGAACAGGAGTAACAAAATGCAGGCATATCTGGATAATTCAGCAACGACACGCTGCAGTGAACGTGCGAAAGATCTGATGGTAAAAGTGTTGATGGAGGATTATGGAAATCCTTCGTCACTTCATACAATGGGAGTTGTGGCGGAACGTTATATCAAAGAGGCAAAAGAGCGGATTGCAAAAACACTAAAAGCGGATGAAAAAGAAATCCTTTTTACCTCAGGTGGTACAGAATCAAATAATATGGCACTGATTGGAACGGCGCTTGCAAATAAACGCGCGGGAAACCATATTATCACAACATCGATCGAGCATGCATCGGTGCTTTCACCGCTGGCATATTTAGAAGAACAGGGTTTTCGTGTGACTTATCTTACGGTAGACGAAAACGGACAGATCTCACTGGATGAACTGCGCGATGCAGTCTGTGAGGACACGATCCTTGTATCCATGATGATGGTCAATAATGAGATCGGTGCGGTAGAACCGATTGCAGAGGCTGCAAAAATCGTAAAAGAAAAGAATCCGAATACGATCATCCATGTGGATGCGATTCAGGCATATGGAAAATACCGTATCTGTCCGAAAAAACTTGGGATTGATCTGCTCTCGGTCAGCGGTCACAAAATTCATGCGCCAAAGGGAACCGGATTTTTATATATCAAAGACAAAACAAAGATTAAACCGATTATTTACGGCGGCGGACAGCAGAAAGGCATGCGCTCCGGCACAGAGAATGTTCCTGGAGCAGCGGCACTTGGAGAGGCTGCCATGGAGATCTACGAGAATTTTGATGAAAAGATTGCACATATGTATGCGTTGAAAAAGCACTTTATTGAGGAAGTGACAAAGATCGAGGGTGTGACGATTAACGGAAAGACCGGTGAGGATTCTGCACCGCAGATTGTAAGCGTCACGATCCAGGGCGTGCGGAGCGAAGTCATGCTGCATTCACTTGAGGAAAAAGAAATTTATGTCTCCGCGGGAAGTGCCTGCTCATCAAATAAACCGGCACCGAGTAAAACCCTGCAGGGAATCGGACTGAAAAAAGCGGATTTAGAGGGAACGATCCGTTTCAGCTTCTGTGTCAATACAACGGAAGCGGAAATTGATTATGCGATCGAACAGTTAAAAGAAATCATTCCGTTCCGCAGGAAATTTACCAGACATTGATCGTAAAGATAGAAAGGGAAAAAATATGTACAAAGCATTTTTGATAAAATATGCAGAAATTGCAATCAAAGGAAAAAACCGTTATCTGTTTGAGGATGCATTAGTCAGCCAGATGAATCATGCGTTAAAGAAAGTAGACGGAACTTTCCGCATCCGCAAGGAGCAGGGAAGAATCTATATCGAGATGGATGGCGAATATGATTACGACGAGGCGGTAGAAGCATTAAAATGTGTATTTGGTATCGTCGGAATCTGTCCGGTTGTTATTTTAGAGGACGAGGGATTTGACAAATTAGCAGAAGAAGTGATCCATCATATTGATGAGGCTTATCCGGACAAGCATTTTACCTTCAAGGTAAATGCGAGAAGAGCGCGCAAAAATTATCCGCTTGAGTCCATGGAGATCAATGCACAGCTTGGAGAGCGCATTTTAAATGCATTCCCTGAGACACGCGTGGATGTGCACAAACCGGAAGTTGTGATCAACGTGGAGATCCGTAATCAGATCAATGTATATTCAACGGTTATTCCGGGACCGGGCGGTATGCCGGTCGGCACAAACGGAAAGGCAATGTTACTGCTTTCCGGTGGAATTGACAGCCCGGTTGCAGGTTATATGATCGCGAAACGCGGCGTGACGATCGATGCGACTTATTTCCATGCACCGCCTTATACCTCAGAGCGTGCAAAACAGAAGGTTGTGGATCTTGCAAAGATCGTTGCAAAATATTCCGGACCGATCAACTTGCATGTTGTCAACTTTACGGATATCCAGCTTTATATCTACGAGCAGTGTCCGCATGAGGAGTTAACGATCATTATGCGCCGTTATATGATGAAGTTAGCAGAGCATTTTGCAAAAGAAAATAAATGTCTGGGTCTGATCACAGGAGAAAGTATCGGTCAGGTGGCAAGCCAGACTATGCAGTCGCTTGCAGCGACAAATGAGGTCTGCACGATGCCGGTATACCGTCCGTTAATTGGTTTTGACAAGCAGGAGATTGTTGAGATCTCTGAGAAGATCGATGCATATGAGACATCGATCCTTCCGTTTGAGGACTGCTGTACCATTTTCGTTGCAAAACATCCGGTCACAAAACCGAGCCTGAATGTGATTCATAATGATGAGAAGAAACTTTCTGAGAAGATCGATGAATTGATGCAGAAAGCGATTGATACGGTCGAAGTGATCCATATCGAAGCGTAGAAAACGGGTTCCGGGGCGAAAGATGTGTCAGAAATGCAGGCAGTTTATTTTTCGATACATCTTTTGATCAGGGCACCACAATAAAAGGACAACAAAAAACCACAGGTATATAACCTGTGGTTTATGTTCCATCTATGTGACACCGTAAATGGTATGACATCTGATCTGTGATTAGATTAAGTATGGTTTTAATGTTTCCATAATCTCATCAACATTAGCTTCAGCATGGATTGCTAAATCGATCGGTTTGGATAAGTCTAAGCTGAAGATACCCATGATGGATTTTGCGTCGATAACGTATCTACCGGAGATTAAATCGAAATCATACTCATACTGTGTGATCGCATTGACAAATGATTTCACTTTGTCGATAGAATTTAAAGAAATCTGTACTGTTTTCATGATGAAAAACCTCCTTAAAATTAGCTGTTAAAGTTATCTTTATAGTAATGGTTTTCCGTGGAAAAGTCAACAAGTAAATAGATATTATGGAGGTAAAAAATGAAAAAAGCAGCACTGCACAATCTGGGGTGTAAAGTAAATGCATATGAGACGGAAGCTATGCAGCAGATCCTTGAAAATGCAGGTTATGAGATTGTTCCTTTTACGGAAATTGCAGACGTATATGTGATCAATACCTGTTCCGTAACCAATATGGCAGACCGTAAATCAAGACAGATGTTCCACCGTGCAAAAAAGATGAATCCGGATGCCATTGTAGTGGGAGCCGGCTGTTATGTGCAGACAAAAGAGGCACAGGCATTGGTGGATGAAAGTATTGATATCGTGATCGGAAATAACCAGAAGCATGAATTGGTTACACTGTTGAATGAGTATGAAAAAGAACACACAAAACAGGCACAGATTGTTGATATCAATCACGAAAAACAGGAGTATGAAGAACTGCATTTAAAGAAAACGGCAGAGCATACGCGTGCATTTATCAAGGTGCAGGATGGCTGCAACCAGTTCTGCAGTTACTGCATCATTCCGTTTGCAAGAGGACGCGTCAGAAGCCGCAAAATGGAAGATGTATTAAACGAGATAAAGGGGCTTGCAAAAAGCGGATATAAAGAAGTGGTGTTAACCGGAATCCATTTAAGTTCTTATGGAGTTGATACCGGAGAAACTTTACTTTCCCTGATCGAACATGTACATGAGATCGAAGGAATCGAGCGTATCCGTCTTGGAAGTTTAGAACCGCGTATCGTGACGGAAGATTTCGCAAAACGTTTATCGGAGCTTACAAAGATCTGTCCGCATTTCCATCTGTCCTTACAGAGTGGCTGTGACAGTGTCTTAAAGCGGATGAACCGCAGATATGATACGGCAGAATATGAGGCGGGCTGTGATCTGCTGCGCAAATATTTTACGCATCCTGCGATCACGACCGATGTGATCGTTGGTTTTCCGGGAGAGACGGAAGAAGAGTTTAAAATTACAGAAGAATATCTGAAAAAAATACATTTTTATGAGATGCACATTTTTAAATATTCGATGCGTGAAGGTACGAAGGCGGCGGTGATGCCGGATCAGGTGCCGGAGCAGAAAAAGACAGAGAGAAGCAATATTCTTCTGTCACTGGAAAAGAAAATGTCTGAAGAATTCCGGAATTATTATGTCGGAAAAGAAAAGACGGCACTGTTAGAGGAAGAACTTGTGGTGGATGGAAAAACATATTTTACCGGATACACAAAAGAGTATGTCAAAGTGGCGTTTGAAACAGAAAAAAACATGGCAAATCAGTTCGTGACAGGAAAGATAAAAGGAAAATTAAAAGACGATATTTATCTTTTGGTTGAATTTTAGGACAAACTATATTAAAATAAAAACTAGCAATGCTTTTTATAGCAGGTATAAGGGCGTGAAAAATATGCAGAATATCAATAATACACAATATTTCAGAGTGGAGAAAGAGCCGGAGTTAAAGGTTGGTGACGTGCTTACGATTGTGTATCGTGCACTGAGCGAGAAAGGCTATAATCCAGTGAATCAGATTGTTGGATATATTATGTCTGGAGATCCCACATATATTACCAGTCATAATAATGCAAGAAGCCTGATCATGAAAGTGGAACGTGACGAACTGGTCGAAGAAGTTTTAAAGGCTTATATCAAAAATAATCATTGGGAATAGGAAGTTTATGCGGATTTTAGGTTTGGATTTTGGCTCAAAGACTGTCGGTGTGGCAGTCAGCGATGAGCTTTTATTAACTGCGCAGGGACTGGAGATCATAAGACGCCAGTCCCCTAATAAACTGCGCCAGACTTTGGCGAGGATCGAAGCGATTATCGCAGAATATCAGGTGGAGTGTATTGTTCTGGGTTATCCGAAAAATATGAATAACACAGAGGGAGAGCGTTGCGAAAAGACAAAAGAGTTTCAGGAGATGTTAGAGAGACGGACAGGGTTAGAAGTTATTTTGTGGGATGAGAGACTGACGACCGTTTCCGCAGATAAACACATGATGGAGTCCGGTATCCGCAGGGAAGACCGCAAAAAATATGTCGATGAGATTGCTGCAGTCTTTATTTTGCAGGGATATCTGGATTATCGGAGTATGCACGTAGAGAAGTAAACAGGTTCTGACAAAAGCCGCAGGTTTTCGAATGCGGTTTTTGTGTTATGCATGGAGGATGCACATGGAAAAAGTAACATTTGTGGACCCACAGACAAAAGAGAGTATTGATTTTTTTGTTGTGGAGGAGACACAGGTAAACGGTACGCGTTATTTTTTTGTCACGGAAGAGGAAGATGGCGACTGTGATGCGTACATTTTGAAGGAGGTCGCCACAGAGGACGATGACGTTGTGTGCGAGATGGTAGACGACGACACGGAACTTGCGGCAGTAGGTAAAATATTTTCAGAATTGATAGAGGATGCGGACATTGAATATGAAAGAGAATAAGGAGGCAGGAATCAGCCAGAATGATTCAAAAAAAGCAGAGAGACCGGAACGAAAAAAGAGAACCAGTGTAAAAGAGAACAAAAAAGAAAAAACTTCAAAACTTAAGATCATTCCGCTTGGCGGCTTAGAGCAGATCGGAATGAACATTACAGCTTTTGAGTACGAGGACAGCATTATTGTTGTGGATTGTGGTCTGTCTTTCCCGGAAGATGACATGTATGGAATCGATCTTGTCATTCCGGATGTGACTTATCTGAAAGATAATATTGATAAAGTCAAGGGATTTTTCATTACACACGGACATGAGGATCATATCGGAGCGATTCCGTATGTCTTAAGGGACATCAATGTTCCGATTTATGCGACAAAGCTTACCATCGGTATCATTGAACATAAGTTAAAAGAACATAATATGCTGACAAAAGTGAAACGCAAGGTGGTAAAATACGGACAGCATATCAATTTAGGCTGTTTCCGCGTGGAGTTCATCCGTACGAACCACAGTATTCAGGATGCAGCAGCGCTTGCCATTTATTCACCGGCAGGTATCGTTGTGCACACAGGTGACTTCAAGGTGGATTACACACCGGTATTTGGAGATGCCATCGATTTACAGCGTTTTGGTGAGATCGGTAAAAAAGGTGTACTTGCACTGTTATGTGACAGTACCAACGCAGAGCGCAAGGGATTTACCATGTCAGAAAAGACAGTCGGCAAGACCTTTGATGAGATCTTTGCAGATCACAAGAATACGAGGATCATCATTGCAACATTTGCGTCTAACGTAGACCGTGTGCAGCAGATCATTAATACAGCTTATAAATACGGCAGGAAAGTTGTCGTGGAAGGACGCAGTATGGTGAATATCATCGGCATTGCGTCGGAGCTTGGCTACATTAATATTCCGGACAATACGCTGATCGATATTGAAGAACTGAAAAATTATCCGGATGAGAAAACGGTTATGATCACGACCGGAAGCCAGGGAGAGTCCATGGCGGCATTGTCCCGTATGGCATGTGGCATGCATAAAAAAGTTACGATCAAACCTAACGATACGATCGTGCTCAGTTCCAACCCGATCCCGGGAAATGAAAAGGCAGTTTCCGGTATTATCAATGAGCTTTCCATGAAGGGTGCAAACGTTATTTTCCAGGACGTACATGTATCCGGTCATGCCTGTCAGGAAGAGATCAAACTGATCTACTCCCTGGTAAAACCGAAGTATGCCGTTCCGGTACATGGAGAGTACCGTCATCTTTTGGCACAGGCGAGAGTGGCAGAAGAACTTGGCATCAACAAGGACAATATCTTTATCCTGACCTCTGGTGATGTGCTTGAATTAGATGACGAAAAAGCAGAAGTGACAGGAAGAGTCCATGTAGGTGATATCATGGTCGACGGACTCGGTGTCGGTGATGTCGGCAACATCGTACTCCGCGACAGACAGCATCTTGCGGAAGATGGAATCATCATTGTCGTTCTGACATTAGAGAGCGGTTCCGGACAGGTGCTTGCGGGTCCGGATATCGTATCCCGTGGATTTGTCTATGTCAGAGGTGCAGAGAGTCTGATGGAGGATGCAAAGCATCTGCTTGAAGATAAGATGCAGTATTGTATGGATAAAGGAATCACCGACTGGGGCAAGATCAAAAATGAGATCAAGGATTCTTTAGGTGATTTCGTGTGGAAAGAGACAAAGCGCAGACCGATGATCATGCCGATCATTATGGAAGTGTAGGAAGGACAGATGTATCATGAGCAGAATGGATGAAGCCATGCAGGAACTGGTGGATGCAATCAAATTCAGCGAGGAATATATCAGATATCAGGATATCAAAAACAGAGTGCACAATCAGCCGCAGTTAGAGCAGCAGATCCACGCATTTCGCCACAAAAATTATCTGTTACAGAACAGTGATGGAAATGTGGATCTTTATGATGCGACGGATAAGATGGAACAGGAATACCGTGAGTTTCGGAAAAATCCACTTGTCGCAGAATATCTTGCAGCAGAAAATGCTTTTTGCCGTGTGGTGCAGAAGGTCAACTGGACGCTGATCGAAGAACTGGATTTTGAAGTTGGATTTGAGGAATAGTCTGGAGGATTTCATATGAAGCTGAATAAACTGGTATTAAAATTTGTCAGCATCAGTTTTTCGATTCTGGTCATGTTACTTGTTGTGATCGGTTTGATAAAGCTGGGCAGTTTTTGCTATGATTTCGGCTATCGGGTGTTTACCGAAGGACCGGTGGAAGAAAAACCTGGAACCGATGTGACCGTAGATGTGACGGGGGATCTGTCAGAATATCAGATTGGTAAGCTGTTAAAGAAAGAGGGGCTGATCCGCGATGCGAATCTGTTTTATGTACAGCTTCGTATGTCAGCGTATCATGGAAAGTTAAAAACAGGAACCTACACGTTAAATACATCCATGACAGCGAAAGATATGATGGTGGTTATGGCGGCAGAATCTGAGGAGAGTACGGAAAGCACAGAGAGCACAGAACAAAGAACAGATCTGGATTCATCGGACGGAACATCTTCGGATGATACCGGGGCGGATGATGCCGGAGAAGAAGGTCAGAACACAGATGAAAATGAACAGGCAGGAGCAGTCGAGTGATAGTAGATGAACGTCTGGTCACCTATATCAATTCGCTTGATACGGGGAATACCAGTATTTTAGATCAGATAGAACAGGAAGCACTAGATAGTTATGTGCCGATCATAAGGAAAGAGATGCAGCAGTTTTTGAAGCTGCTTCTTGCAATGAAACGTCCGATGCGGATCCTTGAAGTGGGGACCGCAGTCGGATTTTCTGCCATTTTGATGGCGGAATATGATCCGGTGCCGTGTGAGATTACAACGATTGAGAATTATGAAAAGAGAATTCCAATTGCAAAAGAGAATTTTATCCGTGCAGGGAAAGAAAAACAGATTATGCTGTTAGAAGGAGATGCGGCGCAGATTCTTCCGACATTGACGGAAACCTATGATTTTATTTTTATGGATGCCGCAAAAGGACAGTATATTCATTTCATGCCGGATATATTACGGCTGCTTGGACCGGAAGGAACACTGGTTTCTGATAATGTGCTGCAGGATGGAGATATCATAGAGTCCCGTTTTGCAGTTACGAGGAGAAACCGCACGATTCATAAGAGAATGCGCGAATATCTGTATGAACTGACACATGACGAGCACCTTGTTACGGCAGTTTTGCCGATTGGTGACGGAGTTACGGTCAGCACATGGAAGAAATAGAAAGGGCGTATCTGAGAAAGATACGAAAGGATAGATAAGTTATGAGAAGACCGGAACTTTTGATACCGGCAAGCAGCCTTGAGGTGCTAAAAATTGCAGTGATCTATGGTGCAGATGCCGTGTACATTGGTGGCGAGGCATTTGGACTTCGTGCAAAAGCCAAGAATTTTTCCATGGAGGAAATGAGAGAAGGAATCCGTTTTGCACATGATCATGAGGTAAAAGTATATGTGACGGCAAATATCCTTGCCCACAATGACGATTTAGAGGGTGTAAGGGAATATTTCAAAGAGCTGGATTCCTTTGCAAAAGAAGAAAAACCGGATGCACTTATCATCGCAGATCCTGGTGTGTTTATGATTGCAAAGGAAGTCTGCCCGGATATTGAGCGCCATATCAGTACACAGGCGAATAATACCAACTACGAAACATACCGTTTCTGGTATGGACTCGGTGCAAAGCGTGTGGTATCGGCCCGTGAACTTTCTTTAAATGAAATTAAAGAACTTCGTGCAAATATACCGGATGACCTTGAGATAGAGACGTTTATTCACGGTGCAATGTGCATTTCTTATTCCGGAAGATGCCTGTTATCTAACTATTTTACCGGACGTGATGCGAATCAGGGAGCATGTACACATCCGTGCCGCTGGAAATATTCCATCGTGGAGGAAACGAGACCAAACGAGTATATGCCAGTTTATGAGAATGAGCGTGGAACTTATATTTTTAACTCCAAAGATCTTTGTATGATCGAACACATACCGGAATTAATGGAATCAGGTATTGACAGTTTTAAAATAGAGGGTAGAATGAAAACAGCACTATATGTTGCGACTGTGGCAAGAACTTACCGCAAGGCGATCGATGACTACAAAGTGTCACCGGAGCTTTACAAAAAGAATCTGCCATGGTATTTAGATCAGATATCCAACTGTACCTACCGCCAGTTTACAACCGGATTTTTCTTTGGAAAGCCTTCAGATGAAGCACAGATTTACGACAATAACACCTATTTAAAAGAGTACACATATTTGGGAATTGTTGGAGAGCAGAATGAAGAAGGACTTTACCGGATCGAACAGCGCAATAAGTTTTCGGTTGGTGAAGAGATTGAGATTATGAAGCCGGATGGAGAAAATCTGACGGTGACTGTGAAACGGATTGTGGATGAGGATGGAGCAGATATGGAATCAGCACCGCATCCAAAACAGGTTTTATATATTGATCTGGGGCATCCACTTGAGAAGTATGATATTTTACGAAGAAAAGAGTAGGGAGGAAAATACTCTGCCCCGAAAAATAAGGAGGATAAAAGTATGAAAAAGGAAAAATATGTGGCTTATGTAGGTACATATACTCATGAAAACAGTGTCGGAATCCATATTTATGATGTGGATGTGGCAAATGGCAGTATGAAAGAACGTAAAGTAGTACCAATCAATAACCCGTCAGATCTTGTTGTTTCAAAGGATAGAAAGTTCCTTTATTCGATTGCTGATGAAGGTGTGGAAGCATTTAAGGTTCTTCCGGATGGAGATCTTGAGGCTGTGAATAAACAGTGGATTGGCGGCATGAGAGGATGCTATGTGGAAGTGGATGATGAGAATCGTTATCTTTTCGTTGGTGGACATCATGACGGACGTGTGACGATGATGCATCTTGAAAAAGATGGAAGCATCGGAGCTATCGCAGATGGTATTTTCCATATAGGTATGGCGCGCGGAAGCGACAGACGTACCAACACACCACATGTTGACTGTGTAAAACTGACACCGGATCAGAAGTTTTTGTGTGCAGTTGATAACGGATTAGATCAGGTTAAGATCTATCGTGTGGATTATACTTATGGTAAATTAAAACTGGTGGATATCATTCGTGGACCGCTTGAGTCTGCGCCGAGAATGATCCGTTTTTCCAGAGATGGAAAATATGCTTATATCCTGTATGAGTTGACACATGAGATCGAAGTGTACAAATACTCCGTTGAAAATGAACAGCCACAGTTTGATAAGATCCAGACGATCACAACACAGGGAAAGAAAGAGGAAGATATCTGTGCCGCATCCGGTATGGAGATCACTAAGAGCGGAAAATATCTCTTTGTTTCCAATGCCGGTGTGAACACAGTGGTTGCATATGAGATCGATCCTGCAACAGGTATGCTGACACAGGCATTCCGCACTAAAGTAGACAGTGATTATCCGAAAATGCTTGCAATTTATCCGGATGAGAAACATTATCTTACTGTAAATAATACATCCAATGATATCGTATCTTATACGATCAATTATGAGAAAGGTTTCTCTCTGCAGAACGGTGCGCCGGTCAAGGTTGATAAGCCAAACTGTATTTATATCTTAAAATTAGAAGAATAAGAGGGATTCCGTGCATCTTATGTCACGGTAAAATACCCGCAGTATGCCAGAGATGATATGCTGTGGGTGTTTTTTATTTGTGCAATTTACCAATCAAAAAACCGGAAGCCACCTTTCGACATCCGAATCCTTGAAGGAAATAAAAATATTTCATAAATAAGAATGAGATTGCCCAAAGCGGATATAGATAATAATAGTGGATGAAAAAAGATACAGTAAAAGGAAAAATGGTGGGCGATGAACAGAGAAGAACGATTGAGGCGGCAAAAGGATTTTCTGACCGGATTTGCATTCTGGGTGGTGTGGCTTGTGATTTTGTGGGTAGTGCTTAAGGCGGCAGGTTCTGTGCTGTTTCCGTTTCTTGCGGCGTTTGCGGTGGCGGTACTGCTGTCGGGAGCGGTACAGTTTATTGCGGAGCGGATGCATATTCAAAGAGGGATCGTGGCGGTCGCGGTCGTTCTTTTCTTTTATATTATTTTAGCGGTATTCCTTTATTTTGCGGGCAGTTATCTGGTGCGTCTGATTTACGATACGGCAAGGGAACTATCCGTATTTTTTTCAGATACGATCGTCCCGGTCATGCAGCGCTTTTACCAGTGGTTAGACCGCTTTGTTTCTGTATTTTATCCGACAGAACTGACAGGAAAAACATCCGGTTTACATGGAGTTGGGGAAGAGTCCGCACAGACACTGAAAAATGCAGGAAAACTGATGTCGGGGATCTCGGATGGTGTCATCGACGGGGTGTCCGGGATGGCGGCAGGAATCCCGGGATTTTTTATGAAACTTCTGATTGCGGTGATCGCGACCGTATTTATGGAACTGGAATTTCCGGAGATCAAAGCATTTTTAAAGCGGCAGATCCCGGCGGAATACCAGCGGGCGTTCCGGGATGGAAAAAATTATGTAACAGGGACAATGGGAAAATGCATTCTTTCGTACTGTCTGATTTTTGGTATGACATTTGCGGAACTTACGGCAGGCTTGTTTCTGCTTGGCATCAAAAATGCATTTGCCATCGCGTTTATCATTGCGGTACTTGATATCCTTCCGGTTCTTGGGACGGGAACGGTTTTGATCCCGTGGGCAGTTCTTGCTTTTGCATCTGGAAGGATTTCTACCGGAGTTGGCGTGTTTGGACTTTACCTTGTGATTACGGTCGTGCGGAATCTGATCGAGCCAAAACTGGTTGGAAAGCAGATGGGGTTATCACCGGTGATTATGCTGCCATGTATGCTGATTGGCTTAAAATTTTTTGGAATTATCGGCCTGTTTGTGGTGCCGCTTCTGGTTTCATTTCTAAAACAGTTGAATGACAGAGGAATTATAAAAATCTTTCGTTAAGGCATTTGAAAACATAAATGGCAGAAAATAGAAAATTCCATAAGTTCCTGGAATGATAAAAATAACCTCCGCTTATAAATGAAAAAATTTTTCGCTAAAAATTGGATTTTGGGTGAAATACGGCGAAAATTGCATTGACGGAAAAATTTCTCTATGCTAAATTTACTCATGTATTTCTATCAAGTAGTGATACAGGAGGATGAAAAAATGAAGAAAGCATTAAGCGTATTATTGACAATGGGACTTACCGTTTCCATGCTGGCAGGATGTGGTTCAAATGGAGCTGCAGACAATGCATCAGCAGGCAATGCAGCAGATAACAGTGCTGCAGACAATACTGTAGCTGCGACAGAGAGCAGTGCAGCAGCCGGCGAAGCAAAATCAGCATCGGATATCAAGGTAGGTGTGATCTACATTGGTGATGAGAACGAGGGATATACAGCAGCACATATGGCTGGTATCGATCAGATGATGAGCAATCTCGGATTATCTGAGGATCAGGTCGTAGAGAAAACTCTGATCCCGGAAGATGAATCTGCTTATGATGCAGCAGTTGATTTAGCAGATCAGGGATGTAACATTATTTTCGGTACAAGCTTTGGACATGAGAGCTACCTGCTTCAGGCAGCAGCAGAGTACCCGGAGGTTCAGTTCTGCCATGCAACCGGATATCAGGCAGCATCTTCCGGACTTTCCAATATGCACAACTATTTTGATTCTATCTACGAAGCACGTTATGTTTCCGGCGTTGTTGCGGGTATGAAATTAAACGGGATGATCGCAGACGGAACCATCACAGAGGATACAGCTAAGATCGGTTATGTTGGTGCATTCCCGTATGCCGAGGTTATTTCCGGATTTACTTCTTTCTATTTAGGTGCAAAGAGCCAGTGTCCTTCCGCAACTATGGAAGTACAGTATACAAACAGCTGGGCAGATATGTCCGGTGAGGCAGAGGTAGCAGCAAAACTGATCGATGACGGATGTGTCCTGATCAGCCAGCATGCAGATACCACTGGTGCGCCAAGTACCTGTGAGGATAAGAAAGTTCCATGTGTCGGCTACAACGTTGATATGACAACTGTTGCTCCGGATGCAGCACTTACTTCTCCGACAAATAACTGGGGTGTTTACTATACACATGCAGTACAGTGTGTATTAGACGGAACAGCAATCGAGACTGACTGGTGTCAGGGATTTGCAGAAGGTGCAGTTGACATTACACCGATCAACGAGGCAGTTGCAGCAGAGGGAACAGACGCAAAAGTAACAGAAGTTGAAAATGCAATCAAAGACGGATCACTTCATGTATTCGATACATCCGCATTTACTGTAAATGGTTCTTCCTTAGAAGACCTGATCGCAGAAGGTGGCGATTATGCAAAATATGCAGATTATGTATCAGACGGATACTATCATGAGTCTGAGCTGGCATCTGCTCCATCTTTCGATATCATTATTGATGGTATCACTTCTGTGACCAACTAAGAGCATCTGCGGTGCAGAATGATTGATTAAGATTTTTAGCAGAATATAATTCTGCCATAATGCAAAAGAGCATGTCTGAATGAATGCTTTTTGTATCATAAATAAGCGGAACTGTGAAAGGACAGACCTTTTATCACAGTTCCGCAGTTTACGTTAAAGGAGGACTGTTTGTGGAACCGGTAAATGCGATTGAACTTTTGGGAGTCACCAAACGTTTTGGAGAGGTTGTCGCAAATGACAATGTAAATCTGACAGTGAGAAAGGGAGAGATCCTTTCTATATTAGGAGAGAATGGTAGTGGAAAGACTACGCTGATGAACATGCTCTCCGGTATTTATTTCCCGGATGAGGGAGAAATCCGTGTGAATGGGAAAACCGTGACGATCCGGTCCCCGAAAGATTCCTTCGAACTCGGAATTGGAATGATTCATCAGCATTTCAAGCTGATCAATATCCTGACAGCCGCCGAGAATATTATTTTAGGTCTGCCGGGAAAAGAACGCCTGAATTTAAAACAGGTGGAAAAAGAAGTCAAAGAACTGACAGACCGCTACGGTTTTGACTTAAATCCATCCCAGAAAATTTATGATATGTCCGTTTCCCAGAAACAGACCGTTGAGATCGTAAAGGTTTTATACCGTGGCGCGGATATTCTGATCTTAGATGAGCCGACTGCCGTTTTAACACCGCAGGAGACTGAAAAATTATTTGCGGTATTGCGCAACATGCGTGCCGCAGGAAAATCCATCATCATCATCACACACAAGTTAAACGAAGTATTAGAGCTTTCTGACCGTGTGGCAGTGCTTCGAAAAGGAAAGTACATAGATACGGTGGAGACAAAAGGTGCAACGGTAGAGTCTCTAACTGAGATGATGGTCGGTGAAAAAGTAACGCTTGATATCAACCGTACCGAACCGGAAAATGCAAAAAAACGAATTGAGATGCGCGGTGTGACATGCCGGAACAAGGAAGGTTTAAAAGTATTAAAAGAGACTTCCTTTACCGCATACAGCGGCGAAATTCTCGGTATTGCAGGAATTTCCGGAAGCGGGCAGAAAGAACTCTTAGAATCTGTGGCTGGTTTGCAGCCGATCGAGAGTGGTGAGATCCTTTATGAGTCACCGGAGGGAAAAGTCGAAAAAATCTCCGATATGAAGGCGGAGGATATCAAAAAACTTGGTATCGCCTTATCCTTTGTCCCGGAGGACCGTCTCGGAATGGGATTAGTCGGTTCCATGGATCTGACAGATAATATGATGATCCGCAGTTACAAGGAAGGAAAACATTTCTTTGCAGACCGTAAGGCACCAAAGCAGCTTGCGCAGGAAATCGTGGACAAGCTTGAAGTCGTGACGCCGGGAGTTGAGACTCCGGTCAGCCGCCTTTCCGGTGGAAATGTACAGAAGATCCTTGTTGGACGTGAGATCGCAAGCAATCCAAACGTGCTGATGGTGGCATATCCGGTGCGTGGGCTTGATATCAACTCTTCCTATACGATCTATAATCTGCTAAACGACCAGAAGAAAAAGGGAGTTGCAGTCATCTGTGTCGGCGAGGACTTAGATGTGCTTTTAGAGCTGTGTGACAGGATCCTTGTGTTAAATGGCGGAAGAGTTTCCGGTATTGTGGACGCTAGAAGTACCACAAAAGAAAAACTTGGACTTTTGATGACAGGTTCGGGAGAGGAGAAACAGGCAAATGAGTAAAGAAGTAAAAGAACCGGCAGTTCGTATGATAAAACGCGATACGATCAGCACAGCAAAAGCATGGGGAATCCGGCTTGCAGCCGTTGCATTATCACTGATCGTTGCGGGACTTGTGATCGTTGCAATCACAAAACAGAATCCGATCCAGGTATATCTTGGTATTATAGACGGTGCGGTAGGAAGCAGCCGTCGTGTGTGGGTAACGATCCGAGAGACATTGGTGCTTTTATGTATTGCGATCGGACTGACACCGGCATTTAAAATGAAATTCTGGAACATTGGAGCTGAGGGACAGATCTTAATGGGAGGTATGGCAACTGCAGCACTGATGATCTATGCAGGGGATGCGATGCCAAACTGGCTGCTTTTAATTCTGATCTTTATTGCAAGTGCGGCGGCAGGATTGATCTGGGGACTGATCCCGGCAGTGTTTAAAGCATATTTCAATACAAATGAGACATTGTTTACATTGATGCTCAATTATGTGGCAATGCAGCTTGTCACATTTGCCATCGTATTCTGGGAGAATCCGTCCGGTTCTAACACGGTCGGCATCATCAATGCAGCTGGACAGAAAGGATGGTTCCCATCCATTTTTGGAAATATGTATGGACTGAACGTGATCGTTGTTCTGATCATCACACTCGGCATGTATGTATACATGAAATACAGCAAACAGGGATATGAGATCGCAGTTGTCGGCGAGAGCCAGAATACTGCGCGCTATGCCGGTATTAATGTAAAAAAAGTAATCATCCGCACGATGATGCTCTCCGGTGCGATCTGCGGAATCGCAGGCTGCCTGATCGTCAGCGGTGCGAGCCATACGATCTCCACAAGTACAGCCGGTGGACGTGGATTTACCGCCATCATTGTTGCGTGGATGTCAAAATTTAATCCGTTTGCAATGATCTTAGTATCTGCATTTCTGGTATTTATGCAGCAGGGATCCATCCAGATCGCTTCCCAGTTTGGTTTAAATGAGAATGCGTCGGATATCATTACCGGTATTTTACTGTTTTTCTTAATCGGCTGTGAGTTCTTCATCAATTACAAGCTGGAATGGAAAAAGAACCATAAGGAGGGAAAATAAATGAATCTGCTTATGACATTCATACAAAAAGCAATCGGACAGGGTGTTGCGATTTTATTTGGTGCGACCGGAGAAATTGTAACGGAAAAATCCGGTAACTTAAATCTTGGAATCCCGGGTATCATGTACATGGGAGGTATTTCCGGTCTGATGGGCGCATTTTTTTATGAGAATGGCAATGAAAACCCGAATGGATTCATTGGTCTTCTGATCGCCTTATTTGCAACACTGATCGCATCTGCATTGGGTGGTCTGATCTACAGCTTCTTAACGATCACGCTTCGTGCCAACCAGAATGTTGTTGGTCTTGCCTTAACGACATTTGGTGTAGGTTTTGGTAACTTCTTCGGCGGTTCTATTTCAAAACTTGCCGGAGGTGTCGGACAGATTTCCGTACAGACTACGGCGGCGGCGTTTCGTGCAAAAATACCGGGACTTTCTGCAATCCCTGTGATCGGAGATTTATTATTTTCCTATGGTTTTCTGACCTATTTATCCGTGATCCTTGCCGTATGTATGACTTATTTCCTGAAAAAGACCAGACGCGGCTTAAACTTACGCGCAGTCGGGGAGAGCCCGGCGACTGCAGATGCTGCAGGTATCAATGTATCAAAATACAAATACATTGCAACTGTGACAGGAGCAGCAATCGCAGGTCTTGGAGGACTTTATTTTGTCATGGAATATCTCGGAGGAACCTGGTCTAACAACGGATTTGGTGACCGTGGATGGCTGGCAATCGCACTGGTTATTTTAGCACTCTGGAATCCGGATCATGCAATCTGGGGATCATTCCTGTTTGGCGGACTTTATATTTTATATATCTATCTGCCGGGACTGACCCGTGCAACACAGGAACTCTGCAAGATGCTTCCTTATGTGGTGACGATCATTGTACTTGTGATCACAAGTAAACGAAATAAACAGGAAAACCAGCCACCGGCAAGCCTTGGAGAAGCATACTTCAGGGAAGACCGATAATGGTTTAAAGAAAAGAAATTACTTTGCGGACAGCAGCACTCATCTGGGTGCTGCTGTTTGTGACTAAACAGATTTCACGTTCCGGTATGGGTTCGACGAGACGGATCGCGTAGGCGCTGCCGCGTGCGATCGCCTCTGCAGCGAGCTCCTCCGGATAAAAACCGATACCGAGATTGTGTGTGATCATAGGAAGGATCTGGTCGGTGGTGGCAGCCTCCATATCAGGTGCGAACATCAGACCATGACTTAAGAAATAACGGTGATACAATTCTCTGGTCCCGGTGCCGTCGGCAAGCCCTATAACCGGTATTCCGGAAAGATCATTTAAGCTTCGGATCTGTGAAGCCAGTTCTTTATATTTTGTTCCTCCGATCAGAATTTCGCGGTAGGAGGCAAGGTGTGTTTTGTGCAGTGGCTTTTGGATGGTAAGTGGTGAGGTGACGGCTGCAAAATCGACGACCTTGCTCTCTAATGCTAAAATTGCCTGTGGTGTGGAGTGATTGAAAATACGGATGCGCACATGTGGATATTGTTCGTGAAAACGTTCTAACACCGGAAGCAGCCGCAGGCGTAACGCATTTTCGCTGGCTCCGATGGAAACCAGTCCATTTTCGAGATCCCTATTCTGACGGATCTCATCTTCCCCAAGCGACAGCTGCTCATAGGCAATCGCAACATGTTCATATAATCTTTTTCCTTCGGGAGTCAGCGTTATCCCCTTGTTAGAGCGCAAAAACAGTGTACAGTTTAATTCCGATTCCAGATTATTCATGCACCTTGTGATATTTGGCTGGTTATTGTGCAGTGCCTCTGCAGCTCTGGTAAAACTTTTATACTGTGCAACATAGTAGAAAATACGGTAATAGTCGTAAGTGATCATGCGGTGTTTTATCTCCTTTTATTTATTATATAAAAATCATATGATGGATATATCAATAATACTTTTTACATCTGATAACAGGGATACTATAATACAGTCGATGTAAGAAATCAATGAGAAAAAACGGGAATAAGAGGTGAGAACATTGGCTTTGAATCAAAATGAGCCAAGGAGTACGAAAGTGCAGATGTCGGAGGCGTTTATCACGAGTGTGTTTCTGGCACTGTCCGGTGGGTTCCAGGATGCATACACTTATTTTACGAGAGATGGCGTGTTTTCGAATGCACAGACCGGAAACGTGGTACTCATGAGTCAGCATTTTATGATGGGAGAGTGGAGTGAGGGATTGCGTTATCTGTTCCCATTGCTCGCATTTGCAGTCGGTGTGTTTGTGGCAGAGAGGATACAGGGAAGTTTTAAGTATGCGAGAAAGCTGCACTGGAGACAGTCAGTATTACTCTGTGAGATGGCAATCCTGGTGTTTGTGGGATTTCTTCCGGAGAATCTTAATATGGCAGCAACCGTGTTAGTTTCTTTTTCCTGTGCCATGCAGGTGCAGACATTCCGGAAAGTCGGCGGATATTCCTACGCGAGCACAATGTGCATCGGAAATCTGCGGAGTGGGACGGCAGCGTTTTCACTGTATCTCAGGGAAAAAAGACCGGAACAGATCAGACAGGCACTTTACTATTTTGGAATCATTTTATTCTTTGCGGTTGGTGCGGGAATCGGAGGAAATCTGTCTGTGAGGTACGGGTTTCATGTGATCTGGATATCCGGTGGACTTCTGTTGATCAGTTTTCTGCTGATGTTCTTAGAAAAGATTAGATAATGGAGGGAAAAAGGATGGAGACAATATTTCCAAGAGAAGAAAAAGCAGATCTGTTGTTTGATAAAATCTTGAAAGATCCGGAAGCCTGTGAGCGTCTGATGCAGACTTTTTATGGAGAAATTGATTCGGATCTTGAACTGGTGGGAGGATATCTTCCACCGGAACAGTTTGCTAAGGCATTGTTTGATGCCTATAAAAACCGGGATCTGACAGCATTTTTGATGGCAGTCTGTAAAAACAGCATGTTTGACTTACTGCGCAACTCATTTTTGGCACCGTTCCGCTTTAATGCGGACGGACAGGTCAATCCGTATCTGCTCACGGACGAGGATGGAAATCTGATCCAGACAAAGGAGATCCATGTGAGTGAAAAAGATTATAACCGGTTTAAAAAGGTATTCCGGAAAGAGAAAGGTGTAAAGATGTATCTTGCATACGGATACCGCAAGCGTCACAGCTATGATGCGGATACGATGGATGTGATGGAATATAAGATGGGTGAGCACATCGGTCTTTTGCTTGTCTATGAACTGCCGGATACGGTAAAACAGCAGAGGACGGAAGCACAGGCTTATGCAGCAGTGTGGGATATCATGATGAAACTGCAAAAGGACCTGCCGCGTTCCTTTGTTTATTACGGACAGGATTCTTTGGAAGATGAAGGTCAGAGGTTTGATGAACTGGGCGTATTTTTACCGATCCACCGTTTTTCGGAACGGTTGGAAAAGAGTATTGATACAGCAGATAAGATTGTACATGCACAAGCATAAAAGGAGTGTGAATATTTATGTTAACAGCAGTAACTGGTATTAACTGGGGCGATGAAGGAAAAGGACGTGTCGTAGATTTATTAAGTGAACACGCCGATTATGTGGTTCGTTATCAGGGAGGAAACAATGCAGGACATACCGTAGTGACAGATAAAGGTAAATTTGTTTTGAATCTGCTGCCGTCCGGTATTCTGCATCCGGAGGTTGTCTGTGTACTTGGAAACGGAATGGTCATTGATCCGGATCACTTAAGACATGAGATCGAGATGATGCGTTACATGAATGTAAAAATCAGTCCGGAAAATTTAAAGATATCGGAAAAAGCAACCGTCTGCATGCCATTCCATGTCAGACAGGACGTTTTAGAGGAGGAGAGACTCTCTAAGACCGGGGAGGCATTTGGCTCCACAAAAAGAGGAATCGCCTATGCCTATGGCGATAAATATATGAAGAAAACGCTTCGGATGGGAGACCTTTTATATCTGGATTCGGAAGTGATCAAAAAACGGATCGCAATGATCGTAGAGAGCAAAAATCTGATTCTTGAAAAGGTATATGGCCAAAAACCACTCTCAGTAGAAGAGGTCATGGACTGGTGCAAGGGACAGGCAGAATTTTTAAAGCCGTATATTACCGATACGGGGGTGCTGTTGGAAAAGGCAGCCGCAGAAGGCAAAGATATCCTCTTTGAGGCACAGCTTGGCGCATTGCGTGATATTGATTACGGAATTTATCCCTACACATCAAGCTCTAGTACGATCGCAGCCTATGCAACGATCGGAGCGGGTATTCCAAAAAGAAAACCGGAGCGTGTCGTAGGTGTCATGAAGGCATATTCTACATGTGTTGGTGAGGGACCATTTGTCGCTGAGAAAGCCGCTGACGGGGAATGGAACGATAAATTAAGAAAGGCGGGAAATGAATTTGGTGCTGCAACCGGACGTCCAAGAAGAGTCGGGCCGTTTGATGCAGTTGCAAGCAGATATGGACTGCAGTGTCAGAATGCAGGAGATATTGCCCTGACCAAACTGGATGTATTGAGCAGCTTTGAAAAGATCCCCGTTATCACGGGATACCGTGTGAACGGAAAGCTCATCACGGATTTCCCGACAAATGTATTGCTTGATGCTGCAAAACCGGAGGTTGAGATGTTAGATGGTTGGAACTGCGACATCTCATCCTGCAGAAACTGGAATGATCTTCCGGAAAATGCAAAGAAGTATATCGAGAGGATCGAGGAACTGATCGGACATTCCATTTACCTTGTTTCCACAGGAGCAAAGAGAGATGAATATTTATTGAAAGAATAAAATATCAGGTACAGTACCGGAACATCTTATCGGTCAGTATTCTTGCAAAGATCAGTCCGAGAGGCAGGCATACGATGATAAGGATCGCAGAGGCAAACCAGGAGGCCGATGCATCCAAAGACATGATGCCGAGATTATAGATCGCGCGGTACAGGTATAATCCGGGAACCATGATAACGATAGATGGAACGGTGATCGCAATCCTTGGATAACCGACATGGTTTTTTAAAAGGGATGCGAGCAGTCCAGCGGTCAGTGCACCTAAAAATGCAGCGGCCGCGGAAGGTGTTCCGAGAAGATCCACAAGTTCTAACCGGAATGTATTTGCAATGGCGCCGATCACGGCTGCAGCAGCTGCAAGCTGTCTGGGACTGTTAAACATGATTGAAAATCCGAATACGCCGCAGAAACTTGCAAGCAGACGGAAGATGATCTTTTCTGTCAGAGTAAGGTTTAAAGGAAGAAAATCTACAGGCTGCAAATGAAGTAAAAGGGCTACCATCCAGGCAAACATAGTGGCGACGGCAATAATGATCAGTGCGTAGGCGAGACGCTCAAGACCGGAGCGCATATCAAGTTTTGCGAGGTCGATTCCGCTGGTAATAAATGGAAAACCGGGAATGATAAAGAGCATGGCACAGATATAACCTGCTTCATGCTGAATAGAGATTCCCCACAGCAGCTCTGCAATTTTTAACAGTCCGGCATAAACCAGACAGGCACTTGAGACGGATGCTGCAATGCAGAGAAACAGTGTAAAATGATGTTTTGTCAGTTTGCACCGCAGATAATTTCCAATGCCGGCACCAAAGAAGGCACAGAGCATTTCAATAGGTCCGCCGCCGAGTAAAAATGTAAATGCGCTGCATGCAAGCGCTGATGCACATCCAAGTGCAAATGGGGAGTAAAGCCCATGGATCTGTTCAATCTGGTCTAAATAAGTATGGATCTGTTCGCCGGACATTGTGCAGCATTCATGGTCAAAATCATTGACGAAGCGTTCCAGCCGGTTTA
Organism: Roseburia intestinalis L1-82; assembly: GCF_900537995.1. NCBI lineage: Bacteria > Bacillati > Bacillota > Clostridia > Lachnospirales > Lachnospiraceae > Roseburia > Roseburia intestinalis. The sequence goes on along the minus strand of NZ_LR027880.1, from coordinate 3,250,485 downwards.
ATTTTGAAGTATTGACACCGGTATTTGTCAGGCAGAGAGACTGCGAGTAACAGTCGGTTCCGTCAAAGCAGGTATATTCGATCGACATCAGTCCAATGTCAGCGGTACAGGTAACACCGAGCAGAGTGGCAAGACTGTTCATGGAACTGCGCACACGCCATGCTCCGGTACCGCAGGAGAGCATCATAAGACCGGTACGACCGATCACTGAAGCTTTTTCAGTCAGTCCTGTCTGGGTGATCGGGAGTGATTTATCCGATCCCGTAAACTGGTGCCAGGGAATATCCATATGGTTTTTTTGTATCTGGTTCTGCATCATTTGTAAACACTTCTTTCTGAATAATGTCATGTAATTTGCTGTTATAAAGTGTATCTGTTCTTCCTGAAAAGTCAAGTATGTATCTGTATAAATTAATCCCAAAATGAGCCGATAACCATAATAGAAACAAAAACTGCCGGATAAATGGAATTAGAAGGCGAAAACAAATTTTTCAGGGAGGATAAAAATATGAGTGAGATCAGCAGCAACAGTGCATTAAATTCTTATGCAGCGGACTATTCTTACCGCACAGAACACAACAAAAAAACAGACAGCAATAAAAAGGCCGACGTTACAAAAGAGGCAGACAAGACCACAAAGAAAAGCAAGGTGAGCGGCAGAACCATAGGTGATCCGGTCCTGAGCGATAAGGCCCAAAAGTATTATGAAAAATTAAAAGCAAAATATTCTAATATGGATTTTATTCTTGTCTCTCCGGAGAAAAAAGAGGAAGCGGAGAGCAAGAAAGGCATGTACCAGAGTTCCAAGGAACTTCTTGTTTTAATCGATTCCGACAAGATCGAAAAGATGGCGGAAGATGAGGAGTATCGTGCAAAATATGAGGGGATTTTAAACAATGCAGCTTCCCGGCTAAATCAGATGAAAGATAGTCTTGGCTCGAAAGCCGATTCGGTAAGCTCTTTTGGAATGACCTTTGATGACCACGGAAATGCATCATTTTTTGCGGTTGTGGACAAATCTCTTGCATCCCAGAGAGAGCGTATCGCGGACAAAAAAGAAGCTGCGGCAAAAGAGAAAAAGAAAGCGCAGAGGGAAGCACAGGAAAAACGTGCGGAGGAGAAAAAGGCGGACCGAACAGATAAGAAGGGAAAGACAGATGGTACCGGTAAGGCGAAAGATACAGAAAAGACATCGGATGCGGATAAAGTGACCGTTTCCGCTTCCTCCTGGGAAGAACTGCTGAAAAAAATAAATAACGTGATTTATGAAAGCAGGGCAGATTCCGTGATGACAAAAGAAGAAAAAGCAGTCGGACAGTCTTTTGATTATTCCATATAAAAATACTGGGAAAAAAGGACAGTTGAACCACAGGTCATTCTATGGCAGAATAAAAGAAAATACAGAAGAAAATATGCATAGGTGACATTGTGAGATATACAGTATTGATTGCAGATGATTCAAAACTTCAGAGAGTGATTGTAAAAGAAAATTTAAAAGATATCTATGATGTGGCAGAGGCATCGGGCGGACAGGAATGTCTCGATCTGGTAGAACACAGTGCCGGGAAGATCGATGCAGTACTTTTGGATATTGTGATGCCTGGGATGGATGGATTCGAGGTGCTGCGGAGAAGGCAGGAGTCCGGGGTGTTTCAAAAGATTCCGGTGATCGTACTCACTATGAGTGACAGGAAAGAGGATCAGGAACTTGCAGAACAGTTAGGCGCAGATGGATTTCTGCTAAAACCGGTCGATGCAAAGCAGGCGCGTCTTCAGATCAGCCGTGTTTTAAGGGAAGACTGACAGAGATTACCCATATGTAAAAGAATAAATTGAATCACGGAAACAAAACGTGTATAATAGACACAGAAATATGTTTGACAGGGGAAAAAATATGGCACAGAAAATTATTTTAACGGGCGACCGCCCGACAGGCAAATTACATGTGGGACATTATGTAGGCTCTTTAAAGCGGAGAGTTGAACTTCAGAATTCCGGTGAATATGACAAGATCTTTATTATGATCGCAGATGCACAGGCACTTACCGACAATGCAGACAACCCTGCAAAAGTGCGCAGTAATATCATGGAAGTGGCACTCGATTATCTTTCCGTAGGAATCGATCCGGCGAAGTCTGATATCTTTATCCAGTCTTATGTAACAGAATTGACGGAGCTGACATTTTATTATATGAACCTCGTTACGGTATCAAGATTACAGCGCAATCCTACCGTGAAATCAGAGATTCAGATGCGTAACTTTGAGACAAGCATCCCAGTTGGATTTTTCTGTTATCCGATCAGTCAGGCGGCAGATATCACTGCATTCCATGCAACGACAGTTCCGGTCGGTGAAGACCAGATGCCGATGCTTGAGCAGACAAAGGAGATCGTGCACAAGTTTAATGCCGTATACGGCGAGACACTGACCGATCCGCAGATCTTGCTGCCGGAAAATAAGGCGTGCTTGAGACTTCCGGGTACCGACGGAAAGGCGAAGATGAGTAAATCACTCGGCAACTGCATCTATCTCTCCGAGCCGGAAGCAGATGTCAAGAAAAAGATCATGTCCATGTATACCGATCCAAATCATATCCGTATCGAAGATCCGGGTAATCTTGAGGGCAACACGGTATTTACCTATCTGGATGCGTTCTGTAATGACGGACATTTCGCAGAATATCTTCCGGAGTATTCCTGCTTACAGGAGTTAAAAGACCACTATACACGCGGTGGTCTCGGTGATGTCAAGGTGAAGAAATTCTTAAACAATGTTATGCAGGAAGAACTTTCTCCGATCCGTGCACGCAGAAAAGAATACGAAAACCGTATCGGTGATGTGTATGACATTTTAAAGAAAGGCAGCGAGACAGCAAAACATGAGGCTGAGAAGACGCTCGCCGAAGTAAAACATGCGATGAAGATCGACTATTTTGATACACCGGAGTTTTTAGAAGAACAGGTGGAAAAATTTAAGTAAAAAATATGAAAAAGCTGCCCTGCAGGTGGAAACACAGCGGGGCGTTTTTTATTCTCCATGTATATGGTTTACGAAGTGCAGTATTTTGTGATAAAGTATATAGGTACATCTTTGTGAAAGGAAAACGGACGTGGTAAGACGAAGAAAAAGTGGTTTAAACTTTGGAAGACGGAAGAAGAAAATCAATTTTGCAGTGGTAAAAGAGGTTTTGTCGTGGACAGTAGAAATAGCACTCACGTTACTCATTGCGTTTACGTTTGTTTATTTTATCGGACTTAGAACCAGTGTGGTAGGACAATCGATGTCTAAGACATTAAATGGCGGAGATCAGATTTTAGTAAACCGTTTTGTTTATAAAGTGACAGATCCGAAAACGAATGATATTGTCGTATTTTTGCCAAATGGAAATGAAAAATCCCATTATTATGTAAAGCGTGTCATAGGTGTTCCGGGAGATACCGTACAGATCAAAAATGGAACGGTATATGTCAACGGAAAAGCGTTTGATGAGGAGACGGATGTGGCATCCATTGAGGATGCGGGACTGGCAGCGGAGGAGATCACACTTGGAGCAGATGAATATTTTGTTTTAGGAGATAACCGCAATAACAGTGAGGACAGCCGTTATGCAAATATCGGAAATATCAAAAAAGATTATATTATAGGAAAAGCCTGGTTTCGGATTGCACCGTTTTCGGAAATTGGATTTCTGTAAAAAGATACAGATGTTAAAAAAATATTGATAGAAATGGAGAAAAATATGCAATTTCAATGGTACCCTGGACATATGACGAAAGCAAAACGTCAGATGCAGGAAGATATAAAACTGATCGATTTAGTGATTGAACTGGTGGATGCAAGAATACCACTTGCAAGCCGTAACCCGGATATTGATGAACTTGGGAAAAATAAGGCAAGATTGATTCTGATGAATAAATCGGATCTGTCGGATGCGGGAAGAAACCGTGAGTGGTCGGATTTTTTCCGTGAAAAAGGTTATTATGTTGTATGTCTGGATGCAAGGAGCAAGGCAGGAATGAAAGATGTCACAAATGTTGTGATGGAGGCCTGTAAGGAGAAAATTGAGCGTGACCGGAAAAGAGGAATCAAAAATCGTCCGGTGCGTGCAATGGTTGTAGGTATTCCGAATGTCGGCAAATCAACATTTATCAATTCCTATGCTGGAAAGGCATGTGTGAAGACTGGAAATAAACCGGGTGTGACTAAAGGAAAACAGTGGATCCGGCTCAATAAGAATGTGGAACTGTTAGATACACCTGGAATCCTCTGGCCAAAATTTGAAGATCAGAGAGTTGGTCTTTATTTAGCTCTGATCGGTGCAATCAAGGATGAGATCTTAAACATTGATGAATTATCATTAGAGTTGATCAAAATACTGTTAAGCGATTATCCGACCGTACTAAAGGAACGTTACGGTGTGGAGGAGGACGCAGAGCCGCCGGTGATCTTAGGACAGATCGCAGAAAACAGAAAGTGTATCTCAAAGGGCGGAGAGTTAGATTACAGCAAGGCGGCAGCACTTCTGATCGACGAATTCCGGAGTGGAAAACTGGGACAGATCACACTGGAACGTCCGAAGATACAGGATGGCAGTGCAGAATGAGACAGACAGAGATCAGGGCAGTGTTTGAAATCATTCTGTATTTTGCACTTGTGGCGTGTATCACTTTTTTGATCATTCATTTTGTAGGGCAGCGTACGGTTGTAAACGGTGTTTCCATGCAGCCGACACTTTCTGATGGAGATAATCTGATCGTGGATAAATTGTCCTATCGTTTTCATGATCCGGACAGGTTTGATATCATTGTGTTTCCTCAGGAAGATGGCAGATATTTTATCAAGCGGATCATCGGACTGCCCGGAGAAAATGTGCGGATCGATGAGGACGGATTCATTTATATCAATGGCGAAAAGCTGCAGGAATCATATGGAAAAGAAGTGATGCGGGATCCGGGACTGGCAAAAGACGGGATACAGCTTGGAGCAGATGAATATTTTGTGCTGGGTGATAACCGGAACGACAGCATGGACAGCCGTATGGCGGAAGTGGGACCGATTGCGGGAGAAAGGATCATAGGACGTGCGTGGCTTCGCATCTATCCGTTTGATCAGATCGGTTTTTTAAAACACGGCTCATGACAATAGATTTGCCTGCGGAAGGTGTAGTCTATTGTAAAAAAATACAGACAGCAGAAATGGAAGTGTCAGAGATGGAAGAACGAAAAATAGGACAGATCAAAGAGGAATTAAAGGCGGCAACGGAAGCAATGCTGCCTTCTTTTATTATGGCATATGAGTCAGATGAGAGAAGTGGTGTCATAAAACTTGTAGAGCAGGCAAAAAAAAGACTGCAGAAATTAGAGGAAGAACGAAAAAGAATCTGGAAACTGCAGGAATACGAACGAAAATATGGTCAGTACACCTATATCTGTGGGATTGATGAAGTGGGAAGAGGACCGCTTGCCGGTCCTGTTGTTGCCGGGGCAGTGATCCTGCCGAAAGACTGTGATATTCTTTATATCAATGATTCTAAGAAACTTACGGCAGTAAAGCGGGAGGAACTCTATGATGAAATCATGGAGAAGGCGGTTGCAGCAGGGATCGGAATGGTATCCCCGCAGCGGATCGATGAGATCAATATTCTGCAGGCAACCTATGAAGCGATGCGCGAGGCTATAAGCAAATTAGAACCGGCACCCGATATATTATTAAATGATGCGGTGACGATACCGGAAGTTACCATTCCACAGGTACCGATCATCAAAGGAGATGCAAAAAGTATTTCAATTGGTGCAGCGAGCATTATCGCAAAGGTGACAAGGGACAGGCTGATGGTAGAATATGATCAGATCCTGCCGGAATACGGGTTTGCGTCAAATAAAGGGTATGGTTCGGCAGAGCATATTGCGGCATTGAAGAAATATGGTCCTTCCCCGATCCACCGCAGAAGTTTTATCCATAATTTTATAGAGGAATAAAGTGTCAGACTTTTTGGAATGAGGGTTTGTTATGCAGATCAGAGATATGTTGGGGCAGTACAGCCAGAATGTCAAAAATGGAACAGAGGAGCTTATGAGTGCGCAGGGAACGCAGAAACTTGTGTCGTCCATGCAGGAATTAGAACCGGGAAGCACGTTTGAGGGAACGGTTAACAGTGTCAAAAACGGTAAGGTTGTTTTAGCACTTGGAAACGGGCAGACGATCACGGCGAGGCTGGATGGAAAAGTGTCCATTCAGCCGGGTGAATCCATGTTTTTTCAGGTTCGTTCGAATGACGGGACGACGATCGCACTCCGTCCCTATGTCCAGGCGGGCAATATCAATAATCCGATTTTATTAAATGCGCTGACTGCGGCTGGAGTTCCGGCAACAGAGCGGAATATCACAATGGTGGATTCCATGATGAAAGAGCAGATGTCGATCAGCAGACAGAGCATCCTTGACATGGGCAGAGTCGTTGGAAGCAATCCGAATGTCAATGTAAATACAGCCGTCCTTATGACAAAGATCGGATTGCCGGTCAGTGCGGAAATGGCATCACAGTTTGAAAATTATATGGTGGATCAGCATGCGATCGTGGATGAGATGGATCTTGCAATGAACCAGCTTGGACGTCTTTTAGGAGATGCAGATTTAGGAGAAGAACAGTCCTTTGAATTATATGGAAAGGTTTTAGACATTTTAAACGGAGAGGGAGAAACGCCGGCACAGACGACGGACGGATTGCAGCAGAACGATACAGGAACGATGGTAAATGCCGGTGAGAATATAGAGATGGAAGCGGCAGTGCAGCAGAGCAAAAATGGTGCTGCTGCAGAAGGTGTGCAGAAACAGGTACAGCAGCAGAATACGAAAGACCTGATTTCAATGGGAGCAGCCGGGCAGGAACAGAGTGCCGGTGTGGCAGAAAACGCAGAAAATATTGCGGGGGAGCAGACCGCGGGAAATGCAGCGCAGAGTATGCAGACAGGCATAGATGCAGCGGACGTTTTGAAAAATACACAGGCGGATACGGCCGCAGATTTCAAAAATGTGCAGGGACAGACGGACACCTTAGAGCAGATCTTAGACCAGAACGGTCTGGATCATTTAAAACGTTTATTGCAGAATATACCGACGCTCACCGGAAATACAGATCTTTTTGAAGTGCAGGAAGAGGAAGATGTATTTGTGGACACAATGTCGGGGGACGATGCAGGTAAGAAGGCATTTGAACTTGCACAGGCAGAACCGGAAGTGACATTAAAGCAGTCCATGACGGCGGAAGATTTCCTGAATACGCTTCGTGATGCGTTAAAACAGAATCAGGAGTATGGATTTGCCGGAATGACAAAGCTGTTTGGAAGTAAGGAATTTGCTGCAATCTTAAAGAACCGTGCCGAAAAACAGTGGCTGCTTGAACCGGAACAGCTGAGAGAAGCATCAAAAGTAAGCGACCTTTATGAGCGGCTGGATCACCAGATGAAACAGATGGAAAATGTGATGAAAGCTGCCGGAGTCACACAGAATTCCTTTGTACAGACGGCAGCAGATATCCGCAGTAATATAGAATTTATGAATCAGATTAACCAGGTCTACACATATGTACAGCTTCCGCTCAAATTGTCAGGGCAGAATGCATCGGGAGATCTGTATGTATACACAAACAAAAAGAATCTGAATGATCCGGAAGCGGAACTGACTGCATTTTTACATTTGGATCTTGAAAACTTAGGTTCCACGGATGTTTCCATACGCATGAAAGATAAAAATGTAAAGACGAATTTTTACATTGCGGATGACGCGTCCTATGACCTGATCGAAAAACATCTTCCGGTGTTGGAAAAACGGCTGGCACAGAAGGGGTACCGATGCAGCATTACGATGTCAAAAGAAGAAAAAAAGGTTGAATTTGTGGAAGATTTCCTGCAGCGGGACATGCCACAGGCAGGAACGCTTCACAGATATTCGTTTGATGTGCGTGCATAGACAGCGCAGGAGGCAGATATGTGGTTTGATGGAAAAAACAAAGAACAGGAGAAAAAACAAAAAACTGCAGTAGCGGTGGCATATGAGCCGGGGGATGCGGCACCAAAGATTTTAGCAGCGGGAAAAGGCGAGGTCGCAGAGCGTATCATTGAAAAGGCAAAAGAAAATGATGTACCGTTTTATCAGGATAATAAGTTAGCCGAAACACTCTCAAAACTGCAGATCGGGGATACGATACCGCCGGAGCTCTATGATGTTGTGGCAGAGATTCTGGTGTTTGTGGATGATATGGATAAAATGAAAGCTAAATTAAGCAGGGCAGGGTTACTTTGATCAGATCTTGTTTTTGATGCACTGGAAATGTAAAATAAAATAGTATAAAAACGGGGGAGAAAGTACGGAGAAAGTAAACAGGCGTGCAGTGGGGACTGCATATGAAAAGATGGCAGGTGAATATTTAAAAACACAAGGATATGAGATCCTGCAATATAATTTCCGCTGCCGTATGGGCGAGATCGACATCATTGCAAAAGATCACGGATATCTTGTATTTATAGAGGTAAAATACCGCAGAGACAAAAGCTGCGGACATCCGGCGGAGGCAGTGACACCAAGAAAGCAGCGTACGATCAGCAAAGTTGCATCGTATTATCTGCTGACCCATGGATGCGGGATGGATACGCCGTGCCGTTTTGATGTTGCGGCGGTGTCCGGTGACGAGGTGGAACTCATAAAGAATGCGTTTGAGTATCAGGGGTATCTTTAGAAAAAAAACAGGAAGGGCAACAGTGTGAATCTAAAAAAGAAAAATAATGACATTGTGTTAGAAGAAGTATGGTGTGAAAATGGAGCGGGCAGCACATTACCGCTCCTTAAATATCCACTGCTTGAGCAGACGGGCATCGTAGAACATTGTTTTACCACACGGATTGGTGGTGTGAGTAAAGGGATTTATGAATCCCTGAATTTAAGTTTTACGCGCGGGGATGAGGATGCAGCCGTAAGAGAAAATTTCAGGCGGCTCGCCGGCGCAATGAAAACAGATGTTTCAAAGTTTGTGTTTACCGATCAGACACACACGACAAATGTGCGCAGGGTGACGGCGGAGGATGCCGGAAAAGGGATTGTAAAAGAGAGGGATTATACGGATATTGACGGACTGATCACAAACGAACCGGGACTTGTACTCTCGACGTTTTATGCAGACTGCGTACCGTTATACTTTGTGGATCCGGTGCACCGTGCGATTGGCATGAGCCATTCCGGCTGGAAGGGAACGGTCGGAAAAATGGGAGCGGCCACGATCACAGCGATGAAACGTGAATTTGGCACGGAGGCGAAAGATTTAGTCTGTGCCATCGGTCCGTCCATCTGCCAGGACTGCTATGAGGTCAGTGAGGATGTCGCAGATGCTTTTAAAGAGGCGTTCCCGGGGCATGCAGATGAGATCTTGCTCGATAAGAAAAATGGCAAGTACCAGCTTGATCTCTGGGGGGCGAACGAGATCGTCCTGACAGAAGCAGGAGTTTTAAAAGAAAAGATCGCAGTCACGAACATCTGCACCTGCTGTAACCCGGATCTTCTGTTTTCCCACCGTGCAAGCCATGGAAAACGCGGAAATCTTGGCGCGTTTATTTATCTGAGAAACGCATAAATACAATGAACGCAAACAGTCATTGGAATATAAAATAAAAAAGAGGAAAATAAAAAATGGAAAAGAAAAATTATATTGATTATATCGTGGAAGAGACAAAAAAGATCCTTGCGATCGCCAGTCCGTCCGGCTACACCAAAGAGGTGGCAGAGTATGTCTTAGGCGAATACCGTGCATTGGGATATGAGCCAAAACTTACCGTAAAGGGCGGCGTCCTTGTCGCATTGGGCGGCAAAAATAAAGAGGATGCCGTGATGTTAGAGGCACATATTGACACCTTAGGTGCGATCGTAACGGAGATCAAGTCAAACGGAAGATTAAAGGTATCTCCGATCGGTGGTATGAATGCCAATAATGCAGAGGCGGAAAACTGCCGTGTGGCAACCAGATTTTCCGGTACATTTGAGGGAACCTGCCAGCTTTCAAACGCTTCCGTCCATGTGAACGGGGATTACAGTGATACCAAGCGAAGCTGGGATGAGATGGAGATCGTGCTTGACGAAAAAGCAGATTCCAGGGAAGAAACAGAAAAACTTGGCATTATGGCAGGGGATTTTGTATGCTTTGATCCGCGCACCACAGTGACAAAGACCGGTTATATCAAGAGCCGTTTCTTAGATGATAAATTAAGTGTCGGCATTTTACTTGGATATGCAAAATATTTAAAAGAAGAAAATATCACAACGGAGCGTATGGTATACCAGCATATCACAGTTTACGAGGAAGTCGGACACGGCGGTGCGGCATCTATCCCGGAGGGAGTGACAGAGGTGATCTCCGTGGATATGGGATGCGTGGGAGACGGACTTTCCTGCAAAGAAACACAGGTTTCCATCTGCGCAAAAGACAGCAGGGGACCTTACAATTATGATGTAGTCACAGGTCTGATCAAAGCTGCAAAAGACAACGATCTTGATTTTGCCGTGGACGTTTATCCATACTACGGTTCAGATGCGGATGTGGCACTGACGGCAGGTTATGATGTGCGCCACGGTCTGATTGGCGCAGGAGTGTATGCCTCCCACGGATACGAGAGAAGCCATAAGGACGGCGTGAAAAATACATTTGAGTTACTGCGCGCTTACTTGGGTTAAAGAATCGGGCGTACATTTTTACAGGAACTTTGAGCAGGCTTCATAAAATCTTCATAATATCATAGGATTATCTTTATTGTATCAGCAGATACCCCGTGTTATAGTGACCGTATGATAGAAAATAGTACGGTTAGTACAGACAGGGGGTATCTGATTGATACAGTTAAATTATCGTGATTCCAAACCGATCTACGAACAGATCAAGGATGGACTCAGAAAACTTGTAATATCAAATTCTCTTTCTGCGGATGAAAAACTGCCATCGGTCCGGGAACTTGCGGCGAAGCTTGCAATCAACCCGAACACGATCCAGAAAGCATACCGGGATTTGGAAAGTGAAGGCTATATTTATACGGTCACTGGAAAAGGAACTTTTGTTGCAGAACGAAAAGAAGTTTATGATGCGAGGGCGAAAGAGTTACTGACAGAATTTGATGAGATCGTGGAAGAATTATTCTTTTTGTCTGTAAAGGAAAAGGAATTGGTCGAACGTATGGATAATCTGGCAGAAGGGAAGGTGGACCAATGATACAGGTAAATCATCTGGAAAAGTCTTTTGAGGGATTTCATGCATTGAAAGGCGTGGACATGCATGTGGAAAAAGGTGCGATCTATGGACTGGTCGGACCGAACGGAGCAGGAAAATCGACACTGATCCGCCATATTACAGGGGTGTATAAACCGGATGCAGGAGAAGTCCTCATTGCGGGGGAACCGGTGTATGAGAATAAAAAAGTAAAAGCGAAATTTTCTTATATCCCGGATGAAATATTTTATTTTATGCAGGCAGACACGATGGAAATGAAGCGTTTTTATCAGGGGATTTATCCCACATTTGATGAAAAACTTTTTTACCGTCTTCAGGAGTTCTTTCCGAATATTGACGTAAAAAGAAGTATTCGCCGTCTGTCAAAAGGTATGCAGAAACAGGTTGCTTTCTGGCTTGCGATCTGTGCAAAACCGGAACTGATGATCTTAGATGAGCCGGTAGACGGTCTTGATCCGGTTATGCGCAGACAGATCTGGAGCATCATCATGTCGGAAGTTGCAGAAAATCAGATGACAGTACTGGTATCATCCCACAATTTAAGAGAGCTGGAGGATGTCTGTGATCATGTCGGCATTATGCATCAGGGAACGATCATGATCGAGCGGTCTTTAAGCGATCTGCAGGGCAGCGTATCAAAAATCCAGGTTGCATGCCAGAATGGTGTGCCGAAGCTGTCGGAAGAATTTGAAGTCCTTCATATGTCCAATACGGGACGTGTATACACGCTGATCGTAAAAGGAGATCCGGAAGATGCCAAAAAAGCTTTAGCGGCAGCAAATCCGGCAATCGTGGATGTCCTTCCACTGACATTGGAAGAAATATTTATCTATGAAATGGGAGGTGCTGATTATGAAGTCAAAGACATCCTCTTTTAATACAACGATATTTAAAAAGAATCTTACACATCACTGGCCGATCTGGATCGTATACCTGTGCTATCTGATCGTGGTAGTGCCGCTCAGTATCTGGCTTTATGCAAATAATGAGAGTAATTATATCGGAAACGTGCCCCTTACACAGAAACAATATTATGTGATTGGGTCGGCGTTAGCAGGTGCGGGATCGGTAATACCGGTTTTTATTGCAGCGGCAGCGGCAGCACTTGCAGTGTTTTCTTATTTATATAATCCCAGAAATGCCAATATGATACACTCCCTGCCGTTAGACAGGCGGGAACTTTATATCACCAATTATGTTTCCGGTTTTGTTTTTCTGTTTGTCCCGGAACTGATTGCATTTATTGCCGGTGTACTGGTCTGCCTGGCAAACCAGATTACCTGTATCCAGTATCTGTTTTACTGGTTTTTATACATGGCAGGCGTATCTTTTTTCGCATATGCGCTTGCGGTATTTGTGGCTATGCTGACGGGAAATATTTTTGCCATGCCGTTTTATTATCTGGCAGTCAATTATCTATGGATCGGCTGTATGAAGATGGTGCAGAATATATCAAGTCTGATCTGTTACGGTGTATCAGATACATGGACTTCGAGTCAGACCAGTAGATTGTCACCGCTTGATTATCTGATCCGTAATCTGGTTATGGGAGTAAAATACGATAAGGACTATGTGCAGGCAGTTGGAGTTACGATCAGTGGCGGAAAAACAGTTGCAGTTTATGCTGTGGCAGCAGTTGTGATCACGGTTTTTGCGTACTTTTTATATAAAAATCGTAAAATCGAAACAACCGGAGACGTAGTCAGTATTGCAGCTTTAAGACCGGTATTCCGCTGGATATCCGGTATCTGTGGCGGCGGACTGATCGCACTTGCCGTATCTGCTCTGGTACTTGAATATATCAAAGTGAATGAATTTATCAGCCTTATGATTTTTATGGTCATTTTTGGAAGCATCTGTTTTTTTGCGGCAGAAATGGTTTTGCAGAAGAATTTCCGTGTACTGTGCAAAAAAAGAATTGCAGAGTGGGCTGGTTTTGTGGCGGTTGTGCTGATATTACTGACCTGTTTCCGCGTGGATGTATTTGGCATTGAACGCAAAATTCCGGATGCATCTGAGATTGAAGCTGCATTTGTGAATATGGATTATCCGGTCTGTGTTTCAAAAGAGCAGATCCCGGATGTGCTGGAATTACAGAAACAGTGTATTGACAGCAAAGATGAATATTTATCTGTCTATAAAAAGGGAAAAAATTATTATTATACATCGTTCCGGTATTACATGAAGGATGGCTCTGTGTTTGAGCGGAGATATCCGGTTTCCGTTACGGAGGAGGCATTAAAAGACAAAAATTCAGTTGCATTTAAACTGACTGCCCTGGAGACAGATCCGGATAACATGATGAAACAGGTTCTTGGAAACGGATATAAAGAGAATGATTATTATTCCGGATATTTAACTGTCTATAAGGAAGATGGTGAATCGGATGTATATACGTTTTCCAGACAGGAAAGCACTGCTCTGCGGGACGCTGTTGAACAGGATGTGAGAGAGGGCAATTTTGATTATTACCAGCTTCCGGCGGTTTATAAGGATGGACAGGACGAGATGTATACCAATTCATTTTCGATTTCTTATTATGGAAAAGGAAATGATTACCAGACCTGGGATTACTATTATAATTATTATGATTACCGGAATGCGCGAAATGATAATGTTGCGCATGGCGATGCATCCGGAAACAGTTATATCCAGTTTGGACCGAAGTGCGAAAATACGGTAAAGGCATTGGAAAAGATGGGTGTGCTCAGTGACACCTGGCATCTGTATAATTATGATGAACTTGATGAGATCCAGAAAAAGACAGGTGTGACAGAATAAATCAAAAATTCGTGAAATGTTCTGTAAAAGCCCGCAATGGAAAATATCTTTACAAGAACCACAGGATATTGTAAAATCAAAATAATGTTCAGAGCGTAGTATCAGCCGCTCATGAAGTGAATGAGATTTGAGAATAAAAGGAGTACAGGAAATTATGAGTAAACCCGTAGTGGCGATCGTGGGTCGTCCGAATGTTGGAAAATCGACGTTGTTTAATGTGCTTGCAGGCGAGCGGATTTCCATCGTAAAGGATACGCCGGGCGTGACCAGAGACAGGATCTATGCGGATGTGACCTGGCTGGATTATCATTTTACCATGATCGATACCGGTGGTATTGAACCGGACAGTAAAGATATTATTTTATCCCAGATGCGTGAGCAGGCAGAGATTGCGATCGCAACTGCGGATGTGATCATTTTTTTGACAGACGTGAGACAGGGACTGCAGGATTCGGATTCCAAGGTGGCAGATATGCTGCGCCGTTCCGGAAAGCCGGTTGTTTTAGTTGTCAACAAAGTGGATAGTTTTGAAAAATTTATGCCGGATGTGTATGAGTTTTATAATCTGGGTATCGGGGATCCGTATCCGATTTCTGCATCCTCCATGTTAGGACTTGGAGATATGCTTGACGAAGTGGTAAAGAATTTCCCGGAATACAACAAAGATGAGGCGGAAGATGAGAGACCGAAGGTTGCGATCATCGGAAAACCAAATGTTGGAAAGTCATCCCTGATCAATAAACTGGCACAGGAGGACCGCGTGATCGTGTCCGATATTGCAGGTACGACCCGTGATGCAATCGATACGGATATCCGGTACAACGGAAAGGAATATGTGTTTATCGATACAGCAGGACTGCGCCGTAAGAATAAGATCAAGGAAGAAATCGAGCGTTACAGTATCATCCGTGCCGTGACGGCAGTGGAGCGCGCCGATGTGTGTATCATTGTGATCGATGCGACCGAGGGTGTGACCGAACAGGATGCAAAAATCGCAGGAATCGCTCATGAGCGTGGAAAGGGTATCATTATTGCAGTCAATAAATGGGATGCCATTGAAAAAGACGATAAGACAATCTACCGCCATACGGAGAAAATCCGTCAGATTTTAAGCTTTATGCCATATGCAGAAATTTTATTTATCTCTGCAAAATCAGGACAGCGTTTAAACAAACTGTTTGACATGATCGACCTTGTCATTGAGAATAACAGCATGCGTGTTGCAACCGGTGTCTTAAATGAGATCGTTGCGGAGGCAGTAGCAATGCAGCAGCCGCCTTCAGACAAAGGAAAACGTCTGAAAATCTACTATACCACACAGGTTGCGGTAAAGCCGCCAACGTTTGTTATTTTTGTCAACGACAAAGAATTGATGCATTTTTCTTATACCCGTTATCTGGAAAACCGTATCCGTGATACATTTGGATTCCGTGGAACGGCGTTAAAATTTATCATTCGTGAGAGGAAGGAAGAACAGTAATGCTTGGGGCAAGAGTCATAGCAGTGGCAGTGGGGTATTGTTTTGGGTTATTCCAGACAGGATATATTTATGGAGAAAAGCACGGCGTGGATATCAGAACACAGGGCAGCGGCAATGCGGGAACGACAAATACGCTGCGCGTGTTAGGCTGGAAGGCTGGATTAATCACTTTTCTGGGTGATCTGTTTAAAGCGATTTTTGCAGTGCTTCTGATCCGTTTCATTTTTATCGGAAAATATCCGGATGCGGTCAAGATCTTAGAACTTTACGCAGGGTTCGGAGCAGTTTTGGGACACAACTTCCCATTTTATCTGAAATTTAAGGGTGGAAAAGGGATTGCATGTACGTCCGGTATGATCCTTGCAGTGTGTCCGCTTGCAGCGCCAATCTGCCTGATACTGTTTATTGGATCAATCGCGATTACAAGATATGTATCGTTAGGTTCTATCCTTGTTGTGACAAGTTATCTGATCCAGGTACTGATATTTGGCCACATGGGATATCTTCATGTGGATACGGCATATCTGCCGGAATTTTACATTGTCAGTGCATGTTTTACAGCGATGGCATTATGGAGACACAAAGCCAATATTAAGCGTCTGCTTACTGGAACAGAAAACAAATTTGGAATGAAAAAGAATCAGGAGGAATGACAGAATGGCAAAGACAGCCGTTATTGGTGCAGGAAGCTGGGGTACGGCACTTTCTCTGGTATTACATACAAATGGAAACGATGTGACAGTCTGGTCGATCGTGGAGCAGGAAGTACAGATGCTCCGTGAAAAACACGAGCATGTGGATAAACTTCCGGGAGTGAAATTACCGGAAGATATTACATTTACCACAGATTTAAAAGAGGCGATCGAAGGAAAAGATTATCTGATCCTTGCGGTGCCGTCTGTTTTTACGAGAAGCACGGCAAAATCTATGGCACCTTTTGTAAAAAAGGGACAGGTGATCGTCTGTGTGGCAAAAGGTATTGAGGAAAATACCCTGATGACACTTTCTGATATCGTGGAGCAGGAAATTCCTGCTGCTGACGTGGCAGTGATGTGCGGACCGAGCCATGCAGAGGAAGTTGGAATCGGACTCCCGACCACAGTCGTTGCGGGTGCAAGAAAGAAGTCTGTGGCTGAGGGTGTGCAGGATATTTTCATGAATGAAGTATTCCGTGTATACACAAGTCCGGACGTCCTTGGAATGGAACTTGGCGGATCTTTAAAAAATGTGATCGCACTTGCAGCAGGTATGGCGGACGGACTTGGATACGGAGATAATACCAAGGCAGCGTTGATCACACGCGGTATATCTGAAATCAGCAGACTTGCAATTAAGATGGGTGCAAATGCAGAAACATTGAGCGGTCTGACTGGTATTGGTGATCTGATCGTAACCTGCGAGAGCAAACATTCCAGAAACCGCAAAGCCGGCATGCTGATGGGACAGGGATATACGATGAAGCAGGCGATGGATGAGGTAAAGATGGTCGTTGAGGGTGTTTACTCTGCAAAAGCAGCAATCGCGCTTGCAAGAAAGTATGAAGTGGCTATGCCGATCATCGAGGAGATCAATCACGTTCTGTTTGATGATAAACCGGCAAAAGACGCAGTGCGCGAGCTGATGCTGCGTGACCGCAGAGAAGAACACAGCAGCTTAGAGTGGGAAGAATAGACAGGAGTAAAAATGGAACAGCAGACGATCAGAATTAAATATCATTCAAATGAAATAGAAAAACTTACCTATATTGACGGAAAGAGTGACTGGATCGATCTTCGCTCAGCAGAACACGTTGTATTAAAAAAAGGCGAATTTAAATTGATTAAACTTGGCGTGTCCATGCAGCTTCCGGCAGGATATGAGGCAGTTATTGTACCGAGAAGTTCTACCTACAAGAATTTTGGAATCATTCAGACAAACCACATGGGTGTTGTAGATGAAAGCTACTGCGGAGATGATGATGTGTGGATGATGCCGGCACTTGCAATGCGTGACACGGAGATCAATGTCAATGACCGCATCTGCCAGTTCCGCATCCAGAAACATCAGCCGGTCATCCGTTTTGAGGAGACAGATACACTTGGCAATGAAAACCGCGGCGGTATCGGAAGCACCGGAAGAGCGTAAATTATGATATATATATTTTGTGCCTTATACCATGAGGCAGAACCACTGATTCGTGAATATGGATTGAAGAAAAAGACAGATGAAACTTGTTTTCCTGTCTTTTTTTCTGAGGAAGAAAATATTCTTCTTACGGTAACGGGATGCGGAATGAACGCAGCGACGGCGGCCGTGGCGAGAATCTGTACGAAAAGAACTCCACAGCCGGCGGATTTTCTGGTCAATATCGGTACTTGCGCAAAAGTTTCTTGCTCAAAAGGATCCGGTCAAACTTGTAGAAATGTATCGGAAAAAGAAACCGCAGCCGGAGATGGTCTACATTCTTCCGACAAGAGAAAAACAGTACAGGAACAGTCAGTAAAGGCAGGAGAAGTGTATCTGTGCAAAAAGATCATGGAGCATGTGACAGGGCGTACATTTTATCCGGATATTTTATACAGACATCCTTTTGAGGAAGCTGAAATTGTGACAGGTGCAATGCTTTATCATACAGAAAACAAAACAGAGTTAATCCCAAAATACGAAACGGCCATAAAAAATAGTGTGGCAGACGGTTTTCTTTATGATATGGAGGCCTCTTCCATATATCAGGCAGGAGCATATTTTTTCGGCCCGCATCAGATGTCTTTTTTAAAAGTTGTGACAGACGAGGGAAATGTGCAGGAATTGTCTGCAGAAATGCTGAAACAGGGCATTGCGGGCGCAGTTCCCGGAATCCGGAGTTACCTGGATGAACTGAGGAAGATCGACGGGATAAAAAAGCTGCAGAACAAAAAAGCGATGGGGGAAGTATCGGAGCTTGCACAGAAGTTAAATGAGGATATGCACTGTTCGGCTGTGATGCAGGCCGCAGTAATGCAGCATCTGAAATATGCAGTACTTGCCGGAATTGATTATCAGGGAATCATAGAAGAAATGTATCAGGCGGGGGAGCTGCCCTGTAAGGATAAAAGAGAGGGGAAACGCTGCTTTGAAGAGTTTGGACGAAAATTATTATAATCCGTTTTTTTTTCATATTTATGTGGAAGAAGAAATAGCAGAACATCCGCGGGTAAAGCAAATCTTAGCGCGTTTTATGAAAGCAGAGATTGTGTATATCAGACATTACAAAGATGTATTCTGCAGACGCAGACAGGACTATGAAGAACAACATCATGCGCAGAACCTGATCCTGGCAAAAAAGACAGGCAGTCTGATCTATCAGGGGGCACCGGTGTGCCAGAATTTTGGAAATACTTATTTTTATTATACATCCTGTATGATGAACTGCATCTATGACTGTGAATACTGCTATTTAAAAGGAATGTATCCCTCCGCGAATATCGTAATTTTTGTAAATATCGAAGATATTTTTGAAGAACTTCACCGGATGCTTTCAGAACACCCGGTTTATCTGTGTGTGTCCTATGATACAGATCTGCTTGCATTTGAGACAATGACCGGTTATGTCAGGGAGTGGGAGCATTTTGTTCTGGGAGAAAATAAAAGATCTACATATCCGCTTAAGATCGAAATCCGTACAAAGTCGGCGAATGTAAAGCTTTTTGACAATCTGATACCCGATAAAAATATAATCTATGCGTTTACACTTTCGCCGCAGCAGATCACAAAACAGTATGAGCACAATACGCCATCACTTTTGCAGCGTGTCCGCTGTGTGGCAGATGCGGTAAAAAAAGGATTCCCGGTGCGACTGTGTTTTGATCCGATGATTTACTGCCCGGACTGGGAAAAAGAGTACCATGAAATGTTAGAACTTGTCACAAAAGAAGTTCCAATGGATCAGATCTTTGATGTCAGTGTCGGCTCTTTTCGTGTATCGCAGGATTATCTGAAAAAAATGCGGAAAAACGAGCCGTATTCTGCAGTAGTGCAGTTCCCATTTCAGAATGACGGCGGGGTTTATCATTATGGAAAAGAGCTGACAGAACAGATGGAGAGATTTCTGATCAGACAGCTTTTAGAGTATGTGCCGGAAGAGAAGATCTTCCGGTGGGAGTCGTGAGAGGAAAACAGCTATGACACAGAAATATACAGCCATCGTAACGGGTGCCTCGTCTGGTATCGGACGCGCTATCAGTGAAAAATTAGGTGTGCTCGGATATGAAGTATTTGGGATCGGGCGCAGATTTGATACGGAAGAGGATAGAGACATTGCCGGAGTACCTCAGTGTGAAAATGATTTGAAAAATGCCATATTTCATCCAATCATCTGTGACCTCACCGATACGGATAAACTGTGCGCTATCGTGAAACAGGTCACATCGGAGCACACGGTAAAAGTCCTTGTCAATAATGCCGGTGCAGCTTACTATGGTCTGCACGAGGAACTGAATCCCAAAAAGATACAGGAAATGGTCCGTGTGAACTTAGAAGCACCGTTGATCTTAACCCAGCAATTATTACGGACGCTGAAAAAAAACGGCGGTTACATTATCAATATTTCATCTGTTACGGCAAAACAGCCGAGTCCGCACGGCTGTGCTTATGCGGCAACCAAAGCAGGACTTGCATCGTTTTCGTCAAGCCTGTTTGATGAGGCAAGAAAATACGGCGTCAAAGTGACGGCGGTTTACCCGGATATGACGGAGACAAATCTGTACCGGAACGCGGACTTTACGGTGGGAGAAGAAAAAGAATCTTATCTTACCCCGAAAGAAGTAGCAGAAGCAGTGGAATATGTGCTGACGCAGCGTGAAGGTATTGTAATCCCGGAACTGGTATTAAGACCGCAGTTTCACCGGATCCGTAAAAAGAAATGATTTCAGCGGAACATAAAATAAACCTTTTATAAAAAAAGAGGAACGTCTGTATCCGTCAATCTGTACAGTTTTTGATGGAAAAGCCGTCAGTTTGACGAAAAGATGGAAAAGATGCACAGAGCACTGTGACATCCTACAAGAAAAAACAAAATTCTTTGTGTAGGAGGCATATGGTGCTTTTTGCATCTTTTTTGTATAGTATAGTTATCAAATAACGAAACACAAATATCAGGAGGTATTTAGACCAATGGCAAGTTTATCATTAAAAAACATTTGCAAAGTTTATCCAAACGGTTTTGAGGCTGTTAAGGATTTCAACCTTGAAGTAGAAGATCAGGAGTTCATCATTTTCGTAGGACCATCCGGATGTGGTAAATCTACTACACTTCGTATGATCGCCGGACTTGAGGAGATTTCCTCTGGTGAGTTCTATATCGACGGAAAGCTCATGAACGATGTTGAGCCAAAAGACAGAGATATCGCAATGGTATTCCAGAACTACGCTCTGTATCCTCATATGACCGTTTTCGATAACATGGCATTCGGATTAAAATTAAGAAAAGTTCCTAAGGATGAAATCAAGAGAAAAGTTGAAGAAGCAGCTAAGATTCTTGACCTTGAGAAATTATTAGACCGTAAACCAAAGGCTTTATCCGGTGGACAGAGACAGCGTGTTGCTATGGGACGTGCCATCGTTCGTAATCCTAAGGTATTCCTTATGGATGAGCCGTTATCCAACCTGGATGCAAAACTTCGTGTACAGATGCGTTCTGAGATCGCTTCTTTACATAACAGATTAAAAGCAACTATCATCTATGTAACACATGATCAGACCGAGGCTATGACACTTGGTACCAGAATCGTTGTATTAAAAGATGGTGTTATCATGCAGGTTGATTCTCCGCAGAAATTATACAATGAGCCGAACAACTTATTCGTTGCAGGATTCATTGGTTCTCCGCAGATGAACTTCATCGATACAAAATGTAAAGTTGAGGGAGACAAAGTTTCTCTTACATTCGATAACACAACAATCGTATTACCACCAGCAAAAGCAAAGAAACTTGCAGATGCAGGATGCAACGGAAAGACAGTTGTTATGGGTATCAGACCAGAGGATATTGGAGATTCCGAGATTGAGATCGAAGCACACCAAGATTGCGCATTCGAGGCTGATGTAACAGGATACGAGTTATTAGGTTCTGAGGTATTATTATACTTCAAAGTAGCAGGCACAAGCATGACTGCAAAAGTTGATTCCAGAACAACAGCACGTATGGGAGATCACATCAAACTTGCTATTGATCCTGAGAAGATTCATGTTTTCGACAAAGAAACAGAATTGACAATTACCAACTAATTCGGTAAAATTAAACAGAACATCATTTAAAATAAAACTGGGTACAGTGATGTACCCAGTTTTTGTTCGTCAGTAAGGATGAAATTATAGATCGGATGATGGGTGGAACTAGACGAAGGGGAGATATCGGAAAGGAAATAGATTATGATTTCAAACCATAAAATACAGACAGCACTTGATGAGATAAAGGATATATCGAGAATTGATCTTGCACTTTACACGGAAAAAGGAAAGCCGGTTGCAGCAACATTTGAGCCGGAGGGAGATTTAGAAGGTGCAATCACATCTTTTGCAGATTCCATGGCTGAGAGCCAGATGCTCTCAGGATATCATTTTTTTAAGGTGATCGCTGATGGAGAGATAGAATATATTCTGCTGACCAAATCACAGGCAGAGGATGCTTATATGGTGGGGCGCTTAGCGGTCTGCCAGATCAGAAACCTTGCGGCTGCCTACATGGAGCAGTTCGACCGCAACAATTTCATGCAGAATATTCTGCTTGGAAATATGTTGGTCGTAGATATGTACAATAAGGCGCAGAAACTTCATATCGAGCAGGCGGAGCGTGTGGTTTATGTGATCGATTTAGAAGATAAGAAAGATTCCACCGCAGTGGAGCTTGTGAAAAATCTCTTTGCAACCAAGATGCGTGATTATGTGACAGAAGTGGACGAGCAGAGCATCGTCCTGATCAAGGATGTTCGCGACGTGAAGAATGAAGATGAATTACAGAAATTGGCCGATATGATTGTGGACAATATGCATACCGAGGCAATGGTGCGCGTGAGGGTCGGCTACGGCAATCAGGTGAATAATCTGCCGGATATTGCAAAATCCTATCAGGAGGCAAAGATGGCGCTTGAGGTTGGAAAGATTTTCTATGCAGAAAAAGAGACGATCGCATATCGTTATCTTGGTATCGGGCGTCTGATCTACCAGCTTCCGATGAGTCTCTGTGAGATGTTTATTCATGAGGTGTTTGGGGATGAGATCCCGGATATTTTTAATGAAGAGACAACGACGACGATTCAGAAGTTTTTTGAAAACAATCTGAACATTTCAGAGACAGCCAGACAGCTTTATGTGCACAGAAATACTTTAGTGTACCGTCTGGAGCGATTAGAGAAAATCATTGGACTTGATATCCGTAAATTTGACGATGCGATGACGTTTAAACTTGCACTGATGGTTATTTCTCATATGCGGTATGCGAGACGTCAGGATACGGATCAGAGATAGCAATTCAGTATAAAAGTAATAGATTTAGCAGGAAAGGGAAGAAAGAAATGGCAAAAACAGGCGGCTATGACGAGAGCAGTATTTCCGTTCTCGAAGGGCTTGAGGCGGTAAGAAAAAGACCGGGAATGTATATCGGAAGTGTTTCGCGCAAAGGATTGAATCACCTGATCTACGAGATTGTGGACAATGCAGTGGATGAACATCTTGCGGGAGCCTGCGATACGATCTGTGTAACATTAGAAGCGGATGGTTCCTGTACCGTTGAGGATAACGGACGAGGCGTTCCGGTCGGCATGCATGCAAAGGGAGTTTCAGCTGCGCGTATTGTTTATACGACGCTGCATGCAGGAGGAAAGTTTGATGATTCCGCTTATAAGACCAGTGGAGGACTGCATGGAGTAGGTTCGTCTGTTGTAAACGCATTATCGACACATATGGATGTATGGATCAGCAGGGATGGTTACATTCATCACGATGGTTATGAGCGTGGTATTCCGGTGGTGGAACTGGAAAACGGGCTTCTTCCGACCATTGGAAAAACGAAAAAAACCGGTACGAAGGTCAATTTTCTTCCGGATCCTGAGATTTTTGAAAAGACCAGATTCAAAGAGGACGAAGTAAAAAGCCGTATGCATGAGACGGCATACTTGAACCCGGCACTGACGATTATTTATGAGGATAAACGTGGACCGGAAGTGGAACATATTGTATATCATGAGGAAGAGGGGATCATTGGTTTTGTCAAGGATCTGAACAAAAAGAACGAGGTGCTTCACGATGTGGTGTATTTTAAGGGCGAGCAGGACGGAATCACGGTTGAGGCAGCATTCCAGTATACCAATGAGTTCCATGAGAATATTTTAGGATTCTGCAACAATATTTTTAATGCGGAGGGTGGTACGCATATCACGGGATTTAAGACGGTGTTTACCACAGTCATCAATTCCTATGCGAGAGAACTTGGCATTTTAAAGGAAAAGGATTCTAATTTTACGGGAGCGGATGTCCGTAATGGTATGACGGCGATCGTTTCCATCAAACACCCGGATCCACGTTTTGAGGGACAGACCAAGACGAAACTGGACAATCAGGATGCAGCGCGTGTCACGGCAAAAGTGACCGGGGATGAGATACAGCTTTATTTTGACAAAAATTTAGAGGTATTAAAGACCGTGATCTCCTGCGCGGAGAAAGCGGCAAAGATCCGCAAGACCGAGGAGCGTGCGAAGACGAATCTTCTGACAAAACAGAAATTCTCTTTTGATTCCAACGGAAAGCTTGCCAACTGTGAGAGCAGGGATGCGTCGATCTGTGAGATATTTATCGTCGAGGGAGATTCCGCGGGAGGTTCTGCAAAGACGGCGCGTGACCGTAATTTTCAGGCAATCCTGCCGATCCGTGGTAAGATTTTAAATGTTGAGAAAGCAAGTATTGACAAGGTGCTTGCAAATGCAGAGATCAAGACGATGATCAATGCATTTGGATGTGGTTTTTCCGAAGGATACGGCAATGATTTTGACATCACGAAACTGCGCTATGACAAGATCATCATCATGGCAGATGCCGACGTCGATGGAGCACATATTTCCACACTGCTTCTGACACTGTTTTATCGTTTTATGCCGGAATTGATCTATGAGGGACATGTCTATGTGGCAATGCCGCCATTGTACAAAGCCATCCCGTCTAAAGGGGAAGAAGAATACCTTTACGACGATGCGGCATTGGAACGTTACCGCAGGAACCATAAGAGCAATTTTACTCTGCAGCGTTACAAAGGTCTCGGTGAGATGGATGCGGAGCAGCTCTGGGAGACGACCTTGAACCCGGAAACGAGGATCTTAAAACGCATCGAGATCGAAGATGGACGTATGGCGTCCGATATCACGGAACTTTTGATGGGAAATGATGTGCCGCCGCGCAAGATGTTTATTTATGAACATGCAAAAGACGCAGCACTTGATATCTGATAGAGATGTGGGTGTTACTGGAACGACTGGCAGGGAGCAGACAGTAACATGTGGGCGGGAAGTGAGCAGTGCCAGCTGACTTGTGATGCCCTGAAAAACGGACAGAAATGGAGTATGATATGAATCAGGAAGAACAGATTATCCGCACCGAGTATTCGGAACTGATGCAGAAATCTTATATTGATTATGCCATGAGCGTTATCATCGCGCGTGCACTTCCGGACGTGAGGGACGGTTTAAAACCGGTGCAGCGAAGAACGCTTTATGATATGTATGAACTTGGCATCCGCTATGACAAGCCGTACCGTAAGTGTGCGCGTATTGTCGGTGATACGATGGGTAAATATCATCCGCACGGTGACAGTTCCATCTATGATGCGCTCGTCGTGATGGCGCAGGATTTCAAAAAAGGACTGCCGCTTGTGGATGGACACGGTAATTTTGGTTCCATCGAGGGAGATGGCGCCGCAGCAATGCGTTATACTGAGGCGCGTTTACAGAAGATTACACAGGAAGCCTATTTGGCGGACTTAGATAAAGATGTCGTAAACTTTGTCCCGAACTTTGATGAGACGGAAAAAGAGCCGGAGGTGCTCCCTGTCAAAGTTCCAAATCTGCTTTTAAACGGTGCAGAGGGAATCGCCGTCGGTATGACGACCAGTATCCCGCCGCACAATTTTGGCGAGGTCATTGACGGTGTGATCGCATATATGAAAGACCCGGACATCAATACCGAGCAGATGATGCAGTATATTCCGGGACCTGATTTTCCGACTGGTGGTATCGTTGCAAATAAGGATGAACTGTTAGCCGTTTATTCAACCGGTATGGGAAAAATCAAGATCCGCGGTAAAGTTGAAGTTGAAAAGGGAAAAGGCGGAAAAGACCGTCTTGTGATCACAGAGATCCCGTACACCATGATCGGTGCCAATATCGGAAAATTCTTAAACGATATCTACAGCCTTGTTGAGACAAAGAAAACTTCCGATATCGTTGATATCACAAACCAGTCCTCAAAAGAGGGAATACGCATCGTTCTGGAGCTGAAAAAGGGTGCAGATGTCGAAAATTTAAAAAATCTTCTCTACAAGAAAACAAAACTGGAAGATACCTTTGGCGTTAACATGTTAGCGGTAGCGGACGGAAAACCGGAGACCATGGGAATCGTGCCGATCATCCGGCATCATGTGAATTTCCAGTATGAGCTTGCAACACGCAAATATCAGACGCTTCTTGCAAAAGAGCGCGACAAAAAGGAAATTCAGGAAGGTCTGATCAAGGCAACGGATGTCATTGACCTGATCATTGAGATCCTGCGCGGAAGTAAAAATGTGAAGGATGCGAGAGCCTGCTTAACCGACGGTATCACAGATAACATCAATTTTAAATCCGAACAGTCAAAACGAGACGCTGCAAAACTTCGTTTTACGGAGAGACAGACCACGGCGATTCTTGAGATGCGTCTGCAGAAATTAATCGGACTCGAACTCGAAGCACTCTTAAAAGATCATGATGAGACCTTGAAAAATATCTCAAAATATGAGGATATTTTGGGAAGCCGCGCGGCTATGGCGAAAGTCATCATCAAAGAATTGGAGAGTTTTAAGAAAGAGTACGCAAAACCGAGAAAAACGGTGATCGATAACTTAGAGGAAGCGGTCGTTGAGGAGAAGAAGATCGAGGAGATGGATGTTGTATTCTTAATGGATCGTTTTGGATACGCAAAAACCGTGGATGTCGCAACGTATGAGAGAAATAAGGAGGCGGCAAACACAGAAAACCGCTATATCCTGACCTGCAAAAATACGGACAAGATCTGCATTTTTACCAATAAGGGACAGATGCATCTGTTAAAGGTGTTAGATCTTCCTTACGGTAAATTCCGAGACAAGGGAACGCCGATCGATAACCTGAGTAATTATAACAGCAGCGAGGAAAATTTTGTCTACATCACGAACCTTGCGGCAATCAGCCGTTCCCAGGTGTTGTTTGGAACAAAATCTGCTATGCTTAAAGTCGTGGATGGAAGTGAGTTTGACGTTGCAAAACGAACCACGGCTGCGACAAAATTAAATGAGGGCGATGAGCTGATCTTTGTACAGGCACTTGCACTTGAGGAGACGCTCGTGATGCAGTCCGAAAAAGACTTTTTTCTACGGATCGACATTTCCAGTATCCCGGAAAAGAAAAAGGGAGCAGTCGGTGTGCGCGGCATGAAATTAGGTGCCGGGGACGCGCTTGCGGCGATCTATCTTCTGAATGCGGAAGATGTAGTAAATATTGAAGTAAAAGGCAAAGAAGTGGCATTAAACCGTCTGCGCACCGCGGGACGTGATACGAAGGGAACCAAACGATGAAACAGACAAAGGGCTTCCAGATCTGGCAGATTATTTATCCGGTCGGACTTTACTATGTGGTATCAAGTCTCTGTTATTTTGCATTGGAGATACTTCTCGGCAGTGCAGATGAGACTTACATGCTGCGCCAGCTTGTGGGTGATGCAGTTACGATTCCGGTCATATTAAAATTTTATATGGCAGATCAAAACATCCGGGATACTGTTTACGGAAAAAAGAAGTTTCGCTTTAGCAGTGAGCAGGCAATCAATATTGCCGTGACTGTTGTGTCCGTAGCGGCACTTGGAATTGCAGTCAACAATATCATTGCGATGACATCATTAATTCAGGCATCAGAAGGGTTCCAGACTGCAAATCAGGCATTTTTTGCAGGCGCAGCAGTCTATGAGTTCCTTGGATCCTGTTTTCTGATCCCAATCGCGGAAGAATTATTATTCAGGGGCGTGGTTTATCAGAGACTAAAATTGATGTTGGGTGTCGCCCCTGCAATTATTTGTTCCGCATTGATCTTTGGACTGGTGCATGCGAACCTGGTGCAGTTTCTGTATGCGGCGGTTTTGGGATGTCTGCTTGCATTTTTGTATGAAAAAACAGGATTTTTCTATGTGCCGGTACTGGGACACATCGCAGCAAACACTGTGTCGGTCGTGCGTGAGGAAACGGGATGGCTGTCCTTTGGCTATACGACGGATGCGAAAGGAATTGGATTTACGGCAGTGATGCTTGTGGTGGCTGGCGCTGTGATATGGGGGTTCTGGAAGTGGAAGAAGAATGTGGAATTTGACGAGAGAGCCTAAAGCTGCATGAACTATAGTTTATGAAACAAAAAGAATGATAGACAGCATATGTAAGCAGAGAGCCGGAAATGCGTATAAATTGCGGATTTTCCGGCTTTTATCAATACGGAAAAATGAATTTTTTATGAGCGATAAGGAGTGGGTAAAAAGATATCTTTGCAGTGCACTAAGACGAAAATAGAGATGGGGTAAATGTATGATAAGAAAAATGGAAGAAAAGGATATATCTGATGTTTTGCAGATATGGCTTGAGACAAACATTAAGGCACATAGTTTTATAGACAAGGAATATTGGACCGGCAATTATGAAATGGTGAAACAGATTCTGCCGGAAGCAGAAGTATATGTATATGAAGAGGAAAAAAATGGTCAGATAGATGGTTTTATCGGAATAAATGATTGCTATATCGAGGGATTGTTTGTGAAAGAATCTGCACAATCGATGGGAATTGGAAAATGTCTGCTGGATTATGTAAAAAGCAGAAAAACCGAATTGTGTTTATGTGTATACGAAAAGAATGTGCATGCAATTTACTTTTATCAGAGGGAGAATTTCTTGATTCAGGCGGAAGAAACAGATGAAGATACAAACGAAAAAGAGTATGTTATGAGGTGGGGAAAATGAAAAATAAATTAGTCATGGCGATGATTACTGTTGTACTTGCAAGTGAGTGTTTTGCTGGATGCAGTAAAAAAACAATAGAAAATTCTGCTGCTTCAAACGCGTCAGTATTGGAAGAAAATGAGAAAGAAGCAGAAAACGCGAAGAAAACAGAAAATGCAGAAGAGATGCCGGAAAAACTGAAAACAGGAAATACGGAAGAAATGTTAGAAAACATATCAGAAGACACAGAAAAAGAATCAGGTACAGAAATCTCTGAAACTACAGAAAATACTTCTGATGCACAGACACAAAAATATGTCGTGGAGAATCAGGAGTATGTATATTCCACATACAGCGATATCGGTCAGTTAGGGGAAGAGGGAAACTATTATAATTCAGATTATCCGGGTAAGGATGCCTATGAGGTGCCTGTATTTGAAACAACAGCAGATATCACACACGATGGAATCGCAGATCTGGTTTCAGTAGTCGGATATGGCGGTGAGCCGGATGCAACAGTAGATGATGTTGTAAGTAACAGTTCATATGGATGTTATGTGAAAGTCTATCGCGGAACAAAAGATGGAGAATATGAAAGTTATCCGAGATTTATCAGCAGAAACTTTCACCTGTCGCATGCAGGAAATGGAACGATATGTCTTTCGAAAAAGGATGGTCTGGACTATCTTTTGATAAGCACAACCTATGAAATGCAAGGGACTGCACAATATGATTTTGCAGCCTTTTATGTGGATGATGAAAAGGGAATTGTGATCGATGACACCTATGGTGTTGAATTTGCAGTTGACAAGGATGAACACCAGGACTGGAACGAATGTATACACAGGGAAGATGTCGTCCCGCTTTTAAAGGAAAAAATGACGCCATACCTGGATGATTCCACGCTTCTTCTGTCACTTGACATTGATAATGGTGCTTTGTATAGTTGTGATGGGAAAACACTGGAGGGAAATGACTTCTTTGACCAAATATGGGAAAGAAACTATTAGTCCATGACAATGGAATTGAAACACATTGTAACAGATGAGCGAAAGAAATCAGGGAAAGAACAATGAATATGACACTGGTGATCTACACACTGTTTGTGCTTGTGGAGATGATCCTGCATCTGATCCGGCATTTCCGGTATCAGAAGGCAGAGGGAGAAACTTTGATGCACGCACAGAAAATGGACATCCGTCTGACACTGCTTATGGATCTGCTGCAGTTGCCGTTAAGTCTTATTTTCACAAGGTTTCTGAATCTGTTTTCGGCAGTGATTCTGGTATTTGGGGAGGCATACCCAAATCAACTTGCCGGAAGCTATGCAGGCGATCGCAGACACGGTACATAAGAGTGTGGGATTTACCAAAAACTGTTTTGACCTCTTCAACATCTGTATCACGATCACAGTCGGACTGGTCTGTCAGGGACATCTGATCGGAATCGGGCTTGGAACGGTGGTGGCAGTGATCGGAGTCGGACGTGTAATCGCAATTTTTAACCATGGGTTTAAGAAAAAAATGGATGATCTGGCAGGCATGGAAGCATAGATCTGCAGGTAAAAGAGCGGAAAGACACAGATACAATTTAAACACAATTTAATAGAAATAATAAAAATGCGAAGATGCAGAAAAATTAATGAAATTTTTTTGCATCTTTTTTCTATTGAATTGTTTGTATGGATATTATTTTAAGAGAAAATAAATAAAAAAGACAGATAATATACATGTATTATATATAATTATCATATTATCAGATAATATGAAGAAAAAACAGGTAGACAAACGGATATGAAAGTTGTATATTAATACATAACAAATCCGACAAAAGACAACTGTTTTTCAGGCAAAGACAGATGAGTGGATGGAGAAAGGAAGTTGAAGATGAAAGAGCAGAAATTAGACCGTTTTTCTGTAGCGGGCAGCTGTAAGACAGAAACCGGAATGTATGATCCGAGATTTGAACATGATAACTGCGGTATCGGTGCTGTTGTCAATATCAAAGGTATCAAGACACATGCAACGGTAGAGAATGCATTAAAGATCGTAGAAAACTTGAAACACAGAGCAGGTAAAGATGCAGAGGGCAAGACAGGTGACGGTGTTGGTATTCTGCTTCAGGTATCACACAAGTTTTTCTCCAAAGTGACAAAACCACTTGGCATCGAGCTTGGAGATGAGAGAGATTACGGTGTCGGCATGTTTTTCTTCCCGCAGGATGAATTAAAACGCAACCAGGCGAAGAAAATGTTTGAGGTCATCGTGAACAAGGAAGGAATGGAGTTCTTAGGATGGAGAGAAGTTCCAACCGATCCGACCAAACTCGGACAGAAAGCAGTTGACTGTATGCCGTATATTATGCAGGGCTTTGTCAAACGTCCGGCAGAAGTGGCAAAGGGACTTGATTTTGACCGCAAACTGTATGTGGCAAGACGTGTTTTTGAACAGTCCAACGATGATACTTATGTGGTTTCTTTATCCAGCAGAACCATCGTATACAAAGGTATGTTCTTAGTAGAGCAGCTTCGCTTATTCTTTGCTGACTTACAGGATAAAGATTACGAATCAGCGATCGCAACCGTGCACTCCCGTTTCTCCACGAACACGAATCCAAGCTGGGAGAGAGCGCATCCGAACCGTTTTATCGTACATAACGGTGAGATCAACACCATCAAGGGTAATGCGGACAAGATGCTTGCCCGCGAGGAGACGATGGAGTCTGAGCACTTAAAAGGAGAACTGCAGAAGGTACTTCCGGTTATCAATTCCGAGGGTTCCGACTCCGCAATGCTTGATAATACCTTGGAATTTCTGGTTATGAGCGGCATGGAACTTCCACTTGCAGTTATGATCATGATCCCGGAGCCATGGGCAAACAACCGCATCATGTCACAGAAGAAAAAAGATTTCTATCAGTATTATGCGACGATGATGGAGCCGTGGGACGGACCTGCATCTATTCTGTTCTCCGATGGTGATATGATGGGAGCAGTGCTTGACCGCAACGGTCTGCGTCCTTCCCGTTATTACATTACAGATGATGATTATCTGATCCTCTCCTCCGAGGTCGGTGTACTTGATATCGATCCGACAAAGATTCTCGTAAAAGAGCGTCTGCGTCCTGGTAAAATGCTTCTGGTTGATACCGTTGCAGGCCGCGTGATCGACGATGATGAGTTGAAAGAAACTTATGCAAACAAACAGCCATACGGTGAATGGCTTGACCGCAACCTCTTAAAACTGGAAGATCTAAAAATCCCGAACGAGCGTGTGCCGGAATACACCAAGGAAGAGCGCCAGAGAATGCAGAAGGCTTTCGGTTATACATTCGAGTCCCTGCGTGAAGCAATCCTTCCGATGGCAAAGAACGGCGGCGAGGGCACCTCTGCCATGGGTATTGATACACCGCTTGCTGCACTTGCAAGTGACCATCAGCCATTATTCAACTATTTCAAACAGCTGTTTGCACAGGTAACAAACCCGCCGATCGACTCGATCCGTGAGAAAGTTGTAACATCCACGACAGTCTATATCGGTGAAGACGGTAACCTCTTAGAGGAGAAGGCAGAGAACTGCCAGGTACTAAAAGTAAATAACCCGATTCTGACAAACACAGACCTGATGAAGATCAAAGCCATGAAGGTGCCGGGATTTAAAGTAGAAGTGATCCCGATCATTTACTATAAAAACACAAGCCTTGAAAAGGCAATCGACCGTCTGTTTGTGGAAGCCGACCGTGCATACAGAGATGGCGCAAACATCCTGATCCTTTCTGACCGTGGAATCGATGAGAACCATGTTCCGATTCCTTCACTGCTTGCTGTCTCAGCCTTACAGCAGCATCTGGTAAGAACGAAAAAGAGAACATCGGTTGCGATGATCTTAGAGTCCGGCGAACCGAGAGAGGTACATCATTTTGCAACACTGCTCGGCTATGGTGCGTGCGCGATCAACCCATATCTGGTACAGGATACGGTAAAACAGCTTGTGGACGAGCATATGCTTGACAAAGATTACTATGCAGCCGTACAGGATTACAACAATGCAATCTTAAACGGTATCGTAAAGATCGCATCCAAGATGGGTATTTCCACGATCCAGTCTTACGAGGGTTCTAAGATCTTCGAGGCGATCGGTATTGATAAAAATGTCATTGACAAATATTTTACCAACACGGTCAGCCGTATTGGTGGTATCACATTAAAGGATATTGAAAATGATGTCAATGAGCTTCATTCTGCAGCCTACGATCCGCTTGGACTTGAATCCGATCTGACTTTAGAGAGCCGCGGACGCCATAAGATGAGAAGCGGAGCAGACCCGCATCTTTACAATCCTGCAACGATCCATCTGTTACAGGAGGCAACCAGACGAGGTGACTATGAGCTGTTCAAACAGTACACGGATCTGGTTAATAAGGAAGAAAGAGAGATCACACTGCGTGGACTGATGGATTTCAATTACCCGAAAAAAGGTATACCGCTTGAGGAAGTAGAGAGTGTTGACTCCATTGTACAGAGATTTAAAACAGGTGCGATGTCCTATGGTTCCATTTCACAGGAGGCACATGAGACGCTCGCAATCGCAATGAATCGCCTGCATGGAAAATCCAACTCCGGTGAAGGTGGTGAGGATGCAGAGCGTATCGCAAGTAAAAACAGCAGTGTCAACCGCTGTTCTGCGATCAAACAGGTTGCATCCGGACGTTTCGGTGTCACCAGCCAGTATTTAGTCAGTGCACAGGAGATCCAGATCAAGATGGCACAGGGGGCAAAACCTGGTGAAGGCGGACATCTTCCGGGCAAAAAAGTTTATCCGTGGATCGCAAAGACCAGACTTTCCACTCCGGGCGTGGCTCTGATCTCTCCGCCGCCACATCACGATATTTACTCCATCGAGGATCTTGAGCAGCTGATCTTCGACTTAAAGAACTCAAACCGCGATGCGAGAATTACCGTAAAACTGGTATCTGAGGCAGGTGTTGGTACAGTCGCAGCCGGTGTTGCAAAAGCAGGTGCACAGGTTGTATTGATCTCCGGTTATGACGGCGGTACCGGTGCAGCTCCGGCAAGTTCCATCCACAATGCAGGACTTCCATGGGAGCTTGGACTTTCTGAGACACACCAAACGCTGATCATGAATGGACTTAGAAACAAAGTCCGCATTGAAACAGATGGGAAACTGATGAGCGGACGTGACGTTGCAATCGCAGCGCTGCTCGGCGCAGAAGAATATGGTTTTGCGACCGCACCGCTTGTAACTTTAGGCTGTGTCATGATGCGTGTATGTAACTTGGATACCTGTCCGGCAGGTATTGCAACACAGAACCCGGAACTCCGCAAACGTTTTGCAGGAAAACCGGAGTATGTTGAGAACTTCATGCGTTTTATCGCGGCAGAGCTGAGAGAGTACATGGCAAAACTTGGCTGTAAGACGATCGATGAGATGGTCGGCAGAAGCGATCTGTTAAAGGTTCGTGATGATTTAAGCGGCAGGGAGAAAGAGATCGATCTTTCCAAAATCTTAAACAACCCGTTTGCAGACCAGAAAAAGAAAGTCATCTTTGATCCGAAACAGGTTTATGATTTCGAGTTGGAAAAATCAAAAGATATCACGGTGCTCTTAAAACAGTTAGGACCGGCACTTGAAAAACAGCAGCGCAGAAGCATTGACGTGGAAGTGACCAACACCGATCGTTCCTTCGGTACGATCTTCGGTTCCGAGATCACCAAGAAATACGGCGGCGAGGGACTCCCGGAAGATACCTTTATCGTAAAATGCAGCGGCGCAGGCGGACAGAGTTTCGGCGCATTTATCCCGAAAGGACTGACCTTAGAGTTAGTCGGAGATTCCAATGACTACTTTGGAAAAGGACTTTCCGGTGGAAAACTGGTTGTCTATGCTCCGGCAGGCGTGAAATACAAAAAAGATGAGAACATCATCATCGGTAACGTTGCCCTCTATGGTGCAACCAGCGGAAAAGCATTTATCAGCGGTGTCGCAGGCGAGCGTTTCTGTGTCCGCAACTCCGGTGCATCCGCAGTTGTTGAGGGAGTCGGCGACCATGGATGTGAATACATGACCGGCGGCCGTGTCGTAGTCCTCGGTAAGACTGGAAAGAACTTTGCAGCAGGTATGAGCGGCGGTATCGCATATGTGCTCGACGAGGACAACGATCTGTATACAAGAATGAACAAAGAAATGGTATTTTCCGAAGAAATATCCAATAAATATGATGTTATGGAATTAAAGGATATGATCAAAGAGCATGTGGCATTGACCAATTCCGAGAAAGGAAAAGCAATCCTTGACAATTTCAGCGAATATCTGCCGAAATTCAAAAAGGTCATTCCATACGATTATAACCGGATGCTGATGGCGATCGTTCAGATGGAGGAGAAAGGTTTATCCTCAGAACAGGCGCAGATCGAAGCATTCTATGCAAACACAAGAGGTTAAATGAGAAAGATGTTCGTGCGGCGGCATGCCGCATGGCATCATGATGGAGGATATCAATAATGGGAAAACCAACTGGATTTATAGATTATGAGAGAGAAGATGCCAAAGCGATCGAGCCAAAAGAGCGCATCAAAAACTTTAAAGAATTTCATATACCGCTTTCCATGGAAAAACAGCAGATTCAGGGTGCAAGATGTATGAATTGCGGTGTGCCGTTCTGCCAGTCAGGTATGACAATCATGGGAATGACAAGTGGATGTCCACTGCACAATCTGGTGCCTGAATGGAACGATCTTGTCTACACGGGCAACTGGGAGCAGGCATATAACCGTTTAAAGAAAACCAATAACTTCCCG
Source organism: Roseburia intestinalis L1-82 (assembly GCF_900537995.1). NCBI lineage: Bacteria > Bacillati > Bacillota > Clostridia > Lachnospirales > Lachnospiraceae > Roseburia > Roseburia intestinalis. The sequence goes on along the minus strand of NZ_LR027880.1, from coordinate 3,214,933 downwards.
GAATTTACATCACGTGTCTGCCCGGCTCTCTGTGAAGCAGCCTGCACCTGTGGTCACTGGGAAGATCCTGTTACCTGCAAGGCAAATGAGCACGGAATTATCGAAAATGCTTACGCAAAAGGATATGCAGCAGCAAAACCGCCGAGAGTGCGTACCGGAAAGAAAGTTGCAATCATCGGTTCCGGTCCTGCAGGACTTGCCGCAGCAGACCAGTTAAATAAGCGTGGGCATCAGGTGACGGTGTTTGAACGTGACGACCGTGTCGGCGGACTTTTGATGTATGGTATCCCGAACATGAAACTGGAAAAATGGGTGATCGACCGTAAAGTGGATATCATGAAAGAAGAGGGCGTTGAATTTGTAACCAGCGTCAATGTCGGAAAAGATGTAAAGGCAGCGAAGTTATTAAAGGATTATGACCGCGTCATCTTAGCCTGCGGTGCAAAAAATCCGCGAGACATTAAGGCACCGGGACGTGATGCAAAGGGCATTTACTTTGCAGTGGATTTCTTAAAGGCAACCACAAAGAGTCTTTTAGATTCCGACCTGAAAGATAACAATTATATTTCTGCAAAGGGCAAAAAAGTGGTCATCATCGGTGGCGGTGATACCGGAAACGACTGTGTCGGAACATCCATCCGCCATGGCTGTGCGAGCGTGACTCAGCTTGAAATGATGCCGAAAGCACCAGATACGAGGGCAGAGAACAATCCATGGCCGGAGTGGCCGAAAGTCTGCAAGACAGACTACGGTCAGGAGGAAGCAATTGCTGTATTCGGGCATGATCCGCGTATTTACCAGACAACAGTCAAAGAATTTTTAAAAGATAAAAACGGTAACTTAAACGGCATTATCACCGTAAAATTAGAGAGCAAAAAGGATGAAAAAACCGGACGCATGGTAATGTCAGAAGTGCCGGGTTCCGAGACGAAACTGGATGCAGATCTGGTTCTAATCGCAGCAGGATTCCTTGGAACAGAAAAATATGTTGCAGATGCGTTTGGCGTCGAGCTGAATGCAAGGACGAACGTGTCGACGGCAGAGGGGGCATATGCGACCAGTGTGAAAAATGTATTTGCAGCAGGTGATGTGCACAGAGGACAGTCTCTTGTCGTGTGGGCAATCCGTGAGGGACGTGAGGTCGCACATGCGGTGGATGAGAGTCTGATGGGATATTCTTACCTGTCGGTACAATAGGGAAAAATAAAAATTGTTGATGGAAATAATATAATAAAAGACCGGAGTGACATGATTTGGGACACTATATGAAATCATGCGGCTCCGGTCTTTTTCAAAAGTTGTTTATTGAAACATTTTATGGAATGTGCTATTTTCATCATATAGATTTTCCGGCGGATGGGGAGTCCGGGAAGAAGATATGATGGGGGAAACAGAAACGATGTTGAAAATTTTTCTGGCAGAAGATGAGATTGTAATGCGGGAGGGGATACGAAATAATATTGCATGGCAGGAGGAAGGATTTGAATTTGTTGGTGAGGCGAGTGATGGAGAACTCGCGTATCCGATGATTCAGAAACTAAAACCGGACATCCTGATCACGGACATCAGGATGCCTTTTATGGATGGACTGGAACTTAGCCGGATCGTAAAACAGGAACTTCCGGATACGAGTATCCTGATTCTGAGCGGATATGGTGAGTTTGATTATGCAAAAGAAGCTATCTCGATCGGTGTGGAAGACTATCTGCTGAAACCGGTGACCAGTGCACAGCTTTTAGAAGCAATCAGGCGGATCGCAGAAAAAATTTACGGCAGGAGAGGCAGACAGGAAGAGACAAAAAACGAAAAAGAACAGAAAACACTTACAAAAAGAAGACTGTTCCGACATATCGTATCCGGTGAGCACTCCTTTTCGGAGGTGTTAAAAGAGGCCAGAGAACAGGAGATCGAACTGGCAGCGGAGCGCTACAATGTTCTTATGTTACAGCTCTTTTTCGAGGATGGGACGGAGACGTTTTATGAAAAAGATGAAGCATTTGAAGATCATATGGAACAGTTTTTTGCATACGGTTCGAGTGTGATCTGCGCAAAACTAAGCTGTGGGGAATATCATCTGGTACTGAAAGAGGAAAATGGTGTGACGCTTGAACAGCTGAAAAATGCCATTGAACAGGAACTTGAAATATATCTCTGCGGGGAAAATAAGATCGATTATGCCGCGGTATACGGGATACCGGTCACACGGTTCAGCGAGATCAAAAAATGTTACGAGGAAGCGAATCTTCTTTTTGCAAAGCGGTATTCCTTAGAGAAAAATAAGATCACGGAACAGGTAAAGAAGATAGAAAATGAGATGGAAACAAAAGAGACATTAGATCTTGGGGAACTCAATGTGTCCGGGATCGACCGCAGACAGGTGGAACAGTTTTTGTATACAGGAAGAAAAGAGGAAGTATCCGGGTTTGTGGATGATTATTTCCGGAAAATCTCAAATGGTAGCTTACAGTCGGTTCTGCTGCGTCAGTATGTGCTGATGGATCTGTATGTGAGCGCGGTCTCCGTGTTGGAAAAAAGCGGATATACCAGTGAAAATCTGTTGGAACAGTACAAAGATGCGCAGAAGATGGAAATTTTTCTTGGCACTGCAGGACAGGCGAGGGAGTACATCAAAAATCTGTTCGGGGCAGTGATCGAACTGCGGGAGCAGGGCATGGAACGCAGATATGACAATCTGATCCAACATGCAAAAGCCTACATAGAAGATAACTATAATCATGAGGATATCTCCTTAAATATGGTCGCTTCGGAGGTAAATTTAAGTTCGAGCCATTTCAGCACTGTATTCGGACAGGAGACGGGAGTGACGTTTGTTGAGTATCTGACAAAGGTGCGCATGGATAAGGCAAAACAGTTATTGCGGACGACCGGGACTAAGACCACGGAGATTGCATTTGAAGTCGGTTTCCGGGATGCACATTATTTCAGTAACCTGTTTAAAAAGACACAGGGGTGTACGCCGCGGGAATACAGAAACAGGAGTGACAGACCAGAGCAGGAACAGGAAAAATTATGAACGTAAGAAAAAAATTTTCATTAAAAAACAGGTTGTATCTGCTGCTTCTTATCTGTGTGATCCCACTAACGGTTATGATCACATATTTGCTTTTTATGATCAACAATGTATCGTCAAAATATGACCATATTGTGGAGAAGATCACAAAGGCAAATGCATATAACATCGGATTCAAGGAAGATATCGACTATGTGATGTACATTATCGTGGTTAATTCGGAACGTGCGGAGGAGTTAGTCGATACACAAAAGCCGCAAAAGATGATCAAAGAGGCGAGAGAGGTGTTTGGGGAATTGGCAGAGGATGCCGATTCCGCATATGCGAAACAGCGTCTCTCGCGAATTTTAAAGAGTCTTGACACCCTTGAAAAAAGGGTGCAGGAGATTGAGGAAGATGCGTTAGTCAGTGGATCTTATGAGACAAATATGGAGAGTTTGGACTTAAATATCAGGGTGCTGACGGAGCTGATCCAGGAACAGATCCAGTATTATATTTATTACGAGAGCATGAACATGGAGGATCTGCGGGGTGGGATCCGTAATGATGTGGAGCAGGCGATTGCGATCACGAGCGGTATTTTACTGGTGATCTTAGTGGGTGCATTTGCAGTCAGCAGAAAAATCGTGACGGGCATCACAGAACCAATCGGGGAGCTGTGCGATGCCGCAGTGGCTGCCGGGGGTGGCGATTTCAGAATCCGGGCGGTGAAAACCGGACCGGAAGAGATTGAGGTGCTAAATAAGAGTTTTAACCAGATGGTGGAAAAAATCGGCAACCTTGTGGAAGATATCCATACGGAGGAGTTGAATTTAAGGGCAGCAGAGCTTCGGGTGCTGCAGGAGCAGATCAATCCTCATTTCTTATATAACACGCTCGATAATATCATCTGGCTTGCCGAGTCAAAAAAGACAGACGAGGTCGTAATGATGGTGTCCTCCCTGTCCACATTTTTCAGGACTTCTTTGAGTAAGGGAAGGGAGTTTGTCTCCGTGAAAGAAGAGACAGAGCATATCCGCAGCTATTTAGAGATCCAGCAGTTCCGCTACCGGGACATTTTAGATTATGAGATTGCGATCCCGGAGGAATATTACGGTTATGAGGTCATCAAACTGACACTTCAGCCGTTAGTGGAAAATGCACTTTACCATGGCATAAAAAACAAGCGTGGAAAGGGACATATCACGGTCTCGGCGGAGCGTTGTGCGGATGTCTTGATCTTTAAGGTAAAAGATAACGGGATCGGGATGGATAAACAGAGACTTGCAGAAGTATGCGCGATGTTAAAAGAGGATGGCAATACGAAAAAAGAAAATGACGGCTTTGGACTGTTTAATGTCAATCAACGCATCCAGTTGCATTATGGCACGGAATATGGACTGAAAGTGCAGAGTACCTACGGGGAAGAAACGGAAGTCTGGGTAAGAATTCCGGTAAGAACAGAAAGCAGTTCATAAAAAATACACATTTTTCCAAAAAAAATACACTTTTTTACCGAAATATATGAAAGCTGTTCACAATTTAGTAAAAAATTATACTTAATTCAAATTTAATTCGGTATTCATAAAAACCTCTCACAGTTATAATTAGACCATGGTTAGCAACGAAACCAAATCTAAAAAAACTATGGGAGGTTTTTGAAATGAAAAGAAAATTGGTGAGTATGGTAATGTGTATGGCATTAGGGGCAACAATGTTAGCAGGATGCGGAAACAGCGCAAACACGTCAACAGGTAATGCGGGTGCATCCAATGATGCCGCAGCAAAAACAGATGATGCAGCTGCTGCAGATCAGACAGATGACAGCGCAGAGGCAGCCGGAACAGAGAGCTCCGCAGCAAGCGGTGATACGGTTACAATTGGTTTTGCACAGGTTGGACACGAATCTGACTGGCGTACCGCTTCCACAGATTCCTGTTTAAGTGTTTTTTCCGCAGACAATGGATACGATCTTCAGTTTGTAGACTGTGATAATGATTCTGCAGTACAGTTAGAGGCAGTCAGAGGATTTATCGAGCAGGATGTTGATTATATCATCATCGATCCGATCGTATCAACCGGATGGGACACTGTACTGACAGAGTGCGAGGAAGCAGGAATTCCGGTTATTGTCATTGACCGTACGATCGATGACTCAGATAAATATGTTTCATGGGTAGGTTCTAACTTCAAGACAGAAGGTCTTGCAGCAGGAGAGTGGTTAAAAGCATATACAGATGCAAAGGGCATCAGTGATGTCAATGTACTTGTGATCGAGGGATCTACCGGAGCTTCCGCAACGATCGGACGTACCGACGGATTTAAAGAGATTGCAGATGCAAATGGATGGAATATCTTAGATTCCCAGACAGGTGATTTCACACAGGCAGGCGGACAGGAAGTCATGGAGTCCTACATCAAGAGTTATGAAGGTAAATTTAATGTTGTTGTATGCCAGAACGATAACGAAGCATTCGGTGCAATGGATGCAATGAAGGCAGCTGGTATCTCCTACGGTGTAGATGGTGATGTGATCCTTGTTTCCTTTGATGCATGTACCGCAGGACTTGAGTATGTAATGTCCGGTGACATCAATGCAGACTTTGAGTGTAACCCGCTTGCAGCTCCGTTCGTAGAGGAAGTTATCAAACGGCTTCAGGCTGGTGAGACTCCGGAGAAAGAAGTATACATGACAGAACACTGGTTCGTAAATGAGGATGTCCTTTCTACGATCAATGTAAATGGAGAAGATCAGGATCTGACCGTTGTCACAAAAGAAATCGTAGATGCACAGTACTAATCAAACCTGATGGCATAAAATGCGGGGGAGACCATCTGGTCTCTCCCATTTTAAAGAAAGGGTGAAGGAAGATGGAGAGTAATGTTGTATTGACCATGCGCGGAATAACCATGACATTTCCGGGAGTAAAAGCATTGGATCATGTGGATCTTACATTACGCAAAGGTGAGATCATGGCACTGATGGGGGAAAATGGTGCCGGAAAATCTACGCTGATCAAATGTCTGACAGGAATCAATGCATTTGAGGCAGGAGAAATACATGTGGAGGGCATCGATGGTCCGGTTGTCAATCATTCGACGCTGGATGCACAGAAAAAGGGCATTTCCACTGTGTATCAGGAGGTAAATCTTTGCCCGAATCTTAGTGTTGCAGAGAATTTATTTATTGGAAGGGAACCGAAAACAAAACTTGGAACGATCGACTGGAAGACCATGGTCGCAAAATCGGAAAAGATCATGGACAGTCTGGATATAAAAATTGATGTAACGCAGAATCTGGAAGAATATTCACTTGCCCTGCAGCAGATGATCGCAATCGCGAGAGCGGTGGATATGGAATGTAAAGTACTTATCTTAGATGAGCCGACGTCATCGTTGGATGACCATGAAGTAGAAAAATTATTTACCCTGATGCGTCAGCTGAAAGAAAAGGGAGTTGCAATCGTGTTTGTAACCCATTTTTTAGAGCAGGTCTATGCGGTCTGTGACCGTATCACAGTACTCAGAAACGGTAAATTAGTCGGGGAATATCCAATCGAAGAACTGCCGAGGGTGCGTCTGGTTGCGGCAATGATGGGAAAAGATTTTGATGATCTTGCGGCCGTAAAAACAGAGCAGGCGAAAGACTTTTCAAAGGAACCGCTGTTTATCGATGCAAAGGGATTGAGCCATAAAGGAAAAATCAAACCGTTTGACTTACAGATCCATAAGGGAGAGGTAGTCGGATTGACCGGACTTTTAGGTTCCGGTAGAAGTGAGTTAGCACGTGTTATTTACGGCGCGGACAAAAATCAGACCGGAGAACTGAAAGTGGCGGGAAAAGAAGTAAAGATCAATGCTCCGATCGATGCCATGAACCTTGGAATGGGACTATTGCCGGATGACAGAAAGGCAGAAGGTATCATAGGTGACCTGTCGGTAAGGGAAAATATTATTCTTGCACTGCAGGCAAAACGTGGAATATTCAAACTGCTGCCGATGAGTAAGCAGATCGAGATCGCGGACAAATACATAGAACTTCTTCAGATCAAGACCGCAAACAGGGAGACACTGATTAAACAGCTCTCCGGTGGTAACCAGCAGAAGGTGATCTTAGCACGCTGGCTTGCGACCGATCCGGAATTTTTAATTTTAGATGAACCGACGCGTGGTATCGATGTCGGAACAAAGACAGAGATCCAGAAACTTGTGATCCAGTTAGCGGAGGAGGGAAAGAGCCTGATCTTTATTTCTTCTGAGATCGAAGAGATGCTTCGAACCTGTTCGAAACTTGTCGTATTAAGAGATGGGGAAAAAGTCGGTGAGATCACGGATAATCTGACACAGGAACATGTAATGCAGGCGATCGCAGGAGGTGGCACAAATGAATAATATAAAGAAACTGATCAGCAAACCGCTGTTTCTGCCTATCTTTTGTATGTTATTGGTAATGGCGGTAAATATCATTTACGATGTTGCATCGGGAAATTTTGCATTTAATTTCTTTACGATCTCCATTCGAAACGGAGTATTGTATGGACGTATGATCGATATCTTAAACCGTGGAAGTGAGATCGCGATCCTTGCGATCGGAATGACTCTGGTTGTATCCTGTTCTGCAGGTACTGATATTTCCGTTGGTTCGGTCATGTCACTGGCAGCGTCGTTCTGCTGTATGCTGCTTGCAGGCTATGGAGTTTCCTCCACGAATGAACTGGCGAGACCGCTTATCATCGGAGTGCTTGGCGGTATCCTGATCGGATGTGTCTGCGGTGCATTTAACGGATTTTTAGTATCGTATCTGAATGTACAGCCGATGGTCGCAACGCTTATTTTATTCTCGGCAGCAAGAGCAATCGGTCTGTTATTATGTAACAATATGATTGTGTATGTAAGAGAGGATTCCTTTAAAATTTTTGGTGGATATCTTGGATTTATCCCGACACCGATTGTTGTGGCAGCCGTATGTATCATAATCACTTCCCTGATACTAAAAAAGACGGCGCTGGGGTTATATGTACAGAGTGTTGGTATCAACAAAAAGGCTTCCCGTATTGCAGGTATCAAATCAGAAAGAATTATTTTCCTATGCTACATTGTCTGTGGACTTTGCGCCGGAATTGCCGGAATTGTGGCATCTTCCCGTATCAGTTCTGCAGATTCTAACAATATCGGATTAAACTTTGAGCTGGATGCAATTCTTGCAGTTGCACTTGGCGGTAACAGTCTTGGCGGCGGAAAGTTCCGTCTTACCGGTTCTATTATCGGTGCATATACGATCCAGGCGATCACGACAACACTGTATGCGCTGGGTGTTTCCACCGAACAGGCACCGGTATACAAGGCGGTCATTGTTATCATCATCGTTGCGATCCAGGCGCCTCCGTTTAAGGATTATATGAAAAAGATGTCTGCAAAAAGACAGCTGGCAAAAGGAGGTGTCGCATAATGAAGAAAAAGAAAATGAATGGAAACACGGTACTTTTGATCATCACAATCGTTTTATTCTTCGTCATGTATGCAGTCGGATGTGCGATTTATGCAAATAAGGGATTTACACACCTGCAGACATTTTTAAATGTACTGATCAATAATGCGGGACTCTTATGCATTACCTGTGGAATGACATGTGTTATGCTGACAGGCGGAATCGACATCTCGGTTGGTTCTCTTGTAGCTATGGACTGTATGTTTCTTGCGGTCGGAATGGAGAGATGGAACATGAACGCAGTGGTTCTTTGTATTCTGGTCCTTTTGATCGGCGTTGTATTTGGAATTGTACAGGGTTTCTGTGTCGGATATTTAAATATCCAGCCATTTATTGTGACGATGGCGGGAATGTTCTTCGCAAGAGGTATGACGGCTGTGATCTGTACGGATCAGGTATCGATCAGCAGCAATGAATTTTTTGTAAAACTTGCAAATGCCAAGATCAAACTTCCGTTTGGATCTTATGTCAATGGTAAAGGCGTGGTACAGGTACCGTTTATCCGTATTTCCGTGGTTGTGGCACTGGTAGTGTTAGTCGTGGTATTTCTGATGCTCCGCTACACCAAATTCGGAAGAAGTCTTTATGCAGTTGGCGGCAGTGAGCAGTCAGCGACCATGATGGGACTTGATGTGAAAAAGACAAAATTAAAAGCTTATGTGTTATCTTCTTTCCTCTGTTCGATCGGCGGTATCTGCTATTGCTTGAATACCATGTCCGGCAACGTGCAGCAGGCACTTGGATTAGAGATGGATGCCATTGCATCATCCGTTATCGGTGGAACGCTCCTGACCGGAGGAGTTGGAAATGTGATCGGTTCCTTCTTCGGTGTACTGATCAACGGTACAATCTCAACTCTGGTAAAGACCAATGGTAAGCTCTTAAGTTCCTGGTCGAGCATCGCAGTTGCAGCATTACTTTGTTTCTTTATTGTGTTACAGAGTATTTTTGCAAAGATGAAAGAGAGCAGTAAATAATAAAGTGAATAAGAAAAAGCTGTCGCACAGAGAAAATTCTCTATTTATGTGCGGCGGCTTTTTGGTATATAATGAAAAGCAGAGGTTATGGGTTCGGAGGAGATATGTTAAACAAAAGGTGGGTATCAGCAGGAATCACGGTACTTGGGGCAATATTTTTGCTGGCAGGATGTGGAGAAAAAAGAGGGCAGCGCACGAATGGACTGGACACGGAGGAGATGGCAGGTCATGATGGGTGTATTGTGGTAGGCTATGCACAGGTCGGTTCAGAGTCAGACTGGAGAACAACGAATACGCAGTCATTTAAAAATATTTTTACGGAAGAAAACGGTTATTATCTGATTTTTGAGGATGGACAGCAGAAACAGGAAAATCAGGTCAAGGCGATCCGCAACTTTATCCTACAGGATGTGGACTATATTATTTTAGATCCGGTTGTGGAAACGGGATGGGAAGCGGTGCTTGAGGAGGCAAAGGAGGCAGGAATCCCTGTCATTCTCTCTGACCGTACCGTGGAAGTCGGCGATGAAAGCCTTTACAGCTGCTGGGTAGGAAGTAATTTTTGTGAAGAGGGAATAAAGGCGGGGGAGTGGCTTGAAAATTATTTAAAAGAACAGGGAAGAGAAGATGAGACGATCCATTTAGTCACACTGCAGGGGACGTCAGGTTCCTCCGCACAGATCGGGCGGTCGGACGGTTTTGAAAAAATATTAAAAAAACACTCAGACTGGGTGATGCTTGAAAAACAGTCGGGCGATTTTACACAGGCAAAAGGTCAGGAAGTCATGGAAGATTTTTTAGAGAAGTACGATGATATCGATGTTGTGATCAGTGAAAACGACAATATGACGTTTGGCGTGATCGATGCGCTTGAGGCGGCAGGAAAGAAAATGGGAACAGATGGTGATGTGATCGTGATCTCATTTGATGCAGTAAAAGATGCGCTTACGGTGATGCAGGATGAGAAGATCATGGCTGATTTTGAGTGCAATCCGCTGACAGCCCCTTTGGTCGAACAGACGATCCGGCATATGGAAAACGGGGAAGAGGTCGATAAAGTCCAGTATGTGGAGGAAGGATATTTTGATTACACGATGGATCTGAAATCAATCCTGAAAGACAGATCCTATTAGACAATAGGGAAAGTGTGTATATTGCTTCTTTGGTTTTATTTTTGTATAATATTGAAATAAATTATACTGGGAAATCAAATAAAACAGAGGAGAAGAGCAGTATGGCAGAAGAGGAATTTCAGGAACAAAGTTCCGTGAAAACTGAAACTGAAAAAGAACAGAGTGCCGTGGAAAAGAAAAAAGCAAAAGAACAGAGTGCCACAGAAAAGGAAAATGTAAATGTAGAGAATGTTATGGAACAGGAACAGGTAGAAGATCCGGTTATCATAGAGAGCGAAGATGTGAAGATGGAAACAGAACCGGATTACATGCAGATGGAAGTCAAAAATCCGCGCATCGGGAAAGTTTTAAAGCTTGAAGAGGAAGCAAAGCGGCAGAATGAATTAGAGCAGCTTCGCAGCAAGCGGATCAGACAGCAGCAGGAATATATCAATCAGATGATCGACTCCGTGGAAGCAAATCTGAAGAATACAAAAGAAGAACAGAAGCTAAATGAGGAGTTTGAGCGCCATATCAGAACGGAAGTTTACCGGATGCATGGTATTAGTGAGGATAAACTTCAGGGCATGGAGGAGCGGCGCAATGCATGGTATCAGGGGGCTGCGTTTGCGCTGTTTTTTTTGTCGCTGATCTTAGTGGCAGTGTGCGGTGTTCTGCATGGATTTGGTTCGGAACTTTGTATTTTTATGGCATTTTATACGGCAATCGAGGGCACACTTCTTTCAAATGGCAGGAAACAGGCAGCGTTTTTTGAGGTGCTGATCAAGGTTTTATATCTGTTACTTTACCCTGTGATGCTGACGGTGTTTGTATGTTACGAACTGAAATTTAAGGAATATGATATGTTAGTTCCGATCTTTGTGATCGCTGGCGTGGTTGTTCTGATGCTCGGTGCGGTATCTTATTTTGCTTACGACCCATACCGTGTGGATAAGCGCAACCGCAAAAAAGCAAACAGTTACATAAAAGAGATGGAAAAGGCAGCGTTAAAGGAAGTACGTCTGAAAGAAAAAGCACTTGAAAAATTACAGCGGAAAAACGCGAAGAAGGCACAGAGAGAAAAAGTGCGCAAAGAAAAGGAAGAAGAAAGACGTACGAAACGGGAAGCACGCAAAGCGGAGCGGGAAGCAGCACGGCAGAAATCAGAACAGGAACAGCCGGCAGAAAAAATCATTGGATGGTGGGAAAAAATCCGTCATAAGAATGAGAAGAAAACTGAAAGTGAAGTGAAAGAGCAGATGACAGAAAACATTGCGAAAGACAAAAATGAGAGCGCAGAATAAAAGTCTGTTATGGTCAAAGACCAATAACATATAGAAATGCAGGAAGAAAGGACAAAATGAAACATGGAAGATTTTAAATTCAGCACACTGGAATATAAAAGACCAGATTTTGAAAAAACAGGTGCATTTGCAGAGGAGATCACGGAAAAGATCAAAAATGCAGCATCCTATGGAGAATTAAAAGGATATATGGAGCAGATGGAAGAAATGTCGAAAAATTTTTCGACGGACTGTACGATCGCATCCATCCGCCATACATTAGACACTACAGATGAGTTCTATGAAAAAGAAGATGCATATATCAACGATATGGTGCCGACCGTTATGCCGAAGCTTCTGGCTATGAATGATGCCCTGATGGAATCAAAATTCCGCGGCGATATTGAAAACGAATATGGAAAACAGTATTTTGCACAGATGGATCTGCAGAAAAAGACATTCTGTGAGGAAAACATCCCACTGATGCAGCAGGAGTCAAGACTGTGCAGGGAATATGAAAAAATGATGGCAACCGCAGCAATCCCGTTTGACGGAAAAACGTTAAACCTGTACGGGGTACAGAAGTATTTTGAACATGAGGAACGTGAAGTACGAAAGGCTGCTGTAAAGGCTTACTCTGATTTTTATCATGGCAATGAAAAACGCCTCGAGGAAATCTGGGATGAACTGATCAAAATCCGTACACAGATGGGAAAAAATCTTGGTTATGAGAACTTTATCCCGGTTGGATATATGCAGCAGGGACGTACCGATTACGGCATGGAGGAAGTAGCTGCTTTCCGTGAGCAGGTGCGTACCGTGTTAGTACCTCTGTGTGAAAAATTATATGAGGCACAGAGAAAACGTCTCGGCGTGGATACATTGATGTTTTATGATGAAAAACGTGTATTCCCGGATGGCAATGCAGTTCCGGCAGGGGATGATGATTTCATGGTGGATCAGGCGAGAAAAATGTATCATGAATTAAGCCCTGAGACAGGAGAATTCATTGACTTTATGATCGACCATGAGCTGATGGACTTAAAAAACAAACCGGGCAAGGCATCCACCGGATATATGACATCCCTTGACCGCTACAAAGCACCGTTTGTATTTTCCTGTTTCAATCAGACGATCTTTGATATGCAGGTACTGTCACACGAGTTAGGTCATGCGTTTGCAGGATATATGGCAATGCGCAGCCAGCCGATCGCAGCATATTACAGCGAATCCACGGATATTGCAGAGATCCATTCCATGGCGATGGAACAGTTTGCTTATCCGTATGCAGAAAAATTCTTTGGAGAGCAGGCAGATAAATACCGTTTTGCACATTTGCAGGATGCACTGACGTTCGTACCGTTTGGTGTTGCAGTCGATGAATTCCAGCATATCTGCTACAGCAATCCGGATATGACACCGAAGGAGCGCACGCTTGCATGGAAGAAATTAGAGGAAACCTACATGCCGTGGAGAAAATATGAGGCGGATGATTTCTTTGACCGCGGCGGCTACTGGTATCACAAGCTGCATATTTATCTCTACCCGTTCTATTACATCAACTATACACTGACGACGATGGGAGCGATGGAGTTTAAGACTAAGGACAGAAAAAATCATGAGGATGCATGGAAAGATTACTTAAATCTCTGTAAATGCGGTGGAAGCATGAGCTATTTAGAGACACTGCGTTATGCACATCTGATGAATCCGTTTGAACAGGGCACAGTGGAAAAAGCGATTGAACTTGCGAAAAATGATTTGTTAAACAGCAAATATATGTAAGAAAAAAGCAAAGAAACGGCGGTTATTTCCGTTTCTTTGCTTTCTTTTTTGCAACACTGTATCCGAAGGTGCCAAGCTTTTTGCCAAGCAGGAAATAGGCACCGTGGGAGTAAGTGACAAGTCCGGTGTCATTGAGATGAAAGGTATTTTTTTCATCAAAAAATTTATCGTCTACGGTAACATTCACCACATCAGCAAGAAACATGGTGTGACTGCCGAGCGGTTTGATCTCCCGCACTTTACATTCAATGTTGACCGGGCTTTCCGCAATACCCGGTGCAGAAATCTCCTTCGAGGGGAGCGGTGTCAGATGCATTTCTTTGAATTTGTCAATATCTTTTCCGGAGCGGACACCGCAGAAATCGGTCGCACGGACTAACTGCTCTGTTGTCAGATTTACAACAAATTCGCCGGATTCTTCGATCATGTGGTAAGAGTAGCGTTCCGGGCGGACAGAGATCGATAACATCGGTGGATTGGTACACACGGTACCTGCCCACGCTACGGTGATGATATTCGGTTTCCCGGCAAGGGCTGGATTGGTGCAGAGCGCATCCTCTTTTCCGGCAGGATACTGGCAGCTTACCATGACGGCAGGCAGCGGGTAGAGCATGTTGCCGGGTTTGAAATATTGTTTTGCCATAAAGCCTCCATTTATTTCAGCAGAAGATCCATGAGATATGCATAGACGTCTTCATTTTGTTTTTTCCAGTTATCACAGATCGCCTGCGCCTGTTCCCGGGTTTTTACGGTAAGTGTCAGGTCGATCAGGTTGGTTTCATGTACACGGAACTGACAGCGCGCTGCATAATCCTGATTTGGTGTTTTGTAATAATCAGCAAGGATGGAGTTAACGCTGCGCAGTTCTAATTTATTTTTTTCTAAGAATGCAGTGGTGTCGCGTTCGATTGCAGGCGTGATCTTATCTTTGAAAAAACCAAGCGTCTCCTTACCGGCAGCAGTAATGGTATACTGTGTATTGCTGTGTGTGGATTCTGCGTGGATGAGACTTGCGTCCTCAAGATCGCTTAATACCTGCTGGACGCGGAAATAATCCGTGTAATCCTGCTCTAAAAAGAAATTAGATATCTGTGTGTTGGTCAATGGAAAATCCACTTTATCGAGCATGTTTAAAATTGTCAGTTTATAGATTGTGATTGGTTCTGCCATAATATAGATGCCCTCTTTCTTTTATAATCAGATATTCTTTCCCTGCCAGAGGTCACGCTCACGCAGGCATTTCTGGATCGTATTTAAAACTCTTTTTTTGTCGGTGCTCCATAAGGGTGCAAGTAAAAGATTCCTCGGCCCGTCCCCTGTGAGCCGGTGGATGACGATCTCCGGCGGCAGCAGTGCGATGCAGTCTGCAATCAGGTCACAGTATTCCTCCAGTGTAAAAAGTGGAAACGGATCTGCCATATAGGCAGTCCCAAGATCGGTTCCTTTCAATATATGAAGGAGCTGGAGTTTTATTCCGGTGACCGGAAGGCTGCCAACATAACGGACGGAGGAGAGCATATCTTCTTTTGTCTCACCCGGAAGTCCAAGGATCAGATGAGTAATGACCGGAATGTTTCTTTTATGCAGATCAGATACTGCCTGCTCAAACTGGGAGAGGGTAAAACCGCTTCGGATCGCGTGAAGTGTTTTGTCGTGGATGGTCTGAAGTCCAAGTTCAATCCAGACCGGTTTTCTGCGGTTTAACTCGTCGAGGAGATCTAAGACATCCGGTGGAAGACAGTCACAGCGGGTCGCGATGGACAATGCCACCACATCCGGTTCTTCAATGGCTTCCGTAAAGATCCGTCTTAAATATTCTACCGGTGCATAGGTATTGGTATATGCCTGAAAATAAGCGATGAACTTTTTACAGCCTGTTTTTGCCTGAATCCGTTTTTTGGCGGAAAGAATCTGCGCATGAACAGACAAGTCAGGCGCGGCGGCAAAATCCCCGGAACCGCCAGCGCTGCAGAAGATGCAGCCGCGGTCGTCTAAGGTACCGTCGCGGTTTGGACAGGTCATACCGCCGTTTAAGGAGAGGCGGTAGACCTTTTCCCCGAAAGTCTGTTTTAATTCATAATCTAAAGAATGATACCGTTTGTCGCCCCAGATCATCATTTGATATGGGATTTGACAGCTTCGCTTACAACTTCTGCGACACGCGGGTCAAAAGCCTCCGGCATGATAAATTCGTCACATAACTGATCCTCGGAAACAAGACCTGCGATCGCTTCTGCGGCGGCAAGTTTCATTTCTTCCGTGATCTGTGTGGCACGTCCCTCTAAGGCGCCTTTGAAGATACCAGGGAATGCGACAACGTTGTTGACCTGATTCGGGAAGTCACTTCTTCCGGTTCCGACCACGCGTGCACCGGCTGCTTTTGCAACGTCCGGCATGATCTCCGGTACCGGGTTTGCCATTGCAAACAGGATGGAATCGTGATTCATGGAAGATACCATCTCCGGTGTTACAATGTTTGGTGCGGAAACACCAACAAAAATATCAGCACCTTTTAATGCATCGGCAAGTGTTCCATGCTCATTTGCAAGGTTTGTTACTTCGGTCATTTTCTGCTGCATCCAGTTTAAGTTTGGATAATCTTTTCCGATGATGCCCTCACGGTCACACATGATCACATTTTTAAAACCGTATGTTAAAAGTAATTTTGTGATGGCAACGCCAGCAGATCCAGCACCGTTTACAACGACGCGGCAGTCCTCTTTTTTCTTGCCGGTCACCTTTAATGCATTGATGATACCTGCAAGTACTACGATGGCAGTACCGTGCTGGTCGTCATGAAATACCGGAATGTCGAGCATTTCTTTTAAACGTTCCTCAATCTCAAAGCAGCGTGGTGCGGAGATATCCTCCAAGTTGATACCGCCGAATGCCGGTGCAATGTTCTTAACGGTAGCGATGATCTCTTCGGTATCCTGTGTGTCAAGACAGATCGGAACAGCGTTGACATTGCCGAATTCCTTGAATAATACGCATTTGCCCTCCATAACCGGCATAGCTGCGTATGCACCGATATTGCCGAGGCCTAACACGGCACTTCCGTCGGAAACAACGGCAACGGTGTTGGCTTTCATGGTATATGTATAAGCTGCCTCAGGATCTTTGGCAATGACCTTGCAAGGCTCTGCAACGCCCGGTGTGTACGCAATCGCGAGATCTTCGCGGCTCTTTACTTTAGATTTGGCAACGGTCTCTAATTTACCGTTCCACTGTTTATGCATCTCTAATGCTTTATTTTCCATAGTAATCCTCATTTCTGAGCAACTTGTTGCGAAGAGGCGACGAGAATCTCAAATTCTCGTAGGCATGCTTTTTTATGCCTTGTCATAGAAGCTATTTGTTTTTGCTCAGAAACAAATAGCCGTGCGAAAAATAAGCTATCGAGCTTATTTTTCACACTAGAATCTCTCCTGTTATCCTTGTTTTCATTTATGATAACATTAACAATTTCACAAATCAAGAAAAGTTGATGGAGAATTCGTGGGAATGTTTGTTGAAAACGTTTGTAATAAGGAATATACTGGATGTAGTGTGTTTTGAGAATTGTTTCATTGGTAAAACTGTGGGTTTGGTAACTGGCAGTATCAGGAGAAAAAATGAGTAAAATTGATGAGTTACGATTGGGATTTGAAACGGCATATATCAATGGTTCGGCTGCATCTAACAGCCTTTATCGACCGCAGTTTGTGTCTAATAACCATAAAGAGGGAAAGAAGGTGCTCTCATCCGTTGAGGATGAACTTTTGAAATGTGACAGGTTTCAGATCAGTGTGGCATTTATCACGATGAGTGGCATCACACCGCTTCTTCAGACACTAAAAGAATTGGAAAACAAAAATATTCCCGGGGAAATTTTAACCACAAATTATCTGAATTTCAGTGAACCTGGGGCATTAAAAAAGCTGAATGATTTATCGAATATTACCTTAAAGATGTATGATGTGGAAGCAGCGGACGAAGGGTTTCATACCAAAGGATATATTTTTAGAAAAGACGAAATTTACCGGATCATTATCGGCAGTTCGAATATTACAAGTGCGGCGCTTACCAGTAATCGTGAATGGAATACAAAGCTGATCTCAACCGAACAGGGGGAGATGGCGAAAGAAATCGTTGCTGAGTTTAAAGAACTGTGGAATTCGCCGTATGCTTTATCATTTGATACTTTTTATGAAAATTATAAAGAACGCTATCAGATCATAAAACATCAGAGGGAAACTGCAAAATTAGATGAGATAACGTCAATTGAAAAATATACGTTACAGCCGAACAGTATGCAGGTTGGGTTTATCACAAATCTGAAAAAAATTCTTGCAGCAGGGGAAAAACGGGCGCTTCTTATTTCAGCTACCGGAACAGGAAAAACATATGCCTCTGCATTTGCAATGCGTGAGCTTGGCTTTCGGAGAGTTCTCTTTTTAGTCCACAGAGGCCAGCTTGCCAGACAGACAAGAAAATCTTACGAGAAGGTATTTGCAAATACCGTATCTATGGGACTGGTTGGTGCCGGTTATCATGAATATGAAGCAGATTATGTGTTTGCGACAGTTCAGACATTGAATCGAGATGAACATCTGCTTCAATATGCGAAAGACGCATTTGACTGTATTGTTTTGGATGAGGCACATCATGTCCCAGCAGATACCTACCGGAAAATCATGGATCATTTTACACCAAAGTTATGGCTTGGAATGACCGCTACGCCGGACAAACGTGATGATAACGTGGAAGGCAGAAATGTTTATGAGATTTTCAATTATCAGATCGCATACGAGATACGACTGCAGCAGGCGATGGAAGAGAATCTTCTCTGCCCGTTCCATTATTTTGGGATTACGGATTTGTCTATGATTGGAGATGAGGAAGCAGCCAGAGATTTTAACATGCTTACAAGTGATGAGCGTGTGAGACATATTGTGAATCAGGCAGATTATTATGGGTACAGCGGCGATAAAGTGAAGGGACTGATTTTCTGCAGCAATATAAAGGAAACAGAGGAACTGTCCGCAAAGTTCAATCAGATCATTAATCCGGCGACCGGTAAAAATTTCAGAACCGTTGCTTTAAATGGCAGCGCATCGGAACAGGAAAGACAGGATGCGTTTGAGCGGCTGGCAATGAATGAGGACGAGAGTTCAGAAGATAGACAGCCATTAGACTATATTTTTTCGGTTGAAATTTTAAATGAGGGTGTGGATATCGTTGAGGTAAATCAGGTGATCATGCTAAGACCAACGCAGTCCCCGATTGTATTTATCCAGCAGCTTGGACGCGGACTTAGAAAAGCCAGTGGAAAAGAGTATGTGGTTATATTGGATTTCATTGGAAATTATAACAATAATTTTATGATTCCGATTGCGTTATCCGGAGACCGCACTTATAACAAGGATAATATCCGGAGATATGTTATGGAAGGCGGAAGGGTAATTCCCGGAGCATCCACCGTTCATTTTGATGAAATAAGCAGGAAAAGAATATTTGCGTCTGTTGACAATGCAAATTTTAGTGATATTAAGCTTATCAAAGAAAATTATAACAACCTGAAAAATAAACTTGGAAGAATTCCGGCACTCCGTGATTTTGATGATTATGGAGAGATGGATGTCATTCGCATTTTTGATAATAACAGTCTTGGTTCTTATTACAAATTTCTTGTGAAATATGAAAAGGAATATACCATTCGTTTATCGGAAGATGAAGAAAAAGTCATTGAGTTTGTTTCAAAGAAGTTAGCAAGTGGTAAAAGAATTCAGGAGTTACAGCTGCTAAAAAGAATCTTAGTATATACGCGGGGCATTTCAAAGATTGGTTTGTTTGCAGGGTTAGAGAATGATCTGAAATCATATGGAAAAGTGATGAGTAAAGATCAGCAGGAGAACATTATTCATGTTATGACAAATGAGTTTCCGGCAGGATCGGGAAAGAAAACGTATGCGCAGTGTGTTTTTATCGAGAAAGATGATTCGGATTATAAACCAGCCAAATCTTTTGCCGAGATGCTTGCCAACAATGATTTTTACAATATTTTAAAAGAGCTTGTGGATTTTGGAATCAGCCGTTACAAGAGAGATTACAGTAAGACTTATGGGCAGACAGATCTGGTGTTATATCAGAAATATACATATGAAGATGTGTGCCGTCTTCTTAACTGGGAGCAAAATGAGGTGCCATTAAATATTGGTGGTTATAAGTTTGATAAAAAAACAAAGACTTTTCCGGTGTTTATCAATTACGATAAAGCGGAGAATATCAGCGATACCACAAGGTACGAAGACCATTTTGTTCCGGGCTTTCGGGACCGTTTGATCGCGATTTCCAAATCGGGAAGAAGTATGCAGTCGGAAGATGTACAGAATTTTCTCAAGGCAAAAGAAAGAGGAATCCAGGTGGAATTGTTTGTCCGAAAAAATAAGGATGATAAGATTTCCAAAGAGTTTTATTATCTTGGTCACATGACAGCCAGTGGAAATGCAAAAGAGTTTACGATGGCAAATACAGAGAAAACAGCCGTTGAGATAGAGTGGATCCTCGATGTGCCGGTTCGGGAAGATATTTATGAATACATTGTCAATGCGTAAATTGCCATAATAGAATACTTGTGGAGGTTGTATGAAGGTAATCAGAGTGGTTGCGGCAGTTATAAAAGCAGCAAATGAACAAGGTGAGCCAATGATTTTTGCTACGCAAAGAGGCTATGGCGATTTAAAAGGCGGTTGGGAATTTCCGGGTGGTAAAATTGAAGAAGGGGAAACTCCAAAAGAAGCCTTAAAAAGAGAGATTATGGAAGAACTCGATACAGAAATTAAAGTGGGAAAACTCATAGATACGATCGAATATGATTATCCTGCGTTTCATCTGTCCATGGATTGCTTCTGGTGTGAAATTGTAAAAGGTGAGCTTGTACTGAAGGAACATGAGGCGGCAAGGTGGCTGACGCGTGAACAATTAGGCGAGGTGGAGTGGCTGCCGGCGGATGTAACGCTGATTGAGAAGGTTGGAGATGAGATGATACAACATTCTTAAAGGGGATGGTATGATCTAAGTCATGGGGAAAAATGATAAAAAGGGTAAGGAGACTGTCGTATGAATCTGCCGTATAGTGACAATTTAAATATTGGCTATCTGAGCCGGCTGTTTGACCGTAACAGAGTATTTAACTGTTATAAATATTTTTGGATGCTTGCAATTTTAAATAAAATTTCTGTGGAAAAAACATCATTTACTTATAATGAATTGTTAGATGAAATGATCGTCCACGCATGGTATATGGTGACAGAATTTAATCTTAAGCTTGGTCCCTGCAATACGACAGACAACCTGGAAGAAGTAGTAAGATATATTTCCACGGAATATAAGCTGGCCTCTACCGTGGAGGAAGGAAAACTCCATGAATTTTTAAGAACAACAGAAAATGTGAGGATCGATAAATATAAAGAAAAACTCATCGTAAATGTTCCGTATTGCCTGCAGAGTCCGTTTTACCCGGCAATTAAATCTCCGGGCAAAAGCAAAATTGCGGAAATTAACAGGCAGAAGCACCTGCTTTATTATTTTATGGATTTTCAAAAGCTGGATACAAGGGTGGAAGTAAATGATGAATGGGCAGAGTATCTGATCCGAAATAAAGAGATTCTAAAAGACTGGGTCAATTATAATCTGATCGGATATTTGCAGGATCGGAATCCTAGCGTGCCGGGTATTGCAGATAAATTGGCAAAACCGAAGAAACGAAATTTAACGAAAGTGACGGACTACTGGAACTTACTCATAGAGTTAGATCCATCGATCAGAGATATTTACGGAAAGATAAATTTGTCAAAAGAAAAAATATCTATTGATCATTTTGTCCCATGGCAGTTTGTAGCACATGATGAACTTTGGAATCTCAGTCCGACGACGAAAACGATTAACAGCAGTAAGGGGAACAAACTTCCTAGGTGGGAAGAGTATTATGAACCATTGGCGCTGTTAGAATACAAAGCTTATCGTATCTGTGACGATAACCCGGTTGCAAAAGCAAAGTTTGAGGAATGTGCAAAATATCATATCAATAATATGGATGTCCGAAACAGTCTTTATGCAGAAGGGTTAGACGATGGGCAGTTTCCGGAGAGGCTGGGCAATATATTAAAACCAGTGTATGAGTCGGCGAAGCTGTGTGGATTTCAGGAGTGGTAAAGGGCGGGAAAATCAGATATCTGAGCCGATCAATAGAAATGGAGGATAACACAATGAACGAAACATTAAAAGTATTGGAAACAAGAAGAAGCTGCAGAAACTTTGACAAGGAAAGAATGGTATCAGAAGAAGATATCCAGGCTGTCGTAAAGGCTGGTACCTATGCGGCAACCGGTATGGGAAGACAGAGCCCGATCATTATTGCCGTGACGAACAAAGAATTAAGAGACCGGTTATCTGCAGAAAATGCAAAGATTATGGGGACTGCGACAGATCCATTTTATGGAGCGCCTGTAATTCTGATTGTTCTTGCAGACAAAGACATACCAACCTATCAGTATGACGGTTCCCTTGTCATGGGAAATCTTATGAATGCGGCGGAAAGCCTGGGTCTTGGCAGCATTTGGATTCACAGGGCAAAAGAAGAGTTCGAGTCGGACTTTGGAAAAAAGATTCTTGCAGATCTTGGCATTGAAGGCAATTATGAAGGAATTGGACATTGCGCAATCGGATATGCAGCCGCACCTGCCAATGCGCCGGCACCGAGAAAAGAAAACTATGTTTATTATGTAAAATAGCCGCCGGTAATACCAATAGAGCTGGAGAACATCATGACTTTAACCGCAAAAGATTATTACTATCATCAATTAAATAAAGAACAGAAAAAAGTTTATTACGCCGTGAAGGAGGGACTTCTCAAAATGGAGGAGTCGTTTCAGGTGCTTAAACTAAGCAGCCGTGAGCTGGCGGATATATATTTTATGGTTCGTATGGATTGCCCGGAAATATTCTATTCTGTCAAATTTACATACAGATATTATCCGGATTCTACAATGGTTGAACTCATACCGGAGTATCTTTTTACAAGGGATAAGATAAAAGAACATCGCCTGGCAATGAAGTCCCGCGTCAAAAAGCTTGCGCTTTTGGCTGAGAAACTGAGTGAAAAAGAGAAAGAACTTTTCATACATGATTTTATCGTCAAAAATGTGAAGTACGACAAGCTTAAAAAGGAATACTCCCACGAAATCATAGGTGCTCTTGGCAATGGCGTTGCAGTATGTGAAGGCATGGCAAAAGCTGTGAAAATACTTTGCGATGAACTTGGTATCTGGTGTATTGTTGCTCTTTCAGATGCAAACCCCGATAAGGGAATTAAATATCGTCATGCATGGAATGTGATTCGTATCGACGGAAAATATTATCATCTTGATGTGACATTTGATAACACATTATCACGGGATGATGCTGTCCGTTATGATTATGTAAATCTGGCGGATAAACAGATTTTTAGGGACCATGAGCCGGTGATATGGAAAGTGCCGGAGTGCACAGACAGTGATCATTTTTATTATCGCGAGAAAAAATTATCGTGGACAACTGTTGATGAGGTGCGTAACCGTACAAAGCAGGCCGTTAAGAAGAACCGGATTTTACTTTTCCATTGGCGTGGAGGCTATTTGACCAAAGAAGTCCTAAAAGAATTGCTTGTGGTATTTGATGAGGAGGCCGGTGTAAAAGGCAAACAGGCGTATGTATCGGTCAACTGGCCACAGGCAGTGATCCGTGTGCGGTTTGAAGACGGGGCTGGCGAGGAACAGGTTGAGATGGAAGAGGCGAATGAGGGGGAAAGGTAGTTTGGAGGTGCGATATGCCTAAATCGTCAAATCAGAAATTGAAACTTATATATCTTATGAAAATCCTTTTGGAGAGAACAGATGAAACGCACAGTATTACTATGTCAGAGATTATTGATGCACTTGCAGCATACGATATAAGTGCTGAACGTAAGAGCTTATACAATGACATTGAAAATCTCAGAGTATATGGTTTGGATGTTATCGGAACGCAGGAGGATAGGACTTATTCATATCATATAGGAAACAGGCAATTTGAATTGGCAGAATTAAAATTACTGGTTGACTCTGTACAGTCTGCAAAATTTATCACGGCTAAGAAGTCAAATGAACTTATAAAAAAGATAGAGGGACTTGCAAGCAAATACGAAGCATCTCAGTTACATAGGCAGGTGTTTGTGGCTGGTCGTGTAAAGACAATGAATGAAAGCATTTATTACAATGTTGACCGGATACATACAGCAATAGCAGAGAATTCAAGGATAACATTCCAGTACTTCCAGTGGAACGTTGATAAAAAAATGGAGCTTCGGCACGGTGGATCACTTTATGAGGTCAGTCCCTGGTCTTTATCATGGGATGATGAGAATTATTATCTCATAGCATATGATAGTTCTGAGGGGATAATTAAACATTTTCGTGTAGATAAAATGCTTTATATTAAATCAAATGGGAAAGGAAGAGAAGGACGACAGGTTTTTAAATCATTTGATATGGCTGCATATGCCAGAAAAATGTTTGGAATGTATGGAGGAAAAGAGGAATGGGTGCGTATTGAGTGTGATAACTCTTTTGCAGGTGTAATGATAGATCGTTTTGGTAAAGATGTATCTATGATCAGGCTGGATGATAAACGCTTTGTTGTCAATGTGGAAGTCGCAGTCAGCAGACAGTTTTTAGCATGGATTATTAGTCTTGGTGAAGGCGTAACACTTGTTGGACCGGATAATGTTGTCGAAATGATGAACATTGAAATTGACAGATTGATAAAACAATATAAAAAATGAGAACAAAAATTCGATATGCAAGGTGTGTTTATGGGACACCCAGGTCTTTATAATAGGAATCAGATAAGAGATAAACTCTTACTGGTTCTTATTTTTTTGAAATAAACGAAGTGTGTAAAAATGATGGAACATTAGAATAGGAGGTGCCTATGGGAACAGATTGAAGAACAGGAAGAAAATATTAAGGATGAATTTGTTTCGCCAATAAAGGAACTCACATACGATGAGGTAACAGAGCCGATTGAAAAGAATGTTGCATCGTATGAATTGTCAGAAATGGACTGGGCAGAATATCTTACACATTTTACATATCTTGTAGAAGGTCTGAAGGACTATAGAGACGAGCTGTCAAAAAAACATTCAGATATAGATCAGAAGATTTGCGATATTCTTCATTATATTGAATTATGTGAAACCGATGATAATGAGGCTGCGGATCTGGTTGAACTGTTAAGGGTATGCAGGGAAAATAGAAGAGACATCAAAGATGAACTGCAAAGAATTGAATACTTTCAAAACAACCTCGGAACTAATGCGAATGCTGCTAAGGCAAAACAGGCATTAAAATGTATCAAAGGTTTGGAAACAAGAAAATACAAACCTAGAAAGTATGAAGAGTTGTTTGAAAACTGTGTACTTAAAGACAGACGATTGCAAAGAGAAGATATATATGAAACGGTTTATAATAGCCAAAATACAAAGCAAAGATATAGCATTGAACCGACATTTAATGATAAAGGTGGTGAAGAAACAATGGTACAAGAAAGAAACTATACTCCATTTGATGGAAAAGAGAATGACTGGGGTTCATTTGCAAAACAACAGGCGGAGTTTTATAGAAATGCAGGACAGTACATAACAAATCTTCAGATAGATATTAAAGAGATAGAGGCAGAGATTGAGGATATAATGGGTGTTTCAGAGCATAGTGAAGTGACCAAAATGCAACCTGTAGAGAATGAGCAGGAAGAGAAAATGCATGTGATAGAATACAGTTGAAGGAGGCGATGATTATGGCAAGAACAGCAAATGTGTTTGCTCGAGTTGAGCCTGAACTTAAAGAACAGGCTGAAAGTGTATTAGATCAGTTAGGAATTCCAATGTCAAATGCAGTAGGAATGTTTCTACGGCAGATTGTTTTGCAAAAGGGAATTCCATTTGAAATGAAATTACCAAGAACGGCACCGTTGACCTATGGTTCTCTTACGAAAGAACAATTTGATAAAGAAATTGAAAAAGGTATGTCTGATGTAAAAGCTGGCAGAGTTTACTCAGCAGATGCCATTGAAGCTGAAATGAAAAGAGATTTTGGCATATGATTTTTTATGTGGCATATTCCGCTGAAGCAAGACAGGATTTGAGGGACATTTATGAATATATTGCGTATGAATTGTTGGTACCTGAAACAGCTGCCGGACAATGGTTGCATTGTTCGGAACGATAGGAAATAGCAATACAAGTTGTAGGCAGGTGGCTACCCAGGAGCAGATGGACCGATTTTGAAAAACTCTGTATCAATTTTCTTTACAGATAAACTTTGTTCATAGATTTATGGTATAATCAGTTTAAGCGCTTGAATAAAGGAGATGGTTATACCATGAATCTGTTTTGCGAAGAGGTTCATAAACTGGAGGCGGAATTTAAACAATGCCGGAAGCTGCTGAACGCTATCGGGGATGAGAACCGCCAGCACCTTATATGCGTCATGATGAATATGCCGATTGATGGCGGCCTTGTATTGGGGATTGTCGAGCAGACGCATCATCCGGGTTGCCATTCCTTGATATGAAAAAGATCAAAAGGGAGTCACTTAAGAAAGCCGAAAAAGGCAGCGGTGTCTATACAATGGGCTCGGTTTATAAACTGCCGGATACATGGACACCGACTTTTGACCTGAGCAATCACGAAAAAGTATCGGCACGAAATGATTATGCGGAGAAGCCGCTGAAAAAAGTTGTCGAAGAAATCGTCGAGAGAAAAAATGGAGATCGGATGCAGCGGAATATGCCGTATTTTGTCAGGCT
Source organism: Roseburia intestinalis L1-82 (assembly GCF_900537995.1). NCBI lineage: Bacteria > Bacillati > Bacillota > Clostridia > Lachnospirales > Lachnospiraceae > Roseburia > Roseburia intestinalis. Next base: position 3,188,414 of record NZ_LR027880.1, on the reverse strand, counting down.
TGTCGTTGATTATTTCTATGACCGTATGAGAAAGACGAAAAACCTTCAATACGGTGACAGAACACAAAACCACGGGCAATACAAAAAACCATATACAAAGATTTGAACTAATCAGGCCAGGACAGTTTTATTTTGATGCCTGCTACAACCCGTCCAAGACCGCATTCCTGAAAAATGCTGAGAAGAAGGGCTGCAAAATCCTGAATGGTCTTGGTATGTCCAGTTCCAGAGGGCTGCTCAGATCGAATTATGGACCGGACAGAAGGCTCCACTGGATGTGATGCGAAAAGAATTAAAGGAGATTATCCGGGAAGAAAATGAGAAGGCGCAGACGGAATGATTCTGTAATTCCTTTACTTCATGGGAGATAAATGTTATAGTGAATAGAGAAACGCGATAGCGTAGTAAGCAATAATTTCAGATGATCCAGGTTTGATCAGAGAGGAGAAGAATATGAACAACTATTGTATGATCCAGAACTCCAAAACGTTTGCATTTTCCGCAGAGAATCCAACCGGTGTACGCGCAGGTGGTTCCCAGGGCGGTGACTGCACCAAGCTTCGTCCGACCGTGACGATTCCTGCGGGGGAAACCGTAACTCTGGTAGATGCTGCAGGACCGGGTGTGATCCAGCATATGTGGTTTACCGGATATGTCGGGCACCATTTTATCATCCGTATGTATTGGGATGATCAGGAATATCCGTCTGTGGAAGCTCCGCTCTCTGCATTCTTCGGATGTGCCTATGATGAAAATTTCGTGGATCGGGATGGCAAATATCCGGTGTTGAATTCTGCCATGATGCTGGTAGCTCCTGGTCGCGGCTATAACAGCTATTTTGAGATGCCGTTCCATAAGAGAGCTCGGATCACGATGGAAAACCGTGGTGACAAGGATGAAAATCTCTATTATATTATCACCGGAGCTTATCAGGAGATTCCGGCGGAGGCTGGTTATTTCCATGCCACCTATCGCCAAGAGCACCCGGTTCAGAAGGGTCGTACCTACACAATCGTTGACGGAATCGAAGGCAGGGGACAATTTGTTGGTGTGACTCTGGCAACTGGTATGAATGGCAACAATACCTGTTGGGTAGAAGGCGAAGCCCGCATGTATCTGGACGATGATCCGTATCCGTCTATCCACTATACCGGAACTGAAGACTACTTCGGCGGTTCCTATGGATTTGGAAATGACATCATCATCAAGAGCTATCAGACATTCAGCGGCTTATATACCGGCATGTATGCAATCTATGGAGACAACCGGGAATTCTATAACGGACAGCAGAGATTCCTGCTGTATCATTTCCATATTGCAGACCCGATCCGTTTTGAGAATAAGTTTCGTATGACACTCGACAACATGGGCTGGACCGGACCGCGTTACGATGATTACACCAGTGTTGCTTATTGGTATCAGACCCTGCCGTCCGCACCGCTGATGCCACTGCCGACAGATGCAGAGATGTGTATGAGATAATAGAACCAGATTGGAGATGTCAGATAGATTGGTTTTAACCTTGCGACACGTCGCATCGGTTATATCGGACTGACATCAGAGATTTGCCGGAAAGGATAGAGGTATTATGTTACTGGAAGAGAAGTTTTTGGAATTTCATCGTTATGCCAGCAACCACAATCTGCCGCTGGAAGCTATCAGTGTCGGAGATGAGAACAAGGTACTCTGTGAGATGCACTACGCAGCAAATGCACCGAGAAATATTTATTCACATACCAAGAGTTTTACGGTAACAGCAGTTGGACTCGCAATGGAAGAGGGAAAACTAAGCCTGGAAGATCATGTGGCGGAAGTGTTTAAAGATAAACTTCCTTCAAATCCGGATCCAAATCTGGAGAAGATTCAGTTGAAACATCTGCTCTGCATGTCCAGTGGCTTTGGTAAGGCACTTCTGATGAATGCGGACAGACGTCCGGGCATCGGCGCACCGGATTATGAGAAATATATGATGGCACAGCCGGTTCCTGTGGAGCCAGGCAGTGCATTCTGCTATTCCTCTGCCGACAGTATTCTGGCTGCTCATATGGTAGAACGGGCCGTTGGCAAGCGGATGGGAGAGTATCTGTATGAGAAGGTATTCCAGCCCCTTGATATGGGATGGCCGCTCTGGGAGCATGATCCACAGGGACATCCGAATGGCGGCGGAGGTATGTATCTGACTTGTACCGAGATGATGAAACTGGGACAGCTCTATCTGGCTGAGGGTAACTGGAAGGGCGAGCAGATTGTCAGCAGGGACTGGGTGCAGGAGGTGTCCACCCCGAAATTTACCTTCGAGCCATCTGCAGATCTCTGGCATGTAGGATATGGCTATCAGTTCTGGATCAGTCCATATCCAGGATCCTATCGTGCTGATGGCGCATTCGGACAGATTACAACGATTCTCCCAGAGAAGGGATTGGTTGTTTCCATCCAATGTCCGGAGCGAGGTAATTTCGATCAGGTGAAACGTGCGCTGCATGAACATTTTCTGATGGAATTGTAAGAATAGACTTGCAACAATATGCTATAATTTGCCCAGAATCCGCACTTTTGTCTGAAATGCCTGAAAATCAAGGGGGTGCTGGACTTGGAAAGGAGTTTGTACCCCTATTTTGAAAATTTTGTTAACCGGACTGCCCTCGAAAATATGAATATGATTTGTGGTGAAAGAAGTTCCTGCAGGAACTTCTTTTCGTTATGGGCTTTAGCCTGTTGAGTGCATCGGAGTTTCTCCCAACGGAGAAATGGAGATGTGCGAAACAATAAACCACCTGCTATGCGGGTGGTGCAACAAATTTGTTATACAAAAAAATCAAACAAATTCTATGGCACATACAAAATGGATGTGCAAATATCATATTGTATTCACACCAAAATACAGAAGAAAAGTAATATACAATCAGTACAAAGAAGATATCAGAGATATTATCAAAGCATTGTGTAAGTATAAAGGTGTGGAAATAATAGAAGGACACTTAATGCCAGATCATATCCATATGTTGGTAAGTATTCCACCGAAATATAGTATATCACAGTTTATGGGATATTTAAAAGGAAAAAGTGCACTAATGATATATGATAAGCACGCAAACGTTACTGTTCACTCGTACCTCGTTCCAGTAACGGATTTTGCCGATGCTTCGCATTCCAAATCGGCAAAATCTGCTACCACCACTGTATCATACGGCATTTTCAGTTCAGAAAATGCCTACCTGTGAACAGTAACAAAACAATAAAAAAGAAATCGCATAGATACATGAGCTGTGGTATACTGTGTCTATGCGAATTTATAATAGTCTTAGGGCAGCTTAATGCTTATGTAGGATATTATAAGAAAAATGAGATGATAGAGGGAGATAATCCTCCAGTAGGAATACTGCTTTGTACAGATAAAGGTTCTCAGATGGTAGAATATGCCTTATCTGGAATGGATAACCAGTTATTTGTTTCAACGTATATGTTACATTTGCCTGACAAGAAGAAACTCGAAGAATTTATGTTAAAAGAGATAGAAGAAATGGGAATGTAAAGTTAAGCACTTTGTAATTATGGGTATGAAGTATTTTCTGTTAAATGTGGATAGTTTGGAATTTTAATATGGAAAATGAGATAAATTATTCTGATATTTGAAAGTGATCAGTCAGATGGGAAGTTATTTGACGCTGTCCGTTCGGTAAGATTTAAACAAATCTTCATCTGTTCTTAATACATCACATTATTACCTTTAAAACCACAGATATAAACGATATTATTACAAATACGGTTGGGACTATAATCAGATATTTTATTGCACGCTGGATAACAGGTAGTTAAAAAAAAGAGTATTGCTAAATTCAAAAATGAGTGACTTTTATGTAATATGCAGTTCTGTCGTAGTTATTATGTTCTTGTTTCAACCTTTTGTTTCATCATTATTATGGGAAATGGCAGTGTAACTTCAAGTTTGGTTAAATATAGAGAGAAATGTTATACCTCGGCTAAAAAGATACAATATTAGATGTTTCATGAGCAGTATTTGAGTTTATTTTAAATTCAGGTATTGCTTTTTTATTTATGCAAAGTTTCACGGGGCCGCTGGTATTTTTTCTCATGTTCATTTATAATTGCTGATAGAGAAAACTGGAAAGAACACCCAATGAATCAGAAAGTAGAGAGTATAAACACATGAAAAAAAGAATTTACAGCATGATATTAATATTAATGACCGGACTTTGTGCCGGATGTGGCAAAGAAGGAGTAAAAAATAATAATACAGGAATAGAAAGCGAATCTTCCCAGGTGGAAGATTCGGTCAGTTTTGAAAACACAGAAGACACAGAAAGCACAGAAGACACAGAAAGCACAGAAGACACAGAAAGCACAGAAAATACAGAAAGTACAGAAAGTACAGAATACAATGACGTCGTATTAAATGAAGAAACGGATTTTACTTATGACTATTCGGAGGACATCAAAGCGGATGTTGACAATGTGGTATCAGGTTCCGCATCACTGCAGGACGAATTGGAGAATATTGAGAACATCGTAAAGAAATATACGCCGCTGGCGCAGGCAGCCCAGACACAGACAGAAATGAATCTGTCATCCAGATGGTTTTTCGACATATGGGATACGGAATTAAATAACCTTTGGAGCAGATTCAGTGATCTGGCAGATCCGCAGACAAAGGAGAAGATCCTTGCAGAACAGAGAAACTGGATCGCTATGAAGGAAGAAGTGACCTTGCTTCACATTGGATCTTACGAAGAAAACGGCAGTATGTATCCGCTTCTTCAGAATTCTTATCTGGAGGAGATCACGAAGAACAGGGCTTATGTTATTGCAAATGAGCTGGCAAAGATAAAGGGGGAATCCTTTGTTATGCCGGAAAAATCAGCAAAGTACGGTCTGTTTGTGGACAATCAGGGGACTGGCAGCGTATACAGTTCCCTGATCACCAGACAGGGGCTGGAAGGAGAGGATGAAGCGCTTATCTCCATTTACAGAGAGGGAGAAACAAAAGGAACATTTGTTGACAATGGAAACGGGGAGCTGGCTTTCACATCAGATGACGGAAGTGTAAAAGGAACCATTAAAATCAACGGATGGGATGGCGCAAGTTTCAAGGTTACAGAGACATCAGGAGAGGCTGTTTTTTCTGCAGGAGAGGAGGTCAATTTTCCGTTTGCATTTTGACAGCATTGTTTGATATGTTGTTTGTAATGATTCAGCGATATAACAGACAAAGAATCATGAAACTCGTAAATCGGCAGTTGCGGAGGTGAATAAAATATATGCTGAATGTGAAAAATGCTGATATGGCAGATTTTGAACAGATTATGAAAATTTATAAATATGCACAGGATTATATGATAAAGTCCGGAAATCCTGCACAATGGGGGCATTTTTATCCGGATGCAGAGCTAATAAAATCTGATATTTGTCAGAATGTATGCAGGGTAATATATGACAAAGATGGGATACATGGGGTATTTGCATTGTTTAAAGGTGCAGAACCTACTTATAAGCATATTGAGAATGGGAATTGGCTGAATGAAGAGCCTTATCTTACTATTCACAGACTTGCTGGGGATGGTCAGGTGCATGGTTTGTTTCAGTGTGTTTTAAATTATTGTAAAAATATTTCTCAAAATATCAGGGCAGATACCCATGCGGATAATCAAATCATGCAAAAGCTGATGGAAAAGAATGGTTTTATGAAATGCGGTATTATATATGTTAAAAATGGAACACCAAGAATTGCATATCATTGGACTGCTTCATAACTTTCAGTTGTGCGTCCGGCAAAGGGCAATTAACCTGGCAGGTGCAAATTCTCTCTGATACATGATATGACAGTGGAAATTTCCTGAATTGACAAAAGAGTTAGAATAGACTAACATGCAAAATAGAATGACAGAGCAGAAAGGGGCAGGAAATGGAAAGAGAGAAGAAAAAGAGGGCAATGATTGCGGGAATGGTCTCAATGACATACTGGTGCCGTTTATGGTATATTATCTGGTCGCAGATATCGGAATGTCTGTGGTAATTGCTGATGTTTTTGACGGCATTTCTTTTATTACAGGATTCGGGTGTGAAAAATTTGTCAATCAAGAAGTTTAAATGCACTATTTGACTCCAACCCGCAGGATAACATTTTTCAAAAGAAATAATGTGTGATACAATATTTTAAGATTGAATTTTCAGGAGAAAACAGATGTCCCTACAATTTATATTTGGCAATTCGGGCAGCGGAAAATCGGATTTTCTGTATGATTCCGTGCTGAAACAGGCGAAAGAAAATAAAGAGCAGCAGTTTTTAATCATTGTGCCGGAACAGTTTACCATGCAGACACAGCGGGAACTGGTCGAGAGGCAAAAACAGCATGCAATCATGAACGTGGATGTGCTCAGTTTTGCAAGACTCGCATACCGCGTCTTTGATGATCTTGGAAAACAAAATGTGGTTGTGCTGGAAGAGACCGGAAAAAATCTTGTACTGCGCAAGGTGGCAGAACAGAAAAAAGCAGAACTGAAAGTGCTTGGTGCGAATATGAATAAGATGGGATATGTCGGCGAGGTAAAATCCCTGATCTCAGAGCTGATGCAGTATAATGTCCGTCCGGATGCGCTGGCAGAGTTTTTGGAGAAAGAACCGCTTGGGGAGGGACTGCGCTTAAAAATGAAGGATGTCCTCACGATGTATCAGGGATTTACGGAGTATTTAAAGGGCAGATATATCACGGCAGAGGAAGTGTTAGAGCTTCTTTATGATGTGGCAGAAGAGTCCGAACTGCTTCGTAATAGTGTGATCGTGTTGGACGAGTTTACCGGATTTACACCGATCCAGAACCGTCTGATGGAAAAACTGCTCGTGCTGGCAAAGAAGGTCAGCGTGTCTGTCACGATGGATGTCAGGGAAGATTTTTACCAGTGCAGGGGTGTACATGAACTTTTTGCCATGAGTAAAAAAACGGTGGCGTCGCTACTGAAAGTGGCAGAACTGTGCAAAGTTCCGGTGGAGGAGCCGTTGGTACTGCCGACCGGAAAACAGAGGCGCTATGCCAATGCTGCCGACCTTTATTTTATGGAGCAGAATCTCTTTCGTCCGGGAGCGGGAAGCTACAGATACAAAGCACCGGAACAATCTATGCAGCATATCCGCATCACGTCCCTGAAAAATCCGAGGGAAGAATTAAAATTTGCTGCCCGCGAGATCGTGCGCCTGACGAGGGAGAATGGTTACCGTTACCGGGATATCGCAGTCGTGACAGGGGATGTGCAGCAGTATGGCAATTATGTGCCGGAGATCTTTGAGCAGTACCATATCCCGTACTTTATTGATCAGACGAAAAATATTTTGTTCCACCCGTTTATCGAGTGTATCCGGGCGATCTTAGAGATGATCGAATATGATTTTTCTTATGAAAGTGTGTTCCGGTTTTTGCGGTGCGGGCTTGCATCGAGAGTCGTGACCGAGGCAAAAAATTCCGACAAGGAGCCAGATCCGGCTGCAACGGAAGATTTGACGCAGCAGCCGGAAACAGGATCCCATGGACTTACAGAACAGGAGATCGACCGCCTGGAAAATTATGTCCTCGCACGGGGCATCCGCGGTGCATCCCGCTGGAGCAGACCGTGGACGTTTGTAATGCCGGATGGGACATTGGAGGATATGGCACGGTTAAATGAGATCCGTGAGGCGGTTTATGAGAATTTTAAGCCGCTGCTTGAGGCATTCCGTGGAAAAGACAATACGGTCAGCACACAGACCTATGAGTTATACAGTCTGATCAGACGGCTTGACATGGAGCAGTTATTAAAGGAGCGTGGAAACTTTTTCGAGGCGCATGGCAATCAGGCGCGGGCAAAGGAATATGACCAGATCTATAAAATTGTGATGGATCTGCTCGACAAAGTGACGTCCCTGCTTGGCGATGAGACGATGACGATCCGGGAATACAGTGATATCTTAGATGCCGGATTTGAGGCGGCAAAAGTCGGTATTATCCCGCCGGGCAACGACACGGTGACAGTCGGGGATATCGAGAGAACCCGTCTGAACCATGTAAAAATCTTATTTTTTGTCGGTGTCAACGACGGAGTTGTGCCGAAAGCAGGGAATCAGGGTGGCATTATTTCCCAGTTTGAGCGTGAAAAGATGGCAGAATATCACCTGGAACTGGCGCCGGGCGCAAGGGAAAAAGTATTTATCCAGAAGTTTTACCTGTATTTAAATATGACAAAACCGTCCGAGCGGCTGTATGTAACATTCTGCCGCGTCAACTCCGATGGAAAAGCACTGCGGCGTTCGTATCTGATCGGGACACTCTTAAAACTGTTCCCACAGCTTGCGGTGGAAGAACCGTCCGAGGAGGAGACATTAGAAGGTGCACTGACTGCGGAAAGTGCCCTGCCGTTTCTGATGGAAGGGCTGACAAAACCGGTGGAGGATGAAGAGGCATGGACTGCACTTTTGGCATGGTACCTGTCGGATGAGGGTGAACGGGAAAAAGTAATGCAGCTTTTTGATGCGGCGTTTGGCGCCCATAAAGATGATGCGATCAGCAAGGCAGTCACGAAAGCTTTATATGGGAATACCTTAGAAAACAGCGTGACAAGGCTCGAACAGTTTGCTGCCTGTGCGTTTGCTCATTATTTAAGTTATGGACTGCGGCTTAAAGAACGGGAACTGCAGCAGTTTGCGAGTGTGGATATGGGAAATATTTATCATGATGTGTTAGAGCGTTTTGCAAAGGGCATAGAGCTGTCGGATTATACCTGGTTTGATATCCCGGAGAAAGCGCAGGAAGCCCTGCTTTCCCAGAGCATGGAAGATGCGATCGCAGGCAGCGGGATCGGGGACGTATTCGAGGACGCAAGAAACAGTTACCTGTTAAAGCGGATGGAGGCAACGGCAAAACGGACGATCTGGGCACTGATGTTACAGGTGCGGAAAGGAAAGTTTGTGCCGAGCGGTTTTGAGGTGTCATTTTCGCGCGCCGAGCGACTGGATGCGGTGCAGTTTCAACTGGGTGAAGATGAAAAAATGCGTCTGCGCGGCAGGATCGACCGCGTTGATACTTACGAGACAGACGATAAGGTCTATGTAAAAATCATTGATTATAAATCGGGCAACACCACTTTTTCACTTTTAAATTTTTATTATGGACTGCAGCTCCAGCTTGTCGTCTACATGAATGCGGCACTGGAACTCACAAAGAAAAAATATAAGGGAAAAGATACGGAACCTGCAGGTATTTTTTATTATCACATCACAGATCCGATGGTGGATGCGGATGGTCAAGAGTCCGAGGAGGAGATCAGACGGAGTATTCTAGAACAGCTTAAAGTGGCAGGTCTGGTCAATGAAGATCCGGAAATCTATGGTGCGATGGATACTGATTTTTCAGGCACATCGACAGTGATCCCGGTAGCCTTAAAAGCGGACGGCTCCTTAAAGGCGACATCTAAGACGGCGAGCACCTATGAGTTTGGACTGATGTCCCATTATGTGCGAAAGAAGATTGAGCATGTGGGAAAAGAGATCTTTGCCGGAAATGTGGCGGTAAAACCTTACCTGTTAGGAGACAGGAGCGGCTGCGATTACTGTCCATATCACACGATCTGCGGATTTGATGTACGCATGCCGGGATTTTCCTATCAGCAGTTTGAAAAATTTGACAGCAGTGAGGAGATCCTTGCACATATCCGGGAAGAGATTGGAGAGCCGGGAAAAAATCCGGACGGTGAATAAATGTGATGTGACAGGTGCAAAAATAAAAAGTCAGAAACGGAGCAAAACATGGGAATGACATGGACAGATGACCAGCGAAAGGTCATCGAACTCAGAGACAGAAATATATTAGTTTCCGCGGCAGCAGGTTCCGGTAAGACTGCGGTGCTCGTGGAACGTATCATAAAGATCATTACGGACAAAGAGCACCCGGTGGACATTGACCGTCTTTTGATCGTGACATTTACCAATGCGGCTGCGGCAGAGATGCGTGAACGAATCGGAAATGCACTGGAGAATGCCTTAAAAGAACAGCCGGACGACGAACATTTACAGCGTCAGCTTTCTCTTTTACACAATGCCCAGATCACGACGATCGACAGTTTTTGTCTGTATGTGATCCGTAATCATTTTCATGAGATCGATCTCGAACCGAATTTCAGAATCGGGGATGAGGGCGAGTTGAAACTGTTAAAAGAGGACGTGCTCGCAAAGGTGCTGTTGAAAAATTATGAGGAGAGTGCGCCGGAATTTTTAGCATTTGTGGACGGATATGCATCCGGCAGAAATGATGCGGCGCTCTCCGGCATGATCTTACAGCTCTATGAGTTTTCAAGGAGTTATCCATGGCCAAAGAAATGGCTGCTTGCGGCGGCAGAAAGCTATGGCATAGAGGATGAGGCATCTTTGGAAAGCGCAGCTTTCATGCAGTCGCTTCTTCAGAACTTAAAACGGGTGTCAGAGGATCTTGTGGCACTTTCCGGGCGGGCATACAAACTGACGCAGGACGATGACGGGCCGGATATGTATGCGAAAGCATTAGAGGGCGACCTGGAAAAATATAAGGAGATCGCTGCGAGTGAAAGTTTTGCGGATTTTTATCAGAATTACCGCAATTTATCCTATGACAGGCTTGCTTCCTCCCGTGGATTTGACGGAAACGAAGAAAAATTAGAGCTGGTCAAAAAACTGCGAGAGATGGGAAAGGATGCGGTCAAAAAAATAAACCGCCAGTATTTTTTCACATCACCGGAGATCATGGCGGAGCAGATGAAAAAGACGGCGCCGATGGCGGCAGAGTTAGTGCGTCTGACGTTGGAATTTGACGAGACGTTTACGGCAGAAAAACGACGGAAAAATCTGGTGGATTTCCATGACCTTGAGCACTTTGCGTTAAATATCTTTGTCGATGAGGAGACCGGCAAAGTCAAAAAGACTGCCGAGGAGTTCCGGGATAATTTCAAAGAGATCATGATCGACGAGTACCAGGACAGCAATGAGGTGCAGGAGACAATCTTACGTGCAATTTCACGGGAGGAGCGCGGTGAATACAACCTTTTTATGGTCGGGGATGTCAAACAAAGTATCTACCGTTTCCGTCTGGCAAGACCGGAACTATTCATGGAAAAATACGATACTTACAGCCTGACGGATGCAAAAATGCAGCGCATTGACCTGCATAAAAATTTCCGAAGCAGAAATGAAGTACTCGATTTTTCCAACGATATTTTTTACCGCATCATGAAGCGCAATCTTGGAAATGTGGAATATGATGCGGATGCAGCACTTTATCCGGGAGCTTCTTATCAGGAAGAAACGGACATGTTCACACCGGAAATTTTACTGGTGGACGGGGATGATGAACTGTTGGATGATGCTGCAGCGGATGATAAGAAACTGTTAGAAGCACGGATGATTGCAAAAAGGATCAAAGAGCTTATGGGAACGCAGAAGGTGACCGACAAGGCAACCGGGGAACTGCGCCCGGTGCAGTATTCGGATATGGTCATTCTGCTGCGAAGCCTGAGCGGATATGCAGACCGTTTTGCTGCTGTGTTAAATGATGCAGGAATTCCGGCACATACTGTTTCGGCGACAGGATATTTCAGTACGGTGGAGGTGCAGACCGTGCTCTCCATGCTTCGTATTTTGGATAATCCGAGACAGGATATCCCGCTGACAGCGGTGCTTCGTTCACCAATCGCAGGACTTTCGGATGAGGAACTTGCAAAATTGCGTTTAAAAGACAAGAATGTCAGATTTTACGAGTGTGTTTTGGAGGAATGTGAGCGTCTGAAACAGGAAGCGGAGGAAAATCCGGGACAGGGCAGGGATGATTCCGAAGAAAAGTTATACCGGTTTTATGTTACCTACGAAAAACTGCGGCAGCTTGTGCCGGATACACCGATCCATGAGCTGATCGAACTGCTGTTAAAGGAGACCGGTTACGGCGATTATGCCGCAGCAATGCCAGCCGGAGACAGGCGTCATGCAAACCTTTTAATGCTGGTGGAGAAGGCGATCGCCTATGAAAATACCAGTTACAAGGGACTGTTTCATTTTGTGCGCTATATTGATGAACTGCAGAAATACGATGTGGATTTCGGCGAGGCAGATCTGATCGGGGAAAACGAAAATGTCGTGCGCATTATGAGTATCCATAAGAGTAAAGGACTGGAATTTCCGGTCGTATTTGCCGCCGGGATGGGAAAAAACTTTAACCGCCAGGATACAAGAAGCCGTCTGGTATTACACCCGGAACTTGGCATCGGTCTTGACTATATGGACGGAAAACAGCGTGTAAAATCCGTGACGATCGCAAAACGTGCTATCGCAAAGCAGATCGATATGGAAAATCTTGGCGAGGAACTGCGTGTCCTTTATGTGGCATTAACGAGAGCGAAAGAAAAGCTGATCTTAACCGGAAGTCTGAAAAAGGCAGAGGAGACACTTTCCTATATAAAAGCATTTCCAGAGGAACTGTTATCTTATCTGGGACGCGAGAGTGCAGCCGGTTATTTGGACTGGATTCTGCCTGCGGCTGCATCCTGTCAGGATAAATATCAGATACGTCTGATGCGGGCGGCAGAACTGGTGCAGGAAGAACTGGAAACACAGATCAAAGATGACTGGAACCGTTCAGCCTGCATGGAAAAAGCTGCGCAGGCAGATGAAAAAAAAGTGCAGCAGTTCTCGGAGCGTTTTCACAGACGGTATGCATATGAAAATGATGTGCAGAGAAAAAATAAGTATTCCGTGTCGGAGTTAAAACATCGTGCCATGCGGGAGGCGTTTGAAAAAGAGGAGGAGGCAGTTCCTGTTTTTCAATACGAGGAGGTTGTGCCGTATGTGCCTGCATTTGCAAGAGAAATAGAGCAGCAAAGTGAGGATGCCAGCCCTGGAGCACTTCGTGGAACGGCAATGCACCGCATCATGGAGTGCTACCAGTTTTCTTCCGGTGTGTCCGCAAAAGAGCAGGTCGCCGGGATGCTGGAGAAAGAACAGATCACACCGGAGATGCATGGACTGATTCGCATACCGCAGGTTGAATATTTTGTAAATGCAGATATTGGAAAACGGATGGGAACAGCTGAAAAAGACGGAAAATTGTACCGTGAGAAACCATTTGTCATGGGATTTACGGATGAACAGTTAGACGAGTTTGGTTTTGCTGAAAACACGGAACAGGCGGAAAAGGTAAAAAGCATGGGGCGTGTAGGAAATATAGGAGAAACGGAATATACAGGGAAAGAGCTGACCCTGATCCAGGGAATCATCGATGTATTCTGGATTGAAAAGGACGGTATTGTCCTTCTTGATTATAAAACAGACCGTGTGGATACGGAAAAGGAATTGTCCGAGCGTTATGCGGCACAGTTAAAACTTTACGAGGAAGCGCTAAACCGAGTCTATGAAAATGAGAAAGATGCAGCCGGAAATCCGCTGAAAGTAAAGGAAAAACTGTTGTATTCCTTCCGGATTGGGAAAGTGATCCCGGTATAGAAAATTTAAAAACATTGTACAAAAGCCAGTCTGATTGGAGTTTTGTGCAATGTTAAGAAGCAGATAAGCATGTAGCAGAAAGGAAATTTGACCATGTCACAGATTATTTTAGCATCCGCGTCCCCAAGACGCCGTGAACTTTTAGAGCAGATCGGTCTTAACTTTGAGGTCTGTCCGGCAAAGGGGGAGGAGATCATCATAAAAAAAGAGCCAAAAGAGGTTGTCATGGAACTTGCAGCACAGAAGGCGAGAGAAGTCGCATCCATGTTAAAAACATATGGAGATGAGCATCGGACGCTGATGACACCGCAGGATACTTTAGTCATCGGTGCAGACACCATTGTTGCCGCGGGCAGCGAAATCTTAGGAAAACCAAAAGATGAGGAAGATGCCTTCCGCATGCTCTCTTTATTGTCAGGGAAAAGCCATTCGGTGTACACGGGGGTTGCTTTTGTGTTTATCGACCGGACCGGCAGGGCAGGGGAACATATCTTTTATGAAAAGACTGACGTTTTTGTCAGACAGTTAAAGAAAAGTGAAATTTTGCGTTATATTGCGACAGGAGAACCGTCGGACAAAGCCGGTGCATACGGAATCCAGGGAAAATTTGCAATTTATATTGACAAAATCGACGGTGACTATAATAATGTGGTAGGACTTCCGGTTGCAGCGATTTACAGAGAGCTTGACCGGCTTGGAATTGACCCATATACATGGTAGATAAGCGGGAAAATATAGTGTGAAAAATGAGATTTTTACACTGCACAGAATGGAGGATTATTATGTACGATGAAGCGGTAGTACAGTATTTTTTGGAACATCAGATGCAGCTTTTTAAAGAAAATGTTGCAGAATCGCCGGAGGAGGCCGAAGAATTTTTAGAGGACTGCATGGCAGTTGTCTGCAAAAATATCAAAGAAGTCCGTGCTTATTTTGAAGATGAGGGCGCAGATATTGCCGGAATGAGCAATGCGGATTTAGCAGAGGCAGAGGAAGTTTTTGCAATCCCGGACGGCAGATATCTGATCGTGGAAGCGTAGGAATGACGTTTTTATGGAATACGCTATGCCAAAATACAGATGCGTGTGAGAAATCGGTAAACAGGACAAATAGACAGGTAAGAGGAAAAAAGAATGAAACAATATGATGTGATTATTATTGGAGCCGGTCCATCTGGTATCTTTTGTGCATATGAACTGATCCATGCAAAGAAGAATCTGAAAATTTTAATGATCGAGAAGGGCAGACGAATCGAAAAGAGAGAATGTCCGAAACGTAAGACAAAAGTCTGCGTTGGATGTAAACCTTGTTCCATCACGACCGGATTTGCCGGAGCGGGAGCTTTTTCTGACGGTAAACTGTCACTTTCACCGGATGTCGGAGGAAATCTGCCGGAAATTTTAGGCTATGATAAAACCGTGGAATTATTAAAAGAATCCGATGATATTTATTTAAAATTCGGTGCAGATACAAAAGTTTACGGAGTGGATAAAGAAAAAGAGATCCGTGAGATCCGCAGAAAAGCGATCAATGCAAACTTAAAACTGATCGAATGTCCGATCCGCCACCTTGGAACAGAGGAAGGCTACAAAATCTATTCCAGACTTCAGGAGCATCTGTTAGAGCAGGGCGTTGAGATGGAATTTAACACCATGGTCAAAGATATCATCATTGAGGATAACAAGGTCAAAGGGATCATTACCGAAAAAGATGAGGAATATCTTGCAGCAGAGGTTATTTCTGCAGTTGGACGAGAGGGTGCTGATTGGTTTTCACATATCTGCGGACAGCATGATATTGAAACAAAGGTAGGTACCGTAGACATTGGTGTACGTGTGGAGGTGCGTGATGAGGTCATGGAATTTTTAAATCAGAACCTCTATGAGGCAAAACTGGTTTACCATACCCCGACATTTGATGATAAGGTGCGTACCTTCTGTACCAACCCGTCCGGTGAGGTCGCAACAGAATACTACGATAACGGACTTGCGGTGGTAAACGGTCACGCATACAAGTCGAAAGATTTAAAGACCAACAATACCAACTTTGCAATTTTGGTTTCCAAAAACTTTACCAAACCATTTAAGACACCGATCGAGTACGGTAAACAGATCGCACAGCTTTCCAACATGCTCTGCGACGGAAAGATCTTAGTACAGACATTCGGTGATTTCAAGAGAGGAAGAAGAACAACGGAGGAACGCCTCTGCAGGAATAACCTGATCCCGACTTTAAAGGATGCTGTGCCGGGTGATCTTTCCTTAGTATTCCCGCACCGTATCATGGTCGATATTGAGGAAATGATTATGGCACTCGATAAGGTAACACCGGGTATTGCCAGCGACGAGACACTGCTTTACGGTGTGGAAGTAAAATTCTATTCCAACAAGGTAGTGGTCAACTCTGATTTTGAAACCAGCGTAAAAGGACTGCGTGCGATCGGAGACGGAGCATCTGTGACGAGAGGATTGCAGCAGGCATCTGCAAACGGAATTTCCGTTGCAAGAAGTATCTTAAAATCAATGGAACAATAGGACTTTCTATCAGATTGGGTAAATTAGGATGAAGAGAAAATTTACAAGGGTAGCAGCTGTGCTGTGTGGCATGTCGCTGTTATTGACCGGATGCCGGATCGGAAATAAAAATATTGTGGTTTCGAATATATTAAATGACCGTCAGGTATTCAAGATCGAGGGAACCGTCTGCAGTTTGAAAGAGGCGCGGGTTTATCTGACGAATTATCAGAATATCTACGGGACGGCATATGGTGTGGATCTCTGGAAACATGATTTCGGGGATGATTCATTGGTAAAATATATCAAAGCGGTCACAATGGAAGAATTAACCCAGGTGGTCAGCATGGATCTGCTTGCACAGTCAAGGGAAGTTGCACTTTCAGAGGATGAGCTTTCTGCAATATCAGAGGCGGCGGCAGAGTATTATGCATCACTTTCAAAAGAAGAAAATACTTATCTTGAAGTGACGGAGAGCGATATCAGCGAATATTATCAGCATTACGCATTAGCACAGAAACTTTATAATTCGCTGACAAACAGTGTAAATGAGGAAGTCAGTGACGATGAGGCGCGTGTGATCGAGATCATGCAGATATTTGTCGCAGACAGTACAAAGGCAAGTGATGTGGCAGCAAAGTTAGAGCGTGGAGATGATTTTGCATCTGTGGCAAATAACTATAATGAACTTTCTTCCATACAGACTACGGTGGCCAGGGATGAACTGCCCAAAGAGGTCGAGGAGGTTGCGTTTAATCTTGATAATGGACAGACGTCGTCTATGATCCAGGCAGGCAAAGGGTTTTATTTTATTAAATGCCTGAATAAATATAATGAGGAACTGACAGAGGCAAACAAGTCCAATATCGTGGAAAAAAGAGAAAAAGAGGCATTTGATGATGTCTATAATCAGTTTGTGGCGGGACTGAATTCCAGTATCAACAAAGATATGTGGGATGAACTCACATTAGATACCACAGATGGTATACAGACGGACAGTTTTTTTGAGATTTTTGAAAAACATTGTGGGGAAATATAAGGGAAAAGAGGATGAAATATGACAAAAGATATGACGAATGGTTCTCCGATGAAGCTGATTTTAGGTTTCTCCATTCCACTTTTGTTTGGATATCTGTTTCAGCAGTTTTATAATCTGGTGGATACACTCATTGTCGGAAGATTTCTCGGTGTGGATGCACTTGCAGCGGTAGGTTCCACCGGATCTTTAAACTTTTTGATCATCGGATTCTGTATGGGTGTCTGCAACGGTTTTGCAATTCCACTGGCACATAAATTTGGTGCCGGGGATTACCGTGGACTGCGTGCATTTATGGTAAATGCCATTTATTTATCTGCAATTTTTGCAGTGGTCATGACGGCAGTCACAGTAGTATTCTGCCGCCCGATCTTAGAACTGATGCGCACGCCGGACAACATTATCGACGGGGCGTATCTGTATATCGTGATCATTTTTGCAGGAATACCGGCAACATATTTGTATAATCTTATTTCGGCCATCATCCGTTCGATGGGAGACAGCAAGACCCCCGTCGTGTTTTTGGTAATCTCATCTGTGATGAATATTGCGTTAGACCTTGTATTTATCATAAATCTTCATCTGGGTGTAGCTGGCGCATCACTTGCAACGGTGATCTCTCAGGCAGTGTCCGGAATCGGATGCCTGATCTACAGCTGGAAAAAATTTGAAATCCTGCATCCGGATGCAGAGGAACGCCGATGGAACAGTTCTTATATGAAAACACTCTGTGGCATGGGTGTGCCGATGGGACTGCAGTATTCCATCACGGCAATTGGAAGCGTTATTTTACAGAGTGCAGTCAATACGCTCGGTTCAAACGCAGTTGCATCCATGACCGCTGGAAGCAAGATAGGAATGTTTTTCTGCTGCCCGTTTGATGCGATGGGATCGACGATGGCAACTTATGGCGGACAGAATGTCGGTGCAAAGAAAATGGATCGTATTTCGAAGGGATTAAAGGCATGTTCCATGCTTGGAATCGGATATGCGATCCTTGCATTTGTTATTCTTGCGCTGACCGGAAGAAATCTTGCACTGTTCTTCGTGGAACGCGCTGAGGTGGAAGTCATCGGGAATGTATACCTGTTTTTATTGATCAACAGTGCATTTTACATTCCACTCGCATTTGTCAATATCGTCCGTTTCCTGATCCAGGGTATGGGATACAGCAAGTTTGCAATCTTAGCAGGTGTCTGTGAGATGGCGGCGAGAACGCTCGTCGGATTTGCATTAGTGCCGCTGTTTGGTTTTCCGGCAGCATGTTTTGCAAGCCCGGTCGCATGGATCTTCGCGGACGCATTTTTGTTCCCGGCGTACCGGCATGTGTACCGGAAGACGGAAAAGATGCTGAACGTGAGCATACAATAGTGGTTTTGCCGGAACAAAACGTGAGTACCATATAGATAATAACAGAAAGTAAAGAGGAAAAATATGAGTATATTAAATGTTGAACATCTGACCCATGGCTTTGGCGACCGTGCAATTTTTGAGGATGTTTCATTCCGTCTGCTTGCGGGGGAACATATCGGATTAGTTGGAGCCAATGGCGAGGGAAAGTCCACATTTATGAACATTGTGACCGGAAAACTGATGCCGGATGAGGGAAAAGTTGAGTGGGCGAAAAATGTGCGGACCGGATATCTGGATCAGAATTCCACCCTGCAGAAGGGGATGACAATCGAGAGCGTCCTAAAGTCGGCGTTTGCGTGGCTGTTTGAGCAGGAAGAACGCATGAATGAGATCTGCGATCAGTTAGGCAGTGCCGATCCGGATCAGATGGATGCCATGATGGAAGAACTTGGTGTGATCCAGGATATGCTGACGATGCATGATTTCTATGTTATCGACAGCAAAGTGGAGGAGGTTGCGCGAGCACTTGGATTATTGGAACTGGGACTTGACCATGATGTTTCAGATTTAAGCGGTGGACAGCGTATGAAGGTGCTGCTTGCAAAGCTTCTTTTAGAGAAACCGGACATTCTTCTTTTGGATGAGCCGACAAACTATTTAGATGCAGAGCACATTGCATGGCTGACGCGTTATCTGCAGGAGTACGAGAATGCGTTTATCCTGATCTCACACGATATCCCGTTTTTAAATGACGTGGTAAATATCATTTATCATATGGAAAATCAGAGACTTGACCGCTATGTAGGAAATTACGATAAGTTCCAGGAAGTTTATGCAGTGAAAAAATCACAGCTTGAGGCTGCATACCGCAAACAGCAGCAGGAGATCAGTGAGTTAAAAGATTTTGTGGCGCGCAACAAGGCCCGCGTTGCTACGAGAAATATGGCGATGTCCCGTCAGAAAAAACTTGATAAAATGGATGTGATCGAGCTTGCCGCAGAGCGTCCAAAGCCGGAGTTTGATTTCAAACTTGGAAGGACACCGGGAAAATATATCTTTGAGACCAAAGATCTTGTCATCGGGTACGATGAACCGTTATCAAAGCCGCTTAATATTTCTATGGAACGCGGTCAGAAGATCGCCTTAGTCGGTGCAAACGGTATCGGAAAGACGACTTTACTGCGCAGTATTTTAGGACTGGTTCCGGCTTTATCAGGGGAAGTCACTCTGGGGGAAAATTTAGAGATCGGTTATTTTGAGCAGGAGATCAAAGGGGAAAATAAAAATACCTGTATCGAAGAAATCTGGGAAGAATTTCCGGCTTTTTCCCAGTACGAAGTGCGTTCAGCACTTGCAAAATGCGGTCTGACCACAAAGCATATCGAAAGCCAGGTGCGTGTACTTAGCGGTGGTGAGCAGGCGAAAGTACGTCTGTGCAAACTGATGAACCGCACGACTAACATCCTGCTTCTGGACGAGCCGACGAACCATCTGGATGTGGATGCAAAAGACGAATTAAAGCGTGCTCTAAACGAATACCGCGGAGCAGTACTTTTGATCTGTCATGAGCCGGATTTCTATCAGGATGTGGTGAACGCCGTGTGGGACTGCTCAAAGTGGACGACGAAGATTTTATAAAAAATGTGGGGCTGGATTTCAAAAGGTAAAAATACCCTTTGAAAAAACAGCCCTATATTTATTCATAAGCTAGGAGAGAGAAATGAAGCCGGATTATTATGAAGATTTTACCTGTATAGCAGACCGGTGCAGTTTTACATGCTGCAGGGAATGGAAGATCGGGGTGGATGAGGACACTTTTGTAAAGTGGAAACACACTCTGACGCCGGACGGGATGTATGATACAGATAGAGGACAGCAGGCAAAAAAAGAAAAGCTGAGTGGGTATGTAAGAAAGAAGGATGGCAGCAGAGTCATCGGATTAAATAAAGAGAAAAATTGTCCATTTCTGAATGGCAAAAAATTGTGCAGATTGGTTCTTACTTATGGGGATGAGATACTTTCACAGACCTGTCAGCTTTTTCCAAGAGAGATCCATACCTTTAACGAAGATGTCACAGAATACG
Organism: Roseburia intestinalis L1-82; assembly: GCF_900537995.1. Classification (NCBI taxonomy): domain Bacteria; kingdom Bacillati; phylum Bacillota; class Clostridia; order Lachnospirales; family Lachnospiraceae; genus Roseburia; species Roseburia intestinalis. Next base: position 3,167,927 of record NZ_LR027880.1, on the reverse strand, counting down.
CCCTGATGCCGTCTTGTCCGGCGGTCATTGATCTGTTGCGGAAAAGAGAACATATTTCATTTTCCGGAGAGATGGATACATCTGCTTATCGGGAACTTGCGCCGCTTGTGAACTTGCGCGCATTTTTAATGAAGCTGATGGAGGATGGAGCGCATACGCCGGAGCATAATCTGATGAAGATTTTTTATGTGCTGCTTGATCTATATGAGCGTGTGGAAGATGAGCAGGCAAAAGATGGGTGTATGGAAAATAAGCAGGTAAAAGATGCGGCAGAAGATGCGTTGGGACTGGATTTGACAGACATGGCAAAAATGTATCCGGGTGGATTCCTTTTAGAACTTTCAGAAACGATTGATGGAATTGAACAGACACTGCAGTATTCCATTGAGGAGCGCAACGAACTGTTTTTGGACCTTGCAGAGAATTATCGCAGGGAAGGATTGTATGAAAAATACTTAGAGCCTGTGGCACAGCTTGCAGAACAGTTATCCGAACAGGGAATCGATGAGGAAGTTGTAAAAGAATGGCAGGAGTTTGAAGTACAGTTTTTGAAATACCAGCCGTTGATGCGGCGGTTCCTTTTGACAGAGTTGTATGCAGATTCTTTAAAACCGGAAGGAAATTTAGAGGAGATGGTCGTGCAGGTGCAGTGGATCGCAATGGAATATGCCACAATAAGGCATGCTGTTTTTCTGCACTGGTTGTTAAGTCAGGGGGAGGGGAGCTTCTGCGAAGAAGGAATTTCAACTTCCTGCCGAAGAGGAATTTCCTACGAAGATGTGCGTGATTATATGGTTGTGGTCTCCCGCATGACGGGATATGAGGAAGATGATATTTACGAATATTTGGAAAACAGTTTTGAACATATCATCTGGGACTGGGGATATTTTGCGTTGATTTGTGGTTGACATATTCTGTTGAATGTATTATTGTATTAACTAGATAATACACAAAGGGGGCAAAAGTTATGAAAAAGGAACATCGAAACAAAATGATCGCTCCGATTATCATTGCAGCAGTTCTGATCGTGTATTATGTTGCAATTGCTGCGGTATTTATGCTGATCCCGGATCTGACTGTCATCATGAAATTATTGATGGTAATTATTCCGCTGGCACTGGCAGGAGTAGCATTTGCAGTAACCGTAGAACGTGTGCAGGAGATAAGGAGTGGAGAAGAAGATGATCTTAGTAAATACTGATTATATCAGCGGCAAAAATTTAGAAATGCTTGGTCTGGTAAAGGGAAGCACGATCCAGAGCAAAAATATTGGAAAAGATATTACACAGAGTTTCAAAACATTAGTTGGCGGAGAGTTAAAGGCATACAATGAAATGATGAATGAGGCTAGAGCACTTGCAACAAAGCGCATGGTGGAAGAGGCAGAGAGCTTAGGTGCTGATGCGGTTGTAAATATCCGTTATGCATCTTCTGCAGTTATGCAGGGGGCAGCAGAAGTCATTGCATATGGTACGGCTGTAAAATTTACAAACTAGCAGAAATTTCTTGACTTATAGTGCACTTCAAGTTGTAGAATTTATAAGTACTTCCGATGGGGAAGCAGATGATAGAATCCGTCAACGGAAAGGAGCAATACAATTATGAAGACTATAAGTAGAGAAGAATTTGAAAAACGGAACGTATTTGGAACGGGTGCGGAGAATACAGGATTTGCACAGTATTTTATCGGTAATTCTTATCTGAATCCACTGACAGATCCGAAGAACTGTGCTGTATTTATGGCAAATGTGACATTTGAACCGGGATGCCGTAATAACTGGCACATTCACCACGCAGCAAAAGGCGGTGGACAGCTTTTGATCTGCACAGCAGGAGAGGGATGGTATCAGGAAGAAGGAAAAGAGGCATTTGAAAAATGATTTTTCATTTTTCAAATGCCTCTTTTGGAATCACAGATTACTTATAAGGTGTAAAAGATATGGCTGCTATAGAGGTTAACGGTGATCTCCCATATAAAACAGTGCAACGGTACCCGGACCGGAATGTGCACCAATCGTAGCACCGATATAATCAATCATGAAATTTTCATATCCAAAACGTTCTTTGATCAGATCAGCAACAAACTGTGCATCTTCCGGGCAGTCACCATGACTGATAAAGATAATATCATTTTTATCTTTCCAGTCACCGAGTTGTTTTTCCATGCAGTCGACCAGTCCGATCAGTGATTTCTTGCGGCCGCGCACTTTGCTTAACATGACAAGATGTCCCTCATCATCGACATGAAGTACCGGTTTTAAATTGATCATCGTACCTACAATTGCAGCTGTCTTAGAGAGACGTCCGCCGCGATGCAGATGAAAAAGATCGTCCACGGTAAAATTATGTACGAGATGATATTTGTTTTCTTCTAACCAGACAGCAATTTCATCCAGATTTTTTCCAGCTTCCTTTAACTGAACTGCTTTATAGACTAAGAGCCCCTGACCTAATGTTGCGGCAAGTGAATCCACAACTACGATACGGCGGTCTGGATATTTTTCACATACGTCTGCTGCGGCGATCCTGCAGCTGTTAAAACTTCCGCTGAGACCGGAAGAAAATGCGATATGGAGAATATCCACATCATTTTCTTTCAGAATCGATTCATACAAAGTAGCAGCTTCTTCGGGATTCGCCTGTGAGGTGGTCGGTAATGATCCGGCACGCATTTTATCATAAAACTCTTTGACCGGCATTGGATTTTCCCAGGTGTAGGATGTGCCTTCTAAGGTGTAAGGAAGGGACATCATGTATAAGTGATGTTTTTCAACATATTCTCTTGGTAAATCAGTGGTTGTATCAGTTACAATTACAAACTCTTTCATGAACTCCTCCAGATCATATTGTAAATATTTTTGGATAGCGTCAGTCAGATATTATCCAATGTTCATGCACAATTATAAATGATACATGGCTAAAAGAAAAGAAAAAATAAAATAAGGTCTTTACAAACATAATAAAATGAAGTAATATATGACTATCTTTTTATCGGGTTTGCGTGAAGCATCTTAGATCGTTCTATATATTGAGGAGATTGGAGCGGTTTTGAAACAGGATGAACAGATCAGCAGACATTTTTACGGTTGTATGACAGACCGTATCGCTGGAAATCAGACAGGGATTTCCATCTTATTAGAATCAATTATTGTCAATTTATTTCACAGAACAATTTTTATTGCCAAAGGCTGTTTCAGAGGGATATCCCGCCTTTTTTGTAATGGGAAAAAGGAGCGGACATGTCTGTAAAAATAGCATTCTGGGGTATGGAAGAGTCCTGCCATATAACAGAAAATATGATTGTGATGTCATGGCTTCTGGCAAAAATCAGACCGGCACATAGTATTTTTGTGCATAGGGAGAATGGCTGGCAGTGTATTTTTTCCGGTGGAAAAGACAGAATTTTATTTGCAGATTGTGGATGTGGCAGAGACAAAAAAACACAAAACAGTTTAAAAAATGCAGATGTTATTGTCGCAGGGATCCATACCTATCCGAGTGAATGGCAGGAGATCATACGCAATTTTACAGTCAGACACAAAAAGGTTCTTTATCTGGTCGAAGGCTATGCATTGCATGCAAGCCGGTTAAAGACGGATATGATGGACAGGTATCGTATTGCGCCGGAACAGATAGGCTATATCCCGCAAAACGGGGAATTGGAGTGGGTGTCAGCGCAGGGAAAAATTGATAATTTTATGAAGTCATGGAGACAGAAATCGAGAACAGAACGTAATGAAAACTTTTTCGAAGAAATGGAACATAATCTGTTTCTTCTCATGAAACAAATGGAAAAAAATGAAAATGGAGGATATCAATTATGGAACAGGTAATGAAACATTATGGAAATGCAATTCTTGCGGTAATCGTATTATTGGCATTAGGTGCGATCATTGTGGCGGCACTGTCGTCGGACGGATATGTTGCAATGGAATTTAAGAATACACTTACCGGTTTTTTTGACAATATGAATGCGCTTCGTCCTTAGGAAGAGGCAAAGAAAATGGAGAAGGAGATAGAATCTGGAAAAGATGAGTGAAAAGATTATTTTTGAACCCACACCGGAACAGTTCGGGATATTCTGGAAATATTTAAGCAGACCGGAGGTGACGGATGTAGACTATAATGGGCAAAAATTATGGATCACAGATCTGAAAGAGGGGAGGTACTGTGCAAATGAGGAGATACCGGAATATTTTATCAGTACATTTACACACAATATCTCAAATTGTATCAATAAACAATTTAATAATGCAAACAAAATACTGGAAGCGGATACAAAAGAACTGAGAATCAGTATTATTCATGAGTCGGCGGCGATATCGGGGATCAGCATCTGTATCCGTAAATCCCCGTGTTTTGTAAGAAATACCTTAGAGAATCTGCTGGATCAGAAGTACTGTGAGAAAGAAGTGCTGCATCTGCTGTTAAATTGTGTGCAGGCGAAGATGAATCTTGTTTTTGGAGGGGAGCCGGGGGCAGGCAAGACAGAATGTGCAAAATTTTTTATGCAGTTTATCAGAAAGGAAGAGCGTGTTATCACGATAGAAGATTCGTTGGAGATCCATTATGCGAACATCAATCCCGGTGCAGATGCGGTTGAACTTCGTGTCGGAAAGGGATTTGATTATACAGATGCAATCAAAGCCTCACTGCGTCAGAATCCAAGCTGGCTGATGCTCTCGGAGGCGCGCTCTGTGGAGGTAACATCATTGTTGGAGCAATGGAGCACCGGCGTTCATGGATTTACGACGATCCATCTGGATGATGTGAGAAAACTTCCGGATCGGATATTAAATATGATGAATAATGTCAATGATGCACAGCGTATGGAAAATCGGATTTACCGTTATGTGAATGCAGCAGTTCTGATCCGAAAAATCGAATCTTCCGATGGAAAGGTCAGACGTTATATAGATCAGCTATGTTTTTTTTCGCGTGAAGAAGGGAAAAACAGAATTTATATGATCGTCGATGATGGGGCGCTTGTATCGAAGGAATTGCCGCCGGATATCAAAAAAAGGTTCAGGGAAACAGGCGTGGAGGAGCCTTTTGTATGCAGACAGTTTGAAACGTATCTTAAAGAGAACCGATGAAAGGAGAGGATGTATCGTGGGGTGGCTGACTTTTTGGAATCCGAAAAATCTGCAGAAAAAAGTGGATATGTATGGGTATCATTTTTCGTGGAAAACCCATGCAGTGATGATTTTTCTGGCACTCGCAGGGGTGATTGGCATAGGTGCCGTGTTCCGGCTTAAAGCGGGCGGCGTTGTGATCGCGTTGACCGCGGTTATCATGATGCTTCCGGTTCTGGTGCTGGATATGTACCATAAGATGTACGAGCAGAAACGATTTGCGGATGCTGCGGAATATATGGAGCAGATGTTATATGCATTTCAGAAAACAGGAAAAATTTTAAGTGCATTAAAGGAAACCAGAGAAATATTTGAAGAAGGGAAGATGCGTTCCTGTATTGAGCAGGTGATTCTGAAACTGGAATTTGGAGACTTCTCTGCAGGAGAAAATGTCTTTGAATCAGCATTAGAACCGATTGAAAGTCAATATCAATGCCCTAAAATAAAAATGCTTCATGAGCTTTTGATCAATGCCGAGGAACATGGGGGAGAGATGAGTGAGTCTGCACTGCTCCTGTTAGAAGATATCGAATTGTGGAAGCGCAGAGGCTATCAGCTTCAGGCAGAGAAGAAAAAAAGTCATACGGATAACATTATTTCTGTGATTGTATCCGTTATTTTGTGTGCGACGGCATTGTATGTGTTAGATTCCATGAAAGATCTTTTTGTGGTGAAAACGGATTTTAATATTTTTGGAGTAGGGATCATTCAGGTCTCATCACTTGTATTTCTGCTTTTCCTATTATGGGTATTTGTAAAGAGTTCGAGGAATCTGACGAATGACTGGCTAGCCACAGAGAAGGTGGAGAAAGAACAGGAAATCAGTTCAAGCTGTGAAATGGTGTACCATTACAATGAGAAAAAGGAAAAAAGAAAAAGTATGTTATGGGCATTGCCGGCGGCTGGTATGATGTTAGCTGCTGTATTGGCCGGAAAACTTATTCTCGCAGGAATTTTATTCCCGGTGACGCTTTTTTTAGCCATGCAGCATAAGGTGGGGTATCAGATTGCAAAAAGAGATGTGAAGGAGGCTGTTTATCTGGCTCTTCCGGGCTGGTTTATGGAACTTGCTCTGTTATTGCAGAATAATAATGTACAGGTTTCAATCGAAAAGTCAAAAAACAGTGCACCGCCGGTGCTCAGATATGAGATTGAATGTCTGGAGGAGCGATTAAAAAAAACGCCGGAAAAACTGAGTGCATATACAGAATTTTGCAAAGAATTTGATGTGCCGGAAGCACAGAATTGCATGAAAATGCTTCATGCTGTTGCGGAGATGGGAACCGGGGATGCAGTGACACAGATGAATCATCTGATCATGCATGTGAATGAAATGCAGAACCGGGCAGAAGAAATCCGAAATGGAAAAATCGCATTTAGACAGAAAATGATATTTTCTTATCCTGTTATAGCGGCAACCGTAAAACTTCTGATCGATCTGACAGTTGGAATGATAATGATGTTTCATATGCTTGGAAGTATGGGAGGTGCAGTGCAATGAGGCAGATAATCGGGGCATTTGGTATTTTATTTATAATGATGGCAAATATTTTTATATGTACAGGTCTGATCGGGGCGAGTGGGCAGGTTGCTGCTGCAAAAGAGTATAAATCACAGGTGGTTGCGGAACTGGAAAACAGTAATTTTAATCCGGGTGTGATCGATGCCTGTAAAAAGAAGGCGGCAGAGGACGGATATGAACTGGAGATTTCGGATTGTGTTTATGACGCATGGCAAAATATGAGAGCTGCACAGGTGGCATTAAAGTATCATTACCGCATACCGGTACTTGGAATTTACGAAGAGAATATTACATATGCGATTGCGAGGTGATAGATTTGAGCCTTATGATGATCGTGGAAAAATTTGGCGGAGCGTTTCTGGGGATTTTGGCTGGCAGTGCAGTGATAAGAATGTTTTATGAAATTTTAAATTATGTGTCATCTTTTTAAAGAACACAGGAAAGGGAAAGCAGATGGAGGATATCATTGAGGAATTTGGAAGTGGATTTCTGACAATTACCGTGACACTTTTTTTAGTTGGTTACTGGTATGAAAATATGAGGCAGGGCGGAGCCGTTTATGAATTTGTGCAGCAGTTTCTGAATTGTATCTGCGGCGGATAGGAGGTGGATATGCATGAAGTGATCAAAGTTTATGGGAAAACAATTCTTCAGGCGATAATCCTTGTGGGGGTAATGTGGCTTGTTTTTAGGGGAGTGACGGATGAAAACGGAAATAAGGGAATCGTTGAGATCGTATCTGGTCATATGGATCAGCAGATGGAAAACCCGGCAGATTTTGAAACGTTTTATGAGGAATCACAAAAAGCACCACCCCATTTTGAAACAGCCATAACAGGATATCTGAAAATTGGAACATATCAGATGACAGATATTATAAAGGCGTGGGATTATGCAGAAAATGAATTGCAGATACAGTTGATGAAAGTTATTTCACCCGATGGAACAGTGCTGGAAAATAAATTGGATTTTCAGATGCCGGGGGTGTATGAAGTAAGTGTGATGACAGAAGATCATGATAACAGAGTCAGATATGCCGTGGTAAATATACCGGTAAATGAATGACAGATAAAGGGTGGGAAAAGTGAAAAACATGATAACTATGATGATTGGAATCGTAATTGGTGCAATAACAATTCTGATAATATTAACGGTAACCGGCCGTATGAATTACGCTACAGAGCTGGAAAGCCAGCTTCCGGCGGTTGTAGAAAATATACTTTATAATGTAAAGATAAAACAGTTGTATAATGTAGCCGATAATCAGGAATTTACCGCGGATGTGACAGAACAGATTGCAAAGGAGCTGGATGCCCAAACCGGTATTGTAATGCGGATCATGGGAGCTGATAAGGAGAAGGGACTATTTTCTGTGGGAGTAGATAGAACGTTTGTGCATCCGAATGGAAAAACCGGTACTGTGAAATGCAGCCGGACTGTATTGGCAGACAAGTTGCAAATAGTAGAAATTCAGAAATATTATGTACAGTTTTATAAAGATGCAGGTAACAGTGAATGTTATAAAAAGTACTGTGTGACGGAAGGAGATACGATCAGTGCACCCGCAGTGCCGGAATACAAAGACAGGGAGTTCGCAGGCTGGCAGGACGACAAGGGATATGAGGCAGATTTTTCACAGCCGGTCGAACAGAACCGGAATTATTATGCTGTCTGGAAATAATATTTACAGAGACACAAAAGAAAAACAGCCGCACCCTATAAGCGCGGCTGTGAAAACGGTAATGCATGATGATAAATCTGTGTGTGATTTATAAAGATTGCTTTGCAAGATTTTTGTTTGCAGTTGAGAGCATCAGTTTGATACGGTTCAACTGGTTTACTTCACTTGCACCCGGATCGTAGTCAATGGCAACGATATTTGATTCCGGGAAACGGTGGCGCAGCTCTTTGATAACACCTTTTCCTACAACGTGGTTCGGCAGGCAGGCAAATGGCTGTGTACAGACGATGTTTGGTGTACCACTGTGGATCAGCTCCATCATCTCGCCGGTTAAGAACCATCCTTCACCGGTCTGGTTACCTTCGGATACGATATCTCTTGCATAATTTGCAAGATCGTCGATATGAGCAGGCGGATCAAAATGCTTACTCTTTTCAAATTCATCTCTGGCAGCGCTTCTTAACCATTCAAAGAAATTGATGCCAAGTCGTCCAATGCGTTTGGACTTTTTGCTGAAACCGAGGTTGTCAGCCTTAAATCCGGTGTTATAGAAGCAGTAGAGCAGGAAGTCGGTCAGATCCGGCACGACAGCTTCTGCGCCTTCGGATTCTAACAATCCGACTAAATCGTTGTTTGCAGCAGGATGGAATTTTACTAAGATCTCTCCAACGACGCCGACACGCGGTTTTTTCACATCTACACGGTCAAGGTTGTCAAAATCGCGGATGATCTGACGGCACATCTGCTTAAATTTGCGGTGGGACAACAGTTTATCTTGTGTGATAAAGGAGATTACTTCTTTTTTCCATTTCTCATGCAGTGCATTCGCAGATCCTTTTACTGCTTCATAAGGACGTGTGCGGTACAGACAGCGAAGGAAAATATCGCCAAACTCTAATGCATATAGTCCGTGCTGGATCAGTGAAGGCGTCAGTTTAAAGCCAGGATTGCTTTCAAGTCCGCTTAAGTTGATGGAGATTACCGGTACATTCGGATATCCTGCTTTTTCAAGAGCACGACGGATAAAACCGATGTAGTTGCTGGCACGACAGCCTCCGCCGGTCTGCGAGATCAGGATCGCGGTTTTGTTCATGTCATAATTTCCGGACATAACAGCACTCATAAGCTGTCCGACCACAATCAGTGACGGATAGCAGGCATCATTATTTACATATTTTAATCCGACATCCACACAGGTGCGGCTTGGAACATCCGGTACCACCAGGTTATAACCGGCTGCACAGAATGCAGGTTCTAACAGCTCAAAGTGGATCGGTGACATCTGCGGACAGAGAATTGTATAATTTTTACGCATCTCTTCCGTGAAAACAACTCTGTTATAGTTGGAAGGAATAATTGTCCGTTTTGTCTGTTTCTTCTCACGCACACGGATGGCGGAGAGCAGGGAACGGATACGAATCCTTGCAGCACCTAAGTTGTTAACCTCATCAATCTTTAAGCATGTGTAGATCTTGCCTGATTTTGTCAGGATGTCGTTGACTGCGTCGGTGGTAACTGCGTCTAAGCCACAACCGAAGGAGTTCAACTGGATCAGATCAAGGTCATCCCTGGTTTTTACAAAGTTTGCAGCCGCATACAGACGGGAATGATACATCCACTGATCCATAACGATCAGAGGGCGTTCCACTTGATGAAGGTGAGAAACGGAGTCCTCAGTCAGTACGGCAATACCATAGGAATTGATCAGTTCCGGGATACCGTGGTTGATCTCAGGGTCAACATGGTATGGACGTCCTGCTAATACAATACCGCGTTTGCCGGTTTTCTCCATATAAGCTAAGACTTCTTCACCTTTTTTCTGCATTTCCATGCGGACAACTGCAAGTTCTTTGTAACCTTCGGAAACAGCGTCGCGGATCTCTGATTCCGGGATGGCAAATTCCGGTGCAGTAAATGTTTTTACAAGCTGTGAGGATAATGTCTCTTCACTGGTAAATGCCATGAATGGGTTATAGAAACGTACTTTGCCGGAAGTAATATCTTCCACGTTATTTTTGATATTTTCCGCGTAGGAAGTTACGATCGGGCAGTTGTAATGGTTGTTGGAATCCGGGAATTCATTACGCTCATAAGGAACACATGGGTAGAAAATAAAGTCTACATTCTGATGGATCAGCCAGGTCATATGTCCATGTGCAAGTTTTGCCGGATAACACTCGGATTCACTTGGAATTGAGTCAATGCCGAGCTCATAGATTTTTCTGGTGGACTGTGGTGACAGTACAACGGAAAAACCGAGTTTTTTGAAAAAAGTAGCCCAGAACGGGAAATTCTCGTACATATTTAAAACTCTTGGGATACCTACCGTTCCACGCGGGGCTTCTTCCGGCTTTAAGGAAGGGTAGTCGAATAAGCGTTTATTCTTGTATTCAAATAAGTTCGGAATATTTTCTTTGTTTTTTACGCCGCCGACACCGCGCTCACAGCGGTTTCCCGTGATATACTGGCGGTTTCCGGAGAAACGGTTGATCGTCAGCAGACAGTGGTTGGTACAACCCTGACATCTTGCAAGTTTGGTATCAAAAGTTAATGCATTGATCTCGTCGATGGAAAGCATCGTTGTCTGATAGTCAGCTTCATGATGTTCTCTTGCGATGAGAGCAGCTCCGAAAGCACCCATGATACCTGCGATATCCGGACGGACACATTCACAGCCGGAAATCTTTTCAAAACTGCGGAGCACGGCATCATTGTAAAAAGTACCACCCTGTACGACGATATTTTTTCCGAGCTCACTTGCATCGGAGAGTTTGATAACCTTAAATAAAGCATTTTTAATGACGGAGTAGGCAAGTCCGGCAGAGATATCTGCTACGGAAGCTCCTTCTTTCTGTGCCTGCTTTACTTTAGAGTTCATGAATACAGTACAGCGTGTTCCAAGATCAATCGGGTTTTTGGCAAATAAAGCTTCTTTTGCGAAGTCCTGTACAGAAAAGTTTAAGGATTTTGCAAATGTTTCGATAAAAGAACCACAGCCGGAAGAACAGGCTTCGTTTAACTGTACACTGTCTACCGTCTGGTTCTTGATCTTGATACATTTCATATCCTGACCACCGATGTCTAAGATACAGTCTACCTCAGGATCAAAAAATGCCGCTGCATAATAATGGGCTACCGTTTCTACTTCACCATCGTCTAACATCAGCGCTGCTTTTAAGAGAGCTTCACCGTAACCGGTAGAGCAGGAGTGTACGATATGTGCATTTGCCGGAAGTTTTTCATAGATCTCCTTGATGGAACGGATCGCAGTGGAAAGCGGGCTTCCGTTGTTGTTGCTGTAAAATGAATACAACAGGGAACCGTCCTCGCCGACGAGAGCGATCTTTGTTGTTGTGGAACCGGCGTCGATACCGAGATAACAGTTGCCTTCGTAGGTGGAAAGATCACCTGTCTTTACATTGTGTCCGTCGTGGCGGGCACGGAAGGTATCGTATTCTGCCTGATCTTTAAATAACGGATCAAGACGTGCTACCTCGAATTCCATATGTATATCAGAGTTTAATTTCTCAAGCATGGAAGAGAGAGTGGTATTCTGTTCCGGTTTGCAGTTTAAGGCAGAACCGATCGCTGCATAAAGGTGCGAATTGTCCGGCGTGATCGCATGCTCATCATCTAAGTTTAAGGTGCGGATAAATGCAACTTTTAACTCAGATAAAAAGTGGAGCGGACCACCTAAGAATGCAACGTGGCCGCGGATCGGCTTACCACAGGCAAGACCACTGATCGTCTGGTTTACCACCGCCTGGAAAATAGAAGCAGAGAGATCCTCTCTTGTGGCACCTTCGTTGATCAGAGGCTGGATGTCTGTTTTGGCAAAAACACCGCATCGGGCTGCAATCGGGTAGATTGCTTTGTAATTTTTCGCATATTCATTCAGACCGGAGGCATCTGTCTGAATCAGGGAAGCCATCTGGTCAATAAAAGAACCGGTACCGCCTGCGCAGATACCGTTCATACGCTGTTCAACGTTACCGCCCTCAAAATAAATAATTTATGCGTCTTCACCGCCGAGCTCGATCGCAACGTCTGTTTGTGGAGCATAGTGCTGTAAGGCGGTAGACACAGAGATAACTTCCTGTACGAAAGGAACATCTAAGTGCTTTGCAAGTGTAAGTCCGCCGGAACCGGTGATCATTGGAGCAACCTTCCGGTCACCGAGCTGATCGAATGCTTTTTGGATCAGAGAAGAAAGCGTTTCCCGTATGTTGGCAAAATGTCTTTCATAATCGGAAAAGAGCAGATTGTCATGCTCGTCGAGCACAGCAACCTTTACGGTGGTAGAACCGATATCAATTCCAAGTTTGTGAAGCGTATTATTTTCCATAATTTCCTTGTATGATAATTAGGAAGTTAATTATCACATATTTCCTTTCTTTTAATATCGTGGTTCAATACAATTCAGATACTATGGACTTTTGATTTGTTTTCTGTAGCTTGACTACTCAACTGGAGTGTATTGCCACTACCTTTATCTGAATTGTTTATTAGCTGGATGTTGCCGGAGTGTTTTTCACTCAGAGTACTTATTTCTATCAAGTCTACGATGATAATCGTTGGTGGACATCATGGTATCAGACTTTAGGAAAGGGAGGTACAACCTCATGAAAATTTACGTAGGCATTGATATTGCCAAACTTAATCATTTCGCCGCTGCGATTTCTTCCGACGGTGAAATAATCATTGAGCCGTTCAAATTCACAAATGACGCTGATGGCTTCCAACTGCTGGTCTCTAAACTCGAATCATTCGATAAGAACAGCCTCATCATCGGTCTTGAGTCAACGGCACACTACGGTGACAACCTTGTTCGATACCTTGTTACTGAGCTTTACCAAGTGTGTGTGTTGAACCCCATCAAAACCTGTCAAATGCGAAAAAATAACGTTCGCAAAACTAAGACAGATAAGGTCGACACTTACGTGATTGCTAAAACTCTTATGATGCAGGACAACCTCAGATTCGTCAGCTTCTTCGATCTCGATATGATGGATCTTAAGGCATTGGGACGTTTCCGTCAGAAAACCATAAAGCAACGTACCCGATTGAAAATTCAACTGACAACCTATGTTGATCAGGTCTTTCCGGAGATTCAATACTTTTTCAAATCCGGTCTGCATCAACACGCTGTCTATGCTTTATTAAAAGAAGCACCTTCTCCAAAAGAGATTGCTTCCATGCATATGACTCATCTGGCAAATCTGCTCAAAGTGAACTCACACGGACACTTTACCAAAGAACAGGCCAAAGAATTAAGAGTTCTCGCACAGAAGTCTGTCGGTGCTAACGACAGCGCTATATCTATTCAGATAACTCAAACCATTCAACAAATCGAGTTACTGGATAGCCAATTAGAAAAGATTGAAGCTGAGATGACGGATATCATGAAATTCAACGATTCTGTCATCATGACCATTCCTGGTATCGGTTATATCAATGGTGGAATGATTCTTGGTGAAATAGGTGATATTCACCGTTTCTCCAATCCTAACAAGCTGCTTGCTTTTGCCGGTTTGGATCCTTCTGTTTATCAGTCTGGTAACTTTCAGGCTAAGACAACAAGGATGTCCAAACGTGGCTCTCGTGTTTTACGATATGCCCTTGTAAATGCAGCTTGGAACGTTGTCAGAAACAACGCAACCTTCAAGGCTTATTATGATGCCAAGAGGGCTGAAGGCCGGTCTCACTACAATGCACTTGGGCACTGTGCCGGCAAGCTTGTCAGAGTCATCTGGAAGATGCTCACTGGCGAAGTAGAATTCAACCTCGAATAAGAGGTCTGTATACCAATATCGATAGATTTTGAAAAAGCACCCTAAGGGAGCTCTATTAAAGTTACCCTTTTTTACCACCGATATGAAAAAGAAATTTTTTGCTAATTTATGGTTGACTTTTCATAGCTGGTCTCCAGTCAGTAACTCCGGAAAATCCGGATAATATATAAATAAAGTGGCTGTTTCTTCTTATTAAAAAGAATGCCGGGCAAAAGCCAAGCAAAGTACATTATACGACATGATTTTACAAAAGACAATGTGCAAATCGGGGAAAAATATAAACTTTTTATGAATAAAATCAGCCTGGATTGACAAAGCACAGGCATACGGATATACTGAAAAAAGTAGTGTTTTCAAAGAAAGGTTAGGGTTTTATCCGATGAACTGGTTAAATAAATTAGAACGTAAAATTGGTCGTTACGCTGTTCCAAATCTGATCATCTGGCTGATAGGGGCATATACAATCGGCTTTGTATTCAGAAATGTATCGCCTGGTATATTAAACTATCTGACACTCAGTCCGTATCATATTTTACATGGGCAGATATGGAGATTAGTGACTTGGGTGTTTATGCCGACCGATTCAAATTTGATTTTCTTACTGATCATGGCATTGTTTTATTATCAGCTTGGCATGGCACTGGAACGTACCTGGGGAACTTTCCGGTTTAATGTATATATTTTCGGTGGAATGATATTTACCGTGATCGGTGCATTTGTTCTGTACGGTATTTATTATGCAATGAATGCATCTGTAATTTCACAGATGCCTGCACTGGCAGCACAGTTATCTTATTCGATTGCGTCGGGATTTTCCACGAATTATATCAATATGTCCATTTTCCTTGCATTTGCAATCATGTATCCGGATATGCAGGTAATGCTTTACTTTATTATTCCGATCAAGATGAAGTGGATGGCGATCGTATATGTGGTACTGACACTCTATGAGTTTGTAATTAGTGGTTGGGCGGACAGGATAGCCATTTTTATGTCCCTGCTCAATTTTATCATTTTCTTCTTTTCAACGCGGAATTTTAAACGTTATTCGCCGCATGAAATACACAGGAGACAGCAGTTCAAGTCCCAGATGCGTCAACCCAGACCGGGTTCCGGCATTACTAGGCACAAATGTGCGATTTGTGGCAGGACAGAACTTGATGATCCGAATTTAGAGTTCCGTTTCTGTTCAAAGTGTGACGGCAATTATGAATATTGTCAGGATCATCTGTTTACACATAAACATATTAAAAAAGGTTAAATAATATGACAGGCCGGATGGTATTTCAAAGCGAAATATCATCCGTTTTTTGAATGATGGCACAAAGAAGATTAGATTTTAGGTGTGATTTGTTTCAGGTTCTGTCAGAATAAATGCAGATAAAGGAGAAAAATACAATGATTCAGGATATATTTCCGATGCATCTTAGTAATGAATATCACAAAAAGATACCACAGGCAGACAGTTTTCTTATGATCTTTAAAGATAACCGTATTCTGGCAAAAAATGATGGTCAGGTGTGTTATCTGACCTATAAAGAACTTTCTGAAATCTGTCGTGGGATGGGAAAGGAAATCCCTGCATGCGTTTATCTTTTTTCCATCGGGGAGGATGATTATTTTCTGACAGATCCGGGGGAAGGGATAGAGGTGCCGGGATTTGTATACTATAAAATGTTTGAGACACGCACCATGCAGCCGAAAGAGCGGGTGCTTGCAGCTGCGACCGCATGGCATCTGTATGTCTGGTACCGCGATAATGTTTATTGTGGGAGATGTGGGCATAAACTGGTACATAGTGAAAAACTCCGGATGCTTTCATGTCCGGACTGTAACAACATGGTTTTCCCGAAAATAGCACCGGCAGTGATCGTGGGTGTGACAAACGGCAGAAAAATCCTCATGACAAAATATGCAAACCGTGAATATAAAAGATATGCACTGATTGCCGGATTTACAGAAATCGGTGAAACTGCGGAGGAAACGGTGGCGAGGGAAGTGAAGGAAGAGGTTGGGCTTTCCGTAAAAAATATCCGTTATTACAAGAGTCAGCCTTGGGGATTTGACAGCAATCTTCTTCTTGGCTATTTTTGTGAACTGGATGATGAGGGAGATGCGATGAGACTGGATGAGGAGGAACTTGCCTGCGCAGAATGGGTTGATTTTGAGGATGTCCCGGATGATCCGGAGGGACTTAGTCTGACACGGGAAATGATGCTCTGTTTCCGGGATATAATGAACGCAAGTGAGTCAACATGCTTGCATGATTGACGAACGGTAAATTGGATCATGTGACGGTTTTGCACATGATACGATGAAAGAATACGGTAGATTCTAAAAGACAGGGAAAACTGGTATGCAAAATTATACCAAATACGGAAAAATGTCTTGACACTCCAACAAAACCACTGTATTATTACAGTAATACAAAAAAGAAAGATTTACGGATGGAAAACTTAAGATTTCTTAATATTTGCTTAAGTGCCTTTTTTTGGCAGATAGATAATGATACAATCACCGTAAATCGAATAAAAAAAGGGAGTAATAAAAATGGGTAACAAGACAAAACCGAAAAAGGGAAAGAAAAAAGTAGTTATTATTGTGCTTGTGGTTCTGGTCGTTGTAGCTGCGATCATTGGAAGTTCAGTAAAGAAAATGACAAGCCAGGTAGCAACAGCAGTCAATACAGTAGAGGTGGAGCCGGTACAGAAGAGAGATTTATCTGATACGATTTCATTAAAAGGTACTGTATCGGGTATCACGAAGAATAATGCAACTTCAAAAGCGTTAGCAGAAATCACAGCAGTTAATGTTCAGGTCGGAGATATTGTAAAAGAGGGAGATGTATTATGTACATTAGATTCCTCTACGATTCAGGATCAGATTGCGGATCTCGAAAAAAATATGTCTGATACAAATGCGACAGACAGTATTAATTCACAGCAGACAGCAGAAACAGTCAGTCGTGCAAAAGAAGATCAGCAGACACAGCTTGCAGCTGCACAGAAAGCAATTGATGATGCAAAGGATGCTTATAACGCACAGAGTATTATGTGGGATAAGAGTGAAGATAAATCGGATGCAGAATTTCAGTCTTTGTTAGCTGCACAGAAAGCAGTTACTACTGCTGAGGAAGATTACCAGAAAGTATTAGAGACCACGAACCGTACGATCGAGGATGCACAGCGTGCGGTAGAACTTGACAAGTATAAAGGATCGGATTCATCTTCCAAAGATAAACTGACAGATTTAAAAGAACAGTTAGAAGATTGCAATATTACAGCACCTTGCGGTGGAGTTGTGACGGCAGTCAATGTTTCTGTCGGAGATGTTAATGCAGATTCAAAAACACCACTTGTAACGATCGAAGATACCAGTTCTTTAAAAATGGTGGCAACTGTGGAAGAAGCTGATATTTTAAAGATTGAAGAGGGAATGAAAGCAACTGTAACAGCGGATGCCATGGGAGATGAGACCATTAATGGAACTGTGACCAGAGTGGTACGTGTCAAAGGACAGTCCACGGGATCTGACGGACAGACAACATCCGGAGGATATTCCGTAGAGATATCTTTAGATAACAAAGAATTACTTGTCGGTATGGAAGTAAAAGCAAAAGTCATGATCAAGGAAAAAGGTGAAGTATTAGCGATTCCTTATGATCTTGTCAAGACGGATGATGACGGAAATACATACGTACTTGTTGCAGAGGCAAATGCAGACGGTTCTGCTACAGCGGTGAAGAAGAATATCACAGTTGGTGAAGAAGTAGATTACTATACGGAAGTAACCGGTGGAGATCTGGCAGAAGGAGATAAATTAATTTATGATTACTCCGGAACGGTGACAGAAGGACAGCAGTTTACACCGGAACAGATGTATTCCGAGCAGGATATGGGAACAGGCGCATCTACAGATGAAACCTCAGATGCAGAAGGTATGAGCACCAGCGTGGAGGGAAATGAGTAGTGAGTGAACCAGT
This sequence comes from Roseburia intestinalis L1-82, assembly GCF_900537995.1. NCBI lineage: Bacteria > Bacillati > Bacillota > Clostridia > Lachnospirales > Lachnospiraceae > Roseburia > Roseburia intestinalis. The sequence goes on along the minus strand of NZ_LR027880.1, from coordinate 3,149,815 downwards.
AATCCGAATGGAAAATATCGTTAAGACATATTATTTGGGAAAACCAAATGAACTTGAAATTTTACATGGAATCAACCTTACCGTAAATAAAGGGGAATTTGTTTCCATCGTCGGTGAATCCGGTTCCGGTAAGAGTACACTTATGAATATTATAGGAGTCCTCGACCGCCAGACACAGGGAGATTATTATCTGGAGGGACAGGATGTCAATGGAATGTCGGATGAAGTACGGAGTGCGATCAGAAACCGCAGGATTGGTTTTGTATTTCAGAACTTTAATCTCCTTCCGAGAGCCAATGCATTAAAAAATGTTATGGTTCCATTACTATATGGAGAAGAACATTCCAAAAACGGAAAAGAACATGCCATGGAAATGCTCAAAATGGTAGGAATGGAAGACCGTGCGGATCACAGACCGAATGAGCTTTCCGGTGGTCAGAAACAGCGTGTTGCAATTGCAAGGGCAATGATCAATGATCCGGCGATCATTCTTGCGGATGAGCCGACCGGAGCACTTGATTCTAAGACAGGACATATGGTCATGGACTTATTCCATAAGCTTCATGAGGAGCAGGGAAAAACAATTGTTCTGATCACACATTCCCAGGAGCTTGCACAGGAAACAGAGCGTATCGTTACTCTGTTAGATGGACAGATCGTGGCAGATAATGGAGGTGAACATTAATGTTTTGGGAAAATATCAAAGAGGCAATCACGAGTATTTCCAGCAACAAGATGCGTTCGCTTCTGACGATGCTTGGAATCATCATCGGTATCAGTTCGGTGATCATTATCACGACGATCGGTGGTTCCATACAGAGTACGCTGACGGCAACCATGAATTCACTTGGTGGAAATATGGTACAGGCGTATGTCGAGGCACGTTATCCGGAAAATGATGAAGACTGGGCTACCTGGGAACAGCCGGATATGACAGACAGCGATTATGTCACACAGGATATGATCGATGGATTGATTGAAAAATATCCGGATGAGGTAACAGGTGTTGCAGCACAGAACTATCTTGGTTCAGGAACCATTAAAGATGATGCTGATTCCAAGAATTATGCAAATGTCAATATTGATGGTATCACACCGGAATATTTAGAGTATATGAAACTGGAAATGCATGCCGGAAGAAATCTGACAAAGGCAGATAATCAGGGGAAAAAGAGAGTATGCCTGATTGCAGATACGATGGCAGAGAGATACTTTGCAGGTAAAGATCCGATCGGTGAAACACTTTCTGTTGCAACATCGGATGGCGGAATTTTTGATTTTGTTGTAGTTGGCGTTTATGTATATAACCAAGCATTATTTGGAAAAGTGGACACGTCCATACCGGAAAAAGACCGTGTAACAGAATTGATGATCCCTCTTCAGACCTGTTTTAAACTGCAGGGGACTGACAGGACTGGTTATGATTATTTTAATCTTATGATCGATCCTCTTGCAGATGTCAATCAGGCAACAACGGATGTTTTATCTTATTTTGATGAGATGTATGCAAACAACAAAAATTTCCACGTCAGTGCATACAATATGGCATCTGATCTTGGCATGATCAATACGGTACTCAACGTGATCACGATCGCGGTTTCCGGTATTGCAGCGATTTCACTGATCGTGGGTGGTGTCGGCGTTATGAATATCATGCTGGTGTCCATCACGGAGCGTACAAGAGAGATCGGTGTCCGTATGGCGCTTGGTGCCAAAAGACGTACCATCCGTATGCAGTTTGTCATAGAGGCGATCATGCTTTGTCTGATCGGAGGTATCATCGGTATACTGATTGGTATAGGAATCGGGGCACTGCTTGGAAAAGTGGCAGGATTTGTCATTCAGAATATGTACTCTCAGTATGCAAATTATATTATTATGACGGTGCATCCTTCTGTAACGGCGATCATGCTTTCCCTGTTCTTCTCCATGTTAACCGGTGTATTCTTCGGATATTACCCGGCAAATAAGGCTTCAAAGATGGAAGTCATCGATGCATTGCGCTATGAGTAAGTACGGAGAAGAGAATCTGGGCGGAAAGTTTTAAATGAATACAGATAAATAGATAGAAAAGAAAAAGTACTGTATATGACAAAAAAGAAAAATGTCAGTATACGGTACTTTTTTTGTAACAGATTTTCCGGATCAATATTTCCGGGCATGGTACATGCGCCTTCCCACATAGAATACAAAAAGAAATATTGTAAAGTATAGCATTCATGCATGATTGCGATGCGTAGATGTTATGCAATATCAATAATCGGTATGGAAGGGAAAAACATGAACCATAACAAAAAGAAAATTTTAAAAGTGACGGCACTGTTTGTTTTTATGTTCTTTTTAGGCTGGGGCGCAGGTTCGCTGCAGAAACAGCAGATGAAAAAAACAGTGGAGACAGTGTCTGTCCAGAATCAGGCAGATAACTGGGGACTGGGCTTTGGAGCGGAGGGAACCCAGCCGACCGGCAATGTGACAGCGGATGAATTAAAAAAATACAACGCATGGTATGTGGGCGATAAAAATAAAAAGACAATTTACCTGACCTTTGACTGCGGGTATGAAAATGGAAATACAGAACCGATCCTGGATGCATTAAAGAAACACAATGCAAAAGCGACCTTTTTTGTCGTGGGACATTTCCTTGAGTCAGCGCCAGATATCGTAAAGCGCATGGAGGAAGAGGGGCATGCCGTTGGCAATCATACTTATCATCACCCGGATATGTCATCCATATCGGAGCTGGCTTCATTCCAAAAGGAAATCGATGATGTCGCATCGTTATACCAGTCGATCACGGGAAAAGAAATGATCAAATATTACCGTCCGCCACAGGGAAAATACAGCACGGAAAATCTAAAGATGGCAAAAGAACTCGGATACAATACATTTTTCTGGAGCCTTGCCTATGTGGACTGGAATGTCGATAACCAGCCGACGAAGGAGGAAGCATTTGATAAACTGCTGACCAGGATCCATCCGGGAGCAATCGTTTTGCTGCACAGCACTTCAAAGACGAATGGGGAGATCTTAGATGAACTTTTGACCAAATGGGAGGAGATGGGATATACATTTGCACCGCTTTCGGAACTGATCGCAGAATCCTGACAGAAAAGATCGGGGAAAAATACAAAGGATATGGTGGATAAGACTTGTTTGATGACGAGCGGGAAGGTATAATGGACATAAAGTGCCATGAAAAATGAACAGTTTTCTTAAAATCAGGGAAGAAGATTGTGACTGATAAATGAGCGGCAGGTAAGGATAAGGATGTTATGAAAAGAGCAAAATTAAAAATAGAAATATTGACGGTAATTTTTTGCAGTCTGATATTTGCATTTTCAGAAAAAAACAACAGCATTTATGCGGATGAAGTCCTAACGGATATGGAATTGCCGACAGGACGACTTGTATTTGAGGAAGAAACCGAAGAGGCGGCTGACGAGGATTATGAATCCATAGAAGAAAGTGATATTGCCGAACAGTCTTTGCTTCGAACGGCAGACATAGCAGCGGACGACTGGAACAAGTATGGAAGCGATTACTTTTATGATCAGTTATCGGACGAAGAAAAAGCGTACTGGAATGCCTTAGATGTCATCTGTGAAAAGTACCTGACGACGGAAACGGATGCTGTGACGACAAAGTCGGGGGCATATCGGATGCAGGCAATTTCTGGAAGCACACTTGCGAAGGCACAGCAGAAAAATGTACTGTTGATGTTTCGGTATTCAAATCCACAATATTATTTTTTGAATGCGACAGTTTATACAATTTCATATTCAAATGATACAATTTCTCTGGTATTCGGTATTTATCCTGCGTTTGAAAACGGTACAGACCGGATGGAAAAGACGGAAAAAGTAAAGGAACAGGTGGATGCCTGGCAGGAGCAGATCGATCAATGCAGTAAAGATTATGAAAAGGTTAAAAAGATACATGATCTGATCTGTGAAAAAGTGTATTATAATCAGGCTCTTGTGAATAGCGATTTTGCAACGGAGAGTACAGAATATTCACAGTCTGTGTACAGCGTTTTCTGTACGGATAAGACTGTCTGTGCCGGATATGCCCAGTCATTTGCAATGATGTGCAATGGCTCAGGAATCGATACGGCGGTGGTGACGAGTTCCAACCATGAATGGAATAAAGTAAAAATATGTAGCTCCTGGTATAATGTGGATTGTACATGGGATGACCAGAGTGATGGTTATTATTATAATTTTTTTGTGAAAAGTGATGAGTTTTATGATACATACAGCAGCTGGTCGAAAACATGTCATACAGAAGAAGATTATTGGGAGGGGTATTTGCCGGTATGTACATTAGATAGTGGAGCTACGCAGACAGATCCTGGAAAAATCCCGATAGAAGGTCATACAATTGTGACAGATGCAGCGGTAGCAGCATCCTGTGAGACGACCGGTCTCACAGAGGGAAGCCACTGCAGTGTCTGTGGGGAAATATTGACAGAACAGACAGTGATTCCGGCAACAGGGCATACACCGGTAAAAGATGCAGCGGTAGCAGCAGCCTGTGAGACGACCGGTCTTACGGAAGGAAGTCATTGCAGTGTGTGTAAAACAGTGCTTGTGGCACAGAAAGTAATTCCGGCAGCCGGTCATAAGTGGAGTGAGTACAGAGAGAGCGGAAAAGTGAAACGGAAATGCAGCGTCTGTGGAAAGACGGAAACGGTACGAACCCTTCCGAAAGTAAAGATGGTCCAGCTCTCAAAGACTTCCTATACCTATGACGGTAAGTCCCATATGCCGGCGGTAAAAGTGACAAACAGTGCTGGAAAGAAGTTAAAAGAGGGAACGGATTATAAAATAAAGAAGCCGTCCGGGCGGAAAAATGCCGGTATCTATACGGTCACGATTGAAATGAAAGGTGATTACACCGGAAAATACCAGAAAACATTTCAGATCATACCGAAAGGAACCGCCATTTCCAGTGTAAAGGCAAAGAAAAAAGCATTTTCGGTGTCCTGGAAGAAGCAGGCAAAACAGACAAGCGGTTACCAGATCCAGTATGCAGTGGATGCGAAATTCAAAAAGTCGGTTGTGGCAAAGAACGTCAATAATACCAAAAAGGTAAAACTGGACGTTTCAAAATTAAAAGCAAAAAAGAAATATTACATACGCGTCCGCACCTATAAGACTGTAAAAGTGAATGGAAAATCAAAAAAGATCTATTCGGGCTGGTCTAAGGTAAAAGCAGTCACTACAAAGAAATAACAAAGATATACCGATCCATTTTACAAAATGCGATATAAGTATAAATAAAAAACGGGAGAAAGAGAAAATGGCAGACAACAGTTTAAAAATCAGTTACAAGATATATTTAGAGGCGGAGGATATTTCGCAGTCACGGATTTCTTCTACGGCATCTTATGTAAGCAATCTGTTTAAGAATTGCACCAATTCCTATTTACAGAAAGCGGAAGTGGACAATGAGAGCGACATGGATGATTTTACGCTTCGTCTGTATATTGACGAAAAGGTAGAGGAAGAAGCGTGCAGTTCACCGGAATGTGCAGAAGGTTTTCTGGAAAATATCGCAGAATTTTTAGATGCGGTTGCAGCAGCACATTCCTATCTGGATATGGAGGGAAGTTTTTCCATTTCCTATCATGGAGTAGAGGATACATTCCGGTTCCGTTCTGAGGCAGGAAGCGATCTGTGCGATATTGAATAAAAACCGAAATAAGAAGGATAAAAAATACCGGCTTGCAAAATCAGATAAAATCTGAGGCTGCAGGCCGGTATTTTTATATCCGTTTCTTTCTATTGTTTATTGTTTGTCTGATTCATCCGGTGGAAAGTCCGGTTTTTTTATGTAAACTTTCTCAATCCGGTTTTTGTCCATCTGTTCGACGCGGAGAAGCACATTGTCATCTGTGATGATGATCTCATTTTTTTCCGGCAGATGATCTAAGAGACCGAGCAGATATCCGCCGATCGTATCATAATCTTCGGAACTGAAATTAAGATCTAACTCATCGCAGAGATCCTGCAGGTTGGTGGAACCGGAAACGATAAATTCGCGGTCATTAAGCGGCAGGATCGGATCTTCTTCATCCGTGTCGTATTCATCACGGATCTCACCCACGATCTCCTCTAAGAGATCCTCAAGCGTGATAAGACCGGCAGTTGCACCGTACTCGTCAAGTACGATTGCAAGGGAGATAGATGACTTACGCATCTCAATAAAAAGTTCTGCGGTATTTTTGTGCTCAAAAGTAAAATAAGGTTCACGCATGATATCCCGCACGGAAAAATGCTCCTTGTCCTTGCAGAGGAGAAGATCTTTCATGTTCAGGATACCGATGACGTTATCGGTCGTATCCTCATAGACAGGAAGTCTGGTAAATTTGTCTTCCTGAAAAATATCAATCAGTTCGTCATAAGTATTATTTACATTTGCAAAAGTCATATCAGGTCTTGGAATCATAACTTCCTTTGCCTGCGCATCACCAAAATCAAACAGATTGTTGATCATCTCATGTTCTTCTGATTCGATGACACCGTTTTCTTTGCTGACATCCACGATGGTACGGAGTTCTTCCTCTGTCATCTGATTGTTGTTTGCCTTTGGATCCACATGCAGTAAAAATAAAAAGCCCATGGAAAACTGATTTACCAGAAAAATCACAGGAGTCAGTATTTTCATAAGAAAACCGATAATACCGGAATAGGCGATCGAAATCTGATCCGCATAAAGTGTCGCAAAAGTTTTTGGAGAAATCTCACCAAAGACGAGGATCAGAAACGTAAGGATACCGGTTGCAATACCTGCGCCGACGCTGCCCCAAAGCTTGATTGCAAGCGTGGTTGCCAGTGAGGAGGCGGAGAGATTGACGATATTGTTGCCGATTAAGATCGCGCTGAGCATCTTGTGGGAGTCGTCGGTAATACGAAGTACCTGTTCGGCGCGTTTGTTTCCGTCATCTGCGAGTGTACGCATCCGGATTTTATTTACGGTCGTAAGAGCTGTCTCTGCGGATGAAAAAAAAGCAGAGAGAATCAATAAAATAATTAGAAAAATAATCTGTGATATGGCACTTGCGTCCACGAAAATTCACCTCATTAAAATATAAAATTTTCCGGCACTATAGCAAAAATAGCGCCGGAATGTTTAAAATTTACCATATATTATATCGGAAAGAGGATTATTCGTCAATACTGTAATTCGGAGCCTCTTTGGTGATGTGAATGTCATGTGGATGACTCTCACGGAGAGCTGCTGCGGAGATCTTAACGAATTTGCTCTTCTCTTTCAAGTCCTCGATGGTCGGGCAGCCACAGTAGCCCATACCGGAACGGATACCGCCGACTAACTGGAATACAGTGTCTTCCACGGAACCTTTGTATGCAACACGTCCTTCAACGCCTTCCGGAACCAGTTTCTTCGCACCTTCCTGGAAGTAACGGTCTTTACTGCCGTTTTCCATGGCTGCAAGAGATCCCATACCGCGGTATACTTTGTATTTTCTTCCCTGATACAGTTCAAAAGTCCCCGGAGCTTCGTCACATCCTGCAAACATGCTGCCCATCATACATACATTAGCACCGGCAGCGAGAGCTTTTGTCATGTCTCCGGAATATTTGATACCACCATCTGCAATGATCGGAACACCGAACTCTTTTGCAGCGTTGTAGCAGTCCATGATAGCGGAAACCTGAGGAACACCGATACCTGCAACGATACGGGTGGTACAGATAGAACCAGGTCCGATACCGACTTTGACTGCGTCAGCACCTGCTTTGATCAGATCGCGTGTTGCATCACCGGTAGCAACGTTTCCTGCGATGACCTGCAGATCCGGGTAGGCAGCTTTGATCTTTTTGACTGCCTCTAAGATATTTTTGGAATGTCCATGTGCAGAGTCAACAACGATCACATCAACGTGCGCTTTTACTAAAGCTTCTACACGTTCCATCATGTTTCCTGTGATACCGACACCGGCACCGCAGAGCAGACGGCCTAACTCGTCTTTGGCAGAGAGCGGATATTTGATCTGTTTTTCAATATCTTTGATCGTGATCAGTCCTTTTAAGTGGAAATCCTTATCTACGATCGGAAGTTTTTCTTTTCTTGCTTTTGCGAGGATCTTTTTTGCTTCCTCTAAAGTGATGCCCTCCGGAGCTGTGATCAGATTCTCGGAAGTCATGCTTTCACTGATCTTTTTGGTAAAATCTGTCTCAAATTTTAAATCACGGTTTGTGATGATACCGACTAATTTGCCACCTTCGCAGATCGGCACACCGGAGATGCGGAATTTGCGCATCAGATCTTCGGCATCCTGTAATGTATGATCCGGGGAAAGGTAAAATGGATCCGTGATAACGCCATTTTCAGAACGCTTTACCTTATCTACCTCATCGGCCTGTGCCTGGATCGACATGTTTTTGTGGATAATACCGATACCGCCCTGTCTTGCCATTGCAATGGCCATTCTGTGTTCTGTAACGGTATCCATGGCAGCGCTCATCATAGGAATATTTAAAACGACCTTTTTTGTAAGATGCGTTGTCAGATCAATCATGTTTGGTGTAACTTCTGAATACTGTGGAACTAATAACACATCATCAAAAGTAATACCTTCACCAATAATTGTTCCCATTTTATTTTCCTCACTTTCTTCTTATTGAATTGTATGAAAAAGATATATTAGTTTCTGTATCATAGCAAAAAAAAAATACTCTGTCAATGAGATATAAGTGTGAATTTATAAAAATAGATATATATTAGAAATAATAATAAAACGTGCGAAAAAACCTTATAGAAATTATGGTTCACAAATGATTTGATGTGTGATATGATGGCTTTAGGCGACGGGGCCAGAGCACGGGCATACGTCGCCCATTTTTTACCTAAATAAAAGAGAACATCACAGATAAAATATGTTATTCTGTGAAAAAAGAAGAGAAGAAAAAGGGGGAAAATTATGGAGTTTCGTCCCTGTATCGACATCCATAACGGAAAAGTTAAACAGATCGTTGGTGGAAGTTTAAAGGATGCCGGAGACCAGGCAACGGAGAATTTTGTGGCTGAGCAGGATGCCGCTTATTTTGCAAAGCTGTATCAGAAAGAAGGAATCAAAGGAGGGCATATTATTCTTTTGAATCCGGTGAGCAGTGAGTATTACAAAGCGACGCGTGAACAGGCAGAACATGCACTGCGGGCATATCCCGGCGGACTTCAGATCGGTGGTGGAGTTACAGCGGAAAATGCAAAAGAGTTTCTGGATGCCGGAGCGAGTCATGTGATCGTTACTTCGTATGTGTTCCGGGATGGAAAGATCAATTATGATAATTTAAAACGCTTAAAAGCTGCAGTGGGACGGGAGCATTTAGTGCTTGATTTAAGCTGCAGAAAAAAAGAAGATACCTATTATATAGTGACAGACCGATGGCAGAAGTTTACAGATGAAGAGGTCAGCACCGTACTATTGGACGAACTTTCATCCTATTGTGATGAATTCCTGATCCATGCTGTGGATGTCGAAGGAAAAGCAAAAGGGATTGAAAAGGAACTGGTAAAGATGCTCGGCGAATGGGGAAAGATACCGGTCACTTATGCCGGGGGCGTTGGCAGTTTTGAAGACCTTTTGGAACTGAAGAAACTGGGGAATAACAGATTGAACGTGACCATTGGAAGCGCACTCGATTTATTTGGAGGACCGATGGCTTACGATAAAGTGTTGCAGTATATGAAGAAGGAGTGATTTTTGATGAGCAGGTATACGAAACAGGATATCTTTAATATGGTAGAGGAAGAGGATGTGGAATTTATCCGTCTGCAGTTTACGGATATGTTTGGAACTTTAAAGAATGTGGCGATCACGTCCAGTCAGTTAGAGAAAGCATTAAGTAATGAATGTATGTTTGACGGTTCGTCCATTGAGGGATTTGTCCGTATCGAGGAGTCGGATATGTATCTGTATCCGGATCTTGACACGTTTGTAATTTTCCCGTGGCGTCCGCAGCAGGGAAAGGTTGCAAGGATCATCTGTGATGTTTATACATCGGACAGAAAACCTTTTGAGGGTGATCCGCGTTATATCTTAAAGAAGGCAGTGGAAGATGCAACGCAGATGGGATATCGTTTTGATGTCGGACCGGAATGTGAATTTTTCCTGTTTAATCAGGATGAGGATGGGCAGCCGACCACGATCAGCACGGAGCGTGCCGGATATTTTGATCTTGGACCGATCGATCTGGGTGAAAATGCGAGACGTGATATGGTGCTGACGTTAGAGGATATGGGATATGAGATTGAAGCTTCCCATCATGAGGTTGCACCGGCACAGCATGAGATCGATTTCCGTTATGATGAGGCGGTCAAAACAGCAGACAATATCATGACATTTAAACTGGCTGTCAAAACGATCGCAAAACGTCATGGAATGTTTGCAAGTTTTATGCCAAAGCCGAAATTTGGAATCAACGGTTCCGGTATGCATGTGAATATGTCACTCTGCAAGGACGGAAAAAATATTTTTGACGATCCGGACGGCGAGTTAGGACTCAGCAAAGAAGCATACTGGTTTATCGGCGGTCTGATGAAACATATGAAAGGAATGGCGGCGATTACCAATCCGCTTGTTAATTCCTATAAGCGTCTGGTTCCGGGATATGAGGCACCAATCTATATTGCATGGTCTGTGACAAACCGCAGCCCACTCATCCGTATTCCGGTTACAAGAGGCGAGGGTACAAGGGTGGAACTCAGATGTCCGGATTCCGCAGCCAATCCGTATTTGACACTTGCGGTGTGCTTACAGGCAGGACTTGATGGTATCCGGAATCAGATTGAGCCGCCGGCAGCAGTGACGGAAAATGTTTTTGAGATGCGTATGTCACAGAAAAATAAACTCGGTATCGAGGAACTTCCGGCTGACCTTGGAGAGGCACTTGCAGAATTTGAAAAAGACGAATATTTACAGAACGTGCTGGGCAGACACGCGACGGAAAAATATATTGAGGCCAAAAAATCGGAATGGGCAGATTATCGTGCGCAGGTTTCCGATTGGGAGATCAATAATTACCTGTATAAAATCTGATATAGGAATGAAGGGGAAAAGATTTGACAAACATTATCGTTGCATTTCCGAAACAGGATACTGCGCGTAATATCAAAAAGATCCTGATGCAGAACGGTCATCATGTGGATGCCGTCTGCACGACAGGCGCCCAGGCTTTACAGAATGCAAATGAACTGGACGGAGGGATCATGGTATGTGGTTACCGTTTTGTGGATATGATGTATACGGAATTACATGAATATCTCCCCCCTCAGTTTGAAATGCTGCTCGTGGCATCACCGGGAAACTGTGGTGAGCGTGATGTGGAAAATCTGGTCTGTTTATCGACACCGCTAAAGATCAATGAACTGCTCCAGACCGTTGAAATGATGGAATACACGATTACACGCAGACGGAAAAAGGCAAGACAAAAACCGAAGGAGCGGTCGGAGAAAGAGATGAATCTGATCAGTGAAGCAAAAGCACTCTTGATGGAACGTAACAACCTGACAGAGGAGGAAGCTCATCGCTATATGCAAAAGAGAAGTATGGATAACGGGACGGGACTGACAGAGACTGCCCAGATGATACTTAGTTTACTTACATAAGAATAACAAAAAATGCCGACCAGGAATGGACGGCATTTTATAATTCATAAGATTCATAGGATTCGGGTGTCAAAAGGTGGTTTTCAATTTTGGGTCTGTCAAATTGCACAAAACCGAACTTGTTTTGTTCCGTTGTCCGAAAATAAGAAAAACTAAGTATGCCTGAATCAGTTTTTCACAGAGTGACGTAAACGGCATTCAACGAGCCTTCCATGGCTCGCGAAGCCTTGTTCTGCCGTCCGTGGCAGAACATTACTGTAAATAGACAGGCATACTAAGATTTACTAATTTTCTACTAAAGTCACAAAAACAGTCCCGGATTTGTGCAGTTTGCCAGCAGCTAAGTTGTGAGCCACCTTTTGACACCCCGAATCTTCATAGGAAATTACGTCCTATGAATTATAAAGTATTAGTGTTGATAAAACATTTCAAGAGAATCCATCCTTGCGCTCATATTTGTAAAAAGGGCATCCACAAGAGTTACGGCAGCCATGGACTCCACAACGACCACGGCGCGTGGAACGATGATCGGATCATGGCGTCCTTTGATGCTCACATCAATTTCTTCCCCATCTTTATTGACAGTCTGCTGGGGGGCAGCGATGGATGGTGTAGGTTTGATCGCGGCGCGCAGGATAATGTCACTTCCGTCGCTCATTCCGCCTAAAATACCTCCGGCATGGTTGGTTGTTTTGACCGGCCTGCCGTCAGCACCGATGCGGAAGGCGTCGTTATTGTTTTTTCCGGTTGCTTTCGCAACGTCAAATCCGTCACCGATCTCAAAACCTTTTACTGCACCGATCGACATGACTGCTTTTGCGAGATTCGCATTTAATTTTTCAAAGACAGGATCGCCAAGTCCGGCGGGAACACCCTGGATGATACATTCCACAACACCACCGGAGGAATTCTGTTCGGCGATGCAGGCATTTAAATAATTTTCTGCGTTTTCCGCAGCGTCGGCATCCGGCATGTAGAGCGGATTTTCATTGATCTGTGCGGCATCAAAATTCTGTGATGAAATACTGATCGGCCCGATGGAACGGGTGTAAGTCAAAAATGTGATGCCGAGCTGGTTTAATATTTTGACAGCGATCGCACCGGCTGCAACACGTCCGATCGTCTCGCGCCCGGAGGAACGTCCGCCGCCGCGGTAATCGCGGAAACCGTATTTCTGGTCGAAAGTATAGTCCGCATGTCCCGGACGGTAATAGGACGCAATCTCACTGTAATCTTTGGATTTCTGGTTCTGATTGTACACGACAAGAGAGATCGGCGTACCGGTTGTTTTTCCCTCAAACACGCCGGATAAAATCTCGACTGCGTCATCTTCTTTCCGCGGGGTGGTAAACTTTGACTGACCCGGTTTCCTGCGGTTTAAAAATTTCTGGATGTCATTTTCATCAAGAGGCAGTCCGGCAGGACATCCATCCACCACAACGCCGAGTCCCTTCCCGTGGGATTCGCCCCATGTTGTAATTTTAAAAATTGTACCGAATGATGAACCAGCCATGAAATATTCCTCCTGAAAATGTGTATTATAAGATTATATATCTTAATCATTATAAAAGATTTCTCTTTTCGTGACAACAGGAATATGTTAAAATGGGAAAAGCGTTTAGAGGCAGGAAAACTGATAACAGGGATGAAAATATATGAAGGAACAATATGAGGTAAAAAGATTAGATAGACCGGTCGACTGGACGGTGGATGTGCCGGGATCTAAGAGCATGACAAACCGTGCACTTTTGATGGCAGCTTTATCGGATGGTGAAGTGAAGTTAGAAGGAGTGCTGTTTTCTGATGACTCAAGGCATTTTCTGGAGAGTCTGGTATCTTTGGGCTTTATGGTAGATATCAATGAGTCGGAAAAGGCGGTTACTGTTTTAGGTTGTGGTGGAAATATTCCCAAGAAACAGGCAGTGATCAATGTCGGAGGTGCCGGGACAGCCGCCCGTTTTCTGACGGCCATGCTTGGTTTTTCCGATGGGGAATATACGATCGAAGCTTCAGAGCAGATGAAAAAAAGACCGATGCAGGAGTTATTTTCACTGCTCACCAGAGTTGGTGCAAAGATTACTTATCTGGAAACAGAAGGACATCTGCCGGTGAAGATTTGTGGACGGAGAAATCCAAAAGCCGGCGCAGATCAGTCAAAGGCAGATGGAACCCCACTGCAGTTGTCACTTGACATCAGCAAGAGCACTCAGTTTTTAAGTGCACTTTTGCTTATCTCACCGATGATACCGCAGGGATTAGACATCCACATCACAAGTGAGAAAACAGACGGTTCCTATATCCGCATCACAAGAAAAATGTTAGCGGATGCGGGTGTGGAGGTAAAATATGGCGGAAAAAATTATCGGATTGATCCGAAAGCCGTCTATCAGAAAAAACATTATCAGATCGAACCGGATGTTTCGGCAGCGTGTTATTTTTATGCGGCAGCTGCAATCACAGGCGGCAGGGCACTTGTAAAACATGTGCACAAGGACAACAGCCAGGGCGATATGAAGTTTTTGGATGTGCTTGCACAGATGGGCTGTACCGTCACAGAAAAAGCAGACGGGATTGAAGTGACCGGACCCGCTGAAGATACACTAAAAGGAATTGAGATCGATATGAACGATTTTTCAGATCAGGCATTGACTCTTGCTGCAATGGCACCGTTCTGCAAATCCGATGTGCATATCACCCACATCGGACATATCCGTGGACAGGAATGCGACCGCCTCCATGCCATGTCAGAGGAACTGACCAAACGCGGAATCACATGTACCGAAGAACCGGATGCCATCACAATAAAACCAGGAATCCCGTCCGCTGGCATTGTGTCAACCTATGAAGACCACCGCGTTGCCATGTCATTTGCCCTCCTAGGTTTGAAAGTGGATGGAATCGTGATAGACAACCCATCCTGCTGCCGCAAAACCTTCGAGAACTATTTTGATTTATTGGATCAATTATCCGGTAAAGACAGATGATATTTTCATACATGTAAAAACAGCCAAAGCGAAACTCTCCAAAACAGTAAATTCGCATGGAAAGCTTTCCATGCGCTCACAGCTTTTACCAGAGTTTCGCTACACATTTCATATAAAGAAAAAAGGAGATTATAAACAATGTACGAACTACTAAAACAGGAAGGCCGCGCCAAACGCGGAATCCTGCACACCGTCCACGGTGATATACAGACCCCGGTATTCATGAACGTCGGCACCGTTGCGGCCATCAAAGGTGCCGTATCCACCGAGGACTTAGAGCAGATCAAATGCCAGGTAGAACTGTCAAATACCTACCATCTGCACGTCCGCACCGGGGATAAACTGATCCGCGAAGTCGGCGGACTCCATAAATTCATGTCCTGGAACCGTCCAATCCTCACGGATTCCGGCGGATTTCAGGTGTTCTCCCTTGCCGGACTGCGCAGGATCAAAGAGGAGGGCGTCTATTTCCATTCCCACATTGACGGTGCAAAGATTTTCATGGGACCGGAAGAAAGCATGCAGATCCAGTCGAACCTCGGTTCCACGATTGCAATGGCATTTGATGAATGTGCCCCGGCACTTGCAGACCGCAGCTATGTGGAGGCTTCCGTGGCACGGACAACCAGATGGTTAGAGCGATGCAAAACCAAAATGCAGCAGTTGAATGCCGAGGAGGGAACGGTCAACTGTCATCAGATGTTATTTGGAATCAATCAGGGCGCTATCTATTCGGATATCCGTATCGATCATGCAAAACGTATCGCTGAGCTGGATTTAGACGGATATGCAGTCGGCGGACTTGCAGTCGGTGAAACACATGAGGAGATGTACCATATTTTAGACGAGACAGTCCCTTATCTGCCGCTTCACAAACCGACCTATCTGATGGGCGTCGGTACTCCGGCAAATATCTTAGAAGGCGTAGAGCGCGGCGTTGATTTCTTTGACTGCGTATATCCGACCAGAAACGGACGTCACGGTCATGTATACACCAATCAGGGAAAGATCAATCTTTTTAATCAGAAATATGAAAAAGACATGCGCCCGATCGAGGAAGGCTGCGGCTGTCCGACCTGCCGCCGTTACAGCAGGGCATATGTGCGCCACCTGTTAAAAGCAAAAGAAATGCTTGGTATGAGACTCTGCGTGCTCCACAATCTGTATTTTTACAATACAATGATGGAAGAGATCCGCGATGCCATCGATGAAGGCAGATTCCATTCTTATAAGGAAGAAAAGCTGTACGGTATGGGACAGATCAACCGCGAGAAAGAAAAACAGAATGGCTAAAAATAAATTAATCATAAAATTTGGCAAAGTGCTTGTCTAAAAAGCCTATTTTGTGTATTATGTATTGTAATGTCTATTAAATTTAGGAGGAACTGAGAAGATGTCAATTTTAGCATCCACTTCATCCGCATCCACAGCAGCAGGCTGGGGCGGTATGATTATCTGGTTAGTAGTTTTATTTGGTTTCATGTACTTTTTCATGATCCGCCCGCAGCAGAAAGAAGCAAAGAAGAAAAATGCAATGCTGTCAGAACTTGCAGTCGGTGATACCGTACTGACAACAAGCGGATTTTACGGTACTGTGATCGATATCGCAGATGATACCGTGATCGTTGAGTTCGGCAACAACAAGAACTGCCGTATCCCGATGCAGAAAGCTGCAATCTCCGCAGTGGAGAAACCGGAAGAAGCAATGGAGAAATAAGTGTAGTACCAGAAAGCCTGTTATGTGTGGATGAGAAAACATAACAGGTTTTTCTTTATAGGAGTAGAATATTTATGGAATTTATATTCTGCTGCCTGACAGAAAAGTTTTAGAGGGGCAGAAGATGAAATTAAATACGGTAGGGATTGCATTGTCGTATTATCGGGAGAAGTATGGATTGTCCATGACACAGGTTTGTGAAGGAATTTGTTCACCAGCAACGATGTTCCGGATTGAAGAGGGATATCGTGAGGTGGATTCATTAGTCAGTGCGACATTGTTGTCAAGAATAGGAAAGCAGGTTCTTGAATTTGAATTGTTATTGAATGAGAAAGATTACAACTTGTTCCGGTTACGAAAAGATATCCATCGGAATTTAGAAGAGAAAAATCTGGATACAGCGGAGAAACTGTTACAGAGTTATCAAAGTGTAATGCCAAAAAAACAAGTGCTTCATGAACAATATTATCTCTGGGGAAAGGCAGAACTGTTACAGAAACGTGGTGCATCAAAAGAAGAAATCAAGGCTGTATTAGATGCGGCGGTCCTTTTGACAAAACCTTTTTTTGGAAAGAGGAAAAATACTTCTGATTTATACAGTGAAATGGAGATAAAACTTTTTTTGGGGCTGATTCAGTTTTCGGAAGATATTTCATGGAAAGAGGCAGAATTGAAAAGAATGCTGCTTTTTACAAGAAAGTATGATTCGAAAAAAATCAAGGAACAGGCTGAAATGTCCATTCTGAAAGAACTTGCCAGCATACAGGAAGAAAAAGGAGATGCACAAAAGGAACTGGAATACATTGAACAGGCGTTAACACTTGTAAAAGAAAGCAGAACGATGCGTGGACTGGCAGAATTGCATTTTAAGAAGGCAGGACTGTTAAAAGAGCTGATGCAGAGAAACAAGGACATGCAGCAGGAATATCAAAAACAATGTCAGGTGGAACTTACGATGGCTTATTATACGGCACTTGTCATGAACAATGTGGAACTGGTGCAAAAAATAAAAACGACGGGTGACAGAGTGTAGAAAGAGGTGCCATATGGGAAATTATAATGTTGGTGATATGATACGGCTTTCAAGAATTGCAAAGAAAATGACACAGGAAGAATTAAGTGAGGGTGTCTGTTCTGTAGAAACACTTTCCAGAATTGAAAACGGAAAACATAAAGTGAAAAGTGATACATATCGGCAACTTATGGAGAAAATGTACCAGATCACAGAAAAAAATTATGCTGTGTGCGTCAGCAGGGATATGGAACTGATAGAGGAGCGGGAATATTTTGAGGATGCTATGGCAAAGCATGATTTTGAAAAAGCAGACTTTTATATGGAACAGATGAAAAAACTTGTTGGAAAAGACGCATCTACACAAAGATATATCCGCCGGGAAAGTACTTTTTTGGATTATTATATGCAGCGCATTACAGCAGAACAGCTTGTGGAAGCATTAGAAGAGCTTGCAGAAGAAGTTGTACCACAGTATAAAAAATTTCTTGACAGTGATGTGATATATCCTTTCCGGGAACAGGAGATTACACTTTTAAAGCGGCTGGCTGTGGCATATGGCAGAATAGATGAGTATCCTAAAAGTATAAAAATCTGTGAAATGCTGCTGCGCAGCCTGCGGGAAGGATATATGGCAGAATGGGAGATCGAAGAACTTAGTATTGCTGCAAATCTTTCAAAGTATTATGGGGCAGTTGGCGAGTATTGTAAGTCGATGGAACTTTGTGAATATGTTTTGCCGAAAGCAAGGAAACATGCGTATGCATATGTCTTATATTTTATTTTGTTTGATATTGAGTGGAATAAAATAAAAATGATAGAAACCGGGGAACTAGATCAGGGGGAATTAGAGGGGTGTAAGGAGCATATAAAGGGAATTTATTATACGTGTAGGGCAAAAAATAATCAGATTGATATGAGGAATATCAAGAATTTTTATGAGGAATATTTTGGGGAAGCGATAGAGTTGTCCATATTGTAAACATCTATATAAGGTAAATCATCATTTATGGGCATAATGATTTGAGATGTATTTTTTCCCAGGGAAACATTTGTTTTTAATGTAAGTAAAAGTAACATTAAAAATGTTAATCTTGTTAATTTTTTCATATGTATTTGAACCTCGTTTCTATTAATTTAAAAAGATTATATTATAGATATTGCGGAAAGACCATGTCAAAACTGGAAAAACTTTTTTTCCAGTTTTGACATGGTCTTTTAGTGATTTAAAGATTAAAGTAAATGATGTCAACAGAAATAAAATATTACAGTAATGAAAGTGAAAAAAGTATGGATATAGAAACAATAAAAAAAGATTTTCTTTTTACCATAGATGAAGAATTTGGATGTGTTTATTACCTGCCACAGAAACGTCTGGCAAAAATAGACAGAAATACAGCAAAGAATTTAAAAGATTGTCAGGATGGAAAGACTGAATTGACAGATGCATATGAAAATCTGTTGGAAAAATTTAAGAAAAATCAAAGTGTGCATCAAAGTGTATCAGAAGATAATGTAAAGGTTATTCATAAGTTAGAAATTATGGTCTGCACTATTTGTAATCTGAATTGTGTTTATTGTTATGCCAATGGTGGCAATTATTACGGAGAAGAGCAAATGTTATCTTATGAAGTAGTGGATGCTTTAGTCAGATATTTGAAACAGGAACAAATTAAGGTTGAAATGGTACAATTTTTTGGTGGAGAGCCGGCATTGGGCTACAAAATGATTTCATATATCTGTAAAAAGTTTAAAGAAAATGATATATTGGTGCAAAACTATGGAATGGTTACAAACTTTACTTTTTTACCGGAAGAATTGTTAGATGATATTGTAAAATATGGAATCAACCTTACAGTTAGTATTGATGGTCCGAAAGAAATTACAAATGAGCAGAGAATAAGTCGAACTCAAAATATGGATGTGTATGATACGATTGTGAAAAATTTAAATCGCCTGAGGAAAAGAGGAAGAGATGTTAGTGCGATAGAATGTACATGTACAGATTTATACAAAAAACTGGGATATACAGAACAGACATTAAAAAAATTTTTTCATGAAGAATTATCAGTAGAGAACATTATGTTGGAAACTGCAAATGACATCTATGGATCAGACGAAAAATTGATAAATAATGAAATGTATTTTAAAGAAAATCTTTCTTTTATAGAAGAAATGCAGTTCTTACAGATGCTGTATGATGAAAAAAAACAGAATACAGTTTTTTGCAGAGCTGGTTTAAATAATTATGCAGTTTTCCCCAATGGAGATATCTATCCATGCCATATGTTTGTACTTTTAAAAGAAAAATATCGAATGGGGAATATTTTAGATGAGGCATGGGATAAAAGACAGCAGTTTTCAGAAGTTGTTTGTCAATTAAAAAAATTACAATCTGCCTATAGATGTAAGGAGTGTAATGGAAGGAATTTTTGCCATCAATGTGTAGCAGAGGTTGCTTTGAATAAAAATATAATAGATTGTAGTAAACGGGTGTCTTTTTATTCAGAGACTATCAATAATTATGTGAAAAATAAATGCATTAATATAAAATAAACTTAAGATGTAAAAGGAGAAAGATATGATGGAAGAAAGAAAACAGAATGAAAAATTGGTAAAAGTAGAAATGATTGAATTAACGGAAGAAGAAAAAGAATGTATGAAATTATTAGATGAAAAATTAGCAGGTGGAGCAGGAGCAATTTTATGGTGTGCTTGTGTAAATTAGTAAATTAAAAATGCATTTATTTTTAAGGGAAATACCTGTTTGTTACATGTATTTCCCTAAATGTAGTTGTAATACTAAAAATCAAATAGATAAAAATGAGGAGCATATGTATTATCTAATTAAATATGAAGAAAGTGTTGAGAACAGAGTAGCTATTGCGTTAACGGAAAATCCACAAAATGAGATAGCTGTCCTGGCACTTGCAGACTATGAGGACGAAACGATTAGTATAGACGAGATTTATTGTATATTGAGTGAGGGACAGACAGACCTGGCAGCAAAGATTAACATGGAAGATCAAATGAAACTGATAAAGTATTGTGAAAAGAATAACAAGATCCCCGTCGTTATTCATTCGCATTTGTATGCAGAGAAAGAAGTTTCATTTTCAACAATAGATTTAAATTTTGAACATGAATTTCATCATGTGCAGGAAATATTGAATTATTCTGTGAATAGTGTGTTTATAGTGTATGGGAAAACGCAGTCTTATGCCAGATTATGTTTGAAAAATAAATCTATGCCATTTTTGATGGAAGATCAGATAAATTGCATTACATACAGGGAGGGATCTATATGAAAAAGTACATAAAAAAGCATAAGGGAATAGCGGTTCTGTTTATGATAGCAGGTGTTTTAAATGCACTGATAGGCGTGTTTTCTTCTTATACAATGCAGTATGTGACGGAGATTGTCGCAAATGGGAAAAAAGACAGGATAAAAGAGATGTTTCTGATGGTGATAATTTTGGCAGTTGGGCTGGCATTGATTTATTTATTTTACATGTATGCAAAAAATAAATTTTCAATGAAAGTCATATGTGATATCCGCCAGGATTTATTCCAGAGTATATTAAACAGGGATATGACCGGGTATTACAAACAGAATACCAGTTACTATACATCTTTATATCACAATGATTTACAGGTGGTAGAAACGACATTGCTCGCATATTTTATATTGGTCGTCCAGCTGGAAGAAATTGTATTCTCACTTGCTTATGCATTTGTACAGAATGTGGTGCTTTGCATACTTTTAATTGTAGTTGGAATTGTGGGACTGGCAGTTCCTATCATGACACAGCAGATTCTGCAGAAATCCAATATTGAACAGATGGATGAGGCAGCGAAACATAATACACTGATCAATGATGATTTCAGGGGATTTGAAGTTATTAAAAATTATCAGATTGAAGAAAATGTGGTGGGGCAGTATGCACAGGAAAACATCAGATTTGGAAAGAAAAAATTTACCAGCCAGTTTGTGCAGGGTGTTGTTGGAGGAATCACGATGGACGTCCAGCTTACGCTGCAGTTATTAATTGTAATTATATCTGGTATCATGGTACTATATGGAAAAGTCAGTATATCATTTCTGACAGTAGCCATTGCTCTGAGCAGCAGTGTCATAGGTTCTATGTCCACGTTTATTGAGTCATTGATACAGATCAAATCAGGAACACCGATCTGTCAGAAAGTGATGGAAGAGATTGGGGAACAAAAGAAGGAAGAGACGGGGGATGGTATAAATTTCCAGAATCTGATTTCAATGGAGAATGTCAGCTTTTCTTATCCACAGGCGGAGCACATGACATTAAATAATATAAATATTACCTTTGAAAAAGGAAAACGGTATGCAGTGGTCGGGGGAAGTGGAAGCGGAAAGTCAACGCTGACGAAGCTGGTATTGGGGTATTACAATAATTATCAGGGACAGATACGATTTGATGATATGGATATGCATGCAATATCCGAAAAGTCTGTGATGGAGCAGGTAGCAGTCATTCCTCAAAATGTATATGTATTTGAAGATACTTTGCGAAATAATATCACATTGTTTGATCCGTATACAGAGGAAGAGGTAGATATGGCAGTAAAAAAGGCTGGTCTGGATGGAGTTGTACAAAGGCTGGAAATGGGGCTGGAAACCGTGTTGAAAGAGGGTGGATCAAATCTTTC
Organism: Roseburia intestinalis L1-82; assembly: GCF_900537995.1. NCBI lineage: Bacteria > Bacillati > Bacillota > Clostridia > Lachnospirales > Lachnospiraceae > Roseburia > Roseburia intestinalis. Next base: position 3,127,782 of record NZ_LR027880.1, on the reverse strand, counting down.
CGGCGGGGAAAAGCAGAGAATCTCCATCGCAAGAGCTTTTTTACACCACAGGAAATTGTGGGTGCTTGATGAAGCAACCTCAAGTCTGGATAATAAAATGGCATACCAGGTGGAAAAAGCAGTGCTTGATATACCAGGCATTACCGTCATTATGATCACGCATCATTATAACAGAAGTAATCTGGAAAAATGCGATGCGATCGTGGTTTTAGAACAGGGAAATATTGTGGAACAGGGAACATTTGAAAAACTGATGGCGGCAGATGGAAAGTTTTGCCGGTTATATAAAATGGGAAATCAGTAAGTGGTCAGTTTTATGATTGAAATAAAGAATATATACCTAAAGAGTAGTGGCAGACAAAATAGCCATCAGAGGGGGATTTTGCCGTCTATAAAACTTGGCCACGCTTTATTTTTGATAATATAGTATACAACAAAGTAATGAAAAGAAAGCTCTTTCATAATACCCAGTTATAAATATTATAAAAAAGAAAAATAGAATCAGAGGTTGCAATGTTGCCAAAATTACATTATTATAGACATTATACATACTGTCTGTTAGTAATGTGATAAAGTGCTGGCACACAGCGGCCGCTGATTTTCTTTTTATTCATAACAAAGCAGGAGGTTCGCAGAGTATGCATTCTATGGTGCAGAAAAGCAGGATACTTTCTGGCAGGCGAAAAAAATCAGTTACACATATCTGACAGGGGAAAAGAAAGAGGGATTAGAGCATGGAATGTAAGATTGGCGTGATTTCCGGTGACGGAATCGGACCGGAGATCGTGGCAGAGGCAAAAAAAGTATTAGACAAGATCGGAACAAAGTATGGTCACAGTTTTTTGTATGAAGCGATTTTGATGGGCGGATGTTCGATTGATGCGACAGGCGTGCCGTTAACAGATGAGGCGATCGCAGCAGCAAAAGCGTCCGATGCAGTGCTTATGGGTTCCATCGGCGGTAATACAGCGACCTCTCCGTGGTATAAATTAGCACCGGAATTAAGACCGGAGGCAGGATTATTAAAGTTGAGAAAGTCTTTGAATTTATTTGCAAATTTAAGACCGGCATATTTATATGAAGAATTAAAAGAGGCATGTCCGCTCCGCGATGATATTATTGGGGATGGATTTGATATGATGATCATGCGTGAGCTGACCGGAGGATTATACTTCGGTGCGCGAAAAACCGAGGAAGTTGACGGTGTGATGACTGCGACAGATACCCTGACATACAGCGAGACAGAGATCCGCAGGATCGCAAAGAGAGGATTTGACATTGCCATGAAACGCCGCAAAAAAGTGACGAGCGTGGACAAGGCAAACGTGCTGGATTCCTCAAGACTTTGGCGGAAAGTGGTCGAGGAAGTGGCAAAGGATTACCCGGAAGTTACCTACGAGCACATGTTAGTTGACAACTGTGCAATGCAGTTAGTCAAAGATCCGAAACAGTTTGATGTTATTTTAACGGAAAATATGTTTGGTGATATCTTATCCGATGAGGCGAGCATGGTGACAGGTTCCATCGGAATGTTGTCAAGCGCCAGCTTAAACGACACGAAGTTCGGTCTCTATGAGCCGAGCGGCGGTTCAGCACCGGATATCGCAGGAAAAGGTATCGCAAACCCGATCGCGACGATCTTAAGCGCAGCAATGATGCTCCGCTATACCTTTGACCTTGACAAAGAGGCAGATGCCATCGAGGCAGCCGTAAAACAGGTGTTGAAAGACGGTTACCGCACCATCGACATCATGCCGCAGGAAGAAGATAAACGAAACGCAGTGACACAGGTCGGCACCGCACAGATGGGAGATCTGATCTGCGAACGAATTTAATATAGATATTAGAATGGGAGATTTGATTTAACATGAAAAGCGATAATGTAAAAAAAGGGATGCAGCAGGCACCTCACAGAAGTCTTTTTAATGCATTAGGCTTCACGGAAGAAGAAATGAATAAACCGATGGTCGGTATCGTAAGCTCCTACAATGAGATCGTACCGGGTCATATGAATCTTGATAAAATCGTAAATGCAGTAAAATTAGGTGTGGCAGAAGCAGGCGGTGTACCGGTGGTATTTCCGGCGATCGCAGTCTGTGACGGAATCGCGATGGGACACATCGGAATGAAATATTCCCTTGTTACAAGAGATCTGATCGCGGATTCCACCGAGTGTATGGCACTCGCACATCAGTTTGATGCACTTGTCATGGTGCCAAACTGTGATAAGAATGTACCGGGGCTTTTAATGGCAGCAGCACGTATCAATGTACCGACTGTATTTGTATCCGGCGGACCGATGCTTGCCGGACACGTTCAGGGCAAAAAGAGAAGTTTATCCTCCATGTTTGAGGCAGTCGGCTCCTATGCAGCAGGAACCATGACCGAGGATGATGTGAGAGAATATGAGGAAAAAGTATGTCCGACCTGCGGTTCCTGCTCCGGTATGTACACCGCAAACTCCATGAACTGTCTGACAGAGGCACTCGGTATGGGACTTCGCGGAAACGGAACGATCCCGGCAGTTTATTCAGAGAGAATCAAACTTGCAAAACATGCAGGTATGGCAGTTATGGATATGTACCGCAAAAATATCCGTCCAAGAGATATCATGACAAAAGATGCCATCTTAAACGCATTGACTGTAGATATGGCACTGGGCTGTTCCACAAACAGTATGTTACATCTTCCGGCAATCGCACATGAGATCGGATTTGATTTTGATATCGCATTTGCAAACCCGATCAGTGAGAAGACCCCGAATCTCTGCCATCTTGCACCGGCAGGTCCTACTTATATGGAGGACTTAAATGAGGCGGGCGGTGTCTATGCTGTGATGAAAGAACTTGCGGACATCGGATTATTAAATACGGACTGCATGACCGTGACAGGAAAGACCGTCGGAGAAAATATCGCAAATGCGGTAAACAAGAATCCGGAAGTGATCCGACCGGTTGACAATCCATACAGTAAGACGGGTGGTCTTGCCGTATTAAAAGGAAATCTTGCGCCGGACGGAAGTGTTGTCAAACGTTCCGCTGTCTGTGACGAGATGATGGTTCATGAGGGACCGGCGAGAGTCTTTGACTGTGAGGAAGATGCGATCGCAGCGATCAAAGGCGGCAAGATCGTTGCCGGTGATGTGGTTGTCATCCGTTACGAGGGACCAAAAGGCGGACCTGGTATGCGTGAAATGTTAAATCCTACTTCTGCAATCGCAGGTATGGGACTTGGTTCATCGGTAGCACTGATCACGGACGGACGTTTTTCCGGCGCGAGCCGTGGGGCTTCCATCGGACATGTTTCACCGGAGGCAGCAGTCGGCGGACCAATCGCACTTGTGGAAGAGGGCGATATCATCCGTATCAATATTCCGGAGATGAAATTAGAGATTGCAGTTTCAGACGAAGAAATGGCAGCAAGAAAAGCAAAATGGCAGCCGAGAGAGCCAAAGGTAACGACAGGTTATCTGAAACGCTATGCATCGTTAGTAACTTCCGGCAACAGAGGTGCTATTTTAGCATTGCCGGAAGAACAGAAATAAAAAAGAAATACAAAAGTTGTCATTCGAAAAGTCATATGTTGTAAAAGACGCATCTGATGATGTAGAAATTAAAAACAGATGAGAATGGCAGTGGAATGGAGGAATAATATGCAGTTAACAGGTGCCCAGATCGTGATCGAATGCCTGAAAGAACAGGGTGTTGATACAGTTTTTGGTTATCCGGGCGGTGCCATTTTAAATGTATATGATGAATTATATAAACATCAGGGAGAAATCCGGCATGTGCTGACATCACATGAGCAGGGAGCATCCCATGCAGCGGACGGATATGCGAGAAGTACTGGAAAAGTCGGTGTATGTTTTGCAACATCAGGTCCTGGTGCAACGAACCTTGTGACAGGAATCGCAACCGCATATATGGATTCAGTTCCGGTTGTTGCGATCACCTGCAACGTTACCGTACCGCTTCTTGGAAAAGACAGTTTTCAGGAGATCGACATTGCGGGAATCACAATGCCGATTACAAAGCATAACTTTATTGTAAAGGATGTTACAAAACTTGCAGATACGATCCGGCGTGCATTTAAGATCGCACAGACAGGACGTCCGGGACCGGTTTTAGTGGATATCCCAAAAGATATCACAGCGGCAAAGACGGAATACACTTCGGTGGAGCCGAAACCGATCGCAAGGGTCACAGATACAATCTGCGAAAAAGATGTTGATACAGCGGTTTCCATGATAAAGGCGGCAAAGAAACCGTATATCTTTGTCGGCGGCGGTGCAGTGATCTCCGGTGCATCGGAAGAATTAAAAGAGTTTGCAGGGAAAGTAAATGCTCCGGTCTGTGATACATTGATGGGAAAAGGAGCATTTGACGGAACAGATGATCTTTATACCGGAATGCTCGGCATGCATGGAACAAAGACATCCAACCTTGGTGTCAGTGAGTGTGATCTTCTGATCGCAGTTGGTGTCCGTTTCTCAGACCGTGTTCTTGGAAATGCTAAGAAATTTGCATCACAGGCAAAAATTTTACAGTTTGATGTGGATGCGGCAGAAATCAATAAAAATATCCAGGTGGATGCCAGTGTGATCGGGGATTTAAAAGAAATTCTGATCCGTGTCAATGAAAAATTAGATGCACAGAGTCATCCGGAATGGATCGGGGAGATCATGGATTTGAAAAAAAAATATCCGCTCACTTATCCGAAAGAGGGACTCAGTGGTCCATATCTGATGGAGGAGATCTACCGTGCGACAAAGGGAGATGCAGTTATCGTGACAGAAGTCGGACAGCATCAGATGTGGGCAGCACAGTATTACAAATACAAAAACCCGCGTACCTTTTTATCATCCGGTGGACTCGGAACGATGGGTTATGGACTTGGAGCTGCGATCGGTGCACAGATCGGCAATCCGGATAAACAGGTGATCAATATTGCAGGTGACGGCTGTTTCAGGATGAACATGAATGAAATCGCAACTGCAGCACGCGAAAAGCTGCCGTTGATAGAAGTAATCGTCAACAATCATGTACTTGGAATGGTTCGCCAGTGGCAGGATCTTTTCTATGAAAAACGTTATTCCGCAACTGTTCTTGACGACGGTGTGGATTTTGTAAAATTAGCAGAGGCAATGGGGGCGAAAGGATATCGCGTGACCAGCCAGGAAGAGTTCAAAGAGGCTTTTAAGGAAGCACTTGAATCAGAAGTACCGGTTTTAATTGATTGTATCATCAACTGTGATGACAAGGTGTGGCCGATGGTTGCACCAGGAGAGGCAATCAGTTCTTCATTTACCGGTGAAGACTTAGCAAAAAAACAACAATCATAAATCAGAGGAGGAAGTTTAAGATGAGCAGAGTGTATAATTTTTCTGCAGGACCGGCTGTATTACCGGAGGAAGTATTAAAAGAGGCAGCAGATGAAATGTTGGATTACAAAGGAAGCGGAATGTCCGTTATGGAGATGAGCCACCGTTCCAAAGTATATGACAATATCATCAAAGAGGCAGAGCAGGATTTAAGAGACCTGATGAATATTCCGGATAATTACAAAGTCCTGTTTTTACAGGGTGGAGCATCCCAGCAGTTTGCCATGATCCCGATGAACCTGATGAAAAACAAAAAAGCAGGTTATATCGTGACCGGTCAGTGGGCAAAGAAAGCATATCAGGAAGCATCCATTTACGGCGAGGCAGTAAAACTTGCATCTTCCGAGGATAAGACATTCTCTTACATACCGGACTGCTCTGATCTTGATATTCCGGATGATCTTGATTACGTTTATATTTGTGAGAACAATACCATTTACGGAACCAAATACAAAAAACTCCCGAACACAAAAGGACATACATTGGTCGCTGACGTATCTTCCTGCTTCTTGTCAGAGCCGGTAGATGTCACAAAATACGGTGTGATCTACGGCGGTGTCCAGAAGAATGTCGGACCGGCAGGTGTTGTTATTGTGATCATCCGTGAGGATCTGATCACGGAGGATACCTTACCTGGAACACCTACCATGTTAAAATACAAGACACATGCAGATGCAGATTCCCTTTACAATACACCGCCATGCTACGGCATTTATATCTGCGGAAAAGTATTCAAATGGTTAAAGAAGATGGGCGGACTTTCCGTGATGAAAGAGCGCAACGAAGAAAAAGCTAAGATCCTTTATGATTTCTTAGACCAGAGCAAATTATTCAAAGGAACTGTTGTACCGGAGGACCGTTCCCTGATGAACGTTCCATTCGTAACCGGAGATGCTGACCTGGATGCAAAATTCGTAAAAGAGGCAACAGAAGCCGGATTTGTAAATTTAAAAGGACATCGTACCGTTGGCGGTATGAGAGCATCCATCTACAACGCTATGCCAAAAGAGGGCGTTGAGAAGTTAGTAGAGTTCATGAAAAAATTCGAGGAGGAGAATGCATAATGTTTAAGTATAACTGCTTAAATCCGATCGCAGCAGTCGGTCTGGATCTGTTTTCGGATCAGTATGAAAAAGTAGATGAGTTAAAAGATGCACAGGCTGCGTTAGTCAGAAGTGCTGCAATGCATGATTTAGAACTGCCGGATACCTTAGAGGCAGTCGCAAGAGCCGGTGCCGGAGTCAACAATATCCCGCTGGACAAATGCGCAGAAAAAGGTATCGTCGTATTCAATACACCGGGTGCAAATGCAAACGGTGTCAAAGAGCTCGTGTTTGCAGGTATGCTTTACGCATCCCGTGATATCGTAGGCGGTATCGAATGGTGTTTAGAGAACCAGAACGATGAGAATATTGCAAAGACTGCAGAGAAGCAGAAAAAGAACTTTGCAGGAACCGAAATTTCCGGAAAGAAATTAGGTGTCATCGGTCTTGGTGCGATCGGTGTGTTAGTTGCCAATGCAGCAATCCATATGGGAATGGAAGTATATGGATATGATCCGTATATCTCTGTTGCAGCAGCATGGAACTTATCAAGAAGTGTTAAGCACATCAGCAACGTAGAAGATATCTACCGTGAGTGTGACTACATCACGATCCATGTGCCGCTTCTGGATTCTACGAAAAAAATGATCAGTGCAGACGCAATTGCTATGATGAAACCAACTGCGATCATATTAAATTTTGCAAGAGATCTGCTTGTGGATGAAGAAGCAATGGTGGATGCACTTGCAGCAGGAAAAGTACACAAATATGTATCTGATTTCCCGAACACAACGACTGTTGGTGCGAAGGGCTGCATTGTGACACCACACCTTGGAGCTTCCACAGCAGAGTCAGAAGATAACTGTGCGATTATGGCAGTGCGTGAGATCCGTGATTACTTAGAAAATGGTAATATTGTCCATTCTGTAAATTTTCCGGACTGCAGCATGGGGGCATGCACAACTGCAGGACGTATCGGAATCTTACACCGCAATGTCAAAGGTATGTTAAGTTTATATACAACGATCCTTGGTGATGCAGGAATCAATATTGACGGAATGGCAAACAAATCAAAAGGCGATTATGCATATGCGCTTTTGGATTTAGACACTTCTGTTCCGGAGAATGTACTTGAAAAATTAAAGAATACAGAGGGTGTCTTAAAAGTTCGCAAGATCTGCTAGAAATCTGACGGTGATTTGTGACAATAGAGTGTTTAAGAAAGGTACATTCTATTGTTTCCTAGATCGGCATAGGAAAGAACTTTAAGGAAAATGGTAACTTAATTCAGAAGAATAAGATGAGGTGCAGCAAAAATGGCAGATATCAGACCGTTTATGAGCATCAGACCAGAAAAAGGGAAGGCAGCTAAAATCGCTGCCCTCCCTTATGATGTTTATAACAGAAAAGAAGCAACTGTGGAAGTGGAGAAAAATCCGGAATCTTTTTTAAAGATTGATCGTGCGGAGACAGGCTATCCGCTTTCTGTGGATATGTATGATGAAAAGGTGTATCAGAGAGCACATGATCTGTTGTGGGGGATGGTAGAGGATGGTTCTTTTATCCGCGATCAGAAAAAATGTTACTATATTTATGAACTTACGATGAATGGACGCACACAGACAGGGATTACGGCGTGTGCATCGATCGATGATTATTTAAATGGCGTCATCAAAAAGCATGAGAACACCAGAGCAGAAAAGGAAGCAGACCGTATTCATCATGTGGATGCCTGTAATGCGCAGACCGGACCTATCTTTTTAGCATACCGCTCGAATCCGGTGATCAATGAGATCGTGGAGAAAGTCAAAGCAGGAGAGGCAGAGTATGACTTTACATCGGAGGATGGAATCAGACACCGTGTGTTTGAGATCAGTGACGATGATAAAATTGCAGCAATCTCACAGGCATTTGAAAACATGGCAGATATCTATATCGCAGACGGTCATCACCGTGCTGCTTCCGCAGTAAAAGTCGGTTTGAAACGAAGAGAAGAACATCCGGACTATGATGGAACGGAAGAATTTAATTATTTCCTGTCCGTGTTATTCCCGGACGACCAGCTTATGATCATGGATTATAACCGTGTGGTCAAGGATTTAAACGGATACTCTTTCCAGAGTTTTTACAAGGAAATGAAAAAACGCTTTGACGTGACGGAGATCACAGATCAGAAAGAAAAGAGACCGCAGGAAAAAGGCAGCTTTACCATGTATATGGAAGGACACTGGTTCCTTTGTAAGTTCCGGGAGGACGATCTTGCCGCAGTGGCAGATGATCCGGTAAAAAGTTTAGATGTATCAATGTTACAAGACCTTCTGCTTCATCCGGTACTCGGCATCGGAGATCCGAAAACAGATGGAAGAATCGACTTTGTAGGAGGAATCCGCGGCATGGACGAACTGGTCAGACGCTGTGAGGAAGACTGTTCCGTTGCATTTGCCATGTATCCGACCTCGATCACAGAGCTCTTCTCCGTCGCAGATGCCGGAAAACTCATGCCTCCAAAATCTACCTGGTTTGAGCCGAAGCTCCGCAGCGGTCTGTTCATTCATTCTTTAGAATAAGGAAATTCCTTAGAGCAGGACAAAATGAGAAATGGAATTTTGAAAACTTATAAAGAACTGAGGAAGTTGTGAATCTGTGTCAGGTTCACAACATTCATAGCCTAAAGATGATTTTTTTAAAATTCAAATTCGAATAAAAACGAAGGGAGCCATATATGCTGGCAGAAAATGTAGAAGGAATCGCAAATGCAACTGAGACCGTCGAAATGTTAAACCAGGCGCAGGAAAACTTACAGGAGGTTGCGAAGAACCCTGGAATCGTAGGCACATGGCTGCAGGGTCTGATCCCGGATCTTTTGAATTTTGCATTTCAGGTTGTAGTTTCGATTATCATTTATATTGTCGGAAGCAAGATCATTAACCTGATCTTAAAAATGTTCCGCAAATCCATGGAACGCAGAGATGTCGATACCGGTGTCAGACAGTTTGTACTGCCATTGATCAAATACGCACTATATCTGGTACTGATCTTTATTATCATGGGACTGTTTGGAATTGCAACCACCTCGGCAGTGGCAGTGCTTGGTTCTGCTGGTGTGGCAGTCGGTCTGGCATTACAGGGCAGCCTTTCAAATTTTGCGGGTGGTGTGCTGATCTTATTGTTAAAACCTTTCCGTGTCGGAGATTACATTATAGAACATTCCGGCGGGAAAGAGGGTACGGTAACAGAGATCTCCATTTTCTATACGAAACTGCTCACCATTGACAACAAAGTGGTCATGGTACCAAACGGTACACTCTCTAACAGCAGCATCACGAATGTTTCCACCATGGAGAAACGCCGTGTGGATCTGGTAGTAGGCATTGCATATGAAGCAGATATCAGAACTGCAAAAGAAGTGTTGTATTCTGTTGCAGAAGCGGAGGAGGCAAGACTGCCGGAAGAAGAGATTCTTGTATTTGTGGATGAACTCGGAGATTCTTCCGTAAACATGGGTGTGCGTATCTGGGTAAAAACAGAGGACTACTGGTCTGCAAGGTGGCGCCTGACCGAGAATATCAAGTATGCGCTTGACAGTCACAATATTTCCATTCCATATCCTCAGATGGATGTGCAGATCAAACAGTAAATGACAGGGAGAAAAGAACGGTGCAATTATCATGGTGTTGGGGTCAGATAGTGCATTTAAACTTCTTGATTGACAAATTGCGCAAAGCCGTGTCTGTTTTGTTCCATTGTACGAAAATAAGAAAATCTAAGCCTGCCTGAGTCAGGTTTTCTCAGAATGACGTGAACGGCAACAACGAGTCCTCCATGACTCGATGCTGCCTTGTTCTGCCATCCGTGGCAGAACATCACTGTGTATTACCAGGCAGTCTAAGATTTACTAATTTTCTCCCAAAGTCACAAAAGCAGTCTCGGCTTTGTGCAATTTGTCAGTCGTTATGTTGTGAATGCACTGTTTGCCCCCAACATCATTATCATACGAAATGTGTATATGTACCGCTTTTTTTGTGTATAAAAAACCCGCAAATACAGTAAAACAGGAGCTTGACAAGTCTGAACGTGAGCAATTTTAACACTTCAAACGTGACGGATATGAGTGGTATGTTTACAGGCTGCGGAACCAGTAAAGTTACTGTGAAATAGTCATAACACTCATATGTGCAAAATTAACAAAGATTTCTAAAAATCGTTGACAAAATAAGTGAGATATGCTAATTTTGATTTGTTAGGCAAAACAGATGACAAAGAGGATTCTGTTGAATGGTTATTTTATGTATTTAGGAGGTTTTTAAAGAGTTATGCAGCAGGGAACTGTAAAATGGTTTAATGCCAAAAAAGGTTATGGATTTATTTCGGACGAGCAGGGAAATGACGTATTCGTACATTTTTCCGCATTGAACATGGATGGATTTAAAGAGTTAAAAGACGGTGAACGTGTTGAGTTCGAGGTTACCGAAGGAGAAAAAGGTCCTCAGGCTGCCAATGTAAGCCGTATCGCATAACAGCAGATGATTCCATAAGTACCAAAAAGGGAGTGTAAATATTACATTCCCTTTTTAAGTTGTATAAAATGTGATATAATAAGACTGCCGAGCGAAGCGAGTGTAGATCACGATCATGTGCTGCTTTTGCGCATGATATAATGAGCGCAAGTGAGTCAACATGCTTGCTTGATTGACGAACGGCGAATTGGATTATGTGCTGTTTTTTGCACATAATATACTAGACATAAGATCATATTTTGGAGGATGATGATGAAACTGACTGATTTGGAAGCATACGAGATTTTAGAACAGTGCCCTTTGCGTGATTTGAAATCCGAAGGGTTTATTTTACGCCATAAAAAAAGCGGTGCAAGAGTTGCGGTAATTTCAAATGATGATGATAACAAGGTATTTTATATCGGGTTCCGTACGCCGGCAGAGGATTCCACAGGTGTACCACATATCATAGAACACACAGTATTGTGCGGTTCGGATAAATACCCGGTCAAGGATCCGTTTGTGGAACTGGTCAAGGGATCCTTAAATACATTTTTAAATGCGATCACTTATCCGGAGAAAACGATTTATCCGGTGGCAAGCTGCAACGATACGGATTTTCAGAATCTGATGAGTGTTTATATGGATGCGGTATTCCATCCGAATATTTATAAACATCAGGAGATTTTTAAACAGGAAGGCTGGCATTATGAGCTTGAGAGCGAAGATGCGCCGATTACGATCAACGGTGTTGTATATAATGAAATGAAAGGTGCTTTTTCGTCTGCAGATGATGTGCTGCAGCGGGAAATTTTAAATTCCCTGTTTCCGGATAACACTTACAGTAACGAGTCCGGCGGAGATCCGGAACGTATCCCGGATCTGACCTATGAGGATTACCTTGATTTTCACCGCAGATATTACCATCCGTGCAATTCCTATATTTACCTGTATGGAAATATGGATGTGGCAGAAAAACTCCGCTGGATGGATGAGGAATATTTAAGCCATTATGAGGAAATTGAACTTGACTCTACAGTAAAGGCACAGAAGCCATTTGAAAAACCAGTGGAGATCACGAAGAAATACCCAATCTCTTCCGCAGAACCGGAGGAAGATAATACCTATCTTTCTTATAATCTGGTTGTGGGGGACATTTTAGATAGAAAACTTTATCTGGCATTTGATGTGCTTGACTATGCATTGCTCGGTGCACCGGGGGCTCCGTTAAAACAGGCACTGATCGACGCGGGCATCGGAAAAGATATCGTTGGCGGTTATGACAGCAGTACCATGCAGCCGGTATTTTCCATCATTGCAAAAAATGCGAACAGTGCAGATAAAGAAAAGTTTCTTGCGACGATACAGGATGTGTTAAACCGTCAGGTAAAAGACGGCGTGGATAAGAAAGCACTGCTTGCCGGGATCAGTGCGTCAGAGTTCCGCTATCGTGAAGCGGATTTCGGACAATTCCCGAAGGGACTATTATACGGCATCCAGTGTTTGGACAGCTGGCTTTACGATGACATGCAGCCATTTATGCATGTGGAGGCATTAGATACTTACCGTTTCCTGCGGGAGCAGGTTGAGACCGGATATTTTGAAACATTGATTGAAAAATATCTGCTTCACAATCCGCATGCGTCGGTGGTTGTGATTGAGCCGGAGAGAGGTCTTAATGCAAAAAGAGAAGAGACACTGGCAGAGAAACTTGCTGCATATAAAGACAGCCTGAGTAAAGAGGAGATCAAGCAGCTTATCGCAGACACGAAACATTTAAAACAGTATCAGGAAGAGCCTTCACCAAAGGAAGATTTGGCAAAAATTCCGATGTTAAAACGTGAGGATATGAAACGTGAGGCGGCACCGCTTTACAATACGATGAAAAAATACGGTGACACGACGGTCGTACACCATGAGATGTTTTCAAATGGTATTGATTATCTGCGCATCCTCTTTGATATCCGTGATATGGAGATCAAAGATCTGCCGTATGTTGGAATTTTAAAATATATCCTTGGCTATATGGATACAGAGCGGTACGGATTTTCAGAACTGGCAAATGAGATCAACATCCACACCGGTGGAATATCCGCAAGCTGTGGTGTTTATCCGCATGTGAAGAAGACGGAGGATATGCAGTTTATGTTTGAACTGCGTGTAAAAACGCTTGCATCGGAGCTGCCCCAGGCGATGGATCTTTTGCGTGAGATCATAATGACGACAAAGATTTCTGATGAAAAGCGCCTGCGTGAGATCATTGCGCAGCTTCGTTCAAGGGTGGAGGCGGCATTTGACGGTTCCGGACATTCGGTAGCATCCATGCGTGCGCTGTCTTATTTCTCAAGAGCGGCATATTATCAGGAGGCAACCGCAGGCATTTCCTTCTATGAGCTGGTCGCTGATTTAGATGAACATTTTAATGAGAAAAAAGATGCACTGATCGCACAGCTTGAGAAAATGGTACAGACGATATTTGTACCGGAGCGCATGATCGTCAGTGTTGTCTGCGAAGAGGCAGATTATCAGGCGGTAGAAGCACAGATCGCTTTCCTGTTAAAAAATCTGTATCCGTCGAAGAAAATCGTGAAAGAGCGGAGTCTGCCAGAGCTTCATTTAGAAAAGAAAAATGAGGGATTTATGGATGCCTCCCAGGTGCAGTATGTGGCGAGAGCTGGTAACTATGTGCGCCACGGATTTTCGTATCACGGTGCATTGCGCATTTTAAAAGTCATTATGGGATATGATTATCTCTGGATCAATGTCCGTGTCAAGGGCGGAGCCTATGGATGTATGAACAGCTATATGCGGAATGGAGATACTTATTTTGTTTCCTACCGTGATCCGAACTTAAAGAAAACGGATGAGATCTATGACGGTATCCCGCAGTATCTTGCCGATTTTAAGGCGGACGAGCGTGAGATGACAAAATACATCATTGGTACGATCAGTGATATGGATACGCCGATGAATCCGAGTGCGAAGGGAGCACGTTCCATGACCGCATATTTACAGGGACTGGATTTTGCGGATATCCAGAAAGAGCGCGATCAGGTGATCGGTGCAACAGATGAGGATATCCGTGGCTTAAAGGATCTGATCGCATCCGTGCTGGAAGAAAAAAATCTCTGTGTCATCGGAAACGAAGATAACTTAAAGAGTCAGAGCGACATGTTTATGCAGCTGAAAAATTTATATGAATAATTTGGGAATGGAGTACGAATGAAAGAAAATTTTAAATCGGGATTTGTTACAATTATCGGCAGACCAAACGTTGGAAAATCAACGTTAATGAATCATCTGATTGGTCAGAAGATCGCAATCACATCCAATAAACCGCAGACCACCAGAAACCGTATCCAGACTGTCTATACGGATATGGAACGCGGACAGATCGTATTTTTGGACACGCCGGGAATCCATAAGGCAAAAAACAAGCTGGGTGAATATATGGTCAACACTGCAGAACACACTTTAAATGAAGTGGATGTGATCCTCTGGTTAGTAGAGCCGTCGAACTTTATCGGAGCAGGGGAACAGCATATCATCGAGCAGTTAAAAAAGACAAAAACACCTGTGATTCTTGTCATCAATAAGGTGGATACGGTCAGCCGTGACAAGATACTGGAATTTATCGATACTTACCGCAAAGTATATGATTTTGCCGAGATCGTTCCGGCGTCCGCCCTGCGCGCACAGAATCTCGATACCGTACTTGACATGATCTTTAAATATCTGCCGTACGGACCGCAGTTTTATGATGAGGACACAATCACAGACCAGCCGGAGCGCGCGATCGTTGCGGAGATCATCCGTGAAAAGGCACTTCATGCATTGGATGATGAGATCCCGCACGGAATCGCTGTCTGCATTGACCGCATGAAACAGCGGAAAGGACAGAACATCATGGACATTGAGGCGACAATCGTCTGCGAGAGGGATTCCCATAAGGGCATCGTGATTGGAAAAGGCGGGGCAATGTTAAAAAAGATCGGTTCAAACGCACGTTATGAGATCGAACGACTGTTAGAGGAACAGGTCAATTTAAAACTTTGGGTAAAAGTTAAAAAAGACTGGCGTGACAGCGATTCCATGATGAAGAATTTTGGTTATAACAAGGATGAGATCTAAACTTACCATTTTTTTGCTGGTATAAGCGAAGCTGTCTGCGGAAATCCTAACATTATCAAGTGATGGATGATGGGAGGATGAGACCATGGATGAAGCCTGGAGCAATTTTATGATAACAGGAAGAGTAACTGATTATTTAAAATACAAAGAGTCGCACGAAGGCAGCTTTGATACCACAGGGAGAGGATGGGAGAACAGACCGGATGGGACAGAATATCGTAGTGACCGGGATGGTCTTAAAGGTAATGCCGATTGGCGATTATGACAGAAGAATCACGCTGCTGACAAAGGAACGGGGCAAGATCACCGCATTTGCAAAGGGTGCAAGAAGACCAAACAGTGCACTTGTTGCTGCGGCAACCCCGTTTTCCTTTGGAGAATTTGAAATGTTTGAGGGAAGAAGTTCCTACACCGTAGTCAGGGCATCCATTCAGAACTATTTCAGGGAAGTTCAGGAAGAACTTGAAGCTACATATTATGGGTGTTATTTTCTGGAATTTGCCGATTATTACTGTCAGGAAAACAATGATGAACGGGAAATGTTAAAGCTGCTTTATCAGTCACTCAGGGCATTGACGAGCGCTGCCTATGATAAGAGGCTGGTCCGCTTTATTTTTGAACTGAAGGCGATGGCTGTCAACGGCGAGGCGCCAAACGTTTTTTCCTGTGTCAGATGTGGTGAAAAAGAAAATTTGCGCTGGTTTGTGACAAGGCGTGGCGGATGTATCTGTGAAACGTGTAAAAAAAAGGATCCGTCACCGGAGGAATCCGGCAGGTTTTTACTGGAAGAGTCGACGCTTTACACAATGCAGTACATCATTTCGGCAAGGGTGGAAAAACTGTATACTTTTTCCGTCAGTGACAGTGTGTTAAGACAGCTGCTGGCGATCATGAAAAGTTACCGTGCAGTTTATCTGGATCATTCGTTTCAGACGCTGAAAATGTTGGAGGGACTATTTACTGGTTGAAATCGGGAATGGGAAATAGTATAATGTAAAACATTGGATATGTAAGACGAATGGAGAATTATAAAAATGAGAAAAGCATGTATGGCAGGTATCAGCGTACTGATTGGCATTTCGATGCTGGCTGGATGTGGAAAATCTCTGGATGCGGATACGGATACGGTGTATGTACAGAAAAACGGAACCGTGCTTTCGGTGGATGTTGAAACGTTAGACAAAGATTATTATGATGAGACGGAGTTAAAGGATTATGTGACGGATGCCGTTTCCACATATACCGGGGAGCATGGAAAGAGTGCGGTCAAACTGGAAAATCTGTCTGTGAAGGACGGTACGGCAACACTTAAGATGAAGTATAAGACGCCGGAAGATTACACAGGATTTAATGGCATTGAACTCTATGAGGGAAAAGTTGTTAAGGCACTCGCAGCAGGATATGATTTCAAGACAGATTTTGTCAGTGTGGAAGATGGAAAGGTGACAGGAACCGCCACAAAGGAGGAAATTTACTCCGGAGAAGATTTAAAAGTAGTTATCATCAAGGCAAACAGAGATGTGAAAGTAGACGGTACAATCTGCTATGTTTCAAGTGAGAATGTAAAACTGACCGGAACAGACAGTGTGTCCATCCGGGATGGTTACAGTTTAAACAGTGGCAGTACAGCCGATGAGAGTGATTCAGATGAAAATATCGCTGATGGAACAGAGAGTATTGGCGGGTCAACAGAGGTGTCTGACACAGACGTCAATGACGATACAACTTATGTAAAAGATGATGGGGCATTTGAAACAGATGTCTACACATACATTATTTATAAGTAAGCATACAAAAGAGGCAGTTTACTGCCATTTTATAGAAAGGTGAGGAATTATTTATGGAAAAATCAATGGACAAAATTGTAGCACTGGCAAAATCAAGAGGATTCGTTTATCCGGGATCTGAGATTTACGGCGGTCTTGCAAATACATGGGATTATGGTAATCTCGGCGTTGAGTTAAAGAACAATGTAAAAAGAGCATGGTGGCAGAAATTTATTCAGGAGAACCCATACAATGTTGGTGTGGACTGTGCGATCTTAATGAACCCGCAGACATGGGTTGCATCCGGACATCTTGGAGGATTTTCTGATCCTTTAATGGATTGTAAAGAATGTCACGAGCGTTTCCGTGCAGACAAGATCATCGAGGATTTTGCGGAAGAGAAAAAAATTGAGTTAAAGAGTTCCGTAGACGGCTGGACACAGGAAGAGATGCGTGATTTCATCGAAGAAAATCAGGTTCCATGTCCGACCTGCGGCAAACATAACTTTACAGATATCCGTCAGTTTAACCTGATGTTTAAGACATTCCAGGGGGTTACTGAAGATGCAAAAAATACCGTATACTTAAGACCGGAGACAGCACAGGGTATTTTCGTTAACTTTAAAAATGTACAGAGAACATCCCGCAAAAAGATCCCGTTCGGTATCGGACAGGTCGGAAAATCTTTCCGTAACGAGATCACACCGGGTAACTTTACATTCCGTACCAGAGAGTTTGAGCAGATGGAGCTTGAGTTTTTCTGTGAGCCTGGCACTGATTTAGAGTGGTTCCAGTACTGGAGAGGCTTCTGTCGTGACTGGCTGATCTCCCTTGGAATCAAAGAGGATGAGATGCGTCTGCGTGACCATGATCCGGCTGAACTTGCATTTTACAGCAAGGGAACAACCGATATCGAGTTCTTATTCCCGTTCGGATGGGGCGAGCTCTGGGGTATCGCTGACAGAACTGATTATGACCTTGGACGCCATCAGGAGACTTCCGGTCAGGATCTTACTTATTTTGATGATGAGAAGAATGAAAGATATCTTCCGTATGTCATCGAGCCTTCACTCGGTGCAGACCGTGTTGTTTTAGCATTCTTATGTGCTGCTTACGATGAGGAGAATATCGGAACCGAAGAAAAACCGGATATGAGAACAGTTCTTCATTTCCACCCGGCTTTAGCTCCGGTTAAGATCGGTGTGCTTCCATTATCCAAGAAGTTAAATGAAGGCGCAGAAAAGGTATTTGCACAGCTTTCACACAAATACAACTGTGAATTTGATGATAGAGGAAATATCGGAAAACGTTACAGAAGACAGGATGAGATCGGTACTCCGTTCTGCGTAACTTACGATTTCGAATCTGAAAATGACGGTGCGGTAACGGTTCGTGACCGTGATACCATGGAGCAGGAGCGTATTAAGATTGAAGATCTGGATGCTTATTTCGCAGAGAAGTTTAATTGGTAGGAGATAATGAAAACATTTACAATCGGAAAAAAGAAAATTGTGTTGAAAGAAGAATGGATGGTCGGATTTATAACAACATGGATCGTTGGACTTTTGGCACATGCCTATCGTTTCTTTAATTTTCTTCCTATATGGGATAGTATTTATAATTTTACGGGAGTCGGTTCTACCTATACCCTGGGACGCTGGTTCTTAGGGTATGCAGGACTGATTACTTCGATGTTTGATCTTCCGTGGGTCAACGGTGCATTTTCTCTTTTTTATATCAGTATCGTTGTTATTTTACTCACTGAAATGTTTGAAATAAAAAATAAGGGAATGATCGTGCTTTGTGCGGCAATTTTTGTGTCCTTCCCGACCGTTGTGTCTTCTTTTGCTTATATGTATACGGCAGATGCGTATCTACTCGCATTTTTGCTGGCTACGCTTGCAGTTTATCTGACTTGGTGTGTCAAAAAGTGGGGAACGATAGCAGGAATGGTCTGTCTTGCATTTGCAATGGGGATTTATCAGGCATATGCAACGGTGGCAATCGTGTTGGTATTGCTTTATATTATCCGGCAGTTTGTCATTGAGAAACTTGACTTCTTAGAAGCAGTAAGAAAAGATTTAAAATATCTTGGAATGCTGGTCGGCGGAGCGGTACTGTATGCGGTTATTTTAAAGATCACATTGATCCGTTATAATATTACACTGCCAGGTTATCAGGGAATCGGTGCTTTGGGGATTATGTCGTTAGGACAGTATAAAGCAGCACTGCAAAAGACACTGTATCATTTCAGGCTGATCCTTGGAATGGAACATGGTGTGGAAAAACACGTTTATTCCTTATTAAATGCAGCGGCATTGTTGCTGATCGGACTGATCTTAATATATCTTTTAGTACGCAATCAGGTTTATAAGAAAAAAATGTCAATGTTAGCCTCCATTGCAGCTGTCTGCCTGATCCCGGTTGGAGCATACTTTATCAACTTTACTTCACCGGACGTGCAGTATTATACGCTGATGGAAATGGCTGTCTGCCTGATCTATCTGCTTATGATCATTATGTTGTTGCAGTTAGACTGGAAAACCTGGATCTCAAAGATACTGAAGGGATGCGGTATTTTTGTGCTTTGTGGACTGGTGTATTATAATGTGATTAACTGTAACATTGCATATTTTAATATGAATCTGAGCTATCATAAATCCATTTCTATCGCAGAGGATGTTTTGCAGCGTATCGAGCAGATGGATGAGTTTCAGAACCAGCATGATAAGGTCGTTATCATGGGTGATTATAATTGTGCAACAGAGAATCTCCAGATTATGATGCCGAGCATTATGGGAATCAGCAATGACTCATTTCTGAATGATTCTTACCATTACACTATTATCTGGAATTATTGTTTTGGAGTCCAGATGGAACAGGCATCCTACGATGAAATGATAGGAATCATAGATACAGATGAATATAAAAATATGCCTGTTTACCCATTAAAGGGGTGTGTAGATTATATCAATGGAGTCATTGTGGTTAGAATGCAGGAATAGGAGGTAATGGATTATTCCATGTTTGTTTTAACAATGGTGTGGATTGCAGGTTTTGATAGTTTTGGCACACGTAATTTTCAGTGGCAGACTGACAGGTTATACAATTTTTTGAAATATGGATTTCATATGTAAGAGAAAGGGGGGACTAAAGACGAGGGGCTTTGGTCCCTTTGTATGTGAGGATTAAAA
This sequence comes from Roseburia intestinalis L1-82, assembly GCF_900537995.1. Lineage (NCBI taxonomy): Bacteria > Bacillati > Bacillota > Clostridia > Lachnospirales > Lachnospiraceae > Roseburia > Roseburia intestinalis. The sequence goes on along the minus strand of NZ_LR027880.1, from coordinate 3,107,772 downwards.
AATGAGATTCCTAAGGAATAAAGAGGAAAATGTCAGTAAAAAAGTCTGGTTCTTTCTGGCATATACCGTTTGTTTTGCAATCATTGCGGGGGCAGTGTTCTCCGTATTTATCATAAATAAAAAGAGTTTTATATGGGTTCCGGACGGTTTGCAGCAGCATTTCAATGCGCTGCTTTATTACCGTTCCTGGCTGTTATCGATCCTGGATACGCTGGCCACGGAACATAAGATCTCAGTCCCTCTCTGGGATATGCGGATTGGACTTGGATCAGATGTATTGACGACACTTCATTATTATGTCATTGGCGATCCGCTCAATCTTTTATCGGTGTTCGTGCCGGATGAAAAATATATGGAACTCTTTTACAATACGATGGTTCTGGTGAGAATATATCTTGCAGGTCTCGCGTTTTCTGCATACTGCAGATACCATGGACAGAAACCATATTCTACACTGCTTGGAGCAATGGTGTACGATTTCTGTTTCTGGGTTATTATTGCGGTGCGGCATCCGTATTTTTTAAATCCGATGATCTACCTGCCGCTGATTCTGGTCGGGGTGGATAAAATTTATAAAAAACAGAAACCATGGTTATATATGGGGATGCTTGCGGTAGCGACGGTCAGCAGTTTTTATTTTACATACATGATCTGTATCTTTGTTGCCATCTATGCTCTGCTTCGTTATCTGATGTTATTTGGAAAACCGGTTTTAAAGACGGTATGGTACTGGGTATGGCGTTTTGTGGCATACTCACTGGTGACACTGGCATCTGTTTCTGTCATATTACTCCCGGTTGTTGCCATGACACTGTCTACGGGAAGGGCAGGAGCGCAGCATACGTTTTCGATAATGTATCCGTTATCCTATTACCGGAAATTACTGTATGGCTTTCTGATCGGAGGTTCGACCTACTGGAGTGAACTTGGATATACGGGAATCGTCCTCTTAGCGGTGTTGTTACTTCTCTTTGGCGGCAGAAAAAACAGGGGGCTGCGTGCCGGATTTGTACTTATGACACTGTTGCTGTTGTTCCCGTTTGCCGGAAAAATGTTAAATGGAGGCAGTTATGTGGTCAACCGCTATATGTGGGCATACTCCATGCTTGTGTCTTTTATCGCGGTAAAAATGTATCCTCAGATGATGGAGATGCATTTTAAGAAAAAAATTGCACTGTTCTGGGCGGGGATCACCTATATCTGCCTGTGCTTGGAGATGCTTGGAAAGCATCAGAAACAGTATGTATTAGTGGCATTATTATTATTTTCCGTGCTGTTAGTTCTCATTGTCGGAACCGGGAAAAAGATGAAAGAAAAATTTGTTTTTAAGGCGGCATTGTTAGTGGTGGTGATGCTTGAACTGATCTATCAGGGATGGGCAGAATATGCGCCACAGGCGGGCAGTTATGTGGAAGAATTTGCCACGCAGGGGGAGGCACTTTCCATGCTGACAAAAGATGCTGCGGGTAGTCTTGTGAAAAATCATGCGAAAGATACGACATACCGCTATGAGTCCCTGCAGTCTGAGGAGTGGAAAAACACGGCGATGCAGCTTGGAATCAATGGTACCTCCTATTATTTCAGTCTTGCAAACCCGGATATCAACCAGTTTCAAAGAGAAATGTACATCAATCAGACCAGGGATTTCTGTTATTCCGGATTTGATGCGCGCACGATGTTAGAGGTGCTTTCCGGCGTGCGTTATTATGTGGTGCCGTCCGGGAACAGCGGACTGCGCCCATATGGTTATAATGTCTGCTTCAATCGCGGAACGCTTGGCGCCGGGGGACAGTATGAGGTAAAATGCGATGCCTATGAAAATGATTCGGTACTGCCGCTTGGCTTTGCAAGTGATGCGGTAATTCCACGGAGCACATATGAAGCGCTGGAGGTAACGGAAAAACAGCAGGCACTTTTACAGGGCATTGTCGTGGAAGATGATAAGATTCCATCTGCGTTAGCTGATACAAAGACGGAAACGGAATTTACGGATGAAGATATTTCTTATATGATCACAGATATGCACAATGTGGAACTGACCGACCAGGGATTTACTGCGACGGAAAAGAAAGCGTCAGTAACACTTTCCTTTGAGGGGATACCGGAGAGTGAAACTTACTTCATATTAAAAGGGCTTCAGTTTTCGGAGGAGGGAAAGACGTTAACACAGTCGAAGAGCCGTCTGCACATTGATGTGACCTGTGGAAAAATCACCAAAATGATCACATTCCTGACCAGAAAAAACAACTTTTACAGTGGTGTGGATGACTATCTGATCAATGCCGGATATCGTGATGAAAAAGCAGATGAGATCACACTGACCTTTCATGAAAAGGGAACTTACCGGTTTGATGAGATGCAGATTGTCTGCCAGCCGGTAAAACAGATTGCCGGTTGGACGAAAAGTCTGAAACAGGATATTTTAAAAGATGTTGTCATGGATACAAATCACATATCCGGTACCCTTACGGCAGATCAGGAAAAACTGCTCTGTATGACAATTCCGTACAGTAGCGGCTGGCGGGCGTATATAGATGGTGTGGAAACAGAGATTTTAAAGGCGGATACGATGTATATGGCAGTTGATGTGCCGGAGGGAACACATCAGATCGAATTTTATTACTGTACGCCGTATTTAAAAACAGGTGCTGGTTTGAGCGGACTTGGAATCCTGTCGGTGATCGGGATCGTTATTTTCAGGTATCGGAACGGAAGGAAAAAACAAAAAGAAATGGAATAGAGCAGAATAAGGAAAGGATCTGGGATGTCTACGATATATCTATCGGAAAAAAAGGAATACAGAGCACTTGATTTCTCAAAATTTGTGGCAGCATTTTTGGTTGCTGCCATTCATATTCCTCCGTTTGAGGAAATCGCACCGGTATTTTCACACGAATTTCAGCAGGTGATCTGCCGTATGGCAGTTCCGTTCTTTTTTGTGTGCACCGGCTATTTTATCGGAGAAAAAATAACAGACAAAGACAGGGTAAAAAAATATCTTTTCCATATTATAAAGATGTATGTATGGTGGAGTCTGTTATATCTGATACCGATCATTGACCGCTTCTGGGAGAAAAAAAGAAGTGCTGCCGGAAACATATTAGAACTTGCAAGAAGATTTTTTCTGATAGGATCTTACATACAGCTCTGGTATCTGCTTGCGACTGTTGCAGCGGTGCTGTTTTTGTATCTGTTGGTAACACGTTTTCGGTGGAATGTGAAAGGAATCGTGGCAGCGGCTGTGCTGTTGTATCTGACTGGAGTTTTCCACAATACTTACCGTCATGTATTCGATACCGTTTTACCGGCTGCGAATGAGATCCAATGGTATCTTTCTGTATTTGCTACGGCAAGAAACGGATTCTTTTTCGGATTCCCGTTTGTGACCATGGGCTATCTCTTTCGTGTGAAGGCAGACCGGATCCGAAAAAGTGCGTATGGATGGTACACGGTATTTTTCCTCGTGCTGATGATGCTGGAGGAATGGATCATCACGCAGAAGATCGGCGAGTCGTCGCATGATATGTATCTTATGACACCGCTTGTCACTGCAAATCTTTTCCTGGCTGCAGCCTTTGTCCCAGTGGGGGAGAGAATGGGAGCGGCTGCGAAAACAATGCGTGAACTCTCAACGGAAATTTTCCTTTTGCACATGCTGGTATATTTCTGGTACAAAAAGATCATGGAATGCATGGGACTGGATGCAGGGAACCATCTGGTACGTTATATGGTGGTTGTTACAGTTAGTGTTCTGATTGGTCTGATCCTCATATATATAAGAAGAAAAAGGTCTAAACAGGAAAATTATAAAAAAAATATAAAACAACAGAAATTATAAAAATTAGTGTTGACAAAAGAATATGATGGTGCTATTTTAAGTACATAGATGTTAGCACTCCACAATAATGAGTGCTAACAGATAAAAAGGTAACTGAGATCAGAGGCAGATGCCGGATTCTTACAGAAAGTTACAGAGTATGGAGATGGAGAAGAGAATGGACGAGGAATTCGAATTAGACGAACGAAAAACGAAAATTCTTGATGCAATCATCCGCAACTATTTAGAGACAGGCGAACCGGTTGGATCACGAACAATATCCAAGTATACCGATTTGAATCTGAGCTCTGCGACGATCCGTAATGAGATGGCAGATCTGGAAGAACTTGGATACATTTTACAGCCGCATACTTCAGCCGGCAGGATCCCTTCCGACAAAGGATACCGCTTTTATGTGGATCATCTGATGGAAGAGAAAGACCGTGAAGTGAATGAGATGAAGAGTTTCGTCATCGAACACACGGAGAAGATGGAACAGGTGCTGCAGCAGGTGGCAAAGATACTGGCGAACAATACCAATTATGCGACGATGGTTACAGCACCGACGTTTCATAAGAATAAAGTAAAGTTCATCCAGTTATCGAATATGAATGAAGAACAGATTTTAGCAACGATTGTTACCGAAGGCAATCTGGTCAAGAATAAAATTATTCCGGTCAGTGAACCGATCGACAATGAGACAATGTTAAAACTGAATTTCCTGTTAAATGCCAACTTAAACGGTCTTGCATTACAGGAGATCAACCTTGGAACCATCGCAAAGTTAAAAGAGCAGGCGGGCATCCACAGTGATATCATCAGTGATGTGCTTGACACCGTGGCAGAGACGATGGGACAGGATGAAGATATCCGCATTTATACAAGTGGAGCAACCAATTTCTTTAAATATCCGGAGTTAAGTGACTCGGAGAAAGCAAGTGAGCTGATCTCCACATTTGAGGAGAAACAGCAGTTAGCAAGCCTTGTAACTGAAAACCTGTTAGATGATGATAATACAGGAATTCAGGTTTATATAGGAAATGAAAGCCCGATACAGACCATGAAGGACTGCAGTGTTGTGACAGCAACATACGAATTGGGCGAAGGTGTTCGGGGAACGATAGGAATTGTCGGACCGAAACGAATGGATTATGAGAAAGTAATGGATAACCTGAAAACCTTGAAGAATTCTTTAGACGGAATTTTAAACAAGGATAAGGAACAGACATAGAAAGGTGGTTCATAGATGTCAGAGATGGATGAAAAGGTATTAGATGAAGCAATGGAATCTTCCACAGAGGAAAATGCTTCCGAGACCAAAGAGGATGAAAACGTGACATCCACGGAAGAAACAGCCGAAACAGCAGAGAACGCTGATGCAGAAGCTTCCGAAGCGGATTCCGAAGATCCTGATAAAAAGAAATCTTTTTTCAAAAAGAAGAAAGACAAAAAGGATGAGCAGATCGAGGAGCTTACCGATAAGGTAAAAAGACAGATGGCAGAGTTTGATAACTTCCGTAAGCGTACAGAGAAAGAAAAATCACAGATGTACGATATGGGAGCAAAAACAATCGTAGAAAAGATCCTGCCGGTCATTGATAACTTTGAGCGTGGTCTTGCAGCAGTTCCGGAAGATAACAAAGAAGATGCTTTTGTTGTCGGAATGGATAAGATCTACCGCCAGATGCTTACCGTATTAGAGGAAGCAGGCGTAAAACCGATCGAGGCGGTCGGTGCTGAATTTGATCCGAATTTCCACAATGCAGTCATGCATGTGGAGGATGAAACCTTAGGAGAGAATGTAGTAGCAGAAGAACTCCAGAAGGGATATATGTACAGAGATACTGTGGTAAGACACAGTATGGTAAAAGTAGCAAACTAATTATTCCATAGATATTAGATGAGGAGGAAATCATTATGAGTAAAATCATTGGTATTGACTTAGGTACGACAAACAGCTGTGTAGCTGTTATGGAAGGTGGAAAACCTACCGTTATCGCAAATCAGGAAGGTGCAAGAACAACACCATCTATCGTTGCATTTACAAAAACAGGTGAGAGATTAGTTGGTGAGCCTGCAAAACGTCAGGCTGTTACAAACGCAGAAAAAACCATATCTTCTATCAAGAGACATATGGGTACTGATTATAAAGTAGCAATCGATGACAAACAGTATTCTCCACAGCAGATTTCTGCAATGATCTTACAGAAGTTAAAAGCAGATGCAGAAGGATACTTAGGAGAGAAAGTAACAGAGGCTGTTATTACAGTTCCGGCTTACTTCAACGATGCACAGCGTCAGGCAACCAAAGATGCAGGTAAAATCGCAGGCCTTGATGTAAAACGTATCATCAACGAGCCGACAGCAGCAGCTTTAGCTTATGGTCTTGACAACGAGAAAGAGCAGAAGATCATGGTATATGACCTTGGTGGTGGTACATTTGATGTTTCCATCATTGAGATCGGTGACGGTGTCATCGAGGTATTATCTACAAATGGTGATACACATCTTGGTGGTGATGATTTCGATAACAGAATTACACAGTGGATGATCGATGAGTTCAAGAAAGCAGAAGGTGTAGATCTTTCTACTGATAAGATGGCTCTTCAGAGATTAAAAGAAGCAGCTGAGAAAGCAAAGAAAGAACTTTCTTCCGCAACAACCACAAATATCAACCTTCCGTTCATCACAGCAACTGCTGAGGGACCGAAACACTTTGATATGAACTTAACCAGAGCAAAATTCGACGAACTGACACATGATCTCGTTGAAAAAACAGCTATTCCGGTTCAGAACGCCATGAGAGATGCAGGACTTACCAATGCTGATCTTGGTCAGGTATTATTAGTTGGTGGTTCTACACGTATCCCGGCTGTTCAGGATAAAGTAAAACAGTTGACAGGCAAAGAGCCAAGTAAGACATTGAACCCGGATGAGTGTGTTGCCATCGGTGCATCTATCCAGGGTGGTAAACTTGCAGGAGATGCAGGTGCAGGTGAGATCTTACTTCTGGATGTAACACCACTTTCACTTTCCATCGAGACAATGGGTGGTATCGCAACAAGACTGATCGAGAGAAATACAACGATTCCTACCAAGAAGAGCCAGATCTTCTCAACGGCAGCAGATAACCAGACAGCAGTAGATATCAACGTTGTACAGGGTGAGAGACAGTTTGCAAGAGATAACAAATCCCTTGGACAGTTCCGTCTCGATGGTATCCCGCCAGCACGTCGTGGTGTTCCGCAGATCGAAGTTACATTTGATATCGATGCAAACGGTATCGTAAATGTATCTGCAAAAGATTTAGGAACTGGAAAAGAACAGCACATCACAATCACAGCAGGTTCTAATATGTCTGATGATGAGATCGATAAGGCTGTCAAAGAAGCTGCTGAGTTCGAAGCACAGGATAAGAAGAGAAAAGAGGCAATCGATGCAAGAAATGATGCTGATTCCTTCGTATTCCAGACACAGCAGGCATTAGATCAGGTTGGAGCAAACCTTGATCCGGCTGATAAATCAGCAGTAGAGACTGATATGAACGCAGTAAAAGCATTCTTAGACGCACACCAGAATGCAGAAGAGATGACAGACGCTGATGTAACAGAACTGAAATCCCTGCAGGAAAAACTGACAGAGAGTGCGCAGAAGGTATTTGCAAAGATGTATGAGCAGACTCAGGCAGCGCAGGGAGCAGCTGGTGCAGGTCCTGATATGAGCGGTATGGGCGGCAACGCACAGGCAGGTGCATCTTCCGCAGATGATGATGTCGTAGACGCAGACTTCAAGGAAGTTTAATCATCGCAAAATAGTAAAAATACAACGGGGTTTCCGGGGGTTTTCCCGGAAACCCTGTATGCAGTTTGAGAGAGGAAAACGTTATGGCAGATAAGAGAGATTATTATGAAGTCTTAGGCGTGAGTAAAACGGCAACAGATGCTGAGATCAAAAAAGCGTTCCGTGTGCTTGCCAAAAAGTATCACCCGGATATGAACCCTGGAGATAAGGAAGCGGAGGCAAAGTTCAAGGAAGCACAGGAAGCATATGCTGTGCTCAGTGATGCAGAAAAGAGAAAACAGTACGATCAGTTTGGTCATGCAGCATTTGATGGTGGTGCCGGCGGAGCAGGCGGATTTGATTTCTCCGGTATGGATATGGGAGATATCTTTGGAGATATTTTTGGAGATTTCTTTGGCGGCGGATCCAGAAGACGTGGCAACGATGGTCCGATGAAAGGACAGAATCTGCGCACCAGTGTCCGTATTACATTTGAGGAAGCTGTATTTGGCTGTGAGAAAGAGATCGAGATGGTCTTAAAGGATGAGTGCCAGAAGTGTCATGGTACCGGTGCAAAACCGGGAACCACACCAGAGACCTGTCCGAAATGTGGTGGTAAAGGTAAAGTCGTATTTACCCAGCAGTCCTTCTTTGGAACCGTACAGAATGTACAGACCTGTCCGGACTGCGGTGGTTCCGGAAAGATGATCAAGGATAAATGTCCGGATTGCCGTGGAACCGGATATATCTCAAATAAAAAGAAAATCCAGGTATCGATCCCTGCGGGAATTGACAATGGACAGAGTGTAAGGATCCGTGAAAAAGGGGAACCGGGTATCAACGGCGGACCGCGTGGGGATCTGCTAGTAGAGGTAGTTGTATCACGTCATCCGATCTTCCAGCGTCAGGATATGAACATTTATTCTACCGTGCCGATTTCCTTTGCTCAGGCGGCATTAGGCGGTGAGGTGCGTATCAACACCGTGGATGGAGACGTCTTATACGAGGTAAAAGCAGGAACACAGACAGACACAAGAATCCGCCTGAAGGGAAAAGGCGTACCGTCTCTGCGAAACAAAGCAGTGCGTGGTGACCATTATGTTACATTGGTGGTTCAGGTTCCGGCTTCCTTAAATGCAGAAGCAAAAGAGGCATTGCGTAAGTTTGATGAAGTTACCGGTAATACATTAAAGAAGTCAGCAGAGGGCACTGGTACAGCAGAAAAGCCGAAAAAGAAAAAAGGATTCATGGATAAGATAAAAGAATCTTTAGATGATATCTAAAATTTATTAATATGGATGAAAAACAGGGGCAGAGCATGGAGCTTGCCTCTATTTTTTTGATTCATAGGAAATTACATCCTATGAATCAAAATCTCTTTCGGGAAAAGCTTGACATTCTAATATTTCTGCGTATAATAAAAATGCAAACAAGTTGCAAATACAAACTGATTGCAAATACGAATTGGTCGCAAATGTAAGAAATCGACATACATGTCATGTAGGAAATGGGGCGCAATATGTTAGATATTATTTTAGATACTTTATTAGATAGTGTAAAATTACTTCCGTTTTTGTTTATCACATACCTTTTGATGGAAGAGTTAGAGCATAAGACTGGAGGAAAGGCAAAGAACCGTATCAGGAGCGCTGGAAAAAGCGGCCCTGTTTGGGGTGCATTGCTTGGAGTGATCCCACAGTGTGGCTTTTCTGCAGCGGCGTCAAGCCTCTATGCGGGACATGTGATCACAGTCGGAACACTGCTTGCGATTTTCTTATCGACCTCCGATGAGATGCTTCCGATCATGATCTCAGAGGCGGTTGCACCTGTCGTGATCGTTAAGATCCTTGCAGCTAAGGTCATCATTGGTATGATTTCCGGACTTGTTGTGGAGTTTTTATATGTGGGTGTGATGAAAAAGCATGAAAAAGAAATGGACATCCATGTGGTATGTGAGGAAGAACACTGCAGCTGCGAGGACGGCATTTTCCGGTCTGCATTCAAACATACCTTAAAGATTTTTGCGTATATTCTGATCATTTCTTTCCTTTTAAATGTAGTGATCGGGTTCATCGGGGAAGATACACTTGCAGGCTTTTTTACTGCAATGCCGCTTGTGGGTGAGGCAGTAGCAGCACTTGTCGGACTGATCCCAAATTGTGCATCCTCAGTTGTGATCACAGAACTTTATTTAGGCGGTATCATCGGAGCGGGCGCCATGATGTCTGGACTGCTTGTGAATGCCGGCGTCGGACTGTTAGTTTTGTTCCGTCTGAACCGTGACTGGAAGCAGAATGCCGGAATTGTTGCGGCTTTGTATGGACTTGGCGTGTTCTGGGGTGTTATCATAAGAGTGTGTGGGATTGTGTTTTAAATAAAGGAAACAGGAAGGGACGAGGAATATGCCGGGAAGTGGTTATGCGACGATCAGCCGTAAAAAGATTTTGGAATTTTTAAAGAAGAACAGTGACCGGACAGTCGCTGTGGCGGATATCGACCATTATCTGAAAGCGCAGGACTGTGAGGTCAATATCACGACGATCTACCGTTATTTAGATAAGCTGGCAAAGGATGGCACGGTAATCAAATACGTTGCCGAAAAGGGCAATCAGGCGGTATATCAGTATGTGGAATTAGGACACCACTGTGAGGAACATCTGCATCTGCAGTGTGTGAAATGTGGGAAGATCATCCATCTGGAATGTGAGTTTATGGATGAAATCTCAGAGCACATTTTAAAAGATCACGGGTTTAAACTGCAGTGCAAAAATTCAATTTTGTATGGAATGTGCAGTGCGTGCCAGAAAAGTAAATAATAAAAATGCATGATTATTTTTCATCCCGCCTCATATAATGAATGGAAAAGAATGGCAGGGTAGGAGGAGTGTCATGAACATGATATCAGCAGGCAGGAAAACCTGGTGCCAGCGTATTAAAGCAGCCATTATTTTAGAGGGAGTCATCCTTCTTATGGCTGCTTTTATTTTATGGGAAAATACGGCAGGAACAGGGGGGAAAACAGTTACTGCCACATCGGACGGGACGATCCGGTGGGTGGATTTTAATGTGTCTTATGAGGCGTTGTGCAAGGCATATGAGTGTGACGTGGACACATATGGAAGTGAAATGCATATCGACTGGATCGACTTACTTTCTTATGTGGCAGCGAAAAATGGCGGGGAGTTTGGCGCGACAGCAGTGTCAGAACTGAATGAGGCGGCAGAGAAAGTGAAAAATAAGGAGCTGACATTTGATGAGGCGGCAGAGAAGCTCAAGTATTTTTCCTATTATAAGGAGGCATATTCGGCGGTGCTTGGCGGTCTGGTCGGCGAGTATGAGATACAGGAGAGTGAGGGTGGTCCCTATGTGAAAAAATATGGACTGAAAGCATTTTCCCCGATCGCAAAGGGATTTCCGTACAGTGATTATGATGATTTTGGCGTGTCGAGAAGCTATGGATATAAAAGACAGCATTTAGGACATGATATGATGGGACAGATCGGTACGCCTGTGATCTGCATTGAAACAGGATATGTGGAGGCTCTGGGCTGGAATCAGTACGGAGGCTGGCGTGTTGGAATCCGCAGTCCGGATAAAAAGCGATATTATTATTATGCGCATCTGCGTCAGGATTACCCATATCAGGCAAAATTAAAAGAGGGAGATCTTGTGACGGCAGGGGATGTGATCGGCTATATGGGGCACACCGGTTACAGTACAAAAGAAAATGTCAACAATATAGATACTGTACATCTTCATTACGGACTCGAACTGATCTTTGATGAGGAGTGGAGGGAGAGTGGGCATGAGATTTGGGTGGACTGTTATAATCTGACACGGTTTTTATATAAAAACCGTTCCGAAGTGCACAAAGTGAAAGGAACGAAAGAGTGGAAGAGGACTTTTGATATGAAGGAAAATTATTTACAGCGGGAGAAAAAACAGAAAGAAAAATTGGAAAAAAGTGACAAAAAATGATGAATTATGTTGACTTTTTATACAATTGGGTGGAAAATTTAGATTATAGTTTGAAGAAATTAAAATATAAACATACAGAATGAAAGTTATGCTGCATAAAAATCGGGGGACACATATGAAAAATCATAAAGTAGAAAAAGGCTGCATTTTAGCAGTAATTCTTTTTGTGCTGCTATGTATAGGGGGGAGTTTTCCGGTCAATGCAAAAGAAACAGGAAGAGGACGTGTGCTGTTCATCAGTTCCTATTCCTATGCATGGGAGACGATTCCACAGCAGATTGAGGGAATCAAAAAGTCGTTGGGAGATGATGTGACCATAGACTATAAGTTTATGGATACCAAAAATGTTGATACGGCGGAAAATGTACATTTATTTTACAAGAGCCTGAGTTATTATTTAAGCCAGGTACCAGCTTATGACGTGGTCATAGTGGGAGATGATGCGGCGTATAATTTTGTGCTTGTATATCGGAAAATTTTTGGGAATACGCCGATTGTTTTTGAAGGGGTCAATAATGTTTCAAAAGCGCTGGCGATGGATTACAATCCCAATGTAACAGGAATCATAGAAAATCAGACTTATGGAAATACCATAGCACTTGCCAAAAAGATATATCCGGAAGCAGCACATATTGTTGCAATTGTTGACAATACGGTAACCGGGCTTAGTGCAAGAAAGGAATTTTATTCTTACAAAGATGAATTTCCGGATCTGGAGTTTAGTGATATCAATGCATCAGAATTTTCACAGAAAGATCTGATTAAGAGCGTAGAATCTTTCGATGAGAGTACGATTCTTTTATATATTTTATGCAGTAATGATAAGGATGGAAATGTTTATGCATCGGCAGAGTCTGTCCAGATGCTGAGCAGCCGGGCACATATTCCCATGTTTTCCGGTATATCGATAGGTATGGGGAAAGGACTGCTTGGAGGTGAGATCGTTTCCCATGAAGAGATGGGCGAGATCGCCGGGGAGATGGCTCTTAAAATTTTAAATGGTGAACCATGTGAGAATATGGATGTCATAACAGATTCACCGATGACATATTGCTTTGATGAGACGGTTATGAAGCGTTTTGGAATTTCGCGCAGCATGTTACCGGATGATGCAAAGATCATCAATCACGAAGAAACTTTTATGGAGCAGTATGGAAAAGTGATCCGTATCACATCTGTGATCGGTGGGATCATGGTTTTGTTTATCATCTGGCTTGTCCGGGATAATATGCATAAAAGAAAAGTAAACGATACGATCAGCTCGCTCAATAAAAAATTAAATTTTATGGCGCGCTATGATGCGCTGACTTCACTTTTGAACCGGCGTGTGTTTATGGAAGACCTGCAGTACCGGATCAGGGAAAAAGAACCGTTTGGGCTGATCATGTTCGATATGGATAATTTTAAGCGGGTCAATGATGTCTATGGACACAACGAAGGGGATGCGGTGCTTAAGGAAATGGCTGCGCGTGCCGGAGCACTGGTGGATGACGTATTCGAGGTTTACCGGCTGGCGGGGGATGAATTTGTTGCAATTGTGCAAAGCGGTCAGAAAGAAGTGATAGATTCCTATGCAATGAAGATTTTAGACACATTTAAAATACCTTATCGGATTGCCGGTGGAGAGCAGTATCTGGCATCGAGTATCGGCATTGCGGTGTATCCGAAAGATGGAAAGAACAGTACAGAAGTGATCGCTGCGGCGGATCATGCAATGTATAAAGTAAAGAAAAACGGAAAGAACAGCCGGGCATTTTACGATGCCGATATGGAAGAACAGTCGTGAGAAAATAATAAATATTACAGATTGTGAGAAAAAGTGCTGCCATAAACAAAAAGATGATTCGTACCTGCGGGAGTACAAATCATCTTTTTTGTTAGTGAAAAATTATTTTTTCATATTAGCACGTTTGCGTAAGGTTGGATCTAAGATACGCTTACGGATACGAAGGCTCTCCGGTGTTACCTCAAGAAGCTCATCGACATCGATGAAGTCAAGCGCCTGCTCTAAACTTAAAACTTTTGGCGGAACCAGTGTCAGTGCTTCATCAGCAGAAGAAGAACGTGTATTGGTAAGATGTTTTTTCTTACATACGTTTAACTCGATATCCTCAGCTCTTGCACAGGAACCGATGACCATTCCGGCATAAACTTTTTCGCCAGGTCCGATAAATAAAGTACCGCGGTCCTGGGCAGAGAACAGACCATAAGTTACGGATTCGCCGGATTCAAATGCGATCAGGGAACCAAGTTTACGGTATGCGATCTCACCACGGTAAGGAGCATAGCCGTTGAAAATGGTATTGATGATACCGTTTCCTTTGGTGTCTGTCATGAAATCTCCACGGTAACCGATGAGACCACGGGATGGAATATTAAACTCCAGACGGGTGTAACCGCCGGTGATCGGTTTCATATTGACAAGCTCACCTTTACGCTGGCTTAATTTATCGATAACAGTACCGGTAAACTCATCCGGGACATCGACGTAAGCGATCTCCATAGGCTCTGTCTTTTTGCCGTTCTCGTCTGTGTGGTATAAAACTTCTGCTTTGCTGACTGCAAACTCATAACCTTCACGGCGCATGTTCTCAACTAAAACGGATAAGTGAAGCTCACCACGGCCGGATACTTTGTAGCAGTCCGGACTCTCTGTCTCTTCTACACGCAGAGAAACATCGGTATTTAATTCTTTGAACAGACGGTCTCTTAAATGGCGGGAAGTGATGAATTTACCTTCCTGTCCGGCGAGCGGGCTGTCGTTTACCATGAAGTTCATGGAAAGCGTAGGCTCAGAAATCTTCTGGAACGGTATTGCAACCGGATTTTCCGGTGCACAGATCGTATCTCCGATGTGGATATCTGCGATACCGGAGATTGCTACGATCGATCCGATCTTTGCTTCTGCGACATCTACTTTATTTAAGCCGTCAAATTCATATAATTTGCTGATGCGGACTTTTTTCTGTTTGTCCGGTTCATGATGGTTTACCACAACAGCTTCCTGATTTACTTTTAAGCATCCGTTGTCGACTTTACCGATACCGATACGTCCGACATACTCGTTGTAATCGATGGTACTGATGAGTACCTGTGTGTTTGCATCCGGATCACCTTCTGGAGCCGGAATGTAATCAATGATAGTCTCAAACAGAGGTGTCATATCTTTTTTGTTATTTACAAGATCTCCGATCTCGCGAACGGCATAGCCGTCTCTTGCAGATGCAAACAGGAACGGACAGTCTAACTGCTCATCGGATGCGTCTAAGTCCATGAATAACTCAAGTACTTCATCGACAACCTCGTTCGGGCGGGCTTCCGGACGGTCTACTTTATTTAAACATACGATAACCGGAAGAGAAAGTTCTAATGCTTTCATCAGTACGAATTTGGTCTGAGGCATAACACCCTCGAATGCGTCAACGACAAGGATAACACCGTTTACCATTTTAAGGACACGCTCAACCTCACCACCAAAGTCCGCATGACCAGGAGTATCGATGACATTGATCTTTGTACCTTTATAGGTAATGGCTGTGTTTTTTGAAAGGATCGTGATACCACGTTCTCTCTCGATATCATTGGAGTCCATGACACGTTCCTGAACTTCCTGATTCGCGCGGAATACGCCGCTCTGCTTTAGCAGCTCATCGACCAGAGTTGTTTTACCGTGGTCAACGTGTGCAATAATGGCAATATTACGGACATCTTCACGTTTCATTTTCATATACAAAATCTCTCTTTCCTGTGTGAAATGTATTAACTGTAACATAAGGTTAAAAAACCAACCTATATATTTTATCATATTTGTGGGATTCTGCAATATTTTTTTATTCAAAAACCTGACAAAAGTTGTCATTACATTCGTTTTCTTATCGACATGTTCCATGAAAATTTGAATGTGATACATGGTAAAAATATTATGTCAGGCAGGTCATACCGGGCAGAAACGGTTCGAAAAGAAAAAACGCACAAAAAAATATAGGTGTATGACCGCAAGGAAGGGAGAATATTCATGGCAGATAAAATGTTTGAAAACAACCAGGTGTCGATCGTGGGGGAGATTGTATCGGATTTCCGGTTCAGCCACGAAGTGTACGGAGAGGGATTTTATATGGTCGATGTGGCAGTCAACCGTCTCAGCAATTATATGGATTACATACCATTGATGATTTCGGAACGATTGATCGATGTCAATGAGGACATGGTCGGACAGAATATTTATGTGACAGGACAGTTCCGCTCATTCAACCGGCACGAGGAAAAGAAAAACCGGCTTGTACTTTCCGTTTTTGTGAGAGAACTGGAATTTTTAGACGAGATTGACGATGAGGTAAAGAGCAACCAGATCTTTTTAGACGGCTATGTATGTAAGGAGCCAATTTACCGGAAAACACCGCTTGGAAGAGAGATCGCAGATCTTCTGATCGCTGTGAACCGCTCTTATGGAAAATCAGATTACATTCCGTGCATCTGCTGGGGACGAAATGCAAGATTTGCCTCCGGTTTTGATGTGGGCGGACATGTGCAGATCTGGGGCAGGATCCAGAGCCGCGAATATGTCAAAAAATTATCGGAGACGCAGACGGAAAAAAGGGTTGCATACGAAGTATCCGTCAGCAAAATTGATTTTTTAGAGGAATTGGATTGACAGTAGAAATAGATGGTGCTATGATTGCTAAAAGATACATATTGCTTGATAGAGGTTGCGTGCTTTAAGAGTAGTTTTCCGGATGTGGCAGAAGCAGAGGATGGAGGATAAAAGGAAAGAACGCCGAAGGAGTATATTTGCTGCGGATATGTTCCTGGGCATAAGGTAAAGAACCTTATGACTGTCATCTTAAGCTGAAATGGCAGAAAGATGGGGCGCTATCGGATTCGACATATACTGGGTAATACATATGATTAGAATTTACGAACCGGCTCATCAGAGTCGGTTTTTTTAATTCATAGGGAAATTACGTCCTATGAATAAATAAAATACCGTGTGCACAAAGCAGTGTATCCTAACGTATCATAATACAGGAACCAGGAGGATTATTAATATGTCTATTTTTAAAGGAGCCGGTGTGGCAATCGTAACACCAATGAAAAACAATGAGGAAGTAAATTATGACAGATTAGAGCAGATGATCGAGTATCAGATCAATCAGGGAACGGACTGTATCATTATCGCAGGTACAACAGGTGAGAGCTCTACGCTGACGACAGAAGAGCATGCAGAGGTGATCAAAGCTGCTGTTAAATTTGCAAAACACCGTATTCCGGTCGTTGCAGGAACCGGTTCAAACTGTACCAGAGAGGCAATCCACCTTTCGGAAGAAGCGGAAAAAGCCGGCGTGGATGGACTGCTCTGCGTAACTCCATATTATAACAAAGCAACACAGGGAGGTCTGATCCGCTACTACACAGAGATTGCAAATTCTGTAAAACTTCCTATTATCATGTACAATGTTCCAAGCCGTACCGGATGCAATATCCTTCCGGAGACAGCTGCAAAACTGTACCATGATGTTGAAAACATCGTTGCGATCAAAGAGGCAACCGGAAATGTTGCACAGGCAGCAAAGACCATGTATTTAACGGATGGAAAGCTTGATCTGTATTCCGGCGAGGATGGAATCGTAGTACCGTTAATGTCGATCGGAGCAATCGGTGTGATCTCCGTATGGTCAAACGTGGCACCGAAGGATGTACATGATATGTGTATGGCATTCTTTGACGGAGATACGAAAAAAGCAATGGAGATCCAGCTAAAGGCACAGCCGCTCATTGAGGCGCTGTTCTCCGAAGTGAACCCGATCCCTGTTAAGAAAGCGCTGAATCTGATGGGCATGGAGGCAGGACCGCTTCGTTCCCCGCTCACAGAGATGACAGATGCCAATGCTGCAAAACTTGCGGAAACAATGAAGAATTATGGGATCAAGCTGGCGTAAGGGGCAGTGGAACACGGAAAGCCAGATTTGAAAAAACACCGGAAATGTTGGTTCGCAGCGTTTCCGGTGTTGCTTTAAATAAAGAAAAGAGAGGAAAAAACAATATGATAAGAGCAATTATGAGTGGATGCAACGGAAAAATGGGACAGGTGATCACAGGGATCTGCAAGGAGGATGCAGAGATTGAGATCGTGGCAGGAATCGATCTCTACGATGGCATCAAAAACGATTACCCGGTATTCCCCAATATCTCTGTCTGTGATGTGGCAGCGGATGTGATCATTGATTTTTCCAATGCAAAAGCAGTGGATGATCTTTTGGTATATAGTGTGGACAAGCAGATCCCGGTAGTACTCTGCACGACAGGACTTTCTGAGGAGCAGTTAAAAAAGGTGGACGGGGCATCGAAAAAAGTTGCCGTATTAAAATCTGCCAACATGTCGCTTGGAATCAATATGTTAATGGAACTGTTAAAACAGGCTGCAACCATTTTAGCACCGGCCGGTTTTGATATGGAGATCGTCGAAAAACACCACAACCAGAAACTGGATGCGCCGAGCGGTACGGCACTTGCACTTGCCGATTCCATGAATGAGGCGCTTGGCAATGCATATACCTATACTTATGACCGCAGCAAAGAGCGCAAAAAGAGAGAAAAAACAGAGATCGGTATCTCTGCAGTGCGCGGCGGCAGCATCGTAGGAGAACATGAGGTGATCTTTGCAGGACTTGATGAGGTGATCGAGTTTAAGCATACTGCATATTCCAGAAGTGTATTTGCAAAAGGAGCTGTTCAGGCAGCAAAATTCCTGTCCGGAAAACCGGCGGGATTCTATGATATGGGGGATGTGATCAAGGCTACGATCGCGTAGAGCATTGACAATAAATTAACGTTGGTTGCCCCCGCTCATTTCCTATGATAAGATAAAAAAGCAGCAAATGAACGTGAAAAAGAAATGAGGAATACTATGGGGCAGACCGACCTGCGTTATTTAAAAAGTTTATCAAATCAGTATCCGACCATTGCCACAGCGGCGACAGAGATTATCAATTTACAGGCGATTCTTAGCCTGCCAAAAGCAACAGAACATTTTATCACAGATGTGCACGGGGAGTACGACCAGTTTTTACATGTGCTAAAAAATGGATCCGGTGCCATCAAGCGGAAAATAGAGGATGAATTTGGCAATGCAATCAGCGCGGCGGAGAAAAAAGCGATCGCCACGCTGATCTATTACCCGGAACAGAAGTTGGAACAGGTGTTAAAGACGGAAGATAATTTGGAGGACTGGTACAAAGTCACCTTATACCGCCTGATCCGCATCTGTAAAAATGCATCTTCCAAGTATACAAGGTCAAAAGTGCGGAAAGCACTTCCAAAAGACTTTGCCTATGTGATTGAGGAACTTTTGACCGGCAGACAGGAGATATCCGATCAGGAGGCATATTATAATGAAATTATCCGGTCGGTCATCCGCACCGGAAGGGCGGCGGAGCTTGTGATCGCGTTCTGTAATCTGATCCGCCGGCTTGTTGTGGATCATCTGCATGTGGTCGGGGATATTTTTGACAGGGGACCATATCCGAATCTGATCATGGACACACTGATGGAGCATCACTCTGTGGACATCCAGTGGGGCAATCACGATGTGTACTGGATGGGAGCGGCGTCGGGCAGTGCGGCATGCATCTGTAATGTGATCCGCATTTCTGCAAAATATGGAAACCTTGATCTGTTAGAGGACGGTTACGGGATTAATCTGGTGCCGCTGGCAAGATTTGCGATGAAGTGGTATGATAAGGATTCCTGTGACTGTTTTAAGCTGGATTACCGGGAAGATGAATATGATGTGCACGACGCATTTTTAGATGAAAAAATGCATAAGGCGATCACGATCATGCAGTTTAAACTGGAAGGTCAGCTGATCAAAGAAAACCCGGAATTTGAGATGGAGAAAAGACTTCTTCTCGATAAGATCAACATCGAAAAGGGGACCGTGTGTGTGGAGGAAACCGAGTATCCGCTCAAGGATGTCAGTTTTCCGACAATCGACTGGGAAGATCCATATCGTCTCTCAGAAGATGAGGCGGATGTGATGGAGCGTCTTGTGACTGCATTTGTGAACTGTGAAAAACTGCAGCGTCATGTGCGTTTTTTGTATACACAGGGAAGTCTTTACAAAGTATATAATGGAAATCTTCTCTATCATGGATGCGTGCCGCTGAATGAGGATGGCACGTTTACCAGAGTTAACGTTTTTGGAAAAGAATATGCCGGAAAAGAGCTTTATGATGTGCTTGAGGGCTATGCGCGAAAAGGCTATTATGCGATCGACCCGAAGGAGAAGAAAAAGGGACAGGACATTTTATGGTTTATCTGGGAAAACCAGAATTCCCCGGTGTTTGGAAAGGCAAAGATGACGACGTTTGAGCGTTATTTTATTGCAGATAAAATAACGCATCAGGAGCCGAAAAATCCTTATTACAGGCTGCTTGAAAAAGAGGAAGTGGTCAACCGGATTTTAGAGGAATTCGGGCTTGAAGGTGCGGAGGCGCACATCATTAACGGTCATATTCCGGTGGAGGCAAAAAAAGGAGAGTCTCCGGTCAAATGTAACGGAAAGCTTCTGATCATTGACGGCGGTTTTTCCAAGGCATATCAGCCAAAGACGGGGATTGCCGGATATACGCTGATTTATAATTCTTATGGTCTGGTGCTTGCGGCGCATGAACCGTTTGAATCGGTAGAAAAAGCGGTGCAGGACGGAAGCGATATCGTATCCCATACGGTTCTGGTGCAGCAGGTCGTGCGGAGAAAAACGGTTGCCGATACAGATATCGGAAAAAGTTTAAAAGAGTCGATCCATGATCTTGAGGAGCTGCTCGCGGCATACAGAGCGGGCACGATCGTGGAGAAGAACCGGGCAGAATAAAAGAGCATTCGCATATACAGACAGGAGTATTATTGTGCACAAAATTAAGGTGCGCGAAGCGCAATGCAGAAATGAGGATTGATATGTTAATAGGAAATCATTTATCCGCATCCAAAGGATATGCGGCGATGGGAAAGGCAGCGCTGGCGTTAGATGCCAATACCTTTGCTTTTTTTACAAGAAATCCGCGTGGCGGTAAGGCAAAAGAAATCGATGAAAAAGATGTGGAAAAGTTTTTAAATTTTGCAAAGGAGCACGAATTTGGAAAGATTGTTGCGCATGCGCCATATACGATGAACCTCTGCGCTGCAAAAGAGGATGTCCGTTCTTTTTCAAAGGAAATGCTGCTTGATGACTTAAAACGCATGGAGTATACACCGTACAATTATTATAATTTTCATCCGGGTGCCCATGTGGGACAAGGGGCGGAAAAAGGGATCGCATTGATTGCGGAAGCATTAAATGAAGCCTTGAAACCGGAGCAGACAACGACCGTTTTACTTGAGACGATGGCGGGAAAAGGAACTGAGGTTGGAAGAACGTTTGAGGAGTTAAGAGAAATCTTAGACCGTGTGGAATTAAACGATAAAATGGGAGTCTGCCTCGATACCTGCCATGTGTGGGATGGCGGTTATGACATTGTAAACGACCTTGACGATGTGTTAAATGAGTTTGACCGTGTGATCGGGCTCGACCGGCTGAAGGCAGTTCACTTTAATGACAGCATGAATGACTGTGGCTCCCACAAGGACCGTCATGCGAAGATCGGTGAGGGAAAGATCGGTGCAGAGGCGATGCGGCGCGTTGCATTGCACCCGCTTTTAGAAGGAAGACCGTTTATCTTAGAGACACCGAACGATGATGAGGGGTACAGACGGGAGATACAGATGGTCCGGGAGTGGACGCGGTAAGATCGCTGCAAACCTGAATAGAAAATAAAAATATCCTAAAATGAAATAAAAAAGAAAATACCAGAATTTTACAGAATACGTTATTGCATTTGCCATGTGTGTATGCTATACTTCAAATCACATGAATGCGAAAATTGTTTTCATGCAAATATTCGTTACAATAGATGGAAAAGGATCTATTGTTTGCCCACCAAGAGATTGGTTAAGCCCATACGGACAGGCGGGGCAACTGCCGATTGCGGTGTAAGCCGCGTTATTGATTGAGTTAGAAGCTCAAATTTTATAAGTTGATTACGGGGATGATACCCGGAATCCAATATCACTTGTGAAACGGTCAATAAGAGTAGTATACGCAAATATTTGCTGGCAAAGATGCCAACGCGGACTCTGGAGAAAATAGTTTTTGCAGAATGTAGATAGATTACATAAAGTATGACTATGATGATAACGACGATAGAAGAACAGGTGATGGATGCCTGTTCTTTTTTTTGCGTTTTTCAGCCTGACGGTAATGTCAGGGAAAAACATTTGATGAAAAGCAGAGCATGCAGATTTTTATGGAAGCCAAGGGGGATTTTTTTAGTCATGGACAAAGAGCAGCAGATGCGTGCGCCGGTTTATGAGGCACTGGAAAAGTTAAAAAAACGAAGAGTGGTGCCGTTTGATGTGCCGGGACATAAGAGAGGAAGGGGAAATCCGGAGCTGGTAGAGCTGTTGGGAGAAAAATGTGTGAGTCTGGATGTCAATTCCATGAAGCCGCTTGACAATCTCTGTCATCCGGTTTCGGTGATCAAGGAAGCGGAGGAGCTTGCCGCGGAGGCATTTCGCGCGGAACATGCATTTTTTATGGTTGGCGGAACCACTTCCTCCGTTCAGGGAATGGTGCTTTCCTGCTGTAAGGCAGGGGATAAGATCATTTTGCCGCGAAATGTGCACAAGAGTGTGATTAATGCACTGGTGCTCTGTGGAGCGATTCCGGTTTACGTCAATCCGGAGGTCGATGTGAAACTTGGCATTTCACTGGGAATGCAGGTGTCAGAGGTGGAACGTGCGATTTTGGAGAACCCGGATGCAGTAGCAGTTTTAGTCAACAATCCGACTTACTATGGAATCTGTTCGGATCTGCGGTCTATCGTGAGAGTGGCGCATGAACATCATATGCTGGTGCTGGTGGATGAGGCACATGGAACGCATCTGTATTTTGGGGAAAATCTTCCGGTATGTGCCATGGATGCTGGGGCGGATATGGCGTCTGTCTCCATGCACAAGTCGGGGGGAAGCCTGACGCAGAGCTCTCTTCTTCTGACCGGAAAGGGTGTGAACTGGGAATATGTCAGCCAGATCATCAATCTGACGCAGACGACGAGTGCATCTTATCTTCTGATGTCGAGCCTTGATATTTCGCGGAGAAACCTTGCCTTGCGAGGAAAGGAATCTTTTGCGAAAGTGGCACAGATGGCGGAGTACGCGAGGGATGAGATCAATTCTATCGGTGGATTTTATGCGTATGGCAAAGATATGGTAAACGGTGGCAGTGTCTATGATTTTGATGTGACAAAACTGTCTGTATATACGAGAGATATCGGGCTTGCAGGCATTGAGGTCTATGATCTGCTGCGGGATGAATATGATATTCAGATCGAGCTTGGAGATATCGCAAATATTCTTGCCTATATTTCCATCGGTGACCGGATACAGGATATTGAGCGGCTTGTGGGTGCACTTGCAGACATCAAACGGCTGTATTCGAAAGATCCGGCAAAAATGCTGAATACGGAATATATTAATCCGAAGGTTTTAGTGTCGCCGCAGGTGGCATTTTATTCGCAAAAGGAATCCATGCCGGTTCGTCAGACAGCGGGAAGGATCTGCGGTGAATTTGTCATGTGCTATCCGCCTGGAATTCCGATTTTAGCGCCGGGTGAGATGATCACGCCGGAGATCATTGAGTACATTGTTTATGCAAAAGAAAAGGGATGCTCTATGCAGGGAACGGAGGATCCGGAAGTTGAAAATCTGAATGTGCTTGCAAAGAAATAACAGCATAGATCAGCAAAAATAAAGATTCCTGTGAAAAGAAGATTTTTTCAAAAGAAGGGAGAAGATCATGGAACTTTGGTTTTCGGATTATCACACGGAAAAAGTCAAGGTGTCGGTCAAGGTGCAGAAACAGTTATTTGGTTTACAGACCGAGTTTCAGCGGATCGATGTGTTTGATTCGGATGAGTTTGGGCGTTTTTTAAGTTCCGACGGTAGTATTGTTTTTTCGGAAAAAGATGAGTTTGTCTATGATGAGATGATTGTGCATGTTCCGATGGCGGTGCATCCGCATGTGAAAAAGGTGTTAGTCATCGGCGGCGGTGACGGCGGCGTGGCACGAGAGCTTGGCTATTACGATGAGATAGAGCAGATCGATGTCGTGGAGCCGGATCGTGTATTTGTCGAGGTCTGCAAGGAATTTTTTCCGGACAATGCATGCGGGTTATCGGATGAACGCGTGACGGTGTACTATGAGGATGGATTGAAATTTTTGCGGATGAAACATGACGAGTATGATCTGATCATCAACGATGCGATTGATCCGCTTGGACATACTGCAGGACTGTTTACCAAGGAATTTTACGGAAACTGCTTCCGTGCCTTAAAAGATGACGGAATCATGGTATATCAGCATGGAAGTCCGTTTTACGATGAAGATGAGGAATCCTGCCGCGGTATGCACCGGAAAGCGAGTCATAGCTTTCCAATCAGCCGCGTGTATCAGGCACATATACCAACGTGTTCTTCCGGATACTGGCTGTTCGGGTTTGCGTCAAAGAAATATCATCCGCTCGATGATCTGGATGCAAAGCGCTGGAAAGAGCGGAAGATAAAAACCTGGTATTATACCACCAATCTGCACAAGGGAGCATTTATGCTGCCGCGATATGTGGAGGATATGTTAGAGGAAGAAGAAGGACGTAAGAAATAATAAAAATTAAATTAAAATTTATTTTTTCACACGCAAGATTTGTGCCCCGGCACAAACTTGAGATGCGCAAAAAGACAGCGCAGGAAAGGAGATTAAAATGGGAAGATTATTAATTATCGGATGTGGCGGAGTTGCAGGAGTTGCGATTCACAAATGCTGCCAGAACAGCAAAACTTTTACGGAGATCTGCATTGCGAGCAGAACAAAATCGAAATGTGACGCCTTAAAAGAGAAACTGGAAAAAACAACGGACACTGTCATCACAACAGCACAGGTGGATGCGGACAATACGGAGGAACTGATCGCCCTGATCAAAAAATATCAGCCGGATGCTGTGTTAAATGTTGCTTTGCCATATCAGGATTTAACAATTATGGATGCCTGCCTTGCATGCAAAGTAGACTATATCGATACCGCAAATTATGAGCCGGAGGATACGGATGACAAAGAATGGCGTGCCATCTATGAAAAACGCTGTAAAGAAGAGGGATTTACAGCATATTTTGACTATTCCTGGCAGTGGGCATACCGTGAAAAATTCAAAGAGGCAGGAATTACGGCATTGCTTGGAAGCGGGTTTGATCCGGGAGTGACCAGTGTATTTACCGCTTATGCCCTGAAACATTATTTCGATGAGATCGAGACGATTGATATCTTAGACTGTAACGGCGGCGACCACGGCTATCCGTTTGCAACCAATTTTAACCCGGAGATCAACCTGCGTGAGGTTTCCGCAAACGGTTCTTACTGGGAGAATGGTCACTGGGTAGAAACAAAACCAATGGAAATTAAAAGAGAATATAATTTCCCACAGGTTGGCGAGAAAGATATGTATCTGCTGCATCATGAGGAAATTGAGTCCCTTGCAAAAAATGTACCTGGAGTAAAGCGGATCCGTTTCTTTATGACCTTTGGACAGAGCTATCTGACACATATGAAATGTTTAGAAAATGTCGGAATGCTCTCAACATCACCGATCGAGTATGAGGGCAGGGAGATCGTACCAATCCAGTTCTTAAAAGCACTGCTTCCGGATCCGGCATCTTTAGGACCGCGCACGGTTGGAAAAACAAATATCGGCTGTATCTTTACGGGAAAAAAAGACGGAAAAGAAAAGACGATTTATATCTATAATGTCTGTGATCATCAGGAATGTTACAAAGAAGTCGGTTCCCAGGCAATTTCTTATACAACAGGTGTTCCGGCTATGATCGGTGCAGCGTTAGTTGTCGATAAAGTCTGGGACAAAGACGGTGTATTCAATATTGAAGAGTTTGATCCGGATCCGTTTATGGATATGTTAAACCAGTATGGTCTGCCATGGGTTGTGGACGAAAATCCGCAGACGGTGGCATAAAATAAGAATATGTGTGAAACGGGTTGGATAAAATTTTAAATTTGTCAGCTTTTGCGCAGCGGATTTTTGCAGAAATGGAGAATTATCATGAAATGGCAGGAGATTCCTACCCCGTGTTATGTGGTAGATGAAAAGAAGCTAAAACAAAATTTAAAAATATTGCAGAATTTGGAACAGGAAACCGGCTGCCATGTGCTTCTGGCACAGAAGGCATTTTCCATGTTTTCACTGTATCCGCTGATCGGGCAGTATATCAGCGGAACGACGGCGAGCGGAATCTTTGAGGCGCGCCTTGGAAAAGAGGAGATGGGAAAGGAAAATCATGTATTTGCACCGGCTTATAAGGAAAAAGATATGGAAGAACTGGTGCAGATCTGCGATCACGTTATTTTTAATTCCTTTGCGCAGTATGAAAAGTATCAGCACTATTTTTTGCAGCAGGAGTGCACTGCAAGTGCCGGGATCCGCGTGAACCCGGAGTGCTCCACACAGGAAGGGCATGAGATCTATGATCCATGCGGACCGGGATCAAGGCTTGGTGTGGTTAAAAGTGAATTTCCGGATCAACTGCCGGAGGGAATCGAAGGATTACATTTTCATACACTCTGCGAGCAGAATGCGGATGATCTGATCACGACCTGGCATGCGTTTGAGGAGAAGTTTGGCAGTTATTTAAAACAGGTAAAATGGCTGAACTTAGGCGGCGGTCATCATATTACAAGAGCAGACTATCAGTTGGATGAACTAAAGAAATTAATCTGTGAGATCAGGCGAAAATATAATGTCCGGGTCTACTTGGAACCGGGTGAGGCGATCGCATTAAATGCGGGCTATCTTGTCACGGAGGTTATGGATATCGTACACAATGGAATGGATATCCTGATTCTGGATGCATCGGCGGCATGCCACATGCCGGATGTGCTTGAAATGCCATATAGACCGCCGCTAAAAGACGGTTATCTGCCGGGCGAAAAGCCGCATACCTGCCGGCTTTCTTCCATGACCTGCCTTGCCGGGGATGTGATCGGTGATTACAGCTTTGCACAGAAAAAACAGGTGGGAGACCGTCTGGTCTTTGAGGATATGGCAATTTATTCCATGGTCAAAAACAATACATTTAACGGGATGCCGCTGCCCGGAATTGCAGTCTTACGGGAAGATGGAGATGTCGAGATGATAAAGGAGTTTGGTTATGAAGATTTCAAAGGCAGACTGTCCTAAGATGATAAAAGATACAACACCGGTACAGGACGGATTTTTCATGCCGGGTGAGTTTGAGCAGCATCAGGGATGTATCATGATCTGGCCAGAGCGTCCCGGTTCCTGGAGAAATGGCGCGAAGGAAGCAGAAACAGCGTTTTCAGCTGTGATCCGTGCAATCGCCGCGAGTGAGACAGTGTATGTCGCTGCCGGAAAAAAGGGGATTGACCATGCAAAAGCATTTGCGGAAAGTCTGAAAAAAGAAGAAAACTTACATCCGGTGGTTGTCTTTGAGATGGAGACCGATGATTCCTGGGCGCGGGATGTTGCGCCGACCTTTCTGGTAAACAGAACGGATGGAAAGATTTCAGACCTGACAGCAGCAGGAAATGGTACGGCGCAGACAGGTGATGATGTAAAAAACTCACAGGTGCGCGGTGTAAACTGGTCTTTTAATGCCTGGGGCGGTGAAGTGGATGGACTATATGCTTCTTATGAAAAAGACAATGCGTTTGCATGGAATTTCTGCAGAAAATTCGAGTTTGACTGTTATGATGCCGAACCGTTTGTGTTAGAGGGCGGTTCTATCCACAGCGACGGAGAGGGAACATTGCTTGTCACGGAGTCCTGTCTGCTCAGTGCGGGGAGAAACCCATCGCTTACAAAGGAGCAGATTGAAGAACAGTTAAAGTGTTACCTTGGCGTGGAGAAAGTTTTATGGCTGCCACGCGGGATCTATCAGGATGAGACCAACGAGCATGTGGACAATGTCTGTGCATTTCTAAGACCGGGTGAAGTTGTGCTTGCATGGACCAATAACCAGAATGATCCGCAGTATGCGATGTCGAAAGCGAGTTTTGATTATCTAAGTTCGGTGCGGGACGCAAAGGCCAGAAAGCTGATCATCCACAAACTTCCAATTCCGGATATTCCGGTCTGTATCACCAAAGAAGAACTCGAAGGATACGAATTTGAGGAAGGTGAAGATGTCAGGGAAGTCGGAGAACGGCTCGCCGCCTCCTATGTAAACTTTTATTTTTCCAACAATGCGGTAGTCATGCCTGTATTTGGCGGAGAAAACGAAGAAAGCGACCTGCGTGCACAGCAGATTATGGCAAAACTCTGCCCGGACAGAAAAATCATACCGGTGTACGCAAGAGACATACTGACAGGCGGTGGAAACATCCACTGTATTACACAGCAAATTCCCTTATAGGGAATTTATTGTACAACTTTCCGCATAGGAGAATTAATTCACTGTGCAAAAATAAAAAGAACAGAAAGGATACACGCATGAGACAGATAAAAGCAGCCGCAATTCAGATGAAATGCGACCTGGAGCACAAGAAAAACTTACAAAAAGCAGAACAAATGATCCGCAAAGCTGCCGCGGAAGGCGCAAATATCATTTTACTGCCGGAACTTTTTGAGCGGGAATATTTCTGCCAGCAGCGCAGATATGATTTTTACAGCTATGCAAGAACTGTGGAGGAGAGTGAAGCTGTGGCAATGGGAGTACGTCTTGCAAAAGAATTGGGCGTGGTGCTTCCAATCAGCTTTTATGAGCGTGATGTCAATAACCTCTATAATTCGATCGCATGCATTGATGGAGATGGAACGATCCTCGGTGTGTATCGGAAAATCCACATCCCGGATGATCATTATTATCAGGAAAAATTTTATTTTACACCGGGAGATACCGGATTTAAAGTGTTTGATACAAAATACGGTTGCATCGGTATTGGAATCTGCTGGGATCAGTGGTTCCCGGAGACAGCGCGCGCGATGGCGCTGCTCGGTGCAGAATTATTGTTTTACCCGACAGCGATCGGCTCGGAACCGATTTTAGAATGTGACAGTATGCCGCACTGGAGACGCTGCATGCAGGGACATGCGGCTGCGAATCTGATGCCTGTCATTGCCGCAAACCGGATCGGCAGGGAAGTAGTGCAGCCATGTGCGGAAAATGGCGGACAGGAGTCGGCACTGGAATTTTATGGTTCCTCATTTCTGACGGATGAAACAGGAGAGGTGATCTTAAGTGCTTCCAGAGATAAAGAAGAAATCCTGAGCCAGACCTATGAACTGGATGAACTTCGGGCAAAACGACTGGAATGGGGACTTTTCCGGGACAGAAGACCGGAATATTACGGAATCATAGCAGGAGAAAAAAACGGGAGATAGTGAGAACCAGACGGGATTGAAAAGACCGGAAGATAGTGGAAATCACACGGGACTGAAAAGACCGGAAGATAGTGGAAACCGCACAGGACTGAAAAAACAGAAAGATGAAAAAAACAGGTATGTTTTTGTCAGCAGGGAGCAGGGAAAGCTCATTGCTGACATTTGAAACATACCTGTTTTTTATCAGGCATCAGTGTTGATGACAGGATATCTGCGGAGCATATGCCCGTTCCTGTTACAAAAGCTGAATACCGTTCTTTTCACATTCTTTTGCGATAGCTTCCGGCCACAGGGAAGACTGTACTTCTCCAATATGTGCCTTGCGAAGGAAGAACATACAGATACGGGACTGTCCGATTCCACCACCGATTGTATAAGGAAGCTCTTCGTTGATGATCGCTTTCTGGAAAGGAAGTTTTGCACGCTCCTCACAGCCTGCTTTTTTGAGCTGGGAGAGAAGCGCTTTCTTGTCAACCCGGATACCCATGGAAGAAATCTCAAGTGCGATGTCAAGTACCGGATAGTAAACAACGATATCTGCGTTTAAGGACCAGTCATCGTAATCCGGAGCACGTCCGTCGTGAGGCTCTCCGTTTTCCAAAGTATCGCCGATCTTCATGATACATACGGCACCTTTGGTTTTTGTAATATAATATTCACGTTCCTTTGGTGTGTTGTCAGGGAACATTTCTTCCAATTCCTGAGTCGTGATAAAGAAGATATCATGTGGAAGAATCTCTTCTATATAATCGTACTGGATCGCCATATATTTTTCTGTCTTGCGCAGGCAGTTATAAACAGTGGTAACTGTTTCTTTTAATGTCTCGATATTACGATCCTCTTTATGGATGATTTTTTCCCAGTCCCACTGGTCTACGAAAATAGAGTGGATGTTATCCGTGTCTTCATCTCTGCGGATCGCATTCATATCGGTATACAGGCCTTCACCGTAGTCGAAACCGTATTTCTTTAATGCGTAGCGTTTCCATTTTGCGAGAGACTGTACAACCTCTGCCTCTTTCCCGTTCTGCTCTTTGATATCGAAAGTAACCGGACGTTCAATACCGTTTAAGTTGTCATTGAGACCGGATAACGGATCAACAAAAAGTGGAGCCGAAACGCGGGACAGATTCAGACGAAGTGCAAGCAGGTTCTGGAAAAAATCTTTTACTGTTTTGATTGCAATCTGTGTATCGTGCAGATTTAATTCTGAATGATAATCTTTTGGAATGATTAAATGTTCCATCTAAGGTTCTCCTCTCTGGTATAAACCGCATGCAGCGGCATGATACCAATCCCGTGTGCCTGATATATGTATGAAAAAGAAAATGGCACACTAATTTATTATAGCACAGCAGGTCTCATTTTCAAGAAAAGATCATACGATTTCTTGAAAAATACATGTATACAATATAAATTTTAGCGAAAACGGTTTGTGATACATATTGACGAAAAACGACGAAGATTTTATAATTTATGTTGTAAATTTTATGTAAAAAAGAGAGGACAGCTTATGAAAAAACAAAAAACGGTGTCGATTAAGGCAAAGTTACTTGGTGTGATCATACCAGTCGTAATTGCGATCGTTGTGGTACTTGTTGTGGCTGCTTATCAGATATCTGCAGGGACGATCAAAAAATATTCCCAGAATTTACTGCAGTCTTCGGTAGAGAACCAGGCATCCCAGATAGAAGCATGGCTGAATGAAAACCTTGCTTCATTTCAGATGGCGAAGAAGATCATTGAGGATTTGAAGCCGAGTGATGAAGAGTTAAAGACAATACTGGATGGTTATTATGGCTATAACAGTAATTATCCGGAGGGACTTTATGTGGCAGATTCCACAGGACAGCTCATAACGGCATCAGAATCAACAAAAAAGGAATCAGATGTAACAAACAGTACCTGGTATAAAGAAGGACTTACCAGGGTGAATATGGCAGTCGGTTCAGCTTATCAGAATGCAGATGGCGTGAATGTGATCAGTGCTTCCGGTATTTTAAATGACGGATCTGATAAAGTGCGTGTTATTTCAGCAGACATGACATTAGACCGTATTGCAATTATCGTAAACTCTTTTATTGAAATGAATGATGCGGAAGCATTTCTGGTTGATAAAACCAGCGGTGTGATCCTGGCAAACCGTGATTCATCTCTTATTTCCCAGACACTCGGGGCAGAAGGACAGAGTCATTTTTACCAGCTTACGGCAGAGAAAGCTGCAGAGAAAGACTATAATTTTGCTACACTTGATGGAAATATGACGGTATTTCAGGAAGTAGACGGAACCAACTGGCTTTTGATATCGTATATTCCGACCAGCATTGTACTTTCGGATCTGACACAGCTTCGTAATATTATGATCGTAATCAGTGTGATCTGTATTGCATTGCTCTGTGTACTGATCGAACGTGTAACTCATGTTGTAATCAAACCTGTCAAGGAAATGACAAGAGTGATCACAGCGATGACTTCCGGTGATTTCACGGTTTCTATTAAGACAAAAGGCAATGATGAGATCGCAGTCATGAGCCAAAGTGTGGAGAAGTTTATTGCTTCCATGAAACAGATGATCTCCGAAATGGGAAATGTTTCCGGCAAGTTGAAGAATCAGGCTGACTCAAGTAAGGGTGTTTCCGGTGAGATGAGTTCTGCAGCGGGAATCCAGTCACAGTCGATGAGCGAGCTGAATGCAACAGTCGACCAGTTATCGGTATCTGTAAATGAGATTGCACAGAATGCGACACAGCTTGCAGGTGTGGCAGCAGATACAAAGAGTGACAGTGACATTGTCGAGAGCAGGATGCAGGAGACAGTTGCTGTTTCTGAAAAAGGCAGAAAAGATATGGAGCGTGTCGGCGAGGCACTTTCTGATATTGAAGTCTCCATCCATAATTTAGAGGAAGCCGTTAATAAGGTAGGAACAGCTTCCGGCGAGATCGTGCAGATCATCCAACTGATTGGCGATATTGCTGACGAGACGAACCTGTTATCTTTAAATGCATCAATTGAGGCTGCACGCGCAGGCGAAGCAGGAAGAGGATTTGCAGTTGTTGCAGCTGAGATTGGTACACTTGCAAAGAACAGTGCGGATTCGGTAGCACATATCACAGAGCTGATCACTGAAATCAACAATCTGGTAGAAGATGCCGTCAGACAGGCAGGAAACAGTGCACAGGATATTTCCGGCAGTGCAGAGCTGATCCATACAGCAGTTGATACATTTGATACGATCTTTAAGAATATCCAGGAGACAAGCACACTGATCGGCAATGTGGTTGATAAGATCAATCAGGTAGATCAGGTTGCTACGAATGTTGCAGCTATTTCGGAAGAACAGGCGGCAAGTTCCGATGAGATCCTTGCAACATCAGAATCCATGTTACAGCAGGCAAAGAATATTTCAAAGAACAGTGACCAGGTAGAACAGGAAGCAGATAACCTTGCTGTTTCTGCAGATCAACTTGCAGAACAGGTAAAACAGTTCCGGATATAGAGAGGAGATCGTGCGATGAAGAAATTAATAAGTACTATCATGTGTCTGGCATTGCTTGTAGGATGCCTTGCCGGATGTGGTGGAAATACACAGACAGGCGCAGCTGATGGAAAAGGTTTAAAAATGCTGCTGTCGTTATCACAGGCGGATACCTTCCGAAATGTACTTGTGGCACAGGCACAGCAGACTGCGGAAGAGTGTGGGGCACAGCTGGATGTATTTGATGCAGAAAATTCCATTGAAAACCAGGTGGAACATATCAAAAAGGCGGTCAGTGAGAATTATGATGTGATTTTATGCGGACCGGTTGATGCCGACACAGCGCTGGAGTTAGAAGCACTTGCAGGTGATATACCAATCGTATTTTTTAACAGCTGCCCGGATGAGTCGAGACTTCAGGCTGGGAAATATATTTATGTTGGATCGGATGAATATGTGGCAGGACAGTATCAGGCAGAGTACATTCTAGATAAATTTGCTTCTGCGGATGAGATTAATGTGGTGTTGTTAAAAGGACCGAAAAAACATTCCGCGACAAAAGGAAGATCTGAGTCATTAAAGGATACTTTAAATGCATCAGGGAAAAAGATCAATTATGTCTTTGAAGATAACGCCGACTGGGAGCAGGATCGTGCGAAAGAGATGTTCAATATATTTTTAAAGACAGGACAGAAGTGTGACGTTGCTGTCTGCAACAACGACTCTATGGCACTTGGTATCATTGATGCCTGTGATGCAGCAGGAATCAGTGATGTGACGGTACTTGGAATCGATGCAACTGCAGACGGATGCAAAGCGATTGAAGATGGAAAGATGGACTTTACCGTATACCAGTCCGCAGTTGGACAGGGTGAGAGTGCTGTTTATGCAGCAATCGCACTTGCAACCGGAAAAGATGTCACGACCTTAGAGGGTGCTACGGAAGATGGTTTATATGTCTGGGTACCATTTGAAAAAGTAGACAGCTCCAATGTCAAAAATTATGAATAGAAAGCGGGTATAAAATGGAATATACACATGTAAAACATACGTTTTTACCTGTATACAATGAGGAATCCAGGATATTGATCCTGGGTTCCTTTCCGTCTGTAAAGTCGCGGGAAAACCAGTTCTATTACGGGCATCCGCAAAACCGGTTCTGGAAGGTGATTGCAGGGATTTTCAAGGAACCTCTGCCACAGACGATCGATGAAAAGAAGGATCTTCTGCTAAGACATCGCATAGCAGTGTGGGATGTGATCGATTCCTGTGATATCGTTGGATCTTCCGACAGCTCCATCAGAAATGTGGTGCCAAACGATATGGATCTGATCTTATCAAATGCAAAAATACAGGGAATTTTTGCAAATGGTGGAAAAGCACATCAGCTTTTTGTAAAATACTGTCATAAAGAGGGAATGCCGCCGCTTGGAAAACTGCCGTCCACAAGCCCCGCAAATGCGGCGTGGAATTTAGAGCGGCTGACGGAGGAATGGAAAACGGCATTTGAAACATATTTAGAAATAACAGAACAGGAGAAAACATTTGAAAAAAGAAGAAATGACAACGGTTGATTTCCTGCTTGAAGCAGTGGGAATCGTGGCTGCACTGGTCTATCTTGGACTGCAGATCTACTATGGAATCGTATATGGAGTATCATTTACCGGGATTATTTTAAATGCGGCAATCCTGATCCTTGTATATGTTGGACTGACGCTGCTTGCACGTTATCCGGAAAGGGTAAATAACCTGCCGAAAGAAATATGTAGTGGGAAAATAAGAAAATATACGATTCATATGGTGCGCGCAGTCAAGCTGATCTTCGTGCTCAGTCTTTTATTTACCAGTATCTGTGATGTCGCCGGAGTGCAGATCAATAAAGGGTATAGTCTGGTGACGGTTGCATTGATCGTTATTGTGACAGTGGTGTATGAGGGGAAGATCATTAAGCTGCTGCGTGGGAAAAAATAAGCATATATTATAAAGAAAAGACGATTCTGAGTGGAATCGTCTTTTCTTTATATATAGTGATCAATGTCTGCGGAGTAGGCATTTTGTGTATTATATTACTTCGTATCAACCCGTCCAACCAGATAATCAATTGAGCAGTGATAAATATCTGCTAACTTTATGAGAATGTCAATTGGAAAATCACGAAGCCCTTTTTCATAACGGGAATAAACATCCCGGTGCAGACCAAGCATGGCAGAGATTTCTTTTATAGTAAGATCGTTGTCTATTCTCAAGTCCTGAATTCTTTGAAACTTCACGTGAGTGTCTCCTCTAACTTAATAGACAAATTATAATCAAAATGCTATAATTTAATTCATAATAAGACCGTTTGGTCGTATTGTAAGGAATGAGATATCTGTGAAAGGAGAAAGTTATGAAAAAACGAATGATAGCATGGCTGCTTTGTGCCTGTATGACGTTTACGGCAGCACCGGAAATGCTGCTGGCGGATGTGGCAGGGAATGCACAGCAGACACAGGAAGAAAACAGTTTTAAAGAGAAAGGGACTGTGGAAACACAGACTGTAGAACAGGATGATGAAAAGTCAGCAGTGACAGAGAAAAAAGAAACAGACCAGGCAGATGAAGAAGATCATAATGCCGGACGTCTGGCAGAGGAAGAGTCCGGGGCGGCCGGGACGGAAATTGTCACGGAAGAGACAGAAGAGCCAGAGACGACGATCGTCACGGAAGAGACAGAAGAGCCAGAAACGAAGGTTGTTACAGAAGAAACAGAGGAGACTGAAACAAAGAATGTCACAGAAGAGCCAGAACAGGCTGAAACAGAGAACGTTACGGAAGAAACGGAGAGTACAGAGGAGATTTTAAAAAGGGCATTATCAGGTGATGAGATCAGCCGTATCGACTGGGTACAGGAACTGGTAACATTATTTGATCTTACGGTAGATGAGGATAATTATCCGGATAATTATTACAGTGACATATCAACGGATGATTCGTTTTATCGTGATGTGATGGTGGCATGCGAGTTCGGAATGATCGATCTTGAGGCAGGAGAAGAATTTCGACCGGAAGATGCAGTGACGCGTGAATTTGCAGCGCAGACCATGAATACGATGCTTGGCTTTGTGCCGGAAACAGACAGTTATACTTATCAGGATACAGCAGATGTTACATATAAGGAAGCAGCACAGATCGCAATCGACAGAGGATGGGTTACGGTTGCTGCCGGTAAATTTCTCCCGGAACAGTCACTTACCACGGAAGAGCATGATGCAATGATCGCGGATGCAAAAAAGGTTTTGGCAGATGCGCAGATAGAGACCGGAAAAGAAAATACCTGTACATTTGCGTCCGGAGTAGTTGTTGTACCAAAGGGAACAGCCGTATCTATTGATGTGGATGGAATAGTTATGATCGAAAACTGTCCGGTTACGATCAAACAGGGAACAACATTTGCCGTGTATGTTAACGATATTGTCATGGCATATAAGGCAGAAAGTGTACGGACAGACGGAACTACAACATATATTACAACCTCAGATGCGGATGATGGCGCGGTTTTAAATGTTGACCAGCAGGGCGAACTGGATGTTGATATGACGGAATTTATTCCGGCAGATGAAGAAACATATGTGGCAAATGGTGTTACAGTCACAGAAGGTATGACAAGGGGGATATCCTATAAAAACAATACCCTGCGTGCAGATAAAACGATTTCCGTCTCAGATGATGTCACAGCGACAGTAAGTGTTGTGATTTCAAACATGAAAGTAAATTACAGTCTGAATAATAATGACTATTATTTTTCAGTCAGCGGAGATATGGAATACTCCTGCAATGTAAAAGGGGATGCATTTAAAGATATTAACCACACACTGACGTTAGGGGCAGTGCCGCTCGGCGGTGTTGGTATGTTGACACTGGCAATGGAATATAATCTTTCCGGGGAAGCAACGCTTACCGTGGAAAAGGAATTTGAAGCCGGATTTGCGTATTCGGACGGATTCCGTATAGTTGGAAACAGTCATAAAAAAGGATTTTCCTTTTCAGCAGAAGCAGATTTGACCACAGGTATTGTACTCTCTGCAAAAGCAACGCTCGGAATTGTCAGCGGAGATATTTATGCAAAAACCGGTGCACGTATGAACATCAAATACGTAAGGTACAGTTCCGGAACACCGACATACTGCGCGTCACAGGCTGCATATCTGTATGCATCGGTGGGGGCAAGTGCAAAGATCGGAGTTGGTATTGCATCAAAGACCTTTAGCAAAAGTATAGAGATCTGGGGAAAGAATAACAGTCCGGTGCGCGTGTACTATCATATTGAGGACGGCGTACTTCGGACATCATGCACGCGTGGAAAAGAATTTGCCGCGCAGGGAGGCTGGACAAGTTATTGGACATCTCCAGGTTCGAGATATTTCAATCCGGCGGGCGCAGGAAGCTATTTTGATGCAGGAGCAGGTGCAGGCGGTGCAATCGTACCGATTTATACCTATACACTTGACGATGCAAACAGGGCTACGATCACAGGATATAGTGGAAATGCGACGGCACTTTATATTCCGGGGGAGATTGACGGGCATGAGGTTGTTGCAATCGGAGATAGGGCATTTGAGAACCGGACGGATTTGAGGACGGTGATGATACCGGATAGCGTGGAAAAAATAGAATTTGAAGCATTTTATAACTGCATAAATTTAAAAATTGTCGATTTGTCTTCAAACTTGACAACAATTG
Source organism: Roseburia intestinalis L1-82 (assembly GCF_900537995.1). NCBI lineage: Bacteria > Bacillati > Bacillota > Clostridia > Lachnospirales > Lachnospiraceae > Roseburia > Roseburia intestinalis. The sequence continues at coordinate 3,070,512 of NZ_LR027880.1, read as the reverse complement.
GTTACGACGTGTTTGGAAATTGCAAATCAATTAGTAAAATAGAGATACCTAAAAGCTTAAAGAAATTTGATGGTACGTGGGGAAGAGGCACAAATTTGTCATATGGGGCATTTGGTGGTTGTAGTAATTTAAAAACTGTTAATTTCGAAGCAGGAAGCACCATAGTATGAGCAGCGTTGTTTATGGGATGTGATGGCATTGAAGAAATAGAACTGCCAGATACTATTACGGAAATAGGAGACAGTGCCTTTAAAAGTTGTAAAAATCTGAATAAAGTTATAATTCCTGAAAGTGTGACAAAAATAGATGGTGACGCATTTGCTGAATGCAGTGGATTAGTAGATATAAAAATGCATGAGGGTATAAATACAATAGGTTCAAGAGCATTTTATAAATGTGACAGATTATTGGATATTGTTATACCAGATAGCGTGGAAAAAATAGAATTTGAAGCATTTCGCGGATGCGACAAACTGGAAAATATAAAGTTATCAGAGAATCTTACGATTGTTGGATATGGAGTATTTGGAGATTGCAAATCAATTAGTAAAATAGAGATGCCTAAAAGCTTAAAGAAATTTGATGGTACATGGGGAAGAGGCACAAATTTGTCATATGGGGCATTTGGTGGTTGTAGTAATTTAAAAACTGTTAATTTCGAAGCAGGAAGCACCATAGTATGTGCAGCGTTGTTTATGGGATGTGATGGTATTGAAGAAATAGAACTGCCAGATACTATTACGGAAATAGGAGACAGTGCCTTTAAAAGTTGTAAAAATCTGAATAAAGTTATAATTCCTGAAAGTGTGACAAAAATAGATGGTGACGCATTTGCTGAATGCAGTGGATTAATAGATATAAAAATGCATGAGGGTATAAATACAATAGGTTCAAGAGCATTTTATAAATGTGACAGATTATTGGATATTGTTATACCAGATAGCGTGGAAAAAATAGAATTTGAAGCATTTCGCGGATGCGACAAACTGGAAAATATAAAGTTATCAGAGAATCTTACGATTGTTGGATATGGAGTATTTGGAGATTGCAAATCAATTAGTAAAATAGAGATACCTAAAAGCTTAAAGAAATTTGATGGTACATGGGGAAGTGGCACAAATTTGTCATATGGGGCATTTGGTGGTTGTAGTAATTTAAAAACTGTTAATTTCGAAGCAGGAAGTACCATAGTATGTGCAGCGTTGTTTATGGGATGTGATGGCATTGAAGAAATAGAACTGTCAGATACTATTACGGAAATAGGAGATAGTGCGTTTAAAAATTGTAAAAATCTTGATAGGATTACAATGAATAACGGGATAGAAATACTGGAAAGTTCTGCATTTGAGGATTGTTTCTCATTAACAACGATAAATATTCCGAATACTGTTAAAGCAATTAGTAATTCAACTTTTCAAGATTGCACCAGTCTGACAGAGGTGCATTTGTCAAATATCCTTAAAGAAATACCAGCAAGCACGTTTTCCGGCTGCAAAAAGTTAACCACCATCAACTTCCCATCCACCCTGACCACGATCGGGAACTCCGCGTTTTCCGGCTGTGAATCTTTGCCGGAAGCAATACTTCCATCCGGGGTGGAAAAAATAGAAAGCAACGCATTTAAAAACTGTAAAGCCATGAAAAAGGCAGTGGTACCGGATACCGTTTCGTCCGTTGGAAGTTCTGCATTTTATGGCTGTGAAGCTCTGGCCGACATTACATTAGGCAGCAAATTAAAGAAAATTGAGAGCCAGACATTCTACGGCTGCACAGTTCTGCCATCCATCGTGCTTCCTTACAATGTGACCACGATCGGTGACAGTGCCTTTGTCAACTGCACGAAGCTGACGCAGATCACAGTCCCGCGCAACACAACTTCGATCGCATCAAATGCATTTTCCTATCCAAAGAAAATGACGATGTACGGTCCGTCTGATTGCTATGCCCAGACTTATGCAAGCGGAAAAGGAATCAAGTATGTCACACAGGATATTCATGCAATCTCAGTCAGTCTGGATATTACAGAAAAAACGACGGAGCGCTATGATGATTTCCAACTGACAGCGACGATCGCACCTTTGAATTTCACAGATGCAGTGGTATGGACAAGTTCCAATGAAGAGGTTGCTGCTGTTTCGGATACCGGATATGTGGAGATCTGTGGTGTTGGAACAGCAGTCATTACGGTAACGGCTGGAAATGTAAAAGCTGCCTGTAAGATAACCGTACCGCAGCTGATAGACTGGATCGAATTTGATGAGGATGAGATTGAATTAAAAGCTGGTGAAACCTATCAGTTGAAACCATATATTTCACCTTCGGATGCAACAAATAAGAAACTCAAATATACTTCTTCTGATACGAAAGTGGCAGAGGTTTCTGCAAGCGGACTTGTCACTGCAAAATCGGAGGGTGAAGCAAAAATCCGGGCGGCGGCAACGGATGGCAGTGATGAATATGCAGTCTGCTATGTGACTGTTACCGGAAAGGCGAAAGTAACAGGAATAACTTTAGACCGGACATCAGCAGAGGTAAAAAGAGGAGAGAAGCTCACCTTAAATGCAACCGTATCACCATCTTATGCCTCCAACAAAAAGGTAGTCTGGAAATCCGCAAATACAAAGATTGCCACCGTGGATGGCAACGGCAGTGTGACAGCAAAGGCACCGGGCAGAACGAAGATCACGGTGACTTCGTCTGAAAATAGTAGTTATCAGGCATCCTGTACGGTTACAGTACCATATAAAATTACCTACAAACTGAATAAAGGTAAAAACAATGCCTCGAATCCGTCAACTTATTATGGAAAGAAAGTAACACTGAAAAACCCGTCCCGCAAAGGATACGCATTTGCAGGCTGGTATACGGATGCAAAATTTAAAAAGAAGATCACAAGTATCAGCAGCAGCGCAAAATCCGATTACATTTTGTATGCAAAGTGGACAAAAGTAAAAGTGGCGAAGGCTTCTCTTACGTCTGCGAAAAACAGCAAGAGTAAACAGATCTTACTGAAATATAAGAAAGTATCCGGCGCAAAAGGTTACGAGATTTCTTACAGTACGGATAAAAAATTCAAAAAGGCGGTCACAAAGAAAAACACGGCGAAGACATCCTATACCATAAGTAAACTGAAAAAAGGAAAGATATACTATGTGCGCATCCGGGCTTATAAAATGGATTCCACGGGCAAAAAAGTGTATGGAAAACATTCATCCATGAAAAAAGTTAAGGTCAGTAAATAGAAAAATTTAAAGTGTGTAACTGTCAGAAAATGACAGGGAAGACAGTGTCCGGATTGATATTCAGCCGGACACTGTCTTTCTTTAAAAATAGCAGCTTGTTTTGTTACTGTTCACTCGGCACCTGAACACTTTGCTGTTCAGGTGCGTATGAACGTGATGTGGGGGTGAGCAGCCCCTTTTGCGAAGCAAAACTTTACATGGGGCTGCGAAGTTACAGTCCGCAGGGTAACCTGTGAACAGTAACTTTGTTTTTGTACAACCTGCACAAGAAATTTCAAATTGGTTGCATACTAAGGATGACGTATGATAAAATAACTCAAAGCATATTTCTACGATGCAGACATCTATCCGGTGCTATAATTACGAATCCGGCAATTCTGTCTGTATGACTATCAGGATGTATATATCCGTCTAAAATTCAAAAAAACATTTCAGAAATCTATGCTTTTTATCCACAGAAATGAAAAGCAGGAGATCTGGATGAGCCTCCTGCACACAGGAGGAACTGAATATGAAGAAGAGTGAGCAGGTATCAGAAAAGACGCCGACAGCCAACCGTCAGTACAAAGACACTGTATTCCGCATGCTGTTTTCAGAGAAAGAAAATCTCTTATCCCTGTACAACGCAGTGACCGGAAGCCATTATCAGAATGCGGAAGCCCTTAAGATCGTCACGTTGGAAAACGCAATCTATATGGGAATGAAAAATGATCTGGCATTTATGTTAGAGACGAATATTTATCTCTATGAGCATCAGTCGACGATCAATCCCAATATACCATTGCGGGATCTGATCTATATTGGAATCGAGTATCAGCAGTATCTGAATGATAAGTCACTGTATTCGTCAAAGTTGCAGAAGATTCCGGCACCGAAGTTTATGGTGTTTTACAATGGAACCGATGACGTAGAAGACCGTATGGAACTGAAACTTTCATCAGCATATGAGCATCTGGCTGGAGAGCCGGATTTAGAGTTAAAAGTTCTGATGTTAAATGTGAACGAAGGACACAACAAAGAACTGATGGAGCAGTGCCAGACATTGAAGGAATATGCCATTTATGTTGCGAGAGTCCGAAAATATGCATCAGAGCTGAATCTGAATGATGCAGTTGAAAGGGCGATCACGGAATGCATCAAAGAAGGAATTTTAGTGGAATTTCTTCGGAAGAATCGTTCGGAGGTAAAGATGGTGAGTATATTAGAGTATGATAAAGAGTGGGAAGAAAAGAAACTCCGAAAGGCAGAATATGAAGCTGGTAAAAGTGATGGGATCGAGATTGGCAGAGATAAAGCTATAGCAGAAATCATCTGTAATATGATCAAGTCCGGTTTCACAATAGAGAAAATCATAGAAGTGACAGGAAAGCCAGTTTCAGAAATAGAACAATATTTACAGTGAAACAGACAGTAAAGACATAATAGTAAGGCAAAAAGACGATTCTGACAAAAGGAATCGTCTTTTTGCTTGTAATCTGGAAAAGCTGTGATATAATACAAACAAAAGTTAGATAACACTAACAAAAGTAAGGAAAGACTTTAATACCATTCAGAATAGATAAGGATATAAGAACAATTCCGTAATGGGAAAGGGGAGCATATGTCAGAAGAAGAAAGAAAATTTTTGGAAATTGTTGATCTGAAAAAAGGGTTTGGAAGCGGGGAGACCCGTCAGGAGGTGTTGCGTGGAATGAATTTTTCCGTGGCAAAAGGAGAATTTTGTGTGCTGCTTGGACCATCCGGTTCCGGAAAGTCGACGCTTCTCAATATTATCGGTGGAATCGATAGTGCGGACTCCGGTTATATTTCCATCAACGGCGATAAGTTAGAAGAACTCGGAGAGAAGAAGCTGACACAGTACCGCAGAAAACATTTAGGTTATGTATTTCAGATGTATAACCTGATCGCAAATTTAAATGTCAAGGAAAATATTGAGGTTGGTGCATATTTATCAGACAGTCCGCTCGATATTGACGATCTGTTACATACGCTGGGACTTTATGAACACAGGCATAAACTGCCGAACCAGCTTTCCGGCGGCCAGCAGCAGAGGGTTTCCATCGGGCGAGCCATTGTGAAAAATCCGGATATCCTGCTTTGTGATGAGCCGACCGGAGCGCTCGATTACAATACCTCCAAGGAAATATTAAAGCTGATTGAGGATGTCAATGTCAAATATGGTAATACAGTTATCATGGTTACACATAACGAGGCAATCCGGCATATGGCAGACCATGTCATCAAACTCCGTGACGGGGCAGTGCGTCATAACGATATCAATGAACATAAAATTTCAGCGGCAGATCTGGAGTGGTAGGGAGCTGTACTGGCGCACAAACTTGTGATGCGCTTAAAAACAGCGCAAGAATGGAGACCAGCTATGAAAAGTCAACCATAAATTAGCAAAAAATTTCTTTTTCATATCGGTGGTAAAAAAGGGTAACTTTAATAGAGCTCCCTTAGGGTGCTTTTTCAAAATCTATCGATATTGGTATACAGACCTCTTATTCGAGGTTGAATTCTACTTCGCCAGTGAGCATCTTCCAGATGACTCTGACAAGCTTGCCGGCACAGTGCCCAAGTGCATTGTAGTGAGACCGGCCTTCAGCCCTCTTGGCATCATAATAAGCCTTGAAGGTTGCGTTGTTTCTGACAACGTTCCAAGCTGCATTTACAAGGGCATATCGTAAAACACGAGAGCCACGTTTGGACATCCTTGTTGTCTTAGCCTGAAAGTTACCAGACTGATAAACAGAAGGATCCAAACCGGCAAAAGCAAGCAGCTTGTTAGGATTGGAGAAACGGTGAATATCACCTATTTCACCAAGAATCATTCCACCATTGATATAACCGATACCAGGAATGGTCATGATGACAGAATCGTTGAATTTCATGATATCCGTCATCTCAGCTTCAATCTTTTCTAATTGGCTATCCAGTAACTCGATTTGTTGAATGGTTTGAGTTATCTGAATAGATATAGCGCTGTCGTTAGCACCGACAGACTTCTGTGCGAGAACTCTTAATTCTTTGGCCTGTTCTTTGGTAAAGTGTCCGTGTGAGTTCACTTTGAGCAGATTTGCCAGATGAGTCATATGCATGGAAGCAATCTCTTTTGGAGAAGGTGCTTCTTTTAATAAAGCATAGACAGCGTGTTGATGCAGACCGGATTTGAAAAAGTATTGAATCTCCGGAAAGACCTGATCAACATAGGTTGTCAGTTGAATTTTCAATCGGGTACGTTGCTTTATGGTTTTCTGACGGAAACGTCCCAATGCCTTAAGATCCATCATATCGAGATCGAAGAAGCTGACGAATCTGAGGTTGTCCTGCATCATAAGAGTTTTAGCAATCACGTAAGTGTCGACCTTATCTGTCTTAGTTTTGCGAACGTTATTTTTTCGCATTTGACAGGTTTTGATGGGGTTCAACACACACACTTGGTAAAGCTCAGTAACAAGGTATCGAACAAGGTTGTCACCGTAGTGTGCCGTTGACTCAAGACCGATGATGAGGCTGTTCTTATCGAATGATTCGAGTTTAGAGACCAGCAGTTGGAAGCCATCAGCGTCATTTGTGAATTTGAACGGCTCAATGATTATTTCACCGTCGGAAGAAATCGCAGCGGCGAAATGATTAAGTTTGGCAATATCAATGCCTACGTAAATTTTCATGAGGTTGTACCTCCCTTTCCTAAAGTCTGATACCATGATGTCCACCAACGATTATCATCGTAGACTTGATAGAAATAAGTACTCTGAGTGAAAAACACTCCGGCAACATCCAGCTAATAAACAATTCAGATAAAGGTAGTGGCAATACACTCCAGTTGAGTAGTCAAGCTACAGAAAACAAATCAAAAGTCCATAGTATCTGAATTGTATTGAACCACGATATTAAAAGAAAGGAAATATGTGATAATTAACTTCCTAATTATCATACAAGATTAGTATGAAAAAGAAAAGAATCAAAAATCCGCTTATCAGACGAATACCGAGAGAACTGACAGGAGACTGGAAAAAGTATCTTGTGGTAAGTCTGTTCCTGATTCTGATGATCGGTTTTGTGTCAGGCATGTATGTTGCAAACGAGAGTATGATGACAGCGGCTGATGAGGGTGTTGGCAGATACAAGCTGGAAGACGGACACTTTGAATTAAAAAAGAAAGCAGACGAAACACTGCTTGATGCAATTAAGACAGGCGATAAAGCAGATGTCAGACAGTATTACATTGATGAGGCAAAAAAGAAGCTGGATAAAAAGTTCGATAGTGAATTTGAAGAAAAGTTCAAAAAAGAATTTGATGAGAAGTTTGAAACAGAATTTAAGGAAAAATTTGATGCAGAGTTCCAGTCAGAATTTGATGTTTCTTTTAATGCACAGATAAAGCAGATGCTGATGGCGCAGGGACTTGATGAAACAACTGCGGGAGTTATGCTTGATACAGCAGTGGCACAGGCAAAACAGTCCGGGCAGTACAACAAAGCCTATGATACAGCATATGAAAAAGCATATCCTAAGGCACATGACGAGGCGTATGAGAAAGCGTTTGATGAGGCACATGACGAGGTATATGAGAAAGCATACGACGAAGCCTGGAACAAGGTTTTAGATGAGATCAATGAGAAATATGCGGATGCAGAAGAAAAATATGAATTGAACGATCCTGATTTTAAGGAAACTCCGGTTCATCTGTATGAAAATTTTTACAGGGATGAAGAGGAAGATCATGACAACGACGGAACTTCGGATGGAACAGTCCGTGTTTTTGCAAAGACAGATGATATCAATTTTGCATGCCTGATGGACGGAAGTTTCCCGGAAAAAGAGGATGAAATTGCCATTGACCGTATGCATGCTGACAATGTCGGGATAAAAGTCGGCGATGAGATCACAGTCGGAGAAGAAAAATATCAGGTCGTTGGTCTGATCGCATATGTCAACTATTCCACACTGCACGAAAAAAGCACGGATCTGATGTTTGATGCCTTAAAGTTTAACGTTGCAATGGTAACAGATGAGGGATTTGCAAAGTTACATAAGACGATTCATTACGATTATGCATGGAAGTATGAAAATGAGCCGTCAGATGAAAAAGATGAGAAAAACCAGTCGGATGATTTTATGCGGGCGTTGCTCACACAGACCGTGGTAAATGACAATGAGATTGAAGATTATGTGCCAAAATATGCGAATCCGGCGATTCATTTTGCAACCGACGACATGGGCTCTGATGAGGCAATGGGAGGTGTGCTGCTTGATATTCTGATTGTCATCATCGCATTTATTTTTGCAGTTACGATCAGCAATACGATCACAAAAGAGTCATCTGCAATCGGAACATTGCGTGCGTCCGGCTATACGAAAGGGGAGCTGGTACGCCATTATCTGTCTATGCCGGTTATCGTTACCCTGATTTCCGCATTAGTCGGAAATGTGCTTGGCTATACGGTATTTAAAGATGTTGTGGTATCCATGTATTATAACAGTTACAGCCTTCCGACCTATGAGACGATCTGGAATCCGGATGCATTTTTTAAGACAACCCTGATACCGGTCGTGCTGATGTTTATGGTCAATCTGATCGTCATTATTAAAATGATGCAGCATACACCGTTACAGTTTCTGAGGCATGATCTGAAAAAAACAAAACGCAAAAAAGCAATGCGGCTGCCACATTTTAAATTTTTTAACAGATTCCGTCTGCGCATCATGTTTCAGAATGTGGCAAATTATCTGATTCTGTTTGTGGGAATTTTCTTTATCATGGTGATGCTTGCAATGGCAGTGGGAATGCCGGATACGCTTTCTTATTACAAAGAAAATGCAAAAAATATGATGTTTGCAAAGTATCAGTATGTTCTGAAATCTTTTGAGGATGAAGATGGAAATGTACTGACGACGGACAATAAAGACGCAGAAAAATTCAGTATGTGTTCTTTGCAGAAAAAAAGCGATGTAATAGATGAGGAAGTCTCTGTTTACGGTATTTCAGACGATAGTAAGTATGTAGAAATAAAAGGTATGCAGTCCCTGCAGGAAGATGAAGTTTATATTTCCAGATCATTTTCAGAAAAATATGAACTTAATGTCGGGGATACCGTTTCACTGGATGAAAAATATGAAAACAAACAGTATACGTTTACGGTAGCCGGAATTTATGACCAGTGCGTAAACATTGCAGTATTTATGCCGATTGAAAATTACCGCATGGTATTTGAGCTGGATGAAGAGGCATTCAGTGGATATTTTTCAAATGAAGAGCTTACAGATCTGTCGGAAGATGATATTGCAACGGTGATCACCGAGCGTGATATCACAAAGATGTGTGACCAGTTAGATCATTCCATGGGATCTTATATGGATTATTTCCAGATACTTTGTATCCTGCTTTCCGCAGTTTTGATCTATCTTCTGACAAAGCTGATCATTGAGAAAAATGAGAATGCAATTTCAATGACAAAGATTCTTGGATATGAGAATAAAGAAATCGCCAGCCTGTATCTGCTTTCCACAACGATCATGGTTGTGATCGAAGATGCGGTCAGTGTTGTACTTGGAGCGTTTGTTATGAATCTGGCATGGAAGGCGATCTTGTTTAGTTACAGTGGATGGTTTGCATTTGTGATCCAGCCAGCCGGATATGTGAAAATGTTTGCATTTGTGCTGATCGGATATCTGTTTGTAATGATACTGGACTTTATGCGTATCAAAAAGATCCCGATGGATCAGGCATTAAAAAATGTGGAGTAGAGATTGCTGCTGTGCATATTTATTGTGTGACCGGTAACGAAAGATTTTTCGTAAAAATTTTTGGTTGCATTAAAAATGGCATTGTGCTACTATTGCAATAGAAATTTAAAGGAGAGGAACCAATGCGGAGATAATTTACTTTTGAAACATGAAAGAAAACAGAGTCAGCAAGAGAATGTGTGTCATATATGGCATACGTTTGTCTGCTGATTCGGGATGATACATGGCATATATTGCACCGGTATAAGGAATAAAGTGCATGATATGTTGTGTAAATCTGAAGTTACAGCAGTATTGCAGAGGTGCAGTACTGCATATCATGTTGCCAAAAGTGGATTTGATTCTTGTATCCTCTCTTTTTTGTGTTAAAAAATGGCGGAAACGGACATTTTGTTGTCCGGGACAATCGATTTTATCTTACAATGTGCAATCTATTGTCTGCCAGATGTGATCATAAAATATGTGAGGTGTAAGAAAAATCCCATGGCAGCATGGGATTTTTTTAATTCATAGGAAATTACGTCCTATGAATTAAAAGCCCTCCGGGCGGGATGCGCATCTCGCAGAGTAGAAGTTAGCTGTAAACAGCACCGCTCGAGCGCGAAAGAGTCGCAAGCGACTCTTTGTTCTAGGAGGAAAATCCTCTGCTCGCCAGTGGGTTCGCATTTTGCTCCGCAAAACTAGGAGGATAGTGCGAAAAATAAGATTTTTCACACGCAAGATTTGTGCTTACGCACAAACTTGAGATGCGCTTGAAAGCAGTGCAAGAATGGAGATTTTTATGTCACAGATTCAGGTAACAGATCTCACATATGGTTATGAGGGAAGTTTTGATACGGTTTTTGAAAACGTATCTTTTGGGATTGATACGGACTGGAAGTTAGGTCTGATCGGGAGAAATGGAAAAGGAAAAACAACTTTTTTAAATCTGCGCGGGAAAAAAGGGTTTATCCTGATATCGCATGACAGGGATATTTTAGATGCCTGCATTGATCATGTGCTGGTTTTAAACCGAAAGACGATCGAGGTACAGAGCGGCAATTTTTCAAGCTGGTGGGAAAACAAGACGCGGATGGATCATTTTGCGATGGAGGAAAATGAAAAACATTTGAAAGAAATCGCATCTTTAAAACAGGCGGCGGCAAGAAGCCGAAAGTGGGCAGATAAAAACGAGGCGACGAAAATAGGCTATGATCCTGTCAAAGAGCATGACCGCTCGGTTGCAACGAGAGCATATATCGGTGCGAAGACAAAAAAGATGCAGAGCCGCGTGACATAGTACGAACGCCGGATGGAACGGGAAATACAGGAAAAAGAGGGTCTTTTGCAGGATATCGAACAGCCTGTCAGTTTAAAAATTATGCCGCTTTCCTATCATAAGGAACGTCTGATTTCCTGCCAGGAACTTTCGGTGCGGTATGAAGGTGCAGAGGACAATGTATTGAAAAATCTGACCTTTGAACTGGTGCAGGGGGAGCGTGTCTTTTTACATGGAGAAAACGGATGTGGAAAATCGACGCTGATCAAGACGATTCTGCAGCAGGTAAATATCGGACAGGCAGGTTATGAGAGGAAAAATGTGCAGCAGATCAATACACAGCAGTTATGCAAAATTGCTTGTGACAGACGGAGAAATCCGAACAGCTTCAACGCGTGTCGTGGAACTGTAAAGCTGTGATCCGACCGTTTTTGTAATCTGGCGATCAGAAGAGGAGGATAAAAAATGTTAGAACGGATTGAAAATGTAAATGAACAGGTAATAAAAAAAATGTTTTTATTATATGCAGAATCCATGGCGGATATGGAGAGGGAATTTAAAGATCGTGATGAAATGGAGGCATCATATGCGGCATTTTTAAAGGAGTTTATCGAAAATCCAAAGCAGATGGTGTTTGTTGAAACCGCAGAAAAACAGTGGGTATGCGGACTCAGGGCAGTTGAGTCAGAGCCGGGGAAATGGTTTCTTGAGGCAGTTGAGACGATGCCGGGGCATAGAAACAGAGGATATGGTAAAAAACTGATACGTCATGTAACGGAGTTTTTGAAAGGCATAGGCGCAAAAAAGATAGATTGCATTATAGGAAAAAGTAATTTATCATCAATAAAAATACATTCGGATTGTGGATTTAAAGAAACGAAGGAGCCGCCGGTAAATTGTTGGGGAGAGCTTGAGGAGGGAAGAATTCTTTTCCGGCTTGAAATTTGATCATGTGCCATTTTGCACATGGTATAATCAATGAATTTATCTGCCATATGCTCAAGCGCTGATACAGGAGAGAAAAGAGGAACACAATGATAAATATTATAGAAATCAAAGATCTGGATGCCCCGGAGCTGCAGATTTATTACAATTTAAATGAAGCACAGCTTTTTCACTATTTTGAGCCGAAGCCGGGGATTTTCATTGCGGAAAGTCCGAAGGTGATCGAGCGTGCCTTAGATGCCGGCTGTGTGCCGATGTCATTTTTGATGGAAAAAAAACATGTGGAGACACAGGCAAAAGAAATCCTTGCGCGCTGTGATAAATTACAAAGCCGAGATCTTACACAGGAGTCTTTGGTTTATAGGGAGGATGAGCATGTAATCCCGGTTTATGTGGCAGAAGTTGAAATGCTTGCAAAAATCACAGGATATCAGCTGACACGCGGCATGCTCTGTGCCATGTACCGTCCGGCACTGTCTTCGGTGGAGCAGCTTTGCAAGAATGCAAGGCGTGTTGCAATTTTGGAAAATGTGGTAAATCCAACAAATGTCGGAGCAATTTTCCGTTCTGCGGCGGCACTTGGAATGGATGCAGTTCTTTTGACACCAGCCTGTGCAGATCCGCTGTACCGGAGAGCAAGCCGTGTCAGCATGGGAACAGTATTCCAGATACCGTGGACATATTTTGATAAAAATGCATGCTGGCCGGACGGTGCGATGGATGTGCTGCATAAGCTTGGATATAAAACGGCGGCAATGGCACTTCGGGATGACTCCGTGTGTATAGATGATGAAAAAATGATGTCGGAGGAAAAGTTAGCAATCGTTCTCGGAACGGAAGGTGACGGACTGGCAGATCACACGATCGCAGACTGTGACTATACGGTGAAAATTCCGATGACACATGGTGTGGATTCACTGAACGTGGCGGCTGCAAGTGCGGTGGCATTCTGGCAGCTTGGGATGAAGTGCGAACAGTAACAAACTAACTTCTTAGAGAAAGATGGAAGTGTGAAAAATAAGATTTTTCACACGCAAGAATGGAGATTTATATGAAAGTAGTAGCAGCAATCGATTCATTTAAGGGAAGCATGACGTCCATGGAGGCTGGAAATGCTGTAAAGAAAGGTATTCTGGCAGCAAAACCGGATGCAGAAGTAGTGGTAAATCCGCTCGCGGATGGCGGAGAAGGAACCGTGGATGCACTGATCGAAGGCTTGGGAGCAGAAAAAATACCGGTTACTGTGGCAGGACCGCTTGGAGAAAAAGTGTCGTGTTATTACGGTTTTTTAGAAGAGACAAAAACGGCTGTCATGGAAATGGCATCTGCTGCGGGAATCACGCTTGTGATAAAGAAAGATCCATTGCGTGCATCTACCTATGGAGTGGGGGAGATGATTGCAGATGCCCTGAAACGCGGCTGTAAAAATTTCATGATTGGAATTGGTGGAAGTGCAACCAACGATGGAGGCATCGGAATGTTAAAGGCACTTGGATTTGAATTTTTTGATGAAGATGGAAATGATGTGGGAGAGGGCGCGGCAGCGCTTGTAAAGATTGAGGTGATCCGGACTGAAAATAAAAATCCGCTGCTTTCCGGTGCAAAATTTCAGATTGCCTGTGATGTGAAAAATCCGCTTTGCGGCAAACAGGGTGCAACTTACATATTTGGGTCACAAAAAGGTGTGACGGAAGAGCAGAAAGATCAGATCGATGAAGCAATGAGACATTATGCGGATGTGACCAAAGAAAGTCTTGGATGTGACTTTGCGGACTGCGAGGGCGCCGGTGCAGCGGGAGGACTCGGATACGCGTTCCTTTCGTATCTTGCGGGAGAACTGATACCGGGTGTGGAACTGATTTTGCATGCAACCGGTCTGGAAGAAAAAATGAAAAATGCAGATGTTGTGGTGACCGGAGAGGGACGTCTGGATGCACAGACGGTCATGGGGAAAGCACCGGTTGGTGTTGCTGCGCTGGCAAAAAAATATAATGCGAAAGTCATTGCATTTGCAGGGAGCGTTGCACCGGAAGCGAAAGTCTGTAACCGGGCGGGAATCGATGCATTTTTCCCGATCGTAAGAGGCGTGGCAACATTAGAAGAAGCAATGAAAAAAGAAAATGCAATGGAAAATATAGCCGCCACGGCAGAGCAGGTATTTCGGCTGCTGTGAGGGAAAAGAATGGAGATTTGTGTGAAAATACATTTTTTCACACGCAAGAAAGGGGGTTAATATGATTCGTTTTGAAGAAATTACAACAAAAAATGTCTGGGATGTATGTATGATGATGGTCTTTTGATTGGTTTTGTGATGCTGGGCTATGGGAAGACCGGCCATGAAGATGATCCTGAAATAGCAGAGAATAACTACTGCCTGTGCCTCACTTTGAATTGACGGAGTACTGGGCAAATGAATTACTTCGGCTGGTGTTAGAAGGTAGGTAGTCTATCAAAGATAGAGGAGTTAGTGTAAAAGTAAGATTTTACGCAGGAATGGAGATAAATATGAGATATAAGATCAGTCATGCCCTCGTGCAGTTTGGCGGAGATGTGATCTTACGTGATGTCAATTTTGAGGTGCATGATAAAGAAAAAATCGCCATTGTAGGACGAAACGGCTGTGGAAAGACCACGCTGCTGCGTCTGATCGCGGGCGATATTTCGATGAATAATTTAGACAGCGATGAAGAATGTGGTATTACGATGGCAGGAAAACAGGAGATTGGTTTCCTGCGTCAGGTTAATTTTACGGAAAAAGATGTGACCGTGGAAGAGGAAATCAAGAAAGTATTTGAGCCGGTGTTTGCGTGTGAAAAGCGGATGAGGGAACTTGAAAATGAGATGAAAACTTCCGCGGACAAACAGCTTTTGCGCGAATATGACAACTTACAAAGCCGTATGGAGGCAATGCGGGGATATTCGTGGCAGCAGGATATGGAGACTATGTTTCAGCGGTTCGGGGTTGCGTTAGAAGATCTGAAACGCCCGATCGGAAGTTTTTCCGGTGGACAGCAGACGAAAGTGGCATTTATCAAACTGCTGTTAAAACGTCCGGATATCATGCTGCTCGATGAGCCGACCAACCATCTGGATCTTCCGACAATCGAGTGGTTAGAAGGATATTTAAAGACTTATGATAAGGCGGTCATCATTGTTTCACATGACCGTATGTTTTTAGACAAAGTGATCGATGTGACCTACGAGATCGAATATCATGAGATCAAGCGTTATACCGGCAATTACACGGCATTTATGAAGCAAAAAGAAGAGGCACTGATCAAACAGGAAAAAGACTATGAGGAGCAGCAAAAGGAGATCAAACGTCTGACGGACTGGATCGAAAAATGGAAAAATACGCCGACGAAAGTGGCGGCGACACGTTCAAAGCGCATGGCGATCGAACACATGGTAAAAATCGAAAAGCCGAGACATTTTGATACGAAAGCATTTCATGCGAGATATGTACCGCGCATGGAAAGCTACACGAATGTGATTCATGCCAAAAATCTTGAGATCGGTTACGATACCGTCTTAAGTAAAGTCTCATTTCTGCTTCAAAAGAAAGACAGACTTGCAATCATTGGGGAGAACGGTAAAGGAAAATCCACACTTTTGAAAACCTTAGTCGGCGAACTGCCTGCGTTAGGTGGTGAATTTTCATTTGGACAAAATGTAGAATGGAGTTATTTTGACCAGCAGAAAGCAGTGCAGGAGCATTTCCGGGAAGATCAGACCGTGCTTGAAAATTTCTGGGAGGAATATCCTTCCTATATGAGGGAGGAAGTCCGCAGTGCACTGGGGGGATTTTTATTTTCCGGAGAAGATGTAGAAAAGAAGATGGGACAGCTTTCCGGCGGAGAAAAAGTCCGTCTCGCACTCTGTAAAATGCTGCAGACCAAACCGAATCTTTTGATCTTAGATGAGCCGACGAACCATATGGATATTGTTGGAAAAGAGGCGTTAGAACAGATGTTAAGAGAGTACGAGGGAACAGTACTTTTCGTCTCACATGACCGTTATTTTATCAGCAGGATCGCAACCGGGATTTTGGAGTTTTCCGAGAGTGGTGTGAAACAATATACCATGAGCTATGAGGAGTATCTTGCAGAAAAACAAAAAGAGATAGAGATTTCCGGAAAAGGGCGAGGAATGTCACAGAGTGCGAGGTATGTGTCAGGAAATGATACACAAAATTCTGTGGGGAATGAGAAACACAATCAGCATCAGAGTGGCATAAAAACAGACGCAGATGTTCCTACTTTAACGGATGTGTTTGACAAAAAAACTTATTACAATCCGGGCAAAATCCGTTCAAGACTGCATCACCAGTTAGAAAAATATGAAAAAATGTTAGAGGAGAGCGAAGAAAAACTTGCTGAAATAAAAATGCAGTTCATGGATCCGGAGCTTGCCAGTGACTATCCGAAGCTGATGGAACTGCAGAATGCACTTGACGCAGAGGAAAAGAACCAGGAGAGTCTGTTAGAGCGGATGCTTGAGACGGAGACAGAACTTGCAGAATTTGAGGAGGATTGAGAATACAGACATGAATCAATTAAAAAAGAACACAGCATACTACCATCTTCCGGGTTTGTTTGAGTTTTATGAATTGTACCATGTGTTTCTGCCATTATTCCGGGAACACAGAGAATACTTTTACGACTGGTGTGAGATAGGCTCTGTCTATGGTGCTCCGTCAGATTGTATCTGGGGTGGAGGCCGTACTTCGTTCGGGGATCACGATCCGCAGGAGGTTTTTGCGTTGATGCAGGAATACGGAATCTCAGCGCGGCTTACATTCAGCAATTCCCTGCTTGGGCAGGAACATCTTTGGGATAAGAAATGCAATCATCTCTGCACTTTATTTGAGAAAAGTGAGGGTGTCAGAAATGGTGTCATTATCTATTCGGACCTGTTGCTGGAATATCTGAAAAAAAATTATCCGGGATTTTATTTTGTTTCCTCCACCACCAAGGTTCTGACGGATTTTGAGCAGTTCGTAAGGGAAGTAAACAGGGAAGAGTTTCTTTATGTCGTACCGGATTTCCGGTTGAATAAGGTTTTTGATAAATTAAGTACATTGACAGGGGCACAGAAAGACAAAGTGGAATTCTTATGTAATGAATGCTGCTGGTTTGGCTGCGGGGACAGGAAAATCTGTTATGAAGCTGTCAGCCGCAAAAACCTTGGAGAAAATGGTCCGGATCACCGCTGTGCAGCTGCGGATGCAGGGAATGGCTATCGTTTTTCGAAGGCAATGGAAAATCCCGGGTTTATTGGAGTGGATGATATGAAAAACAGCTATCTGCCGATGGGATTTTCCAATTTTAAAATCGAAGGCAGGGGACTTGGCAGCGCCCTGATTCTGGAGTTTCTGCTCTATTATATGACAAAACCTGAGTATCAGCTGCAGGTCAGAGAGGAGATATATCTGGATAATATGCTGGATCTTTTTTAAATAAGTCCCTTTAACACTTTCTTGTTATGGTACATCATCTCATCTGCACGTTCACGCACTTTTTCTATGTCGGCATCATCCGGTGTGGCTAACGCATATCCGCATGCGATTCCAACTTCGGTTGGAATGATATTTTTATTATTGAGTATCGCAATATCCTGCTGCATCTTTTGGATAAAACGTTCTATCTGGAATTCTGCCGCATCCGGGATGAGGCAGCAGAATTCGTCGCCTCCGATACGGTAACATTTGCCAAACCGATCAAAAGTGGTTTCTATGATATGTGCAGAATGAATGATATAGGCATCCCCCGAACTGTGACCGTAGTTGTCGTTGCACATCTTGAGATTGTTAAGATCAAACGTTACCACCATATAATTTTTAATATTCTTTTCATTATATATAAAGTAGTCATAGGCATTTCTGTTGTAAAATCCTGTCATGGAATCATTCAGTGCAAATTGTTCGAGTTCCTCTATCCTGCGCCCTTTTTTCAAACTGGCGACAGCCTGTCTTGCGGACTCTAAACCGAGGATTATAATAAATACAAGGAAAGATAATCTTCCCCAAATTCCGGAATTATTTCCTGTTTTGTAATAACCGGCAATATCCACAATAGTTGCAATGACGACGAAGGCAAGAGCTGCCATGCAGACTTTCAGTCTCTGGTCAGCCTGTTTTTTTATAATTTTATATATGATAACTGTGATCAGATAAATCAGCACTATACAAATGGAAAGGTGAGTGATCCAGACGCTTCTTCGAAACTCATAGAATCCGGTAAAGTGCAGCAAGCTGCAGACAACTGTCTGAAGCATACACAGATTGCAGAAGATCTTCCAGATTTTATCATCATTGATCTCAAGGAAGCTCTTTACAAACATCAAAAATGGGATAGGCATTATCGTCAGAAACATAAAAGCAGCAAAAGCAGATGATCTTCTGTTTAGGAGCATCAGAGAACAAACATCTGTCTCATTGGTGGCCCAGAGTCCAAGCAATATGGAGAATATCCCCAGATAAAAAAGAGTTCCGTCTATATGGCTGCTGTTGTGAATAAACACCCAGTAACACGTGATAAAAAAACCGGCTAACAGAATAAATACACTCGCTATAAAAGTGGGCATAGACTGACGCAATATGCCTGTATAGATTTCATTTCCGGTTCCTATATAATATTGTTCAATTTGACCGGCTGTTTCCGGATAACAGGGTTTCAGCCTGACTATGACTGTTTCTGTATATGCCGGCAGTTTTACAAAATTCCAGACATTTCCTGTTGTATGCCCCCATATTCCACCGGAATCATCCAAATTGTATATTACGTTGTTTTTAGTAAAAACGGTCACATGCTGATGTGAGGTAAAAAATACAAGTGAGCCTCTGCTGTTTTCATTGCGGTTAATGTTAAAACTAAGCAGTACCATTCCATCATCCAGGTATTGTATTTTGTCAGGCTGACGTGCTTTGAGTTTGCTTACAGAGGCTGCATCCTGATTTGTAAATATGGTACAAAGCAGGAGCATGATAAATAATGTCAAAATTACGCCTGTCAACATTTGCTGTGCGTTTTTTTCTTTATTTTGTCTTAAGTTCATCTATGATCAGATCTCCACAAATAATATTTTTACTTTATTTTACCATGTTATGGGATAATATTCTATAATATTGCGTGGATTTTTGATGGCGTTCAAGATATAATAAGACTGCCGGGCGAAGCTCGTGTAGATCATGATCATGAAGCATTGCTTCAAGATATAATAAGACTGCCGGGCGAAGCGAGTCAAGATACTTGTATAAGTGGCAAACGGCGAATTGGATAAATAAAGGAGCAAAAAATGTACACACTATTATTACTGTTAATTTACATGGCATTTATAAGTCTTGGCTTACCGGACTCTCTGCTTGGTTCGGCATGGCCGATCATGCATGAGGCATTTTCGGTGCCGCTGTCCTATGCGGGACTGGTCACAATGATCATCTCTGCAGGGACGATCTGTTCAAGTTTAATGTCGGAACGCCTGACAAAGAAATTTGGAACACAGATCGTTACGGTATGCAGTGTCCTGTTAACGGCAGCTGCCTTGTTTGGTTTTTCGACGTCGAGCGCATTTTACATGTTGTGCCTGTGGGCGATTCCGTATGGACTTGGCGCAGGAGCTATCGATGTGGCACTCAATAACTATGTTGCATTGCATTATTCATCAAAACATATGAGCTGGCTGCATTGTTTCTGGGGCGTGGGAACAATCATCAGCCCGTACATAATGAGCTATGCACTGACCACCTCATCCTGGCAGAACGGTTACCGCATGGTATCTTTTCTTCAGATGGGGATCACAATGATTCTGTTTGTGACACTTCCGGTCTGGAAAGTCAACAAAACGGCAGAACAGCAGGAAGAGCAGCACGAGGTGATTGGAATACGCGGTGCAGTGAAGATCAAAGGCGTACCACAGCTCTTGCTTGGATTTTTCTCTTACTGTGCATTGGAATCTACACTGATCCTCTGGTCAAGCAGTTATCTGGTCGGTGCAAAAGGTATCTCTGCGGAGCGTGCGGCGGCATATGCGGCATTGTTCTGCAGCGGTATCACGCTCGGAAGATTTTTGGCAGGATTTGTGACGGAAAAATTAGGTGATCATAAGATGATCAGGCTTGGCACAACTATTTTACTGGCTGGCTGTGCTGCAGTACTTCTGCCGATTCCGTCTGACACGGCAGCTCTGGCAGGACTTGTCGTGATGGGGATTGGATGTGCACCGGTCTACCCATCGATCATTCACGCAACACCGGCAAATTTTGGAGAGAAAAATTCCCAGGCAATCATCGGTATCCAGATGGCGAGTGCTTATGTCGGCTCTACATTTATGCCGCCGGTTTTTGGACTGATCGCAAATCATATTTCCATCACACTGCTGCCGGTCTATGTGCTGATTTTCATTGTGTTAATGTTTTTCATGGTGGAAAAGACATTCCGGCTGGTGCGGTAATAGAGAAGAAAACAAAAAATGAAGGGAGACTGTTTCACAAACCGTGAACAAAAAGATATGAGCAATTTACACACACACGACAACAAAAGAAGTTCTTTTTCCGGGAAACTGGGTTATGTACTGTCCGCCGCAGGTGCGTCCGTAGGACTTGGAAATATCTGGAGATTTCCATATCTGGCGGCAAAATACGGTGGAGGGATTTTTCTTCTGATCTATATTTTACTGGCACTGACGTTTGGATATACGATGATCATGGCTGAGTCGGCACTTGGACGCATGACAAGGAAAAGTCCGGTGGGAGCGTTTCAGGCATTTGGAAAAGCCGGATGGCTGTCAGCCGGTGGATGGATCAATGCGATCATCCCGGTATTGATCGTGCCGTATTATTCCGTGATCGGCGGCTGGGTGATCAAATACCTGATCGAGTATATCAGGGGAAATGGAAAAATGCTGGCGGCAGACGGATATTTTTCGGAGTTTATCTCAGATGGAGTATCCACGGAACTCTGTTTTATCCTGTTCTGTCTGTTCACTCTGACGATCATTTACGCAGGGGTGCGAAACGGAATCGAACGTGTATCGAAATTTATGATGCCGATACTGATCGTGTTATCCGTCCTGATTGCGGTGTATTCCGTGACAAGACCGGGCGCCATGGAGGGAGTAAAATATTTTCTTGTGCCAAATGTGAAAAACTTTTCCTGGATGACGGTGGTAGCGGCGATGGGACAGATGTTTTATTCGCTGTCGATTGCAATGGGAATCCTCATTACCTTTGGATCCTATATGAAAAAAGAAACATCACTGGAAGATTCCACAAGAAATGTGGAAGTGTTTGACACGGCGATTGCTATTATGGCGGGACTGATGATCATTCCGGCGGTGTTCTCATTTTCGGGCGGCGACCCGGATACTCTGCAGGCGGGACCGGCATTGATGTTTATTACGATTCCAAAAGTGTTTGAGAATATGGGATTTGGGACAGTAGTTGGAATCCTATTTTTCCTGCTAGTACTGTTTGCAGCAGTAACAAGTTCTATCGCATTGACTGAGAGCGCGGTTTCTACCTTTGAGGATGAGCTGGGATGGAGCAGAAGAAGAGCAACGGTTTTAGTCGGAGTGATCATGATCGCGCTTGGAAGTTTATCTTCACTGGGATATGGACCGTTAGTAGGCATTAAAATTATCGGCATGCAGTTTTTGGATTTCTTTGATTTTCTGACGAACTCTGTGATGATGCCGATTGCGGCAATGCTCACAAGCCTGTTTGTATCGAGAATCGTCGGAATGAAGCGGATGGAAGAGGAGATCATGCACGGAGAGAGCACATTCCGCAGGAAAAAGATTTTTATTGTGATGATCAAATATCTGTGCCCGGTCTTTGCACTGATCATACTGATCAGTTCCGTGGCAAATGCATTTGGCTGGATAGCAATGTAAAAAGGAGAAACAAATTTTGAATTTATATCAGACACTCAAACACTATTTTGGATACGACACCCTCCGGCCTGGTCAGCAGGACTTGATGGAAGGCATCTTAAATGGCAGCGACGTCCTCGGCATCATGCCGACCGGCGCCGGAAAATCACTCTGTTATCAGGTTCCGGCACTGATGCTGCCCGGTATCACGATCG
Source organism: Roseburia intestinalis L1-82 (assembly GCF_900537995.1). Lineage (NCBI taxonomy): Bacteria > Bacillati > Bacillota > Clostridia > Lachnospirales > Lachnospiraceae > Roseburia > Roseburia intestinalis. The sequence goes on along the minus strand of NZ_LR027880.1, from coordinate 3,048,229 downwards.
TGATCTCACCGCTCATCTCCTTGATGTCTGACCAGGTCAAGGCACTGAACCAGGCAGGCGTACATGCGGCATACATCAACAGCTCACTGACGGAAAATCAGATCCGGGCGGCGCTTTTGTATGCGGCACAGGGACAGTACAAGATCATCTACGTCGCGCCGGAGCGGTTAAATACCATGCGTTTTTTAGATTTTGCATGCCGGGCAGACATTTCGATGGTGACAGTGGATGAGGCACACTGTATTTCCCAGTGGGGACAGGATTTCAGGCCAAGCTATTTAGAGATTGCAGATTTTCTTGCAAGACTGCCGAGACGCCCTGTGGTCAGCGCATTTACAGCGACAGCGACCGAGCGTGTCAAACAGGATATCACGGGAAGTCTGCACCTGCAGAATCCGGTGACTGTCGTGACCGGATTTGACCGGCCGAATCTTTTCTTCCGTGTCGTAAAGCGAAAAGGTGGAAAAGAGACGGACAACAGTATTTTAAATTATGTCAAAAGGCATGAGGATGAGAGCGGGATCATCTACTGTGCGACAAAAAAGAATGTGGATAGTGTCTGTGAACTTTTATTGCAGCACGGCATTCTGGCAGGGCGGTACCATGCGGGGCTTTCTTTGGAAGAACGGAAAGAGAGTCAGGATGATTTTACCTATGACAGGATCCGTGTGATGGTTGCAACCAACGCATTTGGAATGGGGATCGACAAATCCAATGTGCGTTATGTTCTCCATTATAATATGCCGCAAAGCCTTGAATATTATTACCAGGAGGCGGGAAGAGCCGGGCGCGACGGGGAGGAAGCGGAGTGTGTGCTTTTCTTTTCCAAACAGGATATCATGATCAACAAACGGCTGCTTGACTATAAGGCATCAGAGGGCGGTTATACGGCAGGAGATCCGGCAGTCCGGGCAAATGAACAGCGGAAACTGAATCAGATGATTCACTACTGTGAGACAGATGAGTGTCTGCGCCAGTATATCCTGAACTATTTTGGGGATCACAGTCCGTGCATCTGTGAAAAATGCAGTAACTGTGTTGTGACAGAGGACGAGGCGGAGGAAAATTATATCGAGACCGGACGTGCAAAGAAAAAGACAGCAGAACTTGCAGATTTAACGGAAGAAGGGCAGGAGCTGTTTGAGAAACTGCGCAAATGCCGGTCAGAACTTGCTGCAAAACAGGGTGTGCCGCCGTTTATCATCTGTTCCGATAAGACGTTGAAAGATATGTGTGCCAGATGTCCGGCAGATAAAACACAGATGGCGGATGTATACGGAATGGGTGCACAGAAGATTGCAAGCTACGGGGAAAGTTTTACAGAGATCATCCGGATGTTTTTACAGACACATGAAGTAAAAAATATGACGACAGGAAAGACAGAAGGAGCTGCGACAGTAGAGACTGTGTCGAAAGCTCCGGCGAGAAAAAAGAAACAGCCGTTTTATATTGCACCGGAAAAACTAGATCAGGTAACGTTATCCGATGCCTGCATGGTATCGGAACTGACCGACCGGATCAATGCGCTCTGTGAGGAAAAAGACCGCAAAAAGCTGACGGCTGCTTTTGTCAATGATCTGCTCGTACAAAAAGGCTATTTGAAGGAAGAGGAACAGGACGAAACCCGCATCAGACGTGTGACCGAAAAAGGCATTGCAGCGGGAATATGCGAAGAGGAAAGACGGTCAAAATTTGGCGGCGGGCATTATTATGCACTGATCCACACGAGGGAGAGTCAGGAAATGATCGTGGCGGAGCTGAAAGCATATTTTACTGATTTTCCATCCGGTTCAGTTCCGGCAGAACCGTAAACAGCATTGTGATAAAACACAGACTGCCACCGATCACATTTGATACGGGTTCTGCAAGAAATACGCCGTCCGTTCCCATGTGGAAAGTGTATGGCAGAAGATAGGTCAGCGGTACAACGATAAACACCTTGCGCAGCAGGGAAAAGAAGATCGCCTGTTTCCGTTTGTTTAAAGATTTGAAAACAGTCTGACCGATATACTGCAGATCCATAAAGATAAATGCAGCAAAATACAGTTTTAATGCGGGAACGGCATCTGCTGACAGTGCTGTATCCGAACTGAAAACACTAATTAAATATTCCGGGGCGAGAATGATCACGCTCCACATGAGGCCGGTATAGACGAGCGCCATAAGAGCCATCGTGATGCCGGCTTTTTTGACGCGCGCGGGGCGGAGGGCACCATAGTTGTAGCTTATGATTGGGGAGGAACCTTCCGTGATCGCATAGATCGGAGTTTCCACCATCTGGCGGACACTTGAGACAATTGTCATGACAGAGACGTACACATCGCCACCGGTGACGGAGAGTACATGATTGCAGCAGATGGAGACGAGACTGTTGGCGAGCTGCATGATAAAACCGGATGTACCGAGGCTGATGATACTTTTCGCGAGAGGAATGCAGGAGGAAAGTTCATTTTTTCGAAGCAGGCGGACTTTGATCTCCGCTTTGCGGCGCAGAAAATGAAACACAAACAGTGCAGATAAAATCTGTGACAATACAGTGGCGGCCGCTGCACCGTTTACGCCCAGATGGAAGGTAAAAATAAAGAGCGGATCCAGGAGAATGTTTGCGATTGCACCGATTGCCACGGAAAACATCCCGGTTGTGGAATAACCCTGTGCATTGATAAAAGGGTTCATGCCGGTAGCAATCATGGATGGAAGTGTACCGAGCAGATACAGCATCATATAAGGTCTGGCAAAAGTCAGAGCATTTTTTGAGGCACCAAAAAGAATGAGAAGCGGTTTTGCAAAGAGAAGACCGGTTCCCATCAGGAGGAGTGCACTGGCACATACCATGGAAAAAGAGGTATTTAAGATCCTGTTTGCCTGTTCTTTATCACCTTTTCCACGGTTGATCGAAAAAAGCGGTGCGCCGCCGCTCCCGAACAGATTGCTGCAAGCCGTGATGATCATAATAAGCGGAAAACAAAGTCCGACAGCACCAAGCGCTGTGGTCCCGATATTCGGGATACGACCAATATAAATGCGGTCTACAATGTTATAGAGCAGACTTAAAATCTGAGCTGCAAGCATAGGGAGGGCAGCGCTTAATATATTTTCAGTTACGGTTCCGTTTTCAAAATCAATGCGTTTCATGGTAATCCTCATTTTTGTGAAAAATTTAATTCTTGAAAACCAGTATAGCATAAATTATAATATATAAAAAATATTTATTTTATATCATAAAACAATATTTTTTATATATACTGACAAAAACAGGAGAAGAGGGAAACATGGAAATCAGACAGTTGGAATATTTTCGTGCAGTGGTGGAAGAGGGAACGGTGAGTGGTGCTGCGAAAGTTCTTAAAATGACACAGCCACCGGTCAGTTATCAGATGAAAATGCTTGAAGAAGAACTTAATGTACAGCTTTTTTTTCGTGGAACAAAGAAAATTACATTGACAGAAGCTGGAAAGGTGTTGTATGCAAGGTCTGGCAGCATTTTAAAAATGTTAGATGTTACAAAGCGTGAGGTGGTCAAGGCAAGCCAGTCTGCAACGATACATATTGGTATTACACCATCTACGGTTCTGATGATGTCAGAATATATTGAGAGGTTTTCAAAACAATATCCGGGGATTCATTTTGATATTCATGAGGGATCGACATTCAATTTAAAAGAACAATTAGAAAAGCACATGATAGATATCACAACACTGCGTACGCCGATCACGCTGAACGGTTGTAAGACAAAGAGGCTGATTCGGGAAAAACTGGCTGCCGTGGCAGCAGATGGATATGAGGGAATAGAGGGATTCAGGAAAAAGGATGGATCACAGATTAGTTTGAGAGAATTGTCAAAGGAACATCTGATATTATCACACCGGTATCGGAATTATATTATTTCAGCGTTTGAGGCTGTTGGACTGACCTGCGATATCTATTATGAATGTGAGGATGCAAGAACAGCGATGACAATTGCAGAAAAAGGGATTGGAGTGGCAATTTTGCCAGAGTCCATGCGTGTGTCTGACTCGATGAGTGTTTATGGCATTACGGACGCTGATCTTACAACCGAGATATTGTTAGCATGGCGCGAGGAACGTTTGCCGGCAGAAGTGGAAGCATTTATTAAGGAAATGGAATTCGAGGAGGATTAACATGACGAAAGAAGAAAAAATTGCACGTTACAGTAAATTGAATCAGGAAGTGGTACCGGGGAAAAATGCGATGGCAAATAAGGCAGTGCAGGAGCTTGCGGAAAGACATCATGCAAAATATATAGATATCAATGATCCGTTAAAAGACCGGGATGGAAATCTAAAAGCAGAGTATACGATTGAGGGAATGCATATCAAGGAAGAAGGCTACCGTGCGATCTTTGATCTGTTTATGGGGTATGCAAAAGAGCCACGATGGAACGTCTGAAATATAGTTTGTCTTGTATGCAGGTCATAAAGATACATAGTCTTTTGCTTCCTCTGTGACAGTTTCGTATGCGAAAAGAATCATTTTCAAAAGATTTTGGCTCTGCCATCCGTCAGAATGTATCAGCCATTCGAAATAGCGTTGTCGTGTGAAAATAAATGTGTTAAAATATTCTAATTCACGACAATAGTTCTGTCTGGGATTTATGTAGCCGGTTGTTGTATAATTGAGGTAATGGTTCGGGATAGAAGAGGAAAAACATGAATATAAAAAAGATAAAAGCAGTAATTTTTGACATGGACGGCACATTGATCGATACGGAAAAATATTACCGCATGTTCTGGCCAAAGGCATTAGCGCATTTTGGATATGAGATGACGGACGAGCAGGCACTTACCATGCGGTCACTCGGACAGCCGTATGCACCACAGCATTTAAAAGAAATGTTTCATGATCCGGATCTGGATTATATTGCGATCCGAAACTACCGCAAACAGATTATGGGAGAATATCTGGAGAAAAACGGAATTGAAATCAAAAAAGGTGCAATCGAACTTCTTGATTATTTAAAGGCACAGGGTATTCGCCGTGCAATCGCGACGGCGACAGATCAGGTGCGTACGGAACAGTATTTAAAGCAGCTTGGTCTTTACGGTTATTTTGATCAGATCATCTGTGCAACGATGGTGGAACATGGAAAGCCTTCACCGGATATCTATCAGTATGCATGCAGACAGCTTGCGCTTTTGCCGGAGGAATGTATCGCAGTTGAGGATTCCCCAAACGGTGTATGCAGTGCTTATGGTGCAGGCTGTAATGTTGTGATGGTGCCGGATCAGACCGAACCGGATGAGGCATTGCGTGGGAAGCTGGCAGCGAGGGTGGATTCGTTAGATGAGATCATAAAGCTGTTTAAGAAATTCCCTGGTCTGACAAAGGAAGACGAGGAGCATCAGCTCAGTAAAATCATAGAGATTGCGCAGGATAATTTAGATCATGCGAAAGAAGATATCCGGAAGATCAATGAAGATCTTGCCGATCTCCTCGAAGTCTACGATGCAAAGGATAAGGAAGGACTGGCACTCTGGAACAATGCAACCGCGCGGTTAAAGGAGGATGAACGGGAACTGGTGCGCTATGAAAAGGCGCGTAAGAAGCCGTATTTTGGGCGCATTGATTTCAGGGATCCAAAGGCGAAAGCGGATGAGGCTTATTATATTGGAAGAGTCGGCATCACGGACAGCAGCTCTGATCCGGTCGTGCTCGACTGGCGGGCACCGATTGCATCAGTATACTATGAGAGCAGGATGGGAACATGCCAGTATACCGTGAGCTCTGAGGGGACATTTGAGATTGATCTGAAACGCAAGCGCACTTACGAGATTGAAAATGACCGGTTAAAAGATTTCTTTGATTCGGATGTGGTCGCCAACGATGAACTGCTGACAAAATACCTTGCCAAAAATAAAAAGGCAGTTTTGGGCGAGATCATTGCGACGATCCAGAAAGAGCAGAACCTCATTATCCGCCGTTCGCCGAAAACGAACATCATTGTGCAGGGTGTCGCCGGTTCCGGAAAAACGACAGTGGCGATGCACCGTATTTCCTATATTCTATATAATTATAAAGATGATTTCCGCCCGGAGGACTTTTATATTATAGGAAGCAACCGGATTCTTTTGAATTATATCACAAGTGTTCTGCCGGAACTTGATGTGTATGGAATCCGTCAGATGACGATGGAGCAGCTTTTCATCCGCCTTTTGTATGAGGATTGGGACGAGACGCGGTTTTCTTACCACAATATCGACAAGACAGATGCAAAAAACAGCATCAAGGGCGGCACGGCGTGGTTTCTGGATTTAGAAAAATTCTGCCAGAACTATGAGAATCAGTCGATCGCAAAAGAAGACATTTATATGGAAAAGACTGGAAATCTCCTGTTATCAAAGGAGCAGATCGGACGTTATTTAAAAAATAATCCGAAAGTTTCCATGCAGAGCAAGATACTCATGTTAAATGAGATTTTGTATGCAAAATATGAAAATGAGGTTTCCGGGAAGTCCGTGACTTTTCCGCCAAAAGAGAAAAAGATTTTAGACAAAAAATACGCGTCTTATTTTGGGGATGGAAAATGGAGAGAATCTGTATTTACTTTTTACAGAGAATTTTTACTTGCGCAGCAGGAGGCAGGAAAAGAAGTCGATGTGCCGGAAAACTCGTTTGATGTCTATGATCTTGCGGCGCTTGCATATATTTACAAGAGGATCAAAGAGACGGATCCGGTGCGTGAGGCGAGCCATGTAGTGATTGATGAGGCGCAGGACTTTGGCATGATGTCATACAGATGCCTGCATTACTGTCTGTATGGCTGTACTTACACGATCATGGGTGATACATCCCAGAATATTCATTTTGAGTATGGTTTAAACGACTGGGAAGAGTTGAAAAAACTGATTTTGACCGGGATCTTCGATGCGTTTGGACTTCTTAGGAAAAGTTACCGCAACACGGTGGAGATTTCAGAGTATGCAAACGAGATCCTGCGCCATGGAGACTTTTCCATTTATCCGGTAGAGCCGATTATCCGTCACGGAAATCCGGTGCAGACGGTGGCATGTCCGGATGAAAATAAATTGCTGGCAGATACCGTCACCACGATCAAAAAATGGCAGCAGGACGGTTATGAGACGATCGCTGTGATCTGTCGTGATGAGGCGGAAGCGGCACAGGTTGCGGAAGAACTAAAGAAATATGTAAAAATTGTAGAAACAGATCTGGAAAAAGCCGAGTTCGGGGATGGCGTCATGGTGCTTCCTGTCTCCTACACGAAAGGACTTGAATTTGATGCTGTGCTGCTGTTTGATCCGACGCAGGAAAAATACCCGTCGGATAACGGGCATGTCAAACTTCTGTATGTGGCTGCGACCCGCGCACTGCATGAACTTGTGGTTTTGTACCGTGGAAAACTGACCGGGATCCTTGCCGACAAAGTCCAGGAAGGAAAACATATGAAAGAGTTTGCGGCAGAAACCTTGACAAAAGCAGCGGAATTTGAACGGGTGCAGCACACGGAAAAAGAGATCGAACAGCAGCGCAGGATCGAGGGCGCAAAGGATATGGCAGAGCGCGAGTATATCGGTCCGAAGCGCATTGTCATTAAACCGCAGGGGAAAGAAAATGAGGCTGAGGCAAGAGGAAAAACATTGACAGGGCAGAAAATGGCATCTGCCTATAAGAGAGCTGTGGCAGCGCCAGTCAGAAAAGCAGCAGACAGCGCTGGAAAAAACGAAGAAAACCATACGGAGGAAATCATCCTGTCTCCGTACGAATTTGGCGCGATCCCGGACAATGCGATCCTCCGTGTTAAAGGCCATTCCCGAAACAATTTTGCCATCAAATGGATCAAAAAGACAAAAAGCTATGTGGAACTTTCCAGTATGTACGGACTTTTACGCATCACACCGATCACACCGGAGGTGATCCGGGTCAGTTTCGTGAAGGGTGTCACGGAAAAAATTGGCGATACAGCATGGAAAGGAAAGGCGGATACAGCATTTTCATGGAGTGCAAAGGAATCCAAAACGCTGGTGGAAATTGCAACGGAAAAAGTTACCGTGCGCATTGCAAAAAATAATGGAGCGGTCTGTTTTTACAATGAGAAAAAGCAACTGTTGCTTGCGGAAAAAGCGGAGGAGCCAAGGTTTCAGGAAGGCAGATGTAACTGGATATTTTTTGACTGGGAAAAGTCCGAACATTTGAAAGCAAAGGGACTGCTTGCTGCTGATTTTATGGATGTGACAGCAAAAGCAAAATATATTTCCCATGGAGGAAAAAAGTTAAGAATGCCGCTTGTAATATCGGAAAAGGGATACGGGCTTGCCGTAGCATCAAAAGGAACCGTGCTGTTTTGTGGGATACGGACTTTTGGACCTTATATCATGGCAGAGGGGAGTCAGAGCGATTATTATTTTATCAGCGAAAAGAACCGTGAAAAATTGGTTGAGATCTACCAGAGAACATTGACTTTACGCTACTGTTCACAGGCAGGCATTTTCTGAACTGAAAATGCCGTATGATACAGTGGTGGCAGCAGATTTTGCCGATTTGGAATGCGAAGCATCGGCAAAATCCGTTACTGGAACGAGGTACGAGTGAACAGTAACGACTTTACAACTGAAGATTTAAACATGATACGGATATTGATTGAATCAGAAAAGCGGTTTGTTTTATAATGGAGCGGATAAGAAAGAATAGGAGATCAGTGTGCAAAACTTGTTTTCATTAGAAAGCAGCGCAGGAAAGGGAGTTTAAATGAATATAAAAAATTTAGAAAACAACGCAAGAAAATATGTGAGCAGTCTTGGAAATTTTCATGTATTAGAGTATCAGTCAGACGCCTCCGTTGCGCCGGAAAATGCGAGAAATGAGTACTTTATGAGTAAAATGGGTGTCCGCAGACGCCAGATCGTTATTGAACTAAACGGAAAAGAGTCTGCCATTATCCAGGCGGGCAGCATGCAGTGGATGGCAGGTCATGTGAAAGCAACCACAGGGATCAAGGGAGTCGGTGATTTTGTCGGCAAGATGGTCAAAGGTGCGATCACAAAGGAGACAGCAGTCAAACCGGAATACGTCGGCAACGGCATTCTGGTGTTAGAACCTACCTATAAATATCTGATCTTAGTGGATGTCGGATCCTGGGGTGAAAAGGGCATGACGATTGAGGATGGCATATTTTATGCCTGTTCCGGAACCGTAAAAAATAAGCTGACGGCGCGGAAAACAATCTCATCGACCGTGCTTGGCAAAGAAGGATTTTTCAACTTAAGTCTGGTCGGGGAAGGTGTCGCAGCATTGGAGAGTAACGTGCCGTATGAAGAACTGATTGAGGTGGAACTTGACAATGATGAATTAAAAATTGACGGAAATCTTGCAGTCTGCTGGTCCTCTGGTCTGGAATTTACTGTGGAGAGATCGACGAAAACGCTTGTGGGTTCGGCAGTCAGCGGTGAAGGATTCGTCAATGTGTACCGCGGAACCGGAAAAGTGCTCATGAGCCCGGTCGCACCGACGGCGTCACTCTATGAGGCAACACATACGGTGGAGGCAAAGCCGGGAGTGGAGATGCATGAGGCGGAGTAGAAGAAAGAGTAGACATTATGGCGAAAAGGACAGTTTATCATGGTGGTTATACACCCGTTGAAGACCCGGAAATCTGCGTAGGACGCAACATAAAAGATTTTGGCGTTGGTTTTTATTGCACGATCATAAAAGAACAGGCGCAGAGATGGGCAAGACGCTATGATGCAAAAATTGTGTCGATTTATGACGTGCGTTTAAATCAGGATTTAAACATCAAAGAATTTCGCGAGATGACAGATGAATGGCTGGATTTTATTTTTTGTATGTGGTCTGATTGATTATATTGCAAGAAAAACAAAAAATAAGAGAGCTGATATTGTAAACTGGCTTGGTAAAGACTGGCTGCAGAAAATCTATGATCTGGCAGATGTTTATCATTGTGACAATATTGACAGGGTATGCGAAGATTTTATAGAAGAAGCGAAAATCCCGGATGGAACATTTGATAATGTAGCGGATTGCAGATATGCGATTCCTTCGCATTGGGATATTGCAAAAGTATACAAACGTTTGATCAAACAGGTGGCACAGGAAAAACAAATTGGTATCGTGGATGCGCTGATAAAAGTATATAATTCTTTTCTCAGTGCAAAGATTGATGATTATAACAGCAGCCTTTATTATGAAAATCCATCTTATTTGCTGGAGTGCTACTTGGAAAATACAATTCTATAAATTAAATTTGGATAGTAACGTCGATCTGAAGAAAACGCTAGAATAAAATGAGCAAATTATATATAAAGGATATTTTATTCGTTAGCATTAAAACTTATTCCTGAATTAGTTGAGATAGCAGATGTAATGCATATCTATGATAATACGTCTGTTCCATATAGAATTTTTAAGAAGAGAAAAACAGAATATTTTGTATGGGCAAATGATAATTGGGATGAAGAAGCAATAAAAAAATTAGTTGGCTTAAAATGATGTAGAACCTATGTGATTTTTAAAATTGCATAGGTTTGTTTTATAAAATTGTAAAACGAAAAAATAAAATTTTGACAGTTATGTTGGGGCAGGATGTTGGTATGAAAGGAATAGAGTACCAACATGGATGAAAAATTAGTATGCATATTAAATGAAATGGCAGATTTTTTGAGCATTGCACAGACGAAAAAATTACAGGAAGTGCTGCTTAAAAATTTATCCAGTGAAGCACCGCAGAGAGAGCAGACATCTAATGAAACATATTTAAATATTAATAGCTGTCATGACGATAATCCTGCATTATTTACAACTTTAGATGCTCCATATGACAGATTAAAAATCAGCGGTGTGGAAATCCGGGTTCGTGAGCTTGGCAGAAAAATAAGCATGGAGAGAATACATCCGCACAAGTTCCGGCGAACGATGGCAACGAGGGCGATTGATAAGGGAATGCCGATAGAACAGGTACAGAAAATTTTGGGACATTCTCAGATAGACACGACAATGCAGTATGCAATCGTAAACCAGAATAATGTGAAAGCGTCGCATCGAAAGTATATTGCATAGACTTGTGAATGAAGGAAAGTTTAGATGAAAAACTGGATTGAAACTTACCAATTAGAAAATGGCGATTTTGATATTTCGGATGTGAATAAAGAATTAGTGAGCCAGATCCCGTCAGTAATACAGATGGGGAAAGTATATCAGCGATTGATTGTTGATACGGCTCTTTGGAATGAAAATTATGTTGATGAAATATATAGGGTTTATAATAGTGATATTTGTGATATAATAGATAATTATAATTGTAGCGCATATTATGAACCATCCTATATTATTGCCAGAGCATATCAAAAGGGTGGGTTTTAAGGGAATAAATAAGGCTTTTTATCTTACAATCTGATCCCATAAATTCGGATTTATCTAATCAATCCTCCGAAACCCTTGTATTTTCAAGGAAAATCAGCAATTTAATACTCGTTCCTTATGTATTTTCCCTTGTTTTTGCCCTTATGAGCCGAAACAAGGGAAATTTTTTGTTTAGGCTTCCCCGACCACCTTATCAAGCAGTCTTGCGGAAGTTCGTTTCGCTTCCCTTTTAGAGTGAGCGTAGATGTTCATTGTGGTACTTACGTCAGCGTGTCCAAGCAGTTCCTGCACATCCTTTGGTGCTGCACCATTGGAGAGCAGATTACTGGTGAATGTGTGTCTCGGCATATGAAAATGGAAATCTTCAAATCCTTCCAGCTTCTTTTTTGCCGACCTTGTCATAACACCAACTGTACTCGGTGACTCGTATGCTCCGTCAGATCTCAGGCAGACAAAGGATATTTCCTTGTACCCGTCGGGTACTTCCTCTGTTCTCGGAATGCACCGCAGGGCAACCTGCCTTGCGGTCTTACATAGACAAATTTGACTGAAAACCAATGGCAAGAATTATGTTTTGAAATATATCACTTTCAGAGATTTCGCTTTAAAAAATAAAAGCCCCTGTTCTGCCTGTGAATTCCAGGCAAAGCAGGGGATATCAATTTTGGGTATCAAATTACTGTTTTTTTCTGTATAATCACTCAAAAAGGACACCTTTTATTGTATAATTATGTTATGGAACAAAACATACGAAAGAAGGTGTCCTGAATGAAAAATTAGCATTGAAGAAACTGCTAACTTATATGAAGAGTGTATATAAAATCCCGCAAAAAATCAAGTGTTTAACGGACGAAAGAAAAAGAAAATCTATTCCATTGTTTAACATTGTCATGCCGGTACTGCTTTTTCTGATGCTGCAGTATGAAAGTTTCCATACCATTTTTTCAGCCCCTGAAAGCATGTCGAAAAGACTGAAAAACTGTATCAGTGGAAGGATTCCAAAAGTTGATGCAGTCCGCGACCTTCTCTCCAGAATAAACCCGGATGAAATACGCAGCATACATGAAGAAATGATTGATATCATAAAACGTAACCGGGTATTCCGGGAAGGAACGATAGGCGGATATGTTGTGGCAGGTCTCGATGGTGTGGAATTATTCAGCAGTACAAAAAAATCCTGTCCGAACTGTCTGAGCCGAAAAAAACACACAGGGGAAACCGAATACTTTTACCGGAGTGTGGTGTGCATGATTATAGGTAAATCGCCACACGTAATTCTGGGGCAGGAAATGTTAAAACCAAGGGATGGTTCTGGGAAAGACGAAGGAGAACTGACAGGCGGAAAAAGGTTGATTGAGCGGCTGAAGAAACGGCATGGACATTTTGCGGATGTGATTGTGGCGGATGCGTTATATCTGAATGCTCCATTTATCAACACTCTGAAGGAAAATGGTCTGGAAGGGGTGATACGCCTGAAAGACGAAAGAAGAATGATTTTTCAGGATGCAGAGCGTCTGTTCAAACAGGATGAGGGAAAAAAGGCATCTTTCTGGAAAGGGAAAAAGAAGATTGAAGTATGGGATCTTTCTGGTTTTAAGATGGAAGGGTGTCCATATAAACTGCGTGTGGTGCGGTATCATGAGCAGTGGGAAGAAAATGGAAAAGAAACAGAGCGTTTCATGTGGCTTGTAACGACTCTGGAAGCGGCAGACTACCGAGTCTTATGGGAAATGATGCACCGCAGGTGGGACATTGAGGAGAATGGTTTCCATCAATTGAAAACGTATTACCACGCAAAGCACTGTTACTGTCGAGATGCGGTTGAAACCATATTTAATCTGATAATCATAGGCTTTAATGTAAGAGAGTTATATTTGTACCGAAGAAGCCGGAACTTTGCAGGAAGTGGTATAAGCCGAAAGAGCATAAACCGGATTTTTTGCGATGAGCTGCTAACAGAAAAAGTGAAACAGATTTTATGTGAAAAAGGCGGATAGAAAATCAGCAGAAAAAATATATAGGGAAAAAGCAGGGGGAATTTTGCGCGTATTGACCAGGAACGAAGGGTAACCGCAGATGGAATGCTGATAACTGGATTATTTATAAAAATGCATAGATAAAAAAGTTAAAAGCGAAATCCCTGTATCACTTTAAGGATACTTTCTTTTTTGTTCAAAAAGTGATATACTGAACAAAGCAATTCGAAAGGCGGTGAACTCACACAATGAGACTTATTCGAGGTAACTACTCGGTGCAGTTGTAAATCTGGCAACAGATTGTATCGAGCTTATTTTATGATGTTGTCAGTTGGCTGCGCCTATAATTGATGTACAAAACAAAAATATTCAAAATAGGAGTAGTTACGATGAAAGAAAAAGAATTGATAGACATTTGGAAAAGAGAAGAAAGTGTTGCACATATCCACGGATGGGATTTTTCTCACATCGAGGGAAAATATACGGAAGAAACGGACTTGCCTTGGAATTATCAAAACATCATACTGGATTACTTAAAACCAGAAATGAAACTGCTGGATATAGATACTGGTGGTGGTGAATTCTTGTTATCTCTCCGCCATCCTTATGTAAAAACAAGTGCAACCGAAGCCTATCCCCCAAATATTCAGCTGTGCAAAGAAACCTTGCTCCCTCTCGGAATTGATTTTCGTGCAGGTGATGGAAAGGATATGTTGCCATTTGATGATTATGAATTTGATATTGTCATTAATCGTCACGGTGATTTTAATACCAAAGAAATACATCGTGTTTTGAAATGTGGAGGAATTTTTATCACTGAACAGGTTGGGGCTGAAAATGACCGTGAATTAGTGGAACTTCTCTTAGGGAAAACTGAACTTCCATTTCCAGAACAGTATCTTGATATAGTTAAAAAACGATTTTGTGATGTAGGTTTTGACATTTTGGATGGACAGGAATGCTTCAGACCAATCAAATTTTTTGATATAGGTGCACTTGTTTGGTTTGCGCATATTATAGAGTGGGAATTTCCTAATTTCTCTGTAGATAATTGCAAGAACAGATTACTGTATGCACAACAAATTTTAGAGAAAAATGGTTGTATTGAAGGAAAAATTCATCGTTTTTTATTGGTACTACGCAAGGCGAAATAAAAATTGACTATAAAAAAACAAGGGCGAAGATGTGTAGAAGCATCTTCGCCCTCGTATCATTAATCCTATGAAAAAATTATTTCGTTATTCACAATCTCTCTTGCACAAGCCTGTATGTTATTCATCAATCCTATCCATTCCATAGGCTGTTTTGCTTTTAACTGTTCTGTCACACCCTGCTTTTGAGCCATTTCTTCAATCAATCTGTGGAACATTTGCTCCGCCTGTTGGTTAATATCTGCAAGATAGCGGTTCAGTGTTCCCTCAATCAACATTGTGGTGTAAACGATGTGCCTATGCTCTTTTAGGTACTGCTTGTGGTGTTGCCCCCATAAGCCGATAGGCTGTGTTTCTTCTTCGGAAAGTATCAGACAAGGGATATAATAATCTTCCTGCAATTCATACCATAAGCCGTTGATTTCATCAAAAATGTACTTGTCCATATAATAAATCCTCCAGTATAATATATTCGCACATATGCCACAGTTCTCAGATTGCCACATTCTGTTATATCTTGTTATCAGATTTTCTTGCCCTTGTGTTTGCCCTTATCAGCTTCCAAGGGAAGAATAAAACAGTGTGAAACCGTATAATAAGTTAAGGTGAGCATTTTGCGATAAACCCTTTATTTTCAAGGCTTTTGGAGGATTTTATTAAAACCCTGTGAGGGTTAATAACCACTTATAAAATTGTGGTTTTCAAATTCAAGTTTATCGACGAAATGAGCATAATTAAAAATAGAATATATGTTTGACATAAAAGCGGTGGAATGTTAATATAATATCAAAAGGTGCTGCCGATAGACGGTTAGCCCAGTAGATAATTGGTAAAAAATAACCGCTTGGTCTGGCAGGACATGGGGCGGTTATTTTTGTGTTTTGTCATTGCTCTTAGAACCAACGGTATAACCAAGATTAAAACAGGTAATGCATAAGCTGATAATGGCTATAAAAAGTTCCGTTGTAAGCATAAGAAAATCCTCCTTTTGCAGATTAATATGGATTCGGCAAGAAGGATTATGAGTATTGTGGACGGCATCAAGCGCAATTCCGAGGAAACTGCGTGAAAAATCTGATAGCGAAGAAAAATCTCATTCAACAAAAGGTGAAGTATATGAAAAGAAAAATAAAACGAATACAAGCAGTATGTATCTATATGATGTTATTATTATTGTTGCTTTTGCCACAAACAGCAATGGCAAAAAATACAGAAAAATCCAAAACCACATTTCCGGTTCAGGTAATTCATAAGACTGGTGATGATAAAGAAAACTTTGTGATCGTGATCATGGGAGATGGCTATACCGCCGGTCAGCAGGATCAGTTTTTGGAAGATGCCACCCAAAAGGCGCGTGGAATGCTGACATGGTCACCATATAGGGAATATTCTGACCGTATTAATATTTACGCTGTGCAGGCAGTTTCTAACGAGCCAGGCATTGGAGTGTATGGCGGTAAGAGTCCGGATACATATTTTCATGTCAAAGTATATGGAAAGGCAGCCGGATTTACCAATGGCGGGGATGAAAGGGCGAAAGCGTTAAGAACGGAACTGGAAGAAAATTATCTGGATGAAGGTGCAAATGTTGGAACGATTCATATACTTTGTAATGATACAGGAAGCTATGGTGCATCAGTAAATCCATTATTTTCTTTTTCTACAAATTCTGAGGATAATAGTGATGGAACAGCCATGGCTCATGAAATCGCCCATAGTATAGGTAGACTGGGAGATGAATATGAGAGATACACCAATAAACCAAATACTTCCGATACAGCGAATCCAGATACGATCAAGTGGAGTAAAATGTTAGGATTTCGTGGAATCGGAATCACTACCGCCGGAACGGATACCGCATTTGCGCCCAGCCGTGAATGTATGATGAGAAGGCTTGGACAGCCGTTTTGCGAGGTCTGCAAGATGGAACTGGCAAGAAAACTCAATAATACGGATTATGTCAGCAGACCGGCAGCTCTTTATATCAGTGATCCGGAAGTTTCCATTGCTCACAGCAAAACGGCGACACTTGACAGGGATAGTGAGAAATACAGGATTACCGAGTCTAACATTACGAAAGCCAATGATGATGATTTAGAATTTCGCACGGTAGTGCAAAATATGGTAAATAAAGAACAACATCTTAAGATGAGTTTTCGCATTATTGGTGCAGATGGCATAACTGTAAAATATAGTGAAGAACAAGAATTTACCATTCCTGCCCTTACAAATTCATATAACCCGGATGCTGCAAGAGAGTCTCTTTCCATTGTACTTCATGATGTGTATGGTCTGACAAAAGGTGACAGACTGGATGGAAAAATTGTGGACATGGATACGCAGGAAGTTTTAGCTACCGATAAAACAGCGAATCAGGCATGGAGCACGGTAAATATTCATTACCAGTTAAAGTCAGAAGATGGAACAAAACAAAATATTCCGAATACAGAAACATCCATTGTATATGTACCGCAAAACTCTACATATACCTTAAGAAATCCGGAATTAGCCGGTTATACCTGTATTGGAAACAGTCTGGATCAGGATAAGGTAAAGATCACGGAAAGCAGCATGGATATTACTTATTATTATCAGGAGAAAAATGATTCCATGGAGGATAAGGATCCTGCAGAGTGTACGGTAAACCCGGTTATAGTACCTTATGATTCGAATCCCCATACATTTGATATTACGCCAGGAAAAGGTGTGGAGCTTCGTTATAGTATGAATGCGGACGGTCCTTATACGATCGAAGAACTTCCTGCCTATACGGATGCAGGAAAATATACCATTTATTTTGAGGCATCTTCTGATTCTGCAAAATCCTGTTATGGAGAGGCAACTTTGGAAATTACAAAAGCGGTTACAGAATTAAATCTTCTTGCAACACCAGAGGGATTAGAGGGCGCTGGCAGCGTAACACTTAAAGTTTTAAAACAGGGAATCAGCGCAGATGAACCGGTGGATATTACTTGCAATGATTCCAGCATTACACTGGTTAAGAAGGAAAATGATCAGTGGACGGTATCGCTTCCGAACAAGACAAAGACGTATCTATTTACTGCCAGATATAACGGTAATGCAAACTATGCGGGGAGTAAAGCTGCCTGTCAGGTTACTGTGAAAGAAAAGAAGTCACAAACTGGGGGAGGGACATTGATTCCCCCGGAAAAACCGACACCAGAAGAACCAACCCCGGAGAAACCGGCACCAGAAGAACCGACCCCGGAGAAACCGGCACCGGAGAAACCAACACCAGAAAAACCGGCACCAGAGAAGCCGAATCCGGGAGAAACAGAAGTGGTTCCAAATGTAACACCTGTGCCAGAACTTGAAAGCAAGACAGATAAAACAATAAAGAATAAGACCGTCACAATAAAATGTAAATCCAGGAAAGGGAAAAAACAGGTTTTAAAACTTGATAAATCAACGATTAATTACCTTATCAAAAAAGAGGCAAAAGCACTGCAATTGGAATTTGGAAATGTTGCAGTTATCATGGACCGCAATGCCTTAAAAGAAATAAAAAAACAGATGAATTCAGATGTGTATTTTCATGTTAAGAAATTAGATAAACGCATTCTTTCTTCAAAGGCAGGTAAAATTGTCAAAAAACGTCCAATGTATGAAATTTCGGTTACAGGTGCAAAGAAAAAAACGTTAGGAAAATTGAAAAAGGGAAAGGTTACCGTAAAGATCCATTATAAGATTTCTAAGAAAGAAAAAAAGAAAGATCTTTTTGCATACACCATCAGCAAAAAAGGAAATGTCAAAAAGATTTCAAAATCTTATTATGATTCTAAGAAACAGACAGTGAACTTTACAACAAAGAGCTTTTCTAAATTTGCAGTGGGCGGTCGTTTGTGAGAGTGATAAAAAGTTCCTGAATCAAAAAATACAGGAAAATGCCTAAATTGCGGGAATTGCAACCATCAGTTGACAGATTGACAGGCACATTTGGTAGCCTGCAACCGGTCAAAATGGGTATGATGGAGGCGTAACAAAGATCACATCATTGAAAAAGAAAAGAGGATGAGTTATGATTTTAGCTGAAAAAATTATGGAAGAGCGAAAAAAGAACGGATGGTCGCAGGAAGAACTGGCAGAGAAACTTTCCGTCTCCAGACAGGCGGTGTCAAAATGGGAGAGTGCCCAGTCAATACCGGATCTTCAGAGGGTGATCCAGCTGTCAGAGATTTTGGGGGTGAGTACAGACTACCTTTTAAAAGATGAATGTGAGACACCGCAGCTCATTGAGGGAGTGGAACCTTCCAACAAAGATTTTCCGTTAAAAAAGGTTTCAATGGAAGAGGCAAATGATTTTATGGAAATCCGGAAGAAAAATGCACCGAAGATCGCGGCTGCAGTTGCAGCCTGCATCGTCAGTCCGTCAGTTCTGATATTTTTGGCAGGATTATCGGAGACGCAGATTGGAAATATTTCCGAGGGTGTGGCTGTATCGGTTGGACTGGTATGCCTGTTTGGATTTGTGGCTGCAGCGGTATTTACATTTATTTTCTGCGGTATGCAGACAAAAAGATTCGAGTTTCTGGAAAACGAATGTTTTGAAACCGCCTATGGGGTAGAAGGGCTTGCAAAGGAAAAATTAAAAAATTATGAGGGAACCTTTACCGGAGGAATCGCCGTTGGCGTGGTGCTCTGCATCGTTGCGGCAATCCCGCTTTTGGTGGCAGCCTGTATGGATGCGCCGGATGTTGTATGTACCAGCTTTGTATCGCTGCTTTTAATTCTGGTAGCATGTGGCGTGTATATGATAATCCGTGTCGGTATGATAAAAGGAAGTTATGATATTCTTTTGCAGGAGGGAGATTATACTATTTCAGAAAAGAAACTGAAAAAGAAGTTAGATGCATTTAGCGGAGCTTACTGGTGTATTGCCACTGCAATTTATCTGGGATGGAGTTTCTGGACAATGCGTTGGGATTTTACATGGATCATCTGGCCGGTGGCAGGGGTACTTTTTGCTGCGGTATCAGGCATTTTTCGTGCAGTTATGCAAAATGAAAAGAAAAAAATAGAATGAAATACGGATACAGGGCTTTATTTCTTGCAGTTTTCATTCTGATGTCATCTGCCTGTGTAAATGGATTAATCTACAATAAAGAGGTATTTGACAAAGCCGGTTTTACAGACACGCCGAAATTGATCGATGAGTTTCTGGGCATTAAAGGCAGATTTTACTGTTTCCGGTTATTACAGTGTATATTATTATATGCAGGAACAGGGATTTGAACATTTTCGTAGTATCTGCTTTTTTGCGATTAGGGAGAAAAATCAAGAATTAGGACTTCCTATTTAGAAAAAGATGTAGTATAATAGCCACATCGAAAAATTCAATTGTCACATCAGACATCATTTCCGCAGACGATTCCAACAGGTGAAAAAAGTAAGGAGTTTATGAATGAGAGAAAAATATGAGAGTTTATCATTAGTCGTTTTGCGTGATCTGGCAAAGGCACGGGGACTGAAGAATATTTCTTCCATGAAGAAGAGCGATTTGGTCAATCGTATGCTTGAAGAAGATGCACGCAAACAAAAAGAGACGGAGAGTATGCAGACGCAGGAAGAGCGCGGGGAGCGTGTGAAAGCAAAAGAGGGCACAGAGCGTTCGAAAGATCATGCACAGCCGAAAGAATATTCCAGAAAAAGGACGGAATATGTACCAAGGGAACGCGGAACAGATGCAGATCGTCAGACAAAAGAAAAGGCAGAAGAGCCGGTAGAAACACAGGAAAATCAGACGGCATCTGCAGCGGCAGATGATACCATGATGAGTCTTGACAGTGGAATTACGGCAAATGGTATTTTAGAGGTTATGCCGGATGGATACGGATTTATCCGCTGTGAGAATTATCTTCCGGGTGAGCATGATGTGTATGTTTCACCATCACAGATCCGAAAGTTTAATTTAAAAACGGGAGATATTGTCTGTGGTAATACAAGAATCAAGACACAGCAGGAAAAGTTTTCGGCACTTTTATATGTGACTACAATTAACGGCTATCACCCGAGTGTAGCCCAGAAGAGAAAAAGTTTTGAAGATCTGACACCGATTTTTCCGAATGAGAGGATACGTTTAGAACGCCCGGGATGCAGTGTTGCGATGCGTATTGTAGATCTTGTTTCCCCAATCGGTAAGGGACAGCGTGGTATGATCGTTTCCCAGCCTAAGGCAGGAAAAACAACACTTTTAAAAGAAATCGCCAAATCAGTAACATCAGGAAATCCGAATATGCACCTGATCATCCTTCTGATCGATGAGAGACCGGAGGAGGTTACAGATATCAAGGAAGCCATTGCGGGCGATAATGTTGAGGTAATTTACTCTACTTTTGATGAACTCCCGGAACATCACAAACGTGTATCGGAGATGGTGCTTGGCCGTGCAAAACGTCTGGTAGAGCACGGCAAAGATGTCATGATCCTTCTTGACAGTATCACAAGACTTGCAAGGGCATATAACCTTACGGTTCCACCAAGTGGACGTACCTTATCCGGAGGTCTTGATCCGGCGGCACTCCATATGCCAAAAAGATTCTTTGGTGCAGCGAGAAATATGCGTGAGGGAGGAAGCCTTACAATCCTTGCGACAGCGCTGGTTGATACCGGAAGCAAGATGGATGATGTTGTATTTGAGGAATTTAAGGGAACCGGTAACATGGAACTCGTGCTCGACAGAAAACTTTCGGAAAAGCGTGTATTCCCGGCAATCGATATCGTGAAATCGGGAACCAGAAGAGAAGATCTGCTGCTTGATTCCGAAGAACAGGAAGCAGTTGACATCATGCGAAAAGCAATCAATGGAATGCGCAAAGATGATGCCGTGGAGAATATTTTGAATATGTTTGCACGCACCAAAAATAATCGCGAATATATTAATATGGTAAAAAAGAACAGAATTATTTAAAAATATCTTGATTTTTTTGAAATCGTATGTTACACTGATTAAGCTGTTTATCGGGACTTTCCTTTGGAGTAAGTACCATATGCGGATCGGGCATACGGGTATAAAAGGATTGAACAGGCGAAACTAAATAACGATAAGAACATAAAGAGGTGAAAATCATGAGAGAAGGAATCCATCCAGATTATTATCAGGCAACAGTTACATGTAACTGCGGTAACACATTCGTAACAGGTTCTACAAAAGAGGATATCCACGTAGAAATTTGTTCCAAATGCCATCCGTTCTACACAGGACAGCAGAAATCTGCAAGAACTGACGGACGTATCGATAAGTTCAACAAGAAGTACGGCATTAACAAATAGTACGCAAGTGAACATGGTTAAAGATAAGGTTGAGGTTTATTTAATCTCAACCTTTTTTTAGAGCGTCGGATGATTTTATTCGTTAATTTCGTGAAAACCGACAGGAATGGAAAACAGTGTGAAAATCTTCTTTTTCACACATAAGAATGGAGATTAACATGAGATATTCCGGGATTGGCGGACAGGCAGTCATGGAAGGTGTGATGATGAAAAATCAGGAAAAATACGCCGTAGCTGTCAGAAAGCCAGATGGGGAAATTGCACTTGAGGTTTCCGAATATAAAGGTATTATAAAAAATAAGAAAATCAGAAACATGCCGATCTTACGCGGTGTGTTCAGTTTTATAGAGTCGTTGTACCTGGGTGTTGCAACGTTGACGTTTTCCGCTTCTTTTTTTGAGGAAGAAGAAACGGACCAGAAAGAAAAGACAAAGAAACAGCGTGAGAAAAAAGTATTGACAGAAGAGCAGCAGAAAAGACAGGACAGCCTGATGATGGGGGGGACGGTTGCATTTTCCATTGTTCTTGCTGTCGCGATATTTATGATTCTTCCATATTATATATCTGTATTTTTTCAGAAGTTTACAGATTCCTATATGCTGATCGCTGTTTTAGAGGGGCTGATCCGTCTGGCAATTTTTATCGGGTATGTGGCAGCGATTTCGCTGATGCCTGATATTAAACGGGTTTACATGTATCATGGTGCGGAGCATAAGTGCATTAACTGTATTGAACATGGGATGGATCTTACGGTGGAGAACGTGAGAAAGAGTTCCAGATTACATAAGCGTTGTGGAACCAGTTTCCTGCTGATCGTTATGATCATCAGTATTTTCTTTTTTATGTTCATCCATGTGGATTCAAGAGTGTTAAGACTGGTACTTCGTCTTGTGCTGATCCCGGTGATCGCGGGTGTGTCTTTTGAATTTATAAGACTTGCAGGACGCAGCGATAATGCGCTTATTAATCTGCTCAGTAAACCGGGACTTCTGCTGCAGCATATCACGACGAAGGAGCCGGAGGATGATATGATCGAGGTGGGGATTGCATCTGTGGAAGCTGTGTTTGACTGGAAGACTTATGTGGAAGAAATAAGACAAGAGGACAGTAGAGAACATGACATATCGGGAAGCAATTAATCTCGGCGAAAAGGTTTTAAATATGGCAGATGTGGCAGATGCAAAAATTGATGCATGGCTGCTTTTGGAGATGGTCTGCAAGATCGACCGCAGCTTTTATTATCTGCATATGGAGGATGAGGTCGCTGAGGAACAGTTAAGTGAATATGAGATTGCATTGCGCAAACGTGCAGAACATGTGCCGTTACAATATATTGTCGGTGAAGCAGAGTTTATGGGATTGAAATTTAAGGTCAATTCCAATGTGCTGATTCCGAGACAGGATACGGAGACTCTGGTGGAAGAAGCATTAAAAGTCGTAAAACCGGGAATGAAAGTACTTGATTTGTGCACCGGTTCCGGCTGTATTATTGTCAGTATTGTGCATAATGTACCGGAGGTGGAAGGGACAGCGACGGATATTTCCAAACAGGCACTTCTTGTGGCAAAGGAAAATGCAAAGCTGAACCAGGTTTCGGTCACGTTTGAGCGCAGTGATCTGTTTGACAATGTGACAGGGACATATGATGTGATCGTTTCAAACCCGCCTTATATAAGAACCGGGGAAGTGGTAAAACTCATGCCGGAGGTGCAGGAGTTTGAACCGATGGAGGCTTTAGACGGCAAAGAGGACGGTTTATATTTTTATAGAAAGATTATCAAAGAATGTAAGGCATATCTGAAACCGGGAGGACACATTTTGTTTGAAATCGGTTACGATCAGGGCGAAGCAGTGTCCGGGCTTTTAAAAGAAGCTGGATTTAAAAATGTGACGGTTATCAAAGATTTGGCACACAATGATCGTGTTGTGACAGGAATGGAGGATATATGTTTGATAAATTAGAGGATTTACTGATCCGTTTTGAGGAATTAATGAGTGAATTAAGTGAGCCGGATGTGGCAAATGATCCGGTGCGTTTCCGTAAGCTGATGAAAGAGCAGAGTGACCTGACTCCGATCGTAAATGCATATAAGGAATATAAACAGTGCAAACAGAACATCGAGGATTCCCTTGCTTTGCTTGAGGAAGAGTCTGATGAGGAGATGCGTGAACTTGCGAAAGAAGAGTTAAACGATTCTAAGGCAAGAGTGGAAGAGTTGGAAAAAGAGTTAAAGATCTTATTACTTCCGAAAGACCCGAACGATGACAAGAACGTTATCGTTGAGATCCGCGCAGGCGCCGGCGGTGACGAGGCTGCTTTATTTGCTGCTGAAATTTATCGTATGTATCTGCATTATGCAGAAAGCAGAAACTGGAAGACGGAGATCATGGAAGCAGATGAAACCGGCATCGGCGGTATGAAGAGTGTTACTTTTATGCTGAGCGGACAGGGAGCCTACTCCGTTATGAAATATGAGTCCGGTGTACACCGTGTACAGCGTGTCCCGGAGACAGAGTCCGGCGGACGTATCCATACTTCCACTATCACAGTTGCAGTGATGCCGGAGGCTGAGGAAGTGGATGTGCAGATCGATGACAAAGATATCCGTATCGATGTCTGCCGTGCATCCGGTGCCGGTGGCCAGTGTGTCAATACGACAGACTCTGCCGTGCGTCTGACACATATCCCGACCGGAATCGTGATCTACAGCCAGACGGAAAAATCACAGATCCAGAATAAGGCAAAAGCGTTCGCCCTGCTGCGTACCAAATTATACGACTTAGAGCAGCAGAAAGCCCACGATGCGGAAGCAGAGCTTCGTAAGAGTCAGGTCGGAACAGGAGACCGTTCTGAGAAGATCCGTACCTACAACTTCCCACAGGGACGTGTGACGGATCACAGAATCAATCTTACACTGTACAAACTCGATAAGATCATGAACGGAGATATCCAGGAGATCATTGACGCATGTATCGCAGCAGACCAGGCAGCGAAGCTGGCGAAGATGAATGAGAATTAAGGATAGATGTTGTAAATATAGTTGGTATTTTCCGCCAGTTAGAGAATTATCAGAGTAAATTATAATATGATTAGAGTGGAGCAGAGTCAGTCGGAAGGCTGGCTCTGATTTTTGCCCTTTTTTGCAGACTGGTGTGAATAACGGTGTAGTTTATGTAACTTTCTACGAAGATTTCATTGTTTCTGATGTTTAAATGGAAAATGTAAAAATGTTCTTGATATGAGAACTGGAGTATGATATTTTATAAATAGAACGTGCGTTCGTGTTCGAGAATAGGGGAAACATAATTGACGAGTGGGGGAAGATAATGAAAATTGAAAACATTATGAAAATGTTAGAAGTGTTTTGGCCAATTGCTATTGCAATTTATGGTTTTTTTATTTACAAATTTATTCCATATATGAAAACAAAAATTTTTATAAATGAATATCATAATTTTGAAGAATCATTTTTTTTGATGGAATACGAATTAGTAGGAACTATTGTAGCACAGGTATTGGTTATATTTTTAATTGTAGCATTTGGAAAATCGACGTGGTCTAATATTATAATAAATGAATATTTTTTTGCTTTAAGTGTCATTGGATTAATATATAGTTTTGGTATAAGTTTAATTGTAAAATTAAAAACAAAAAAACAAAAAAACAAAAAAAGAAATATGTCGTCAATATGTTTTTTGGAATAGTGGTTTACTTTGTAATTTCAATGCAAGGTTTAGCAATCTTAAAAAATTTATATAACAAACAGTATGATAGAGATATTTATTTTGTAGTTATTAGTTGCATTATTCTTCAAGTTTTGGCAAATATTAAGGCTGAAAAAGTACGGAATGTAAAGTATATAGTTATAACACAAAAAGAAACATATAAAACATTATTTGAACCAGTAAAAAGAGGAAAGTATTATTTTATAAGGATTACAGATAAAAATGAAGTTGAGAAGAAAAGAGTACAGATAGCAGAAGAAAGAATTGAGAAAATAGAGTATATTATTGAAAAAGTAGAAGAGCATGAATAATAGAATGGTAACAAAAACATAGTGAAATTGAATGATATAGACTATGTAGAGATATCAGATATATTAGGAGAAGTTATGATACTATTAGCTAAATGATTTAAGGAAAGTCAGTGTAATGGATTTTGTCTTGGAAAGGTGGTATGCGTATGACAGCAGACGAGTTGAAAAAGATAATTCAGTCCGGCGAAAAAATAGATGTGGAATTCAAACAGTCAGAAAATGATCTGACAAAGGATGTGTATCAATCGGTCTGTTCGTTTAATAACCGCAATGGAGGACATATTGTTCTTGGTGTAGTTGATAAGACAAAAGAGATTCGGGGTGTTAATTTCCAAAAAGTAGATAAGATACTCAAAGATTTTACGACATCTATTAATAATGCAAATAAGCTGAATCCACCGATGTATCTTACACCAGAGGTTTTTGAGATAGATGGAAAGATACTTGTCTATATCTGGGTGCCTGAGGGAACACAGCTTAGACGTTTGAATGGCAGAATCTGGGATAGAACACATGAAGGTGATATTGATATAACAGACAATGCAGAATTAGTGTATAAGATGTATGCGAGAAAGCAGAGCACTTATTTTGTGAATAAAGTTTATCCAAGACTTGGACTGGAGTATCTTGATCTTGACGTGATCCGAAGAGCGAAGCAGATGGCACTTTCAAGAGTAGACAATCACCCATGGGCAAATATGGATGAGAAAGAAATACTTAGAAGCACAGGACTTATTCTGACTGACCCGGATACGGGAAAGGAAGGAATAACACTTGCTGCGATTCTATTATTTGGAAAAGATAATACGATTATGTCTGTGTTGCCACAATATAAGACAGACGCTATTTATCGTGTGAAAAATCTGGACCGCTATGATGACCGCGAAGTTATTATCACGAATTTAATAGATAGCTACCGCAGATTGATGGATTTTGGAAAAAAACATTTGAATGATACTTTTGTGTTGGATGGAGATCAGAGCGTGAGTGCTAGAGATAAGATTTTGCGTGAAATTATATCAAATATTCTGGCACATCGGGATTATTCCAATGCATATACGGCACAATTTGTGATTGAAAGTAACCGAATCTATACGAAAAACAGTAATCTTCCACATGGTCATGGAGAACTGAAATTGAATCAGTTTGAGCCATTTCCAAAGAACCCGCCGATTTCGAAAGTGTTTCGGGAAATTGGATATGCGGATGAATTGGGCTCTGGGATGAGAAATACGAATAAATATACGAAATTATACTCTGGTGGAACCCCCATTTTTTTGGAAGACAATATTTTTCAAATAGTGATACCGATGGAATCCGTTGCTGATTTGCAAGTTGGACCAGACAACGTTAAAAAGGTGACTGAAAAGGTGACTGAAAAGGTGACTGAAAAGGTGACTGAAAAAGAGCAGGAGGTTCTTGCATTGCTATTAGAGAATGCAAATTATACCATGCCTCAACTTGCAGAAAAATTAAAGATAAGCAGAAAAACAATAGCGGTGCGGTTGAAGTCATTGAAGGAAAAAAATGTGATAGAACGAGTGGGATCAGACAGAAAAGGTTATTGGAAAATAAATAAATGATACAGAAAAGTTTATATCAGGGGAACAAATCGAACGAAAAAATATTTTCTTACCCAAAACCGCTAATTCATGCTATATTATACTTGCACCCAGACGGTGTATCATGTATGATATAGCATGAGTTGCTTTATTTAAGAGGAGGACAGACATCATGGAAAACGAGAATGTCTCAAAGAATTTTATTGAACAGTTTATTGATCAGGATATAGAGGAAGGACATTGCAAAACCGTCCATACAAGATTTCCACCGGAGCCAAACGGATATCTTCATATCGGACATGCCAAGTCCATACTTTTAAATTCAGGTCTTGCGCAGAAATACAATGGAAAATTTAATTTAAGATTTGACGATACGAACCCGACAAAAGAGAAGACAGAGTTTGTTGAGGCAATCAAAGAGGATATCAAATGGCTTGGTGCTGACTGGGAGGACAGACTGTTCTTCGCGTCCGACTATTTTGATCAGATGTATGAAGCAGCAGTAAAGCTGATCAAAAAAGGAAAAGCATACGTTTCTGATCTGAGTGCAGATGAGATCCGTGAGTACCGCGGTACACTGACAGAACCGGGAAAAGAAGATCCTGCGGGCAGCAGAAGTGTGGAAGAGAATCTTGCTTTATTTGAAGATATGAAAAACGGTAAATTTGCCGACGGAGAGAAAGTGCTCCGCGCAAGAATCGATATGACATCTTCAAACATCAATATGAGAGATCCGGTTATTTACCGTGTGGCGCATATGACACACCACAGAACCGGAGACAAATGGTGCATTTATCCGATGTACGATTTTGCACATCCATTAGAGGATGCCATTGAGGGAATTACCCATTCGATCTGTACACTCGAGTTTGAGGATCACAGACCGCTGTACAACTGGGTGATCGATGAGGTTGGCAAAGATATGATTCCGGATAAGGATGAGATGCCGCCGAGACAGATCGAGTTTGCAAAATTATATTTAACAAACGTAGTGACAGGAAAAAGATATATCAAGCGTCTTGTGGAGGAAGGTATCGTAGACGGATGGGATGATCCACGCCTTGTATCGATTGCTGCACTCCGCAGAAGAGGATTTACACCGGAATCTTTAAAAATGTTTGTGGAACTCTGCGGTATTTCCAAGGCAAACAGCTCTGTGGATTATGCCATGTTAGAGTACTGTATCCGTGAAGATTTAAAGATGAAACGTCCCCGTATGATGGCGATCTTAGATCCGGTCAAAGTTGTGATCGACAACTATCCGGAGGGAGAGACAGAGTATCTTGAGGTAGTCAATAACCTTGAAAATGAGGAACTTGGTGTGCGTAAAGTTCCATTTTCACGCGAACTTTATATTGACCGTGAAGACTTTATGGAAGAGCCGCCAAAGAAATATTTCCGTATGTTTCCGGGCAACGAAGTACGTCTGATGAACGCATACTTTGTGACCTGCAACAGTTTCGTAAAAGATGAAAATGGCGTGGTGACGGAGATCCACTGTACTTATGATCCGGCATCTAAAGGTGGAAACAGCCCGGACGGACGAAAAGTAAAAGGAACCATCCAGTGGGTATCTGCAGCACAGGCAGTTCCGGCTGAAATTCGTCTCTATGAAAACATTGTAGATGAGGAAAAAGGAGTGTATAATGAGGACGGAAGTCTGAATCTGAATCCAAATTCCCTCACTGTTTTAAAAAACTGTGTTGTTGAGGAAAATTTAAAAGATGCAAAAGCATATGACAGTTTCCAGTTCGTAAGACAGGGATTTTTCTGTGTGGATGCGAAAGATTCGACCGCAGATCATCTGGTATTTAACCGGATCGTTTCACTTAAGAGCTCATTTAAACTGCCTAATGCATAGCATTGTAATGATTTGCATTTTTGCCCTGAAACGGGCGTAACAGGAAAGGATATGAAATACAAATGAATTTATTTGCAGGATTGGAAAAATTTGGTATTAAAGCAGATAACACAACGGATCTGTTTGAGGATGAAAAAAAGCCGGCAGCATCCGCTGATGGTGGAAAAACAGAGGCTGCTCCGACAGAGGACAGTTTTCTGTTAGACAAGGCAATCCGTTGTACTGTCTGTGACAAGGTATTTAAGACAAAAATGATCAAGAACGGACGAATCAAACGTTTAGAGCCGGATCTGGATCTGCGTCCGCGTTTCGAATACATTGACACTTTAAAATATGATGTGGCATCCTGCCCGTATTGCGGATATACAGCGATGAACCGTTATTTCGAGCATGTGACATCAGGACAGATCAAACTGATCAAGGAACAGGTTTGTGCCAATTTCAAACCAACAGGTTCCGATGAACCTGCCGTCTTAGACTATGATCAGGCAATCGAGCGTTATAAGCTTGCACTTTTCAATACGATCGTCAAAAAAGGAAAGACCAGTGAGAAGGCCTATTCATGTTTAAAACTTTCCTGGCTGTATCGTGGGAAGGCAGAGGAGTTAAAAGGAACAGATCCGGAGACCTTAGAGAAGAAAAAAGAGGCAAAAGAGCAGGAAGAGGCATTTTACCAGCAGGCATATGAGGGATTTATGAAAGCAATGTCTACAGAGATGTTTCCAATGTGTGGAATGGATCAGTGTACCGTAGATTATCTTCTTGCGGCAATGGCATATCATTTCAAAAAATATGATGTGGCTTCTAAGTGTATTTCAAGAATCCAGGCTACACCTTCTGCATCGAAAAAGATGAAAGACCGTGCATATGATTTAAAAGAAAAGATCGTGGCAGAGATCAAAAACAGCAAATAGGCAAAATTATTATGATTGAAATAATGATTGATTTACAGGGGGGAGCGAAAGCTCCCCTCTATGAAAAAATATACGAATATATCAAACGGGATGTCATTGAGGGAAAAATTCCTGTTGGGGAAAAGCTTCCGTCGACAAGACTTTTGGCAAAGCATTTGTCGGTAAGCAGAAGTACCGTCGAAATGGCATATGAACAGCTCCTTGCAGAGGGATACATCAAAGCAGAACCTTGCAGGGGTTTTTTTGTGTGTGATATTACAGAGCTGTATGAGTTTGGGCATATAGAAAAAGATTTCAAACATACATTTACATTTGGAAAAAAAGAGCAGGAAGAGACAGCTTGCAGCCATGTTATTGATTTTTCCCCATATGCAATCGATACCATGCATTTCCCATATAATGTGTGGAGAAAATTAAACAAAAATGCACTGTTAGATGACAGGGAAGAATTGCTGTTATCCGGGGATGGACAGGGGGACTATGGGCTTCGAAAGGCGATTGCAGCATATCTGCATCAGGCGCGAGGTGTGAACTGTCAGCCCGATCAGCTGATCATCGGAGCAGGAAATGAATATCTTGAGATTTTACTGACACAGATTTTAGGAAGAAATAAGCGGGTTCTCATGGAAAATCCAACTTATTTGCAGGCATATCATACATTTTTAAATATGGGATATCAGATGACGCTTGTTTCGGTGGAAGAAGATGGAATAGATCCACAAAAGGTCAGAAATTATGATCCGGATGTTGTCTATATCATGCCTTCCCATCAGTTCCCTCTTGGAACGGTCATGCCGTTAAAACAAAGGCTGGAATTGTTGAAATGGGCATTGGAGAAAGAGGAACGCTATCTGATCGAGGACGATCACGACAGTGAGTACCGTTACCGTGGAAAGCCGATCCCGTCGCTGCAAAGCGTGGATCATTTTGAAAAAGTGATTTATATTGGAACTTTTTCTAAGAGCATTGCGCCGTCACTTCGAATCAGTTATATGGTGCTTCCACCGGAATTGTTAAAACGTTATCATGAAAAATGTGGATTTTATTCTACGACCGTTCCCAAAATTCAGCAGGAGATACTGCGTGCCTTTATTGAAGAGGGACATTTTGAACGTCATTTGAATAAGATGAGGGGGATCTACCGTGCAAAACATGATTTCCTGCTTGCAGAGTTAAAAAAGAGAAGCTGGGTAGAAAAAATTTACGGAGATCATGCAGGACTGCATGTTTTAGTACAGGTAAATACTGAAAAAAAAGAAACAGAGATATGTGATCTGGCGGAAAAACAAGGAATCCGTATCTATGGAATCAGTGAATATGTTGTACGGAAATCGGAGCAGAGCTGTAATGAAACTGTGAGAAATAAAAATGCTTCCATAGAAAGTGAAAAAAACAATTTTGCCGGAACTGTACCACATAAACCGATTCTTTTACTTGGCTATGGAAGACTGGGTGAAGATGAGATCCAGAAAGGTCTTTTGATATTAGATACTATTATATGATATATTCAATACTGTTTTCCGGTGTTTTTCGGGTGTTTGTATTGAACAGGATCACTGCTTCTCGTTCCTTATATGGTCCCATTTCATAAAAACCGACGCCGGTGCCGGAAAGCCGTGTGATGGAGATCAGGCGGTTGGCACGTTTTGGCTGATCTGTGATAAAGGTGATGCCTTCCTCAAAGAATTCTTTGTCGAGTTCCGGATCATCCGGTTCTTCATAATAAGGATCGAACACATAGATATCACTGCCCGAAATACCGGTCAGAAGAATATAATGAGGAACTTCCAGGTAAACACGCAGCAAAACGGCACCGCCCTGCTGTAAGGCACCGATAATGCGGCTGTTTTCAGAGAGTACAACCTCGTCCTTAGCGAGAAAATTGCAGGAGATCGGGAAGTTTTTTACCTGTCCGAACTGTGTGAGCCAGTTGCTCAAAAACATCATGGCAGATGCGGATGTACCGCGTTTTCCAACTTCGCCTGCTTCATTATAAGAATCAAGACAATAGAGCATAATATATTTGACGATATCCGGGTAAATTTCTTCGCGGTCAAAGAGATAGCGGATGGCATTTGTCAGTGTGGTCGGACCGCAGTCATATTCGGTGGATTGGTAAATTAGCAGATTCTTCATGTGTATTGCCTCTTTTCTTTATTCTAAGCAATACTATAATCAGCCATGAATTTTTTGTCAATCTTTCAACAAAAAAGGATTGACAATTTAAAACATAGAAAATATAATTTACCTAATTCCTAGTGGATTACTAGAAATAATATGCGAAAAGTACTATTATATATGCTAAAAGCGGGCATACGGGAGTTTTTCGCAGAAAGTGAGGAAATTATGAGAAAAGAAAGAAGATGGAAAAAGGTCCTGTCAGCACTGGTGCTCGCAGCTGCGATGGGAGTTACGGCTGTTGGATGTGGAACTTCCGGCGGCAATACAGGCAGTCAGCCGCAGGGGGAAAATGCGGCGGCAACAGAGACAGCAGAGGTTTCGGATGATATTGTAAATATCGGTGTGACCAATACACTTGGAACGTTAAATCCGCTTTTGATGGATGGCGGAGAGACCAATAAATATGCGACCAGCCTGATGTTTCTTCCACTGGTAGAATTAAATTCGAATCTGGAATTTGAGGGAGAAATCGCGGATTCTGTTACGACGGAAGATAACAAAAATTTTATCGTGCATATCGATGAGAAAGCATCCTGGTCGGATGGCGAGAAGATCACGGCGGATGATGTCGTATACACGGCACTGCGCCTGACATCGCCAGTCATTGGCAATACTTCCATGATGTATTATGTATTTGAGGGTGTGGGCGATGACGGCTTTACCGAGGAGGGAGCAGAGAGCATTGATGGTATCAAAGCGATCGATGATGCGACCGTACAGTTCACCACAAAAGAGGAGATGTCTCTGACCACATTTGAGAATTCTTATGCGCGTTATCTGATGACACTTCCAAAACATGTGATCGAGCAGTACACGGAAGAAGAGTTAAAGACTGCAGAATGGTTCAATCACCCGGATGTCGTCAGCGGACCATATATGGTAACAGATTTCGATGTCGACCATTATATTTCTTATAAAGCAAATGAAAATTATTGGAAAGGTGCACCGAAGATCGCAAAACTCAATATCAAGATCGTGAGCGGCAGCCAGCTTTATGCAGGATTACAGTCCGGCGAGATTGATATTACACAGCCGACAATGAGTGTCATCCCGGAGGAAGATTATGATAGTGTTGAGGCACTTTCCAATGTAAATGTTGTATACGGAGAACCGGTGACCAACCAGTCCGTATTTATCCAGACAAAAAATGTTCCGGATGTGCGTGTGCGTCAGGCAATGTTATATGCAATCGACCGTAAGATGGTATTAGAACAGCTTTTAAAAGGAAAAGGGGAAGTTGCAGATGGATTTCTGTCTTCTGCAAGTCCTTTCTATGATGACAGTATCGTTCCGGTAGAGCAGGATGTAGAGAAAGCAAAAGAACTGTTAGCGGAAGCCGGATGGGACGGATCACAGACCTTACGCTTTTATGTGAACTCTGGTGACAGTGCATTTGTAAATGCTGCGAATGTATTTGTGGCACAGTGGGCTGCAGTCGGCATTAAAGTGGAAGTGCAGACTGTAGATTTTGCAACACTGATGTCCGTCGCAGGCACCAATGACTATGATATTTTAGCAGTACAGTACACCTATGCACCGGTTGATCCATATCCGGATGTGGCATGGCTGTTAGGCGGCGAGGACAGCTGGACCGGATACGGGGATGACAGCGTCAATGAAGCACTTGCAAAGACACAGACAACAAGTGATATGGATGAGATCAAAGGGCTTTACTCCGTTGTGGATCAGAAGGTACAGGAAGATGTTCCGATGTTCTCTGCTTATATTGTCAGCGCACAGGCTGCTGTCAACAAACGTCTTTCAAATGCCACACCAAGTGTGTACGGTTTCTTTAACAATGTGGAACAGTGGGAAATTACGAAATAAGGAACGGGAAAATCAATGTCAAAATTATTACAGGTAAATGATCTGACCACAGAGTTTACCGGGGATTTTGGGAAAAAAATCAGTGTGGATCATGTCAGTTTTGATGTCGCAGAAGGAGAGACGGTTTGTATCGTTGGTGAGTCCGGCTGTGGCAAGAGTGTGACATCACTGTCTATTATGGGATTATTAGGAAGGGGCGGAGCTGTCGTTGACGGCTCTGTCCTCTTTGCAAACAAAAATCTGCTGGATATGGATGAAAAACAGTTAGATACGATCCGCGGAAATCAGATGACGATGATTTTTCAGGATCCTTTAACATCGTTAAACCCGGTGTTTACGATCGGAAGCCAGATCACGGAGAGCATCCGGATTCATATGCATCTGCCAAAAAAAGAAGCAGGAGAGCGTGCGGTCACGATCTTAGAGAAAGTCGGTATGCCGGATGCGCGTGCTGCAATGAAAAAATATCCGCATATGCTTTCCGGCGGAATGCGTCAGCGAGTGATGATCGCGATGGCACTTTGCTGTAATCCAAAACTTTTGATCGCAGATGAGCCGACGACGGCACTTGACGTGACGATCCAGGCGCAGATCATGGAACTGATACGGGATCTGCAAAAAGAGATTGGGATGTCTGTGATCCTGATCACACACGATATCGGACTTGTGGCGCAGATGGCGGACCGTGTGTTTGTCATGTATGCGGGACAGATCATCGAGATGGCATCTGTGAAGGATCTTTTTTATCATCCGGCACATCCGTATACGAAAGCACTGCTTGATACGGTTCCGGGCATTTACGATGAGAGCGGAAGGACGCTTGCATCGATTCCGGGAATCGTACCGGAAAATTATGACCAGATTCCGGGATGCAGGTTTGCGGACCGCTGTGCATTTGCCGGGGAAGGCTGTGAAAAGAAGCAGGAGATGAGGGAGATAGAAAAGGATCATTTCGTGCGCTGCCATAAGGCTGACAGGAGTTAAAACAGGAATGGATAAAGAACTGATCAGAGTAGAGAATTTAAAAAAATATTATGATATCAAGGGCGGTATCATTACCCATACCGTCAGTCAGATACAGGCCGTGGACGGCATTGATTTTTCAATAAAAAAGGGCGAGACCCTTGGACTGGTTGGAGAATCAGGCTGTGGAAAGTCCACGATCGGCCAGCTTTTGGTGGGACTGCTCTCGCCGACTGACGGTGCGATTTATTATCATGGGGAAAAAATAGGTGGAAAATCTCTCACACGCGGTGAAAAAAAGGCACGAAAACAGGCGGGAACCAATCTTCAGATGATCTTTCAGGATTCCTATTCTTCACTCAATCCACGAAAACATATTTATGATATTTTAGCACAGCCGATGCTATATCATGGTGTATCCGATAAGAAAACGATCGATACAGACTTAAAACAGCTTCTGGATATGGTTGGTCTGCCTCAAAGTGCACTTCTAAAATACCCGCATGAATTTTCAGGTGGTCAGAGACAGCGTATCGGAATTGCAAAAGCGTTGTCCTTAAAGCCGGAGTTTATCGTGTGTGACGAACCGGTCAGTGCGCTTGATGTGTCGATCCAGGCACAGATATTAAACCTGATCCGCGACCTGCAGAACGAACTGGGACTGACGAGTCTGTTCGTCGGTCATGGGCTTGGTGCAGTCCGTTATGTCAGTGACCGGATCGCAGTCATGTATCTGGGAAAGATCGTTGAGATTGCAGATGCCGGAGAGGTATTTATGCATCCGGTACATCCGTATACAAAAGCACTGACACAGGCAGCACCGGTTGCAGATCCGGGACGGCGGGAAGAAAAGTCAGCCGTTTTGACAGGTGAGGTTGCCTCTGCAGTACATCCGCCGAAGGGATGCAGGTTTCATCCGAGATGCCCGTATGCGAGAGAAGACTGCAGTGTGAGTGAGCCGATGCTTCTGCCGATGGCGGAAAAACCGGATCATCTGGTGGCGTGTCCTTATTACGAGGGGACAGAAACTGCGTAACATACATTTTTTCATCCAGGAATGAGGAATATTATGACGAAATATATTATCAAACGTATCCTGATCGCAATTCCGGTTTTGCTCGGCATTACCGTGATCGATTATGCGATTATGTGCATGGCGGGGAGTCCGCTTGAAATGCTGCAGGGACCACGCGTCTCGGAGGCTGCTGTACAGGCAAAAGCGATAGCATTAGGGCTCGACAAACCATTTTATGTACAGTATTTTGTATGGCTGGGGCAGCTTCTGCATGGAAATATGGGATATTCCATTAAAAATTACCAGCCGGTTGCTGCTATGATCACGAGTCATCTTGGACCGACCCTGCTTCTGATGGGAGTGTCACTGCTTGTCAGCATCCTGCTTGCGGTTCCGGCAGGGATCTACAGCGCAATCCATCAGTATTCGAAAGGCGATTATACGGTGGTAACATTATCGTTCCTTGGCAGCAGTATTCCGGGATTTTTCCTTGCCATGCTCCTTATTTATCTGTTTACGGTAAAATTGGGCTGGCTGCCTTCCGGAGGAATGACGACACTTGGAACATCCGGGGGAGCGGCGGACGTGGCGGTACACATGGTTATGCCGGTCATTGTGCTTGCAGTTTCCATGGCAGGAACCAATATCCGATATATCCGCAGCGCGGTGCTTGAAATTTTACAGCAGGATTATCTGCGCACAGCGCGGGCAAAGGGAATCGGTCATTTCCTGGTCATCAATAAACATGCGCTGCGCAACGCTTTAGTTCCGATCGTGACAGTCATTGGAATGGAGATACCGGTACTGTTTGGCGGATCGATCATCGTGGAGCAGGTCTTTTCCTGGCCGGGTCTTGGACTTATGACAATGAGTGCGATCACAAACCGTGATTATCCGGTCATCATGGGCGTCTGTCTGCTCTCGGCGATCGTGGTACTGCTCGGCAATCTTCTGACGGATATTTTATATGCGGTGGTAGATCCGACGATAAAACTTCAGTAAAGAGGTTGAACTTATATGAGAAAAAAGAAAAAAGTTAATGCAAATGAAACATACATGCAGACTGTGATGCGGCGTTTCCGTGCACATCATCTTGCAAAGATCAGCCTTGTGATACTGGTGGTTGTCGGTCTGGCTGCTCTGTTTGCGCCGGTTGTTGCGCCTTATGATCCGGATGCGATCGTCGGAACTTTCAGCGGTGCACCGTGTAAGGAATTTATCCTTGGAACGGATCAGATCGGCAGGGATGTGTTCAGCAGACTTTTATACGCAACCAGAATTTCTCTGCTTGTAGGAATCCTTGCAACAGTGATCTCCACGGTAATCGGAGTGGTACTCGGTCTGATCGCGGGATATTTTGGCGGTGTGGCGGATATGATCCTGATGCGTTTTACGGATATGGTGATGTCATTTCCTTATATCCTTCTTGTGCTCGTTGCGGCTGCAATCTTTAAACCGGGTTTGTGGAGCATTATCCTGATCCTTGGATTTGTAGACTGGCCGGGTGTGGCGAGACTGGTGCGTGGAAATGTTTTAAGTCTGCGTGAAACAAATTTTGTCAAGGGAAATGTGGTGGCAGGGATGCCGCTTCGTCATATCTTATTTTCAGAAATTTTACCAAACACAGTTGCACCGATCCTCGTATATGCAACATCTGTTATGGCGATCTCCATGCTGGATGAGGCGGCTTTAAGTTTCCTTGGCATGGGTGTACAGCCGCCGATGGCAAGCCTTGGAAATATGTTAAACGGGGCGCAGTCTATCACGGTATTGACTTCACAGCCGTGGCTGTGGCTTCCACCGGGAATTATGATCGTTGTGCTGGTAGTTTCCATCAACTTTGTCGGCGATGCATTGCGTGATGCATTTGATCCATCCGGTGGACGCAGGTAGGCGGCGGATGAAAGCGAATAAAAATTTAAACCACAGAAATGATGAGAGGGATAACAGATAGAACGTTTGCGGAGCATGCAGGCGATCGTTTGTTATAATAGACGGCGTTGCGGGCAGAACGTGAGAATGTGTAGAAATGGAGAAGAGTATGGAACGAAAGGCATTAGAACAGAAACTTACCGGTTTTTTTGAGGAACTTCATATGCATCCGGAGCTGTCTTATGAGGAATATGAGACGACAGAGCGGATCAAACGGGAACTTGCGGCGGCAGGCATTGAGATTTTGCAGATACCGCTAAAGACCGGTGTGACCGCCATCGTGCGCGGCGCAAAACCGGGAAAAACTTATGGACTGCGCTGTGACATTGATGCACTGCCGATCGAGGAGGAAACCGATCTTCCCTATAAATCAAAAACTCCGGGGAAAATGCATGCCTGCGGACATGATTTTCATACGGCGGCGGTGTTTGGAGCAGCATTGCTGTTACAGGAGAGGAAAGAGGAGTTACAGGGAACTGTAAAAATTCTGTTCCAGCCGGCAGAGGAATCTTCCCATGGTGCGGAGACAGTTCTTGAAACCGGTGTGCTCTCGGATGTAACAGCAATCTTTGGACTGCATACGGCGGCATATCTTCCGGTTGGAACGCTGGGAATCCGCGCGGGCAGTGTCATGGCTGCAGTAGACCGGTTTGAGTTAAATATCACGGGAACAGGCTGCCATGGAGGACACCCGAATGAGGGCGTGGACACGATCCTGGTAGCTGCATCTGTGATACAGGCGTTCCAGAGTATTGTCGGCAGAAACTTAAATCCGTTCCATACAGGTGTTGTCAGTGTGACGAGGATTAATGGCGGCAATACCTGGAATGTGATCCCGGATAAGGTGGAACTGGAGGGTACCGTGCGTTCCATGGAAAAAGACGATCGTATCTTTATAGAAAGACGCATGCGTGAGATTGCGGAACACACAGCAGCGGCATATGGCGCAAATGCGGAATTGTTGTGGTATCCGGGGCCGCCTGCAACCGTCAATGAGAAAGCGTGGAGTGCGTTTGCACAAAAAGTGGCAGAAGAGAGTGGCTTTGAGGTTGTTCCACAGCGTAATTCGACAGGTGGAGAGGATTTTGCTTTTTATCTCGAAAAGATTCCGGGCTGTTTTATCAACGTGGGAACGGGAGTCGGTTATCCGAACCATCATCCAAAGTTTTATGCGGATGAGGCGGCACTTACACCGGCAGCAGAGTATCTTGAAAAATTGTTGGTAGAAGCACTGAGACAGTGAGAATCATAGATGTCAGAGGCACAGTCACAATCAGGTCCTTTCATGGATGGTAGAACAAGGCAGTATAAAGTAAAAAAACAGGGGCATAAGCTCCTGTTTTTTTACTTCATAGGAAATTGTCCGCTATGAATTAATAGAACCATAATCACATCCTGTGATTAGTCCTCATATTTATTTTTCTCACCGATCTCCTGCATCTTCATAGCGCGAACTTTTAATGGAAGTCCGAACAGTGTGATGAATCCGGAAGCATCGTGATGATCGTAAAGATCACCGGTTGTAAAGCTTGCGAGTGACTCACTGTACAGAGAGTATTTAGAAGTTGTTCCGGCTTTGATGATGTTGCCTTTGTATAATTTGAATTTAACTTCACCGGTTACATATTCCTGCGTGGAGGTAACGAAAGCTCTGACTGCATCACATAAAGGTGTGAACCATTTTCCTTCGTAAACGATCTGGGCAAGTTTGTTACCCATATCTTTCTTCACTTCCATGGTTGCACGGTCTAAAACGAGCTCCTCTAACTGCTGGTGAGCTTCCATTAAGATCGTTCCGCCAGGAGTCTCATATACACCGCGGGATTTCATACCAACAACACGGTTCTCTACGATATCGATGATGCCAACACCATGTTTACCGCCAAGACGGTTTAACTCACGGATGATATCGGAAACTTTCATTTCTTTTCCGTTTACGGAAGTCGGAACACCTTTCTCAAATGTCATGGTTACATATTCGCCTTCTTCCGGAGCTTTTTCCGGGGAAACACCGAGAACTAACAGGTGATCATAGTTTGGCTCACATGCAGGATCCTCTAACTCAAGGCCTTCATGGCTGATGTGCCAGATGTTACGGTCACGGCTGTAGCTTGTGTCAGCGGAGAATGGAAGATGAATACCATGTGCTTTGCAGTATTCGATTTCTGACTCACGGGAATCCATGGTCCATTTTGAATCTCTCCATGCAGCGATGATCTTTAAGTCAGGGGCAAGTGCTTTGATGCCGAGCTCGAAACGGATCTGGTCGTTTCCTTTACCGGTAGCACCGTGGCAGATTGCAGTAGCGCCTTCTTTTCTTGCAATTTCAACTAATTTCTTAGCGATCAGAGGACGTGCCATAGAGGTTCCGAGTAAGTATTTGTTTTCATAAATGGCATTTGCCTGAACACATGGCATGATGTAATCGTCACAGAATTCATCGATGATATCTACGATGTATAATTTGGAAGCTCCACAGGAGATAGCTCTTTCTTCAAGACCGTCTAACTCTTCTTCCTGACCGCAGTCGATACAGCAGCAGATAACTTCATAATCATAATTTTCCTTTAACCATGGAATAATGGCGGTGGTATCAAGTCCGCCGGAGTACGCTAAAATAACTTTTTCCTTCATGTGATACAGCCCTTTCTGTTATGTATATTTGACCCATTTGTATGCCGGATCATTAACTAAAGACAATATACAACAAAAAATGTAGAAACGCAAGTGAAAAATTATACATTCATTATTCATAAAAATACATAAAGATTATACAAAATGGAGAAAATAGTTAAGTATAATACATATTATAGGAAAAAGACAAAAAATAGTATTGCATAAAAAACAAAATGAATGTATAATTATGCAATATCGAACAGCGCACGAAAAAAGATACTTTACGACTGCGATGAGGTGTATTAATATAGGAAGAAAGATGCTTATGCAGGTATGCCTGTATACAATAATGGGCTGAAAAGTGCAGAAATCATGTGAGATAAGCATGAGCGGAAAGGATGAGAAAAATGATAAAAGCAGGAATCATCGGTGCAACCGGATATGCAGGAAATGAACTGGTCCGTATTTTAATGGGACATAAAGAAGTGGAGATTAAATGGTATGGATCCCGCAGCTACATAGATAAAAAATATGCAGAAGTTTACCAGAATATGTTTGAGATCGTGGATGACGTATGCTTAGATGATAATATGGATGAGCTTGCAAGCCAGGTGGACGTGATCTTTACAGCAACCCCGCAGGGATTTTTGGCAGGTGTACTGACAGAGGATATATTAAATAAGGTAAAAATCATAGATTTAAGCGCTGATTTCAGAATCAAAGATGTTTCCGTCTATGAGAAATGGTACAAGATCGAGCACAAGAGTCCGCAGTTTATAGAGGAAGCTGTCTATGGTCTCTGCGAGATCAATCGTGATAAAGTAAAAGGAGCAAGACTTATCGCCAATCCGGGCTGCTATACGACCTGTTCCATTCTGACCGCTTATCCGCTGGTAAAAGAGGGGCTGATCGACCCGAATACGCTGATCATTGATGCAAAATCAGGAACTTCCGGTGCAGGGCGGGGTGCAAAGCTGCCGAACCTGTTCTGTGAGGTCAATGAAAATATGAAAGCGTACGGAGTGACAAATCACCGTCATACGCCAGAGATTGAGGAGCAGCTCGGTTATGCGGCAGGCAAAGAGATCGTTGTTAATTTTACCCCGCACCTTGTTCCGATGAATCGCGGTATCCTCGCAACCGAGTATGCAGCACTGGTAAAAAAAGCAGATGGCAGCCTTCCTTCTTATGAGGAAGTAAAGGCAGTCTATGATAAATATTATGGCAAAGAAAAATTTGTCCGTGTGCTGGAAAAAGATGTCTGCCCGGAGACAAAATGGGTAGAGGGCAGTAATTATGTAGATGTTAATTTTAAGATTGACGAGAGAACCGGACGTATCGTGATGATGGGCGCACTTGACAATCTGGTAAAAGGTGCAGCAGGACAGGCGGTACAGAACATGAACCTGTTATTCGGTTTTGATGAGACAGAGGGCTTAAATATGGTTCCGATGTTCCCGTAAGCATCATAGATAGATGCATAGTAATTAAAGATTACATAGTAATAAAGATTACATAGTAATAAAGATTACATAGTAATACACTGAATTATATTTTTAATAAGAGGTAAAAAGTAACTGGACGAAACAGTTATGCTGGAAAAGGAATCAAAGACATGGAAGAGAAAAAAGTAAACATCCGTGAGATGACAATGGAGGATTTTGAGGAGGTACATGCACTGTGGATGGGGATTCACGGGTTTGGAATCCGGAGTATTGATGATTCGAAAGAAGGTGTGG
Source organism: Roseburia intestinalis L1-82 (assembly GCF_900537995.1). Lineage (NCBI taxonomy): Bacteria > Bacillati > Bacillota > Clostridia > Lachnospirales > Lachnospiraceae > Roseburia > Roseburia intestinalis. Next base: position 3,005,813 of record NZ_LR027880.1, on the reverse strand, counting down.
AACGCTTTATCAGACGAAATCCGACCACGAGTATGGTGGCGTGTGAAAACGACAGAATCATCGGTGCAATCCTGTGCGGTCATGACGGCAGACGCGGATGTTTATATCATGTCTGCGTTCATGAGGATTACAGAAAGCAGGGCATCGGACAGAAGATGGTGGAAGCGTGCCTTGCGGCTTTAAAGCGTGAACATGTCAACAAGGTCAATCTGATTGCATTTAAGAAAAATGACATCGGAAACCACTTCTGGCAGGGAATGGGATGGACGTTCCGCGAGGATGTCAATTATTATGAATATGTCACAAACGAAGAAAACCAGACCGTATTTAATCCGTAAAACACAGGAACAGACAGTGCGAAAAATACAATTTTTACATGAAGGATTTGAGTTACGCACAAACTTGAGATGCAAATGAAAATTTTGTTTACATTAGAAAGCAGTGCAGGAATGGAGGTTACAATGAAACAGATCAAAGGCGGCGTGACCGCAGCAAAAGGATTTAAGGCAGCAAGTACAGCAGCAGGAATCAAATATAAAGACAGAACAGATATGGCAATGATCTACAGTGAAGTACCATGTGCAGTGGCAGGAACATTTACCACAAACATTGTAAAAGCTGCCCCGGTCAAATGGGATCAGCATGTAGTATATGACAGTAAAAAGGCACAGGCAGTCATTGTCAATGCAGGTATTGCAAATGCATGTACCGGAGAAGAGGGGATGGGTTACTGCAAAGCAACTGCAGAAAAAGTAAACAAACTGCTTCAGATCCCAACCGATGAGGTGCTTGTGGCATCGACCGGAGTCATCGGTATGCAGCTTCCGATCGACCGCATCTGTGCGGGAGTTGAAACGATGGTCCCACAATTAAATGGCGATATCGAGAGCGGACATAATGCAGCACTTGCGATTATGACGACCGATACACATGAAAAAGAAGTAGCTGTTGAGATTGAGCTTTCCGGCAAAACCGTCACAATCGGCGGCATGTGCAAAGGTTCCGGCATGATCCATCCGAATATGTGTACCATGTTAAGTTTTGTGACAACCGATGCTGCAATTTCACAGGAGCTGCTGTTAGAGGCATTAAAAGCGGACGTGGAAGATACCTATAACATGATCTCCGTGGACGGCGATACCTCCACAAATGATACCTGTCTCCTGTTGGCAAACGGAATGGCAGAGAACACAAAAATTACTGAGAAAAATGCGGATTATGAGACCTTTACAAAGGCGCTCCGATTTGTCAATGAGACACTCGCAAAACAGATGGCAGGAGATGGAGAGGGAGCAACTGCGTTGTTTGAGGTAAAAGTAATCGGTGCCGAGACAAAAGAGCAGGCAAAGATCTTAAGCAAATCCGTCATCACATCAAGCCTCACCAAAGCAGCCATCTACGGACACGATGCAAACTGGGGCAGAATCCTCTGTGCCATGGGCTACTCCGGCGCACAGTTTGATCCGGAAAAAGTAGACTTATTCTTCGAGAGTGCTGCAGGAAAAATGCAGATCATCAAAGACGGAGTCGCCGTCGACTACAGCGAAGAAGAAGCAACCAAAATCTTATCCGAACCCGCAGTCACCGCCATCGCCGACATCAAAATGGGTGCTGCACAGGCTACCGCCTGGGGCTGCGACTTAACCTACGACTATGTAAAAATTAACGCCGATTACCGCTCATAGGCAGGCAGATATGAGGCCAACGCGAAACTCTTCAAAAAACTGGCGCTGCTGCGGCCACAGCAAACACAACCTGAATCAGAGTTTCGTACGGCAATATCAAGATTTTATAGAGGAGAACCAAACTAATGGAAGATAACAATATGAAGGAACTTTTGCAGAAAGCCGAAGTGCTCATCGAAGCACTTCCATACATACAGCGTTTCAACCGTAAGATCATTGTGGTAAAATATGGTGGAAGCGCCATGGTAGATGAAGAATTAAAAAAACACGTCATCCAGGATGTCACCCTGTTAAAACTGGTTGGATTCAAGCCGATCATCGTGCATGGCGGTGGCAAAGAAATCAGTAAATGGGTTGGCAAAGTCGGCATGGAGCCTGTATTTATCAATGGACTCCGCAAAACGGACGAGGCAACCATGGAGATCGCCGAGATGGTGTTAAATAAGGTCAATAAATCACTGGTGACACTGGTACAGGAGCTTGGCGTCAATGCAGTCGGCATCAGCGGAAAAGACGGTGGACTGTTAAAAGTAGAAAAGAAATACTCAAATGGTGAGGATATCGGTTTTGTCGGTGAGATCACAGAGGTAAATCCGCAGATTTTATATGATCTGCTGGAAAAAGATTTTCTCCCGATCATCTGCCCGGTAGGAATGGATGCAGAATACAACAGCTATAATATCAATGCCGATGATGCGGCATGTGCGATCGCAAAAGCGGTAAAAGCTGAAAAACTTGCATTTTTAACCGATATCGAGGGCGTTTACAAAGATCCGAAAGACAAAGATACACTGATCTCCGAGCTTCGTGTATCAGAGGCGAGAGAACTGATCGGGGACGGATTTATCGGCGGCGGCATGCTTCCGAAGTTAAACAACTGTATCGATGCGATCGAGAACGGTGTTTCAAGAGTACATATCTTAGACGGACGTATCGCACACTGCCTGCTTCTTGAAATCTTTACGAACCGCGGAATTGGAACTGCCATTTTAGGAGATAAGGAGACGAAGTTTTATCATGAATAAAGAAGGATATATCAATGAGGCGGAGGAAAATATCCTCCACACATACAATCGTTTTTCACTGGTATTAGACCACGGTGAGGGTGTTTATCTGTATGATACAGACGGAAAAGAATATCTGGATTTTGCGGCAGGCATCGCAGTGCAGGCATTTGGATACGGCAACAAAGAGTATGGGGATGCCTTAAAAGCACAGATCGATAAGATTATGCATACATCAAACCTGTATTATAATGTGCCAATCATCCATGCAGCAGAGCGTGTGAAAAAAGCGAGCGGGATGGATCGTGTGTTCTTTACCAACAGTGGTACAGAGGCAATCGAAGGTGCAATCAAGGCAGCAAAAAAATACGCTTACACGAGAGACGGACATGCAGGACATGAGATCATTGCAATGAATCATTCTTTCCATGGAAGAAGTATCGGAGCACTCTCCGTCACCGGAAATAAACATTATCAGGAACCGTTTGAACCGTTAATGCCGGGTGTGAAATTTGCAGACTACAATGACCTTGACAGCGTGAAAAAACGGATCACGGACAAGACATGCGCGATCCTGTTTGAGACAGTACAGGGCGAGGGCGGTATTTATCCGGCAACAAAAGAATTTATGGAAGGTGTCCGGAAACTCTGCGATGAGCATGATATTCTTCTGATCTTAGATGAGATCCAGTGCGGTATGGGACGGACCGGTGAGATGTTTGCATGGCAGCATTACGGTGTGAAACCGGATATCATGACAAGTGCAAAAGCGCTTGGCTGCGGTGTTCCGGTCGGAGCATTCCTGATGACCGAAAAGGTGGCAGAAAAATCTTTAAAACCGGGCGATCATGGAACGACTTACGGCGGAAACCCATTTGTCGGTGCTGCAGTTGATAAGGTGCTTGAGATGATGGAGCGCGACCACATCACAGACCATGTGAAAGAAATCACACCATATCTGGAAGAAAAATTAGATGAACTGGTAGCTTCCTACGATTTTCTGACAGCACGCAGGGGACTTGGACTGATGCAGGGTGTGGTATCCGAAAAGCCGGTCGGACAGATCGCTGCAAAGGCACTGGAGGAAGGACTGATTGTGATCACGGCAGGTTCAGACGTACTCCGTTTTGTACCACCGCTCATCATCGAGAAACAACATGTGGATGAGATGATCGGAAAACTGAAAAAAGCATTGGATCAGATGTAAGGAATCATAGACTGCACGCGGATGTGTGCAGTCTGTTGTCGTAAAACGAGGGATAGGAAAATGGGATTATGAAGAACATACAAAAGAGAAGTGTAATTGCAGCCATAGTGGTTTGCGCAGGAGCAGCCATTATGGCTGGTGTCGTTTCAAAACAGCCTGTAAAAGAGACGACATTTCCGTTGCAGGCAGAAGAACCGGGCACAGAAGGAAAACAGCCGGATGTGAAAACAGATGCATACGATCTGGCAGATACAGACCTGACCGTGTGGTATGAAGATCCATCTTATGAAGATTTTTTTGAATATGCAGCCAGACAGTATTTTGAACAGACGGGTGTGAAGGCAGCTTTCAAATGTCAGGATACTCTGGATTATATCGGGATGATTTACGACAATACCATGCAGGGAGAGGATTTTCCGGATGTTTATCTGTTAAATGGCGATGAGCTTGAGGAGGCATATTTATATGGTCTTGCCATGGAAAATGAGGATGGAGGATCTTATGAAGGGGCATCCCAAAAGTCAGTGAAAGCTTCCACCTATGAGGATAAAATGATTGGATATCCGCTCAGTTACGATGCAAATGTGTTTGTTTATCAGAACGGATATTTTGAAAACCAGCCGGAGTCACTGCAGGCGATCATTGATTATTCTAATGAGAATGAACCGGGAGAAAATGTGGAATACCTGTTAGAGTGGGATGTAAATGATGCATTTTACGATTTCCCGTTCGTTGGAAACAGTGTAACGTTTGAGAAAACGGCGCCGGAAACGATGAATGTGGCCTATGATGAAGATCTGTATCAGAAAGATCTTGAATACTTTGAAACCATTTTAGGATCATTTTCCTTAGACATCAATTCAGTCTCCATGGACAGCATTTTAGAACATTTTAAATCCGGAAAAACACTCTGTGCGTTTGTAAACACAGATTCCCTGCAAAAATTAGACGATATATCTTATTCTGTGATGGAGATCCCGGCACTGAATGAGGAACTTCCTTCTATCGGATGTGCATCTACGGATATGTTTGTTGTCAATGATTTTTCAAAAAATACGGATCAGGCAGCGGATTTTGCAGATTTTGTAACAGTGCGGCTTACAGACAGACTGCATGATATGAGTGGTCATTATTCGGTATTTTTATCACAGACTGCAGATGATGCGGAAAAAACCGCTTATCAGGCATACGAGGATGCCGTTTTACTGCCGGATTCCCAGGATGCAAAAGATTTCTGGGTAGGGTTAAAGGAAAAAATTGCCGAATATTTTTAAATTTTGTAAAAATAAATGAAATAAATTTTATACACTCTTGTAATAAATGAAAAATTTCGTTAAAATATAGAGAGTGGGCATTGAGGACTCCTTCTGGAATAATGAAGAAGGAGACGCTTATGACGAAAAAATTTATAAAAGTACTATGTTTTTCATGCATTTGCCTGTTGGCAGCTGCATGTGGAGAGAAAGAAAACGTCTATTTTCAATCGGAGACATCCGTGGCAGAAACGCAGCGGAGTGAGGCAGTACCTGAGACGGATGACACGCAGATATCGGAGGAGAACGGCATACAGACTGAAAAATGTTTTGTATATATCTGCGGGGCGGTAAATACACCGGGAGTTTATGAGGTCACGCAAAATGCGAGACTCTATGAGGTAATTGAGGCAGCCGGCGGTCTGACGGAGGATGCGGCAGAGGAGTCTGTCAATCAGGCGCGGGAGATCGTGGACGGAGAGATGGTACGCATTCTGACGCAGGAGGAAGCTGCTAAGGATGGTTTAGAAGAAGCAGGGGAACGAACGGAGACGGGAGTGGATGGCGAAACAGCCCAAGATTCAGATGGCAGAATAGATCTTAATCTGGCAACTGCAGCGGAGCTTATGACGCTTTCCGGAATCGGTCAGACCAAGGCGGACAGTATTATCCGTTACCGTGAGAAAAATGGTTCTTTTTCTTCTGTGGAGGAGATCAAGCAGGTAGAGGGGATCAAAGAGGGCGTTTATAATCGAATAAAAGATCATATAAAGGTGAAGTAAAATGGCAAAAAAGGTTCTTGTTGTAGATGATGAAAAGTTAATTGTAAAGGGAATCCGGTTCAGTCTTGAGCAGGACGGAATGGAAGTGGACTGCGCATATGACGGGGAGGAAGCATTAAAGATGGCAACGGAAAATGCCTATGACATGGTGCTTCTTGATATCATGCTTCCGAAGATGGATGGATTTGAGGTATGCCAGCATATCAGGGAGTTTTCGAATATGCCGATCGTCATGCTCACCGCAAAGGGAGATGACATGGATAAGATCTTAGGGTTAGAGTACGGTGCAGATGATTACATCACAAAACCGTTTAATATCCTTGAGGTAAAGGCAAGAATTAAAGCGATCATGCGGCGTACTGCGGCGAGCCAGCCGAAAAAAGAGGACAGCAAAGTCATAGAAGCAGGTGATCTGAAATTAGACTGTGAGAGCAGAAGACTCTTTATTTTAGGGAAAGAAGTGAATCTTACCGCGAAAGAGTTTGATCTGTTAGAGCTTCTTGTCAACAACCCGAACAAAGTCTACGGCAGGGAGAATCTTTTGAATCTTGTGTGGGGATACGAATATCCGGGAGATGTGCGTACGGTAGATGTTCATGTGCGGCGTCTGAGAGAAAAGATCGAGAGCAATCCGAGCGAGCCGAAGTATGTGCATACCAAATGGGGCGTTGGGTATTATTATTCTCAGAATTAGTAAGGTGCAGCCATGACAAAATTAAAAAAATTTACAGATTTTATGAACAGCCTGAGATTCAGGCTGGTTCTTTTACTTATTCTTATAGGCGTGATCCCATGTGTTCTTTTGCGGATCGGGATGCTCAATTCTTATGAAAACAGGGCTGTTTCACTTCGAACCAGCGAAATCTTAAGCCAGGCAAAGATTTTAGCGAATCAGATCGTGTCAAATGATTATCTGGAAAATTCCGGTTCTCCTACCATTAACGCACAGCTCGAGCAGCTTTCCACTATCTATGACGGGCGTGTCATGATCATCAGTGACACCTTTCAGGTAGTGAAAGATACTTATAAGCTTGATGAAAAAAAGACGATCATCTCAGAGGAAGTCATCAAAAGCTTTTACGGGGAGGAGATTACGAAATATGATTCAAAATATCGTTATATTGAGATGACAATACCACTTGTGCGCACGGATCAGGAAAATGAAAGCAGACAGGTGATAGGTGTCATGATGGTGAGCGTGTCAACGGACAGTATCAGCCTGAACCTGGATTATCTTGCAACGAACACGAGGATCATTGAACTGATCTGCATTTTTACAGTTATTTTCGCAAGCGTCATCATTGCAGGACAGATGGTAAGACCGTTTCATAAGATGTCAAAATCAATTGATGAGATCCAGACGGGTTATGGCGAGGATGCGCTTTCTGTCAATGATTATACAGAGACGAAGCTGATCAGTGAGAAATTTAATAAAATGCTTGGAAGAATGAAGGTGCTAGATGATTCCAGACAGGAGTTTGTGTCGAATGTGTCACATGAATTAAAAACACCACTTACTTCCATGAAGGTGCTGGCGGATTCCATCAACAGCATGGAGGATGCCCCGATCGAACTCTACAAAGAGTTTATGGGAGATATTGGCAATGAGGTGGACCGTGAGACGAAGATCATCAATGACCTGCTTTCATTAGTCAAGATGGACAAGGCAGCGGGAGATCTGAATATCACAAATATCAATATCAATGAACTGTTAGAGCAGATCTTAAAACGTCTGCGTCCGATCGCGGACAAGCAGAAAGTGGAGCTTGTGCTTGAAAGTTTCCGCCCGGTCAGCGCAGATGTTGACGAGGTAAAGATTACTCTGGCGTTTACCAATTTGATTGAAAATGCGATCAAATACAACAAGGAAGACGGCTGGGTACATGTTTCGCTGAATGCGGATCATCAATATTTTTACCTGAAAGTAGAAGATTCCGGAATCGGAATACCGGAAGATTCGTTAGGACATATTTATGAACGTTTTTACCGTGTGGACAAGTCACACTCCAGGGAGATCGGTGGAACCGGACTTGGTCTTGCCATCACGCGGAATGCAGTACTGATGCACCGTGGTGCGATCAAGGTGTTCAGTACAGAGGGAGAGGGAACGATCTTTAATGTTCGTATTCCGCTCAATTATATTTCATAACAGATTGGATCTATTGAAAATGAAAGGTCAGATTATGGATAAAAAAATCATTGTGCTGTTGTCAGGATGTATCCTGGCAGTCTTTTTGCTGGCTGGATGCGGAAATGATGAAGTGAGCAGCGAATATAATATCGAATATCTGAATAAGGACAAAACAAAGATCGTAGATGTTCCCTATGAGCCGGAGGCTTCGGATACGGATGGGATGATCAAAGAATTTTTAGCAAAGTTAAGCTCAGATTCTGACAATGTTGAGTACCGCAAACCGATACCAAACGGGGTGGAGGTTACCGATTATTCGCTTGACGGCGTGATGCTCTCGATCCATTTTGATGCGGATTACAGCAGTATGACGGAGGTTGAAGAAGTATTGTGCCGTGCTGCGGTGGTTCTTACCATGACACAGATTCCAGGGGTGGACTGTGTATCATTTTATGTGGCAGATGCACCGCTTACGGATATCAGGGGCAATATTGTCGGAAGCATGAATCAGGACAGTTTTATTGAGAATCCGGGAGAACAGATCAATTCAATCCAATGTACGACATTAAAACTTTATTTTGCAAATGAAACCGGTGACGGACTGGTGGAGGAGACAAGAAGCGATGTCTATTACAGCAGCAACGTGTCGATGGAAAAATTGATCATGGAACAGCTTTTGGAGGGACCGCAGACAGAGGGGGCAAAATCTGCGATTCCGGCGGGAACGAAACTGATCAATGTATCCGTGGTGGACGGTGTCTGCTATGTGAGTCTGGATGAAAACTTTAAAAATCAGGATTATCAGGTGAATGAGGCGGTTGTCATCTATTCAATCGTGGATTCCCTGACAGAATTGTCTACGATCAGTAAAGTACAGATCTCGGTCAATGGGGATACCAGTGGCACTTACCGTGATAATTTTAAATTGAGCGACATGTATGACAGAAATCTTGATTACGTCGTTTCATTGGAAGAGACAGGAGTAACAGAGGAGGAATAAATTGGGGAAAAGACCATTTCTTGAAATGGCAGCAGGGTTTATCTGCGGTATTTCCATTGCCGTGTATGGAAAGCCATGGACGCTTTGGCTTTTATTTTCTGGAATTCTGCTCTGGCCTGCAATCGTGACAGGACATGACAGAGGGATGCCGGAGAGTGACAGATATCCGGTTCGGAAACGGCGGTGGTGTATGGCGGTATGTTCTGTCGCAGCATTATTTTTGGGCTGGCATCACTGCGGGGTTGTGCAGGCGGAACAAAATCAATATCTGCCGTATTTGGAAGATGGGGAAGAGATCCTTTTAAAGGGGAAACTCACCGGCAAAGAGCAAAAAAACGAACAGTATTTATACAATCTATCATCCTGTCAGATCAGACAGGATTCTAAAATCAGTGAATGGCAGCGCATATCTGCAAGCATCATCATCTATGGTGAGTCCGACACCTGTTCTATCGGACAAACGCTTGTTTTACATGGAAAAATAAAATTATTTAACCGGGCACGCAATGAGGGAAACTTTGATCAGGCGGCTTATTATAAGGCGCGTGGGACCGCATTTGCCGTAAGTGATGTGGATGGAGTGTCTGCATACGGAAAAGCGAATCTTATTGCGGAGAAAATGTATCAATGGAAATATCATCTGGCAGGGTTGTATGAACAGGCACTTGGCGTGCGGGAGGGTGGAGTTTTAAGTACGATGCTGCTCGGAGAAAAAAATCTTCTGGATGCGGAGGTAAAACAGCTTTACCGCACTGCCGGGATCTCACATATTCTGGCGATATCGGGATTACATATCGCAGTGATCGGCATGACATTGTACCGATTGCTGCGAAAAGGGAACTTTGGTTTCTGGGGATCGGGAATTTTTGCGGCAGTGTTTATGATCTTATATGGCATGATGACCGGAATGGGATATTCGTCGTTCCGTGCGGTCAGTATGTTTTGCATTCTTCTGCTTGGGCAGGCGGTGGGGCGAAGTTATGATTCCCTAAATGCAATGGGTTTTACCGCACTGCTCATTTTATGGAAGCAGCCGTTTGCATTATATGATGCGGGATTTCAGCTTTCTTTTATTGCGGTGCTTGGTGTGGTATGGGCTGGAAAAATTGTGCAGAGCGCATACCAGGGGTATGCGGTGCTGCAAAAAATTGGTACAGGATTCGTGCTTCAGCTTGTGATACTGCCGGTTACGGCATGGTATTTTTATGAAATCCCGGTATATGCGATGCTGCTGAATCTGCTTGTGCTGCCGTTTGTTGGAATTGTACTGGCGTCCGGAATTGCCGGGGGTCTGCTGGGGTGTGCGGTGATGCCGCAGGCAGTACTCGTGCATATCGTATTGCTGCCGTGCCATGTGATTTTAAGCGGTTATGAAAAAATTTGTACGATCGCATCGGGTCTGCCTCATGCGTTGCTGATTACCGGAAAACCATCCGCAGTAAAAATTACCGTATACTATCTGCTGCTTGCCGTGGGACTTTTTTTGCTTTCTCATGTGACAAAGCGCCAGAAAGAAATGCAGCAGATGACAGAAGAAAACGGAAGGCAAAAGAGAAGAAAGAGTTACCGTGGAATGGAGTGGAGTTTGTTTGCCTGTGGGTTGGGACTGCTTGTTTTTTTGTTTACACCAGTTTCACAAGGGATGAAACTTACTGTGCTTGATGTCGGACAGGGAGACGGGATTTATCTGCATACAGACAGCGGCTATGATATTTTTATAGATGGTGGCAGTACAAATGTGCAGAGTGTGGGAAAGTACCGTATCCTGCCGTATTTAAAGTCAAACGGTGTGAATGAGATCGATTACTGGTTTGTTTCCCATACGGATCTGGATCATATCTCAGGTCTGTTGGAGATTTTCGATGAGGGATACCGGATCAGGAATCTGGTGCTCTTCCGGGGGATGATGCGGGATGAGAGCTATGAGAAACTGGTCTCACTGGCAAAAGAACATGGAACAGAAATCTGTATGATGAGCCGGAAAGATACACTTTTTTCTGGAAGCGCAAAGATAACAGCTATTTCGCCGGAGTACCATGTGGGAGATGAACAGAGAAGTGAAATAAGTACTGATAAGAATGGGGAATCACTGGTATTATTGTATGAGGAAAAAGGTTTTTCAGCATTATTTACCGGAGATATCGGGGAGGAGCAGGAAAAACAGATCCTAAAATGGGGTGGAATCAATGACATAGATTTTTACAAGGCGGCGCACCATGGTTCAAAATATTCAAACACAAAAAGTTTTCTGGATGCGGTTTCGCCACGGATTTCGGTCATTTCCTGCGCAGAAAAGAATCGATACGGACATCCGGGCAGAGCGGCGGTTGAAAATATCCGGGATACGGGGAGTGCACTGTTTTACACGATGGAGGGTGGACAGATCACAGTGACCCGGTTAAAGAAAAATAAGCTGGCAGTACAAAAATTTTTACTTCCGGACAAGCGGTTTGTATTTGTCAGGTAATGTATGCTATACTGTGGTATGCAGCTTAGTACAAAGCTGCGTAGTGCAGCGCTGCGTAATTCGATGTAGCGAAAATGCAGCGAAGTGTAATGCAATATCAGTGCTTTGTATCTGGATAAGTGATAAAAAGGAATCAGATAAAATGAAAACGATCGATGATGATATCAGAAGCGGAAATTTCAAACAGATCTACCTGCTGTATGGAACGGAAGCATATTTAAAAAAGCAGTATAAAGACAAATTGAAAAATGCAATGGCAGCGCCGGATGACAACATGAATTTTACGACGTTTGAGGGAAAGAATATCAATCCGAAAGAAGTGATTGATCTTGCCGAAACACTGCCTTTTTTTGCAGACCGGAGAGTGATATTGATCGAGGACAGCGGATTTTTTAAAAGTTCCTGTGAGGATCTTGCTGAATATCTCACGCAGGTGGCACCGGCGACACATTTTATTTTTGTGGAAGAGGAAGTGGACAAGCGTTCGAAGATGTATAAAACGGTCAAGAATAATGGGAAGATCGTAGAGTTTTCAGCACAGAGCGAGGAACTTTTGACGCGCTGGATCTTGACCAGATTAAAAAAAGAAGGAAAAAACATCACCGGATCCGTGATGCAGCTTTTTTTAAGCAGGACAGGAACGGATATGGGAAATATTGACAGGGAGTTAGAAAAGCTGATCTGTTATGCCTTAGACCGGGATGTGATCACAGCGGAAGATGTGATGGCAGTCACGACGGAACAGACGACCAATAAGATATTTGAGATGGTCAATGCAATCGCCGAGCATAACCAGCGGAAGGCACTGGATCTGTATTATGATCTTCTGACATTAAAAGAACCTCCGATGCGCATTATGTTTCTGATTACCAGACAGTTTCAGATCCTTTTAAATGTGCGTGATATGGCAGGGCGTGGAATGGACAATCAGTCGATTGCCAAAAATGCGGGAATCCCGCCGTTTGCGGTAAAACGGAATATTTCACAGGCAAAAGGATTTACAATGGCGCAGTTAAAGAGGGCGCTTTATGATGGAGCTGACTTAGAGGAGTCCGTAAAAACAGGACGCATGAATGATCAGATGGCGGTAGAGCTTTTTATTATGAAGTACAGCCGGTCAGAAAAATAACATAAAAAGAATTCTGTTTCACAGGATTCCCCGCCTGCGGCGGGTCGCTTTGCGACATAATTCATCTCCGACGCAGTGCGATCCCGCCCGGAGGGCTTTTTGATTCATAGGACGTAAATTCCTATGAATCAAAAAAACACCAGTATGACGGTACTGGTGTTTTTATTATGCGGCTGGGTTAAGGCCGCATATATGTTTTTATCTATGTTTCAAAAATTAAGCTAAACCGTTAACAAGTTTTGTTAAACGGGAAACTTTTCTGGCAGAATTGTTCTTGTGGTAAATTCCTTTAGAAGAAGCGCTCTCGATAGTTGAGATAGCAACTGTTAAAGCAGCTTTTGCAGCCTCTTTATCGTTTGCAGCTACTGCAGCCTCAACTTTTTTAATAGAAGTTTTCACTTCGCTTCTGATCGCTTTGTTTCTAGCAGCTCTTGTCTCTGTTACTAAAATTCTTTTTTTTGCAGATTTAATGTTAGCCAATCCGTACACCTCCAATTTGTAATCGTTATTGTTCATGATTGTTACATTAAAGCCGGACACGGACAGTTCAATGTAAACATACTGGTATATTATAGGGCAGGTTTTTGTGGTTGTCAAGTGTAAAACAGTAAAATAATGAGAAATTATGGATAATTTTTTTTCAGACCAGAAATAATATAGGCAAAGATAACAGATGTCGGAGCAGGGCATTGGAATATGGGGGAAAATTTATGTATCAGATACGAACGGATTTAGCGCTTGAAACGCAGGAAAAAATGCAGGAAGATCATGTTGATCTGAAGGGAGTCCGTTTCTTAGAAGAGAAAGTTGACAAAAATATCACAGTCAGCACAGTGGTCATTGAGACGGAAAACGGTGCAAAGACGATGGGAAAACCCAAGGGAACCTATATAACGATCGAGGCGGGAAATATGGATGAGGAGGATGAAGACTATCACAGAGAGATATCCGTACAGCTTGCGAAGATCATCCGTCAGTTGATCCAGGAAAAAAATGAGGAGCTGTCGGTGCTGGTCGTTGGACTTGGAAACCGTGAAGTTACGCCGGATGCACTAGGCCCGCGTGTGGTGGACAATCTTTTTATCACAAGACACATTGTAAAAGAGTATGGAAAGTATGCTTTCGGAGAAAAAAATGTGAACCGGATCAGCAGTATTGTCCCGGGAGTTATGGCGCAGACGGGAATGGAAAGTCTTGAGATCATTCATGGAATCATCGATGAGACAAAACCTGATCTGGTCATTGTCATTGATGCGTTGGCGGCGCGCAGCACCAAGCGGTTAAACCGGACGATTCAGGTCACGGATACCGGGATCAATCCGGGCAGCGGGGTTGGAAACCATAGACACGGACTGAATAAAAAAAGCCTTGGGATTCCCGTGATATCAATCGGGATACCGACAGTTGTGGATGCTGCAACGATCGTCAATGACACAATGTTTAACCTGATCGCTGCGATGAGCCAGAGCAAGGCATTTGATATGCTTGGGGATTCGTTAAAAGAGTTAAACGATGGAGAAAAATATGAACTGATCCGGGAACTTCTCTCACCGAATTTAAATGCGATGTTTGTGACGCCAAAAGATATTGATGAGTCGGTCAAAAGATTAAGCTACACGATCTCGGAAGGCATCAATATTGCATTTATGGGGGAAGGACTGCCGGCATAATAGACAGGCGGGATTATAGTAAAATAAGACTGCCGGGCGAAACTCATGCAGATCACGATCAAGAAGCAGAGCTTCATGGTATAATGAAAAATAGAAGTGCATACAGTGTAGTATGTATGCTTATCGTTATCGACATTTAAAAAAGAAAAAAATAAATGGTGCCGTCTGGCTGGGGGGATTGCTGCTGGCTGTCATTGGAATACTTTTACAGACAAACAGATCTTTCTTTGCAAAGCTTGGAGAAGAGGGGGCAAAAAGCTGCTGCGAAAAAGTACTTGATTTTTATCTGCCCGGTTTGTCTTACAGTGTAAAAGATGAGACGGAGTGGTCTTTTGTGGAGAAAGTGATCGATGTGCTTTTTTCCGGGGAAAATTATGAACCTGAAAGTGGATCATACCAGACGCAGATCGAGAGTGATCTCTCTTATGAGGCAATTCTGGCGCGGGAGGCTGCAGATGAAAATTATGTGGATGAAAAGACGGGGGAAGTGATACCATCGGTCGGAAGCGCAGATGGTACGAGCCTGTCAGATGAAAAAGATGCAGGAGGACAGACGGCGGATGCAGGTGCAGCAGAGAATACCGGAGGGCAGCCGGCAGAGCCAGGTGTGGCGGAGAACACCGGAGAGCAGCCGGCAGAGGCAGATGCAGCAGAAAATCAGCAGGCACAGATTGCAGAGGCAGGTGCAGCAGAAAGTCAGGCAGCTTCCGCTGTGGCAGACATCAAAGCAGTGACATTTGCAAGGGAAAAGCTGAATGATTTTGATTATCTGATCCAGAATTTTTATCAGGTGGACAATACGACGACGATCGGGAGCACACAGCTCAATGCGGATGCCCTGCTCGGAAAGGATGTACGTTTGAGCCATGATGCGTCCACACCGCAGATACTGATCTATCATACGCATTCACAGGAAGGGTATGCGGATTCCGTTCCGGGTGATGCATCCATGTCGGTCGTCGGTGTCGGTGATTATCTGACGGAGCTTCTGACACAAAAATATGGCTTTTCCGTAATCCATCACACCGGGCAGTATGATGTCGGAGACCGCGATCATGCCTATGCAAAAGCAGGCCCTGCGTTAGAACAGATCTTAGCGGAAAATAAAAGCATTGAGGTTGTGATCGATCTGCACCGTGACGGAGTCGGAAACAATACGAGACTGGTTACGGAACAAAACGGCATGCCGATGGCGCAGATCATGTTTTTTAATGGATTGAGCCGCACGACGAAAACAGGCGATATCGAATATCTTTATAATCCTTATATTGCAGATAATCTGGCGATATCGTTCCAGATGCAGTTAAAGGCGGCAGAATATTACCCGGGATTTACCAGAAGAATTTATCTGAAGGGATACCGCTACAATATGCACTATTGCCCGAAGACACTTCTGATCGAGGTGGGGGCGCAGACAAATACACTGGCGGAGGCAAAAAATGCGATGGTACCGCTTGCCGATCTGCTCAACAAAGTATTGACGGGGCAGCAGTAGAAACATAAAATGTATGTAAAAACATAAAAAAACGGGGTAATACATAAGATGGATGTTTTATTGCAGTTAGATGGGAATATTTTATTGTGGATCCAGGAGCATGTGAGGAATGCTGTTCTGACGCCGGTCATGACATTTATTACGCATTTAGGCGATGCGGGATGGACCTGGATTGCTCTTGCAATCGTATTTTTACTTGTAAAAAAGATGCGGAGAACAGGTGTGCTCATGACGTGTTCCCTGTTGGGATCTCTGATCGTTAATAATCTCATTTTAAAAAATCTGGTCGCCAGAACAAGGCCTTATGAGGCTGTGGATGGACTGCAGCGTATCATAGAAGCGCAGAGGGATCTTTCATTTCCATCCGGGCATACCGGCAGTTCTTTTGCAGCGGCTGTTGTGATCTTTCTGACATGCCCAGGGAAGATCGGGGTGCCGGCTTTGATCCTGGCATTTCTGATCATGTTTTCAAGACTTTATGTCGGAGTGCATTATCCGACGGACGTTCTTGCCGGAATGATCACGGGGACACTGATCGCAGTGCTGGTATGCAGGGTGTATCAGAAAAAACACAGAAAAGTTTTAGAATCATAATATACAAAAAACACCCCGGACAAAGTAAAAGTGCCGGAGTGTTTTTTTCTGTCACACAGAAAGATGATATTTCTCCATCCAGTAATTGAGCTGGATAAAATAGGCCAGAAGCTGTGGACCCGCCATAAGCTGCCCGAACCACGGCTTTCCGTATTCTTTTGGTGCTTCCATAAATTTTTTCGCTTTCTTTTTATCGATAAGCGGAAGGATAGAAGCATTGCTGTCTGCTAAAATATCCGTCATCCGCGCGATCAGGATCTTTTCATAACCCGGATGGTAGGTTTTCGGGTAAGGACTTTTTTTGCGGTGCAATAGTTCCGGCGGCAGAAGATCGCGGAAGGCATCACGAAGCAGAGCCTTTTCCACACCGTTCTGGTATTTCATTTTCCATGGAACATTGTACACATAGTCGATGATACGGTGGTCAGCAAAGGGGACTCTCGCCTCAAGACCGGAATACATGCTGGTGCGGTCCATGCGGTCGAGCAGTGTCTGCATAAACCATTTGATATTCAGGTAGGCGATCTCACGGCGTCTGTATTCTTCGGCGGTTTCATCCGGAAGATGCGGTGTTTTTTTCAGGGATTCTTCATACCTTGCATGGGAGTAAGAAGAGAGATCAAGGCTTTTCATAACATCATCATCAAGAAAGGCAGTACGGGCATCGATATCCGCAGACCACGGAAAACCATCCCGGTTCATCAGTTCCGGGCGGTAAAACCACGGGTATCCGCCGAAGATTTCATCGGCACATTCCCCGGTCAGTGTGACCTTGTTTTGTTTTTTGACCAGAGAACAAAAGTAAAGTAAGGAGGCATCGACATCTGTCATGCCAGGCATATCCTTTGCGTCCACGGCAGCATAGAGCATGTCGGCGAGCGTCTCCTGGGTGCATTCCAGGTAAGTATGACTGGTTTTACAGTGCTCTAACATGCAGTTTACATAGGGAAGATCGCGTTCCGGCTGAAAGGAATTGGATTGAAAATAAATATCATTTTCCGTAAAGTCAAAGGAAAACGTATTTAAGACTTCACCGTGTTCCCTCTGGTAAGCGGCAGCAAGGGCTGTGACGATGCTTGAATCGATGCCCCCGGATAAAAAGGTACAGACCGGCACATCGGAAATCATCTGCCGTTTTACGGTATCGCGCATGAGAAAAGATACATGTGCCACGGTGTCCTCGTAGGAGTCCGTGTGGGGCAGACATTTCAGATCCCAGTAGGTGGTATCGGAGAGCCCCATGGCATCAAAACACAGGTAATGTCCGGGTAGAACTTCATAGATATCCTGAAAAACCCCACATCCGGGGGTGCGCGCCGGCCCGACTGCAAGCAGTTCTCTCAGGCTGTTTTCGGTAATAGCGGGTGAAAGATCCGGAAAGCAGAACAGTGCTTTTGGCTCTGAGGCAAAGACAAGCTCACCGTCTTTTGCGTGATAAAAAAGCGGCTTTGTCCCTACTCTGTCGCGGTAGAGAAAAAGCTGTTTTGCGGCACCGTCCCAGATGGCAAAGGAAAAGATTCCATTTAAGCGGGAGACAAAGGAAGCACCGAAATGCATGTAGGCATATAAGATCACTTCCGTGTCGGATGTTGTGAGAAAATTATATCCGGCAGCAGTAAGCTCCGGGATCAGTTCATCGGTATTATAGATCTCCCCATTGTAGACGATGGCATAATCTGCCCCGTCCCGGTGACGTATCATAGGCTGTGCACCGTGCGTGATATCACGGATAGAAAGTCTCTGATGTGACAGACCGGCATGAGGTGTCAGATAAATGCCGGAAGCATCACCGCCGCGGTGGATGAGTTTTTCGTGCATGGACACCAGTATATTTTCCCAAAAGGACTGTCTGTCCGTATAACAGCGTTTCAGGCTGCAAAATCCTGCAATTCCGCACATAAGGTCACTCCATTAAAAAACAGATTTAATCCCTGTTAGTGTATGCAAATCCATCAAAAAGATGATGGATTCCCATCAAAAAGATGATGGATGATGGAAAAAAATGGAATTGCAGGTTAAAATATGCTATAATGAACGAGAGAGAGTCAACATGCTTGTATGATTGACGAATTGTGAATTGGATCATGTGCCGATTTTGCACATGAATATAATGATTGATTTTGAAAAATTTTACATTCAATTTGGAGGAAACGGCTTTGACGCTGGATAGTTTATATATTGGAGTTCCAATCGGAGCGTTTTTCTGTTTTTTATTTATATTTTTTTCATTCCTGAATGCCGGGGATGCAAAACCGGTCAGGTATTTCAGACAGATTCTTTTATCCTGTCTGATCTGGACTGGCGGTGTAGTAATGATGCGTATGCAGATCATGCCGGGGATGCGGTTCTGGTTTCATGTGTCGGTATTCGGATTTTTGACGGTACCGATTTTTATGTATGCATTTTTATTTTATATGTTGGAGATCAAAAAGAATGGTTTCCTGACCGGATATTGCATAGCTACTGTGGTGGCAATGGGGATCAATGTTGTCACAGAAGTATTTATCCCGGAACCGGATATTATCCGGTATGCAGATGAAAGCATTGGATATGCCTGTCATCTATCTTGGGGAAGTTATTTATTTGCAGCTGCGGAGGCAGTTGTGATCGTCTATACGACAGTTTTGGCGCACAGGGCAATCGGCAATAAATTTGAAAAACGAAAGAAATTATTTCCACTGCTGCTTGGAACAGTTGCAATTTTGACAGGCAATCTTTTTGTTGCACTGCCGGGTAATTTTTTCCCGTATGATATGCTGGGCGGTATTTTTATGGCATTGTGCCTGTTATATATCATGTGGCACAAGTATCTGTTTGATATCTCGAACCGTATCGTGATCGGATGTATCTACTCGGTTGCACTGGCGGTCAGTCTTCTTCCTGTGTTCAATTTTAATCACAATGCGGAGTGGTATCTTGGCAGTGTATTGCCGGAAATACAGCAAAAAGTTATAGTGCTCGTACTTGGATTTACAGGATGGTCGTTGTTTGTATTTTATCTGGCAAGAAAAATGGCAGAGGGAATCATGCAGAGGCAGAACAGAAAGCAGATCGAGGTATTACGTCGTTTTCAGAATGAGTCGGCGTCTATATTGCGGCAGGAAGATCTGTTTAAGCTGCTGATTGGTGTGGTAAATGAGATGTTTCCGGTAAAGGACATCTTTGTTTTTATCAAAAATGGAGAAAAGTTTACGGTTGTAAAAACAGCCGGTGGACAGATGCCGGATCAGGCAGAGCAGGATGAAATCACGGCTATGCTGGAAAGATCGGGGGCAGGTGAGTGCTCTGAGATTTCATTGATGAAGTATGATGATGAGATACAGGGATTTATCTATATAAAATCGGAGAAAAGAACCAGATTAAATTATTTAGAGAGAGATTACTACTGGAGAATTGGTGTGTATGCGGGTGTGTGCCTTAAGAATATCCGTACTTATCAGGAAGTATATCAGATATCGATCCATGATGAACTGACAGGACTTTATAACAGGGGATATTTTAAAAAGTTTCTGGCGGAGAACTGGAAAGAAGAGCAGAAGATAGCCCTGGTGTATCTTGATCTGGATGATTTTAAGCTTTTTAATGAGCTGTACGGGGAAGAATGTGGGGATCGTATCTTAAAATGGTGCGGACATATCATAGAGAATACCGTAGGATGTCAGGGAAATACGTTCCGGTTTGGATCAAATGAATATGTGGTGCTGATAAATTCGGATGAAAAGAAAAAGGTGGCACAGATTGCGGCGAAGATACAGAAGAATTTTCTGCTCGCGGATGAAGAAAAACCGGATGTTCTACAACCGGTGACTGCAAGTGTCGGAATTGCATTTTATCCGGATACGGCTTCGGGAGCGGATGAGCTGCTCAGTCAGGCAGAACGTGCAAATTTTTATGCAAAACGGGACGGAAAAAACTGTATTAAAATTTATGGAGCACATACAGAAGATGAACTTGAGGATCAGCAGGTACAAAAGCATTATGAACAGATTGCACCAACGATTTACGCACTGACTGCAGCAATCGATGCAAAGGATTCTTATACCTTTGAACATTCCTGCCATGTATCGGATTATGCGGTTCTTCTCGCAAAAAAAATAGGTCTTGAGCCGAATGACATTGAAATTGCAAAGGAGGCAGGACTGCTTCACGATATCGGAAAGATTGGTATTCCTGAGAGTATCTTAAAAAAACAGGGCAGGTTAAATGATGAGGAATATGAGATCATGAAAACACATGTCACGAATTCCATTGAGATGATTCATTTTCTGCCGAATATGAACTATGTGATACCGGCTGTATTATCGCATCATGAGAGATATGACGGAAAGGGATATCCGAGAGGCCTGAAAGGAGAAGATATTCCACTGTTAGGGCGTATTCTTGCGGTATGTGATTCGTTTGATGCGATGACAACAAAGCGTACCTACAAGGAAGCTATGTCGATCGATTATGCAATCAGTGAGTTAGAACACAATAAGGGAACACAGTTTGATCCAAAACTGGCAGAGGCATTTATTGAATTGTTAAAAGAAGGGAAAATTGAGGTCTAATTCTTAAGATTTTCTGAGAATTTTTGTTTGAGGGATGACAAAAAAACGTTAATGTGTTAAACTGCAAAAGTGTAAAATGTTTTTATCAGGAGGAGTTTAACATGTGGAACAGAAGTGAGTTAAAAAGCAATGCAAAGCTGGCATTGAAGGCGAATTACTGGAAAGCAGTGCTGGTGGGACTGATTCTGTCATTTATTTTAGGTTCAGGCTCAACAGCTGCCCAAAATTCGGCAAGGTCATCAACGGATGGATTGACGGATATAGATCCGGTAATGGTATTTACTGTGATTGGGATTATACTGGCAGCAGTATTTGTTGCCATGGTGATCAGCATCCTGCTCAGTATTTTTATCTGGAATCCGCTTGAAGTGGGATGTCAGAAATTTTTCATTAACTGTAAGTATGGTAACGCGGAATTAGGCGATATTGCATACGGATTTAAAAACGGATATGCGCACATCGGCATGATCATGTTCCTGCGGGGGCTGTTTACAGGACTCTGGATGTTATTATTTATCATTCCGGGTATCGTGAAAAGTTATGAGTATATGATGATCCCATATCTTTTAGCAGAGCATCCGGAGATGACCAGACAGGAAGCCTTTGCAGAAAGTAAACAGATGATGGATGGAAACAAATGGGATGCATTTGTGTTAGATCTTTCATTTATCGGCTGGACGCTGTTAGGTGTCTGCACATTTGGTATTCTTCTTGTTTTTTATGTAGAACCTTACATATATCTGACACGCGCAGAACTGTATCATGCATTAAAAAATAATAATAAGTCGGTAGAATTTTAAATTTACCCCAAAAGAGTCATAAAATCCCCCCAAGCTGCATTTCTAATAAGTAAGGAGTGCGTTTGCGGGGGATTTTTATGTCCAATGAGAAAATGGAAAATCTGTTAAATCTTGCACTCGATGCGACAGAGCGGGAGAGGGAAAAATCGTTAGATCTCGATACCGGGTATGACAGAGCGGAACGGACCTGGGAAGTTATCGTAAAATTCGGAGGCACGGAAGAAGCGTTGAGGGGACTGTTTGCAGAAAAATTTCCGGAGGAGTATGACCGGATCAGGATTACAAATCTGCGGAATGAATATGCGATCCTGCTTTTGCCAGAGCATATTGTGGAACTGGTGGCGGCACTGACAGAGATCGAATACATGGAGAAACCGAAACTTTTGTTTTTTGCAGTGAATAACGGCAGACGTGTATCATGCATCAATCAGCTGCAGACGGTGGGGACGGAGCAGGGAACATTGTCGTCTGGCAGAAATTTAAGTGGAACCGGCGTGATCGTGGCAGTGATCGATTCCGGCATCGATTATACACACCCGGATTTTCGGAATGCAGACGGAACCACCCGGATTTTAAATCTGTGGGATCAGACGATACCAGCAGACAGCGTGGCAGATCCGTTTCCTGCGGAGAATGGAGAAACGTCATTTTTAGGGGCACCGTCAGGGTACTTTCTTGGAACTGAATTTACGAGAGCGGTGATAGACCGCGCTTTAGAGCAGACAACGGAGAGAGAGCGGTTTGCGTTGTGCCCCAGCCGTGACATCTCCGGGCATGGCACCCATGTGACGGGGATCGCAGCCGGAAATGGCAGAGCCTCACAGGGAAGATACCGCGGAGTGGCATATGAAAGTCCGCTTCTGATCGTAAAATTGGGAACGCCGGGGGAACGGTCTTTTCCAAGAACGACGGAACTGATGCAGGCAGTAGATTACTGTATCAGAAAAGCCCAGGAATACGGGATGCCCATTGTTATAAATTTGAGCTTTGGGAATAACTATGGTTCCCACTCCGGCAACTCCCTGTTAGAGAGTTATCTTGATGATATGGCGAATTACTGGCGGACGTCGATTGTTGCCGGCAGCGGAAATGAGGGGGCGTCGGCGGTGCATGCGTCTGGAACCCTGCGGGAAAATATCACGAAAGATGTGGAAATCGCCGTGAGCAGTTATGAGCCGTCTTTAAATCTTCAAATTTGGAAAAATTATTCCGATGAGATTGCGGTCTCGCTGATTCATCCGAATGGTACGAGAGTGGAACCAGTCCGGCAGATTTTAGGTCCGCAGCGTTTTAGGCTGGGGAATACAGATATTCTGCTTTATTACGGAGAACCGAGTCCCTACAGTCCTTATCAGGAAATTTATTTTGACCTGCTTCCGGTAAACGAGTATATTGACAGCGGCGTCTGGACGATACAGCTTGTACCACAGAGAATTGCAGCCGGAAATTATGATATGTGGCTTCCAGCGGGCGGTGTTTTAAACGAAGGTACGGGCTTTTTGATGCCGTCGGAGGAGACAACACTGACGATTCCGTCGACGGCGGCGCGGGTGATCACCGTCGGAGCCTACGACGGATATTTTGACCGCGCGGCGGCATTTTCCGGGCGCGGGTATACGCGGGAGACCAATCAGGTCAAACCAGATCTGGTCGCACCGGGGGTGGATATTACTTCCTGTGCGCCGGGCGGCGGGTATGTGACAAGAAGCGGAACATCGATGGCGGCTCCCTTTGTGACTGGCGGGGCAGCACTTCTGATGCAATGGGGGATCGTGGATAAAAATGATCCATATCTGTATGGGGAAAAAATGAAAGCGTATCTGATCAAGGGGGCAAGAAGGCTTCCGGCGATGCGGGACTATCCGAATCCGGTGTTTGGGGATAATGGTATTATAGTGTCAAGTTAGTGAGAAGCCAGTAAAATCAAGGGGTTCCGCTGATTTCGTCCAAAACAGAAATTGCTGTGAAAACGGCAAATTGGGATGAAAACAACCTGGTTTTCATTCTGAAAAAGGAAAATCGGATAACTTGACACTAAAATACCATAAGGAGTTAAAAATCTATTTTTCAAATGTATTTCAAATTTACCATTTCTAATCAATCTCAGTTTTAGTGCAAAATCTATTTTCCAAATTGTAACCGATAGTGTTCTTACATGGAAGGAGGTAAGTGAACAGTCCTACTTTTATCCAAGTGTCATATGAAATTGATACCATGGCAGTCGCCAAGGTTCAGCAAGCCTGGCCTTGGCTCGCTGCCTGCATGAGAATCCAATGTAACCAAAATAACAAATTCAACAAGAGAAAGGAAGCAAACGTATGGGCAAGGTTTTAGGAATTGTAAACAGAAAGGGCGGAGTAGGTAAGACCACGACCGCCACAGCCCTGTCATATCTGCTGTCTAAGGAGGGCTGTAAGGTCGCATTGATTGACTTTGACGGGCAGAGGCACACAACAAAACTTTGCGGAGTGACCGCACCAGAGCAGCTTTCCGTGACAATTTATGACATTTTGAAGTGTATCGTGATGAACGAAGAACTGCCGGATAAAGGGTCCTACATGATAAGGACAGAGACAGGAGTAGATTTAATTCCAGCGAATAACAAGCTGGATAACTTTGATAAGCTGATGTGTGATACTGATTTTGCAGAATACAAGCTGAAAGAGTTTGTGGACACCATTAAGGAGCAGTATGACTACATCCTCATTGACGGTATGCCGAAGATGGGGACAGCTATGATAAACGTGATGATATGCTGTGACAGTCTGATTATTCCGGTACAGTCGGAAACACTGGCGGTAGAGGAAATGGCAGAGTTTCTAAGAGCTTTCCACAGAATCAAGAGCCACGCAAATGCAGAGACGCAGCAGGAGAAAACTAAGCAATGTCAAAGGAAACAGACTGATAAAAAGGAGATTTGCAGAACAGACACAGCGTATGGAAGAGTGGACGAAAGAGACACCTTTTGGGGGTGGACTGGGGAGGAGGTCAGTTTGATACCACCTTGAACGTTCATTTTAACTAAAAGACTAAAAAGTGAAAAAAAGTATTTAGGATAAAATAGAAATATAGTCTGGTTACACATTGGTAATAAACGTAAAATGACGTATATGTTAAGCTTAAAATGATAATTTTGCAAATAAAATAAAAAATTTCTTGTAGATTATTAAACCATAGCAAAATAAATTAGCATATAAAGCATTCTTAAATAGTCAAAGAAAAGATATGATAAAGGAAAATGAGTTTCGGAGATAGAAATGAAATTAGACTATTGCGCAATAGGTATGAGAATAAAAGAGCGTCGGACGAAGAAAGAATGGTCGCAGGAGATGCTGGCATCTACTGTTGGAAATTCTAATCCACATATGAGTAATATAGAGTGGGGAAAGACAAAAGTAAGCTTGGCAACTTTGATAGATATTGCAAACGCTCTGGATACGACATTGGACGCATTGATTTGTGATAATCTGGTGAAAGGGAAAGCTGTTTTTGATGAAGAAATTTCACAGGAATTGGAAGAATGCAGTGAAGAAGACATCAGAATTGTTTATGATATGGTAAAAGCTTTGGTTAAGAGTCTGGCAAAACGGCAACATTAGTTGTTACAGTGGGGGCAAAGATATATGATAAGGATCGGGATTTGTGATGATTTAGTAGAACAACTTCAGATACAGGAAGAGATGGTTAGGAATATCGTTTGCCGTTTGGGGCTGAATACAGAAATAAAATGTTTTCAAAGCGGAGAAGATTTGCTATGGGAAATGGAACAAAAAGGCAATATGGATATCATTCTTTTGGATATTGAAATGGGCGGGATAAACGGAGTTGAAACGGCAAGACGGATTCGGGAAAAGGATAACAGGGCAATTTTGTTCTTCATTTCCTACTATGAACAGTATTGTAAGGAAATCATTAATGTACAGCCATTTCGGTTTATAGACAAGCCTGTTTCGGAGGAGGAACTGGATCGTGGGTTTAGAGAAGCGTTTAAGGCGATGAGTCAAAAAGAAGAAATTTTTGAGTATACATATAAAAAAGTTCCATATAAGATTTTGGTAAATAAAATTCGTTATTTTGAGAGTGATAAGCGACAGGTGAATCTTTACAGTACAGACGGTGTTTCTTCCTTTTATAAAAAACTGGATGAAGTAGAAGCACAGTTAGAACAGATGAATATCAAGTTTTTAAGGATTAGTAAATCTTATCTGGTCAATGTGAACTATGTAAAGGAATTTCGGTATGAAAAAGTAGTGATGGATGACGGCAAAGAATTTAAAATAGGTCCCAGATATAAGGATAAAATACGAAAAAGTTATATTGAATTGATGAGGATAAGCTAAATGATGAAAGTAATGCTGGCAGCCATTGAAATTTTTTCTTTAGTGTATCAGAGAATTTTTGCACAAAAAGTCCTGACACAAAGAAAGCATGGCAGAGTGTGGGAGTGTTTTGTATGGGGAATGTATTTTGTTATTTCTAATTTTTTTACTTACAGTTTTGCAAAAAGTGCGTGGGACAATACAGGAATATTTGTTGTCTCATTTTTTTTTGCTTTACGTATTTTATATATAGATTCTGCATGGGTTTTATCGGCAGTTACTGCTTTTATGGCAATTAGCGGAGCATTATCAGAAGTATTGACTTATTATGGATGGCAGATATTTGTTCAGAAAAGTGGAGTCAAAGTAGATACGGCAAATGAGGATTACTTACTATTGCTGGTTTCCAAGCTAGTTATGTTTTTCTTTATAAAAATATTGCTGGCGCTTATCAAGCGGCATAAAAATATCAGGTTGAATACACAGGAATGGGTTGAAATTTTTATGATTCCCGGAGGAAGCATTGTCATTTTAGCTGAAATGATCTGTCAAAAGGAAAGCATGAGCGAGACATTGGATTTTGTGGCAGCGCTTATGGTAATGCTGATAAATATTTTTACATATTATTTGTATGATAAAATTGGAGAAACAGCAGAAAAAAGAGTACGGGAAGAGGTTTTACAGGAGCAAAGTGAATATTATCTCAGACAGTACAATGAAAACATGAATCTGTGGGTAGAAATGAGTGAGTTCCGCCATAATATGACGGAACGGTATCTGATGGAGAAAATGTATCTGGAGAAAGGAGACTATGAGGCACTCAAAAAATATTGCGATAATTCTTTAGAAAAGTTACATAAGCAGAGAAAAGTATCTAATACAGGGTGTTTCTATTTTGACAGTATTATTAACTATAAAGCGGCGGTTGCTGAGACATTTGATATTAAATTTGAAACAAAGCTGATGATACCGAGAGATTTAAAAGTGGAAACAGAAGATATCTGTATCTGTCTTGGAAATTTGTTGGATAATGCGATAGAGGCATCCAAAAAAGTGAAAGCAGAAGAACGTAGTGTTTGCGTAGAAATACGAGTGGATAGAAGAAACCTTATGATGATGGTTTCTAACCATTACGAAGAAGAACGGAAAAAGAGCGGAAATCATTATATGACAACAAAAAAAGAAAAACACAGGCATGGATTTGGACTGAATATAATAAGGAAGATAGCCAGACGGTATGATGGGGAGGTTATCATTGATGATGGGAATCATCAATTTGTGGTGACAGTATTATTGTATGAGATTTTTTCTATGTAAAGAAATGTAAAGGGAAATAAGAGATGCGTGAGTGAGAGACAGGCGTCTCTTTTTTTTGCATAAAAATAAAAAAGTTACAGATAACCATACGATTCTTGACGTTTTGAAGATTCTGTGTCAAAAAATGGTATTATTAGGAAAAAAGAGAGGGGGAATCAAGATGAGAAATCTGTTAAACCGCTATTTGAGCAATTTAATGACATTTGGTCTGGAGAAAGTAGCAACAGGCGCTGCAACAAAATGCTGCTATTTTATTCTGCATCAGCCCAAGGTGCCGGAAAATCTCAAAAAGTTTTCTGAGAGTAAGAAATGAGAAAACTTTTTGAAAGAATCGTAGACTTCATGGAAGAAAATGGAAGCATTCAATCGGAGTACAGGGATATATATCTATTCGCGTTGCAGACCGTTGCTGTATATGCTTTCAATATTGGAACGGGTGTTGTCATTGGCGCGGCCTTTGGGGAATTGTTATATTGCATGATATTTCTGATTGCATTTATGCTGTTGCGGCAGGAAGCAGGAGGATATCACGCACCGGGATGGATGAGCTGCTATTTTCTTTCATGTGGGATTCTGGTTTTAACCTTGTTATGGATAAAAGCAGAATTTGCTTATCAGACCTGTCTTACAATCGCTGCGGCGTTGGCTGCAGGGATGGGGATATTTCTATTTGCTCCCCTGGAGGATAAAAATAAGCCTCTGGAGGAAGCAGAAAAGAAAGTAATCGGAAAAAAGGCGCGAATCATAGTTGTAACAGAGCTGATACTCGGAATGGTATTCTTAGCGGTAAATCAGAGAGCTGCATATGCGGTTTTGGGCGCAGTTATCTGGTGTGGAGTGAGTTATCTGGCATGGTCAGTAAAAAGATATACGGAGAAAAATGGGAAAAGTAGAGAAGATAACAATTAAATTGGCAATGCTGTTCATAGGGCTTTCTTTGCTGTTTCCGGCAAGGGTTTTGGCAGCGGAGAAGAATGAAATCAATGAAATCACCGAAAAAAAGCAGATTATATTTTTGTTGGATGCAAGTAAGTCCATGCAGGGAGATGGACAATGGATAGAGGCGGCAGACAGTGCATGTATGATAGCGTCGGCGTTGCCGAAAGAATACGAAGTGGCATTGCTGGTATATAACACGGAAATTGTTTATGAGGAAGATTTCGGAAACATTAATCAGAAAACCAGACATGCACTCGAGACGGTAGAACTGCAGGGCTACACCACCCCAGCGGTGGCGTTGGAAACGGCGGCTGATATGTTTGACAGTGCGGCGGCAGATAAAAGAGTGGTATTTATTTCCGACGGGGAAATTTCTCTGCGGGATCAAAGCGAAACAGAAACTGCAATCAGGCAGTTTGAAAATATGGTGGATCAGATTGCAGAACAGGGAATAAAAATTGACATGTTTGCAATCCCCAATGATAAGACGGAGAATGAGGTTTCGTATGGAACGAAAGTGACGTCAGGAGAGCAGTATACAGTAGGCGAAAACCAGACGATTGAAGAAATCACTGCAAAATATCTGTTCCAGACGTTACAGATAGAAAAAATAGAACTTGGCGAGGCGGTTTCCGGAGAAGGAAATATGACAGTGGATCTGCAGGATACTTATATGCAGAATGCAAAGATACTTCTCGTGTCAGGGGAAAACATCGAGGATTTTCATGTTGCGGGACAGTGTGAGAGCCTGAATATGCTTCAGGGAAACAAGTTTGCGGTTGCTGAATTGGAAAATCCATTGGAACGGCAGATTACAATGGACTATTCTCTGGAAAACAGAGGAAATGTCCATACTTATCTGATAAAAGAATATTTTTTAAAAGCTGATATGGAGAAATCCTATACATCAGAGGAAGGGACATTTACCCTGAAGGTAAATGTTGTAAACCATCAGGAGAAGCCGGTTTTGGATTCGGAAACTTTAAAAGACAGTATTTCTGTTTTGATTAATGGCAAGGAAGCGTCTTACCGTGTGGAAAATGGCACGGCGATGGTTCCGTATCAGACAGACGAGACGGCAAAAGTGAATGTGGAAATTGCAATTCAGCCGTCGGAAAATGTGGTTCATTACATAAAAACGGCAGATACGGTGGAATTGACAGTTCCGGTTGTAGAGGAGGAACCTGATTATACGGTTCTTTGGATTGTAATTATATCTTTATGTGCAGTGGTACTTTTGCTCTCTGTTTTATATGAAAGGAAAAAGCAAAAAAAAAACGATGGTGAGACGGGTTCCATTATCATAGAGAAATCGGAACCTCCTGTGCTGCCGAAATATGATTTCTCGGGACAGTTGGCGGTATATTTGTTAAAGGGGGAGCAGGAAGAAGACGTTGCGCCCTGCAGTATTAAGTTATTCGGAAAATCACGAAAAAGTATATCCTTTGACTGGATCAAAGACCGCTGCGGGATTGACTATAAATTATCGGATGCAGATAAAATCAGGTTTACTGGCGGAAAAGACCATGCACTGTGTTTCAAAAACAGTGGTTATGCAACAATTGTAAAAGAAAACCAGATTTTGAAACGGGAGAGAAAGTATTCTTTATACTATGGAGAAAAAATATTGCTGATTTTTAATAATGGAGGAACAGAAATTGAACTTCATTATAAAAATATGAAACCAAGCGAAAGGTAAGGAGGAACAAAGTGAATACAATAACACAGACAAACAGGACGATTCTCTTTGAGGAAATCAATCCGGAAAAGCTGAATCTTCTGACACTTGTTGGAGACGTCAGGGGGGTAAACAGCGTAAGTGACGACAAAATCAAAGAAATAAACGATGCCTTGCTGGTGAGAAGTTTTGACGAATTTTTGGAGAAATTTGAGCCGGTGGTGTATTCGTATTTTGACGCAAACAATCAGAAAGTAATCTATACGCTGAAAAAACCGGAAACGATTGAAGATGAGTTACTGAGTGAAATTCATCTGAACCGCCAGAATGATTATCTGAAAATGCTGATGACGCTTGTTGAGGCAAAGCGGGCGGAGGGAAGCATCAACGTAGATTTTAAATTTGAGAAACTGACGGATATGATTTCACCCAAAAAGGTCATGGACGATATCCGACAGAACCGAAAAGAACTTCAGTATACCTACAGTGAATATGCGAAACTTGAGGACGGCGATCCGAAGAAGTTAGATACGGCAGATAAGCTGAATCTGATGTTTGAAGAAGCAAGTGTCAATTACAACAATGTAATGGCAATGCTGCCGCTTGCGATAGAGGATATCAAGACAAGGCTGTTGTTGGGCGATGGACAGAAGAAAAAAGACGAAGCGCCGTTAAGCATTGGCGTGCTCAGTATGGATGAACACGGAGAACTTAAGATTTTAGAGGCGCCGAAGGAAAACAAAAAAGAGCTGATGGTATTAGACGACAATGCCAACGCCGGACTGATTCAGGCAATCGAGAAAGACTATATGGATTTGAACGAGGACGGAAATGAGTATGTTATGTCGTTGGTTGCAAGAACTTTCTGTCCGCTGGCATCTACGATGGAGAGTGTGGTAGATATTGAGAAAGAAGTAGCGAACTACAATTCTTACCTTGAGTTCTACAAGCGGAGCAAGGATGATTTTATCAAGACAGTAAAACCGTTGGTGGAAAAAATCATGGGGGTATGGGCTTTCTTCGAGCAGTATCCGAGAAACTGCAAGGGAATGAAACCTTCTCTGGTGGTATCGAATGTGAGCAACGATATGCTGGCAAAGAGCAGCAACATTCCGCGACTTTTAGCATATCTCAATACGGTAAACGCAAAAAATGATTTTGAGAATACCATCTGGTATGCCATTGTTCCGTCGGTTTCCTTAAACAGCAGTTCTAAGCTGAAGGCGGTAAAGGAGCGTTTTAAAGGAAATGAGAACGTAGAGAAAGAGGATGTGAACAGCATGGAATCGCTGGTTCGGATTCTGGATGCGCTGAAAGATTATGAAGTGCAGTGTTTCTTCAGCTATGAGACGGGGGACAAGACCACCTTTAATGTTATGGCGACAGAGGGAATTGAAAAATATGAAACAAAATGCACGCAGTTGATTGGCAAGCCTTTTAGTGAATATGCAATTCCCTGTATCCCGAATTTTACCGTAATACCAAAAGACAAGTCCGGCGTCATTCTGGATAACAAAATGTACATTACAGAGCAGAATACGGCAGCGCTGTCTAAAGAAAAAGAAGATGTTATGAAAATCTGGATTGATGGTGTCTACATAGGAGCTGCTTATGTGGCAGCCGGTTTGGTGGCAGCTTACCAGAGTCCGGACTACTTAAAAGAAGTGTTTAAGAAAAACGTGGACGATGAGCTTCCGGGTGTCCGGTTTGACATTGAGTCAGGAGATCACGCACTGCAGGTTCGGACTACCATGGCAAAAGAGATTACAGGATACACCAACGATATCAAGAGCGATATCAACCGGAAGAATTTCGGATTTGTATTTTCTTCCGAAAATGCAGTGCTTAAGGATATGAATATCCAGAACATTATGGTCTACAAGGCACGTAACCTGCTGACAGACGGAAAGAGTTATGAGCCAATCTATAAGACACAGGTGACTACTTACATTCAGAGAGTGATGCGTTTAGCGACAGGCGATTTTAAGCAGGAAAATATTGTGGAGTTTTTCTCCAGCAAGCCTACCAGCCAGAGAAGCAGATGGATGGAGAAGAAGGATTGCATCAATGCGATTATCGGAAACGGAGACGATATCCGGTATTCCATCGACGAGGCAGCGGGATACTGCACGCTTGATATCGCATTTAACGGTAACGTGAAGAATCTCGAAATCGAGATTAACCGGGTCAACAGCGAGGACAGAACATTTTAAATAAAGTCTAAAAGAAAAGAAGGAGGAAACGAACATGGGTTTTAGATTAGCAGTGAGTGGAGGCGCAGAGAACATCAATCTGGACGAGAAAACTATCCAGAAAGTTACGTTCAGTTCCGATTCCGCAACAGATTCCAACGCAAGGGCTACAGATTTTGGCATTGCAGTAAAGATTACCGGAAAAATGTTGTATAAGGTGGGAGCAGACGGAGAAGACGGAACACTTGGATTATCCAAATGGTCTCAGGTTCCGTCCGAGCAGGCAGACTGCTACAGAAATGCACAGATCGATGTTGTATCAGCAGGACAGGTGGTAAGAAAGTACACAATCCCCAATGCGTTTGTCATGGAATATGAGGAGCATATGGATGATGAAACCGGTGTGGGTACATTTTACCTCCACATCAAGCAGAAAAAGGACGAGAATGATGCGGTGAAGATCGAAGGCGGCTACGGTGAATAAAGAAAGGAGAGGAAATTATGTCATTTTTAGTAAAAGTCGAAGGAAGCGAGAGCTTTGAAGTGGCGAAGGAATGTGTCAGAAGCGTAAAGGTTACTACTGATATTCCGCTGGATTCTAATGCGAGAACGAAGGATGTCGGCGCAACTATGGTAATTACCGGAAAGATTTTAGCGGCTTTGGACGGGGATATTACTGACAGTACCAGGAAGCTGGCATTATGGTCCGTTGTTCCGGCGGAGAAAGTGGACTGTTATCGGAAGGTGACAGTAGAGCATGTGGCAGGCGGTGTAATGGAGAGAAAATATTGTTTCCCAAACGCATTCGTGCTTGACTACAAAGAAGAGTTTGGCGATGTAGAGGGAACCGGAACCTTCACATTAGTACTCAGACAGAAGAAAGACAAAATCGCTTCTGTAGCGGTAGAAGGAAATTATTCAGCATAACAGCAGGGCGCAGATTGTCAGCAAATAGGACAGCCTGCGCCTTAAATCGGCAATAGAAAGCGCATTTTACGGGCTTTCTATTGCCATGAACGAAAGGTTGGAACAAATATGAATCCATATCAGGTATTAGGGGTTTCGCAAACGGCTGATGAGGACACCATAAAAAAGGCATATAGAAAAGCGGCAAAAGAATGCCACCCCGATACACATCCGGGAGATAAGCGGGCAGAGGAACGGTTTAAGGAAATCGGAGAGGCATACCGGATTCTGAGCGATAAACAAAAGAGGGAAGAGTACAACGCTAGGGCAGCGCAGAAAGAACAGAAAAGTGCGGCAGGAAGGAACAGCGCTGGGACAGGAAGGAACGGTGCTGGGACGGGCAGAAAGAATACCGGAGGAGGAACGATTGATCCGGGAGATATTGAAAAGGAATTTGAACGATTTTTTTCCATGGGAAAGCAGAGTGAGAAAAAGGAGAATCGCACGCAACAAAAGATTAATCCCATGGATGTGACAGATTTATTTGAACGTTATATGGGATTGAAACGTTGAGAAAGACGATTTGATTTTTCAGACGCAGATTTGCGGTGATATTGAGGTGAAAATGAATAAGAAAAATTTCATGGACATGATGATATGCAGTCTTTCCGCTGCAATTATAATTCTATGTTTTACATATATGGAGCAGAGCAGGGGGCGGGATACGCTTATGGCTGTCTGCGGGATTGTATTTCTGGCATTTTTGCTGCTGGCAGTGACGGATTCTCTGTCCGGCAGACAGAAAAAAAGAGGAAATGGGCGGGGAATACAGGAACTGTTGCTGTTAGATGAAGAGGGAAACGAAATATCAGCCTGGCATATTGGCGGAAAGACGTCCCTTTTAATCGGACGGGACGAGCATAAGGAAAACGTGGACATTAATCTTCAGAATACAGAGTATGGCGGAATGGCAGACCGTCAGCACGCTGTGTTAAATTATGCGGCGGGGCAGTGGTATATTGAAGATTTAGGAAGCAGAAACGGTGTAAGAATCCAGGATGCGAAGGATGGCAAAGTGTATCAGGTGTCAAGGGAGCATCCCTGCCGGATTAACGCAGGCGATATTATTTTTATCGGGAATACCAGATTAGGGGCAAAATAGCGTGTACATATGGAGGAAAAAACATGAGTGGAAATTTAATTCGCTGTCAGAACGGACATCTTTTTTCAAGCAGGAGATATGGAACAGTGTGTCCGTACTGCAATATTGAGACAGCCACGAAAGAAAAAAAGTCAGTGGAAAAATCGCAGGAAGAAATTGAGGACATTCTTTTTCTGGAGGAGGAGAATCCGGTCTGCGGCTGGATTGTATGCGTAAAAGGTCCGAGAAGAGGCAAAGATTACCGGGTCATGGACGGAAAGAATTTTGTGGGACGGGCAGATGATATGGATATTCAGATTCTGGGGGATAACAAAATCGCACGGAGAAATCATGCGGTGATTGTATTTGATGCGAAGAAACGGGAGAACATGATTTTACCGGGAGACAGCAACGGTCTGGTCTATCTGAACGGTGAAGCGGTCTATCTGCCGCAGCCGTTAAGCGCATATGACGTGATTGAGATGGGGGAGAGCACATTCCTTTTTGTTCCTTTCTGCGGGGAGCATTATATGTGGGAGGACGATAAATGAGTGTCCCGTACCTGACAGTCTGTATCTTATGCGCTTTCTTAGGAATTGCATTTTTGTACCGTTTTTGTCTGGTATTCCGGAGCAGCAGAGAGGGATATGAGACGGGAGCCTGCAAGACCATCGGCAGCCGTGAAATACAGATGGATTACTTTACAATAGAAGAAAATGAGAATGGTTTACTGGCGGTTTTAGCAGACGGAATGGGAAAAGAAGCGGGCGGCAGAATTGCTGCTAAGACAGTCATTCGGGTTTTTAAAGAAATTTTTGAAACGTACAACATGGCAGACCACCCGTCCTATTTTTTTAAGAAAGCGTTTCAGACGGCAAACCGGGAAATTTTAAAACAGATGGATGAGGGAAGAGGAATGGCGGCAGTCAGCGCCGTTATGATACAGGGAGGATTTCTGTTTTACGGGATTGTCGGGAATGTAAAGATTGCAGTATTCCGAAATGAGGAATTGATTCCCCTTGGAACGGGACACACCGTAGATGTGCTGGCACAGGATAAGTATGTGGAAGGCATTCTGACAAGAGAAGATGCCCTGTCTATGCTGCAGGAAAAAAGAATTTACAATTACCTGGGAAAAGACGGTTTTAAGGAAATACAGTTCTACGACAAGCCGGTTCGCTTACAGGAAGGGGATGTGGTGGCAGTTTTCAGTAATGGAATGCAGGAGAGCGTGACATGGAAAGAGATGGAAGACTGCTTAGCCCGGAAGAAAAGCTGTAAGAGAATGGCATTTGATTTGGTGGAACTGGTAAATCAGAAAAAAGGCGATAAGGATAATGCCAGCGTAATTCTGATAAGAGTTGGAGAAATGACATGAGAAAACAGAACAGTGATTTTGAGGCACGGTTTATTTCCGAAGAGGGAAGCAGGTTAAAAAACAGAGATTATTTTGGGTATGTGGAATTAGATGAGTTCGCCTGCTATGTCATCGCAGACGGAATTACGGAGGTCACGGATGTAGAAAGCGCAAGGCTTGCCATTGAGACAGTCATTCTTAGTTTTCAGGAAAATCCATCTCTGTCAAAGCGGGCTGTAAAGAGATTGTTAAAGCGGGCAAACCGGGCATTGTTAGGAAAAGAAAGTGACAGACGGTTAAAGGCATCTATTACAGTGGTTGTAACGGATTACCAGAAGATGAGATATGGATATGTGGGGAACACAAGGCTCCGCATGTACCGGGGAGGGGCGGTTTACCGTCAGACGAGGGATATGTCTCTTGCCCAGGAGATGGTGGAGCAGGAGAAAATTGCCAAAGATGAGTTGATGCAGCATGAAGAGAGGAATAATCTTTATGCCTATCTGGGACAGAAAAATTTTAAGCCCGTGGTTTCAAAGAAGATAAAGCTGGCGGAAACCGACATGATTGCTCTGTATACAAGGGGAATCTGGGAGAATGTGGACGAGGCGGAACTGGATGATGTCTTTGCAGAAGCTGACAACGAAGTGCAGACAACGGTGGATAATATCGAGGACTTACTGCTTTCAAGACAGCCGGAGAATCTGGACAACTATACGCTGGCAGTTATTTTTGTAAATAAAGTATACCAAAATCCAGAGAAGCGGAAACGGATAAAAAAAATAGTGATGATTACGTTTATTGTTGTCATAGCGGCAATCGTTATCGGTGTGGTGCTGTGGTTTCTGCGTGATAGAAAAGTGCAGCGTACTGAGGATATGAATTATCATTTTACCAATACGGTGGAATATATCAATACCGGAAATTATGTCAGGGCAAAGGAGGAATGCGAGCAGGCGCAGAAACTGGCAGAAAAGCTGAAAAACAGCAGTATGAGAAACCGTCTGCAGGAATATTCCTTTGTGATAGAGACTGTGATACTGGCAGATGAAAGCTACAGCAGCGCAGATTATGAAGCGGCCGAAGAATACTATCTTTCTGCATTGGATCGCACCAGATATGCGGACAATGTAGGGACGGATTACATAGAAAATAAGCTGGAGAATATCAGCGTATTCCTGTCGGTGGAGGATTATATAAACCTTGGAGATTCCCTGTTAGAGCAGGGCGATTATGATGGGGCGGAAGAGAAGTATCTGCTGGCAAAAAAAGCCGCGTTGTCCGTACATGATGCGGAGGGCAAACAGACTGCTATGGATTCGCTGGAAAAGCTTTATGAGGAAAAGGCAGATGCCGAGAGCGCGGCACAGGAAGAAGCAGACAGTCAGGCACAGCAGACAGTTGCCGCAGCGGAGATGGTGGCAGCAGGAGATAAGGCATGTCTGGAAAAAGATTATGTTGGGGCGAAAGTTTATTATACGATGGCAGTTGCCAAGTATGGTGAAGTAGCGGATACGGCGGGACAGGAAGATGCACAGAAAAAATTGGATGCCGTAGAAGAAAAGTTAAGTGAACAGGAGGAACAGAAAAATACGGCGGCTGCCTATGAAAGCCAGGGAGAAGCCTGCCGGCAGTCCGGGGATTTGTGGGGAGCAAAATCACAGTATCTGTCTGCAAAATCGATTTATCAGGAACTGGGGAGCGATGAAGATGTGCAGAGGATTGAGGAGATTTTAAGTGATATTGATATGCAGATCACAGAGGGGTAAATATTGTGGAAAGTATTACAGATTTACAGCAGCACATACGAAAAAGGCTGACAGAAATAGAGGATTTAGGCGAACGGAAGGATGCAAGGGAAATATTGTTGGAAGGTCTTGTGCCCATTTTTGAACTGATGGAAAAACGGTATCTGGATTTGGAAAATCAAATCAAACGGGAAATAGAGATTCCAAATGAGAAATATGCAGTCTCTATGACGGTTATCACCCAGAAAGATTATGACCCTATCAACGGAACACTGTACCCGGTTGTTCCGGCATTACTGCAGGAGGATAAGGAGCAGGAGAAGCAGGAAGCAATGCCCTGCATTATCTATTTTGCGGGCAGTTATCAAAAGAAAGCAGAATTTGAAAAAGCAGCAGATTTTCAAGGGGTCGATGACAGCGGCAAATCCTATACCGTCCGGGTGCGCAAAGCAAAATGTTATCAGCAGGCGTTGTCGGAGCTGTATCAGGTATTCGTCTATAACAAGATATGCTGGACAACAGTCAATACGGGATATCTGGATAGATTTTATGAAATAGATACGGACGGGGAAACGGATGGAAACGGTTTGAAAATAGATTTTGGCAGCTATGAGGAAGATATTAAAAATGATATGCTGCTGTTATGGAATATAGAAAAGTTCACATTTCAGTGCCGTAAATTTATGGTCCCGTGTATGGATGAGAAATATTATGAACATGAACTGGATTTAAAAAACTATGATTTGGACAGCGGATATATGCTTGGGATCAATGAGGATGTTCTTAAGGTCAGGCATGAAAAAGACAAAATTATTATGACGTCGCTGAAAGAATCTTTTCGGGATTGGGAAGTATACCGTTTCATTGAAAAGACAGATACAAGTTCCCATGGGTATACCTGCGAAATGTTAAGCAACAGCAGAAAAAGCAGTTTTTTTCAAAATTACAGAGAACGGCAGGAAAGTTCCCTTGGCAGCCGGACAGAGTTGTTTTGGATGGTACAGAGCTTTGAACATAATGTTTATGTAGAGTTAGAAAAGTGTGAGGTGCTTGAAACACCACCGGAGTCCTGTCTGGAAGGGGATATGAATCCATTTTTGGGAAATACCGTTTTCCCGATGGAGACAAGAAAAACGTTGGCATTGTATTTCACACGAAAGGGACAGAAAAAGAACTTTTGCGAAGATATGGTACGTTTTTTCGTGTCACAGATACAGCTATCTGTCTGTGAATATAAGTGTGTTGGTATTCTGATGGATTCGCACCTTTAACCATTTTATGTTAGGCGGTACAGCCTTGTAAAACGACAGGGAGACAGGACATAGGACAAAGGAGTTTAAATTTTATGCAGTATATCTGGGAGGTTGTGCTGGCAGCGGAAAAAAACGGAATCAGGGAAGCTGATTTGCAGTATGAGGTGCCAGAGGTACGAAGTCCGTATCTGGAGGTATCCTTTTACGATTTAAATACGCAGACAGTGGAGCAGACTGCCGTAGAGGTGAATCCATTTTACCGCTTTTTTGATATTTTCAGCGGGGTGTTGGATATTAATCAGAAAGAATATGGAAAAACAAAGGAAATCTTTGTGGATGCGGTATTTCATTATCTGGCGCTGACGGACTTAAGGATGGGCATGAGCAGGAAGGATTATTATTTTAAGTTCCTGGTGGAGGAATTGGAAAGCGGGCAGTTTGGGAGGAAGGCAAAGGCGGCTATACAGTTATTTTCATCCTATGAAAAAAAATATATTGTATTGGCGCTCATGGATGTCATATCTTCTCGTAACTATCGTGAGATTTTCAAGTGGCTGTTTCAAGAGATATATCAAGACTCTATTATATATAAAAGCATGGATTGTGCCAATGAACTTTATATTTACGTTGGAAGTGCAGAAACGCAGGAAGAAAGGAAAAGGGTTCAATTTTTATTAGACACTTTTTTACCGATAGGAGTGAGGACAGAAGTTTTTTATCAGGAACATTTCGGAATTTTGGAAGTAGAAGAAACTATGATATTAGATAAGGTACTTTTAATATAGAGGCGGAGGTGATAGGTATGAAGGCGACCGGAACAGATACGATGAAAAACGAAATAAAATATGAAAAATCAGAACTGGAGTTGATGACGACCTATCAGCTAAGAGAAATCTGCCGTCGTGAAAAAATCATGAACGGTGTCATACACCCTCTCGATAAAGAAGAACTGATCCAGACCATTATGCGTTATATGGGAAAAAGACAGGACTTCTTTATCTGTGACAAGAAAAAAGGGGGAGAAGAGCGGGTAGAGGAATTTTTAAAAAAGACCAGAATTGTGATAAAGCCTTGCAAAGAATTATACTGCCAGTCCCAGATTTTAGCTTATGAGGGACTGTCCATCGAGTATTATGACGGCTATACCATTCCTTATAAGAAAGAACTGTCAGGAACAAATGCCTTTTTAATGGGAAGCGATATGACACTCTGTGCAATTTTAAATCTCAAAGAGCACGGAGAGAGACAGGAAAAATTGTATCTGACCAAGGCTGCGGAGTTAGAGATACGGGAGACACAGAGAAAAGATTACAGAATTTTCTGTATGGGACGTCAGACATCGGAGAGCTTGTATCATTTGTATTATGGTGAGCACACAATATTGCCGGAGCACATCGAGGTTTACAGTATACCACTGATTGATTTTGTGGTGAGAAAACCTGTCACACTGATGCTGCCCATGGCGATTGATTTTGGTTCTGTAAATACCACTGCCGGGGTGTATCTGGATTCTGCTTATTTTGAAAATGTCGGAGAGCAGGCTGCGGTAAAAAATTGCAGGGAAAATGAGATAAATTATACAGCTTTTGAGGACGGCGCAGGGGAAAGTATGCTATTACCCAGCGTGATAGGAGTATTGGCAGTGGAGGAAGAAGACGATAAGCTGCTGTTCGGTTATGATGCCATAAGGCTGGCAAATGCGAGTTATGTAGACGAGGGTTTTTGTGTCTTTTATGATGTGAAACGCTGGATTGGGGAATACGAGAAAGAGGAAGAAATTGTTGACAGACAGGGACGGCGGAGGCTGGTAAAGCGGGCGGAGATTTTACGTCGATTTTTCCTGTATATCATAAGAAAAACGGAGAACCGTTTTAAATGCCGCATTTCTCAGGTACATATCTCAAGTCCGGTGAAGCAGAAGCATTATTTCCGCAGAATGTTCCGGGAAATACTGCCGGAATATATGATCAATCAGGAGATTATGTTAGATGAGGGAATGGCTGTATTATATAACACCATTTCGAATATGTTAGAGCAGGATACTTTGGAAGAAAACGAAGAATATGAAGCGCTTATCATAGACTGTGGAGGAGGGACAACAGATTTATGTTCTTATCGTTTTCGTATTCAGGACCGCAGAGCCGCTTACAAAATCTATATGGAAACTACATACGAAAACGGCGATACGGACTTTGGCGGAAATAACATAACGTACCGCATTATGCAGATATTGAAAATCGCACTGGTGCGGGCAACTGGAAATCAGAATGTAAGCAGTGTGAAAGAAATCCTGGAATACATGGATACGGATATTTACCGTTTTATTGATTCGCATGGAGTAAAGGAGTTTTATCAGTATTTAGAGCAGGAATATCAAAAAGCGGAAGAGACACTTCCGACGCGTTTTGCCGATTTTGAAAGATATAACCGCAGCGAGTATTACAAGGTGAAAAATAATTTTTATACCTTGTTCAATACAGCAGAGCAGATAAAAAAATTATTTTACGGAAAAGTCGGAGCATTGGAGGTCACAGTTACTTCGGAACAAAAAGGACAGCGGGAAAATACTGTTTTATTGGATAAATGGAAACTGTCTTTCTGGAAAGGGAACAGCCTTACAGTGGAAAAGATGATACCGGAAGTGATGATGAACTATTTTGAGATAGAGCTGCTGTTATCCGGCGAGATATACGGCATTGTACAGAAATTTATGGAGGAATTATACCACAGCGGAAGAATACAGGATTTTTCCTTTATTAAGCTGACGGGGCAGTCCTGCAAGATTGATTTGTTCAAGGATGCGTTAAAAGAGTTCGTTCCGGGGAGAATGATACAGTTTCGGAAAAGGGCGAATATTGATGCGGCAGATTTTGAATTAAAGATGACTTGTGTGGACGGGGCGCTGAAATATCTGCGTGACCGGAAATATGGGCTGGCAGATATTCACCTGAACAATGGAAAAGCTGTGCTCCCCTATCGGATTACCGCTTATACCCACAATGGAAAAGA
Source organism: Roseburia intestinalis L1-82 (assembly GCF_900537995.1). Classification (NCBI taxonomy): domain Bacteria; kingdom Bacillati; phylum Bacillota; class Clostridia; order Lachnospirales; family Lachnospiraceae; genus Roseburia; species Roseburia intestinalis. The sequence continues at coordinate 2,964,187 of NZ_LR027880.1, read as the reverse complement.
AGTGGTACTGGTGGATGGTTTTAAAGACTGGGATACGGCGGGAACTATTTCGAGGAATATGGAGGATTTGATTCTTCCGCTGTATTTGAAAAATACGGACGGGGAGGAACATTGCCGTTTTCAGTATGTATGCAGGCAAGAAGATTTTTCACAGAAAAGCTATGAGGAGATTGAGGCGGTTTATGGTTCCCATATTCTACAGAAAGAGACGGACAGTATTGAGAATGGAGATGTGAAGTTCTTCGTATGGGCAGAACAGGAGGAATGGGGATTTCAGGTTGTTCCGGTTTACTGTGAAATGGATGAACTTTATCTGGGGAAAGCAGAATTTTTCAGTTTCGAGAGTGATAACTGGGTGAACAGTTTTTTTGACGGGAAGAAATAGGAGTGTGAAGTTTCATGGAAATCAGGGTTCCGGTGTTTGCGGGCAGGCGTATTTTGAAAAAAGAAAGTTTGTGGGATATCAGGGATTACACCTATGCAGGATGGCAGTTGTATTATGCGGATTATACGGATGGCCTGTTAAAGGGCTGTGAGATACATGCAGAAGATGGTCGGCTTGTCATCGGGAAAGGGATGTTGAAATTTCACGATTTTATCTATTTGCTGATGGAAGAGGAAGAGGTAGCTTATCAGCCCAAGAACAGGTGGCAGGTTTTGAAAGCCGAATTTTTGGAGGATGATACAAATTTAGACTACAAGGCATACCGTGTCAGATTTTTTCTGGATGAGGAGCTGGAACTGGGCGAGAACCAGATGGAAATGTGCCGCTTCTATCTGCGGGAAGGTTCGGCACTGCGTGACAGTTATAAGAATTTTGCGGATATGTCAACCGAGTACGATACGGTAAATCTGATCTGTGCTACGGTGGCGGGAATTGGGGAGAAAACGCTGCATCCGTTGGTGGTTAAGCAGTTTGGAGAAGAAATTTGGAATGCGAAAGAGAAGGAGACTTCTGATTTTGCTTTTTCATATATGATTGCAAGTAGCAAGGGAAAGATAGAGCGTCAGTCTATTATAAGGTATTTGCAGGATAAAGGCAGGAAGGAAAGCGAAAAAATTTTATCTGAATGGGATAACAATATGATTTATGCAGAGATGGAACGAATATTAAGGCACAGAGGTACTGGACATGGAAAGGGCTATGATAGAAAGATGATTTATGTAGAGTGAGGTGGAGACGATGGAAATGGTATATGAGAAGGTAAAACTGTTTAGAAAACAGATGGAAATTTTAATTCCGGAAGGATTTAAGGATATGCCGGATTATGTTGCCAAAAAGAAATATCCATCAAAGCACAGACCGCCGGTAATATTGATGGATAAGAATAACATGGTTAATTTTACATTTCATTTAATGGACATGACGCTTGCAGAGGGGCAGTTAAACAAGGCGGCAGAGGGATTTGTTAAAAGCATGAAGCAAGTGTATGTAAATGCAAAATTTCAGGAATTACAATATGGTGAACGGAATGATGGCGGTAAAATAGCATGGCTTGCATATGAAACAATGGCGATTGATGCAGATATTTTTAATATCATGTTTATTACTCCATTAGAAGGAAAACTGCTGTATGGTTCATTTAACTGCATTTTGGGAATGCAGGATGAGTGGGAAGAAATCGCAATGTACTGTATTAGGACGATTACGAAGGTAGAGGAGGAGCAGCAATGAGAGCAGTTCGTATTGAGACATCTCCGTTTCAGATTCTATCATTGGTGGAATTTGAAAGCATATTAAAAAAGAATCAGCATGGCTGCGCTAAGATATCCGGTTATATATCTGCGGAAGAAAAAAATCGGATAATGGCTATGATATCGGAAGAAACATGGGCGCATATCTGGTTTTATGATGAAACCGAAGGGAAAAATATTTTATTTTGCGGGTATATCGAGGATTTGAGAATCCATGCGGAGGCGGACACATTTTTGTTGACGGCACTTTTAAAAACGGGGACAGGTAAGATGGATATGGGAGAGCATATTGGGGTGTATCAGAATGGGACCACTTCCTGTCAGAAAATACTTGAAACTATAGTACAGGGATACGCTGACGGAAAGCTTCTCATGGGAACGGAAGCAGGAAACATAGGAAAAATGGTTGTTCAGTATAAGGAGACAGACTGGGAATTTGCAAAGCGTCTGGCAGCTCAAAAAAATACTGTATTAATGGCAAATGAGAAGAGCGCCGGTGTGAAATATACTTTTGGAATTATAGAAGAAGCGGGGCGTGAATTGTTATCCTATGAATCGTATTCCATCGTAAATCTGATTGGGGAATATCAGATAAAGAAGAATTGCGGCATGACGGAAAGTGATGCTGTGGCGTATAAAGTAAAGACTCGGGAAATATTTTATCTGGGAGATGCCGTTTGCTTCCTTGGAAAAAATTATGTTGTTGGAGAAGTGGAGCGGAAATGGGAAGGAAACGAAATATATAACTACTATCTGCTGGAAACCAAGGGAGAATTACGGCAGATGCCGTATGGCAACAAGAAGATTATTGGTGCATCCTTGAAGGGAAACGTGACATCTGTAAAGAAGGATACAGTAAAAGTTGTACTGATGGAGGATGAAACAGGAGGATGGGCAGGACAGAAATGGTTTGCTTATTCTACAATCTATTCTTCGCCTGATGGGACCGGCTGGTATTGTATGCCGGAGAAAGGTGATAGTGTCCGTCTTTATTTCCCAAATGAGAATGAAGCTGAGGCATATGTGAATAGTTCTGTGAATGAACAGTCATCTGACAGTTCGGCACGCAGCAATCCGGATGAGAAGTCTATAAAGAATAAGCAGGGAAAAGAAGTTTTGTTTCAGCCGGACCGGCTGATTCTCACAAATAACAATGGGATGTCGGTCAAGATCATAGACGATGAAGGAATCATAATAGAAAGTGATAAGAGTATCACAATCAGGGCAAAAGAAAATATAGGAATTATCAGCATGGAGCAGGGAGTGGAAATGTCTGCGCCTGAAAAGATTGCATTTCAGCAGGGCAACACCATGCTGGAGCTTGCGGATGATATCAATGTGCAGGGCGGACGTGTAAATATGCAGTAATACAGAGGAACGATAATGGAAAAATTTCTTGATGAACTGATATTAAGTGAGCGTAAAAAGAGGAAAGAAAAGGTTCTTGATAAGCAGATTGATCTGGAAAGAGATCTGCCGGAGCAATATCTTCAAACGGTAGTAATGTCAGACAAAGCGACCAGTATAAAGATTCCGGCTTTTATGAAAGATTTACCGGAAAAATTGGTGGAACAAAAATATGAATTTGACCCAAAGCCGCAGATTATTAAAAGCACACAAAACGGAAGCGTTAATTTTACGTTTTCACTGCTTGATGTATCAGTGGAACCGGGACAGCTTGGAGAAATTTGCCAGGGCTGCAAGCGGGCATGGAGAAGAATTTTACCGGAAATCATTTTTTATGAGGAAGGGGAGGAGGACATTAACGGCATCAGGGTTCATTGGATGGAATATTCCAATCATGCGGCAGGAGGAAAGCTATATAATTTCCTGTTTTATGCAGCAACCGAGCGGACACTGACAGGAAGTATGAATTGTCCTTATGGAAAGCATGAGGTCTGGGTAAAAATAGCAAAACTTTGTATGAGGACGTTAAGGGGAAAAGGATATGACGGAGAGACAGCAGCAGATCATGGAAATCGGGAAAGGGATGATGGAACCCATATTTATGGGACAGCTTCCGGAATTGATGAAGAATTATAAGGATGGGGAAACAGAAATATTGACAGGCTTGGAAGAAAAGCTGCAGGTAGTGTTTCAAAAAGCACAGCAAATGCAAAAAGCTGATAGAAAAGGAAAGATTTGCACAATGGGGATCAGCTATCTGCAAAGCAGTGTATTGACAGAAAATTATGAGCTGCGAATTGATTTATACGATAAAGAGTTTTATTTGGACAGTGCAGAATGCTGTACATACTGGAAACCGGAATTTGTTACAGGGTACCTGTTACAGGACGTGGAGTACTTAAAAAAAGAAATCCGTTTTAAGATACCACAGATAAAGACATATGAGCTGCAGCAGTTTATAGACGGCTATCTGTTAAATTATATGTATTTACTGGCGCAGTTTTTTCAACAAATATTGCCACAGGTTTTGGATAAGACAAAAACTTTGTTTCAGGAAGTGGCTGAGGAGAACATGAGCGTGACTTTTGGGGAATATATGGGTAAAGGGATTGTTGTTGTGGGAGAAAGAGAAGAATGAGAAGAATGAGGTATTATCTGCTGAATTGGGAGGAAACAGGGAATCCGGTGCCGAGGATTCGAAATTGGATGGAGAGACTGGATTATCAGGCAGTTCAAAGAAGAGAATTGGCGAAGTTACCGGAGCGAACCATTCTTTTTTTGGAAGAAAATCAGCATACACTGTTTTCTGATGTGATAGAAAAACCGTTTTTGCTGGTGTCAAAAATGTTTTGGGATGTATCAAAAATGTATGAAGTGCCGGTCAGGGGAAAAGAAATGGTTTTGCTTGATGGAGTGAACGGCTTTGCAGAAATTTATTATATGCCAGTGTATCCCCAATATCATTGTCTTTCAGAAGAAACCGTTTTTAATAATGATTATTCTGTGATTCAGGAATTGATATTGGATAAAGAGAAGATAAAATATGTACCTCCGGTTTTTGAAGTGGCAGAAGTAGAAAAAGACTATCTCATCTGCCGGTTGGACTTTATAGAAAGTATTTTGCGAAGAGGTGCAAAAGGAATTAAACTAGCAGAGCTTAAGGTGGAATAGGAGGAGCTGAATGTCAAAAGGAGATAATTTTGCGAATGGCGCATTGGTGACACGGGCAGGAAATGCGAAAAAATCGTCAGAAGAGTTAAATGGTATATCAGAAAGTGCACAGGAACAGCATGAGATGGAGCTGCAGGCATTATTTGACCAATTGGAATTGGAGGAGGGCGAAGAGGTGCAGTTCCCGTATTTGGTTCGGGGAGCGGAGCTTTACTGTAATTGCGGGACGCATAAAAGGAGATTAAATTTGCCAATATGCCATGGGGTGTATACAAACGGGAAGCCTATGATGCACGAAGAAGATTGTGAGGTTGGGGATGACAAAAATATTCCATCTTTTGGAATTTGCCAAAGCGAAGAGAATCCGGTGAACAAATCATGGTTTGCCAAAGCAGGGGACAAGATCAAGGATTTTTTTACCGGAGAGGAGGACACGGATGATGCGGAAAAGATCATCCTAAAGACGGAGGACGGACAGAACGTGAAAGGCTATCCCTGCACGCCTTGCATTGTGGGAACATGGAAGGATGCATATGAGACGGAAAAAATTGTCCGGAATCATACGGACGGAACAGATGAGGGAGACCGGCTGTGTGCGCTGACACAGAGATCCTTCCTGGTCTGTGCCTATGGCGGACTGATCGAGCCGGTGACATCCGGTCAGGAGGAATGACAGGGAGGAATGGTTATGGCACAGGGGGTACAGAAGAAAACAGAATACGCCGGATTACAGTTTCTGGGGGTGTCTGCAGTAAAAAAGCTTCTGGGATTTGAGATACGGGAAGCCCCCGGGGAGCATGCCAGGGGAAAATTCCGTGTGCTCCTGTCAGAAGAAGCGCCGGTTGTCTGTGAAAGGAATGTTCCCGTGCAGCTGCGGGAGGAGGGAAACCGGGCAGAAGCCCTGTTCTGCGGATACCCGCAGAGGACAGAGACCATGACAGAGCACGGCTGGCGGATTGCGGAAATCGAGGCAGTGTCAGGGACAGTGCTTCTGGATATGGAAAAGCGAAGCCGCGTATTCCAGGACAGGAGGCAAACCTACCTCGGAATTGCGGGTGCGGTCACGGCGGAAACGGGGCACAGCGCCTGCATTCTCGCCGGGGACGACCGGGAGACGGGCGGAACACTCATCCAGTACGGGGAGACAGACTGGAAATTCCTCAAGAGAATGGCGTCCCGGATGGGACTGCCCCTGGTGCCGGACACGGGGTATTATTACCCGCGGTTTTACATGGGGCTGCCGGAGGGGGAGAAAAAGGAGCTCGGGGAGGTTCTCTCCTGCGGGATCTGCTTTGACGGGCGTTATTATGCGGTCAGCGGGAGATGTACCGTTGATAGAAAGGATTTCATCTGCTATGATGTGGTCACGGGGACAAGGCTGTCGTTAGGTGACAGGGTCACATACGAAGGCAGGGAGCTGACGGTTTCCCGGAAAAAAACAGAACTGGTACGAGGGGAGGTTCTGTTTACCTACCGCCTTGCGGGAGAGAGCTACACACGGGTTGCACCGGAAGAGAACCCGGATTACACGGGGATGTCGTTCGTGGGGGAAGTGACGGCAGCATGCGGGGAACGCGTGGAGCTGGCATTTGACATGGACAGGGCATCGGCAGGGGGAAACAGCTACGGCTTTGCCCCTGCAACGGGAAACCTGATGTACTGCATGCCGCAGGTGGGGACAAAGGCGGCGCTGTATCTGGGAAGCGGGAACGAGGCGCAGGGCGTGGTGTCAGGCTGCATCCGGACGAACGGCGCTTCGTGCGAGGGAACGGGCAGCCCGGAAAAGAAAGGCTTCTGCTCGGAGCACGGCAAGGGAATGAGCCTGTATCCCCAGAGCATGGGAATGGACGGCGGGGAAGCAGGAAAGCTTACGATGGAGGACGGGAGCGGAACGCTTCTGGGAAGCAGCGGGAGTCTGCTCCTGCTGGCAAAAGAGGGAATCCGCCTGGAGAGCATGACGGGAATCGCCGTGCATGGAGTGTCGGACATCATGGTACTCTGCGGGGCAGGAACATCGAGCCTCTGTGTGAACGGCAGTGTGGACATGATGGGCGCTCTTACGGGACTGGGAGGCAGTACATACAGAAACTATGCGCCGTATGCAGACGCCCCGGAGGAGGGGAAATTTGACTGGGGAGGTTTTACGAGAAACCTTGTCATGGGACTTGCAGTCGGTGCGGCGTGCATCGCAATGAGCCTTCTGCTTCCGGGAATCGGAACCATAGCAGCGGGAGCGCTGATGGGAGCAGGGATCGGTGCAGTTTCCGCAAGTGTGGCAGGAGCGGTTGGCGATTACAGCAGCGGGAATGTGCGGAGTGCAGAGGAAGCCATAAGAGATGTGGCGATTGCAGCCATCAGCGGTGCAATCACGGGAGCCATCGGGGTGAAATTTCCTGGGATGAACCGTCTGGTGGAAGGCGGTGTGGATACTACAGTGGCAACTGTGGAGCGCGCCGCATATGCGGCACTGGACGGGGACATGACGCTGGAAGAAAAGCTTGCGTATATCTTTGATCCGGGGCAGATGGCTGTGGATTTTGTGACAGGTGTTTTCATAGGCGAGGCGGTTGACGGGATTGCGAAAAAACTGCCGGGTGGATGGAAGAATAGAGGAGGGAGTGAACTCAATAATCTTGATGCCCAGGGTATCAGTTCAAAGTCGGCAAAAGGCAGTGACACATTTAAGCAAAATGGTAATTTACCGAATGGCGTAAGAACTGAGATTTCCGGTTCCGATTTACGGCATAGCAATGGATTTGAGGGATTTGATGTTATAAATGCTAGTTCAAAGCAAAAAGGAAATTTTGGCGAATTTAAGGCGGATGATAATTTGGTTAATAATCAGGGGCTTAAAGATGCAGGATATGATTTGAAATCTGTAGGGAGAAATGCACCTTCATGTCCAGATGACAAAATAGTAAAGGGTATTGATGGATTGTATGAAAATTTAAATCAGAATTCAAATGTTGAGTATATCATTGATGAGGCGAAGTTTGGTAAGGCGCAACTAGGAAAGACAGATGATGGGAAACAGATGTCAGATGATTGGCTGCTAGGAAGTGTTACTGGAAACAATAGGATTTTAGACGCTGTAGACGGAGATGAGGAATTAGCATATAAAATTATGGAGGCATTGAAAAAGGGGCAGGTAGAAAGGGTGCTAAGTAAAGTAGATGCGGATGGGAATGTAGTTACATATCGATTAGATTCGCAGGGAAATATCATCGGAATCTGGCCATAGAAATTAGTGTAATAGTAGGTAATTGCGAAACAAGTTCGCAATCTTGATTGAAAACAAGGATAGAATCCTGCAATGCAGGATTCTTGGAATGGAAGGTGGCAGTCATTCATTTAGGGCATGACAAAAAGGCTTCATAGTTAGTATGAAGCAGAAAAATTTATAAAATCTCAATTTTAAGCAATCAAAGGCTTAAGACTTCGAATGTATTGATGTTGATGAATTTTATCAGCAACAATTACTGTAACAAGTTGAGCTATGCCAGCCAAAAGTAAATCGGCATGAAGCGTTTTTTCGTTCTGGGTTTTACGATTAGCTACGCAAAAGCTGTCTTTAAAGTGGTTGATAGATTTTTCAACGTTTACACGGATTTTATATGTTTCTTCCCATTCTGCTGAACCTCGTTCCACTCCGGGATAGGCACGAAGATTCTTTTCTGGATAAATGTAAATCATTCTTCCACAGGAAGATGTTGTGCAGGGATTATCACAATGGCATACACAGCGTTTGGTTTTATCTGCTTTATTGTATTCCCATTTCATTTTCGGGCAGACAAATTTCATTGTAGGAATTTTGCTTTTTAAGTGTGATTTACTACCTTCTCTTTTCATAGGAAGCGAAGAATCATGCGGACAACAGGGAACACCATTTTCGTTAATGGTATAACCATTATCTTCCATAGAAAGTTTTACACGGAGAGGAATAAATGCTTTTTCAAATCCAATTTCATCGAAAAGGGCTTTGTAGATTTCAATCGTGTCAAAAGCAGCATCACCAAGAAAAGTCTTAGGGGCGATAAGCGGATGCTTCTGAAAGAAATCAATCAGAACAGGAAGCAGGGCCTTTGAATCGGCAAGAGATTTATCCTCATCAGGAGAGTCAGATTTCTTTTCCACAACGATATCCGGATGAGCCTTTAGGAACTCTTTGTTATAGAAAGTGATATCACGGACAATGCCAAGCCCATTGGTTACAATGCCGAACTTATAGGCATAGCAGAAATGTCCATTGATATACATCTGTTGGATTGCCTGATTCGAAGCAGCATGCGTAGGCATGGAACCATAAGCAGCCTTATAAGGATCATAGCTTTTATCAAGGTTGTTTGCCTTTGCAAAAGCTTTTAACTGTTTGATAATACGGTTTGCGTATTTTGGATTATTTTCAGTTACCCAGGCTTCAATGCCAGAGGTATCGAAGATAGTCATAGTTGCCAGATGAGGGTCAAGTTTTTGGCAGATCGGTTCGGTCATATCAACCATGTGATTGAACATAGATTGTAAGTCCATCAGGAAATCCTGTTTAAAACGGGTAAATTTTGAGGCATCCGGTACAACATCAAAGCCACAGAAGTCACGCAGTTCCTGAGAGTATTTCAAGAACACAATCAGAAGTGTGTCAGTCGGGATTGAGAAAATACGCTGGAGCAGAAGTGCTTTGAGCATTGGATAAAGCTGGTGCTTGCGAGGTCTTCCGGTTGAAGCGTGAAAATGAGAAACAAAAGAAACAGGAACAATTTCATCAAGGTTAATGGTTTCATCAAGAAGTGAAAGGAACTGGTATTTGTCATTGTCGAATTTATTTTGGCAATCATCAAAAATTTCTGCCAAAGTGAGCTGCTTATGTGTTATCATGTAGGTATATCTCCTTTAGGTGGATTGGTTGATAGTTTCTCGCAACTCTATTTTACCATAAACCTTGAGGAGATATTTTATTTTAACAACAAAAAAATGCCGTATTTATGCGGCTTGTGGCGTTTCGCAAACGCCTATAGTGTAATAGAAAGAGAAGGAGACGTCAAATGAGAGACACTTTATGTAATGAGGACTATTTAAAAAAGAAAATTATACTTAATGAAAATTATATTAGAAAAAATATTGAGGAAATTGTTGTATTACAAGAGGATATTAAAAATGGAATACAGCGCTATCCAAGGGAAAATAGTGAAATTATTTATGATACGAAATTGATGCTGTTTCAGATGATTTATAGTTCGATTTGTGCAAAATATTCATTGGGTTTATCATGTGACAGCTTTGAAGAAATGTATTTGCTTGGTGTAAAAATGATTTCAGATATCGGCTATAGAAGGATTGGCTATGTTCATATGATTCAGTTTTTTTCTATAGGAATGTTGCTTGAAATATCAGCGAAAGAGATGCAGAAGCTGATAGAAAAAGCAGACGAAGAAGAACAGGATGATATTTTGTTTGATTTTCTTGTAAGTGCATGCGGATGGGAGAGGAATATAAATTCCTCACAGTTTCAAAAAGAAAGCCCGTATAGTAAAACACTGGAAATTATAAAATTGGCAGCAGAAAACCGGGAGGCGGCCAATATTAGATTAAAGAAATATGTGGAAAAAGAGTGGCTAGAGGGACATGCTAGTTATGGGTGGAAGACCGCACATAAAAAAGTTGGATATGTGGGATTATGGAGTTTTGAGTCAGCTGCATTAGCAAAGATTTTGGCATTAAATGACGAGAAGTTAAAGAGCAGTAGTCATTATCCATATGATTTGGCTCATTATAAATCGAACAAGAGATTTTCTGTAAAAGCGATAGAGACAGTGGAGAAGAATAGGCGTAAAGATGAGACTGGTGAAGGGATTGTATCAAATCGGGAATTGGAATGTATTGTTCCTGCACAATTCCAGAATATGGTAAATACAGCCATTATGGATTATGACAAATTAGAAGATGAAGAGTTTTGGAACAAATATAAGTTGAGTGAAATTTGGTATACATTAGAGATGTATGAGGATGATAAGAAAAAAGCAATACTTTTAGGAACAATTCTTGTTAACTTATTGGTAGATAAAGGATACATTATACAAATTGACTATAAAGAAGATATTGAGGATTATATAGATAATATAAAAAATTTTTGGGGGGAACAGGAGATTAAGTTGGTCCGGTTTGAGTTGGAGAATGACCAAAATTATTATGCAAAGGTTCCTAGGATATCAAATGTCAAGAATATGTACGAAGTACATATTCTTGACGAGAGATAATTGGTGATAAGACAATATTTGAAAAATGAAGTATATAATACATGCTTTGCGCAGCTGGAGCTGGAGAAAGGCGAGGAGATCCAGTTTCCGTACCTAGTGCGGGGAGCAGAGCTGTACTGCAGCTGCGGAACACATAAAAGGAAACTGAATCTGCCAATATGCCATGGGGTGTATACAAACGGGAAGCCTATGATGCACGAAGAAGATTGTGAGGTTGGGGATGACAAAAATATTCCATCTTTTGGAATTTGCCAAAGCGAAGAGAATCCGTTAAATAAATCATGGCTTGCTAAGACTGCAGAAAAAATAAAAAATTTTTTCACAGGAGAGGAGGAAGATGAGGACGCGGATAAAATTATTCTGCAGACAGAAGATGGGCAGAATGTAAAAGGATATCCATGTACACCCTGTATTGTGGGAACATGGAAGGATGTATATGAGTCAGAGAAAATTCTTAGAAATAACGCAGATGCAACAAGTGAAGGAGATAAGCTGTCTGCATTGACACAGAGATCATTTCTTGTTTGTGCCTATGGAGGATTAATAGAACCCATTTCATCAGGTCAGGAAGAATAGGAGAGGTTTATGGCAGAAGGATTACAAAGGAAAATTGAATATTCCGATTTAAAATTTACCAGCTCCTTTGCCAGAGAAAAGATCCTTGATTTTCAGACATGGGAGGTGCCAGGGGAACATGCCAGAGGAAACTTTCGACTTCTGTTGTCAGAAAACGAGACAGGCATAAACAGCATGAATGCACCCATACAGCTTTTGGGGCAGGGGAATACTGCGGGAGCGTTGTTCAGCGGATATCCGGAAAAGGTGGAAATCAAAGAAGAAAGAGGATACAGGATTGCAGACATACAGGCTGTGTCAGGAACCATTCTTTTAGATCAGAAAAAAAGTAACCGGGTATTTCAGAAAAAAGTACAGACTTATATGGGGATTGCCAGTGCCGTAACAGCCGATACCGATCACTGCGCCTGCATACTGCCGGGGAGCGACATGCGAACAGGAGGGACACTGATACAGTATCAGGAAACAGACTGGAGATTTCTGAAAAGAATGGCGTCCCAGCTTGGGCTTCCATTAGTGCCGGATACCAGCTATTATTATCCCCGCTTTTACCTTGGATTGCCGGAAGGTGAAAAAAGGGAATTGGGAGAAATCATTTCCTGTGATCTCTGTTTTGATGGGAGATATTATGCAGTCAGTGGAAAATGCCTTGTTGATAGGGAAGATTTCATTTGTTATGATGTTGTTACGAGGACAAGCCTGTCGCTGGGGGACAGAGTAACATATGAAGGAAGGGAGCTGCTTGTTTCTCGGAAAAAAACAGAACTGGCAGGAGGGGAGGTCATCTTTACATACCGCCTTGCGGGAAACAGTTATACGTGGATTCCATGGGAGGATAACCCGGACTATACGGGAATGTCATTTGTCGGATCCATTGTCGGAACACAGGGAGAGCAGGTAGAAGTAGCATTTGACATTGACAAGACTGCGGCGGGTGGAAACCGTTATGGATTTGCCCCGGTGACAGGTAACCTGATGTACTGTATGCCACAGAAGGGAACGAAAACAGCATTATATATAGGAAATGGAGATGAGGCGCAGGGAATAGCAACAGGGTGTATCCGTACCAATGGAAGTACCTGTGAGGGGACGGGAAGTCCCGAGAAAAAAAGTTTCCGGTCAGAGCACGGAAAAGGAATGGATCTGTATCCGCAGCGAATGGGATTGGATGGTGGTGAAACGGGAAAGATTACATTTGAGGATGAAACGGGGACTACCATAGAAAGCAATGGCGGGCTTGTTCTGATGGCAAAAGAAGGAATCCGGCTGGAGAGCATGACAGGGATTGCCATGCAGGGAATGTCAGATATCATGGCATTGTATGCAGAAGGGGCATCCAGTCTTTGTGTGAACGGCAGTGTGGATATGCTGGGCATGAGAACAGGTCTGGCGGGAACGGTATATCAGGGGTATGATCCATATGAGGATGCACCTCAGAAGGGTGAATTTGACTGGGGCGGATTTGCAAGAAATCTTGTAATGGGTCTTGCGGTAGGAGCCGCCTGCATAGCTTTAGCTGTATTTTTGCCGGGGATAGGAACAGTTGTTGCAGGTGCATTGTTTGGTGCAGGAATGGGAGCAATTTCAGCATCAGTTGTAGGAGCGGTGAATGATTACTCCAGTGGAAATGTCAGAAGTCTGGGAGAAGCAACTAGAGATATGGAGATTTCCATGGTTACTGGGGCGATTACTGGCGCAATTGGTGCGGCATTTCCAGCATTAAATTGGGTTGGAGAAGGGCTGGTAGATCTTGGAAGTGGTGTACTGACTAGAGGAATGTATGCGCTTGTTGATTCCAACATGTCTATAGAGGAGAAACTAGCGTATGCGTTTGACTGGAAACAGATGGGGGCAGATTTTCTTACTGGTGTGGCAATACACTTTGTATTTAAAGGCATAGATGAACTAAGGACTGGTAAAAAAACGGCATATCGTGGTCAGTATTCATTTGATATGAACGGAAATGAGGTTTCTTGCATATCTGATTTTTATGACATTGAAAATTTGGCAGCTATAGAGGATGCAAGATTTTATAATGAACCTACATTTTATAAGGTAGAAGTTGGTGGTAATCAAAGTGTATATGTTTCGACAGGGAATATAAGACAAAGTCAATTTGCGGAAATTGTAAATCAATCTTCTGGAGATATTTCAATAGTTTCTGGTATGCATGGAGGACCAGATGGATCATTACTGAGCGAGTATAATGGTGTTTCGGGAAAACAATTATTGAACGAAGATTTAAAAGTATGGGGGGATTCACTAAATATAAAAATATACGATGTAAGTAAATTGAGCTCAGAAGAATTGAAATCAGTTATAAAATCAAGTGACATTACAATATGTGGTTGGTGTTTTAGCGAAAGAAGCAAATTATTATTAGAAGCACTTGGTTGCTTATAACGCGAAATGATAGATACTTTTCTTTTGGTGAGTGCTATTTTATGTTAAATTATATAAATATCTGATTTGTATACGAGGAGAGAGAATAATGAATTCTGATATGACAAAGTATTGTTATCAACATTTTGAAAATGCATACAATATTGGGTGGAATGTAAATTTTGATAGTACAGTGGAAAGTAAAGAGACATTTGATTCAATATTCATAGAAAAGCTGACTTTATATTGTGAGAATCCATTAAATAGCGATTTGAATGGTGTATGTCGTGAAACAGAGATTGATGGAAAAAAGTATGTAAAAGGGTTTGGAGAAATACGCATCATTGATTTAAAAAAGAAAATAAGATATGCGGCGCCAAATGTTATTATAGATGATATATTAAATGGAAAATATATACCGCCAATAGAATTTGTCGATGCAGTTTTAACAGGACCGACTTTTGATTCTGAAGAATATCAGGAATTTTATTTAAATTATTCGGAAAAAAACTTTTGGGGAGAAAACGAAGAAAATTTAAAAAAAATAGTTAAGGTATTGGAATTGGCAGGAGATTTTGAAGGCTTTAAAGATTATATTTTGAATAACGATTTGATAAATATAGTTGTCCCTAAAGGTTCGTTACTTAATTATACAATCACAGAAGGGAAAGAAAAGGAAGCACTTTGGCTTATTGAAAATGGTATAGATATTAATGCTTTTGACGGTTTGGAACTTATGACGGCAATAAAAAAGAACAACAATATAATTGCAAAAAAATTAATAGATGAAGGTATTGTTATTAACAGTAGAGAGATGAAAGATAATCCTTTAGTTAGTGCGATTCGTTTTTCAAATGCCTTTCTTGTAGAGGAACTTATGAAAAATTACAGGAATTTGATAGTAACTTATTCAAACGAATATGTAAGAAATTGTAGTGTTTTAGATATTGCTGAAAGAACGAAAAATGAAAAAATAATAAATATAGTTAAGAAGTATTTAGTATGATCTATTGATGTTAATATAAATTCAAAAAAATTGATAATAGTTGTTTTTCAGGTTTAAGTTCGTAAGAGAATAATAATTTTTTGATATGTTTATAAGTTTGGAGAACCAGTGACAACTGATATTCCAATGTTACGTGATGGAACAGTTTATGAAGTTTATATTATAAGAAAAAATGGTGATTGTAGTAAAAATGAAATTAAAGCGATTGAGAAATTATGTAATGTAAATTATATCAAAGCGAGGGTAAATTGGTAGACAAAGTGTTTTTAGTGCGGAAGGGGACGCATATAAGATGAAAGATTTGAACCAAGCAATATCAATTTATGAAGTAAGACCTTGGTACTCATACTAATATATTTTACCTGCTTCGTTAGGTCAGGAAGAATAGGAGAGGTTTATGGCAGAAGGATTACAAAGGAGAATTGAATATTCCGATTTAAAATTTATCAGTTCCTTTGCCATGGAAAAGATCCTTGATTTTCAGACATGGGAGGTGCCAAGGGAACATGCCAGAGGAAACTTTCGACTTCTGTTGTCAGAAAATGAGACAGGCATAAACAGCATGAATGCACCCATACAGCTCTTGGGGCAGGGGAATACTGCGGGAGCGTTGTTCAGCGGATATCCGGAAAGGTGGAAATCAAAGAAGAAAGAGGATACAGGATTGCAGACATACAGGCTGTGTCAGGAACAATTCTTTTAGATCAGAAAAAAAGTAACCGGGTATTTCAGAAAAAAGTACAGACTTATATGGGGATTGCCAGTGCCGTAACAGCCGATACCGATCACAGCGCCTGCATACTGCCGGGGAGCGACATGCGAACCGGAGGGACGCTGATACAGTATCAGGAAACAGACTGGAGATTTCTGAAAAGAATGGCGTCCCAGCTTGGGCTTCCATTAGTGCCGGATACCAGCTATTATTATCCCCGCTTTTACCTTGGATTGCCGGAAGGTGAAAAAAGGGAATTGGGAGAAATCATTTCCTGTGATCTCTGTTTTGATGGGAGATATTATGCAGTCAGTGGAAAATGCCTTGTTGATAGGGAAGATTTCATTTGTTATGATGTTGTTACGAGGACAAGCCTGTCGCTGGGGGACAGGGTAACATATGAAGGAAGGGAGCTGCTTGTTTCTCGGAAAAAAACAGAACTGGCAGGAGGGGAGGTCATTTTTACATACCGCCTTGCGGGAAACAGTTATGCGTGGGTTCCATGGGAGGATAACCCGGACTATACGGGAATGTCATTTGTCGGATCCATTGTCGGAACGCAGGGGGAGCAGGTAGAAGTAGCATTTGATATTGATAAAAGTGCGGCAGGTGGAAACAGTTATGGATTTGCTCCGGCGACGGGAAACCTGATGTACTGTATGCCGCAGAAGGGAACAAAAACATCATTATATATAGGAAATGGAGATGAGGCGCAGGGAATAGCGACAGGGTGTATCCGTACTAATGGAAGCACCTGTGAGGGGACGGGAAGTCCCGAGAAAAAAAGTTTCCGGTCAGAGCACGGAAAAGGAATGGATCTGTATCCGCAGCGAATGGGATTGGATGGCGGTGAAACGGGAAAGATTACATTTGAGGATGAAACGGGGACTACCATAGAAAGCAATGGCGGGCTTGTTCTGATGGCAAAAGAGGGAATCCGGCTGGAGAGCATGACAGGGATTGCCATGCAGGGAATGTCGGATATCATGGCATTGTACGCAGAAGGGGCATCCAGTCTTTGTGTGAACGGCAGTGTGGATATGCTGGGCAGGCTGGCAGGAATATCAGCCAGTAAGTATACTGGGTATCCGCCCTATGATGATGCACCTAAGGAGGGTGAATTTGACTGGGATGGATTTACGAGAAACCTTGCAATCGGTCTTGGAGTAGTTGCAGTATGTGCCATTGGTGCCGCAATTAGTATAGCAACGCTTGGTGCTGGAAGTATTTTAGCCGGGGCGTTTATAGGTGCGGGTATTGGTGCATTATCTACGACAGCGATGAAAGCAGGAGAGGAGATAGCAACCGGAAATGTCCGAAGTGCGAAAGAAGCTTTTCGGGATGTAGGAATATCAGCTGCCAGCGGTTTTGTAACGGGGGCATTTGGAGCAAAATTTCCGAGAGCACATCGTTTGGCTGAAGGTGTTGTAGATACGGCGGTATCGGCAGGTGAAAGACTTGCGTATGCAGTCTTTGATGACAGTATGTCATGGGATGAGAAGTGGGCATATGCTTTTGATCCAGGACAGATGGTGGCAGATTTTGTAACAGGTGTTGTCATAGGAGAAATCCTTGATGGGATAATGGCAGCAACACAGAATAAGTTAAGAAGTATTTTTGCAAATAATGATGCTGCGATGCGTGAGGCTCTTGGGAGTGGTAAAAAAACTGTTGTTGTAAATGGAAAAACTGTTACTATGGATAATAGTATATTTGATCCCAATTTTGTGGACAGACAAGGGAGGACTAATATTCAGAGAATGGAGCAAGGACTAGCTCCGATTGGAACAGATGGGAAATCGATTAATATACATCACATTGACCAAACAAATAATGGACCAGTGATGGAAATAATGGCGACGGAACATCAGCAGAATTACAGTAAATTACATACTAATATAGGTCAGGCTCCCTCTCAGATCAATAGAAGTGAGTTTAACAGTTGGAGAAGAGGATACTGGGAGTGGCGAAGTCATAATTTAGATTAATGGAGGAACATATGAGTTATACAAATTTTATTAAAGCAATGGAATTGGCACCGAAATGTAAATTTTATACAACTGCTGGTGGAAAAAGCGAAGAAGAAATTGATATGTCAGAAAAAAAATTAGGTATATCTTTTTCGCCTCAGTGTAAAGAGTTTTATAAAAAGTATGGGTATTTGTCCTTTTTCGGTAATGAAATATATGGAATTGATCCAGAGGATGATTCGGGAATATTAGAGGGAAATTCAGTTGCATATGCACTGAATGACAGAGAAGAATATAATTTACCTAAGGAATGGATACCTATATATGATTTTGGTGATGGAAATATGGCATATTTGGATTATTCTTCTTTAAATATGGAAAAGGAACCTAGTGTTATTATGGCATTTTATAATGGAGATAAATATGAAATTAATGAAACATTAGCAGAAGATTTAGGTGATTTCCTTTTGCAATTGGTGCAAGAACAGTTAGAAAATTAAAAAACATATAATGGGAGATGTTCCATTAATGCTACAAGTTATGGGGCATTTCCCATTTTTAATAGTTGCAATATATAAATAGGGAAAAAGCATAGTAGATTGGTGAATATTAGGAAAATAAATATAATTCAAGAAGATTCTTTTTAAAGAAAAGGTAGAGATAATTGTAAAAACAGCTTTGGGGTTTGATAGCAAATCTTTTATAGAATACACAGTTATTTTAAGCAGGTAACCGTATTTATATGGAAAAACTCTGAACGGAACGGCTGTGAAGTGGCACAGATATGAGTACAAAATAACGCAGATGCAACAAGTGAAAGAGATAAGCTGTCTGCATTGACACAGAGATCATTTCTTGTTTGTGCCTATGGAGGATTGATAGAACCCATATCATCCGGTCAGGAAGAATAGGAGAGGTTTATGGCAGAAGGATTACAAAGGAGAATTGAATATTCCGATTTAAAATTTATCAGTTCCTTTGCCATGGAAAAGATCCTTGATTTTCAGACATGGGAGGTGCCAGGGGAACATGCCAGAGGAAACTTTCGACTTCTGTTGTCAGAAAATGAGACAGGCATAAACAGCATGGATGCACCCATACAGCTTTTGGGGCAGGGGAATACTGCGGGAGCGTTGTTCAGCGGATATCCGGAAAAGGTGGAAATCAAAGAAGAAAGAGGATACAGGATTGCAGACATACAGGCTGTGTCAGGAACAATTCTTTTAGATCAGAAAAAAAGTAACCGGGTATTTCAGAAAAAAGTACAGACTTATATGGGGATTGCCAGTGCCGTAACAGCAGATACCGAGCACAGTGCCTGCATACTGCCAGGGAGCGACATGCGGACCGGAGGGACGCTGATACAGTATCAGGAAACGGACTGGAGATTTCTGAAAAGAATGGCGTCCCAGCTTGGGCTTTCATTAGTGCCGGATACCAGCTATTATTATCCCCGCTTTTACCTTGGATTGCCGGAAGGTGAAAAAAGGGAATTGGGAGAAATCATTGCCTGTGATCTCTGTTTTGATGGGAGATATTATGCAGTCAGTGGAAAATGCCTTGTTGATAGGGAAGATTTCATTTGCTATGATGTTGTTACGAGGACAAGCCTGTCGCTGGGGGACAGGGTCACATATGAAGGCAGGGAGCTGCTTGTTTCTCGGAAAAAAACAGAACTGGCAGGAGGGGAGGTCATTTTTACATACCGCCTTGCGGGAAACAGTTATGCGTGGGTTCCATGGGAGGATAACCCGGACTATACGGGAATGTCATTTGTCGGATCCATTGTCGGAACGCAGGGGGAGCAGGTAGAAGTAGCATTTGATATTGATAAAAGTGCGGCAGGTGGAAACAGTTATGGATTTGCCCCGGCGACAGGAAACCTGATGTACTGTATGCCGCAGAAGGGAACAAAAACAGCATTATATATAGGAAATGGAGATGAGGCGCAGGGAATAGCGACAGGGTGTATCCGTACTAATGGAAGCACCTGTGAGGGGACGGGAAGTCCCGAGAAAAAAAGTTTCCGGTCAGAGCACGGAAAAGGAATGGATCTGTATCCGCAGCGAATGGGATTGGATGGCGGTGAAACCGGAAAGATTACATTTGAGGATGAAACGGGGACTACCATAGAAAGTAATGGCGGACTGGTTCTGATGGCAAAAGAGGGAATCCGGTTGGAGAGTATGACCGGGATTGCCATGCAGGGAATGTCGGATATTATGGCGCTGTATTCAGAAGGGGCATCCAGTCTTTGTGTGAATGGTAGTGTGGACATGCTTGGCATGAGAACAGGTCTGGCGGGAACGGTATATCAAGGGTATGATCCATTTGAGGATGCGCCTCAGAAGGGCGAGTTTGACTGGGGCGGATTTGCAAGAAATCTTGCTATTGGATTGGGAGTTGCGATTGCTTGTGTGGGACTGGCTTTAATTCCAGGAATTGGTCCCATCGTAACGGGAGCATTGATAGGGGCGGCGATAGGAACATTCTGCCAAACAGTATATAAAGCAAATGAAGAGTGGCAGAGTGGCAATGTTAGAAGTACGATAGAAACTGTGAGGGATGTTGTAATTTCAGCAGCAGCAGGTGGATTTACTGGAGCATGTGTAGTTGCTTTTCCAGTAACGGTGCTTTTTAGTGGAGAGATTTATGCAGGAGTTAGTCTGACTGGTCGTGCAGCGTGGGCTCTTGGAGATAGTTCCATGAATAATGAGAAAAAGATGGCTTATATTTTTGATACGAAACAGATGGCAGTAGACTTCTCTATAGGAGCACTTATCGGAATAATTGTACCTGGAGCTGTGGCAAGAAAAGTTGCAAGTAATGAGGCAAAAAATCCAGTCCTTGATGAGACAAGAAATTCGCATATAAATGGTAATTATGGAAGTCCCGATAAAGTTGATAATCTTTTGAGTGGAAGACCTGAATTATCAGGATCTTCGAGAGATAAATTATTGACTACAGTGCAAAATTCAGAATTAAGAAAAATAGTGAATGAACTTTATAGACCAGGGGCATCTGTAGGAGATGGAGGGACAGCAGCCATACTCGTAGAGGAGTTTAACAATGGCTCATCAACACATTTAATAAAAGCAATAGAAAGATTAAAACAACTAAGAAATTTGGCAAGTTCAGGTAAATTAGGATTTAATGATTTAGATGTAGTAGAGGCACTGATAGATGATTTAGAATATGCCGTAAGTTTATTTGATTGATTGGAGGATATAAATGTGAGTAAAAATGTAAGAGAGTTTTTTGAAAAAATGCAAGAATTTTTTCCTTCAACGAAGAATGCATACATTGAAAGCGTAGAAGAATATGGAGAAGTATTAGAAACAGTTGTAATAGAAGATATTTTTATGCCGGAGCTTTTAACATTATTAGCTAAAAATGAAGATGCTGAATTATTAAGTAATATATTTAATTATTTTGAAGAAATAATAAAGAAGAATGATTCACATTTGATTAATATTTTTTCTGTTACTGTGTTAGAAATTTTAGGAAATGATAAGGCAGTTCTAAAGGTGGCTAAGCAATATATGGGGGAAAAAACTACATTGCTCCAAATGAAAGCTGATAAAGAATTGGGAAGATTATAAAAAAAGAATGGCGTCCTAGCTTGGACTTCCGTTGGTGCCGGACACCAGCTATTATTATCCCCGTTTTTATCTTGGCCTGTCGGAAGGTGAGAAAAGGGAACCGGGAGAAATTCCCTCCTGTGATATGTGTTTTGACGGACGCTATTATGCAGTCAGTGGAAAATGCCTTGTTAATAGGTGAGATTTCATTTGTTATGATGTTGTTACGAGGACAAGCCTGTCGCTGGGGGACAGGGTCACATATGAAGGCAGGGAGCTGCTTGTTTCTCGGAAAAAAACAGAACTGGCAGGAGGGGAGGTCATCTTTACATACCGCCTTGCGGGAAACGGTTATACGTGGGTTCCATGGGAGGATAACCCGGACTATACGGGAATGTCATTTGTCGGATCCATTGTCGGAACGCAGGGGGAGCAGGTAGAAGTAGCATTTGACATTGACAAGACTGCGGCGGGCGGGAACCGTTATGGATTTGCCCCGGCGACGGGAAACCTGATGTACTGTATGCCGCAGAAGGGAACAAAAACATCATTATATATAGAAAATGGAGATGAGGCGCAGGGAATAGCGACAGGGTGTATCCGTACTAATGGAAGCACCTGTGAGGGGACGGGAAGTCCAGAGAAGAAAAGTTTCCGGTCAGAGCATGGGAAAGGAATGGACCTGTATCCGCAGAGCATGGGATTAGATGGCGGGGAGACAGGAAAGATTACCTTTGAGGATGAAACAGGAACCACCATAGAAAGTAATGGCGGACTGGTTCTGATGGCAAAAGAGGGAATCCGGTTGGAGAGTATGACCGGGATTGTCATGCAGGGAATGTCGGATATCATGGCACTGTATTCAGAAGGAGCATCCAGTCTTTGTGTGAATGGCAGTGTGGACATGCTTGGCATGAGAACAGGTCTGGCGGGAACGGTATATCAGGGGTATGATCCATTTGAGGATGTACCTCAGAAGGGTGAGTTTGACTGGGGCGGATTTGCAAGAAATCTTGTAATGGGTCTTGCGGTAGGAGCCGCCTGCATAGCTTTGGCTGTATTTTTGCCGGGAATAGGAACTGTTGCTGCAGGAGCACTATTTGGTGCAGGAATGGGGGCAATTTCAGCATCAGTAGCCGGGGCAGTAAGCGATTATTCCAGTGGAAATGTGCGAAGTCTTGGAGAAGCCACAAAAGATATGGTAATTTCAATGATTACCGGAGCGATTACCGGAGCAATCGGCGCAGCATTTCCGGCAATGAAGTGGTTTGGAGAAGGGCTAATAGATGTAGGAAGTGGCATATTGACCAGAGGAATGTATGCCCTTTTGAATCCGGATATGTCTACGGAGGAAAAGTTAGCGTATGTGTTTGACCTGAAACAGATGGGAGTAGACTTTATTACTGGTGTGGCAATGCACTTTGCGTTTAAAGGTGTTTCGGCGGTAAGGGAGAAGTTGCCTTGGAATAAGGGTGGTTCATATTCTGTTGGAGATGCTACATTTATGGATTCTGATGATAGTTTTTTTAGGTATATTCAGAAACGAGCAGATGTTGATGCCAATGGATATTATGATATTATAGCACATGGTACACCCAATGGAATACAAATCACTCATAATGGTCAACATATGATTGTTGATCATAGAACCGCGGCAAGATTAATTCAAAATGCAGATGGATATAATGGTCAAGGAATTAGATTATTATCTTGCAATACAGGTGCTCTGGATGATGGATTTGCACAAAACTTAGCAAATCAACTTAATGTGGAGGTTTACGCGCCAACAAATTATTTATGGGCGACACAAGATGGAAATTATTTTGTGGCAGGAATGACAAATCAAAAAGGTCCTAATATGAGCGAATTGGGCATATTTAAATTATTTATACCAGGAGGAAGCCAATAAAATGCTATGTGAAAAATGTAAAACAAATATGATTCATGTTTGTGAGAATTCAGTACAAGGATGGTCATGTCCGGTTTGTGGGTGGGGAACATTAACAACATATATTGATAAAATACATCAAGATATGACAGAATATAGTATATGTACAAAAAGTATTACGAATATTGATAAAGATAAAATCAAGGTAATTTCCAAAATAGCAGGAGTTAATTATATTGTGGCTAAACAAATGCTTGAAAAAGAAGGTATTTGTATATTAAAAGCAAAAGCTGTAGATATAAAAAAAGCAATATGTGAATTAGAAAATGTAAATATACCGTTTGAAGTAATCCCTGAATTTAATTACTGCTAAAAATTCTGGTTAATTTTCTATTGCAGTAATTGTAGTCAGGGAATGTCGGATATCATGGCACTGTATGCAGAAGGGGCATCCAGTCTTTGTGTGAATGGCAGTGTGGATATGCTGGGCAGGCTGGCAGGAATATCAGCCAGTAAGTATACTGGGTATCCGCCCTATGATGATGCACCTAAGGAGGGTGAATTTGACTGGGAAGGATTTACGAGAAACCTTGCAATCGGTCTTGGAGTAGTTGCAGTATGTGCCATTGGTGCCGCAATTAGTATAGCAACGCTTGGAGCTGGAAGTATTTTAGCCGGGGCGTTTATAGGTGCGGGTATTGGTGCATTATCTACGACAGCGATGAAAGCAGGAGAGGAGATTTCGACTGGAAATGTCCGAAGTGCGAAAGAAGCTTTTCGGGATGTAAGAATATCAGCTGCCAGCGGTTTTATAACGGGGGCATTTGGAGCAAAATTTCCGGGAGCACATCGTTTGACTGAAGGTGTTGTAGATACGGCGGTATCAACAGGTGAAAGACTTGCGTATGCAGTCTTTGATGACAGTATGTCATGGGATGAGAAGTGGGCATATGCTTTTGATCCAGGACAGATGGTGGCAGATTTTGTAACAGGTGTTGTCATAGGAGAAATCCTTGATGGGATAATGGCAGCAACACAGAATAAGTTAAGAAGTATTTTTGCAAATAATGATGCTGCGATGCGTGAGGCTCTTGGGAGTGGTAGTAATACTCATGTACCAAGTGCTAATACGCAAGTAGTGCGACATCCAGAAATAAAATCACCTAATCAAGTGAAGATGAGTGATGTGACAAATTATTGGGACGATTATTTGGGTAGTAATCAAACCAATATACATCCAAGGACAGGATTAGTGGATAATGATAGAATTTTTTCTGCTGATGGAACAAAGAGTATACGATTCGGTAATCATGAAATGGATAGTATGGGAACAACTAAGTTCCATTTTCATCTAGAAGAATGGAAATATGATCCAGTGAATGATGTTATGGAATACTTTAATACACTTGTTAGGATTAAGAGGTAGATGGTAAAATGAAAATAGTTATTGACAAAATATTAGATGAGAACATTTATTTTTCTACTGATTACGGTATGGCAAAGGGAATATGGAAAGGGGCTAATAGACCAATCCAGAAGGAATATTATGTTGAGTTGGACATTGACGGACTATATAGTTATGATAATGTATTTGTAAACAATACAAAAGAATATCAGATGAGAATAATCGATGGAAAAAATCAACTCACTTTATTATTGCTTGAATATGATGAAGATGGATGTGCCACTTTTCAATTAGGTGATTCAATTATAGAAATTGAAACTGCTTATGATGAGCGTTTTTATGCATTAATGAATTCATATATAACGCTATTTGTAGAAAAAATAAATGTTTATGATGAAAACTTATAGGTAGATAATAATGCTTTAATTATGTATCCGCTTAAGGACATTTGAAATCAAACTGAATAGTAAGTATTTGTCCACTGGAATTGCACCTCGGAATTATAAAATTGGTTGCTTATCATTAGCTCTGTATCTTCTTTATGGGGAACTTTCTGAAAGTAGTAACCCTTATTCATAAAATTCTGCCCCAGTTTCATCTTCATGATATGTTCCGCATCTGCCCTATTGAAAGTGCTATTTGACTTCGGCGGAGTACTTCTACAGTAATATAAAAATGGGTATTCTGCGTTCTGTAGGTAGTCAGCCACTTTCTTGTGGAAAGGCTGATATTTGTAACCAGTAACAGCACAAGTATGCTCTGAACCGATGTAGGGCACATCCAGAAGTAGCAGCTTTTCTGTATCATCGTTTTTTAAATATCCGAGACAGTCCTGCTGTGTAATGACAGAATTCTGCAACTTCAAGTGTGCTGGTAAGAATCTGAAGACTCGTTCTATGATTTTGCCAGCCCTTTCCATCATTGCTTTATGTCTATAGAGGAGAAACTAGCGTATGCGTTTGACTGGAAACAGATGGGGGGCAGATTTTCTTACTGGTGTGGCAATACACTTTGTATTTAAAGGCATGGATGAACTCAGGACTGGTAAAAAACGGCATATCGTGGTCAGTATTCATTTGATATGAACGGAAATGAGGTTTCTTGCATATCTGATTTTTATGACATTGAAAATTTGGCAGCTATAGAGGATACAAGATTTTATAATGAACCTACATTTTATAAGGTCGAAGTTGGTGGTAATCAAAGTGTATATGTTTCGACAGGGAATATAAGGCAAAGTCAATTTGCGGAAATTGTAAATCAATCTTCTGGAGATATTTCAATAGTTTCTGGTATGCATGGAGGACCAGATGGATCATTACTGAGCGAGTATAATGGTGTTTCAGGAAAACAATTATTGAATGAAGATTTAAAAGTATGGGGGGATTCACTAAATATAAAAATATACAATGTAAGTAAATTGAGCTCAGAAGAATTGAAATCAGTTATAAAATCAAGTGACATTACAATATGTGGTTGGTGTTTTAGCGAAAGAAGCAAATTATTATTAGAAGCACTTGGTTGCTTATAACGCGAAATGATAGATACTTTTCTTTTGGTGAGTGCTATTTTATGTTAAATTATATAAATATCTGATTTGTATACGAGGAGAGAGAATAATGAATTCTGATATGACAAAGTATTGTTATCAACATTTTGAAAATGCATACAATATTGGGTGGAATGTAAATTTTGATAGTACAGTGGAAAGTAAAGAGACATTTGATTCAATATTCATAGAAAAGCTGACTTTATATTGTGAGAATCCATTAAATAGCGATTTGAATGGTGTATGTCGTGAAACAGAGATTGATGGAAAAAAGTATGTAAAAGGGTTTGGAGAAATACGCATCATTGATTTAAAAAAGAAAATAAGATATGCGGCGCCAAATGTTATTATAGATGACATATTAAATGGAAAATATATACCGCCAATAGAATTTGTCGATGCAGTTTTAACAGGACCGACTTTTGATTCTGAAGAATATCAGGAATTTTATTTAAATTATTCGGAAAAAAACTTTTGGGGAGAAAACGAAGAAAATTTAAAAAAAATAGTTAAGGTATTGGAATTGGCAGGAGATTTTGAAGGCTTTAAAGATTATATTTTGAATAACGATTTGATAAATATAGTTGTCCCTAAAGGTTCGTTACTTAATTATACAATCACAGAAGGGAAAGAAAAGGAAGCACTTTGGCTTATTGAAAATGGTATAGATATTAATGCTTTTGACGGTTTGGAACTTATGACGGCAATAAAAAAGAACAACAATATAATTGCAAAAAAATTAATAGATGAAGGTATTGTTATTAACAGTAGAGAGATGAAAGATAATCCTTTAGTTAGTGCGATTCGTTTTTCAAATGCCTTTCTTGTAGAGACCAGCTATGAAAAGTCAACCATAAATTAGTAAAAAATTTCTTTTTCATATCGGTGGTAAAAAAGGGTAACTTTAATAGAGCTCCCTTAGGGTGCTTTTTCAAAATCTATCGATATTGGTATACAGACCTCTTATTTGAGGTTAAATTCGACATTGTCGGTGAGCATCTTCCAGATGACTCTGACAAGTTTGCCGGAACAATGCCCAAGTGCATTGTAATGAGACCGGCCTTCAGCCCTCTTGGCATCATAATAAGCCTTGAAGGTTGCGTTGTTTCTGACAACGTTCCAAGCTGCATTTACAAGGGCATATCGTAATACACGAGAGCCACGTTTGGACATCCTTGTTGTCTTAGCCTGAAAGTTACCAGACTGATAAACAGAAGGATCCAGACCAGCAAAAGCAAGCAGCTTGTTTGGATTGGAGAAACGGTGAATATCACCTATTTCACCAAGAATCATTCCACCATTGATATAACCGATACCAGGAATGGTCATGATGACAGAATCGTTGAATTTCATGATATCCGTCATCTCAGCTTCAATCTTTTCTAATTGGCTATCCAGTAACTCGATTTGTTGAATGGTTTGAGTTATCTGAATAGATATAGCGCTGTCGTTAGCACCGACAGACTTCTGTGCGAGAACTCTTAATTCTTTGGCCTGTTCTTTGGTAAAGTGTCCGTGTGAGTTCACTTTGAGCAGATTAGCCAGATGAGTCATATGCATGGAAGCAATCTCTTTTGGAGAAGGTGCTTCTTTTAATAAAGCATAGACAGCGTGTTGATGCAGACCGGATTTGAAAAAGTATTGAATCTCCGGAAAGA
This sequence comes from Roseburia intestinalis L1-82, assembly GCF_900537995.1. Classification (NCBI taxonomy): domain Bacteria; kingdom Bacillati; phylum Bacillota; class Clostridia; order Lachnospirales; family Lachnospiraceae; genus Roseburia; species Roseburia intestinalis. The sequence goes on along the minus strand of NZ_LR027880.1, from coordinate 2,936,436 downwards.
CCTGATCAACATAGGTTGTCAGTTGAATTTTCAATCGGGTACGTTGCTTTATGGTTTTCTGACGGAAACGTCCCAATGCCTTAAGATCCATCATATCGAGATCAAAGAAGCTGACGAATCTGAGGTTGTCCTGCATCATAAGAGTTTTAGCAATCACGTAAGTGTCGACCTTATCTGTCTTAGTTTTGCGAACGTTATTTTTTCGCATTTGACAGGTTTTGATGGGGTTCAACACACACACTTGGTAAAGCTCAGTAACAAGGAATCGAACAAGGTTGTCACCGTAGTGTGCCGTTGACTCAAGACCGATGATGAGGCTGTTCTTATCGAATGATTCGAGTTTAGAGACCAGCAGTTGGAAGCCATCAGCGTCATTTGTGAATTTGAACGGCTCAATGATTATTTCACCGTCGGAAGAAATCGCAGCGGCGAAATGATTAAGTTTGGCAATATCAATGCCTACGTAAATTTTCATGAGGTTGTACCTCCCTTTCCTAAAGTCTGATACCATGATGTCCACCAACGATTATCATCGTAGACTTGATAGAAATAAGTACTCTGAGTGAAAAACACTCCGGCAACATCCAGCTAATAAACAATTCAGATAAAGGTAGTGGCAATACACTCCAGTTGAGTAGTCAAGCTACAGAAAACAAATCAAAAGTCCATAGTATCTGAATTGTATTGAACCACGATATTAAAAGAAAGGAAATATGTGATAATTAACTTCCTAATTATCATACAAGAAATCAATGGATATAAGTTTAGTAGCTAAAATGAAAAAATATGATGAGTTTATTTCTTGTTATAACGAAGGAGATGAGAAAAAATTATATAAAGGAAAATCATTATTATTTTATTCATTATCTAATAATGATGCAGAAAGCCGTTATTTAATAACAGATTTTTTACTTAATAAAGGTGCTGAAACTAATGTGATAAATGAATGTGGCGAAAATTTATTACATATTCTGTTGTCAAGGACAAATCACAATATAAAACAAACTGCAGAGTTGTGCCAAAGATTAATTAAAAATGGAGTAGATATTAATCAATTAGATAAAAAGGATAGATTGCCATTACAATATGTGGTTAATATGAAATATACTGATGAGGAACTCGAGCCATTATATCAAATTTGGTTTTCACAAAATAATGTTTTAGTTAATCACAAGAATGCGTGGGGAAAAACACCATTGGAAATTGCGGAGAAAATGCCTTATAGAGCAAGTTTACTAGAAAGGATGAAAAAGTATGAGTGAATTAGTAACTTTTATTTCTAATGCTGGTGGAAGTATTGTTTCAAAAAATATATTATCCCATAAGGGAAAGTTGAGATGGTGTGTTAGAGAAGAAGCTATAAATGATGTAGATAATGGATGGAGGTTTTTTGCGGATATTGATACAGAAGAATATTTGAGTAAAGCTGATAATATGTGTATATGTGATTTTAATACTGTAGCAAATATAGAACCAGCAATTTTGGCAATATATGATTGCAAAGTTGGAACTGATATAGAATTGATAGAGGAGAATGGAAAGAAAGTTTTTTTAGATAGTAATACGGGAGAAAGAATTAAATCATAGTATTTACTTTTGAATAACTATTAATAAATTCAAAATTATATATATGTCTATTGGAGCGGCTTATGGCAGAAGGATTACAAAGGAGAATTGAATATTCCGATTTAAAATTTATCAGTTCCTTTGCCATGGAAAAGATCCTTGATTTTCAGACATGGGAGGTTCCAGGGGAACATGCCAGAGGAAACTTTCGACTTCTGTTGTCAGAAAATGAGATAGGCATAAACAGCATGAATGCACCCATACAGCTTTTGGGGCAGGGGAATACTGCGGGAGCTTTGTTCAGCGGATATCCGGAAAAGGTGGAAATCAAAGAAGAAAGAGGATACAGGATTGCAGACATACAGGCTGTGTCAGGAACAATTCTTTTAGATCAGAAAAAAAGTAACCGGGTATTTCAGAAAAAAGTACAGACTTATATGGGGATTGCCAGTGCCGTAACAGCAGATACCGAGCACAGTGCCTGCATACTGCCAGGGAGCGACATGCGGACCGGAGGGACGCTGATACAGTATCAGGAAACGGACTGGAGATTTCTGAAAAGAATGGCGTCCCAGCTTGGGCTTCCATTAGTGCCGGATACCAGCTATTATTATCCCCGCTTTTACCTTGGATTGCCGGAAGGTGAAAAAAGGGAATTGGGAGAAATCATTTTCTGTGATCTCTGTTTTGATGGGAGATATTATGCAGTCAGTGGAAAATGCCTTGTTGATAGGGAAGATTTCATTTGTTATGATGTTGTTACGAGGACAAGCCTGTCGCTGGGGGACAGAGTAACATATGAAGGAAGGGAGCTGCTTGTTTCTCGGAAAAAAACAGAACTGGCAGGAGGGGAGGTCATTTTTACATACCGCCTTGCGGGAAACAGTTATACGTGGGTTCCATGGGAGGATAACCCGGACTATACGGGAATGTCATTTGTCGGATCCATTGTCGGAACGCAGGGGGAGCAGGTAGAAGTAGCATTTGATATTGATAAAAGTGCGGCAGGTGGAAACAGTTATGGATTTGCTCCGGCGACAGGAAACCTGATGTACTGTATGCCGCAGAAGGGAACAAAAACAGCATTATATATAGGAAATGGAGATGAGGCGCAGGGAATAGCGACAGGGTGTATCCGTACTAATGGAAGCACCTGTGAGGGGACGGGAAGTCCCGAGAAAAAAAGTTTCCGGTCAGAGCACGGAAAAGGAATGGATCTGTATCCGCAGCGAATGGGATTGGATGGCGGTGAAACGGGAAAGATTACATTTGAGGATGAAACGGGGACTACCATAGAAAGCAATGGCGGGCTTGTTCTGATGGCAAAAGAAGGAATCCGGCTGGAGAGCATGACAGGGATTGCCATGCAGGGAATGTCAGATATCATGGCATTGTATGCAGAAGGGGCATCCAGTCTTTGTGTGAACGGCAGTGTGGATATGCTGGGCAGGCTGGCAGGAATATCAGCCAGTAAGTATACTGGGTATCCGCCCTATGATGATGCACCTAAGGAGGGTGAATTTGACTGGGAAGGATTTACGAGAAACCTTGCAATCGGTCTTGGAGTAGTTGCAGTATGTGCCATTGGTGCCGCAATTAGTATAGCAACGCTTGGAGCTGGAAGTATTTTAGCCGGGGCGTTTATAGGTGCGGGTATTGGTGCATTATCTACGACAGCGATGAAAGCAGGAGAGGAGATTTCGACTGGAAATGTCCGAAGTGCGAAAGAAGCTTTTCGAGATGTAGGAATATCAGCTGCCAGCGGTTTTATAACGGGGGCATTTGGAGCAAAATTTCCGGGAGCACATCGTTTGACTGAAGGTGTTGTAGATACAGCGGTATCAGCAGGTGAAAGACTTGCGTATGCAGTCTTTGATGACAGTATGTCATGGGATGAGAAGTGGGCATATGCTTTTGATCCAGGACAGATGGTGGCAGATTTTGTAACAGGTGTTGTCATAGGAGAAATCCTTGATGGGATAATGGCAGCAACACAGAATAAGTTAAGAAGTATTTTTGCAAATTATGATGCTACGATGCGTGAGGCTCTTGAGAGTGGTGAAGATGTACTTGATGAGATTAAAAGAATTGACGAAATAGAGGTTGAATTTAATTATAATTCAAAATTTGATGAAGCTGAGTTTGCCCGACAATTAGCAGATCAGCAAAAGGGTATGAATGAATTGACAGTTCGGGAATATCTCGATAATCGTCAAAAGTATATTGAACAAGGGCGTGCAATAGAAAGCAATGCGGCACAGCAGGCAGCAAGAGAAAAGGCATTTGTAGATAAAGTAGACGAATTACAGGATGCAGGATTATCTTTAAAAGAAGCAGAAGAACAGGCTGAAAAATGGTTGGATACGCAGGCAGCTTTACACAACCCCGATCAAGTGGCTGGTGGTTATGCAAGTAATGTCGGTGGTGTTGGAGATAAAGGTGTTAACTCTTCAATCGGTTCACAGTGGCGTTATAGAATTGATGGTGTTGATGCACAAATAAAAAAAATGGCAGAGAGTATGTCTGAAGCAGAGAAAAATTCAACATATCTTAATGTAAAGCTGGCACATAAAGGAGACTAATATGTTGCAAATTGAAAAAGGTCAAGATATAAAACAGGAATTACTTCACAGATATAAAACAATATTACCTGATGAATTAATAAAAATATGGGAAGATAATGGATTGGCAAGATTGATGGGAGAATATCTAAAAGCAGTAAATCCAGAAGATTATCAGGAACTGCTTAAGGAAACATATTTTAGAGGAAATATTTCGATTCCGATACTAGTGACGGCTTTTGGGGATATAGTAACATTTGAAGAAGGCCAATATATTGGTATGGTGAAGTACAAAAATGGTAATTTCGTCATGCTCGCAAAAAATTTTAAACGTTTTATACAAAACCTTGGAGATGACTATTTTTTAGAAAAGTATTTTCAGATACCCCAGTATATAGAAGCAGTAAATAAATTAGGTAAACTGGAGCAGGATGAGTGCTTTGGTTATGTGCCATTATTGGGATTAGGTGGTAGCGAAAAGATTCAAAATCTGAAAAAAGTAAAAATTAGAGAATACATTGAATTAATATCACAGCTGGTGGGAAAAATTGGAATGTAGTAATGTTTATAAAGGAAAAATAGTTTAAAATAAGTATTTGATCTAGATGAGTTGTTTAGATTTGATAAATGCAGATGTATTTTATAGTAACTCAAACTTCGCACATTAAAATGTGCTTATGCACCTTGAAAATTCAATAATAACTGGCATAAAAATAGCATGAAACCAATGGTTTTGGTATAATTGAGTTGCCGAAAAACAATTACAAACCGGAGGCTCATGCTATGAATAAAAGTATAACACAAGCGACTCAAAATGATAAGCAGATTTCTAAATCTATCAAACGATTTTTCACAAGGTTTCATATTTCCTCAGCCTTGAAAACTGCCAATGCCTATAAAAGGAAAGACACTCCTGTAACGGAGATTTTTCAATACATGTTTCTGCTGATTTTCTCCAACAGAAGTATGTATATGAGTCTGCTTACTGGAAAAAATACTCCTGATTTTGCAAAAGATATCGTGTATCGTTTCATGAAGATGGTTCAAATTAACTGGATGCGTTTTACTACAATACTTGCATCCAGAATCATAAACAACGCTATTCTTTCACTGGATTCGGAAGATCGTGCCAATGTTCTTATTATTGATGATTCCATGTTTGAACGTAACCGTTCTAAAAAGGTAATCTTATAGTTGGACTTGAGTGAATGTAGAAACTATTTTAAAAAAGTAAAACTGATAAAAAATACATTATATGATGTCTCCGAATTCTGATTGATTATGCCAGCGAAACTCTGGCATTGAAGTTTGACAAGTAAATATTATCCGAAATTGAAAATAAGAGTACAAGAAATAGACATAGTACTGTTGTAATACCGAAAAATAAGGTATGATATCTATAGGATTATGCTACATTCAAAACCAACTTTCTGAGGGGAATTCAAATGGCAGATTCCATGCATCCAGATGCTGTAACATCAGGATGTGATAGAGGCGGCAGTACCACATCTTAGTAGAGCGGTGTCTGCCGCTGGATAGGTTACAATTAACTGGACAGATTTTTTAAGGTCATATAATCTATAATAAATACACGAAGGAGCACTCTTTATGACCGAACAAAAACAACGACGAAAACCTCGCAAATATACAGATGAATTTAAACAGCAACTGGTGGAACTATATCGTTCCGGCAAACGCAGATGTGATATCTGCCGTGAATATGACATTGCTACTTCCCTGTTTGACAAGTGGGTAAAGCAGGCATCCAATTCCGGTTCTTTCCATGAAAAAGATAACCGGACTCCGGAGCAGGAAGAACTGATCCGGCTTCGGAAAGAAAACCAGCAGCTAAGAAGTAAGTACGTAATCATCTGTACCTTGCCTTTTTAAAAAACATGCCGCCCATCAGGGCGGCACATTTTATTTCTTCTTTTTGGTTCGAAATCCTTCCGGTAATTCATTTGACCATGGCAAAAGCCGATTTAGATCATCCGGCTTTGGAAAAGGTCCCATTTTACGAAGCTCGTCTAATACATAGGAAAGATATACATACGGCTTCAGACCATTCAGCAGGGCTGTTTCTGCGATACTATAAACAACAGCACTGGCATCTGCACCACGGATACTCTTGGCAAACAGCCAATTCCGGCGGCCTACTGCAAAATTTTTGATTGCACGCTCCGCACTATTATTATCAATGCTCAGATGCCCGTCATCCAAGTACCTGCGAAGATAGTTTTCCTGATTCAGCGTATATAAAATGGCATCACCAATAAGGGAAGATCTGTCTACAGAATCTTCCATCGAATGCAGCCATTCAAACAGAGCTTCCACTACTGGACGCGACTGCTTCTGGCGTTCCTGATACCGTTCTTCCAGTGTCTTATCTTTGATCAGTTCCTCTACTTTATACAGGATTCCGATCCTCGTCATTGCCTGATATGCAACTGTTTCTTTCAGCTGCTCCTTTGTGAAATCCTTTTTTAATGCCGTGAGCGCAGCATCAAAACGGCGTCTCGCATGGGTAAAGCATCCTGTTACGGTAATGGAATCGTTCAGTCCATGATACGCCTGGTATCCATCACACGTCAGATATCCATGAAATGTATCTCCAAGGAAGTTTACCGGGTGATATCCGGCACGCGTTCTCTCATAATCAAAGAGAACCATCTGTGGGGATTCACTGTAATGATCTGTCAGATATACCCACATCCAGTTTTGAGATGATCCTTTCTGATCCGGTTCATCAATTACCTGAATCCTGGTCTCATCACAATGGATGTATCTGCTCTTTAGGAATTCTTCCTTCATCTGCCTATAAAGCAGTCCCAGATACCGGTCTGCACAGCTGATGATCCAGTTTGCCATTGTTTTTGTTGAAAGATTTAAGTCATACCTTGCGAATTCCCGTTCCTGTCTTGCCAGCGGCATGCCATTGACATACTTTGCATTCATGATTCCGGCAACCAGCGAAGGTGTAGCAATGCTTCCCTTGATCAGCGGAAACTCTTTTTCCGGCCGGATCATAGCACCACATTTTGGACAACTGTATACATAGGTTACTTCTTCAACCACTTCAAAGGTGGAGGGGATGAATTTCAGTCGTTTTACGACTTCTTTTGTGACGACTTTATACTTTGTTCCACAGTCCGGACAATAGCGGTCTTCGCCGGTCAGTTTATATTCGATTGTTTCTGTTACTTCGAAATTAGAGAGATCTTCTTCTTTTTTGCCGGTGCGTTTTTTCCGTTTGTGCGATGGAATCACGATTTCCTCTTCAATCTCAGCAGTATCCATATCTGCATTGACTTCAGCCTCATTAAACAGATCCATCTGTTCATATCCATCTGCGTATTTTTCACTGGAAGAACCGAAACGTCTTCTTTGTGCAAGCGCAAGACGGTCTGAAAGCATTGCGTTCATAAATTCCAGTTCTTTCTGCTTGTCTTTCAGAAGCTGTACCTCGGTCTCTTTTTTTTGAACCTGATTCTGCATGATTCGCATAACTTCCATCATGTTTTCACGGCTCATGTTATTCAGCTGTTCCTCTGTAAAAAACGGATCCATCCGGCAATCTCCAAACTCTTATATGATAATTCCAGTATAGCATAGAAAGTCCAGCTGTTCGAGAAAAATCAACGTTTTACTGTGTAGGAATATATACCGATATCCACGAGTATTTCGTGCTTTTTGCGAATTGACAAATCCGTTCTTTATACAACAATCTTTGGATGTCTTTCTTCAAAAGCTCCCTTCGGAGTAAGTGAAAGACCATCACACAGCCAATGCATCTCTTTCAGGGTCACTTTCTGTAATTCATCCGGAGTATCCGGCCAGTGAAAGGAATCTTTGTCAAGCCTCTTCATCAGAATCCAGAAACCGGATCCGTCCCATTGCAGAATCTTAATAGAAGTCCGCCTGCGGTTGCAGAACGCAAACATGCAGCGCGAATAGGGATCAAGTTTGAATTTTAGCTTGATAATTGCAGCCAGTCCGTGATAGCTTTTTCTCAGATCGGTAGCTCCACAGGCAAGGTAAACGGTTGTGCCACCTGCCAGATCAAGCATGATCTTTCAGCCCCTGGATCAGAACACGAAAAAATTCCGGCGGGCATTCAGGCATCACTTCAATCCGAATAGCGTTTGTGATAAAAATGCGGACTGGAGACGGGCTGATATTCAAAGTCTCATTCTTTGAAATCTCTTTTTCCGTTGGCATTTTTGCAAAAATCATATCTGTATCTGATTGTTCGTCCAATTTTTTCAGCTTGCGCATCCAATAATTCATTGTAGAGACTGGAACGTGATGTTCCTGACACCATGTTTTGCAAGTCTGCCCACTGAATTGAAATTCATGGATTCGTTCAGACCACAGCGTGATTTTTTCATCTGTTTTCATAATGATACAGTTTCCTTTCTTTGTTATGAAAAGAGTGTATCAGAAAAATATAGTTGCTGACAGATACGAATGATTACGTACTTACCTTAGGACGAAAGTAAATGTGATTAAAGCAAATGCCCACAAATACTCTGTATCAGCAATGTGTCGCGTCCTACAGGTAAACAGAAGCACCTATTATTATGAAGCAGCAGCAAAAAAAGATGAATCAGAACTCACTGCAGACATTCAGGAAATTTTTAGAAAAAGCCGGAACCATTATGGTACACGAAAGATCAAGAAAGAACTGGCGGATTGCGGGAAACAGGTATCAAGACGCAGGATTGGACGGATTATGAAACAGGAAGGTCTGGTATCAAGCTATACTACAGCACAGTTTAAACCGCAAAAAGACAGATGTAATGAATCAAAAGTAGAGAATGTGTTGAACCGACAATTTCAAAACCAGCCATACCGCAATGTAGTGGTAAGTGATTTGACCTACGTAAGGGTAGGAAACCGCTGGAATTATATTTGTGTACTGATTGATCTTTTTAACAGGGAGATTATTGGATACAGTGCAGGAGAACATAAAACAGCAGAACTTGTAAAACAGGCATTTATGAAAGTAGACGGAAATCTGTCGGAAATCCATATTTTCCACACAGACCGTGGAAATGAATTTAAAAACGAGACAATTGAAGAACTGTTAGAAACGTTCCATATGGAACGCTCCCTGAGCCATAAGGGATGTCCTTATGACAATGCAGTGGCAGAAGCTACGTTCAAGATTATAAAAACAGAATTTGTATGGAATGAAACATTCCATACGCAGGAAGAACTGAAGATAAAACTATGGGATTATGTAAACTGGTATAATCATCACCGCATACATTCTTCCTTAGGGTATCAAACGCCTGTACAATATCGGAAAAATAACCTAAAAAAATTTGTCTGAAAAAGTGTTGACAATCCACGCTTTCTAATTTGAAGTCTATTTTCTCACGCTTATTCGAGCGTTCAGCAGAAGTTCTTGCATTGTATTTTTTTCTTTTACGTTGCCACGCGGCGGTATATTTATAAGACGTGGATTGGCTTTCATAGCCAGATGGACGGTTCTTTCGTACTTTGAATCAGAACATGGGGATTCACAGGAACAGCCATATTTGTAGCTTGCCAACGGTCATCATAACTTGATTCTTGTTTTCGAAATTTCAACACCATCATGATTCATTTTTCTTCCAGTTTTGCAGACAGGGATAACGGATAGATTTTAAGCTGTACAATCCAGTCAGTCAAAGATGTAATTTTAAAATCAATGGAAAGAAGATAAGAATGCTGCATACAGGAAGGAGTTCTTAGGGCAGGACCATACTTGGAATATTTATTCAGTATCAGTTCATCTGTGTATGAAAAATCCAAGTTCCTAAAACGGTCAATGAGGTCTTAGGTGTCGCTGAAAATGGCATCTGGATCAGGATAATATTTACAGAGATTTTCAAAAAGAAAGTTTTGATAGTTAAAATGACAGATGTAATTATCTGACAATAAAAATCGCCTTCAATCAAAAATTTACCGGCTGTGCTAGAACAAATATGCTTTCTGATTAAACAGGCGCAATGCGCCGCATTTTTGAGGCTGTTTATCAAGTGTTTTTTGATAAAAAGTGGGGGATTTTAATAAAAATGGAATCTGAAAGCCTTATGTTTAGTGGCTTGGAGATACCGAGAGATTATTTATGAAAAAAGGAGGTTATCAATATGGCAAAACGCCCTGCATGGAGTGTTCAAGATGATGTTGTTATATGTGAAAATTTTGATTTTATGTGGAGTGGAGGATTTTCGATAACACAAAAACAAAAAAATATTAGAGCGTTACATCAGTCTATCTATGAAATGAAACATGAAAAGGCATTGGAAGTGTCAAGCAAGAGTGAGGTACGGGTTGGAAAAGAGATAGGAGCATTTTCTTTGGAATTAGATGGTATTTTTTTGGAAAATGTTTTTCAAGCAGCAAAGCAATATGAGAATGGGGGACCATATTTAGATTTGTTAAACGTGTCTCCGAAACAGGCAAAGAGAGATGAACGACACTGTAATTCTGGAAAGTTGGTGGGATTTGTGAGAAATGATGAAATATGGACGTTAGAGCCCAAAACAGCATTTTATGATTATATATATATTTCTGCTTTAATAAAAAATTTTGGCTATGACTTGAATATATCTGAATATCAGTGGTTTACAGACATAGAATTTAATCCACAAAAGTCAATTAATTGTCAAGCGAGAGCAGTGGCAATATATGTAGCATTACAGAAAACAGCTTTATTTAATTCATTAAAAAGCAAGGATAGTTGGATTACTTTCCATGAGAGACATGTAAAAGGTTAGGTTCTTATTGGACTAAAGTAAAAATTATTTATGTAATTGTATTTTGGTTCTAGATATTCTATGGGGGGTGCAAAAACAGGTGAAAAAGAATTTTATTCCATCTCGTTTCCAAGGGCAGTATGAGGATAAGAAAGAAAATCGGTCTGTATTATAATCGTTTCCGCTACTATGATCCAAGTCTTGGTCAGTATACGCAACAGGATCCGATAGGGCTGGCAGGTGGAAATCCAACATTGTATGGGTATGTTTTTAATACAATGTGGGAACTTGATCCGTTTGGATTGGCTTGGAAAGATCTTTTAGAGACTGGATTAGGGCATCACCTTTTCCCAAGGTCTGTTGCGAAAAAATTAGGAATTGAGGAGTGGGCTAAACTGACGGCATATTCATGGTATCCATATGAGACAGCTGGATCGGGGGCACTTTGCCTGGAGAATAGTTTCCCAAAGTGAGAATGTTGTAGATATAAGGAAAACATGCTATGGCATATACAGTGTGTAAAGAGGAACAAAGAAAAAATAGAAAGCGTGGTCAAGCAGAAAAAATGAAGTACGAACATATCACAGAGGGTCGTTTCATAGACCGTCCCAATCGGTTTATTGCACATGTGGAGATCAATGGGCAGGTGGAAACGGTTCATGTAAAGAATACAGGCAGGTGCAGGGAATTTTTGGTCCCGGGTACACTAAAGCTTGTTTTTACTAAATAGTATTTTCTGTAATATAAAAGATATTGCAGAATACTTCTTATAAAAGTAAAATTCCGCATGGATTTGCTTTTCCACACAAAAAGTAAAATTTTGACTTTTATAGATATTAATTTACAATTCTATCCACTATTTTGAAAGATTCCCCAAAGCACTTTTGATAAAATATCTGCAGTAAATGAACTTTTGCAGAAAGGAGAGCATGCTTTATGGAACTTCAGAAATACGAACAGGAGCATCTGGATATACTGCGGCCGCTTCTTCCTGAGTGTACAGTACTTCTCAAGAAGAACGGCGATTTCCCCCTTGGTAAGCCGGGAAAGATTGCACTGTATGGTAACGGTGTGCGTAAGACAGTAAAAGGAGGAACCGGTTCCGGAGAGGTGAATTCCCGATTCTTTGAGATAGTAGAGGATGGATTTCAGAAAGCTGGGTTTGAAATTGTTTCCAGAGACTGGCTTGATGCCTATGACGAAATATATGACAAAGCGCAGGCTGGTTTTACAGAAGAAATCCGAAGAAGGGCGCAGGAGCATCATACACATCCCGTAATCGAAGGGATGGGAGCTGTCATGCCGGAGCCGGAATATGATCTGCCACTGAATGTAAAAGGTGAGACAGCCATTTATGTCCTTGCAAGGATATCAGGAGAGGGAAATGACAGGGAAGCGAGGGAAGGCGATATTTTCCTGACAGAAAGCGAGAGACGGACAATCCTTGAGCTGAAACGGCAGTACAGAAGGTTTATGCTGGTTCTGAATGTAGGAGGTCCGGTAGATCTTTCACCTGTCATGGAAGTGGAGAATATCCTGATTCTGTCGCAGCTTGGAGTGCAGACAGGAAGCGCTCTTGCGGATCTTGTTCTTGGGAAAACATATCCCTCCGGCAAATTGACGACTACCTGGACAAAATGGAAGGATTATCCGGATTTTGCGTCATTTGGAGAACAGGATGATACCCGGTATCAGGAAGGAATTTATGTGGGATACCGATATTTTGACAGTGTGGATAAAGAGGTACTGTTTCCGTTTGGATACGGTGTCTCCTATACAAATTTTGAAGTCCGTTTTAAGGGTCTGAAACTGGATAAAATGACTGCCGAAATAGGTGCAGAAGTGGTGAATATAGGTGATTTCTGTGGAAAAGAGGTCGTACAGTTATACGTTTCTGTGCCGGAAGGAAAGCTGGATCAGCCTTATCAGACTCTGGCTTCATGGAAAAAGACAGAAGAATTAAAACCGGGGGAGAAACAGACAGTTGAACTTTCATTCTTACTGACGGATCTGGCATCTTACGACGAAGAACAGGCGGCATGGATTCTGGAACAAGGGGAATATACCCTCCGAATGGGAAACAGCAGCAGAGATACGGAAGTCTGCGGTGTCATATCAGTACCGGAAACTTTGGTTATAAAATCAGTAAAAAACTGTTTTGGAAAACCGGATTTCACAGACTGGAAGCCGGAAAGAAAGAGAAAGGACAGAGTAGGAAAAAAGATACAATCTTTGGAAGCAGATATTTCCAGCGTGGATATAGTGAAAGTAGTCTATGAGCATAAAGATGAGCCAATGCCGGAGATGGAGGGATTTTCCGATGAAGAACTGATTAGCCTGAATGTGGGTGCTTTCGTTGCAGGAGGCGGAGTGACAGGCATCATCGGTAATGCTTCTATGTCGGTTGCAGGCGCGGCAGGCGAGACGGCAAAAGTGGGAGAAATCCCCGTGATCGTTATGGCAGACGGACCGGCAGGACTGCGGCTTTCTCAAAAGTGCTTCCGGGATGAGAATGGAATACATAGTCTGGGGAGTACAATGCCGGAGACAATGCAGAATCTTCTGACCGAGGATGAGCGCGCATATATGAACAGCATGATTCCGCAGCCCGGAGAGGACAGTGAGATCTTTGAGCAGTATGCGACGGCAATTCCCATCGGCACCGCGATCGCCCAAAGCTGGAATCCATTGCTTGCAGAACGCTGCGGGGATATCGTAGGAAGCGAAATGGAGCGGTTTGGCATTCATCTGTGGCTGGCTCCAGCTCTTAACATCCATCGGTCCATACGATGCGGCAGGAATTATGAATATTTTTCAGAAGACCCGCTGATAAGCGGCGTATTCGCGGCAGCACTTACGAAAGGGGTGCAGAGCCATCCCGGATGTGGGGTTACCATCAAGCATTTTGCGGCGAATAATCAGGAGACAAATCGGTATAACAATAACAGTATAGTCAGTGAACGTGCGCTGAGGGAAATCTATCTAAAAGGGTTTGAAATCTGTGTTCGTCTGGCACAGCCTAAAGCCCTGATGACATCTTATAATCTGTTAAACGGGAAGCATACCTCTGAGCATAGAGAACTTCTTGAGGATGTGCTCCGCTGTGAATTTGAATTTGACGGCATTGTAATGACAGACTGGGTAACATCCTCTGATATATTAAGTGCTGATGCGAAATATCCTGCACCCGAGGCATACAAGGTGGCTCTCGCAGGAAATGATCTTTTTATGCCGGGAAGCCAGCAGGAAATTGATAACCTTACGGCAGCTCTCAAGAACGGTCATATTACAAGAGAGGAATTGATAAAAAATGCCATCCGGATCTGCCGGATGGCTGTGGAACTCGCAGGCGCTTCAGTTTGACCGTCCTTTTGTCTGTTTCCGGTATTGGAGCGGTGTGACACCGTATTGCTTTTTGAATACATTCTGAAAATAGGACTGGCTGGAAAAGCAGAGATAGCTGCTGATTTCAGCCAGACTTTTTTCGCTGTAGGTCAGAAGACTTTTTGCTTCTTCCAGCTTGCAGCGCATAATGTAAGCGCCCATCCGGATGCCGAGTTCACCTTTAAAGTGTTTCATCATATAAGAGGCACTGCGCCCTGTATGAGCGGCGGCAGCTTCTACAGAGATAGGCTCATTTGTGTGGTTCCGGATATAGGTCATACATTGATAGACATCCGGGGAGATACCTTCCGGGATGCGTGTTTCTTCGGCACGCTGACAGAAATCCAGAAGCATGACATACTGGAGCTGATTGATTTTCTCAATTGTGCGCAGCTGTTCACACTCTTGAATGTAATAGTCTATGAGCTGGTATGTTTTTTCGATATCCACACCGCCCGGGATTGCACCCATGATACCGGCTTTTACTACAGCGCTGATAAAGAGGTTTTTGGCATGCCGCAAGGGTGCGCCTGCCATCTTCCCTTCCTTGAGGGGAGCACGGGTGGCAGAGAGAAATTTCTTCAGGGCGTCTGTATTCCCATTCTTGATTATCTGATACAATTCCAGTTCAAAATAGTAGGTGTTATGAACATTTCCTTCTTCCTTATCTTCTACCATTTGATCCGTCTGTTGGTTAAAGCGCTCCAGTGTGAGCTTGTCATTTTCCAGAAAGAGCTGTTCTGCGGGGACAGTCTTGTGGTTGATGCACTGATGGAGAAATACCAGATAATTGGCAAACTGTGCCTGACCAAGCAGGGGGATTGCATAGAGCAATTCTGCGTACTGTTCCCTGTTCTCTAAAGAGACTCCACTCTCTCTGGAGGAATAGCGAATTAGTTCTTCGGTGACAGGAACGTTGAATACCGGGCCGAGAATCAGATTATAGTCGGTATTCTCGATTAAAAGGCGTCCGTAGCCGATATCCGGAGAATCACTGCAAAAGGTCGGATTATGATCGCTCATGGGAAAGAGATCCTCACGGAAGTATGCAGGAGATGTGCCAGTGATATCATTAAAAGAAGTATAGACTGCATATTTGCCTTTCAGTAATGTGACCGGGATTTTTGTCGCCGCATAAAAATTCTTACACATAGATAGATAATCTGTTTCCATAGGTCATTCTCTCCTTAAACTAAAATTATATATTCTATTTTACAATAATTAAAAGAATATTACAATATTTATAAATTGTCATGTGATAGTCTGACATCAGAAAGGTTGCTGTGCAAGAAAAATGATAAGGTAGCAGGAGCCGGAAGAGATAGGAGGAAGATCAGAATGAAACAACGAATCAGGATACACAAGGCAGAACCGAATACGGGAGTCCTCAATTACTCTCATCTGCTGGATGCGCCTGCGGGAAAACATGGGTTTGTCGAAGCGAAAAAGGGGCATCTTTATTTTGAAGATGGTACGAGAGCGCGGTTTTTAGGATTCAATGTGGCGGCGCGTTCCAATACGCCGGATCATGAGACGGCGGACAGAATGGCGGAACGGTTCGCCAGCATGGGAGTGAACATCATCCGTCTCCATGCGGCGGACGCCCCTGTGGGAGAGGAGCCGGGAAGCTGGAGCAGCTGCAAGGAAGCACCTCTTCTGGACTATGCATCCGGTACCAGCAGGAAATTCAACCCGGATGGGTTGGACCGGTTCGATTACTTTGCGGCGAAGCTGAAAGAGAAGGGCATCTATCTCCATATAGACCTGATTGTAGCGAGAAAGTTTGAAGAGGGAGACGGCATGGAGTATCCGGGCGGTGCACCCTCCTGTATCAAACGGTACTGTCTGTACAACCAGCGGATGATTGAACTACAGAAAGAGTATGCAAAGGAGCTACTCTGCCATGTGAATCCCTATACGGGACTGGCGCTTATCGATGATCCGGCGGTAGTGACAATCCAAATCAACAACGAGGACACTGCTATCAAGGGTAATATGGGCGACGATGCAGGGGAAGAGATGAAACCCTACCGGGCAGAAGTACAGGAGCGCTTTAACGACTTCCTGCTGATGAAGTACCACACACGGGAGCATCTGGAAGAAGCGTGGACAAAGGACGGTTGCTGCGCACTGGGGGAGGAAGAAGATCCGGCTCGGGGAACCGTCCGGGGGATTGAAGGCAGTTTCTACCAGCCGGTCAGCGACCCGGAAGGAGAGTGGGATGCACCGGAAGGACCGGCAAGATATGCCGACTTTATGGAGTTCGGCATCTATATGAACCGGAAGTTCTATCAGGATATGAAAGACTATATCCATTTCCTCGGGGCAAAAGTTCCTGTCGTTACCAGCAATTTAATTGCCGGGGCAGCGGATGTGTATGGGCATACAGACGGCGACCTGATGGAGAATAACAGCTATTTTAACCATCCTCTCCTTCCGGTAGAGAATAATACATACCTGGTGGCCGGCCCCATGGAATATGTCTCTACGAATCCTCTGACCATGCAGACCGGCGTGGGATCGGCGGCAACAACCCTTTTAAGTCTGGGATCACTGGCGATTGTGAAAGGAAAACCTTTTATGCTCAGCGAGTGGAACGAGTATGGGGAGCATCCTTTCCATTCCACGGCGTTTGTGCAGATGGCAGCATATGCCTGCTTAAACGACTGGGACGGACTGATCCTTTATAATCACCATACCTCCGAGAACTGGGATGACCAGCCGGCAGATGAGATACTGAATGTTTTCGATGTATATAACGATCCGGCAGTAATCTGTCAGTGGGGATTCATGGTCTCTGTTTTCCTGAAGGGGCTTGTATCCGTGGCAAAGAACTGCGTGGATGTGGTCTACACACAGAATGACCTGAAAACGCTGCCTCTTTTCCATGCAATGCCGACTACATTTTTCCCGTATATCACGTCCATGCGCAATGTATTTCTGGACGGAGGAGACAAGTATCAGGGCAATGCGGACATAGCGGTAAATGCCGGGTTCTTAAACGGAGCTGATCTCTCAGATGCGGAACATGGAGTATATTATGCATGGTCTGAGTACAGGGATGCGTTCCGGTGTTATAAAGAAGAAAACCGTCTGGAAAATGCTGTGAAAGACACGAAAGAGATTCAGCCGGGAGTGCATCTTGGAGAAAAAGCACTTGTGTTCGACCGGATCAGAGAGACATCGGGCAACGGAGATTACCGGACGTTTGCCGAAATCATGGACAGTGCGATGAAAGAGTGGGGTATTCTGCCGGAAGATACCGGCTATGTGGAAGGAAGGCTGATTTCAGACACAAAAGAAATCGTTTTTGACCCGGATCACGCACGCTTCTCTATCCACACACCTTACTGCGGCTATTTCAGCGGCGCACCGGAAGAAGAGATTTCCCTTTCTGACAAGATCTGTGTGGAGGCGGAAAACGAAAGGATTACACTGGCTCTGATCGCAAAAGATGAAATTAAGATGGATGGCGCGTCAGAATATATTTTGACGGCAATGGGGACAACCGGTATGGACGAGACAACATTTGGCAAAGGACCGGAGCTGATGGGGATTCCGTTTGCCGCTGTGGAGTTCAAAGGCAAACTGTACGCAGAGACACTGGAAGGCTGCATCCGTGTGAAAGCGGAGAATGCGAAACTGGAGGTGTTAAATCCGATCGGGGAAGTAATTGCCGAAATGAATGGAGAAAAAACAGGAGATGAAATACGGTTTGCAATGGACGGTTCTGTTCCGGGCATCCAGTACAGACTTGTGGTCGGTGAATAAGCATAGTTCCCAAGGGAGTGCTTTGAGATTACAAAATAATAAAACAGGAGATTGAAAGAAAGATGAATTCTGAGTTAAAGAAAAGTGCACAAAATGGATTGTATGAGTTCGCACCGGACGGGAACGGCTGCCGGATCTATCATGCGGAAACACCGCGTTATTGGTATAATTACCTGTGGAATGAAGACCGCTACTGCGCTCAGATATCACAGGTAGGACACGGGCGCAGTTATTATCTGAGCGAAAAAGCAGATATGTGTATGATCAACCGGGATGATGCCAGATACGTATATTTAAGAGATGATGCAGACGGAACATGCTGGAATATCGGGAAGGGGCCGCTTAACACAGAGGTGGAAGACTACTGCTGTACACATAGTATCGGGCACACACAGATTTGCTCAAGGAAAAACGGAATCGAGGGATCCTGGAGGATTTTCGTGCCCAAGAAAGGGTTTCATGAGGTGTGGACACTGAAACTTCGCAATACAGCAGAGCAAGAGAAAAGGTTAAGCATGTTCTCTGCGGTCAGTTTCTATCTGGAAGGCTTCTCTTATCCCAGATACTACGAAATGTACCGCTGCATGAAGACAGAATTCAAACGGGAACTGAACGGAATCTACTGTGATTCCGCCCATCCCTTCGCGCCCCATGAACTGTATCATGGGTTTCTGGCCTCATCCGAGCCGGTTTATGCATGGGACGGTGACCTGACGAAGTTCTGCGGTTCCACAAGTACACTGACACTTCCGGATGCATCGACCTGCGCCCTGTTCCAGCGACCGGATATTGTCGTGAATGGAAAAGACTGTACAAATTCCGAAGCCTCGCTGTTCATTCTTGGCGGGGTGCTGCAGCATAAGATCACGCTGATGCCGGGAGAGGAGAAAGAGATTCAGGTGGTATTCGGGATCAGCTCTTCCTGTGAAGAGGCATGCAGTGCAGTAAAACGGTATGCAGATGCAGAATCCACAGAACGGGAGTTCGCAGAGTCGGAGGCGTATAACTATGAGAAGATTAGCTCTTTGTCTGTGAAAACACCGGACCAAAAGATTAATCATATGATGAACAACTGGGTAAAAAAGCAGGCAGATTTCTGTATCGTAGGAAAGAAAGGTGTCCGTGACAACCTGCAGATTTCTGTAGCGCTGTTGAATTACCGTCAGGAGAAAGCAAAAGAAGAAATCCTGGAATGTCTGCGCCATCAGTTCCAGGACGGGCACGGAGTGCTTACATGGTATCCCTATGATGATATGCGTTATTCAGACCAACCATTCTGGATCATCTGGGCGGTGTGCGAACTGATCAAGGAGACGGGAGATCTGTCAATTCTTGATACGGAGATTGAATGGCAGGACGGCGGCAAAGCATCCGTGCTGGAACATGTAAAGGCTGCGGTTAATCGCTTAATTCTTGATAAAGGGGAGCATGGTTTGGTGAAGATTTATTTCGCCGACTGGAATGACGCCTTAAATATTACGGATGATCCGGAGGCAGAGTCTGTGATGCTGTCCCACCAGTTCTGTCTGGCTCTGAGAGAATTAAAGAGAATGATGGAGTATGCGGGGGATACACAATATGCCGGATTTCTGGAGAAGGAATATGAACAGCTGAAGGAAGATATCAACCGCTATGCATGGGATGGGAAATGGTATGCTAGGGCCTTAAGCAGCAAGGGAAACGTAGGAACGCAGGACAGCGCCGGAAGCAAAATCTATTTGAACGCACAAACATGGGCTGTACTGGCAGGAGTCGCGGACAGAGAAAGGCTGGCCTACGTGTTGGAAGCTGTGGACAGCATGGAGCAGGATTTTGGCTTCCCCTTAAATCTGCCGCCGTACCCGGAGTATGATGCCCATGTGGGAAGGATGTCCGGTATGCTGCCGGGACTTTTTGAGAACGGTGGAGTGTACTGTCATGCTACCGGCTTTAAGATCCTCATGGATTGCTGTACAGGCAGAGGGGAAAAGGCACTGAAAACGCTGAAAAAGATTATGCCTGACAGCGAAGAGAACCCGTCGGCGAAGTCCGGGGCAGAACCTTATGTATTTACCAACTGCTATTCCACGAACCCGGAATATTACGGAAAATCCTATCAGTCATGGACAACAGGAACTTCCGCATGGTGCATGATGGGGCTGTATGAAGGTATTCTGGGTGTAAAACGGGATTATGAAGGGCTTAGGATCAGTCCCTGCTTTCCGGAAGAATGGGAAGAGGCAGAAGTGACGAGATACTTCAGAGGTGCGGATTATCATATTATCATCCGCAATCCCGAACATATTAAGAATGGAAAAGCCGAGGTTTATGCTGACGGTTCAATCTGCGATTCCGGGCTGATACCAGACTATCAGGATGCTAAGCAGCATAGGATAGACGTTTTAATAAAACGAGGATGAAATTTACAATTTTGTAAATTAATTTACAATAATTATCTATAGAAAAACAGTATAGTAAACCTATCATCAATGATACAGGAGGAGAGTAAAGATGGCAAAAGACAAAAACGCACCCCGTTACGACAAGCAGGGCGCAAGGCGCGTAATGCGCAAAAGAGATTATTTGGCAGATCTCGGCGGACAGCTCGCATTAGGGCTGATGGCGAATCTGGTCGGACAGCTCAATTATTTCTACACGGACAAGGTAGGACTGGCTGTCGGAAGTGTTGGTATTGTATTGGCAATCTCAAAGGTGATTGATGCATTCACGGATGTGATTGCGGGGAATTTTATCGATCATTCAAAAGGAGGCGACCATAAGTATTTCAGATGGATCCTGCCGCAGATTATTCCGGCAGCCTTGATTATGGTTCTGATGTTTACCGTACCGATTCAGGCAGGACAGATTCCGGGCGTAATCTACGCGCTGATTACGAATCTGGTATTGTCCGCAGGTCTTTATACCTTTATTGCGACCCCGTTTGCGGCAGTTATGACTGTACGAAGCAGAAGCTTGAGCGAGAGAGGAAGTATCGGGCTGTTCCGTGCGGTTGCCAATTATGGCGCTGGAATGCTGATCTCCATTCTCACGATCCCGGTGACAAATATGCTGGGCGGCACACAGTCCGCATGGATCAAATACGGCGTGGTACTTGGTGTACTGGTATTTGTTCTGTTTGCAATCTGCTGCCATAACGGCCGCAAAGCCAAATTTGCATGTGATTACGAAGAAGAAGAAACCGAGGGAGCTGCTGAAGAAGAGGAAGAGCCGGTTCCTTTCAAAGAAGCAATGACAATGCTTCTGAAGAATAAATACTGGGTGATCATCCTGCTCTTTAACTTGACCACAAGTGTTACGAGCGGTATCGCGGCATCTGGCAGTATATACTACTGTAAATGGATTTTCGGAAATGATAATCTGGTCGGAATAATCGGAGCAGCAGGTATGTTGGCTACCGTAGTGGGATTCATCTTATCCAAGCCGATTATTGCTGGACTTGGAATCAAGAGGACAATCTCCATCGGGCTCTTAGGAGCGGCGATACTCGCAGGCATTCGCTGCTTTATACCGACGAACTTTACAGTTTGTGTGGTGACCGGTCTATTAGGCAGCTTTGTACAGATTCCGATGATGAGTCTGTATGGCGTGCTGACATCCATGACCATTGATTACAATGAGTGGAAATATGATAAGAAGCTGGTGGCAATGTCGGGCGGAGCAATCGGCTTTGGCAGTAAGGTTGGAAATGGCCTTGGTGCAGCAATACTGTCGGCGTTCCTGGCAATCGGTGCATATGATGCCACGCTGGAAGTCGCAAGTACATCCATGATATATTCCATCTATGGATTCTCAAATTATCTTCCGGTTGTGATCAACCTTGTGATGTTTGTAATCTTCCTGAAATTCGATCTGGAAGAAAAGCTGCCGAAGATGCGCGAGGAAATCGCTGCGCGCAGAGCAGGAAAGACCATTGAAAAATAAGAAACAGATATTATCAAGAAGCAGGCAAAGCTGAAAGAAACATTGTAATTATGAGAGCCGGCGCTTCCGTCGGAATCGGAGCGCCGGCTTGAGTTATAGGCGGAAAATAGTAATAGGGAAATGGACAGGCAGGAAGGAGAAGACAAGAATGAAAATTTATGATTTCAGGATAGAATACAGGGAACAGCCCAAAGGACTGGCTGTGAAGATTCCCCGCTTTTCATGGAAGATCGCATCAGGTGACAACAATGTGGTGCAGACAGCATGGCATCTGATTGTGAGCAGTGCAGAAAAATGCTTCTGGGACAGTGGAAAGATTGAGAGTGATCAGTCTGTGCTGGTTCCTTATGCCGGACAAGCGCTTACCAGAGAACAGGAGTATCAGGTTTCTCTCGAAATCTGGGACAATTATGGAAATAGAGCAAAAGCAGAAACAGCTTTTACAACAGGTATTTTTGATACCGGAGATTTTCAGGCTAAGATGATCACACATGATTTCCCTCCTGAGGAGACGGCGTGCCCGGTATTCTTCCGGAAATTTTCTTCGGACAAGGAAGTATCATCTGCCTGCATTTACGCCACGGCACTTGGTGTTTATGAGATTACTCTGAACGGAAAAAGGGTAGAAGATTATTACATGGCACCCGGCTGGACAGATTACCATAAGATTTTGCAGTATCAATATTATGATGTGACAGACAGGCTGCAAGGGACAGGAAAGGAAAATGTCCTGGAATTGACCGTGGGCAATGGCTGGTATAAAGGGATTCTCAGCTTTGACTGTAAGCCGGACAGGTATGGGGATCGGACTGCTGTTTGGGCAGAGCTTCATGTGCGTTATACAGACGGGACAGAAGAGGTAATTACTACGGATGAGACATGGCATGTGCGTACTGGCCAGATTCGTTACAGTGAGATTTACATGGGAGAGACAATTGATACAAATGCCCCTGATATCAGAGAGGGAAAAGTATCTGCCGTGCCAGAAGCCGTATTTCATTCGACTGTATTGACGCCGCAGCTAAATGAACCGGTGCGGGTGACTGAGTGCTTGAAGGCAAAGAGTGTTTTCACGGATCCCAAAGGGAATATACTTGTAGATTTCGGCCAGAACCTTACAGGTCTTGTAGAAATCAGAATCCGGGGAGAAAAAGGCCAGAAAATCACTGTCCGCCATGCGGAGACTCTGGATCAGGACGGTGTATTTTACCCGGACACTCTGCGGACGGCAAAATCCGAGGACACCTATATCCTAAACGGGGAAGAACAGGTTCTCATGCCCCACTTTACATTCCATGGATTCCGGTATGCTGCCGTGGAGGGAATAGAGAATCCCCGACCTGAGATGTTTACAGCCTGCGTAATGCATTCAGATATGAGAAAGACCGGGGAGTTCCACTGCTCCAATGAAAAAGTGAACCAGCTCCAGAGCAATATTTCCTGGAGTCTGCGTGATAATTTCTTTGATATCCCCTCCGACTGTCCTCAAAGGGATGAGCGGCTTGGATGGATGGGAGATGCGCAGGTATTCTCGTGGACAGCAGCGTTCAACCGGGAGACGGCTCTGTTTTTTACAAAATGGATGAGGGATGTATCGGCGGCATCTTCACTGGAACGGGGAGTGCCTCATATAGTACCGGACATACAGGAAACTTACAGTTCCGCGGCGTGGAGCGATGCGGCAGTGATCATACCATGGGTAGTCTACCAGACGTATGGAGACACACGTATTTTAGAAGAATCATGGAAATGTATGCACGAGTGGGTAGATTATATTCACAATCATGTAAATGAAAACGGGCTGTGGATGACCAATTACCAGTATGGCGACTGGCTGGCACTGGATCGTGAGATGGGAGATAAAAGCGTTGGAGCTACAGATGTTTACTTTGTGGCAAACGCTTACTATATATACGTCACAGAGCTTGTGGCAAAGACGGCTCATGTGCTGGGAAAATATGAAGAGGCGGCATATTATGAAGTGCTCCGTGAAAAGACGCTGGACTCTTTCAGGAAAGAATATTACACCGCAAGAGGCAGGATCGTCAGCGAGACTCAGACTGCATGCGCGCTGTCTCTCTATTTTAACCTGGCATATGAAAAGGATAGGGAAAATATTGTACAAATGCTGGTGAGCAATATAGAAGATCATCAGAATCATTTGACCACAGGATTTGTAGGGACGCCGTATTTATGTCATGCCTTGTCTGAGAACAAAGCGCATGATACGGCCGGACTCCTGTTTATGAGAGAGGATCTGCCATCATGGCTGTATGCTGTGAATAAGGGCGCGACGACGCTTTGGGAGAGGTGGGACGCCGTCCTGCCGGACGGCACCATGCAGGATCCGGGGCTTAATTCTATGAACCACTATGCAAATGGAGCGATCGGCGATTGGATGTATCGGAAAATCGGCGGTATAAACCAGACGAAAGCCGGATACAGGAGATTTTATGTAAAGCCGATGTTTGTAAGGGGAATCGAAGAGGCAAGGACAGAGCTGGAGTCTCCTTACGGAAAGATTGTTTCCTGTTGGAGCTGCCGCAATGGAAAGATCCGTGTGGAGGTCAGCGTACCTGCCAATACGAGGGCGGATCTGTTCCTGCCGGAAAAAGAGGAATCCTTTGAGGTGGGATCGGGAACACATGTGTATGAATATGACACAAACACAAGTTTAAAAGAGCTGAAATTCACTCTGGACAGTACACTGGGAGAGATTCTGGACGAACCTCTTGGCATGAAGATGATGGAAGAGATGCTGCCGGAGCTTGTACACAATCCAATGATCGAGTATGCAAGGCAAATGACTCTGGCTGAAGGAATCAGCTCTGCCCCAGAGGTAAAAGCGGTTTATGAAGCCGTACTAAAAGAATTGAATGCGCAGATGTAAAAGGAGAAGAAAGTAAATGGTACAGCAGAAGGTAAAATATACAGACACCGAGAGAACTCCGGCTGAACGGGCACGGGCACTTCTCGAAGAAATGACTTTAGACGAGAAGATGGCGCAGCTTGGCTGCATTTTCCCATTTGGCGACAGCTATGATGATATGGAACAGCAGGCTTTGGAGATGCCTTACGGGATTGGACAGGTGAGTACTCTGGAAATGCGCAGGATAGGCACGCTGGAAGAGGCCGCCGGATGGCAGAGGAAGATGCAGGAGACTGTGATGAGACAAAGCCCTCATCATATCCCGGCAATCTTTCATATGGAGGGACTGTGCGGAGCATTTATTCAGGAAGGAACCAGTTTCCCATCCGGAATCGCCAGAGGCTCAGGATGGGATCCGGAGCTGGAAGAGAAGATAGCCAAAGTGGTGGCAAAACAGGAAGCAGCCTGCGGCATCACTCACATTCTGGCTCCGGTGCTGGATATTTCAAGGGATTCCCGCATGGGAAGACAGGGAGAGACCTACGGGGAAGACCCGGCTCTGGCGGCAGCTCTGGGAGCGGCATATACGAAAGGAATCCAGACAACAGAGGCAGGCGGAAGAAGACCGGAAAGTGTCGCCAAGCATTTTCTCGGATTTCACAATTCACAGGGCGGTATTCACGGAACGAACAGTGATACGCCGTCCCGGCTCATGGAAGAAATATACGGCAAGCCTTTCCAGTCTGCGATTTCTGAATCCGAGCTGAAAGGGGTCATGCCCTGTTATAATTCTATCGATGGCGAGCCGGCTTCCGTTTCACACAGGCTGCTCACGGAACTTCTCAGAGAAAAGATGGGGTTTGACGGTCTGTGTGTCAGCGACTACGGCGGCATTAACAATGCCCACGAGGTCCAGCGAATCGGGGAGACTATCGGAGAAACAGGGCTTCTTGCCATGGAAGCAGGGATGGACATAGAGATGCCGAAAGCGACCGGATATGGAGAAGAACTCAAAGAAATGTTCCGAAGCGGGCAGGCGGATACAGAACTGTTGGACCGGACCGTTCTGCGGGTGTTGGAAGCCAAGTTCCGCATGGGTCTGTTTGAGCATCCGTTCGCCATGGATGGTGAGTCCTGTCAAAAGATTTTTGAAGAGAAAGAGGGGGCGGAGTTATCTTTCCGGTCAGCAAGAGAGTCCATGGTACTCCTGAAAAACAACGGGATACTTCCTTTGTCAGGTAAGATAAAGAAGCTTGCCCTGATCGGGCCTCATGCAGACTGTGCCCGAAAGTTCTTCGGCGGATATACCCATCTGTGCATGATGGAGTCGGTCTACGCTGTCGCAAGCTCCATCGCAGGGGTAGAGGGCAGCCCGGAGTCCGGGCAGATCAGCGGAGCAATGCTGCCAAATGGTGAGCCGGTGAATTATGTCCCAGGTACAAAGATCCAGTCAGACGAAGCGGAGCTTTTTGATGATATCCTGCGCCTGCAGAAGCCGGACTGCAGAAGCCTGTTAGAAGAACTGAAGGAGCGGATGACAGACACGGAGATTCTGTATGCATACGGGTATCCGGTTGCCGGAAAGGATCAGGGCAGATTTGAAGAAGCGCTGCAGGCAGTCAGGGAAGCAGATGCTGTGATCCTGACTCTGGGAGGAAAGCACGGCACATGCTCTATGGCGACCATGGGCGAAGGTGTGGACGCTGCCGACATCAATCTGCCGGAATGTCAGGATGCATTTATTCAGGCTGCCGCTGCATGTGGTAAGCCTTTGATTGGGGTTCATTTTGATGGAAGACCAATCTCCAGTGACACAGCAGACCAATATCTGGATGCCATCATAGAAGCCTGGAACCCAGCGGAAACGGGAGCGCAGGCTGTGGCGGATGTCCTGCTGGGTGCATATAACCCGGGCGGTAAGCTGCCGGTATCCGTGGCATATCACGCCGGACAGATTCCAATTTATTATAATCACCCGAACGGTTCTGCATGGCACCAGCAGGAGAGTATCGGATTTGTCAACTATGTGGATCTTCCCCATACACCGCGATATTGCTTCGGGCATGGATTGTCTTATACACGGTTTGAGTATTCAGAAATTCATATATCGGCAGCAGAGATTGGAGCAGAAGAATCGGTACAGATTAGCTGTGTGGTAAAGAATGCAGGAAACTGTGCCGGGGATGAGGTAGTACAGCTTTATCTCAGGGACAGATTCGCAAGTATGACACGTCCGGTGAAAGAGCTTGCCGGATTTAAGCGGATCCATATGGAGCCGGAAGAAAAAGTGCGGGTCACATTTACAGTGCAGGCGGATCAGTCAGCATTTCTTGACAGGCAGATGCGCTGGAAGGTGGAAAAAGGGGATATAGATGCAGAAATTGGAAGTTCTTCTGAGGATATCCGGTTAAAAGGAACATACCGAATCACAGAAGATAAATGGATCAATGGAATGGAAAGGGCATTTTATGCGAAAGCACGGGAAGTAAGACTATAAATCCGTTAGATTTATACAGCAGGTCGGCTGTCAGGTTCGGCAGGAAATGAGAAAACAGGAGAGGATAAAAAATGGATAAAAAAAAGATTGCCAGAAAAATAGCAGAAGAATCGATTGTTCTGCTTAAAAATGCGGATCATATACTCCCTTTAAAAGAGAAGAAAGAGATTACATTTTTCGGAAGGACACAGATAGGCACTTTGTATTCCGGAAATGGATCCGGTGGTGCTAATATAGCCGGGTGCGGCACAATTCTGGAAGAATGTGAAAAGAGAGGGATAAAACCTGAATCGCTGCTGAAAGAATTTTATGAGTATAAAGCAAGTGCAGAACAGGTAACGGAAGAGGATGAGTTTGACTGGACGAAGGTCAGCGAAATGGTAAACAGCGGAATCATGTACGAAATATTTGGGAAATACAAGGCTCCGCTTGATGAATATGATGTGCCGGAGACACTTATCTTTCAGGCGGCGGAAAAAACAGACACAGCAATCTTCGTGATCGGCAGAAACTCCGGTGGAGAAGAGTGTGACCGTCATCTGCCGGAGGATTATTACCTGACCAGATCAGAAGAAAGCCTGTTAAAGGATATTTGTACCCATTTTGCTAATGTAGTGATAGTCCTGAATGTAAACGGACTGATTGATCTGTCGTGGATGAAAAAATATGCGAGCATAAAAAGCCTTCTGTTTATTGGAATCCCGGGGGAAGAAGGGGCTTCTGCGCTGGCTGGTATTTTGACAGGGGAGATTAATCCTTCCGGGAAACTGGCGGTGACTATAGCGGAACACTATGAAGATTATCCGTCGGCAGATCATTTCTCGTGGGATAAGGAGCATCTGGAGAATATTCTGGACTATGAGAGTTACGGTCTTTCGTCAGAAGAAAACGGAAGTACAGGTTTTACGAAGAGTCCGGTAACCGTGTATTGGGAAGATATATATACGGGATATCGTTATTTCGATACATTCGGAAAACAAGTGCTTTACCCCTTTGGTTATGGACTATCTTACACTGCATTTGCGATCAGCGATGCATTGGTCAAGAAGCAAAACGGCGGTATTCTGGTGACAGCCGATGTGAAAAATATTGGGGAAATGTCGGGGAAAGAGGTAATCCAGATTTATC
The DNA here is from genome assembly GCF_900537995.1 of Roseburia intestinalis L1-82. Classification (NCBI taxonomy): domain Bacteria; kingdom Bacillati; phylum Bacillota; class Clostridia; order Lachnospirales; family Lachnospiraceae; genus Roseburia; species Roseburia intestinalis. The sequence goes on along the minus strand of NZ_LR027880.1, from coordinate 2,907,993 downwards.
TGTCTAAGGTATATCCAGCAGAGGGCGTGGAGCGTCCTTATCAGGAATTGAAAGGATTCGAGAAAACGTCTGACCTCGCTCCGGGTGAAAAAGAGCAGGTTAAGATCTGGATCCCATGGAGAGAACTGGCGGTTTATGATGAGGAAAGAGCCGCTTGGGTCATCGAGTCAGGCGATTATCTCCTGAAGATGGGAAATTCTTCCAGAGATACGTTTGTAAAAGGATTGATTTGCGTAGAAAAAACAATCCTTGCAGAACAGTGTACAAACTGCCTTAATATTACAGAGTGCAACAATGGTAAGATTGAATTTCTGACACAAAAAGAAAACGATGCAGAGATGGCTTCTGTTTTGAATATAACTGAACAAAACAAAGATGTATCCGGCCAAAACATAATTTTTGTTACACCGGAGGACGTTCATGATGTTCAGGAAAATAGAAAGTGCGGCAAGGAGACTATATCGAAAGCAGAAACGACCGTTTCCGAAAGGGAAAAAGAACGGAATCTGGCAGAATTGTCGATTAAAGAACTGGCCGCTCTCTGTGTGGGCTATGGACCGGGCACACCCTTTGCAGCTGTCGGTGACCGCAGTGATCCATCTACAATTTTTGATGATGAAGGAAAACCTATGACAACAAACAGCCATCCGACAGGATACCCGGGATATGTTTCACCGGCAATTGAGGAAAAAGGAATCAAGTCCGTTTTCTATAAAGACGGCCCTGCCGGGATTGGCGGTGTTGCATGGCCAACAGAGATGCTCATTGCGTGCTCCTTTGACAAAAAACTGTGGCAGATGTTTGGAGATGCAGTAGGGAAAGAATGTGAAGAACAGCAGGTGAATGTCTGGCTTGCTCCTGCTGTGAATCTCCACAGGAATCCGCTGTGCGGAAGAAATTTTGAATATTTTTCTGAAGATCCGTACCTGACAGGGGTCTGCGCCTGCGAGATTACAAAAGGCGTACAGAATAGCCGTCCGGTTATTGTGTGCCCGAAGCACTTCGCGGCAAATGAGCAGGAGACATTCCGCCGCGGAAATGCAGGGAAAAATGTAGATGCAGTGGACTCAATCCTGACAGAAAGGGCACTTAGAGAACAGTATTTAAAGCCGTTCGAGATGTTAGTCAAAGATGCCGGGATCGCATGCATCATGACCTCCTTCAATAAGATCAACGGGTCATTTTCCGGCGGCAGCCATGACCTGTGCACACATATCCTGCGTGAGGAATGGGGATTTGAAGGGGCTGTTGTAACGGATTGGGGAGATATGGATATGGTTGTGGACGGCGCGGACGCTGTTGCGGCAGGAAACGATATCGTAATGCCCGGCGGTCCTCCGGTAATCCGCCAGATATTAAAAGGATACGAAGAAGGCAGAGTGACGAGAGAAGAATTGGAACAGGCAGTGCGTCATCTGCTGATTATGATAAAGAGAATCAGGCTGGCAGATTGATGGTTAGGGTAACGAGTAAATGTGATAATAGGATGTAGATGAAACAGGTAGGTATATGGAAGAAAAAATGTATCATACAGTGAAAAGTTCAGGAATCATGAATATCGTGGCAGGAGCATTTGCGATCGCAGTTGGGATTTCTGCGCTTATAAGTGGAATACGCCTTTGGCTTGCCCGTACTAAGATTCTTTTCTAAAGAAAGGAAAATAATGGAATGAAGCACATGGCAGAGATAAGAAATGACAACGGAATTTCTACATTATATGTAGACGGTCAACCCTTTCAGGCATTTGCAGGCGAGGTACATAATTCCGCTGCGTATGATCCGGAAAGGATGGAAATAGAAATCTGGGAGAAGATGGAGCAGAGTAATCTGAATACGCTGATTGTGCCGGTGTATTGGGAAACGCTGGAGCCGGAAGAAGGAAAGTTTGATTTCACCCTTGTGGATGCGCTTATAAAGCAGGCGGACAAATATAAAAAGAAATTGATCCTGCTCTGGTTCGGTCTCTGGAAGAACGCAGAGTCCGCTTCCCTGCTTTACGAACGTATGGCTGAAGCAGTTTCCGTGGTATCCGGGTTCCTATCCGTCCGGAGGACCGGTAGAGGATATGCTGTGGGTATGGAAAGCAGCGGCGCCTTCACTTTTTACCATCGGTCCGGACATCTATGTGCCATATGTCTCTGACATCATGAAGACGTACAGCCGGCCGGATAATCCGCTTTTAATCCCCGAAGTGCGGAAAGATGCAGTTACAGCTTCCTATGCCCTTTATGCATTCCTGCATTTTCATGCGTTATGCTATGCGCCTTTTGGAGTGGAAGATCTGTGGGCAGACCAGCCTTCGGATCTTTCGGCAGAAGTGATAGACGCTCTGAAACTGGATCCGCTTTCCTTTAATCTGAGCGGGACTAAAGAGACATTGGGCGAGGTGTACCGGCTACTGGAAGAGATCAGACCGCTGTACTTGAAATACCGTGGGACAGAACATATGAAGTGTTTTCTGAAACAGTCAGATGGAGAGCAGGGATGCTATCTGAAGTTTAAGAACTATGATATAGAAATACAGTATCTCCCGAGGACAGACGGTGCACCGGCAGCCGCAGGAGTCGTCTTTGAACTGGATGAAAATACGTTTCTGATCATAGGAATGATGTGCAGTATCCGTTTCCATACGAAACCCGGGGATCATAGGAGAGTAGACTTTCTCACAAAAGAAGCAGGGACTTTCCATGTTGGTAAATGGGTATGTGAGCAGAGACAGAACGGCGATGAAAAAATCGTATCAGTCTTATATAATATGCCGGGATGTTTTAGAATAGAGACATTTAAATACTAATTTTCTATACTTTAAAGAGAGATATACAGAGGACTGGAGTATGGCAAATTGTTTATTACAGCATTAGATGAAAAATGAAAACCGTCTGGAGATATTGTGTTAATCAGAGATGAGATGGCGGCATATGTAAACGGAGAGGAAGTTCCAATTTTTCCCAGGTAGTTTAATGTTTTATATCGGAAGTGAAAGAAAATGTTGTCTGTGTGACAGTTCGGGATTCTGGTTGCGGAATGGACAAAGAGACTGCAGAGAGCAAAAGTAAGTGTAATTCTAACAAAGCCAGAAAATAGATGCTATGGGAATACAGATTTTTATCTGATTTTGATAGAAAAAATGAATTTGTTAGGCAAAGTGGACGCATGGGATAATCTGATAAGAATTAAATCAGAAAGCATTGTACAGGAATTGATGGGAATGATACTGAAAGAATTTTGTGACAATGACGTAACATCCTCCCCACTTACTTTGTGACAATTATATAACGTCCTCTATACAGAAATATGCGGTTTTAAGCCATTTTCGTGGTAAAAAAGCCGCATATTTTTTGTAGCAATGACTTGACATCCTCGGGGGCGCTTCATCAAAAACTTCATCGTCTTCTTATTGAGCAAGGAGTACCTTTCCACGGAAGCAAATTTATGGGAACACTGGAAGATTTTTGGGAGCTAGGAGACAAAGCTTATGAGAGTATTGATGTTAAGGGGTATCTAAAGGTTCCATTTAGCAAGAATTCTAAGATTTATAACGACTTGACACCACAGGGAAGCATTGAGGAAAATAAGAGAATTACAGGAAGCACAAAAAGCACAAAAAGCTTCTGTAAAAGTAAATTATTAATATAAAAGGAGAAGTGCTATGGATAGGATTTTAAGTACATATAGTTATGGTATTTGTTTATTTTCAATGGAAGTTCTACAAGATTTTTTGAAAAAAGAAAAAATTAGGGAAACGCTGATTAATTAGCTTTGTTTTCAGCATTATCCCAGTTTGTCAAGTTTTTATAAAAACCAAGAGGATTTTTTCCTCATATACCTGTTATATCCTCTTGCTATTTATCCTTTTTTGAGGATATTTCCCCAAAATGGACACAGTTATACTGTGCACCCAACAAAGTCTTTTGTTCTGCCAGCTCTGCTACACATTAACAGATTTGCACTGGCAAACAACATATGGAATCGATGCATGTTTTTTGCGATTCCACGATATACAACTTTTGAGTATCCCATCTGTTTCTTTACAATGAGAAATGGATGCTCGACTTTACAGCGAACTGCGGACTTTTCATGTTCCATTTTTTTGTCCCAGTTAAGACCTTTAAAATCATCTGCCATTTTGAGGCTGGAAGGACGCTTATTTATTCGGAATTCAATCCTTGATTTCTTCTCGTCATCCTTAATTGCGGGTTGATTAACAGCTCCAAGATAACCGGAGTCACCATATACAACCTCATCATCTTCTCTGATAAGATTTGCAGTTTCTGAAACATCATGCATATTTGCAGATGTACCGGTTATTGTATGAACATACCCACTGCCTGCATCAACACCGGCATGTACCTTCATTCCGAAGTACCATTCATTGCCCTTCTTTGTCTGATGCATTTCAGGATCACGCTTGCCATTCTGGTTTTTAGTGGATTTAGGTGCTGCTATAAGGCTGGCGTCAACAATAGTGCCACCATGCATCATAAGGCCTGCTTTGTCGAGACGATTGTTGACATCAGCAAAAATCTTCTCACCAAGTTTATTTGCTTCAAGCATATGTCTGAACTTAAGCAATGTAGTTGCATCCGGTACTTGTTGTTCATTGAAATCTATATGCATAAATGAACGCATGGCGTAACTGTCGTAGATAGAATCCTCGATTCCTTCATCGGACAGATTAAACCAAATCTGCATGAGATACATGCGAAGCATGGTTTCAATACCAATAGGTTTGCGACCGCGCTTGTTAGCGAAATAATATGGGCGAATCATTTCTACCCAATATGACCATGGGATGATTTCTTCCATGGCATCAAGAAATTCCTCACGCTTGGTTTTCTTCTTGCGGTTGGAGTATTCCATGTCGGAAAATGTTAGTTGATTCATAGGTATACGACCTTTCAGTTGATACCTATATTATATCAAAAATCACAAGGAGATGCATGAATTAATCAGCGTTTCCTTAGATCAAAAAAATTATTACATAAATTTCAAAAGGATAAAAAATTATATTTAGCTATGCAAAAAGAAGGGATTTGGTTTCCTATTTCGAAAATAAATTCGGGACAACATCTTATTAAACTGGAAGGATATGATAATACATTTAATGATGAGTGGGAACAAAAGTTTGAGATTGAAGGATTTAATTTAAAAATAGAAGGTGGACTTTGGATTTCAGATATAGGTTCCTTCTATACATTCAATGAAGGTGAATTTTGTGGGGAAGCAATATCGTTTAAGACGGGGGATGGTGACATACAATATTCAGATTTTAAATATGATGTTCCTGCCGGAAAATACTTATTATCAGTAAAAGGTTTTTTGAGAAAGGAAAAAAAAGGATTTCCTAATCCAAATTCAGGATTTTTATTTTCTCTTGTAAAAGTTGATGAGTTTAGCGGATTTAAAAATCCAAGAGAGGACATTTACAATTTCAATGTGACTAATATGTAACACCTTATAAATTAGATACTAAGACTTCCCATACCTAAAATGGGGTTCGTACCTTGAAAATTCAATATTTCAGCTAACAAAATAGTAATTTATGCCATTGCAATCTCTGGGTGGAGTGCATTGCGCAGATATTCTGGTAATCTTGCTTCAAAATCAGCAGTAAAAGCAGTCAGTTGTTCGTCACTGAGCTTTAAGATTTCCTGAAGGCTTGCCATTAAGGCAGCCATCAGAATACCAAGTGATCTGTTGAAAGTAATATCTGCCATTTCATCGACAAGAAGGAAGAACAACTTCCCAAGCGTTCTCTGATCTTTATTTTGACGTTGCTCCATTGCAAGTAACATATATCTGGTAAACACAATGGCCACATGGGCTGTCAGTGCATCATAAGATAAGCTGTGGCATTCTCCAATCAGGTTCAGCATGGATTTACAGGTTTTGAAGAAAACCTCGATCTGCCATATGCCGATATCTGCATAACGCTCCAGCGGTAAAGGTAAGGATATGGCTACCAAGCAAGGTAATAGAAGATTGCAAGCGACGATATACTTTTTTGCGGTTCAGATGATACAGATATCCTCAAAGGGTACACCCATCCAGCTTTTTGTGCGTATTACGAGAAGCGTAAAGAAGAAGGTAAATCAGTATTATATATGGAATGTTAAAAAGTGGTATGGAGTACCAACTGCCAGCAGTGGAAAATGTTGGCGAAAATATATGATGAAAATGGCAGATATGTGATATTATTTTAAGCAGATGGAACGGTATTCGGACAATTTACGATAAAGTAAGGAGAGTGATATAATTAGAGATTTCTTGTTGTTTTTTAATGAGAACATCGTGATTGAGTACTCAGAAGATTTGTATAATGATTTTATCATGCAATTAGGTGGAAAAAGATTTGGACATGGGCTGTTTAATTCATTTTCAAAGGATAATGTAAAGAAATGGACAGAAATTGTCAGTGAAGCATATCCAGAATTCCAGAATTTGTTTAAAATTTTTGGTTATGATTGGCTTGGACGTTGTTTTGGAATTGATTTAAGGAAAAGTACATATGGAAATATTTTGATGTTTGAAATAGGAACTAATGATGTATTAGAAATTCCTTGTACATTTGACAAATTTCTTAATGAGGAAATTCCATTATATGCTGATGTATGTTAAGGCCACCAACCACCTAAAAATTAATCACGGTCATTAAATTAATCGGAATGGCTCTCACCGAAGGTGATGTAATCCATGTAGATTAATTTGAAGACCCTAGGGCGAAATTTTCCATTTGGGTGCACTTAAGGACATCCGAAATCAAAACTGAATATTTAGTTCCAATAAGCTGATATTAACGCACTACTTTCAAAACAATTTTTTGTTGCGAAAGAGCTGCGTTTTTATGCGTGTAAGAAAAATGAATCAAGTTGACGTGAAACTACATGATTTAACCAAAGTAAAATTGAAAAAATATCGGCTGAATTGGGAAGAAACAGGGAATCCGGTGCCGAGGATCCGAAACTGGATGGAGAGACTGGATTATCAGGCAGTTCAAAGAAGAGAATTGGCGAAGTTACCGGAGCGAACCATTCTTTTTTTGGAAGAAAATCAGGATACACTGTTTTCTGATGTGATAGAAAAACCGTTTTTGCTGGTGTCGAAAATGTTTTGGGATGTATCAAAAATGTATAAAGTGCCGGTCAGGGGAAAAGAAATGGTTTTGCTTGATGGAGTGAACGGCTTTGCAGAAATTTATTGTATGCCAGTGTATCCACGATATCGTTGTCTTTCAGAAGAAAGGACGAAAGAGTGGAAAAAATGAATATGTTGGTTATTCTGACTTTTAAATTATTAGGTTGAACTAGAAGATTAGAACAAGCTACTTTGCAATCTTTAATATACAACCCAAAATGGCAACAATATATCTACTTATTAATCATATCATACCATCAAATTGGGCAGTATAATAGACACAGATGGGTAGGTGTTAGGGTGGATATACAAGGTAGAATACGTGAATTAATGGAAGAGCGCAGTTGGACGGAATACCGCTTAGCCAAAGAAGCAAATTTGTCGCATTCCACAGTGGCAAATATGTTTAACCGGAACAATGCGCCGACTTTTCCAACATTAGAAGCAATATGCAACGCATTTCAAATGACGTTATCTCAATTTTTCTGCGAAGATGGAAATCTAATTGAATTAACAGACGAAGAGAAAGAACTGATTTCAAGATGGAAACAGTTGAGCGCAGAACAGAGGAAAGTGTTATTGGAATTGATGGGTGTAATATAAAGCCTGCACGGTGTGAGTGTTAGGCTTTTTTTGTTGTATCAAAGATTAAAGTGGTGAGGAAATATGTTGAGGATAGGTATTTGTGATGACATAAGAGAAGAGGTTGAAAAACAGGAAAAACAGGTACGGCAAATTACATATCAGATAGGAATCCGGGCAGACATCAGAAAATGTTATTCAGGTATGGATCTTTTGATGGAAATAGAACTGAGCGGACAATTCGATATTATCTTGCTGGATATTGAACTTGGTGGGATGAATGGCATTGAGACGGCACGCCAGATCAGGGAGAGCGATGTAAATTGTAATATTATTTTCATCACGTCCTTTGAACAATACAGTAAGGAAGCAATCAGCGTACACCCCTTTGCATTTGTTGATAAACCTATTACATATGCACAAATGGAAAAGCTTATCAGTGATGTTTACGAAAAATTACAGATTGATGATAAATTTGCCTTTAAATCTAACAAAACATACTACAATATTAGTCTGAATAAAATTATGTATTTTATAAGTGAAAAAACAATTACAAATGTATATTTTATAGATAAAATTTGTACATTTTATGGTAAAATGAATGATGTAGAAATAAATTTGAGGAAGAAGCAGGTGGACTTCTGGAGGATACATCATTCGTTTTGGTTAATCCGAGGTATATAGAAGAGTACCATTACGACAAAGTTGTTCTGCAGAATGGCATATCATTGGAAATCAGCAGGGCAAAGAGGGAGAATACACGTTTGATGTACATGAGGAAACTTGGAAAATAGGGAGAGAGAGGAAGGAAAATGACAATCGCATTAATATTGGTAGAAATATTTACAGTGATTATGCAGAGAAATGTATGTGAAAAAGCATTTGACCGAAAACCGGCAGGAACAGCGGTACAGGTCATGGTATGGGCAGCTTTTTATATCATTTCAAATGTGACTACATATTTTTTTGAATTGCCGTCATGGCTAAATATGGTAATTTTTTCAGTGACCTTTTTTGGCGTTTTAACCTGGTTATATGAAGGTTCTATTAGAATCAAACTTGTGCTGGTTCTGTTTTTGTGTCTGATAGGAATGCTGTCAGAGGTGATGGTTTGCTTCATCGGAATTTTGTGCGGCATAGATATTATACATATGATGGGAAATACAGAGGTCGCAATCATGTATACGATTTTATCAAAATTAGTCTGGTTTGTTGAAATCAAGATTGCGCTGCTGTTTTTGAAAAAGAATAAAAATATAGTAATCAGAAATATGGACTGGCTAGAGGTGTTTATTGTTCCGGTGAGCAGTATTTTTATTGTTATGGCGATATTTGTACCATTGACAGATGAGTATGTATGGGCGAAATTGATTGCATCCATATTGATATTGATTGTAAATCTTTTTACATTTTATAATTATAATGAATTACAGGAAAAAGCATTGTATCAGGCGGAAAGGCAGTTCTTGACGCAGCAGGTGGAAAATTATGCGGTTCAGCTTCAGGAAATGAGTAAAACATGGCAGCAGGCACGGGAGTACCGTCATGATATGAAGCAAAGGTATCTTTTGATTGAATCCTATTTAAATCGAAATGAATATGAAAAGATACGGGAACTATATCAGCAAAGTGTAGAGACTTTAACAGAAGAGGACAATCTTGCAAAGACAGGGAATGTAAGTTTTGACACAATAGTCAATTACAAGGCTGCAGTTGCGCAGAAGAACCATATAAATGTAAAATTGGATACCATGATTCCGTATGATATGAAATTAGAGGACGTCGATTTATACAGTCTGTTGGGAAATCTGTTTGATAATGCGATTGAAGCAGCTAGTAAAGTAGACATAGAAGAGCGAGAGATAAAACTGCTGGCAAAAATGTCTGGAAATAATTTGTATTTGGAAATGGAGAACCCCTATACTGGCAATCTGAGAAAACAGGGGCAGAATTATCTTACAACAAAAGGGGATAAGAATGAACATGGATTGGGGCTTAGAATTGTAGAAAATATTATCAACCGTCATAGCGGTCAAATGATTATAGATGATAAAGAGAATTATTTTAGAATAAAAGTGCTTCTTTATAATATTGGAAAATAGTATTAGAAATAAGAGCGACTGTCGTAATATGTGTGTTGCGGAACCCAGGTGTTGAAATCAAGCAGATTTTGGCACCTGTTTTTTTGCCTGAAAACAAAAAGTTACAAGTAACAATGAAGTTTTTTACAAAAATAGGGAGAAAAACAAGAAAGCCATATACTTTGGGATATACGCAGTAACCTACAGAAGAAAAATGGAGGAAAATGCAGCATATCCCAGTAAACATGAGAAGACTGATAAAAAGTACTGCTCAAAAAGCGGTGTATGAGATATGGAAGAAACAAGTAAAAAGGCAAATGCCAAAATGCTTGTTAATTTCATCATACACTGCTTTTTTTGTTTGACATAAGAGTGGCTCGCGAAGCGTGTCACTCGTTGTTTTTCATGAAGTTCATGAAGTGTAATATCCGGGCGCTGCCCTTTTCGATTTTGAAAATTTACAAAATCGGAAAGGAGCAAGTCAAAGATGGCAGAAAGAGAAAAATATTATATCGGATTGAACGGACAAATCTTTGAAGTCAGTAAGGAACTTTACGAGACATATTACAAAGGGTAGCGCTAGGAGAAATACTTTACCCATGATCTGAAGCAGGAACATACAAAGGTGGATAAGGAAACCGGAGAGATGATTGTCATTCCCAGCAGGGAAGATTCTTATGAGCGGCTTCTGGAAACAGTTTGCCGAGGATGCCGAAGAGGTAGAGGATGCGGCAGTTCGGGCAGTTATGCTGGAGAGACTGAATGAGGCACTACATACACTTACGGGTGAGGAGGCAGCAATCATCCATGACCTATTCTATAAGGAAATCAGTGAGGTGGAACTGGCGAAAAGATTAGGAATAGCCAGAACAACCTTATAGTCACGAAAATATAAGATTTTAGAGAAATTGAGAAAATTATTGTAAACTATTGCCTCTTCATTTATTGGCTAAGTAGATGAAGGGGCAATAATCAGTTATATAATAAATCAGCAGATTCTTGATGGTAATTCAATTATAAAGACAATTACCATGCTGAAAATATAAAGAATATGGAAGCTAAAAATGTATGATTGCAGACATATATACAAAATATTACCATATGTCTTATATACAAAATAAAACAGGAGGTTTTTGCAATGCTTTTAAAAGAAGAAATCAATAAATATTTGAACTATTGTAAATTTCAAAAGGAACTTAAGGATAAGACGATAAAGGCATATAAGGCGGATTTGGAACAGTTTATTACAGTGATAGGAGAAAATAATCCAGATAAAGAAGTGCTGAATGCATATCTTGTATACCTTCACCGTATGTATAAGCAAAAAACAGTCAAGAGGAAAATTGCCAGCGTGAAGGCACTGTTTCATTATTTAGAGGAAGAAGAACTGATAGAGATAAATCCATTCCATAAAGTAAAGACAAAGTTTCGGGAGGAAGTGATTTTACCCAAAATTATTCCGAGAGATATTATAGAGCAGTTGCTGAATCATCTTTATAAGGAAAGAAGTATTAAAGAATATTCAGAGTGGCGTAAAAAAATCATTTTAAGAGATATCGCAGTAGTGGAGACGCTTTTTTCTACAGGGCTGCGCATCTCGGAATTGTGCCATTTGCAAAATAAATATGTAGACTTAAAAAACGGTGTGTTGTGTATTCAGGGCAAGGGAGGAAAGGAGCGATATCTTCAAATAGGAAATAATGACGTACTGTCTATACTGAATGCCTACAAAAAGTCCTTTGAAGATGAGATAAAGAAGCAGGGATATTTTTTTGTCAATCGTTATGGAAATGCGCTGTCTGAGCAATCAGCCAGGAGCATGATACATAAATATGCCGGTGAAATTCAGGCAGATATAAATATTACACCGCATATGTTCCGGCATTCCTTTGCGACCTATCTGATGGAGGAGGACGTAAATATCAGATACATACAAAAAATGCTGGGACATGCTTCGATTACCACAACGCAGATATATACATATGTAACGACTGAGAAGGAAAAAGAGATACTGCAGACAAGACATCCGAGAAATAAGATAAATATAGGAGAAAATTTCGATAATTTGGTATATTAAGATTGCTAAATCTTGGGAAAATTTGTATAATTAATATGGTAATGATAATTAGGAATTATTGGGTGGATTTCAGCAATCAAGTAGATGAGATGGAAGACAATCTATCGTTAGCTGTTGGAAATACAATAGAATTTCGATATAAGATAATACACAATTATTCTTTATTGATGAAAAGAAAGATAATTTAGCTTTTAGGAATAAAACATGGTTAATGTAGAGGTTCAATATGTTCGATGCTTTTATATCACATTCGTCAAAAGATAAAGAGAAAATCGTGCTTGAATTAGTGCAAAAATTAGAAAAAAATAATATTGATGTTTGGCTAGATGCTAACGAAATATTAGCAGGAGATACTATCTTGGATGCAGTGGAAAAAGGGGTAGCAACAGCATTATGCACAATCCTTATCATTACACCCGCTTTTTTTGAAAGTTTTTGGACACCTGTCGAAATTGGTCTTGCAATAGGACAAAATAATAATCATAAATTAATTCCTGTATTATGTAATGTTTCAGTTGAAGATATTGCCCAACGATTTCCTATGCTGCTGTCGTTGAAATACATCAAATTAGATCCCGATAACATAGATCTTTGCGTCGATGAATTATGTAGTAATATCATTCAGATTAAGAAAAAATATGAAAAAGATTTTCCCGAAATATCTTTCCACAAAGCTGTAAAAAAATTTCATTCATGTGATACGCCTACAGCAAACACCATTAGCATACTGTTAAGTGAATATGAACAAATTGTTGAGATAAATGTACGCACTGCTGTTTTACATGCATCTCAAATAGCAATTACTATTATCAATGATTTATTTATGCGTCTCCCGATTAAAGGAAATTCTGTTGATACGACAATTGGAAAATTAGATTTAATAAAAGTTTCATCTATCGGGTTAACAGAAAATGTATATGAGCATTTAAAACTTTTAAGCACTCCGGCATTAGATACAAATATGTCATTATTGACTAATGATTTGGATCGCAGAAAGCTTGCTGAAATGAGCATGACGGCAATCCTGGAATGGTACTCAAAATATTTATTGCATAACAAAATAATACCTCAAGACAGATTTGAAATAGTATGGCCTGATGACCTTTCATATGAAGATTTCATTACCATGTATGAAATTGATTGTTTAGTTCTTAGAGAAGATTTAATTGCTCCACCTAGTATTACATATGCTTGGTATCAGTATAATAATTATACACATATTGCCGTTCGTAGTACAGAAACAAATAGAATTGTTGGATATTTTACGGTCCTCCCGGTGACAGATCAGCTTTATGAGGATATACAGTCAGGTTATTTTAAAGATAATGATTTAAATACTGATAATTTAAGAAAATATGATGTCCCTGATTTTTATAAATTGTATATTGCATGCGTATGTATACACCCGGATTATCAAAATACTTCCGCTTTTCGAAAATTATATAATGCGCTATTGCAAATGATGATGGACCTGGCGGTTGAAAGAGAAATTTATATCACAAATATTATAACAGAAGCCTCAACCCTGCAAGGAGAGAAATTTTGTAAAATATTAGGTTTGAATTGTATGCTTAACACGGAAATTGAAACAAAAATATATGGTGCAACATTATTACCGCCCTCATGGCAGTTAAGATCTTCTTTTGGAAGTAAATTAATGAAATATTATAAGGAAAAATATGAAGAATTAAAAGACCTTTTTTGACACTGATACTCAGTACAATCTACGAAAAAACAGATAATACCTCAAATTACCGTTTAGGCTAATCTGAGGTATTGTCTGTATTGTTTTTGTCATGGTGTAAATTCTGTGTATTCCAATATCCAATTTTCTAATTCATCTTTGAATGTAGGATTTCGTTCTATTATTTGTTCCAAAAGTTCTTTGTTATTCAGGAAAAGTTTAAACATAGCTTGATTCATTTGACAATAATCATTAATATGCTCTATTGAAAATTCTACGTGCATTCTTCCGCATCTTCCCATGCAAAGAGAGCGATAAGGACATTTGTTGCATTTAAATTCAGTCAGTTTATGATGTGGAAGAGTCACTCCTTTATGAATATCTCCCATATAATGAACGTTTCCTTCAACATTATCACTACATGCATAACACATTCCATTTGTTTGAATATAAATCATCCCTCGGCTATAACCGCAAGAAAATTCATTATCATTTCTATCATGAAAAAACATGAATTTTAAAACAGCCATAAAAGGAATATATTTAAGCATAACTCCTTGTTCTAAATATTTAAGCCAATATTCAAATGTTTTTTCTACTTCATATATGTATGTATTCTTAAATACGGTTGCATTGTTAAAAGTGTCGCAGTTCTCAATCTGCCAATAAACATAATCAAAAAAATTACTTACTTGTAAAAGTTCAGTAAATATACTTGTCTTTTCTGTAACAGTGAGACGGGCAATAATAGGTATGGGTCTTCTTTCCTTTATCGATAAAGCGTTATCAATAATAGTAGAAAAATAACTCGGATGTAGGATATGATGCGGAATTTTTTCATAGTTTATAGAAAACATTATTAGTGTTAATTCATTGAGAATTTTATCCGGCAAAACATCAAGACGTAATCCATTTGTATGCAGTACAAACTTTAAAGAAAAACTAGATAATTCCTTTTTTGCAATATCAATGAGTCTTTCTATGTCATCATATTCCAGTGATGGTTCTCCACCAAAAAAATATATAGAAATTTCATTATCTCCAGTTAACATCTGCGTCTGTTTTATAAATTCTATAAGTTCACCATTACTGTATGCAGGCTTAATTGGCAGGTTGTTTTTTTCACAATCCAGTAAAACAGAGCAATATTCACATTTTAAATTGCAGTCGTTTGTCATATAAACAAAATATTCCATGTTAGCCCTCCCACGTAAAACTGTAAACAATGAAATTAGATAATTGTGTATTATCTTATATCGAAATTCTATTGTATTTCCAACAGATAACGATAGATTCTCTCCCATCTCATCTACATGATTGCTGAAATCCACCCCATAATTCCTAATTATCGTTACCATATTAAAATAAAATGAAAATTTTTTCGGCAGCCCCCTTTACCTAGCGGCGAATTAGGTGAAGGGGTTTTCTTTTGTCTAAAATATTCCCCTTTTACTGCACTTTGACAACTTCATATCTGTGCATCAGGCACACATCCGACCGGCCGGAGAGCCGGAAAGCACAAGTCAGGATACGCCATGACGGATCAGTGTGAAAAGAACCGCACTATCCTGAGCGGGAACTACCTGTGGCTTTACTGCCCGTGGTGGGGCAGGATGCGATGATACCGGTCGGAAATAATGATACTTCCACGCCAGTGGCCCGCATAAGTGACGGGAAAATGCACACCCACGTTTGAGAAAGAATGTGGGCGGCTTTTATGATGCCTGCTTACCGGCAGGATGGCTGATGCACCTTTTTATAAAGCAGTAGAAATCATGGGCTGGATGGAAGCTCATTTTTGTTAGTAAAAAGCCAAACCGATACCTTCCAGCCTATTCCTGTGCTGCTTTATGGCACTAAGAAATTTTAGGAGGCGTAACGATGGCAAAGAGTGCAGAAGAATTATTAATTTATTTATTTGATGAGATTTTACCGAAACATGGAATGAATCTGAGGGTAAAGCAGAAAGAACTTTCTCTTGAAATGCTCCGGGTATTGCAGGAAAACAAACTGGCTTTATGTGAGGCGGAAGTGGGGACAGGAAAAACTCACGCATATATCCTTGCACTGACGGTACATAACATTTATTCAGATAAGAAGATTCCGGCAGTCATATCAACATCCACCATAGCCCTGCAGAAAGCATTGACAGAGGAATACATACCGCAGATATCCGGGATCCTTTTAGAACACCATATAATTGACAAACCATTATCTTTTGTGGTGCGGAAAGGAAAACGGCATTATGTCTGTGACTCCAGATTGAAGATATATGAGACATCCATAAAAAAATTGCAGAGAGAAGTGGATGCCAATCTGATACTGGAACTGGCAAGGCTTAGGGAGCAGGAATTTGACAGGATTGATTTGGATGATGCCGTGCTGACACCATATGTAAAAGGCAGAATCAACGTGTTTCGCTGCAATAAGTCATGTCCTTATTCGCTTTTATGCAGATTTATGAATTTTAAGAAAAAGTGCATGACGGATAATTTTGATTTTCAGATTACGAACCATAATTATATCCTTGCCGATCTGATTGGACAGAAGCAGGGCAGAAAACCTCTTTTTCCGGGATATGGGGCAATGGTGTTTGATGAGTCCCACAAGCTGATAGATGCCGCAAGACAGATGTACAGCACAGTCTGGGACGAGCAGGATGCGGAATTTATCGTGGGTTTGAGTGAAGTGAACAGAAGAACCACAGGCATGGATGAACTTACTGTATTGCGGAGTCAGCTTGCGGAATATAACAGACAGATATTTGACAGACTGGCGGGAGATTTAGCAGGAAACCACACCAGAGAGGGAAGCAGGATTGAAATAGTGATAGGTTCCATGGAAAAAATTTACATAAGGCACATGGCAAAGGCTTTAGAGCAGCTTCCCTTATCCTATCAGGAAAACAGCGGACAAAAAATGCGGATGCAGGGCCTGAAAAAGCGTTGTCAGGAGCTGACGGACAAGCTGACCGTATTTCTAAACAGCGGAAATTCAATCTGCTGGATGGAAAAGAGGGAGAACGGCAGGCTTGCCCTGTGTGCGGTTCCAATGGAACTGGAACAGGTTTTATTCCGTGACATCTGGAGCAGACCGATACCGGTTATTATTACGTCCGGCACAATGTCAGTCCGGGGGGATTTTGGGCACTTTAAGAGAATGACAGGGCTTTCCTTTGCAGCTTTATCAAGAATCATGGAAACCAGCAAGCCCTCACCCTTTGATTTTCAGAGTAACGGTCTGCTCTATATACCGGAGCGTATGCCGTTTCCGAATATCTGGGATGACAGTTACATACAGGCGGTCATGGCGGAAATATTGCAGATAGTGTCTGCCACTCATGGGCATACCCTGATCCTTTTTACATCCTATTGGCTCATGGAAAGGGTGTTCTATGGTCTGAAGGAGCAGCTTTCTGATTATCCGTTGTTTCTTATGGGCAGAGGCAGACTGGATGTAATAAGTAGCTTTAGAAGAAGCGGAAACGGAGTGCTGTTTGCCAGTGACAGTGCCGGAGAGGAAATTGACCTTGCAGGGGATATACTTTCCAGCCTAATTGTAGTAAAACTGCCGTTTCCCGTGCCGGATCCGGTCATGGAATACCAGAGAAACCTGTATGAGGACTTTGATTTATACCGCAGGGACATCATCATCCCGGAAATGCTGATTAAACTAAGGCAGTGGTTCGGGCGCGGTATCCGCAGGGAAAAGGATACAGCGGTATTTTCCATTTTAGACAGCAGGGCATCCCTGCGTGGCAGATACCGGGCGGAAATTCTGAATACCCTGCCGACCATGCCGGTCACGGACAGGCTCATGGATGTGGCAGACTTTATTATAAGGAAGAAAGCAGACAGTTATTTTATGGATAAGGAGTGGGAAGAAGAATGAAAATCGTGTTGATCGTTGTGGGCGCTGCAGCAGGCGCCCTTGCTGTTATGTTTCTGGCGGCCTGTATTGCAGTTGCTGGGGCTATAGAATGTATGAGAGCATTGGAAGAAATAACAGGGATGTAATGCTGTGAAAAATGCTATAGCATAGGACAATCCGGTAAAAGAATAGACTTAGATAGCAGCAAGATTATGCTGTCCGGAAAGGAGAGAAGCCTTGGAACTGACAAAGGAAAGACTTGAAGAAATGGCTGCCGTGGATATAAGGACGGTAGATATTTCCACTCTGACTGATTTGAGGGACATAGAGATTGATACATCCCTGCCTGTGGAGAAGAAGCTGGATGCGTTTGCAAGGCAGACGAACAATGTCTATGTCAATCGGATCGGTGATTATGTAGTTAAGGTCAGGTTCCAAAAAGACGGAGCCAGCATAGATGATAAAATGGCGGAATATCTGCAAAGGTTATCCGAAATTCATATTTGAAAAATTTATATTTGGATTGAAAAATCCTCTTATCTATGCTAACCTAATATCAGGACAAATCAGCGTAACTCCTGATTTTATGGAATGGAAAAGCCACCGGCTTCCCCCTAACAAAAAAGTCAGGAGTGATAACATGAAAGAACAATCTAAATTCTTTGCCGCCATGTATCTGCGTCTTTCCAGAGATGACAATGTGAAAGCGGAGCATGATGGCAACGCCATGATAAATGGCGTATCTAAAGCCGAAAGCAACAGCATAGGAAGTCAGAGGGAGTTGATCCGTTCCTTTTTAAATGAACAGGAGGATATGGAACTCTATGACATTTATGTAGATGATGGCTTTTCCGGCAGTAATTTCGACAGACCAGAATTTAACAGAATGATGAAAGATATTGAAGCGGGCAGGGTTAACTGCGTGGTTGTGAAAGACCTGTCCCGTTTTGGGCGCGATTACATTGAAGCCGGGAGGTATCTGGAAAAGATATTCCCGGTTCTTGGTGTGCGTTTCATTGCCTTAACTGATCATTACGACAGCATATCGGCAGACACCGGAGAACGCCAGATCGTGATTCCGGTCAAGAATTTTATCAATGATTCTTATTGCCGGGACATTTCCACCAAGGTAAAAAGCCAGCTTGCAGTGAAACGGAAAGCCGGGGAATGCTTATCACCTTTTGCCGCATATGGCTATCGCAAGTCTCCGGAGAATAAGAACAAGCTGGTGGTGGATGATTATGCGGCAGAGATTGTACGCAGGATATTCCGGTGGAAAATTGAGGGAATGGCGGTGTCTGCCATTGCAAAGAAGCTGAACGAGCTGCACATTCTTTCCCCGAAAGAATATAAAAAGTCTACGGGGCTTAACTACCGGGGCGGGTTTACCGGCGGCTCCGGTTCACAGTGGAGCAGTTCATCGGTAAAGCGTATCCTGACCAATGAAGTTTATCTGGGGCACCTGCTGCAAGGCAAGACAGAGAAAGTCAATTATAAGGTGAAAAAGAGTGTTGAGAAACCAAAGGAAGAATGGGTGCGTGCGGAAAATACCCATGAGCCTATTATTTCAGACAGTGATTTTGAAGCGGTACAGAATCTTCTTCAGACGGACGGACGGGTAAGCCCGGAAAGCAAAAGCTTAAGTCCATTCATGGGACTTCTGTTTTGCGGGGACTGCGGAGAACAGATGGTGCGGCGCAGAGTCCGGTATAAGGAATCCAATAAGGTGTACTATATCTGTTCCACAAAAAACCGGGGCGAGGGATGCAGCCGCCACAGCATAGAGGAAAATACTTTAAAGGAATTGGTGGGCATTGCGGTTCGCAGATATGCCAATGACTTTTTAGCGCAGAGTAAACTTTTTGAACAGGCGAAAGAAAAAGAGACAAATCTGGAAGCAGTTGCGGGATGCCAGAAGGAGCTTACACGGCTGAAACAGGAGCAGGATAAGTATTACGGTCTCTGCGCAGGACTCTATGACGATCTAAGGCAGAATGTCGTAACAAAGGAAGAATTTGAACGTCTGCACAAGGAGTTTCAGCGCAAGGCACAAGAACTGGAGAAAGCACAGGAACAGCAACAGGACATGATACGGCGGATGCTGCAGAAAGGTGTAGTCAGTGCTTCAAGGCTGGCAAAATTTCAGGATTCCCTGAAGCTTGCTGAAATTGACCGGCATACTTTGACGAGTCTGGTAAAGCGGATTTATGTGTTCGAGGATAAAAGACTTGAGATAGAGTTTTATTTTCGGGATGAATACCGGATCATGCAGGAATATGTCACTGCACTTTCGGGGCAGGAAAGCGGCAGGGAAAGGAGTGCATGAGTATGGGAAGAACATCAAAGAGGCAGTCAGCGGGAAAAGGTTCGGACACACCCACGAGTGCTGCTAAGAATCAAAAGAGCAGGCAGTATAAGGCTGGTATTTATGCCAGACTCTCCGCAGATATAGACAAAAAAGTTTGCAGGCAAACTTCAAAGAATGAATCAGTAGAGGTGCAGATAGAGATCGCCAGGAAATTCATTGAGGAATGGAACGGAGAACATACGGATAAAATCGAAGTTGTAGACTGTTATATCGACTTGGGAAAGACGGGAACCAATTTTAACCGGGGTGCGTTTCAGCGGCTGATGCAGGATGTCCGCATGGGAGACATTAACTGTGTGATCGTAAAAGACCTGTCCCGTTTTGGCAGAAATTATCTGGAAGCCGGAAATTATATAGAGAAGATTTTCCCGTTCCTTGGTGTGCGTTTCATAGCCGTGGCGGATGGCTTTGATACCGGGGCAGGCGGCAATGAAACGAAACAGATGGTATCGGAAATCAAGAATCTGGTAAATGATATGTATGCTAAGGATTTTTCCGTGAAAGCGAAAGCTTCTCTGGCACAGAGAAGAAAAGAAGGCTCCTATGTGGGCGGTCCTGCACCTTATGGGTATAAGGCAGTCTGGGAGGGCAAAGTACGCAGGCTGATACCGGATGAAAATACGGAGGAGATTGTCAGATACATTTTTCAGAAATTTATTGAGACGGAAAGCTATACGGCAGTTGCGGATGATCTGAACACTCGTAAGATCAATCCGCCGGCGGTCTATCACAAAACGGGAGAGGTCTACTGCCCACCGGATGCAGCTTACAAAGGATGGGATAAAAGTGGTGTGGAACGCATTATTAAAAGTGACACTTACGCTGGAAAGCTGGTACAGGGAAAGACCAGCATTACTGCAAGGGATGAAAATAACCGCATTCACAAGCCGGAAGATGACTGGGTGGTAAAAGAAGAAGCCCATGAGCCGCTGATCACGCCGGAGATTGGGAAGGAAGCGGCCGGAGTAAGGAAGAAACTGCGGGAGCAGACAAAAAGCCATGCTCATCCAACGGAAGGCTGCCCAATCGGAGAAAATATTTTTGACAAGGTGCTGTACTGTGGTGTATGCGGGCGGAAAATGACAAGACACAGCTATGTGAAGCACTATGCGGATGATAGTAAAAACCGTATGGATGGTTATTTTTGTAGGAATGGCGGAGCAACCAAAACAGATAACTGTCCGTCCTCTAACCGTATCTCGAAAAATGCGTTGACGGATATCCTTTTTGTACTGTTTGAAAAAGAATTTGATGTGGACTTGAAAAAACAGAGAATGTATTTAGATACTGCAAGAGCAATCATCCGGCAAAAAAAGCAGGAACTGGAGCAGAGCCTTCATGCCGTGGTCTGCACAAAGCTCCGGCTTGCAGAGGAAGAAAGCGGGAAGTATATGGCATACCGCACGGGCGGTCTTTCGCAGAAAGACTATGTGGAGTATAAAATGTGTAAGGAAAACAGGCTGCGGGATTTGGAGAAGCAGGAGAAGAACTTCAGAGAGCAGGAAGTAAGCCTTGAGCGTGACGGAGAAACCTATCTGAAAGCAGTCCGTGCATTGATAAAACTAAAGAATGAACAGGTACTTACCAGGGAGCTTATTGAATCGCTGATAGATAAAATCTATGTGTATCCGGGGAAAATGGTGGAAGTCTTATTTACATACAGTGATGCACTGATGGAAAGGCAGGTGAAAAAATGACAGACAGCAGGAAGATTGCAATCTATCTCCGCCTTTCCATAGAGGATGATGCCCTGGACGGTAAAGCTTCCACAGAGCAGCGGGAAAGCAACAGTATTTCCAATCAGCGGAAAATGCTTTTAGATTATATCAGAAATGATGCTGAACTAATGGGACAGGAGGTTGCAGAATTTTGTGATGACGGTTTTTCCGGTACGAATATGGACAGACCGGGGCTGCAGGAGATGTTAAAACAGGTAAAGCAGAGTAAAATCAGTTGTATTCTGGTAAAGGATATGTCCCGGTTTGCAAGGGATTACATAGAACTGGGTGATTATCTCAACCAGATTTTCCCCTTTATGGGAGTGCGGTTCATTGCCGTAAATGACCATTATGACAGCAGGGAGCATGAAGGAAGTACCACCCCGCTGGATACTGCTTTCCAGACGCTTCTCTATGACCTTTACAGTAAGGATATATCGGTCAAAGTAAAAACATCATTTCAAAATAAATGTGCAAATGGGGAATATGTATTCGGACAGGTTCCTTTTGGTTATGCCAAGAGTGAAATTGAAAAAAATACGGTGATTGTCAATGAAAAGGAGGCAGAAATCGTCCGCCATATCTTCTCATTGGCAGAAAAAGGAATGAGCAGTACGCAGATAGCAAAGGAGCTGATTGCCAAGCAGACGCCGACTGTTACACAGATGCGTCATCCTGAGAGGAAAATGGAAAGGGAGCATCATACATGGAGCAATACGGCAGTGAGGAGAATCCTGAATAATCGTTTCTATCTGGGCGAAATGGCTTACGGTAAATCAGTCCGCAAGTCTGTTGGAAGTAAAAACGGGATTGCTGTGCCAAAGGAGGAGTGGAAAGTAATTACGGATCATCACGAGCCGCTGGTAACGCCGGAGGTATTTGCACTTGCATCTGCTTACCGCCCGGAACAGTCCACGAAAAGGAAACGGGAAAAACACCCACTGACAGGGAAAATATATTGTGGCGGGTGTGGATATGCGATCAACTATAAACCGCAGAGAAACAATGGTAAGATGCCAAATCATTTCTGGTGCAGGAAACATTCCCTGCTGCAGATACCGGACTGCTGTACTTATTTTAGGGCAGACATTCTGGAAGAGATTGTGTTGACGGAATTGTACCGGGAGTTGATGCGCCGTGGAGATTTGATAAAACAGCGTGAGAGTCTTGAACAATTTCAGAAAGTGGAATTGAGCAGACTAAATAAAGAGCTGGGTAATTATCGGATGCAGTATCGGAGTTTGCAGACAGAGAAAGATACATTGTACGAAAACTATGCTGTAAAGCAGATAGAAGCAGGAGAATACTGCAGCAGGGCGGATGGAATCGCTTTACAGATGGAGGAGCTGTCATGTAAAATAGAAGAAGCAGAGCTTGCATTTGGCAGGTTTACGGAGGAATACAACCGACCGAAACAGGATATAAAAGAGATTATCCGGTTTTCTCAGATGGAAAAGCTGACGCAGGAAGCGGTGGATGTATTCATTAAAAAGGTTATCATATACAGGGATAAGAGAGTAGAGATTGAATGGAATTATGCTTTTGGGGAGGAGTAAACCTCCCCAAAGCAACTTGACACTAATTTACCACCAATTCACTCTGACTTGACACTAACTTACCATAACCCCAACGAAGTTATGCGGCTTTCAGCTATTTTGACTCAAAAAAGTTGTTGACATTAACTTGACATAAGAGGGCTGGGGTGCACTCTGCGTAGCACAGAGTCTGCCGGGGTGACACAGGAGGTTTTGGGAAGGGAGACCAGTATGAATATAACATTTATTTTACTGGGGATAATCGGGGTAGTGTATGGGACACTGTTAGTTGGAATCGAATTTCGGAAATGGCGTGCGCGCATCCATTGCAGGGTGCCTGTGGATGCGGTATTTGAGAAAACAGTGACAAAGAAAATGGGCGATCGTGTCAGAACGTATGCGCTGTTTTCCTATCATTATCAGGAAAAAAAATTCCGCCAGTGCACGATGGAGAGGATTACGCGGAAAGAAAAAAAATCGCTGGAAAAAGGAAAAATTTATACGATCCGGATTAATGAGGAGAATCCAAAAAAACTGTGTTATCTGCGGAAAAATTTTCAGATGGAAGATCTGCTGACCTTTATTTTAGGCATGGCGTTCTGGCTGAGTGGTATTTTTTATCTGATCGGTGAATTTGTTTTTTTTAAATAAGTTGCCGAAACCGGATTTTTGTTTATAATAGAGATAAGGGCACTTTGACGTGCTACCGTGTGATAGTAACGGGATATAAAATAACAGATCTGTCTGAGGGACGTGAGGTTTGTTATGATAAAAATATCGAAGCAGCACGAGAAAAATGAAATGAGGAAAATACAGATGACAGAAAAACAGGAATTCTGGGATATTTACAATGAAAAAAAAGAGCGCACCGGCAGAACGATGAAACGGAATGACTGGTGTTTAAAGGATGGCGAATATCATCTAACCGTACTTGGCGTGATAAAAAGAACGGATGGACGTTTCCTGATCACCAAACGCGTTATGACAAAAGCGTGGGCACCGGGCTGCTGGGAGGTTTCCGGCGGTGCTGCGATGGCGGGAGAGGATTCTAAGACTGCAGTACTCCGTGAGATCAGGGAGGAGACCGGACTGGATGTTGCTGCGTGGGATGGCGGATATCTGTTTACCTACCGTAGAGATAATCCGGGAGAAGGGGATAACTATTTTGTGGATGTGTATCGTTTTTCTGCTGATTTTGACGAGTCAGATCTCAAGCTCCAGGAGGAAGAAACAGATGGATATCTGTTTGCTTCCGCTGAGGAGATCAAAAAACTTGGGGAGGAAGGAAAATTCCTTCATTATGACAGCATCAGACAGGCGTTTGTTTAGTCGATAATGTGGTGGTTTAACCATTTCCTTCCGTGGAAGCGTATCGAAAATACGATGGCGCGGAGCGTCCAGTCGGCAAACATACCGATCCAGACTGCAATCGGGCCAAATCCCCAAACACGGCAGAGATAGACACAAAGGCTCACACGGCAGAGCCACATGGTGCAGCAGGAGGTGATCATGGAGAATTTGACATCTCCGGCTGCACGCATGCCGTATGCCGGGATAAAAGATAATACCCAGGAGATCGGTTTGGTAATCGTGATAAAGATGACCATTTTAAAACACAGGTCAGCACTTTCCGCTTCCATGCCGCCTAACAGGGTGATTGGTTTTGTCAGGGCAAGCACAGTAAGACAGCTGATCACGATCGCTGCCTCGGCGAGCCAGGAAAGTTTTTTGATGTAATAAATGACCTCGTCTTTTCTGCCGGCACCGAGACACTGTCCAACCACAGTCATCAGTCCAATGCCGACACCGATTGCGGCGACACCGTTTAGATTTTCGAGGATATTTGTCATTGCCTGTGCAGCGATGGCGAC
The DNA here is from genome assembly GCF_900537995.1 of Roseburia intestinalis L1-82. Lineage (NCBI taxonomy): Bacteria > Bacillati > Bacillota > Clostridia > Lachnospirales > Lachnospiraceae > Roseburia > Roseburia intestinalis. The sequence continues at coordinate 2,883,073 of NZ_LR027880.1, read as the reverse complement.
GGTTCCAAGTGTGGAGACCGTAGACTGGATCGCGAGTTTACCGAACTGGAACATACTGTTTTCGATCCCGGACGGGATGCCGATGAACAGTATTTTTTTGATGAGTGAAAAATCAGGACGGATTGCGGCATAATTTTTAATAAAGATCGGTTCCTCTTCACTGCGCAGCTTGTAGATCACGACAACAGCGCAGAAGATGCGGGATACGAGGGTTGAAATTGCGGCACCCTCCACGCCCATCCCGAAAACAAAAATCAAAATAGCATTTCCACCGATGTTTAAGAAATTGGAAATGATGGAAATGATCATTGGTTCCCTGCTGTTATTCTGGGCGCGCATGATCGAGGCCCCGGCATCATACAGTCCGATAAAAGGAAAGGATAACAGGGTAAATAGAAAATAAATTTGAGAATTTGTCATGACATCTGTCTCCACGGCACCGAAAATGGCGTGAAGCAGCGGACCACGGAATAAAAGGCAGATGGCAGACAATGTCACGGAAAAAACGGTCATGACAAAAAGCACCTGTCTGGCCGATTCATTGGCAGCTTTTTTGTTGCTGCTCCCAAGATACTGGGAACACAGGATCGCACCTCCTGCAGCGAGTGCGGAGAGTGCCTGAATGACTAAAATATTGATGGAATCCACGAGGGATACTGCAGAAATGGCGGCAGAGCCGACGTTGCTGACCATCATTGTGTCGGCAGTTCCCATCAGGGAGGAAAGCAGCTGCTCAACGATGATCGGAACCAATAGTTTCCGCAGATCCTGATTGCTGTATAAATGTGCATCAGATGTACTCGTTTTCGTAAAGATCTTATTTTTCACACCAATCTCCATATCTATATGATTTTTTGAAAGACAAATTTCTTCCTTATATATTTTCCGAAGGTTATTCTAGCACCTTAGTCACGGTTTTTCCATAATAATAAAAAAATAATTCTTTGTTTTTTCATGGAAACAGTGTATAATCGATAAAGATTATCAATATCAACACGAAGGATAAAGAAAAATGACGCTAAAAGAATTAGAAATCGGAAAAAGTGCTGTGATTAAAGTAGTCGGGGGAGAAGGGGCATTAAGACAGCATTTTTTAGATATGGGAGTAATACCGGGGGCAGAGGTAACCGTCATTAAATTTGCACCGATGGGAGATCCGATGGAACTGCAGATTCATGGATATGAGCTGACACTGCGGCTTTCGGATGCGGAGCAGATTGAAATTGAACTGATCAGTGAGCGCTCGCGCAGACATGAAGGTGCAAAAAACATCAATCAGTCCGTGCATCCGGGACTCGGAGAAGAGGGGAAATACCATGTGAAGGGAGATGGAAGACCACTGCCGGAGCAGGAAAAACTGACCTATGCACTTGTCGGTAACCAGAATTGTGGAAAAACTACATTGTTTAATCAGTTAACCGGTTCAAACCAGCATATCGGAAATTTCCCGGGAGTGACAGTTGACCGAAAGGACGGGGCGATAAAAGGGCATCCGAATACCTCGGTGACAGATCTTCCGGGTATTTATTCGATGTCGCCATATAGCAGTGAGGAGATCGTTTCGAGGAATTTTGTACTTGATGATAAGCCAAAGGCGATGATCAATATCATTGATGCGACAAACATTGAACGAAATCTATATCTGACCATGCAGCTTTTAGAGATGGATATTCCGATGGTCATCGCATTAAATATGATGGATGAGATGACCGGGAATTCGGGTTCCGTGGATGTCAACGGGATGGAGGCAATGCTTGGAGTGCCGGTCGTACCGATCTCAGCGGCAAAAAATGAAGGTGTGGATGAGCTGGTACGTCATGCGCTTCACATTGCAAAATATCAGGAACGTCCGGGAAGGCAGGATTTTTGTGATGAGAGTGACTTTGGAGGAGCCGTGCACCGCTGTATCCATGCAGTTTCGCATCTGATCGAGGACCATGCAAAAGAGGCACAGATCCCGATCCGTTTTGCAGCATCAAAAATCATTGAGGGAGATCACCTGATCTTAGAAAAACTTCGCCTGGATGAAAACGAAAAAGAAGCGATCGAACATCTGATCGTACAGATGGAAAAAGAGCGCGGACTTGACCGGAGTGCGGCTATTGCCGATATGCGGTTTACATTTATTGAAAAAGTCTGTGAAAAGACGGTGGTGAAACCAAAAGAGAGCAGAGAGCGGATACGAAGTGAGAAGATTGACCGAATTCTGACTGGAAAATATACAGCAATCCCATGTTTTATCGGTATCATGCTGATCGTATTTTATCTGACGTTTCATGTGATAGGCGCCGGACTTCAGAATCTTTTACAGATGGGGATTGATGCGCTGACAGCAGCAGTGGATCAGCTCCTTTCTGCTGCAGGTGTCAATGAAGTGTTGCATGACCTTATAATTGATGGTATTTTTACAGGAGTTGGAAGCATTTTAAGTTTTCTTCCGATCGTTGTGACGCTGTTTTTCTTCCTGTCTCTGATGGAGGACAGTGGATATATTGCCCGTGTTGCATTTTTTATGGATAAGTTATTACGAAAGATCGGACTCTCTGGAAGAAGTATCGTTCCGATGCTGATCGGTTTTGGCTGTACGGTTCCGGCAGTAATGGCGACACGTACACTGCCAAGTGAGCGTGACAGAAAGATGACGATTCTGCTTACACCATTTATGAGCTGTTCGGCAAAACTTCCGATCTATGCGTTTTTCGTCAGCGCATTTTTCCCGGAGTATGGAGCACTTGTGATGTGTGCACTGTATTTAGGCGGAATTGTGATCGGTATTTTGGTGGCACTGCTTTACCGCAAGACACTGTTTCGCGGGGATGCGGTTCCGTTTGTCATGGAACTGCCGAATTACCGTCTGCCGGGGTTAAAAAATGTCATGCAGCTTTTATGGGAAAAAGCAAAAGACTTTTTACAGAAAGCGTTTACGGTTATTTTCCTTGCAACGATCTGTATCTGGTTTTTGCAGAAATTTGATATCCACTTTAATATCGTGGCCGATTCAAAGGACAGCATGCTTGCGCTGATATCGAACGGCCTTGTACCGCTGTTTGCCCCGTTGGGACTGGGGGACTGGCGTATCTGTACATCCCTGATCAGTGGTGTGATGGCAAAGGAGAGTGTGATCTCAACGCTTGAGATTTTATTTGGAGGTAATGTGCAGGCAGCGCTATCTGATGCGGCAGCAGCATCACTTCTGGTATTCAGTCTGCTTTATACACCGTGTGTTGCGGCACTTGCGTCAATCCGCCGTGAACTTGGAAGAAAATGGGTGGCAGGTGTGATCGTATGGCAGTGCCTTGTCGCCTGGGTGGCAGCATTTCTCGTGCACGGGCTTGCTCTGCTTTTCTAAGAAAGTGGATTGCAGTCTGTGTGAGACTGTATTAATATATGGTATAGAAAAGGCGAGAATGAGGCAGTAGTGTGTAAATGGCTCAGAAAAGAGGAGTTGTATGACGGAGAAAAAATTTGTGGCACTGACCTTTGATGACGGACCGACACCGGGAATTACGGATCAGGTATTGGATGTGCTTAAGGAAAACGATATCGTGGCAAGTTTTTTTCTGATTGGACAGAAAATTACAGAGCAGTCGGAGTACCTGATCCGGCGTGCATATGATATGGGGTGTTCAATCGAAAATCACTCCAAAACGCATCCGGGGATGCCGGAACTTAATGACCGGGAGATTTTGGACGAGGTCAGCTATACGACGGAACAGATCGTGCGTATTACGGGAGAAAAACCGGAGTTCTTCCGGCCTCCGTATATCAGTTATAACCAGAAAATGTATGATCTGATTGATCTTACTTTTATCTGCGGATATGGCTGTGAGGACTGGGAGCCTTCTGTGACAGCGAAAGAGCGGGCAGACAGGATCCTTCGGGATGCGAAGCCCGGATTTATTATCTTACTGCATGATATGGAAGGCAATACGCAGACAGTTGAGGCAATAAAGACGATCATTCCTGCTTTAAAAGAACAGGGCTATGAATTTGTCACAGTCAGGGATCTGTTTCGAAAGAGCGGCATTGTTCCACAGAGAAATGTGATCTATATGGGTGCGGATGAAGTGAGAAATAATTATGAATAAAATATTTATAAACTATTAGCACTCTCTATTGACGAGTGCTAAAACAAGTGCTATAGTATGATTGCAATAAAAATAAAAACTAAAATCCCAAACAGGAAAGCGAAGCACATCGCCATGGGAGAGATAGATTACCGGGATGACCGGGGAAAACAGAGAGGCGATGCGTGATGTCTCTCTGTTTTTGTTTTGATTGGAGGTAGTGCGATCATGAAAAGAGATTATTATGAGGTACTTGGAATTGATAAAAATGCGGATGCGTCCGCGATAAAGAAAGCATATCGGAAACTTGCAAAAAAATATCATCCGGATACGAATAAAGACGATCCGAACGCAGAACAGAAGTTTAAGGAAGTCACGGAAGCATATTCTGTGTTAAATGATCCGGAGAAAAAGAAACTTTACGATCAGTACGGAATGGCTGCATTTGAGGAAGGATTCTCGGAGGAGCAGGCAAGGCGTGCTGCAAATGGAGGAGGATTTTCCGGGTTTCATTTTGAAAACGGCGAGGCGGGTGATTTCTGGGACGATATGTTTGGCCAGTTCTTTGGAGGAAACAGCAGGGGTAATGCATCGGGGCATGGCTTTGGCGGAGACAGGTTTTACCGGGAATTTACCGGAGGAAACAGCGGCAGCCACTTTCGCGGAGGGCGCGATGTGGAAGCGGAGGTGACGGTGGATTTTGATGAGGCAGCACTTGGCTGTGAGAAGGTCATAAGATTAAGTGGCAGTGACGGAAAAATCCAGTCATTTAAAGTGCGCATACCGGCGGGCATGGATGACGGGGAACAGTTAAGGCTGAAAGGCAAAGGTCATACCGGTGCTGACGGTACCACCGGCGATCTGTTCTTAAAGATAAAGATCCGTCCAAAGAATGGCTGCGAGCGGAAAGGACTTGATGTTTATACGACCGTTACGATCCCGTATGTGACAGCAGCACTTGGCGGAAAAGCAAGAATCCATACACTCTACGGGGATGTGGACTGCAATATCAAGGGCGGAACGCAGGATGGAAGCAAGATCAGGCTGCGCGGAAAAGGGATCGTTTCCAGAAAGAATCCGTCCATACACGGAGACCAGTATGTGAAAGTACAGATCCAGGTTCCGAAATACTTAAGCCCGGAGGCAAAGAAAAAATTACAGGAATACAGCATGATGTGTTAAAGAAAACAGCTGTTAGTCCGACATATGGTTTGACAAAAATGCCGCACGGTTTACCAGACTGTGCGGTTATTTTTGTGTCTTTATATTATTCCTGCCGAATGTGTATCCGGCGGTTTTCCTTAAAAGTATAAAGATGGACAACAGTGCCGTGACCGCCTGACTGACAAGGATTCCCCAAAGATAGCTTCTGATTCCCCAGACCGGGACAGCGAGCAGGACAAACAGGATCCGGATCGTGCAGGAGACCAGGTTTAATTCAAAGGTGATGCCGGGATGACCAAGCCCATGCAGGATACTGCTTAAGGTAGAACTGAGATACAGAAACGGACAGAGCCAGCCGAGCGTTGCGATAAAGGTCCCGACAAGCGCATTGTTAAATAAAAAATTGCCGAGAAAATTTCCGGTGACAAGAAATCCCGCGGTCGAGAGAAAGCCAAGTAAAAGGCAGGACTCGATCGTTTTTTTTATGGTGTAGAGGATCTTATTTCTTTTCCCGGCGGCCTGTGCCTCTGATATCGTCGGGAGCAGAAGAACAGACACGGAGTTTGTGATCACGGACGGAAACATGATGACAGACATTGCCATTCCGGTGAGAATCCCATAAACACTGAGTGCTTCCGACTGGGTATAGCCGAAAGCTAACAGGCGGTTTGGCAGCATGACATTTTCAAACCCTGCAAATAAATTTAGAACGATCCTGTTTGAGGTTAAGGGAACTGCCATGGAGAGCAGATTTTTGGTGCAGGTATAGAGATTTTTCCTGCTTTTGCCGGGGGTGCGCCGGTTTCCATCGGAGATCCGGAAAACACTGACCGATACCAGTGTGCTCGCCGCCTCGCCGCAGACGATTCCCCAGACGACCATGGAAAGCGTTAAAGATTTTCCTTGGCTGACGGCGATCTGGTACATCAGGTAAACGCTTCCAACGCGGGCGAACTGTTCGGTCAACTGGCAGAGTGAAGGGACAGCCGTTTTTTTCAGACCATAATAATAACCGTTGATACAGGCATGGATACAGCATGGGATAAAGGAAAAGGAGAGCACAGCAAGGAGCGGCGTGCACCGCTTATCACCAAGCCAGGAAACAGCAATAAAATCCGCATAATGATAGAGAAAAAAGCTGCAGAGTGTGGAAAGGCATAAGGAGATAAAAAGCCCGATCGAAAGATAGGTTTTGGCACCGGCATCATTTTTTCTTCCAACTTCCATGGAAACGAATTTGGATATGGAGGTCTGGATCCCTGCAGCGGTAAATGCAAAACAGATGGCGGTTACAGGAGCGATGAGCTGATAAATGCCGAGACCTTCTGCACCAATGGTACGCGATAAGAATATCCTATAGAAGAAACCTATAATGCGGGTGAGGATTCCGGCGAGGGTGAGAAAGAGGGTTCCGGTTAAAAGCGTACTTTTGGTGGAATATAATTTTTTCAATAGAAACCTCCAAAGTCTGCCGGAAAATCCGGACTTAGTTCATTTTAATATATGAAGGAAGTGGAGAGAAAATGAGTTCGATTGAAAATAAAGGAAAGGTAATTTATTTAGATAATGCCGCGACAACAAAGATGTCAGAGGAAGTAAAAGAGGCGATGGATCCGTATCTGGAAGAAAAATTTGGAAACGCATCCACAATGTATGGATATGGGGAAACATCAAGACAGGCGTTAGAAAAGGCAAGGAAAACAATTGCCGGTACACTGGAGGCAAAACCGTCAGAAATTTTTTTTACATCCGGTGGTTCGGAGTCGGACAACTGGGCAGTAAAATGTATTGCAGGAGAGTATAAGCACAAGGGAAAACACATCATTACAAGCAAAATAGAACATCATGCAATCTTAAATTCCTGTAAATATTTAGAGGAACTAGGATATGAAGTGACCTATCTGGACGTGGATGAATATGGAATGGTATCACCGGAAGCAGTATATCGTGCAATCCGGGAGGATACGACACTGATTACGATCATGTTTGGAAATAATGAGGTGGGGACGATCGAACCGGTTTTTTCTATCGGCAAAATCGCGCGGGAAAAGGATGTACTGTTTCACACGGATGCCGTGCAGGCATATGCGCAGGTGCCAATCTCAGTGCGTCATTATCCGGTGGATCTTTTGAGTGCGAGTGCCCATAAATTTCACGGGCCAAAAGGTGTTGGGTTTTTATATATCAGGGAAGGCGTGCAGATCCCATCCTTTATCCACGGTGGTTCACAGGAAAAAGGAAAACGTGCCGGAACGGAGAATATTGCCGGGATCGTCGGGATGGGGAAGGCGGCGGAGCTTGCTGCGAAAGGTATGCGGGCCGGAATGTACCGGGAGACGATGCTGCGTAATTATCTGATCGAAAAGATCGTGCATGAGATTCCGGATGTCCGTGTCAACGGTCACAGGACGAAAAGACTTCCCGGAAATGTATCTGTCAGTTTCAAGGGAGTGGACGGGGCATCTTTGCTGATCCTTTTAGATGAGGATGGGATCTGTGCCTCCGGGGGTTCTGCATGTAATACAGGTGAAAGCAGGATTTCTTATGTGATAAAAGAACTTGGGGTGCCGGAGGATTATGCAGCAGGAACGGTCAGGATGACACTCAGCAGAGATACGGGTCGGTCGGATATCGATGCGGCGGTAGAGTCCTTGAAACGCAATATCGATAGACTGAGAGACTAAAAAATAAGACTTTTCACATGTACGAATGGAGATTAAAATGAAAATGTAAAAAAACGGACAGAAAAGAGCTGTGTATGTTACAATAGAACAAACAAAAGAGGATGGAGAGCAGAATGAGACCGGAATATATTTTTATGGATCTGGATGGAACGATTTCAGATCCGAAAGAGGGAATCACAAAGGCGGTGGCACATGCACTTTCGTATTATGGAATCCAGGTTGAAAATTTAGATACATTAGAGAAGTTTATTGGACCACCGCTTCTGGATTCTTTTCAGGATTTTTATGGATTTTCAGAGGAACAGAGCCGGGAGGCAGTCGGAAAATACAGGGAATATTTCGGCAGCCAGGGGCTTTTTGAAAATGTTTTGTACGACGGAATGAAAGAATTGCTTGCAGCAGTTGTTTCACACGGAAAAAAGATCGCGATTGCCACATCGAAGCCGGAAGTATATACTGTACAGATCCTTAAGTATTTTGAAATTGAGCAATATTTTTATTTTGTTGCAGGAAGTACATTAGACGGCAGCAGAAGTAAAAAAGGTGATGTGATCCGCTACGCCCTGGATTCACTTAAAATCACTGCTGATCAGGCAGTAATGGTGGGAGACAGAAAACATGATGTGATTGGTGCAAAAGAAAATGGCATGTATGTGATCGGTGTTTTGTATGGCTATGGTGACAGAATGGAACTTGAAACTGCCGGGGCAGACTGTATTGTTGCGGATGTGAATGAATTGAAAGTAAAATTAGCTAAAATCACAACTAAATATATGGGAAAATGGTACTGAATCATATAAAAGAACTTGACGGCAGCAGAGTACTGTGGTAAAATGAAAATGATTATTTACAAAACAAGGAGGAAAATCCTCTGCTCCTGCAAAGGCAGTCGCATTTTGCTCCGCAAAACAAGGAGGATTGGTTATGAAAACCAGAAAAACATTTTTTCACAGAGCTGTTTGCATGTTTTTGACAGCAGTTATGGCAGTTACGTTATTTACAGTGGCAGCTCCGACAGAAGCACAGGCAGCCGGACTTTCTTTTAAAGGGAATGGAAAGTCTACAGTTACAATTAAAGATACACAGTGTTATAGCGGACGGAATTTGAAGGTAAATTATATCAAATTCAAACCATCCGTGACTGGTACGGTAACTTTAAAGTTTGACTGCAGTTCTTCTTATTACAATAATTCCCAGGGGTATGTTACATTTTGCAATAAAAATAAAAAGACGATCGGTCAGAAAAATGAAATCTGGAGAAATGATTATGCCGGCAAGATTTACAATACCACAACGTATGGTGTAAAGAAGAATACTACATATTATTTTGCAGTGCAGTGTAATGCAGGTACAAAAATCACAGCTACTGTAAAAGCTATTAAAGATTCATCTGCAAGTTCAAAATCAAAAGCAAAAACACTTTCAAAAGGAAAGAAAGTGACAGGTGTTATTGCATACGGTGACAGTAAGGCAGACTGGTATAAAATCAAACTGACTAAGAGTGCTAAATTGAATCTGTATTATCTCGCAAACACAAATGGAACAAATGAAAAAAATGGTTTTAAGATAACTTTCTATAATAAAGATGGAAAAGTATTTTCTGGTAAAAACAATGGAAAAAAAGTTTCTGCTATTTCAAAAGTTACCAGATTATATCCGGAAGATGGATGGTATATCAGTTTGGCAAATGGTGGAACAAAATTTGATCTGCCGTCTGGTACATACTACATCAAGGTAGAGCGTATGAGCAAAGCGTCATCTGGTTCTTATACATTAAAATGGACCACATTTTAGGAAAAATTAAAAACAGCACTGCCAGATCTTATTCTGGTCAGTGCTATTTTTTTAGTTATCGTTCTCATCGTCAGAAGACATATTATATACCTGACGTTTTCTTGCCATCTCATCATTTTCAAGATACTCATCGTAAGTAGAAACTTTATCGATGAATGTTCCGTCCGGCAGGAACTCGATGATCCTGTTTGCAGTTGTCTGAACGACCTGATGGTCACGGGAAGCAAAAAGTACAACACCCGGGAATTTGATCAGTCCGTTGTTTAATGCGGTGATAGATTCCATATCCAGATGGTCAGTCGGCTCATCTAAGATCAGGACGTTCGTAGCCATGATCATCATGCGGGAGAGCAGTACACGCACCTTCTCACCACCGGAGAGAACACGCATCTTTTTCGTTCCGTCTTCGCCTGCGAAAAGCATACGGCCAAGGAATCCACGTACATAAGTTGCATCTTTGATTTCGGAGTATTGTGTCAGCCAGTCAACGATCAGAAGATCGGTATCAAAGATCTCTGTGTTATCTTTCGGGAAATAGGACTGGCTTGTGGTAACACCCCATTTGTAAGAACCGGAATCCGGCTCCATTTCACCGGTCAGGATCTTAAATAGTGTTGTTTTTGCAAGCTCGTTGCCGCCGACAAAGGCGATCTTGTCATCGTGTCCAACGATAAAAGATACATTATCAAGAACTTTAACACCATCGATGGTTTTTGTGATGCCTTCTACCGACAAAACCTCATTACCGATCTCACGGCTCGGACGGAAATCGATGTATGGATATTTACGGCTGGAAGGACGGATCTCATCTAACTGGATCTTCTCTAAAGCACGTTTTCTGGAAGTAGCCTGTTTGGATTTGGAAGCGTTTGCAGAGAAACGGGAGATAAAGTCCTGTAACTCTTTGATTTTTTCTTCTTTCTTCTTGTTGGCTTCTTTCATCTGTTTTACAAGAAGCTGGCTGGACTCATACCAGAAATCGTAGTTACCTGCATACAGCTGGATCTTGCCGTAATCAATATCTGCAATATTGGTGCAGACTTTGTTTAAGAAATAACGGTCATGGGATACCACGATGACTGTATTTTCGAAGTTGATCAAAAACTCCTCTAACCAGTTGATCGCATCGAGATCTAAGTGGTTGGTCGGCTCATCTAAAAGAAGGATATCCGGATTACCGAACAATGCCTGTGCGAGTAAGACCTTGACTTTTAAAGGACCAGGCATATCGCCCATCTGTGTATAATGTTCTTCGGTCGGAATACCAAGACCGTTGAGAAGTGTTGCAGCGTCAGATTCTGCATTCCATCCGTCCATATCGGCAAACTCTGCTTCAAGTTCACTCGCACGGATACCATCCTCATCCGTAAAGTCTTCTTTCATGTAAATGGCATCTTTTTCTTTCATGATGTCATAGAGGCGTTTGTTACCCATGATGACAGTATCGAGAACCGTATATTCATCATATTTGAAGTGATCCTGCTGCAGGAAAGAAAGACGCTGGCCGGGTGTGATCGTAACGTCACCTCCGGTTGGTTCTAACTGACCGGATAAAATTTTTAAAAAGGTGGACTTTCCGGCACCGTTTGCACCGATAAGACCGTAACAGTTTCCCTCAGTAAACTTAATATTGACGTCCTCGAACAGGGCTTTTTTGCCGATCCGAAGCGTAACGTTATTTGCACTGATCATAGTTGTTATTCTCCTGATTTGTTAATATTGATTGTGCGGATGCTGTTGCAAACCGCCATTATACCGTAATTGCACCAATTCGTATCATACTAGAAAAGTGGGGAGATTGCAACCGAAACTTCCTATTTTTATGGGAAAACACCAAGTTTTGGAAATTACATGGATTTTGGAAGAAGGATGATATATAATGAACGCAAGAGAGTCAACATGCCTGCATGATTGACGAACGGTGAATGGGATCATGTGCTGGTTCTGCGCATGATATAATGAACGCAAGAGAGTCAACATGCTTGAAAACAGGTTTTTACATACGCGAATGGAGAAAAAATGGAGAAGGAAAATAGAAAGGGACTGATCTATGAGTTTCCGATGGGGGTTGCAGTATTAAAAGGTGGACATTCATTGCAGATCGATATCGCAAATGCGGAGTTTATGAAGGCGATAGGACATGGGGAACAGGCGGAACCGGACAGGAACCGTGACTTTTACGACTGTGTTTATCTGCAGGATGCAGGTGCCTTTGAAGACATGATTGAAAAATGCCGGGAACAGAAAAGGGCGGAAGAGATCGAGGTAAGAATTATTTCAGGGCAGGGGCAGATCTGCTGGGTAAAATTCTGGTGCAGTATCTATTATTATAAGGATGCCGTGCCGTATTACCTTTTGATCTGTAAGAATACCAATGACAGGAAAGAACTGGAAGATGAGCTGCTTTTATTAAATGAACAGTATTCCATGTTAGAGGAAGTGACGGATGATGTACCTTTTGAGTACGATGTGAAAGGAAAAAGATTCCGGATTCCGCACAAATACCATATCAATGGACGTCTGCAAAAAGATGATCAGGATTATATGGAAATTGAAAAGTGGCTTGCTTTTATCCATAAAGATGAACAGACGTTATACCGGGAAGTGATTCAGAATGCATCCGAAAGGGAGATGTCAGGTTCATTTGACTACCGGATGAATACAGCCCTTGGAGGAGGAATACCACAATATTGCTGGTACCGGACCGTGTACCGGAGTATCCGGGGCACAAACGGAAAAATTTTAAAGATCATTGGAAGAAGTTATGATATCAGTTCTGACAGAAAGATACAGGAGCAGCTTTCCGAAGAGATGCGCAGAGATCCGCTGACGCATCTTTACAATAAAGTTGCAACCGGTGAGGAAGCGGAGAGAATACTGAAGGAGTATCCGGAAGGAACACATGTATTGTTTCTGATCGATATCGATAATTTTAAAAGTATTAATGATACGTTCGGACATACGGTGGGGGATACGGTGATTTCAGATATTGCTTCGGCTTTAGAAGAACAGTTTCCGGATCATAAACTGGTGGGAAGAGTCGGCGGGGATGAATTTCTTGTACTGATGGATAATACGACTTTAAAACAGGCGGAACAAAAGGCAAAAGAACTCTGCAGACATGGAGAAAAAAAACTGGTCGGGGATGATGCGGTCATACATGTGACGATGAGTGTGGGACTTGCGGTGTCCGGGCAGGATGGAAATTGTTATACAGAGCTGTTTGACCAGGCAGACCGTGCAATGTACGCGATCAAACGTAGTGGAAAAAGCAATTATGCATTTGCGGGGAAAAATAAGACAGTTCATATGAAACGCAATATTGATACCTGTGGGAAAGATGTAGATTATGAAAAAAAGCAGGGGATGGACAAAGAATTTTTAAATACGGCATTTCTGCTTTTATCTCATGCGAGAGATATGAATGGTTCCCTGAATGTGCTGCTTGAAAGAATCGGCAGGCGGTATCATCTGGATATGGTGGCAGTTTTTGAATATGATGAAAAAATTTCGCAGATGACGCTGACCAATTACTGGAGTACATTTGGACAGATTTATGAAAAAAATGTTATAAAGCCGATTCGTACCGAAGTTGTGGAAGCGGGCAGCGGAGATTTTGTCATACTGAATGATACGGATGAAACACACTATAAAAGATTGTCGTTTGAAAACTGGAATACAGGAGAAAACCGTATCACGCAGATTGCAGTAGCAAAATTTGAATATTCCGGCAGCAAGACAGGAGGATTGTATTTTGGTGTGCAAAACAGACAGAATTATTTTGAGAGTGCGGACAGAACAACGTTTTGTGAACTTGCCAGAGTAACATCCGTTTTTGTATCACTGCGCAATAAGTTAAGGGATGATCAGAAAGAAATCCGTCATCTGCAGGATCGTGACCAGCTTACCGGACTGTACAATTTAGAGGCGTTTAAATATAGACTGAAAAATATTTTAGCAGAAGCAAAACAGGGGCAGGAACACTATGCTCTCGTCCATATAGATATTGATAAGTTTTCATATGTAAATGAAAACTACGGACAACAGACCGGAGATGCCATCTTAAAAGATTTTGCTGGGGGTATACAGACAAATGAAAGAGTGCTTTTGGCATGCCGGATGTATTCTGACTATTTTATCCTCCTTTTAAAAGGAAAAGATCAGAGTGAAATAGAAAAACTCGTTGCATGGAGCACAGAACATTACGAGGAAAAATTAAAAAAACGCTATCCTTCCGGCACGCTGAGACTTTCGGTAGGAATTTGTCATATTGAAAATCTGAATGAAAAATTTGATACGATATTGGAGAGCGCAAATCTGGCGCGTAAACTGGTAAAAGAACAGGGTGGCTCCGGAATCTGTGTATATAGGGAAGAAATGCGAGCGAAACGCGATGATGCGATCCAGATTACAGGACGTTTTTATGGTGCCATGCAGCAAGGGGAACTTGAAGTTTATCTGCAGCCGAAATTTAATCTGGAAGAACGTAAAATATATGGGGCAGAAGCATTAGCAAGATGGCGTACAAAGACCGGTGAGATGATCATGCCGGGAAGATTTGTACCTCCGCTTGAGAACATCGGATATGTGGTGGATCTTGATTTTTACATTTATGAGCAGCTTCTGCGTGCGATGAAAAGATGGAAAAAGGCAGGAAAAGAACTGTTTACGATATCTACCAATTTTTCGAGACGCAACTTTGAAAGCGGTGGAAAAAATTTTGCCGGACGCTTAAAACGCATGGCGGATCATTATGGAATCGATCCGAAGTATATTGAGGTGGAAGTTACGGAGAGCGTTGTGGTAGAAAATGTAGATGAGTTAAAAAGGGTGCTTTCAGAACTTGAAAAATTCGGTTTCCGCATTGCGATCGATGATTTTGGAACAGGATACTCCTCGCTTGGCGTGCTGCTTGAGATACCGGCGGATGTGGTGAAAATCGATAAAAGTTTTACCGACCGCATTAATTTAAAAGAACAGCGGAATTTTGTTTCACAGATGGGAAACTTTATCCACTCTGCAAAAGAAGAAGTGATATTTGAAGGGATTGAAACGGAAGAGCAGCTTCAGTTTTTGCGTGGCTGTGGATTTTTGTACGGACAGGGATATTTATTTGACAGACCGATTCCACTGGAAGAATTTGAAAGAAAATATATGTGAGATTGCACTTGTTTTTGTACAGTCAAAGACCTTTTCTTTTGGTGAATTCTATGCTAAAATATGACTCAAGTCGATAAATTGTATCATTTTGTGCTTTTCACACAGGAGTATGGGGTGATGCAGTATCACATTTATTTTTTCAAAAATAAGGAGGAATAAGTAATGTCCAGAGCAAAACAGTCAATGGACGGTAATACAGCCGCAGCTCATGTAGCTTATGCGTTTACTGATGTTGCAGCTATTTACCCAATTACACCATCCAGCCCGATGGCAGATACCGTAGATCAGTGGTCTGCAGCAGGACAGGAGAACATTTTTGGTAATCAGGTAAAAGTCGTAGAGATGGAGTCTGAGGCAGGTGCTGCAGGTGCCGTTCACGGTTCTCTTGCTGCAGGTGCTTTAACAACTACATTTACAGCTTCACAGGGTCTTTTATTAATGATCCCGAATATGTACAAAATCGCAGGTGAGCAGCTTCCATGTGTATTCGATGTATCTGCACGTACAGTTGCTACACAGTCTTTAAATATTTTTGGTGATCACAGTGACGTATATGCCTGCCGTCAGACAGGTTTCGCTATGTTATGTGAGACCAACCCACAGGAAGTTATGGACTTAAGCCCGGTTGCACATCTTGCAACAATCGAAGGAAAAGTTCCATTCATCAACTTCTTCGATGGTTTCCGTACATCCCACGAGATCCAGAAGATCGAGAAATGGGATTACGCTGACTTAAAAGAAATGTGCAACATGGACGCAGTTGAAGCATTCCGTGCACATGCATTAAATCCGGAGCATCCGGCTATGCGTGGTTCTCATGAGAACGGAGACGTTTTCTTCCAGCATCGTGAGGCTTGTAACACAGCTTACAACGAGTTACCGGCAATCGTTGAAAAATACATGGCTAAGATCAACGAGAAATTAGGAACAAACTACGATTTATTCAACTACTACGGAGCAGAAGATGCTGACCGTGTTATCGTAGCTATGGGTTCTGTTAATGATGTAGCTGAAGAGGTAATTGATTACTTAACAGCTAAGGGCGAGAAAGTCGGTCTTATCAAAGTTCGTTTATATCGTCCATGGGTATCTGAGGCATTCTTAAAAGTTCTTCCTAAGACAGCTAAGAAAGTTGCTGTTCTTGACAGAACAAAAGAGCCAGGTGCACTCGGTGATCCGTTATACTTAGACGTAGCAACCACACTTCGTGAGGCAGGTCTTGATACAATCGTATTAACAGGCGGCCGTTACGGATTAGGTTCTAAAGATACACCACCTTCAAGCTTATTCGCAGTATACAAAGAGTTAGAGAAAGATGCTCCAAAGAGCAGATTTACTATCGGTATCGTTGATGATGTTACAAACTTAAGCTTACCGGAAGTAAAACCGGCTCCAATCACTGCAGCAGAAGGTACAGTTGAGTGTAAATTCTGGGGTCTCGGCGGAGATGGTACTGTAGGTGCTAACAAGAACTCTACCAAGATCATCGGTGACCACACAGATAAATACATCCAGGCATACTTCCAGTATGACTCTAAGAAAACTGGTGGTATCACAATTTCTCACTTAAGATTTGGTGACAAGCCAATCAGAAGCCCGTATTACATCAATCAGGCTGACTTCGTAGCATGCCACAACCCATCTTATGTAACAAAAGGATTCAAGATGGTACAGGATGTAAAACCAGGCGGAGTATTCATGATCAACTGCCAGTGGTCAGATGAAGAATTAGAGCATCATTTAAATGCTGCTGCTAAGAAATACATCGCTGACAACAACATTCAGTTATACACCATCAACGCTATCGATAAAGCTATCGAGATCGGTATGGGTAAACGTACAAACACAATCTTACAGTCCGCATTCTTCAAATTAGCAAACGTAATGCCAATCGAAGAGGCTGTAGATTTCATGAAACAGGCTGCTAAGAAATCCTATGGTAAGAAGGGTGATGCAGTCGTAGAGATGAACTACAAAGCAATCGACGCTGGTGTTGATGCAGTTCATAAAGTAGAGGTTCCGGCTTCCTGGTCTAACCCGGCAGCAGATCCGGCTCCTAAGAAATTAACAGGTCGTCCAGAGACAGTTAAGATGGTAGAAGATTTAATGAACCCGATCTCCTTAATGGATGGTGATTCATTACCAGTTTCTGCATTCATGGGCAACCCTGATGGACAGTTCGAGCATGGTGCAGCAGCATACGAGAAACGTGGTACAGCTGTAACAGTTCCTACATGGAATGCAGAGAAATGTATCCAGTGTAACCAGTGTGCATTTGTATGTTCTCATGCAACAATCCGTCCGTTCATGTTAAGTGAGGATGAAGTAAAAGCAGCTCCTTCCAATATCAAAGTTGCTGATACAAAACCAAAGGCAAGCGAGTACAAATACACAATGAGCGTATCTCCATTAGACTGTATGGGATGCGGCGAGTGTATCACAGTATGTCCGGTTGGTGCTATCGAGATGGTTCCACAGGAATCTCAGGCAGACGAGCAGCCAGTATTCGATTACTTAGTTGCTAACGTAAGCAAGAAACCTGGTATGCCAGCAGACAACACTGTAAAAGGTTCTCAGTTCAACCAGCCATTACTTGAGTTCTCAGGTTCTTGTGCAGGATGTGCAGAGACATCATACGCTCGTTTAATTACTCAGTTATTTGGTGAGCATATGTACATCTCCAACGCAACAGGATGTTCCTCTATCTGGGGTGGTCCGGCTGCTACATCACCATATACAGTAAACAAAGACAGCAAAAAAGGACCGGCCTGGGCTAACTCCTTATTCGAGGATAACGCTGAGCATGGTTTAGGTATGCAGATCGGTCAGGAAGTATTACGTGATCAGGCTATCGCAAGCGCTGAGAAATGTGCTGCTTCTGACAAAGCAAGCGCTGAGTTAAAGGCTGCATTTGATAAATTCGTTGAGACAAAGAACGATACAAAAGCAAATACACCTGCAACAGAAGCTCTTGTAGCAGAGTTAGAGAAAGCTGCAGCAGCTGGATGCCCAGACGCTAAGGCAGCTCTTGATAAGAAAGATTACCTCGCTAAGAAGTCCGTATGGATCTTCGGTGGTGATGGTTGGGCATATGATATCGGATTCGGTGGATTAGACCATGTTCTTGCTTCCGGACATAATGTAAACGTTATGGTATTCGATACTGAGATGTACTCCAATACAGGTGGTCAGGCTTCTAAAGCTTCCAACATCGGTGAAGTTTGTCAGTTCGCTGCTGCTGGTAAAGATATCGGCAAGAAGAGCCTTGCAGAGATCGCTATGAGCTATGGCTATGTATATGTAGCACAGATCGCTCTTGGTGCAAACATGGCTCAGGCTGTTAAAGTATTAGCTGAAGCAGAGGCTTACAACGGACCTTCTTTAATCATCGGTTATGCTCCATGTGAGTTACACGGTGTTAAAGGTGGAATGAACCACTGCCAGGATGAGATGAAGAAAGCAGTAGCTGCTGGTTACTGGAACTTATTCTCCTTCAATCCTGCACTCAAAGCAGAAGGAAAGAACCCATTCACACTGACATCTAAGCCAGGTGATGGTTCTTACCAGGATTTCCTGAACAACGAAACACGTTACAGCCGTCTGACAAGATCCTTCCCAGAGAGAGCACAGAAACTCTTTGCTGCATCTGAGGAAGCTGCAAAGGCTCGTTATGAGCACTTACAGAGACTGGTTGAGCTTTACAAATAAGCTGCAGATCTTGTCTGAATTGATGTAAATTTCCAAAGCCCGGAAAGGTATAAGCCTTTTCGGGCTTTTTGTAAGTCAGAAGCTGGTGATAAAATAAACTTTTGGTTACAGGATTATAACTGGAGCATGGAACAGATAGCAGGCGGTCCGATAGATAAGATATATCTGTGAAAATATGTCGAAAATTATATCATAATTGTATACAAAGTATATAATTAGCATAATACGAAATTGTGTATTGACAAAAACAGGGTAAAAACGTATAATAAAAATACATATAGAGGGTAGTTCACATGCAAATGTACTAAACCGAAAAAGTAAGACGCTTATGATTGCGTGTGCTTTTTCGGTTTTTTTGATTTTGAATGCAGATGTGGTGGAGTAATGTGACTTGTTGTTTAGAGGGGGGAAACAAATGCAGCAAATTAATGGAAAGATTGCATTCGGAGGAATTGCGATTGGAAAAATCAAAGAAGTTTTTAAAGAAAACAATGTGGTAAGACGTGTGAAAATTGATGACACACAGGCAGAAATTTCACGTTTTAGAGCAGCCAAAGATCAGGCAACAGAAGAATTAAAGGCACTTTATGACAAGGCAGTCAAAGAAGTTGGTGAAGCAAATGCAGCAATTTTTGAAGTACATCAGATGATGTTAGAGGATGAAGATTATCTGGATTCTATTTGTAATATCATAGCAGTGCAGTCTGTGAACGCAGAATTTGCTGTAGCGACGACGGGAGATAATTTTGCAAGGATGTTTGCGGATATGGATGACGATTATATGAAAGAACGTGCAGCAGATGTAAAAGATATTTCTGAACGTGTGATCCGTATTTTATCCCGGAAAGAAGAAACTGTGCATGCGGACGATGAAGAAAAATATATTATAGCAGCGGACGACCTTGCTCCAAGCGAGACAATTCAGTTAGAACGTGAGAGAGTGCTTGCATTTGTGACAAGACAAGGTTCTACCAATTCTCATACAGCCATTCTTGCCAGAACGATGAATATTCCGGCATTGGTATCAGCGGCAATTCCAAAAGGAGTGAATGGAAAGTATGCAATTATAGATGGATTTAAGGGTATTTTGATCCTTGATCCAGAGGAAGAAATATTAAAAGAATACGAGAAAAAACAGCAGAATGAGAAGAAACGTCAGGAATTATTACAGCAGTTAAAGGGAAAACCGACTGTTACAAAAGATGGAAAAGAGATCAAACTCTATGCTAATATTGGTGAGGTAAAAGATTTAGGAGCTGTTTTACAGAATGATGCAGCCGGAATCGGACTTTTCAGAAGTGAGTTTTTATATTTGCAGAGTGATCATTTCCCAACAGAGGAAGAACAGTTCCAGGCCTATAAAACGGTTGCAGAAGTGATGGCTGGAAAAAAGGTGATCATCCGCACATTAGATATCGGAGCAGACAAGAAGATAGATTATTTTGGGCTTGATCGTGAGGATAATCCGGCATTGGGATATCGTGCAGTAAGAATCTGCCTGAACCGGCCGGAAATTTTTAAAACACAGTTAAGAGCGTTGCTGCGTGCAAGCATGTTTGGCAATATTTCCATTATGGTTCCTATGATCGCATCTGTATGGGAAGTGAAAAAAGTAAAAGAAATCATGGAGGAAGTGAAAACGGAATTGTCAACAGAGGGATTGCCATATAAAGAAGTTGAATTTGGAGTTATGATCGAGACTCCTGCAGCAGTTATGATCGCAGATGATCTAGCAAAAGAGGTGGATTTCTTTAGTATTGGAACCAATGACCTGACACAGTATACGCTTGCTATTGACAGGCAGAATGCAAAACTTGACCGTTTCTATGATTCACATCATCCGGCAGTACTCAAAATGATCCAGATGGTTATTGACAGTGCCCATGAAGAAGGAATCTGGGCAGGAATTTGCGGAGAACTTGGAGCAGACCTGACTTTGACAGAAACATTTGTGAAAATGGGTATTGATGAATTATCGGTATCACCTGCAATGGTGCTGCCTGTAAGAAATAAAATAATAAATGCATAATCTAAGCATAGGAGGAAATTAAAATGAAATCATTCAGTTACACAGTAAAGGACGAGTTGGGTATTCATGCAAGACCGGCGGGAATGCTCGTAAAAGAGGTTAAAAATTTTAAAAGTAAAGTAACTCTCGAAAAAGACGGAAAAGTAATTGATGCAACCCGTCTGATGGCAGTTATGAGTATGGGAGTAAAAAAAGACCAGACTGTGACTATAACAGTGGAAGGTGCTGACGAAGATGCGGCATATGATGCATTAAAATCTTTCTTTGAAACAAATTTGTGAGATAATTAGTTATTGTGTACAGGTTTTTGAAAAAAGTATGGTGGATATTAACAAAAAAACAAAAATAATAAGAATAAAACTTGACATAATAAACAATGAATGCTACAATTTATTTAGATAGAAACAGAGTACATTGGATTGTTACTGGTAAGCAGGCAAAACCAAATTTTACATATCTGGCTTAGATTTTGTAAAATTTGGTTTTTTTAAATTTTTAGGGACAAAAACGGAGTGGAATATGGTTATCCAGAAAGTGATTAATAACAATGTAATATCAGCATATGATGTGAATCAGCAGGAAATTGTTATCATGGGTAAGGGAATCGGGTTTAAGGCGCATACGGGAGAACTGATTGATGAAAGCAAAATCGAGAAGGTTTTTCGTATTGAGAATGAGAATCTTTCCAGACAGTTTCAGGAACTTTTAGAAAATATTCCATTAGAGCACATGCAGCTTACCAGTGATATTATATCCTACGCAATAAAGAATCTGAATGTACAACTGAATCAGAATATATACATCACTTTGACAGATCATATTAATTTTGCAATCCAGAGACAGTCGCAGGGGATTCAATTGAAGAATGCATTACTTTGGGAGACTAAGAAGTTTTACCATCAGGAATATCTGATGGGAAAATATGCAGTTGATCTTTTGAATGAGAAGCTGGGTACAGAGTTTACGGAAGATGAAGCAGGATTTATAGCCCTGCATTTTGTGAATGCAGAATACAACACGACGATCAATGATACATTTGAAATGACGAATATGATTCAGAAGATTTTAGAACTGGTCAGGCTGGAAATGGGAATTGAGTTTGATGAGGAATCTCTGCATTATGAGAGATTTATCACTCATCTTAAGTTTTTGGTACAGCGCCTTTACCGGCATGAATTGTTGAAAGATGAGGAGATTGAATTTGCAAGGATGATGGAAAATAAGTATCCGAAGGAATATGAATGCAGTAAACATATTGCTGAATATATTGAAAAGGAATATGGCAGCGGAATTGCCAGCGAGGAAATCATGTTTCTGGCGATACATATAAAACGTGTGTGTATGGCAGGATAAACCTGACAATAATACAGCAGAAAAGAGGTGTGGAAATGTTTGATTTTTTTAAGAAAAAAGAAAAAGGGATTGAGATAGGTTCACCAGTAAAAGGAAAAACGGTTGCGATCAGTAATGTAAGTGATCCAACTTTTGGAGAGGAGATTTTAGGAAAAGGTGTTGCAATTATTCCTGCGGAAGGCAGGATATATGCACCGGCCGATGGTACGATTGAGATGTTATTTGATACGATGCATGCAGTAAGTATGACGACTTCAGAAGGTGTAGAACTGCTCATACACATAGGACTTGATACGGTTGCATTAAAGGGAGAACATTTTACTGCATATAAAGGCAATGGTGATTCTGTGAAAAAGGGAGAACTGTTGATAGAGGCTGATCTTGATGCAGTAAAAAAAGCCGGTTATGACGTGATCACGCCTGTGGTTGTGTGCAATACATCAGATTATCAGACAGTGGAAACAGTGACAGATCAGGAAGTAGAACCTGGCGACACAGTATTGATTCTAAATAAATAAAGCGCAATATACAGTTGTTAGTGTGAAAAATAAGATTTTTCACACGCAAGAATGGAGATTAAAATGTATTTTAGCCGTACTTATAACGGCATAAAATAAAATGAAAAGGGATAAAAAAAAGGAGGAGCTTTTATTATGATGAAGTATTTACAGAAATTGGGAAAAGCATTAATGCTTCCTGTAGCGTGTCTTCCAATCTGTGGTATCTTAATGGGTATTGGATATGCGCTATGTCCATCTACCATGCAGGGGGGCGATGTTTCCGGTATCGTTCAGATGATCGGTTTCTTCCTTGTAAAAGCAGGAGGAGCTTTGATCGATAACATGGCAATTCTTTTTGTTATCGGTGTCGGCGTTGGTATGGCAGATGATAATGATGGTACAGCAGCTCTTGCAGCTTTGGCATCATGGTTAATGATGACAAACCTTCTTTCTACAGGGGTTGTTACAACGTTAATGCCGGTAATTGCAGAGAATGAGACAAAAGTGCTTGCATTCAGTAAGATTGCAAACCCATTTATCGGTATCCTTGCCGGTATCATCGGTGCAACATGCTACAACAAATTCAAAGGTACAAAATTACCTGACTGGTTATCATTCTTCAGTGGTAAGCGTTGTGTAGCAATCGTTGCAGGCGTTGTTTCTATCATTGTATCCGCAATCTTATTATTCATCTGGCCTTTATTATTTGGAGCATTAGTTTCAATCGGTGAAGGAATTGTTGGATTTGGTCCTGTTGGTGCAGGTATTTATGCATTCTTAAACAGATTGCTGATTCCAACCGGATTACATCATGCACTGAACAATGTATTCTGGTTTGATACGATCGGACTTGGGGATTTACAACATTTCTGGGCAGGCGAGACGTCGGCAGATGTAACATGGGATTTAGGTATGTATATGTCTGGATTCTTCCCATGTATGATGTTCGGTGTTCCGGGTGCAGCTCTTGCTATGATTCAGACGGCTAAGAGTAATAAGAAGAAAGTTGCAATCGGTCTGGTTGCCTCCGCAGCTGTCTGTGCATTTGTCTGTGGTGTTACAGAGCCATTTGAGTTTGGGTTCATGTTCCTTGCACCGGCACTTTATGTTGTATACGCATTATTATATGGTATCTTCACAGTGATCACGGTATTAGTTGGATTTAGAGCAGGTTTTAGTTTCTCTGCTGGAGCAACAGACCTTCTTTTCTCTGCAACCCTTCCGGCAGCGAAGAATACCTGGATGATCATTCCACTTGGTATTGCAGCATTTATTGTATTTTATGTTGTATTCCGTTTCGCTATCACAAAGTTTGATCTGAAAACTCCTGGTAGAGAAGACGATGATGTGGAAGCAGAGAAAAATGTCGACCTTGGGAGCAGTGATTATACAACTGTAGCGGCAGCAATTTTAGAAGGCGTTGGTGGTGCAGCAAATATTAAAAGTATTGATAACTGTATTACAAGACTTCGGCTTGAAGTAAAAGACAGTTCTTTAGTAGATGAGAAGAAAATCAAATCAGCAGGGGCTGCTGGTGTTATCAGACCAAGTAAAACAGCTGTTCAGGTTGTCATTGGAACAAAAGTCCAGTTCGTAGCTGATGAGTTCAAAAAATTATGTAGATAATCAAAAACATAATATTTGTGAAATGAAATCATATTTAAGAAAAAATAATCCCTTTTTTGACAGAGGCGGTTCCGGTTGGAATCGCTTCTTTGTCATCTATACGATTTTTAATGAAAATATAAAGTTTCACAGTCCACATGTTTAACATAATGGAAAATAATTTATTGTTTACAAAGAAAAATGATAATGATAGAATAACCATGATATATTGCGAAAAAAATCAGAAAGGGGGAAGAAGTGAACACAGATGGCTGGTTTATGGCAGATGGTATTCAGACAGCTTCAACCCCGGAAAAAGCGGATGGTGCCGCAGAATGTACGACTTTTGAACCGGAATAAGCCGGAAGAGAGTGGACAGATGCACACGCAGGAACAGGAAAGGACACAAAAGGACGTGGAAAATGAAGATTTACTGATCAGTCAGATCGATGAGTTTCGCGAGAAAGCAAAACAGCTTCAGGTGCTTTTAGAGGCAAAGGAGAGTAAGGCAGCGGAACTGCAGTCACTTGTGGATGAGAGAGCCGGCAAAGCACAGGAGTTAGAACATATTTTAACAGAACGTCAGGAAGAGGCGGACAAGATCGTTACTGAGTTTGGAAGAAAGGTAGATGCGCTTGCGGATAAAGTGACGACGAAAATGGCTGAGATTGAGGCAGGTCTTAGCGGACAGGTGGCTGATATCCGAAAGACCAGTGAGGAACAGATTGCCTTAAATCGCAGGATGAATGAGGAACAGACAGCTTCTAACCGGAAATTAAATGAAGAACAGATCGCTGCGAACAAACAGTTCTTAGAGGAACAGGCGATTGCAAATAAGAAGCTCAGCGAGGGACAGATTGCGGAGGTCAAAGAACTGTTAGAGAATGCAACGTCACAGTTGGAGTCCATTAAGACGGATCTTTCTGAAAAAGTACACACGGAAAATGTCAAATGTTATCGCAACATACAGGATCTGTTCAATGAGTTTGATTCCAAGATCGAAAAAATGGACGAGATGGAGGGTGGTGTGGACTCTGTCAAAGGTTATGTGAAGCTGTTGTCCTGGTTTTCAATCTTAAATTTTGTAGTATTGATTATTTTTATTTTATACTCTATGGGAGTATTTCACTTTTAATGGTATACAACATGACGCCGGCATTGCCAGCGTCTGTTTCTTTCTTTTTTAAAATAAGAAAAGTGAATTTTGCAGCAATCAATATAATAGCTGCTATTTTTTAGGTAAAGAGAGGAATTTCATGAGCGCAGAAAAGAGAAAAGTTTGGGTTGTAGGGCACAAAAATCCTGATACGGATTCTATTTGTGCAGCTCTCTCTTATGCATATTTAAAAAATCAGACAGAAAACGATAAAACCTATGTGGCAAAACGTGCCGGAGCAGTAAATGCGGAGACACATTATGTGCTGGATTATTTTGGAGCACAGGAGCCGGAGTTAGTCACCTATGCGGGAACACAGATTAAGGATATCAATTTTAGAAGAACGGCAGGCGTAAGCAGCCAGATTTCCTTAAGACGTGCATGGGAGACCATGAAAAAATTAGAGGTTGTAACACTTCCGGTAACCAATCAGTTTGGAAAACTCGAAGGAATCATTGTTACGAAGGATATTGCAACGTCTTACATGGACGTTTTTGATAATCATGTGTTATCCCAGGCACGAACACAGTATAAAAATATTGCCGCAACATTAGATGGAACGATTATTGTAGGAAATGAACATGCCTATTTTGTAAAGGGAAAGGTAGTGGTAGCTACTTCAAATCCGGAATATATGGCAGACTATATCGAGGATGATGATATGGTAATCTTAGGTGACCGGGAAGAGGCGCAGAAGCAGGCAATCGAGTCAAATGCGAGCTGTCTGATCATCGGTGGAGGAATCGAAGTCGGCGAGGACGTGCGCACTTTGGCAGAAAAACATGACTGCATCATTATTACGACACCGTTTGATACTTTTTCTGTGGCACGTCTTATTAATCAGAGTATGCCGATCAAACAGTTTATGACACAGAAAAATATCATCACATTCGGAATTGAAGACTATGTCGATGAAGTGCGGGAGACGATGTCAAAAATCAGACACCGTGATTTCCCAATCTTAAATGAAAACGGTAATTATGCCGGAATGGTTTCACGCCGTAATTTGATGAATATGCAGAAAAAACAGGTGATACTTGTTGATCATAATGAGAAGGCGCAGGCGGTAGACGGGATTGACGAGGCTGAGATCTTAGAGATCATTGATCACCATCGTCTCGGCAGTCTTGAGACAGTTTCACCGGTATATTTTAGAAACCAGCCGCTTGGATGTACATCTACGATCATTTATCAGATGTATCAGGAAAAGAGTGTGGATGTGCCGAAACAGATCGCAGGTCTTTTATTGTCTGCAATTATTTCCGATACGCTGATGTTCCGTTCACCGACATGTACTCCGTTAGATAAATCAGTTGCGGAGGCTCTTGCAGTGATCGCGGAAGTGGATATTGAGACTTATGCGAAAAATATGTTCCAGGCGGGCAGTAATTTCAGTGGGAAAACGACAGAAGAGATTTTTTATCAGGATTTCAAAATTTTCCATACCGATGACTGTGATTTTGGCGTAGCGCAGATCAGTGCCATGAGCCGGGAAGAGTTAGACAAAGTAGCAGAGCAGATACGTCCGTTTATGGTGCAGGTGCTTGCAGAAAAGAAGATCGATATGGTCTATGTTATGCTGACAGATATCTTAGAGGAATCTTCAAAGATTATTTTTGACGGGGAAAATGCAGGCAAAATTTTAGGAGCTGCGTTCCGCAAAGAAGAACGCAGTGAGGGCATTTTATTAGAGGGAATCGTTTCAAGAAAGAAACAGTTCATACCGACGCTCATGAATGAGATGGCAGAGCGCCAGTAAGATGCAAACGCTGTTGTTCATACAATAAGTGTGAGAAAAAGTTAGATGCTAGGATTTCAGGTTTTGGAGAGACTCGCGTGGGGCCTCTCCAAAACTTTTTTTGTATGCGCGCGAAAAGGTCGAATAATTCTTAAAACCGCATGCATAGCAGACCTCGGTGATCGGTGCCCCTTCCGCAATCAGATCCTTTGCAAGAAGCAGTCTTTTGGTCGAGAGATAATTGCCGATCGTGTAGCCGGTCTGCTCTTTGAATGTGTGCATCAGATAAGAGCGGCTTAGGAAAAAATGCGCAGACAAAGTATCAATGGAGATGTCTTCCGTCAGATGTTCGCCAAGATAATTTAACACAGCGATAATTTTTTCGTCGGAGGCAGAATCATTGATAAATTCAATGCCATCATGCATGGCGGCACGGTTTAACTGTATCATAAATTCCAAAAATAAAATTTCCTGATGCAGGGAAGCTGCAAAATCTTTATCGTTTTTAGCATGGTCAAGTGACTGTATCGCTGTCTTTAACTTTGCAGCACGCGAGCCGTGAAAACGCAGAACGTGGGACTGCTCAGCAGCAGCCTGTTTCAGACAATGTGAAAGATCACAGTCCGGCTCCTTGTATTTTTTCAAAAAGTCCGGCGAAACATAGATGATAATACGCTCATAAGGAGACTCCGACTGGATGATCGGCCGGTGCACCTCCCCCGCGTGAACCAGCACGATATCATTCGGGGCAAGCTGGTAAGAACGTCCCTCAATACAATAAGTGATATCACCATTCAACAGGATCAGGATCTTGTGAAAATCGTGATAGTGATAGGAAAACTCCTTTTTATTCTGATCTTTCAAGTGAAATAATTTAAAACTCGATGTCAGATAACCGACTTTTTTATATTCCGGCATATAGGCACTCCTTCCGAATTAGATGAATAAAATGCTGTCAGGAAAAACAAACTGCCATTCAGGGAACTTTAATCCACCTTTTCCCCTGACATCAATCCAACCCTAACACAAAAAAGCACAATTTGCAATATACACAGCACTAGACGAGTATATATTTTAAAAAGTGTTTTATATAATAGAACCATATGAAAGAGACCAGTTACAGGAAATAAATGTTTTATAAACTTGAAATAATAAGATAGAAAAGAAGGAGAACGGCATGAAGAATTTCAGCAATTACAACGATTACAGTACAAAAGAAGAGTTACATTTTGAATCAAAAGCAGTACACGGAGCACTTGGTACGGAGCCGCTTACCGGAGCCGTCAGCATGCCGATCTTTCAGACGGCAACTTTCCGTCATCCGGAACTTGGGGAATCCACAGGATTTGCGTACAGTCGTCTTGAGAATCCGACCAGACAGGAATTAGAGCGTACCATGGCAATCTTAGAGGGTGGGATCAAAGGATTTGCATTTTCCAGCGGACAGGCAGCTAATATGGCAGTATTTTCCCTGTTAAATCCGGGAGATCATGTGATCTTATCTGACGATATTTATGGTGGAACATTCCGTATCATCGGCGATGTTTTTGGAAAATACGGAATCGAGCACACTTATGTGGATATGTCGGAACTTGATGAGGTAAAGGTAGCAATCCGCCCGAATACAAAGATGTTCTTCATTGAGACACCAACCAACCCGATGATGAAAGTGGCAGATATCCATGCACTTTCTGAGATCGCAAAGGGTATCGGAGCACTTACGGTTGTAGATAATACGTTTTTGACACCGTATTTCCAGAAACCGTTACAGCTTGGAGCAGATATCGTAACACACAGTTCCACGAAATATTTAGGAGGACACAATGATACGATTTCCGGTATCGTAGTTGTAAAGGATAACGAGGAGATCGCAGAAAAGATCCATGTTCACATTAAATCCCATGGCAGTCAGCTTGCACCGCTTGACAGCTGGCTGATCTTAAGAGGAATCAAGACTCTGGCAGTCCGTATGGACAGACATAATGAAAATGCAAAGAAAGTTGCGGAGTGGCTCAGAACACAGCCGAAAGTACAGAAAGTATATTATGTGGGATTTGAGGATCACAAGGATTATGCAGTGACCAAAAAACAGACGACGGGTTTTGGCGGAATGATTTCATTTACCGTTGACAGCTTTGAAACAGTAAAGAAAATCTTAAAGGGTGTTGATATGATCATGTTTGCAGAGAGCCTTGGCGGAACAGAGACACTGATCACTTATCCGACCACGCAGACACATGAAGATACACCACTTGATATCAAGGAAAAACTTGGCATCACAGATTGTTTCCTTCGTATGTCAGTCGGAATCGAGAATGCAGATGATATCATCGCAGATCTTGACCGTGCAATGAATGCGTAAAAACGAGGCGCAGAAATGAGGATTACCATGAAATTTACAAAAATGCAGGCATTTGGAAATGATTATGTATATATTGATGCCATTCATCAGAATATTACAAATTTACCGGAGCTGGCACGTTTTGTCAGTGACAGACATTTTGCAATCGGATCGGACGGTATGGTTTTAATCTGTCCGTCTGATAAGGGAGATTTCCGGATGCGGATGTTTAACCCGGACGGTTCAGAAGGCGAAATGTGTGGCAACGCACTTCGTTCTGTCGGGAAATATGTCTATGACCATAAACTGACGGATAAGACAGAACTTGTGATCGAAACACTTGGTGGAATGCAGCATTTGAACCTGACTGTGACGGATGGATTAGTATCTAATATCCGGGCGGATATCGGGGAGCCGAGACTGAATACGAAAGTAATTCCTGTAAATACAAATTTAGATCAGTTCGTGGAACAGCCGGTGGAGGTCTTAGATAAAACATTCCATATTACAGCAGTATCTTGGGGTAATCCACACTGTGCAATGTTTGTGGATTCTGTTGCAGACCTTGATGTGGAGCGTTACGGAAAGACGATCGAACATATGACATCCCTGTTTCCAAGCAAGACGAACGTCACATTTGCTGAGTTTGTAAAACGTGATTATATCAAGATCCGTGAGTGGGAGCGTGGAACCGGCGAGACGATCGGATGTGGGACAGGCTGTTCGACAGCGGTTGTCGCAGGTGTTTTAACTGGAAGAACAGACCGCAAAGTTACTGTGGAGCAGATCGGCGGACCGCTTTTGATCGAGTGGGATGAAAAAACGAACCATCTGTTTATGACGGGACCATCACACACCGTATTTGAAGCGGAGATTGATGCGTCACATATTTTAGAAAAATAAAAGAAATTGTTACTGTTCACGCGGGGACTTGGCATCTGCTGTCAGGTTGTGCGCCAGAGACTGAATTTTGTGAACAGCAGCAGAAATTTGATATCGGGGCTGCCGTGCAGAATGTACGGCGGCTTTTCATGGTTTGAAGTTGTACATTAAGAATAAGGACGATTTATCATAATGATTGCCGGAAATGAAAATTAAAAAATGATATCTTTTCTGTTTTAAATTGTCCGGAACCGGAGGAAAAATGAAATTAAGTAAGATTTGTGAAAAGATAAAATATGAATGTTTACAGGGAAGCATGGATGCAGAGGTCAGGGACATCATCTATGATTCGAGAAAGATTGCAAAAGAAACCATGTTTGTCTGCATGGTGGGAGCAGTGACGGATGGTCATAAATATATTCCGGATGCGGTGGAAAAGGGAGCAAGCGTCATTGTTGTGGAGCGCGATGAAGAAGCTGCTCAGATCCCGGGTACGATCACGGTGTTAAAAGTGGAGTCTGCCCGCTATGCACTGGCACTGATGTCAGCAGCGCTGTTTGACTATCCGGCAGAAAAACTGATTACGATCGGACTGACCGGTACAAAAGGAAAGACAACCACAACATACATGATCAAAAATGTGTTGGAAGCGGCCGGCAAAAAAGTTGGACTTATCGGAACGATCGGTGCAATGATCGGAGATGAAAAGATTCCGTCTAAAAACACAACGCCGGAATCCTACGAACTGCACCGCATGTTTGCATCTATGGTGGAGGCAGGCTGCGAGTATGCGGTGATGGAGGTATCATCCCAGGGACTTAAGATGGACCGTACAGCGGGAATCATGTTTGATTATGGTGTGTTTACCAACCTTTCCCCGGATCATATCGGACCAAATGAACATGCATCTTTTGAGGAATATTTAGAATGTAAGAGCATGCTATTCCGCCAGTGCAAGATTGGTATTTTAAATGCGGATGATGAGCACAGCGAGGCAGTTGCAGCAAACCATACCTGTGAGATCCACAGTTTTGGCGTAGAGGATAATAATGAAAAAACATTTCTTGGGAAGCCGCTTGATCTGGTTGCAGCGGATCTTGGATTTATCAAGGAGAATGGAAAACTCGGTATGTATTTTCATGTAAAAGGCTGCATGGACTGTGAGGCAAGAGTGCACATTCCGGGTAGATTTTCGGTATACAATTCACTGGTGACCATGTTGGTATGTCATCTGGCAGGAATTTCGGATCAGGCGATCTTAGATGGTTTAAACAAGGTACAGGTTAAAGGCCGTGTGGAAATGCTTCCGGTATCAAAAGATTATTACCTGATTATTGACTATGCACACAACGAAGTCAGCACCAGAAGCGTGCTTACAACATTGATGGAATATCATCCGAAACGCCTGATCTGTGTGTATGGCGGCGGTGGAAACCGTTCAAAACTGCGCCGTTATGATATGGGAGAGGTGACCGGTGAGATGGCGGATCTCTGTGTACTGACCTGCGATAATCCGAGAGACGAAGAAATCCGTGATATCAATAACGATATTAAAGTCGGACTGGCAAAGAGCAATGGAAAGTATATCGAGATCGACGACAGAAAAGAAGCAATCGCTTACTGCATGGTAAATGCCCAGCCGGGAGATATGATCGTACTGCTCGGAAAAGGGCATGAGGATTATCAGGAAATCCGTGGCGTGAAGTATCATTTTGATGAACGTGAGGCAGTGGCTGAGATCTTAGAGGAGATCAAAGAAGGAAAACGTGTACGCATGGTGTAATTGCTGATAACAGGAAGTGTGTGGAACATGCAATCGATGGATTGGAACAACGGGTTTGCCCGAAAAGCGGGAAAATATTTTATTGTAATACCACACGAAGTGAACGAAATTGGAGGAAATATTTTGAATACAATTACTGTAGAAGAACTGGCACAGAACGGAACAGAGGGACTGCAGCTTATAGATGTCCGTCCGGAAAATGATTTCTCGCACGGAGCGATCGAGGGCGCTGTTAATCTTCCATTAGAAAAGATTGAAGCGGGTGAGACAGCTATTTTAAAAAAAGATCAGCCTGTTTATCTGTACTGCCATGTGGGTGAAAACAGCCGTGATGCAGCTGAAATATTAGAGGACGATGGGTTTACGACTGTCAATTTAGAGGGTGGTTACCGCGCATGGTTAAGATATCAGCTCACGCGCGTGACAATGGAGGACGATTCAAGAAAAGAGCGCACGGAGCAGATTGAAAAAAGCCTGATCAAAAAATTCAGAAAACCAATCTGGAGCCGTTTCACCAAAGCACTGCATGATTATGAAATGATAAAGGACGGCGATAAGATTGCAGTGTGTATTTCCGGTGGAAAAGATTCCATGCTTTTGGCAAAACTGTTTCAGGAATTATACCGACACGGAAAACGCAATTTTGGACTTGTTTTTTTGTGCATGAATCCGGGTTACAACGAGGAAAACTGGCGTATTATTCAGGAAAATGCAAAACTTCTTGATATTCCGCTCACGACATTTGAAACACAGATCTTTGATTCTGTTGCGGAGGTGGATAAGAATCCGTGTTACCTGTGTGCAAGAATGAGAAGAGGATATCTGTACTCCAAGGCAAAAGAGTTAGGCTGTAACAAGATCGCGCTGGGACATCATTTTGACGATGTGATCGAGACGATCCTGATGGGAATGTTGTACAGCGGCAAAGTGGAGACTATGATGCCAAAACTTCACAGCCAGAACTTTGAGGGCATGGAACTGATCCGTCCGCTGTATCTTGTCAAAGAAGAGGATATCAAGGCATGGCGTGATTACAACCGCCTGCAGTTTATCCAGTGTGCATGCCGTTTTACTGAAAACTGTACAAGCTGTGGCGGGGCAAAAGGTTCGAAACGTGAGGAGATGAAAGATCTTGTGACGGAACTTCGCAAAAAGAGTGAGTTCATCGACAGTAATATTTTCAATAGTGTCAGCAATGTGAATTTAAAGACCATCATTGGTTATAAGAAAGATGGAGAGTATCACAATTTCCTGGATAATTATGATGCTGAGTAAAAGCGGATTTTTCGGGTAAAAGTGGGCGAATAAATATGGTAGAAAATCGAGGCGAAAATCCTTACTTTTAAAGTAGGGATTCGTTTGGTGTTGAGAAAGGAATCCTGCGTTGCGGGGTTCCTTTTTTGGTTTGCGCGCCATGGGCGCGCTCTAATGGGTGAAAGTCCCGAACACGCCTAGGCAACGAGGAAGTGTATAGCAGAACAGCAAGGGTGTCCATCGTGAGGTGGAATCTGAAGGAAGCTGTAAGCAAACTCTTGGTCCGACGGACAGAAATCACATATAAGGCTCGGAAATACGGATAAGTCTGCCAAAAGAGATGAAGTCCTAAAGTTGCTGGAAGTACGAGTAGATGTGGCGGATAGATGAGAGGAAAGAGCGTGCACCTTAAGCGTGGAGGTCTCACAGGGGTTTCATTAGCCTAGTAACAACGAACTGTGAGAAGTCAGCCGAGCCCATAGTAGTGAAGAAGTCTCTGTAATGGAGATAGAGCAAAGGGGCGAACAATCAATAAGTTTGAGTATGTCTCGTATTGCAGAAGAGATAACATCTGCCGTAACCAATCGGGTAAAAGATGGTCAAATCAAGCGGGACGGAAAGGAAAGAACGCATGGACACAAGTAGTCTAATGGAGCAGATACTATCTAACGATAATCTCAACAGAGCATATCTGCAAGTCGTACGAAACAAAGGTGCCGAGGGAGTAGACGGAATGAAGTACACAGAACTCAAGGAATATCTTGCAAAGAACGGCGAAATTATCAAGGAACAGTTGAGGATAAGAAAATATAAACCTCAACCAGTACGAAGAGTGGAGATACCAAAGCCTGATGGTGGTGTCAGAAACCTGGGAGTACCGACAGTAACAGACAGATTCATACAACAAGCTATTGCACAGGTTTTAACACCAATCTATGAGGAACAATTCCATGACCATAGCTATGGATTCAGACCGAACAGATGTGCACAGCAAGCAATCCTTACAGCACTCGATATGATGAATGACGGAAATGATTGGATTGTAGACATTGACTTGGAAAAGTTCTTTGACACAGTAAATCATGACAAACTTATGACTATCATAGGTAGAACTATTAAAGATGGAGATGTTATCTCTATTGTCAGAAAATACCTAGTCAGTGGAATCATGATTGACGATGAGTATGAGGATTCTATCGTGGGAACACCTCAAGGTGGAAATCTCTCGCCATTATTGGCAAATATTATGCTGAACGAACTAGACAAGGAAATGGAAAAGAGAGGACTTAACTTTGTACGGTATGCGGATGACTGTATCATTATGGTCGGAAGTGAAATGTCTGCGAATAGAGTTATGAGAAATATCTCACGATTCATTGAGGAAAAACTAGGACTTAAAGTCAATATGACGAAGAGCAAAGTAGATAGACCAAGAGGAATTAAATACCTTGGGTTTGGATTCTACTACGATACAAGTGCACAGCAATTCAAGGCGAAACCACATGCAAAATCAGTAATGAAGTATAAGAAGAGGATGAGGGAACTCACTTGTCGTAGCTGGGGCGTTAGCAACAGCTATAAAGTAGAGAGACTTAATCAGCTTATCAGAGGATGGATTAACTACTTTAAGATAGGTAGTATGAAAACTCTCTGTAGAGAACTTGATGGAAACATTAGATATAGAATACGCATGTGTATTTGGAAACATTGGAAAACACCACAAAACAAAGAGAAGAATTTGGTTAAACTCGGCGTTCCAAGATGGGCGGCACATAAAGTGGCAAATACTGGCAATCGGTATGCACACATGTGTCACAATGGATGGATACAAAAGGCTATAAGCACAAAGAGACTAACTTCATTTGGATTAGTCTCAATGTTAGATTACTACACCGAAAGGTGTGTTACTTGTTAAGTTGATTGAACCGCCGTGTACCGAACGGTACGCACGGTGGTGTGAGAGGTCGGGAAATCACTCAGATTTCCCTCCTACTCGATCGTGGAGGATTTGTAATGAAGCGGTGCGTGGGTGTGGCTGTCAGCCCCCCCCAGGTTCGCCATTCCAGCCCCAAAAGAGCCCCGCACCTTACATGCAAAATGAATCCCCCTACCCCAAAAACCACCCACGAAAGGAGTTCACCTATACAATGAAAGCCCACAAAACAATCACCTACGAATACAAAAACGCCCCAATCCCCGGCGGCGGCTACGTCACCGGTTTATTGTACCACCCAAAACAGCCCGGCATCCTCTATGCCAGAACAGACATCGGAGGCGTTTACCGGTATGAATACGAAAAAAAGTGCTGGAAAAGCCTCATCGACAGTGTGAGCATGGCGGACATCTCCGAAACATTTCCAATCGCATGCGCACTCGATGAAAAGAAACCGGAGCGCCTGTACATCATGAGCGGCATTAACGGACAGGGCTATGGAAAATTTTCAATTTCAGAGAATTATGGAGAGACATTTATTCACAAAAAAATCCCGGTGACCGTTCATGGCAATCTTTGCGGAAGAGGAACCGGATACCGTCTGGTGGTAGATAAAAAAGATGAAAACACACTTTATTTTGCAAGCCAGTTAGATGGTCTCTGGAAAACCACGGACAGAGGAGATACCTGGGAACGGCTTCCTTTAGAGGAAAATTACATGACCTGTGTCTGGGTATCGGATGATTCGAAAACAATTGTTGCAGGAACCGCAGGATATACGACAAGGGAGAGTGATACGCTTCGCGGTCACAGCCTGTATGTTTCCTATGATGCAGGGCAGACGTTTGAAAAACTGATGCAGCCGGAAAATGTCATGATTCATGACAGTAAAATGAACGGTCTTGTGGCATCGCGCTATGACTATGATGGAACATACCTTTATGTGACGATGAATGTCACTGGAAGATGGAATTATGTGGTCGACCTTGGATATAGCTGTGATTCCGGGGATGTGATCGGCGGGAAAGTGCTGCGGTATTATTTTTCAGACGGGAAAATTGCAGGGTATGATGACATTACACCGGATGAGGATGGCACGCTGACAGCAGAATTTTTAAATTATGGTTTTGGCGGTATTTCTTCCTGTAAAACAATGCCGGGACTTCTGGTGTGTTCAACGCTCTGCAGGGAAAAAGAGAGCGATGAAATCGTATATCTTTCGAAAGATTATGGCAGCAGCTGGAGCGTGAGTCTCTGCGGACTGGAAAAGGGGGATTTATATTTTAATACTTCCTACATGAAACCGGAGTATAACGGAAACCATTGTCTGCTGCACTGGCTGAGTGATATTAAGATCAATCCGTTTGATCCGGATGAGGTATGGTTTAATTCGGGAACCGGCGTTTTTATGACGGATGCGCTGCTCAGTGAGCATCCGCGCTATCATGATGCGTGTACCGGAATCGAGGAGACCGTTCATCTGAATGTATATGCGCCGGTTGATGGAGAGGTACAGCTTGTGGATATCGTTGGAGACCTCGGCGGATTTGCATTCCGGAATCTTGATGAACCCTGTAAAAATTCTTTTGATGACAGCGAGGGCAACCGTTACATTACCTGTATCAACGCAGATATTTCCGATGCGGACAGTAATCTTGGCATTGTGACGGCGCGGGGAAACTGGAAAGGAAAAACCAAAGGCGGTCTGGTGCGCACGTGCGATAATTTTAAAACATTTGACCGGATCGGCATGCCGTTTGGTATCAATGCAGAGATCGACAAGAAACTGCATGAGATCGAAAACCCGAATGTCAATGCCGGATGGGTGGCAGTGTCACCGGATGGCGTCAATATTGTATGGTCGGTTGCGGATGGGATAAGGCTTCCGGTGGAACTGGTGCTTGTCAGCAATGGTGGAGGACACAGTTTTCAAAAAGCAGGAGTGTTTGATCTGGCGGGGCAGCCTGTTGAGACGGGATATCTGAAAGTATTTTCCGACCGCAGCAGGAAAGATCTGTTTTATGGTTTTGGCGGTGCGTCCGAAATCTATGTGAGCAGGGATGGAGGAAGAAACTTTTATCAGAAACAGCCGAAAGAGGCATTTCCGGTCTGTGATTTTGGCTATATTGATACTGCAAATAAGACGGAAGTGCGCGGTGAGGGCGGAAAGACTGGCATATTTTACCTGGCATTGGGCGATGCAGGACTTTATAAACTCTGTTATGACACGAAAACAGAAGAAATCCATGTGAAACGCCTGACGGACACAGGGGATGCCTGCTACCGGATGGGACTTGGTGTGATCGGAGAGGACAGGGATTATCTGACAGAGGAAAAAGCAATTTATTTCTGCGGACGCCTTGAAGGGGAATATGGTTTTTACCGCACGTTTGATGAGGGAAAATCGTATGAGCGGCTGAATCAGGATAACCAGATGTACGGCGAGATCAACAGTATCGATGGGGATAAAAGAAAGTTTGGCAGATTTTTTCTGGCGACCGGGTCACGCGGTGTTTTGTATGGGGAGATGAAACGTTAGAGTCGGAAAATATAATATAGCAGAAAGATAAATTTTGGGAGAGAAGAATTCATTTACCGGATTTATCAGGTGTAAAGACAAACGTAAGAATATATCTATATATTAAGAAAGGAAAAGTTAGATGAGAGTTTACGAAGAAAACAACAGACTTGTAATTGCAGATGGAACATTGACATTATGGTTAGAACCATGGGGAGAAAATTCCTTCCGTGTGCGCATGACCAAAGAGGCACAGATGGATGCACATGACTGGGCGCTGACCGAGGAGGTAAAAATGTGTCCGCTTCAGGTGGAGTGTAAAGAAGTTGATACGACGGATCCATGGTACAAAGGCGAGGAGTTTGCAAAATATCATCAGACCGGAAAAGTTTACACCGTTAAAAATGGAAAAATCACGGCCGTGATCTCCCCGGAGGGATGGATCAGCTATTATAATCAGAAGGGAGAACTTCTGACCGAAGAGTACTGGAGAAACAGAAACCGGATCAACCGCTACTGTGTGCCGCTGCGCATTGATGCGAGAGAGTTAAAACCGATCCCGGGCAGTACGGATTACGAACTGACTATGCGTTTTGAGGCGTTTGATGATGAAAAAATATTTGGTATGGGACAGTACCAGGAGAAAAATCTGAATAAAAAAGGTGCAATGTTAGAACTGGCGCACAGAAACAGTCAGGCGAGCGTGCCGTTTATGGTCTCAAGCAGAGGCTATGGATTTTTCTGGAACAACCCGGCAATCGGAACAGCAGTTTTTGGTGCAAACAAGACAGAGTGGTACGCAAAGAGCACAAAAAAACTGGACTACTTTATTACGGCAGGAGATACACCGTTTGAAATCGAGGAACAGTATTCTGCGGCAACCGGAAGGACTCCGATGATGCCGGAATATGGTATGGGATACTGGCAGTGCAAACTGCGCTACCGCAACCAGGATGAAATCCTTGCAGTTGCCAGAGAACACAAAAAGCGCGGACTTCCGATGGATGCGATCGTGATCGACTTTTTCCACTGGACAATGCAGGGCGAGTTTAAATTTGAGCCGAGAGACTGGCCGGACCCGAAAGCGATGGTGGATGAGTTAAAGAGCATGGGAATCGAGACGGTTGTCTCTGTCTGGCCGACCGTGGATGAGCGCAGCGAAAACTATGGCGAGATGAACGACCGCGGATATCTTGTCACACCGGATCGTGGACTTTCCTATCATATGAGCTGGATGGGAAATACCGTATTTTACGATGCGACCAATCCGGGCGCGCAGAAATTTGTATGGGAAAAATGTAAGGAAAATTACTATAAAAACGGAATTCGCTGTTTCTGGTTAGATGAAGCGGAACCGGAGTATGGACCATATGATTTTGATAATTACCGCTATTATGAGGGACCGGCACTGCAGTGCAGCAACGTTTATCCGGTTGGCTATGCGAAAGGATTTTATGACGGATTGAAAGCGGAGGGAGAAAAAGATATCATGAGTCTGGTGCGCTGTGCATGGGCAGGCAGCCAGAAATATGGCGTTCTTACCTGGTCCGGGGATGTGTACTCGTCCTTCCGCTCCATGAGAGAGCAGCTGCAGGCAGGACTTAATATGTGCGTGGCTGGTATTCCGTGGTGGACATCGGATATCGGAGGCTTTCTTGGCGGGGATATCAAAGATCCGGCATTTAAAGAACTTCTGGTGCGCTGGTTTGCCTGGGGTGCATTCTGCCCGGTATTCCGTATGCATGGGGAGCGTTCTCCGTGGTACGAGAGAGAGCAGGAGTTTATCGATGGTGTGCGCCAGCTTACTTCCGGTCAGGATAATGAAGTGTGGAGTTTTGGGGAGGACAATTATGAGATCCTGAAAAAATATCTGTTTATCCGTGAACGTCTGCGACTATACATCCGTAGTTGCATGGAACAGGCAAGTAAAACGGGTGCACCGGTGATGCGTCCACTGTTCTTTGATTTTGCGGAGGATAAAGAGAGCTGGAACGTGGAGGATGCGTATATGTTCGGACCAGATCTTTTAGTGGCACCGGTCATGGAGGCAGGTGCGACAGAGCGCAGGGTATATCTCCCAGCAGGTACAAAATGGACGGATGCCTACACGAAAAAGGTATACGAGGGCGGAAATTATGTGACAGTACCGGCACCGATCGATGTGATTCCGGTATTTATGAGAGAGGGAATCTCTTATCCGATTTATGAATAAAAGTAAGAGTTCAATGAAATAATAAGATAGCCGAGTGAAGCAAGTGTAGATCACGATCATGTGCTGGTTTTGCACATGATATAAAAAATCCCCCACGCAGTGTTTGCAGCCACTGCGTGGGGGATTTTCATATTAAGAAGGGGGTTTTGTCATATTGACGATAGAAACCCAGCTGTTAAATATTTAACAGCAAGTCTATTATGTACCCAAAAGTACTAAAAATCCAGTGAACATATTGTGAATTTTTGTATTTTAATTGTTAATAAATGAAAATGAAACATGAAAGAGGATTGCGGATGACTTGACGTTTCCTTTGCTTTTCCCGTATAATAAAAACGTATGGGCATATGCCCGGCGTATTTTTTTTTGAAATGGAGAGTAATATGTCAATAGATCAGAGTAAAATCAGAAATTTTTGTATTATAGCACATATCGATCACGGTAAATCGACACTTGCCGATCGTATCATAGAACGTACAGGAACTTTGACCAGCCGTGAGATGCAGGCGCAGGTTCTTGACAATATGGATTTAGAGCGTGAGCGTGGAATTACGATCAAGTCACAGGCAGTCCGTATCATTTATAAGGCAAATGACGGGGAAGAGTATATTTTTAACCTGATCGACACACCTGGGCACGTCGATTTTAACTATGAGGTATCACGAAGCCTTGCAGCCTGCGACGGTGCGATCCTGGTTGTGGATGCAGCACAGGGAGTGGAAGCACAGACACTGGCAAATGTATATCTCGCATTAGATCATGATCTTGATGTCATGCCTGTCATCAACAAGATCGATCTTCCGAGTGCACAGCCGGATGAAGTGGTAAAAGAAATCGAGGATGTGATCGGGATTGAGGCGGAGGATGCACCGCGTATTTCTGCTAAGACCGGCTTAAATATCGATCAGGTATTAGAGCAGATCGTAACAAAGATCCCGGCCCCGACTGGAGATAAAGAAGCACCGCTTCAGGCGCTGATCTTTGATGCACTTTACGACTCTTACAAGGGTGTTATCGTATTCTGCCGTATCAAAGAGGGAACGGTAAAAGTGGGAGATACCATCCGCATGATGGCAACCGGTGCACAGTCCGAGGTCACAGAGGTCGGATATTTTGGTGCCGGACAGTTTATCCCGTGTGATGAGCTTGCAGCGGGAATGGTAGGTTATCTCTGTGCAAGTATCAAAAATGTCCGCGATACCCGTGTCGGTGATACCGTGACAAATGCCGACCGCCCATGCAGTGAGCCGCTTCCGGGTTACAAAAAGGTCAATCCGATGGTGTACTGCGGTATGTATCCGGCTGACAGTGCAAAATATCCGGATCTCCGTGATGCATTGGAAAAATTACAGATCAACGATGCTTCCTTGCAGTATGAGCCGGAGACATCGTTAGCGCTTGGTTTTGGTTTCCGCTGCGGATTTTTAGGCCTGCTTCATTTAGAAATCATTCAGGAGCGTTTAGAGCGTGAGT
Source organism: Roseburia intestinalis L1-82 (assembly GCF_900537995.1). Classification (NCBI taxonomy): domain Bacteria; kingdom Bacillati; phylum Bacillota; class Clostridia; order Lachnospirales; family Lachnospiraceae; genus Roseburia; species Roseburia intestinalis. The sequence continues at coordinate 2,841,719 of NZ_LR027880.1, read as the reverse complement.
TTAATTTAGATCTTGTGACAACAGCTCCGGGGGTTATTTACAAAGTGCACAAGACAAACGGAGAGGTCATGGATCTGACAAACCCGTCAAACCTGCCGGATCCGTCTGAGATCGAATACATGGAAGAACCTGTCGTATCGGCAGAAATCATGGTGACGAGTGAGTATGTCGGTGCAATCATGAAACTGTGCCAGGAGCGCCGCGGTGTTTATTTAAGTATGGAATACTTAGAGGAAACGCGTGCACTGATCAAGTATGATCTGCCGTTAAATGAGATCATTTACGATTTCTTTGATGCATTGAAGTCACGTTCGAGGGGTTATGCGTCCTTTGATTATGAATTAAAGGGATATGAGCGCTCCGAGCTGGTAAAACTTGATATCCTGATCAACAAAGAACAGGTCGATGCCCTTTCCTTTATCGTATTCAAAGACAGTGCGTATGAGCGTGGAAGAAAGATGTGCGAAAAATTAAAGGAGGAGATTCCAAGACATTTATTCGAGATCCCGATTCAGGCGGCTGTTGGCGGTAAAGTCATTGCGAGAGAGACCGTCAAGGCAATGCGTAAGGACGTGCTTGCAAAATGTTACGGTGGCGATATTTCCCGAAAGAAAAAACTGTTAGAGAAACAGAAAGAAGGAAAGAAGCGTATGCGTCAGGTCGGAAATGTCGAGATCCCGCAGGAAGCATTTATGAGTGTTTTAAAACTGGATGAGGATTAAATATGGAAAAAAAGGAACTGGAATTATATATACATATCCCGTTCTGTGTCCGGAAATGTAATTATTGTGATTTCCTTTCTTTCCCGGCAGATGAAGATACACAGAGACAATATGTGAAGGCACTTTGCAAAGAAATTTTCTATTATGGGGCACATTGCAGGGATTATGTGGTTTCAACAGTCTATATTGGTGGCGGCACGCCATCGTGGCTGTGGGAGTCGGATATGGCAGAGATCATGGATGCCGTGCATAAAAATTTTGCGCTGCTGCCGGATGCGGAAGTCTCTGTTGAGTGCAATCCCGGAACTGTTACAGCGCAGAAATTTGCAGTGTACAGACAGTCCGGGATCAACCGGATCAGTTTGGGATTGCAGTCTGCACAGAATGTTGAACTGAAAATGTTAGGGCGTATCCATACATGGGAACAGTTCCTGAAAACTTATGAACTTGCAAGAGCAGGGGGATTTTCCAATATTAATGTGGATCTAATGAGCTCACTGCCGGGACAGCACACGGCAACTTATGCGGATTCCCTGCAGAAAGTCTGCCGTCTGAAACCGGAACATATTTCTGCCTATTCGCTGATCATTGAAAAAGGAACTCCGTTTTATGATCTGTATAAATTTGATGCGGTTAAACAACGTGCAGGAATGGCGACGGATGCACTGCCGACAGAAGATGAAGTCTATGAGATGACACAGCTGACCGAGCAGATGCTTAAGGAAAACGGCTATGTGCATTATGAGGTTTCAAATTTTGCACAGCCTGGTTATGCGTGCAGACATAATATAGGTTACTGGACGCGTGTCAATTATCTTGGTCTGGGACTTGGTGCGTCGTCATTGATGGAAAATATACGTTACACTAACACCAGAGATTTATATACTTATCTGGAGCAGGTCGAAGTCATCCGGGAAGGCATCTGGGAAAATAAACATGACGACGGAACAGTGGAACAGCTCCCGGCAACCAATCTGCACGCCTCTGCTGAGTCAGTTGGCAAATATGCGCAGATGGAAGAATTTATGTATTTAGGACTTCGTATGATCGACGGAGTTTCAAGGGATGATTTTATGCACAGCTTTGGGATGCCCATCGAGGCAGTGTATCAGAAAGTTTTGAATCATCTACAGGAGGAGGAGCTCTTAGAGCGCCGCGCAGGAAGAATATACCTGACACCCAAGGGACAGGATGTCAGCAATTATGCACTGTCGCAGTTCCTGTTTGATTGAAACATCATAAAATATTAAGAAAATGTTTTATGGTCTTTTACATGTGGATAGGATATAATGTGCGTAGGCAGTGAGCGGTGCCAAATAAGAGAAATACAAAAAATGACTGCTTGCAGGCATTTTTTGTGTTTTTCTTATTTGATAGGGCGGTGCTAGGTGCCGGTGGCACCTGTTTAGCACGGACCGAAGTGGAACGTAGATGCCCGTCAGTCCAGTGGCACTGCGGATGAAAGAATTTGAAAAATTAAAATAGATAAGATAGAGAGTGAACGGATTTGAATGCAGAGAAGCGAAGAAAAAAACGACTGAGAAACCTGGTGTGCATAGTATATTGTTCGCTGCAGCTTCTGATCGTTCTTGCGTTATTTCAGGGGATGGGGAGTCTGCTGCACAAGCTGGTTCCGGCAGGCATCGACCTTTCGCAGATTGAGGGGAAGATCGTGGTTGTTGACGACGAGCAGGAGAATAAGGATAAGTTAGATGAGAATAAACTGATCGTATGCTTAGATGCCGGACATGGCGGAAAGGATAACGGGTCTGATTACAGGCTTCGTTATGAGAAAAATGATAATTTAAAAATCACACAGGCAGTGGCGGCATATCTTGCTGACAAAGAAAATATTCAGGTCATTATGACACGTTCCGATGATACATTTTTATCATTGGAGGAACGGACATCTTTTGCAAATCAGAATAATGCCGATTATTTTGTGTCACTGCATCGCAATACGGGTGAAGGAAATGGTGTGGAGACCTGGATCCGCAGTGACGCGGATGACAAGACACAGGCGCTTGCAAAAAATATTATGGATAACCTGGATGCTGCAGGGATCTCGAGAAACCGTGGTGTAAAAAAAGGGACACAAAAGAGCGAGAGCAAAGATTATTATGTAAATCTGCACACGAACATGCCGGCATGTATTGTCGAACTTGGTTTTATGAACAGTCCGACGGATAATCAGCTGTTTGATGCAAACATTGACAGTTATGCAAAGGCGATCGGGGATGCTGTGTTAAAAACGTATGAGTCTTATGGAAAAGACGGAGCAGATGCTAAAGAATCCGTCGAGGATGTTCCAGGCACGGAAGAGCAGACGAGTACGGAAACGGGCACAGGTACGACAGGACAGGTATTGCAGAACACACCGATTGAAAATGTATCCTCATTGGATGCCACCAGCCATGACTGGGGACTTGGCAGCCATACAGATGATGAAAACCGTCCGTTAGATGCCATCAATGCGCAGGAGACATATGGAAAATACAATGCCTGCTTTATTGGTGATGACACGAAAGACATTTATCTGACCTTTGATGAAGGCTATGAATACGGACAGACGGAGAGCATCTTAAATACCTTAAAGGAAAAAGGGGTATCTGCCACATTTTTTGTGACAGAACCGTATGCGAAAGAGAATCCGGATCTGGTAAGACGAATGATCGATGAAGGACATGTGTTAGGAAACCACAGTGTGACGCATCCTTCCGCAGGTATGCCTTCTTTATCATTAGATAAACAGGAAAATGAGGTAACAGAGAATCATGCCTATATCAAAGAAAATTTTGGATATGATATGTATCTGTTCCGTTACCCGACAGGAAGATTCAGTGAGCAGTCACTTGCCCTGTTAAATAACTGTAATTACAAGAGTATTTTCTGGAGTTTTGCATATCTGGATTATGATGTCAATAATCAGCCGGATCATGCATCGAGTCTGCAGAAGATGAAAGATAAACTTCATCCGGGTGCAATTTATCTGCTCCATGCGGAGTCAGAGACAAATGCAGCAGTGCTGGGAGATTTTATTGATGCCGTGAGAGCTGCAGGGTATGGGTTTAAGAATTTTTAATAGAATATTTTCAGGAGAAAGCAGGGAACGTCAGAATGATTTGACGCTCCCTGCTTTTTTCAGAAATGTGGGTTGTCAGTTTAGCTAGCATCACTTTACCTTGATAACCATTTATTTTGATAAAGTGATGACACGCAGTATAAAAAATGATACAATATTTTTGTATGCATATATGTACGCTTAGAATTTTCTAAATGAAGAATTCTAGGAGTACATGAAAAAAGGGAAATGAAATAAAAAAGAAGGCGCTGAATTTGAAAGTGACAAAAATGATAAGCAGGAAAATGGCAGGCGGCATATTATTGGGCTTTCTGGCTGTGGCAGGCATTGTGACAGGCAGTCAGGGAAGTGTGACAGTTTATGCGGCAGAGGAATTACAGGGAAGTGGAACAGCAGAAGATCCGTATGTGATCACCGGTTCGGAGGATCTGTGGAAGTTTGCAGAGATCGTAAAAGCATCCTCGGATAGAAATGAATGTGCGAAAGTTGCAGATGGTGTAACAGAGATCGATACAACAGTACGTGGAGAAAAGAAAGACTTAACATGGAATCCGATCGGAGATTCCTCCGGTTCCTATAAAGGAGTCTTCGATGGTAACGGAGCAGAGATCACGATCCATGCGGACAGAAGCATTAACAATAATGCCGGTTTGTTTGGCATACTAGGCAGTGGCGGAGAGATAAGAAATGTCACCACTGCAGGAAGTTCTAAAGGCTGGGATAGTGTAGGAGGTATCTGTGGTCAGGCATGTAGTGATGCAAAAATCGTAAACTGTAACAATAAAGCAGATATAACCGCACAAGGAGGTCAGGCAGGAGGTTTGGCTGGATATGCAAGCAGTGCACAGATCGAATCCGATACCTCGATCAGTAATACAGGTGCAGTTACAGGGACAGCGAATGTAGGTGGACTTGTCGGTCAGGCTAGTGGTGGAATGAAGGTGATCGTCCATGAGGGTATTCTCAATTCTGGAGCTATAACTGCTAAATCAAGTGGATATGTCGGAGGTTTGATCGGATATGCAGATCTTGCGTCCATTCAAGCGGATGCGGATATTATCAATACGGGTAAGATATCTAGTATGGGAAGCAATACTTCTATGGGAGCAGGAGGATTGATCGGATATGGAATTGATATATCTATAATTTCCCGGAATGGAATGTTACAGAATAAAGGAGAAGTGACAGCAGCAATTACAAGTGTTGGTGGTATTGGAGGGCATATGACAAGTTCTGATAACAGTAACTGTCAAATTCAGGCAGCAAAGGGCGTGATCAATACCGGCAGGATCACAGGTAAAAATAGTGTCGGTGGAGTTGTCGGGGAGTATGCATATTCTGCACCGATGACTTCTATGGATGGATTTATTTTAAATAGGGGAGCTGTGGAAGGAAATGGAGATAATGTCGGCGGTGTGATCGGAAGAATGGGCAGCAATTCAGATGGTAGTAAGTATGGAAATATGGGAGATGTCACGAATACAGGTAAGTATACCGGCGGCGTGATCGGATCATGGGACAGCAATACCAGTCTGGAAAATTCGTTCAATATAGGAAATGTGGTAGTAACAGGTGAAGATGCTGCAGACGTTGGTGGTATTGCAGGAAGATTTACGGGTGTCAATATTAAGAATTGCTATCATACAACGGAGTATCCGCTGATCGGTAACGGAGAAGCTGAGAAAGACGAGATCACCGGCAAGATATCGAATTGTTACTGTATGGAGAAGAATACGTTACCATGGGACGGCGAGATTACAAAGACAACGAAAGCATTCACGGATGGAGAGGTTGCATATCTTCTGGATGGAAGTGGAGATAGCAGGAGGGCTGAATTGATCTGGGGACAGAAAATCGGAACAGATCAGACTCCGGTATTGGGCGGTATGACTGTATATCAGGATGGCAGCATATACAGTAATGCAGACGGACATCACTATGGTGCACCACAGTATACATGGAGCGAGAGCGATATGAGCTGTACGGCACGCAGGATATGTGAGGGATGTGAAAATGAAGAAAGCGAAACTGTAACTGCATCTTATACAGAGGAAAAAGCAGGATGTGAAACAAACGGCAAGAAAGAGTACAAAGCAGAATTTAAAAATCCATCATTTGAGGTTCAGACAAAGACGATCATGACGGATTCACTTGGACATGATGTAACAGATGCAGTCTGGTCAAAGGATGAAAAGGCACATTGGAAAGATTGTAAAAATGGATGTGGAAAGAAATTAGAACAGGCAGAGCATACATTTCAGACGATCATCGACCGGCAGGCAACAGAAAGTACCGAAGGCAGCAGCCATGAGGAATGCAGCGTATGCGGCTATCAGAAAGCAGCAGTTGTGATCCCGGTGACCGGGAAGGAAGAAACAACAAATGAACAGCCGTCCAATACAAATACACTTACCGTCGGACAGGTTGTTGTGAATAAGGCAGATGGATCGTTCTATACCATCAAGAAGAATGCCGGTAAAGTCCATGAGGTAGAATACAAGGCACCGAAAAACAAAAAACAGACAAAGATCGCTGTGCCGGATTCTATCAAAATTAATGGTGCGACCTATAAAGTAACATCGATCGCAAAGAGTGCATTTAAGAATAATAAGAAACTAAAGACGGTTACGATCGGTAAGAATGTATCAAAGATCGGAGAAAATGTCTTTTCCGGATGCAAGAAGTTAAAGACAATTACGATAAAATCTACAAAACTGAAAGCAAAGACACTTTCTAAGAGTACATTTAAAGGAATCACAAAAGCAACCACGGTCAAAGTACCGAAGAAGAAATTATCCGCTTATAAGAAATTATTTAAGAGCAGGGGACTTTCTTCCAAAGTAAAAGTAAAGGCATATTAAAGTAAGACAGACAACGTTACAGTATACAGGTTTTCCTGCGGACTGTAGCGTTGTTTTTTTCTGGTGCAATCTATGGCAGGATAGGTATAGAATATTTTCAGAAGAAATGGTAAAATGAAATCGGTCAATCCGTGCAGAGATGCGTGTGGCTCCGGCTGCATTACCTGCGACACTTTTTTCAATAGCGTAGGCTTAGCGGTGTTATCGTGAGGTAGCGGATGACCTTTTTATGTATTGCTCTAGGAAAAGAGGTAGATCAGGCAATCAAAGAGGGGAATAAAGCATTATTGGGTACGCTAAAAGAACTTAGCTTAAAAAAGCGGAACAGATTGCAATTTCTAAATTATGTTTGTATAGGGAGGATGACGATATGGGTAAGATTATCTTGTATCATGGGAGTCCTGACAAAGAAATAAAGCCAGCTTTTGGATTGGGAGAAAACCGGCATGATTACGGAAAAGGCTTTTATTTGACGGAAAATATTGATCTTGCAAAAGAATGGGCGGTTTGCAGACCGGATGAGACAAATGGCTGGGTTCATAAATATGAGTTGGATATGGAAGGACTGAAAGTACTTGATTTCCAGAAATATAGCATTTTATCATGGCTGGCTGAATTAATGAAACACAGGGATGCAGCAGACTCTAAGCGTTACAGAATGTTGTCGCAGAAGTTTATTGCAAAATATGGTATCGAAACAAGCGGATATGATGTGATAAAAGGATGGAGAGCGGATGCATCGTACTTTTATATTGCAAAAGCGTTTGTCAGAGATGAAATTGATGTGGAAATTTTAGAAGAGCTCCTTTTGTTGGGAGGTTTGGGAATACAGTATTGTATTAAATCAGAACTGGCATATTCGAGGCTGTCTGAGAGAAAAGAAGAACTTATTTCCGTGGAATATGACGAGTTTAATGAAAAATACAATGAACGCGATGTGACAGCAAGGAAAAGGATGAAAGAATTGATTGACTCTGATGCAAATAAAGTAACCAATGTGTTTAGTACACTTTTATGAGGAGAGAAAAATGCGGGCATATTCAGAGACATATTTAGATGATGTGGTAGAGAGTCAGGGAAAACTGTTTGATTTTGTAGCGCAGACATTTCCTGAAAATGATACAACGGATTTTATAGAAGCGTATATGAAAAGTAAAACCAGAAAATATATCGATGAGTCGATGGCGTATGTTAATACCATGGATGCTAAAGAATTATGGAGATATTTTTCGGATACAGAAAAGTATAAATTGAAAGCTGGAAAGGCTTTAGAAGGGTTTATGCCGGACTGGATTGGCGAGTTTTATGCGTATTATCAATGGTACTATAATATTCCAAGCTCGGAGGTGATAGAAAAAGTACCGTTAAATTTTTTGATGAAAGCGTATCACGGACTGCATGACTTAGAGCTTGATCTGGCAGTAAAAAAGGTAGGTGCAGCATAAAATGGATATTTTATGTTTTCATAATCCTGATGAGGAAAATGGATACTTGAGTAACTGGTATATGTCACAGTTTGATGTAAATGGAATCGGATTTTCATCTATGGAGCAATATATGATGTATAAAAAGGCAGTTTGTTTCAGAGACGATGTGATTGCTGAAAAGATATTGGAAACAGATGAGGTTGGATCTATAAAAGAACTGGGACGTATGGTGGCAGGCTATAATGAAAATTACTGGAATGGTATAAGGCAGATTGTAGTTTATGAAGGGCTTATAGCAAAATTTTCCCAAAATGATAAATTGAGGGAAGGTTTGTTACATACGAAAGATCAAATCCTTGCAGAATGTGCGGTAAAAGACAGAATTTGGGGGATTGGATTATCTATGAAAGATCCAGATCGGATGGATTTGAGCAAATGGAGAGGTCAAAACTTATTAGGATACACATTGATGATGATAAGAGACAGGTTGTAAATGTTATTACTTATCTGAAATATTCTTATGAAGAAGGATATGTAAAAGTAAAGGCATACTAAAGTAAGACAGACAACGTTACAGTATACAGGTTTTTCTGCGGACTGTAGTGTTGTTTTTTTAATTCATAGGATTCGGGTGTCAAAATTTGGAAGCCACCTTTTGACACCCGAATCTTCATAGGAAAATTACGTCCATGAATTAAAAAATCTTCGCATTCCTGTGATAGCAATCAGACAATTCTAAACAAATTCTAAAAAATTGGCACACTGGTATGACCAGAATTTATTGACACAACCACCCTAAAATGATAGAATTTATCTATAAGTAACAGATAAGGCGAAAAATGTTACAAAAGAAATGGAGATTATCATGGGAAATGTACGGATTCTGGAAGTAAAACAGAGCATTTTCGAGAGCAATGACAAGCAGGCAGCATTGCTTCGCGAAGAACTGAAAAAAGACGGCGTGTTCTTGTTGAACCTGATGTCATCGCCTGGATCAGGCAAGACAACGACGCTGACACGCACGATCGAGGCACTGAAAGATGACTTGAAGATCGGTGTCATGGAGGCAGATATCGACTCTGACGTGGATGCGGAAACAATTTTAAAGACCGGAGCAAAGGCAATCCAGCTTCATACAGGCGGCATGTGTCATCTGGATGCAGATATGACGAGACAGGGATTAAAAGGACTTGGAACAGATGATGTGGAACTGGTTATTTTAGAGAATGTCGGCAATCTGGTATGTCCAGCGGAGTTCGATACGGGTGCAGTGAAAAATGCGATGATCTTATCCGTACCGGAAGGACATGACAAACCTTTAAAATACCCGCTGATGTTTTCCATCTGCGATGTCGTGCTGATCAACAAGATCGATGTGATGCCATATTTTGATTTTGACTTAGAGCAGTGTAAAAAGAACATCCTGATGCGCAATCCGAATGCAAAGATCATCCCGATCTGTGCAAAGACAGGTGAAGGTATGGAAGAATGGGCAGACTGGCTGAAAAAAGAGACCGCTGCATGGAGAGAGGAGGAACACGCATGAAAAAGTTTGAGTACACACCACCGGAACAGCCGAGAGAGCTGATCTTAAAATTAGGACAGAAGATCACCGACCGTATCGGTCATACAGTGACAGCCGAAGATCCGGAATATTATGGACTAGAAGCACTTGTGACGGACGAGATGGCAGAGGTTGCATTGAAAATGAAAGTGCGCAAACCGATGACATTAGCACAGATTGTAAAAGCAACCGGAAAAGAAGAGAAAGTGTTAGAAGAATTGTTGCAGGAGATGAGCAATATCGGTCTTTTGGAATACAACTGGGAAAATCCAAAGCATGAGAAACAGTATGTTCTTCCGATGTATGTACCGGGAAGTGCAGAGTTCTTTAATATGAAGTTAGACCAGATCAAAGAGCACCCGGAAGTTGCATCATTCTTTGAGCGCATGGCATTTTTACCATTGCAGAAAGTAACACCGATGGTACCGCCAGGAGGCGCTGGAATCGGTATGCACGTTATCCCGGTTGAGAAAGCGATCGAGACGGAAAATGAGTCTGTCAGTGTCGAGCATATTTCCCACTGGCTGGATAAATATGATGGAAAATATGCAGCAGGTCCGTGTTCCTGCCGTTATTCCCGCGGTGTTTTGGGCGAGGGATGCGCGGATGATCCGGAAGACTGGTGTATCGGTGTCGGCGATATGGCTGACTATTTAGTCGAGACAAACAAGGGACATTACATTACACGTGAAAAGGTAATGGAAATCTTACAGCGTGCGGAGGACAACGGATTTGTTCATCAGATCACAAACATTGACGGCGAGGACAAGATTTTTGCCATCTGTAACTGTAATGTAAATATCTGTAATGCACTTCGTACTTCACAGTTATTTAACACACCGAACATGTCACGTTCTGCTTATGTGGCAAAGGTTGAAACAAAGGACTGTGTTGCATGTGGACGCTGCGTAGAGTACTGTCCGGCGGGTGCCGTAAAAATGGGTCAGAAACTCTGTACGAAAGATGGAACCATCACCTATCCGAAACACGAGCTGCCGGATAATACCAAGTGGGGACCGGAAAAATGGGATATGGATTACCGTGATAACAACCGCATCAACTGTTATGATACCGGAACGGCACCGTGTAAGACGGCATGTCCGGCACATATCGCAGTACAGGGATACTTAAAGATGGCGGCACAGGGACGATACACAGATGCCCTTGCCCTGATCAAAAAGGAAAATCCGTTCCCGGCAGTCTGCGGCCGTGTCTGCAACCACCGCTGTGAGGATGCATGTACAAGAGGAACTGTGGACCAGGCAGTTGCGATCGATGATGTCAAGAAATTTATCGCAGAACTTGATCTGAATTCAGATACACGTTACATTCCACCGGTCGTACAGCCGTCAAACCGTGGAACTTTCCCACAGAAGATTGCAATCATTGGTGGTGGTCCGGCTGGTTTAAGCTGTGCGTTTTATTTGGCAACCAGAGGTTACAAACCGACTGTATTTGAGAAAAATCAGCGCCCGGGCGGTATGCTCGTTTACGGTATTCCTTCTTTTAAATTAGAGAAAAATGTTGTGGATGCTGAAATCGAAGTGATGCGTGAACTTGGTGTGGATATCAAATGCGGCGTGGAAGTTGGAAAAGATATTTCGTTAGACGAACTGCGCGCGCAGGGATATCAGGCATTTTATATTGCAATCGGCTGCCAGGGAAGCCGCAAAGCAGGCATTCCGGGCGAGGATGCCGCGGGTGTAATGAGTGCGGTTGATTTCTTACATATCGTATCCGGTGGAAACGAAGACTACCGCGTGGATGGCAGATCTGTTGTCATCGGTGGCGGTAACGTGGCAATCGATGTGGCACGTACAGCGGCACGCTGTGGTTCCAACGAAGTTTCCATGTTCTGCTTAGAGTCTGAAAAAGAGATGCCGGCATCCAAAGATGAGGTGGAAGAAGTCAAAGAAGAGGGAGCTGCCGTTCACTGTGGCTGGGGTCCGAAAGAGATTTTGACAGAAAACGGTAAAGTGCGTGGCATCGTGCTGAAAAAATGTGTTTCCGTCAAAGATGAGACTGGACGTTTTAACCCACAGTTCGATGAGAATGAGACAATGACCGTGGAATGTGAGCATGTATACTTAAGTATTGGACAGAGCATTCTCTGGGGTGACCTTTTGGCAGGCTCTAAAGTGGAACTTGGAAGAGGAAACGGAGCAGTAGCAGATCCGCTTACTTACCAGACCGCAGAACCGGATATCTTTGTCGGTGGAGATGTCTATACCGGACCGAGTTTTGCAATCAATGCGATCGCAGACGGAAAAGAAGGTGCAGAGTCCATTCACCGTTTTGTACATGAAAACGCAAGCATGACGATCGGAAGAAACCGCCGTCAGTTTATCGAACTGGATAAGGAAAATCTTGCCCTGGAAGGATATGACAATGCAAAGAGACAGCGTCCTGCCATGGATGACAAGATTGATGCGCACAGATCATTCCGCGATGCACACAGGACACTGACCGAGGAGCAGGTGAAGATCGAGACCGCGCGTTGTCTTGGATGTGGAGCTTCCGTGGTCGATCCGAACAAGTGTATCGGCTGTGGTGTCTGCACGACAAAGTGTGAATTTGATGCGATCCATCTGCACCGCGAGCTGCCGGAGTGCAGCCGCATGGTAAAAGCGGAGGACAAGATGAAGGCAATTCTTCCTTATATGTTAAAACGTGAAGTGAAGATCCGTTTTGGAAAAAAGGAGAAATAAAGCGAATGCATGAACTTGGAATCGTATTTCATGTGATCAAAAGCGTGGAGGAGATCGCGCAGGAAAATGAACTGACAAAGGTTTCGGCTGTGACACTTTCCATCGGGGAAGTGTCCGGCATCGTGCCGTCTTATCTCACAGACTGCTGGCGCTGGGCGGCGGACCGCACAGAGGTTTTATCCGGCAGTGAGTTAAATATCGAGACAATCCATGCAGTGACACATTGTGATGACTGTGGCTGCGAATATGATACCGTAGCACATGGTAAGATCTGCCCGGAGTGCGGCGGGGAACATACCTGGCTTTTATGTGGAAATGAGACGATGATCAAAGAGATCGAGGTGCCGGAGGAAGAGCCGGTGCCGTAAAGAGTAACATTTTTGTTACTGTTCACTCGCAAGCTTGACACTTGCTGTCAAGCTGTGCGCCAAAGACTATATCATGCCAGATTACAGCCCCATGCATCGAAGATGCATTTAAAATGGGCTGTAATCGTTACTGCTCACACAGTATGTGTGAACAGTAACACATTTTTTGTATTTTATATCGTACAGAATCGAAACATAATTGCAATTCTTAAAAAATCATGATACCCTTTGTATACATAATACTTATATAGGCAAAAAATTTTGCTGTATAATTTTTGTGTATGCAGAGGGTATTGTTATAATAAGAAATTTGCCCGTAAAATGCATCTAAATTGAGATTGTAAATCTTTGCAAAGAGCACACGTAAAGTCCTTTTTGCACAAGATTGTTTATTAGAAAAAGAAAAGACGCTGACATCAAAAGAATCACTTGAGATGAAAGGTATGGCATAAATGGAAAATGTAAGAGGCGCAATGCGACTCTTATTAGGCTGTACCTGAAATTAGGGGTACAGTTTTTTTTATTCCAAAATCTGTATCATAGATTCGTGTATGAAAATCATATAAATTTGATAATCAGGGAGGAAACGAATGGATACAAGAGTAGCTTTGATCGGGATCATCGTTGAAAATATGGATTCCACGCCGGAATTAAATAAACTTTTGCATGAATACGGCTCGTATATTATCGGACGGATGGGTCTGCCATACCGTGAGCGGAATGTGCATATCATCAGCGTTGCAATCGATGCGCCGCAGGATGTTATCAATGCACTTTCCGGGAAAATTGGCAGACTTGATGGAATCACGGCAAAGACGGTGTATTCGAATGTTGGCATGGCATAAGCTGGCGTGGATATGAATTGAAAATATACACATTGGGCAAAATCAAAAGAAATATATGTCGGATGCCCAATCTCACTAGCAGAAAGACCATTATGATCGGACAGGGATAAATTTATGTTACAAAACCAGAGAACACCAGACAAAAACAAACAGAAAAACTATGGCATGTCAGCGCAGAATTTTAAAAATCTGCCAGAGACAATAGAAAAGACAGCAGATATCACAAAAGAACAGCTTGCATTTCTTCTTGCCACAGAGGACGATGCGATGATACAGGATTTAAAACAGCGTGCGCGGAACACAGGTGACCGCATCTATGGAAAAAATGTCTACATCCGCGGACTGATTGAGTTCACAAATTACTGCAAAAATGACTGCCTTTACTGTGGAATCCGCAGAAGTAACTGCCACGCAGACCGCTACCGGCTGACGGAAGAAGAGATTCTTTCCTGCTGTAAAATCGGATATGAGCTGGGATTTTGCACCTTTGTACTGCAGGGTGGGGAGGATGGATTTTATACCGATGAAAAGATCTGTCAGATCGTTTCAAAGATCAAGGCAGAATATCCTGATTGTGCGGTGACACTTTCTATCGGAGAAAAATCAAGAGAGAGCTATCAGGCATATTTTGATGTGGGGGCAGACCGGTATCTGCTGCGCCACGAGACGGCAGATGAGGCACATTATAAGAAACTGCACCCGGTAGAGATGTCCTATCAGAACCGGATGCGCTGTCTTAGAGATTTAAAAGAAATCGGATATCAGACCGGATGCGGATTTATGGTAGGTTCGCCTTATCAGACCGTAGATACCCTGTGGGAAGATCTGCAGTTTATCCGTAGATTGAAACCGCAGATGGTCGGTATTGGTCCGTTTATCCCGCAGAAAGATACGCCGTTTGGTACTGAGACAGCGGGCACTATGGAGATGACACTGCGGCTGCTTTCCATTATCAGACTGATCCATCCGCATGTACTTCTCCCGGCGACCACAGCGCTTGGAACGATTCATCCTAAGGGCAGGGAGCTTGGAATTTTAGCGGGAGCAAATGTCGTCATGCCGAATTTATCCCCGGTTGCCGTGCGGGAGAAATATAAATTATATGATAATAAGATCTGCACCGGTGACGAGGCAGCAGAGTGCCGCTTCTGCATGCAGAAACGAATGGAAAGCATTGGCTATCAGGTAGCCGTAAACAGGGGCGATTTTCAGCCATAAGGAAGCAGAATGGAAAGTATCAGCCATCTGTGAGACAGAACGGGCGGACATAAGATAACTTCAGAAATCACAAATTGACAAAAAGCCAGCAGACTTAAGGCGGATCTACTGGTTTTATACGACAGTTCTGCAAAAAGAGCAGTCTGTCGTCCATATAAAAATACACTAACCGGAAAGCAAGCGGGCGCAAACTGACCGGAAAGAAAGGAAGAATGTATGTATAGCGCAAAATCATTAAAAGCAGAAGAGTTTATTTCAGATGAGGAGATCAGAGAGACACTTGCCTATGCAGATGCCAACAAGGACAATGTGGCACTGATCGATGAGATCATCGAGAAGGCAAAATTAAGAAAGGGCTTAAATCATAGGGAGGCATCTGTCCTATTAGCATGTGAGATTCCTGAAAAAATCCAGGAAGTTTATGCACTTGCAGAGCAGATCAAAAAAGATTTTTACGGAAACCGTATCGTATTGTTTGCACCGCTTTATTTGTCAAACTACTGCGTGAACGGCTGTGTATACTGTCCGTATCATCTGAAAAACAAACACATTGCAAGAAAGAAACTGACGCAGGAAGACATCGTAAAAGAAGTTACTGCATTGCAGGATATGGGACATAAACGTCTTGCCATTGAGGCGGGCGAAGATCCGGTCAACAACCCGATCGAATATATCTTAGAGTGCATCAAGACCATCTACAGCATCAAACATAAAAACGGTGCAATCCGCCGTGTCAATGTCAATATTGCTGCAACGACCGTGGAAAATTACCGCAAATTAAAAGAAGCTGGAATCGGAACTTATATCCTGTTTCAGGAGACTTACCATAAAGAAAGCTATGAAAAGCTGCATCCGACCGGACCGAAACACGATTACGCATATCACACAGAAGCGATGGACCGTGCAATGGAGGGCGGAATTGATGATGTAGGACTTGGCGTATTGTTTGGACTTGACCTTTACCGTTATGAGTTTGCAGGACTTTTGATGCACGCAGAACACTTAGAGGCAGTACATGGAGTCGGACCGCATACTATCAGTGTACCGCGAATCAAGCATGCAGATGACATTGATCCGTCTGCATTTGACAATGGCATCTCTGACGACACATTTGCAAAGATCTGTGCTCTGATCCGTGTTTCCGTGCCATATACCGGAATGATCATCTCAACAAGAGAGAGCCAGGAAGTGAGAAACAAAGTCCTTCCGCTTGGCGTTTCCCAGATCAGCGGTGCATCAAAAACAAGCGTCGGCGGCTACGCAGAGCCGGAAAAAGAAGGAGAAGTGACCAGTGAGCAGTTTGATGTCAGCGACCAGAGAACCTTAGATGAAGTTGTGAACTGGCTGATCAAACTGGGGTATATCCCAAGTTTCTGTACTGCATGTTACCGCGAGGGAAGAACCGGTGACCGTTTTATGGCACTTTGTAAAAACATGCAGATCTTAAACTGCTGTCACCCGAATGCGCTGATGACATTAAAAGAATATCTGGAAGATTATGCAAGCGAAGAGACAAAACGTCTTGGTATGGAGCTGATCGACAGAGAACTTAAAAAAATTCCGAATCCGAAAGTAAAACAGACTGCATACGAGCACATCCACGATATCGCAGAGGGAAAACGTGATTTCAGATTCTAAGGGAAATGAGGAGTACTATGGCAGGAACACTGAATGATACACCAGGCAGCAACCGTCTGCATATTGGTGTGTTCGGGAAAACAAACAGCGGGAAATCTTCTTTTATCAACGCCTTCACACATCAGGAAGTCTCCATTGTTGCAGATGTTGCCGGAACGACGACGGATCCGGTCTATAAGCCGATGGAGATCAGTCCGCTTGGTCCCTGTGTGATTATTGACACAGCGGGATTTGATGATGAGACTGAGCTTGGGGAACGCCGTGTGGAGAAAACGAAACTGGCAGCGGAAAAGGCGGATATCGCTGTGATCGTGGTATCTGGCGCGGATGCCTGCAGAGAGGATGCTTCAGAGACGAAAGATGCAAAAGAAAAATTACAACAGTCGTCCGAGAAAAATCAGGAGAACTTACCGGATCTCACAGAAGAATTAAAGTGGTATCAGTTTCTGAAAGAAAAAAATACGCCTGTTTTATTCCTCGTCGGGAAAGCAGATATTGATCCGCATACGGACGAACTTGCTTCTTATATCAAAGAAAAAACAGGAAAACAGGCGCTCACAGTCAGTGCCAAAACGGGGGCAGGGATCGACACAGTCAGGGAAGAACTCGCCCGCCTTGTGCCGGAAAATTACGGAGATAGGCTGATCACGGGAGATCTCGTCACAGAAGAAGATTTCGTCTTACTGGTCATGCCGCAGGATATCCAGGCGCCGAAAGGACGTCTGATCCTGCCGCAGGTGCAGACATTACGGGAACTTTTGGATAAAAAGTGCCTGGTCATGAGTGTGACAACAGATAAACTATTGCCGGCACTTGCAGCCTTAAAAGAACCGCCGAAACTGATCATCACAGACTCACAGGTATTCGGCTATGTGTATGAGCACAAGCCGAAAGAGAGCATGCTGACCTCATTTTCTGTTTTGTTTGCAGCGTATAAAGGAGATCTTCCTTACTATGTGGAAGGTGCAAAAATGTTAGATTCCCTGACAAATGAATCGCATGTTCTGATCGCAGAATGCTGCAGCCATGCGCCACTGCAGGAAGATATCGGAAGAGTCAAAATCCCGCGCATGTTAAAAAAGCGCGCAGGAGAGAGCATTACCGTAGACATCATGAGTGGAACGGATTTTCCACAGGATTTATCCGGCTATGATCTGATCATCCAGTGCGGTGCATGCATGTTTAACCGCAAATATGTGATGTCGCGGATCGACCGTGCCAAAAAACAGCAGGTTCCGATGACAAATTATGGGGTGACGATCGCACATCTGACCGGAATACTTGATAAAATTTCAATGTAGATAGTTTGTCAGACAGATATATAATAAGAAGATACGATAAGAGAGTGTAAGCCCGCAGAGAACCGGTGATGGTTTCCTGCGAGCTTGTTCAGACTAAAGCAGATACGTTTTCTTACCGATAATAGCTTATATAACTAGAAGTAGTTATGAAAAGAGGAAATAAGAACTTTTACATGTGGGAATGAGGAGCAAAATGAACGATTTTAATTATTATGCACCGACAAAAGTTGTTTTCGGAAAAGGTGCGGAACAAAAAGTTGGAAACCTGATAAAAGAACAGAACTGTAAAAAGGTTCTCATCCATTATGGAAGCGGCAGTGCCAGACGCTCCGGTCTGTTAGACAGGATCGAGGCGATCTTTGATAAAGAGGGGATCACTTACGTCGAATTGGGCGGTGTCGTTCCAAACCCGAGACTTTCTCTGGTGTATGAAGGAATCGCACTCTGTAAAAAAGAAAATGTCGATTTCATCCTTGCCGTCGGCGGCGGAAGTGTCATTGATTCCGCAAAGGCGATCGGATATGGTGTTGCAAATGAAGGAGACGTGTGGGATTTCTTTGATTTTAAACGGAAACCGACTGCATGTCTGCCGATCGGTGTAGTGCTTACGATCGCGGCGGCGGGAAGTGAGATGAGCGGTTCCTGCGTAATAACAAAGGAAGATGGCGGTATGAAGAGAGGATGCACGACCGATTACAGCCGATTAAAGTTTGCTGTTTTAGATCCGGAGCTTACGATGACGCTTCCACCGTATCAGACAGCATGCGGATGCACGGATATCCTGATGCATACGATGGAACGCTATTTCAACCACGGTGAAAACATGGAACTGACGGATGGAATCAGTGAAGCACTGATGCGCACGGTGATCAGAAATGCAAAAATCCTTGTAAAAGAGCCGGAAAATTATGATGCGCGCGCGGAAGTCATGTGGGCGGGAAGTCTTTCCCATAATGGACTGACCGGCTGCGGAACGGATGGTGGTGACTGGGCAACGCACAAATTAGAACACGAGCTTGGTGGAATGTTTGATGTGGCACATGGAGCAGGGCTTGCCGCAATCTGGGGAAGCTGGGCACGCTATGTCTGCGGGGAGCGTATTGAACGATTTGTGCAGTTTGCAGAGCACGTTATGGGTGTGGAGCCGCAGGAGACAGAACAGAAGACGGCAGAGGCAGGCATTGCTGCAATGGAGGATTTTTACCGGGAAATCCATATGCCGACATCATTAACGGAACTTGGCATTGCGCCGACAGAAGAACAGATAAAAGAACTGGCAGAAAAGTGTAATGCGGCAGTCAGAGGCAATCTTGGAAAAGTAAAGCATCTGGATGTGGAAGATATGATCGCAATCTATACGGCAGCAAAATAATATTTTTATAGAAATTCAGGTATAAACACGATAAAAAACAGCATGAGAAAACCCCTGCAAAACTCGTATCTACAGGTTTTGTAGGGGCTTGTATTCTGTAAAAATTATTTTGCAAGAAGCATCATGATCTGATTGCTGCGCTGTACAAATTTTGCCATAGCGTCAACAGACAGCGGCTGGTTGGAAAGCATTGCAAGATCGTAAAGCTGTTCACAGAACATCGGAACATGCTCGGAATCTTTGTGCTCAAAGATATATTTTACAAGTTCATTGTTTGCGTTTAAGGTCAGGGTCTGATCCGCAGCAAACATGTTCGGATCCATGCCGCCCATGCCGTTCATTGCATACATCTTCATCATATCCTGCATACGTCTGCCTTCCTCGGAAAGCGTGATGACAGAAGCGATATCCGCATTTTTCAGCTTCTCAACTTTGACAGTCAGTTTATCGTTGTTTAAAGCTTTTTTAAACACATCCGTCAGGGTATCTGTCTCAGCCTTTAAGTCCTCAGCGGAAGTCTCGTCCTTTAAGGATTCTGTGACATCTGCATCAATACGCATGAATTTATAATGCTCATTGCGCTGCTCAAGCTGTGAGATGAAGGAAGTATCAATGTTGTGGTCTAAGATGACAGCGTCCATGTTCTGCTCTTTGAACATCTTAATGTACTGACCCTGCTGAAGTTTGTCAGTTACATAGTAGATTACCTTGCGCTCATCTTTTTTCTCAGTATTCTCATCTGCTGCATCGGTGCTTTCCTTTTTGATCGGATTGCCGTCAGCATCTAATACCTCAGCTTCATCTTTGTTTTCGTCTTTCTTTTCTTCCTCTTTGACTAAGAGTTCCGGAAGAGTGAGATATTTGTCATCCAGATTCTTGAACAGGATGTAATCGTTCATCTTGTCACAGAATTTGGTATCTTTCAGACAGCCGAATTTGATGAACGGGCTGATGTCGTCCCAGTATTTCTCGTAATTTTCTTTATCCGTCTTGCACATACCGATCAGCTTGTCAGCTACTTTCTTGGTGATGTACTCGGAGATCTTCTTTACAAAACCATCGTTCTGCAGTGCACTTCTGGATACGTTAAGCGGCAGATCCGGGCAGTCGATCACACCTTTTAAGAGCATTAAGAATTCAGGAATGACTTCCTTGATGTTATCGGCGATAAATACTTGGTTGTTGTAAAGTTTGATGGTTCCCTCGATGGAATCATACTCGGTATTGATCTTCGGGAAGTACAGGATACCTTTTAAATTAAACGGATAGTCCATATTTAAGTGGATCCAGAACAACGGTTCTTTGTAGTCTAAGAATACTTTGCGGTAAAATGCTTTGTATTCTTCGTCGGTGCATTCGTTCGGACTCTTTGCCCAGAGAGGGTTGGTATCGTTTAATGAAACCGGACGCTTTACGATCTTTAATTTATCTTTTGCAGGAGAAACTTCAACGACTTCTTTTTCGCCGTTTTCGTTTTCTTTCTCCTCTGTTTTTGCCTCCTCATGGATCGTCTCAACGACAGTGTCTGTGTCTAATTTATCAGCGGCGTCGATCGTCTCATATTCTGTCTCAGCGTTTGCCTTCTCAAGGAAGATCGGAGTCGGCATGAAAGAGCAGTACTTTTCGATGACTTCTCTTGCACGGTACTCGTTGGAAAATTCAACGGAATCCTCGTTTAAGAAAAGGGTGATTTCTGTACCGACGCCTTCTTTGGTGCCATCAGCCATATCAAATTCAGTACCGCCGTCGCAGGACCAGTGAACAGCCGTTGCGCCGTCTTTGTAGGATAATGTATCGATCGTTACCTGATCAGCTACCATGAATGCGGAATAGAAGCCAAGTCCGAAGTGACCGATGATCTGATCGTCGTTTGCTTTGTCTTTGTATTTTTCAATGAAATCTGTTGCGCCGGAAAATGCGATCTGGTTGATGTATTCCTCAACCTCGTCTGCGGTCATACCAAGACCATTATCGATAAATTTTAAGGTTTTTTCTTCCGGATTTACAACAACGTGGATCTCCGGTTTGTAGTCAGACGGTAATGTATATTCGCCCATCATTTCGAGTTTTTTTAATTTTGTGATCGCATCACATCCGTTACTGATCAGCTCACGGAAGAAGATGTCGTGATCGGAATATAACCATTTTTTGATAATCGGGAACAGATTATCGCTGTTAATTGAAAGATTTCCATGTTTCTCTGCCATATTCAAACACTCCTTTATAATCGTAATAAAATGCAGTGGGCAGATCCGCCTCGCTGCTGCCTGAATCTAATATTATAACCGCAAATTTCAAAAGTCAATAGAAAATCAGCACTCTTTTTTAATGAGTGCTAACAAAAGAAACGGAAATGCCTTAAAACAGGGAAAAACCAGTATTTCTAAAAAAAATATAAATTAAGCAGATAAATGGGATTTTCATTTTGCAGGATTTGTTTTATCATGATAACAGTGAAATTTATTAAGCAGATGAAAAAACTGTTTTTATGAAAATCAGGACAGGGATGGAGAGTTTTATGAAGCAGGACAATAATATTCCGGAAATTGATTTTGTGATCACATGGGTGGATGGAAATGATCCGGACTGGCAGAAACAGAAAATGGAGTACAGTATGCAGCCGGATCTGTCGCAGAAACAGGATGACAGAAAAGAGAGATACAGAGACTGGGATCTGCTGAGGTACTGGTTTCGTGGTGTGGAGCGTTTTGCACCATGGGTGCGCAGGATACACTTTGTTACATGGGGGCATCTGCCATCCTGGTTAAATAAAGAACATCCGAAGTTAAATATTGTAAATCATAAAGATTTTATTCCAGAAAAATATCTGCCGACATTTAATTCACATGCCATTGAGTGGAATATGCACAGAATCCCAGGTCTGGCAGAGAATTTTGTATATTTTAATGATGATATGTTTCTGATAAAAAAGGTCAGACCGGAACAGTATTTTAAAAATGATCTTCCGGTGGATATGCTGGCTCTTCAGCCTGATGTGGCAAATACAAAAGATCAGGTCATGCCATATATTTACCTGAATAATACCATGCTTCTGGCAAAATATTTTGACAAACGTGAAAATATGAAAAAACAGCCGGGAGCATATTTCCATCCCGGTTATCCGTTTATGTATTTTATTTATAATATGTTAGAACTGGCGTTCCCGTTGTTTACAGGATTTTACACGGTTCATGGGCCGTCTCCTTTTAAAAAGAGTACTTTTGTGAAAATGTGGGAATTAGAGCCGGAGTTGTTAAACGAGGTGTGCAGCCATAAATTCCGTCAGAAAGAGGATGTCAGCCAGTATGTGCTCAGGGAGTATCAGAAACTGACTGGCGGTTTTGTTCCCGGCAATGTAAGAAGACTCTGCCGGTATTATGATGTCTCAAATGATAACAGCAGGATTGTGGCTGATATAGGTCATCAGAAGAGTGGAAGCGTCTGTTTGAATGACAGCAATCAGGAGATTGATTTTGAGTGGGCAAAAGAAGAACTTCATATGGGTTTTGCGCAGATCTTGAAGGAAAAATCTGCATTTGAAAAGTAAGAGGTGAAAAAAGTGATCGTATTAAAAGCAGATAGCGAATTAAAAATGACATTTGAACGGCTGATAAAGACCATGCATGCAAATGTAAACTGGACAGGTCTTTTTGTGGCACTTGATAATTATCTCATTTTACAGGGGGAAGTGCGCTCCCTGTTTTTTCATTTTGACAGTAGAAAAGTGGCGGAAAATATTGTAGATCTGCCGATCAAAGAAGATGAGATCAAAGATACCGATGAGGCAGCAGTACGGGATGTGATCAATATGATCCTGTATGCATTTGGAAAATGGGGAACGATCCAGGGACTTCGTGTGGAAAAAAATACGGAGCAGCTGAATACTCTTTTCGAGCATGTGCTTGCAGGAATCTATATTGAACCGGAATATACCACGCAGTATTTTCGTTTTTATCATGCAGGAAAGCGTATTACCTATGAAGATGTGATACAGGCGGCACTTGAGGCAAAAGAAGCAGTGCAGAAGGAAGAGGAAGCAGACGAGGAACAGGGACTCTGGCATAAAGTTGAATGGAAGATGGCGCATACTGTTTTTGAGAGAACAGAACTTTCACTGTCAGAAAGAGCAAAAGGCAGGATTGGCAATAACTTTTATAAAGTTGGTTACCGCTGCCCAAAATGCAAAGGAAATCTGCATATGATCATGTATCCGAAAGGAAAAGAGTTTCGAATCGAGACGCCTGAGGGAGTAGTCCTTTTGGCAAAAGCATGTACCTGTGCAGCGTGTCACAGATTTTATACGCCGCGCCCATGGAAACTTCTTGGAGACGGCGATATTTATCTGATGGATTTTGAGGAGGATAAAAAGGCATACGAAGATTATCTTGAGCTGATGGGGCGTAACGGCGAGCATGAGGCAAACAGCCGTTATAATGAGTATGAGGACGGCAGAAAGCCGGCGGGTGTCGAGGACGAGCAGCAGCCACTTGAGGAACTGTGCGAGGATCTGCCGGAATATTCAGATGCAGACTTTGAGGAATTATTAAATAAGATAGAAGAGGGATTTTTCCCGGAAAGCAGTATTGCAGCCTGCGAACCTGCCATACAGGAGGAAAAAAAGCGTCGTAAAAAGTTAAAGAGTACGCCTGCATCAGATCAGGACGAAGTCACAGATGATGAAGAAGAGCAGGATGAGAGCAAGAACCGGCACGCAGAAAAACAGCATGGAAATGAAAGCGCGGGTGAAAGTGGATGGAAGCGGAATGAGAACGAAAGGCTGTATGCAGATGCACGTCAGGATGAAACCGAACGACGCCATGTGAAAGGTTCCCGATATGAGAGTGACAGCAGGCAGCCGCACGAAGCTGGGCAGATTGGTGGGGAATCGTCCGATGAAAAATATGCACAGGTAAATAATGCGGAGGCACAGAAAGCCCGTGAAACTTATCAGGCTAAATTTGGAGTCGCAGACCGTATGTCAGAGCGCCAGCTTTCTGAATTAAAACACCAGCTCATGCATGAAACAAGAATTTCGCCCGAAGAGCGGAAACAATACCTGGATGTGTTAGAGGAAAAAGAACAGGACAGAAAGCTTGCCGCGTTAAATAAAAAGGCAGAGAGCTGCGCAGATAAAAATTATGCCGTGATGCGCCGTGTCTATGACGAGATTGCAGAGGAAAAGCTGCCGCAGGAGAAAAAACAGAATCTGCTTTTAAATCTGAAACAGAAAATGCAGACACAGGCAGAGCGGGAAGTCGCAGAGCTAGTTGGGAAAATGCCGCCTAATATGGACAGGGCACGTTACCATGCACTTCGGGAGAAATTAAAAGAATACGAAGGAGTAGATTTAACCCCATATCAGGAACGGTTAGAATCGCAGAAAAATCTTGCCGAACAGCAGGAAATAAAAAATATGATCCGCCAGTCGAGAAAAATCACCAGAGATGATCTGACAGAGCTTAAGGAGCGTCTGAAAGAAAAGGAGTTTGAGCCGGGGCTGGTTTTGCCGTATTTTGAGCAGATCGAGAATAAAATCCGTCAGATGGATGAAAATGAGATCGCAGAAATTACCGGTGATCCGGCACACATGTCCTTTGATGAGGGAATGGATGCGTATCAGAAGATTGCAGAAGGACCATATTTACCGGATTTAAAGGATAATGCATTAGAACTTTTAAGCAGGCGTCTTTCCAAGATCAAGACGGATGAGTGTGAACAGCTTGTAAATAAGCTGAAAAATGAACTGGAAGAGGCGGGAATCACAGAAAGCCAGAAACATTATTTTTACCCGGCGAGAAAAGTGCTGTTAAAGCAGGCAGCGCCGCAGGAAACAGAGGTTATCGATTATGCCATGGCATCCTATGCCGCAGGAAACGGTCTGTTTGAATATCCGATTTTTGTGGTGGACACATCGAGAAACAACAGTGGAAAAGAGGGGATTATCCTGACACCGGAACATCTATATTACAGCACACTGATGACATCTTACCGTATTGATGTTCCGTCCATAGATGAGATCACTGCATCCACAGGACTTTTAAACCGTGGTGTGTATGTGACAGAGAAAAATGGGAAAAAGACGAAAATTCCATATGCGGTAGAAAATAAGCAGCTCACGGCATATGCCGGGGTATTGAATGAATTTATTCATTATTTACAGGAAAAACCGGATTCGCGAAATATTTCTTATCTGGCGAAAGAAAAACATGATACGATCTGCTGCTTCCGCTGTGGTTATGTATATAAGGGAGGAAATATCTGTCCAAAATGTGGATTTAAAAACAATGCTTAGAAAATATTAAGAATTATTAAAAATGTATAAAAATGCTTCTTATTTTTGAAAGATATGATATAATGTTACCATACATATTGTTATTTAATTAACAAAATATGTGATGGTTATATAAAAGTTGCACACAGTAAATGACACAAAAAATACAGGCATGTGTATGTGTCAGGGGGCGGCCTTTTGATGGCGGCAGATTGGAGGAAAGATGGCAAGATTTACATTACCACGCGATTTGTATCACGGAAAAGGGGCATTGGAAGCATTAAAGACGTTTGAAGGCAAAAAGGCGATTATCTGCGTAGGCGGTGGTTCCATGAAACGTTTCGGTTTTCTTGACCGCGCAAAACAGTATCTGGAAGAAGCCGGCATGGAAGTACAGCTTTTTGAAGGAATTGAGCCGGATCCATCGGTGGAGACCGTAATGAAGGGCGCAAAGGCGATGGAAGAGTTTGGTCCGGACTGGATCGTTGCGATCGGAGGAGGTTCGCCGATCGATGCGGCAAAGGCTATGTGGATCAAATACGAATATCCGGATATCACATTTGAGGATATGTGCAAGGTGTTTGGTATTCCAAAACTTCGTAAGAAAGCGCATTTCTGTGCGATTTCCTCAACTTCGGGAACTGCAACAGAGGTAACTGCATTTTCCATCATCACCGATTATGAGAAAGGTATCAAATATCCGATCGCTGACTTTGAGATCACACCGGATGTTGCAATCGTTGATCCGGAACTTGCAGAGACAATGCCACAGAAACTGGTAGCACATACCGGAATGGATGCGATGACACATGCAATCGAGGCATATGTATCGACAGCGAACTGTGATTTCACAGATCCGCTTGCCCTGCATGCAATCAAGATGATCCAGCGTGATCTGGTAGGATCTTATAACGGGGATATGGAAAAGAGAGATAACATGCATAATGCACAGTGTCTTGCCGGTATGGCATTTTCCAATGCACTGCTTGGTATCGTACATTCCATGGCACATAAGACCGGTGCTGCATTTGCGGATTACGGCGCACATATCATCCACGGTGCAGCCAACGCAATGTATCTGCCGAAAGTGATCGCATTTAACGCCAAAGATGAAACTGCAAAGAAACGTTATGGTGAGATCGCAGATTTCATGGGACTTGGCGGTGATTCATTAGACGAGAAAGTGGAACTTCTGATCAAATATCTGCGTGGTATGAATGATGACTTAAAGATTCCGCACTGTATTAAGAATTATGGTGCAGACAGTTATCCGACCGAGCAGGGCTTTGTACCGGAAGAAGTGTTCTTAGAGAGACTGCCGGAGATCGCAGCCAATGCAATCTTAGATGCATGTACAGGATCAAACCCGAGACAGCCGAGCCAGGAGGAGATGGAAAAGCTGTTGAAATGCTGTTACTATGACACGGAAGTAGATTTCTAGGATTTTTCGAAGCGGAGAATAAAAAGAAAAAGACAGACGGATTATTCCTGTTGGGTGGGAATGATCCGTCTGTTTTTCATTCATAGGAAATTACGTCCTATGAATGAAAACGCCCTCCGGGCGGGATGCGCACCTCGCGGAGGAGAAGAAAAATATTTTGAAGTATGTACAGGCAGATAGTCTGCGGAGATATGATAGAAATGATTTCGCAAACAATTGAAAATAGTCGTATTGCGGTTATAATATAGAAAAGGTAATGTAACATAGCGGTACAAATGAAGGAGGAGTTTTAGTTTATGAAAGGAGGGATGAAAAAAGCTTTTACGGCATTGCTGGCTGCGACTGTTTTGGTTGGTGGGATGCCGGTAAATATGCAGGCGAATGTGATTGCAGAGACAGAAAAAGCGGAATCGGCATCAGAGAAAGTAAATGAAAAATATGCGGATACGGAAGAACTGGATCTGATGGATCGTGAACGTCAGGAGACACAGGCAGGCGAACAGGAGAAACGGGAGAATACGGAACAGCCAGAGTCGGAAGAAACAGAACAGCCAGACACAGAAGAACAGTCAGAGGAGACAGAGCAGCCAGACACAGAAGAACAGCCGGAGGAGACAGAGCAGCCAGACACAGAAACAGAACTGCCGGAAATGGAAGAAGAAACAGAAGAACGGGAAGAAACTTCAATCAAGGGGGACGCAAGTGAAGAGCAGATTGCAGCGGAACAGAAGGCCTGGACTCTGATTAATAAATATGCAGACCCGGATTACTTTTTAACAGATCCTGAAAGGAATGCTATAACAGATGCCCAGTTTGAGGAATTAAGACAGGCTGCATTACAGGCTGTAGCCGGGTGTACTACACAGTATGAGAAAATAAAAGCGATTATGGCATTTGTTGCGGACAGAACTTATTATGATTATTATGCCTATTATAATAATAAGCCAAGTTATTGGTCACCGTATGAGGTGTACGAGCAAAAGCGTGCTATGTGTTCGGGTTATGCAAGCCTTATGAGAACATTGTGCATTTCCATTGGAATTCCGTGCATGGATTTAGAGGGGCATGCCCATGAATACAATGCTGTTTATGACAGTGAAAATGGAAAATGGATTTTTGCAGATGCTACATGGTGCAGCCGCAACTCTTATTCGGTAGATAAAGAATGGGAGTATCAGGGGTATTCTGACGGGTATTTTGACCTGTCCCCGGAGGAGATTGCAGAATTATCAAATCATCAGATATATAGAGTTGATGGCTTGCTGAAGGATGGATTGTATTACAGTCTGATTTCTTATAGATGGAGCAGAGGAAACTGGTATTTCGACTTAGCTGCTGTAAAAAAATAAAAACATCCGTCAGGTAAAGTGTGGCGGATTTGAAGATATTGACGTGCTGGAAGTGAATGATGGAACGGGTGTGTTTGCAGACTGCACGCTGTTGGAAGAAGCAGATTTGTCACAGACAGGGATAACGGAATTGGAAGGAACATTTGAGGGGTGCAGTGCATTGGAAACGGTGAAATTGCCAGAGAATATAACGAAAATTGGATTTGGCACATTTACAGGCTGCAGTTCACTGGAGAAAATGGATTTATCCCAGACTTTGGTTACAGAAATAGGCGGTAGTGCATTTTCTGCCTGCAGTGGGTTAAAAACCGTGAAATTCCCCAAAACATTAACGGCGATTGACAGTTATGCTTTTTTATCCTGTAAAAATTTAACGGGGGAACTTGATCTTTCCCAGACCGCGGTAAAAACAATCGGAATCTGTGCGTTTTATAAGGACGGCGGCGTGCTTGGGAAGATAAGGCTGCCAAAGACGATTACAGAGATTGGCAGCGAAGCATTTTCCTGGGAAACGACAGACGGACCTGAAAAAATATATGTAATAACCAGTCTCTCCAAAGATAAAATCAATGCAGAAGCATTTAAGAGGAATGTTCCGGTTGTCGTGTGTCCATATCTTTATACAATAAAATTTGACGGCAATGGCGCAGCAAAAGGGAAAATGAGTGAGAGAGCATGTGCGGCGGGTCAGAAGGAAAAACTTTCAAAAAATAAGTTTGAAAAGAAAGGATATACATTTGCAGGCTGGAATACGCAGCCAGATGGGAAGGGAACCTTTTATGAGGAAAATGCCTATGTAAAAAATCTGACAAAAAAAGCAGATGAGGTCGTAACTTTATATGCCCAGTGGAAAGCAGCACAGTATCAGATTACATATAACCTGAATGGAGGCAAAAATAATAAGAAGAATCCCAAAACATATAAAATCACTTCAAAGACGATAAAACTTTCAAATCCGTCAAAAAAAGGGTATGTGTTTAAAGGATGGTATTGTGATAAAAAATGTACCAAAAAGGTAACCTCTATTAAAAAGGGCAGTACCGGAAAAGTAACACTGTATGCAAAATGGGCAAAGGAAAAGTACACCATTACCTACAAATTAAACGGAGGCAAAAATAATAAGAAAAATCCGAAAACATATACCATTACTTCAAAGATGATAAAACTGGCAGCACCAACAAGAAAAGGGTATGTGTTTAAAGGATGGTACCGTGATAAAAAATGTACCAGAAAGGTAACCTCTATTAAGAAAGGCAGCACGGGGAAAATCACACTGTATGCAAAATGGAAAAAGAAATAAACAAATCCAAAATGTTCCACATAACGGAACAAAGTTTTACATTGTGAAAATGTTACAAAAAAACAGGGAAAAACAGTAAAAAAAATGTTGCTATTTAGACAAAATATGTTAGAATAAATATGTGCGTTTTAGAAAGGCACATAACATGGCTTGATTATGGAAACAAATACGGTGTCCATAATTACATAGTAATTTATTTTAGGAGGAATTATCAAAATGGCAAACAAATGGGTGTATATGTTTAGCGAAGGCGACATGACCATGCGTAACCTGCTTGGCGGTAAAGGTGCCAACCTTGCAGAGATGACAAGCATCGGACTTCCTGTACCACAGGGATTCACAATCACAACAGAGGCTTGTACACAGTACTATGAAGATGGTCGCAAGATCAACGACGAGATCATGGCTCAGGCTATGGAAGGCGTTAAGAAAATGGAAGAGATCAACGGAAAGAAATTCGGCGATCTTGAGAATCCGTTATTAGTATCTGTTCGTTCAGGAGCAAGAGCTTCCATGCCAGGTATGATGGATACCATCTTAAACCTTGGTTTAAATGACGAAGTAGTTGCTGCAATGATCAAAGGTAATCCGGATCCTGCATTCGAGCGTTTCGTATATGACTCATATAGACGTTTCATTCAGATGTTCTCAGATGTAGTTATGGAAGTTGGTAAAAAATACTTTGAGCAGCTCATCGACAAGATGAAAGAAGAGAGAGGCGTTAAATTTGATATCGACCTTACAGCAGCTGACTTAAAAGAGTTAGCAGAGCAGTTCAAGACTGAGTACAAGAACCAGTTAGGTACAGATTTCCCTTCAGATCCTGTTGAGCAGTTAAAACTTGCTATCGAGGCTGTATTCCGTTCATGGGACAACCCACGTGCAAACGTATATCGTCGTGATAACGATATCCCATATTCCTGGGGTACTGCAGTTAACGTAATGCCTATGGTATTCGGTAACTTAAATAACGAGTCCGGTACAGGTGTTGCATTTACACGTGATCCGGCAACTGGCGAGAACAAACTGATGGGTGAGTTCTTAATCAATGCACAGGGTGAGGACGTAGTTGCAGGTGTTCGTACACCTATGCCAATCGCTCAGATGGAGAAAGAATTCCCTGAGGCATATGCAGACTTCTTAAAAGTTTGTGAGACTCTTGAGAATCATTATCATGATATGCAGGATATGGAGTTCACCGTTGAGAACAAGAAGTTATACATGCTTCAGTGCCGTAACGGTAAGAGAACAGCTCCGGCTGCACTTAAGATCGCTTGCGATTTAGTAGACGAGGGACATAAGACTCCGGAAGAGGCAGTTGCTATGATCGATCCTCGTAACCTTGATACATTACTTCATCCACAGTTCGATGCTGCTGCATTAAAAGCTGCTACACCGATCGGAAAAGGACTTGGTGCTTCTCCGGGTGCTGCATGTGGTAAGATCGTATTTACAGCAGAGGATGCTGAAGAGTGGAATGCAAGAGGAGAGAAAGTCGTATTAGTACGTCTTGAGACATCTCCAGAGGATATCACTGGTATGAAAGCTTCCCAGGGTATCTTAACAGTTCGTGGTGGTATGACATCTCACGCAGCCGTAGTTGCACGTGGTATGGGTACCTGCTGTGTATCCGGATGTGGCGATATCGCTATGGACGAAGAAAATAAGAAATTTACATTAGCTGGCAAAGAGTTCCATGAGGGAGATTACATCTCAATCGATGGTACAACCGGTAACATCTACGATGGAGCAATTAAGACTGTTGATGCTACAATCGCTGGTGAGTTCGGACGTGTTATGGCTTGGGCTGATCAGTTCAGAACTCTTAAAGTTCGTACAAACGCAGATACTCCTGCAGATGCTAAGAAAGCTCGTGAGCTTGGTGCAGAAGGTATCGGTCTCTGCCGTACAGAGCATATGTTCTTCGAGGAAGACAGAATCGCTGCTTTCCGTGAGATGATCTGCTCCGATACTGTAGAAGAGAGAGAAGCTGCATTAGAGAAGATCCTGCCATATCAGCAGGGAGACTTCGAAGCATTATACGAAGCTCTGGAAGGTAACCCAGTTACAATCCGTTTCTTAGATCCACCTCTTCATGAGTTCGTTCCGACTGAGGAAGCTGACATTGAGAAACTTGCAAAAGCTCAGGGTAAATCTGTTGAGACCATCAAGAACATCATCGCTTCTTTACATGAGTTCAACCCAATGATGGGACACAGAGGATGCCGTCTTGCAGTTACCTATCCGGAAATTGCTAAGATGCAGACAAAAGCTGTTATCCGTGCAGCAATCAACGTTCAGAAGAAACATGCTGACTGGACTGTAAAACCTGAGATCATGATCCCATTGGTTTGCGAAGTAAAAGAGTTAAAATATGTAAAAGATGTTGTTGTTGAGACAGCAGATGCTGAGATCGCAGCAGCAGGTATCAAACTTGAGTATGAAGTAGGTACTATGATCGAGATTCCAAGAGCTGCTCTTACAGCTGATGAGATCGCAAAAGAAGCTGATTTCTTCTGCTTCGGTACAAACGACTTAACACAGATGACATATGGTTTCTCTCGTGATGATGCTGGTAAGTTCTTAAATGCTTACTATGATAAGAAAATTTTCGAGAACGATCCATTTGCAAAACTTGACCAGACAGGTGTTGGTAAGTTAATGGAGACAGCTATTAAACTTGGAAAACCGGTTAATCCGAAACTCCATGTTGGTATCTGTGGTGAGCACGGTGGAGATCCTTCATCTGTTGAGTTCTGCCACAAGATTGGTCTGGATTATGTATCCTGTTCACCATTCCGTGTGCCGATCGCTCGTTTGGCTGCAGCACAGGCTGCAATTGCCAATGCAGGAAAGTAGAAGAGCGTAAATATTTTTACTTCACAACGCTGATTGTTACAAGGGATGATGTGAATGAGTACATGAAATATCATGCTGAGTACACGAAAGCGAACCGATTTAAAGATATTGTTTGCAAAATCTATATATAACTCGAAAGGGAAGCGCAATGCTTCCCTTTCTTATATCTCTCGATTAGGACTAAATCCTTAAAGCTATGGCTTAAAAAGGACTTAGTCCTTTTTTATATGCAAAATAAAAATTTTTTAAAGGAGGTTCACTATGAACAGTACAGCGTTAGGAGCAGAAAACAAAAAGAAACAGACAATCAATTTTATTAGTGAAGCACATGAAAAATTCTACTATGAAAAATTAAAAGAGGTACGCTATCAGGATGTGTACCACAAGGCACTTTGCTATTGCCTTGGTATCAGTGATGATACGAGAAGAAATATCAATAGCATCTATGATTTTAAGACGGGATGTGTAAAAACTGAGTGTCTGCATGAAGGCTGGCAGACCAGTGGCAGTATGAAGGTGGTGCGAATGGCATTTAACCTGTATTGCAACGGCACACCGAGTGTAGATGATTACACAAAAACAGAGGAACAGGTAAACGAGTGCAGGCAGTATACAGTGGAGGACTTGTTCTGCTGTGCCTATGCACCTTTCTTTTGGCAGGCGATACAGATCCGCTATCCGGAGTATGCGACCTATAACCGAGAACTGTATGCCTTAATTGGAGGAACAGACTAATGTTAAAAGTCAGATTGATGGGAACAAAGAATGACATTGTATGGTTTCAGAAAATTTTACAGCGTCATCCTAAAATTGAAGTATTAGAAATATCAGAGCTTTATAGCAACAAAGGAACAAGCAAATATTACAGAGCTTATGCGGAAGTGCAGAAAAGCAATATAAAGAGCAGCAGATAAAAGAAAAATAGTAGAGAATAGGAGAATTTATCATGTGTAAAGTAATAGCAATCGCAAATCAGAAGGGTGGAGTTGGAAAGACTACCACAACAAGCAATTTAGGAATCGGACTGGCAAAACAGGGAAAGAAAGTTTTACTGATAGATGCAGATGCGCAGGGCAGTCTTACGGCAAGTCTTGGCATTCAGGAGCCGGACAGACTGGAAATTACACTTGCAACCATTATGGCAGCCATTATCAATGATGAGGAAATAAAACCGGAGTACGGCATTTTAAGACATGAGGAAGGTGTGGATTTCATGCCGGGAAATATCGAGCTTTCCGGTTTGGAAACCTCACTTGTGAATGTTATGAGCAGGGAGACGGTGCTTCGTACCTACATAGAACAGCAGAAAGACCGCTATGATTACATTCTGATTGACTGTATGCCATCACTCGGCATGATTACGATAAATGCTTTTACCAGTGCGGATAGTATCTTAATTCCGGTACAGGCGGCATATCTGCCGGTAAAAGGTCTGGAACAGCTTATTAAGACGATTGGAAAGGTAAAGCGTCAGATCAACCCGAAACTGGAGATAGAGGGTATTCTGCTGACAATGGTTGATAATCGTACCAATTATGCTAGGGACATCAGCAATCTGTTGATTGAAAATTATGGAAGCAGAGTGCGGATATTTGAAAACAGTATTCCAATGTCGGTAAGAGCTGCGGAGATTTCTGCAGAAGGTGTAAGCATTTATAAGCACGATCCGAATGGCAAGGTGGCAAGTGCCTATCAATCACTGACGGAGGAGGTGCTTGGTAATGAGTAAGACTGGAAGTGCCGCAAAGGTAAAGTTGAACAGATTTGATGATTTATTTGGAACAGAAAAGCTACAGATAGGAACAGAACAGGTACAGGAAATCGCATTGTCAGAACTGCATGAGTTCAAAGGACACCCGTTTAAGGTACTGGATGATGAAAAGATGCAGGAAACGGTGGAAAGCATTAAGGAGCATGGAGTGTTGATGCCAGGAATCGCCAGACCGATGAAGGACGGCGGTTATGAGATTATTGCCGGACACCGCAGGAGACACGCCTGTGAGATTGTCGGACTTGCTACAATGCCGATGTTCATCCGTGATTATACGGATGATGAAGCTACAATTATCATGGTGGACAGCAATATTCAGAGGGAAGATATTCTTCCTAGTGAAAAGGCAAAAGCTTATTTTATGAAATATGAAGCTGTAAAACATCAGGGAAAAAGGGGAAAAGGCAACAGTCTGGATGAGGTTGGAGAAACTGCTGGAGAGAGTGCAAAAACAGTACAAAGATATATTTACCTT
Organism: Roseburia intestinalis L1-82; assembly: GCF_900537995.1. NCBI lineage: Bacteria > Bacillati > Bacillota > Clostridia > Lachnospirales > Lachnospiraceae > Roseburia > Roseburia intestinalis. The sequence goes on along the minus strand of NZ_LR027880.1, from coordinate 2,807,147 downwards.
GCCCACTTATCGGATGCACTTTTAGATATGGTCGATAAAAAGAAAATTGGAATTTTGCAGGGTGTAGAGCTGTCATTTCTGACAGAACAGCAACAGGAGTGGGTGCAGGTTGTTCTTGAAGAAACAGGGATGATCATTTCAACAGTACAGGCATCAAGGCTGAAGGAGCATGGAAAAAGTGATGAACTGACATTACCGATGGTAAGGCTGATTCTGACAGAACCGAAACCGATAGAGCGAAAAGTAACCATCAAGGCAGACAAGATCAGCAGATATTTTCCAGAAGATTATTCCAATGAGCAGATTGAAAATGTTATCTATCAGCTATTGGATAAGTGGAATAGTTCAAACAGTGAGAAATAAGCAGCAAAGGAGGCATGAAAAAGTGGACGAGAATACAAAATTTGATTACTACTATGGAATTGAAGCAGACCAGTTCTCTTTTTATCGTGTCCCCCGGCTGTTGATTAAGGATGAGCGGTTCAAGGGGCTTAGCAGCGATGCCAAGCTCCTGTATGGCTTGATGCTCGATCGGATGTCACTGTCTATGAAAAATGGATGGCTGGACGAGGAAAACAGGGCGTATATCATCTATACGGTGGATGCGATTATGGAAGATTTGGGATGTGCGAAAGCAACCTGTGTCAAGATTATGAAAGAGCTGGATTCCGAAAAAGGGATTGGGTTGATTGAAAAAAAGCGCAGAGGTCTTGGCAAACCGGATATTATCTATGTGAAAAACTTTGCCACAATGTCAGCGGAACAGGAGGTAAAAGAGCCAGAGAATACTGGAAAATCCACAGAAGTTCAAAATTTGAACTTCAAGAAGTCTAATATTGATACTTCAAGAAGTTCAGAAATTGAACTTCAGAAGGTACAGAAGCTGAACTACCAGAAGTATAAAAAGCAGACTTCAAGAGGTTCAGAAACTGAACTTGCAGAGGTTCAGGATTTAGCCCCTATTTATACTAACTATAATAAGACTGATATAAATTATACTGATATGAGTTATACCAATCCAATCTATCCATCTGGTGAAGGAAAGCAGACCGATGATAGGATGGATGGAGCAGATGCATACATAGAGATTATCAAAGAAAATATTGAGTACGATCATCACATGAAATATGATGAAATAAATGACAGGGAACTGTATGATGAATTATTTGAATTGATCTGTGAGGTTGTATGTGTAAAGCGGACTACGATACGGATTGCGGGGGAGGAGTATCCCTATGAGCTTGTAAAGTCAAAATTCTTAAAGCTGAGGAGCAGTCATCTGGAGTATGTGATGGGGTGTATGAAAGACACAACAACAAAAATTTCAAACATTAAGGCATACATGATTACGGCACTGTATAATGCGCCATCAACAATAAATCATTATTATCAGCAGGAAGTGCAGCATGATATGTATGGGGGAGGCTGGAATGAAAAGGGTATTGTTTAAGATTATCGTTCCGGTACTGATACTTGTTTTATGGATACTGATGTGTTATCCGGTATGCCAACAGGAAAACGGATTTGATTACTTCCTTTTTTGGATTATGGTAGGTTTTCCCTATGGGATTCGGAAAATGTGTATGTTCCTCATCCCTAAAAATTTTGGAATTGCCGGAAGCATTGGGGTGTTGGCATTCAATGGCGTCATTGGTGGTCTGATAGGTGGTATCATTGTAATTGCAAGGATGATCGCAGTATTTGTGGAGATAATAAAGATAATCGCAGGCACTTCTGGTCACGATGTCCAAAAGTGTGATCGCAGAGATATAATGTAAAAAACGAAGGGACATATTTTTAAAGGTGGCTGAAATGGAATAATAAAGATTAACAGCGGTAGGGCGGTTATGGGAGAAATCTTATAGCTGTCCTTTTTTACTTTTGGACATTGTGACCAGAAGTAGGAGGAGAGATTATGGAACCAATGAGAGATATCAATAGAGTAATGGAACGAGAAATTGCAAAGGGGAGCAGTCCTTTAAAGCTGGATCATATTGAATTTGGGGATTATTCGTATCAGGAGATAACATCAGAGAAAAAATTGGAAGATGTGTTATTCTATTTGTTAAGAATAAGGGATTTCAGACAATATGCCGGAAAAACTATTCTGAATAATGTGTATATGGATTTGCGTGGAAGAAAACCTGTATTCAAGAGGACTCGAACAGCAATCGAAAGAAATAATATATTTGCAACAATTAAAAGGTATGCAAAGAAGTTAATGCCGCAGTATAATGGAGATGTATATTTGGAAACAGTCAGATGCTATTTCGATATGTCACAAGAAAATCTGGAGAAGTACCGATATACATATCAGGGAAATGAAACATACGCCTTTGTGTTATCAGATAAATATATTATGGCATTGTATACACATTGTTTGGTGGCAAGAAAAGTGGCAGCCTTTGAAAATATAGAACTGAATGGTCTTTCAAAAGTAGAGATTTCTATGGTAAAATTAAAAAGTGTCCGGGAAGTGTTATTCCAGGTATTGTTACTTGATGATGTGAAATTTGATGATGGAAAGATGTATGCGGAACTATGTACGATATATTTGAATGCATAGAAGTATATAGAAAAATATCACTTTTAGGGCTATAATATAGATGAAATACTAAAAAGTTTGGAAAGTGAGTTATGGATATGTCGTTAGATTTTTCAGAAATATATATATCACTTGTATCAAATATTATTGGAATTGATTTAAAACAAATAAAAAGAGTCTTAGATAAGGAAAAACTAAGAAAATCGGGACAAGTAGAAATCTCTGACAGTATTGATGTGGTATCTAAAAAGCTAGAGGAATCAAAGAACATAATTGATAATGCACTTTTAGAAATGGAAAAGCAAAAGAAATTATTTGTGCAGATGAAGAAAGATGCAGAAATAAGTCAGCAAGTTTCAGAGATGAATAAGCAGCAAGTTGAGGCATTAAATGTTTTATTGGAGAACACATTAAATAAGCAGGAAAAAAAATCGTTTCCTAAAACTTTTCTCTGGAATCTTTTCTTTTGTATATTAAGTGCAATATTAGGTTTTGTATTAGGAAAATATTTATAGTACATAGATGCGTTATAAATTTTAAGGAGATAAGGAATGGATATTGGTATTAGTGAGCAATTTAAAGGAAGATACGATGGATATATGCTGTTAAAATTCACATCATGTCAAGAATTTCAGCAAGACTTTCTTGATGGAAAATTGTTTTTTAATACCGCAGATTTTTTTGCACAATGTGATAATCTTGGACGTGGAGATGAGAATGAGGGAAATACTTTTTTGATTGAGCATAACAACCCGGATTTTATGTCTGCAAATTTGGAGTCTGTTGATGGTAAGATGATGATTGTGGTTCGAGATTATACAAATAATCCAGAAAATTATAAACCAGGGACAATTGAAAACTTTTCAAGAGGAGAGAACAGATGTAGAAAAATAATATCGTTATATACGGCATATGTTAATGTCTCAAAAGAAATTATTTCGCCATTCCCTGCTAAAATGGGTGAAGAATTTGGAGAATATGGTGTTTTAGTGTTGGATAGGAAAAAGTTTTTTGAACGAGTGTGTAACGCATTAAGGCAACATAGCGAAATATCAAAAGCACAGCTTGGTTTTGTAGATTATATGAAATCTGAAGATGTGCATGGATTTATAGAATGGAATCCGTTTTTGAAAATGCCACAATACGAATACCAAAATGAATTTAGAATTTCTTTTATAAATGATACACAGAAACCGTTAAAACTGGATTTAGGTGTGAGCTTGCGTGATATTGCATTTCCAATCAAAGCAAGTGATCTAGGGGAGATTTTTTTCAAAGATAATTTGTTATATTATCCATTATATAAATAAATAGAATTATTACAGCGCAAAGGCAGTTATAGACCGTAAAGGTTTGTAGCTGCCTTTTTTGTATGTATTTATGGGACTTTTGGACAAAATGTCCAAAAGTGGAAAGGGACAAAAATGAGTAGAAAAAATGGAAAGAATTTGTTAATTGTGATTGCAGTAGGGGCAGTTGTAGTAAAGGCAGTGAGGGATGTAATAAAGGCAAAAAAGCAGGAGGAAGAGCTCAGGTCTGCTTTGGATGATTTTTATGAGGAAGAACTGAACTGGTGGGACAGGGAACATGAGGAAGGAGAGGACTTGTAAATATGGGAATGAAAATACAACTCCACAGGCTGTTGGTTCCGCCCTGATAAAAAGAGTGAAGATCAGGAAGGAGGTACACTGTGCAGGAGGAAACAACACAAAAAACGATTGCCCTTGCAATCAAAACATCCAAACTGACCGCAAGTGTTCTCCAGAAGGCGATGAAGATGTATCTGGAACATCAGAAGCATAAAGAGCCTTCCCACGGGAAAATACCGGTGAAAAAGCTGGTCGGTCAGGGAGCAGGTGCGAAGTCCATAGAGGTCACGGATGATAACATTAAGGCTTTTGAGCGTGTAGCGAGAAAGTACAATGTAGATTTTGCTGTGAAGCGGGATAAGACCACGGAGCCGCCAAAATACCTTGTATTTTTTAAGGGTAAGGATGCCGATGTGATTGCACAGGCGTTCAAGGAATTTGTAAAAGTTAATGAGAAAAAGCAGCAGCGTCCGTCATTACGGCAGAAACTGAAAGGACTTCAGAAGATGATCGCACAGAATAATAACAGGGAGCGGAGCAGAGAGAAAAACAAAGACAGGGGACAGAGCCTATAAGCAAGGTCATTGACGGGATTGTAAAGGATTTGCAGTCAATCCCGAAAACTCTCAAAGAAAAGTGCAGAGGGGTAAATGGGAAGCAGCTTGCCCTCAAATGTGCTCCCTATGTGATATTTGGATATGTCTTTAATAAGGTTTCATGGCTGTATGGACAGCAGGCAGGAGATAACACATTACAGAAGGTGTTGGACACGATCAATGGGATGGGAGGTGCGTTTGTAAACCCGTTTCCCAGTTTTATGCCGAGGGATTTACTGGTTGGCGTGGGATGCGGGATAGGATTTCGTATGGTAGTATATTATAAAGCGAAAAATGCAAAGAAATTCCGGCAGGGAGTAGAATACGGTTCGGCAAGGTGGGGAACTGCCAAAGACATAGAGCCTTATGTCGATCCGGTATTTGAAAACAACGTGCTTTTAACGGCAACAGAGCGTCTTATGATGTCCGGCAGACCAAAGCAGCCGAAGTATGCAAGGAATAAAAACATTCTTGTGATCGGTGGTTCCGGCTCCGGTAAGACACGCTTTTTTGTGAAGCCGAACCTTATGCAGATGCACAGTTCCTATGTGGTAACTGATCCGAAAGGCACTGTGCTGGTCGAATGCGGCAGGATGCTGTCTAAGAATGATTACCGGATTAAGGTGCTTAATACCATTAACTTTGCAAAATCAATGCATTACAACCCTTTCGCTTACATCCGGAGCGAAAAGGACATTCTGAAACTCGTAAACACAATCATTGTAAATACTAAAGGGGAAGGACAGCAAGCCTCTGAGGATTTCTGGGTGAAAGCCGAAAAGCTCTATTACACGGCACTGATCGCATATATCTGGTACGAAGCACCGGAGGAAGAACAGAATTTTTCCATGCTGATTGATCTGGTGGATGCCAGTGAAGCAAGGGAAGATGATGAAAATTTCAAAAATGCGGTAGACCTGCTGTTTGAGGAGCTGGAGCAGAAGAACCCGAACCACTTTGCGGTAAGACAGTATAAGAAATATAAACTTGCCGCAGGTGTTGTATGCTCTAAAAGACTTCTTAATCAAGCGGTTGGGAAGTCTCTTAGAACACACAACCTAAAACCGAAGAAAGGAGCGCAAGTTATGAGAAAAAACGAGAAAATCACTGCTCTGTACGAACGACTGAGCCGTGATGACTTTGGCAAAGATGATGACCAGCAGCGTGAGAGCAACTCCATATCCAATCAAAAAGCAATGTTGGAGGAGTTCGCCGCACGGCAGGGTTTTACAAACATTGTCCATTTCACGGACGATGGCATTAGCGGCACCTGCTTTGACCGTCCCGGATTTTTAGCAATGATGAAAGAAGTGGAAGCCGGGAATGTGGAGTACCTGTGTATCAAGGACATGAGCCGCATGGGTCGTGACTATCTGAAAGTCGGTCAGATTATGGAAATCCTGCGTCAGCGTGGCGTTCGCCTTATCGCCATCAATGACGGCGTGGACAGTGCCAGAGGGGACGATGATTTTACCCCTTTCCGCAACATTATGAACGAGTATTACGCCAGAGACACCAGCCGTAAAATCCGTTCCACTTTCCAGTCCAAAGGCAAGTCCGGCAAGCACCTCACAGGCACAGTCATTTACGGCTATCTCTGGAACGAAGCCAGAGACCAATGGTTGGTTGACCCCGAAGCCGCAGAGGTGGTCAAGCGTATCTTTGCCATGACGATTGAGGGCTACGGTCCGTATCAGATCGCCAGCAAGCTGAAAGAAGAAAAAATCCTCATTCCGTCCGCTTACCTTGCCCAGCACGGCGAGGGCGTGAACAAGAATAAGACTTTCAAAGATGTGTACGGCTGGGGTTCTTCCACCATCTGCAACCTTCTTGAAAAGCGTGAATATCTGGGACACACCATCAATTTCAAGACCCGAAAGCACTTCAAGGACAAGAAAAGCCATTATGTCCCGGAGGACGAATGGACGATTTTCGAGAATACCCATGAAGCTATCATTGACCAGCAGACCTTTGACCTTGTGCAGAAAATCCGTGGGAATGTCAGACGCTACCCGGACGGCTGGGGCGAAGCAGCTCCCCTCACAGGCTTGCTTTATTGCGCCGATTGCGGCGGCAAGATGTATGTCCACCGCACCAACAACGGCAAGCGTATCTCTCAATATACCTGCTCACAGTACAGCAAAATCCCGGTCGGAAAGCTCTGCGCCACACAGCACCGTATCAATGAAGATGTGGTGCTGTCCCTTGTCTCTGAAATGCTGAAAGCCATTGCAGAATATGCCAAGCATGACCGAGCCGAGTTTGTCCGTGTGGTGCAGGAAGCACAGTCCAGCCAGCAGACCACAGAGGTCAGGAAACAGCGGACACGCCTTGCCGCCGCAAAGCAGAGAGTTTCCGATCTGGAAGTTCTGCTCTGCAAAATCTATGAGGACAACATTTTAGGAAAGCTGTCCGACAGCAGATACGCCACTCTGGACGCTCAATACGCAAAGGAGCAAGCCGAGCTTACCGATGAAATCTCTGCTCTGGAAAAGGCTATCAGGAGTTATGAAAAGCACGAAAAGGACGCTGACCGTTTTATCGCTCTGATTGACAAATACGAGAACTTCGACAAGCTGACCATTGCCATGCTCAACGAGTTTATCGAGAAAATCCTTGTGCATGAGCGTGACCGCAAAGGCAGTATACAGACCACACAGGAGGTCGAGATTTACTTCAATTTTGTTGGGCGATTCGTTCCCCCGGCGTTTGGAGAAGCGGAGCTTACCCCGGAGGAATTAGAGGAAATCCGCAAGCGTGAGGAACGCAAGGACAGGCTTCATCAGAACTACTTGAAGCGGAAAGCCAGCGGAGCGCAGAAGCGATACGAGGACAAAATCAAGGGGAGAAAAAAGGCAGAAATCGAAGCCAAGAAAGCCGCTATTCGTGCGGAGGATATTGCAAAGGGAGTGTTCGTCCCTGTCAGCAGTTTACCGCAGAGAGAGCCGATGAAAGGAGTACAAACAGCATGAATATCACTTATACACAGAACGGCGATTATCTTATCCCGAACATCGTTATCCGCAAGACCAAGCCCCTCGGACACTACGGCAGACTTCGCAAGGCGTATCTGGAAATGCACCGTCCGATACTGTTCAATGAGCTGGTGCTATCCGACAAGCTCTTTGAGCATTGCGCCGAGATTGACGAAGCGGCACGAAACCGCATGGAGCTGATCGTGCGGTCACTGGCAGAGCAAAACGGCGTGACCGAGCAACTAAAAGCCAAAAACCAAATGGAATGGGTGCGGCAGATGAACGCTTGCAAGGCACAGGCAGAGGAGATTGTGAAAGCGGAATTGATTTATGATTGAGCGAGGAAGTCCGGGCAGAAAACTGTTCGGACTTTTCTCATGTAGTCCAAAGTTGCGGTAGAATTGTTCACGAGTTTTATGGTACAATTTATGCGAATAAAGAAAACGGAAAATTAGAATCTAACAAGAGAATGTGGTTGTATGAAAAAATCCATATTAGTATTTTGGGCAATCGTGTGTCTGTTACCTATTCAAAGGAGGTTTAAGAATTTCAAATGAAACATATAAGAAATATATTGCTGTTGATTACGATTATTTTTGCTTTTGTTATGCAAGCTGAAGTATATCAAAATATGCTCTGGAACTTTAATGGTGCTTATTATTTATCGTCCAGATACACAACTACTAATGACGATATGGATTCATTTTTAGCCAATGCAGAAGATACAGCTGAGAAGCATGGTGTTCATATTTTTTCGACTTTTAATCAGAGAGTTTCTAATTATCAGACAAGACTTTATATTTATGGTGATGATACCGTTGTTCGGGATAGTCTTAAAAGCACAATGGATATTGAGGAAAAAACATATACGGCTTTGATAGGTGGAATCACCGTAATAGAATTTGAAGATTTTAGAGAAGCAAAAAACACAGGCAATGGACAGGAAATAATGGTCAGCTATATCGGTGATGATGATGACATTATTGCCACATATCAAGATTTGGCAAAAGAATATTCTATATCGCAGCCAGAGTTTTGGCAATCAACCGAAACTGATATGATGTTCATTGTTTGGGGCCTGGTTGCCATATTGATGATTGTACTTAATATGATTGAGGTGATACGCAGGCAAAAGGAAGTAGTTGTACGAGCTTCTCTGGGCGAAAATGCTGCTGTGATTGCTCTAAAAGCTGTAGTGGCTGATATGATTTCATATGCTGCATTATTCGTCTTAGCAAAGTTGCTTGTTTCTCAATTTATATCGGGAGCGTATGAAGATCATCTCATTTTGGCAGTGTATTGTGCCGGAGCAGTTCTTTCCGTAATTCCTTATGCTGCTTTTGTCCGCTTTGATGTAAAAAAAGCCTTTGCCAATGCTTCAGATAAAAAAGGTATGTTTTATCTTCTGAACGGTCTTAAAGTATTTGCTACTGCTATGACAATTTTTACAATAACTACAAATCTCAGTAGCATTCAAGGTAATTTACTTACAAACACTACTCTTTTAGAAAATCATTATAATGATTATTATTTTGGAGTTATGCAGATTGAACCTCCTTTTGAAGAAAATGAGGAGGAATCCAAAGAGAGCAAATTTTGGAATGACCTTTACGAAAATGAATACAACACGATAAATCCGGTGGTCTGCATAGGCAGCCGGATAAGCGATACGGATAATTATATTTTTGTAAATCATAATGCCAGAGATATGCTACAAGGGTTTTCTGATATGCTTACTGAAGATGATGAAAAAGAGGATATCGTGGTCTTCGTGCCAAAGGGAAGAAATGCGGAATCATACAAAGATATCGCAAAAGAGGAAATTGGCTCTCTTACCCAAAATGCAGAAGAACTGCGTGTTGTTTATAAAGAATATTCTGGCAGAGAACAATTTTATTATCTCAATTCGAACAGAGAAGAGGCTATTGACGGATTGTCAAGAGTAACAAATCCGATTGTGATTTATCAGGCAAATGAGGCTGTTGCTTTAAATGGAAGTTATATCGAAACAGGAACATATAATGGTGAGGTAATCTACGGATGCGATGAAAGCACAATTCGCAGTGTTGCGAAAAAATATTCAGAACAGCTTGGTTCACACTATTTTATGCTGACGAATGTCGGAGAGGATTACATTTATAGTCATAGTTTCCTCGTGAAACTGATTGGCTTTATAAGCTCTCTTTGCGTATTAGTATTGCTGTTAGATATCGCTATCATCATATCTGAAGTGAAAATGGAATTTAGACTTAATGCGATGGAAATCTCCCTCAAAAAGGTTTTGGGCTATCGCTTTTATGAAAGGCACAAAAGATTTATTTCCGTTAATCTCTTAGAAAATATAGCCGTTGTGATATTGATTTGCATTGTTTCAATTTTTATATCTAACGCAAGTGTCGGGATTGCTTTACTGATTGGAGCGTTGCTCACCATTATTGAAATGGCAATCATTTTCACAAATATTATGTGGGTTGAAAAAACAAATATCTCAAAGTCATTGAAGGGAGGATGTTTATGATTATAATTCGTGGCTTAAATAAAGCATTTGGAGAGAAAATAATTTTCTCTAACTTTAATTTAGAAATTCCGGATGGAAGTTTTGTAGTAATCAGCGGCGATAGCGGCAGTGGAAAAAGCACTTTACTCAATATGATTGGTGGTATCGAAAAACCGGATAGCGGCAGTATCATAATCGAAGGGCTGAATATTACCCGGCTTAAAAATAAAAACAGTTTTTTTGCGGATACAGTGGGGTTTCTTTTTCAGAATTTTGCACTGCTTGAAAATAAGACAGTTAAAGAAAATTTAAGTTTGATTAAAAAATCAAGCCGAACTAAAGTATCACTTAAAGAAGCTCTTAATCGTGTGGGGTTATCAAAGGAAGTTAACAAAAAAGTTTATCAGCTTTCCGGTGGTGAACAACAGAGAGTTGCTTTAGCTCGTCTTATGATGAAAAAATGTTCTGTTGTTTTGGCAGATGAACCTACTGGCTCACTTGACAAGAAAAATAGAGATATTGTTATGAGGTTATTGCACGAACTCAATGAAGAAGGTAAAACGGTTATCATTGTTACCCACGATCAGGGTATTATTGAAGATGAACCTTATGTTGTGAAAATCTGAGAGTACCTCTTAGAAATGTCTTGATCTACATTTTATATAATTTGGGTCAGAAGAAAATCCCTTTAGGAACTAAAGGGCGCACTTCTATACTCTCCTATCGGGAGTATGTGCGTCCTGCGGAGCTTCATTCTCTGTCAGCAGAAGAAAACTGCCCGACCGAGAAAGTTGCGTCACTTCGTTCCGTCAAGGTGGCTACACCCCCTTGCGCCGCTAATGCGGCTATCCCCTGTGGACTTGCCGTCCGCAAACAGCATAAAATGCTGTTCGCCGCCAGCAAGTTTGGAAAAATAAATACCGAAAATCAGACCGTTGACTGGTCGCACTATGCGAAAAGTTGACGGTCTTTTTTTATCCCCAAAATCAAAAAAGGAGGTCAATCACAATGACAAAACCGAAAACCCTTGACCAGCTCCGAGCCGAAAAGGAACGAGCCGAGACGCAGCTTGCACAGGAACAACACAAGCTGGAGCGTCTGGAGAATAGAAAGAAGTATCTGGAGAAAGGCGAACGCACCAAGCGCACCCACCGCCTTTGCAATCTGGGCGGCACGATTGAGAGCCTTGCCCCGGAGGTCAAAGATCTCACACGCACCGAAATGACAGAGCTGATGGAACACATCTTTTCCCTGTCCGAAGTCCAGCGAGCCGTCCGTCACATGGCGATTACTCATATCAGCCAAGCAAACAGAGAAAAGGAGTTGAAAGCCGATGGCACTATTTCATCTGAGCGTCACGCAGACTAAGCGAAGCGCAGGACAGTCCGCTATCGCTTCTGCCGCCTACCGAGCCGGGGAGCGATTGTATAGCGAGTATTACGGCGAATACAGCGACTACACCCGCAAGGGCGGCGTGATCTGCTCTGACATTCTCCTGCCGTCCCATGCACCGCCCGAATACGCAGACCGCCAGACCCTATGGAACGCCGTGGAAAAAGCCGAGCGTGGAAAGAACGCCCAGCTTGCATACAGCTTTGACATTGCCTTGCAGAATGAATTTTCCCTTGAGGAAAACATCGCTCTTGCAAGGCAATTTTTGTTGGAGAACTTTGTGAGCCGGGGCATGGTGGTTGACTTCGCCGTACACCAGCCCGACCGGGAGGACGGCGGCATACCAAACCCACACTTCCATGTGCTTTGCCCCATCCGTCCCATCGAGCAGAACGGCAAATGGGGACTAAAGCAACGCCGGGTGTACGAGCTGGACGAGGACGGCAACCGTATCCGAGACCAGAACGGCGAGTTTGTTTTCAACGCCGTTCCCACTACCGACTGGGGCAGTCCCGAAACGCTGGAACATTGGCGTGAAGCATGGGCGGAGCTATGCAATGCCAAGTTTGCGGAAAAAGGTATTGATGTTCGTATCGACCACCGGAGCTATGAGCGTCAGGGCGTGGAGCTTCTTCCCACTATCCACGAGGGCGCAACCGTCCGGGCAATGGAGAAGAAAGGCATACGCACCGAGAAAGGCGAGTTCAACCGCTGGATCAAAGCCACCAATGCCGTTATCCGGGACATCAAGAAGAAAATCACTCTCCTGTTTGATTGGATTGCCGAAGCAAAAGCAGAGCTTGCCAAGCCGCAGGCACCCGACCTTGTTTCGCTGCTGAACGCCTATTACACCCAGCGCAGAGCCGGGGCGTATTCGCAGAAAGGCAAGGTCAGCAACCTAAAGGAGATGAACGAGACTTTCAATTATCTCCGGGCAAACGGCATTTACACTCTTGAAGATTTGGAAAGCCGTGTCAGCGAACACAGTGCTGCCACAGAGAGCTTGAAGAAAACGCTGGACGAACAGACCGCCCGAATGAAAGCAATTAAGCAGCTCTATGACAGCTCTGCTGCTTTCCAGAGCTTGAAGCCTGTCTATGACGGCTTGCAGAAAATCAAGTTTGAGAAGCCCAGAGCCAAGTACAAGGCAGAGCATGAAGCGGAACTGAAACAGTTCTACGCCGCCAGACGCAAGCTGACCGGAGAGTTCCCGGACGGCAAGGTGGATATGAAAAAGCTGACCGAAGAGTATGACGAGCTGGAACAGGCGCACAACACCACCTATGGCGAGTTTAAGACCGTCAGAGACGATTTACATCGCCTTTGGAAGGTTAAGTCATGCGTAGGTACTGCCGCCCGATTTAACGAGCGCACAGAGGAACAAAAGCTCCAAAATCGACCCCAAACACGACAGAAAAAGGAGGAACTATCCCGATGAATTACACCCAAGCGCAGATTGACCGGGCAAACGCCGTCAGTCTGGAAGATTTTCTCCGCACACAGGGAGAGACGCTTATCAAAAGCGGACGGGAATACCGCTGGAAAGAACATGACAGCCTGACCGTCCGGGGAAACAAGTGGTTTCGCCACAGCCAGAGCAAGGGCGGCTATCCCATTGATTTCGTCATGGAGTTTTACGGCAAGTCCTTTCCCGAAGCTGTCCAGATGTTGACAGGCGAAAACGGCGAGGGACAGACCGAAGCCACCACAGCACCGCCCACAGCGTTCCACTTGCCCTTGCACAACAGAACAGCCGACAGAGCAATTCAATATCTTTGCGAAAGCCGAGGTCTCAACAAAACGCTTGTTGAGGATTTTCTTCTTTCCGGGGATATTTACGAGGACGCAAAGCGGCACAATGTTGTGTTTGTCGGCAGAGACCGAAGCGGTACGCCGAGATACGCCCATGTGCGAGGAACGGCAGACCCATTCAGACAGGACATTGCCGGGTCTGACAAATCCTATCCGTTCCACTATGAGGGAAACGGCAACCAGCTCTTTGTCTTTGAAGCACCGATTGACCTTTTGTCCTTTATCTGCCTTTATCCGCAGGACTGGCGGACAAGGAGCTACCTTGCCCTGGGCGGCGTTTCAGGCAAAGCCCTTGACCGTTTCCTTTCTGAACGCAAGGACACCCGAAAAGTGTTCCTCTGCCTTGACAGCGACACCGCAGGAAGTGAAGCCTGCACCCGGCTGGCACAGGACATTCCCGGCGAGATCGCCGTCATTCGCCTTGTCCCGGCAAGGAAAGACTGGAACGATGTTCTCCGTCAGCAAGGGGACATTCCCAGCCGCAAATTCATAGCCGAGACAATCACGCTGCGAGAGCTGCCCACCGCCCAGCCTGTCCCCATGCTCCGTATGGCAGATGTGGAGCTGACGAGCGTGGATTGGCTATGGTTTCCGTATATCCCCTTTGGAAAGCTGACGATTATACAGGGCAACCCCGGCGAGGGCAAGACCTACTTTGCCATGCGTCTTGCGGCGGCTTGCACCAACCGAAAGCCTTTACCCGGTATGGAGACCCTTGAGCCTTTCAACATCATCTACCAGACCGCAGAGGACGGTCTGGGCGATACCGTCAAGCCCCGGCTGATGGAAGCAGACGCAGACCTTGAAAAAGTGCTTGTCATTGACGATAGAGACACACCACTGACCCTTGCCGATAAACGCATAGCAAGGGCAATCCGGGAAAACAACGCAAGGCTGGTTATCATTGACCCGGTACAGGCGTTTCTGGGCGCAGATGTGGACATGAACCGGGCAAACGAGGTGCGCCCGATATTCCGCAGTCTGGGAGACATTGCACAGGCTACCGGGTGCGCTATCGTGCTGATCGGACACCTCAACAAAGCCGCAGGAACGCAAAGCACCTACCGGGGATTAGGGTCTATCGACATTACGGCGGCAGTCCGCAGTCTGCTCTTTATCGGCAAGCTGAAGGACAGCCCCACAACAAGGGTACTTATCCATGAGAAAAGCTCCCTTGCGCCGCCCGGACAGTCCCTTGCCTTTTCTCTGGGAGACGAGAAAGGCTTTGAGTGGATAGGGGCTTATGACATTACCGCTGACGAGCTTCTTGCCGGGGCAGACAACACCAAGACCGAAAGCAAGACCGCACAGGCGCAAATGCTCATTCTGGAACTGCTTGCAGACGGAAAGCGTATGCCAAGCGCAGAGCTGGAAAAGACGGTCAATGAGCGTGGGATTTCCTCACGCACCATGAGAACGGCAAAGAGCCGTATCGGGGACAGACTTGTGACCGAGAAAGACGGCACAGCATGGGTCTGCTATCTCCGAAACTGACAACAGGAACACGGCAAGCGTGGCAAAGACGGCAAGGTTTTTATAGATACCTTAATGTTGCCGCCTTGCCTTGTTCCCTCATACCGACACCGCCCGATGATGAACCGTCACCGGACATTTTTCATTTACAGGAGGATTTTGAATGAACAATACCGCAACCAACACCGCCACTTGCCCGACTGTCAGAAAGCAGATCGGCAAGACCACCTATATCGTCCGTGTCCATTTCAGCCAGACCGCAAAAGAGACAATGGAGGACAAAATCAAGCGTATGCTCCGTGAGGAAGTCCGCAAAATGTGACTTCTTTGTGAATTTGATGAAAAAGTCCTTGACTTTTCGTCTCTGGAAAGACAGCAAAATCTATATTGATTAGCTGTGGTGCAAGACTGGCACCATTTGATATTAAAGAGCTGCGGGACCTGATGGAATATGACGAACTGGAGCTTGATACGATTGGCGAGAAAAAGACAGCGTTATTTGTCATTATTTCCGATACGGATGCCACATTTAATTTCGTGGTGTCGATTATGTATTCCCAACTCTTTAACCTGCTTTGTGACAAGGCAGATGATGTATATAACGGGAGACTCCCGGTTCATGTGCGTATGCTCCTTGATGAGTTTGCGAACATCGGGCAGATTCCACAGTTTGAGAAGCTGATTGCTACAATCCGTAGCCGTGAAATATCAGCTTCTATTATTTTGCAGTCAAAGTCCCAGCTCAAGGCGATTTATAAGGACAACGCTGACACGATTGAAGGCAACTGTGATACCACACTATTCCTCGGTGGGAAGGAAAAGACTACGCTCAAAGAGCTGGCAGAAGTTCTGGGTAAGGAAACGATTGACCTTTACAATACCTCGGATACAAGAGGTACAAGCCAGTCCTACGGTCTGAATTACCAGAAAACCGGAAAAGAGCTTATGAGTCAGGATGAGATTGCGGTCATGGACGGCGGAAAATGTATCATGCAGCTTAGGGGCGTGAGACCTTTTTTCTCAGACAAATTTGATATAACGAAGCACAAAAGATACAGGGAGCTGTCCGATTATGACCAGAAAAATGCCTTTGGTATTGAGAAATATGTGAAGCATCTGCATCACATGAAAGTCACTCCAAATACACAGGTGGATGAAGCCTTTGACTGTGGGGAGGTAAACGGGCAGGAGGAGCATTCCTCAAATACAACTGAATAAAGAAACATGAACCTTTGGACACAATGTCCAGAAGCAAAAATAATCTAAGAAAAGAAAGAGGTAAATTGAATGGCATTTTTTACAACAGCAGTAACAGGACTTAAAACAGTAGTAACCGCAATCGGTGCAGGTGTGGCAGTATGGGGTGTGATCAATCTTCTGGAGGGTTACGGAAACGATAATCCGGGTGCAAATGCTCATGTGTGATAAAGTAACACAACTAAAATAAAGAAAGACAGCCCACTATTCCGTAAAATAATGGAGTAATAGAGAAAACGTTTTTTCTATGCTAAAATAGGCATATAAAGTAGAATGACAATCAAGATATACAAGAAAGCACTTAAACTCTACCGTTTGTCATGTAATTGTATAGCTTACTTGCTAGAGTGCAAATGAGTATTTTGATAAGATTTATACACAAAATCAAAAGGAGGAACACATATGGAGTTCGCAGAAAAACTTATAACACTACGCAAAAGTAGAGAATTAACACAGGAACAACTGGCTGAGCAGCTTAATGTTTCAAGACAATCTATTTCAAAATGGGAAAGTGGTGTTTGAGTTATAATAGGACCAAGTTAGATGAAACCCAGTAAAATCAAGGGGTTATGCCTAATTTAGTCCTTATTTTTATACCATTTTAGCGGTAAAGATAGGGCAGCGCTGCAATATTAAACCGAAAATCCAAGTCAGTATCACAGATGTCCGCAATCAGTCTGAGAGTGAATCTGTGTGCTTAGATTAGGTACAATTTTATATCAAAAACATTTAGTGAGGACTAAATTAGCACTTGAGATGGAATACTCCATCAGCTGGTTTGGTCCTCTTTTTATTTGAGAGGAGTGGTCGAATGGGCAAGGTGTTAATTTGGTTCGTAATCATTATTAGTACAGTGGTTCTCTACTGTCTTATGAAAGTTAAGGCAGAGAGTGATGAACTGTATGAGGAATTAATGAGAAAGCATTTTTATGGCAGGTCAGATGATATTCCTGCATCTGACAAAACTGAGCACTTGAAAGGGTGTGGGTAATTATATGAAATTTTGCAAAACAATAATGCAGACAATACAGAAAAGGAGTGAAAGGAACATGAATAACAAATTAGAAGTAATCGGCATTGATCATGGCTGGTCAATGATGAAAACAATCTCTCAGGTATTTGTCACAGGTGTTAAGGAGATTACAACAACTCCGGCACTTTTCGGCGATGTACTTGAGTATGAAGGAAAGTTCTATAAGGTTGGAACTGTGAGGCAGGAAGTAAAGGATACCAAGGTTGAAGATGACAGCTTTTATCTTCTCACTCTTGCAACAGTTGCTAAGGAACTTAAAAGAAGAGGTCTTGAAGAGGCAAAAGTATTCCTTGCTGTAGGACTTCCACTTACAAGATTTGGAGCTGAGAAGAATGATTTTATCAAGTACCTGACAAAGAATAAGCGTGTAAGCTTCAAATATGAGAATGAGTCATATCATATTGAAATTGATGATGTGGCAGTATTTCCTCAGTGCTATGCAGCAGTAGTGGACAAGATTCCTACAATGGCAAAGAAAACGCTGATAGTAGATATCGGTAGCTGGACAATCGACATTATGCCGGTAATCAACAAGTCACCGGATGAATCAAAGTGTGTGACGATTCCAAAAGGTCTTATTACCTGTATGCGTTCTATCAATGAGCAGTGTGTAAGACAGCTTAACGGAGAGGTAGACGAGTCAGAGATACAGAATATCATGCGATATGGCAGGTCAGATATTGATGATGAATACTTTGCCATTATCAAGGCAGAGATAGAGGATTTTGTCGATAAGGTATATAACTCAATCCGTGAGTTTGGGTATAACTTAAAAACTACACCGATTGTATTTGTCGGAGGCGGGGCAGTTGTGATGAAGAATTTTGGTAGTCATGATGCTAAGAACATTTCCTATAACCTTGATGTAAAGGCAAATGCAAGAGGATATGAGCAGCTTGCCACAATGGGACTTAAAAGCACTAAGCGATTATCATAAGGAGGCAGATGATGGGAAGAAGACTTGAATATGAAGTAAAAACTTCTGTCCGCCTCAACATGAGCAATCCTCAGCATGTGAAAATCAATGATGTGATTCAGAACCTTGATCCGAAGATTTTCAAATCTAAGAACCAGTTCATCATAGATGCGATTCAGTTCTATATTGATAATTATGGAAAAGAAACCTTTGTTATCAAGAAGAAGGAAAAAGAGAGGGCTGAATATATCCGGTCAGAAGATATTGAGGATATTAAGGAAGAAGTCATTGAAGTAGCAACCAATGAGGCTAGGAAAGAGGTCATAAGGCTGTTAGGCGGAGTGATATCCGGGATGAATGTTGGTCAGCCGGTAATAATGCAGGCAGCCAATAGTGAAGCACAAGAACCTACAGAAGATGTTATGGACGATGCAGATGTTGCAGGACTTGCAATGGGATGGATGTCGAAAGGAGACTGATTATTATGAGAAGAGTTATGGGAGCCGTAGGAACAGTAATTTTAGAGATACTCAAGTGGATATTAAGGATAATTCTTGGAGCGTTGAAGCTGGTCTTAGGACTTGCCAGAATAATTCTTCTTCTATTCGCTATGGTGGCAAGGATATTTCTTTCATTCGTAAGAATGGGCACATTCTGAGAGGAGGTGAGCGTATGCAGGTAAAGGGTTTATTCTTAAATTATAAGAAAAACAGAAGACTTATGCAGTATTTCTTTAAAATAAGAGAGCTGGTATAATGAAAGGAGTTTAAGATGCACAGAATACGGGACAGTCCTATGTGTCCCGTGCATTACAGATAAATAGTTCACTGCAAGGGTGGATGGCACGATGTAACACTTCGATATGATGATAATGCACCGGATGTTGTTGTAGCAACTCTTAAGCTTGTCAATGTACCGACAGAGCCTAAGCTTCCACAGACAGGAGACAATGCAAATCCGCTTCTTTATCTTGGAATTGGTGCACTTGCACTTATTACAGGTGTTGGAGTCGGACTTCGTGGAAGAAAGAAAAAGAATAAACAGTAACAATTAACCTTGCGGGGAATGTAAGCCAGTGACTTATGTTCCCCGCTTTTTTAGATTAAGGAGGAACCGTAATATGATGAATTACGAGATTTTTAAGGAAGTAGTAAAAGAAAAGTTTATGGATTATATGCCAGAGAAGTTCAAAGGAATGGAGCTTGTGGTAGAACCCGTGGAAAAGGTGAATGTGACTCTTGATGGCATCATCTTAAGAGAGGAAGGCAGGAATATTTCGCCTACGATTTATATCAATGACATGTATAAGAAGTATCAGGACTGTGGCGATCTTGAGGAAACACTTATGGCTGCATGTGACTTCATGGAAAGGGCATATGAGCAGGCTCTGGTTGTTGATGTGGACAGCATTATGAGGGATGCTAACGAGAAGATTGTATTCCAGCTCATCAATACAGAGCAGAATAAAACATTTTTGGAACAGGTGCCTCACAGGGAGTTCCAGGATCTTTCTATTGTGTATAAGGTAATAATCAGTGCAGATAAGGATGCGGTGCAGAGTTCAAAAATTACAAATGAATTTGCGAAAAGACTTGGAATGAGCGAGGAACAGCTCTTTAAGTGTGCAGTGGAAAACACAAGAAGACTCTTTCCACCTGTCGTTCGTAGCATGAATGACATTATGAAAGAAATGTTCGCAAGGGATGGGATGCCACAGGAGATTGCAGAGATGATGATAGCTGAGATTCCACCAGAGCAGACGATGTGGGTGATTTCCAATGAAAAGGGTATCAATG
This sequence comes from Roseburia intestinalis L1-82, assembly GCF_900537995.1. NCBI lineage: Bacteria > Bacillati > Bacillota > Clostridia > Lachnospirales > Lachnospiraceae > Roseburia > Roseburia intestinalis. Next base: position 2,787,266 of record NZ_LR027880.1, on the reverse strand, counting down.
GTGCAGCATCCATGCTTTATGAGAATGAGCTTCATGAGCTGGCAGAGAGTTTAGAGAGTGACCTTTATATTCTCCCTTCGAGCGTGCATGAGGTTATTGCAGTATCTTCAGATATGGGAAGCCCTGAGATGCTTGCACAGATGGTAGTCGAGGTAAATATGCAGGAGGTGTCTTTGGACGAGAGACTTTCCAATCAGGTATATCACTATGATAAGGATTTAAGAAAACTCACCCTTGCAACTGATACACCAAACAAGAGACTTGATGGTATCGTTGCAGAACCTCCCCTTGTATATGATGCGAAGGAAAAGTCCAGATAGGAGGCAGTTATGGAGCAGGAACTTACAATGGAAGAACTCATTGCTCTCATAAACAGCCAGAAAGGTGACTTTGTTATCCGTGTCGAGTCTGGAGAGGAGGCGGTGTCTGATGCCAAAGAAGAATGACTTCAAGCTTGATGTGGTTTCGGTAAGACTTGTAAAGGATGCTCCGATTTATTCGGAGCACACCTTTAACAATCCGGCGGATATAGCTGCTGTCATGGGAGACTGTATGTGCCAGTTTGACAGGGAAGTAGTGTGTGTGGTCAATCTAAGGTCAGATTTAAAACCTATCAATGTGCATTTTGCAAGTGTTGGTTCTTTAAATGAGGCAATGGCACATCCGAGAGAGCTGTTTAAATCAAGTATCTTAAGCAATGCTGCAAGCATGATGTTAATCCATTGTCATCCATCCGGAAATGTATTCCCAAGCAAGGCAGACACGATGATGACAGACCGCATGAACAAGCTGTGTGAACTGATGGGAATACCGCTCATTGACCATATCATAGTCGGTGGAGACAATCGTGAATTTTTCAGTTTCAGGGAAAAAGGCATGATTGATAATCCTAAGATTACCCTAAGCACAGATTACCGGACACTTGATATCAAGTCACCGCTTGTAGCAGAGCAGGGAAAGGCAAGGTGAAAGCATGGATGGAAGATTTACGGATGAAGAGCTTGCCATAGCAAAGAGTGTTGACCTGTGTGCAGTTGCTGAAAGCCTTGGGTATACAGTAAAGAGGATTGGCAAATACCACACTTTAAAGGAGATGGATTCCATCCGTATCTATAACAGAAGCCATTGGTACAGATGGTCAAGGCAGTTTGACAAAGGCAACAATGGCGGCTCACAGATAGATTTCTTACGGGTATTTTGTGGAATGAGTGTAAAAGAGGCTGTGTTCTGGCTTTTAGATTTCGCAGGATACAAAAGAATTGAGAAGCCTGTAAAGCAGCCTCTTGTTCATCAGGTATCGCAGAAGCAGGCAGAAGAGAGAAAGCCATTTGTCCTACCGGAACCGGCAGGAGATAATTCCTATCTTATTTCCTATCTGAATCAGGAGAGAGGAATCAGCAGAGCAGTCATAGATCTGTTTTTAAAAGAAGGACTGATTTATGAGAGCAGGCATTACCACAATGTTGTTTTCAAAGGAAATGATAAAAATGGAGTGACAAGATTTGCAAGTATGCGTGGAGTGTTTGATAAGCAGGGCAAGCCATTCAAGTGTGATGTCACAGGAAATGATAAGAACTATGGATTTAATGTGGTAAATGAAAACAGTACAGAGCTTGTAGTATTTGAGGCAGCAATCGACCTTATGAGTTATGTTGATATCTTCACGGATTATGAATCAAATAAGCTGGCACTTGGTATGCTTGCAGATGCACCACTTGAAACATTTCTTCGGGAACATCCGCAGATAACTTCCATCCGGTTCTGTCTTGATGGAGATGAGCCGGGAAGAAATGCGGCAGTTGAACTTATGAGAAAGTATTATGAGCTTGGATATGAGGTGGAAGACTGCCCGCCTCCAGCCGGATATAAGGATTACAACGAGTGGCTTGTAGCGGCAAAGCTTAATCTGAACAGGATGAATAAGCGAGCAGATGAACCAGTCAGGGCATGAGAAACCGGATTTTGATGTGTGGGGGCAGAAAGCGCCCCCAAAACAGCAAAGTGGGGGCAGAAAGCGCCCCCAAAATGTCAAAGTGGGGGCAAAAAGTGCCCCCGCAATTTGGACACGACAAAATCCGGACTGAAGTAAAAATAAAAGTGGGGGCAGAAAGCGCCCCCAAAATAACAAAATGGGGGCAGAAAGCGCCCCCAAAGTAGCAAAGTGGGGGCAAAAAGCGCCCCCACTTTCATAAACAGAGGGTTTTAGGGAGATTTTCTCCCTAACTAGATGGCATTAGGACAGAGATGTCTCTAATGCGTATCTAGCCGTAAACCTAAGAGATTCAGACAGGCGTGTGGGTGGAAGAGATATACAAAACACGGATAAGGGAGGTGCAGGAAAGCAATGGATAAAGAACTTACAATAATCGCAGAACCAGAGGAACTTATTGCCTGGGCAGACACATTTGATATCTTACTAAACCCTTCGATAGAAGATGCTGCAATTCTGCTTAACTATATGGAAGGACATGATTATGCCATTGGCATAGATTCAGATGGGAAGATGTACAGGCAGGATGTAGCTGAGGAGAATGGTGAAATTGAACCATACCCGATAGATGATGTTATAGATATTGTCTGTGAATGGAACTATGAACTGATACTTGATGCGGAAGCACACAGGAGTGATCCAAAGGATTTTAACGACTATAACGAGTATCAGAGCAGGTATGAAAGTCTGAAAGCAGATGAAAAGAGACTGGACAGATTGTTTGATAAAACCAGTTATGGTAAGGAACTTATAGAAGTTGCCACAGAGCTTGCAGACAGGGTTATTGCCCAGCTGGGTAATAAAGAACTGGAAAAAGCTGCTGTAACAGTAGCAGAAGGAGTAAGAGAATACAGTACGGGTAAGAGAGGAAGGTGATCCTATGGCAGATAAAGTTCATTGTATAAGGAAAACACTAAGACTTATGCCACAGGAAGCGAAGGTGCTTTCTGATAAGGCAAAGGCAAATGGAATGAATGAAGCCGAATATATCAGGCTTCTAATCAGTCAGAAACCAAATGATTATCCGGAAGTAAGGAAACTTCTTAAAGAGCTTATTAATGAGGTAAACCGTATCGGCATTAACATCAATCAGATTGTATTTAACAGCAATGCACAGCTGTATTCCAAGAAAGATAAGGAACAGCTTGTGGCATATATGAAAAAGCTGAATCAGTCTGTCAGCGAGGCGGTGGTAAAGATTGGCAATCAGTAAGATACTTCACATGAAGGACAGCGGGAATTCTTTTCATGCAAGGCATTTAAAGCGGGCACTGGATTATGTGATGAATCCTGAGAAAACGCAGGGAGGAAGACTTGTGGGAGCCATAAACTGCCAGACAGATATGGCTTTTGAGCAGATGATGGATACAAAGAAGCAGTTTGGAAAAACAGACAAGCGACAGGGGTATCATATCATTCTTTCTTTCAAAGAGGATGAGGTGGAACCGGACAGGGCTTTTGAGATAACACAGAAGTTTGTAGCAGAATATCTTGGTGATGCCTATGAAGCGGTATTTGTGGTTCATGATAATACAGACCATGTTCATTCACACATTGTATTTAACAGTGTAAGCTTTGTGGATGGGAAAAAGTATCGCTATGAGAAAGGTGACTGGGCAAAGTATATCCAGCCAATTACCAATAAGCTGTGTCAGGAGTATGGTCTTTCCATTATAGATGTGGAGGATGGCAGCAAAGAGAAACAGCATGAGAATTATAAGGACTGGAGCGAATATCGTGAAGGCAGCTTTGTGTGGGCAGATATGATAAAAAGAGATTTGGATGCCTGCATTTTACAGGCAAATGATTTCAGTGGATTTCTGGAGCTGCTGTCGGAAAAAGGATATGAGGTCAAGCAGGGAAAGTATCTGGCAGTCAGACCACAGGGGATGACAAGATTCAGAAGATGTAAGACTCTTGGCGAGAATTATTCACAGGAAGCTATTGTGGAGCGTATTGCTAAGGAAGATTTATCTTTTTACCAGTCACAGAATGAGGAAAAACAGGCAGCGATAGTAAAGTGCTATGTCAAAAGATACCACAGGGCGAAGATGTCAGGCTTGCAGAAAAGATATTATGCAAAGCTTTACCGGATTGGAAAGCTGAAAAAGAAGCCATACAGTCAGGTATGGAAGTATAGGGATGATATCCGAAAGATGCATAAGCTGCAGGAGCAGTATCTATTTCTGGTAAGGCATAAGATTGAGAGTGCGGAAGAACTTGTGTCGGTACTTGATAATCTGACGGATAAGAAGAAAGAAGCATCAAAGGAAAAGAGTAAGACCTATAAGGCTAAGGAAAGATTCAAAGATATTTTTGACAAGGCTGAACAAATCCGGGAGCTTAATGATGCGGAATCGTGTTATCAGAGTGGGGATACCTTCTTTGAAGATGAGCACAATGCATGGGAAAGGCTTAACACTGAACTTTTAGCACAGGGATACAGTGTGGAAGAGGTCGAGAGTCTTAGAAAGAAATATGAGAGCAAGTATGCACAAGACTGTAAGGCAGAACGGGCGGTATCAAAGGAACTTAGCCTTGGAAGATCAATATGGAAGGAACTTACTGTATCAGCTTCGGCAGAAGAGAAGCAGTATGACAAAGAAACAATAAGAGACAGAAAAGAACAGCCGATACGTTAGGCTGTTTTTTTAGTGGTTAGGAGGCATATATGGAAGAAAAAAGAGAGCCATTAAGTGAAATGGCGATTGAGAGAAAGATACAGATTCTTCGTAATAAGCATATGGACAGTGAGGTTATTGCTCTTGTCAAAAGCGATTATGAATATGGACTGACTGATGATGAAATCGGTCTGTATCTTAACAAAAGTTATGACATTGAGCAGATGAAGGTGTTATCAAAATGTCTGCATAAGGGTGTATCAGAAGAGTTGTTAACGCTGCTGAAAGATAGCAGGATGGCAGCACCTAAGATGCAGACAGCATTGGATTACTATGAAAAAGGTGTGCCGATTGATGCAATCAGAGAGGTAGTCCAAAAAGATGATACAGCAGTAAACATGCGCAGGATGTTTGATGTCGTATTAGATAAGCTTAATAAAGCTAAAGAGCAGGTGCCACAGGATTTAGAGTATGTGAAAAGTCTTGTAGCCCAGATGGATGAAGTGGTCGAAAAAATCAATCACCAGAATGAAAGGTATGATGCCCTGAATAAGAAGCTTTCTGAAATAGAAACTTCCAAAGATGATGAGGAAGTCAGGGAGCGTCTGGTCAAGGAGAACCAGGATAAGGATGCTCTTATCAACAGTCAGCAGAATGAACTGAATAAGGCAAGCAGTACGATTGCAAGACTCAGGGATGATATTGAGAAAAAGGATAAGGAGATAAAGCGTATGGGAGACAGAATAGAGTCATTGGAAGATAAGATCATAAGTGTTGCCACAGAGAATAAGAAAGAGGCAGAAAGTAAGGCAGAGCCGCAGGAAAGCCAGTCCGTACCACAGGCAGAAAAAAAGATGGTTGATACAGTTGCAGTTCCGCAGAATATGCAGGCTGTGGCAAACGGGATTCCGGTCTATTATCAGATTCCGGTAGTTGATGGTACTGGAAATGTGGTGCAGAGACTTCCGATTGAGCGAAGTGTGAGAAAGAGCAGCAACAGCGGAGTGGCAAGTCTTTTTGCAAGACTGTCATTTAAGAAAAAGTCAAGAGCAGACATTGTAAAGCTGGTTGCATCGGGAGACCTTGTTCCGGCGCAGCTTGTGCAGATTAAGAGTGCAATAGAAAAGGGACTTACTGAGTCACAGCTTGTAGAGCTCATAAACAACAACATTTCAGCGGAAAAGATGAAGGAGATCATTGAGATTGCTGTGCTTGAAAACAGTATGGCAGATTAGGAGGAACTTATGAATTTAGCAGTAGTAAATGAAGCAGTAACAGAGATGAATGGTGTGGAGCATCAGTTTACAGAGGAAGAGAAAAACTTTGTTGTCCAGTTCGCATTCAGAAGTGGCAGCAAGGAAGACACGATTTCTCTTATTGAAGCTTTGGCACATTCAGCGGATAAGGCTGAGTCGGACGAGATTATGGTCACATACAGGTCTAAATATGATATGAAGCCTGCATGGGTGGAACAGGTGGAAAACCTGCTTGTGGCACTTGAAATGTATCGTATCGAGGAGGAGAAAGCAATCAATCATCTGGCAGATATTTTGACTGCTTATGGTATTGATGTATCAGCCGAGGAAATCCGTACTACAGAGACAGAAACGCTTAAAACAACAGTCAGAGAGAAAGTGGAGGTGCGATAATGGCAGAAGAGATTCAGGAAGCGGTGCAGATCATCCGTGTAGCTTATGATGGCATTGAGATTGCCATGAAGGTAGGAAGCGGCGGCATTGCTGCCATGCAGAAGGCAATAGATTTCTTAAAAGGGATGCTTGATTATGAAAAGTCACTTGGCAAGACATCCATGAGAAAGCTGATCTTAAAAGGTGGCGATTTACAGGTGTTGCAGTTTAATACCGAAGATATGAAAAAGGTTGAAAAGATGGCAAAGAAGTATGGAATCCTGTATTCGGTACTTCCAGACTGTAACAGGAAAGATGGACTGAGTGAGGTAATCTTTCATACAGAGGCAGTTCCCCGTGTGAATATGATGATACAGAAGCTCAAGTTTGGTAAGATTGCCACATTTGACGATTATCTGAAGAATGGAGATGAAAAATCCCTTGGCAAGCTGATGGATTTTTTGAAGAAACAGCAGGGAAACGAGAAAAGCCACACGATAGAAGGGGATAGGGTTAATACCGCTATTGACGGACTGATCGAAAAGGTCGGAATGTTTGCAATGGAAAAGAAAGCTATCAGTGTGGATCAGGTCAAGGAGAATTTCAGTATCAATGGTGAGCAGGCTGAAAGTGTTATCAAACAGCTTGAGACAATCGGTGTGCTTGGAAAGAAAAATGAGGATGGCACCCATACAGTCATGATGGACAAGGATGCATTTATCAACCGTGTCAGAGGCTATCAGGACCTTGCTGAGAGAATGAGGGCAGTTGCAGCATCAAAAAATGCGAACCTGTCAGATGTGACAATCAGCAAGAAGCTGATTATCGAAGAAAATGACCATGCTGTTAAGACCAGAGTTCCCGGCACATGGGGAGAAGAGGCAAGATATGTATGGCTCCGTAAGGAAAACATCATGGAGATTCATGGTGGAAAGACAATGCTTACCTTCCTTGATTCCACCAAGGATTATAAGCTCTACGATGAGCAGAATCGTGTGGTGACAACCCAGAAAGGAACCGAGCTTTATACTCACTACGACAAGGTGGAGTTATCTGTCAGGGAGCGTTACGAGAAAGTGCAGAAGCAGCAGAAAAAGACCACACAGAAGAAAACTGTTACCACAAAGAAAGCGAGGTAGCAGCCTATGCAGACAACAAAGAAAAAGCCGTCACTGATATTCATCCTTGTGGGTGCAGTGTTAGCAGGGTATCTTGGTTATCTGATAAATGGTGCGTGGACGGAAGGGATTGCCTTTAATGAATTTATGGACAGATTCAATGAAGTATGTGCTGTTCCTTTTGCCAATTATTACAATTCAAATACAGTAAAAGCAGTAGCCATTGCATTAGGTATCTATGCGATGGCTATTGTCATGTATTACACCAGTCAGAGAAACTATATGCCTGGCAAAGAATTTGGTACGGCAAGATTTGAAAATCCGAAGCAGGTCAACAAGATACTTGCAGATAAGGATGAAAATTTCAACCGGATACTCAGCCAGAATGTGAAGATGTCGCTGGATTTCAGGAGACTCAAGCTCAATGGAAATATCCTTATCTGTGGTGGTTCCGGAGCAGGAAAAACATTTTATGAAGTAAAGCCGAATCTTATGCAGATGCCGCATAACTGTTCCTTTATCTGTACCGATCCAAAGGGAGAAATCCTTAGAAGCTGCGGGCAGATGTTAAAAAATAACGGATATAACCTGAAAGTCATTAATCTGTTAGAGATGGATAAATCAGACTGTTACAATCCATTTTCTTATATCAGAGAGGAAACAGATGTGGTCAAGCTGATTACAAATCTTATCAGCAATACGACACCAAAGGGAGCGACACCAAGTGATCCGTTCTGGGAAAAAGCGGAAGGATTGTTCTTACAGGCTATCTTTTATTATGTGTGGCTGGAGGTACAGCCGGCAAAGAGAAACTTTGAGACAGTACTTAAACTTCTTGGAGAGGCAGAGGTTACAGAACAGGGAAAAGCATCAAAGCTGGATGTGCGTATGAAGTTTTTAGAGGAAAGTTCTCCGCTTGGAGCTAATCATCCGGCAGTAAAGCAGTACAACAAATGTATGAGAGGTGCAGGAGATACCGTCCGTTCCATTATCATCAGTGCCAACTCAAGACTTGCATTTCTTGAGAATAAGCAGGTTTTACGATTACTCTCAAAAGATGAGCTTAATCTGTCAGATATCGGTATTGGAGTGAATGGGGATGGAGAGACAAAGACAGCACTGTTTTGTGTAATCCCGGATAGTGACAAATCCTATAACTTTATTATTGGACTACTTTATACGCAGATATTTCAGGAACTGTACTATCAGGCGGACTTTAACTGTGGCGGCAGACTTCCAATTCATGTGACCTTTATGTTAGACGAATTTGCGAATGTCGCATTGCCGGATGACTACTGTTCATTGTTATCGACAATGCGAAGCAGAGAGATTTCAAGTATTATCATCATACAGAACTTTGCCCAGTTAAAGGCACTTTTTAAGGACACCTGGGAGACAATTCCAGGCAACTGCGATACTTTCATCTACCTTGGCGGCAACGAGCAGTCAACGCATAAGTACGTCTCAGAGCTGCTTGGAAAAGGTACGATTGATAAGAAGTCAAGCGGAGAGACAAAGGGCAGACAGGGAAGCTCTTCAAGAAATTATGATGTATTAGGAAGAGAACTGTTTACACCCGATGAAGTCAGAAAGCTGGATAACAAAAAGTGTATTATCTTTATCCGTGGATTTGATCCTATCATGGACAATAAGTTCATACCATTCAATCATCCGATGTTTAACCAGACAGCAGATGGCAAGGGAGAGCCTTATGTTCATCAGATAAGAGGAGCAGATAATCTTATCGGTCCGCCATTTGAGATTCTTTCAGGCAAGGCGGTTAAGTATTATGAAAAACTGAAGGATAAGGGCGAGAATGTGTATATTGATTCTCTTACCTATGAGCAGTTTATGATGCTTGGTGATGCGGAATTAAGCAGAAGATTTTCCATGCAGGATGAAGCAGAGCAGAAAGCAAAGATAGACAGGGAGCAGGCAAATGAGCTTGAGTATGTTGATGAATCACAGAAGTCAGATGCTGCAGAAAGTGCCAATGCATCTAATGGAAGTGCTGGTGGTAAGCCTGTAAGGAATCCTGAGAGGGAAAAGCCTAAGTGGGAGGATACCATCACAAATCGAATGCTGCACTGGTCGTATACACCGGAGCAGAAGGAAGAGCTTAGGAAAGCACTTGCTGTAGGAGTTCCGAAAGCAACGATTCTTACTTACTTCTATCCGGATGTTACAGTGGAGAAGATGAGTTCATACAGAAAGAAGTAGTAAGTGTTATTGTATAGGTACAGGAATATGGTATAATGTGCCTATACGATAAAAAGGAGATTTAAATCAATGGATGTTGGAAATGCAACAATAATTGCGGCAGCAATTGCAGCAGCCGTATCATTAGGATCGTCAGTATTTGCATGGTGTGCTGCAAACAAGTCAAATAAAGCAGCAGCACAAAGCAATGAAGTGACTAATAGAACAAATAGAGAAATAGCTGTGTTTGAGCAGGATGAAGAAAATAAAAGAAATGAAAGTCAAATAGATGCAAATATTGTATGGTCAGCAAGAGTTGAGTGGATACAAAATGTAAGAAGGGCGACTGCTGATTTACTCACAGCAATAAATAATTATATTTATTCTGACGAAAATGATGTTGATTTGGTAAAAATGAATTTAATGTCTGTAAGGGAAAAGAGTAATTTATTAATTCTTTATTTTGGACCAGATAAAGTGGAAAATGATAAAGTTGATTTATTAAATAAGGGTGATAATATTTCTAAAAATCAGCATATAGTCAAGTTGATAGAAGATATATATATAGGATGTTGTAGTTATTTTATCAATATCAAGACAATGAAAACATGTAATGATTTGGATTCACTATGTAAGTCATGCCGTAAATCGGGAAGTGAATATGAGAATTGCAATATATATAATGAGCATTATTCAAATCAACAACAAGAAAATGAGTGTAGCTCTTTTATAAATGGCAATCTTGCAAAATGTCAGTGTGTTGCTGAACAGAATAATAAATTATTTAGTGATGTGGATATGTTAACTAATGCAATGAGGATATATCTTAAAATTGAATGGAATAGAACAAAAGAGAGAAAAGATAATTAATATACAAGCACTTTAGCCAATATGGTTAAGGTGCTTTTTTCACCTTGAAAGGAGGTGGTTACAGCTAAACACATCGGGGAAAGCCCGATTTAATCATTACAACAGGCATTGCCTGATCATATAGAGTAACTTTTAACAGCCAGTTAGGGATTATATCCCTGCTGGCTTATTTTTTTATCGAAAAGGAGATAAACGACATGAGAAAAGAACAGATTATTACGACAAATAACAAACAGATGGAGGAGAAAGGCATGAAGAACAGATTCATTCACTTTAAAAAGAGATTCGTTCCGGCATTATCCGGGGCACTTATGGGAGTAATGCTTATGAGCACTACTTGTTTTGCAGCAGGTACAGGTACTTCCGCAGTAACACAGCCGCTTGAGAACTTAAAGACACTTATCATTGCAGTCATTGGTGCTGTTGGTGTCATTATTCTTGCAAAGAATGTTATGGAGTTCGCACAAGCCTACCAGCAGCAGGATTCATCTACCATGAACTCCGCTCTGAAAGGAATTGTAGCAGGTGTCATGATGGCTGGTATTTCAACAGTTCTGACATTCTTAGGCTTCTAAGATTGGGGAAATGCAATTTCCCTTTTAGTAAAAGGAAAGAGGTGAACAACAAGTATGGATATTTTTAAGCTTGGAGACAAGATCCTTGCACTTCTTGAGGCAGTGTTTGGGTTTTGGAACAATCAGATATCCCTGGTCTTTGCAATGCTTGGACAGTCACCGGTCAGTTTCAAGGGCGGAGGTCCCTGGGCAGTCATTGAGGGTATTGAGCCGGTCTTTGTAGCGGTCGGTTCATCCCTCGTTGTGCTGTTCTTTGTTATCGGTTTCTGCTCGGAAAGCATAGATGTAAAAGATGAGATGAGGTTTGAATCAATCCTGCGTATGCTTATCCGACTGGGACTTGCAGAATGGTTTGTTGCAAATAATGTCACGATTATGAAAGCGTTTTTTACTTCCATAGGAAATCTGGTGGGACTTATATCTGCCGGGACAACGACGCAGCTTGCCATTGACAGGACACAGGCAGACATCATTAAGGGACTCGGATTTGGTGAGAGTCTGGTAATGCTGATACTCACAGCTTTGCTTGCAATCATCATTATTATCTGTGGATTCTTTATCATCTACACAGTGTATTTCAGGTTCTTAAAAATCCTGATTATTGTGCCGCTCGGTGCGATTGCATGCTCCACAATGGCAGGAAACAGAATGGTCAGTCATACAATGGCTACCTACTGCAAATATTTTCTTTCGTGTGTATTTGAGGCAGTAACGATGGCACTTGCGATTGTGGTATGTAATGCATTTATCAATGCAGGACTTCCGGCATTTACAGGAAGTTATGCTGACTGGGCACAGACGCTTATATGTCTGTGTGAAATGACATTTACGATTGCAATGACTGTCGGAAGCGTGAAGGGTGCACAGACACTTACAAGCAAGGCATTTGGATTATAGAAGGAGGCAGAAATGGATAATGAAAAGAAACAGGTTACTTATAATTCAAGTATAACCGGAGAAACGCAGGTGACATTTGATATCCAGCAGTATATGAATAACAGGGCAATGTTTATTGGTCTTATGTGTAATGAAGATGGATATGAGGAGCCTTTTGGGGATGTGACTGTGAATTTGTCGGTTGCAGCACCAAATTACTGCGGATATCTGAATGTGAATGACATGCCGGATATTGAAAAGTTTATTACAGATAACGACCTTGGAGAGTTTACAGGATTCACGCAAAGGAGCGGTTTCTGCGAATATCCGCTTTATCTGTTCAATGTAGATAAGCTTAGAGAACTGTGTCCGGATGGAATGGATAAGTATGAGGCAAATATCGGAATGACAAGAAAGCCGGAGACAAAGGATTTATCAAGATAGGAGGCAGGGACAATGGTAATCGAAGTAAACAAGGATATTGACCGCTATCAGGAATCGGTTGCAATGGGACTTACTGCAAGGCAGCTTATATTTTCCATTGCAAGCGTAGTGGTTGGTGGCGGTATCGTCCTTCTTCTTTACAAGTATATCGGTCTTACGGGTTCTGCTTATGTGGCAATTCCCTGTGTGGCACCGATTGCACTTGGTGGTTTCTATTCCTTTAACGGGATGAATTTCTACGAGTATATGGGAAAGAAACTGCATTTTATGTTTGGAAACAGGGCACTTACTTATGTGTCAACTGAGGGAGAGCCTGCAATAAAGCAGTTAGAAGCAGAACAGAATGAACAGGTAAAGAAGAAAGGCAGAAAGGCTGAACCGGAGACGGTAACAGCTGATTCGGCTGTAAAGAAGCAGGAGGAGTTTGAAGCGATGAAGAAAAAGACAAGAAATATGCTGCTTGGTCTTGTTGCAGTCATTGTGGCGGCAGCAGCAGGCATTGCAGCATATAAGGCGATGCATTAGATAAAAAGTATCTGACCGAAAGGTCGGGAACACAGCCCGCAGGGTGAAGTTCCCGGCGGGCTTCAGTGCTCTGAAAAATCAGAGCAGATGCTCCGCAGGATTGCAGAAATGCACAGAGGAAAATCATGCATTGCATGATGTGCATTTCGCAGCATGAATGCAAGCATTCATGATAAAAAAGAAAGCGAGGTTAGAGACATGGGTTTATTTACAGACGGATTTAAGTTATTAAAGAAGGCGAGTGAGCCTTTGTATAAGACACCTAAATCCATTCAGGAAACCATAGAGATTATGGCGGTAGCTGAAAACGGCATTTTTGAAGTAAGCAAAAATAAGTATTCCAAATGCTACCGCTTTCAGGACATCAATTACACGACAGCAACGGAGGATGAGCAGATTGGCATATTTGAAAGATACTGCAAGTTCTTAAATTCGCTGGACTGTAATTATAAGATTACGATCAACAATAAGAACAAAAATATGGATGACCTCCGTGATAAGGTTCTGATTGCTGAGAAAAATGATGGCTTCAATAATTACAGAAGAATCTATAATGACATCATTGAGGAGAAGATTATTGAGGGCAGACAGGGGATTGAGCAGGAGAGATACCTGACGATCACGATTGAGAGAAAGAACTTTGAGGAGGCAAAGGCACAGTTTGCAACCCTTGAGGCAACGATACACAAGGCTTTCATTGAGCTTGGTGCAGACATTGTACCACTTAATGGAAATGAGAGACTGAAAGTGCTCTATGACTATTATCATCTTGGAGATGAGGGCAGTTTTGATTTTGATATCAAAAAGGCTAAGAAGGTCGGGCCAGATTTTAGAAATGATCTATGTAATGGAATGGTGAAATATTTCCCGGACCATTTTGAGGATGAGAGTAAATTCTGCAAGGCACTTTTTATCAAAAAGTATCCGAGCAGTTTGTCAGACAGATTCATCAATGAGATTACTTCCCTTCCGGTTCATTCCATCACGAGCATTGATGTGGTGCCCGTACCAAAGGATCTGACCACAAAGGTGCTTCAGAAGAAATACCTTGGTATTGAGTCGGATATCATTAAGCAGCAGAGAGTCCGTAATAAGAATAACGATTTTTCTACGGAAATCTCATATGCCAAGAGAACGGAGAAAAAGGAGATTGAGGAAATCATGGATGATGTCCGTGAGAATGACCAGTGCCTTTTCTTTGTGGGAGTAACCATTATTCTTATGGCAGAAAGCAAGAAGGAGCTTGAGAGTGTATGTGAGACTGTGGAGACTATCGGAAAGCGTAACAGTTGCACGATTGATACACACTACTTAAAGCAGAGGGAAGCACTCAACACAGCACTTCCGATTGGTGTAAGACAGGTGGAGACAATGCGTACACTTCTTACCCAGTCACTTGCGGTGCTTATGCCATTTAATGTGCAGGAATTAAATGACAGCACAGGAAACTATTATGGCATCAACCAGATCAGCAAGAATGTGAATATCGGCAACAGAAAGAAGCTCATTAATGGAAATGGCTTTGTATTTGGTGTGCCGGGTTCCGGTAAATCCTTCTTCTGCAAGATGGAGATGGGCAGCGTATTCTTGTCGGGTGATGATGAGATAATCGTCATAGATCCAATGAACGAATACTTTGATATTGCTGAGACTTATGGCGGAACTGTAGTAAATATGTCTACTTACACGGATAACTATGTGAATCCGCTGGAGATGGATGTGTGGAGCCTTGACCCGAATGATTCAAAGGGAATGGTATGGATTGTCAACACTTTTTCAGACAAATTTTTTTAGGTTATTTTTCCGATATTGTACAGGCGTTTGATACCCTAAGGAAGAATGTATGCGGTGATGATTATACCAGTTTACATAATCCCATAGTTTTATCTTCAGTTCTTCCTGCGTATGGAATGTTTCATTCCATACAAATTCTGTTTTTATAATCTTGAACGTAGCTTCTGCCACTGCATTGTCATAAGGACATCCCTTATGGCTCAGGGAGCGTTCCATATGGAACGTTTCTAACAGTTCTTCAATTGTCTCGTTTTTAAATTCATTTCCACGGTCTGTGTGGAAAATATGGATTTCCGACAGATTTCCGTCTACTTTCATAAATGCCTGTTTTACAAGTTCTGCTGTTTTATGTTCTCCTGCACTGTATCCAATAATCTCCCTGTTAAAAAGATCAATCAGTACACAAATATAATTCCAGCGGTTTCCTACCCTTACGTAGGTCAAATCACTTACCACTACATTGCGGTATGGCTGGTTTTGAAATTGTCGGTTCAACACATTCTCTACTTTTGATTCATTACATCTGTCTTTTTGCGGTTTAAACTGTGCTGTAGTATAGCTTGATACCAGACCTTCCTGTTTCATAATCCGTCCAATCCTGCGTCTTGATACCTGTTTCCCGCAATCAGCCAGTTCTTTCTTGATCTTTCGTGTACCATAATGGTTCCGGCTTTTTCTAAAAATTTCCTGAATGTCTGCAGTGAGTTCTGATTCATCTTTTTTTGCTGCTGCTTCATAATAATAGGTGCTTCTGTTTACCTGTAGGACGCGACACATTGCTGATACAGAGTATTTGTGGGCATTTGCTTTAATCACATTTACTTTCGTCCTAAGATCAGCGCCGCTTGTTTTAAAATATCATTTTCCATTCTTAACTGCTGGTTTTCTTTCCGAAGCCGGATCAGTTCTTCCTGCTCCGGAGTCCGGTTATCTTTTTCATGGAAAGAACCGGAATTGGATGCCTGCTTTACCCACTTGTCAAACAGGGAAGTAGCAATGTCATATTCACGGCAGATATCACATCTGCGTTTGCCGGAACGATATAGTTCCACCAGTTGCTGTTTAAATTCATCTGTATATTTGCGAGGTTTTCGTCGTTGTTTTTGTTCGGTCATAAAGAGTGCTCCTTCGTGTATTTATTATAGATTATATGACCTTAAAAAATCTGTCCAGTTAATTGTAACCTATCCAGTAAGAGAAAAAGGCGAGTTTATGCTTGGACTTTGTGAGCAGTGTATCGGAGACAGTTTAAATTCAAGACAGAAGTCAATCATTGACCGCTGTGTGAGAAAGCTGTATATCGACATTGCAAGGAGCAAAGAGAAGTATATCCCTGTAATGAGTGACTTTTACGATATCCTTATGGCACAGCCGGAGGACGAGGCAAAGGACATTGCATTGTCATTGGAGCTTTTTGTAAATGGTTCACTTAACATCTTCAACCATCAGACAAATGTGGATGTGGATAACAGATTCACAGTATATGGCATCAGGGACTTAGGTACAGAGCTTAGTCCTATCACAATGCTTGTCATGATGGAGTCCATTCAGAACAGGATTGTTGAGAATGGTAAGAGAGGCAAGGCAACATGGCTCTATATTGATGAGTTCCATGTCTTACTTAATTCCGAGTATTCTGCAAAATATCTGCAGCAGCTCTGGAAGAAAGTGAGAAAACAGGGAGGTCTTTGTACCGGTATCACGCAAAATGTAGTCGATCTGTTGCAGAATTACACAGCAACCACAATGCTTGCAAACTCTGAGTTTGTGGCACTTTTAAAGCAGGCGAATACAGACAGTTCCAAGATGGCGGAGGTTATCGGAGTATCAGAGGCACAGCTTAGATTTGTAACCAATACTGCATCTGGAATGGGACTTATCAAGTGTGGTTCTGTGGTGATTCCGTTTGATAATCAGATAAGTAAGGATACGGATTTGTATAAGCTGTACAATACCAACATTCACGAGATAATTGAGATGAAAAAGCATGCAAATGAAAAATGTTAATTCTTTATGAAGTCATGAATTTTGGATTGACATATTTTCATATGACAGGTAATATAATATTAAAGACAGGCAACTTGAGTGTCTGCCAAGCGGCAAAGTAAGGTGTTGTGCCAGAGAGCAGTGCCTTATGAGCTTTATAAGGGTTTGACATTTACCACAATCTGGCTAGAGGTTAATCCTCGAAAGAAAATGTTAGAAGGGCTCTGCTTATGCAGAGCCTTTCTTAATCTAAGGATGTAGTGGAGAACTGTAATGAGGAATGTTTTAGATTGCATAAATGCATTTATTCCGCTATTATCAACCGAATATGAGCTTGTACTAGGGAGAAAAGGTGTTTCAGTTACATTAAGAATTTCATTTGATAAAAAAGATTGTTTTCATCTTATGGGATTACAATATCTGGTAGACAGACCTGAATTGAGCCGAGACAGAGGCAGAGTATTTGATGAGATAGCAGATGGAACAATTACAATTGAAAAAATAGAGTCATCAGATTTTTATAATAAGATAGAGCAAAGAGTTCATTTCCTGCCATTGCTTGAACAAATGATTGATAGTAATGATACTGTGTTTAAGTATAATAAGAAAGCAAATATGTATTCAATGATTGAGGCTGATTATCTTATGGAAAACAACGTGGAGAGCAGGAATCTATTTTTGTTTTTATCTAATGATGAAGGAGATAATTATTTCTGTCGTTCATTTTTTCCAGAGGAAAAGATGGATTATTCAAAAAATCAAGCATCGTGGACACTTCTTTATAAGAAAAAGATTGATTTATCAACCAGAATAGAGACAGTTCTTTACAATAGAATTAAATAGATTTTTACATAAGCCATTTGGACTAATCATCCAGATGGCTATTTTTTTACCCATTTTTGGGTAATGGATGTAGAAAGAAGGTGAGAACATTGAAGATAAAAAAGGTGGATGATAAGCCTATGGTCATTCACACCAAGGAGAAAGCCAAGATTCATGCCCACGAGCCAAAGGGTGCCAAGATTAAAGGCAGCAACATCTATACAGTAGAGAGAGGTCCGAAAGTGCATGATGCTAAAGCCAATGAAATGGATAAAAAAGCATCTGCAAAATTAATGCTTCAGAAAAGTGCTGGTGGAAAGCGTACTTATAGAAAGAGTACCATTCATCAATCGGAGGCTAAGGATAAAGGTCTTTCTAGGTTTAAGCGTAACATCAGAGAGTCAGGAACTTCCATCAAGACCAAGAACACCAATCTTCACATTGCAGGAAGAACAGGTGTACTTGCAGCCGGGGCAGTAACGGAGCAGGTGGAAGGCGGGTATGAGGTATCGCAGGCAGCATATCTTGCATATGAAGCAAGCCAACCTGTTACCGGAACTGCTTCCAAGGGGGCAGCACTTTTCAGGAAAAAGGCGGCAGCCGAGGCAAAGAAGCGTATCAAGAAGGTAGAGGCAGGAAAGAAGCTGGCAAAAAAGACAGCAAAGAAAGCTGTCAAAGATACAGCCAAGACGGTAGCTAAAGAGACGGCAAAAGAAACAGCCAAGACAACTGCCAAGGTTGCAACAAAAACTGCGACAAAGGCAGCTGCTACCGCGGCAGGAACAGCGGTTGCACCGGGAGTTGGTACTGCAATCGGCATGGCAGCCGGATATGCTGCAGGTGTGTCCATAGAGGTCAAGGATGAAAAGATGACCAACCGGAGCAGGAAGATAAAATTCTTTCTGGATAAGATGAAAGCACAGGAGAATCAGACAGACAGCGTGGCAAAACTGGTAAAGGATCTGATTGTGCGAAAAGCGATTACCTGGGTAAAGGCAGCTGCACCGATTATCGGATTGGTGCTTTTATTACTTGTTCTTGTAGTTGCCATGATTGCGGTTCCGGTTATAGCGGTGATAGCAATCCTTTACAATTCTCCATTTGCTTTATTTCTGCCACCACTTGAATCAGGAGATACCGTGCAGACAGTAACGAGTGCTTATGTGCAGGAGTTTAACCGGGATGTGAATACGAAAGTGAATGAGCATACCGGATATGACCTTGGAGAGCTTGTATATGTGGATTATGAAGGTATGGAAGAAAACCCAAGCAATTACTATGACATCATGGCAGTCTATATGGTCAAGCATGGTATCGGAGATACTGCAACAGTCATGAATGACATTTCAAAAGGCTGGCTGCAGGCAGTAGTAAATGATATGTGTTCATACACCACAAGCACAGGAACAAAGGATGTGGAAGAAACAGATGCAGACGGTAATGTAACTACTGTCACGAAGTCGGTTCTGTATGTGAATGTCACACTGAAATCGTACAGAGATATGATTTCGGTCTATGGATTTAATTCTGATCAGGTGGAAATGCTTGAGCAGATCATGAGTCCGGAGTTTATGGGACAGCTTGGATATGCCGGAAGCGGAAGTGGCGGCGGAGGCGGAAGTCCGGGAGTAAGCTCCATGACTGAGGATGAAATCAATGCCATCCTTAGTGGAATTACAGACAGCAGGCAGAAAACAGTCTGCTCCTATGCACTTCACAGAGTTGGCTTTCCTTATAGTCAAGATTTAAGAGATAGCGGTAACTATTATGACTGCAGCTCCTTAGCCTATTATTCATGGAAGGATGCAGGTGTGGATATTAGTTACGGCGGTGCAACCACAGCGGCAGCGGAGGCACAGGGACTGGATGAAGCCGGAAAGACATGGATAGGTTACAATTAACTGGACAGATTTTTTAAGGTCATATAATCTATAATAAATACACGAAGGAGCACTCTTTATGACCGAACAAAAACAACGACGAAAACCTCGCAAATATACAGATGAATTTAAACAGCAACTGGTGGAACTATATCGTTCCGGCAAACGCAGATGTGATATCTGCCGTGAATATGACATTGCTACTTCCCTGTTTGACAAGTGGGTAAAGCAGGCATCCAATTCCGGTTCTTTCCATGAAAAAGATAACCGGACTCCGGAGCAGGAAGAACTGATCCGGCTTCGGAAAGAAAACCAGCAGTTAAGAATGGAAAATGATATTTTAAAACAAGCGGCGCTGATCTTAGGACGAAAGTAAATGTGATTAAAGCAAATGCCCACAAATACTCTGTATCAGCAATGTGTCGCGTCCTACAGGTAAACAGAAGCACCTATTATTATGAAGCAGCAGCAAAAAAAGATGAATCAGAACTCACTGCAGACATTCAGGAAATTTTTAGAAAAAGCCGGAACCATTATGGTACACGAAAGATCAAGAAAGAACTGGCTGATTGCGGGAAACAGGTATCAAGACGCAGGATTGGACGGATTATGAAACAGGAAGGTCTGGTATCAAGCTATACTACAGCACAGTTTAAACCGCAAAAAGACAGATGTAATGAATCAAAAGTAGAGAATGTGTTGAACCGACAATTTCAAAACCAGCCATACCGCAATGTAGTGGTAAGTGATTTGACCTACGTAAGGGTAGGAAACCGCTGGAATTATATTTGTGTACTGATTGATCTTTTTAACAGGGAGATTATTGGATACAGTGCAGGAGAACATAAAACAGCAGAACTTGTAAAACAGGCATTTATGAAAGTAGACGGAAATCTGTCGGAAATCCATATTTTCCACACAGACCGTGGAAATGAATTTAAAAACGAGACAATTGAAGAACTGTTAGAAACGTTCCATATGGAACGCTCCCTGAGCCATAAGGGATGTCCTTATGACAATGCAGTGGCAGAAGCTACGTTCAAGATTATAAAAACAGAATTTGTATGGAATGAAACATTCCATACGCAGGAAGAACTGAAGATAAAACTATGGGATTATGTAAACTGGTATAATCATCACCGCATACATTCTTCCTTAGGGTATCAAACGCCTGTACAATATCGGAAAAATAACCTAAAAAAATTTGTCTGAAAAAGTGTTGACAATCCAACAGTCTCCTTTGATGAGTTACAGCCGGGAGACCTTATTTTCTACAGTTTTACAAGCAACGGAAGATATAAGAACATCAGCCATGTGGCAGTATATGTCGGAAATGGCAAGGTGGTAGAGGCACTTAATGAAAGTCTTGGTGTGGTCTACAGAGATGTGGCAAGCACAGGAAAGATTGTTGTGATAGGAAGACCATAACAGGAAATTTGCAGAGAGGGCATAGTCCCTCTCTGAGACTGGAGGTAAGAATGGATTTAAAAGATATGATACTGGTAACAGAAAACGACAGGGGAACAGAGACAAATATGCTGATGACTCTGGATGATTATAAGAGTTTTATAGCAGTTGATGACATGTCAGAGCTTGCAGATAATTTGTTGCAGCTTGGAAGAACACTTGGTGAAGCAGAAAACTTCGCAGAGTATTACAGGGCAGCAAATGTAACTTTATCTGCGAGATTCTGTCTGGATGATATTCAGCTGGGACATTTTCTTCAGGGGTTTTATAACGATTCCAAAGAATTTCGGTTTGATAAAGAAGCCAGTTCTTCTGAATGTGTTGCAAAGCTTAAGGAGATTGGAATGACCGATAAGGGCTGGGTGGATGATTTTAACCTGCATTATGAAATGGAGAACCGCTCATTTGAAAGGGGACAGACATTTCATAATTTCAATGACCATGATTACATGGTGCTTGAAGCATTATCACCAAGGAATCTCGTGGTGATGGATATGAAGTCAGGTTCTCTTACAATCGCCCTTGGTGCGACAGAGTATAAGCGTTATCCGAAGGATGAGAAGCCTACAAAGGACAATACCACAATCGGAGTATCGTGGGAGCATGGCATTTATCTTGGTTCCACACTCTCAACCACGAATTTCAAGGCATACAAGAGGGAGTATGGCACACCGGAAAAGATAGAGGATATCTATGATTACAGGGCAAAGCTAAAGCAGAAGTTCTATTTTTATCAGGATATGTCAAAGGATGATGATGTACCAAAGAAGCTGCAGAATGACTTCCTTCACCAGATGTATGAGGATTTTGGAACGATTGAAGAGGACTGTTTTTACGACAGGCTGGAAGATGGAAAGTACGATGAAGGCTTTAAGGAAAGACAGGTAAAGGAAGAAAAGAGCCGGTGATGAGATTTTTACAGGAGGCGATATCATATGGAACAGGAATTTGATGTTGAGATAAAAGAAGTGCTTTCACGAGTACAGAAAGTAAAGGCAGAGTCGCTTGACGATGCCATCAATAAGGCAATGGATATGTATTATGCAGAGCAGATAGTCCTTGGAGCAGAGGACATGAAGGGAGTTGATTTTGCACCTATCAGCGAAAGTCAGCTCCCTTCTTCATTAAAAGAAAACGGAGGAAGAGCAAGATGACAAGTGATTCAACAACAGTAATTAAGAACATGGAGTTTTTAGTAAAGGAACTTCATAAGGAGTGGGACAGATCGGGTGCTTCTAAGGCATCCGTTATTATTTCCATTGAGGAAGTAGATGGTATTAATGATAAGTTAAAAGAGATTATCTATCAGACACAGAAGTCAGTCGATGAGGATGAGCTGACATTTAAACAGAGCATGGCAAAGTCAAAGGAGTGCTATGTGCTTCTTCGTGTGGTGCGTAAGATTGCAAAGAAAAAGGATAAATGCGAAAAACAGGCAATCGACAATGAATTTGCAATCGAGCTGGATAAGGATGAGTTAAAGCTATTTAAGGGATTGTTTGCAGAGATGTTTAAGTAGAGGAGGACAAAGGTATGGGCGTTGATATGAAGGTCAAAGCGATATACGATTCTGAGATTGGTAACATCACCAGATCAGAAAAGAACTGGAAGGATGTGTTAAAGGTCGCAGGTCAGTTATACCGCTATGAATTTGACAATATCGTTATGGTAACAGCTCAGAGACCTCCGGAAAAAAGCACACTCATGGCAGATTATGATACCTGGAAAAAGGTGGGAAGATATGTAAAGCGTGGTGCGAAAGGCTGCGCCATCTTCCCGTCAAGGGCACTGAATCCACGCATGAGGTATATCTTTGATTGGATAGGTTACAATTAACTGGACAGATTTTTTAAGGTCATATAATCTATAATAAATACACGAAGGAGCACTCTTTATGACCGAACAAAAACAACGACGAAAACCTCGCAAATATACAGATGAATTTAAACAGCAACTGGTGGAACTATATCGTTCCGGCAAACGCAGATGTGATATCTGCCGTGAATATGACATTGCTACTTCCCTGTTTGACAAGTGGGTAAAGCAGGCATCCAATTCCGGTTCTTTCCATGAAAAAGATAACCGGACTCCGGAGCAGGAAGAACTGATCCGGCTTCGGAAAGAAAACCAGCAGTTAAGAATGGAAAATGATATTTTAAAACAAGCGGCGCTGATCTTAGGACGAAAGTAAATGTGATTAAAGCAAATGCCCACAAATACTCTGTATCAGCAATGTGTCGCGTCCTACAGGTAAACAGAAGCACCTATTATTATGAAGCAGCAGCAAAAAAAGATGAATCAGAACTCACTGCAGACATTCAGGAAATTTTTAGAAAAAGCCGGAACCATTATGGTACACGAAAGATCAAGAAAGAACTGGCTGATTGCGGGAAACAGGTATCAAGACGCAGGATTGGACGGATTATGAAACAGGAAGGTCTGGTATCAAGCTATACTACAGCACAGTTTAAACCGCAAAAAGACAGATGTAATGAATCAAAAGTAGAGAATGTGTTGAACCGACAATTTCAAAACCAGCCATACCGCAATGTAGTGGTAAGTGATTTGACCTACGTAAGGGTAGGAAACCGCTGGAATTATATTTGTGTACTGATTGATCTTTTTAACAGGGAGATTATTGGATACAGTGCAGGAGAACATAAAACAGCAGAACTTGTAAAACAGGCATTTATGAAAGTAGACGGAAATCTGTCGGAAATCCATATTTTCCACACAGACCGTGGAAATGAATTTAAAAACGAGACAATTGAAGAACTGTTAGAAACGTTCCATATGGAACGCTCCCTGAGCCATAAGGGATGTCCTTATGACAATGCAGTGGCAGAAGCTACGTTCAAGATTATAAAAACAGAATTTGTATGGAATGAAACATTCCATACGCAGGAAGAACTGAAGATAAAACTATGGGATTATGTAAACTGGTATAATCATCACCGCATACATTCTTCCTTAGGGTATCAAACGCCTGTACAATATCGGAAAAATAACCTAAAAAAATTTGTCTGAAAAAGTGTTGACAATCCAGATATCAGTGATACCGGAGGGAAGAATGTTAAGCTGACATGGGACCTTGAGGGAGAAAATCTTAAGGATTATGTGGATTTTCTTGTGTCAGAAGGTCAGATTGAGCAGTACGATAACAGCGACAGGGAGTCTCTAAAAAATATATTAAAACAGTTTACAGGAACAGATGTTTGGCTTATAATAAAAGAAGAGTTCGGAGACCGAATGACCGAGCTCATGCAGCTATCAGGTAGTGTGATAAAGGAAGAAAGTAAGAAACGCAATGGCTTACAGCAGGAAATGGACATGGAGCAGCTTGTATATGCAAGTGTCATGTATGCTGTAGGGACGAGATGCGGATTTGACTTATCTGTGCAAGAACAGGATTTCAGTCAGATCGTAAATATCAAAGACGAAGAGATCATTTACCGTCTTGGTTCCATTGTATGCGATGTCTCCTGTAGTGTTCTTAGAGAATTTAGTCGTAACTTAAAGGCAATCGAGAGCGAAAGGAGAATTGGATATGTTAGAAGAAATGACTTACAAGGAAGTGGACGGACTGCTTTATCCGCAGATAGAGATGCCGGACGAGACGGAGGATCTCACGAAGCTGGGCAAATACGGAAGGATGGCGATGAACTATCTCAAAGAGAACGAGCCGGCAAGATACAAGACGCTGATGAGATTCGGGAAGATGTACGAGAAGATGTCAGCGGTAGAGGAGGAAGCGAATCAGCTGTACGACCAGTTAGAGATGCAGTATCTGGCGAAGCACAAGCCACAGGATCCGTCATCGACAATGGAGATGTGGAAGATAAGAGAGCAGGCGAAGATGCAGGCAGAGGAAGTGGTACTGAATCAGATAGTGATGCGATTCCACTAGAATCAGATGATACAGAACTGAATAGGGAACTTGATGAAATCAATTCATTGGGTGTCAGTAAGGAAGCCGAATATACACAGGCTTCCTTTTTTTTCGACCAGAACGGGCAGGCAAGCATTGGCACCATTCATACTGAGGACGAAAACAATAATCAGTTTATGCGTCAGTTCGAGCAGGACAGAAAAGCTGCATTAGCAGGTAAATACAATTACCTGAATCCCAAAAAGTCTGCAACAGTACCAGGTGAGTATATCAAACAGGTGCTTATGGGAGGTACAGGTTTTATCGGTGGTAAGGGCAGGGTATGCAAGATTTTTGAAACAGAGATTGATGCAGGAACCAGGGCAAAGCGTATCAAAGCAGAATATGGTCAGGGAGGTGCAGGCTGGCCGGTTGACGGACTGGGACTGCACGGATATGACACATTTCATGGGAACGGACTGCGTTTTCAGTGGCGAGATGAGGATGGAGAGGTTGAAGGATATGTTTCATGGAAAGATATCGAAAAAGAGCTTGGTGTCCTTATTCTTACAGGGGAATACCAGCCTGAGACACCTCGTATTGATGAGCTTGCGATGGACGGACTCCGTGAGGATGATGAGGTCATTGATGCCGAATATCGGGAAGTGGAACCGGAAGAGGCAGAATCAGAGATTGATGATTATGCAATACCGGATGAGCCGGAGAGCTATGCTTCTAACAGAGATTATGTAAGTGCAAAAGGCATGACACCACAGGAAGCTGCCGATGAAGACCGCATGGTAACACAGGCAGAATATGGTGCCGAGATAGAAGCTGAAACATCTGAAAAAGATCCATCAGAGCTTAAGTATATTACACCGATTGATTATGCCAAGCGTATTGCAGAGCTTGATGAAGACCTGCGTGATGCGGCGGAGATTCTTGTAACAGATTGCAGCTGCTACACTCCGTTTAGGGCATTCCTTATGGATGTGGTGCAGTCTGATTTTGCATTTATGCCAAATAAACTTGACCTTATCAGGGATATTGCATTAGGGACAGATAATGCAGAAAGAAAGGCATATTCCAACAATAAGTATGGTCTTGTGGAGTACTCAATCAGAAGCGGATATGTGAAGATCAGCTATAAGAACAGGAATGGTGTGCGTAAAGAAGGTGCTCTCGATTGGCGTGAGTTATATGAAATCTTATCTTATATGGTAAAACAGCCATTTTACTGCGGAGAAGACCAGAAGAAGTATTATCAGGAGACAAAGCAGAAGGCTGACAGGGATAAGATGAATCCGGTCTATAAGAGATTCTTTGATATCGAGGATAGTGTAAAAGCCAATCGTCTTGAAACCAGGGAAAGAGCAATAGCGAATGGCTGGGAAACCAAGATTGATGAGAATGGACATGTGGTTTCAGATGATGCAGTATCAGTATCTGTGGATGATATTCAGGCTGATACAGAATCACAGGAAACTGTAGATTTTACACCAAAGCAGGAACCAGTACAGCAAGTAGAAAGTCTTGAAAATGAGAAGAATGTTGCCGGGCAGACGAAACACAATTTCCACTATAACCTCTGGGAAATGGAAAAAGGCGGTGCTAAGACCAGATACCAGTGGAATATGGATGCAATCCGCACTTTAAAGCAGATTGAATCAGAGAACAGGCTTGCCACACCTGAGGAACAGAAAACTCTGTCGAAGTTTGTCGGATGGGGCGGACTGTCACAGGCATTTGATGAGAATAACGCAGGCTGGAGCAAAGAATATGCAGAGCTGAAAGACCTTTTATCTGATGAGGAATACAGTGCTGCAAGGGCAACAGTAAATAACGCCTTTTATACTTCACCGGAGATTGCCATGTGCATAAATTCGGCACTTGTCCAGTTTGGTTTCAGAGGCGGCAATGTATTAGAGCCATCTATGGGTATCGGTAACTTCTTTGGAAGTATGCCGGCACCAATGCAGAGAAGCAAGCTGTATGGGGTGGAGATTGACAGCATTTCAGGAAGAATTGCAAAGCAGCTTTATCAGAATGCCAATATCAGTATCACAGGATTTGAGAATACCACATATCCGGATAACTTCTTTGATGTGGTTGTCGGAAATGTGCCATTTGGTGATTATAAGGTATTTGATCCAAAGTACAACAAGTATAACTTCCGTATCCACGATTATTTTCTGGCAAAAGCACTTGATCAGGTAAGACCGGGAGGCATGGTTGCAGTAATCACCACAAAGGGAACACTTGATAAGGCAAATCCTACTATCCGAAAGTATCTGGCTGAAAGAGCAGAGCTTGTGGGAGCAGTAAGACTTCCGAATACTGCATTTAAAGATAATGCAGGAACCGAAGTGACAGCAGATATCCTGTTTTTGCAGAAGAGGGAGAGAAAGATTGATATTGAACCTGACTGGGTACACCTTGGTGTAACTGAGAATGGCATTGCAGTCAACTCTTATTTTGCAGAGCATCCGGAGATGATGCTTGGATCTATGGAATATGACACAAGGATTTACGGACAGGACAGCAGATATACAGTCTGTGTGAATAATGATGAGAACTTCAATATGTATGAGACTCTCAATAAGGCTATCGGTAATATCAAAGCCCAGATGACAGATTTTGAGAGAGTGGCAGATGAGGCGGAGCAGACGGAGGAAGTTATCCCGGCTGATCCGGATGTGAGAAACTACACTTACACATTTTTTGAAGGAAAACTCTATTACAGGGAAAATTCCGAGATGGTAAAAAAAGAAGTATCACAGACTGCCGAGGAGCGAATCCGAAGCCTTGATGAAATCAGACAGATAACAAGAGAGCTGATTGATATCCAGATGGATGGCTGCAGCGAGGAGGAGCTTTCTGATAAGCAGAGACTTCTTAATGTAAAATATGATGCCTTCGTAAAGCAGTATGGAGCCATTACTTCAAAAGCAAACAGAATAGCATTCAGGGATGACAGCGATTACCCGCTTCTTTGCAGTCTTGAGGAAGTAAACGAAGATGGGGAGGTGAAAAAAGCGGATATGTTTTATAAGCAGACGATTAAGGCAAAGACAGTCATAGACAGAGTGGAGACCGCTGTGGAAGCATTAAATGTATCCGTCAATGAATTTGGATATGTAAATCTTGCCTATATGCTTTCTATCTATGAGCCGGATATTACAAATGCAAAGGAAGAACTTGCAGAAAAGTCCGGACAGACAGTGGATGAGATAACGCTAAGTGATGATGCATTAGCAGAGATTAGAAGGGCAGTCCTTGTGGAAGAGCTGGACGGACTGGTTTTCCTAAATCCAGACCGCTACAACGAGAACAATCCCGACATCGGCTGGGAGACAGCAGACGAGTATCTTTCGGGAAATGTGAGAGACAAACTTCGTGTAGCAAAGGCTATGGCGGCTGATACAGACAATCCGCAGGCAGAAAGATTTGCAGGAAATGTGGCAGCACTTGAAAAGGTGCAGCCGGAATGGATTGAAGCCTCGGATATTGATGTAAAGATTGGTACGACATGGATTGAGTCGCTTGATTATGAGCAGTTTATCTATGAGCTTCTCAATACACCAAGAAGAGCAAGGGCAGTCAGAAGCCAGTTTTACAATACAGGCATTCAGGTACACTTAAATAAGATGAGCATGGAATGGTTCATCGAGAATAAGAGCATGGATAAGCATTCAGTGGCAGCTACTAAGACTTATGGTACAAGCCGCATGGATGCTTATTCTATTTTTGAGGATACGCTGAATCTTAAAACTGTAACAGTAAGGGACAGGATTGATGACGGTGATGGCAAATATCATTACGAAGTCAATAAGAACGAGACAATGCTTGCAAGGGAAAAGCAGAACATGATCAAGGAGAAGTTCAAGGAATGGCTGTTTGCAGAGCCGGAGCGAAGACAGAAATATGTGGAGTATTACAACGAGACATTCAATAACATCCGTCTGCGTGAGTATGACGGAAGTCACTTACAGTTTCCGGGAATGAATCCGGCGATTGAGTTAAAGCCACATCAGAAGAATGCGGTGGCAAGAATCCTTCTTGGAGGAAACACCCTGTTGGCACACTGCGTTGGTGCCGGAAAGTCCTTTGAGATGATGGCTGCCTGTATGGAGCAGAAGAGACTCGGACTTGCCAATAAGACGATCATGGTTGTTCCAAAGCCACTTATCGGTCAGACGGCATCAGAGTTTTTAAGGCTTTATCCGTCAGCAAATATCCTGGTTGCCACAGAGCGTGATTTTGAAAAGAGCCGCAGGAAGCAGTTCGTATCAAGGATTGCAACAGGTGACTATGACTGTATCATCATGTCGCACTCGCAGTTTGAAAAAATCCCGATCTCAGCAGAGAGAAAGGAAAGAATGCTCAATGAGCAGATTGATGAGATCAGCTATGCGATTGATGAGATGAAGGAGCGTAACGGAGAGAGATGGACTGTAAAACAGATGGAAAGCCAGAAGAAAAAGCTGGAGGAACAGCTGAAATCTCTATCTGATGAGAGCAGAAAGGATGACCTTATAACCTTTGAGGAGCTGGGTGTGGACTCTATCATGGTGGACGAGGCACATAATTTTAAGAATCTTGCGATTTTTTCCAAGATGAATAATGTGTCAGGTATCAGCAGCAGTGGAGCAAAGAAGTCAACAGATATGCAGCTTAAATGTCAGTATTTATCAGAGATAAATGATGGCAGAGGCATTGTATTTGCAACAGGTACACCGATATCCAATACCATGTGTGAGATGTATGTCATGCAGCTTTACTTACAGAAAGCGGCACTTGAAGAGATGGGGATTTATCACTTTGATTCATGGGCAGCGAACTTTGGTGAAGTGACAACAGCACTGGAGCTTACTGTAGAGGGAAGCGGATTCCGTTTCAAGAGCAGATTCAATAAATTTACCAATCTTCCGGAGCTTATGAATATCTTCCGTGAGGTAGCAGATGTGCAGACTGCCGATATGCTGGACTTAGATGTACCGGCACTAAGGGGCGGCAAGCCTATTATTGTGGAGTCGGAGCCTGACTGGTATGTAAAGCAGGTCATGGAAGATTTTGTTGTGAGGGCAGAGCGTATCAGAGGAGGTGGAGTAGATCCAAGCGTGGACAACTTCCTAAAGATTACTCATGAGGCAAGATTACTCGGAACAGATGCAAGGCTGATTGATAAGGACGCACCAAGTAATCCTGACGGAAAGCTCAATAAGGTAGCAGAAAATGTGTGGAAAGAATATGAGAAAGGAAATGTTGACGGTCATATAGGCTGTCAGCTTATTTTTTCAGATATCGGCACACCGGGACCGGATAAGGACTTTACCATCTACGATTATCTGAAGGAAACACTTATCCAGTATGGTATTCCGGCAGAGGAGATAGCTTTTATCCATGATGCTAAGACTGACGCACAGAGGGATGCACTTTTTAAGGAGATGAGGACAGGTAAAAAGAAGGTTCTTATCGGTTCAACAGATAAGTGTGGAACAGGTGTCAATGTGCAGACACACCTTGTAGCAATGCATCATGTGGACTGTCCGTGGAAGCCAAGCTCCATTGAACAGAGGGAAGGACGAGGCATACGACAGGGCAACGAAAATGAAGAGGTTGCAATCTACAGATATGTCACCAAAGGAACCTTTGATGCATACAACTGGTCGCTCATCGAAAATAAGCAGCGATTCATCAGTCAGGTCATGACAAGCAAGGCAGTAAGCCGAAGCTGTGAGGACATCGACGAGGCAACACTTTCCTATGCAGAGATTAAGGCAGTCGCCACAGGCAATCCTCTTATTCGTGAGAAGATGGAGTGGATTGTCAACACTTTTTCAGACAAATTTTTTTAGGTTATTTTTCCGATATTGTACAGGCGTTTGATACCCTAAGGAAGAATGTATGCGGTGATGATTATACCAGTTTACATAATCCCATAGTTTTATCTTCAGTTCTTCCTGCGTATGGAATGTTTCATTCCATACAAATTCTGTTTTTATAATCTTGAACGTAGCTTCTGCCACTGCATTGTCATAAGGACATCCCTTATGGCTCAGGGAGCGTTCCATATGGAACGTTTCTAACAGTTCTTCAATTGTCTCGTTTTTAAATTCATTTCCACGGTCTGTGTGGAAAATATGGATTTCCGACAGATTTCCGTCTACTTTCATAAATGCCTGTTTTACAAGTTCTGCTGTTTTATGTTCTCCTGCACTGTATCCAATAATCTCCCTGTTAAAAAGATCAATCAGTACACAAATATAATTCCAGCGGTTTCCTACCCTTACGTAGGTCAAATCACTTACCACTACATTGCGGTATGGCTGGTTTTGAAATTGTCGGTTCAACACATTCTCTACTTTTGATTCATTACATCTGTCTTTTTGCGGTTTAAACTGTGCTGTAGTATAGCTTGATACCAGACCTTCCTGTTTCATAATCCGTCCAATCCTGCGTCTTGATACCTGTTTCCCGCAATCAGCCAGTTCTTTCTTGATCTTTCGTGTACCATAATGGTTCCGGCTTTTTCTAAAAATTTCCTGAATGTCTGCAGTGAGTTCTGATTCATCTTTTTTTGCTGCTTCATAATAATAGGTGCTTCTGTTTACCTGTAGGACGCGGCACATTGCTGATACAGAGTATTTGTGGGCATTTGCTTTGATCACATTTACTTTCGTCCTAAGATCAGCGCCGCTTGTTTTAAAATATCATTTTCCATTCTTAACTGCTGGTTTTCTTTCCGAAGCCGGATCAGTTCTTCCTGCTCCGGAGTCCGGTTATCTTTTTCATGGAAAGAACCGGAATTGGATGCCTGCTTTACCCACTTGTCAAACAGGGACGTAGCAATGTCATATTCACGGCAGATATCACATCTGCGTTTGCCGGAACGATATAGTTCCACCAGTTGCTGTTTAAATTCGTCTGTATATTTGCGAGGTTTTCGTCGTTGTTTTTGTTCGGTCATAAAGAGTGCTCCTTCGTGTATTTATTATAGATTATATGACCTTAAAAAATCTGTCCAGTTAATTGTAACCTATCCAGAGATTGACAATGATGTCCAGAGATTAAAGCTTTTGAAGGCTTCCTATGACAACCAGAGATATGGCTTGCAGGATAACTTTATGATTAAGTACCCAAAGCTGATTAAGACAGCAACTGAAAAGCTTGCCAATGTCCGTGAGGATGTAAAGGCAAGGGATAAAGAGCTGATTGATAATCCGGAATTTGCCATTACTATAGGCAAAGCAACCTACACAGAGCGTGTGGATGGAGGAACGATGATGCTTGAAGCAATCAGCAAATGTAAGACCGGAGAGACAACTGCAATCGGCAAGTTCCATGGATTTGAGCTGCTTGTGGAAAAGAACTTCCTTGGTATCAATTATATGGTGCTTCGTGGAAAGACTGAGTACAAGGCAGAACTTTCCACAAGTCCGGTCGGCAGCATGGTAAAGCTGGAAAACCTGTTCAATGGACTCCATGAGAACATTGATTTCTTAGAAAAGAAGATTGAGCAGTACCAGAATGACCTTGAAGCATCAAAGGCAGAGTATGACAAGCCATTTGCATACAGCAAGGAACTGGAAGAAAAGCTGGCAAGGCAGTGTGAACTGAATGCCCAGCTTGACCTTGAGAACGCAAAGGCTGTGGATGCAGACCTGAGCGGACCGGAGGAAGAAAGAGAAGCAGATGACAGGATGGAATCTGCAGCAATTGTAGCAGAGGATAAAGGTGCTTATCAAGCCGACAGAGAGGGCAGAACACGATAGGAGAGTGAATAATATGAGCATAAGAAAAGTGGTCGCAGGACTACTGATTGCAGCAGGGATTGCCATTATGGCAGTCCCTTTTTTCTGGAGGACAACCGGAGAAAAACAGACAGAACAGCTCATAAGTGAATTTGAGCAGACATTGGAGGATGATTACGATGAAGAAACAGATGTGGAGGAAGAGCAAACCTCCATTAGTGAAGAGGATGAAGCCATTCTTAAAGAAGGCGGTGTTATCGGCATCATTGAGATACCGGGCTTAAATATCAGGTATCCGGTAATGGAAGGTACCGCAAGTAAAGTGCTTAATGCCGGGATCGGTCATATAGAAGAAACAGCAGGAATCGGAGAAAGTGGCAACTGTGTATTGTGCGGTCATAATGGCAGCAGATATGGCACATTTTTTACACCACTAAGTCAGATATCCATAGGTGATGAAATAATGATAACCGACAAAAATGGGCTGAAGCATATCTATGAGGTAACAGAGACAGAGATAGTAAATCCGTATGATAACAGCATCAAGACACAGGGAGATGAAAAAGAACTAACTCTTTTTACCTGTTCCCAGAAAGGAACCATGCGTTTTGTGGTCAGGTGCATTTATAAGGAGGCGGTGATGGATGAATAAGAGATACCGGTTAGGTGAGATAGAAGAGGCAGTATCAGAAATGGAAGAGCTAATCGACATCGAGGATGATATTGCAGAGATTGATGATGACTTTCAGATAGTCGTAAGCGGCTGGTCTGTGTATGTCGAAAGCCTGAATCTGACACTCAGACAGGGAATAGCCTGTGTATGGGATGCAGAGGAAGGATTATTCATGCCTGATTTTGATGTGACCATCGTGTATGAGGGGAACATTGAAACACAGGAGTGGCTCTATTATGAGCAGGATGGAATGGTTGTTACACTTGGCAACTGGCTTAATGGCAGATTGTCTTGTGAACAGATAGAGCAGCTTTGGTGTGAGCTTATCATACCGGAGAAAAACAAAGAACAAAAAGAAAGCGAGGAATAGCATATGAAGTATTCAATTAAGGTAAACGAAGTAAGAGCAAAAGAGGGCAGCAATATCAAAGGATTTGCAACAGTAGTATTTGGTGATTCATTCAAGATTACCAATATAGCAATCCTTGAGAATAAGGACAAGGGAGAGTTTTTCGTATCAATGCCTAGATACCGCTCCAATGAGCGTGATGAAAGCAATGGCGTGATCTATAAGGATGTGTGCAATCCTATCACAGCAGAGTTTCGAGAGGAACTCTATACTAATATCCTTGATGCCTATGCAAGAATCAAAGAACCGGAGAAAGAGGAGACACAGAAGCAGGACAGAACACAGGAAATGCCTGAGTTTTCCGTAACTGTGACACCTTATGAGAGGGAAGGCAGTAACATCAAAGGACTTGCCCGCATTTACTTTGAAAACAGTTTCATTGTAAATAATATCAATATCGTGCAGGGAAAAGAGAAAATCTTTGTATCAATGCCTTCTTATAAGACAAAGCAGGTGGACGAGCAGGGCAAGCCAATCTATCAGGATGTCTGCTATCCGGTCACAAAGGATTTCAGGGAAAAACTCTATAATGAGATTATCTCGGAATATGAGAAAGCAAAGGATAAGAGCAACGAAAAGGCGAGGGAGAGTGCAGAGAAACATCATGGCAATCCTGATAAAGATAAGGACAAAGAGGCAACACCCTTTCGATAATTAGTAATCAAGGTACAGGGGCGGCCAAGGCTGCCCCATTTACAGAATGGAGGAAACAGAATGGATATGGAAGCAGGAAAAACACTTACCAATGAGGAGGTTATAAGGGAACTTCTCGAATTATTAAAGAAAAATGCCATGAAAGAGCAGGCAAACGATGTATTTGAGATATGCAGCTATGTGGATGGACTGGAGAAAAAGATTGATTCCATGACGGAAGAACTTACCAATATGCAGAACCAGATCAAAGAAATGCAGGAAGACACACTTGTTAATAATGCAAAAAAGGCATTGTCAGAAGCACAGGAGCGACTTAATGTCAGATGTGAGCAGATAAAGTCACAGGTATTGGAAGTGAAAGCACAGGTCAAATCTACAGCAAAGAGCATAGTTGATGAAGCAAAGGCAAAGGGAAGAGCTGCATTATACAGGGTGTCGGAGTTCTTAGAAATTAAGAAAAGACTTCTTGATATCCGGGAAAATGTAAGAGGTGCAATCAAGACCACGGATAAGGATATAGCAAAGACAGCACTTCTTGCAAAAGGATTTCGTGAAGCAGGGCAGACAGCAGCCAATGCATTCCGCACTTTTGCTGACAAATCGGAGGTAGATTACTCACAGAAAGAGCAGAAACATCCCATTACAAAGGCGGTGCTTGCACCTATGAAAGCAGTGAGAAAATTGTTTGTGTTAATGGAACTGCATCTGGACGCTTCGATTGATAAGCTGGATAATCTCGCTATGAATGTGCAACTTGATAAGGAAAAGCATATGGAGAATGCGAAAGCACAGGAACAGACAGAGCCGGAGATGGCAGAAGCTGAGAGAGTGGAAGCAGAGATTGTATACGCACCGATGGTCGCTGAACCACAGGAGTATCAGTATAATGCAGATGCATTTGAGGCTAGAAAGACATCAGAGGGAAAGCAGGAAAAGGCAGGAAAGGCTCTGCCAAAGGTTAGTGAAGATAAAGTTAGATAAATAATAAAGGCGTATCATCAGAAATGGTGGTACGCCTTGTTAAAGTAGAAAAATTTGGATGTATATGTTATAATATTCCAATCGAACTTATTTTTTGAAATGAATGGAAGAACACTATGAGCAGGAAAAAACAAGTTAATCAGAAAATCACAGCTCTTTACTGCCGTATCTCTCTGGAGGATGGCGGCGATAATGAAAGCATGAGCATCAGCAACCAGAAACTTATGCTCCGGGACTTTGCCGAAAAAAACGGGATGTTCCAGTATGAGTATTATGTAGATGACGGTTATACAGGCCGTAACTTCAACCGTCCTTCTTTTCAGCGCATGATTGCTGATATTGAGGCGGGAAAGATCGGCTGCGTCATCACCAAAGATCTGTCCAGACTGGGCAGAAATTATATTGAAGCTGGCAGCTATATTGAAATCTTTTTTCCAAAGCACAATGTACGATATATTGCCATTACAGACGGAGTGGACAGTCTGACCCGTCAGGAAATGGACATTACACCTTTTAAGAATATCCTGAACGATATGTACAGCCGGGATA
This sequence comes from Roseburia intestinalis L1-82, assembly GCF_900537995.1. Classification (NCBI taxonomy): domain Bacteria; kingdom Bacillati; phylum Bacillota; class Clostridia; order Lachnospirales; family Lachnospiraceae; genus Roseburia; species Roseburia intestinalis. Next base: position 2,751,583 of record NZ_LR027880.1, on the reverse strand, counting down.
TTTCCAAAAAGGTGCTGGCAGGGCGTATGACCCGTTCCAGACAGGGAAAATTTTGCGGCGGACAACCGCCTCTCGGTTTGATGCGTGACCCGGAGGATAAGGGGCATTTGATCCTTGACCCGGAAACTGCGCCGGTGATTCGCAAAATCTATGATATGGCGCTGGATGGATGGGGCTGTATGCGGATCGCAAAGCAGCTTATGGATGATAAAGTCCCGATTACCAGAGTAAAGAGCAACACAGAATGTGACGTGAATTACTATTCATGGGGAAGTGCAAGAATCAGCCATATCCTGCGAAACCCTTTTTATAAGGGCGCACATCTGGTCTGCCGGACACATCAGAAAGGGATTCGCTCCAACACCTATGACATTATCCCTCGTGAGGATTGGGAAATTATCGAGGATTGCCATGAAGCAATCATATCCCCGGAAGAATGGGAGCAGGTACGGGAAATCATTGACCGTAGACCAACTATTATGAAAGGCAATTCCTGTCCTTTTTACAATCTGTTCCACGGCATCATTTACTGTGCGACCTGTGGAAAATCCATGCAGGTGCGGTATGAAAAGGTTGGAAGAACCGGAAAGAACCGTTTTACCGGCGAGATTCGGGAGCCGATTGATAAGGCGTATTATATTTGCTAGACCTACAACCGGCTGGGCAAGAATGCCTGCACCAGCCACAAGATTGAAGCCAGAGATTTATATAACCTTGTGCTGAAAGATATTCAGGAACTGGCAAAGACTGCATTCAAAGATGCCGATGCTTTTTATCAGCGGCTGAGCAGTCGGATGGAACGGCGGTATCTGCTAGATGCTTCCCAGACACAGAAGGAATGTCAGCGGCTGGAAAGCAGGAATCAGGAAATTGACGGGATGTTCCTGAGCCTATATACCGATAAGGCGAAAGGAATCCTGACTGAGCAGCGTTTTATGAAGCTGACAGCAACGCTGGAACAGGAGCAGGAAGCCAACCAGAAGCGCCTGCAAGACCTGATGTTGATGATGCGCCACTCTGACGAACAGGAAAATGAGGTCCGCACCTTCATCAAAGAAATCCGGCGCTATGCAACCATTGAGGAACTGGACGAAGCGGTGTTGAACCGACTCATCAGCAAGATTCTGGTGAGTGAAGTCAAGAAAATTGACGGACAGAAAGTACAGGAAGTCAGAATCATTTATAACTTTGTCGGAGAAATACCGGAAATTATTGTATAATAGTGAATCCCCATCTCTCAATTAACGAGGGATGGGGATTTTTAGTTTGCGCGCCATGGGCGCGCTCTAACGGGTGAAAGTCCCGAACACGCCCAGATAGTGGGAAGTGTATAGCTGAACAGCAAGGGTGTCTATCGTGAGGTGGAATCTGAAGGAAGCTGTAAGCAAATCTCTGGTCTGACGTACAGAAATCACATATAAGGCTAGGCTGCGAGAGATAAGTTGGCTAAAAGCAACGAAGTCTAATAACTATCACTTTTGTAGTAGCAGAGTAAATGTGGCGGATATATGGAGAGAAAGAGCGTGCACCTTAAGCGTGGAGGTCTCATAGGGGTTCCATTAGCCTAGTAACAACGAACTGTGAGAAGTCAGCCGAGCCCATAGTAGTGAAGAAGTCTCTGTAATGGAGATGGAGCAAAGGGGTGAACAATCAATAAGTTTGAGTATGTCTCGTATTGCAGAAATGACAACATCTGCTGTAACCAATCGGGTAAAGGATGGTCAAATCAAGCGAGGCGGAAAGGAAAGAACGCATGGACACAAGTAGTCTAATGGAGCAGATATTATCTAGCGATAACCTCAACAGGGCATATCTGCAAGTCGTACGAAACAAAGGTGCAGAAGGAGTGGACGGAATGAAGTACACAGAACTCAAAGAACATCTTGCAAAGAACGGCGAAAACATCAAGGAACAGTTGAGGGCAAGAAAATATAAACCTCAACCAGTACGAAGAGTGGAGATACCAAAACCAGATGGTGGTGTCAGAAACCTAGGAGTACCAACAGTAACAGACAGATTTATACAACAAGCCATTGCACAGGTTTTAACGCCAATCTATGAGGAACAGTTTCATGACCACAGTTATGGATTTAGACCTAATAGATGTGCACAACAGGCAATCCTAACAGCACTAGACATGATGAATGATGGCAATGACTGGATTGTAGATATTGACTTGGAAAAGTTCTTTGACACAGTGAATCATGACAAGCTTATGACTATCATAGGTAGAACTATTAAAGATGGAGATGTCATCTCTATTATTAGAAAATATCTTGTTAGTGGAATCATGATTGACAACGAATACGAGGATTCTATTGTGGGTACACCACAAGGAGGAAACCTCTCGCCACTATTGGCAAATATCATGCTAAATGAACTTGATAAGGAAATGGAGAAGCGAGGGCTTAACTTCGTACGATATGCGGATGACTGTATAATTATGGTCGGAAGCGAAATGTCTGCCAATCGTGTAATGAGAAACATATCTCGTTTTATTGAAGAGAAACTAGGACTCAAAGTTAACATGACCAAGAGCGAAGTAGATAGACCAAGTGGATTGAAATATCTGGGTTTCGGATTCTACTTTGATTCAAGAGCACACCAATTTAAGGCAAAACCACATGCAAAATCAGTAGCAAAGTTCAAGAGGCGAATGAAAGAACTCACTTGTCGTAGCTGGGGCGTTAGTAACAGCTATAAGGTTGAGAAAATTAATCAGCTTATCAGAGGATGGATTAACTACTTTAAAATAGGTAGTATGAAGGTGTTATGTGCCACGCTCGACCAAAATATAAGATTTCGATTGCGCATGTGTATATGGAAACATTGGAAAACTCCACAGAATCGCGCGAAGAACTTAATAAAGCTAGGGGTATATAAGAAACTAGCGTACTCAACGGCTTATAATGGTGCGAGAATCGCACACTGCTGTCAAGGCGGTGCCATGAATGTAGCCGTTACAAAAGAAAGACTAACCCGTTTTGGATTAGTCTCAATGTTAGATTACTACACCGAAAGGTGTGTTACTTGTTAAGTTGATTGAACCGCCGTGTACCGAACGGTACGCACGGTGGTGTGAGAGGTCGAAAATTTCTCATTTTTTGAGAAATTTTCTCCTACTCGATTTTACGGAACACTTGCTTGGAAAACGTAAACGCTCTATAGCGAGTACCTTTTTTGCATGATAAATAGTAGACTATCTCTTTTCTTGAATTTCTAATTTATTTCGTAACAAAAAACACTTCGGGGCAGGATGGCTCGAAGTGTTTTTTGTGCTACACTTTGTTTTCACGATAAATTTTCCATATCCAAATAGACAATATTGCTATAAATGCTCCAACTAAAATCAAAAGAATATCAACGGAAATTGTATTACCTATTATTCCGAAAACAGTAATTCCTATTGTCGTAGAAATTGTAGATAATATATTTAAGTTAGCAAAAACGCGTCCTAACATCTCTTTTTTTACATTTTCTTGTATTAAAACAGTATTTGATGTATTGAACAAAGGAAGAGATATTCCTGAGCATAGCATAAAAAGAATATATATACTAAAAATATTTGACGCCCCTAAAAGACAAATAAAACCTCCAAAAAGCAATGCTGATATTGCCATGAATTTTAGTTTATTAAACTCTTTAAAAGAACAAATCAAAATCCCGCCTAACATAGTTCCTAATGACCATACAAATTCATTGATTGCCAAAGCATTAACACTACTGCTAAATTTAAGATTTACCAATACTGGCGTTAAAAAAGCTGGTGCTGACATAAAGAAATAAAAAAGCAAATAAAATAAAATCAATCTTCCTAAGAAAATGTGCTGCTTGAAATATTTTACTCCCTCCAAAAAATCAGACAGTGTACTTGTATCCTTGTTAGAACTTATTGTGTTCTTATATTTTAGCTTTAATAGTACAATAATCGCCAATAGTGCTGTGATACAGTCAATAAAGAGGGTATGTCCAAAATCCATTACATTTAATAAAACACCTGCCATAGCAGGAGATAAAATATTGATTGCTGATGAAGCAGTAGCATAGATTCCATTTATTTTTGTTAATTTTTCTTCAGGGCAAATCAGCGGTAAAAAGGCGTGTTCTAATGGTGTTTGTATTCCTGAACCAACCGATCTCAACGCACAAGCACCGTATAGTAGGTATAATGAATCAAAACCATTTATAAATAAAATTGCTAGTATCAATGTAGAAATACCAGTAATCGTATCGCCTATTATAATTAGATTTTTTTTGTTGAATTTATCCCCCCACGTTCCTGAAAACATAGAAATAACAATCTGCGGCATATAAGTACAAACTATAGATATTGCAAGAGCCATTGTTGATGATGTTTTTAGTGTTATATACCAAACAATAGAATAAGACACTATGGCAGAGCCAAATAAGGAGATTATTTGACTGGTAAGAAAGACTGAAACACGCGTTAAACTTTTATCTTTCATTTTCCACCTCTCCCTCTAAATTTATAACTTTTTCATTTTGCGTACTTTTATAATATCTTTGCCAAAATCCAATTTGTCGCATAGAATTTGACTATTTTTATCATAACACTTTTGTTTAGTTTTCAGTCGTTTATAATCGGTAGCATAGCAATATATGCACCCATTCAAACAGGTATGATAAGCACCTATATCAACACTTTCTGCACAAAGACAGTTTTTTCTTTGTCCAGTCGCCTTTTTTAATAGTAATGGGCGATTACAGATTTCTTCTAATAGAACACTGTCAATACAAGCACCTTTAGTTATTCCAAATTTCGTCAAATCATAATTTTCGCAACAAGTCTTTATCGGAAGTTTATACTTTGCGCCTATTTCTCCAAACGCTTGTGCAAGATGTGTTATTTCATCTGTACTTAATTCGTATAACCTATATCCTCTATTTTTCTGGTATAAATCAATAAAGCTAATAACAACATGATTTACTGCCGTATATAACAAACTACACATTTCTTCAAATAGTTCAATATGCCGATTTACAGTATAAGTATCATTAAGTAAAATAGGATCATATCTCCATACGATTCGTTTTTTTTCGATTTTTTCGGATAATTCCAATACATTTTTTATAATGTCGCTTTTATCAGATATATTCTTTTCAAGAGTATTATCGTATGGGGTAATGGTGTACTGGAACATATACATATATCCCATACGATTTAATTCCTCTAAATAGTCCATAAATGGTACTGCATTTTTAGTCCAAAAAACAATACACTCAATAAAATCTGGCGAAAGATTTATCTGGCTAACCTGATGAAAATTCATCGGATTCCTAGTCATAACATATTTGTCACGCAACCGATTCATAAACCATTCTGGATAGCAGCCCGGAATATCCGTTCTCCTTGACACGGATAATATCATTTCTTTCTCCTCTAGTTTTGTAAAATATTTTTGGAATTGAGTTTTTCAATCATACTTTGCGCTGAATTAAAAAACTCGATTTCAACATTTTTCCGTTTATCAATATATTTTCCCTCATATAGAAAATTTTTTAAACGACAAATCATTTCGCTGCTATCTTCCAAAACCCATATAGGTATATTATTAAGGTATGCAAGGGTTATTTCGTTTAATGTGCCATTACACCCACCTATAACAATAAGAAGGTCGCTGGACTTTACAGCCAATACACTTCGCCCGTCCCAACCCATTTCAGTCGCCACGCGAAAAGTAGCTGGTTCATGTCCGCCTTCACAATGCCCCTCATTACTATATGCAATACTTATTCCGTTTACAGCTAATGCTCCATGCGTAGCAGAATTAGGGATTCCTGTTCCTCCGCCAGTAATTATTATATGTTTTTTTTCGGCGGCAACTTTAGCAATTTGAAACGCTGAGGACAACAAGTTTTCATTTGTTTCGTCCCATGCTCCGGCTATCATAATTTTCATTCTTTCTCCTCCAACTCAGTAATCAAACGGCTATGACCGTTTCCGTCTGTTCTCGCTTTCATTTTCAAAAGCCTATCTAACTTTTCTGATGTTAATTTAATAATATCAATATCGTATGCCACACAATTTCCTAATAACAAAATCAGTAAATCGGCGTGTTCTTCTTTAAAATTAGGTTTTTGCTTTGTGAGAGCGTCACAAATCTCGCCTAATTCTTCCATAAGCAACGCCATTCTAAAATACTTATCTTCCCCACCGTTATTCTTAAAATCATTTTGTATGTGTAATAATCTTACTTTTTCTAAAAGCTGCTCCATTTTTACTTCCCCTTTCTCAATGCGAATAAATAATGATTATAGTCTTTACTAATTCCTAATTTTTTCAATTCGACAAGTTCAAAAGGAGAACTTTCGATTAAGTCAACCATTTCCGCACAAGTCTTATACATAGCAGGGGCGCCATGTTCATACTTTATACTATGTGCATTAAAATCTGCGTTATTAGCTAATATCTTCATATTTGGAATCAAATCCACAAGTATAAACATTCCACCGTTGACTAAACACTCTGCAATTTTTGAGAGAAGAATGTCCTGCCCTTTTACGCTATGGAACATAAATGCTGAATATACAAAAGCATATTGTTCGGTATATAAATGTTCATCTGCACTCCCTAAATACAAATGATTATATACTGCCTTTTCTTTTGATCTTTTCAACATTTCCGAAGATATATCTAAGCCGTCAATTTCTGTGCTTGGCACAAGACTTTTTACACGTTCTCCTAATACTCCTGTTCCTACACCTAATTCTAAGATAGATTTTTTATCCATAGACTTGTCATAATATGAAAGTATTGTCTTTGCTAACTCATCATAGCTATATCCTCTTAAATCTAATTTAGGAACAACATCACTTTCATATGTAGTTGCCCAATCATCAAACGCACTTTTTACTTTTTTGTAGTAATTCATAATATCTCCTTTCTGCTACAAGGCATACAATTTATTTCTTTTTAAGTGTTATGTAACTATAATTAAAATCTACTGACAAAGTTTCCTCTTTGCTAAATAGATTTTTGAATACAGTAATTAGCTTTAGTGCATATTCGTATTCGCCTTTATAATTGAATATTTTCTGTAAACTACCAATGGCATAAAGAAACATAAAATACTCGTATAGTGAATTAAATGTGGCAAGGCTATTAACGTGCTGTATTTCGACTACTTGTAAAGGCAAATCTTTTATATACTCGTAGATCATCGAATCATCAATTCTACCTAACAAATCTGTAATAGGATTAAACGGCAAAATGCTTTTCTGATAACCGTCATTTGGTGTCATTATAATAATGACTCCATTTGGATTTAAGTAACCAGCTAATTTTTTCAAAACTTGCTCTCTTGATACAATATGATGTAATACCTGTTTCATTACGATAATGTCATATTTATTGTCATCAATAAAATTTTCTACACTATCATTTATTAACCGAACAGGATTTTTAAATCTTAATGTATCTATTTGCTGGAGCATATCGCTACTCATTTCAACTCCAGTTAATTCAATGCCAAAAGTTAGTGCGTCAATCTGACTTAACAATTTTCCAGTCCCACAACCAACTTCCAAAATCTTTGATGTTGAGGTTATATATTTCTTGATTGTAGGAATCATCATATTATCATTACCGTTAAGGCTGTTAATATAGCGTGACTTTTTCTCCCATTCTTCGGCTATATTACCTGAAAATACAGATTGAACATCAGAACTATCAAACATAAAAATTCCCCCTTATTACCCAAAATACACAAAAAAATAGTAAGTAGCTGTCGATATATGTATTTTACAACTTCCTATGTAGAGATTCAATATGCACGATACACATTTTTCTTTGGACTTCGGGGCAGATTGTCCCGAAGTTTAAAACCACTCTGTAAAGTATTACCTTGTACCTGTTGAGTTTCACTAGAGAATTTGTTATTGTTCGTAAGAGGGCATATATATTTTCACTAGAGATTATTGATACGATTAAATCTACGGCACGGGTAATTCATACACTGACTTTACAAAGTATCAGTACATCCCGTACAGGAGCTGCCAAGAATCCGGTGCTTCGCGATTATTACCTCAAAAAATGCAGTTCAAAACCAAAGCTTGTAGCAATGGGTGCCGTTTCCCATAAAGTACGCAACATAATCTATGCAATACTCAGAGATAGCAAGTCTTTTGAAATCATTACGCCACAGGAGCACATCAAACAATACAATGCTGCTAAATGCGACATAGCCGCATAAAATACTGCAAATCCAACGAATCAATATCTTTTTGAAAAATAATATTTTCACCAAGGGGAAAGTCTACCCTTTTTTAGAGGAAAAATATTTTTCATTTATCTATTGACATTTATTAGCTGGACTTTTTGAGTCTCTATTTGATTAAGTATAACCGATATAAAGTTTTCATTCTCTATGATTTACATGAGATTATTAAGGTTTTCCTAATGGCTTATAGCGCCGATCTGTTGGATTCTCCGCAGTTTTTGGAATCAGCCAAGCACCAGCCATCTTCACAGCGCCGGGAATACGCCCGCCGACACACCATGTGAGATGTCATGCCCTATTTCTCGGCACCCACTTTCAATGTCATATAGTCCATTTCGCACCTTCACAAAATATATTACAATTCTCTCGCTCGAACAATACAAGACAGAAAACATGAATAAAAATAAGGTGAAAATAGGGCAAGCACTACGAAAGATAGCTTTCTTTGATGGTGTTTGACCTTTTTGAATTTACCACTTGACATTGTGGTAAAGGTTTTGCTGTTGTTGCGGATCAGATCAGAAACCTTGCAGAACAGAGTGCAAAATCAGCGGTGGATTCAAAAGCACTTATTGAAGCAGCTATTCATGAGGTTGGAGATGGAAATATGTATGCAGAGAAAGCCTCAACTTCATTGAGAGAAGTTGTGGATGGTATACAGGCGATTGCAGACAGTGCGAAAAAAATAAAAGAAATTTCCATTGAACAGGCAGACAGTATGGAACAGGTAGAGGTAACCGCAGAAAGAATTGCTGAAGTTGTTCAGAATAATTCGGCTGCGGCACAGGAAACATCAGCGACGAGTGAAGAACTTACAGCTCAGGCTACAACACTTAGCGGTATGGTTTCGGTATTCAAATTAAGACAATAAGAATAGACAGAGTTTTTAGTGGATGGTTGTTTTTTACACAGTTAAAGAATAATCGTCCACTTTTCTGTTTTGGGCAAGAAAATGTTTTTTACTTTTAGTTCGGTTATATGGTTATTTATAATAAAAATATAGAAACAATGCGTCGTTTAATAGATGAAATATGAAGTATATGTTGAGTTTTCTTGAGCTGAAATATAGGTCATGAGTTTTTTATAATAAGAATAACTTTATGCTTTTTTGAATAAAAAAGTCTTACTTCGTGCAAAAAAATCTTACTTCGTGCAGAAAAGGTGAAATGTTGTAAGATACTTGCCGATAAAAAAGAAAAATAAGGAGGTTTTCAAATATGAAAAAGCTTAATGATGTAGCACTGAGATTACTTGCAAAAGCAGCATATGTTAATGCCAAAAAGGAAGCAGACTCAGCATGTTTGTTTATTGGTTATCAGCCTAAAATGCCATAGAATGTAAAAGAGCTGTTATTCCAATAAATCAATTAAAGGTTACTGCTTGGGCTTCGGATGGAGAGAGCAGGTACGGTTCTGACTGACAGAAGAACCGTGGAAAGGAGTTAATATGGGATTAGGCATTGAAAATTCAGTTAATGCTTATAATCAGAATTATAGGTATCAACAGAATAAGACGACAGGGCAAGCCAATCATTTAGATTTCAATAAGATTTTATCTGCTAAAGAGGGTGATAATACAGAGAAAGTACAGAAGCCAAATGAAAATAGTGTTTCAAAAGTAGATACCTACACTGAATATTTAAAGGCTAAGTATGGGAATATAATGATCCAAAATGTTGGAAGTGATCAAAAGAGTATGGATTCATTGGGGACGGGGACATATGGGATGAATAATATTGTGATTGCACCCAATGTTTTGGAAACAATGGCAAATGATCCCAAAAAAGCAGCTTATTACGAAAAGATGATACAGGATTTTTTTGCTTCGCAGTCAACTGTGAAGGCGCAGATGGCAGTCGGGGGGTTTGAGATTCAATCTTATGGTATGGTTATTCACCCGGATGGAACTGCACACTATTATGTTTGTGGAGATGTTTCACCAGAAAAAAAAGCAAAGATAGAGGCGCAAATGAAAGCTGAAGATGAAGAGAAGGCTAAACGGCGTAGACAATATTTAGAGCGCAGTGAGGAGGCGGCAGAAAAGCGCAGACAGATAGAAGAGATTAATATGCAAAAGAGTAAAAAAGATGCGGCTTTTAATGATAATATATCGGCTGTTAATGTATTATCGGAAGTAGATAGGGCGGTTGCCATAGCTGCTTATGAAAATATTGCCAATACTTTTAATGAAAACATAATAAAAAGTACAATTGATAATTGAGGACTTTACTGACTATATCAACTTATAATAATCGATATATAATATTATGCGCTGAAAGGAGGTGAGAATATGAAGAAGTTGGTAAAGCGTAGCGATGTTATGCAGGAAACATTGGAGGCATATTGCAGTTGCAGTTGCAGTTGTTATGGAACTTGCTCTTGTAGCACTGGACAGACAAATAATTCAGCAGCTTTGTTTCAGGCTAGATACACCCAATTTTACATGGACTTTGTAGCAATTCGTATGGTGTAAGAACATAGCAATGCAGCGGAAGATGGGTATGACAATATGCTTTGGGCATATTGTCATGCCTGTTTAATAATTAGGGAGGAAATAGTATGCCGGTTTTTCATACATTTACTGCTGGTGGGAAGAGGTATATGTTTGATGCAAATACAAATGTAATTATAAATCTTAAAGAGGATTTGTATTTTGAACTTGAGAAATATATGCAAAGTGGATATAAAGAGATCACACCAGCTATAGAAAAATTAAGAGATAGAGGATATTTAAAAGATAGAGCAGATTTTGAAATGGTGCATCCGATGGATTCTACATTGGAATATTCTTTGGAGCGTTGTATAGGTACAATTGCGTTACAAGTCACACAGGGGTGCAATTTGCGTTGTAAATATTGTGCTTATTCTGGTAGTTATGATAATCGTGTCCATAGTAGTAAGAGAATGAGTAAGGAAATTGCATTTAAGGCAATTGATTTTCTTTTTGATCATTCTATAGATCGTGATAGGGTTTCTCTTGGATTTTACGGTGGAGAACCATTACTTGAATTAGATTTGATAAAGGAATGTGTTAAGTATGCAAAGAAAAAGAGCATAGGTAAAGAATTGATGTTTAATATAACTTCAAATACAACACTTATAACAGATGAAGTTTTGAAATTTCTATATGATAATGAGTTTAGCTTAACGGTGAGTTTAGATGGAGATCGACAGGCTCATGATAAAAATAGAGTATTTGCTGCAAATGGTGCTGGTACATTTAGTGTAGTAATGCAAATTCTTGAAAAAATACAAACACAGTATCCAGATTATATGGAAAGAGTACATATTAATGCTGTTATAGATCCGACTACAGATTTTGATTGTACTAGTAATTTCTTTTCTGATTATAAAACAGTTAAAGACTTTTATATACAGGCAAATCTTATTTCTGAATATTATCGTAAGGATGAAGTGGCAACAGATGAAGAGTATAGGGAAAAATTTAGTTATGAAATATTTAAAATGTATCTTCAAAAATTAGGAAGATTGGAGAATGGAAGCGTATCAAAACTTGTTTCACATGGTTTTCATAGTTTGAAGGAAATACATGATAAAACAAAAATGCCATCTTCTTTAACAATAAAAAGAGATCATCATTCTGGACCATGTGTACCAGGTATACAGAGACTATTTGTTGATGTAGAAGGAAACTTATATCCTTGTGAACGAGTGAGCGAAGCGTCAAAGGCAGTAAGAATGGGACATATAGATACAGGTTTTGATATTGATAAAGCTAGAGCTTTATTGAATATTGGAAAATTAACTGAAAAAGAATGCAAGCAATGTTGGGCATTTAGGTTTTGTTCTGCTTGTGCAGTTCAAGCAGATAATTTGGAAGAACTGTCTGCTGAAAAAAAGTTACAAAACTGTGCATTAATTCGTGGTCACATAGATAACATGATGAGAGATTATTGTGTTATGAGAGATTTAGGATGTAATTTTGATAAGGAAAAATTGTTTGTTTAGAGAAGGAGATATTATGAAAAGGAAAGCTATAATTTTCCCTTATAATGCAGAATGTGCTTCTCTTGTACGAAATAGAGAGTTGTTGTTAAACCATGAAATTGTGGCTTGCGTGTCTCCAATTGGTTATGGATTACAAGGAAAAGATGCTGCATATGCATATGGAGGAGAAAATACAGGGATTGTTATCTCAGATAAGAAAATAAGTGAAATAAATTTTGATGATTTGTTAGTATGTGAGTCATCTAGTGATTTTGATACATTTATAATGCCACAAGTAAAACTTGCAGCAGAATGTGGGAAAAATGTTATTTTTTTATATAATATTTCTCAGCAACAGAAGAAAGAAGCAGAAGAAACGTGTAAAAAAAAGAACGTAAAATGTGTTGTTCTTACAAATCGGAGAATGGATACAGATAAATTATTTGAGCATGAAATTATACCATTATCCGTTCCAGTGGTCTTTGTAGCCAGTGTTATTGAAAATACTAATAAATTTGATGTGCAATTAGGGCTGAGAAAATTTCTGCAGGAAGAAGGATATAAAGTTAGCCAGATTGGAACAAAAGAATATTGTGAGTTATTTGGTTTTCATGCAATACCTGAATTTATGTACGCAAATCAATTGAGTGAAGCTGACAAGATTGTATGGTTCAATCGAATTTGTAAAAGCATTGAACTACAGGAAAAGCCCGATATTTTTATTATTGGTGTGCCGGGAGCCACAATGGTATTCAATGAAACAATTACAAATAATTTTGGCATAACTGCCTTTGAGATTGCAAATGCCGTTAGACCAGATACAGCTATCATGTGTGTTCCATATGAAGGTTATGATTCCGGTTTCCTTAAAATGATACAGACATCATCAAAATATAAGTTAGATATGCAGGTTGATTGCTTTAACATGGCAAACAAACATTTTGATGTAGCAAGGAGCAAAGAAGAAAAGAAATTGTCTTTTATAACAACAGGTGCAGACTTGGTGGATAAAAGGATAGAGGATTTAAAGAGAGATACTGAAATCCCAATTTACAACTCGTTGAACGTTACAAGTGCTTTAGAGATGTATAGTTATATTGTAAATAAACTGAGTGAAAGTGATTTTGGAACTGTAAGTTAAGAAGGGAGGAGAAGAATGTGGATGCTGAAAATATAAGGGCTAAAGTCAAAAAAGTTTTTTTTGATTTATTTCAGAAAGATGAAAGCAAGATTCAGGATAGTTATTGCACTGATAATTTCTTTGGTAGTAAAATGGGATTATTGCCGGGAGATGTAGTTGCTTATTTGTATGCTGTTGAGAAAGAATTTAATTTGCAGATTCCGTCCTCATATATACAAGAGGGGAAATTTAATACACTAGATAATGTCACAAACATTATTTGTGAGGTACTTCAAAAGAAAGATGATTAAGGAGTTTTAAGACTAAAACGGAATCTGTTATTTTATAGTCAATAGTATGTAATAAGGGCGTTTATCTTCTATCAAAAAGTAGGTTGATTGAGATTTATGTCCTTTTATTTGTAGAGGTGCGGTATGAGTCTTGAAATTCAAATTGCTGTAATAGATAGCGGATTAAATGAAAAGCTATTGGATAGGAAAAAAATTAGAAATCGGTTTGAAGTGGATGAAAATAATGATTTTATTGAAGAACGCTCGATGTCGAAAGCTAGTGATTTTCTTCATGGTACAATATGTGCTATAATAATAGAAAAGTATTGTCCTGATGCTGTGTTTAACAGTATTCGCATTCTTAATCAGAACGGAACAGGTGGGGTTGAAAAGCTAGAGCCTGCTTTAGAATGGTGTTGCAAAAATAATATAAAAATTGTCAATCTTAGTTTGGGGACTACACATTTTAAAGAAAAAGATATTTTAAAAAAACTAATTAATAGGTATACATATAAAGGACTGGTATTTGTTGCGGCTATATCGAATATAGGATATTTTACTTTCCCGGCAAGTTTTACTAATGTTATAGGTGTTGCAAATGTGGAAAGTCCTCTATCCTATTCCAAAGATTATATACATTTAGGGATAGATACAGTTACAATTTCAGAACATATAATTATGTTAGAAAATAAGGAACACAAAACTTCACCGAGTAACAGCTATGCAGCTCCTTATATATGTGCATTGATTGCAAATAAACTAAGCAATGACAAAACTCTCGATATAGTAAAATTAAAGAGATATGCTAAAGAGCAAAGCCATATTGAAATGACAGTGGATAGTTATGAGCCGGACTGGATTTACAGGGCGTATATATCGGGCAGAGGAACTATGAGCAGGGCAGAGTATTATTTTGAAACAGTTACAGGGGTGTATGATGAAATACAGGGGAAAATAGATACTGTAATAGCTTATTCTATGGCAGAATTAGAAAATTTGGATATAAGGAATAAGAACTTAATATATCTTGGTCATGAGGATATTCATAATATAGATGTTCAGGGGTTCATTTGGAGCAAGGAAACAAGGCAACGGCAAATTAAGCATAATCATTATCAGGGAAATGGTCTTGAAGTTCCGGTAGTGATACTGGCAGTGGAAGATGTAATAGACAAGTTCTATATACTCACAGAACTAAAGAGGGCATTTGCTAATGGTGGTTATAACGCATATACAATAGGAATGGAGCCGGAGTGTGTATTATATGCATTAGAATATATGCCGGAGCCAGTATCAGATATTGATGCTTGGAAAAATTTTATAGAGAGCCAGACTTTTTATAAACAGAGTGATTTGGTCATATGGTGCATTCCGGTGGAAGAACAGGATAAATATTTGAAAGTATATCCTGATTGTGATGTACAGATCAGTCTTTGCAATGAGGGAGATATAAATATTGTCCGGTTTTCTTTTGAAGGAGAAAAGATTGAGAAAAAAATATCTGGACTGATTGACAGAAAAGATGTTGAGAAAATATATCATATTATAGAAGCGAAACTGACGGAGGAAGAAGATGGATAACAAAGAGGCTGTAAAAAGATTACTTCTGTTACTAGGCAGATACAAAAAAACAATAGTTGTAATTGTCGGTTGTTTGCTTGTTTCTACCGGGTTAAATCTATGCGTTCCGCTGATCAGCAGGCGAATCATGGACGATGGCTTTATTGGCGGAAATAAGAAATTATTGATAGAGCTGGTCTTGGTGTCTATGGTAATCTACACTATAAATTCCCTCATAGATATAGTCAAGGAAAAGAAACGTGTAGATATTTCAGCAAAGATACAATATTTTCTTTCGGAACAGTCTTTTTCACATCTTATGAAGCTGCGGGTAAACTATTTCAATAACACAAACTATGCGGAGACTTTGAATAATATCAACACGGATATTAACCAGATGACATCTATTGCTGACAGCAGTGTTTTTTTCGTAATTACGCAGGCGTTTAGCATGACAGGCGGCATAATAGGTTTATTCATAATAGATTTCAGAATGACGGTACTGGTTCTTCTGTTTATACCTATTAAGTGTGTGGTAATGAAATACTTTGCAAAAAAGCAAAAACAGATTATGGACGAGTTCATAAAAAGGAATCAGGAGTACGCAAAATGGTTTGGAGATACTGTTGGAGGGGTACGAGAAGTCAAGCTGTTTAATATCTTGGATAAAAAGCATGAGGAGTTTGTACTTAACCAGAACAATATTATAGAGAAACAAAAGCAGATGAATATGTTAGGGCAGTGGAATACGATAATAGATAGTATCATGGTACAGTTTCTTTCTACATTGTTATATATACTGGGCGCAAATTTAGTGTTTGATATGAAACTTTCAGTAGGTAGTGTGTTCGCTTTCATTACATATAGTGCTTATGTTACCGGACCGATTTCTGCAATCCTAAATATAGGATACCTGTTATCAGGGATTATTCCGTCAACAAAAAGATATTATGCGTTTATGGAATTGGAAGAAGAAACGGATAATGGAAAGAAAACGGATCTATGTCCAAATGATTTGAGATTGCAGAAGGTTTCTTTTGTGTATGAAAGGGATAAGTGCATTTTGAAGAATATTGATATATTATTTGCAAAATCCAGCAAGACAGCTATAATTGGGCGCAATGGTTCGGGAAAGACGACAATCATCAATCTTCTTACGAGAATGTATGAGCCGACAAGTGGTGAAATACTGTTGGGAGCAGAAAATATTTCAGAGCTGCCATTGCCAGAATACCGAAATATGGTATCAGTTGTGAGCCAACAAATCTATTTATTCAATGACACAATAAGGAATAATATCTGTCTGGATAAACAAATAGATGATACGGTGATAGAAGCTGCCTGCAAGGACAGCGGACTTGAAGATTTTATAAAAGAGGTTTCCTTAGATCATGTGGTAGGACAGAATGGGGCAATGCTCTCCGGCGGGCAAAAGCAGAAAATAGCCCTTGCAAGGGCATTGGTGCATGACAAGCCGATTATTATATTTGATGAAGCTACTTCAAACACAGATGCTTATTCAGAACAGCAGATAAACGGACTGCTTGATACTCGGCTAAAAGACAAAACAGTGATAGTGATAACACATAAGAAAGAGGTATTGAGCAAAGTGGATCAGATCGTTGTACTGAAGGAGGGAGTGGTTGCAGATTTAGGGAGATATGATGATTTGGTAGGGAAAAGTGATGAACTAAATGTTATGTTGGAAAAAGCAGAATAAATATAAGAAAATCTTTTCAGAGTAGCAAGTCTTTTTTGCTTTTGGGACAAAAAGTATTATTTCTGGCAGAAAATGTGAAATATTATTAGATGCTTGTCGATAAAAAAGAAAAATAGAGAGAATTTGCATCATGCAGGTTAATTCTAATTATTCTATGTATGGTGTGCCGTATGAAACTTAAATAGGATAATATTCCTCCATATTAGTGCGGAATATGCTGTACATGAAAGTTAAAATCCCAAAGATGCAGAGATGTATATTATCAACAATTATACATTTCTGCATCTTTTTATTTTGAGCATTCCAATAGTAATACGCTAAATCTTAAATAACTGTATATGAGGAAAATATGATATGATTATATTCAAATATGAAATTACAGGATCAGAGGTATACACAGTATGTACAGAGACACTATATTTCAATATGTAAAAAAACAATATGGAACAATTCCAGAATATCTGTGGAATGATTTACCAGATAGTGCAATACTTCGTAATGACAATGGAAAATGGTATGCAGTATTTATGAATTTGGAAGGCTTTAAAATCGGATTGGATACAAAAGATAGGGTTGATATTATGGTTGTAAAATGTAAGCCGGATATGATAAGTGTTATGACACACATGAAAGGCTTCCTGCCGGGATATCACATGGATAAAAGTAATTGGATCACAATTCTTCTGGATGGGACAGTCCAGGAGGCAAAGATATTAGATTTTCTTGATATGAGTTATGATTTGACGGATGGGCGAATCGAGGAAAGTATTGAATGATATTTAAAAACGATAAAATCCTCTTGTGAAGAAAGTTGCATAAAAGCTAAGTATATTTTCAATAAAGTTGTGAAGTTTATTTTTCATGGAAGTTTATCTTCTTTCGTTTTCCTATGGCTATTACCATAATGTTCTGCAAGATCTGTTTGTGGGACAACTGCATATTACATAGGGTAAAATCTGTGTGTGAAAAAGTTTGCATAAAAGCTAAGTAAGTTTTCAATAAAGTTGTGGAATTTGTTTCTCATGGAAGTTCATCTCCTTTCTGTTTACGCTGTCATTATAAAACACGAAGGGGGATATTACTTGCCAAAATAAAAAAATAAATAGACAAAAATTGCAACGGGCAGAAAGTGTGTAAATATTCTCTGTCCGTTGCAGTTTCTTATATATTTTTGCTATACCGATTGCTAATAATATTGCGACAGCGGATTTTATGATTCATTCCACACTTATGAATGAACAGTATTCACATCAGATTGAAAATTTTAAAAATACAGTGGATGTCAGAGTAAAAGAAATGCAGTGATGGATATGATAAATAGCCAAAAAACGTCCGCTAATAGGATTTACAACAGAATATAAAGCAGATAAAGACGAATGGTATCAGATGTGCCATTCGTTTTTTTAATAAAAGCACAAATTAACCTACTTACGAGCATAAAATGATGTGCGTTGGGTTGTTTTCTGGACTATGAGAATCAAAGTCCCATTGATATGATTAACATGGAAAAGAGGTGCAAAATCTTGGACACAGGAAGAAAAGATGCCAATATACAGATAGGAAAGAGACTAAGAGAGGCAAGACTGAATATGAACCTTGAAAAGTCAGAAATTGCGGATGTATTGGGTGTTACAGTAGAACATTATCGAAAACTTGAAGCAGGTGTAACTGGAATATCTGTAGATAAAGTATTGACACTCTATCATAAATATGGAATTGATCCTACATATCTTATAACAGGCGAGAGCAGCAACATAAAAGATTTTAATTTGGATTACTATGTTGCGAACAGCACAAAAGAGCAGAGAAATGATTTTTTTGACCGTGTGCTGGCGTATTTATCTAAGTTGATTAGATAAATTGAAGTGCTTCCTGCTTCCAAGCTCGAAAAGGAGGAAGTGTTATGCTTAATATTGCGGTCTGTGATGACAGCAGAACAGATGTAGAAATGCTGGAAAGTGCTTTTGATAAGTTAGCACAGTACCAGTTTTCTTATGAAGTGTATTTTACAGCGAAGGAGTTGCTGAAGCATGTTATAGATTATGGAGAAATGTATCATCTGTATATATTTGACATTGAAATGCCGGAGATGAATGGTTTGCAGCTTGCAAAAGAAATCCGGAAAATAGATGCCAAAGCATTGTTTGTATTCCTGACTGGATATACTCAGTATGTTATGGATGTTTTTGAGGTTATTACCTTTGACTATATTTCTAAACCGATTACAGTGGAAAAGCTGGAGTCCGTTCTTTTAAAAGCCATGCAGTATCTTCATATGATAAAGCGTGACTTTGTCTTTCAGTTCCGAAAAAATCAGTTTCGTATTAGCTGCGATGATATTGTGTATTTTGAGAAGAAAGGTCGTCAGGCAGTGATACATACGATTTCAGAAAATTTCAAGGCAAATATGACAACTGAAGAAATATGGAAACAGCTTGATGATAAGGTCTTTGCCCATATTCATGTATCATATATCATCAATCTTGGGCATATCAGGGCGATTGATGGAGATGAAGTAGTGATGGACAATGAAGAAAGACTTCTGATTGCCCGTTCCCATAAGCAGAATTTAAAAGAAAAACATATGGAGTTTGTAAGGAGGATGGTTTAAGGATGGAATATGTGATACGCTTTGCCATCAGCCTGTTTGATCTGGCAGTGTTTATGTATTATTTTCATTCCAATAAGAAAATGAAACCAGTATCAAAGGTATGGATATGGGCTGGATTTACCATTGCTGCAGTTATATGGACATTTGTCAGTAGCATAAAAAATCCGTATCTGAATCTTGCGACTCTTTTGATTGTGCTTATACTGTTATCATTTTATTATGAATCAGGAATGTGGACGAGAATTATAAATATTGTGACATTCATGGGTATTGGAATGCTGTTTGAACCTGTAGCCTTGCTGTTACTCCATGCGATGAATTTTCATGTGGGCGAAAGTTATAAATATTATTTTGTAATGGTAATATGCAGCTTTGTTCGTGGAAATGTGATGTATATTCTGTCAAAATTGATTTCAAAGAAAGGGATGCAGATTGCCGACTTTCCAAGAGAAATTTTGGGTGTGCTGGTTATGGTATTTACCTTTACGGTGTTGAATTGTTGCTTTGTTATTCTTTTGTCATTGGAAGCTGGCAGTGAAAAAAGCCTGCTTATGTGTGCCAGTATTGTAATTTCCATTGTCCTGACAGATTATTTTATGCTGTATATGATGGAACGTTTTAATTATCTTGTGCAAAAACAGTATGAGGATGCAATGTACAGGGAAGAAATGCACTATAAAGACATCTATTATGAAGAAGCAGAAAAACAGAATAAGGAAGTGCAGAAGTTAAAGCACGATATGAAACATAAATTGCATGAACTGTATCATCTGGTGGAAAATAGTGATGGGCAGGAACTTTCAGAGAAAATCGGTGCGATGTGCATGGAATTTGAGCAGATAGATGAAAAGCAGTATTCTGATAATCCAATCGTAGATTCTGTGCTCCGCATTAAATTTGGCAGGGCAAAGGCAAGGGGAATAAAAGTAGAAACATCTATTCGTATTCCAAAGCAGATGCAGCTTGATCACGGGGATATAGGTGTATTGTATGGAAATCTTGTGGATAATGCGGTAGAAGCCTGCAGCAAGGTGCCGGAGGGACAGCGTTTTGTAAAGATTGAAAATAAGTACCAGTCCGGGATTTTGCTTCTTATAATAACAAACAGCAAAACAGGAAAGAAAAATAAAAGCCTGAAAACAACCAAGAAAGATAATATCAGACATGGGCATGGTGTTCAGAGTGTTCGTAAAGTGGTAGAAAAATACAATGGAACGGTCAGTTTTACAGATAAAGGGGATATATTTGAGGTTTCTGCAATGCTCTATGGAATTGAAGTGAAGGAATAAATGCAAAGCGTTACACTTAAATGTCAATCTGTTACACTTTGACGGATTTTCCCATAAAGTATGATATAGTGCATTCATCAAATGAAAAGGAGGACATACATATATGTCAAAATTAAGAAGATTGATGAACCGACTCAGTCATGGAGCATTAAGCAGCGTGGCAGCACTTGCCCTTACGGTAACTGCAACAAATATGAACCGTTGCTGCTGGTTTATTTTCGGACAGGACAAGTTACCGGATAATGCGAAAAAACTTAGAAAATTTTAAGGTGGTAACAGGGTATGATTGCTAAATTTGCAAAGAAGATAAATGAAATATTGATACAAAAGGGGATTGTGCAAAAAGAGGATGCAGAACTGTACCAATATGGGATAGAAAATGGCATTGTTGTTGCAGGAAACCTTTTGGCTTCTGGAATATTTGGCATTGTGACGGGGAGACCGGGACTTGTTCTGGTCTTCCTGTTATTTTATGCCTCGTTGAGAAGCTATAGTGGGGGCAGCCACTGTAAGAGTAGAATCGGCTGTTTTTTGATATCAATGGCAATTTTATTTATTCCGGTTTATACATATGAGCCTGTAATGAAAAATGTTCCTAATGCCGTGATTTTATTGATCGGAGTTCTTGCCGTGGTAATTATTATTGTCCTTGCCCCAGTGGAAAGTATCAATAAACCGCTTGATGAGGAAGAAAGAAGGTATTATGCAAGGGTAACACATTGCATAACGGCATTGCAGGTATGTGTTCTTATCATTTTGTTTTGTCTGGATCTGCAAGATTATTTTTATGCTGGGTATGTAAGTATAGTCCTGGTAGCAGTATTTATGGTTATGGGAAAGATTGCAGTGAAACGATATGTGCAATAGAAAATCCTCTTAAAATGATATATTAAATTTGTGACTGCTTTTACATAAGATTGGCTAAGATGGGGAGAAATTTACGTTTTGTCGTATTTTGTGTTGAAAAAATCGTACTTCGTGCAAGATATATTGAAAAAAGTAGGAAAAATGATATGGTTATGGTGAAGTAGTAAAAAAGTTATCAATAGTATTTGTAATCGTCTGTATAATTGATTTTTTGACAGCAAAATCAACAATGAAAAATGTGCCGTCAAGATGATGGCACATTTTCTATATATATGATATTTATTTAGATAATATGCGGAGTGCTTTATATTTATTTAATGGAAAGATAAAAATTACCGATATAGTAGGAAGATAGGAAGAAGGTGAATAATATGCTGGAAATTGCTGTTTGTGATGACGATATAGCAGATCTTGAGTGTGCAGTGAATATGCTGCATAAGATTTTTACAAGTCAAAAGATTGCTTATCATATAGAGAAATTTATGTCTGCAAATCAAATGCTTGAAAATATCAGTCGTATTGATATCGGAATTTTAGATATTTCGATGGAAGAACTGAATGGTATTAAACTGGGGAGAAAATTGAAAGAAAAATTTCCAGATGTGAAATTAGTGTATATTACGAGTTATGAAGAATATTGTATGCAGGTCATTAACGAAGTTCATGCATTTTCATTTCTATGTAAACCACTGGAATATGATAAATTGGAATTGCAGATATTGGAACTTCTGAATCAACTGCCGGACGCCATAGTAGAAAAGAATTTTTATAAAGTGACTGATAGCAATGGAAAAGGGTATCTGTCGATCAAACTGAAACTGAGGGATATTTTATATTTTGAATACATAAAAAGATCCAGAAAAGTACTGATAGCATTGTCTGATATTACATATGAGTATGATTGTATCTTTGAAAAACTGGTTGAAGAACTGCAACCATATGATTTTGTTGTGAATTGTAGAGGAAATCTGGTTAATTTAAGGCATATTGAAAAAATAAAGGGCTTTATTATTTATATGGATAATGGAAAAGAACTTCAGATTGCACAAAGGAGAAGCAACGATTTTAGAGAAGAAGTAAATAAATTTTTGCAGAGAAATTCATAGGAGGAAAAATGAATACGATTTTACTGGTATTATGTAATGCACTTTCATGTTTTATAATAAGTACGATATTATTTCAGTTTATGAATGGAAAGTATAAAAAGAGTAGTCGAAATAGATATGTATATATTGTGATTGAGACTACCACAGTAATATTTACATTCTGTATAAATATGCTCAATCATTCCATATTAAATCTAGTGTACTGACATATTGATATTTAGTTAAATATTTCTGGCTGTTATTGCCGTTTTATGGTACAATAAAAGAAACGGCGGTGATATCCTATGGCAAGACCAAAAAAGTACAAAATCAAACTTACGGATGATGAATTAAAAGAATTTAAATCTGTCATCCGAAAAAATAAAACATCCAAAACAATCCGATGCAGATGCCAGATTATTATTGACCTGGATGAGTCCCACGGAAAAGTATTGACTCATGAGCAGTCTGCAAAATCAAATGGTGTATGTCTGGCAACAGTAACCAATACTGTGAAAAAATATTTTGAGGGTGGTATTGATGCAGTAACTGAGTTTAAGCGTAATGTTAATTCTGATAATGCAAGGCGTGTGCTCGATGGACGTGCTGAAGCCCGTATCATTGAACTTGCCTGTGGTCCGGTGCCGGAAGGACATTCAAGGTGGACCATCCGGCTGCTGGAAGAGAAATCAAAAATTGTTCTTGATACTCCGGTCAGCCGTGAGGCAATCCGAAGAGCCTTAAAAAAAACAAACTTCGACCTCACAAAAACGACTACTGGTGCATCCCCAAAAAAGATGATGCCGAATTTATAGCATGTATGGAAGATGTCCTTGATGTATATGAACTCCCATACAATCCTGAAAGACCAGTTGTATGCATGGACGAAAAGCCTTACCAGTTACTGGGCGATGCAAGGAAACCACTGCCCATGCGTCCGGGTGACAATCAGAAAACAGATTCGGAATATGTCAGGAATGGTACCTGCAGCATATTTGCTTTTGTCGAACCGCTTGGAGGCACTCATCATGTCAGCGTGCGAGAACAACGTACTGCCTTTGACTGGGCAGAAGAGATAAAATATCTCGTTGATGTCATGTATCCTGATGCAGAAAAAGTAATTCTTGTTATGGATAACCTTAACACCCATAAAACGGCGTCCTTGTATAAAAGGTATCCAGCAGATGAGGCAAGACGAATTATCAAGCGTTTGGAAATTCACTATACACCCAAACATGGAAGCTGGCTTGACATTGCAGAAATAGAACTGAATGTAATGACCAGACAGTGTTTGTCACGAAGGATTGAAAACATTGCAAAACTTCGTGGAGAGTTAGCTGCGTGGGAAGTCGAGCGTAATACAGTCGCAGCAAAAGTTAATTGGCAGTTCCGAACTGCCGATGCAAGAGTGAAGTTGAGTTCATTGTATCCTAGGTTTACAACAGCTTCCGAATAGGAAGTTGTTGTAATGCTAAAAATCAATGTGCCAATACACTAGTAGTCTGGGGAGTTTTGACGGGGATTATAGCATATGTTCTGTATTATGAGGATATAGATAAACCCTTAAGACGTATTATTGAATGTGAAGCATTAGTATTTTGTATGTCTGTCTGTGAATCATTAGGAGTTATTCTTTTACAATGTATTTTACAAGCCGCAGATATAAAAAATGTGAATGAAACTATGCTTTATTGCCTTGAGGTAACATTTTCAAAGGTGATACTTATTTTTTTGTATTACACATTCATAAACAGGTTTGTGAAAAAAAGTGATGTCCCTTATTCAAATACACGGTACATCATGTATGGAATTATACTTCTATACAGTCTGATTAACATGAGTGTAATTGTAGAGAATTTTAAAAATGGAGAAGAAAATTATTTGTGTGCAGTCAACATGGGATGTATTGTTCTGGCAGATTTATACCTTTTATATTTTGTAAAAATGGCAGATGAAAAGAACTATTACGAAAAGCAGTTGATCGCATTAGAGCAGCAGGCAAAGGTACAATACGAATACTATTTGACCCAGACAAAAAAGTATGATCAAACCATTCAGATATTACATGATGTAAATAAGCATATTAAAGCAATCGAAGGGTTATATGGTGCAGAGCAGGAAAAAACGGCAGGAGAATATGCAACAAAGATCAGAGAGTTGTTGAAGCCGCTCATTCCGGTTCAATACACAGAAAATCCGATCTTGAATATACTTCTTACTGATAAAGAATCTGTTATGAGAGAAAAGGGGATTTCAGTAACAATAAAGATAGATAATGTGAATTTGAATTTCATTGAACCAATCGACATTACAACTATTTTTGGAAATTTATTAGATAATGCGATTGAAGCAACAGAAAAGCTGAAAGGCGAGAAATATATTTGCATTAAGATTGGCTCATATCATAAGATGATAGTTGTCAGCATTGAAAATAATTGTAATGAAGTAAAGTGGAAAAATGGTTTTCCAGTATCAAATAAAGGAAAAAATGGTGGAATAGGACTGCTGAATGTTCAGAGCAGTATAAAAAAATATGATGGAGATTTAACATTGAAGAATGATGGAAATAAATTTGCTGCTGAGTTATTCCTTAATTCATAAAAGAGCATTTTTGGCTATTTTTTTGTAAAAAGTCTTACTTCGTGCAAAAAAATCGTACTTGGTGCAGAAAAGGTAAAATATCAGAAGGGGTGTGTCGATAGAAAAAAATAAAGTGGATGATACATATAAAAAATTTAATGATGGGAGGTTTCGCTTATGTCAAGAATTACGGACTACGGTTTACACACTTGACAATATTCCTTTGAGGCGAACAATGATCCGAATGTTGCTGCAAAGGGAAGATAAAATAGCAGAAAATTGTAATGGATAAAAAAGGACACCTATAAAAATGGAGGAAAAATACATGAAGAAAATATTTAAAATAATATCATTAGTTATGATGATGGTAATGTGCTTTTCAGTAACGGCATTTGCCGCAGAAACAGATGAAACAAGTAATTTAAAGGTTTCTTTTACGGATGAAGGAATGATAAATACAGTTGATGAAGATGTGACACCTGGAATTTCAGTTCGAGCTCCTGCACCAGCAGTGTCGAGCGTAAAGGTAGTTGCAGCGCAAATAAAAAGTGATGGATATGTGTATGTTACAGTGCAGGTAGCTGGATATGGGAAAAATATTTATGCGACATATGATGGATCGCAATGCTATGTATCTTCAACAACTTCTGTTGGAAAGCCGATTGTGACAGGATATCTATATGAAGTAAAATGTGCTAAGGCAGTTGTTGGTTCACATAATTTTACATTTAGAATTACATCTGTAAACTCACCGTGGAATACAATGTCTACAAGTTCAATAATAACAGTAAAATAAAAAACGAAAGTGTGTATAATAGGTGTCCTTTTATAAAAAGCAATAAATCACTTGGACCGTTATGGAGAGTGAGTAGATTCCGAATGACAGAGGAATGAAAATAATTGGAGGAAACGAAAATGAGTATAGCAGGAATTAACGGTTATAATTATTCAAATTATTATACAGGAACAAAAAGAAACACTGCGAAAGCGAACGGTATGAATTCCGGTTTGTTATCAAATGTAAGCAGTACATCTTCTAATATTACATTACATATGTCGGGAACAGAAGATAGTGGAAATGCATTAACAGCAGTAGGATTTCCGGATGGCAGTAGTGCATCTGTATATAAATCAGATGCATATGATTCGGCAAACCCAGAATACAGGGTAAGATATTGGGACAAAGAAGGAAATTACACAGATACAAATGTACAGATAAATGATGTTGATCCAAGAAATGCAAGTTATTTGGAAATGCTTGCATATACAACATATAGTGATGTAGAAGGCTTTACGAAAAATGCTTTTGGAGATTTCATGAATGCGGCTGGTGGTGTGAATGGCAACATCACTTATGATTCTGACAGCATAAATGAAAAGAAAGACTATATGAGCATGATTAAAGAATTTATGCAGTTACAATATGATTCGAACAACTTATCAGGTTATCTGTCATATAAGGAATTGTATGATTACATAAATGACAGAACAGAGAGGTGATTCAATTAAATGGAAATATCAAATAATTATAGCACAGCAAAAGTGTGGAACACATCGAATAAAAATGTTTCTAAATCTTCTAAAAAAAACAAATGGAAATTAACGGATTCTTTAAAAGAGAAGATTGTTGATCTGGCAAAAAAAGATGCACAGGACAATGTATATATGGGAAATGCATTTATGAATTTGAGAAAGACGGAAGTAAGCAAAGTAGCCCCGAATAGAGCTGCTTTAATTGGAAAGTTTAGTCAATCAATGAATTCAGGTAATATGTCAGCAGTGAAAGAAGTTGAGGAAGCAGACAAAAAATGGCTCTGTATGCTGTTTGGAATACCTTATGAGGCAAAATATCAGGGAACAGGGACAGGCTCGGCAATTCATGTATACAATGAAGAGGGCGAAGAAGTTTTGACCTATACAGGGGGAGTAGGCTGGCAGGAAAAAGAAACAAAAGCAGAGTCACAGGTTCATTCAGCATTAAAAATGACATATTATGAGGCATTTAGTGAGGCGAGAAAAGCATTAAATAGTGAAGAAAAGACTGGTAGTGTAGGTGAAAACATAATATTGCAAGATAATTTTGATATGAAGGCATGAAGTATGCAATTAAAATAAGGTCTATAATTTGGAGGAAAATATCTATGTTTAATTTAAGCAAAAAGAAAATAAATAAAATAATGGCATTTGCTATAGCATTTACGATGCTGTTTGCATCTCAGGTAACAGCTTTTGCAGCAACTACATCATCAAAAACTGTTACATCATCAAAGGCAATGTCTGTTGCATTGTTACCAGGAGTTACTGGAAATTCTAATACCATCACATTTAATTTTAACAGCTTACCAGATAAAGCGATAGTAAAAGAAGTTGAAATTGACTGTTCAAATGCATCTGTTATTGGAGGAAAAGGAGCAATATTGGCAAAGAGCCTTACAATTACAAGTCCTAGTGGTGAAACACATACAGTTAGTTGGGGAAAAGGAAATGTAACGACAACCAACTTGTTCATTGCAGAAAAAGCAGCAGGTACATGGTCTGTGTATATGACGGGAACTAATATTGCGTCGCCAAATCTTGGCTCGGCATTTATTGGAGGTACAAAATATTCATCTGTAAAAATGAAAGTATCTTATATTTTAGAAGATTAAAATTATAAAGTACATTGGATATTTATAAGTTGCTTATGGAGAATACCAAATAATGTAAAAATATTGGATTCCAGAATATGTTTGACATTGTGACAGGGAGATTAGGAGTTGTTCTGATTTCCCTGTTATTTTATGTCTTGCTGAGAAATTGTAATAAAAAAATTCGTAGTAAGTGCAAAATTGTTGTTTTATTAAGTTAAATGGAATTTTTGTTTATTCTGTTTTGTATATGAGTTGTGAGTTTGTAATGAATATATTTAAAAAAGTAGAAAAAACTGGTATAATATAATAAAAAATTGGTTGTTGTTGAATGAAATCTCAGAATTTAAAAAAGTAGGCAGTGTTGTATTATGGTAATAATTATAGTAGTCTGCTGTACTAAATAAAACGCAAAGGGGGAAAAGTTATGTTTAAGAAGATGCCGGTATGTAGATTAATGATTTCCTGTCCTTCCGATGTGAAAACAGAGATAGAGATTATCAACAGAGTTGTGGATAATATAAATGATTCCATTGGTTTTTCTATGAATATTTTTGTTAAGACATTGTATTGGTCAAAGAATGTTATGCCAGAAGCAGGAGAGTATCCACAAAGCATTATTAATAAACAGATTTTAGATAAATCGGATGCAATTATTGCTATATTTGGTAATAGAATAGGAAGTCCTACACAACATTATGAATCAGGGACAATAGAAGAAATTGAATTGATGATACAGAAGGGAAAACAGGTATTTGTATATTTTTCTGATAAGCCAGTACGAAAAAGTGAAATTGATATGGAAGCGGAGACAAAGATACAGGCATTTAAGGAGAAATACAAGGACAGAGGAATATATGTTGTTTATGCTTCTGATGAGGAATTTAATGATTATGTCAGTATGCACCTTACACGCTATCTTACAACGGAACTTGCAAATGAAGTAAATCGTGTGAATGAGCATACAAGATTTGACGATTCTATATCACAGAGAAAAGAAGTTGATTTAATTTACGATTATACTAAGTTTTATGATATAAAACAGGTTAGTTCTTATACTGATTCAAATATTATGAAAATAAGAACACATAAAGATAGTTTTGAAATGGATATTGACATAATCAATGTAAATAAAATAGAAAATAAGGAATTTGCAATGGCATTATTTGAATATGCTCCATGTGATAACTGGTCAGCTTTTTTTGAAGCAGGATATTTTTTTGAATTTGATGCGGCAAGTAGTGGCGATATAAGAGCTTTTCAATTGGAAATAAAAGATGATATACGAAATAAGGTAATTGATAGAACATTACAGGTTAGCTGCGAGGAAGAACATTTCCGAATATGGATTCCTTCTACAACAAGAGATTCAACTGCGTGGAAAAAAATATCGCAGGTTTGTTTTGTTGTATTTTTCAATAGTACATATATTGATGGAGAAAAAGGTCTGTTGACAATCAGAAATCTTAAAATGGTGCCCCGATAGGATAATACTTTGAAAGTATGCAGAAAAGTCTGAAAGATATCGAGGAAAATCATGTAAGAGGTAATGATAGACTTATTTAGGTAGGTAAGCAATTTTCGGATTTAAAGCAGTAACAGAAAATTAAAATTGTAGATAAGCAAATAAAATAATAGAAAAAATTATATGCATCTAATCCATTTGTGGTTTAGGTGCTATTTTTTTGACAATATGAATGCGATCGCTCGTAATATCAATATGTTTATCAATAAAAATATATGAAGTAACAAAACAGATGATATTATATTCATCAGCATTTTGGCTTTTTAATAAGTGAAAAGTCTTACTTCGTGCAAAAAAATCGTACTTGGTGCAAAAAAGGTAAAATTTTATAAGATGCTTGTCGATAGAAAAAGAAAAAATAAGGAGGTTTTCAAGCATGAAAAAACTTAATGATGTAGCATTGAAATTACTTGCAAAAGCAGCATATGCAAACGCAGAGAAAGAGGCAAATTCAGCGTGCCTGTTTATTGGCTATCAGCCTAAAATGCCACAGAAAGTAAAAGAACTGAAAGAAAGAAAATAATATTTTCCTATGGACAAATTGCTGAAAAATGTTCTATCTTGCATGAGGACAAAAGGACTTCTGGATGAAAATGAGGAAGATGTATATCGCTTTGGCTTAGAATGCTTATTGTTAGAGGTGGTACATTACTTGTCATACATAGTAATTGGTTTTGCTATGCGAATGATAATGCCCATGATTGTAACTGCAATGGTGTTAATACCATTGCGTAGAAAATCGGGTGGCTTTCATGCGAGAACAAGGAGTGGATGCTATTTATTTTCATGTTCCATAGTTGTTGCGGTATGTTTATTGGATAAAATCATTTTTCCACTATGGTTATGTACTATAACTACATTTGGGGCAAATGCAATTATATTTGCATTTGCTCCAATAGAAAATGAAAATCGAACATTAGATCAAGAGGAACA
The DNA here is from genome assembly GCF_900537995.1 of Roseburia intestinalis L1-82. Lineage (NCBI taxonomy): Bacteria > Bacillati > Bacillota > Clostridia > Lachnospirales > Lachnospiraceae > Roseburia > Roseburia intestinalis. The sequence goes on along the minus strand of NZ_LR027880.1, from coordinate 2,721,189 downwards.
GAAAAAATTTAGAAAACAGGCGTTAATAATTTTAGTATTGGCAGATATGGCAATTATTATATCACACAAAATTCATATTGAAGTATGCCAGTGGTTATTAAACGGTATGATAGTTGCTGCACTACTGAATTTGTGTGGAAAAATTCAGACAAAATGCAAATTAGAAAAAATATGGTAGGAACTATTGCTAAAGAGTGGAAAAAGGTAACAAAAAATTGTTTCCAATAAAAAATTATCGTTGTGTTGGAACAAACATACTTGTATAGACGAGAAGTTTTGAAATCGCTTTACAGGAGGGGCATAATACTTGGTTGTGTTATGTTAGAGACAGATAGGGTTTACATTAGTTACATGGCAATAGCTGTTATATTATGTGCAGCTTTGCTGTGTATAGCAAAAATTTTTAAACAGGAGGTGAGAGAGAATGAAGCAGGTTAATAAGAAAGTGTTGAAGGTTGTAGAACGTGTCATGAGAAAAGAAGCTGTATATGGGATAGATGGATTTCCACCTGCGTGTTTAGGAATATGGCATCAGCCGAAACGTCCGAACATTAAAAAAAGGTAAAAGGTTATTGAAAATAATGTTCAAATTGTTGTACAAAATAAGCTTAGAAAGGCGGGAATTGATATGAAAAATAAATTTATAACAACAGTGGTTGCGACAGCATTGGCATTAACAATGACATTTTCATTGGCTAATGGAATGGATGTTAAAGCAGCAGAAATCACAGAGGATTCTTTAGTCGCAGCAGAAGATACTAATGTTGGAAATGAATCGGTGGATATCCAGCAACAGGAACCTGTAGAAATTTCAGAATTGGAAACAACCGAAAATAATGACTTATCGAAATCGTCAGAAAGTATTACAGTAGATGAAAGTATTGCAGAGGATATTTTGGCTACACAAGCTGATACTGCGGTTGTAGTCGGTACGGTTAGTGACTATTTGACAGCAAAGGGCGATGCAAAACTTTATAATATTAATTTGCCAGCAGGGGTATATTTGCAAGCACAGTTAACAACGCCTGCTAATGCAGATTTGGATTACGATTTGTATTTATTGGATGCAGAAGGCAATATTTTAACGGGCTCAGATTATTATACTTATATTAATGGCACCGCAGGTACATTGCCGGAAGCGTTAGGCTATATAACATCAGGTGATACAGCAACATATTATTTGTATGTATTAGCATCTGAGGGCGGAAGTGTAAGTGAATCATTCACATTGGATTATTCAGTAAGTACAGCGTGTGATTCTTATGAGATTGACGAGTCTGTAAGACAGGCATTAGCATTTACATATGGAGCAGGAGGGGCTTATATTGAATCAAGAAATTTAAGTTCTCCGATTGATAATGATTGGTATGTAATTACAGTGCCAAGCAGTAGAATTTATGACAAATTAAAAATTTCTGCTACTACAGCTTCAACAAATACCTGTTCTGTAGAAGTATATCAGAATGTTGCATCAGAAGGGTATCAAATGAAACGAGTAGGCAGCGGAAACACTATTTCTGTTTCGTCAGGAAAATATTATATTAGAGTTTCCAATGCAAAAACTATGGAGAATTTTGATGATTTGGACATTCAGAATTATAAATTGTCTATTACTCCTATTTTGAAGGCTACAGGTATTGTTATAACTGATCTTAAAGGTTCAGAAGGGTTAAATAAGGTTGTTAATTATCCTGGATATGGAGCACATTTCAGAACGCAGGGATCTGGAACATTAACTGTTTATGGAGTGCTGACAGCAACAGACAGTTCGACGGGTGTAACGTATGCAGTTGGGGGAGAGCAGATTAACGGATTATATTATAGTCCGGCATGGGAGGCTAATAATACCTCTGCGAATGCAATAAGGCGAGGTACAGGTACTACAGACTCAAGTGGTAAATTTGAAATTGATATTTCTTTACCACCTGGAATTGGTGTATATTCGTATTATGGTTCAACATCCACTCATTATTTTGATATATGTGGAGTTTCTGTATCGCCAAGTGATGATAGTAGCATAAGTGCTTCAGAGACTATTTTCCATTTGGCATATACTATGTATCATCCGTTTTAATGTGTAAATTGTAACTAAGAAAATATAAAAATAGGTTGTCACACGATTTGGTGTGTCAACCTATTATGCAAAATACAGGAGGGTTAAAATGAAGATAGCTACCCAACATTATCAGGACAGCGTGATCACTCCGTATGGTAATAATCACTGGAATGGAAAAGAGAAAATTGATATTTCTAAGGAAAAAGATGATGCGGTTATTCTGGAAATAAGTGCAAAAGGTAAAAGAGCAATACAGCTAAAAGAGAAAAACGAATTTGAGCAGAATATTGTTCAAGTGGATAAAAGTGCAGATGATTTACCAGCATATTCAGGAATGTATGATGTTGACAAGACGATATCGTCTTCTCTTGAAAATTGTAGCAAAGAGGAACAGGGATTTGTATATGATATTATCCGCGAAAATTTTCTTATTGGAAATGGCAGCTCTGTGAGTGAGGAGGAGCGTCAGGCTAATATATCATTAGGAATGAAAAAAGCGGAATATGCTGCAAATAATTTTATATCAGAAGATAAAAAAAGTTCCTTTTTGGATGCAATGGAATCTATAGCAAAGCTGGCAAGTGCCGGAAAGATGAATGCAGATGGAAATATGGATTACGGGGTAAAAAAAGGAAATTATTTAGGACATGGTAGTAATCTTGTTTACACTACAGATGGTCTTGATATGATGAGGTCAATGGATTCAGGTGCATATGATGAATATCAAAGGATCAGTAGAGAAAGTAGTAATTCTGATAGACAGCTTAACACTTTAAAATACTTGACAAATTGGTATTCTAATGCTGTAACGAAAAATCCGCATATGGTAGAGAAATATGAAGCTAAATCGGATGAGTATATTGAAAAAAATGTAAAAAATCAAAAAGTAGATTCAATTTTTTCGGATTTGAAAACAGAAAGTAAGTCTGCTTTTATTGAAAGTTTGAAAGCATTTCAAGCACAGAATCCTAATTTCTTATCCAATATCGTTAATAAGGAATTGTCAAGAAAGTATTGGGCATATGGTATTATCGCCTAAGGGTGAGGATAAATATGAGATGAAGTATGTTCCGGAAGATTTTGACAGGTATGATCAAGGATTTTTTGGAAGAGCGAAACCAGAATATATTATTGTTAAGGGAGAGTGTTTGGAAAAATTAAAACAGCAAGGGTATGAAATGGACTGTTGGCAAAAAGGTATTCCGTTGGCGATAAATAATAAACATCCTGATAGCATAAAATTAAAGGGATTTTGACAGAATATGCAAAGTATTACACGAAAATGTCAAAGGATTACAGTTTACCAAAACCCATAATAGTTTCTGATATAATGCGATAAGTCAGAAAGGATGATGGGGCTATGGGGAAAAGAGAGCACATATACGAAATTATTGCAGAGAATATCAGAAAAGAACGCAGAAGGCTTGGAATTACGCAGGCAGAGCTTGCAGAACGGGCGGATGTATCATTGGATACTATCAAAAGTGTTGAAAATGGCAGAAGGGCAATGAGTCTTGATACATATTTGAATATTGTTCATGCATTGGAGTCATCGCCTACGGTTCTGATGAGCCAGCAGCACCCAGAAAAACACATTGAGCGTTTTGCATTTATGATGAATCGGTGTGACGAAAGAGAAATAGAATTTGCATTACATATGATTGAACAAATATTAAGAGGACAGGAAGATTATCTGAGTGAATAGACGGGTAGTTATCCTGTCCTTTGTCTATGACTCTTTTGCAAATTTTTCAGCGAGATGGTATATGATTTCTTCAATGGTGGGAGTTTCATTATCACATGGAAAGTCTGTCCAGAAGCGTTGCATTTGTGGATCAGGGCTTTTTAAAGCAATGGAAACTGCCCGCCCAATTTCCTGTTGGACTTCTTCTTTTGTGATTCCTTCTTTTTCGGCAATGATTTCCAAATATTTATCAACAGAGTATGTGTTTTTATCATTCATAGTGTTGTTGTGAATCCTTTCTGAAAAGGGTATCTGCGGGCAAATTGTCAGGTGCTCGAATTGTCCCGGTTGAATACCATAAAAGTAAAACAGATAATCCGTTCTATATTACATAATAACCTTGAGAGCTGTTTTCTATGCAGATTATGGCTATTTTCTATTCTATCATATACATACAGCATGGTGCATACACGCACCATATCATTATAGGACACTCTTGCGTAGAATACAAGGAGGAGGTCTTTGTAATGATAGTATATGACAGGTTATGGATTACACTCAAGAAGAAAAATATTAGCCAGTATGCACTAATTAAAGATTATGGAATAGATAAAGCACAGTTACAGCGATTGCGAAAGAATATGGTCGTAAAAACGGTAATCCTTAACAGATTATGTTCCATACTTGATTGTAAGATAGAGGACATCATGGAGTTTGTGCCGGATGAGGATATTAAGTAAAGAGATATTTCCAAAATGTAATGAGAGTTTGGAAATATCTCTTTTTTTAATCTGCGAATATTTATATTCTTGGTATTAAGGTGTACAATATTCCACTTGAAATAGCTGGTTTAGTCACTCTGACAAAAGATTCGCTTACGGTACAATGAATACAGCTTAAGCAAATATATAAGGTGCCGGAAAAGAGTGGAAGGTGTACTACGATATTGTTAATAGTGGAGAAAGAATAAAAGAGTTGCGTGCGGCAAGAAGAATGACAAGACAGCAGCTTGCCGAGCAGATTGGATTGTCAGTGGATGCTCTGCGGAAAATTGAAGCTGGTGTAAATGGAGCAAAAATAGATACTTTGATTAGTATTGCTGAATTGTTTCATATATCGTTGGATTATCTTGTGTGTGGGTGTGAAAGAAAGGCAGAAGTCGATGATCTGCTGGTTGGTCTGAAGGAGAAGGAAGTACAGTTTATCCGGAATATGGTATTAAATGCCGTTGACAATATGAAACTTCTGACAGAATAAAAAAGTCGGATTGCATTTTTGATGATGCAGTCCGGCTTTTTTTATAAGGATTTGGAACAGGTGGGAGTGTTACTCTTAGTTCAAAAGAGTGTCGGTTACTGTAGAAGATGCGTGGTGTCAGTTATACTCTGTTCAGGTTCTGAGAAAAGAACCGTTGAATATTGAAAACAGAATAGGACACGCATATCCCACGAGCTTATATCGCCTTGTCTATGACAGGGTGGCAGAATCCCATTTCGTGCGATGACTATCCTCAGAGCTGTAGCCGATTATGAGAAACGTAACAGCAGGAGCCTTTAAGGATAAGAGCAGAGGGTTGTGCCTACCGGGTTAGCAGCCGGAGGTAATGAGATAATAAGTGCACCTGAATTTCAGCAAAACGCATTTTCAGAGAGTGGCTACTTTCGTAAGTCCAGATGGGCAGGAAACTACGAAGTGATTGTGGCTGGCAAAGGATATGTTACCCGATACGGGGATGGTTAAGAAACCGGGAAGATAGTATTTTATCTTCCCACACAAACTGATTTATGGTCACCGACAGAAAAGAAATGTTTAGGTGTGATGGTGTGGAGAGTACAGATAAGTCAGCTTATGTGAGGAGATAAAGTGCGCACAGTATCAAATCAATATTATTTATAAGGAGATTTTAAGATGGAAAGAGCAATTATATATTATGCAAAAACAGGATTAGAGGCTACAGATCATTTTGTGCCGAAGTTGCTTGAAAAGTATTGTCAGGATAATGGCTATGAAATTGTAGCTATGCTTTCAGAGCCTGCTTCTACAGAAGGAGTTTCATTTCCGATGAAATATGCCATTATCGGTTTAAATATGGAAGAAGATGTTAATACAATCATAACACTTTCAAAGGATATGATTGGTGCAACAGATGAGAACGTTATTGATACACTTGGAAAACTCAGCGAATATGATATCTATGTGGAGGATATTAATGGAGAACTTGAAGAGTGTTATGAGATGATGTACAAAGAGCCTGTTCAGGAAAGTGATATAAGAGGGCTGGTGCTTGATACGGTATCAAAGTTCTATCATAACATCAGGAACGGCAGATAGGAGGCAATATGCAGGATTCCAGAGAAAAAAAGCGGTGTCTGATATTTGCAAGGAATAATGCAAATGATACAGCTGACCGTATCGAGGCATATGCAAAAAAGTCCGGCATGGAAGTTGTTGAGACAATTTTCAATACAGATAAAAAAGCGGTTGAACGATTAAGATATTATATTGAAAGAGATGCCATTATATGTGTGCTAGTAAGAGATGTGGTAGACATTTCAATGGAACTTAATGAGATTAAAGCTGTAATGACACTTGCAGCGGAACATGGAATCAGTATTAATGCAGAGAGCAGGGGCTATGAACCTGCTCTCATTTCTTTGTTTGCGCGCCATGGGCGCGCTCTAACGGGTGTAAGTCCCGAACATGCCCAGGTAGTGGGAAATGTATAGCCGAACAGCAAGGGTGTCTACTGTGAGGTGGAATCTGAAGGAAGCTGTAAGCGAATCTCTGGTCCGACGGACAGAAATCGCATATAAGGCTAGGCTTCGAGTGATAAGCTGGCAAAGAACAGTGAAGTCTAATAACTACCACGTTTGTAGAAGCAGAGTAAATGCGGCGGATATATGGAGAGAAAGAGCGTGCACCTTAAGCGTGGAGGTCTCACAGAGGTTTCATTAGCCTAGTAACAACGAACTGTGAGAAGTCAGCCGAGCCCATAGTAGTGAAGAAGTCTCTGTAATGGGGATGGAGCGAAGGGGCGAACAATCAATCAGTTTGAGTATGTCTCGTATTGCAGAAATGACAACATCTGCCGTAACCAATCGGGTAAAAGGTGGTCAAATCAAGCGAGACGGAAAGGAAAGAACGCATGGACACAAGTAATCTAATGGAGCAGATATTATCTAGTGATAATCTCAACAGAGCATATCTGCAAGTCGTACGAAACAAAGGTGCTGAGGGAGTGGACGGAATGAAGTACACAGAACTGAAGGAACACCTTGCAAAGAACGGCGAAACCATCAAGGGACAGTTGAGGACAAGAAAATATAAGCCTCAGCCAGCACGAAGAGTGGAGATACCAAAGCCTGATGGCGGTGTCAGAAACCTGGGAGTACCAACAGTAACAGACAGATTCATACAACAAGCCATCGCACAGGTGTTAACACCAATCTATGAGGAACAGTTCCATGACCACAGTTACGGATTCAGACCTAATAGATGTGCACAGCAGGCAATTCTAACGGCACTCAATATAATGAATGACGGAAATGACTGGATTGTAGACATCGACTTGGAAAAGTTCTTTGACACAGTAAACCATGATAAGCTAATGACTTTAATTGGAAGAACAATTAAGGACGGGGATGTCATCTCTATTGTAAGGAAGTATCTAGTGAGCGGAATTATGATAGACGATGAGTATGAGGATTCCATTGTAGGAACTCCACAAGGAGGCAACCTTTCTCCATTGCTGGCAAACATCATGCTCAATGAACTTGATAAGGAAATGGAAAAGAGAGGGCTTAACTTTGTACGATATGCAGATGACTGTATTATCATGGTCGGAAGTGAAATGTCTGCGAATAGAGTTATGAGAAATATCTCACGATTCATCGAAGAAAAGCTAGGGCTCAAGGTCAACATGACTAAGAGTAAAGTAGACAGACCAAGCGGACTTAAATACCTTGGATTTGGGTTCTACTTTGATCCAAGAGCACATCAGTTTAAGGCAAAACCACATGCTAAATCAGTAGCGAAGTTTAAGAAGAGAATGAAAGAACTCACATGCCGTAGTTGGGGTGTTAGCAACAGCTATAAAGTGGAGAAGCTTAATCAGCTCATAAGAGGTTGGATTAACTACTTCAAGATAGGCAGTATGAAAACACTATGCAAGGAATTAGATTCAAGAATCCGTTATCGGCTTCGCATGTGCATTTGGAAACAATGGAAAACACCGCAGAATCAAGAGAAGAACCTTGTAAAACTTGGAATAGACAGAAACACAGCTAGACGAGTTGCATACACAGGTAAAAGAATAGCTTATGTATGTAACAAAGGCGCAGTAAATGTTGCTATAAGTAACAAAAGATTAGCCTCATTTGGACTAATTTCAATGTTAGATTACTACATCGAAAAGTGTGTTACTTGTTAAGTTGATTGAACCGCCGTATACGGAACCGTACGTACGGTGGTGTGAGAGGTCGGAATTTCTCAATTAAGAGAAATTCTTCCTACTCGATTGAATGATATGACAGAAGAAAATAGAAAATTAAAACTGATTATATTTCCGGGCGAAACAGTAGTGATTGATGAATATGGGAAACGGATTGTTGCCTGTCCGACAGAGGATGAGGCAGAAGAATATATCAGGGAACAGGAGGAATGACATAGATGAAACTGAACAGGGGCGATATTGTTATTGCAAATCTGGAGTCAGTAAGTAAAGGGAGCATTCAGAAGTATACAAGACCTTATATTATTATCTCAAATAACAAAGCAAATCAGTATTCACCGGTTGTCACAGCAGTAGCCATGTCCACAAAAACATGGAAAAAGAAATATCTGCCAACCCACTGTCCAATACCGGCTGCAAAGGTAAAGGTTACTGACACAGATTTTGAGGTATTTGACAGTATGGCATTATGTGAGCAGATTGTATCCATTGATGTAAATGTCCAGATTGAGAGGGTAGTTGCTTCAATTTCAGATACGGAACTACTTGATAAGATTACTGAATGTGTAAAAATCCAGATTGGGGCATATGAAAAGTACAATTAAATATTACCGGGGCATTTGCTCCGGGTTACATAGCCACCTGTATTTTATGGGTGGCATTTTTACTGAAAGGGGGGATAGATTTTATGACAGCAGAAGAATACAGAGCATTGCTTGATACTGATTTTAGTGATGTCAAGATTAATGAAATGCCCGATATGGCATCTTATCATGCTGATCTGAATGATACGATTGAAAAGAGACAGCAGAAGTTTATAAGAAAAGTTGGGAATCCCTATATGATGAGAGTGGGGAAGATGAAAGTTAAAGTAAGCTTTGCCAATAATGGAGTTTCCATAGAAGAAGCTTTCAAGAATATGCTGCTTACAGTTTAGAATCTTTTTTCAGAATCATATGGAAAATGATAGGGAGTTGTGCTATGATATGTTCAAGGACTAAATGAATATGGCATAACTTCCTTTGATATTTTAGTTGGGTACATCTGACGTAGAATATTTAAAGGAGTGTTGCGATATGAGTAAACAAATCTCAAAAATCTATCATGCAGCCATCTACGTTAGATTATCTAAGGAGGATGGCGATGTTTCTACCAGCGCAAAAGCTGAGAGTAATAGTATTTCAAATCAAAAGGATTTCATCCGAAATTTCCTTGCAGACAAAAAGGACATTAGAATAGTTAAAGAATATGTGGATGATGGTTATTCCGGCTCTAATTTTGACCGTCCGTCTTTTCAGACGATGATGGAAGATATTAAGCGAGGAGTAATTGATTGTGTGGTGGTAAAGGATCTTTCACGTTTTGGACGCGAGTATATTGATTCAGGTCGATACATCGAAAGATTATTTCCGGCTCTTGGTGTAAGGTTTATTGCAATCAATGATAACTATGACAGTGTGACTGGAAAGTCACAGGGGGATGAGATTATTATTCCGTTTAAAAACCTGATCAATGATGCATATTGCAGGGATATCAGTATAAAGATACGAAGCCATTTGGATGTAAAGAGAAAAAATGGTGAGTATATCGGTGCATTTGTTCCCTATGGGTATGAAAAATCGGATGATGATAAACATAAGCTGGTTATTGATATTTATGCAGCCGGTATTGTGAAGGAAATTTTTCGGCTAAAGCTTCACGGAATGAGTCAGGATGCAATAGCAACACAGTTGAATAATGAGGGTGTGCTTGCACCTATGGAATATAAGCAGAGCACAGGGAGCGGTTATCAGACCGGATTTTTACAGAATGAAAAATCGGTATGGAGTTCAGTCACGGTCCGCAGGATTCTTGAAAATGAGATTTACATTGGAAATCTTGTTCAAGGCAAAAGAACGACACCAAATCATAAAGTGAAGCAGGAGGTTGTTAAGCCGGAATCTGACTGGATAAGAATCGAAAAAAATCATGAGCCGATTATTAGTGACAGGGATTTTGAGATTGTTCAAAGGTTGTTGGGAATGGATACGAGAATATCTCCGGATTCAGATATGGTCTATAATCTTTCAGGTATTGCAGTATGTGCAGACTGTGGTTCACCAATGACAAGAAAAATTACAACAGCAGGTGATAAGAAATACGCTTACTATATCTGCTCTAATCATAAATTGACAAAGCAGTGTTCACAGCACTCAATATCAGTATCGTTATTAGAGGATACGGTGCTTGAAATGTTAAAGCTTCATATCAAAAACGTAATGAATCTGGAAGAAATACTTGATTATATTGGAACAATTCCTTTCCAGCAGCTTGATGTAAAAAGTCTTGAAGCAAGAAAACAGAAAAAACTTGAGGAAGTTGAGAAGTGTAAAAGACTGAAAACTTCACTGTATGAAGATATGAAGGACGGAATTCTTACTAAAGAAGAATATCTTGAACTTCATGAGGCATATCTGAAAAAAGCAAAAGAGGGAGAAGAAATAATTCGCCAGATTGAGAGAGACATTGCTTTAATTCTTGAGGAGAAGGATGATAAGCATCTCTGGATGAATTATTTTACCGAATACAAGGATATTAAGGAACTGACCAGGGACGTGGTTGTAAAACTGATTTGTGAAGTAAGAGTTTCAGAGAATAAAGAGGTTGAGATCGTATTTGATTTTGATGATTGTTATAAGCAGTTATTAGAATCGGTCGAAAAACTGGGTTATCAAGTAGATAAAGAACCGGGTGGACAATTAAATATCAGCAGAAGGGAGGCTGTGTAATATGGCAAGAAAAAGCAGAAAAAATATGATGCTACAGGAAAACACAGCCTTACCGGATAAAGAGAAGAAGGTTCTTTTTAAGGCTGGATTATATGCAAGACTGTCCCATGAAAAGGAAGAGAACATTGAGAGAGGGACAATCGAAACACAGATGGAACTTATGAAGAATTATGTCAAAGATCACGAAGATATTGTAATTGAAGAGGAATATTATGATGCCTCCTTTACCGGTACTAATTTTGAAAGACCGGATTTTAAGCGAATGCTTGAGGATGCAAAAACAGGAAGAATTAACTGTATTATTGTTAAGGATTTATCGAGACTTGGAAGAAATTATGTGGAGATGGGGAACTACATTGAAAGAGTGTTTCCTTTTCTCAATGTAAGATTCATTGCTGTTACGGATGATTTTGACTCGTTCAGACCGGGCACAGACCTTATGATGCCTTTGAAAAATATCGTAAATGAGTTTTATGCAAAGGATATTTCCAAGAAAGTTTCAACTGCACATCGTAGAAAATGGACTACGGATGAATATATGTGCGGTTTTGCTCCATATGGATATCTGAAATCCAAGACGGAGAAGAACAGAATTGTTGTGGATGAAGCAACTGCTGGAAATGTCAGGCTTATTTATAAATTGTTTTTAGATGGCAAAGGTTACACACCAATTGCAAAATATCTGAATGAGCAAGGAATAATGTCACCATTGATGTATTTAAAATCTCTTGGTTACCAGCAGAATGTAAAAACCAATGGTGTATGGACCAAAACAACAGTTAAGTCAATACTGACAAATCAGGCATACATTGGTTCGGCGGTGCATGGGAAAGTAGTAATTGAGAAATACAATAATATTCCACTCCATGCAACAGATCCAAGTGAATGGGTCATTGTTGAAAATACGCATGAGCCACTTGTTGACAAAGAGACATTTGAAAAGGCACAGGAAAGAGTAAAGGAAATCTCGGATGCTTATTTTGCAAAAGAGTTTACAAAACACCCACCTAATGAAAAGAATTTACTAAAGGGAAAAATTGTATGCGGAGACTGTGGCAAGGGTATGAGACTTTCTCCAAGAACAACAAAATCGTATGTATATTTTTGTGGAACTTTTTCAGATGGTATTAATCCGGCATGTTCAAGACACAAAATTAATCAGGAGGATGTCAACAACGCTGTCTTTGCTCAGATTTCAAATCATATGCGTTGCTGTATTGACGCATTAAGAGTAATAAGGGAATTAAATGCAAGAAGCAGCGGACTGAAAAAATACGATGTGTATGAAAAAGCCATTACCAGACAGCGCAGGGAACTGGAGAAGGTAAACCGCAAGTTCTCTGAGTTATATGGAGATTATTCAGAACATTTGATTAATGAGAGTGAATATCTGACATTAAAGCAGCAGTATCTTTTAAAAAGCGAAGCTTTGAAGAAGGAGATAGATAATCTTTTAATATCTCAGAACTTGTATTCAAAGAATTATAAGATTGATGCGGACTGGGAAAATCTTATCAATAAATATCTGAAATGCAGAAAACTCAACAAAGAGCTGGCAGATGCATTTGTTGACAAGGTACAGGTGTTTGAAGGTGGCAGAATTTCCGTAAATCTGGTTTATGATGATTGTCTGGAAGAACTGTTACAGGTAAAAAATAAGAGAGAAGGTGATTTGAATGAGTAAGATAACTGCTATGTATATTCGCCTTTCTATGGAAGATGAAGATGTATCATTAAATCGGAAAGAGGAGAGTAACAGTATATCCAGCCAGCGGGAATTGTTAAAAGCATATATTGAAAATCATTCGGAGCTTAAGGATACGAAGGTACAGGAATACTGTGATGATGGATTTACTGGAACAAAATTTGAAAGACCAGGCTATATGAAGCTTATGGAGGATATCCGGGCTGAAAAAATATCATGCATTGTTGTAAAGGATTTATCCAGACTCGGAAGGGATTATATTGAAGTTGGAAGTCTTTTGGAGCAGATACTTCCACTTTATCAGGTACGGGTTATTGCAGTTAATGATAATTATGACAGCAATAACTATGATGGTTCCACCGGTGGTATGAATGTTGCGTTTAAGAATTTAATTTATATGCTTTATAGCAGGGACTTATCCAATAAAATATGTTCTGCAAAGCACACAAGGATACTGAATGGGGAGAACATTAGTGGTCAGTTAAGGTATGGATATGTCAAAGACCCAAGTGATAAGCATAAGATTATTGTAGATCCGGAAGCAGCAGAAGTGGTCAAGCTGATATTTGAACTGACCGCACAGGGCAAAAGAAAAACGGAAGTGGCAAATTACTTAAATGCTCAGGGTATTGATACACCATCTGCATATAAAAAGAGAAAAGGAAGCAGAAACGTTTTTCATGCAGTTGAAGTAAAAAGTCTGTGGAGTACTTCTTCTATCCGGGATATATTAAACGATGAAGTTTATCTTGGAAAACTGATATGGAATAAAACTAAGAAGAGGATAGGCAGCAATAACACTTCAAGCTATGTTCCTAAAGACGAATGGATGGTGATAGAAAATTGCCATGAACCCATTATTACTCAGGAATTATTTGATATGGCACACGCTAATTCAAAAAAATGTGTTCGTTTAAAGCGTGGTAAGAGAAACTATAATCCGTTTTATTATTGTGGTGTGTGTGGCAGAGCCTTGGTACCCAGCAAAAGGGTAAAAGGTGACATTCTTCTTTGTTACTCGTCCAGAATTGAGGAAAATTCTCCATGCAAAAACAACAGGGTGGAAGTTGCCAAGGTTGAAGATGCAATCATGAAAATTGTAAATATGTATGCAACAGCTTATCTGGATGAGAAAGGAATAAAGAAAGCTGGTAAATCGAAAGAAGTATCTCCGGAAGAAAAGATTGCAACACTTGAAAAGAAGGTGAAGAGCCTCAGCAGTAAAAAGATGATGTTGTATTCTGATTATAAGGATGACAAGCTCACAAGAGAAGAGTATGTCAAGCGTTCAAAGGCGATGGTGGAGCAGATTGATGAATTGCATCAGGAAATCGAACAGCTTAAAACAGAAATACCGCCAGAAGATAATTCTTCTAGTAAGTTTGAGACACAGTTAGAAAGTATCATCAATATGGAATCTTTTGACAGAGAGAAAATCCAGAAGGTAATCAAAAAAGTGATTATCAATGGAGAGGACAATATAGAGATTGTATGGAATACAGATGATCCATTTTTCAAGTAAGATGGATGCTTATGGAGTTTGGAGTGTCGAGAAAATATGGCACTCCTTTCTTCTGCAGGCATAAGTATTGCTTTCAATATACAGCGATAGCAGGTATAATAGAAAGTGATATTTGAGGGTACAAAAAAATTAAATTTTTTTTGGTCTAGGGTTGACACGAGCAGGGCAGGTCATACCCGAAGTAGAAAAGATTGTTGAACTAAGCAAAGTATTCGATGTTACCGTGGATTATCTGTTAAAACCATCAGAGATAGATGAATTATCGGTTAAAACAGAAATTCTGGAACAACAACAGAAACAGATGTTAGTTAGGGAACAGAAACGCACTCAAATTTCCAAAAATATTATGTATTCGATTGGAATTTATTTGATTTTTTTTGCGGTCTATTTCATTGGGCATTTCTATTTTGAAATATGGAATGCTTCTGTAATTCTTGCGGAATTACTCATTGCAACCGCGATTGTAGTTTTTGTTTGGGTAAGGAGTTTTTCCGACAAATCTTAAAGAGATAGAATTTGTAGCAAACCCAGCCGAGCCAGTCAACGGTAAAATGAACGGGCTTCGCCCGCCGTTGACAGCCCCGACTGTCCTTGCTGGTGGGTAATCAAGGGGCGACAGCAAAAAGTGCTGCCGCCCTTTCCCATAATCGAAGAAAGGGGGATTTTCCATGACTGAATACGAAGCCTATCAAGAACATATCCGCTATACCCATGATACCTATTGCCGGATTGTTATTCGTCATGCGTCCTTTGACGCTGCCCGTATGCTGGCGGCGAGGTGGAAACGGGAAATCTCCCTTGAATACTTGACCGAAGAAAAGTTTGTCCCACTAAGCACCACAGACGAGTATTTTCAAGTGCCGGACTATGGCGAAACTTATCCGTTCTCTGTCCGGGGGCAGACGATACTTTTAGATAGCTGCTCTCTTGCGGCGGCTCTTGCCAGGCTGCCGGAACAGACACAGGAGGAAATCTTTTTGTACTACTTGCAGCACTTGACGCAGAAAGAAATCGGAGAACAAAGCGGCTGGACACGCAGCACAATCGGGCGGCATATACGGCTTGCCTTGAAGCGGCTGAAAGAGGAAATGGAGGTGCTGTCCCATGAGTAACCGACTTCTCCCCTATGACACTATCATAAAGGCACATGAGGGCGACCCCATAGCGATACAAGCCGTCCTTGACCGATACGCTGGATATATCCGCTACTTCTCTAAGATGAACGGCTATTATAACTCTGATATGGAGGACTACATCACAACAAAACTAATTGAAAGCCTGTTCAAGTTCCGGCTTGACCGTTGAATTTGGATTGACGATATGATAAAATCATTTTAGCAAATTTGAAGTTGTGGAGGAAAAGCATTATGAAAAAAATTATGTTTGGTAACAGTTTAATGCTCTTAGGTATTGCAATAATGATTCTTGCAGGTTTAGAGCTGATATACATTGGTATTATGTGGGCGTCTTTTCTTTTAATACCTGTAGGATTTATTATGGCTGTTATAGGGTTTTTTAGCAAAGACAGTTAAATTCCAGTTTGTCACACTGAACCACCATAAAAACTGAATATCCCATCGCCCATCACAGCGGCACACGAAGCAGTAAATCCGAAAAAGATTTGCTGCTTTTTTTGCGCCCATTTTTGGCAAATTTCCAAATGTTCCGTATTAGACAGTGAAGCCAAAAAAGATTGCCGTTTTTTTCAGACAGCGGGCAAAACACAGCTTCCAAAACGCCTTATTGTCGGGAAAGACTACGCCGCCGGAAAAGTTCTTGCCGGAAAGTCCGTCATTTTTGCTTTTTGCGGTGTTGTAGGGAGTAAGGGGAGAACGCCACCCGCAGCCTTTTATAAAAAAGCTGGTTGCGATTTTCTGAAAAAGTGGCAGTAGGAAGTGAACGGCAGTCCGGCAGTTTCTTAGAGCAAGATTCTACCGCAGTACCAAATTTCGCTTATCGCTCATTTTGTCCTTGCGGGAATCTTGTTGGGGAGTGCCTTCCCCAAACCCTGCTTATGCGGCTTACGCCGCTTGAAAAATTCCCGCAAATTCTTTTCGGATTATTTCAAAAACAGTTCCGCTACACACCCCGTTTTTCTCCTATTAGTGAGAGGACACCACGCACAGAAAGGAGGTCAACCACCTATGAAACGATATAACATGCCCCACCGCAGCAGGGTAGTCAAGACCCGGCTGACCGATGAAGAATACGCCGACTTTACCGCCCGGCTTGCCCCTTATGGTATGAGCCAGTCCGAATTTATCCGGCAAGCCATTACACGGGCAACCATACGCCCCATTGTTACCGTTTCCCCGGTCAATGATGAATTGCTTGCCGCTGTCGGGAAGCTGACCGCCGAATACGGCAGGATCGGCGGCAACCTCAATCAGATTGCCCGGTATCTGAACGAATACGGCGTACCGTATAACGCCCTGTCCGGCGAAGTCCGAGCCGCCATTTCCGACCTTGCAGCCTTGAAGTTTGAAGTCTTGCAGAAAGTGGGTGAAGCTGTTGGCAACATTCAAACATATCAGCTCTAAAAATGCCGACTACGGAGCAGCGGAAGCCTACCTCACTTTTGAGCATGACGAGTTTACCATGAAACCCACCCTTGATGAAAACGGGCGGCTTGTTCCCCGTGAGGGCTACCGCCTTGCCACGCTGAACTGCGGCGAAGAAGATTTTGCTGTTGCCTGTCTGCGCTCCAATCTCCGCTATGGCAAGAACCAAAAACGGGAAGATGTGAAATCCCACCACTATATCATCAGCTTTGACCCACGGGACGGAACGGACAACGGTCTGACCGTTGATAAGGCGCAGTCGCTGGGCGAGGAATTTTGCAACGAGCATTTCCCCGGACACCAAGCCATTGTCTGCACCCACCCGGACGGGCACAATCACTCTGGCAACATTCATGTGCATATCGTCATAAACAGCTTGCGGATTGAAGCCGTCCCGCTTCTGCCCTACATGGACAGACCAGCGGACACGAAGGACGGCTGCAAGCACCGCTGCACAGACGCAGCTATGGAATATTTCAAGTCCGAAGTCATGGAGATGTGCCACCGGGAAAATCTGTATCAGATTGACCTTTTGCATGGCAGCAAGAACCGAGTGACCGAGCGTGAATACTGGGCGCAGAAGAAAGGGCAGCTTGCCCTTGATAAAGAGAACGCCGCCAGAGAAGCCACCGGACAGCCGACCAAGCCCACCAAGTTTGAAACGGACAAGGCGAAGCTGCGCCGGACGATACGGCAGGCACTTTCCCAAGCTGGCAGCTTTGACGAGTTTGCTTCCCTGCTTTTGCGGGAGGGCGTAACTGTCAAGGAGAGCCGGGGGCGGCTTTCCTACCTCACGCCGGACAGGACAAAGCCTATCACAGCCCGGAAGCTGGGGGACGATTTTGACAAGGCTGCTGTCCTTGCCCTGCTCACGCAGAACGCCCACAGAGCCGCCGAACAGACCACAGCCATACCCGAATACCCCCACACCCAAAAGGAACGCTTGCGAGAGGAAAAAACCGCAAAAACCGCCCCGGCAGACAACACCTTGCAGCGCATGGTTGACCGGGAAGCCAAGCGAGCTGAGGGCAAGGGCGTGGGCTATGACCGTTGGGCTTCCCTGCACAACCTCAAACAGATGGCGGCTACCCACAACTTCCTCATGGAGAACGAACTGCTTGACCTTGACAAGCTGGACGCAGCCGTGGAGAGCAGCCGGAAAGCTCTTTCCGAAGCAAGGGAAAGTCTGCGGGGCATTGAGCAGAGCATTTCCGACAAGAAAAGTCTGCGAAAGGTTGTCAACGATTACCGCCGCACCCGCCCCACCATTGACGCTCATAAAAAGCTGTCCGGCAGAAAAGCGGAGAACTACCGCCAGTCCCACGAAGCGGAATTTATCATCTATGAAGCTGCCCTGCGCCAGCTAAAGGTGCTTGCACCGGGAAAGAAGCTGCCCGCCACTTCCAAGCTGAATACGGAGATTGAAGCCCTCATTTCCGAGAAAAACGCAGCTTACAACACCTACCGCACCGCAAAAGCCGAGTATGAGCAGCTTGCCACCGCCAAACGGAACGCAGAGCAGATACTACACGGCACACCGAGCCGACAGAAAAAGCATGAACAGGAGCGTTAAAAACCGCCCCGAAATGATACCGAAACCATACAAAAGGCAGGGGGGTATGCCATACCCTATCCGCAATACCCCTGACCTTTCCAACGGGGCTTACAGGGCAGATTTTTCCCGAAAATGGCACCGGGAACATACAGATTTTGCCCCTGTCCCCTCATACCCGACCAAACCGAAGAAAGGAGCGTTTTTTCATGCCGAGAATGAGCAAGAAGCGGCGGCTGGAATGGGCGTTCTTCCTCAATGAGCGAAACCGCATTACTTTCAATGCCCTTTGCCGGGGCTGTACCCATGACTGCAAGCAGAGTTTTAGGGCTATCGTGGTACTCTGCCCCCGGTATTATTCAAAGAGATGGAAAGCCCGCCCCACAGATAAGGAGAACCAAGATTATGTCAGATAACCGCAAATATTATTACCTCAAACTGAAAGAAAGCTATTTTGACGATGACGCTATCGTGCTGCTGGAAAGTATGCAGGACGGTATGCTGTATTCCAATATCCTCTTGAAGCTGTACTTAAAATCGCTGAAATACGGCGGCACTTTGCAGCTTGACGAAAATATCCCCTACACCGCCCAAATGATAGCCACCATTACCCGCCAGCAGGTCGGCACAGTCGAGAGGGCTTTGCAAATCTTTATGAAACTGGGGCTTGTTGAACCGCTGGACAACGGGGCTTTGTATATGAGCAATATCGAGCTTTTCATCGGTCAGTCCTCTACCGAGGGGGAGCGTAAGCGCAGGGCAAGAATGAAGATTTCAGAGCATGGATAGGTTACAATTAACTGGACAGATTTTTTAAGGTCATATAATCTATAATAAATACACGAAGGAGCACTCTTTATGACCGAACAAAAACAACGACGAAAACCTCGCAAATATACAGACGAATTTAAACAGCAACTGGTGGAACTATATCGTTCCGGCAAACGCAGATGTGATATCTGCCGTGAATATGACATTGCTACGTCCCTGTTTGACAAGTGGGTAAAGCAGGCATCCAATTCCGGTTCTTTCCATGAAAAAGATAACCGGACTCCGGAGCAGGAAGAACTGATCCGGCTTCGGAAAGAAAACCAGCAGTTAAGAATGGAAAATGATATTTTAAAACAAGCGGCGCTGATCTTAGGACGAAAGTAAATGTGATCAAAGCAAATGCCCACAAATACTCTGTATCAGCAATGTGCCGCGTCCTACAGGTAAACAGAAGCACCTATTATTATGAAGCAGCAAAAAAAGATGAATCAGAACTCACTGCAGACATTCAGGAAATTTTTAGAAAAAGCCGGAACCATTATGGTACACGAAAGATCAAGAAAGAACTGGCTGATTGCGGGAAACAGGTATCAAGACGCAGGATTGGACGGATTATGAAACAGGAAGGTCTGGTATCAAGCTATACTACAGCACAGTTTAAACCGCAAAAAGACAGATGTAATGAATCAAAAGTAGAGAATGTGTTGAACCGACAATTTCAAAACCAGCCATACCGCAATGTAGTGGTAAGTGATTTGACCTACGTAAGGGTAGGAAACCGCTGGAATTATATTTGTGTACTGATTGATCTTTTTAACAGGGAGATTATTGGATACAGTGCAGGAGAACATAAAACAGCAGAACTTGTAAAACAGGCATTTATGAAAGTAGACGGAAATCTGTCGGAAATCCATATTTTCCACACAGACCGTGGAAATGAATTTAAAAACGAGACAATTGAAGAACTGTTAGAAACGTTCCATATGGAACGCTCCCTGAGCCATAAGGGATGTCCTTATGACAATGCAGTGGCAGAAGCTACGTTCAAGATTATAAAAACAGAATTTGTATGGAATGAAACATTCCATACGCAGGAAGAACTGAAGATAAAACTATGGGATTATGTAAACTGGTATAATCATCACCGCATACATTCTTCCTTAGGGTATCAAACGCCTGTACAATATCGGAAAAATAACCTAAAAAAATTTGTCTGAAAAAGTGTTGACAATCCAAATTGTTATAATCAAGGAGGTTAAAATGCACAGAATACGGGATTGTCCGGAATGAGCTGACGGGTATATCAAAGAGAAAATAAAAACGATCAACCTTGCGGGGGAATGTAAGCCAATGACTTATGTTCCCCCGCTTTTTTTATTTGGAGGATAAGCAGATATGATGAATTATGAGATTTTTAAGGAAGTAGTAAAAGAAAAGTTTATGGACTATATGCCCGACAGTTTTAAAGGTATGGAGCTTATAGTTAGACCTGCGGAAAAGGTAAATATGACATATGATGCTATCAATATTAGAGGGGAAGATACTACTATTTCTCCTACTATTTATATCAACGATATGTATGAGAAATATCAGAGCTGTGGTGATCTGGAGGAAACACTGATGGCGGCATGTGACCTTATGGCAATGGAGTTTGCAAAGACACCGCAAGTTGTTGATGTTGACAGCTTATACAAAGATGCAGATGAAAAGGTAGTATTCCAGCTTATCAATACGGAACAGAACAAGTCATTTCTGGAGCAGGTGCCACATAGAGAATTTCAGGATCTTTCCATTATCTATAAACTTGTGGTAAATGCGGATACTGAAAGTATTCAGAGTATAAAGGTTACGAACAGCCTTGCGGAAAGACTTGGAATGAATGAGGAGCAGCTTTTTAAATATGCGGCTGAGAACACAAGAAGAATCTTACCGCCAAGAATAAGAAATATGAATGATGTTATGAAAGAGATGTTTTTAAGTGACGGGATGCCGGAGGAGATAGCAGAGATGATGATCAGGGAAGTTCCACCGGAGCAGACTCTGTGGATAATCTCCAATAACAGGGGAATTGACGGTGCAGTATCAATGCTTTATGAGAATGAGCTTCACGAACTGGCAGAAAACCTTGAAAGTGATCTGTATATCCTGCCTTCAAGTGTGCACGAAGTTCTTGCGGTGTCTACTGAGCTGACCGAACCGGAGGAGCTTGCACAGATGGTGGCAGAGGTGAATATGCAGAAGGTGGCATTGGAAGAACGACTTTCCAATCAGGTGTATCACTATGATAAAGATTTAAGGAAACTCACACTTGCAACGGATACACCGAACAAGAGACTGGACGGTATCGTGGCAGAGCCGCAGCTTGTATATGACGCAAAGGAAAAGGCGAGATAGGAGGCAGTTATGGAGCAGGAACTTACCGTAGAAGAACTGATTGCTCTTGTAAACAGCCAGAAAGGTGACTTTATTATCCGTATTGAGTTTGGAGAGGAGGCGGATTCCTGTGACAGAGAAGAACGACTTCAAACTTGATGTTGTATCCATAAGGCTTGTAAAGGAGGCTCCGATTTATTCGGAGCAGTCCTTTAACAAGCCGGAAGAAGTAGCTGCCGTAATGGGAGAATGTATGTGCCAGTTCGACAGGGAAGTGGTGTGTGTTGTAAATCTCAGCTCCGACCTAAAGCCTATTAATGTGCATTTTGCAAGTGTGGGTTCGTTGAATGAAGCAATGGCACACCCAAGAGAATTATTTAAGTCAAGTATTTTAAGTAATGCTGCCAGTATGATGTTGATCCACTGCCACCCGTCGGGAAATATATTTCCCAGCAAGGCAGACACGATGATGACGGACCGTATGAATAAGCTGTGTGAGCTTATTGGAATCCCTCTTTTGGATCATATCATCGTGGGAGGGGATAACCGTGCCTTCTTCAGTTTCAAGGAAAAGGGAATGATTGATAATCCAAGAATTACACTCAGTACGGATTACAGGAACCTTGATATTAAGTCACCGCTTGTGGCAGAGCAGGGAAAGGCAAGGTGAGAGTATGGAAGGAAGATTTACAGAGGAGGAACTTGCCATAGCAAAGAGCGTAGATCTTTGTGCCGTTGCAGAAAGTCTCGGTTATACCGTAAAGAGGATTGGAAAATATCACACCTTAAAGGAAATGGACTCAATCCGTATCTATGACCGCAGTCATTGGTACAGATGGTCAAGGCAGTTTGATAAGGGAAATAATGGCGGCTCACAGATAGATTTCCTCCGTGTATTTGGCGGAATGAGTGTAAAAGAGGCTGTATTCTGGCTCTTGGATTTTGCCGGATACCGGAGAATTGAAAGCACGGGAAAGCAGCCGCTTGTTCATCAGGTCACAAAGAAACAGCCACAGGAAAGAAAGCCTTTTGTGCTTCCGCAGCCAGCAGGGGATAATTCCTACCTGATATCCTATCTTAACAATGAGCGTGGAATCAGTAAGGCAGTGATAGAACTGTTTTTAAAGGAAAATCTCATATATGAGAGCAGGCATTATCACAATATTGTCTTTAAAGGAAATGACAAGAATGGAGTAACCAGATTTGCAAGTATGCGTGGTGTATTTGATAAACAGGGAAAACCATTCAAGTGTGATGTGGAGGGGAATGATAAGAACTATGGATTTAATGTGGTGAATGTAAACAGTACAGAGCTTGTTGTATTCGAGGCAGCAATCGACCTTATGAGCTATGTGGATATATTTGCCGACCATGAATCAAATAAGCTGGCTCTTGGAATGCTTGCAGATGCCCCGCTTGCAACTTTTCTCAGGGAACACCCACAGATTTCTTTTATCCGTTTCTGCCTTGATGGGGATTCACCGGGCAGGAAAGCAGCCGCAGAACTTATGGGAAAATACTATGGACTGGGCTATGAGGTTGAGGACTGTCCGCCACCAGCAGGCTATAAGGATTACAATGAATGGCTTGTTGCAACAAAACTTAATCTTGCAGATCAGAAAAAGGAGCAGATGACCATAGCCGGACAGTGCCATTAAAAAGTGGTGGTAAAAAGCAGTGGTTTTTACGGAAGATGGTGGAACAAAGCGGTGGTTTTTTCAAAAAGTGATAGAACAAAGTACCACCACTTTCCGATGCTGTTTTTTCCTATGAATATAAATTATAAAAAGTGGTGGCATAAAGCGGTGGTTTTTACCGGAAATGGTGGAACAAAGCGGTGGTTTTATTCAAAAGTGGTGGAACAAAGTGCCACCACTCTATATTTGGCAGGGGTATTAGGGGAATGTTCCCCTAACTAGATGGCATTAGGACAGAGATGTCTCTAATGCGTATCTAGCAGTCGCCGGGGACTTACCGGTGACTGGAGCCATAGTGAATATCTACGAAACACGGATAAGGAGGTGCAAGGTGGCAGAGAACAGGGAAATAACACTTTTTTCAGAACCAGAGGAACTGATTGCCTGGGCAGAAGTATATGATAAGCAAATCAACCCTTCGATAGAAGATGCTGCACTTCTTCTTAATTATATGGAAGGACATGATTATGCAATCGGAATGGATGCAGAGGGGAAGATGTACAGACGGGATATGGCAGAGGAAAACGGTGAGATAGAGCCATTTCCGATAGATGATGTGATTGATAAGGTGTGTGAGTGGAATTATGATCTGATACTTCACGCAGAGGCAAAGAAAGATGATCCGAAAGATTTTCAGGAATATTGCGAATTTCAGAAAAAGTATGACAGTTTAAAGGCAGATGAGAGGGTGTTAGACCGATTATTTGATAAAACCAGTCATGCAAAGGAGATTGATGCTGTTGCAACGGCACTGGTGGAAGCGTTTATCAGTAATCTGGAGGGCAAGGGTGATTTGGAAAAGGCGGCAGCCACGATAGCACAAGGAATAAAGGATTACAGTACAGATAAGAGGGGAAGGTGAGCGTATGGCAGATAAAATCCACTGTATCAGGAAAACGCTCCGTCTTATGCCGCAGGAGGCAGAAATGCTTGCAAAAAAGGCAGGGGAGAGCGGAATGTGTGAAGCAGATTATTTAAGACTGCTCATCAGCCAGAAACCGAATGATTACCCGGAAGTCAGGGAACTCTTAAAAGAGCTTATCAATGAAGTGAACCGTATTGGAATCAATATCAATCAGATCGTATTCAATAACAATGCAGGACTTTATTCCAAAGAGGATAAAACACAGCTTGTTGCCTATATGCGTAAACTGAACAAGAAAGTAAATGAGGCGGTGGTGCAGATTGGCAATCAGTAAAATCCTTAATATGAAAGATTGTGGCGGGCATTTTCACGGAAAACATTTAAAGCGGGCACTTGATTATGTGATGAACCCGGACAAAACACAGGATGGCAGACTGGTGGGTGCAATAAACTGTCAGGTCGATACCGCATTTGAGCAGATGAAGGAAACCAAGCGTAATTTTGGAAAAATTGATAAGCGTCAGGGGTATCATATCATACTTTCCTTTAAGGAAAATGAGGTAAATCCGGATACGGCATTTGAAATTACACAGAAATTTGTGGAGGAATATCTTGGTAAGTCATACGAAGCGGTGTTTGTGGTACACGATAATACAGCCCATGTTCATTCCCATATCGTATTTAACAGCGTGAGTTTTGTGGACGGTAAAAAGTACCGTTACGAAAAAGGGGACTGGGCAAAGTATATCCAGCCTATCACGAACAGGCTGTGTCAGGAATATGGACTCTCCATTATTGATGTGGATGATGAGAAAAAGGAGAGGCAGCACGAAAGCTATAAGGAATGGAGTGAGTACAGGGAGGGTAATTTTGTATGGTCCGATATGATAAAAAGAGACTTGGATGCCTGTATTTTGCAGGCGAAGGACTATGAGGAATTTCTCGAACTGCTGTCTGAAAAGGGATATCAGATAAAGCAGGGAAAACATCTGGCAATCAAGCCACAGGGTATGACAAGGTTCAGAAGGTGCAAATCTCTTGGGGATATGTATTGTGAGGAAGCAATCCGGGACAGGATTGTAAAAGAGGATATTGCGTTTTATAAGAGTAAACAGGATATACCGAAAGTTTCCATTGTAAAGTGCAGAGTTAAAAGATACCGCAGGGCAGGCTTGTCAGGACTTCAGAAAAAGCATTATGCGAAGCTGTACCGGGTGGGAAAACTCAAAAAAAGACCATACAGTCAGGTATGGAAGTACAGGGAGGATATCCGTAAAATGCACAAGCTGCAGGAACAGTATTTGTTCCTTGCAAGGCATAATATCCATTCAGCAGAAGAACTTGTGGGGACGATAGCTTCTCTTACGGATAAGAAAAAAGAGACTTCGGCAGAAAAGAGCCGGATTTATAAAGCAAGGGAAAGGAGCATGGAACTTTTTACTGCGGCTGATGAGATGGAAAACTTAAAGCCAGCAGAGCAGTCATACAGGCTTGGAGATATCTTCTTTGAAGATGAGCATAGGAAGTGGGTGGCACTGGAGCAGGAATTACAGGCACAGGGATATTCGCTTGAGGAAGTGCAGGCTTTAAGAAGACATTACAAAGAGGAGTATTCAGAAGTGTGTGCGAGAGAAAAGGTTGTATGCAGGGAACTGAATACGGGTAAGGCAATATTAAACAGCATGATTCCAGACAGTATTTCAGATGGAAGAAAGACCGAATACAACAGAGAGATTATAAGAGACAGAAAAGAGCAGCCAGTAAGATAGGCTGTTTTTTTACGCAGTTAGGAGGAGCATATGGAACAAAATCTGAATGACAAGCCGTTAAGCAATATGCAGATTGCCAGATATATTGAGTCATTGAGAAAAGAAATGAATTTCGATGATGAGGTGTACGGGCTTGTAAAAAGTGATCTTGAGGATGGACTTACGCAGGAGCAGACGGAAAAGTATTTGGATAAGAATTTTAACATCGGACAGATGAGAGTGTTATCGGAAGGTCTGCATAAGGGGATTCCGGAGGAACTTTTTAATATCCTTCACAATAATAAGCTCTCCGGCAATCAGATGAAGGTATCACTGGAATTTTATGAAAAGGGAGTTCCGGTTGAAACCATACAGGAAGCTGTGGCAAGGGGAGAGAAGCCCGTTGTGATGAGAAGATTATATGAAGAAGTTCTGGCACAGCTTTCAAAGGCTGCGGAGCAGTATACGCAGGACTCAGAGTATGTGAAAGAACTGATTGCACAGATGGAAATGGTAGTGGAGAAAATCAACTATCAGGAGGAAAGATACGATGCCCTTAATAAAAAATTATCCGATGTTGAAGTATTAAAGGAAGATAAGGAAGTCACGGAAAGGCTTGTAAAGGAAAATGAGGACAAGGATGGAATTATCAGCCATCAGCAGGATGAACTTAATAAGGCAAGCAGCACGATTGCAAGATTAAGAGATAGCATTGAGCATAAGGACAAGGAGATGGAGCGTATGAGAGACAGGATAGAATCTCTTGAGGATAAGATTATGAGTGCGGCATCTGATGATCAGAAGGTTGCGGAAAAAGAGGAAAAGGCTGGACCGTCAGAGGTTTTGGCAGCTACTGATAATAAGGAAACAGTGAAAACACTTGCAGATTCACAGGCAGTGCCACCTATGTACAATGGAATACCCGTGTATTATCAGATACCTGTTACGGACTCTGCCGGGCGTGTAATCCAGCATCTTCCAGTTGAGCGTACAGAAAGAAAATCAAATGGTGGTATTGCGGCACTTTTTGCCAGACTTTCATTTAAAAAGAAGTCAAGAGCCGACATTGTAAAGCTGGTTGCAAGCGGTGATCTTGTGCCTGCACAGCTTGTCCAGATAAAAAGTGCCATAGAAAAGGGACTGACAGAAGGGCAGCTTGTGGAACTTATCAATAATAATGTCTCAGCAGAAAAGATGAAAGAGATTATTGAGATTGCCGTGCTTGAAAACAGTATGGCAGGTTAGGAGGTACTTATGAATTTAGCAGTAGTCAATGAGGCGGTAACAGGGATGAACGGTGTAGAACACGAGTTCACGGAAGAAGAAAAAAACTTTGTGGTGCAGTTTGCTTTCCGAAGCGGCAGTAAGGAAGATACGATTTCCCTGATCGAAGCTCTGGCACATTCCACGGATAAGGTACAGTCCGAGGAGATTATGGTCACATACAGGTCAAAGTACGATATAAAGCCTGCGTGGGTGGAACAGGTCGAAAACCTGCTTGTGGCACTTGAGATGTACCGGATAGAGGAGGAAAAAGCAATCAGTCATCTGTCTGATATTTTAACAGCATATGGTATTGATGTTTCAGCAGAGGAAATCCGCAGTACAAAGGCGGAAGAAATAAGGACAACAATAAGAGAGAAAGCGGAGGTGCGATAATGGCAGAGGAAATTCAGGAAGCGGTACAGATTATCCGTGTCGCATATGACGGGATAGAGATTGCTATGAAAGTAGGCAGTGGCGGTATTGCCGCCATGCAGAAGGCAATCGACTTTTTAAAGGGGATGCTTGATTATGAAAAGTCGTTGGGAAAAACATCTATGAGAAAGCTGCTCTTAAAGGGCGGGGATTTGCAGGTATTGCAGTTTAAAACGGAAGATATGAGAAAGGTTGAGAGAATGGCAAAGAAATACGGAATCCTGTATTCGGTTCTTCCAGACTGTAACAAGACAGACGGTATGAGTGAGGTCATCTTTCATACAGAGGCAGTTCCCCGTGTGAATATGATGATACAGAAGCTGAAATTTGGCAGGATTGCCACCTTTGATGACTATCTGAAGAATGGAGATGAAAAGTCCCTCGGCAAGCTGATGGATTTTTTGAGAAAACAGCAGGGAAACGAGAAAAGCCACACGGTAGAAGGGGATAAGGTAAATTCTGCCATAGACGGACTCATTGAAAAAGTGGGAATGTTTGCTATGGAAAAACAGGCTATCAGTGTGGAGCAGGTCAAGGAGAATTTCAGCATCAATGGGGAGCAGGCAGAAAATGTAATAAAACAGCTTGAGACAATCGGGGTGCTTGGCGGCAGGAGTGAGGATGGTACACACAAGGTAATGATGGATAAGGAGGCTTTCACTAACCGGATCAGAGGGTATCAGAGCCTTGCGGACAGAATGAGGGCAATATCTGCCTCAAAAAATACGAACCTGTCAGATGTTACGATCAGTAAGAAACTTATTGCAGAAGAAAACGACCATGCAGTAAAGACCAGAGTTCCGGGAACATGGGGAAAAGATGTCAGATATGTGTGGCTGCATAAGGAGAACGTTATGGATATCCATAATGGAAAGACAATGCTCACATTCCTTGATACCAGCAAGGATTACAAACTCTATGATGAGCAGAACCGTGTGGTAACTACGAAAAAGGGAGACGAACTTTATACGCATTATGATAAGGTAGAATCATCTGTCAGGGAGCGATATGAAAAGGTTCAGAAAGAACAGAAAAAGACCACAAAGAAGAAAACGGTTACTACCAGAAAAGAGAGGTAGGAGCCTATGCAGACAACGAAGAAAAAACCGTCACTGATATTTATTTTAGTGGGTGCAGTGTTATCCGGGTATCTTGGTTATCTGATAAATGGTGCATGGACAGAAGGGATTGCCTTTAATGACTTTATGAACAGGTTCAATGAAGTGTGTGCAGTTCCTTTTGCCAATTATTACAATTCAAATACAGTAAACGCAGTAGCCATTGCATTATGTATCTATGCAATGGCTATTATTATGTATTACACCAGCCAGAGAAACTATATGCCCGGCAAAGAATATGGTACAGCAAGATTTGAAAATCCGAAGCAGGTCAATAAGATACTGGCGGATAAAGATGAGAATTTCAACCGGATACTCAGTCAGAATGTGAAGATGTCGCTGGATTTCCGAAGGCTGAAGCTCAACGGAAATATACTTATCTGCGGCGGTTCCGGAGCAGGAAAGACATTTTATGAAGTAAAACCGAATCTTATGCAGATGCCGCATAACTGTTCTTTTATCTGCACCGATCCAAAGGGAGAGATATTAAGAAGCTGTGGGCAGATGTTAAAGGATAACGGGTACAATGTAAAAGTTATCAATCTTTTGGAGATGGATAAATCAGACTGTTACAATCCATTTTCCTATATCAGAGAGGAAACTGATGTGGTGAAGCTGATTACCAATCTTATCAGTAATACCACACCAAAAGGCTCAACACCGAGTGATCCGTTCTGGGAGAAAGCGGAAGGCTTGTTTTTACAGGCAATTTTCTATTATGTGTGGCTGGAGGTGCAGCCTGCAAAGCGAAACTTTGAGACAGTTTTGAAGCTGCTTGGAGAAGCAGAGGTCAAGGAACCGGGAAAGGCTTCAAAGCTGGATGTCCGTATGAAGTTTTTAGAGGAGAGTTCGCCGCTTGGAGCAAACCATCCGGCAGTCAAACAGTATAACAAATGTATGAGGGGTGCCGGAGATACTGTCCGTTCCATTATCATCAGTGCAAACTCAAGACTTGCATTTCTTGAAAATAAGCAGGTTTTACGCCTGCTCTCCAAAGATGAACTGAACCTGTCTGATATCGGCATTGGAGTCAATGGAGATGGGGAGACAAAGACAGCACTGTTCTGTGTAATCCCGGATAGTGATAAATCCTATAACTTTATTATCGGTATGCTGTACACACAGATATTTCAGGAATTGTACTATCAGGCAGACTTTAACTGCGGTGGCAGACTGCCAATTCACGTCACCTTTATGTTAGACGAATTTGCGAATGTCGCATTGCCTGATGACTTCTGTTCGTTGTTATCGACAATGCGAAGCCGGGAGATTTCAAGTATTATCATCATTCAGAATTTCGCCCAGCTAAAGGCACTTTTCAAAGATACTTGGGAAACAATCCCCGGCAACTGCGATACCTTCATATATCTTGGAGGCAATGAGCAGAGTACACACAAGTATGTCTCGGAGCTTTTGGGTAAAGGCACGATTGATAAAAAATCAAGCGGAGAGACAAAGGGCAGACAGGGAAGCTCATCAAGGAATTATGATGTTTTAGGCAGGGAACTGTTTACACCCGATGAGGTCAGAAAGCTGGATAATAAGAAATGTATTATTTTTATCCGTGGTTTTGATCCGATAATGGACAATAAGTATATTCCATTCCGACACCCGATGTTTAATCAGACAGCGGACGGAAAGGGAAAAGCCTATGTCCATAAGACACAGGGAGCTGATCGTATCATTGGACCGCCATTTGAGATTTTGTCGGAAAAAGCCATTAAGCATTATGAAAAAATGAAGGATAAGGGCGAAAATGTGTATATTGATACACTGACCTATGAGCAGTTTATGCTGCTTGGGGATAAGGAATTAAGCAGGAGATTTTCAATGCAGGATGAGGCAGAGCAGAAGGCGAAAATCGACAGGGAGCAGGCAAATGAGTTTGAATATGCCGATGAGTCGCAGAAAGCGGAGAACTCCGACAGTACCAATGGAGGAGAGAAGCCTGTAAGAAATCCTGAAAGGGAGAAGCCGAAGTGGGAGGATACAATCACAAACCGAATGATGCACTGGTCATATACAGCGGAGCAGAAGGAGGAAGTGAAGAAAGCACTTGCGGCAGGTGTTCCAAAAGCAACGATACTTACTTATTTTTATCCGGAAGTGACGGTGGAGAAGATGAGTTCGTACCGGAAGGAGCAGTAAAGGTGTCGCATAGGCACAGGAGCTGTGGTATAATGTGCCTATGCGAAATTAAAGAGTTTCGTAAATCGGTATTTGAGAGGGGATGGAATATGAATTATGAATAAGGAATGGTCTGAACTTAATAAAACAATGCAGGCTCAAATAAAAAAGAAAGATACTTATAAGATGGGCATTGATACTTTATTTAATTTGCGAAGACAGTTAATGCAAACTTTGGTATCTTTCAAAGAAGATTTATGCAGAGAAGATTTTAATGCAATCCCCTTTATAAACGCTGATGGTTACCATAGCAAGACGATTGCCTATTCAATTTGGCATATTTTTCGTATTGAAGATATTGTTGCGCATACAGTGATAACTGAAGATGAACAGGTATTTTTTACTGGCAATTATCAAGTGCGTATCAATTCACCAATCATCACAACCGGAAATGAACTCGTTAAACAGCAGATTGCCGATTTTTCAAAGCAGCTTAATCTGGAAGAGCTATATTCGTATATTTTTGAAGTACGAGAAAGCACCGAGAAAATACTTGAACGGTTTTCTTATGATGAGTTGAAATGGAAAATTCCAGACGAAAGAAAAGGCTATTTAAAATCGCTGAATGTAGTAAACTGTGATGAAAAAGCAATTTGGCTGATTGATTATTGGTGTAGTAAAGATATTCGTGGACTAATTCAAATGCCGTTTTCAAGACATTGGATTATGCACACAGAAGCCTGTCTGCGCATAAAGAACAAGATGCATTCATAAATAAAAATTCAAGTTTGTCTGACACTAAAATATTTTAATAACGAACTCATATAAGCACTTTAGCCAATTATAGTTAAGGTGCTTTTTTGTGCCATAAAAGGAGGTGGTAACAGCAAAACATATCGGGGAAAGCCCGGTTTTATCATTACAACAGGCTATGCCTGATCATATAAAGCAACTTTTAACAGCCAGTTAGGGATAAACCCTGCTGGCTATTTTTTTATCGAAAAGGAGACAACCAATATGAGAAAAGAACAGATTATTACGACAACCAACAACAATCAGATGGAGGAAAAAGGTATGAAGCAGAGATTTATTCATTTTAAGAGAAAATTTGTTCCGGCATTATC
This sequence comes from Roseburia intestinalis L1-82, assembly GCF_900537995.1. Lineage (NCBI taxonomy): Bacteria > Bacillati > Bacillota > Clostridia > Lachnospirales > Lachnospiraceae > Roseburia > Roseburia intestinalis. The sequence goes on along the minus strand of NZ_LR027880.1, from coordinate 2,689,370 downwards.
CGGAGCCATTATGGGAGTAATGCTTATGAGCACTACCTGCTTTGCGGCAGGAGGCACTTCGGCAGTAACACAGCCGCTTGAGAACTTAAAAACGCTTGTGATCGCAGTTATCGGTGCAGTCGGTGTCATTATCCTTGCAAAAAATGTTATGGAATTTGCACAGGCATACCAGCAGCAGGATTCATCTACTATGAACTCAGCTTTAAAGGGAGTTGTGGCAGGTATTATCATGGCAGGTATTTCTACTGTACTCACTTTCTTAGGCTTCTAAGATAGGGAAAAAATAATCCCTGTTGCAATAGAAGAAAAGAGGTGAATAACAGGTATGGATATTTTTAAGCTGGGAGACAAAATACTTGCTCTCCTTGAAGCTATGTTTGGATTTTGGAATAATCAGATATCTTTGGTTTTTGCAATGCTTGGACAATCGCCCGTCAGTTTTAAGGGCGGTGGTCCGTGGGCAGTCATTGAGGGAATAGAGCCAATCTTTGTAGCAGTTGGTTCTTCCCTTGTGGTACTGTTCTTTGTTATCGGTTTCTGTTCGGAAAGTATAGATGTGAAAGATGAAATGAGGTTTGAATCAATCCTGCGTATGCTTATCCGATTAGGACTTGCAGAATGGTTTGTTGCCAATAATGTCACGATTATGAAAGCATTTTTTACTTCCATCGGAAATCTGGTAGGGCTTATTTCGGCAGGAACAACAACACAGCTTGCCATTGACAGTGCACAGGCAGATGTCATTAAGGAACTTGGATTTGGTGAAAGTCTGGTAATGCTGATCCTTACGGCACTGCTTGCAATCATCATTATTATCTGTGGTTTCTTTATCATTTACACCGTGTATTTCAGATTCTTAAAAATATTGATCATTGTGCCGCTTGGAGCAATCGCCTGCTCTACAATGGCAGGAAACAGAATGGTAAGTCATACGATGTCAACTTACTGTAAGTATTTCTTATCCTGTGTGTTTGAGGCGGTAACAATGGCACTTGCGATTGTGGTATGCAATGCATTTATCAATGCAGGGCTGCCTTCCTTTACGGGAAGTTATGCAGACTGGGCACAGACACTTATTTATCTGTGTGAAATGACATTTACCATAGCAATGACGGTTGGAAGTGTGAAGGGAGCACAGACACTTACAAGTAAGGCATTCGGATTATAGAAGGAGGCATTTATGGATAATGAAAAGAAACAGGTGACTTATAATTCCAGTTTTTCCGGGGAGACACAGGTAACACTCGATATTCAGCAGTATATGAATAACAAGGCAATGTATATCGGGCTTATGTGTAATGAAGATGGATACGATGAGCCGTTTGGTGATGTGACCGTAAATTTGTCTGTTGCTGCACCGAATTACTGCGGATATCTGAATGTGAATGATATGCCGGATATTGAGAAATTCATCACAGAAAATGAGCTTGGGGAGTTTACAGGATTTACACAGAGGAGTGGTTATTGTGAATATCCTCTTTATCTGTTCAATGTCGATAAGCTGAGAGAACTGTGTCCGGATGGAATGGATATGTATGAGGCAAATATCGGTATGGCAAGAAAGCCGGAGACAAAGGAGTTAGCAAGATAGGGGGCAGAGGACAATGGTTATTGAAATAAACAAAGACATTGACCGTTATCAGGAATCGGTGGCAATGGGACTTACAGCAAAACAGCTTGTATTTTCTATTGCCAGTGTGATAGTCGGTGGCGGTATCGTATTACTTCTTTATAGATATATTGGTCTTACGGGTTCTGCTTATGTGGCGATTCCGTGTGTAGCTCCGATAGCACTTGGAGGATTTTATTCTTTTAATGGAATGAATTTCTACGAGTATATGGGAAAGAAACTGCATTTTATGTTTGGAAATAAGGCTCTTACCTATGTATCTACTGAGGGAGAGCCGATTATCAAGGCTTTTGAAATGGAGCAGAACGGACAGGTAAAGAAGAAAGGTAAAAAAACTCAATCAGAGATTACAACATCTGAGTCAGCAGTAAAGAAACAGGAGGAATTTGAAGAAATGAAGAAAAAGACAAGAAACATGATGTTTGGACTGGCAGCCGTGTTTGTGCTGGCGGTAGCGGGTGTGGCTGCTTATAAAGCAATGCACTAAAAAGGAACCTGCATAAAAACAGATTCCTTAAATGAGGGAAAATCCCTGTCGAAGAATGGAAGTCCAGTTACTTTTCTGATAGAGAAATCGGACTATGATTACAGTCTGCTTTTCTTCATCAATCGTATAAAAGGCAAGGTAATTATTGATTATCACAAAACGAATGCCCCAGCTTGCCAGTACCGGATCATCTACCAGACAGAACTTCTGTGGCAGGTCGGCTAGTGAGCTTATCTGCTCAGTCGCAGCATCTAACAGATTATCTGCGGCATCAGGATTTTTGAGGGTAAATTCGATGTAATCCGCAGCACGCATAATATCGTGTTCTGCGGTGGAAGTGATATGAACCTGATAGCTCATCGACTGCGGCGGCTCCTGATATCAGCCATAGCTTCGGAAAATGGTCTGGTGTTGCCTGTGACAATATCGTCCATTCCTTCCTTGATCTGGCTGTAAAGTTCAAAGCGGCTGGTCAGTTCTTCGTAGGCTTCAATGCTCATAACGGCAAGGTCGCCTTTTCCATTCTTCGTGATGAAAACTGGTTCAGGATAATTATGACAAAATGTAGAAATTTCATTGTAATTATTCCTTAAATCAGCACTTGATTTGATTGCTGGCATAAAAACACCTCCTTATTTGATAACAAAATTATACACAAATTTTGTTATGAAGTCAATGGATATACCATTAGTGTTAGCAGGATAAACACAACTATTCATATGTATCTGACCGTGAGGTCGGGAACAAGCCCGTTGGGTGACGTTCCCGGCGGGCTTTCACAGATAAGAAAGCGAGGTTAGAGACAATGGGTTTATTTACGGACGGATTTAAGCTCTTGAAAAAGGCAAGTGAGCCTTTGTATAAGACACCGAAATCCATTCAGGAAACCATAGAAATTATGGCGGTGGCTGAAAACGGTATTTTTGAAGTAAGCAGGAATAAGTATTCCAAGTGTTACCGCTTTCAGGACATCAATTACACAACGGCAACGGAGGATGAGCAGATCGGCATTTTTGAAAGATACTGCAAATTCTTAAATTCGCTGGACTGTAATTATAAGATTACGATTAACAATAAGAACAAAAATATGGAGGATCTCCGTGATAAGGTTCTTATTACAGAAAAAAACGATGGCTTCAATAATTACCGAAGAATCTACAATGACATTATTGAGGAGAAGATTATTGAGGGCAGACAGGGGATTGAACAGGAAAGATACCTGACGATCACGATTGAGAGAAAGAACTTTGAGGAGGCAAAGGCACAGTTTGCCACACTTGAGGCAACAATACACAAGGCTTTCATTGGATTGTCAACACTTTTTCAGACAAATTTTTTTAGGTTATTTTTCCGATATTGTACAGGCGTTTGATACCCTAAGGAAGAATGTATGCGGTGATGATTATACCAGTTTACATAATCCCATAGTTTTATCTTCAGTTCTTCCTGCGTATGGAATGTTTCATTCCATACAAATTCTGTTTTTATAATCTTGAACGTAGCTTCTGCCACTGCATTGTCATAAGGACATCCCTTATGGCTCAGGGAGCGTTCCATATGGAACGTTTCTAACAGTTCTTCAATTGTCTCGTTTTTAAATTCATTTCCACGGTCTGTGTGGAAAATATGGATTTCCGACAGATTTCCGTCTACTTTCATAAATGCCTGTTTTACAAGTTCTGCTGTTTTATGTTCTCCTGCACTGTATCCAATAATCTCCCTGTTAAAAAGATCAATCAGTACACAAATATAATTCCAGCGGTTTCCTACCCTTACGTAGGTCAAATCACTTACCACTACATTGCGGTATGGCTGGTTTTGAAATTGTCGGTTCAACACATTCTCTACTTTTGATTCATTACATCTGTCTTTTTGCGGTTTAAACTGTGCTGTAGTATAGCTTGATACCAGACCTTCCTGTTTCATAATCCGTCCAATCCTGCGTCTTGATACCTGTTTCCCGCAATCAGCCAGTTCTTTCTTGATCTTTCGTGTACCATAATGGTTCCGGCTTTTTCTAAAAATTTCCTGAATGTCTGCAGTGAGTTCTGATTCATCTTTTTTTGCTGCTTCATAATAATAGGTGCTTCTGTTTACCTGTAGGACGCGGCACATTGCTGATACAGAGTATTTGTGGGCATTTGCTTTGATCACATTTACTTTCGTCCTAAGATCAGCGCCGCTTGTTTTAAAATATCATTTTCCATTCTTAACTGCTGGTTTTCTTTCCGAAGCCGGATCAGTTCTTCCTGCTCCGGAGTCCGGTTATCTTTTTCATGGAAAGAACCGGAATTGGATGCCTGCTTTACCCACTTGTCAAACAGGGACGTAGCAATGTCATATTCACGGCAGATATCACATCTGCGTTTGCCGGAACGATATAGTTCCACCAGTTGCTGTTTAAATTCGTCTGTATATTTGCGAGGTTTTCGTCGTTGTTTTTGTTCGGTCATAAAGAGTGCTCCTTCGTGTATTTATTATAGATTATATGACCTTAAAAAATCTGTCCAGTTAATTGTAACCTATCCACATTGAACTGGGGGCGGAGATTGTGCCGCTTAACGGCAATGAAAGGCTGAAAGTGCTCTATGACTATTACCATCTTGGCGATGAGGGCAGTTTTGATTTTGATATCAAAAAGGCAAAGAAGGTCGGAGCAGATTTTAAGAATGATTTATGTAATGGTATGGTGAAATATTTCCCAGACCATTTTGAGGACGAGAGTAAATACTGCAAGGCACTTTTCATTAAGAAGTATCCCAGCAGTTTATCTGACAGATTTATCAATGAGATTACTTCCCTTCCGGTACACTCCATTACCAGTATTGATGTAGTGCCTGTGCCAAAGGATTTGACCACAAAGGTGCTTCAGAAGAAATATCTTGGTATTGAATCGGATATTATCAAGCAGCAGAGAGTCCGTAATAAGAACAATGACTTCTCCACAGAAATCTCTTATGCAAAGAGAACGGAGAAAAAAGAGATTGAGGCAATTATGGATGATGTTCGTGAGAATGACCAGTGTCTTTTCTTTGTAGGAGTTACCATTATCCTTATGGCAGAAAGTAAGAAGGAGCTTGAGAGTGTCTGCGAAACAGTAGAAACAATCGGAAAACGTAACAGTTGTACGATTGATACACACTACTTAAAGCAGAGGGAAGCACTCAACACGGCACTTCCGATTGGTGTAAGACAGGTGGAAACAATGCGTACCCTTCTTACCCAGTCGCTTGCGGTGCTTATGCCGTTCAATGTGCAGGAACTGAATGACAGTACAGGTAATTATTACGGTATAAACCAGATCAGTAAGAATGTGAATATTGGCAACAGAAAGAAGCTCATCAACGGAAATGGCTTTGTATTCGGAGTGCCGGGTTCCGGCAAATCATTCTTCTGTAAGATGGAAATGGGCAGCGTATTTTTATCGGGGGATGATGAGATTATCGTCATTGATCCGATGAACGAATATTTTGATATTGCACAGACTTATGGCGGAACCGTGGTAAATATGTCCACATACACGGACAACTATGTAAATCCGCTTGAGATGGATGTGTGGAGTCTTGATCCGAATGATTCAAAGGGAATGATAAGGGAAAAAGGGGAATTTATGCTTGGTCTTTGTGAGCAGTGTATCGGGGACAGCTTAAATTCCAGACAGAAATCAATCATTGACCGCTGCGTGAGAAAGATGTATATCGACATCGCAAGGGGCAGGGAAAAGTATATTCCGGTAATGAGTGACTTCTACGATATCCTTATGGAACAGCCGGAGGACGAAGCAAAGGATATCGCATTGTCTTTGGAACTTTTTGTAAATGGTTCCCTCAATATCTTTAACCATCAGACAAATGTTGATGTAGATAACCGATTCACGGTATATGGTATCAGGGACTTAGGCACGGAACTTAGTCCTATCACAATGCTTGTTATGATGGAGTCCATTCAGAACAGAATTGTAGAAAACGGGCAGAAGGGCAAGGCAACCTGGCTCTATATTGATGAGTTCCACGTCCTGCTTAATTCGGAGTATTCTGCAAAATATTTACAGCAGCTCTGGAAGAAGGTGAGGAAACAAGGTGGACTGTGCACGGGTATCACTCAGAACGTCGTGGATCTTTTACAGAACTACACCGCCACTACAATGCTTGCAAACTCGGAGTTTGTTGCACTCTTAAAGCAGGCGAATACAGACAGTTCCAAGATGGCAGAGGTTATCGGTGTATCAGAGGCACAGCTTCGTTTCGTAACCAATACTGCATCGGGAATGGGACTTATCAAGTGTGGTTCCGTGGTAATTCCGTTTGATAACCAGATCAGCAAGGACACTGACCTTTACAGACTGTATAACACCAATATCCACGAAAAGATTGCGGAGCAGAAGAAAAGGGAGGCAAAATTTGCTGATTAGAATTGCAATGTATCAGCCATTTGGACTAAGTTCCGGATGGCTACTTTTTACCTTTTTTAAGGATACAGAAAGAAGGTGGGAACATTGAAGATAAAAAAAGTGGATGACAAGCCTATGGTCATTCACACTAAGAAAAAAGCTAAGATTCATATGCATGAACCGAAGAAAGCTAAAATTAAGGGCAGTAACATTTACACTGTACAGCGTGGTCCGAAAATTGCCAGTGCAAAGATAAATGATACAGGTAAAAAGAAGTCTTATCGTAAGAGTACCATTCATCAGGCAGAGAAGAAAGAAAAGGAACCTTCAAAATTTAAGAGAAATATACGGGAGTCCAATACTTCTATCAAGACGAAGAATACCAATCTTCATATAGCAGGAAGAACGGGAGCACTTGCGACTGGAGCAGTTACAGAGCAGGTGGAAGGCGGGCAGGAAGTGTCACAGGCAGCTTATCTTGCATATGAAGCAAGCCGTCCGGTTACGGGAACTGCTTCAAGGGGAGCGTCACTTTTCAGAAAGAAAGCGGCAGCCGAAGCAAAGAGGCGTATCAAGAAGGTAGAAACAGGAAAGAAGCTGGCAAAAAAGATGGGAAAGAAAGCTGCCAGTGATACGGCAAAAAAGGTTGCCGGTGACACGACAAAGACAGCAGCGAAAGAAACTGCGAAAGAAACTGCGAAAGAAACTGCCAAGAACACTGCAAAAGAAACTGCCAAAACTACGGCAAAAGCGGCAACCACAGCGGCAGGTACAGCGGTTGCACCGGGAGCAGGTACAGCAGTCGGCATGGCGGCAGGCTATGCCACGGGTGTATCTATTGAGGCGAAGGATGTGAAAGCAGCGAACCGTAGCAGAAAGATTAAATTTTTTCTGGATAAGATGAAAGAACAGGAAAATCAGACGGACAGTGTTGTAAAACTGGTAAAAGATCTGATTGTAAAAAAGGCAGTTCTCTGGATAAAGGCGGCAGCTCCGATTATCGGACTTGTACTTTTGCTGTTGGTTCTTTTAGTGGTAATCGTTGCAGTTCCGGTTATTGCTGTGATAGCGATTCTTTATAATTCACCATTTGCCTTATTTTTACCGCCGCTGGAGTCAGGAGATACAGTGCAGACAGTTACAAGTGCTTATGTGTCTGAATTTAACCGTGATGTGAATACCAAAGTGAATGAACATACCGGATATGACTTTGGCGAACTGGTGTATGTAGATTATGAGGGAATGGATGAAAATCCAAGTAACTACTACGACATTATGGCGGTCTACATGGTCAAGTATGGTGTAGGCGATACTGCAACAATTATGAATGATATATCAAAGGGGTGGTTGCAGACTGTAGTAAATGATATGTGTTCTTATACTACAAGTAGTGGAACAAAAGATGTGGAGGAAACAGACGCAGATGGCAATGTAACAACTGTTACGAAGTCGGTACTGTATGTAAATGTTACGCTCAAATCATACAGAGATATGATTTCCGTTTATGGATTTAATTCTGATCAGGTAGAAATGCTTGAGCAGATCATGAGTCCTGAGTTTATGGGACAGCTTGGATATGCTGGAAGTGGAAGCGGTGGAGGCGGTGGAAGCCCCGGAGTAAGTTCCATGACAGAGGATGAAATAAATGCAATCCTCAGTGGTATTACAGATAGCAGGCAGAAAGCAGTCTGCTCTTATGCCCTTCACAGAGTGGGTTATCCTTACAGTCAGGAACTAAGAGATAGTGGCAATTATTATGATTGCAGTTCACTTGCGTATTATTCATGGAAGGATGCAGGTGTGAATATCAGTTATGGAGGAGCAACTACAGCAGCGGCAGAAGCACAGGGACTTGATGAAGCAGGAAAGACCGTATCTTATGATGAAATGCAGCCTGGTGATCTTATCTTTTACAGTTTCACAAACAACGGAAGATATAAGAATATCAGCCATGTGGCAGTATATGTCGGCAATGGCAAGGTGGTAGAAGCCCTGAATGAAAGAGTTGGCGTAGTTTACCGTGATGTGGCAAGTGTCGGAAAGATTGTAGTAATTGGCAGACCATAGAAAATTGGCAGAGAGGGCGAAAGTCCTCTCTGGGACAGGAGGTAAGAATGGATTTAAAGGATATGATTCTTGTAATGGAGAATTATAAGGGAACAGAAAGAAATATGCTTATGACTTTGGAAGATTATAAGAAGTTCGTTGCCATTGATGATATGTCAGAGCTTGCAGATCAGATGCTGCTTCTTGGAAGAACGCTTGCGGAAGGTTTTACAGAGTATTACAGGGCAGCAAATGTTACAGTTTTTGCAAAATTCTGTAGAGATGATGTGGAACTGGGACGCTTTTTGCAAGGATATTATAATGATTCAAAGAAATTTTACTTTGATAAGGCAACAAGTTCCCCAGAGTGTATTACAAAGATGGATGAGATTGGAATGACGGATAGAGGCTGGATAGATGACTTTATCCTGCATTATGAAAAATGCGACAGGACATTTGAAAGGGGGCAGACATTTCATAATTTTAATGACCACGATTATATGGTACTTGAAGCATTATCTCCACGCAATCTTGTGGTAATGGATATGAAAAGCGGCTCTCTCACGATTGCTCTTGGAGCAACAGAGTATAAGCGATATCCGAAAGACGAGGAGCCAACTAAGGATAACACAACGATTGGGGTATCGTGGGAGCACGGGATTTATCTTGGTTCCACACTTTCGCAGACCAACTTTAAGGCATATAAAAGAGAATACGGGACACCTGAAAAGATAAAAGATGTTTATGATTACAGGGCGAAACTCAAGCAGAAGTTTTATTTTTATCAGGATTTGTCAAAGGATGATGATATTCCAAAAAATATGCAGAATGATTTCCTGCACCAGATGTATAAGGAATTTGGAACGATAGAGGAGGAATATTTTTATGACAGGCTTGAAGATGGAAAGTATGATGAAGGTTTTAAGGAAAGACAGGTAAAAGAAAAAAAGAGCCGATGAGGAAAAATGGAATTGGAGGCTGATATCGAATGGAAAAAGAATTTGATATTGAGATAAAAGAAGTTCTCTCAAGGGTAGAGACAGTAAAGGCAGAGTCACTTGACGATGCCATAAACAAGGCAATGGATATGTATTATTCAGAACAGATAGTCCTTGATGCGGAGGATATGAAGGGAGTTGATTTTTCGCCATACAGCGAAGAACAGCTCCCTTCTTCATTAAAGGAAAATGGAGGAAAGACACGATGAAAAATGAGCAGACAGCAGTTATTAAGGATATGGAATTTTTATTAAACGAACTTCATAAGGAATGGGAAAGACCGGGAGAGGTAAAATCGTCTGTCAGTATTCCATATGAGAAAGTTGAGGAAATCAGCAGAAAGCTGAATGTGATTGTCTATGAGACACAGCAGTCGGCTGACAGCGACGGACTTGCCTTTAAGCAGAGCATAGCCAAGTCAAAGCAGTGTTATGTGCTTCTCAGGATTATGCGAAAGATTGTAAAAGGAAAGGGCAAATGTGATAGACAGGCGGTTGATGCAGAATTTGTGATTGAGCTTGACGGGGAGGAGTCAAAGCTCTTTAAGGAAATGTTTGCAGAATTACTGAAGTAAAAGGAGGGTGACACATGAGTGTTGATATGAAGGTCAAAGCGATATATGATTCAGAAATCAGCAACATCACCCGTTCTGAAAAGAACTGGAAAGATGTATTAAAAGTTGCTGGTCAGTTATACCGCTATGAATTTGATAATATCGTTATGGTAACAGCTCAGAGATCACCGGAGAAAAGTACCCTTATGGCAGATTATGACACTTGGAAGAAAGTGGGAAGATATGTAAAGCGTGGAGCAAAGGGCTGTGCTATCTTCCCCTCAAGGGCACTTAATCCCCGTATGAGATATATTTTCGATATCAGTGATACAGGCGGAAAGAATGTGAAGCTGACTTGGGATCTGGAGGGGGAAAACCTGAAAAGTTATGCAGACTTTCTGGTATCGGAAGGACAGATGGAGCGGTATAAAAGCGATGACAGGGAATCACTAAAAAATACGCTAAAACAGTTTACAGGAACAAATGTTTGGAATATAATAAAAGAGGAGTTCGGGGATAGAATGTCCGAACTAATGCAGCTATCAGGTAGTGTGATAAAGGAATTCAACGAAAAACGCAAGGGCTTACAGCAGGATAGCGATATGGAGCAGTTAGTATATTCCAGTGTTATGTATGCTGTAGGGACGAGATGTGGATTTGACTTATCTGTGCAAGAACAGGATTTCAGTCAGATTGTAAACATCAAAGATGAGGAGATAGTTTACCGTCTTGGTTCCCTTGTATGCGATGTCTCCTGTAGTGTTCTTAGAGAATTTAGTAGGAATTTACAAACGATTGAGAGCGAAAGGAGAATATCATATGTTAGAAGCAATGACTTACAAGGAAGTGGACGGACTGCTGTATCCGGAGCTGACAATGCCGGACGAGACAGAGGATTTAACGAAGCTGGGCAGATACGGGAGAATGGCAATGAAGTATCTTCTGGAGAACGAACCGGCAAGGTACAAGACACTGATGAGATTCGGGAAGATGTACGAGAAGATGTCGGCAGTAGAGGAGGAAGCAAACCAGCTTTACGACCAGTTGGAGGAACAGTATCTAATGAAGCACAAGCCACAGAATCCATCATCGACAATGGAGATGTGGAAGATAAGAGAGCAGGCGAAGATGCAGGCAGAGGAAGTAGTGCTCCACCAGATCGTGATGAAGTTTCATTAGAAATACAGGAAGAATTAAATAGAGAGCTTGATGAGATTAACTCATTGGGTGTCAGTAAGGAAGCCGAATATACACAGGCTTCCTTTTTTTTCGACCAAAACGGGCAGGCTAGTTTTGGTGTGAAGCAGTCAGAGAAAACCAGACACAATGAATTTATGCGTCAGTATGAGGAGGACAGAAAGACTGCCCTTGCAGGAAAATATAACTATCTCAATCCGAAAAAGGCAGAAAGTGTACCAAGTGAGTATGTAAAACAAATACTTATGAGAGGGACTGGCTTTGTCGGTGGAAAAGGCAGAGTGTGTGAAATTTACCGCACAGAGATAGATGCTGGAACCAGAGCAAAGCGTATCAAGGCAGAATATGGTCAGGGTGGTGCAAGCTGGCCGCTTGACGGTCTGGGCTTGCACGGGTATGACACATTTCACGGTTCGGGACTTCGTATCCAATGGAAAGATCAAGATGGAGAAGTAGAAGGATATGTTTCGTGGAAGAATGTCGAAAAGGAAATCGGTGTACTTATCCTTACCGGAGAATACCAGTCGGAGACACCTCGTATTGATGAGCTTGCAATGGACGGACTTCGTGAAGATGATGAAGTCATTGACGCAGAGTACCGTGAAGTTGATACGCAGGAGGAAAAATCAGAAATTGATGATTATGCTATTCCTGATGAGCCTGACAGTTATGCTGTAAACAGAAAGGCGGCTGAGTTACGGTATATCAAGCCGATTGATTATGCTGACCGTGTAGCTGCAATGGATGAAGATTTAAGAGATGCCATTGAGATACTTGTGTCAGAATGTAGCTGTTACACACCATTCCGTGCTTTCCTTATGGATGTGGTGCAATCGGATTTTGCATTTATGCCGAATAAGCTGGAACTGATCTGTGAGATAGCGATGGGAAATGTTCAGGGTGAGAGAAAGGCATATTGCAATAATCAGTATGGACTCACAGAATACACTTTAAGCAGTGCAGATGTGAAAGTAAGCTACAAAAACAGAAATGGAGAGAGGGCAGGGGATACCGTATCATGGCGTGAGGTATATGAAATCTTATCCTATATGGTAAAACAGCCATTTTACTGTGGAGAGGACCAGAAGGCAATCTATCAGACCATAAAAAATAAGATTGACAGGGAAAAGATGAATCCTGTTTACCGCAAGTTCTTTGATATTGAGGACAGTGTGAGAGAAAGCCGTCTTAAAACCAGAGAACGGGCGATTGCATATGGCTTGAATACCAAGATTGACACGGATGGTCGTATAATTTCTGATGAGGATAAGAATGTATCGGCAGATATTCCACAGAAGGATACCGAACCACAGGAGGCTGCCCCTGAAACACCTGCACAGGAAGTATTACCGCCAGTGGAAGGTCTGCGTGGAAAAGAAAAAACACAAGACCAGACAAAACTCAATTTCCATTATAACCTGTGGGAAACAGAAAAGGGTGGTGCAAAGACCAGATACCAGTGGAACATTGATGCAATCTGTACACTAAAGCAGATTGAAGCAGAAAACAGACTTGCAACACAGGAGGAGCAGACTGTTTTATCAAAGTTTGTCGGCTGGGGAGGCTTGTCACAGGCATTTGATGAGAATAATGCTGCGTGGAGCAAAGAGTATGCAGAACTGAAAGAGCTTCTTTCCGATGAGGAATACAGTGCGGCAAGAGCAACTGTAAATAATGCCTTTTACACTTCGCCGGAGATTGCAACGTGTATCAATTCAGCCCTTGTGCAGTTTGGGTTTAAAGGCGGAAATGTCTTGGAGCCGTCTATGGGTATCGGTAATTTCTTCGGAAGTATGCCAGCACCAATGCAGCAAAGCAGGCTGTACGGAGTGGAGCTGGACAGCATATCGGGAAGAATAGCAAAACAGCTTTACCAGAATGCCAATATCAGTATTACAGGATTTGAAAACACCACATATCCGGATAACTTCTTTGATGTTGTTATGGGAAATGTGCCATTTGGAGATTATAAGATATTCGATCCAAAGTACAACAAGTATAACTTCCGTATTCACGATTATTTTCTGGCAAAAGCACTCGATCAGGCAAGACCGGGAGGTATGGTTGCAGTGATTACCACAAAGGGAACACTGGATAAGAGCAATCCGACTATACGAAAGTATCTGGCTGAGAGGGCAGAACTTGTGGGAGCAATCCGACTTCCGAATACTGCATTTAAGGATAATGCAGGAACTGAGGTGACTGCGGACATTCTTTTTTTACAGAAAAGAGAGCGAAAAATTGATATAGAGCCTGACTGGGTACATCTTGGTGTCACAGGTGATGGCATAGCAGTCAATTCCTATTTTGCAGAGCACCCGGAGATGATGCTTGGTACAATGCAGTATGATACAAGGATGTTCGGACAGGACAGCAAATATACCGTCTGTGTGAATAATGATGAGAACTTCAATCTGTATGAAGCACTCAATAAGGCAATCAGTAACATCAAAGCACAGATGACAGATTTTGAGAGACTGGCAGATAATGAGGAACAGACAGAGGAAGTCATTCCCGCTGATCCGGATGTCAGAAATTATACTTACACATTCTTTGAAGGAAAACTTTACTACAGGGAAAATTCAGAGATGGTAAGGCAGAAAGTATCACCGACAGCGGAGGGGCGTATTAAGAGCCTTGATGAAATCAGACAGATAACAAGAGAGCTGATTGATATCCAGATGGAGGGCTGTAGTGATGAGGAGCTTGCAGACAAACAGCAGCTTTTGAATGTAAAATATGATAAATTCGTTGGAAAGTATGGAGCAATCACTTCCAAAGCAAACCGTACAGCGTTCAGGGATGACAGCGATTATCCGCTTCTTTGCAGTCTGGAAGAAGTAAATGAGGACGGGGAGGTGAAGAAGGCTGATATGTTTTATAAGCAGACGATTAAAGCAAAGTCCGTGGTGGACAGGGTAGAAACTGCAGTTGAGGCTCTTAATGTATCGGTCAATGAGTTTGGATATGTAAATATTCCTTATATGCTCTCCATTTATGAAACAGACAGGGATACTCTCATAAAGGAACTCGATGGAATTATTTTTCTTAATCCTGACCGTTACAATGAAAATAACCCGGACGCAGGCTGGGAGACAGCAGATGAATATCTGTCAGGCAATGTAAGGGATAAGCTGCGTGTTGCAAAGGCAATGGCGGCTGATACCGACGATCCACAGGCAGAAAGATTTGCCGCCAATGCCGCAGCCTTAGAGAAAGTTCAGCCGGAATGGATTGAAGCCTCGGATATAGATGTAAAGATTGGTACAACTTGGATTGAACCGCTTGATTATGAACAGTTTATCTATGAGCTGCTTAATACACCAAAAAGGGCAAGGGCAATCAGAACGGAGTATTATAATTCCGGTATTCAGGTACACTTGAATAAAATGAATATGGAATGGTTCATTGAGAACAAAAGTATGGATAAACATTCCGTGGCGGCAACGAAAACCTATGGTACAAGCCGGATGGATGCTTATTCTATTTTTGAGGAAACATTGAATTTAAAAACGGTCACTGTCAGGGACAGGATTGATGACGGTGATGGCAAGTACCATTATGAAGTCAATAAGAATGAGACAATGCTTGCAAGGGAAAAGCAGAATATGATCAAGGAGAAGTTCAAGGAATGGCTGTTTGCAGAACCGGAACGCAGACAGAAGTATGTGGAGTATTATAATGAAACCTTCAATAATATCCGCCTGCGTGAGTATGACGGAAGCCACTTGCAGTTTCCGGGAATGAACCCTGAAATTGAATTAAAACCGCACCAGAAAAATGCGGTGGCACGAATCCTTATGGGAGGAAATACCCTGCTTGCCCACTGTGTCGGTGCCGGAAAGTCGTTTGAGATGATGGCTGCGTGTATGGAACAGAAAAGGCTCGGACTTGCCAATAAGACAATTATGGTAGTGCCAAAGCCGCTTATCGGGCAGACAGCAAGTGAATTTTTAAGGCTTTACCCGTCAGCAAACATCTTGGTTGCAACGGAGCGTGATTTTGAAAAGAGCCGAAGAAAGCAGTTTGTATCAAGGATTGCGACAGGCGATTATGACTGCATCATTATGTCGCACTCGCAATTTGAGAAAATTCCAATTTCGGCAGAGAGAAAGGAGCGAATGCTTAATGAACAGATAAATGAGATCACCTATGCGATTGATGATATGAAGGAGCGGAATGGGGAACGCTGGACCGTAAAGCAGATGGAAAGCCAGAAGAAAAAGCTGGAGGAACAGCTTAAATCCCTGACCGATGAGAGCAGGAAAGATGACCTCATTACCTTTGAGGAGCTGGGTGTTGACTCTATTATGGTAGACGAAGCACACAATTTTAAGAACCTCGCCACATTTTCAAAGATGAATAATGTGGCGGGAATCAGCAGTAGTGGGGCTAAAAAGTCAACGGATATGCAGCTTAAATGCCAGTATTTATCAGAGATAAATGATGGCAGGGGCATTGTATTTGCTACCGGAACACCGATAAGCAATACGATGTGTGAGATGTATGTTATGCAGCTTTATTTGCAGAAATCGGCACTTGAGGAGATGGGAATTCATCATTTCGACTCGTGGGCGGCTAACTTCGGAGAAGTAACAACGGCATTGGAGCTTACGGTTGAGGGCAGTGGTTTCCGTTTCAAGAGCAGGTTCAATAAGTTTACCAATCTGCCGGAGCTTATGAACATCTTCCGTGAGGTCGCCGATGTGCAGACAGCGGATATGCTTGACCTTGATGTGCCTGCACTCCGTGGCGGCAAGCCTATTATCGTGGAGTCGGAGCCGGACTGGTATGTGAAGCAGGTAATGGAAGAATTTGTTGTAAGGGCAGAAAGGATAAGGGGTGGGGGTGTTGATCCAAGTGTTGACAACTTCTTAAAGATTACGCACGAAGCAAGACTTCTTGGAACAGACGCAAGACTGATTGATAAGGACGCACCGAACAACCCGGACGGAAAGCTCAATAAGGTAGCGGAAAATGTCTGGAAAGAATATGTAAAAGGAAATGCTGATGGTCATATAGGCTGTCAGCTTATTTTTTCGGATATTGGAACACCGGGACCGGACAAGGACTTTACGATTTATGATTATCTGAAGGAGTCACTTATCAAGTATGGTATCCCTGCGGAGGAGATAGCATTTATTCACGATGCAAAAACAGACGCACAGAGGGATGCACTCTTTAAGGAAATGAGGACAGGTAAGAAAAAAGTCCTTATCGGTTCGACAGATAAGTGCGGAACCGGAGTTAATGTACAGACACACCTTGTTGCAATGCACCATGTCGATTGCCCGTGGAAGCCTTCTTCCATTGAACAGAGGGAAGGCAGAGGTATCCGACAGGGAAATAAAAACGATGAGGTGGCAATCTACCGATATGTTACAAAACAAACCTTTGATGCATACAACTGGTCACTTGTGGAAAACAAGCAGCGTTTCATCAGTCAGGTTATGACAAGCAAGGCAGTGAGCCGAAGCTGTGAGGACATTGATGAGGCAACACTTTCTTATGCGGAGATTAAGGCGGTTGCGACAGGCAACCCTTTAATCAGGGAAAAGATGGAGGTTGACAATGATGTCCAGAGATTAAAGCTCTTAAAAGCGTCGTATGATAATCAGAGATACGGATTGCAGGATAATTTTATGATCAAATATCCAAAACTCATCAAAACTGCGACAGAGAAACTTGCCAATGTCAGGGAGGATATAAAGGCAAGGGATAAGGAATTGATTGATAACCCGGATTTTGCCATTACCATAGGCAATGCAACTTATACAGAGCGAGTGGATGGTGGAACCGTAATGCTTGAAGCAATCAGCAAATGTAAGACAGGCGAAACCACTCCAGTCGGTAAGTTCCACGGCTTTGAGCTTCTGGTGGAAAAGAATTTCCTCAGTATCAACTATATGGTGCTTCGTGGAAAGACGGAATACAAGGCGGAACTTTCCACAAGTCCGGTGGGAAGTATGGTAAAGCTGGAGAACCTGTTCAACGGACTTCACGAAAATGTTGATTTTCTGGAAAAGAAGATTGAACAGTACCAAAATGATCTTGAGGCTTCAAAGGCGGAGTATGACAAGCCGTTTGCATATAGTGCAGAACTGGAAGAAAAACTTGCAAGGCAGTATGAATTAAATGCCCAGCTTGACCTTGAGAACGCAAAGGCTATGGATGCAGATCTTGGCGGACCGGACGAAGAAAAGTCTGAGGACAGAATAGAAAATGCGGGTATTGTTGCAGAGGATAAGGGAATCTATATGCCAGACAGAAACAGGAAAAGATAGGAGTGAAACTCTATGAGTATAAGGAAAGTGGTCGCAGGACTACTGATTACAGCAGGGATTGCCATTATGGCAGTCCCTTTTTTCTGGTGTACAACCGGAGAGAGAAACACGAACCAGCTCATAAATGAATTTGAGCAGACATTGGAGGAGAAGCAGGATGAAAGGACAGAGGTTGAGAAAGAGCAAACCACCGTTAGTAAAGAGGAGAAAGCCATTCTTAAAGAAGGCAGTATCATCGGCATTATTGAGATACCGGGAATAGATATCAGATACCCGGTAATGGAAGAAACCGGAAGTGAAATGCTGAATGCCGGGACAGGGAACAATGCGTTTTGTTGTCAGGTGCAGATATAAGGAGGCGGCAGATGAATAAGAGATACCGACTGGGGGAGATAGAAGAAGCTGTATCGGAAATGGAGGAGCTGATCGACACTCAGGATGATATTGCAGAGATTGATGATGACTTTCAGATTGTCGTAAGCGGCTGGTCTGTGTATGTCGAAAGCCTGAATCTGACACTCAGACAGGGAGTTGCCTGTATCTGGGATACGGAGGCAGGATTATTTATGCCTGATTTTGATGTGACTATCGTGTATGAGGGAAACATCGAAACACAGGAATGGCTCTACTATGAGCAGGACGGAATGGTTGTTACACTTGGCAACTGGTTAAATGGCAGATTGTCTTGTGAACAGATAGAACAGCTTTGGTGTGGGCTTATCATACCAGAAAACAATGATAATTCAGAAGTATAAGAAAGAGAGGAACAGCGTATGAAGTATTCAATTAAGGTAAACGAGGTAAGAGCAAGAGATGGCAGCAATATCAAGGGTTTTGCGACCGTGGTATTTGGTGATTCATTCAAGATTACCAATATCGCAATCCTTGAAAATAAGGAAAAGGGAGAGCTTTTTGTATCAATGCCAAGATACCGTTCCAATGAGCGTGATGAGAAAAACAGCGTGATTTATAAGGATGTATGCAATCCTATCACGGCAGAGTTTCGTGAGGAACTCTATACTAATATCCTTGGGGCTTATGCAAAAATCAGGGAGCCGGAGAAAGCAGAAACACAGACACAGGGAAAAACTCAGGAAATGCCGGAGTTTTCCGTGACGGTAACACCTTATGAAAGGGAAGGCAGTAATATCAAGGGACTTGCCCGTATTTACTTTGAAAACAGCTTCATTGTAAATAATGTAAATATCCTTCAGGGCAAAGAAAAAATCTTTGTGTCAATGCCTTCTTATAAGACAAAGCAGGTGGACGAGAATGGCAAACCGATTTATCAGGATGTCTGCTATCCGGTCACAAAGGATTTCAGGGAGAAGCTCTATAATGAGATTATTGCAGAATATGAGAAAGCAAAGGATAAGAGCAACGAAAAAGCAAGGGAGAATGCCGAACAGAACCACGGAAATCCCGACAAGGATAAAAAGGATACACCCTTTCGATAATTAAGGCTAAGGGGCGGCATATGCTGCCCCGTTTATAAGGAGGAAAAGCAGATGGAAGCAGAAAAGACACTTACTAATGAGGAGATCATAAGAGAACTTCTCGATTTATTAAAAAAGAATACTATGAAAGAACAGGCAAATGATGTATTTGAGATATGCACCTATGTGGACGGTCTGGAAAAAAAGATTGTGTCTATGACAGAAGAACTTACCAGTATGCAGGACCAGATCAAGAAAATGCAGGAAGATACCCTTATCAATAATGCAAAAAAAGCATTAACAGAAGCACAGGAGCGACTCAATGCCAGATGTGAGCAGATAAAGTCACAGGTATCTGAGATAAAGGTACAGGTAAAATCTACTGCCAAGAATATTGTTGATGAAACAAAGGCAAAGGGCAGGGCGGCACTTTACAGGGTGACAGAATTTGTAGGAATTAAGAAAAGACTTCTCAATGTCAGAACAGTGGTAAAAGATACGATTGTATCTACAGACAGGGATATTGCAAGGACAGCACTTCTTGCAAAGGGACTCCGAAAAGCCGGGCAGACCGTAAACAATGCGTTCCGTACCTTTGCAGATAAGCCGGAGGTGGATTATTCACAGAAAGAACAGAAACACCATCTCACAAAGGCTGTACTTGCCCCTATGAAAGCAGTGAGAAAACTGCTTGTATCAATGGAGATGCATCTGGACGCCTCGATTGATAAGCTGGATAATCTGGCTATGAATGTGCAGTTTGATAAGGAAAAGCGTATGGAGCAGACAAAGGATAAGGAACAGAAAGCACCGGATACAGAAAGAGAGATCATCTACTCACCGATGGTAGCTGAACCACAGGAGTACAAGTATAATGCAGATGCTTTTGCGGCAAGAAAAACATCGGAGGCAAAGCAGGAAACGGCAGGGAAGGAGCTGCCAAAAGTCAGAGAAGATAAAGCCAGATAAGTTTAGGGGCGTGGGAGTAAAATCCCAATGTCATTTAGATAAGGATTGCTTTATAGTCAGAAATTCTTATACAGCGGATAAACATTTTGTTTATCTGCTGTATTTCTATCTTATAACACTTTTAACATAATAAATTTGCACAACAAACAGACAGATGCTTTCATCTGCCTTAAAAATGGTATATACTAATATTTGTTTAAGCTGCTCTATATAGAAAGCTTATCGCCGACTGGGGCTTGACTTTGCGAGGGTCTGTTCTCCCAGGACGTATAGGAAGAAGCTCATGTCCGATTAGATATTCTACATCGGGTGGAGCTTTTTCTTTTTTAATCGATAGAAAGTAACAGCAAATCCGAATTGCTCGGGTATAGTTGAGCTGATATGTATGTTTACAGCCTTTTTTCTCATTTATAACAACATTAGTTGCTATAATTTCACAGAAATTATACAGAGTCATTCTTGACCATATTTCCTGCATAATATATTCTGGTTTCTTTGAATGAAAACGTGTTAGTCCTAAGGCATATTTCAATTCTCGAAAAGAGGTTTCTATTCCCCAACGTTTTGCATATAACCGTTTGATTTCATCAGAATTAAATTTATCTTGTGGCAGATTTGTAATAATGCATTCATAAGAACCTTGAGGTATTGGAAAACGTATCACTCTCATTTTCATTTCGTAAAAATTATTAAAATGCAGATCAAGATAATCAAAAGGCGTTTTCTTATCAATAACTCTGTATTTTTTGGGATTTGCTTTTACTTCATTTGTCTGCTTTTTAGTAAGCGTAACATTAACCCATTCATCAAATTCCCCACTCTCTGGAAGCATTGTAAGTTTTGAAGTTATACCATTACTTGTTATATCTTTGACACGAATTAAATAATACATTCCTTTGTGTTCCACATGGGCAAATATATTATAATTCTCATAACCCCTGTCTGCGATAAAAATAGCTGATGTATCATTGTATCGGTCAATCATTTCACACATTGCACGTCTTTCATTCGCCAAGCGTGAAGGCTGGATAATTGCATCTGTGTATTGGCGGCTGCATAAATCATAAAAAGCATTTAAATGCAATAGGTTGTACCCTTTTCTGTCAGGAAGAGTTTGAAAATAGGTTGTTTCATCTTGGGGATTGTGTGCAATGCACAAATCCGAGCCATCACATGCAATCAGTCTAAGACCATTATATGTAACATTATCCGTAAAAGACTTTGTAAATTCTTGGAATAAAAATTCAAATGCTTCAGGCAATATCTGTGCTCTACGCTGATTGAATGAAGAATTTGATGGTGTAGTATTATCAAATTCAAAATATTCCAACAGTTCATCTCTTAATGCTTTGCCTTCCATTGTAAGCATGAACTTCATAACCTCTTCAAATGACCATTTCTTTTTACGGGAAAAGTCCGTTTTTGGATGCTTTGTAAATAGCCAATAGTAAGAATCCATTTTTGTAATAATTGATAGTAATTTTTGTTTTACCTCTGTAGAATAATTCATCGTGTAATTCTCCTTGCAATCAAGATATTTTCTTAATTACAAGGGTCGCTCTAACTATCTTAAAAAAGATAGTTAGAGCGACCGCACATTTTGATTATCATGTCAAGTGCTTAACATAATTTTACAAAAAAAGAACAGGGTACATATTTCTATATACACTGTTCTTTGTATAATCCTTATCTAAATGACATTGAGTAAAATCCTGCGTCCTTTTTATTTGTTTTAATAGCAGGCAAAAAATGGCGAAAATATAAAAAAATGCAAGAAATGGCGAGTAATTTATCGAGGAATAAGTTATCCTTTGAGTAAGATAGATGGACTGTGGTTATGTATAAAATTTTGCAAGTAACAAATTTTATATGAAAAAACACAGAAAGGGGTTGCATATATGCAGGCTGATACATATAATCTCGACAGACAGACAGACAGACAGACAGACAGACAGACAGACAGACAGACAGACAGACAGACAGACAGACAGACAGACAGACAGACAGACAGACAGACAGACAGACAGACAGACAGACAGACAGACAGACAGACAGACAGACAGACAGACAGACAGACAGACAGACAGACAGACAGACAGACAGACAGACAGACAGACAGACAGACAGACAGACAGGATAAGTCTGTTTTCTTTTGGCATGATCTGATTGTATATGGCACATTTTGGTTATGCGTTAGTGCATAATTGAAATGTGCCTTTTATATTGAAACCACCTTGATGTACGGTCATATATTGACTTGTATATACATATTGATGGGACAACAAAGAACCATTTTATCCATTAGGAAGGAGACAAGACAAATGTTTAAGAAACTTAACAAAATGAAGATTGGTGCACGACTGAAAAAATCTTTCAGACAGATTATTCTCATTTTTGGAATATTATCAGCACTGGTTGTAGTGATTATGCTTTATACGATAAACAACTATGGAACGATACTGGATAATTATGCGTATCCACAGGGAGACATTGCTATGGCAATGAATGAATCAGCGGAAGTAAGGGCTGCCTCAAGAGGTATTGTAGGTTATGATTCAGATAGTCTCATTGAAAGTATGAAAGAACAGCATGAACAGGCTGTTAAATCGTTTGAGGAATATTTGGAAAAAATACGCCCAACAATGATAACAAAAGAGGGAACTGCCTGCATGGACGCTATTGATAAAGCATGGGCAGAGTATAAGGAAGTGGATGCAAAAGTAATTGAGGTCGGTGCAACGACTGATACTGCGAAATCATTACAGGCTCAGCGGATGATGACCGATGAAGCAGCACCAAAGTATCAGGCGTTGGATGATGCTTTACAGAAACTTATGGCTTTGAATATTTCACTTGGAAACGCTAAACGTGCACAGTTGAGAACGGTTATGATAGCTGCATTGACAATTATAATAATTGTAATTGCAGTATCAACGATTTATTCAAACAGTCTTTCCGTTGCAATATCAAAGAGCATTGAAAAACCATTAAATGAATTAAAGGACAGATTTATTACATTTGCAGAGGGTGACATAGATTCTCCACTTCCAACGGTTGAGTCTGAGGATGAAATTAAGGAACTTGTATCTGGTGTATCTGCAATGTCAGACAGAATTAGAGTTATAATTAAAGATTCTGGCAGAATGTTAAATGAAATGTCAGAAGGTAATTTTGCGATTGATACAGAGTGTGAGGAAGTATATACAGGAGCATTTACCGATTTGCTGACAGGCATAAGAAAAATGAATGAGGAGATTGATACAACTGTAAGAGGGGTAGATGATGCATCGGGGCAGGTTCTTACAGGTTCCACAAACCTTGCAGAAGCGGCACAGTCTTTAGCAGAAGGCGCAACGGATCAGGCGGCATCGGTTGAGGAAATGCAGGCAACTATCAATGAACTTACAAGCGGAATAAAAACAACAGCAGAAGAATTAGGAACAGCTTACGATGAAGCCTATAAGTATGCGGAGATTGCAGAAGGCAGTCGTGGAGATATGGAAGTATTAGTGCAGGCTATGTCACGCATAAATGAAACCTCTGAGAAGATAGGAGCAATTATCACACAGATTGAAGATATTGCAAGCCAGACAAATCTTCTTTCATTAAATGCTTCGATTGAGGCAGCAAGAGCTGGAGAAGCCGGAAAAGGTTTTGCTGTTGTTGCGGATCAGATCAGAAACCTTGCAGAACAGAGTGCAAAATCAGCGGTGGATTCAAAAGCACTTATTGAAGCGGCTATTCATGAGGTTGGAGATGGAAATATGTATGCAGAGAAAGCCTCAACTTCATTGAGAGAAGTTGTGGATGGCATACAGGCGATTGCAGACAGTGCGAAAAAGATAAAAGAAATTTCCATTGAACAGGCAGACAGTATGGAACAGGTAGAGGCAACCGCAGAAAGAATTGCTGAAGTTGTTCAGAATAATTCGGCTGCGGCACAGGAAACATCAGCGACGAGTGAAGAACTTACAGCTCAGGCTACAACACTTAGCGGTATGGTTTCGGTATTTAAATTAAGACAATAAGAATTCCCGAAACAAATAATTGATGGAGGAATATATTATGATAGGTTTTAGTATAATGATGTGGTTTAGTTCTGCTCTTCTCATATTTTTTAGTATTTCTCTGTTAAAAGGAAATTACTCTTCTGTTCATGGTAAAGTATTTGAAACCACAAATGACAAAAATGGATATGCGAAAGCATTAGGAAAGCCTGTTTTGTTGATAGGAATTTGTGTTTTGTTATCTGGAGTAATTGCAGTTGTATTACCGAAAGATTATGCCATTTCTATTGCGGTTGTGTTTATATTATTTATAGCTGTTGTCGCTGGGATATGGTTGTATAAGATTCAAAAGAGATTTTCGTAAATTTCAGTTTTATAAGTCGACTTATATTTACAATACAGTTAGTTTATATGTCCCAAACAATTAGAATGGCATTTAAGGAGATGGAAAAATGAATTTTACCGATGAGAAAGATTACATCATGCGAATGATAAAAGAAATGGTTAGAGTATTATTTTCATTAGCCTTTGGGAAAGAGTATGTTTCTGTTGAACTTGAAAAAGAAAACAAGTATGAAGTATCGGGAAAAAATTTCTTGATATGATTGATTTAGGAAAAATTAACGAAGCAGAGAACATACTTTTAGATAGCATTGACTATACAAACAATAACGAGGTAATAGAGGTGGCTCTTTTTTATCAGTACCTTAGTGAAAAAGATAATAAGTTTTTGGAAAACAACAATTATACAAAAGAAGAAGTGCTTTCTGGTTTCAAACAATTACTTATGAAGTCGGGATATAGCGATTTGCTTTATTTGCTCAAATGATGAGTAATATTATAAAAATTCACCTTTTTAAAAACGCCCGTATCGGCATTACTGCTGATACGGGCGTAGCCTTTTTCTGCCAGAGGGAAGATTACAAATTTGAGGTCAGATACTATCCTCTCTGAGAATCAGATTGTTCTCGACAGTAATGCTGAAATCGGAGAATAATGATGAGCCTTTGAGAATTGCAAAGGAGCAAGTATCTACGTTTGCACACATTGGTAAATGATTTATTTTTATATCCAATTTTGTACCACGAGAATTAAGCAAACCTTTACACAGGTTTTGCTCTAATTCATTTTTGGGTACACGAAAAGAAATCATCACTTTTCCGGTGTCTAACAGACAGATTTGTGCTTTAAATTCAATTCCTTTGTATTCAAACTCCACATCTGTAAAATGAGGTGGCTTTTCCTCGATAATAAGTACAGACATAATCAATAAGTCAGAGAAGATGATACATCAGGTGCGGTAAAAGAAACTCCTTTAGCATCAATCATAAAACCGCTGAGTGTTGCCGTATTGGTTCCACGCTTTGTTGTTACTCCCATGATGTTGCCAGAAGCACTTCCGTCAAACTCAATATCTCCAAGCAAGTAAAATCCTCCACGATTCGTGGTAACATCTCCTGCAAAAGTCATAAGTCCTTTGGTATAAGAAGTAATGCCCCAATAAATTTGTGAACGGTTAACCCAATAAATGGCTGCTGTTCCTGCATCACCGTATGCTGTTGAATAAGGAATGACTTCCGTTTCTGGATCATAAACAATAGTTTCGCCATCCTCATTGATGTAAAAGTGAACAATAGAAATCTCGGAGTTTGGATCAGGCGCAGGTGCATCATCAGGCAGCCAAGATGGTAATGTTTGCGACGGTGCTCCTTTTGTATCTGCGGCAAAGGCGGTAACACTCATGGAGAGTAGCATAACAACGGATAACAGGACACATAATGCTTTTTTCATAGATTAACTCCTTTCGTTTGGTATCAATGCCCATTGAGAGCATGGAAAATTAGTAGATAAAACCATCGGCAGCGCATAACCTAAACATCGACTATATAAGCTATGCGCTTGTCCTGCTGATTTTAAGTCGCAGCCTCCATAGTGGGCAAGAGAAATAAGCAGACCCACACAAATGCTCCCATAAAGTATTTACCGTTGCCATCGCTTATTTCACCTCCTGTTTTGTGGATTTACTTGTATAACGGACAGACACAGAAAAAGGGACAATCTTTTTCTAAATTTTTTAGACGGTGCGTTCGGTAGAAGTTGCATCAATCTTGTCTACCCCAGTTGTGACAACTACTCTGGTGCGGTATGTAATACCCATTGTGCCGGTGTAAGTTTTGGTAATGCTAACCGATCCAGTTCCATCAATCGACCATGAGGTGACGGGTGTCCAACCATTCCCAACTTTCTTTTCCAGATAGAGGGTACCTACGGATGATGTCGTCGATTTTTTTGGTGAAATGTATACCGACACAGAAATCTGCTTGCCAGAGATTGAGATAGACGGGACAACAACATTGGTGCTTTCCCATCGGGGAGTAATGGTTTGTATCGAACCTGTTTGCGACATACTCTCAGGCGCATTTGATGCCGCCGATGCGGGTACGGCATGAGCGGTCATCAGTAGAGCGGTAGTTAGTGCCAATGTGACAATTTCTTTTTTCTTCATAAATAAAATCCTCCTTGTGCATTATTGGTATCACCCATATAACGCACAAGGAGGAAAAAAGGGACAATGCTTTCGTGTTCCCATAAAACAGTATTTGCAAATGCTCCCGCAATGGGGAAGATTGGGCGCGACTTCGGTCACGCCTTTTCTTTTGCTTCCAAATCATCCAGAGGGATATATACTCCTCTGTTAATTGTCCAATAATCCTTATAAGCGTAACCGTCCATTGTCCCAACCAACAGCTTCGTTGACTTCTTAAATCCTACTCTTTTCATTGCTTCAATTCTTTCAACTGCATAAACAGGAACTTTTGTAATTATTTCCTCGCACTCAAACAAATCAAATGTAGGTGGTACAATAAGATTCATAATTGTAAAAATTTCTTCTGAAGTTTCATATTCACTTTTCAAATCAAGTCTAAGAACACCCACATGATTAAAGTTGTCGTTTGCACTACGATGAAACACTTCAATCGTGCCGATAGCTTCATGCTTTTCTTTGTCAATAATTGTCCACCTGACAAACCATTTGGATGAATAGGAACTAAGCCAAAACTTAATAGCTTGTCTCATTCGATCTTCATTTGGATAATAGAAATTATCTCCATGACAATTATCGCTGTTGAAAAACGGTAGTGCATTTTTATCACTATACACGCTTACAAGATCCTCGGCATCATCAAGTTGCGAAAACCTCAGTAGAAATTTATCATTTTCAAAAGCTGGACAGTTTTCATATACGTCTGACATTTTATTATACCTCCTGAAATTTTGATTTGTTCAGCTAAGATGAGTATATCATTCTGTTGTTATACCAGCGGCAATTTTTATCAGTTCGTCCATATCAATAGAGCCATATATAGAAAAGAAATCGCCATCCCGCTCATAGCAAATATAATTCAAATCATCTTTCTTGAAGTAGTAGCCAATCACACCATCCTTGTCAAACGATTCAATTTCTGTATTTTCTGCGTCGGCGTAAATCCTTGTATCTGATTTACTAAGAAGAATATTAAAATAACTCGATTCGTTGATGGCATATTCATAGGCAAGCATTTCCGGCTGTTCAACCGTATTCTTCAATTCCGCCCCGTCGGGAAGATAGGTAGGCTTATAGCTCTGCAAATCGGGCTTTGTGTTTTCCCCGTCGCTTTGCAGTTCAAAGATACTGTATTTTTCAAATGTCTCGACTATCCACGCAATCACTTTTTCCCTGATCTTTGCATTAGTTACCATAGCCGTTGAGAACAACAGGGTTATGGTAATTGCTGCGACTGCAACAGCTTTGCCGAACCGTCTGAACACAATATGCGTTCGGCTCTTTCCGGTACTACTTACAGCAGCATCCTCTTTTAGCTCCGTGCGTAAATAGTCTTTCATAGCAATTTTACAGGCGCGATTGAGAGAAGCATCCGAAATCACTTGCTCCGAGCTAAGCCCCATGCTTGTAGAAAGTAGTTCACGGTAAAAGCGGAAGCGACCCTTTGCATTTTTCATTTGGAAAAACTTTTCAGTTTCTTGGGGAGATAGCCGGAAGCAGTATCTACTAAATAATAGAACAATTCCCTGATGCGGCAAGTGCAGAATCTTTTCGCTTAATTCTCGGATCTTTGCTTTCGGTAAATCTACACAGGAGTAGGCGTCATTATCGGCGGCAGAGCGAACTTCTATATCCTTTTCAAAGCTGGCATTTGCTGCTTCATGCAGCATGGTTTGCCAATTCATATCCATATCGTCACCTTTCCTCATACAGTTTTTGGAGCTTCTTGACGAGCCGCTGCCCACGTTTTTTTGCGGCATCCTCCGAAATGTTCAGCAATTCACCAATCTCTCTATATCCCATTTCCAGCGTATAGCGAAGATAGATAAAATGCCGATCATCGGGATTAAGCTGATCTATTACCTCAGTCAGCCTATGTACATCTGCATTGTGAATACATTCATCTTCAATATCGTCCGTGTCCTCGTCCGAAATATTGTCCCAGTAATCAATGTGAACACTCTGTTGTAATTGACGTAGTACGTCAATAGAAGCATTTTTCACTATGGTAACGCAGAAAGCGGTCATTTGGGGACAGGGTAAATCAGAAATTTTTTCGATGTTGTCCATGATTTTTATAAATGCAGTGGACACGACATCCTCTGCGGCTTCCTCTGACTTCACAATATTAAACGAAATGCGCTGGAAGTGGATATGATGCTCATGGAATATCCGCTCTACCAGCGCACGTTGTTCATCATTCAAAACACTAAATAGGAGTATCATCATATAAGTTTCCTCATGGATAGCCCTGCAGCCATCCATTCTAAGTGAGCAAGTAAATTTATTCTTGCACATTATGGGTATTCGTTACAGCGTCTGCTTGTTTCAAATTATACCACAAGAATGTTGCGCAGGAAAGTGG
Source organism: Roseburia intestinalis L1-82 (assembly GCF_900537995.1). NCBI lineage: Bacteria > Bacillati > Bacillota > Clostridia > Lachnospirales > Lachnospiraceae > Roseburia > Roseburia intestinalis. The sequence continues at coordinate 2,660,463 of NZ_LR027880.1, read as the reverse complement.
CAACCCATTAACAAGGTATGAATCAAAAATAATCAAAAATAATTTCAAAAAAGTTTGTCCCTTTTTTTGATCTTGACCGTTATATGAGTAAAAGGACACGACAGGAGGTGAAATAAGCGATGACACAGGTTACTACTCTGCATAGGATTATGCGCGGGGCTGCTTATTTCTCCTGCCCACTATGGAGGCTGCGACTTAAAATCAGCAGGATAGGAGCATAGTTTATACATGAAATATTGCTATGCGCATATTTAGGAAAGACAAAGCAGGATGTTTTCAGATAATTAAGTGAAAGGAGACTTATAATGAAAAAGATATTAAGTGTTTTGCTTGCTTCTTTATTATTGCTTTCGACAAGTGCCACCGCTTTTGCTATGGAAACTGAGACTAATGCAGATAATTGGTTGGTCAGTGCGAATCAGCATCAAATCATTCATAACGCTAAGATTGCTGCAGAAACAGGTCAAAATGTTACTCTGACAACAAAGATTCTGTCGGATCTAAGTGATAATCATTTTGAACTTGTCGAAGTGGGTGATACAGGATATATGATTTTCGACCCACAATCAGGCAAGTATTTGGAAGAAGCATTAGATTCGCCTTCTCCATATTTGGGACTTTCAGAAAACTTATACTACTTTGGACCCCTTAACTATTATCAACTGTCGGGTGATAAATTTGTTCACACAGTAATTCATAACGAATACGATATGTCTTTTGCTGAATGCCGTTCTTTACAATCTGCATTTGATACGGCATTACAAAACTCTCGTACACAGAAAGATACAGAAGTATTAGCCCTTATGCAAACGAATCTAAATTCGAGGGCAAGTGTTAATAGACTGCAATCTCATTTTTCAGCACGTGCAACAAATAAGTATATTCCAAACTACAAATATATCAAAAATGCAATTTATCCTGCAAACGAGAATAACACCTGTGGATATACAGCAGCGTGTTTGATTTTGAATTACTGGCATAAAGTTAAGGGAAATGTCATTGACAGTTCATTCCTTGATTCTAATGGTAATTTAAAAACTACTGGAAACACTTTGCAAGACAAGTTACTCTCTTATGGAAAATCGAATTCCTCTTGGGGATTAACTATTCGAGATGTCTTAATCGACTATTGCAATGAGTATGGAGTTGCGGCAACTTCAACATACTATGTAACAAATTTCGATATTTTTGCAGAAGTTGGTCGAAACCGTCCAGTAATTGTATTCGGATATTTTCCTGATTCTCCTGGGCAAGTTCAAAGTCGTGGAAAAGTATTTCATGCAGTTACCGCTTATGGAACATCAACAAGCGGGCTTGTTACTAAACTAATTGTCCATTACGGATGGTCTGGTTACAGTCACGTCACATTAGACGGTGGTTTAGTCGGTTCAAGTACACAGTTTGTATTAAATTAAAAAAGGAAGTTAAGTATGAAGAAAGTCTTTACATTTTTTCTCGCAATGGCAATTATATTTGGAATTTCTGGTTGTGGAAAGAAAGAATATATTGTTTTTCCTTTTTCTGCATCAGATGTTGTGAAAATTGAAACGTACTATTCTAACTCAGAGGCAGACACCAAGGAAAAAACGCTAACAGAAGAAGCGGATATTGACTACCTATATACGTTTTTTTCTGAGCTGCCTGTGAAAGATGCAAATTCAGATTCTACTAACGACGGTAGTACAATAAAATTCGTGTTTGATCTTTCAGATGGGACGAATTACGAACTTGTTTACATTGGTATTGCAACAAAAAAGGGATACCTACAATCTGAAACTTCTGATTTTTATTATTTTACATCTTCTGACATCATTGGTGTTTGGGCAAACTTATCTAAGATGCGGCTTGACTTTTAACAATCCCTACGATTGGAAACAGCTTAGCACAAAAAACGCGGGGCGCAGCAGTCATCATCGGCTGCCGCGCCCGCGTCATCTTTTACTCTGCGTCTGAAAGCGTCATGGTGAACTGCGCTTCCTCAAATGCTGCGTCGGTTATGTTTTGCAGTTTATGGATCGTCTGCTCTGCCAGCGGACGCATAGCTGCGTCCATATCCGGCAGTGCGTCGGAAATCGCCGCAATCGTTCTGCGGCAGTCGTGCTTGTGGTAAATGCAGATGGTTGATTGAATACGTTCTTTTACTTCTGATGCGGAAACACCTTGTTGATGTGCAATCGCTTTAAACACCTGTTTTGTATCACGTTTTTTGATACCAAATATCTAACCACAATCTTTTTGACTAAATTATTTCCATTTGGTAATACCCCAAAAACGTGAACAGAAAAAGACGCTAATGTATATACTATTCTAATTACTAACTAGGATGGGATTGATGATGCCCATATATATTATGTGAATAGGAAAGAGTATGTTGATTGGGCAGTTAAGGTGCTTACAGTCGTTCGAAGCGTATGGAGCACGTTTTCAGGTGAAGGAGCGAGCGAATGGAGAGAATCGGTTCACAAAGAATTTATAAAAACAGGAATAACTCCTAAAGATTATTTGGATTTTGTATGTAGTATTTTGCACATAAGCAGAAAAGTAAAAATAATTCTTCTGGATGGGACAGTCCAAGAGGCAAAGATATTAGATTTTCTTGATATGAGTTATGATTTGACGGATGGGCGAATCGAGGAAAGTATTGAATCTGGTCATCCAGTCTGTTACTGTTGGTGCAGTAGAAATGTTTGGTGGCGGTGCAGCCGCATGGAGAACTATCGCATTTATTTACTGTATTATAGGTATTATTACCAATACACTTGCTGTATTTTCGGTAAAAGAGCTGTCAGATGAAGAATTAAAAGATGACAGTGTGGCAGGAGAGGAAGATGACAAACTTTCTTTTAAGCAGACAATAAAACTTCTCTTTAGTAATAAATATTTTTCAATGATTTGTGTGATCTATATTCTTCAGCAGCTTCGTGCTTCTATGGTGAATGTAGGAATCTTTTTTATGACATATGTATTGCTGAATAAGAATTTGTTCGGTGTATTTTCATGGGCGAATAATATTCCTTTGATCATTGCACTTGCCGTTACACCTGCACTGGTTTCAAAAATGAAAGGAATGTATAAGTTAAACAAGTATAGTTATATGCTTGCTACAGTATGCCGTTTGATGGTTGCAGTGGCAGGTTATCTGGGAAGTGTTCCGCTGATGCTGTTATTTACAGTTCTTACATCCCTCGGAGAAGGACCGTGGCAGGGAGACATGAGTGCAGTAATTGCACAGTGTTCAGAACATACTTATTTAAAGAGTGGAAAGCGGATTGACGGTTCCATGTTCTCCTGTACTTCATTAGGTGTAAAGCTCGGTGGAGGTATTGGTGTTGCACTTTCAGGCTGGCTGCTTGACATAAGTGGATATATTAACCTTGATAATGCGGTTCAGCCGGATAGCTGTATCAATATGATGTATTTTATGTATCTGTGGCTTCCGTTTATATTTGACATTATTATTACAGTCATTCTTTCATTCCTTAATGTAGAGAGTGCAAATATGAAATTAAAAGAAAATATGCAGAATCAGTAATGAAAATAGCCCCTGGAGTTTGACTTTAGGGGCTATATAGAAAATAAGAAAAAAAGGAGAATTATTATGAACGCTGATATGAAATGGTTAGACAATCCGGAAGTGTTCCGTGTAAACCAGTTGGACGCACACAGCGACCATTGTTACTATATGGATTATGCAGATATGGAAAAATCAGAAAATCCTTTGATGCAGTCATTAAATGGACAATGGGAGTTTGCTTTTAGCAAAAATGTAATGGACAGACCGGAAAATTTCTATGAGGAAAATTTTGATGCATCTTCATTTGATAAGATTATGGTTCCGGGGCATATCGAACTGGCAGGCTATGACAAAATACGCTATATCAATACGATGTATCCGTGGGAGGGAAAAGAATATCACAGGGGTGCGTATAGTATGGAGAGTACCGGGGACGAGGCAGGAATGTTTTCCGAGGCAGAGTATAATCCTGTCGGATCTTATATCAAACGATTTGATTTGAGTGAGCAAATGCGTGAAAAGAAAATCCGTATCTGTTTTGAAGGTGTGGAAGAAGCGATGTATCTGTGGCTGAATGGTCAGTTTGTAGGATATGCGGAGGATAGTTTTACACCGTCAGAATTTGATCTGACACCATTTATCAGAGAAAAAGGAAATGTGCTGGCAGTTCAGGTTCACAAAATGAGTACGGCAGCATTTTTGGAGGATCAGGACTTTTTCCGATTTTTTGGAATTTTTAGAAATGTAACTTTAAAAGCAGTGCCAGAGGTGCATTTGGAAGATGTATGGTTTCAGCCAACACTAAACAAGGACAATATAAGCGGCAGGGTATCGGTAAAGATGAAAGTATCTGCTCCAGAAGGAAAGAAAGTATCTGCCCATTTGGTTTTAAAAGACAGAGAGAATAATCAGGTGGCAGAGGACAATATCACCTTAGAGGAAAAAGCTGGAAGTCTTGTAGGAGTGATAGATACTGAGGTTGGAAGTGTTAAGGCATGGGATAATTACTGCCCATATCTGTATCACGCATATGTAGAGCTTAGAGGCGAAGATGGAGAAATATTAGAGATAATTCCATATGACATAGGTTTCAGAAGACTGGAAATGATTGACAAGGTAATCTATTTAAATGGTAAACGTCTTGTCATTACCGGAGTAAACCGTCATGAGTGGAGTGCAAAGACAGGAAGAAGCATCAGTATGGATGAAATGACAGCAGACATTGATTGTATGATTAGAAATAATATCAATGCAGTACGCACATGCCATTATCCGGATCAGATACCGTGGTATTACCTGTGTGATAAAGCTGGTATTTATGTAATGGCAGAAACGAATATGGAAAGTCATGGAACATTCCAGAAACTTGGTGCGATTGAACCATCGTGCAGCGTACCTTGTTCTATTCCGCAATGGCGGGAGGCTGTTGTTGACAGGGCTAGGAGTAATTTTGAAACTTTTAAAAACCATACAGCAATTCTTTTCTGGTCTTTAGGAAATGAATCTTATGCGGGTGATGACATAGAAGCAATGAATACTTACTTCAAGGAAAAGCAGGATGGCAGATTTGTTCATTATGAAAGCTCTTTCTATGACCGTAATTATGAGGAAACCATATCAGATGTAGAGAGCAGGATGTATGCAAAGCCTTATGAAGTGGAGGAATATTTAAATAATAATCCAAAGAAACCGTATCTTTTGTGTGAGTATATGCATGATATGGGTAATTCGATGGGAGGACTTGGTACTTATATGAAGTTAATAGATAAGTATGAGATGTACCACGGTGGATTTATCTGGGATTTCATTGATCAGGCACTTCTCGTGAAAGATGAAGTGACAGGAAAAGAAGTTTTGCGTTATGGCGGGGACTTTGATGATAAGCCTTCTGATTATGAGTTTTCAGGAAATGGAATTGTATTTGCAGACCGTAAGGAAAAACCAGCTATGCAGGAAGTGAGGTATTACTATGGCTTATACAGATAAGAATAAATTGAGAGTTGTATATGGAGATTATACACTTGGTGTACATGGAGATGGGTTTGACTATATATTCTCTTATTCACAGGGCGGTTTGGAGTCTATAGTAAAAAACGGTTATGAATGGCTGTATCGTTGTCCAAAGCCTACTTTTTGGAGAGCATTAACAGATAATGACAGAGGCAGCAGGTTTCACATTAAAAGTGGAAGCTGGCTCGCATCGGATATGTTCATTGACTGTAAAAAAACTGAAGTTATTATGGATGGTGAATTGCAAAAGCAGTATGCTCCGGACAATAACAGCTATGGCGGTGATGTGGCTGCCGGGGAAATAATTGTGAAATATACTTATGAGACTGTCAGCAATCCAGTAACAACAGTCATTGTATCTTATACCATTGATGTAACTGGAAATATCAAGGTGGATGTGGATTACACAGGAGTAAAGGGACTGCCGGAACTTCCGGTATTCGGAATGAGGTTTATTATGCCGACACTTGCAGATAAATATATGTACAAGGGATTATCGGGGGAAACCTATCCGGACAGAAAGGCAGGGGCAGAAAAAGGAATTTATGAGGTATCAGATTTGAGCCTGACACCATATCTGGTTCCACAGGAATGTGGTATGAGAATGGATACAGAGTGGCTGGAGATTACAAGACATACAAGTCTTGATAATAGCAGAACGGATAGTTCACCACAGACATTAAGAATAGAAGAAAACGACAAGGCATTTGCTTTTTCGTGCCTGCCTTATACAGCATCAGAGATTGAAAACGCAACACACCATGAGGAACTGCCACCAGCAAGAAGAACAGTCCTTTGTGTCTATGGTGCAGTAAGAGGAGTCGGTGGAATTGATAGCTGGGGAAGTGATGTGGAAGATGATTATCGGATTAGTGCAGAAAAAGACATTCACTATTCCTTCATTATCCGCTAAGTTTGTTTGAGGAGTTGCTTGCAAGTGTTATTGGTATATGAGAACAGAACTGATGGAATAGTGGTAGAGTGGAAGAAAACAGTGCATTTTCCACCACATTTACATGAAGCAATAGAGGTAGTGTATGTAACGGATGGGGATATTGAACTTGGAGTTGGACAAGAATTGTATCACATGGATGAGGGTGATTTTGCAATCGTGTTTCCAAACGTAATACATCATTATCAAGTATTTGGGAAAAAAGAAAACAAGGTAATATACCTGTATCTTGATCCGACACTGTTTCCTTCCTATTATAAAGAGTTGCAGATATACAGCCCGAAGAACCCGGTTGTAAAAAAAGAGCAAGTGCATCCTGATGTAGTAAATGCCATAAAATATCTGGCAGGAATAACAGAGGGGAATCCCATGCTGATACAGGCTTATGTACAGATGATTCTTGCCCATGTTTTCGCAGAAATGCCAATGGTTGATAAAAGCACAGTAGGGAGTGATGACCTGATTTATAATGCGGTAGAATATGTAGCTAAAAATTTTAGAGAGAAAATCAGTCTTGAAAAAATGGCATACGATTTGTGTGTAAGCAAATATGTGTTATCAAGAATGTTTGCAAAAACATTTCACTGTAATTTTAGTAAATATGTGAATGGAGTCCGGTTAAATTATGCAGTTGCGGCACTGGAAAACACAATGGATTCCATTACAAATATATGTCTTGATTGTGGGTTTGAAAGTCAAAGAACTTTTAACCGTGTTTTTAAGGATAGATACAAGATTACACCAAGAGAGTACAGAAAAAGGATGGAACACAATAATAGAAACGGCAGCTTGGGGGTACGCAGATGATTAAATATCTTACAATGACGATTGAAAAACAAAAAAACATAGCTTTGATTGCTCATGATGGGAAAAAACAGGATATGTTGAAATGGTGTATGGACAATAAAGAAATTTTACAGCAACATAATCTGTCAGGAACCGGAACGACTGCGAGAATGATAGCAGATCATGTAGGATTAAAGATAAAAGGATATAACAGTGGTCCATTAGGTGGAGATCAGCAGATAGGGGCAAAAATTGTAGAGGGAAATATCGACATGGTTATTTTCTTCTCCGATCCACTGGCAGCACAGCCACATGATCCAGATGTTAAGGCACTTCTTAGAATTGCACAGGTGTATGATATACCGATTGCAAATAATATTGCGACAGCGGATTTTATGATTCATTCCACACTTATGAATGAACAGTATTCACATCAGATTGAAAATTTTAAAAATACAGTGGATGTCAGAGTAAAAGAAATGCAGTGATGGATATGATAAATAGCCAAAAGCTGTCCGCTAATAGAATTTACAACAGAATATAAAGCAGATAAAGACGAATGGCATCAGGTGTGCCATTCGTTTTTTTAATAAAAGCACAAATTAACCTACTCACGAGCATAAAATGATGTGCATTGGGTTGTTTTCTGGACTATGAGAATCAAAGTCCCATTGATATGATTAACATGGAAAAGAGGTGCAAAATCTTGGACACAGGAAGAAAAGATGCCAATATACAGATAGGAAAGAGACTAAGAGAGGCAAGACTGAATATGAACCTTGAAAAGTCAGAAATTGCGGATGTATTGGGTGTTACAGTAGAACATTATCGAAAACTTGAAGCAGGTGTAACTGGAATATCTGTAGATAAAGTATTGACACTCTATCATAAATATGGAATTGATCCTACATATCTTATAACAGGCGAGAGCAGCAACATAAAAGATTTTAATTTGGATTACTATGTTGCGAACAGCACAAAAGAGCAGAGAAATGATTTTTTTGACCGTGTGCTGGCGTATTTATCTAAGTTGATTAGATAAATTGAAGTGCTTCCTGCTTCCAAGCTCGAAAAGGAGGAAGTGTTATGCTTAATATTGCGGTCTGTGATGACAGCAGAACAGATGTAGAAATGCTGGAAAGTGCTTTTGATAAGTTAGCACAGTACCAGTTTTCTTATGAAGTGTATTTTACAGCGAAGGAGTTGCTGAAGCATGTTATAGATTATGGAGAAATGTATCATCTGTATATATTTGACATTGAAATGCCGGAGATGAATGGTTTGCAGCTTGCAAAAGAAATCCGGAAAATAGATGCCAAAGCATTGTTTGTATTCCTGACTGGATATACGCAGTATGTTATGGATGTTTTTGAGGTTATTACCTTTGACTATATTTCTAAACCGATTACAGTGGAAAAGCTGGAGTCCGTTCTTTTAAAAGCCATGCAGTATCTTCATATGATAAAGCGTGACTTTGTCTTTCAGTTCCGAAAAAATCAGTTTCGTATTAGCTGCGATGATATTGTGTATTTTGAGAAGAAAGGTCGTCATGCAGTGATACATACGATTTCAGAAAATTTCAAGGCAAATATGACAACTGAAGAAATATGGAAACAGCTTGATGATAAGGTCTTTGCCCATATTCATGTATCATATATCATCAATCTTGGGCATATCAGGGCGATTGATGGAGATGAAGTAGTGATGGACAATGAAGAAAGACTTCTGATTGCCCGCTCCCATAAGCAGAATTTAAAAGAAAAACATATGGAGTTTGTAAGGAGGATGGTTTAAGGATGGAATATGTGATACGCTTTGCCATCAGCCTGTTTGATCTGGCAGTGTTTATGTATTATTTTCATTCCAATAAGAAAATGAAACCAGTATCAAAGGTATGGATATGGGCTGGATTTACCATTGCTGCAATTATATGGACATTTGTCAGTAGCATAAAAAATCCGTATCTGAATCTTGCGACTCTTTTGATTGTGCTTATACTGTTATCATTTTATTATGAATCAGGAATGTGGACGAGAATTATAAATATTGTGACATTCATGGGTATTGGAATGCTGTTTGAACCTGTAGCCTTGCTGTTACTCCATGCTATGAATTTTCATATGGGAGAAAGTTATAAATATTATTTTGTAATGGTAATATGCAGCTTTGTTCGTGGAAATGTGATGTATATTCTGTCAAAATTGATTTCAAAGAAAGGGATGCAGATTGCTGATTTTCCGAAAGAAATTTTGGGTGTGCTTGTTATGGTATTTGCCTTTACGGTGTTGAACTGCTGCTTTGTTATTCTTTTGTCATTGGAAGCTGGCAGTGAAAAAAGCCTGCTTATGTGTGCCAGTATTGTAATTTCCATTGTCCTGACAGATTATTTTATGCTGTATATGATGGAACGTTTTAATTATCTTGTGCAAAAACAGTATGAGGATGCAATGTACAGGGAAGAAATGCACTATAAAGACATCTATTATGAAGAAGCAGAAAAACAGAATAAGGAAGTGCAGAAGTTAAAGCACGATATGAAACATAAATTGCATGAACTGTATCATCTGTTGGAAAATAGTGATGGGCATGAACTTTCAGAGAAAATCGGTGCGATGTGCATAGAATTTGAGCAGATAGATGAAAAGCAGTATTCTGATAATCCAATCGTAGATTCTGTGCTCCGTATTAAATTTGGCAGGGCAAAGGCAAGGGGAATAAAAGTAGAAACATCTATTCGTATTCCAAAGCAGATGCAGCTTGATCACGGGGATATAGGTGTATTGTATGGAAATCTTGTGGATAATGCGGTAGAAGCCTGTAGCAAGGTGCCGGAGGGACAGCGTTTTGTAAAGATTGAAAATAAGTACCAGTCGGGGATTTTGCTTCTTGTAATAACAAACAGCAAAACAGGAAAGAAAAATAAAAGCCTGAAAACAACCAAGAAAGATAATATCCGACATGGGCATGGTGTTCAGAGTGTTCGTAAAGTGGTAGAAAAATACAATGGAACGGTCAGTTTTACAGATAAAGGGGATATATTTGAGGTTTCAGCAATGCTCTATGGAATTGAAGTGAAGGAATAAATGCAAAGCGTTACACTTAAATGTCAATCTGTTACACTTTGCCGGATTTTCCCATAAAGTATGATATAGTGCATTCATCAAATGTAAAGGAGGACATATACATATGTCAAAATTAAGAAAATTGATGAACCGACTCAGTCATGGAGCATTAACCAGCGTGGCAGCACTTGCCCTTACGGTAACTGCAACCAATATGAACCGTTGCTGCTGGTTTATTTTCGGACAGGAAAAGTTACCGGATAATGCGAAAAAACTTAGAAAATTTTAAGGTGGTAACAGGGTATGATTGCTAAATTTGCAAAGAAGATAAATGAAATATTGATACAAAAGGGGATTGTGCAAAAAGAGGATGCAGAACTGTACCGATATGGGATAGAAAATGGCATTGTTGTTGCAGGAAACCTTTTGGCTTCTGGAATATTTGGCATTGTGACGGGGAGACCGGGACTTGTTCTGGTCTTCCTGTTATTTTATGCCTCGTTGAGAAGCTATAGTGGGGGCAGCCACTGTAAGAGTAGAATCGGCTGTTTTTTGATATCAATGGCAATTTTATTTATTCCGGTTTATACATATGAGCCTGTAATGAAAAATGTTCCTAATGCCGTGATTTTATTGATCGGAGTTCTTGCAGTGGTAATTATTATTGTCCTTGCCCCAGTGGAAAGTATCAATAAACCGCTTGATGAGGAAGAAAGAAGGTATTATGCAAGGGTAACACATTGCATAACGGCATTACAGGTATGTGTTCTTATAATTTTGTTTTGTCTGGATCTGCAAGATTATTTTTATGCTGGGTATGTGAGTATAGTCCTAATAGCAGTATTTATGGTTATGGGAAAGATTGCAGTGAAACGATATGTGCAATAGCAAAATGTATAAAAAATAGGTATTGATATATAATTTTGTAGACGAACATGGGATATTACAAATATAGAGTAGTGGTTAAAATTTTGGATAAAGATGCCGAAATATAATAAAAAATAGGAAAATATACAAAAAATAATCCAACCAAATGAAAGAAGTATGTCAAATTTGTGTGTGGAAGGGGATGAGCATATGTTCAGAATTGCTATATGTGATGATGAAAGACAATTTAGAAAACGCATTCATGATATTTTAATAGAATATATGAATGAAAATGATATATTATACGAAATTGATGAATTTGAATCAGGAAAGGATTTTATAAGTTTAGGTATCAATCTGGCAAAGTATGATATTGTTTTTTTGGATGTAAATATGGATGAACTGGATGGAATGGAAACTGCGCAGAAAATAAGAAAAGTCAGCAATGATGTTTTTATAGTTTTTGTTACAGCATTTATTACATGTGCCCCTCAAGGATACAGCGTAGGAGCTATAAGATATATTTTGAAAAATAATGTAAATTTTCCGGAACTAATATTTGAGTGTATGGATGCAATCAGCTTGAATATGAATTATGTAGCCCAAAAGAAGAAATTTAACTTTAATGAGGGTACAAAGATTGTAGCATTAGAGCGTTTATTATACATAGAGAGCAGATTGCATAAACTGGAATTTTACATTATGGAGGACAAGTTAAAAAAATATTCAATATATGGCAAACTAGATGAGCTGGAAAAAGAGTTGCAAGGTAATGATTTTATCCGGATACATCAAAGTTATCTGGTTAATATGAAGCATATTGAGAAAGTCAGCCGGTATGAGGCGTTATTGAACAATGGTATTAAATTAGAAATTCCAAAAGCACGATATAAATTTGTTGAAGAAACATTTGTTTCGTATAAAGGAGAAATATAGATGTTGGTTAATTACATTCAAAGTATAATGCTGACGGTATTGGAAATAATATGCTGCAAAATATTTTTTGAAAGTTTTGCTGAAAAGAGATCCGAAAATAATTGGAGAAACTGTAGTATTATTTTAGGAACGGTAATATGTGGATATATAATAGCTTTGTTATTTTATGATCAGTTTGTCCTAAAGCAGATGTTAGCTATTGTTGTCATTGCGCTGTTTATGAGCTTTTATTTTAAAATCCATTTAAAAAAAGCAATAATCTTATCATTATTATTTCAAGCATTACTGCTTTCTGTAGACTATTTTACACTTTGGATAAATGTCTCTCTCTTTCATAGTGTAGCAGAAATTAATGAGTCACATTTTGTAGGTGGAAGTTTAATAACAGTTTTGGCAAAAATAATTCTTTTTCTAGTTGTTCTGCTTATCAGGAAAAAAATAGGAGGGGAGTCCTCGGATGTTTTAAGAAGTACAGATTGGCTTCGATTTATCTTTTTTCCACTTTTTACAATCTTCACAGTTATTGCATTGATCATAACATCTGGAAGCATTGAGAATCAAAAGCAGGAAAATGTATTCTTGGTTATAGCATTGTGTCTGGCAGGGATGAATATAGTTGTGTTCTATATGATAAATGATATATTAAAACGTGAAATTAAGATTCGTGAAAATGAAGTGTTTCAACTGAAAGCACGAAATCAGACAGACATGTACCGTTCTATTTCAGAAAATTTTGTTAAACAACGGAAAAAAACACATGAATATAAGAATCAGATTATGTGCATTGAGTCTTTGATAGAGATGGAAAATTATGATGAACTAAAGGATTATGTGAGAAGTATAAGCGGAAATTTGAGTACAGAGTTAGACTATATTAAAACAAATAATGTGATTATCGATGCTATATTAAATAGCAAATATAAGGAAACATTGGATAAAGGAATTGTATTTATCTTTCAAATCAATGATCTATCAGGAATTAAAATGCGTGATGAGGATATTGTTGTTATTTTATCGAATCTTTTGAATAATGCAATAGAGGCTTGTGAAAAGTGCTCAGGCAAAAAAGTTATGAAAATGAAACTGGTTAAAGAGAAAGACAACATCATTATATCTGTAAAGAATACATATGATGGTAAACTTAATATTAAAGATGGAGAAATACAGACCTCAAAGAAATATGAAATGGATGAGCATGGGGTTGGAATAAAAAATATAATTGAGGTTATAACAAAATATCAAGGCTCTTATGCTATACGAAATGATAATAATGAGTTCTACTTCTCAGTTATATTGCCAAACTAAGATGAACCTTAAAAAAGTGATTTGCTGCAAGCAAATCACTTTTTTTTGTCATTTTCTGCAAAAAAAGGTCACTTTCTGCAATGGATATTGTTTTGTAAACAGATAAAGTTATACTTAATTTGGCAGGAGGCATAACTATGATTGAAAAAATAGCTGATGATTTAATTGGTCAGATGACTGAAGCAAGGTTAATTGACAAAGAGATGGAAGCAAGATATGTTTATGTTTTTATCTGTTGGATAGAGAAATTTATTACTGTTGGCAGTATTATCGTAATCAGTTTGATGTTTCACAAGCTGCTCCCAACTATATTTTTTCTTGTGTTTTTTTTAGAATTAAGAAAGAGAACTGGCGGATATCATCTGGACAAGTTTTATAGATGTTATTTAGCATCCATTGTTTCTTATTTAGTTATCGTGATTATAAGTGAAAAATTGTCAGAACATCCACAATGGTTATTTGCAATAGTACTACTTGCTATAACAGGGATAGGATTGATTGGTACAGCGAATCATCCTAATATGCACATGACATCAGATGAATTGATGGAATCGAAAAAATCTGCGAGGACTATTGTTTTACTTGAGGGGTGCATAATACTTGGCTGTGTTCTGTTAGATGCAGATATGGTTTACGTTAGTTATATGGCAATAGCTGTTATATTATGTGCAGCTTTGCTGTGTATAGCAAAAATTTTTAAACAGGAGGTGAAAGAATGAAGAAGGTTAATAAGAAAGTGTTGAAGGTTGTAGAACATGTCATGAGAAATGAAGCTGTATATGGAATAGATAGATTCCCACCTGCATGCATGGGAATATTTCATCAGCCGAAACGTCCGATTATCCAGAAGAAAAGTGAAAGATAGTTAACTGGCGTGTTTTACTATTATATCTGTAGCCATAGATGCTATAGGAACTTAATTGTTTATTCCAAGATGACAAGTATAAAAAGGAGGTACTGATATGTTAAAAAAATTAAGAAAGTTATTGCATTTGCATTAGCATTGACTATGTTAATGGGTATGGGAACAATGGTGTCAGCAGCAGAAAAGGAGAGTAGTATTCCTGAATATTCTGAAACCAATGATGGTGGAATGACGGTGAATATTGCAGGAGATCAGGAAGGAACAATAGTTGAAGGCAGTGGTAATGAGGAAGGGATTAATCCGCTATGGTGGCCTGGAGATGGACCGGCTCCGCAGGTGACAAGCATTTCACTTTATAAATATGGCTGGCTTACAAATGGAAATTTTGGCGTTACGATCAAGGTATATGGATATGGCAGCGATACTACAACATTTGATGGAAGAAGTATTTCGTGGATACATCAGGAGCCATTTATTATATCTGGTACAGGCGCAGATGGCTTCTATTATACATATGATTGTGGTCCGATTACGCAAGCGGGAAGTTATAGATTTAATACAACTTTCAGGTCAACAAACTTCCCTAATACTACACGTTCCTTTTCAACGGTATTCACGTTTAGTGCAAACTAATATATGTTAATTCATATAAATAACATATTATAATGCGAATGGAGGTGGTTAAATGCGTATTGGTTCGGGAGTGCAGAGTGTATCTGAATTATTTGGAAAGCGACAAAACAATAGCAAAACATCTGTTAACGGAAATGAGGCATTTCCTCAGACATCAATGAAAGTGTATTTAAAGACGGATGATATGTTGTTTTCAGGCGGAAATGGAACCGGTCTTTCGTTTTATATTAAGTATGCAGAAGAGTCAACAGATGATAATCCTGTAGTGATAGCCAAAGGGATTGATGAAAATGGAAAAGAATTTGAAGAAAAGATTAATATTAACGATATTGATTTGAGAAATGCTTCTTATGTCGAAATGAGTGCTTTGGAGGCATATTATGATGTTGATAGGGGTAATAGTCTCAGCTCTTTTCCACAAGAAACTGGTCACATGGGATTAAATGAAAGATGTGACCTTATATCCAGCTTTGAAAAGGTTATTCAGGATATGAACAAATTAGGAAAGTATGATTTGCAGATGTTTTATATGCGAAATATGAATACTTATCTAAATCTGGAAAGACAGAAAAAAGCATAAAGTTGTTTATAGATTCCTGTTGGAATGAAAATTTATACGATGTTAATTTGAAAGGAGATTTTAAAATGAAGAAAGTAAAAAGTTTAAAGGCGTTGGTGTTGAGTTTGATGTTATGTTTGGCAATGGGAACAACTGCGTTTGCAAGTGAAGTATCCACTCAGGGACAGGCTGCCCCTAATGCAAATAAGGCAGTAGAAGTAAGCGATTGTGGCGATTTGGACGTAGTACCTGCTTATGATGACGCCGTTGCTCTTGCAGATACGATTCAGTATGATGCAAATAGAACCATTACAAGAAGCAATTCCAGAAGCGGTGTATTCAACGGAAATTATTATTACACCATTAATAACTCAAGCGTTACAAAGTTGTGCTTAAATGTTTATATGCCTAATGAAAGTGGAACAGATTATCTTCAGGGAACAATTACTCTTGTAGGAAATGACGGAACAAGTGCACCGGTACAAATTGCTAACTATTCAGGAGATTCATGGACACTGACATTTACAGGTGTTAAGGTAGGCGTTAGATACCATTTCCATTATGAGTTGTATTCTGTTGGGTCTTCGCAGGTAGGCTATATTGCTTCTGCTGCTTATGCACAATAATAGCTGCTTGAATATGGGATATTAAGCAAGCGCAACAGAATATTTTCATTGTATGTTGCATTTTATAGCAATCTGGCATAAAGTGCAACATACTATAATAAGAAAATTAGATTATATTGCTGCTGGAGGGATTATAAATATGGTAAATATGGTAAATACCGCTGTAAATAACAATATTTACGCAGGAAGAAAATCAGGTTCAAAATATAACCAATCAAAGGCTTTTCAACAAAAGGAAGTGTTAGAGACACCGGATGTTGCAGCAGTTAACAAATATGCAAATGTTCAAGAAATTTATGAGGCACTAAAGTGTAACGTGTCATGTAGAGGATATGAACAGGGGCAGGATGAAATTGCTGAGAAAGAAATTCAAAATGATGAACCAGAAATAAGCAATGATTCCAGTGAAAAAATGACAGTATGGTATCAGGGTGTTCCTTTGGAAGAGTGGGCATTAACTGATCCTAAATACACGGATTCAGAAACGGGAATTTCATGGTATATTAGAGATGGAAAATATCCGTATATGGTAGGTGAGGATGCAGAAAAGTTCCGAAAACTTTGTGAAGAATCCGGGGAGTTTGCGCTAAAGAAATTTGCGGAAATGACGGGATTAATACAGAAATTAGATGACAATACAGTAGCGTATGTGGGTGATAACGGAATTGCAGTTAAATCTAAAGATGGGAAAGAGATGTTTGTGGACACATCAGGCTTATCATATGATATTGTTATGGATATGTTCAGAAATTTGCCTAGAAATGGGAATTTTTTCAGCAATAAGTATTGGTCAGACAATATACAGAAAGCACAGGCTCGGAGCTGATGATACGTTATATTGCAAGAGTGTGTATGCTTGGACTCCGATAGGAGAAAGCAGATTGGTTCTGATTGACAGAAGAATCATATGATTTCATCATTAATTTGGCAGGCAATAATATTCAAATTATTGCCTGCTAAATTTTTACCAAAATTCTTCTAATACCGTTTTTAGACTAGGAAATATTGTTGAAAGCGTACTCTCAATATATTCTTTAGAGCAGAACTGTAGCTTTGAAATAGTATCAATGCTGTGTTTTTTACTTGATTTCTGAGTAATTTTTGTTCTGTTGGTCATTTTCTGCAAAAACAGGTCACTTTCTGCATAGGATATTTTCTTTTGCTTTGATTCCTGCTATTCTTAGAATATACAACAGATTGCTCTATATGGCACATTGAATACTGAGGAAAGGAGAAGTAAATATAATTATGAATATGCTTATAGAATGATCTGCATATAACGACAAAATGATATTAAAATAGGGGGTGATTTTGATGAAAGATTTTCATTTGAAGATTTTAGCTATAATAATGATAATTTTTGGCATATTTGGTTTAAGTACGCTTCCGTTTCTTTCCATTATTGTCCAATATATTGACTCAATAACTGGATTTAGTTCAGGAAATGGATATCTTACCAATAACATGGATTATCTTTTTAAAAGTCCTCTTATTTATATTGGTGGCTTTTTTGTTTTTAGTATCATTTTGGCAATTATTTATCTGGTTTATAGTTTTTTTAAAGCAAAGCGGGGGTGACTTCTAATGAAAAAAATAATTAGTATGGTTTTAAGTTTTATATTGATTTTGGGGTGCTCGACAACAGCGTTTGCTGCGGAGACTCATAACTATGACACTGAAAATTTGCCTCATGATGGAGCTGATTATTTTGAAACGGAAATTAAAGCTGATGAGGAAAATGAAGAACGCATTTCTGATTTTGTTACCGTATATGGTTATCAATATACCAAAGGTAGTTTAAAAAGTGGTGCATGGAGAAATGGCACGAGTGGTGGTAGTTCTACATCTAGCGCAAAATTATCATTGAATTACACTCAAGATACTTCTTATAATATTTCCTTTAAAGCTTCAGTTTCCGGTGGATATACAAATGGTGGAACTATAGGAAGTGAGTTGGGTGTTACACTAGGTGCATCAAAATCATATTCTTTAGGTAGCGGATACTCCGTAACTGTTCCAAAAGGATCTCATTATTTAATCAAATATCGTCCTATGTATTATACATATAAGGTCGTTGAGACAAAATATAAAGAAAGATATAATGAAGCATTAGGCGGCATGGAGAGATATGTGGTTGAAACAAAAACCTGCTATGTAGACGTATTTTCGCACTGGGATTTTACACATGTAGCTAAGTAAAGGTGTATGTTACACTAAATAAAAGCAGGGAACTATCTATATCCATGCTTCAAACTGGAGATAAAGCTCGTGGATCTGCCACGGGCTTTTCTCATGTTGTTATATACATTTTGCTGAAATTTTAAATTTCAGTGTAAAAGTAGATTGGTGTTTAGAAGGAATATGCAAAGTATTACACGAAAATGTCAAAGGATTACAGTTTCCTAAAACCCATAATAATTTCTGATATAATGCGATAAGTCAGAAAGGATGATGGGGCTATGGGGAAAAGAGAGCACATATACGAAATTATTGCAGAGAATATCAGAAAAGAACGCAGAAGGCTTGGAATTACACAGGCAGAGCTTGCAGAACGGGCAGATGTATCATTGGATACTATCAAAAGTGTTGAAAATGGCAGAAGGGCAATGAGTCTTGATACATATTTGAATATTGTTCATGCATTGGAGTCATCGCCTATGGTTTTGATGAGCCAGCAGCACCCAGAAAAACACATTGAGCGTTTTGCATTTATGATGAATCGATGTGACGAAAGAGAAATAGAATTTGCATTACATATGATTGAACAAATATTAAGAGGACAGGAAGATTATCTGAGTGAATAGACGGGTAGTTATCCTGTCCTTTGTCTATGACTCTTTTGCAAATTTTTCAGCGAGATGGTATATGATTTCTTCAATGGTGGGAGTATCATTTTCACATGGAAAGTCTGTCCAGAAGCGTTGCATTTTTGGATCAGGGCTTTTTAAAGCAATGGAAACTGCCCGCCCAATTTCCTGTTGGACTTCTTCTTTTGTGATTCCTTCTTTTTCGGCAATGATTTCCAAATATTTATCAACAGAGTATGTGTTTTTATCATTCATAGTGTTGTTGTGAATCCTTTCTGAGAAGGGTATTTGCGGTCAAATTGTCAGGTGCTTGAATTGTCCCGGTTGAATACCATAAAAGTAAAACAGATAATCCGTTCTATATTACATAATAACCTTGAGAGCTGTTTTCTATGCAGATTATGGCTATTTTCTATTCTATCATATACATACAGTATGGTGCATACACGCACCATATCATTATAGGACACTCTTGCGTAGAATACAAGGAGGAGGTCTTTGTAATGATAGTATATGACAGGTTATGGATCACACTCAAGAAGAAAAATATTAGCCAGTATGCACTAATTAAAGATTATGGAATAGATAAAGCACAGTTACAGCGATTGCGAAAGAATATGGTCGTAAAAACGGTAATCCTTAACAGATTATGTTCCATACTTGATTGTAAGATAGAGGACATCATGGAGTTTGTGCCGGATGAGGATATTAAGTAAAGAGATATTTCCAAAATGTAATGAGAGTTTGGAAATATCTCTTTTTTAATCCGCAAATATTTATATTCTTGGTATTAAGGTGTACAATATTCCACCTGAAATAGCTGGTTTAGTCACTCTTACAAAAGATTCGCTTACGGTACAATGAATACAGCTTAAGCAAATATATAAGGTGCCGGAAAAGAGTGGAAGGTGTACTACGATATTGTTAATAGTGGAGAAAGAATAAAAGAGTTGCGTGCGGCAAGAAGAATGACAAGACAGCAGCTTGCCGAGCAGATTGGATTGTCAGTGGATGCTCTGCGGAAAATTGAAGCTGGTGTAAATGGAGCAAAAATAGATACGCTGATTAGTATTGCTGAATTGTTTCATATAACGTTGGATTATCTTGTGTGTGGGTGTGAAAGAAAGGCAGAAGTCGATGATCTGCTGGTTGGTCTGAAGGAGAAGGAAGTACAGTTTATCCGGAATATGGTATTAAATGCCGTTGACAATATGAAACTTCTGACAGAATAAAAAAGTCGGATTGCATTTTTGATAATGCAGTCCGGCTTTTTTTATAAGGATTTGGAACAGGTGGGAGTGTTACTCTTAGTTCAAAAGAGTGTCGGTTACTGTAGAAGATGCGTGGTGTCAGTTATACTTTGTTCAGGTTCTGAGAAAAGAGCCGTTGAATATTGAAAACAGAATAGGACACGCATATCCCACGAGCTTATATCGCCTTGTCTATGACAGGGTGGCAGAATCCCATTTCGTGCGATGACTATCCTCAGAGCTGTAGCCGATTATGAGAAACGTAACAGCAGGAGCCTTTAAGGATAAGAGCAGAGGGTTGTGCCTACCGGGTTAGCAGCCGGAGGTAATGAGATAATAAGTGCACCTGAATTTCAGCAAAACGCATTTTCAGAGAGTGGCTACTTTCGTAAGTCCAGATGGGCAGGAAACTACGAAGTGATTGTGGCTGGCAAAGGATATGTTACCCGATACGGGGATGGTTAAGAAACCGGGAAGATAGTATTTTATCTTCCCACACAAACTGATTTGCAGTAACCAGCAGACAACAACGGGGCTTATAAGTACAGAGAGCATTGGCAGGTCAGTTTATGTGAGGAGATAAAGTGTGCACAGGATATCAAATCAAAATAAAAACAGGAATGGAGATTTTAAAATGAATAAAGCAGTTATATATTTTGGAGCAACAGGAAATGAGGCAGCGGATCAGATGGTAATGCAGGTTCTTGAGGAGTATTGCGCTGTGAATGGATATGAGGTGGTTGCAGTCATTTCGGAGAACGCAAGACCGGAGGGAATGACATTTCCTATGAAGTTTGCCTTTGTCGGTATGGCAGAAGTAGAAGATGTTGATGTGGTTGTTACTCTTATGAGTGATATGGTGGGCGATTGTGAAGAAACAATTATGGATAACATCATTATGCTCGGAGAGCACGGCATTACGGTTGAGACAGCAAACGATGATATGGCTGGATATTATCAGAAGATGGAGCAGGCAGGGAAAAAGGAAGATAACGGTATTGTTTCACTTGCTGATTTTATGGCAGTATTTTTCAAGCGTCTCAGAGCCGACAGATAGGAGGCTCTATGAGTAAGTGTTGTGTTATCTGCGTAGGCAGAAATGCCGACAGAGCCGCAGACAGGATAGAAGCATATGCGAAGAAAGCGGATTTTGAGATTGTAGAAACAATCTTTAAAGATACGAAGTCTGTGGAAAGACTTAAATTTTATATCGAAAGAGATTCCATTATCAGTATTCTGGTAAGCAGTATCTATGATGTCTCATCGGATAAAGATGTGGTGAAAGGTATCATGGAACTTGCAGCAGAGCACGGGATCAGCATTAACGACGAGAGCAGGGGCTATGAACCTGCTCTCATCTCATTTGAGGAGGACAATGCCGGATAAAAAGGAATTAAGCATAGTGACATTTTCATCAGAAACCGTGGTGTTTGATGGGAAAGGAGACAGAGTTGTTGCCTGTCCTACGGAACAGGAAGCTGTCGAATATATCCGTGGGCA
This sequence comes from Roseburia intestinalis L1-82, assembly GCF_900537995.1. Lineage (NCBI taxonomy): Bacteria > Bacillati > Bacillota > Clostridia > Lachnospirales > Lachnospiraceae > Roseburia > Roseburia intestinalis. Next base: position 2,638,791 of record NZ_LR027880.1, on the reverse strand, counting down.
GGAAATACCAGTTGACAGACAAGGAAGTGAATATTATGAGTGAAATAAGACGGGGCGATATCTGGATGGTTGATTTTGGAGTACCGGAAGATGAGAATGACCACAAGCTGCACGGTATCAGACCAGTAGTGATTGTGAGCAATGACAGTGCAAACAGACACAGCACGGTATTCCATGCAGTACCGCTTACAAGTAAGATTCATAAAAAGACATATCTGCCAACACATATTTTTATCAGTTCGTTTAAGGCTGTTGGATTAAGAACGAACAGTATCGCTCAGTGTGAGCAGTTATGTGATGTGAAAGATACGGACCTGATAGAAAAAATCGGGAAAGTAAGCAAAAACCAGTTAAGACAGATAACAAAAGGTATGCAGATCCAGTTGGGTATGAGTACAAAACATAATAATCCAATTGCATAAATTCCAGCCGGGGCGAAAGCTCCGGTGTTACATAGCCGTCAGCATATCTGGCGGCTTAATTTGATTGGAGGGATAGGATGACAGTTGAACAGTTGGACAAAATATCGGCACAGAGATTAGAAGATGTGGATATTGATACATTGGTGGAAGTAAACAGCATAAAGTACGCTGACGGAATGCCTGTGGAAAAGAAGGTTGCGGGAATGATTGCAAAGACAGGTAATCCGTATTTCCGCAGGTCAGGAAAGAGCAAGATTAAGATTTCATTTTCCGATAATGGGGAAAGCCTGAAAGACAATTATATTGCTATGCTTGCCAATGTATAGAGCAGTCAGCCAAAATTAGGGGTGGAAATTCAGATGGATTTGTGATATCATTACAGACAAATAAGGACATCTAACCCGAAAGGGTATCAATTTCATATTTATGTTTCCATTCCTCTTGATTTGGGACTTCTAACTTAGAAAATCGAAGGAGTGGTGGACATGAACAATTCTAAAAGAATTTACAGAGCAGCCATCTATGTTAGATTATCTAAGGAAGATGGCGATCTTGATGATGTGAGAAAAGCTGAAAGTAACAGTATCTCAAATCAGAAATCCCTGATACTTAATTATTTAAAAGACAAAGAAGATATTGAAATAGTATCAATCCGTGAGGATGACGGCTATTCAGGGGCAACTTTTGTTGAGGTAAGATAACGATACCTTTTTTGCAGAGGGTGTTATCTTACCTCTTTTTGATGTATGTTAGATAGCATAACTCTTTACGTCGGCTCCTATCTGTCTGAAATAGGAGATACTTTCAGTAGGCTTGTCGCCTGTATCAACTCTGCCGACAAAGCTATAAAAGATTTCGATTTTGCGGGTGTTCGTTTCCTTATCCAGTTCGTGAATAAGAATACGGTCAATAAATTCATGGACGTTTTCGTAGGTCAGTTCTTCAATCGCTGTGTATCTGCGTACCAGTGCGACAAACCTTTTTACGTCCGCGCTGCGCTCGGTGGCGTTGTCGATTTCCTGTGACAGCTCCGCAATCCTCCGGGTCAGCGTCTTTTTTTCTTCATCATAGCCGGAAGTCAGAAAAGCAAATTGTTCATCTGAAAGTTTCCCTAAAGCGTTGTCCTCGTAGAGCTTGCGGAATAAGATGTTCAGCTCGTTAATACGGTTCTGCGCCTTGTCAAGTTCTTTCCGCTGCTGTGTCAGCGTCTTTTGTACTGCCTTTGCGCTGCACTCGTTGGCGGTTTCGATAAACTCCTGTTCATGCTCTTTCACATAAGACGTTACTCGCTGCAAGTCTGCAAGGACAAGTTCTTTCAATACGCTTTTGCGGATATAATGCGTAGTGCAGAGCATATCATTTCTTGCCCGGTTGCGGTAGTTGCCGCAAGTGTAGGCGTGTTTCCGTTCAAGCGTCCCGGCTCCGCGTACTGCATACATTTTGTAGCCGCAGTCCCCACAAAAGAGCAGCCCGGAAAACAGGTCAATTTCATCAACCTTTGTCGGGCGTTGCCGGGTGGCAATCCGCTTCTGTGCAAGTTCAAAGGTTTCTTCATCAATCAAAGGTTCGTGAGTGTTGGGGAAGAAATACCTTTTTTCCTCCGGGTTCTTTTTCGTCTTTTTCGACTTATAAGATACCTTGTAGGTTTTCCCGGTTATGGTATGCCCTAAATACTCTTTCCTTGTCAGAATGTCGTACAGTGTCTTATCCGGCCAGTTGTACCATGCGTTGAGCTGTGGGCGGGGGTGGCGTTTGCTCCCTGTCCTGCGGTAGCGCAGTTCCCCGACGGTCAATATCTCATTGTCCCGCAGCCAGTTCTGGATTTCACACATACGGTCGCCCCGTACATACATTGCAAAAATCTGTTTTACGACGTGTGCCGTTTCCGGGTCGGGTATCAGATGATTGCGGTTATCCGGGTCGATAAGGTAGCCGTAAGGAGCTTCGCCGTTGACGCGCTCGCCTTTCTGTGCCTTTGCCTGTTTGACAGCCCGGATTTTCTTTGAGGTGTCGCGGGCGTAAAACTCGTTGAACCAGTTCCGCAGAGGGGTAAACTCGTTATCTTCCCTCGCTGTGTCTACACCGTCGTTAATGGCAATGTAGCGCACTTCGTATTCGGGGAAAACAATCTCTATCAGTTCGCCGGTTTTCAGATAATTACGTCCCAGACGGGAAAGGTCTTTTGTTATGACGGTCGCCACGTTCCCGGCTTCAACCTCATGCAGCATGGCTTGAAGCCCCTCACGCTCAAAGCTCACGCCGGAAAATCCGTCGTCTACAAAAAAGCGTGTGTTGAAAAAGTGGTGTTCGTCAGCATACTTTTGTAAAATCAGTTTTTGGTTCTGTATGCTTTCGCTTTCCCCGGCTTGCATATCTTCCTGGCTCAATCTGCAATATAAAGCGGTAATCTTGTCTGTCTGTAACATTTTGTCCTCCTTTCCGACGACAGACAAGCATGGTATTTGTACTGTCTATATTATACCACATACCGCTGCCTGTGTCATGTATAAAATGTGAAGAAACGCCCTATTTCCGGGCGTTTGCGGGGTTCAGCTCCATGTCCTTGCGAATGAGCTTCTTTATCTTTTTATCCAGTGTGTCCGTTGCGCGTTCACTTGCGGACGAACATACAAGGTAAGTAACTTTTCCGATTTTATGCTCCGTTGTGGTAACGGGCGTCTGGTTTTGCGTCAAAGAAAATCCCCCTTTCTTTCGCAAACATATAATACAGTCTATGAATAGCAGCAAGTCCACTATTCAAGAAAACAAAGGCTTTAATCGGACGGTTATTAGCATAACCTCATGGGAATTTCACCCCGGCATGGTTCTCATGCAGCCCTACCCATTGCCTGCGACGCTCTTAACGCTCGGACTGTGGCTGTAAGGAAGTATCATTGTATATTTTGCGTGTCGTCGCCCGCAAGCCGCTACACTTGCTTTCCGGCGCGGTGTTGGTCGCTCGGCTGTCCGGGCGGGGATAACCTCACCCGGATAGCGTCATGGCGCACCCACCGTATGGCTCGGCGCAAAAGGAACGTATCCGATTTGCCCTATGCTGCGCCGCCGTTATCTTGCGCCGCTTTCTTTGTCAAGGTTCAGAATGGCTTTGCTGCCGCGTCAGCAGCGGAACGGAAAAGGGGGAGAGAGAAAGCGTCCCGCCGCTGCGGTTTATTCCTCTGCCTTAAAGGTGAGGACAGCCATCATCAGTTTTGCTTGCAGCCGTTCCCGAATGTCGTGGTCTACGCCAAAATAGACGTTCCCGCGCTCGTCGTACAGCTTCCGCATGGAGAGGCGGGCTATGTAGCCGCTGAAATGCTGCAAGACAATCTTCATAGCGTCCGGGTCGCCCTTTGTCGCTGCCAAAATGACAGGATAGGGAACAAGGGCTTTTTCCGGGTAGCCGGGTTCGTTACCATTCGTCCCATTCATCAGCATTTTCCTCCAGATATTTTTTTAGCAGCTCAAAAGAGCTTGTCCGCCTGTACTGTATCGTGCTTCTCGACGTATCGAACAGCTCCGCAATCTCGGTGTCGTTCATTCCCTCGAAATAGTACAGGAGTACGGCTTTGCGCTTTTCTTCCGGCAAAGTACGGATTGCTTCAAGAAGCAGCTTCGGCGTGATTTTCTTCCCGGCTCTTTCAAAGGCGATTTCCCCTTTGAAATATTCATCAAAGGTATGAAGCTGCCGCGCTTCTTCTAAGGTCAAGTCGGAAAAGGTAATCTCCCTTGCCTTATGCCTGTGCAGCTCTTTGTGAGCGTCACACGCTTCATTGTGCAGTACCGTATTACAAAACTTCTGGAAAGCGCACTGTTTTATAAACTCCCTGCGATTAGGTTCCACATTCTCACCCCCTTTCTCGTTGGAAAGTTGGTGGTGCTTCCCCCTTTTCGCGGGGCAATACTGCCTTTTGAAAAAAACGCCGAAGATTTTCGGATTTTTTTCAAAAAATTTTTTGAGCAGCAAAATACGCCTGTCCGAAAAGCCCGGACAGACGTATAGGTATTGTAAGCGGTATTCAGATGATTAGACAGTTCATATTGATAGACGTAGTTTTCCCCGGCGGTGGTCGGGCTTTTTTTGATGTGTCAATGACCGTCGGATTTTGTCGATATGGTATGTGCTTCATGGCGGCTACCTCCTTTTAGCCGCCGCTTTTAACAGTGATACCGCGTCATTTCATTAGAAGATAAAAAGAAACGGCGGCTTTGGTTTTTCAAAGCTGCTGCGGAAATCAAAGAACGACAAGCAACAGTTCTGATTTTGCTCCAATATGGTTATTGGGGGCACAAATTAAATCAAAAAAGAGGCGATAACAGCAGTATTTCAAACTGCATATTATCGGCTCTGCGTCTGTGCGTCTGGCTCTTTTAATTAAATTATTTTTGTTGTTTTTTGGCTTTATTATATGTATTAGCTAACTGTCCACAAGCTGCTTTAATCTCTCTACCATGAGAAACTCTCATGGTAACTTCAAGTCCTGTTTGCTCTAATTGATGTTTGAACGCAACCATTTCTTGTTTTTGTGGTGCTCTAATTTTTGAATTACTCGTCGGGTTGTATTGCAGCACGTTAATCATAACATTTTTGCCCTTAAACCATTTTGCAAGTTGCCTTATATCTGAGGAACGGTCATTTATACCTGGTAAAAGCAAATACGCAAATACCACTTTTCGATTATGCCTTTGTGAATAGGACAATGCTTGCTTAACAACATCTTCAATAGCGTACATGTGCATATGAGGAATGATGCAGTTTCTCGCAGCCTGTGTTGCTGCATGTAAAGATATTGTCAACTGAATTTTTAGATGTTCTTCGCGCAATTTTTTTAATTGATTAACTGGACCAACTGTTGATACGGTAATGCCGTCGGTTGGAAAGTTAAGTCCATTTCTATCTCGAAGAATATGGATTGCTGCAATCAAGTTGTCGTAATTGAATAAAGGTTCTCCCATTCCCATAAAAACGATACGATTTACTTTTTGACGTATCAATATGACCTGTTGCACAATTTCAGATGGTGTTAGATTACGAACGAAACCATTGCGTCCGGACTCACAAAAAATACAGCCAACAGAACAACCAACTTGCGTACTTACGCAAACAGTCCCACCATCTCGCCGTTTAATAAAAACCGTTTCGATATACCTGTTGTCTTTCAATTCATAAACATACTTTTCAGTATCGCTACTTTTATAGACTTTTTTTGTTGATATTGATAGATTTTTTTTGTGAAATGGCTGTTTATACAATTCCGCATATAAGGCTCTTGCTTTATCCTCTCCAATTACTTCCGACATTTCTTTGTAAGTAAATCCGTATGGGTCATTCAATATTTCCGTAAGTGTACTTTTAGGTAAGTGTTTCATTTAATATCCTTCCTTTTGTTTTTCAGAGTTTTTGATTATGATTTCTAATTTTTCAACATCAATGATATGTGTTAATTTACATTTAGGGCAGAAAAGAGGAAAATTTCTTAATACCGTATTATAAAATACTTGAACCCTCGTCTTTCCGTTACAAATTGGACATTTTATCCAATATTTTTCAAGCATAATATTTCTCCTTTTGTGCAAAAAAATACAGGTCAATTCTCAACATGAGCATTGACCTGCATTTATACATATAACACTACAACAAAATTAAGGCATAGTTTTTATACTATGTCTATACATCGTTAGTTTTGTTGTATAGCATACGCAAAATAAGCATGACAAAAAAGCCCATATTGAAAATGGGAAAAATCTTTTTTGATTTCAATGCTTATCGAATACGCATGCTATGTAACATAAACATTTCCCCCTTTTAATAATACTATACAAAAAAAGCGGCTAATTGTCAACATATACATATGAATTATTTTGGCTAACTGATTGAATTGTGTAGACATATCCAAGAAGAAAGGGGAACAGTAAAATGTAACAGGGTGAATAACTATGGCAAAAAGACCAGTACCGAAATACGATTTCAAGGCTTTTGGGGCAGCGATAAAGGCGGCGCGGACAGGGCGCAAGGAGAGCCGCAAGAAAGTGAGCGACGAAATGTTTATCTCGCCGCGCTACCTTGCGAACATTGAGAACAAGGGGCAGCACCCAAGTTTACAGATTTTCTTTGAGCTTATGCTCCGCTACAATATATCCGTAGACCAGTTTCTTTTGGAAACGCCGCCAGAGAAGAACACGCAGCGGCGGCAGCTTGACGCGCTTCTTGACGGTATGAGCGATACAGGCATACGGATTGTGAGCGCAACGGCAAAGGAGATAGCGGAAGTCGAAACAGAGGGCAGATAAGAAGTGTCCGTCAGAATTGAATAAGGTTTAGAGAGCGTTGTAATCTTTTTTTGAGGATTGCAGCGTTTTTCTTTTGCGGAAGTTTGGCAAAACCGGGCATAGCTCCGTAGTAAGGCATAAGGGATAAAAACATTCGTAGCAAGCATAGGAAGCGGGTACCCACTTCCGTATTTTCCCCTCCCGCGCTGCGGCGCGTCGGTTGAAAATTGCTTGTTGGGAAGTGTCCCAAACCCTCGGAACGGAAAGGAAAGGAGCGAATACATGAACGGACGCAAAAGAACGGTGCAAATCAAATTCAGAGTGACGGAAGCGGAACGGGATTTAATACTGGAAAAAATGAAGCTCGTACCCACCCGGAACATGGCGGCATATCTGCGGAAGATTGCCATTGACGGGTATATCATTCAGATAGACCATGCCGATATAAAGGCAATGACCGCAGAGATACAGAAAATCGGTGTCAACGTCAACCAGATAGCACGCCGCGTAAACGCGACGGGGAACGCATACCAAGAGGACATAGAGGAAATAAAGGGGGTGCTTGCGGAGATATGGCGGTTACAAAGATTAAGCCTATTAAAAGCACTCTAAGCAAAGCCCTTGACTATATCGAAAACCCGGACAAGACGGACGGAAAAATGCTTGTGTCCTCTTTCGGCTGCTCCTATGAAACGGCAGATATTGAATTTGAATATACCTTGTCCCAAGCACTCCAAAAGGGGAACAATTTAGCCTTTCATCTGATACAGTCCTTTGAGCCGGGGGAAGTCGATTATCAGAAAGCCCATGAAATCGGAAAGCAGCTTGCCGACGCGGTAACAAAGGGGCAGCATGAATATGTACTCACGACGCACATTGACAAAGGACACGTCCACAATCACATTATTTTCTGCGCCGTAAATTTCGTAGACCACCGCAAATATAATTCCAACAAAAGGAGCTATTACGGCATACGGAACATGAGCGACAAGCTGTGTCGGGAAAATGGCTTGTCCGTCGTCGTTCCCGGCAAGGGCAGCAAGGGAAAGAGCTATGCGGAGTACCAGGCAGAAAAGACGGGTACAAGTTGGAAAGGCAAGCTAAAGATTGCCGTTGACGCGCTTATCCCCCAAGTTTCCAGTTTTGAGGAATTGTTGCAGCGGTTACAGGCGGCGGGCTATGAGATAAAGCCGGGGAAATATGTGTCATGCCGCGCCCCCGGACAGGAACGCTTCACCCGTCTTAAAACCCTCGGCGCGGATTATACAGAGGAAGCCATAAGGGAACGGATAGCGGGCAGACGGGCAAAGGCGGCGAAAGCCCCCAGAGAGCAGCGCGGCGTTTCGCTGCTTATCGACATTGAGAACAGTATCAAGGCGGCGCAGAGTAAGGGCTATGAACAGTGGGCGAAAATCCACAATCTGAAACAGGCAGCAAAGACCATGAATTTCTTGACGGAACATAAGATTGAACAGTACGCGGATTTAGTCAGCCGGATTGAAGAAATGGCAGCGGAAAGCGGACAGGCGGCAGACGCATTGAAGGACGCGGAAAAGCGGCTTGCGGACATGGCGGTGCTTATCAAGAATGTTTCCACCTACCAAAAGACAAAGCCCGTCTATGACGCATACCGCAAGGCAAGGAACAGGGAGAAGTACCGCGCCGGACAGGAACAGGCGATTATCCTACATGAAGCCGCCGCAAGGTCGCTGAAAGCGGCGGGCATTGCAAAGCTCCCGAACCTTGCCGCGCTGCAATCGGAATATGAAGCCCTCCAAGCGCAGAAAGAAGCCCTTTATGCCGACTATGGGAAGCTGAAAAAGAAAGTCCGGGAATACGATATTATCAAGCAGAACATTGACAGCATTTTACAGGCAGACAGGCAGCCGGAACGGGAAAAGGGAACAGAGCGCGGATAAGGATAGCAAAATCCCCGCCGCTGTGCTATGATAGGGCTATCAAAAAGCAGAGGAGCGTTGAGCATGGAAAACCAGAAAATGCCGGAATATGAAACCATACGCGCCGCCGTTGCCGGGGAAAAATGGGCGGTGGAGAAAGTCGTGGAGTGCTACAAGGACGAAATCGACAGGCTATCGACGGTAGCGGTCAGACAGCCGGACGGAAGCACGAAACAGGAAATCAACGAAGATATGCGCCAGTCCATCACAAAGAAGCTGATAGAAGCCCTCCCGCAGTTCCCGCTTGAAGAAATGGAAAAGGGAAATGTCAGATAGGCAAAAAAAGAACAGGGCGCGGAAGCCAGTATATGACTTCCGCGCCCTGTCTTTTTATGGGTGCTGTTTTCGTGAATGTTACGCAGTAGAACGCCATTTTTGGGGGTAAAGGTATAAAGTATCGCCTATCCGATTTTCACGCCCGGAAAGCCCTGTAAATCAAGGGATTTTCCGCGCCTACTGCGTAACAGGGGCGCGTCTTTTCCTCATGCGCTCGGCGGCTTGTCTGCGGGTGATACGTTTCCGGCAGACGGGGCAGTATTTGACACTGTTAGAGGTTGACGCAAAGAACGCGCCGCACTCGGTACATTTCTTCTTATCCCCTGTCTGGTAAAGCTCCGCATAAAGCAGCCTGTCGGCGGGAAGCACCGCAACCCGGAACCACTTGCAGAGAAGCGAATAGGAAATGAGCTGCGGACATACGCACTCGTCCCCGTCGTCCAGTAAGATACAGTTCCCGTTATCATAATTGCAGCACGTCCGGCGCACAAGGGCGTTGACTTTCCGGCTCTGGGGCGGCGTCAGCCGCTTAACCCCGTTCATACTTCATCAGCGGCGTAAATGGGAAGCTCTGCAAATTCCGCTTCGGTCAAAGCGTCCACTTTGGAAAGGGTGCGCTTTGCAAGCTCCCGCATATCCGCGTCCATGTAGGGCAGCGCGGCGTTGACATTCTCAATCAAAGCCCGCTTGCCGCCCTCGTTGTAAATGCTCAAAAGGTTTGTTTCTTCAACAGTCAGTCTAATCATGCTCATACCTCCATATCGTGATTTTTTGTTTTTGCCGCCGCCTTTTTCGGGGCGGTCTTTGCCTTGTCTGCTTTAAGCTGCGCCCGGATAGAGGGGCGGGGCTTCCTTATCTCCCTGTCCCGGTTCTCCCCCTTGTCAATCAGCGCATACGTCCCATGTCTGCCCTCGATTTTGGAAAAGGAAAGGGTCTTGTAGGGCAGCATGGAGAAAAGGCGGTCAGTGTCCTTTGTGGCTGCAAGCCGCATGAACGCCGGGGAAAGCTCTGCCATGAAATGGGTCTTGTTCGGGCTGTTCGGCTCGTAATGCCGCTTCATTTCCCGCACAATGCGCCGCGCTTCCGTTTCAATCAGCCCGTCCCGCAAAGCGGCAATATGCGCCTTGAAATCCCCCGGCGAAAGCTGCTCCCGGCTGCGCCGTTCTTCCTGTAAGAGCGATTGCAGCGCGTCCGGGTCGTTGGGTACGGCTTCAAAGCGTTCAAATTTCCCAAGCTGCGGGTCTGGGGTTCCGTCAAAATATCTCCCGGCTTCCTGTACCCTTTCCCCATGCTCATAAATCAGCTTCACCGTATCGGCGGGCAGCTCCTTTTCCTTGACGCGCTCATAATGTTTAGAGTAGTCCAGTTCGTACAGATTGCCCTTGATTTTCCCGCGCTCCTTTCCCGTCAGCTCGATTGCATAGGCAAGAACGCGGTCGCTTGTCTGCTCCATGTAGAAACGCCATGTGTTGTGGGGCGCGGTGTCTTTGAGGAAAACGTCGCGCTCCCGGAAACAGTGCGTCCCGGACGGGCGGCAGAACCACAAAAGTGTTTTGTCCTCCCTGTGGGGGCTTGCCGCCGCCTTTGCGATAATCTCTTTGTCAATGTCTAAGTCGCTCTGGTAAAAGCCTGTGTTCTGCTTCATAATCGCTTCAAGGGAAGCAAACAAATCCATGTTTTCAAATTTGCTCTGTTCCGGCATGGGTCAGCTCCTTTCCAAGTCCTGTGACTTCTGCTTTGCGTTTTTCTTCTGTGCCTTTTCCTTGTCGGCTCTAAGCTGCGCCCGGATAGAGGGTTTCTTTTCCGGCTTCGCTCCCTTGCCGCGCTCCTTGTCGGCTTTGACAGCGTTAGCCAGGTCAACAAGGGAAATCTGCTCGCCCGCCTTTACCTTTGCTTCCAGTTCGTCAACGGTGGGGGTGTTGTTGATGATACCGTCAATCATGTTCCCGTTCTGCTCTGTGGTCTGCTCGGCGGTTTTCAAGGGATTGTCCCGCTGCGCCTGTTCTGCGGCAACGGCAAACGCCCGCGTCCCATTCCCCATAATCAGATACTTTCCGTCGTCCGACTGGTGGTGAAAGCCATATCCGGCGGCTTCTATCTGCTCCCGGCTCATGGCGGTCACATGGAAAGTCCCCCTCGGTGTCTTGACAGTTTCGCCCGTTTCCAAGTCGTCCGGGGTAAGCTGCTTTTGCTCCTGTAAAAACTCCGGCACTTCCCGAAAACCTACACTGTCAACGAAATGCGCCGCGTCCTGTCCGTCCTGATGAAGCACTACCACGTCGGAAACGGAAAGGCTGTGTCCCTTAAAATCTTTGGGGTGGTCGATATTGAAACAGGTGTAAATATCTTCAAGGGAAGTTTCCGGCGCAAGGGGCGCGGAATAGACAAGCTCATAGTTCGCCCTGTCAACCACATTTCCCGCCGCCTGCAGGCGGTCGTATGGCTCAAAGCGGAAATCCCTTGTTTCGTCCCCGCCCTTTATCTGGTAAATGGAAAAGGTGTCTTTGTCCTGTCCGGCGGTCTGCGCCGTTTCCTGTGCCTTTGCGTAAAGCTGCTTCACGTCGCCCTCGGTCAGCTCGCCGCTTTTGAGCTGCCCCATAAGCTCGCGGCATTTCTCCGGCGTTCCCGTATAAAGCACGTCGCCCATTTTCGCCCGCCCGTTCTCCTGTGTCACATAGGCTTGCAAGAGGTAGCTGTTTTCCCGGCTGTCGCTGTAAGGGTTCCGGCGCACTCTGTAAATCGTTTCCGGGGTAAAGGCTTCTTTCGGGGCTGCGCCCGCTTTTTCCTGTGCGCCGGATTTTCCCGGTGCGGCTGCTTCCGGATCCGGCTTCTCCGGCGCGGCTTCCTGTCCCTCTCTGGTGGGCTGCTCCTGTCCGGCGGTCTGCTCCTTGTCCTGTGCCTTTTGCAGCTCCGCTAAGTTCTCGTCTATGGAATTGATAATCTCGGCGGCTGCGCTGCGTATCGTTTCAAGGGAGCTTTTCAGCTCGGACAGCTCCCGCCCGCTGCTCCACCCGGCGACATAGCCGAAAGAGTAGTCCGACGTGTCAAGCCCGTAATGTTGGCAGACAGTATAGGCGACGCTTTCCGCTTCGACTTCGCGGGTGCGGCGGTCAACGTGGGGCTGCTGCTCGTCCTTTGGCGCGTTGAGGTCAATGTCGTGCAGCTTCGCATGGGCGATTTCGTGAATAGCGGTCTTTAAGGTCTGTAATTCGCTCATGCCCTCGTTGATAGCAATGCGCTTGTCCTCCAAGTGGTAGTAGCCATGAGAGCCGCCCTCGATATTCTCAAAGGCGATAGGAACGGGGGAAGTCTTTTCAAGGGCTGCGAAAAAATCCTTGTAGCGGTCAACGTCGCCTGTCAGCTCGTCAACCGCAATGTCCGGCAGCTCCTTTCCCTCGGTCTGGGAAACGTCAAAGACGGATACCACCTTGTAGGCGGGTATGGTGACTTCCTTTTCCTCGGTGACGGGCTTCCCGTCCTTGCCGATAACGGGCTTCTGCGTGTGCGGGTCGATTTTCTGCATTTCCTGTTTGATTTTATAGGGTGACGGAGCAATGATTTTAATTCCCTTTTGCCCTTTCATCACGTTTCGTTCAAAGTTGTTCTTCCAAGCGGAAAAGCCCGCCACAAGGGAAGCGTCCGGCTTCTGCATGGCGATAAGGACGGTGTTTCGGAAGCTGTAATTATGGAATTTTGACATGACTTTCAGATATTCCCGGTAACGCTCGCTGTCAAAGAGTTCCGCAATACCCTGTTCCAGACGGTCGGTAATCTCTTTGAGCTTTTCGGCGGGCTTCTCGCTCGTCAGCACGATAGGGATAACCGGGCGCGGCTCCTGTGGCTGCTCTGCGGTCTGCGCCGTTCTCTGCCCCGGCGCGGCTGCGTCCATTTCTACCTTTGACGGGTCGGGTCTTTCCGGCTGCGGGGGCTGCGGCGTTACCCGGTATTCCTCCGGCACGTCGCGCCCGTCGTACCATTCTGTAAAGGTGTTGCGGTTGTTGTAGATATAGCCCTTTTCGGTAAACATACCGTCGTCGTTAATGGAAGCGTCCCGCCCGTATTCCTCATACATGAAATACTTTTTCGCTTCTTCGGGAAGTTCCGGTTCTTCCAGTTCATCAACCAGATAACGCCCGTATTCTTCTTCATTGTGGACGGACGGATAAATCCAGTAGCAGTCAAGGTTCTGTGCAAGGTTGATAATGTCCTGTAAGCTGTCGGCATGGTCGCCGTATTCAATGGCTGCAATGAATTTCTCCCGGTCGTCGTCAAACTGCATTTCCAAGAGCTTCCCTAAATAGTTCAGCTCGTCGGGGTGGGAATACTCGCTTAAATGCTCCGTCAAGCCGGGGATAGTGGATTGAAATTCTGTGAAATGCCATTCCTCATAGTGCTTGAAGTCAATCCCGATACGGTCAAAGACTTCTTTCAGATGTTCGGCAGTCGTGGGGAATGTCACCCATTCGCCCGCGGGTCTGCCCTCGGTGTACTTCCCAAGATTGGAAAGATAGCCGCTTAAAATCGGTTCTGCCATTTGTTCGCTCCTTTCTTTTTCAATCATGCGGTGCATAAGCTCAAAATCCTCAATGCTCATGCTCCCGTCAAATACATAGGGGTTAAAATCCTCCCCGTCCCGGTAGGGCTTTTCGGAAAAGGGAAGCCCCGCTTCATGGGCGGCTGCCCTCGCTTCCTCGATAACCTCCGGGGGAAGCCTGTCGTCATGCGCTCCGATAAAACCGTCAATGTCGTTCATGCTGTTTTCGTAGTGGTAACGCACTCCGGCGGTCAGCTCGTCAAGGCTCATGTCCTCGCCTAAATGCCCGCAATAGTAGCCGTTTAAGATAACGGCGGCGGGGTCAATGCTTTTTATTTCCTCTAACCGGCTCCTGTCCTCCGGGTAGAGCGTATCGTCCATATCAAGATGAAAATATTCCGCGTTCCATGAACGCCCCTGTTTCCAGAACGCCACCCATGCGATACCGTCCCTAAGCTCGTCTTGATAGTCCTTTACGGTGTCCCGTAAACTTGCCATAGTGAAAAACCTCCTTTCTCTGCGGCAGCGTCATAAGCTGCATTTTTTGGCTGCATGGTCTACTACGGGTACGCCCGCATTTCTGCCAAATATTTTTGAAAATTTTTAGAGGGTGAAGCCCTCCGCAAAAGAGGGTTTGGGAAACTTCCCAACAAGCAAAATCCCCGTCCGGCGCGTCAGCGTCGCAACGGGGATTTACGGAAGTGGGTACCCGCTTCCTATGCTTGCTATTCCAGTTCTTTGTCCTTTGAAATGGTTACTTTGTAATTCACATACTTACCGCCCGTGTCGGCTAAAAGCACCGTTCCGTCGTAGGTTTTGCCCGTTTTCGGAGAGTACAGCCTTTTGACTTTTGCCTTGCCGGATTTCAAGAGTGCAGCGGCAATCTTCGGGGTAAAGGCGGTTTTTCGTTCCTCAAAGAAGCGGTCATTTTTCCACATGGTAAAGCTGCACTCCTTGTTGGAACAGTAGTAGTTTTTCTTCCCCTCATAGACCGGGGATTTGCAGCGGGGACACTTCCCAAGCTCTGTTTTCTCTGTCTTGAAAAGCTCCGGCTTCTCGCCCAGTACGGAAGCATAGGTTTTCACAAGCTCACTTGCCATAGCTTCGATACCCTGCATGAAAGCGTCCGGCTCTGCCTGTCCCTTTGCAATCTGCGTCAGATTGTTTTCCCATGCAGCCGTAAGCTGCGGAGAAGTTAAGCTGTCCGGCAGGACGCAGACAAGGTTTGTGCCGTCTTTGGTGGGAAGTAGCTGCTTGCCCTTGCGCTCCACAAAGCCGCCTCCCACTAACTTTTCAATGACAGCGGCGCGGGTAGCGGGCGTCCCAAGCCCCCGGCGTTCTGCGTCCGGGTCGGTGTCCTCATTCCCGGCGCGTTCCATAGCAGAAAGTAAGGACGCTTCATTGTGGGGCTTCGGCGGCGTCGTTTCATGCTCCGTAACCTTTGCAGCAGGGTTTTCAAAGGTCTGTCCCTCGGTAAAGTCCGGCACATCTAAAACAAGTTCGTTTTCGTCGTCGCTGTCCGGCTTCTTTTTGAGGGTCGCCCGGTAAAGCCGTTCAATCTCTTTCCACCCGGCAGCGATTACCGCCTTTCCCTTTGCCGTAAATTCATGGTCGGCGCAGGAGAAAACCGCCGTTACCGCTTCAAAACTGTACGGCTCGGCGGTCGCCATAAGCAGACGCGCCCCGGCAAGGGTAAGGATATTGCGCTCGCTTTCCGGCAGCGCGGTAAGGTCAGCCTTTGCAAGCTCCATAGTGGGAATGATTGCGTGGTGGTCTGATACCTTTTTACTGTTCAGCACCTTTGCAATCTCCGGCGAAAAATCCGCGCCCTCCATAAAGGAAAGTTTCTCACAAAGCACCTTGATAATGTCCGTCGCTGTTTCTCCCATGTCGTCGGTCAGATAGTTGCTGTCCGTTCTCGGATAGGTCAAGAGCTTCTTTTCGTAAAGGGTCTGTGCAAGGTCAAGGGTCTGCTTCGCTGTGTACCCGTAGATACGGTTTGCTTCCCGCTGTAAACTGGTAAGGTCAAAGAGCTTCGGTGGGGCAATGGTTTTCTTTTCACGGGTCAAGGAAGTGCAGACAGCCGCCGACGCTTCGCAGGCCGCTTTCAGTTTGCCCGCTTCATCAGCGGCGCAGATCTTCGCGCTTGCCGCTTCTGCGCCGGGGAGCATAAGGCGCACATGGTAGTAGGTTTCTTTCTTGAAGTTTGTAATGGCAGCGTCCCGGTCTACAAGCATTTTTAGGGTCGGGGTCTGGACGCGCCCCACGTTCAAGGTCTTTCCATACAGGCAGGAGAAAAGGCGGGTCGCGTTAATACCGATAAGCCAGTCAGCCTTTGCCCTGCATAATGCGGAATGATAGAGGGCGTCATACCCACGCCCGTCCTTCAGATTGTCAAAGCCGCTTTGGATTGCGCCCGTTTCCATTGAGGAAATCCAAAGACGGGTAAAGGGTTTTTTGCAGCCTGCCATTTCATAAACGAAACGGAAAATCAATTCTCCCTCGCGTCCTGCGTCGCAGGCGTTCACGACTTCTGAAACGTCGGCGCGGTGCATGAGGTCTTTTAGGATTTTGAATTGTTTTCCCTTGTCGGCGGCTACGGTGTACTGCCATTCCTGCGGCAGAATGGGTAAGCTGTCATAGCTCCATTTTCTGTACTGCTCCCCATAGGCGGCAGCTTCGGAAAGCTGTACCAAATGCCCGATACACCAAGAAATGATGTACTTGTCATTTTCGATATATCCGTCTTTCTTACCCGTAACGCCAAGGGCGGCGGCAACCGCCGCCCCGACGCTGGGTTTCTCACAAATCACAAGTTTCATTCTTCCTCGTCCTCCTGTTCGGTGTCTGCGATGTCAGTTTCTTCCTCCGGCTCGTCCTCGTCGTATTCGTCAAAATCGAACTCGTCAAGGTCGGTGCTGCCTTTTACGTTCTGCTTCGGTTTCATAAACTTAACGTAGTAGAGGGCTGCACCGCCGCCAAGAAGTCCCACAACAAGGAAAATCAAAAGCCCGCCCATGCCGTTTTGGGGCTGCTCCTGCCCGGTGGGTTCCTCCGGCGCGGCTTCCTTGCCTGTGCAGCTATCCATGTTGACAGAGCAGACGGGGCAGGCGGTGTTTACTTCGCCCGCCTTGCATTTCTCGGTACAGTTGCAGACAGCCGGGGGCTGCTCGGTCTGTTCCTCCCCGATAATCGCCATAAGGTCGCTTTCGTCTACTTGATTTAAGAAGTGGACGGAATTTTCCCCCTCGGCTGCCCGGTCAACGATAATGTAAAAATAGTTGCCGCCTTTGCTTTTCACGACGATAAACTGCTTATCCTCGGCAGCGTCCCCGTCGATGTCGTCCACAAGGGTCATGTTGCCCTCCGGGGTAAGGGGCTGCGGTTCGGTTTCCACGATTACGCCGCTGTCGTCGGTTTCCTCCGTCGGGGTCTGCGCGTAGGCAGTAACAGAAAAGCCGCCCACAAGGACAAGGGCAGCGCAAAGTGCGGTAAGGCTTGCAAGGATTTTATTCTTCATCTGCATTGTCCTCCTGTTCCTCATAGTCTGCGGGGATAGGGGCAATGCCCGGAATACCGTTGCCGGAAAGCATAGCGGTAAGCTCCTGCGGGGTCAGGCGCATGGAGCGCACGAGCTGAACGATTTGCAGATTTTCCGCTTCGGTTTTCTGTGCTTCCAGTCCGCGCAGCTTGTTCTGATACTCCGTGATTTTCTCACGGGTCTTTTGGATTTCCTTTTCAATTCTTTCGATTTTACTCATAGCCATAATGATTTTTCTCCTTTCGATTTTCAAATGTGTTTGTTGTATGTCAGTTCCAGTTCATCAGCCCGTACCCTTTGATACAGGCATAGTCAAGGGGATAGCTCTTAATCTTGCAGGCGTCGCCGGAATTGCCCTCAACGGTATAGACGCGGCTTTCGTCCCTGCCGATAACAAGCCCAACATGGTCTGCGCTGCCGTCTAAGTCCCAGTCAAAAAAGATAGCGTCGCCGGGGGCAATGTTTTCATAGCCCCGCGCTCCCCATTGTCCGTGAGAGGTAAACCACGGAATACCCTGCGACTGGCAGGCGGCAAAGCGCGGTTCGGAAAGCCCCATTTGCCCGTAGCACCAGGACACAAAACAGGCGCACCATTCCACGCGGGAGTTGAAGCCGTACCAGCTCCAATACGGATAGCCGCCCACATTTCCGACTTGCTGCTTTGCAAGGTCAACGATAGCGGTATTACCGGGGCGCGTTCCGTTTACAAAGTCCACGCCGCTTAAATCCTCGGACGCGGAAGTGTCGGGAGAGCCGCCGCCAAAGATAAGGGGCTTGTTCCCGCTTGTCTGCAAGTACACCCGGTACATTTCCAGTTGTTCCGGGGTCAGATTATTTTCCGCAATGGTGGATAGCGGGGTGTTCGTCAGCTTGACGTTTAAGATGTAATACTCATAAGGCACTTGTACCGTGTAGGTGTCCGTATGCTCGTTGCCGTCCTCGTCTGTCCATGTGTCGGTGCGTTCTTCCTCCCGGTAGCGTATTTCCACTTCCTCGGTCAGCGTCAGCTTGTATTGCTGATTGAAAATCCGTTGTAATTCGCTCTGTACCTCGGCGCGGGTGTAGCTTTGGTATTTTGCGGTCAGATAGGACGCTAATTCGTGGGGGTTATGCCCGATATTTGCAAGGTCATAGCGGTACTCGTCATAGCCGGGGTGGGTGCTTTCGATAGCGTCAATCTCGTTTTGCAGCCCGCTTTCCAGTCCGGCATAGGCATTTTCCACTTCCACAAGGTCGCTGTCCTCGGACGTATAAGACGTTCCAAGCACGCCGTTTAACGTGCCGGAAAACATTGCACCACAAGAGGACAGCCCGGACATAACCATGATAAAGAGCAGCAGCACCCCGACAGCGATTGCCACACCCGCCGGGTGCCTTGCCACAAATGCTGCGGTCTGCTTTGTTTTCTCGGCGGCTTTGGCTGCCGCCTTGCGGGTGCGTTCTGCCGCGCCCTTGATACCCTTTGCGGTATTGCGGGCTTCCTTTGCATACTGCCGCTTGATTTTCTGCTTCTGCCAAAACCGGGAAATGGGGTTAGAGGTAAGCTGCGGATTGTCGTGCAGCGTTTTGTGATACTGAAAATCCACATTCGCCTTAAACGCCGCCTTTTCTGCCTTTGCCGCTTCCCGGTAGGGTTTCAGCTTATGGCTGCGGTAGCCCTGCTTGATTTTCCGCGCCCCGTACTTCAATCCCCGTTCTGCGGTTTCCTCGCTCTTGTGTGCGCCCTCCACGCCGGAATTGTCCTTTTCGACAGAATGGATTTTGTTATGTACCAAAATCCCGGCTTCCTGTGCGGGGCGGGATAGCGGGCTGTGTTTTTCCTTAAATCCGGGCGGCTTGTCCTGTTCCTCAAAGTGCAGGCGGGTTTTGCCTTTCCCGGTGGCTTCATCAAAGGTGCGCTCTTTTACCAGTTTCTTTTCTTTGGGGATAGCTGCCTTTGCCTTATCCAAGCGGTCGGCGGCTTTGTCGGATTTCTTGATATACTTTTCAAGCTCCGGGGCAGCGCGTTCCTCGTCGGTAAATTGCAGCCGGGAAGATTTCGTCCCGGCGGTAGCTTCTGCCTGTGCCTTTCGTACCGCTTTTTTAGACGCTTTACGGGTATGGGCGGCTTCGATATGCTCCATGACGCGCTCCGTTTTGCCTGTGTCCGCTTTGGGGGCAGCTCCCGGCACATGGGGCAAGGGAGAAGTCGGGGAAGCTGCACCTTGTAGCTGCGCTGCGTCCTGTGCTGCCTGTTGCTCCGGCGTTTTCTGTAACTCTGCGTCCTGTGTCCGTTTGCTGATACGTTCTGTTTCGCCCGTCGTTTGATTTTCTGTGATAGCTCCGTCGCGGGTCATTTTCTGCGTGATTTTGTCACGGGGCTTTAATGGGTCTTTCAAGTGTTACCACCTCCAATCCGCGCCCCTGCAAGGGCACAATACTCGGCGTTCAGTTCAATGCCGATATAGCGGCGGTCAAGGCTTTTCGCTGCAAGCCCGGTGGTGCCGCTTCCAAAGAAAGGGTCAAGGACAACGCCGCCTGCCGGACAGCCCGCCAGTATGCACGTTTCCGCGAGCTTCGGGGGATAGGCGGCAAAATGCCCGCCCTTATACGGTACGGTATTGATAAGCCAAACGTCCCGCTTGTTCCTTGTGGTCGGCATAAGAGCGTCGTCATAATAGCCGCCGCTGCGGGTTTTATTGATACCCTGTACCTTGCCCTGTCCGGGTACTTCCTCGGCATATTTGTGTCCTGCGCCGCGCCCCTGTCGGTACCGCGCAGCCGTTCCCGGCGCAATCGGCTCTGCAATGGCGGCAGCGTCATAGTAGTATTTCTTTGATTTCGTCAGTAAAAAGATATGCTCATAGCAGCGGCTCGGTCGGTCGCGGCAGCTCTCCGGCATAGGATTTTCTTTCAGCCAGATAATATCGCTGCGTAAATACCACCCGTCAGAGCGCAGGGCAAAAGCTAAAAGCCACGGAATACCGATTAAGTCCTTTTGCTTGCAGCCCGCTTTCATGCCTGTGCCGCAGTAGGTATCTGCGATATTCAGCCAAAACGTCCCGTCGTCTTTGAGTACCCGGCGCAGTTCCCGGAATACTTCTACAAGCCTGTCAATGTACTGCTCCGGCGTGTCCTCCTGTCCGATCTGCGCGTCAAGCCCGTAGTCCCTAAGTCCATAATAGGGCGGGCTTGTGACGCAGCAGTTCACGCTTTCACTCGGTAGCTCCCGCAGGGCATAGAGGGCGTCGCGGTTGATGATTACGTCCGTTTTCATGCTTTGCTCACTTCCTCCGGCTTTGTCGTAAGCAGACGGTAAAGCTCGGTATCCGTCGGGAAGCGGTCAATGAACGGCAGCACCACATTTCCGTAAAAGATAAGTCCCTCGCCCGCTTCGGTGTGGGTCACATACTTCATCTGCTGTGGGGAGATATTAAGCTGCTTTGCAAGGATAGCCCGGTCGCCCTGTGCCTGATTGAGCATGAGGACAAAATCGGAATTTTCAAAGATATTCTCGACTTCGCGGCTTGATAAAAGGTCTTTGACGTTCTGTGTGATTGCCGTCGGTATACCGCCCCATTTACGAAAACGCTTCCAAATCTCCACGGAATAGGCTGCGGTCTGTTCCTCTTTCAAAAGCAAATGAAACTCGTCCATATAGTAACGGGTCGCTTTTTTCTCTGCGCGGTTGACGGTAACGCGGTTCCACACCTGGTCTTGCACAATGAGCATACCTAACTTTTTGAGTTGCTTCCCAAGCTGCTTAATATCAAAGCAGACAAGACGGTTTGAAAGCTCCACGTTGGTACGGTGGTTAAAGACGTTCAGAGAGCCGGAAACATAAAGCTCCAATGCCGCCGCAATGCGGGCAGCTTCCGGCTCCGGCTGTTTCAGCAGTTCGTTGTAGAGGTCGCCCAAAATCGGCATTTTTGCCGGGTCGGGTTCTGCAAGGAAAGGTCGGTACACATTCCTAACAGCGCGGTCAATGACTGTCTTTTCTACGGGCTGCAAGCCCTCTTTTCCACCGATAACAAGCTCGCAGAGGGAAAGGATAAAGTCGGATTTCAAGGCAAGCGGGTTGTCGTCCTCGGAGTAGTTGAGGTTAATATCCATAGGGTTCACATACTGGGGCTTGCCGTCCATGCCTTTTCCTGTTGGCGACAGGCGTATCACTTGCCCGCCCAAACGCTGCACAAGGGAAAAATATTCTGCTTCCGGGTCGCAGATAATAATATCGTCGTCGGTAATGAGAAAGGCGTTTGTCATTTCCCGCTTTGCCGCAAAGGATTTACCGCTTCCCGGTGTTCCAAGAATAAGCCCGTTGGGGTTTTTCAGCTGCTTGCGGTCGCAGAGTATCATGTTGTTACTAAGGGCATTTAAGCCGTAGTAAAGGGCTGCACCCTTTTGGAAAAGCTCCTGTGTGATGAACGGGATAAAAATAGCGGTGCTACTGGTCGTAAGCCCTCTTTGAATGGGGATAAGGTTCTCCCCAAGAGGAATAGAGGACATAAAGCCCGCTTCCTGCAAATAGTCAAGGCGGGTCAGAGCGCAGTTGTTTTTCTGTGCAAAGCCCGCCGTAGCAAATACGTCATTATCCAGTTTCCGTTTTGTGTCTGCCATGTTTACCACAAGGAACGTCAGCAGAAACATTCGCTCGTTGCGGCTCTGTAAATCCTGCAACAGATTTTTTGCTTCGCTGCCGAAAGTAGCAAGGTCGGACGGAATTATATCCATGTCATACCCGCTGCGTACCGCTTTTTTCTGTTCCTCAATCTTCATCTTGTCGAGGTCGGTTATCTTGCGCTTGATAGTCTTGATTGCTTCGCTCTGGTCGATACTGCGGATATGCAGATTGACGATTATCCCGTTTTCAAGGTCGAGAATGTCCGAAAGCATACGGTCATTCAGCTCCGGCGCGAGGATTTCAAGGAAACTAACCGCGCCGAGCTTACGCCCCATGCGAAATGTCCTGCCGTCGCCAAAACGGAACGAGGACGGGGCGATAAAGTCCTTTGTAGAGAGCCCCGACGGTACAAGCCAGTCCCAAGAGAAGCGGAACGGCTCGCCCTCCGGGTGGAAAATCCCATGTAGCACGTTCAAGCGTTCCTGTCCGTTCATGGGGCGGGCGGTTACGCCAAGCACCTTAAAATTATTGAGTACGTCGGTTTCGATACGGGACAGGCGGGCTTTTGCTGCTGCAAGATTATCCGCTTCAATGGAAAACGTGATGTACTTGCACTTTTCCAGTCCGTTGTTGCCTTTTTCAAGCTGATTTTTCAGCATATCCGCGTACTCTTTGCGGATAGAGTTAAAAGCGTCGTCCTGTGCCGGGATTTCGATAGCTGCCTGTGCCTTTTCCTTTCTTGCGCCCTGATTGATGAAAGAGAGCTGCACCGATACGGAAGCGTCAAAGTAGTTGAGAAAATCGCACCAGTTTTCAAAAATGGCGGTCTTATCGTCTGCCTGTGCAAGCTGATAGTTAATATCTTCAAAGACAAGGCTTTTACTGTATTTCTTTTCCGTTACCCTGCAAATCCCGTCCGGGTACATCTGCAAGTAGGGAATGGTCTGCTGTGCGGTGTGGGGCTTCCCGTCGCCTTTTGCTGCCTGTATCACGGCGGCAATTTCTTTCTTTTCTGCGCGGGTCAGCTTACGCTTCACGGGTTTTTTTACCGCGCGGGTCATGGTTTTTCGTTCTGCCATTGACAATAGCCGATACCTCCTTTTCCAGTTTTCGTTGTTTTTCTATGACGGCATAAAAATTTTCCGTCTGATAGGGGCGTTCCTTTGGTCGGATTAACTTTGTCTGAATGACGTTTTTTATCACGACTTCAAGGGGCTGCCCGTGTTTTTCATACATTGCCAAGAGGAAGCAGGGAAGCATAACGACAATCATTGCAAATGCCGCCATGCTTGTTCCCGCGCTGTCTTTGAGCAAAAAGAAAAGCGGTAGTCCCATAGCGAGGGCTGCCGCAAAACATATAATCTGCCGCTTTGTCAGATTAAAAGCGACTTTCGTTTTGATTTTTGATAAGTCTTTGGGTACGGGTACATACGCCAAGTGAAAACCTCCTTTCGGTCTTTAATGGGCGTTAAAGATTGACTTCGCAAGTGCGCCTGTTTTGAATAGGGAGAAGCACAAAATCACGGTGTAGGCTGCAAGGGAAAAAATCGCGCTGTGCAGGTTGTCCGCTACAATCATGCTGCCAACCAAAACCGCATAAATGCCGACGCATATCATTATGAGGAAGCCTTGAAAACCGAGGGCGAACAGGGCTTTTAAGTAGTTGTTGCCTATCTGCCCCCACTCTCTGTTGGTCATAGTTGCAAACGGGATAGGCGATACCGAACAGTAAAGGTAAATCTCTATCATTCTGCCGTACAGGATAACCGTGATAAGCACCGACATGATTTTCATGCAAAGGCTCACAAGGCTTGTTTCCATAACGAGCAGTAACAGTTCGGGGATTTCCATAGCGTCAAGTCCGGCTTGCATGGACGAGAGGGCGGCGTCAACATCGATATTCGTATCGCCGCCGATCACGCCCGCCGCGCCGGAAACAACGTGCTGCGCCATATCGAACACCGCCATAGTGATAGTAAAGGTGTGGGTAACGAGATACACCGCTACCCACGCCTTGAAAAACCACTTAAAGAACATGAACGTGTCAATATCGTGCATATTGTTCTTTTCCGTTACCATGCTGATAAGCTCCACGCATAGAACGTAGGTAATGACAAGCCCCGCAATGGGTACAATCACATTTTCCGACAAGCTCTGTATCATGGAAAATATGCCTGCGTTCCACCCCTGCGGGGTTTGTCCTACCTCTGCGGCGATAGTTCCGACTTTTTCGTTTACGTCCCCGAACATAGTTGACAGATTACCGTTAATGGCTCCAATGAGGATTTCCTTTATCCATTCGTTAATCGCGTCAAGTATGCTCTCCATAGGCTATACCCGCCTATTAACCGAACAAGCCGGAAAGCAGAGGTACAAGGGTGCCGCCGATAAGGGCAACGCCGCCGCCCGCCATGAGCTGTTTCATACCCTGGCTTTTCGCGCCGGGGTTATCATTGCCGTAGCCCTCCAAGAGGTTGATAACGCCCCAAATGCCAAGACCTGCTCCGAGAGCGATAACGAGTGTCTGCAAAACTCCTACTGCGCTGTTGAAAAATGCCATATAAAAACTCCTTTCTGCCGCTGTGCGGCTGCCCGAAAAAGGGCATAAAAAACGGCGGTCAGTTTTCATAACTGCCGCGGTCATAAGTCCCCGCGCTGCGTATGTTTCTGCGGCGCGGCGGTATTCAGTTGTAAGGGTGCGGCTTCCTGCCGCGATACGCGCAAGGAGTAGGGGCGCGTACCATGTAGCCCGTGTTTATTGTTTTTACTTTAAGCTCCCTCCTTTTCAAAAAGTGGTGTGTAGACAGGCATAATGCCGTACTGCCGTTCCCGGACAGCTTCGATATACTTGATATAGGAAATACCCGCCTGTCTTGTCCTGCGTTCCTGTTCCCGCTGCATTTCCTCGGCTGCTTCCACAAGCCCGCTGATAGCCCGGATTAACTGCTGTTTGTTCTTTTTCTTTCTGATACGCTTATTCATTCTGCGTCCTCCTGCAAATCTGCTTTGTCAACTTCGTAATAATCAAATACTTCGTCCAGCTTTACGATTGCAGGACGGCGGCGCAAGTGCTTTTCCATGTCAAAGGCGTTTTTCTTGTCAAAGTCGGAAAGGTACTTGTACTTCGGGTGTTTGGTAATATCGTATTTTTCGGAGAAGAACGGGCGCACCCCGCGTAGCTGCAAGATACATTTTCCGCCGTCCATGACCGCAATTTCATCTTCACTCATAAGCTGCTTGCCTAATTTCTGATAGTTCAGCCCGTGGGAAAGCTCCCGTCCTCTTGTTTCGGAAGTATTGAAGCTGTCAATCGTTTCTTTCCCCAAGATTTCCGACATTTCTTTGAGTGTCGTTTTCTCCTTGCCGCCCAAGAACAGGGTCGTATCGCAGTTGCCGACAATGGTATCGGCGTTGTCCTTGTAGATAGCCTTTAGCTGCGACTGGCTCTGCAAGATGATGGACGCGGAGATTTCGCGGCTTCGGATAGTAGCAATGAGCTTTTCAAACTTCGGTATCTGCCCGATATTTGCAAACTCGTCAAGCAGACAGCGCACATGAACAGGTAACCGCCCGCCGTACACATCATCTGCTTTGTCGCACAAGAGATTGAAAAGCTGCGTGTAAAGGATTGATACAACAAAGTTAAAGGTATCGTCGGTGTCGGATATGATAACAAAAAGGGCGGTTTTTCTATCGCCCAAGGTGTCAAGCTCCATTTCGTCGGTTTCCATAAGCTCGCGCAGTTCCCGAATGTCAAAGGGGGCAAGACGCGCACCGCAGGAAATGAGGATAGAGCTTCTTGTTTTTCCGGCAGACAGCAAAAACTTCTTGTACTGGCGCACCGCAAAATGTTCCGGGTCTTTTTCCTCCAAGCGTTCAAACATGAGGTCAACGGGGGATTGAAATTCCGGGTCGTCCTCGCGGGCTTCCGACGCATTTATCATTTCAAGCAGCGTCGTAAAGTTTTTCTCGTTCTCCGGGGCTTCGTACCAGATGTAGCCGATAAGGGCGCAGTAAAAAAGCCGTTCCGATTTCACCCAAAAATCCTCGCCGGATTTTTCCCCGTCGCCTTTGGTGTTGGCGATAATGGTATTTACCAGTTTCAAAATATCCTTTTCGCTGCGCAGATAGGCAAAGGGATTGTACCGCATGGATTTCTTGAAATTGATGGTGTTTAACACCTTGATTTTGTACCCGCCCCGCTGCAAGAGCTTCCCACACTCGATTAAAACCGTTCCTTTCGGGTCAGTTACAACATAGCTGCTGTGCATTTGCATAAGGTTAGGCTTAACGAAAAATCTTGTTTTGCCGCTGCCGGAGCCGCCGATTACAAGCACATTTTTGTTTCGTGCATACTTCGGGTGCTTCGGGCGGCTGCTCATCATCAGTCTTTCGGTCTGCGTCAGCAGCACGTTATTTTCAAATATGGGGTCGATATACGGCTTTATATCTTCGGCATTGCCCCAACGTGCAGAGCCGTACTCCATGCCCTTACGGTATTTCTTTGCGTTCTTGCCTTTCACATAGACCGCAAGCCTGATAACGACAGCCCCGACAATGCCGATAAGCAAATCCATAGGGGCAAAGCTCGGCAGGGCATTTGAAAAGGCGGCAGAAAAGCCGCTGCCAATGGAAAGCAGCTTGCCGGAGAGGTCAGCCCCCGGAGAGAGCCGCACCGCCTGTCCGACTTTATCAAAGAGATACACAAAGAGCAGATAGGGGGCGTTTAGGATAAGCAGCTTCTTGATATTCGGCTTCATAGCGATACCTCCCTGTCCTTGTGTTTTGTCTTTTGACGGTTCGCGTTAAGCTGCTTTGCTGCTTCCCGGAATGTGGCAAGTGCCTTTCGGATAGAGGGCTTTTGCTCCTGTGTCAGCTTCTTTGCGGAAAACTCCTTAAAGGCTGCGGTCAGAGCGTCCGCGTCCCGCCCTTTGAAAAAGACGAGATAACGGGGCGGCGTTTCGGTGCTGTCTTTCTTTAAGGCAAAGTCGATACCGTATTTTTTCGCCGTCTGCTCAAAGGCTTTGATATTGCCCTCGGTTATCTCAATGTTGGATAGCCCCGCGTTCTGCTTCGCAAGCTGCTTTAGGGTCTGCTTCCCGTGGGGCTGTTTTTCCTGCTGTTTTTTTGCCTGTGCAAGCATGGCTTTGATTGCCTTTTGCAGCATTTCAGCGGTCAGCTTTGCTCCCTTGACAGAGAGCGCAACCACTTTTTCGTTGATTTCATCTTGCAATGTTTACCGTCCTCCTTTCCCGGTAGTGATAGTGTTAAGGTGGTACGCCGCTTTTGAGTGTGAAAAAAGGGCGTCCGTTCTTCACGTCGCCCCGTTAAATCCGTACCCGCAGCCCGTTCAAATCCTCGGCGCGGATACCCACAAGATACCAGTTGTCCCCGTATTCAATGCGGGTAGGCTTCCATTTGCCGCCTGTGAATACGTCCATACACTCGCCGCAATGCAAGCCGCCGTAATAGTCGGCAATATCAAAGCGAATGTCGTAGCGGTCAGCGGTTTCGTCAAAAATCAAAGCTCCTGTTTTCTGTGCCATGTGGTAAATCCTCCTTTTTTCGTTTACAGGCTTTCGCCCTCGTTGTAGGTGTAATAGTCCGGGTCGCCGTACTTCGGCTTCCTCGGTGCAAGTGCGCCGCTTGCCATATCGTGAGCCACAAGGGAAGTGTAATAGCTGTCAATGGTAGACGGGGCATTGAAAAGCACCGCCTTTAGGTACTGCTTGATGTTGCGGATTTTCGTGGTGTTCTCCTGCATACAGTCAAGCACAAAGCGGATATGTTCGCTGCTGAGCTTCATAAACTTTGACTTCACAAGCTCTGCGGGGTAATCGTCCCCGGCAATACGGATTTTCTTTCTTGCCGTACAGACGGTTTCAAGCATAATGTCAACAATCTCATTCAGACGGTCATGGTCAAACTTCATATCCTGCAAGAGAATGTCATACTCGATATTGTCCTTAATGATTTCCTCATACACTCTGTAAGCGTCGTTCCTTTCCGTTCTTTTCCGTTCCGGCGGCTCTGCCGCTTCGTCCTCGCCATAAGGCAAGGGATTTAGGGAATGGATAGGAATGGAATGGGTACTTGATAAATCTGTAATTGATTTTTCTGTTTTTGGTAAGTTAGTTCTTGATATATCTTTATTTAATTGCGTTGGATTTTCCGACGTCGGATTATCCGTTGTCGGATTTTCCAATATCGGGTTATCCGCTGTTGGATTTTCCAATACCGGGTAATCCAATCCCGGCGGCTGCGGCTGTTCGTAAATGGTGTACTCGATAGCGGTCATTTTGCCTTTCTCGTCGCGTCCCTGTCGTCTTGTGATATATCCGGCTTTTTCAAGCTCCCAAACTGCGGTACGGATAGCGTCGATACTTTCCCGGTTGATGTAGGACAGCCCCGCAAGGGTGTAGTCCCAATCCTCCGGCAATGACAGCATTTGTGAAAGCAGCCCCTTTGCCTTTAAGGAAAGCTCCTTATTGCGTAAGTGGTGGTTGCTCATTACGGTGTAGCCTGTCGTTCTTTCCACACGGAAAACTGCCATAGCTTCATCACTCCTTTGCTGTGGATTTGTTACGCAGTAGAACGGCGATTTTGAGGGAAAAGGTATAAACCCCTTGCCGTGTCAAAAATGCGTCCGCAAAACTGCTTGTAGCAAGGCTTTTTCAGCCCCTACTGCGTAACAAAGGGCATGAAAAAAGCGGCGTTCCTGTTCTTCCGGGTGGAAGTGAGAAACGCCGCTTGTGCGGTGCAATATTTAGTTATAGTACAAACCATGCTTGTCCGTTGTCCGAAAAACCTTGATTTTACTGTGTTTCAAAAAGTATCGTTATCTAACCTCATCTTTTGACCGTCCGGCATTTAAACTTATGTTGCAGGATGTGAAAGACGGTATTATAGACTGTATCGTTGTAAAAGATCTTTCGAGGTTTGCAAGAGAGTATATCGACGCAGGGCGATACATTGAGCGGATGTTTCCTGCAATGGGGATACGATTTATAGCGATCAATGATGCCTATGACAGTGCAGATACACAGGCACAGGGAAACGAGATAATCATTCCGTTTAAGAATCTTATCAATGACGCTTATTGCAGGGATATTTCCATAAAAATCCGAAGCCACCTTGAAACAAAGAGACAGAACGGAGAATTTGTAGGAAATTACTGTGTCTATGGCTACAAGAAATCTGAGATTGACCATAATGTGATTGTCCCGGACGAATATGCAGGTCATGTGGTACAGGACATTTTCCGCTGGATAAAGAACGGAATGAGCCTTGATGCCATAAGCGATAAGCTGAATGTTCTTGGTATCCTGTCACCTATGGCATACAAACTCAGCAATGGCGAAAATTATAAGACAGCATTTCAGAAGAAAGACGAGCTGCTGTGGACTCCTGTTGCGGTAAGGCGTATCGCAACGAATATTATTTATACAGGAACACTTGTACAGGGAAAATTTACAACACCAAACCATAAGGTTAAAACAAAGATATTAAAGCCACAGGAGAAATGGGCAGTATGCCACAACAATCACGAGGCACTGGTATCTTTAAGGACTTTCCAGATTGTACAGCGTCTGTTGTCAGTGGATATGAGAATGGCACCGGGAAAAGATTCTATCTATCTTTTATCCGGAATAGCAGTATGTGCCGACTGTGGGGCACTTATGACACGAAAGGTGTCTACGGTAAATGGAAAAAAGTATGTTTACTATATGTGTTCCAATAACAAGAAGAATAAGAAGTGCAGCTCCCATAGGATAAAAGAGGCAGACTTGGAAAGCCGTGTATTTGATACCTTGAGGGATATGACAGCAATACTTCTGGATGCAGATGAGGTAATAAAGGAAGCTGGCAATAGTGCCAATTTCAGAATAGACCAGAAAAAGACAAAAGAGAGGATCAGTGCAAAAGAGAAAGAGATAACCAAATACAACCAGATGCTTGTTTCGCTTTATGAGGATTACCGAGATGGAATTGTTGATAAATCAGATTTTGCGATTATCAAGGAGAGTTTTGAGGTAAAAAGAGCAGAGGCGGAAAAGGCAATCGACAGGTTGCAGAAGGAAGCGGAAAACATTGCTGCCGGGATTGAAAGAGATACCGAGTGGCTGGAAGAACACAGGAAATGGAAAACAATGCCTTCTCTTACCCGTAATGTGGTAGTGAGCCTTATACAGTCTGTAAAGGTATATGAGGGCGGTGATATAGAAATCGTACTGGACTGTGACGATGAATACAGAAAAATCGTTGCAAGAGCCGGGGAGCTGGAAAGACAGCATGATGCGGAAAGGCTGGTGGTTTAAATGGCAAGGAAGTCAAGAACACAGCCGAAACAGTCCACGGATACGCTGAAGGCTTTATCCAAAGTGTATAAGACTGCCATATATGTGAGGTTATCTGCGGAAAAAGATGAAACGAGAGACAGAAAAACCCTGATCAATCAGAGAAATCTCATTAAGAACTTTGTGGATCAGCAGATGGACATGGAAGTTTATGACATCTATATGGACGATGAAATTTCCGGTACAACATTCGACAGACCGGAATTTGAGCGTATGATGTCGGATATGAGGGCAGGAAGGATCAACTGCATTGTCGTAAAGGATTTGTCCCGCTTGGGTAGAGATTACATTGAAACGGGCAATCTGGTAGAGCGTGTATTCCCGATGATGAATATCCGCTTTGTAGCGATTACGGATAATTATGATTCCTCAAAGAAAGACGCAGACCTTATGGTTGCGGTCACGAATATAGCCAATGATCTGTATGCTAAGGATATTTCAAAGAAAATATCTGCCAGTAAGCAGGAAGCGATGGAAAAAGGTATTCCGACTGGAAATGTGGCTTATGGCTATAAGGTAGTCTTTAATGAAAATAAAGTCAAGGTAATGGTTGAGGATAAGGAAGCCGCAGATGTTGTAAGGTGGATTTTTAATGAGGCAGAAAAAGGTACACTGCATTCTGTGATAGCGGCAGAACTGAATGCGAAGCATATCCTTACACCTGCCCAGTACAGAGTAAGGCATAATATAGAGAAACTTGAAAAGCTGAGTGGAGTTAAGTGGACTGTTGATACATTGTCACAGATTTTAAAGAATGAAGTCTATATTGGAAGATATGTGACTGGTAAAGACAGGGTATGCCTGTACAGACACGAAAAGAGGCATACTACCAATAAAGATGAGTGGTATGTTTTTGAAAATCATCATATTGCACTTATCACAAAGGAACAGTTCTATGCGGTGCAGAAGAACAAAAGAAAGGTAATAAAGCCAGCAAAAAAGCAGACCGTGAATATGCTGAAAGGCAAAATCACCTGCGGCTGTTGTGGAAGCAGTATCCATATCCACCCTGAGAAATATGGAAAGGTTTATATGTGTACGCATAGAAAAAGATATGGAAAGGACAGTTGCAACTGCCTGCCTGTAAAGGTAGACGATATATATGCAGCGGTGCTTGCTGTTATAAAGGAGCAGATACAGGTCTTTATTGACAGGGAAAAAATATTAAAGGAACATCACAATGACAGCAGTGTAATCAGACAGGAACAGGTATATACGGAAGCTGTGAATAAGTGTGTCAAGGAAATGGACAGACTTATGGAATTAAAGAGCGGTCTGTATGCTGATTACACGGAAGATTTGCTTGATGAAAAGGAATATCTGCAACTGAACAGGGAGTATTCACAGCGTATTGAGAAATTGAAGATACAGGCTGATGAATACAGGCAGGCGGCAAGTCAGTATGAAAGTGCTGAAAAGACCGTTGCCCAGTTAAAAGCTGAAATGCTCCGTTTTAAAGGAAAACGCAAGTTGACGCAGGAAATGGTCGATTTGTTTGTTGCACAGGTACGCATATACGAAAACAAGAATCTTGAGATCGTTTTGAACTATGAAGATGAACTGAAAAAATTCGCAGAACTGAATATGGAAAGAGAGGCAGGATAATGGCTGAGAAAAGAAAATTAGCCTTTTATATCCGTCTCTCGGATGCGGATGAGGAGGTAAAAGAAGGAACAAAAGACGAAAGTAACAGTATTACAGGACAGAGAAAACTCTTGTATGCGTATATCAAGAAAACAGAGGAATTTGCAGGTTTTGAGGTACTGGAATACTTTGATGACGGATATTCGGGAACAATGTTCAATAACAGGGCAGAATTCCAAAGGCTCATACAGGACGCAGAGCTTGGAAGATTTGAATGTATCATAGTAAAAGACTTTTCACGATTTGGAAGGGATTACCTTGAAGTAGGCAACTATCTGGAGTTTGTATTCCCTGCAATGGGAATGAGGTTTATTTCTGTCAACGATAATTATGACAGTGACAGAAACTTTGGTGTTACCGGAGGAATGGATGTAGCTTATAAGAATCTGATTTACCAGCTTTACAGTATGGATTTATCAAGAAAGGTAAAGAGTGCCAGAAGGACAAGAAATCTGAGCGGCGAATACACGGCATCATTTGTCTGCTATGGATACAAGAAAGATCCAGACGATAAGCATAAGCTGATAATAGATGAAGAAGCTGCAAAGGTTGTTGTGGAGATATTTTCACTGATCATTGCAGGATATAATGCAAGTGAGGTTGCCCGCATATTAAATGAGAGAAAAATCCCGACAAGAGTTCAAAACCAGTGGAAGAATGGAATCAATTATGTTCCGGTTCATAATAAAGGGGATTATATGTGGGATAATTCAGAAGTTATAGCGATTGTCCAGAATGAGCAGTACAAAGGAATAATGATCCAGAATAAATGTGAAACTGTTGGTTTTGGAGATAATAAGAAGGTTCGCAAACGAAATAAAGAGGACTGGTCTGTTGTAGAAGGTGCAATACCAAGAATAGTAAGCGATGAAATGTTTGATGAAGTCAATAAAATGCTACGGGTTGAAGCCAGAGGGATTGAAAAGAGTACAAAGAAACGTAAGAAAAATCTTTTTATCTGTCCCTATTGTGGAAGAAAGCTGATGAATTCCAGTGCAGTATGTACACCGAAGCTCCTCTGTCCAAAACGCAGGATGGTAAGGACTGGCGAATGTCAGCAGATTTTTATGCTGAAGTCAGAAGCACAGGACAAGGTGCTGGAAATCACAAAGGAAATCTGTAGAACACTTATACAGGAAGAAGAACTTAAAAAGGCATCAAAGGATAAAAGGAAGGTGACAAGCGATGAGTATTTGATTAGTGAGCTTAAAGCGGAGTATGACAGAATTGGATAGGTTACAATTAACTGGACAGATTTTTTAAGGTCATATAATCTATAATAAATACACGAAGGAGCACTCTTTATGACCGAACAAAAACAACGACGAAAACCTCGCAAATATACAGATGAATTTAAACAGCAACTGGTGGAACTATATCGTTCCGGCAAACGCAGATGTGATATCTGCCGTGAATATGACATTGCTACTTCCCTGTTTGACAAGTGGGTAAAGCAGGCATCCAATTCCGGTTCTTTCCATGAAAAAGATAACCGGACTCCGGAGCAGGAAGAACTGATCCGGCTTCGGAAAGAAAACCAGCAGTTAAGAATGGAAAATGATATTTTAAAACAAGCGGCGCTGATCTTAGGACGAAAGTAAATGTGATTAAAGCAAATGCCCACAAATACTCTGTATCAGCAATGTGTCGCGTCCTACAGGTAAACAGAAGCACCTATTATTATGAAGCAGCAGCAAAAAAAGATGAATCAGAACTCACTGCAGACATTCAGGAAATTTTTAGAAAAAGCCGGAACCATTATGGTACACGAAAGATCAAGAAAGAACTGGCTGATTGCGGGAAACAGGTATCAAGACGCAGGATTGGACGGATTATGAAACAGGAAGGTCTGGTATCAAGCTATACTACAGCACAGTTTAAACCGCAAAAAGACAGATGTAATGAATCAAAAGTAGAGAATGTGTTGAACCGACAATTTCAAAACCAGCCATACCGCAATGTAGTGGTAAGTGATTTGACCTACGTAAGGGTAGGAAACCGCTGGAATTATATTTGTGTACTGATTGATCTTTTTAACAGGGAGATTATTGGATACAGTGCAGGAGAACATAAAACAGCAGAACTTGTAAAACAGGCATTTATGAAAGTAGACGGAAATCTGTCGGAAATCCATATTTTCCACACAGACCGTGGAAATGAATTTAAAAACGAGACAATTGAAGAACTGTTAGAAACGTTCCATATGGAACGCTCCCTGAGCCATAAGGGATGTCCTTATGACAATGCAGTGGCAGAAGCTACGTTCAAGATTATAAAAACAGAATTTGTATGGAATGAAACATTCCATACGCAGGAAGAACTGAAGATAAAACTATGGGATTATGTAAACTGGTATAATCATCACCGCATACATTCTTCCTTAGGGTATCAAACGCCTGTACAATATCGGAAAAATAACCTAAAAAAATTTGTCTGAAAAAGTGTTGACAATCCAAATATCAAACAGCACAGTTTCTTGTTATCAGTCATACAGAGAGGGAAAGTACACAAAAGAAGAATATGTGCAGCTAAGAAAAACAAACCAAGAGCTGTTAGCTGATCTGGAGAATCAGATATCAGATTTGCAGGAGAAAGTTGCAAATCAGGAGCCTGACGCAGAGGAGAAGATAGAACAGCTAACCCAGTATAGTATGCTGGAGCAGTATGACGGAGATGTACTTTCTAACATAATTGATAAGGTGCTCATTTACAACGACAAAGACATAGAGGTTGTGTTTAAGGGTGAGAACTTTATCCGAAATGCAGTGTAGTAAACAAAATGAGTAATATAGAAAGCCAGTAGTGAAAAAGCTGCTGGCTTCTTCTATGGGTAGTAACGAAAAGGTTAAGAGTAATAAACTATTCTGTACTTTAAAAATCAGTAAGGGTTTGATAGAATATGTACAGAAAAAAATAAAATTTTTTTTGTCCCAGTCTTGACAGATGCAGGGTATCCGACGCAGTTTTCGAATGCACCATACATGGTAAGAGATTTTATCCAAATGCATGCCTCTTTATGGAAAGGCAGGAAAATGATATGTGTCGCGACCATGGGAGCATTTAGCGGGGACGGCTCCGGATGTGCAGCAAGACTTCTGAAAAAATATGGAGCAGAGATTCTTAGCGGTGTGCATATTAAAATGCCCGATTCCGTGTGCGACAGTAAGCTGTTGAAAAGGCAGATGGAAGAAAATAAAAAGATCATTGAAAAAGCTGACAGAAAGATTTATGAAGCTGCAAAACGGATAAAACAGGGGGATTATCCGAAAGAGGGACTGACAATTTTCTCACATATAGCAGGACTTTTTGGACAAAGGCTCTGGTTTTATAAAAAGACAGCGGGATATACCGATCAATTAAAAATAAATGAGGATTGTACGGGGTGTGGTATGTGTGCGGAAATTTGTCCCATGAAAAATATAATCATGGAAAAAGGAAAACCCCACCCAGGGGATCAGTGTACCATGTGTTACCGCTGTATCTGTAATTGTCCGAAACAGGCAATCACTCTTTTGGGAAGTAAAGTTATAGAACAGTATAAATTTGAAAACTATATAAATCTTACAAAAATGTAAGATACATCAGGGAAAATGTAAGCTAATGAAATGGCAGAACATTTTCCCTTTTGTTAATATTGGAGTATCGAATAAGAAAAACAGATTTGGGGGAGATTTTATGGAAAAGAAAAATAAGAAGAAAAAACGGACATGGATTTTGATAACCGCAGGTATGGTATTAGCAGGTATTGTTGCCGCCGGCAGCATATCTTCCCATTTTGGAGGATTTGGAACCGGACCGTGTGCAGATACAACGGAATTTGCACAATATGCAGAGCAGGTGGAGGACTTAAAGATACCGGAGAAAACAAAAATTGTGGCACTGGGGGAGGCATCCCATGGAAATGCAGAGTTTCAGCAGTTAAAACTTTCCGTATTTCAAAATCTGGTGGAAAATGCCGGGATAAGAGCATTTGCACTGGAGGGAGACTACGGTGGATGCGAGTATGTGAACCGCTACATTCACGGTGGGGAAGGAACGGCAGAGCAGGCTGCCGCGGCGATTGGCTTTGCAATATACAGAACTGATGAGATGTCAGATCTGATCTCTTATATGCGAAAATACAATGAGACTGCAAAAGATGGAGATGATTTAAGGTTTTATGGGTTTGACATGCAAAGATGGTCCTATAATCTGCAGTATCTGATTGAAGCATGTGAAAAGGCGGGGATAGATGTGACAGAACTGAAGAAACTGGAGGATACAGAAGAACAGCACAGTGAGTATGATGTTGAACAGCAGAGCAGAGTGATCACAGAAATAAAAGAAGAATTACAAAAATCAGATGTAAAGGACATTGTACAGGCGGATCATCTGGCAGATACGCTGCTGCAGAATATTTCTCTTGGGAAAGTGATCAATTCTGCCGTAGAAGGAAATGTGCTCAGAGACCAATTGATGGCAGAAAATGTGCTGTGGATCCTTTCTATGGAAGAGCAGAGGGGCAATTCCTGTATTTTTATTTCAGGTCACAATGGGCATATAGAGCGGTTTGGAAATTATGGCGCAGGTACAAGAGTGATGGGGAATATTCTTTCCGATGAACTGGGGGACGGATATTTTGCGATTGGAACGGATTTTTACAAGACGAACTGCAATCTTCCGAAAAATGATGGAAAGCGTATCACGCACACGTTTTATTCCTATGATCCTCTAGCGAAAGCCGCGAAGAAAGCCGGTTATGATATGAGCTGGCTGGATTTTTCAAAGGTTCCGGAAAATTCACAACTGAAAGAGCAGATTACAGATCATGTTTCTATGGGATCGTTAGGAGAGGGCTACAGTGCAATTTTTATGGGACTTTTCCCACGCAGTTACCGCACATCACAATCGCCGGAAAAATTGTATGATGGAATGATCTTTGTTACCGATGCGCATCCGATAGAGATACGGGAAGAGATAAGTGAAAAATAAGACTGTCAAAAATCATTGGTCAGGTACAGGCAATCGACCGTATGGTTGACGAGGATGTGCCGTGTGAGGATGTCTTAGCGCAGATTACCTTGCCGGCGGAACAGAAAAAAGCGGATATCGGAATTGCGATGGGCGGTGTTGGAAGTGATATTGCGTTGGATGTAGCAGATATTGCGCTGGTGGATGATGAAGTAAAAGAACTGCCGCATCTGATTGCATTATCCAGGCGGATGATGATCACGATCAAATGCAATATGAGTTTTTCGATGGGGCTTAACTTTGTGGCGATCGTGCTTGCAATCATCGGAATTTTAAATCCGGTCGTGGGAGCATTGGTACATAATGCAGGTTCTGTGCTCGTCATCATCAATTCGGCATTGCTGTTACAATGGAAACAAAATAAATAGAAAAATGGATCTCCAGAAAGTGGTTTTTATTTTCTGAGATCTGTTTTTTTGTGAAAAAGCAACAAAAACAAAACATATGTTTGTATTTCGGGACGCTATATGGTATAGTTAAGTAAAGTATTACGAATGAAATAGTATAGGAGGAGAGCATGAAATTTCTTCATATCTCGGATTTGCATATTGGAAAAAGAGTCAATGAGTTTTCCATGATCGAAGATCAGAAATATATTTTACGGCAGATCAAAGAGATCGCATTGGAAAAACAGGTGGATGCGGTTATGATCGCGGGGGATATCTATGATAAGCCGGTTCCGTCTGCGGAGGCGGTACAGTTGTTTGATCAGTTTCTCACGGGACTTGCTGATTGCGGGAAAAAGGTGTTTGCAGTCAGTGGAAATCATGATTCCGCGGAACGTATTGCATTTGGTGCACAGCTTATGAGCAGCCGGGAAGTCTATGTTTCACCGGTTTATGATGGAGAGGTGAGGTGTGTTACATGTCAGGATGCATATGGGGAACTCTGCATCTGGCTGCTGCCGTTTATCCGCCCGGCGGTCGTGCGCCATGCGTGGAGGAAAGTGACAGAGGGGATATCCATTGGAAAAAAAGATGCCGGGACAAAACAGGATCTGGCACAGGAAGATGATGTGGAGACAGTGGAAACATATCAGGATGCCCTGCAGTTTGTCGTATCTCATATGCCGGTGGACGCATCAAAGCGGAATATATTAGTGGCACATCAGTTTGTGACAGGGGCTTCGCGCTGTGAGTCGGAGGAAGTTTCGGTGGGTGGATTAGACCAGATTGGGGCGGAAGTGTTTGATGTTTTTGATTATGTTGCATTAGGGCACATTCACAGTCCACAGCATATCGAGAGGGAGACACTGCGCTATTGCGGGACTCCGCTCAAATATTCTTTCTCCGAAGCGGAACAGAAAAAGTCTGTTGTTGTCATGGAGATAAAGGAAAAGGGAGATATCTTCATTGAAAAAGTTCCGTTAAAACCGCTTCGTGATCTGAGAAAGATCCGGGGAACATACATGGAACTGATGTCGAAAGATTTTTATGAGGGCACAGAAACAGACGATTATCTGCAGATCACACTGACCGATGAGGAGGATGTGCCGGATGGAATGGCAAAGCTTCGGACGGTATACCCGAATCTGATGCAGCTTGTCTATGATAACAGCAGGACCAGACAGAGCAGGCAGGTTGAGGTGACCGAACATGTGGAGCAAAAATCAGAGATGGAACTGTTTGAAGAATTTTACGAGATACAGAATAATCAGCCGATGAGTGAAGAACAGCAGGATTTTGTCAGAGAACTGATGGAAGAGCTGGTGCATTGACAAGTTCCTGAAAAAATAGTTTGAGAAGCAAATACAGGAAAACTGATGTTTCAGGGAACGAGATATTTGGGATTTGAGAGAAAATAGGAGCGGCAGGAAAGGAACGATTTATGAAACCAGTCAGTCTTACAATAAGTGCATTTGGCCCGTATGCGGGGGAGCAGACCATAGATTTTGAAAGGCTTGGATCGCAGGGATTATTTCTGATCACAGGGGATACCGGGGCAGGAAAGACCACGATCTTTGATGCAATCACGTTTGCGCTGTACGGGGAAGCCAGTGGTGATGTGCGCAAAGCGGATATGTTCCGCAGCAAATATGCAAAAGATGACGTGAAAACATTCGTGCGTCTGACATTTGAGTACGCAAATAAACGGTATACAGTAGAGCGTAACCCGGAATATATGCGTCCGAAGGGACGTGGAACGGGAATGACAACGGAAAAGGCAAATGCCACACTAGAATACCCGGATGACAGAGAACCAGTGACAAAAAGCAGAGAGGTCACACGCGCCATCACAGAGCTGATCGGTTTAGACTGCAGACAGTTTACCCAGATAGCAATGATCGCACAGGGGGATTTTCAGAAAGTATTGTTTGCCAATACGGAGGAGAGAGGAAAGATTTTTCGTCAGATATTCGGGACGGATATTTATCGTGTGCTGCAGGACAAACTGAAAGATGCCGTAAAAAAACAATGGAAAGAATATGATGAACTGCGGCGCAGCATCAATCAGTATATGGAGGGAATTGTCTGTGAGAGTGACTCTCTGGATGAAGAAGGGACAAGGATCGCAGAAAAAATAAATCTTTTAAAAAAGGAAAAATTTGACGGCAGGATCGAGGAGGGAATCTCACTTTTAGAAGAACTTTGTAAAGCGGAAGAATCTGCGTTGGAGTGCCTGCAAAAGAAAAAAGAGGCGCTGGATCAGCAAATAAAAAATATGGATGAACTTAGCGGGAAAGTGCGTGAAAATGCAGACAGAAGGCGGTTGTTGGAAGAAAAACAGCAGAAGCTGAAGGACTTAGAAGCGCTTCTGGTGCAGGCAAAAGCGGATATGGACAGGGCAGGAGAGGAAGCGGAATGCTGTGAAAAATTAGGCAGAACGATTGAAGAATATAAACAGAAGCTGGTGTTGTTTGAAAAAATACAGGAAATTGGTCTGTCGCAGGAAAAGAAGCACCAGGATATGGAAGAAAAGGTTCAGAAAAAACGGCAGGATGAACAGAGACGAACAGAACTGGAGGGAAAACTGCAGCAGGAAAAAGAGACCTTAAAATCTTATGAGGGCATTACTGCGGAAATACAACGCATAGAGCATGAAATGCGACTGATCACAGAAAAAATGGATACGCTGAAAAATCAGAGAGACAGGAGCCGTGCGCTGGAGGAGCATATTTCAGATCAAAAGGAAAAACTTGATTTAAAAAAGAAAGCAGAAAACAGTCTTTTAGAACAGCGGCAACTGTTAAAAGAAGAACAGGAGCAGAACAAGGATGCGGCAGGACAGGAGATTGCCTATGAGAAGGAAGTAAAAGAAATCCGACAGAAAATACAGGATCTGACAGAGATTGCAGAACAGTTGAACACATCAGAAAGAGAAGTAAAGAGACTTGGTACAGAACTGGAAAACGTACAGAAATCATATGAGGTAAAAAGCAGGGACTTACAGCAGCAAAAAGAAACGTGGGAGCAGCTTTCCGGTGCAGACAGCAGGGGAGAACAGGCAGAGAAAGCAATATTGGAAGTATCAGAGAGGATACGCAGGCTCGAAGAGCTGGAAAACAGGTTAGAGGATTGGGAGAAAGTCAGCAGAGAAAGGGAGAAAACTCAAAAACAGTATCAGAAAGCAGCCGCAGAGCAGAAACAGATCAGTGAACAATACCGGAGGATAGAACAGCAATTCTGGGATGCACAGGCGGGAATGCTGGCGCAGGGATTAAAGGAAGACGAACCCTGTCCGGTCTGTGGAGCCATACATCATCCGACACTGGCAGTCATACCACAGGAAACTCCGGATCGGGAAGTGTTAAAACAGGCAAAAGCGGAGGATGAAAAGGCAAGGGAGTCAGTCAGCAGACTGAGTGAAAAAGCGCATCAGCTCGTGACACAGGAAAATGAGAAAATGTCAGCAGTCCTAAAGGATGCAGGAGAACTGCTTGGTGAGCCTGATGTCAGAATGTCTTTAAATGAAATAAAGACGGAGACAAAAAGGCAAAAGAGTGCTGATGAGGCGAGAAGGGAAGAATATAAAGATCAGAAAGAAAAAGCGAAAAAAGATCTGGATGTCAAGCATGTATTAGAAGAACAGATGCAGTCTGCGCAGGATGAACTGGTTATGTTAAACGAACAGAACATTAATCTTGGACAGATGCTTGCCACGGCGACAGAACGGTGCACACAGCAGAAACAGCAGTGGAAGAAAAACGTTGCAGACTGTGGAACTGGCATAGAGCAGACAGAGGATCAAAAAACTGTTTTTGCACAGCTTATGCAGATTGAAAACGAACGGAACACGCAGTTTTTACAGGCAAAAAATAACAGGAAACGTGCAGAGCAGATCAAAGATGAATTAAAAGAAAGCGAAGAAACAATACAAAAGATAAGAGGAACAATCAGCAGTATTCAGGAAGAAATTGCAAAATTGACCGGAAACAGGGAAACTGCCGAAAAGCAGATCAGTGACGATATAAAATCTGCATGTAATTTAATTACGGGTGCTCTGATTACAAGTAATATAATTACATGTAATATAATTACATGTAATCAGAGCACTTTAACTGGAGATACAGATGTCAATACATTACAGACCATAAAAAACGCTGATGGGAGTCAGGTTTTGTCAATAGAAGATTTTGATGCAAAATCATACCATGTACAGTCTGTGATTACTATGCTGCAAAGAGCAGCCGATGAGAAAAAAGCGGAACTTTCCAAAAAACAGGAAGACGAACGAAAAAAGACTGCCTTAGAAAAAAAGATTCCGCTCGATGAAACAGAAATAAAAACACTTGCCGACCAGATCAATGTGGCAGAACAGGAGCTGGTACGTCTGCAGACAGAGTACGCAAATGAAGAAAAGAATCTCAATGAGCTGAAAGAGCAGGTAAGGGATGTAACAAAAGAGGGGGTACAGACACAGATAAACGAGTTTACCCTGAAAAAAAGAAATTTAGAAGAGAACAGAGAAAAGACAAGAGAAGCGTATCATAATTACGAAAAAAACAGAGAGACGGAAAAGGGCGTCATTCAGATGCTGCTTCGTCAGATTGAGGAAACAGAGAAAGCAATATCGTTTCCGGAAGAAGAGATCGAAAAGCAGGCGGGAGAACTGCGTGAAAAAAGAAATGAGATGGAAGAAAACAGGGCTTCAAAATATACATCTTATTGTACTAATAGGGAAATCTGTAAAAATGTCAACAAAAAACAAAAAGATATCGCACAGACCGAACAAAAGTATGTCTGGATGAAATCTCTTTCCGATACGGCAAGTGGAATGTTAAACGGTAAGGCAAAGATTGAACTGGAAACTTATGTGCAGATGGCTTATTTTGACAGGATACTGATCCGAGCAAACCGGAGGATGCTTACGATGAGCAGCGGGCAGTATGAATTAAAACGTGAGGAAGAGACAGGAAGCCGCAAGGAAAAAGCAGGATTGGAACTTTGTGTGATTGATCATTATAACGGGACAAAGCGCAGTGTAAAGACGCTTTCCGGTGGGGAGTCTTTCCAGGCATCATTGTCACTTGCGCTTGGACTGTCGGATGAGATACAGTCTTATGCGGGTGGAATCCGTATGGATTCCATGTTTGTGGACGAGGGATTTGGATCACTCGATGAGGATGCCTTAGAACAGGCGTTAAAAGCATTGCTGCAGCTCACCGAGGGAAATCGTCTGGTAGGAATTATTTCACATGTATCTGAATTAAAAGACCAGATCGACAAAAAAATAATTGTGACAAAGCAGCGGACGCCGGAGGGTGTCAGCAGTGTTGCAAGAGTGGAATAAAAAGAAACGCAATTTGGGGTAAACAGGTGTTACGGCTTTCGTCGATGCCGATATTAAGATCCAAAGTTATTGACTGCGACACTTCAATGTGCTAACATACTAAAATATAGATAAAATCATGAATCAGAGAATCATAACAGTAAAGTAACGATAAAAGTTGCGGAAAAGAGGAGAAGATGAGCGAAAAGAAAATACCGTATAAAATTTATCTGGAAGAGAATGAGATGCCGACACAATGGTACAATGTGCGCGCTGATATGAAGAACAAACCAGCACCGCTTTTGAACCCGGCAACTCTAAAACCGATGACCGCGGAGGAACTGGGGCATGTATTCTGTGATGAACTGGTAAAACAGGAACTCGATGATACCAACCCATACATCGATATTCCACAGGAGATCCGTGATTTTTACCGCATGTACCGTCCGTCACCACTGGTGAGAGCATATTGTCTGGAAAAAAAACTGGGGACTCCGGCAAAGATCTACTATAAATTTGAGGGAAACAATACAAGTGGAAGCCATAAATTAAACTCTGCGATTGCACAGGCATATTATGCAAAGAAGCAGGGATTAAAAGGTGTGACAACAGAGACAGGTGCTGGACAGTGGGGAACTGCACTTTCTATGGCGTGTGCTTATTTTGATCTTGACTGTAAAGTCTATATGGTAAAAGTTTCCTATGAACAGAAACCATTCCGCCGTGAGGTAATGCGCACATATGGAGCAAGTGTAACCCCGTCACCGTCTGAGACAACAGAAGTCGGCAGAAAGATTTTAGCAGAGCATCCGGGCACAACAGGAAGTCTTGGCTGTGCAATCTCCGAGGCAGTAGAAGCTGCAACGACGAGAGAAGGATATCGTTATGTATTGGGAAGTGTGTTAAATCAGGTATTGTTACATCAGTCAGTCATTGGACTTGAGACAAAAGCTGCTCTGGAAAAGTATGATATTACGCCGGATATCATTATCGGATGTGCAGGCGGCGGTTCCAATCTTGGGGGTCTGATCTCTCCGTTTATGGGAGAAAAGCTGCGTGGTGAAAAAGACTATCAATTTATCGCAGTCGAACCGGCATCCTGTCCGAGTCTTACGAGAGGCCGCTATGCATATGATTTCTGTGATACCGGAAGGGTCTGTCCGTTAGCAAAGATGTATACACTTGGCAGCGGATTTATTCCATCTGCAAACCATGCCGGAGGACTTCGCTATCACGGCATGAGTTCAACTCTGTCACAGCTTTATGATGACGGACTGATGGAGGCAAGGAGTGTAGAGCAGACTTCTGTATTTGAAGCAGCAGAGCAGTTTGCAAGAATAGAGGGAATCCTTCCGGCACCGGAGAGTTCTCATGCGATTCGTGTTGCCATTGACGAGGCGTTGAAATGTAAAGAAACCGGAGAAGAAAAGACTATCGTTTTTGGACTTACCGGAACCGGCTATTTTGATATGGTTGCATATGAGAAGTTTAACAATGGAGAGATGACAGACTATATTCCGACCGATGAAGAGCTTGCAGTGGGATTTGCAGGGCTGCCGAAGGTGGAGTAAAAATAGCAGAAACATGGGTTAGTGTACTGGCATATTGATATTTGCTGCCGGTACTGATATTACCAAATCTGCTTGGAATGGACGGAGTCTGGCTGTCGATCACAACGGGCGAGATACTCAGTATGATCATGAGTATTTACTATTTTATGAAATATAGAAAAATCTGGAGTGAGAAGTAAGAAAGATTTCATTGATGAATCAAATCAGGAAAAAGTTTTTTCCTGAGCAAAGTAAGAAAAAGATAAATTGACACACAAAAATAGA
Source organism: Roseburia intestinalis L1-82 (assembly GCF_900537995.1). Taxonomy (NCBI): domain Bacteria; kingdom Bacillati; phylum Bacillota; class Clostridia; order Lachnospirales; family Lachnospiraceae; genus Roseburia; species Roseburia intestinalis. The sequence continues at coordinate 2,594,635 of NZ_LR027880.1, read as the reverse complement.
TGTACTATCATCTGGTTAGATGCAGGTACATCTATTTTTTGTATGCTAATTGGAAAGTCATAAGTTAGATTTTAATTTTCAGAGTTGGTTAGGAGTGGAGATCGCAATGGACGAGTCAGGAAGAAAAATCACAAAGATCGCGCGTGAAGCGGGCAAGTTTACATTAAAGATGATGAAAGAGGAAGGAATCGGAACGGCAGAATTTGATTTTATCCATTTCATCCGGCACAATCCCGGCGTCACACAGGCGAAAGTCAGAGAGCAGTTAAAGATTGATAAAGGGGCTGCTGCAAGGCGTGCGGCTAATTTAGAGAGCAAAGGATATCTTTACCGGAAACCGAACCCGGAGGATGGAAGAAGCCAGCTTTTGTATGCGACAGAGAAAGCGGAACAGTTAAAAAATTCAAAGGCGTCCATTGAGAGCGTGTTTTATGAGTGGCTTTTAGCGGAGCTGCCCAAGGAGGAAAAAGCGGCATTTCTTGAGACGTTAGATAAACTTTACTGGCGGTCGAAGGAACAGCGGCGGGCAGAGTTTTGCGATGTGTCAAAACTCGTGCAGTCCGGTTCAGACGACAGGATGGAAATGGATGGTGAGTCAGATGAGTGATAAGTACGACAGAAAAAATGCTGGAAGTGAAAAACAAAAATTTGAGGCAGACCATGTGATTTCCTATTTTAAAATGGAGTGGAAAGTTCTTCTTGCGGTGACAGTCTCCGGGTTGATTTACAATTTAGGACTCCTTGCCGGACCATGGTTTGAGGGAAAAATGGCGGGCTGTCTGGTGGATATCCTTGGCGGCAGGGCAGGATTTCCTGATATGGGAAAACTGGTCGCAGCCTATGTGATCGCAATCGCAGTGGTGCAGAGTTCCAGATATATCAAGCGTTTTTATGTGAGACGTTTTGCAAACAATGTCAACCGGCGCATGAAACATGTTCTGTATGACAGCCTTGTGCATAAAAGCCGGGCAGAACTGGAAGAGGAAGGCGCCGGAAATGTCATGACAAAAGCGATTCTGGATGTGGATGACTGTGCGGAGGGCATGCGGAAATTTACCACGGAGATATTTGATACAGGGGTAGCTTTGCTTGCATATGCCGGAATGCTTCTCTTTTATGACTGGAGACTTGCGCTTTTAAGCATGCTGTTCCCGCCGGTTTCGTATTTTCTGGCAGAGAAGATGAAAGGAATTGTGCAGAGAACCGGGGCAGCCTATAAGGAGCAGTCCGGGATCTTAAGTGCCGCCACCTTAGACCGGGCATCCAATGCGGTCACCTATCGTGTTTATGGATGCGAGCAGGAGCGAAAAGATGCGTATGAGAAAAATCTTTCAGCTTACGAAAAATCTGCGGTGCGGGCGAATATATGGAGCGCGGCATTTCCGCCGATCTACCGTGTCATCTCGATGGCGGGTGTCATTTTCATTTTATATTTTGGAAGTAAAAACGTGCTTGGAAGTGGCTGGAGAGTCTGGGATGTTGCGGCATTTACCACATTTCTTACCTGTTTTACCAAACTTTCGGTAAAATCATCGAGTGCGGCAAAACTTTTTAACGCAGTTCACAAGGCACAGGTTTCCTGGAAGAGGATCAAACCCCTCATGAAATGTGTGGAACATGAAAGTGAAAGCAGAGTGCAAAAACAGGCAGAGCTTACGGTTTCCCATTTGAGTTTTGCATATCCGGGCGGGACAGATATTTATGAGGATATCACATTTTCTGCAAAACCGGGACAGATCATTGGTGTTACCGGTGCCGTTGCGTCCGGCAAGTCTACGTTTGGAAAGACATTTCTGTGCGAATATCCTTATCAGGGAAGTATCCGTTTTGCAGGCAGAGAGTTAAACGAGATGGGAAATAGTGTGTTGACCGGAACCATTGGTTATTTAGGACACGACCCGGAATTATTTGATGACAGTATAAAAAACAATATTCTGATGGGAGAAAATGAGGATACAGAAACTTATTTGAAAGCAGTATGTTTTGATAGAGAAGTTGCAGAGATGGAACAGGGACCTGACACGGTTGTGGGAAGTGGAGGAGTCAGACTTTCCGGTGGTCAGGCAAAGCGTCTTGCACTTGCGAGAACTTTGTGCCATAAAAGACCGGTGCTGATCTTAGATGATCCTTTCTCCGCACTTGACCGGAATACGGAACAGGAAGTATATACCAATTTAAAGGCGATGACGTCAGACAGCATCGTGATCCTGTTATCCCACAGACTCTATCTTTTCCCGGAAATGGATCAGGTGATCTGGATGGAGCATGGGCATGCGGCGGTCGGCACACATGAGGAGATCATGGAAAAATACCCGGAATATGCAAGACTTTATGAGGAGCAGACGAAGGGAAGTACGGCGGAGAAAGTAAATGCAGGAAAATGTGCTGAAACAGAACAAGGCAGAAAAGAAAGGGGGCGTGCAGAATAATGCATAGCGGGACGTGCAGCAAATTGAACAGCGGGACGCATAGCAGTAAAAATGTAGGCAGTGTCATGTGGCGGACGATAAAAAAACAGAAGTGGCTTTCCGCCGGGATCGTGTGTGCAGTGGCCGGTGCAATCCTGACAGCGCTTCTTCCACCGCTCATTCTTGGAACTATTATAGATACCATGACGACGGGAAATGTGGTATCATTTTATCTGATCTTGGCATATTTTGGATTTACACTGCTCATGGGGGCACTGGAAAGTTCAAGGGAAGGACTGCTGATTGTGTTCGGGCAGAAAATCACGCACGCACTACGAAGCAGCCTGATGGATAAATATACGGATCTGACGGCAGATGCACTGACACATCAGGAGCCGGGGTCAGTGGTTTCCCGGTTCGTCGGGGATGTTGATACGGTGGAAAACCTGTTTACATCAGGCATTATCAGCATGTTTTCCGATGCATGCAAGATCGTCAGTATTCTTGCCGTCATCTGGTTTCGGAACAAGGGGCTTGCCATTGTGCTTTTGGTGTTGCTGCCGTTTCTGTTCTGGTTTACGCGCATCGTGCAGAAAAATATGCTGACCGCGCAGATCGAAAACCGCCGTGCTGTCAGCCGTGCCCTGGGCCATGTTCCGCAGACGCTTCACAACATCAGAACGATCCGGAGTCTCGGCAAAGAAAACTATATGGCAGAGCGTTATGATACCTGCATCGGCGAGAGCTACCGGGCGATGGAGCAGACAAATTTTTATGATGCAGTCTATTCACCAGTCATTCTGATCCTGAATGCGGTGGTTGTGGCGGTTGTCATGCTTTTTTCGGCTTCCGGCAATGCGAATGTATTAAGTCTGTTTGGAATGTCGGCTGGTACGGCGGTCGCTGTCATGAACTATATTTCGCAGATCTTTTCCCCGGTGGAGAGCCTTGGAATGGAGATCCAGACCATACAGTCTGCTGTGGCGGGCGTGCACAGGATCAATGAATTTTTCAGTCTGGAACAATTACCGGAAAAGACTGATTACAGAAAAGAGAGTACACAAAAGAAAGATAACGTATTTGTGGAATTTCAGAATGTGACATTTGCCTACGAAGAACAAAATGTGCTAAATGGTCTCAGTTTTCAGGTAAAAGAAGGAGAACAGGTTACACTTTCCGGTCGCACCGGCGCAGGCAAAAGTACGATATTCAAGCTGCTGCTGGGACTTTATGAGCCAAAGGAGGGCAGCGTGCTGATACAGGGAGTTCCGGCACAAGATATCCCGGATGCAGAGAAACGGCATCTTTTTGGCTATGTGGAGCAGGCTTTTCATATGGTTCCGGGAACGGTAAAAGAGCAGATCACGCTGTACGATCCGTCGATCACTATGGAGGATGTCCGTGCGGCGGCACAGATGACAGGGCTTTCGGATACGATCATGAGTCTGGAAAACGGGTACGATACGCCATGTTCCGATGAAATCTTTTCACAGGGACAGTGGCAGCTATTGTCGATCGCCCGTGCAGCGGCGGCAAAGCCGAAACTGCTCCTTTTAGATGAGATCACGGCAAACCTGGATGCACAGACCGAAAAAGAAGTTTTGCAGGCATTAATGCGGGTAAGTGAGAACCGGACGGTGATCTCCATCTCGCACAGGGTGAATGCGACGACCGGCAGGGTGATTCAAATCTGAAAACGTAGTTTGTTCCCGCAGACCGGCTGCTCACAAAGGATTTCTGGAAGCGCTTGCATTAAAAATCCCTGTCATGGTGGTATACTGCATTGTCAATCTGGATGAGATCGTGAAGATACCGGCGGTTTATCTGCATTATAAAAAGTATATCTGGGTGAGAAATATCACAAGGGAGGAAGATTAAGAGAGAAAAATCCAGTCTTGACATTTTGGAAAAATGCTATATAATTACTTCAAAAATGAACAATACAAAAAAGAAGTAAATGGAGGCGGATCATGATAAATATGAGTATTGAATTTGCCCACAAAATGTCACTGGCGTACAGTGCAACCTGCAAGACACTCTGCAGGGAACTGAAACTGCCACAGACTGCGTTTGATATACTGATGTTTCTGGCAAATAACCCGGATTATAAAACGGCGAGTGATATTGTGGAAGTACGGAAAATAAAGGCGAACCTTGTCTCTGTCAATGTTGAGAAGTTGGTGCGGGATGGATACCTTGAGAGGAAAGCAGTGGAGGGTGATCGGAGAAAAGTCGAGCTGATCTGCACGAAAAAAGCAGAGCCTGTGATCGAAAACGGGAAAAAACTGCAGCAGGATTTTGTGGAACAGATACTGTCTGGCGTGGATGAGGAGAAACGGAAAAAGATGGCAGAGATCCTCAACCAGATGGAAAAGAATCTGGATGAAATGCTGAAAGGGGAGCACTGACATGAACATGTTACTTACAATAATCGTTACTTTTTTTGCAGGTATGGGGGCAGGGCTTGGAACCGGTTTTGCGGGAATGAGCGCCGCGGCGGTCATCAGTCCAATGCTGATCACATTTCTAGGGATGGATCCGTATATGGCGGTGGGAATCGCATTATCCTCGGACGTTCTTGCAAGTGCGGTGTCGGCGTATACATACGGAAAAAATAAAAATCTCGATATCCGAAACGGTATCATCATGATGGTAAGCGTACTTTTATTTACCGTTTTTGGAAGCTATGTGTCAAGTCTGGTCCCATCTGCGGCCATGGGGAACTTTTCAGTCTTTATGACATTCCTTTTAGGAATTAAATTTATCGTGCGCCCGGTCATGACCACAAAAGAGGCGATGCAGGGAGTGTCGGCGGAGAAGCGGGCAGTGCAGTCTGTTATATGCGGTGTCCTCATAGGATTTATCTGTGGTTTTGTCGGTGCGGGCGGCGGCATGATGATGCTTCTGATCCTGACCTCTGTGCTTGGATATGAATTAAAGACAGCCGTTGGAACGAGTGTGTTTATCATGACCTTTACGGCACTTACCGGAGCGGCTTCGCACTTTGCAATCGGTGGTGCACCGGACTGGACCGTATTGATTTTGTGTGTTGTATTTACCCTGATCTGGGCGAGAATCGCGGCTGTTTTTGCCAACAAAGCAACGCCGAAGACCTTAAACCGTGCAACGGGTGTGATACTGGTTATTTTAGGACTTGTGGTAATGCTTTTTTAGTACGGCAAACGGATATTCCGCAGGAACGCGCGAGGAATATTCAGGACAGGCGCTCAAAAAGAATATTGCCCGTGACAAAGTTGTAAGCGCCTCTAAGGTATATTTCAATCCAGACAGATTATCGTCACAAGAGTGCATGAACTTTCGGAACGTCACGGTGTGAAAATGCAGCAGATCGCGCTTGCATGGCACTGGGCAAAAGGTGTTGCATCACCGATAGCTGGTGCAATCGACCATAATCCGGCGGAGGGTGTGATGCTTTTGGATGAGAAGAAATGATGATGTATAGGATTTTGTTTAGTTTCACATATAAAAAAGCAAAAAAATATCTACATACTGTACAAAAATATCAAGAAAATATTAATAAAATCTAAAAAATGTTAAGAATGTGCTAACAATACAAAAATAATACGGTTTTCTTTGTACAAGATTCTGCCTATAATTAAATCATAAAGTTGCAGCGGCAAAGAGGGGCAGCGCAGCAAACAAATTAACCAATTACAGGAGGGTTTCTTATGAAGAAAAAAGTTTTATCCGCAATCGTATGTGCAGCAATGGTATTTTCCATGACAGCGTGTGGCTTACAGTCACCAAATACAGGTGGAAACAGCGGCGGAACAACAAATGCAGCATCAACATCTAATGCGTCCGCAACATCAGATGCAGCAGAAGCAGAAACAACAACTGAGGCAGCATCCTCAGGGGACAGCGCAACAGAACCGGTCGGACCGGCGGTCACACTGGTTTATGCAGAGGTTAACCCGTTAGAGGGAACCATCGTTGGACAGACAGCAACCGCTTTCAAAGACAAAGTCGAAGAGCTTTCCGGCGGAAGCATCACGATCGATATTCAGGCAAACGGTGTATTAGGAGCTGAGTCAGATGTCTTAGATACCATGCTTGGCGGCGGCGGTACGATCGATATGGCACGTATCTCTGCATTCGCACTGACAAGCTACGGCGGAGAAAAATCCAGTCTTTTATCTGTACCGTTCACATTCGTAAACAGAGATCATTTCTGGAATTTCGCTACATCAGATCTGGCACAGGAATTTTTACTTGAGCCGCATGAGAATGGAAGCGGTATCCGCGGACTGTTCTACGGAGAGGAAGGTTTCCGTCATTTCTTTACCGTAAAACCGGTTTCCGGAATGGAAGATCTTGCAGGCATGAAGATCCGTGTATCAAATGACCCGATCATGACAGGCATGGTTGAGGCACTTGGAGCAAACCCGACCGTTGTTGCTATGGGTGAGTTATACTCCGCATTACAGACAGGTGTTGTTGATGCAGCAGAGCAGCCGATCGCAAACTATCAGGCAAATGCATTCCCGGAAGTTGCAAACAACCTGATCTTAGATGGACATACATTAGGAGCAATTCAGGTAGTTATCACAGATGAGGCATGGGATAAATTAACACCGGAACAGCAGGATGTATTAACAGAAGCTGGTGAGTACGCTTCCCAGTACAACCGCAAGATCTCTGAGGAGACAGAAAACAAGATCTTAGACGAGTTAAAAGCAGATGGATGCAACGTTGTTGAAGTAGAGGATATCACACCATGGCAGGATGCATGTAAAGATGTGATCGAAGAGGCAACAAAAGATAACAAAGAGTTATATCAGCAGATTCTTGATATGGCAAACTAAAAGACTGATGTATCAAAGGAGCACAGAGAGAATACCTGCTCTCTGTGCTCCTTTTCTAAAGATGGCTATTTTTAAAGGAGGAAGATGAGTTTATGCCAAAATTTTTTCAGACCGTTGATAAAATAAAACCGGCATATGACATTACATATAAGATCGTTTTATTCATATGTAAATTATTGCTGACGGCAGATCTTGTGATCACAAGCGTCTGCGTTGTCGGAAGATACGTTCCGTTTGTGCCGGATCCGGCATGGAGCGAGGAAGTCGTTCTGACACTGATGTCCTACATGGCAGTATTGTCCGCAGCACTTGCAATCAGAAGAAATGCACATATCCGTATGACGGCATTTGACCAGTATCTGCCAAAATCCGTGATCCGTGCACTGGATATTTTAGCAGATGTGGCAGTATTAATCCTTGGTGTGGTAATGATTACAGTAGGATTTTCCTATGCAGTCCAGATCGGTGCAAAAGGAAATTATGTAAGTATGCCAAGTGTTTCAAAATTCTGGATGTATTTCCCAATCCCACTTGCAGGAATTGCAATGGTGGTATTTGAGATTGAAGCAGTTTATAACCATATCAAAGGAATTTTTGTAAAGGAGGAAAAATAATGAGCGCACAAGGAATTGCAATCGCAGTATTGCTGATCAGCTTTTTAGTAATGATACTCCTTAGATTTCCGATTGCATATGCAGTTGCATTGTCATCATTACTTTGTTTACTGACACAGGGATTGCCGCTTACCACGATCTGTCAGCAGATGGTAAAAGGAATCAGTTCTTTCAGTCTGATGGCAGTGCCATTCTTTATCACGATGGGTGTACTGATGGGCACCGGTGGTATCTCAGAAAAACTGATTGCACTTGCCAATGCCTGCGTCGGATGGATGACTGGTGGTATGGCAATGGTAAATATCGTAGCATCTTATTTTTTCGGTGGAATTTCCGGTTCTGCATCTGCTGATACTGCTTCTATCGGAAGTATCATGATCCCAATGATGGTAGATCAGGGATATGATGATGATTTTTCTACCGCAGTTACCATTACTTCTTCCTGTGAGGGACTTTTGGTTCCGCCAAGCCACAACATGGTTATCTATGCAATGTCAGCAGGTGGTATTTCCGTAGGAAGTTTATTCCTTGCAGGATATCTGCCGGGTGCTTTACTTGCAGTTTCCCTGATGGTAGGTTCTTACATTATCTCAAAGAAGAAACATTATCCAAAGGGAGATAAGTTCAGCTTTAAGGGATTATTGAAACAGATTGGTATTTCTATCTGGGCACTTGCAGCGGTTGTTATCGTAGTTATCGGTGTAGTTGCCGGATGGTTCACCGCAACAGAGTCCGCAGCAATCGCTGTATTTTACAGCCTGATTGTCAGTGTATATATTTACAAAGGACTTGACTGGAAAGGTGTATGGAAATGTTTAGAACAGTGTATCGATACCTTATCGATCGTATTGATCCTGATTTCTACTTCGAGTATTTTCGGTTACTGCCTTACCACATTACATGTACCGGATATGGTAGCAAATGCGATCGTAGGATTTTCAACAAACCCGATCGTGATTGCACTTTTAATTGACTTGATTCTTCTGTTCCTTGGCTGTATCATGGATATGGCACCGATTATCCTGATCGCAACACCGATCTTACTTCCGATCGCAACATCAATCGGCATTGATCCGGTACAGTTCGGTATCATTATGGTATTAAACTGTGGTATCGGTCTTTTGACACCACCGGTTGGATCCGTATTATTTATCGGTTCCGCAGTCAGCGGTGTAAAAATGGAACGTGTCGTAAAGGCAACACTTCCATTCTATATCTGTATGATCATTGTATTAATGTTACTTACATTCATTCCGGAAGTAAGCCTTCTGTTACCGAGAGTATTTGGCGGCTACGGCGGATGATTTTAGAATTACGGGAGGAAATGGCATGACATATCAATTTAAGAGCGAAGTGACCGCAGGAGATTTCTGGAAACTGACAATGAGCCGGACATATCGTTCGGTGGCGGGAGTCTGCAACATGGTCTTTACGGTGGCGATGATTTTATTTACAGCAAAATTTTTCCGTACCTCAGGGGATCTGATGCAGATGCTGATGCTCTTTGGATGTCTGCTGTTTCCGGTGATCCAGCCGATCGCGATCTATCTGAAAGCCAAAGGGCAGGCAAAAACGATGCCGAAAGATGTAGAACTTTCCTTTGACGATGCGGGACTCCATGTGACTGTGGGGAAAGAAAAGGAAAGCATTGGATGGAAAAAGCTGCGGGTGGCAAACGAGCCTGGCATGATGATCGTTTTTTCCGATGCAAGACATGGATATATGCTTACAAACCGTATTTTGGGAGCACAGAAAGAACCATTTTTTGCATTTGCAAAAGAAAGGATCGCAGAGGCGAATTAGTGTATGCGGGCTGGCAGATCAGACAGCTAAATGGAGAAAGAAGCAGGATGGGACAAACAGCTTGAAGAAAAGGATAAAAAAGTGGTGGCAGGAGCTTACCATTCAAAAGAAAATAGCAGTGTTTACCGGGATGGTCTGTGTGACCATCCTGCTTTCCGTTGTTTTTAATGTCTGGGTTGTCCGGTTTTCACTGACCGATTTTAATGGTATTTTGCAGGACAATGCAAAGTGCAGTGAACTGATCCAGGCATTAGAGCAGGAGAGCACACTGTTTGAAAGCTATATGAGAAATCCGGATACGGAGAAAAAAGAAGCGTTAGAGCGTTCCATGAAACGTACAAAACATGCGGTTTATGATCTGCCATTCCAGTATCGCAGGATCGGGGAACTCCGCTATGCAAAAACATGGTCGATCCGCAGCAGCTATGAAGTTTATTGCACTAAAAGAGATGCAATCCTGTCCATGGAAGATAATGTGACAGATTATGTCAGCAGGCTGTATGAAGTTTATGACATGCAGGACTACTTAAAGGATTATGCCGGAACACTTATGAATTATACGATCGAGGAGGGAGATGTTTCGTACCAGAAAAAGGTTCCGACACTGATCAGTGTTCCGCTGGTGGTAATTTTTGCAGGAATCCTGCTTCTTTTTGGAATTGCAGAGATGGCGGCACTGATGAAAGAAACGATCATGGCACCGATTTTTAAACTGGTACATGCATCACAGAAAATTGCTGCAAATGATTTCTTTATCAGGGATGTTGAGGTGGACAACAAGGATGAGCTTGGTGAACTGGTCCGGGCGTTCAATAAAATGAAATACGCCACAGGAGAGTACATTCAGGCACTGGAGGAAAAAAGAAAGACCTTAGATCTTTTGCATGAGGAGGAGCTTGAAAAGTTAGAGACGGAAAAGCGTCTGGAGATGACAAAGCTTGAACTTCTAAAAAGCCAGATCAATCCGCATTTTCTGTTCAATACCTTAAATGTCATCGGTGGAATGGCAAGCCTTGAGGAAGCGGAAACTACTGAAAAAATGATCCGTGCATTGTCGGCACTTTTCCGCTATAACCTGAAAAATCAGGACACGGAGGTGTGCCTGTCACAGGAATTAAAAATTATGGAAGATTATATGTATCTGCAGCAGATGCGTTTCGGAGACAGAATCACATACCGAAAGGATTGCAGCGTGGATGCAGATAAAGTCATTGTTCCGGCATTTACATTTCAGCCGCTGGTGGAAAATGCCATCATTCATGGACTTTCGAAAAAAGAAGAAGGTGGGACTGTCCGGGTACATATCTGGCAGAAAGATGGATTTACGTTTATTACCATTGGGGATAACGGGCTTGGAATGGACGAAGCAGCACTTATGCATCTGCGGGGAGAACTGGAAAAAGAAGATGGAAAGACAGGTATTGGCCTTGGCAATATTTTCCGGCGGATCCGTGCAATGTATCAGGATGGAAATGTAGAAATCTACAGTAAAAAAGATGTGGGGACTGTGGTAAAAATACAGATCAGACATAAGGAAGTGGGGGAGCATGATGTACCGTGTGTTGGTGGCGGACGATGAGCCGATAGAGAGAATGATTGTGGGGAGAACGATAAAAAAATATTTTTCCGGACAGTTAGAAGTTGTGGAAGCCGTAAACGGCAGGGAGGCGGCAAAGTTTTTTACAGAAAAAGATTGTAAGATCGCGCTGCTTGACATTGAGATGCCGGGTGTGAATGGTTTGGAGGCAGCGGAGCAGATCCGGGAGAAAGACAGGGATTGCAGCATTATTTTTCTGACTGCATTTGATGAATTCAGTTATGCAAAACGTGCGATCTCCGTACATGCACTGGATTATCTGCTGAAACCAGGGACTGAGGAAGAACTGGTAGCGGTGCTTGAGGAAGCAATACGGCTGCTTGAGGAAAAGGCAGATGGATCGCAGAAAAATGTCCGGGAAAAGCCTGTGGATATGCAGGAAAAAAAGAAGGATGCAGAACTGGAAAATGGCAATGTCAGGATGAGCGCTGTGGCAGAAAATATCAGACAGTATATTGACATGCACTATAAAGAAGATATTTCTTTACAGAGTGTAGCAGAGGAGATGAATTATTCAGACGCATATTTCTGCAAAATATTCAAACAGTGTTTTGATAAAAGTTTCATTGGATATCTGACTGAGTACCGGCTGGAGAGGGCAAAGCAGCTTCTTGCCGATGTCCGTATCAATGTAAAAGATATCAGCGTAAATGTGGGATACCGGGATTCAAATTATTTTACAAAAGTATTTAAGCGTGCCATGGGAAGTACTCCTACGGAATACCGCATGGAGATTTTAAAACAGATGAACAAAGGGAACACTGCCGGAGGATTGGGATAAATGAAAAAAAGACGAATCTTGATCTTGTTTGCCGCAGTGGTTTTGACCGCTGGATTTTTTCTGTATCACAGGCTGCGCAGCGTGAGAGCTCCCGAATTTGTCCTGTCCTATGCGGAGAACCAGACGGAGGATTATCCGACAACACTTGGGGCAAAAAAGTTTGCCGAGCTGGTCGAGAAGGAGAGCAGCGGAAGAATAAAGATTTTAGTTCAGGCAGAAGGGGAACTTGGTGCAGAGAGCGGTGTGATCGCACAGATGCAGTATGGAGGCATTGATTTTGCAAGGGTTTCCCTGTCGCAGTTAGCAGAGTACATACCGGAATTAAATGTTTTGCAGATGCCATATCTGTATTCTGATTCGGATCATATGTGGAAAGTGTTAGATGGCAGGATCGGTAGTGACTTTTTGGAGAAAGTAAGTAAAAGCGAACTGATTGGCCTTTCCTGGTATGATGCGGGAGCAAGAAATTTTTATAATTCTAAAAAGCCGATCACCTGTCTTGAGGATATGGCAGGTATGCGTATCCGTGTGCAGGAATCGGAGGTGATGGTCGATATGGTGGAGGCACTTGGCGCGACGGCACTGCCGATTCCCTATGCGGATGTTTATTCCGCATTAGAGCGCGGAACGGTGGACGGGGCGGAGAATAACTGGCCTTCTTATGAAGCGATGAATCATTATGAGGTGGCGAAATATTATACAGTTGATGAACACAACCGGGTACCGGAGATGCAGATCTGTTCGAAACATACATGGAACAAGCTTTCGGAAGATGACCGTCAGATGATCTTAGAGTGCGCAAAAGAATCTGCGCTGTATGAGAGAAAGTTGTGGAAAGAACGTGAGGCGGATTCTAAGGAGATCGCTTTGAAACAGGGTGTGGAAGTGGTAGAACTTTCTGCGGCAGAAAAAAAGCGTTTTCAGGAGGCGGTCATGGGCGTGTATGAAAAGTATTGCGCGGACTACATGGACGTGATCGAACAGATTATCGAAGAAAATAATGAGTGAGGAGAAACAGATGGATTTTTTACAGGATAAAATAAAAAAGAAACAGTTTTTATGCAACTACAGTGTTTTTTTGCTGAATGGAATGCTGGCACTTTCGATTGGATCCCTGCTTCCTTTTATCAGGGATGCAAGAGGACTAGATTATGCATTTTGCGGATTGATCGTAAGTCTGCATTCTGTGGGAAATCTGTTTTCTAGTTTTACCGCAGGATTGCTGCCGGTCGCGATTGGAAGAAAAAAGAGTATTTTGTTTTTTAATCTGTTTTTTGCACTTTCGTATGTGCTGATCATTTTCGGAAATCACAACTGGTGCATTGCAATGGCATTTTTCCTGACAGGTGTTGCGAGAGGAGCAACGAGTAATTTCTGTAACACGGCAATCAACAGTTTAGCACCGGGAAAAGCATGGACGATCAATGGACTGCATGCGATGTTCTCTGTCGGGGCATTTTTATTCCCGATTCTTCTGACACTGTTTACGGCAACAGGGGAATCCGGCTGGATCACAGCGTGTTATTTTATGCTTGCGATGGGAATTTTAAGCTGGATATTATACGCAATGATCCCAATGGAAAATGACCGGGTGGAAAAAGAGAAAAAAGACGGCAGTTTCGGATTCTTCTCAGAACCGCTGTTTTATCTGTGCGTTGCAACATTATTTTTCTATCTCTGCGCGGAGCAGGGTGTCATCGGATGGATGATCACATATTTTAAGGATACAGGATTTCTGCCGGCATCCCTATCCCAGATGACGGCGAGTGTACTCTGGGTGATGATTTTAGCAGGACGTCTGACGACAGCCTGGCTGTCCACCAGAATGCAAAAAGAAAAACTGCTGCCGATCATGGGTGCAGGACTTGTATGCTTTTTCTTTTTACTGTTATTCAGCCGCAGTACCGTATGGATCGTGATCGGTATCATGGGTTTCGGGTACAGCATGGCGGGAATTTATCCGACGACGGTTTCCTTTGCAGGAAATCTCATTGAAAAATATCCGATCGCGTGGAGTTTTATTTTAACAATTGCAAGTATCGGTTCGATCGTAATGCCGTCGATCATTGGGAAGATCGCAGAGACAGCAGGTATCTTTTATGGAATGGGATCGATTGTGGTCGTTGTGTTTATCGATATGGTCTGTATTTTAGCGCTGGTGCGTTATCTGAAAAAACAAAATCAATAATATTATACGAGGGGGATTTCATATGAAAACGAAAAAAAATCAGATCTGGAACTTTAACAATGAAATTGATGCAGAAGTTTGCGGCGAGGGCGTGAAGCGCAAAATATTAGCGTACGCCGATGAGATGATGTGTGTGGAGAATCATTTTGAAAAAGGTGCCATCGGTGCACTGCATCATCACCCGCACACCCAGATCACCTATGTGGTGTCCGGTCAGTTTGAATTTACAATCAACGGAGAAAAGAAGATCGTAAATCCTGGCGATGCCCTGTTAAAGAGAGATTCCATCGAGCACGGCTGTGTCTGCCTGAAAGAGGGAATCCTCTTAGATATTTTTACACCGATGCGGGAAGAATTTGTGCAGGATCAGGATTGACAATCCGCGCACAAAATGCTAAAGTACGGTTAATGCGAGGAAGTGAAATAGTAATCATGGAAAGTGTCCAGAGAGAGGACGGCAGGTGCGAGTCTTTCACGGAACATGATGAACCGGTCATGGAGCTGCATACCGAATGGAAACATCAGGCTATGCCGGGTTCTCCCGTTACAGAGATAAGGTATCAATGAAAATTTGTACCGGAGTGCAGGAACATCCTGAAATTAGGTGGTACCGCGGATTAAGATAATTCGTCCTAAGCTGTATTTAGTTGCAGCTTGGGACTTTTTTAATGTACAGGATTCGGATATCAAAAGATGAAAAACACATCTTTTGATATCATCATCTTCCATTTATGCAAACAAAAAGGAGGCAGACAATGAAATTAGAAAAATTAATCGGAGAACGTTTTCGTGAGAGACCGGCAGACTGCGTGATCGACAGCCATGCCCTGATGGTAAAAGGCGGCTACATGAAATACATGGCAAACGGCATTTACTCTTCCTACCTTCCACTCAAACGGATCACATGCAAAATCGAGCAGATCCTGCGTGAGGAGATGGATAAATTAGACGGACAGGAAGTATCCTTTCCAGTTGTGATGCCGGCATCCCTTTGGGAAGAATCCGGCCGTTATGAGAGCGTGGGAGAAGAATTATTACGTTTTACTGACCGGAACAATGCAAAGATGGTGCTTGGAATGACACATGAAGAGGCAGCCGTACATTTAGTGCGCGAATACGCCAAAAGTTACAACAAATACCCATTTATGATCTACCAGATCCAGACAAAATTCCGGGATGAGGCAAGACCGAGAGCCGGATTGATCCGCGTGCGCGAGTTTACAATGAAAGATGCGTATTCCTTCCACACCAGTCAGGAAGATTTAAACCAGTACTACGAAAAATGCCACAAAGCATACGAGCGTATTTTTGAGAGAGCAGGCATCCCGGAGGTCGTATCGGTGGCTTCAGATTCCGGTATGATGGGTGGAAGCCTTTCCCATGAGTTCATGCTTCTTACCCCGGTCGGTGAGGATTCTATCGTGCTGTGTAATGAATGTGATTTCCGCGCAAATATGGAAGCGGCAGAAAATATCTCTGATATAGCAAGAGATGCAGTGCCCGCAGAACTTGAAAAAGTGCATACGCCGGACATTCATACGATCGAGGATATCTGTAAATTTTTCGGGGATGAAACCTGCAATTCCTGTAAGGCAGTTGTATACCAGAAAAATTCGGATGACACCTATGTGGTCGTATTTATCCGCGGCGATCTTGAAATTAATGAGACAAAACTGGTCAACTATTTGAAAGATGAGATACATCCAGCCATCATCACCGAAGAGTGCGGATTAAACGCAGGTTATATCGGACCGGTCGGACTGAAAATAAATGGAGATGCCATCGTTTTATATGACAGATCATTAGAAAACAGAAATAACCTTTCCTGTGGTGCAAATGAGGACGAGTACCATTATAAGGGACTTGATATGCAAAGAGATGTGCCGGATGCAGAATATCATGATTTTGCAAAGGCATATGAGGGCGGTATCTGCCCGAAATGCGGAAAAAAGACGATCCGTATTTCCAGAGGAATCGAGGTCGGAAACATCTTCCAGCTTGGAGATAAATATACGAAAGCCATGAAGATGACTTATGTGGATCAGAACGGAGAGAGCAAAACACCAATCATGGGCTGTTATGGCATTGGTGTCGGCAGACTTGCCGCCGCTGTCTGCGAGGCACATCATGATGAGTACGGACCGATCTGGCCAAAATCAATCGCGCCGTGGCAGGTGCATCTGTGTGCGGTAAGAGCGGACAATGAGGAAGTCAGAAAGTTTGCGGATGATTTGTATGAGAAATTGCAGGAGATGGGGATCGAGGTTATTTATGATGACAGAACCGTGAGTGCCGGTGTCATGTTCTCCGATGCCGACTTGCTCGGTATCCCGCTCCGTGTTATTGTGAGCCCGAGAAATATGAAACAGGGAGTCGTCGAGGTGGCTTCCCGTGACAAGACGCTTCAGACACAGGTAAAAATGGAGGAAGCGGCAGAGCAGGTGAAGAAGTATCTGTGATAAGGTGATATTATTCTGGATAGGAACCCCAATGATTGAGAAAGAGAAAAAGTGGTTTATGAGCCTGATAAGAGGTATACTATTGTTAGTGATGCAGGCTAATTCATGACAATAGAATGTTTGCGGAGCGTGCATTCTATTGTTTATACTGTAGATTGAATAGGAGTGACAGAATGGTAAAAGGTACAATGTTTTCCGGTGAATCAAAAAATATAGAGTCTAAAGTTTCATTACCAGACAAAAGTGAAAAGTACGTGAAAACAATCGTAGCTTTTGCTAATACGCAGGGCGGCAAGCTGATTGTCGGTGTAGATGATAAAAACCATCAGGTTATTGGTGTGGAAAATGATATATTATTTCAGACCATGGATGCGATAGCAACTGCAGTTTCAGATTCATGTATGCCACAGATCATTCCAGATATTGAACCACAGACAGTGGAAGGAAAGACGATTATTATAGTATCTGTCGAGGCTGGAAAAAATCGACCATATTATCTGAAATCAAAGGGAAAAGAAAATGGTACCTATAT
The DNA here is from genome assembly GCF_900537995.1 of Roseburia intestinalis L1-82. Classification (NCBI taxonomy): domain Bacteria; kingdom Bacillati; phylum Bacillota; class Clostridia; order Lachnospirales; family Lachnospiraceae; genus Roseburia; species Roseburia intestinalis. The sequence continues at coordinate 2,577,427 of NZ_LR027880.1, read as the reverse complement.
ACGTGTAGCAGGGACATCCAGACAGGCATTTCCAGAAAAGATAAAAGAACTGGAAATGGAGGGTGCTAGAATTTCATGGGATGAACTTACATGTGTGGGATATACAGTTACTGAAGAAGCGACAGAAAAACTTTGTCAGGATATCGAAGTTTTTCGGAAAAAAGCGGGAATGTCAGAATATTCTGTTAAGAAGGAGTAGCTTATTAATTGGAAGATTCTCAAGCAGAGTGAGGGACAATTATTGGCGACAAATGCCTATGCGTTGCTGACATCCGGGTATTTTCCGTTTTCTAAAACACAATGTGCTGTATTTAAGGGGACGGGTCCAGCAGTATTTTTAGATAAGCGGGAGTTTACAGGTCCTATATATACACAGATATAGGAAACGGTAGATTTTGTATTGAGAAATATAAGGCTTGGAGCAACGATTGAGGGATTAGTGAGAAAAGAAAAATATGAGCTTCCACCAGAAGCAATCCGGGAAATGATTATTAATGCCCATTGCCACCGAAATATTTTAGATGAATCTTGTATTCAGGTTGCGATTTATGATGATCGTTTGGAAGTAACATCTCCGGGAGGTTTATATAATGGACTGACTTATGAAGAAGTTATGAATGGTCATTCAAAAATCAGAAACAAAGGAATTGCTAACATATTCAGCCAGATGGGGCTTATAGAGGCATGGGGCAGTGGAATTAAAAGAATTCTAAATGCAGCAGAAAAGTATGGACTTCCAAAGCCGAGAATTCAGGAATTTGATAATATGTTTCGTGTAGAACTTTTCAGAAAGAATTCTTTGACAAAGCGAGAAAGAATTGATTTCATAGATGAATTAGAATTGGGACGGAGAAGAGACGGAGAAAGTTCGGAGAAGGGACGGAGAAGAATCGCCATATTGAACTGAACGATACGCAGAAGAGAATTCTTAACTTTCTTTCTGATGATCCTAATTTGTCCGCAGTAAGATTAGCAGAGCAATTAGGAATCAGTAGTCGAAATGTAGAAAAGAATATAAAAAAACTAAAAGAATACGGTATTCTTATTCGACATGGCTCGCCAAAGAATGGATACTGGGAGATTGTTGTTGAAAATTAAAAAAGAAATTTATGGAGAAAATCATGGAAATAAAAAGCATACTGATCAAAGACACCACAAGAGAAGAAAGAATCCGCATAGTACAGGAAGGCTTGAACCAGTGCGGGGGAGCCTGCGATTTCTGCAATGGCTGTGACAATTTAGGCGGCGGTTCTGTTGATGCATTTTACGAGCCATACATCAATGGCGAGAAGGAACTGCGCGAGATCAATGAAGAATACAGAAGCAACTCCGGTCTGGTAAAGTAGGTGCAGTATGAGACCGCCAGAGATAGCATCTTCCACAGAAGAGGAAAGAAGACAGTATATCAAAGATACCTTTCCGTGTATCGCAGACTGCGATATGTGTGGACTTTGCACCGTATTTAAGGGCAAAGATCCGGAACGTGCACATGCAGATTATATCAGCGGAAAACGAAGTTATCTGGAGGTGTCTGCGGATTACAGGTAAATAGCTGCTGAAAGAATAAAGAAATGATTTAAGAACCATACACTTTTTTGCTTAAACAAAATGGCAGAAATGACGATATTAACAAAAGAAACAATGATGTTAAGATTTATTTGTAATACCGGGGGTAAAAATGAGTTATACGATCAATTTTTCAAAACAAATGTCTGGGATTTTACATCCGAATCCGAATATGTTAAAGAGCACGAAAGAAAAAATGGAGAGACAGTCAGAGCGGGACAGTAAAGTTGCATTTTTTGAGGCACAGAAAGAAAATCTGAAAAATATGAAAACCGAAACGGTGGAGGATATTGCCAAAAAACTGGAAATGTTCCATACCTATGAGGATGAGATCGCTGCGGCAAAGCAGGAGTATAACAGTTCGCAGATGTTTCATATCATGGATGAGGCGGAGGAAGAGGCTGAGAAAAGAGCCAAAGAGGCAGAGAAGAATAAGCCAAAGACCGAGGAAGAAAGAAAAGAAGAAGCTGTGGATGAGGCGCTTGGAACAGACGATGACAAGGGAATGCTTGCTGAAAATATGGAGAAGCTGTCAGAGATCACAGATCAGATGACAGAAGAAATGACCGGTGACCTGACGGAAAACATCGAAGCACTGCCAACGGAGAAAGCACCAGAAGAAACTGCAGAGAAAGAATTATCAGGACAGAAATTATCAACGAAGGAACTGTCAACCGAGGAAAAATTACAGCAGGATGCCATAGAGAAAAAAGCATATCACCCGTTTGACATGCGCGCATAAGAATCCGTAAAGGACTGGGGGAAATGGTTAAAGCAGCCGATAAATAAAGTAACCACTCGGTCCTTTCAGGGGAGTGGAGCAGTCCCGACTGACAGACGGACTGCAGAAAGGAGAAAAATGACAGTTAACGGGGTAGGAAGTTATGGAACATTTGCTGTATCCGGCAGTTCCGGGAGAAACGTAAAGTCCGGACAATCGGTTCGTTTTAATTTTCAGGCTGCAGGCGAGAAGGCTGATAATCTGCTTGCCGGAATGAAAGAACTAGATACCGGAAAAAGAAGTTCTGACAGGAGTATATTGGAGGACAGCGGTTGCTTTGACAGCAGTTATTGGTCCGAAAATATGAAGAAAGCGGCAGAAACGGCAGATTCAGAGCAATCTGTCACAGATTTACGGGAAGAATATGCCAGGCTTTTAAAAGAAAAATCTGAGGAGATCTTTACAAAAATCAAAAATGGTGAAACGGAAAATTCCTATCAGATCGGGTCACAGTCCTTTACAGAGAAAGAGTGGGATGAATTTCTCAGCAAATTCGATTCCTTAGAAGATGCGATCCGGAAACTGATGGAGGAAGAACAGGAAAAAAGAGCGGCAGAAGAGCTGGGAAAGGAGAAGGAAACATCTGTGGAAGAAGCATCCATGGAAAAAGTATCCATGGAAAAAGGGTTCCAGACGGAAGGTGATCTGCTCACGGCAGATTCCACATCCTGTACATATCCTGCCGATCAGCCGGATAAAGAGGATATCCGCTATATCACCTGGTATACCGAGGAGGGTATTTTCTGCCGGAAAGCGGGACAGACAGAAGGCTATGAGTGGTCTATTTCTTTTGAGAACAGGGAACAGTATGAAAAGGTCATGTCATTGATCGGTCAGCTTCCGTCCGACTGGAATCTGCGTTTCGAGGCGCATGAAAATTTCTGGAGAGATTTTTTAGATGATAAGATCGACGTGGATGATTTTATGGATTTTATGCGCAGCATCAATCAGGGTGAAAAGATATTCTGCCGGTATCCGGGAGGTACTTTGTATACCGCCGATGAGATCGATTCACTGATGTTTGAACAGTATTTAAAGGAAAACCATATGACACTGGAAGATTACCACGCCAGCCAGGAAGCCTTTCGGGCAAAGCATGGATATCCGGGATATTATTAAAAAGATTCGGGGGTCAAAAAATTGAAAACCACCTTTTGCCTCCCGAATCTTAAAAATTATTAGCAGGTGCCGTCTGTAACACAAAAAATTGTGTACAGGCGGCACTTTGTGTTATACTCTGAATACGAAAGATGTATCTGAGTTTTTAGAATGTCAAATCACACAAAGTATCGCTTTGTTTTGTTCGAATATCTGAAAATAAAAGAACAGATTATAGAAAGTGAGATATGAAGAAATGCAGTACCACGGAGGAGACATATACAGTAATCGAGAAAAAAGGACAATCAATAAATATAGAAAGGGAAAGTGATATGCAAGAAAATATAAATTTTATTGTGGCAATAGTTACGTCTCTTATTACAATGTGCACATTAATATATAATACTTTTTTTAAGGGTGGTTTTAAACGGGAAAAACAATATTATAATAAGATATTGATTCCATTTATTGAAGCGTTAAAAGCTGGAAATGAAAATGCGTTACAAGAGATAAAAGATCAGATAAACCATACCGATGAATGTGTTCCAAAATATGTTATACATTTGATAAATACATCTCAAATCCAAACGGATAATACGATAACAGATAAAAAGTTATTAAAAGTATTTATATATGATTACTTGGATATTTATCCTAATGATGATAACAGGATGGATCAATTACCATGTATAATTCTTAAAATTTTTACATATTTTAAATTTTTTCTAGCATTTTTGTTCCTTATGGTAGGTAATATGTATTTGTTTATAATCATAAATAGTTTTTTGCAATATGGAATGGATAATGGATTTATTTCATCTTTTACATCAAATATTAGAAGAATAGATTGTTTTGAAATATTAAGGGCTGTAATTTGCTATGGATTATATGTGGCTGTTATTTTTTGGGCGAAAAATTCTAATATAGATAGATATACAACTCGAAAGAAGAAAATTGAAAAAATGATTTGCAGGAAAGTTAAGGCTTATGATAAAAGAAATGACAAGTATGTATATTAAAAAACAAATAAGAAAGAAAGCAACGCGCTAGGACAGTTATGAATCAAGCAGTTTGTAGCTGGCTGTTTGCTTTTTAGATTTAATTTCCAAAAGTGAGAAAAGTTATGAAATATTTATTCAAAACTTCGTACCCAGCATGTTATAATTGATGTAGTTGAATATGAAGGCTACAGAAAGGTTACTCACCGTGAGGAGATTTTATATTTATAATGAGGAGAAAAGGATTATGATTAAATTAGAGAAAAAGAAAAGTTGCATTATATGGATTCTTATGACAGTGATATGCACATTTTTTGTTTGTATGATCGGAAATGTAAGCGTAGAAGCAAAAACTGTAACAAAGGATATTACAATAGGGAAAGGAAAAACATATGCCATTGAGCAGACTTTTAGCGGAAAGGCAACATTTAAGACTAGCAACAAAAAGATTGCTGTAATAAAGAATGGAAAAATCATAGGAAAATCGATTGGAAAAGCTAAAATTACGATAAAGGACAAAGGAAATACATATATATATAAAATTACTGTTGCGAAAGCATACTTAAACCAAAATGAAATTATAGTTAATGTTGGAAAAACTGTAAATCTTAAAATAAAAGGCATGAAAGGGAAAGTAAAATGGAGTTCCTTGAATAAAAAGGTAGCGACTGTAAAAAATGGTAAAGTTACTGGAAAGAAAACAGGTAAAACGGTTATTCAGGCAAAAATAAATGGTACTATCTTGAAATGTAATGTTAAAGTGGAAAAACCGGAGCTCAGCAAGAAGAAAGTCACTATCGAGAGTGGAAAATCGTATATATTGAAAGTAAAAGGTACAAGCAGGAAAGTGGTTTGGACGTCTTCGAATAGAAATGTTGTTACAGTAAAAAACGGTAAGATTACTGGAAAGAAACAGGGAAATACGACAGTCATTGCAAAAGTAAACGGATCTGTATTAAAATGTAACATAAGGGTTACAGCTGCAAAGAAGCCGCATAAAGATGATGCACAAAATACTGAGAGTACAGAAGATAAAAAGCCTGATAATAATGACAGCATTGAGACAAAAACACCAAAATTAAGCACTACATCTATTACTTGGAAATTTGGTGATGGGGATGATGGAACGTATTTAACATTGAATAATGCAGATTGTGATGATGTTATATGGAATACGTCAGATGAAAAAATAGTGCGTATATATCCTGAAGGAAATAGTGCTGTAATATATAATAATTTAAAAGGTGGAAAAGCTATTGTAACAGCAACTTATAAAGGAAAGACATATTCTTGCAATGTAGTAAGTTATAGCTTGTATAAAACCAATATTTCACGCGAAGAAGGAACGGGATTTGATTATGATGAATCAGCGAAAAATATGGATGAACTCGTAAATACGGAAAACTTTTTAGGAGTTTCTTTGGATTGGACGTGGAATAGAACTGATTTGGTTCAGAAAAAGACTACACCAGATGGATCATACACACATTATATTGTGGAGGATAGCGGAACAACGGAAGTTACAGGAATTTCCAAGGATGGCTTCACGAAAGCTGTGATAACAATTAATAGTTATGGAAAATACATTGATAAAAAGGGTACTTATGATGAGAAGCTTACAAATGAGGTCTTTGAATTGTTGAAAACAGAGGAAACCAGGAATACAGACAAAAATTCATCGTTTTATTCTATGCCGAACGACCAGTTAGAATTTTTACTTTTTACAGCAGATAAATGGTATAAAGGAGAGATATCAGATAGAAAAAGAGTAAATTTGTTTCGCTATACGCCATTTGAAAATGCAATGTGTTCGTATTCGCCATATGGAGAAAGAGAATATATGGGGGGAGCCAATAGTAAGGTTATAGAAATAAGTGGTAAAAATACGGCAAAAGAAGTGGTTGAAGAAATAAATAATTCGATGGGAGACAAAAATTGGTCAAGACCATTATTATTTATTAAAATACATAAAGATAAAGAAAAAATATATGTGTATTTGGTGCAAGGTTAAAACATCTGTAGTGTTGGAAATACATAATAAAATAGAAATGAAGAGAACTGTAAAATATAAACTTGGTAAAGGTTTCGCTCTTAATATAAGGGTGAAGCCTTTTTATATTGTAAAGGTTTCAAGTTCTGTTTCAAGATCATTAATTCGCTTTAATAGATAAAGTCTTACCTTTTCATCTGGCGTGTGATCAGCTTCATATTTTAACTTATTTATAGTATTCTGTTTATTCGCCCATTCTTTTAGAAAGTTTTGTAAATCAGGAGAATTAAAAGAATAGATTACAAAGTGCCGTCTGTAACACAAAAAATTGTGTACAGATGGCACTTTGTGTTATACTCTGAATACGAAAGATATATCTATATTTTTGGAACGACAAATCACACAAAGCGTGGTTTCGTTTTGTTTCAATGTCCGAAAATAAAAGAACAGACTACAGAAAGAGAGAAATAAAGGAATGCAGTACCACGGAGGAGATATATACCGCAATCAGATAAGACTGGATTTTTCGGTGAACACCAATCCGCTTGGAATGCCGGACTCGGTAAGGGAAGCACTTCATCAGGCGGTGGAGGAGGCGGAACATTACCCGGATATCCATGCACAGGAACTTGCAAATGCAGTTGCAGAACAGCTGCGGATATCAGAGAAAAAGCTTGTGTTTGGAAATGGTGCGTCAGAATTGTTCCATGCCGTTTTACACGCAGTAAAACCATCGAAAATACTGATCCCGGTGCCGTCCTTTTTAGGATATGAAGAGGCGGCAAAGGCGCTGGACTGTGAAGTTATTTTTTATGAGATGAAAAAAGAGGAAAAATTCTGCCTGACCGAACGGATCCTTGATGCACTAGATGAGAGCATTTCTCTGGTGTTTCTGGCAAATCCAAATAACCCGGTCGGAAATCTGGTTGAGCCGGAACTGATATTTAAAATTGCAGAAAAATGCAGACAATGTGACATTACACTGGTGCTGGATGAGTGTTTTATGGAACTGACCGGAAAAGAACAGAAATATTCCTTTTTAAGTTATTTAGAAGAATTTCCGAATGTGGTCGTGGTGCGTGCATTTACCAAATTATATGCGATTCCGGGGGTGCGGCTTGGGTATCTGGTCTGTGAACAGACTCTGGCGGAAAAGATCAGATTGCAGCTGCCGGAGTGGAATCTTTCGGTATTCGCCCAGAGGGCAGGAGTCGCTGCAATCAAAGAGCAGGGATATGTTGCACGCACTGTGACCTGTATACAGACGCAAAGGCTGTTTTTGCGTGAAGAATTAAAGGCGGCAGGATGCATTGTGTATGATTCCGATGCAGATTATCTGTTGTTTTACAGTGAAAAAAAGCTGGATGAACTTTTTTTACAGCGTGGTATTTTGATTCGTGACTGTAGTAATTTCCGGGGACTCCAGAGCGGTTATTACCGGATCGCGGTAAAATCGGAAGAACAGAACCGGATATTTGCAGAGGTGTTGAGAGAGATCCATGGAAATGCGCAGGCAGTAGAATGCATTGACCGGATGAAAGAGAAGTCAGAAGAACGAATTGACAGAGTAAAAGAGGATTCGAAAGAGCAAAGTGATAGAGCAAAAAGGCAGGAGTGCGCCGATAAAGTTGGAACAACAGCCCAACTGGTACACAAAACAGGCGCAGTAGAATTTGTACTGCCGGGAGAGATCGAGGGGCGCAGTTTTGCAATTATTACAAAAGAACTGGAAGAACGCGGTATTGTGATCCCGAAAGAGCAGGAGCCGGTGACAAAAAGAGTGATCCACACGAGTGCGGATTTCGGATATGCAGATACACTTACTTTTTCGGAGAATGCAGTGGAGATTGCAAAACACCTGATCCGCACAGGAGCGGATATCGTGACAGACACAAATATGGCGCTCTCCGGTGTCAACAAAAAAGTGCTTGAGGCACATGGTGGAATGGCGCGTTGTTTTATGGCGGACGAGGAGGTTGCAGGAGAGGCAAAAGAACGCAAGGTGACAAGGGCGGTCGTTTCCATGGAACATGCAGCAAAACTGGACAAGCCGGTCATATTTGCCATCGGCAACGCACCAACGGCACTGATCCGTTTGTATGAGCTGATTTGTGATGGAATTTACCGTCCTGCATTTATCATCGGAGTTCCGGTCGGATTCGTCAATGTGGAGGTGGCAAAGGAAATGATCCTGCACACAGATGTGCCATGTATCGTGAACCGGGGAAGAAAAGGAGGCAGCAATGTGGCTGCTGCGATCTGTAATGCACTTTTGTATGAAGTGCGGCGGGAGGATGCAGCGAAAAAGGTGGATTGATATTTACAAATGGAAATGGAGATACCTATGCGTTACGGATTTACGACCGGAAGCTGTGCGGCAGCGGCGGCAAAAGCGGCGGCATATATGCTGATCACCGGAAAAATAAAAAATGAGATAGAGATCGAGACGCCAAAAGGGATTCGGTATCATGCTGAAATCACGGATATCCGGCGAAGTGAAACTGCAGTGAGCTGTGCCGTGATCAAAGATGGCGGAGATGATCCTGACATTACGACGGGCGCACATATCGTGGCAGAGGTTTCAAGGATTGACGGCGGCATACAGCAAAAAGAACCGTCCGTGCATCGGCAAAAGAGTACGATGGATGGCAGCATGCAGCAAAAAGGGCAGTCCGCGCATTTACAGAGAATCGTAATCGACGGGGGATATGGTGTCGGACGTGTTACAAAACCGGGATTAGACCAGCCGGTCGGAAATGCAGCCATCAATCATGTGCCGCGTGAGATGATCGAAAAAGAGGTGCGGGAAGTCTGTGCGCTCACGGATGAAACGGCAGATCTTCTGGTGGAAATTTCCGTGCCGGAGGGGGAGACGCTTGCGGCACAGACGTTTAATCCGAGACTTGGCATCACAGGCGGAATCTCCATCCTTGGGACGAGCGGTATTGTGGAGCCGATGAGCAGCAGGGCACTGCTTGAAACAATCCGGGTAGAGTTAAATCAGAAGCGTGCCATGGGGTATTCCATTGTGGCAGTCTCACCGGGAAATTACGGACTGGATTATATGAAACGGACTTATGGTTATGATCTCGATAAGAGTGTAAAATGCAGTAATTTTATCGGAGATACGATCGATATGGCGGTGGAAAATGGATTTGAAGCCATGCTTCTGACCGGTCATATCGGCAAGCTGATAAAAGTCGCCGGCGGCATCATGAACACACACTCGCAGGAAGGAGACTGCCGGATGGAACTGATCACGTCATCTGCTCTGTCAGCGGGTGCCGATGCAGATACGGCACGTCAGATCCTTTCCTGCGTGACAACGGAAGAGGCGGTTAATGTGTTGAAAAAAGCCGGATTGTGCGAAAAGACGATGGAACTGATCATGCAAAAGATAATGTTTTACCTGAATAAAAGAGCCGCAGGGAAAATTGCGGTCGCGTGTATTTTGTATTCCAACGAGCACGGAGGACTTGGAGAGAGTGCAGGGGCGGCAGAGCTGCTTGCGAGACTGAAGGAGGAGAAAAGATGATTTATTTTGCAGGTGCCGGCTGTGGGGCGGCGGATCTGATCACGGTGCGTGGAATGAAACTGTTAGAAAAGGCGGATGTGGTGATCTATGCAGGATCACTGGTAAATCCGGAGCTGCTTTCCTATACCAAAGAGGCATGTGAGATATATAATAGTGCCACGATGACGTTAGAGGAAGTGATCGAAGTGATGAGAAAGGCAGAGTCGGAGAGCAAGATGGTAGTGCGCCTGCATACCGGGGAGCCAAGTCTTTACGGCGCAGTCAGGGAGCAGATGGACTGTCTCGATGAACTTGGAATTTCTTATGAGAGCTGTCCGGGAGTTTCCGCCTGCTTTGGTGCAGCTGCATCTCTGCAGATCGAATATACACTGCCGGAGGTCTCACAGAGCCTTATTATTACCCGTATGGCAGGAAAAACATCGGTGCCGGAAAAAGAGAGTATCGAGAGTTTTGCAGCACATCAGGCATCCATGGCGATCTACTTAAGTACCGGTATGTTAGAGGAACTTTCCAGACGTCTTGTGGCAGGTGGGTATACGAAAGACACCCCGGCAGCGTTAGTGTATAAGGCGAGCTGGCCGGAAGAAGAAGCATACCTGTGTACAGTGGAAACATTGCCGTTAGTTGCAAAGAAACATAATATTACGAAAACAGCACTGGTTCTGGTGGGAAATGTTCTTGCAAATAAACGCTGCGCGCGCTCAAAACTGTATGCGCCGGATTTTGAAACGGAATTCCGTAAAAAGAAGGAGTAACACATGCAGATCGATATCATGAGTTTTACCAGGCGCGGGATAGAACTCTCGGCAAAGATACGGGAATGTCTGTATTCGTGTGGGAAAGGGTACGAAGTGTGTCTGTATACAAAGTATGGCAGATATCAGGAAATATCAGATGCAGAGATACAGACTGAGTGGATCCGGGAACACAATCGTGCCAATGGCAAAAATCCGGTTTATGTCAAAGAAAGCATCTACGACTGGATGCGCGCGCGTTTCGAACAAAACAGAAATGGGAAAAAGACAGCAGTCATCTGGATCGGCGCATGCGGAATCGCGGTGCGCGCCATGGCACCTTCTCTGCGTGATAAACTGACAGACATCCCGGTTCTGGTGGTGGACGAGGCGGGACAGTTTGTTATCCCGGTTTTGTCCGGACATTATGGCGGAGCAAATGAACTTGCAGGACTGCTTGCAAAACGGATCGGTGCAGTGCCTGTCATAACAACGGCAACCGATGTCAATCATGCGTTTGCCGTGGATGTTTTTGCGAAAGAAAATGGACTTTTCATACAGAATAAAGAGGAAATTGCAGGAATTTCGTCGAAAATTCTCGATGGAAAGAAGATTATGATAATGACAGGCGGGCGGGTGGAAGGAGAGATACCAAAATCGGTACTGATATCTGACATAACAACATGTGAAGAAAATCCGCCACAAAAGTGGTCGGTGAAAAAAGAACAGGACCATATATCTATGCCGGATGTTGTGATTTCTGCAAGGTATCCGGTAAAAAATATTCCAAAGAGTCAGGTCATAGATGAACAGGTGGATGTTAAAACGCATACAGATCCGCTCTGGCTGATCCCCCGCACCATCATCCTTGGCATGGGCTGTAAAAAGGGAAAATCCTGTGAGGAGATCGGGCAGTTTGTCTTAGAGACATTAGAACAGGAACAGATATCCATACAGGCAGTTACAGCGCTTGCCACGATCGATCTGAAAAAAGAAGAACCGGGATTTTTAGAATTTGTAAAAAAATATGGGCTGGACTTTCTGACGTATCCGAAAGAAGTCTTAAAAGAAGTGCCGGGAACCTTCAGCGGTTCGGCATTTGTGTCACAGACAGTCGGCGTGGACAATGTGTGTGAACGCGCAGCGCTTGCAGCATGCAGGAAAGAAGATAAAGAGAAAATAAAGCAGCCTGGATGTGGCAGTGAGGGAAAAGAAAAATCGTATATGCAGCAAAATTGTGACAGCAGGGAAAATCAGAAAAAAATGTTAGTACAGGGCAGGTTACTGCTCAAAAAGAAGGCAAAAGACGGAATGACGCTTGCGATAGCTGAGCGGGAATGGAGTGTAAGATTTGATGAAACATAAAATATATATTGTGGGAATGGGACCGGGAGAAGAAGCAATGATGACGATGCAGGCGTATGATACACTGCTGGCATGCGATACGATCATCGGCTATCAGGTTTATTTAAAACTGTTAGGCGAAGCATTTGCGGAAAAAGAGCAGCTTTCTACACCGATGAAGCAGGAGCGGGAGCGCTGCATCCTCTGTTTTGAGAAGGCGAGGGAAGGGAAAAAAGTATCCCTGATCTGCAGTGGGGATGCGGGGGTCTATGGAATGGCATCTTTGATGTATGAGATCGGGGAAAGTTACCCGGACTGTGAACTTAGTGTCGTGCCGGGCGTCACCGCTGCACTCAGCGGGGCTGCGTGCCTTGGAGCACCATTAAACCATGATTTCTGCGTAATCAGCTTAAGTGACTTACTGACGCCGTGGGAAAAAATAGAAAAACGTTTAAGAGCGGCGGCGGATGGGGATTTTGCGATTGCGATCTACAACCCGTCCAGCAGAAAACGTGCGGACTATCTGATGCGTGCCTGTGATATTCTGTTAGAGACAGTTGAGGAGACACGCCCGTGCGGATATGTGGAAAATATCGGAAGAGATGAGTCAAAAATGGAACTTTGCACGTTAAAAGAATTGCGGGATCGTCAGGTCAACATGTTTACGACCGTGTTTATCGGTAATTCAGAAACAAAGATCATAGACGGACATCTCGTCACTAAAAGAGGATATCATATATGAAACGGATATTGATTTTTTCCGGCACCACAGAGGGCAGACAGTTAGCGGATATCTTAGATGCATCCGGGATCTGCGCGGATGTCTGTGTCGCCACGGGATATGGGCATGAGGTCATGACCGAGGGGCAGTATCGGAATATTTACACCGGAAGACTTACGGAAGAAGAAATGAAAGAATTCATGCAAAAGGGAGACTATGCTGCAATCGTTGATGCAACGCATCCCTATGCGGTCGTGGTTTCTTCTAATATCAGGCAGGCGTCCGCACAGGCAGGACTTCCGTATTATCGTCTGCGGCGGACACTGCAGTCGGCTGGAGATGACAGCGATGTAATTTATGTAAAGTCACAGCAGGAATGTGTCCGCGCGTTAGAGCAGACCAGTGGAAATATTCTTCTTACAACGGGAAGTAAGGAACTGCACTGTTACTGCGAAAATGAGACATTGAGGGAGCGGCTGTTTGTCCGTGTCCTGCCAGGGACAGAGAGCATAGAGATCTGTCATAAAAACGGCATTTTAGGGAGACAGATCATTGCCATGCAGGGCCCGTTTTCCGAGGAAATGAACCTTGCACTTCTCCATCAGTATCAGATCCGTTATATGGTCACAAAAGAGAGCGGTGCGTCCGGTGGATTTTCAGAGAAGATCAGTGCCGCGAAAAAGGCAGGGGTATCAGTATTTGTGATCGAAAACCCGGAGGCGGAGAACGGGGAGCAAAAGGAAAACCTAGAGGAAATTCTTCAGGAAATAGAACGTTTGACCGGTAAACACATTCGAAGAAAACAGATGCAGGTATCTCTTGTCGGGATCGGCATGGGAAATACAAAACTGATCACAGAGGAAGCGGCGGAGCGTATAAAAGGCGCAGATCTGTTATTCGGGGCAAAAAGACTGCTGGATGCGGTGCCGGCGCAATGGAATGTAGCTGCGGAACGACTGCCGTATTATCTGGCAAAAGACATTCTTCCATGCCTTGATGATGCAGGTGAAAAAAGTGGGAAAGCCATTTTCCATGCAGTCATTTTATTTTCCGGCGATACCGGATTCTACAGCGGCGCAGAAAAAATGATGCAGGCATTGCAGGGCAGGGAGAACACGGAGGTGTCCGTCTGTCCTGGGATTTCCTCGGTTTCTTATCTGGCTGCGCGCAGTGGTAACAGCTGGCAGGATGCTAAAATCGTCAGCCTGCATGGGACAGACCAGATGGAGCGTTTGATAAAAAAGGCAGGGATGAGAGAAAAAGTGTTTGTTATTACATCCGGTGTTTCGGATGTCCGCGAAATCGGGAAGCGGCTGATCGAATGTGGATTAAAAGAGACGACTGTGACGGTCGGATATGCGCTGTCCTATCCGGCGGAACAGATAAAAACATTGTCTCCGGAAGAATGTATGCAGCTTACCGACGAGGGACTTTATACCTGTCTGATCCAGAATCAGAGGATTTCGGGAGAAAAAAAGAATTCTGATCCAAAATTCCTGACGCATGGTCTGCCGGATGACGCATTTTGCCGGGATAAGGTGCCGATGACAAAGGAGGAAGTCCGGGAGGCGGCAATCTGTAAAATGCACCTGACACCCGACGCGGTGGTTTATGATATCGGAAGCGGGACAGGCTCAATCGCGGTCGAGATGGCAAGGCTGTCAGACAATCTTACCGTCTATGCCATTGAGCGAAAACAGGAGGCTGTCGCACTGATCGAAAAGAACTGCACAAAGTATGGACTTGCCAATGTAAAAGTGATCTGTGGGGAGGCACCCGGGGCACTTACAGGGCTTCCGGTTCCAACTCATGCATTTATCGGTGGAAGCAATGGCAGTTTAAAGGAGATATTAACGGATTTATACCGGAAAAATCCGCGTATGCGTGTGGTAGTGACGGCAATTACGTTAGAGACGGTTGGGGCTGTTTCTTCTATATTAAATGAGTTTCCGGTGGAACAGGAAGAAATCATCCAGATGTCAGTCAGCCGTGCGAAAAAGGCGGGACGTTACCATCTGATGCAGGCGGAAAATCCGGTGTTTATCCTGTCGTTTTATTTTGCAGGAGGGACGGAGTCATGAGGACACCAAGAATACTGATTGGCGCGACAGGAAGTGGAAGCGGAAAGACTACGATCACCTGTGCACTGCTTGAAATATTAAAAAGACAGGGGAAAAAAGTACAGGCATTTAAGTGTGGACCAGATTATATCGATCCGATGTTTCACCGCACGGTACTTGGAATACCATCGAAAAATCTGGATACGTTTTT
This sequence comes from Roseburia intestinalis L1-82, assembly GCF_900537995.1. NCBI lineage: Bacteria > Bacillati > Bacillota > Clostridia > Lachnospirales > Lachnospiraceae > Roseburia > Roseburia intestinalis. The sequence goes on along the minus strand of NZ_LR027880.1, from coordinate 2,562,389 downwards.
TACCGGGGAGAAAATGACGGCAGAACTGTTTATGGAGTCTGCAGTAAATGCAGATATCTCTGTGATGGAAGGCGTAATGGGACTGTATGACGGGTTAGGCGGGATCCGGAAAGAAGGATCTGCCTATGACCTTGCGACGGTGACAGACACGCCGGTCATTTTAGTCATCGATGCGCACGGAATGGGGAGGAGCATTCTTCCGCTGATCGCCGGTTTTCTTTCCTATGATACGATTCATCTGATCCGTGGAATTATTTTAAACCGCACCTCCGGCGCATTTTTTGAGACGATACGGCCGGAGATCGAGAAGAGTTTTCCGGTAGAAGTTCTTGGATATTTTCCAAACCAGAAGGAGATTCTTTTAGAGAGCAGACATTTGGGACTTAAACGCCCGGAAGAAGTAGAAAAGATGGCGGAACTGCTGGCAAAAACGGCGGATATGTTAGAAAAGACCGTCGATATAGACAGGCTTTTCGCAATCGCGGAGGGGGCATCAGAACTGCCGGAAGGCAGCACATTAGAAAAAGACAGTTACGGTAAGCAGAAAGTACATTTGCAAAAAAGCGGAAAAAGACCCGTGATTGCCGTGGCACGCGATGAAGCGTTCTGTTTTTATTATGAGGACAACTTAAAGGCACTTGAAAAAGCCGGCGCAGAGATTGTATTTTTTTCACCGCTTCATGATGGAAGTGTGCCAAAAGAAGCGGACGGTCTATTGCTTCCGGGAGGGTACCCTGAACTCTATGCGAAAGAATTATCTGAAAATAAGACGATGCTTGCGGATATCAGGGAAAAGGCGGAACTCGCGATGCCGATCGTTGCTGAGTGTGGCGGATTTATGTATCTGCATCAGACGATGGAAGATACAGAGCATCATGTTTATGAGATGGCAGGCGTTGTGCCGGGAGACTGCTTTTACACAGGGAAACTGGTTCGTTTCGGGTACATCGAACTTACGGAAAAAGAATCAAACTTTCTGCCGGAAAATGGCAGCATAAAAGGGCATGAATTTCATTATTTCGACAGTACCGCAAACGGTGATGACTGTGTGGCATTAAAACCGGTAAGTGGGAAAAAATATGACTGTGTTTTTGATAAAAATTCATGCTTTGTGGGATTTCCGCATCTTTATTATCCATCTGCGCCGCAATTTGTGGAAAATTTTGTAAAAAAAGCAAAAAATTATGCGGACAGGTCAGAAGTAAATAGCTAAGGAAGCATTTTAATGCAGCAGGATAAATAAATTGTTGTGAAATACAAAAAATATGAAGTGAAAACACAGGAACAGAATTTAAGTAAAAACAGGGGAATACAACCGTGAAAAATACAGAAAAAACAGGGATACTCTACGGAATCGGCGTCGGACCTGGTGACCCGGAGCTGGTCACATTAAAAGCGGTACGGATCGTTGGAGAGTGCGATACCGTGATACTCCCGGCAAAAAGCAAAGAGGACTGCATCGCCTACGGAATCATGAAAGAGGCATGTGGGAAAATTGCAGAAAAAGAATTGATATGTATGCCCTTTCCGATGACAAAGGATGAGAGCAGACTTACTGCGGCGCATGAGCAGATCTGTCTTGAGATAAAAAAATTGTTAGATAACGGCAGACAGGTGGCTTTTTTGACGATCGGAGATCCGACGGTTTACTCCACTTACCAGTATATCCATAAACGTGTGGTAAAAGGCGGCTATGAGGCACATATCGTAAACGGAGTCCCGTCTTTTTGTGCGGCGGCGGGGGCACTTGGAATATCGTTAGCGGACAATAAAGAAGAGATCCATGTGATACCGGCATCCTATGAGATAGGAAAAACAGCAGAATTTTCCGGAACCAGAATTTATATGAAGTCCGGGAAGAAATTAGGAGAATTAAAGCAGATGCTGCAAAAACAGCAAAAAGATAGCAGACTGGAAGTGTATTCGGTAGAAAACTGTGGTATGATGAATGAAAAAATAACCACAGAGGTGGAAAAGTTAGATGATACCTCCGGTTATCTTACCATTGTGATCGTAAAGGAGCATTGACCTTGGAAAATTCCTATCGTTATTTTGAAAACAGGGCATGTAAATATTATCCGTGTCATGAGGTGGAAAATGATGAGATGAACTGCCTGTTCTGTTTTTGTCCGCTGTATGAGAGAGAACACTGTCCGGGCAATCCGGAATATATTAACAGTAAGGGCAGAGTCATCAAATCCTGCATGCACTGCACATTTCCCCACGAAGCGGAAAATTATGATATTATCATGCAGTTTTTAAAAAAGAAAGCAGAGACGGAAAAATAAGTGACAGAAGAGAAATTTATTCATACTAATTTAAAAAACGAACTGACACACGATTTCCTTGTGGAAATTTTAAAGCATTACCATTATGAGCAAAAAGATATGGAAATGCTAAAGGAAGTTGCAGGGGAACTGCGCGAATGCCTTGCCGGGGAGGAAGGATTTTACTGCATGACGAGGCGTCAGTGTGAACAGATCCTGAATCTGTGCAGAGAAGAAAATTATGCAATCGGGATATTTACGCTGGGGAGCAGGGTAGATGAGCTCGAGAACCGTTATAGCAGCACAGAGCGTTTAAGAGAAGCATATGCAGTTGAGACGATCTGCTGGGAGCTTTTGCGGAAAGGATATGACATGTTTCAGAGGTGGGCAGAGGCACATTTGAAACAGCGCCTTGAATCTTATCATTTTTTTGGCTCGGAGGAGGGGCTTCCTTTTGAAAAAATGGCACAGCTTTTAGCAGAGATGGGACAGAATCGGATTACCTGCAATCAGGCATACTGCATGGAACCCAAAAAAAGCGTGATGTTTTTAGCGGAATTTTCCGGTGGAAGTCTGAAAGTGGAATCTAAGCGGAATTTCCGGGAAAAATCCGGGAAAAGTTCCGGTGCAGGAGTAAAATGGAATGCTGCTGAAACAGAAAAATGTGGTGACAAAAGTACCGGAATCTGTGCATCCTGCAGCAATAAAGAATGTGCTTATCGAAGATAAAAAGATTGTTTTTTATAAAAAACATCCGAAAAACGTAGTAACAAATTTGGCAATTATTTCAAAAAACATCCGAAAAAACGGGTGTTTTTTTGTTTACCTGGTCAGTTCTACTTTATTCGAACATAATTTCGGATGGATGAATGGCTGATAAAAAACAGGACACATATCAAAAAATTGAGTAAAAATAAGCAAATTTTTTTTCGGGAAAACATGTATAAAAAATTTGACTTTTGGATATAACCTAAGTATGATATGTGCCTGTATCAAATGACGGCATTCGTCATGTTGACATATATGTATCATTCTTGAGGAAAGGAGCAAAATGAGAAAGAGAATATTGGGCGCGGCAGTGCTGTTTAGTTTTATCGTCAGTCTGACTGCAGCATCCAACATGAAAGAAGACGTAAAGATCAAAGAAGTTCCGGCAATGGAGGGACTTGCAGCAGGATCAATACGTTTTGCACATTCATTTACGCCAGAATCAGATGAAAAAACAGGAATCGAAAAAAAAGAAAGTATGATAGTAACATCTGCATATGATGATGATCTGATGCAGGAAAAAATAAGAACCACAAAAGAAACACAGATGGAGGAAACTGCACAGGCGGTGCAGGAAACTCCGGCAGAGCAGAATGCACAAACAGTGCAGGAAGCTCCGGCAGAGCAGGATGCACAAATCGTGCAGGAGACTCAGGCGGCACCGGCCACACCGGAAAACCGCTGGCATATCACTTTATCGCCGGATGAAACAGAGCTGCTTGCCAGGATCGTCTGGTTAGAATCACAGGGAGAACCGGTGAAAGGACAGCAGGCGGTTGTGGAGGTTGTGTTTAACCGTATGAGAAGTGATGTGTATCCGGATACACTTTATGAGGTTTTAAGCCAGAAAAATCCGGTACAGTTCTGTTCTTTTAAAAACAGGGACAGGGCAAAACCGACACAGAAGGAATATGACTCCATCCAGCAGGTGCTGGACGGAAAAACCAGAATATTAAGAGATGATACAATGTATTTTTCCACATTTCCGCTGACGGAACATGTGGAGGTCAAAATTGGTGGGCATTATTTTTGCTATTAGCACAACGGAAAAAGAACGGAACGGTCATGAAAATTTTTCAGACCGGGAAGTTCTTTTTTTGATATTAGAAATTGACTTCCCTCTGCGGAGAAATTATACTGATTCTTGGCACCGGAATGTCTGGGGAACGCGCATTCGATTGTTTATTGTTCCTGATGACAGTGTGTTTAGAACGTGTACAATTTATTATAGAGTGAATTTTCAGCAAAAAAACAAGAATGGAGTTTCCATGGGAGATACAAGAAAAGAAGAAGCGGAGTTTAGTCTTCGCAAAAAATATCATAAGACAATATTTTCACGTTTTGCAAGAGCAATCAACACCTACCGGTTAGTGGAAGACGGCGATCATGTTGCAGTCTGTATTGCACAGGGCGGGAATGGACTGATCCTTGCAAAATGTTTTCAGGAGATAAAACGCCACAGAAAGATTGATTTCGAGGTGGATTTTTTTTCATTCGAAGAGGAGAATAACGGAAAATTTATCCGGATTGCAGAAGAGACTGGTATTCCGGTGCAAAAACTCCACTCTGTGGATGACGTAAAAAACTCCGGCTGTAATAAGTTAGCGGTGGCAGACTGCTATGAGGATGTGATAGAAATGATACTTACGGGCGTACTGTATAGGGGAGAAATCAGTACTCTGATGCCAAAAGAAAAGGAGCGTGACTTTGGCGGCATAGAGGTTATCCGCCCGTTTTATCTGGTGCATAAGCAGGATCTGAAAGAATGGAATATGGAGTTTGGAATGGTAACAGGAACGAAAGAGGACTTTTCAGACCAGCAGGAAGAAGTAAAACGTCTGCTGGAGGAATTTGAAAACATAAATCCCGGAATTGCGGCAAATATCTTTAAAAGTGTGGAAAATGTAAATTTAAATACTGTGATTGCATATCATACAGGTATGGGACTTCACAGTTTTCTGGAAGATTACGAACAGTAACAAAAATAGGACTTTAGATACAGTTTATTTTGGTTTTCTATTTAAAACAGGAAATAAAACTGTTATAATAAAAAACAGGTTTCATAAAATCAGAGCAGCACAGTGAAAATGGATCGGAAAAGGAACATACTATGGAAAAACAGCGGGCAATTTTGGAGAGCGTTATAAAAGAAGAAATTGATTTTATTTCATATGTAGATCTGGAAGATGGGATGGTACATACCATTGTTACCAATGAGGATGCGGATGTTATGCCGCCGATTGATGGGGATTACCAGAAGGTCAATGATGTGACAATTCCAAAGTATGTACATCCGGAAGACAGAGAAATGTGCGAGAGGGAGTTTAGGCTGGAACGTCTGCAAGAAAATTTACAGAAAAAAGAACGTTTCGTCATTAATTACCGTTTGTTGTGCGGCGGGGAATACCGTCGGAAATCAATGAATATCCACTATTATGACAAGACAAAAATGACCCTTGTTTTTGTGCGCAGAGATGTTACGGATAATTATGAAGAAGAACAGAATCGCCAGAGAGAGATTTATGATGCAATGCTGGCGGCAAAGCGTGCGGATCGTTCCAAGAGTGAATTTTTAGAGCGCATGAGCCATGAAATCCGTACGCCCCTTAATTCAATTATCGGACTTTCCTATCTGAGCAGGGCAAATCTTGGCGATGAAAAAAAGGTTCTGGAAAATTTTGACAAGATTGAGATGTCGGCACAGTTTCTGCGTTCCTGTATGGATGATATTTTAAACCTTTCGCTCTTAGAGAGCGGCCGTGTTGCATTCCATGAGGAAAGTACGGATTTTGAAGCATTCCTCACACATATCGAGAAAGAGTTTTCAGATAAGGCGCAGGAGAAGAAGATTTCTTTTTCTGTACAGAGACGTGGTTCATTTGCGGATCAATATCTGTTTGACCGTGAAAAATTAAATGAGGCGCTGTCAGCGATTTTAGAAAACGCTGTAAAATATACACAGCCGGAGGGAAGCGTATTTTTTATTATAGAGCTTTTTACCAGAGGAGAACAGGAAACGATCTTCCGTTTCGAGATCCGGGATAATGGAATCGGTATGGAACAGAATTTTCTGCCGCACATTTTTGATGCATTTGCACAGGAAGATGACAGAAATACGACGTTAAGCGGTGGAACCGGATTAGGACTTACCATTTCCAAAAATATTATTGATTTTATGGGCGGTAAGATTGATGTGTACAGTGAGAAAGGAAAAGGCTCCGCGTTTGTCGTGACGGTTCCATTAAAGACTGCAAAAGAGGACAGACGGAGGACAGAGCGGACGACTTATCAGGAATATGATTTTTCCGGGAAAAGGGCATTGCTTGTCGAAGATAATGAAATCAATATTGAAATTACAAGAAACATTCTGATACATAAGAATTTTATGGTGGATATCGCTGAGAACGGAAAAGCGGGCGTGGAACAGTTTTTGAAGCATGAACCGGGATATTATGATGTGATCCTGATGGATATCCGGATGCCGGTCATGGATGGACTTGCTGCCACACGCTGTATCCGTGAATCGGATCATTCGGACAGTAAAACGGTACCGATTGTTGCGATGACCGCAAATGTATTTGAGGAGGATGTAAAAAAATCATTTGATGCAGGAATGAATGCCCACTTAAGTAAGCCGGTAGATATTAAACAGATGTATGCTGTTTTAGATGAGCTGGTAACTGGTGATGGATTACTTTAAATGAGATGCATAATCTGACAGGTTCTGACCACACTATTGTTTAGGCGAGTCAATGTCAAGACGATATGCCGACGATAGATTTAAAATATGGAGGTGGAACATGAGCCAGTTATCAGAAAAAGAGTTATCCGTGTTAAATGATCTGCTGACCGAGGAGGATCTTCTGATCAAAAAATTCCAGATGCTTGCAGAACACACAGAGGATCAGGAAATCAGTGCAAAATTTACGGAGATTTCCCAGAAACATCAGGGACATTTTAACTCCCTGTATGCACAGTTAAGCTAAGGAATAAGAGAGGGAGGAAGATCATGACTGAGCAGATTTATACAGACAAAGAGATCTTAGCCGATGCACTCACGGCTGAGAAGGCGGCAACAAATAACTATAATGCATTTGCAAATGAATGTGTGCACGACAGTGTGAGGGATGCGATCCTTCACTGTTTAGAGCAGGAACACTGCATCCAGGAAGATGTGTTTAACATGATGCATCAGAGAGGGCTTTATCCGACACCAGATGCCGATGCAAACAAAGTAGAAAATGCAAAACAGAAGTTTTCACAGTGTGTGAAGACAGTGTAAAACAAAACAATAGATCAACGCTTTGCGGGCAGATCTATGATTAGAAATGAAAAGGCGCAGATCCGGTAAGGATCTGCGTCTTTTCTACTTTATGGAAACCGTTTTTTCTTGACAAGCACTTATATATTAGGTTAGACTAACGGGGCAAAGTTAGTTCAGCCTAATAGAAAGAAACAACGGATGGGATACTTTGCGGACAGAAATGTTGTCAGGAATAAAAGCAGAGAGGGCAGATTTGAAAAGATAAGCGGATATGAAAACAGAAACAAAAAAGATACAGGACAAACGCAAAAAGGAGGTAGAGACGGTTTCATCCATGATAGAGATCTACTGCCATGGCAGTCACGGGACAAAACGTGGGGAGCTGTGCGGGCAGTGTGAAAAGTTAAAGGAGTATACGACAGCGCGCACCATGCATTGTCCGTTTATGGAGACAAAGACGTTCTGCAGTGCATGTAAAGTACACTGTTATTCAAAAGAAATGCAGGAAGAAATAAGAAAAGTGATGCGCTATGCAGGACCGAGAATGTTGTTTGTGCATCCGGTACTTGCGATCCGTCATGTGAAAGTGACTTTGCAGAATAAGAGGAAACAGGCGGATTCATAAAAGAAAAGTATCTGTGACAGGATAGAGCGCAAGAATGGAGAATAACATGTTTCATAAGAGACTAATGAAGGAATTTAAGGAGAATCAGAAGTATGTGGCAGGAATGGTCGCCGCACAGTGGGGCTCACTGCTCTGTAATGTGGCGCTGATGTATGCCATCGGCGTTTTTCTGGAAAAACTGCTTCTGGGGAACAAAAACGTTGGAGAGGGAGATATCGCGAAGCTGTTTATTGTCTTTGCGGCAGTTTATATCGGACGTGCAGTGTTTACAGGCATCGGAAGCCGGTTGTCTTTTGCTGCCTCGACGCAGGTGAAAAGAAAGCTGCGAGAGCTTGTCTATGAGAAATTAATGAAGCTCGGCAGCTCTTACCACGCACATTTTGCAACATCTGAGATCGTCCAGATCAGCACGGAGGGCGTGGAGCAGTTAGAGATTTATTTTGGAAAGTATGTGCCGCAGTTTTTCTACAGCCTGCTTGCACCCCTGACACTGTTTTGCATTGTTGGAAGCATGAGCCTCAAAACGGCGGTCGTGCTGCTCCTCTGTGTTCCTTTGATCCCGGTTTCCATCGTTGCCGTGCAGAAGTTTGCGAAAAAGCTTCTGGCAAAGTACTGGGGCAGCTACACGGAACTCGGGGATTCTTTTCTGGAAAATTTACAGGGACTGACCACCTTAAAAATTTATCAGGCGGATGAGCGCTATGCAAAAAAGATGGATGAGGAGGCAGAGCAGTTCCGCAGGGTAACGATGCGTGTGCTGATCATGCAGCTCAATTCCATCAGCATCATGGATCTCGTTGCGTATGGCGGAGCGGGGATCGGGATTGTCTTTAGTGTGCTGGAACTTCGGGCTTTGCATATCACGCTGGCACAATGTATTTTTATCATACTGATCTCAGCAGAATTTTTCCTGCCGCTGCGCCTTTTAGGTTCTTTTTTTCATATCGCGATGAATGGAAATGCGGCTGCGGACAAGATTTTTAAATTGCTCGATGAGCCGCTGCCGCAGTGCGGGACGAATACAAAGATGGAGGGAGACGATATTGTATTTTCCGATGTGTCATTTGCCTACGAACCGGAAAAGCCTGTTTTAAAAGGTATTTCTTTTACGGCAAAAGAGGGTGAGTTTACGGCTCTCGTCGGAGTGTCCGGCTGTGGAAAGAGTACGGCGGCATCTCTGATGATGGGTGAAGGAGATGGTGCAGATATTTTTTCCGGCACAGTCACAGTCGGCGGTGTCAATATCCGCGAAATTGCACCGGATGCACTGTATCAGAAAATTACGGGAGTGCGCCATGACAGTTATCTCTTTGCGGGAACCGTGCGTGAAAATCTCAGTATGGGATGTGCGGATGCAACAGAGGATGAGATGCAAACGGCATTGAAGGCGGTTGACCTCTATGATACGATTTTCGAAAAAGGCGGATTATCGATGGAGATCACGGAGAAAGCATCTAATCTGTCCGGCGGGCAGAAACAGCGTCTTGCGCTTGCGCGGGCACTGCTGCACGACAGTGACATTTACATATTTGATGAGGCAACCTCAAATGTGGACGTGGAGAGCGAGAATAAGATCATGGAGGTTATCCGTGAGCTCGCACATAAGAAAACGGTAATCTTAATTTCCCACCGCCTTGCGAACGTGGTGGATGCAGACCAGATCCTTGTCATGAAAGACGGCGTGATCGAGGAAGCAGGAACTCATGATGAGCTGATGGAGAGAAAGGGATATTACTGCAGCCTTTATGAGACACAGCAGGAATTAGAACGATATGCAAAGGAGGCAGTCTGATGCAGAGAGAAGAGAAAAAAAGGGCACGCAGCGGTGTAAAAGTCATGGCGGGGCTGATCGGTATGATAAAACCGCTGCTTCCGTTTATGTTTGCTGCAATTTTAATGGGATGTGCCGGGAATCTGATGGCGACATTCATCACGATCTTAGGAGGGTTTGGTGTCCGTCAGGTTTTAGGACTCTATCAGGGCATGACGCTTTCACATATTTTTATTTCGATTGCGGTGTTTGCAGTGCTGAGGGGAATCCTGCGCTATGCGGAGCAGGCAAGCAACCACTATATTGCGTTTAAGCTGTTAGCACAGATCCGCCACAAAGTATTTGCCGCGCTGCGGAGACTCTGCCCGGCAAAATTAGACGGCAGTGAAAAGGGAAATCTGATCTCCATTATCACAAGTGATATTGAGCTGCTTGAGGTATTTTATGCGCACACGATCTCCCCGATCGCGATTGCTATACTCACATCTGGCTTTATGGTGTGGTTTATCGGGCGGATTCATCCGGCAGCGGGAGCTCTTGCAGCCGTATTTTATCTGACCGTCGGTGCAGTGATCCCGATCATCAATGGAAAACGCGGCGCTGAGAACGGGCGTATTTACCGTGACAGCTTTGGAAAATTAAATACTGTCGTTCTGGATAACCTGTATGGGCTGGATGAAATTTTGCAGTATGGACAGCAGGAAAAACGTCTGAGAGAAATGAACAGCCAGACAGAACAGTTAGAGCAGAAAAACCAGAAGTTAAAGATGGCAGAAAATATACAGCGCATCGTGACTGACGGAGTGATCCTGATCGCGGGTGTCCTTATGGCAGCAGTCTGCGGGCATTTTGCAGAGCAGGGGACGGTGAGCGCGGATCAGGCAATGGTCGCGGTGATCGCAATGATCAGCTCCTTTGGTCCGACGGCGGCACTTTCCGCACTTTCGAATAACTTACAGCACACACTTGCGAGTGGAAACCGTGTGTTGGACATTTTAGAGGAAGAGCCACTGGTGGAAGATGTTTTGGGCGGAAGTACAGTGTGTGAAGGTGATATATCCTGTGAGCATGTATCTTTTGCATATGAGTCTGCGCTGACAAAAGAGGGGCAAAAAGGAGCACAGGCTGAGTTTACAAAAGAGGATAAAGTGGAAATACAGGCTGAGTATAAAAAAAGTCCAAACGGAGTATTAGAGAACTTTGATCATGTATTTGCCGAACATAAGATCCACGGAATCTTAGGAAAGAGCGGATGCGGCAAATCAACCCTTTTAAAACTTCTGATGCGTTTTTATGAGACATCGGAGGGAGACATCCGTTATGGAAAAACGAATGTCGGTGAGATTTCGACTGCGGCACTGCGCAGCAGCATTTCCTACGTCACACAGGAGACATTCCTGTTTGAGGATACGATCGAAAATAACATCAAAGTTGCAAAAGAGGATGCAAGCAGGGAAGAAGTTGTTGCAGCGGCAAAAAAAGCGGCACTGCATGAATTTATCCTGTCACTGCCGGATGGCTATGACACGAAGTTAGCGGAGTTAGGAGACTCGGTCTCCGGCGGGGAGCGTCAGCGCATCGGTATTGCGCGTGCATTTTTACATGACGGGGACATGATATTTTTGGATGAACCGACCAGCAATATCGACAGTTTAAATGAGGGAATCATTTTAAGAAGTCTTGACAGGGAAAAAGAAAATAAAACAATTCTTCTGGTATCGCATCGGAAATCTACGATGGCGATTGCAGATGACGTAGTGGCAATGTAAGAGGGGGAGTATCATTTCACAGATCACAGTGGAATGATACTCTTTTGTTACTGTTCACAGGCAGGCATTTTCTGAACTGAAAATGCCGTATGATACAGTGGTGGCAGCAGATTTTGCCGATTTGGAATGCGAAGCATCGGTAAAATCCGTTACTGGAACGAGGTACGAGTGAACAGTAATACTCTTTTATAATATTGCATGATTATGCATAAAATGTTTGAAAAATTGCAGAAGAAACGCTACACTATAAAACGTATGGAAATACAGAAATATGGAAAGTTCTGATTGATTGTTGACAGACAAAAAATCAGTAATGTTTGGAGACCAGCTATGAAAAGTCAACCATAAATTAGTAAAAAATTTCTTTTTCATATCGGTGGTAAAAAAGGGTAACTTTAATAGAGCTCCCTTAGGGTGCTTTTTCAAAATCTATCGATATTGGTATACAGACCTCTTATTTGAGGTTAAATTCGACATTGTCGGTGAGCATCTTCCAGATGACTCTGACAAGTTTGCCGGAACAATGCCCAAGTGCATTGTAGTGAGACCGGCCTTCAGCTCTCTTGGCATCATAATAAGCCTTGAAGGTTGCGTTGTTTCTGACAACGTTCCAAGCTGCATTTACAAGGGCATATCGTAAAACACGAGAGCCACGTTTGGACATCCTTGTTGTCTTAGCCTGAAAGTTACCAGACTGATAAACAGAAGGATCCAGACCAGCAAAAGCAAGCAGCTTGTTTGGATTGGAGAAACGGTGAATATCACCTATTTCACCAAGAATCATTCCACCATTGATATAACCGATACCAGGAATGGTCATGATGACAGAATCGTTGAATTTCATGATATCCGTCATCTCAGCTTCAATCTTTTCTAATTGGCTATCCAGTAACTCGATTTGTTGAATGGTTTGAGTTATCTGAATAGATATAGCGCTGTCGTTAGCACCGACAGACTTCTGTGCGAGAACTCTTAATTCTTTGGCCTGTTCTTTGGTAAAGTGTCCGTGTGAGTTCACTTTGAGCAGATTTGCCAGATGAGTCATATGCATGGAAGCAATCTCTTTTGGAGAAGGTGCTTCTTTTAATAAAGCATAGACAGCGTGTTGATGCAGACCGGATTTGAAAAAGTATTGAATCTCCGGAAAGACCTGATCAACATAGGTTGTCAGTTGAATTTTCAATCGGGTACGTTGCTTTATGGTTTTCTGACGGAAACGTCCCAATGCCTTAAGATCCATCATATCGAGATCGAAGAAGCTGACGAATCTGAGGTTGTCCTGTATCATAAGAGTTTTAGCAATCACGTAAGTGTCGACCTTATCTGTCTTAGTTTTGCGAACGTTATTTTTTCGCATTTGACAGGTTTTGATGGGGTTCAACACACACACTTGGTAAAGCTCAGTAACAAGGTATCGAACAAGGTTGTCACCGTAGTGTGCCGTTGACTCAAGACCGATGATGAGGCTGTTCTTATCGAATGATTCGAGTTTAGAGACCAGCAGTTGGAAGCCATCAGCGTCATTTGTGAATTTGAACGGCTCAATGATTATTTCACCGTCGGAAGAAATCGCAGCGGCGAAATGATTAAGTTTGGCAATATCAATGCCTACGTAAATTTTCATGAGGTTGTACCTCCCTTTCCTAAAGTCTGATACCATGATGTCCACCAACGATTATCATCGTAGACTTGATAGAAATAAGTACTCTGAGTGAAAAACACTCCGGCAACATCCAGCTAATAAACAATTCAGATAAAGGTAGTGGCAATACACTCCAGTTGAGTAGTCAAGCTACAGAAAACAAATCAAAAGTCCATAGTATCTGAATTGTATTGAACCACGATATTAAAAGAAAGGAAATATGTGATAATTAACTTCCTAATTATCATACAAGGAAACATATGAAAAGAAAACAGATCGGAATGCTTATTTTTCTTGCAGTGATCGTGATATTACTGTTTGTAACGGCAAATACATCCGGGGTGATCACAGATCCGGAAAATTACCAGTGCGGTGTATATGCGACGGTATTTGCGCTGCTGCCGCCGGTCATTGCGATCGGTCTGGCACTCATCACGAAAGAGGTATATACGTCCCTTTTAGCCGGGATCATCACCGGAGGACTGTTATATTCCAATTTTAATTTAGAACTGATGATCAACACGATCTTCTTTCAGGAAGACGGGGGTATGGTGTATAAACTTGCGGACGCCTGGAATGTGGGTATCCTTGTATTTTTAGTCATGCTTGGAATTCTTGTCTCGATGCTTAACAAAGCGGGCGGTTCTGCTGCGTTTGGAAAATGGGCATCAAAGCATATTAAGACAAGGATCGGTGCGCAGATTTCCGTTATGATCCTTGGAGTGCTGATCTTTGTAGATGATTATTTTAACTGCCTTACGGTGGGAAGTGTGATGCGTCCGGTCACAGACCGGCACAAAGTATCCCGCGCAAAATTATCCTATATCATTGATGCGACTGCAGCTCCGGTGTGCATCATTGCGCCGATCAGTTCGTGGGCGGCGGCAGTGACATCCTCGGTGCCGGAAGATTCCGGAATCAACGGTTTTGCTGTATTTTTACAGACGATCCCGTATAACCTGTATGCGATACTGACACTGGTCATGGTTTTACTTGTGACGGTACTCAGGGTTGACTTTGGACCGATGAAAAAACATGAGATGAATGCAATCGCAGGAGATCTGTTTACCACGCCGGGAAGACCTTATGAGGGAAATGAAGAAGAGGTCATCAATGAGAAAGCACATGTGCTGGATCTGATTCTTCCGGTTGCGGTTCTCATCGCAAGCTGTATTGTGGCAATGGTTTATACCGGTGGATTTTTTGAGGGTGCTTCCTTTGTCGATGCGTTTGCAGCTTCGGATGCATCGGTGGGACTGGTGCTTGGCGGTGCGGTCACGCTGGTATTTACATTTATCTATTATATGATGCGTGATGTGCTGTCCTTTGAAGAGTTTGCAAAATGTATCCCGGAGGGATTCCAGTCCATGATCGCGCCGATTCTGATCCTTACGATGGCGTGGACGTTATCGGGTATGACAAACCTGCTCGGTGCAAAATATTTTGTGGCAGATCTTGTGGCAAATTCTGCATCTGCGATGCAGGGATTTCTTCCGATGATCATTTTCCTGGTTGCTGCGTTTCTGGCATTTGCAACCGGAACATCCTGGGGAACATTCAGCATTCTGATCCCGATCGTGATCGGGGTATTTCCGGAAGGACAGATGATGGTTATCTCCATCGCATCCTGTCTGGCGGGTGCAGTCTGCGGAGACCACTGTTCACCGATCTCCGACACGACGATCATGGCATCTGCCGGTGGTCACTGTGAACACGTCAACCATGTGGTGACACAGCTTCCGTATGTGCTTGTTGTGGGAAGTGTATGTATGGTTGGATATCTTCTGATCGGTATTTTTAAGGTAGTGGGACTTGACGCCATTGTATGGCTGACACTTCCAATCTGCATCGTGCTTCTTTGTGTGGTTCTCTTTGTGATCCGGACAAAAAACGGCGGCAAAGAGGAAATTTGAGTTTTGCGGGTACGAAGGATGATCCGTAATTGCAAAAATAAATAAGAGGACTAAAATAGTGGTATCAGGTCTATAACGCCTGAAGAAAGGAAAAACAAAATGGTAAAACATATTATTTTATGGAAACTGAAAGAGGAATTTTCAGAGGAGGAGAAAAAACAGATCAAAGCAGGGATCAAGGAAGGATTAGAAGGTCTTGCCGGTCAGATCCCGGGAATGACAGAAATCAAAGTGCGCATCGACTGTCTGCCGAGTTCAACCGTGGATGTCATGCTAGATTCCACATTTGAGAGTGCGGAAGCATTAAAAACTTACAGTACACATCCGAAACATGTGGCAGTCGCAGACAGTAAAGTCAGACCGTATACGGCGGTGAGATCCTGCATGGACTATGAGATATAAACGGACAGAAAAGAGGATTTATATGTCATTAGAAAAAGCGAAAGCATATTTGGAGAATAAAGGATTTTTGGATCATGTGATCGAGCTGGCTGATTCCACGGCAACCGTTGCGATGGCGGCGGAAGCACTTGGGGTGGAGCCGGGCATGATCGCAAAGACGATGTCCTTTTTACAGGGAGAGCAGGCGGTGCTGATTCTGACGGAAGGCACGGCGAAAGTCGATAACCGCAAATACAAGGATACATTTCATGTGAAAGCGAAGATGATTCCGTCTGATGCGGTTGAGGAAGTGATCGGTCATGCGCCGGGCGGGGTGTGCCCGTTTGGAATCAACGATGGTGTGGAAGTGTATCTCGACGAAAGTCTGAAAAAATTTACTATCGTATATCCGGCAGCGGGAAATGACCACAGTGCAGTGAAACTCACGATCCCGGAACTTGAGCAGATCGCCGGGGCAAAAGGCTGGGTCGATGTCTGCAAGGAAGAAAATGTTTAGACAGACCGTAGTGTGAAAAATTAAATTTTCACATGTAAGAATGGCGGTTAAATGAAAGGAAAGATACTTTGGAATGAAAGTTGGAGTAATTGCAGATATTCACAGCAACCAGACCGCATTCCGGGCATGTGTGGACTATATGGTAAATGCCGGATGTGAGGAATTTCTGCTTCTGGGAGATTTTATTTCGGATACCGCCGGTGCAAGGCAGACGATGGAACTTCTCTATGAATTAATGGAACAGTTCCCATGTCATGTGCTGCGCGGAAACCGGGAAGAATATATGATAGAACAGCGTAAGATTCGGGAGAAGGAGGAAGAAGAAAAATTCTGGCTTGCCAATTCCGCCAGCGGCAATCTTTTGTATACTTACAGGCAGCTCACGGAAAGAGATCTGGATTTTTTTGAGAGCCTTCCGATCACGTTTCGTTATGAAAAGGAAGGATATCCGGCGTTTACCTGCTGTCACGGTTCTCCGGTCAATACAAGAGAACTGCTCCAGCTTGACAGTGACCGCACAAAAGAGGTATTAGAAGAGATCGATACTGACTATCTGCTTGCAGCCCATACACATTTTCCGGGTATCAGCAGATATCAGGGAAAAACCTATATGAATACCGGTTCCTGTGGAATTGCGATCGGAGATCCGGGATACGCGCATGCCATCATCTTAGAGTCCGGTCAAAATGAATGGAAACCGGAATTTTTGCGGATCCCTTACGATAGCAATCAGGTGATACTGGATATTTTTACATCGGGACTTTATGATATGGCGCCATGGTTTTTAAATAACAATCTGCACATTTTACTGACTGGAACAGATCTGACACCGGAACTTGTTAATCTGGCAGCGAAACTGCAGGAAGAAAATGATATGGGAGCAAAGCGCTGGCCGCATATCGAAGAAAAATATTTTGCACAGGCAGCGGATTCATTGAAAATTCCGGATTACACATTTTTGCGCTATATCCGCCCCGCTGTAAAAGAAGATACCGGGAAAATCTTAGAATTGTACCATTCCATGATCGGCGGAGCGGCAGGCTGGAATGAGTACTATCCTGGAATTGACACAATAGAATCCGATCTTTCCAGAAATGCGCTTTTTGTGATGGAAAATGAAGACGGGGAACTGCTGGCGTCGATCTCCATAGATGCAGACGAGGCAGTGGACAGCTTAAAATGCTGGAATCAGACGTTGCTTCCGGGTGCCGAACTGGCAAGGCTCTGTATCCGGAAAGAGTATCAGAATAAAAAACTGGCAAGGATGATGATGGCGTATGCCATGAATGTCCTGAGGAAACAGGGAAAGAGATCTGTTCATATTTTGGTGCATGAAGGGCATGAGGTGGCAATGCGTGCTTATATGCATCTGGGATATGAGAAAGTGGGGGAATGTAGTCTTTATGATATGCGGTTTGTGTGCATGGAAAGGGCGCTGTAGTGAAAAATGAAATAGAGAATAATTGCTGGTCAGGGCAGGCTTATTTGCCTGCCCCTAATTCTCTGTCTTTTGCCATAAAGAACAAGGCGATGGTATCCGGACCCACATGGCTTCCGGTACAGAAATCGTAAGAAGTATTGATAAATTCCCGCACAGAGATTTTTTCCTGAATTTTATCCATGACATAGAGCGAGTCTTCGTAGGCATCGGCATGTGCAATTCCGATGATCTGTTTTTCCGGTTCCACGATATTGTCACAGACAAGAGAGATGAGCTCGTTCAACGCAGCTTTTCTTCCGCGGCATTTCTTGTACTGGACAATAAAACCGTCTTTGTTTCCGCGCAGGATCGGTTTGATACTCAAAAGGTTGCCGACGAGAGCAGTTGCGCCGCTCAAACGTCCGGTTCTGGAAAGATATTTTAAATCACCGACGGTAAATACACCGTTCATCTTTGCAGGGTACGTTTCTAAGATATCTGCTACTTCATCAATCTCCATACCTTTATCACGCATTTCACTTGCGTAGATCGCTAAAATTCCCTGTGCTAAAGAAGCATTGAGTGAATCGATCAGACGGATTTTTCTGCCGTTTACCGGATCATGCATCAGATCTTCTGCGGCGAGTCTTGCGGAGTTGAAATTTCCGCTGATATTTTTGCTAAGCGAGAAATACAGCACATCTTCGTTATTTTCCATGGCACTGCGGAATGCATCTTCAAATATAGCAGTGCTGATCAGACCGGTCTTTACATCTGCACCCTGGCGTACGGCATCGTAATATTCATGACCTTTCTGACGTTCCTCTTCCGGGGATAATTCCGGATCAAAACAGGTGACTTCTTTTCCATTTACAAAGTTGATAAAAGAAAGAACTTTGATCTTATATTTTTTTACAAGTTCTGCGGGAATATTTGCCGCAGAGTCAACGATAATCTGAAACATGATGTTCTCCAATCCTGTTAAATAGTTATAGTATACAGTGTAAGCGGTTTTGAAAACTATGTCAAGTGGTTTTGGAACGTTTTCCTCTTTATTTTATAAAAGAGAATAATAGTATCATTGACGCTGACCATGTGGTATACTGCATTTAAGTAAATCGGTGTTTGGGAGGAAAATTCTTTTATGAAAGTGAAGTGTGTTTGGGAACATAATGGCGATGACAGTATTCTGTATGCGTCCAATTTCATTGGTGCATTTACAAGAGGTAAATCTAAGTGTGAAGCTATTGGGAAGATGTCGTCTGAAATTTCAGCTTACCTGAAGTGGAAAGGAGCTTTAACTTGGGATGTTCCGGAACCTGAGATCATTCAAGAAAAAGTGTCAACACTTACCATTTCTGATGCAGACTCAGATGTGCTTTTTGACGAGGAGAAAAAGCCATTAAGCATGGCGGAATATGAAGAATTAAAATCACTTGCCCTGAAATCTGCACGGGATTTCCTGACGATGTACGAAGCGGTACCGGATAAAGATAAAAGTGTTTTACCGGTCAGACAAACCTTTTACGGTGAGATTCCACGCTCAGCATATGAAATGTATGAGCATACGAAGAATGTGAATGCTTACTATTTTGGAGAAATTGGTGTTCAGGCAGATAATAACGGAACTATCGAAGAATGCAGGAAACGAGGATTTGAACTGTTAGCGCATCAGCCGGAATTTTTGGAGAATAAAGTTTATCTTGGAAGCTATGATGAAGAATGGTCATTGCGGGAGGTGGCAATATGTGGTTCTGGTGGTTTATTTTGATATGCGATTGTATTATTCCAGCGATTATGATAATTGTGGGCAGAATGATGTGGAAACATTGTCCAAAGAAGATCAATGGAGTTGTGGGATACCAAACTAAGATGTCAATGATAAATATGGATACCTGGAGATTTGCACATGACCATGCAGGAAAACTTTGGTGGAAAGTCGGTATTGGTCTGTTGGGACCTACAATGCTTATACATATTCCTTTTTATGGAGCAAGTGACGATACAATGGGAATTTTGAGTATTATTATCATTGTAATACAACTGGTGTTTTTGATTGGGCCTATTTTTCTAACGGAAAAGGCATTAAAAAATAATTTCAATGAGGATGGGACAAAGCGATAGATTCCAATTTGTAGAATTAGGGGAGAGTACATATGCATTTTGTAGAAGCAAAGGGAATTCTTTCAAGTAATAATGGAATGAATATATACAGAGGCTGTACGCATGGCTGCATTTATTGCGACAGCAGGAGTAACTGCTATGGATTTACACATGAATTTGAGGATATAGAGGTAAAAGCAAATGCTCCACAGCTTCTTGAAAAGGCATTAAAATCCAAACGCAAAAAATGTATGATAGGAACCGGTGCTATGTGCGATCCTTATCTTCAAGCAGAAGAAAAATTAAAACTGACCAGAAGATGTTTGGAGCTGATTGACAAATATGAATATGGTGTTGCAATTCAGACAAAATCTACCAGAATATTGCGGGATATGGATATTTTAAAATCAATCAACGCGAAAGCAAAAGCTGTTGTACAGATGACAATGACTACTTATGACGAAACACTCTGCAAGATTTTAGAGCCGAATGTTTCTACAACCCATGAGAGATTTGAAGCACTTATGCAATTTAAAAAGGCAGGGATTCCAACTGTCGTGTGGCTGACACCTATATTACCTTTTATAAATGATACAAAGGAAAACATCAATGGTATTCTTGATTACTGTATGGAAGCTGGCGTAAAAGGAATCATATGCTTCAACATGGGAGTTACATTAAGGGATGGAGACAGGGAATATTTTTATCAGGCATTGGACAGATATTTTTCAGGGCTTAAGAAAAAATACATCTATACATATGGAAATGCATATGATCTGGCAAGCCCTGATAACGAGAAACTTATGGATATGTTCAGAAAAAGATGCGCCGAAAATGGAATTATCTATGATCCAAATGAGTGTTTCCGGTATCTTCATGAGTTACCGGATAAATATGTTCAGATGTTTTTGAATTTGACATAATAACAGAATGATAATGTCTCTTAAAAAGTTTGGAAAAATAGTTGTTGTCGTCAAAACCACAGTCCGTTGCAATTTCCTGTATGTTATTTTCTGTATTAACCAGTAGCTGAGCAGCTTTTTGTAGCCTGTAGATCTTCGACAAATTCTTATAAATAATAAAATTGGTCCTAGTGTTATTGCGCGTGGGGTGCAGTAATTAAGGAAGACGTTCCGTTTTGTTTCTTCAAAACTCCAATGTACGGATATATAGTTGATGTATATTGTATTCCTGAAAAAAGAAGAAACGGTTATTCTTCAAAAATAATAGAAGAGTTACTACAATGGTTAAAAATCAAAGGTGTTCATATGTTTATAGAATCAACTTTCTAAGGCTGCCTCACCTCTCAAGTGCGATAGCCTTTCTTCATATAACAGGAAATGAATAGCAAAAAGGGAGAAAAATAATAAGAACGGTGGGAAATTGTAAGAAATCTGTAAGAAATATCCCACTTTTTTTGTAAGAAGCCCCGGATAAGATAGACATAGGCTTTAAGGAGGAGTAAATACAGCATGAGTGAATGTATATTAGTCGTGGATGACGACCGCGAGATCGTAAGGGCAATCGCAATACTTTTGGAAAAGGAGGGATATCAGGTATTAAAAGCGTATGATGGCATGCAGGCATTAGAGCTCATAGCGGAGCAGAAGGTACATCTGGTGATCATGGATGTCATGATGCCAAAACTCGACGGATTATCTGCGGTATTGAAAATACGCGAGCGAAAAAACATTCCGATCATTGTGCTCAGTGCAAAGAGTGAGGACACAGACAAAGTCTTAGGACTGTCCATGGGAGCGGATGATTATGTGGCAAAACCTTACAATCCACAGGAGTTAGCAGCGCGTGTGAAAAGTCATCTCCGCAGGTATACAAGTCTTGGGGATATCCATAAAGCAGATGATGATGGATGTATCACGAATGGCAGGCTGGAGTTCCATACGAATGAGCGAGTGCTTTATGTGGACAAAGAGCCGGTCAGGCTGACTGCGACGGAGACAAAGATCATGGAGCTTCTGATGAAATATCCGGGACGCGTTTTCCCGGCGGAGGAAATTTATGAGCGTGTCTGGAATGAGCAGGGGTATGCATGCGAAAATACGGTCATGGTACATATCAGGCGCATCCGTGAAAAAATTGAACTCAATCCAAAAGAGCCGGAATACTTAAAGGTGGTGTGGGGAATTGGCTATAAAATCGAAAAAATGGAAAAATAGGATTGTATTTTTAGTGTTCTTTATCGGAATCAGTATGCTGATGGCAGGAATCGGCAGATTTGCATATGAGAGCTATTCTGTCGGTGTGGATGAGGTCTGTGCGGAACTGAAAGAAAAGGACTATCAGGAGTCTAAAGAATTTAGAAACACCGTGCTGAACAGATTTTATACGTTTCTTGATGTGGCGACTGGAAACTATCATGGGGACAGCGGATATAGCGGCAGTGCTGTGAACGAGGAAAATATTGACGATTATCTGTCATCGGGAGGAAATTTTTTTGATAGGCTGTTTGGAACAAATAACGGAATTTCGGAGTATGTAGTGGGCACGGCTGCGACGTCGGACATTTATGAAAACCCGGATGCAGCAGAGACTGCGGGCACAGATGAGAACTCTTCCACGACGTATGAGGAGGTGTCAGACACGGAACATATTTATATGGCGTCTGACGACAGTACCGGTTATCAGGAAAAAAGCGAAGAAGAATATTTTGCGGACGTTAATAAGGATCATAATTTTTTCTATGAGATCTGCTATGACGGAAAAATAATGTATTCAAATATGCCTGATGATGTGACAGATGCTACATCATCAGATGGCGCATCCTCTGATGGGAAAAACAACACGGCTGCTTTGTTAAAAAATCTTCCGGAGGGGTATAATTATGCATTTCATTTTGATGGAAAAAAAGTGACGATCGAAAAAGACGGAGTGGAGCAGGATGTCTATGGAGATGGCATTTACCGCGAGGGAGAGGACTGGTATGTACCGGGTTTTCAAAACCTGATGGAAAAAGAATCCTGGGAGAAAGCGGATATCCGGATCATCATAGCAAAAGATCCGGTGCAGTATATGGGAGAAGATGATGCTGGAAATTCCTGGATCTGTAATTCTTTTTACGATCTTAACACACGGTGGACGCAGCAGCATAAACGCTATATACAGGCAATTTATTTTATCATTGCAGGCATTCTTTGTCTGTGTGCCAGCAGATTTTTCAAAGATGCAAAGAAACAGGAAGATAGCGTGATCGCCGCCCTGAGTGCGAAAATCTGGTTTGAATGGAAAATCTTAGCTACGATTCTGGTGCTGCTTCTTGTCTTGAGGATACAGTATGATTTTCCGGGTCTGGTGGAACTGCCGGTGATTTTTTGGCTCTGTTATTTCTGGATCAATGATGCAAAATATAATAAAAAAATCTGGCAAAATGGATTTTTCGGAAAACTGCTCGCACAGGCAGAGACAAAAAATATGTCCCTGCCATTTGCAAAACGGCTGGTAAGGGCTCTGTATGGGATCATTGGAATTACGGTATTTGGGCTGGCGGTAACTTGTGTGATGCTTGTTTTACTGCTGATCGTAAATTACAGACTGGCAAATTTTATTTACTGGCTGTTACTGCTGACCGGGTTTGCAGGGGTATTTTGTATCCTGCTTGGTATGGAATATTTCTATCAGAAAAGAAACCGGAATTTGGCAAGATCTTTAGAACAGCTTTCAAAAAGGATTACAGAGATCAGTAGTGGACATTATGAACCGGCAGATATGGTGAAAGCAGAAGACAGTGATATCCGCGCCATGGAAGAAGCATTAGAGCAGATCGGACAGGGAATGGAAACTGCGATAGAGGAGCGTATCAAGAGCGAGCGCATGAAAGTGGAACTGGTGGCGAATGTGTCCCATGATATTAAAACACCACTGACCTCCATTATCAGTTATATTGAGCTGCTAAAACAGGAGGAAAATCTGTCACCGGAGATTCAGGATTATATCCGGATTCTGGAAGAAAAATCGGAGCGGCTGAAAAATATGGTGCAGGATGTATTTTCTGTCAGCAAAGCGGCATCCGGACAGCTTGCGGTTGAGATGGAAGAAATTGATTTTGGAAAGCTTCTGCGGCAGACACTTGCAGATATGGACGGTGAGATTCAAAAGAGCCCGTACAAATTCAAAATTGATATACCTAAGGAGGCGGTCATGGTATATGCCGACGGAGACCGGATGTACCGGGTATTCCAGAATCTGATCGGTAATGCACTCAAATATTCGCTGGAGGGTTCACGGATCTATATTTCATTAAAAACAGAGAAAAATGCTGCAGTTGCAGATATTCGCAATACATCGCGCAGTGAATTAAAACAGGATGTGGATTTTACCGCACGTTTTACAAGAGGGGATGAGAGCCGTACCGATGGCGGAAGCGGGCTGGGACTTTCGATTGCGAAAAGTTTTACGGAGGCCTGTGGTGGAACATTTGAAGTGGAGACGATGGCGGATCTGTTTACGGTAAAGGTCAGTTTTGAACAAAAAAAGTGCAATGTTTGACATGGAAACCTCTTCGAAAGTGCAGTACAATAAAAAAATTAAATCATGTATATAAGGAGAGGAAATATGAAGATTACAATTTCACAGAGAAAACGTGCGGATATCATGCCGGATATGATGGGACTGTTTTTTGAGGATATCAATTATGCGGCGGATGGAGGTCTGTATGCAGAGATGCTGGAAAACAGGGCATTTGAGTTTGTCGACTGTTATGGGGATAAGGCAGATTATTATACTGAATTTGACGGACTGTATGGCTGGGAATGTTATCCGAAAGAGAAAAATGCCAGAATGCGGTGTGTCATGGGAAGCCCGGTTGCGGAAGAAAATCCGCATTATTTAAGATTTACGGCGGAGGAATCGCAGGCGGGTTTTAAAAATCAGGCTTATGACGGGATCGTATTGAAAAAGGATGCGCAGTATGAGGTATCGTTTTATGCGAGAAGTATTTCTTACCAGGGCAGAATACAGATATCAGTACAAAAGGACGGGATTATTGCCGCATCCGGTGAAACAGAACTTTTGCCCGGCAAAAAACAGGAGCCGCATAACTGGAAAAAATATCATCTTTTACTTACTGCAAAAGAAGATGTAAAAGGCGGAGATTTTGCTGTCATGTTAGAACAGACAGGTGTTGTGGAGTTTGATTTCTTTTCCATGATGCCAAAAGATGCCGTGTGTGGTATCTTCCGACGGGATCTGTTTGAATTATTAAAGGATCTGCAGCCTGGATTTATCCGGTTTCCGGGTGGGTGTATTATTGAAGGCAATACATTGTCTAACCGGTACCGGTTCAAGGAGACACTAAAACCGGTAGAGCATCGCAGATCCAACTGGAATCGCTGGGCAGTGCATCTGGTAAATGAGGAAAACGGATATCACAGTGTATTTTCACATTATAACCAGACACTTGGAATGGGATATTATGAATTTTTCCTGCTCTGCGAGGCACTTGGTGCGAAACCGCTTCCTGTGTTAAACGTCGGACTGGCATGCCAGTATCAGTCTTATGAGATGGTACAGCCCGGGACGGAGGCGTTTGGGCAGTACTTACAGGATGCACTGGATCTGATCGAGTTTGCAAATGGTGCGGAAGACGGCAGATGGGGCAGTGTGCGCGTGGCAATGGGACATAAAGAACCGTTCCATCTTACAATGCTTGGAATTGGCAATGAACAGTGGGAGACAGAGAAGTCCGGATTTTTTGAGAGGTATCGTCTGTTTGAAGAATGCATTCATGCAAAATATCCGGAGATCCGGCTGATCGGTTCTGCAGGACCGGATATCACATCAGAACGTTATGAAAAGGCATGGAAATATTATCATGGCGCAGTAAAAACACAGAAAAATTATGTATATGCAGTAGATGAACATTATTATGTGGAACCGGACTGGTTTTATGCGCATACAGATTTTTACGATGAATATCCAAGAGATGTCAAAGTATTTGCAGGGGAATATGCAGCGCACCCGGGGCACACTGAATTGATGGAACAGAAAAACTGTCTTGGAGGGGCATTAGCAGAGGCTGCATTTTTAACCGGAGTGGAAAGAAATGCAGATGTGGTCGTACTGGCGTCTTATGCACCATTATTTGCCAGACTTGGATTTACACAGTGGGCGCCGGATATGATCTGGTTTGACGGAGAAACATCGTACGCAACGCCGAATTATTATGTGCAAAAGATGTTTTCATGCATGAAAGGGACATCGGTGTTAGATACTCTTGGGGAAGAAAAGAAAACACAGATGGAGCAGGTCTATTATAATCCGGTAAGAGATGATGCGACAGGCGCAGTTTATTGCAAAATCGTGAATGCGTCGGAGAAGGAAAAACAGCTTACCATTTGTGATGAGACTGGAAAACCGTATCAGGTTGAGCGTGTATGGCTGTTGGGCGGAATGGAAAAAGAAGCTTTTAATTCCCTGGAGAAGCCGGATCGGGTGGCAATCCGGGAGATGGAACAGAAAGCCGGGGAAGAAAGAGGGGTAATAACCCTCGAAAAGAACACATTTGCAGTGTTACAGCTGATAGCGCCGGTGCCTGAGATATCTTTATGTTAAGAATAAAACCGCTGGATGGCGAGTACATCGCTGCCCAGCGGTTTTTTGTCAGTCACATTCATTCTGTGTTTCACAGAAATTCTGATAAGGAAAACGGATCAGAATTTTATTTTCGTAAAAAGGAATGGAAGAAAATGTAATGTCTGTTTTTCCGTAAAAGGAGTTGAGACGATGGTAAATATTGTGAAGTCCGACATGATGTCTGCCGTCTGCATCTGTCCCTGAACCATACATGATTTCTTTGGCGTGCTCTATATCTATGCCGGCACCGTTGTCTGTGATGGCGATACTTAAGGTGTCAGGCTCTCTCCAGATGGAAATATCGATCATGGGAGCAATCGGGAAATAGACACTGCTGTCGATGGAAAAACCGTGCTTTAAGGCATTTTCAACCAGAGGCTGTAAAATGGATTTTAAAATCTTCATGGAGAGCAGATCACCGTCAATATTGGTGGTCAGATGGATACTGTGCCGAAAACGGTAATTCATGATATTGACGTAGGCTTTGACCTGGTCGACCTCCTGGCTGATCAGATGCTGGCTGTTTCCGTAAGATAAGCTGATGCGGAGGTAGCCGCCGAGGTTTGACAGCATCGAGGAGGCAGTATCATTATGATGATTGTAGATTTCCATATTAATACATTCCAGTGTATTGTAAAGAAAATGTGGATTGATCTGCTCGGAGAGCAGCCGCAGTTCCATCTGGAAATTCTCCCGTTCATCCTGTTTGATCTGCCGGAACTGCTGCTGGATTGTCTGATACATGGAATCGATGGAGCGGCTTAACTGACCGATCTCGTCGGCAGGAGGGATTCCGTCAGCCGGTTTTTCATAGGTCCCTATTTCAATCTCCTGTACGGACTGCATCAGGAGTTTCAGCGGTTTTGTGACAAAACGTGTCACAAAAAACAGCAGGAACGGAATCAGTAAAAACATGACCAGAGCGATCGATAAGAGCATAAGGTCAAGGCTGCGGATCCTGGTATAAACCGCATATTCCGGCAGGATATTTGCCAGATACAGGTCGCTGTTTGCAATCGGCACGAGAAGGATATAGCGGTCACCGGTGTGCAGTAATTTATTGCCGGTACCGGACAGATAGCGGATGCCGCGCTGGATGGCTGTGTCCGTGGCGATGGCATAATTGTCATCCGCAGAGGACAGGCTGATGGGAGTACCGGAGCCGTCGGTAAGGTAGAGCAGGACATCCGAGGTGCTTCCGTTGTAATAAAGAGCCAGATAATCCTGGATATGCTGTGCATTCAGGAAAAAATATAAAACAGCATCACAGTTTTCGTAGGAGTCAGCTAACAATACCATCCGCTCACTCGGATTGACGGTAAGAAGGTAAGTAATGACAACCATGTCCGACTGGCCGCGGAAAGGACTTTGTGTGGCAGGATGAATGCAGATGGAGGGGGCGCCGGACAGTGCATATGTGTCCGTCGGCGAAAAGGTGTCATCGCGCAGTCTTGATTTATAGGAGTAGAAAAGCTGGCCTTTGGTGTCGGAAAACATGGCAGTGTGGATCAGTGAGCTGCTGTCCGTATAAAGGGAGAGCTGTGACTGCAGACTCGTATTTAAGTTCATGTACTCTTTGGTGTGTGGTACGGACACATCACACATGAGCTGGTAGGAGTCCGCAGATGCCGTATGGCTGACAAAACGTTTTAAAATATTTTCATATTCCTCGGAAAATGCGTCGGCAGCGTAGGTTGTATCGCGTGTGGCATTCCGCAGGGTTTCGTTTGCCACATAGTGGCGGAAAAATATTTCTAATGCGATGCCTACGACAAGCAGGATTGCAATAACAGTCAGCATGATATAAAGCCAGATCTTCATGGCTAATTTTGTGGAAAATATAGAGTGTTTCATAAGGAAGTCCTTTCATGGGGAAGTATTTTTGCTGGCGGCATTTAAATATTCGGAGGGCGACATGCCGACGGTATTTTTAAATGCGCGGGAAAAGGAGCGGTAATCCTGGTAACCGATCTGGTAAGCGATTTCCGTGATCGAACAGTTTTGTGCACAGATCAGGGATTTTGCGTACTCCATTTTCTCGGACAGGATATAGTCACGGAAGTTCACACCAGAGTGATTCTTAAAATATATGGTAAAGTACGCTTCACTCAGCCCGACAAGTGCTGCGACATCCTTCGCCTTGATATTGCAGTCAAGATGTGACCGGATATACTCCTTTGCCTGACGGATGATCTGGTCATGGCCGTTATGGCTTGCAGTCAGAAGCTCGGAATAATTCAGAAAGAAATCAATGAGCCAGTCCTTAAGTTCAGATACAGATGGGAGGATATTTAAGTCATCAAAGGTAAATTCCGGAAAAGAGACTGGATGACTGGATTTGATGGCGATATCTTTCTGGACGTTGGAAATCAGAAATAAAAACATCCCGAATATGTAGTTTGGTGGTGGCATGCGCACAAAAAACAGCGAATCAAAAAATGCCGAGCAGTAATCTTTGATCCGCGTGGTATCACCGTTTAAAATGGCATCAGCAAGTGGTGCGGAATCGATACTGCGGGGCGATTCCTGGGGCAGCTGGTGGCAGATGATGCCGGAATCAAAGATTTTTGTGTCTGTTCCGTAAATGCGGTAGGACAGTGCGGAGAGGGCTGCCTGATAAGAGGCAGAGCACTGGCACAGTTCCGGTACAATCGTTCCGACCGCAGCTAAAAAAGAAAGTCCGTTTTTTTTCTGCAGGCCGGTGAGACAGGCTTTGATCCTTGCAAGCAGAAGATCTTCGTTTCCGGCAGAAAGATTGATGATACATACGATCTGCTGTTCCTGATAGAGAAACGCCTCATAAAAAAATGTTTTTAAGACCGGATGGATGGTATGTGTGATGATAGATGCAAAGTCGGTCTCAAAATCGGAGTCAGAGTTTTCCGGTGTCAGTATGACAGCCACGGAGGAATCGGGACCAAGGTTTATATGCAGAAAATTTAAGCGTGCATTTGTCACGTCGGCAGAGGAAATCTCACCCTGCAGAAGCTGTGCAAGAAAATAGGAACGCGAAGATTCCATCAGGCTGCTCAGTTCGTCCGTGCTGATTGTATCGGATGCAGATTTTGCGCGTGTGGCAAGGACATCCTGGTATTCGGCGGAAAGTGCCTGCCTGAATTCCGGGATATTTAAAGGTTTTAAAAAATATCCGTGGACATTGTAGCGGATCGCTTCCTGTGCATAGGAAAAGTCATTATAACCGCTCAGGATCAGAAAGTGAGTGGTAAGTCCGGCATCTCTTGCCCTGCGGATCACTTCCAGTCCGTCCATGCCCGGCATGCGGATATCCATGATCGCAATGTCAGGGCTGGAAGAGAGAAGGAGTGCAAAGGCATCCATGCCGTTCCCGGCAGTTCCAATCAGTTTCAGGGGCAGGTCAGAATCCGAAACAATTTCTTTTAAGCCTCTCAATATGAAGGATTCATCATCTGCGATCATCAGTGTGACATCCATATGTTCGTTCATTGTGTAATCCCCCTTTCATCAATCATATATTGCGCTGCAATTGTAATGATATACAAAAATAAAAAAGTTTTATTAAAATACTTGTATATATTAACATGGAGATATGGAAAGCAAAAGGGGCAGTTTGTATAAGTTTTATGACCGGATATTAGAAAGTGTTACATTGTTCGTGGAAACTGCCGTTGTTCGGAAATGAAAAATCTGGCATGATAGTCACAACAGAAAACACCTGAAACAAAGGAAGGAGAAAACTATGAAAAAGAAAGTGATTAGTGCAATGCTTGCAGCGGCAATGATAATTTCTGTTACAGGCTGCGGAAACAATGGGGGAACAGAAAGTGCGAAAGATACGACCGCTTCAGGAACAGAGACAGCAGTATCGGATACGAAGAAAGACGGTGCAGCGACGATTGAATTCTGGACAAACAACCGTCATGACGAGGCATATATGAATGAGATGATCGATTCTTTCAATGCGAGCCACAGTGATATACAGATCAATTACACGATACTGACAGATGACTGGGCCAATTCCATCCAGCTTGCCTATCAGGGCGGAACGGCACCGGACATTATCAGCATCCAGGCATCCGATAACATGACATTACAGACATATGTGGATGCCGGTATCTTCTATAACATCAAAGACTATATCGCAGGGGACGAAGAATTTCAGAAAGTAACGGAGGCATATGACCATAAATACGAGGGACTTACCTCCTTTGGGGATGATATCTACTGGGTTCCAAACGGTGTCCGTACCGGAACAAGGATTGAGTGGAACAAAGATCTGGTAAATGCTGCCGGGGCAACAGAGATACCGTCAAAATTATCAGATTTCGTGGAGCTTGCCAAAGCAGCTACCAATGATTCCACTTACGGGATCGCATTCACTTCATCCAGTCCGTTTTCAAGATGGTTAGAGGGATGTGGTGAGATGAGCGGCGCAACTCCTGGCGGATATGATTATGCCAATGGCGTATATGATTTTAGCAGCTGGAAAGAGATCGTGGAGGAAGCGGCAAAACTTTATGCAGATGGTTCTGTGCTTCCAGGCTCTGAAAATCAGGGCGTAGATAACAGCCGTGCATTATTTGCACAGGGTGCATTTGCACTCTGGGGAAATGCATCCCAGGAAGCAGGTGTATTTACCGATCAGTTCCCGTGCTCCTTTGACTGGGGTGTAGCAGAACTGCCAACTCTGACCGGTGAAGTCAAAGGCGCGCTGAGCTGCTCACCGAACGGCGGATATGTCATGCTAAGTTCCTGTGAAAATAAAGATGCAGCATGGGAAGTCATCAAATATTTTTCAAGTGAAGATTTCTTAAAGGGATATTTTGAGGGTGGTTACAGCATTCCGTTATCCGGTTATATGAGCAACATTGTCGATACAAGCAATATTGGCAGACTTGCAGATTTTGAACTTCAGGATTACGAGGATGTTTATCCGGCAACACCGGCAGTCAGCGTAGAGGGAGATGACTGGAAGACCGTGTTATGGAATGTAGTACTTGGATATGTCAGTGCAGATGAAGCCATCGAAGATCTGAATACACGCTATAATGCAGCACTTGAGAGCGGACTTTCCAATGGAACATGCAAACGTGTCATTGTTGAGAACTATGATCCGCTTCAGCCGTCAGCAGGAACCGTTACCTATAAAACAGAGTAAAACGCTGTCCTGGTATGGATGCAGGAAAGAAAAGGATGCCTGCATCCATATGGACCCGTTGCCATGGAAGGATAGCGCCATGGAAAGACAGGAGTATATGGATGCAGGCAGCATAAAAATGGAGGGCAGTGTGAAAAGTGGGATTTTTCACACGCAGGAATGGAGAGTCATATGAGTAAAAATAATACGACAGTGATAAAAACAAAAAAGAACCTTAGTTTTGCGGAACGGCTGAAACGCGCAAAAAACAAGGGAGATATTGCGGCAGGTCTTATGCTTTTGCCGGCGGTCATTATGTTACTGGTAGTCTCAGTATACCCGTTTTGCTGGATTTTCCGATATGTATGTTACGAGTACAATGGATTGACGGCGACGTATACCGGAATGCACAATTTTGAGCGTATGCTTACCGATACGACGTTCTGGCAGAGTGTGCTGCACACATTTGAATATGCGGTGCTCAAAATTATATTTATCATTCCGCTGGCACTGATTATGGCAGTTTTTCTGAACCAGAAATTAAGGGGCAGCTCCTTTTTCCGGGGGGTCTATTTTATGCCGACGATCATTTCTACCGCAGTGTCAAGTATGGTATTCGGATTTATCTTTGCGGCGTATAATGGCGTTTTAAACGGCGTGTTAAAGGCGATCGGCGTGATAGGGCAGAATGTTAACTGGTTAGGGGATGCAAAGACCGCCATGTGGTCGGTTCTGATTGTTGCACTCTGGGCAGGTTTTGGTAATTATATGATCTATTTTATCTCAGGAATGTCGAGCATTTCGGAGGACGTATATGAGTCGGCAAAAATCGACGGGGCAAATGGAATTCAGACATTTTTTAAGATCACACTGCCGATGTTAAGCCCGATGTTAAAAATTATTTTAATGCTGGCGATCACCGGGGCATTTAAGGATTATGAGTCAATCATGGTACTTACAAACGGCGGACCGAACAACCGTACACAGGTCATGTTTTTATATATTTACCAGCTTATTTTTGGAAAAGATGTCGGGACAAACCCACAGATCGGTTATGCGACCGTGTTAAGCTTGGTTGCTGCGCTGATCATTGGTATCGTGACAGCTGTTTATATGTATTTTGCAAGAAAACTTGATGAGGTGGTATAAGGAGGTTTTACAGATGAAAATGCGAAAGAAAAATGACACGGCAGTATATTCTACCGGCACAAAGGTCATCCGTTTCCTGGTAGTTCTGCTCATGTCGTTTGTGGCGTTCCTGACGCTGTACCCTATTTTTTATGTAGTGCTGGGGGCGTTTAAGAAGAACCAGGAATTACTTACAGGCGGGATCAATATTTTCCCATCTGAATGGATCGTACAGAATTTTATTGATGCGTGGAATTCTGCAAACTTTGCGGTGTACACAGGAAACAGTATATTCCTTGCTTTAAGTGTCATGATCCTGACCTTAGTTGTCACAAGCATGGCAGGATATGTATTTGCCCGTAAAAATTTCAGGGGCAAGGAACTGATCTATGGTCTGTTTGTGGCATTTATGTTTGTAAATGTAGGATCGGTAACACTGCGTCCACTGTTTGAACTGGCGGTAAAAATCCATATGAATACGTCTCTCTGGAGCGTTGTGTTCATCTCGGCGGGAACTGCACAGGCAACTTATATTTTCCTGATCCGCGGCTATATGAATTCGGTCCCGAAGGAACTCGATGAGGCGGCAAAAATCGATGGATGCACATTTTTCCAGACATTTTATAAGATCATTCTTCCGGTATTAAAGCCGATCCTTGCAACCGTGGCGCTATTGTCTTTCCGCGGAGGCTGGAACGAATATATCCTTCCGCTGGTATTTACAATGACGGATGCCTCAAAGCGTCCCCTGACAGTCGGGGTGACCATGTTAAAGAATGCGGGCGATGGTGCAGCAGCATGGAATATCATGTTTGCCGGGGCGACCATCGCGATCGTTCCGATTCTGGTCATTTACATTTTTGCAAGTAAATATTTTATCAATGGTATGACAGCAGGAGCAGTAAAGGGATAAAAATGGACGAGAGATTAAAAAAATATGTGGATGAAGTGATAGCCCCTAAATTGCAGGGGGATGGCGGTTTTATTGATCTTACCGGAACTGATGGAAATGTTTTACATGTCAGGCTGCAGGGGGAATGTTCGAAGTGTGCGATCGTACCACGCTGTATGAGCTGGATCGAGGAAGAAATAAAAAGAGATCTTGGGATAGACGTCACGGTTTTTGCAGAACGGAAAAAACCGTTTTTCTGGGATACGATTTAAGGAGGAAGAGGCAATGGCATTTGTACAGGTAGTCCGCAGAAGCATGAGACCGGAGGAGTATACGGATCTGCGAGCCGGATGGCTGAAACGGTTTTTATATGAAAGTAAATATGAGATTACAGATATTGAAATTACGGATGCGAGACAGACGGGAGAGAACACTTATGAGTATTATCCGGGTGGTTATCGCAGATTAAAAAAGGGCGATATTTATTTTACGCCCGACGGAACGGTTTTTTTTAAGGCAAAAGTGACCGTGCCAAAAGAGATGCAGGGAAAAGAGCTGTGGCTTTCCATGTGGACGGCGGCGGAGATCATTGTAAAGGTCAATGGGGTTTATGTGGGCGGCATGGATCCAAACCGTGACCGTGTACTGCTCAGTCCTTACATTGACAGCGGGGAACTCCTGATCGAGATGGAGGGGTACAACCGTTCAAAGCCGGATGATGAGCGAAATCCGGATTCCATGAAATTAAAGGGGTGCAGACAGGAATTTCAGGGATTATATCTTGCAACAGTAAATCAGGATGCACTGAGCCTTTTTTATGATCTGCAGCTTCTTCTGGATGTTTCAAAAAGTACCTATTTTAATGAAGATTACAGAAAATTCTTAAATCAGGAATTAAATAATGCCTTAAACGAGATTGACTTTGAGACACTGAGGGAATGCATCGGACAAAATCAGGAGTCGCCATCCATGGAGCGGGAGAAGTATGAATATGTCAATGAGGGAATCCGCGCGGCATCTGCTTACATAGAGAAACATATCTATGAAAATGGTGATTTCCGCGGCAGCGGCAATGTGGCATTAGTAGGGCATTCGCATCTTGATATTGCCTATTACTGGCGCAGGATCCATGCGGTACAGAAGAATGCGCGCACCGTGCTGATTCAGATGCGGCTGATGGACCGGTACCCGGATTTTCATTACACGCATACACAGGCGTATACCTATGAACTTCTGGAAAAATATTACCCGGAACTGTTTGAGGAATTAAAGGAAAAGATCGCGGCGGGCAATTTCGAACCGGTCGGGGCGATGTATATTGAGCCGGACTGCAATATCCCGTCGGCGGAAAGTCTGATCCGCCAGTGTCTGTATGGACAGATGTATTTCCGCAGCCGGTTCGGTAAGACTGTCAATAATGCATGGCTGCCGGATGTTTTTGGAAACAGCTGGATACTGCCGCAGATCTTGAAAAAGAGCGGAGTGGAGTATTTTGTGTCAAATAAAATGTCCACATGGAACGATACCAACCGTTTTCCGCACAATAATTTTATATGGCGCGGGATCGATGGCACAGATGTCTATGCATGTGTTCCTCCAACACACTTTATCACCTGGAATATGCCAAGCCAGATCCAGGAGAACTGGGAGGCATATCAGGATAAGGAGAGCGGCGGACAGACGTTGTCCATGTTTGGATATGGCGATGGGGGCAGCGGTGCTACGGAGGAGATGATCGAACTGATGCACCGGTTTGACAAACTGTCTGTCATGCCAAAGACCGAGCAGACCGGGGGCACAAGTTTTCTGGAAAAGAATTTAAAGGGAAATGAAAATCTTGCTGTGTGGGATGGTGAATTATATCTGGAAATGCACAGGGGGACATTCACAACGAAATCCAACCTGAAACGTGAGAACCGGGAGCTGGAATTTGCCCTGCGCGAGGCAGAACTGTTATTGTCCCTGCGCTGCCTTTCGGGAGAAACTTATCCTGCAGAACAGGTGCGGGATATATATAAGAAGTTTCTGGTCAATCAGTTCCATGATATCCTGCCGGGAAGTCATATCCATCCGGTCTACGAGGATGCGATGGAGGACTATAAAAAAGTGAGGGAATGTGTGGATTCCCTGATTGGAACAGGGGATACCTATTTTAACTCGTTAGGGCAGGAGCGGACGGAAGTTACCTTTGTTGAGATGGAGGATGGACCGGTTCTGCGGAAAGGAAAAAAAGGTGCATTTGTGTGCCCGCAGATGGCACCGTTTGAGACCATGGATGCAGGGCAGATGGAGAAAAAGGCACGGCTTCTGGCAGAAAGACCGGCAGACTGGATTACAGTCAAATATGTAGATGAGCCGTATCGGGTCCGGGTAGAAACCGCGCATGCGAAAATCTGTTTTGCGAAAGACGGGAGCATGGAAAGTTTTTATGACAGGGATCTTGACCGTGAATGGACGGATGGTGCGTTTCACAAACTGCACATTTATCAGGATCTGCCGGGTGTTTATGACGCATGGGATATTCTGCCGAACTACAAAGAGAAAGAGCTTGAGATCACTGTGAAAAAACCGCTTCATCTGGTGGTGGCAGATGGTGCATGTGCATTGTTTGAGGTGGTGCTTGGCACAGAGGCGAGCAGCTGGAAGATGCAGATACGGCTGTTTGCGGACAGCAACGAGATCGAAGTGGAACATCTGGTGGACTGGCATGAGAAACACAAACTTGCGAAGATGGAATTTGGGATGAATCTGGTGTCCAGAGAACTGGTGTGCGATACCAGCGCCGGATTTATACGCAGGGAGACCCATAAGAATACTTCCTGGCAGCAGGCAAGATTTGAGGTGTGTATGCATAAATGGTGCGATATGGCAGAGTCGGACGGCGGAATTGCGATCTTAAACGATGGAAAATATGGTGTCGGGGTCGATGAAAATCATATTACATTAAGTCTGCTGCGCGCGACGATCCGTCCGGATATTACCTCAGATATGGGAAAACATGATTTTTGTTACCGGATCGTTCCACATGCAGGAAACCATCTGGATGCAGGGATCAACCGCAGGGCGTTTGAATTTAATGTACCACTTAAAAAGACTGCCTTGCCGCAGCAGTTCGACGGACGTATCGATGCGGTCATACAGAAGGCAGCAGAGAAAAAAACACTTTATGTGCAGGCGGTAAAGATGAGTGAGGACGAAAAAAATATCATCATCCGTCTGAGTGAACAGGATGGTACAAGAGGAAAACTGGTGCTGCCATTTGCGGTACAGCCGGTAAATCTGCTGGAGGACAGCGAGGGAGAGAGGACAGATGTGATCGTTTATCATCCATTCGAGCTTGTGTCATTTGCCATTCCTGTCCTGCCGGAGTAATGCGTGATGCAGAAAGGAAAATTTCTATGAGACTGGAAAAATATTTTGAAGACCCGGAGATTTTACATGTGGGGACGGAGGAGACGAGATGCTGCTGCGAGCCACAGGATGAAAACGGAGAGAGTCGCAGAAACTGTCTTTCCGGAAACTGGAAATTTCATTATTTTTCCAGTGCGGCAGAAGTGTTTGCAGGCATTGCCGGTGAGGGAAAGGGCGCGGACATAACGGATGTCTGCCGGCATATAAATGAGGGGGGATGGGACAGTATACCGGTTCCATCCTGTTGGCAGAACCATGGATATGACAGCCACCAGTATATCAATGTGCGGTTTCCGATCCCGTTCGATCCGCCCTATGTCCCGGATGAAAATCCGTGCGGGCTGTACGAAACAGAATTTTTGAGAGAGTCACAGACACAGTCGCGCAGTTATCTTTATTTTGAGGGTGTGGATTCCTGCTTTTATGTGTGGGTAAACGGAACATTTGCAGGTTACAGTCAGGTTTCCCATTCGCCGAGTGAATTTGAAGTGACAGAGCTGCTGGCCGACGGCACAAACCGTCTGGATGTTCTCGTGTTAAAATGGTGTGACGGTACATATCTGGAAGATCAGGATAAGTTCCGGATGTCCGGTATTTTCCGGGATGTCTGGCTGATCGAACGCCCATGTGACTTTGTGCGTGATTACACAGTGACGACCGGGATCACGTTTGGGGAAGATCAGGTAACACCGCAGAGCGCGGAGGTCTGTCTTTCCCTTTCCCGCTCGACGGGCGGCAGCAGGCGGGAGCTTTTCGTGCGTGCCATACTAAGAGATGCTTCCGGCAGCGTGGAAGCAGAGGGGCAGACAACACTGGTGTCGAATGGAAGTGAGGCAAAGCTTGTGTTTCCGGTAAAACATCCCAGGTTATGGAGCGCGGAGACGCCGTATCTGTATACGCTTGAGATTCGGACGGAAAACGAAATCCTGCATCAGAATGTGGGCATACGGGAAATCCACATTGAGTCATCCGTAGTGAAACTAAATGGGAGACCGATCAAGATACGCGGTGTGAACCGCCATGACAGCAATGCAAAGACAGGCTATACCATAAGCAGGGAACAGTTGGAGGAAGACCTCAAATTGATGAAATCGCATAATATTAATGCGATCCGCACCAGCCATTATCCCAATGCACCGTGGTTTCCGGAGTACTGTGACAGATACGGTTTTTATGTGATCGCAGAGGCGGATATTGAGATGCACGGAGTAACTTCTTTTTATGGGGGCTCTTCAAAAAAGACTTTTTGTACGCTGGCAATGGATCCGATGTTTGATAAGGCAGTAATAGACCGCGTGGAGCGCTGTGTAAAGCGGGATAAAAATGCACCCTGTATCCTGATCTGGTCGCTTGGGAACGAGTCCGGTTACGGAAATT
The DNA here is from genome assembly GCF_900537995.1 of Roseburia intestinalis L1-82. NCBI lineage: Bacteria > Bacillati > Bacillota > Clostridia > Lachnospirales > Lachnospiraceae > Roseburia > Roseburia intestinalis. Next base: position 2,524,437 of record NZ_LR027880.1, on the reverse strand, counting down.
CGTTTGAGAAAGCAGGACGTTGGGTCAAGGCATATGACCCGACACGCCTGACACATTACGAGGGGGCGGTTTATGAAGCAGAAGGTCACGTAAACGACACATCCATGATCGATCTTTACAGCAGAATGTACCCGCATGTGGAATGGATTGATGAGTATTTTGCAGATCCGGGAAACAAAAAGCCTTATTTTATGTGTGAGTTTGTCCATGCAATGGGAAATGGACCGGGCGGTATCCGCGCCTATATGGACCGAATGTACCGTTATGAGGGATTTTTAGGGGGCTGTGTCTGGGAATGGTGCGATCATGCCATTTATGACGGTGTGGCAGAGAACGGAAAAGAGCGCTATCTGTATGGGGGCGATCACGGGGAACGCTTTCACGACGGCAATTTCTGTGTCGATGGGCTGCTCTATCCAGACCGTACACCGCACACGGGACTTCGGGAATGGAAAAATGCGATCTGTCCGGTTTTTGTCACAGAGATCGATGCAGCCAATGGTATGTTCCTGGTGGAAAACAGGTTTGATTTTCTTGAGGCATCCGGCGAGGCAGAGCTGTGTTATGAGATCAAAGCGGGGGGAAGTGCACAGGACGAAACAGTCATTCTTGCAGATGGAACAAAAGAGTTGCCACATCTGCTGCCGCATGAGAAAGCAGCCTTGACGATCCCGGTGCCAAAGCTGCCGGAAAACATGGATGTGTATGTAAAACTGACGTTTATCCGGAAAAAAGCGGTGGAATATGCAGCGTGCAGCAGTACGTTTGGATTTGCACAGTTTTGCATGCAGGAGCGGAAAGTATCGGTTTTGCAGAGGGAAAACAGAGCGGAACATGAGGTCGTACTTGTGGAGGAGCCGGAGGAATGGATCGTATTATGCGGTACACTTCGTGTTGCCTTTGGGAAGAAGACCGGAGCGCCGACCGGCATTTTCAAAGATGGAAAATCTATTCTCTGGGGACATGCGGGATATCAGATTTACCGTGCACCCACAGACAATGACATCCAGATCAAGGAGAAGTGGAAAGAGGCAGGCTACGATGCGGCAATGACCAAAGTATATCATTCCGATGCATTCTGTCTGGACGGGGAGGCACATTATGTGGCAGATATAGGGATTGCAGCCATATACCGTCAGCCGGCAGTGCACCTTCATGCCGACTGGTGTGTGAACCGCTGGGGCAGGGTCATAGTAACGCTTGATGCGCACAAAGATATGGCGATGCCGCCGCTGCCACGGCTTGGGATCATGCTGCCGGTTGAGCGCTCTATGCGTCATGTTACTTATTACGGCTATGGACCGGATGAAAGCTATATTGATAAAAGGGAACACTGTTATGTCGATATGTTTCAGGCAGAGGTAGAAGACCTGCATGAAAATTATATCAGACCACAGGAGAATGGAAGCCATTATCACTGCCGATATGTCTCACTTGAAAATGAAAAATACCGTCTGCTTGCGGAGGCAGATAATTATCTGGATTTTAACGTTTCGGATTACACGGTGGAAGAACTGGCAGGAAAAAGGCATAATTTTGAACTGGAACCGGCGTCTGGTTCCTTACTGTCGCTGGATGCGCGGATGATGGGCATTGGAAGTAATTCCTGTGGACCGGATCTGCCGGAAGAGTTTTTGCGCGATGAGGCGCATACCGTGTGGAAGGTACAATTACAGATAGAAGAACTGTAAAAATTATAATACATAAAACGGATAGGATAGAGAAACTGCAATTTCATGTCAGACTGAAAGTCAAATGACTTGAAATTTTCATACTTTATTGTGCAATTTGACGATAAACTGTGAAAAAAGTCTCTGTAATATCCGTTTTTTTCCATGAAATGAAAATTAATGAGAAAAAATATCAATAATGTTATTGACATCTAATGAACGTTAGAATATACTAACCAACGTAAGAAATGAAAATCATTATCAATACAGTAGGAGAAAAGAGGAAGAAATGATGCCGCTTACTATGTTAAACACAGGAGAACCGAGTACGATTAAAAAAGTCGGTGGAAAAGAAGAAACCAGAAGATTTTTAGAGAATCTTGGCTTTGTTCCAGGCGGAGAAGTTACAGTCATATCAGAGATCGACGGTAATATGATCGTCAACATCAAGGATTCAAGAGTTGCGATCGGAAAAGACATGGCGAATAAAATTATGGTATAAAACTGTTGCAACAGCGCAGTTTCATGATACAAAAATGAAAAGGAGCGAAACGATGAAGACGTTGAAAGAAGTAGCCTGCGGCAGTACCGTAAAGGTCAAAAAACTGACTGGCGAGGGCCCGGTCAAGAGAAGAATTATGGACATGGGCATCACAAAGGGTGTTGATATCTATGTAAGAAAAGTTGCACCGCTTGGTGATCCGATCGAAGTAACTGTAAGAGGATATGAATTATCCTTAAGAAAAGCAGATGCTGAGATGATCGAGGTAGAGTAATTTTTTTGCCCTGGCGTTAGCAAATGCTAACAAAAGACAGAAAAGACAAACTAAAGCAAGCTATAGCAAACGAAAGCAAGCAGCAGCAAACAAAAGCAAGTTGCAGCAAACTAAAAATAAAAGGAGAAAAGTTATGGCAGTAAAAATTGCACTCGCAGGTAACCCAAACTGCGGAAAAACAACTTTATTTAATGCTTTGACTGGCTCTAACCAATTCGTAGGTAACTGGCCTGGAGTAACAGTAGAAAAAAAAGAAGGTAAATTAAAGGGACATAAGGATGTTGTCATCATGGACTTACCGGGTATTTATTCCTTATCCCCATATACGCTTGAGGAGGTCGTAGCCCGTAATTACTTAATCGGAGACAGACCGGACGCTATCTTAAATATCGTAGATGGTACAAACATTGAGCGTAACCTTTACCTGTCCACACAGTTGATGGAACTTGGCATTCCGGTTATTATGGCAATCAACATGATGGATCTTGTTGAGAAGAACGGTGATAAGATACATATTGACAAATTAAGCAAAAAGCTTGGGTGTGAAGTCGTTGAGATTTCTGCATTAAAGGGAACCGGTATCCAGAAAGCAGCTGAGAAGGCAGTTGCACTTGCACAGCAGAAGAAGAACATGGTTCCGGTACATGAGTTCTCTAAAGATGCAGAAGATGTGATCACAGAGGTTGAGAACAAACTGAGCGGTATTGTTTCAGAGGATCAGAAACGTTTCTTTGCGATCAAGTTATTAGAGAAAGATGACAAGATCAAAGAGCAGATGAAATCTGTTCCGGATGTATCATATGAGATCAAGGAAATGGAAGATAAGTTTGATGATGATACTGAGAGTATTATTACAAACGAGCGTTATGTATACATTTCATCCATCATTGGCGAATGTGTTTCAAAGAGCAGCAAAGAGAAACTTACAACTTCCGATAAGATCGACCGTATCGTGACAAACCGCTGGCTTGCAATTCCGATCTTTGCAGTTGTAATGTTTTTGGTATATTATGTATCTGTAACAACGATTGGTTCTATCTTAACAGACTGGACAAATGATACGCTGTTTGGTGAATGGATCATCCCTGGTGCACAGAGTTTATTTGAAAACATCGGATGTGCTGACTGGCTGACAGGTCTGATCGTAGATGGTGTGATCTCCGGTGTAGGTGCAGTACTTGGTTTCGTACCGCAGATGTTAGTACTGTTCCTGTTCCTTGCATTCTTAGAGTCCTGTGGTTACATGGCACGTGTCGCATTCATCATGGATCGTGTATTTCGCAAATTCGGACTTTCAGGAAAATCATTCATTCCGATGCTGATCGGTAGTGGATGTGGTGTTCCTGGTGTTATGGCATCAAGAACAATTGAGAGCGACCGTGACCGTAAAATGACGATCATGACAACAACCTTTATTCCTTGCGGAGCAAAACTCCCAATTATCGCTTTGATCGCAGGTGCTTTCTTCGACAATGCAGGATGGGTTGCATGGAGCGCATACTTCGTAGGTGTGGCAGCAATCGTATGCTCCGGTATTATTTTAAAGAAAACAAAAATGTTCGCTGGCGATCCGGCACCATTCGTTATGGAGCTTCCGGCATATCACTGGCCGACAGTTGGCAACGTATTAAGAAGTATGTGGGAGCGTGGCTGGTCTTTCATCAAAAAAGCTGGTACGATCATCACGTTATCAACCATCATCTTATGGTTCTTGATGAACTTCGGATGGACAGATGCAGGCTTTGGTATGTTAAGTTTCGATGGACTTGAGGGTGCTGCTCTTGAGGCTGCCCAGGCAGAATGTATCCTTGCAAAGATCGGTTCTGCAATCGGCTGGATCTTTACTCCGCTTGGATGGACACAGAGTGGTAACGGCTGGAAGATGGCAGTTGCAGCAATCAGCGGTCTGATCGCAAAAGAGAACGTCGTAGCAACATTCGGTATGTTATTTGGTTTCGCAGAAGTTGCAGAAGATGGTACTGAATTCTGGGGCAATCTTGCCGCTGTTATGACTCCGGTAGCTGCATACGGCTATCTGGTATTCAACCTCTTATGCGCACCTTGCTTCGCTGCAATGGGAGCTATCAAGAGAGAGATGAACAATACAAAATGGTTCTGGTTTGCAATCGGATATCAGTGTGGTTTAGCATATGTAGTATCCTTATGTATCTACCAGATCGGTACATTGATCACAACCGGTACATTCGGTATTGGAACTGTTGTTGCTTTCGTACTTGTAATCGGTCTTTTATATCTGTTATTCAGACCTTACAAAGAGAGCGATACATTAAAAGTAAATGTAAAAGGCATGGCAGGCGCAAGATAAGCACTGCTTCTAAGGTGGCTGCCGTGTGTTGACACGGCAGCCATATTTATAACAAGGAGGAAAACAAGGAGGATTATCTTATGGGAACAGTTGTAACGGGAGCAGTAGTTGTGGTAATTGTGGGACTTATCATCCGCAGCATGGTTCGCGATAAGAAAAACGGAAAATCCCTTCAGTGCGGAGGCGATTGTGGGAAGTGCGGAGGGCACTGTCATTAATATAGGAGGAGACCATGACGGCAGGAGTAAACAGTCAGAAAAAGAAAAATCATGAGACGGCAAATTACCACAGAACCCAGATGCAGAAAGAAATTGTCATTCAAAGATTGAGAGAACAGGGTTGTCGTATTACCAAGCAGCGTCTGATGCTGTTGGACGTGATTCTCAATGAAGATTGTTCTTGCTGCAAGGAAATCTATTACAGAGCAGCAGAAGTTGATCCGGGAATCGGGGCGGCAACTGTTTATCGCATGGTCAATTTATTAGAAGAAATCGGGGCTATCAGTAGAAAAAATATGTATCGTATCGCATGTGGGGCGGTATGTGATAGAGAAAAGGCATGTACGATCGAGCTTGATGATGATACCATAAAGGAATTATCGGCAAAAAGCTGGAATGCGGTAGTGCTTGCAGGTTTGAAAGCATGTGGTTATATCGATAAACAAAGAATTAAAAGCGTCGTAGTACAGTCCTGCGACTGTGAGGAAGCGGGCTGACAGATCAGGGAGTAAATATGTTAAAGATTACAGTGGATGTAGATGGAATGCAGTGCGGAATGTGCGAAAATCATGTAAATGAAGCGGTTCGTGGCGCATTTCCGGTCAAAAAAGTATCTTCCTCTCACAGTAAAAAACAGACCGTGATCATCACGGAGCAGGATATTGATGAGCAGGAATTAAAGGCTGTCATTGACGGAACAGGATATGAGTCAGGTGCAGTCAGAAAAGAACCATATGAGAAAAAAGGGCTGTTTGGATTTATGAAATAACAGAAGAAAACAGCCATTGCATAGAAAAATGGAAAACGCGGGAATCTGCAGAGAGGATTCCTGCGTTTTTTATAAGAAATTACGTCTTATAAATTAAAAAGCACACAAAAATATCCGGTAATTTTCTGATATATTGAAAATTTTTTTGACCATAGTATATCTGCAAAGGACAGGTCATGAATCTGTTATTTTAAGGACATATTTTGTATAACTATTTTCAGATAACCTTTATAGTTAAGGTATCATAGCAATAGAAAGCAGGAATGAAATAGTATAATTATGGAGGGCAGTATGAAATACGGATATTTTGATGAAAGTAAAAAAGAATATGTGATCACAAGACCGGATACACCGGCACCATGGGTCAACTACCTTGGTTCGCCGGAGTATGGAGCAATTATATCCAATAATGCAGGGGGATATAGTTTTGCAAAATCAGGAGCAAACGGAAGAATTTTAAGGTATGTCTTTAACCAGTTTGATGAACCGGGCAGATATATTTATATCAGGGATAATGAAAACAGAGATTACTGGTCTGCATCATGGCAGCCGGTTGGAAAAAGTTTAGATACTTATAAGAGCGAGTGCCATCATGGCACTGCATATACAAAGATGAAAGCTGTGTATGACGGTATCAGTTCAGAAGTGCGGTACTATGTTCCGTTAGATCAGTCATATGAAGTGTGGAATCTTGGCATTACAAACGATTCTGACCGGGAAAGGGAGCTGACCGTGACCGGTTATGCGGAATTTACGAATAACAGTAATTATGAGCAGGATCAGGTAAATCTCCAATATTCACAGTTTATCACAAGGACAGTTTTCTGTGAAAACCGCATCCGCCAGATGATCCATGCAAATCTTGATAAGATTGAAAATGGAAAAGAAATTGACCATAAGACCGTGATCAACCGGTTTTTCGGACTTGCCGGGGCAAAAGCTGATTCCTGGTGTGGAGAAAAAGAAGAATTCCTTGGCAGATATCATGGATATGGAAATCCCAAAGGGGTAGAAGACGGCGTTTTAAATAACAGGGGAAATTATAATGAAAACGGCTGCGGAGCCATTTCCACCGTACTTCATCTGAAACCGGGAGAAACCAGGGAAATCGCGTTTCTTGTGGGAATGAAAGAAGACGATGAGGCGGCTGAAATTGTAGCAGGATATGAGAACACAGAGGAAGTATGTAAAAAAGAACTGGAAGAACTGACGGCATACTGGCATGGAAAACTTTCCCATTTCCAGGTTAAGACACCGAGCAAGGAATTTGACACTATGATCAATACCTGGAATGCATATAACTGCTTTATGACATTTATCTGGTCAAGAGCGGCATCTTTTACTTATTGCGGTTTAAGAAACGGATATGGTTACCGCGATACGGTACAGGATATTCAGGGTGTGATTCATCTGGCACCGGAAATGGCAGTAGATAAAATCCGTTTTATGCTCTCCGCACAGGTGGATAACGGAGGAGGACTTCCGCTGGTTAAATTTACACACAATCCAGGACATGAAGATACACCGGACGATGCTTCTTATGTACAGGAAACAGGACATCCGGCTTACCGGGCAGATGATGCACTCTGGCTGTTCCCGACAGTATACAAATATGTATCAGAAACGGGCGATACTGCATTTATGGATGAGGTAATTCCATTTGCAAATAAAGATGAAGGAACGGTTTATGAACATTTGAAACGTGCGATTGATTTTTCCATGAACCATCTAGGAAAGCACAGCATGCCAGCCGGACTCTATGCAGACTGGAATGACTGTTTAAGACTTGGAAAAGATGGAGAGTCAACGTTTGTTGCATTTCAGTTTTATTATGCAATGACAATTTTACGCATTTTTGCAGAACATAAAAAGGATACGGAATACATTGCATTTCTGGATGAAAACCAGAAAAAGTTAGGAAATCTGATCCAGGAACTCTGCTGGGATGAAGACAGATTTATCCGTGGATTTACGGAGAGTGGAGAGACGATTGGAAAACGTACTGATCCGGAAGCAAATATGTGGTTAAACCCTCAGAGCTGGGCGGTGATCAGCGGACTTGCAGATGAGAAACAGGCAGACTGTGCATTACAGCAGGTTTATGACAGGTTAAACACGGAATATGGAGCAATCTTAATGGATCCTCCATACCATGAACATGCATTTGACGGGGCTCTTGCAGTTATTTACAATGCCGGAACAAAAGAAAATGCCGGTATTTTTTCGCAGTCGCAGGGCTGGATCATTTTAGCGGAAGCATTAAGAGGACATGGGGAGAGGGCATTTACTTATTTTATGGAGAACGCTCCGGCAGCGCAGAATGACAAGGCAGAGATCCGCAGATTAGAGCCATACTGTTATGGGCAGTTTACGGAAGGGAAAGACAGTCCGAATTTTGGACGATCCCATGTACACTGGCTGACTGGGACAGCATCAACGGTTATGGTGGGCTGTGTGGAGGGAATCCTTGGCATGCGTCCTGACCTTTATGGACTTCGCATTGCACCGTCGATTCCGAAAGAATGGGAGATGTTTGAGATAGATAAAGATTTCAGGGGATGTCATCTGCATATTACCGTAAAAAATCCGGGACATGCCGAGAGCGGCTGCAAAAAACTTTTCGTGAATGGACAGGAGATGAAAGATAATTATATTCCGCAGACTGTGCTTACTGATGAGACAGACATAGAACTGATTATGTCGTAAAAAAAATGTCATGTAAAGAAGGGAGAGTCTTATGAACAAGATAGAATTTACAGATAAAAATGGAACCTTCCGTATCCATAATCCGGAAAATTACAGCGGGCTGTATCTTCCGCTGGCAGGTGAAACAGGGTTAAAATCCAGTATCACGCCAAATCTCGGAGGAGACAGCAAGACAGATCAGAATCATTTTCTGTTAGAACCTGTCAGTATTGAAAATTTACATAATAACCGCAATACGAGAAATTTTTGGTGTCGTATTGAAAATAAGGGCAGCTGGTCCGTCTGTGGTTCTTCGGCAAAGCAGGAAGCGGCAAAATTTACAAAGGATCAGGATGAAAGCATATTAGAAGCTGGTTTTATGTGGCAGAAACTGACGAGAATATCCAGAGAATATGAAATGAAAGCAGAAACCACTTCCTTTGTTACGATAGATGGGACAATGGAAGTAATGATGACAGAACTGACCAATACAGCGGATCAGGAACAGAAGATTACACCGGTTGCTGTGATTCCGCTTTATGGACGGAGTGCAGACAATATCAGGGATCATCGTCATGTGACGTCGCTGCTGCACAGAATTGAAACAAAAACGTATGGCGTGGAGGTGTGCCCGGTGCTTTCCTTTGATGAGAGGGGCCATCAGAAAAATCAGACGGTCTATTTTGTATATGGATCTACAGGAGAGGGAGAGGCGCCGGAAAAATTCTATCCGACAACGGAAATGTTTATCGGGGAAGGGGGAAGTTACCTGAATCCCGAAGCGGTAAGAATGGATAAGGACGGTGTTCTGGCAGGAACAAAACTGCAGGGAAAAGAGGCAGCAGGTGGAATGCGTTTCGCACCGGTTACCTTAAAACCACAGGAGACAGTCACGTATCTGGTACTTGCAGGGGTTTCCGGGGAAAAACAGAATATTGAGAAAATGACATCTGCTTACCGTACGAAAAAACAGATCGAGAAGGCATTTGAAGCCGTAAAAAAACACTGGACGGACAAAGTAAATGTTGATTTTTCAACGGGTGATACAAACATTGATAATTATTTAAAATGGATCTGTTTTCAGCCGGTTCTGCGCCGCATTTATGGCTGTTCATTTTTACCATATCATGATTATGGCAAAGGAGGACGTGGCTGGAGAGATCTCTGGCAGGACTGTCTTGCTCTGCTGATCATGGAGCCGTCAGTAGTACGCCAGATGATCGTTGACAATTATGGCGGTGTAAGGATGGATGGAACGAACGCAACGATCATTGGCAGCAGACAGGGAGAATTTATTGCAGACCGCAATAACATTACACGCGTATGGATGGATCATGCATTCTGGCCGTTTGTGACGACAAAATTATATCTGGATCAGACAGGAGATCTTGATATTTTGCTGGAGAAGGTAACCTATTTCAAAGATCTGCAGACAAAAAGAGGTACTGCACATGATAATAACTGGGATCATGCATATGGAAATAAACAGCGCACAGCAGGTGGAAATATTTATTTTGGAACAATTTTAGAACATATTTTACTGCAGAATCTATGTGCTTTTTATGATGTCGGAGAGCATAATGAGATGAGACTGCACGGTGCGGACTGGAATGATGCACTTGACATGGCATGGGAAAAAGGCGAGAGTGTGGCATTTACGTGTGCATATGCTGGAAATTTAAAAGACATTGCAGATTGTCTGAAGCATATGGAAGAGAAAACCGGGATCAGTAAAATTGAAATGGCAGAAGAGATGAAATGTCTGCTTGCGGAAGGAACAGAATTATATGAAAGTCCGGACAGAAAGCAGAAACTGCTGGACGAATATACCAGCCTCTGCGAACATAATGTAAAAGGAGGCATGATCCTGGTTTCCACAGAACAGATACGAAAGAATCTGGTGGAGAAGGCAGAGTGGCTGATGCAGCATATCAGAGAGAAAGAATGGATCAGTGCCGGGGATGATATGGGTTGGTTTAACGGATATTATGACAATCATGGAAATGCGGTTGAGTACAGTAAAAAGGATGAAGTCCGCATGATGCTGACAGGACAGGTGTTCGCAGTCATGAGCAAAACTGCGGGAGAGGAACAGGTAAAAGAAATCTGCAGGAGTGCAGACAAATTTCTGTTTGATCAGAAAGCCGGTGGATATCGTCTGAATACAGATTTTAAAGAGGAGAAATTTGATCTCGGAAGAATGTTTGGATTTGCCTATGGGGAAAAAGAAAATGGTGCAGTGTTTTCCCATATGACAGTCATGTATGCGAATGCACTGTATCAGAGAGGATTTATCCGGGAGGGACATAAAGTTCTGCAGACACTTTTAGAAGCCGCAATGAATTTTGAAAACAGTAAAATGTACCCGGGACTGCCGGAGTATTTTGATAATGAAGGCAGAGGACTTTATGCATATCTGACAGGTGCGGCGAGCTGGTATATGCTGACGATGATCACAGAGGTATTTGGTGTAAAAGGAGATCTTGGAGATCTGGTGATCGCACCATCTCTGCTGCCGGAACAGTTTGATGAAAAAGGCAGTGCTGGATTGAAGCTGGAATTTGCCAGGAAGAAATTTGAGATCATAATGCATAATCCGGAAAAGAAGGACTTAAGAATAGAGCAGATCAGACGGGCAGTGTGCGATGAGAAAGTCGTATTGGAACCGGAGCCGGAATATGGTGTACGGTTAAGGAAGAGTGTGATTGAAACACTTGACCCAAAAAAATGTCACAGAATTGATGTGTTTTTTCAAGAGTAACATGTAAAAATGACTGATAGGGTGAGAGAAGCAGCATACAGATTTTGTATGCTGCTTTTTTTAGAAAACATGCATTACCACATGGATTTATAATATTTATCCCGGTATTTTTTGGGCGTCAGTCCGGTATAGTTTTCAAAAATCTGAATGAAATGACTCTGTGAGGAGAAAGAAAGATAGTTTGCGATGTCGACGATCGGTTTGTCAGAATACCGCAGCAGATGAGTTGCCTTTTCAATCTTTTTTTCACGGATATAATCGCTGATGGATATGCCGAGGTTCTGTTTGAAAACGCGCGAGAGATAACTTTCAGACAGATCGGTATATTCAGCTAAAGTGGTTATGGTAATGCGTTCTTTGATGTGTGTATAGATGTAATCCACACATTGCATGACCGGTTTCGAGAGTATAGAACTTTTTTTCTGTAAAATCATTTTTCCGGTAAAATCTTTTACCATTTCATGATGCAGATCTGCCACCTGCCGGACGGTGGTACACGAATCCATCCTTAAAATATAAAAATCACTCAGGCGGTAAGCCTGCTCCGGCTCTAATCCGCCATCAATACAATAGCGCGTGATCATAGCGGTAGTGACAACAAAATGATATTTAATATTTGTAAGCGGATTACGGGAAAGGACACCGGTACCCTTTAAGTCGATGAAGGCATCTTCCTTACAGTTTCGTATCACAGAATCCATGTCACCGGTTTTGACTGCATTGTAAAAAGAATATTCAACAGTCGGGGAACGGTGCAGCATATCGTATTCACTGTTGGCTAATTCTGTGTGATACCATTCTTTTGAAAGTTCCATAGCATTACTCCTGTTTTTTATTTTCGCATTATTATGTCATGAATCTGATATTTTTTCAAGTGATTTAATATAATGCAGAGCTGAAATCCGGTAATATATCACTTGTAAACAAGACAGGAACACAAAAGATAAAGTGTTCCAAAGGTGCTTATAAAAAGGGAGGAAAAGTAAATGAAACGAAGAATCGTAAGTATGATGCTTGTGGCAGCAATGGGGACAGCTTTACTGGCAGGCTGTGGAGGAAATACAGCAAACAGCAGCACAGCAGAGAAATCCAATGACACAGCAAAAGAAGACACTGCGCCGGTAACAGAGACAGCAGGTACAGACGCAGAGACAGGTACTTCTGATGAGGGAAAAGTATTGAATATCTACTGCTGGAATGAGGAGTTCAAGAGTCGTCTGACAGATCATTATCCTGGATATACAGAGGTAGATGCAACCACAGGTACGATCGGTGATGTAACAGTAAAATGGAACATTACCCCGAGTGATGATATGGCATATCAGAATAACCTGGATGCAGCCTTATTAAAGCAGTCTGATGCAGCAGCAGATGATAAAATTGATATCTTCCTGGTAGAAGCTGATTATGCATTGAAATATGTTGATACCGATTACACAATGGCAGTGACAGACCTTGGTATTACCGATGAAGATCTTTCTAAACAGTATCAGTACACCAAAGATGTTGTTACCAATTCTGATGGTGTATTAAAAGGTCTTTCATGGCAGGGCTGTCCTGGCGTATTATTCTATAACAGAGATGCAGCAAAAGCAGTATTAGGTTCTGATGATCCGGCAGAGGTTCAGAATTATGTGAAAGACTGGGATACATTTAATGATACAGCAAAGAAGATGAAAGATGCCGGCTACACCATCACATCTTCCGTAAATGATACATACCGTGTATATTCCAACAACGTTTCTTCCAAATGGGTTGTTGATGGCAAAATCAATATTGATGACAACATTATGAAATGGGTTGATGATTCCAAAGAGCTTGTTGATGCGGGAGAAACAGGAACATATGATATGTGGAGCGATGACTGGAAGAAAGGCTTCTATCCGGAAGGAAATGTATTCTGCTACTTTGGACCTGCATGGTTAGTAAACTTCTCAATGGCAGCAGATACCGAAGGCAGTATCGGTTACAACGGCGGCTGGGGTGCAACCGAAGGACCACAGGGCTTTTTCTGGGGTGGTACATGGATCTGTGCAGCAACAGGAACGGATAACCAGAGTCTTGTAAAAGATATCTTGCTTCAGATGACAACCAATGATGATGTTATGAGAGAGATCATCGAGAAAGATGATGACTTTGTAAACAATCAGGATGTAATCGTTGAGATGGCAGACAGCTCTTACGCAAGTAAAATCTTAGGCGGACAGAATCCACTTGGTATTTATAATGAGGGTGTATCCAAACTTGATTTAAGTAATCTTTCTTCATACGATCAGGGATGCAACGAAGAATTTCAGCATGCAATGAAGAACTATTTTGAAGGAAGTGCAACGAAAGAAGAGGCATTAGACTTGTTTTACAAATCAGTTTTAGAGAAATATCCGGAATTAACATATTAAGAAGATGAATGATCTAAAAATAACAATGGAAAGCACGCTCTGCGGATATTCTGTTGTTATGAATGAAAAGCTGCGCCTGCCGGAATGCAATAAGGAAGGCAGGTGCGGTTTATTCAGGTTAAAATGCCAAGCGCAGAGCTGACAGCATGTTTACACAGGATAAAGGTGAAGGATGCTGTGAGCTCTGTGGATGAAAATAATACACTCTGAAAAAGGAGGTCAGATTATCATGAAAAAAAGTAGTGGAAAGGTAGTAAGGTACAATAAATGGGGGTATATCTTTTTGATTCCATTTATTGTAGTATACGTTATTTTTCAGCTGATCCCATTAGTCAGCACTATTTACAACAGTTTCTTTGAAAACTATATGTCAGGACTGACACAGGTCGGACCAAAGTTTGTCGGACTTGCAAACTATCAAAAACTCTTTTCTGATGGAGATATCTGGGTTTATACAAAAAATACTATGGTATTATGGATCATGTGTTTCGTGCCGCAGATCATTTTATCACTGGTACTTGGCGCCTGGTTCTCCGATGTACGTCTTAAATTAAAAGGAACCCGTTTCTTTAAAACAGTTGTATATCTGCCGAATCTGATCATGGCATCTGCATTTTCCATGTTGTTCTTTACGTTGTTCTCTGATGGAGGACCCATCAACTCAATGCTGATGCAGATTGGATTGGTTGATACACCGTATAAATTTTTATCGAATGTAGGAAGTGCAAGAGGGTTGATCGCATTGATGAACTGTCTGATGTGGTTTGGTAATACGACGATCCTTCTGATGGCAGGCATGATGGGTATCGATACCTCTCTGTTTGAGGCAGCAGAGGTCGATGGGGCAACTTCTTCGCAGGTATTCTGGCAGATCACACTGCCGCTGTTACGCCCAATCCTTGTATATGTGGTTATCACATCTCTGATCGGTGGTTTACAGTTATTTGATGTGCCACAGATCTTAACCAATGGAACCGGTGACCCGATGCGTTCTACCATGACGCTGATCATGTTCTTAAATAAACATCTCTATAGTAAGAACTATGGTATGGCTGGTGCACTGTCAGTTGTTCTGTTTATCATTACAGGTATTTTAAGTCTGGTAGTATTTAAGATAACCGGCAATGATAAGAGGAAGGGGTGAAAAGTATGAATGAGAACCGTAATTTAAAAAAAGGTGTAGGAATTCATGCAAGAAGATTTATTGCATATGTTGTATTAGCGATTGTCTCTGTTTTGTGTTTATTCTGGTTTTATGTGCTGTTTATCAATGCGACCAGATCAAACGGTGAGTTGCAGTCAGGTTTTACATTGATTCCGAGCAGCCATCTTTGGGAAAACTGGAAAAACTTAAGGAATGGAACACTTCCGGTGTGGAACGGTATGATCAACAGTCTGATCGTTTCCTCCCTTAGTGCAGTACTCAGTGTATATTTTTCGACGATGACAGCTTATGCGATCCATGCATATGATTTCAAACTGAAAAAATATATTTATCCGTTTATCCTGATGATTATGATGATCCCGACACAGGTAACGGCACTTGGATTTATCAAACTTGTTTCCAGCATGAAATTAGAGGATTCCTTCATTCCTCTGATCGTACCGGCAATTGCCGCTCCGGTTACGTTTTTCTACATGAAACAGTACATGGAAAGTACATTGCCGTTGTCACTGATCGAAGCAGCGCGCATTGATGGATCAGGAGAATTTCATACATTTAATACTATCGTAATGCCGTTGATGAAACCTGCTATCGCAGTGCAGATGATCTTTACTTTTGTAAGCAGTTGGAATAATTATTTCACACCAGCGCTGGTTTTACATGATGACAGGAAAAAGACACTTCCTATCCTGATCGCACAGTTACGTGGAGCTGACTGGCTCAAGTTTGACATGGGGCAGGTATATGTGATGATCGCATTTTCCATCTTCCCGGTTATCATTGTATATCTGATCTTATCCAAACACATTGTACAGGGTGTTGCACTTGGCAGTGTAAAGGGTTAACAGATTCTGGTTAAGAAATTCTGGTTAATCAGAAAAATTACTTTATTATATAAAAATGAGACTACTGTACAGGTGGTCTCATTTTTATTTTTTGCCCGCCGTATCAGTGCACAATGACTGTGAGAAAGGAAAAAAATTTGTTATAATTATAAATTATAAAAATGCTTAATGATCAGGATATCAGGAAAGGAATAGTGCCTATGAAAATAGCAATCGTAACAGGGGCGTCAAGCGGGCTTGGCAGTGAGTTTGTCAGACAGATCAGGAAACAGGAAAAACTAGATGAAATATGGGTGGTCGCGCGCAGAAAAGACCGCCTGACGGCATTAGAAAAAGAACTTCAGACACATCTTAGGATCATTACCGGGGATCTGACAAAGGCGGAGACACTGCATGAAATAGAGGCGATGCTCTGGAAAGAAAAACCGGATGTACGCATCTTGATCAATGCGGCGGGATACGGAAAGATCGGTTCCTGGCGGGATATCAAAAGAGTGGATGTGGATGGCATGATCGACTTAAACTGCAAGGCGGCAGTTGCCATGACACAGATTTCTCTGCCATTTATGAAACGTGGGGCGCGTATTTTGCAGATTTGTTCGACTGCGGCATTTCAGCCGTTCCAATATCTGAGTGTTTATGCAGCAACGAAAGCATTTTTATATCGTTACAGCAGGGCGCTGCGCGTGGAACTTTACGGTACGGGAATCCGTGTGACCGCTGTCTGTCCTTACTGGATCAAGGACACCGAGTTCATCGGGCGGGCAAAGAAGAGCAGTGACAGTTCTTATATTCACAGTTTTCCGCTTGCTTCCCGACAGAAAAATGTGGCGCGTCATGCACTGCTGGATGCAAAACTTGGGCTGGCAGTATCCACACCGGGTATCGTATGTACCCTGCACCGGGCAGCAGCAAAGATTGTTCCGGCAGATCTGATGATGGGGGCGTGGGCTTTGATACGGAGAATATAAAGTTACTGTTTACAGGCAGGCATTTTCTGAACTGAAAATGCCGTATGATACAGTGGTGGTAGCAGATTTTGCCGATTTGGAATGCGAAGCATCGGCAAAATCCGTTACTGGAACGAAGTACGAGTGGACAGTAACAATATAAAACGCAAAGAATGAAAATTATATTCTAATCTCTTGACAAATCCACATACCAGTACTATCATAAACATATGAACAGATAAGAATATGTTCAAATGATAATGTGAAAGACTGGAGGTGTAAGATTTGGCAATAGACGATGTACCGTGCTGTGAGGCATATGAAGTTCATGAAGATAAGATCAGAGCGGCAAATGAACAGATGCCTGACGAAGATGAATTATATGATCTCGCCGAACTGTTCAAAGTGTTTGGAGATTCCACAAGAATCCGGATTCTGTTCGTACTGTTTCAGTCGGAGATGTGTGTATGCGATCTGGCACAGTCACTGAATATGAACCAGTCGGCGATTTCACATCAGCTTAAGATTTTAAAACAGGCGAAGCTTGTGACCGGACGGCGCGAAGGAAAGTCCGTGATTTATTCACTGGCAGATGAGCATGTAAGAACGATCATCGATCAGGGAAGAGAACATATCGAAGAGTAAGTAAAAACAAAATTTATATCAAAAAGAAAATGGAGGATTCAATTATGAAAAAGAAATTCAAACTTGAGGATCTTGACTGTGCAAACTGCGCAGCAAAAATGGAAGAGGCTATCAAAAAAATCGAGGGTGTCAACGATGCAAATGTCAGCTTTATGACACAGAAAATGATGGTAGATGCAGTGGATGACAAATTCGATGACATCATGAAAGAAGTCGTAAAAGTCTGTGCAAAGGTTGAGCCGGACTGCAAGATTTTAATGTAAAAAAATCAGGTAAAACAAAAACATAGTTGTATGTGACAGTCAGTCTCATACATGGAAAGCCCGGTTATGCAAAAGGAGTGCTGCACGTGATCATATATCTGCACGAAATAAAAATGCTGCAGGAAAAAAGAGATCAGGCAGTACAGGGTTGAAAACAGATGCATACCGGGCTTACAAAAAAGAAAACATATGAATACATGAACATATGAAATAAATGAAGAAAAGAGGAATCAATATGACATCAAAACAGAAAAAAATGCTGTACCGTATTATCACTGCATTTGTGCTGTTTGTAGTGTTAATGGTTTTAGAGCATACTGGAGTGTTAGAGCAGTTACCGAGCCAGTGGCTTGTATTCCTGATCTATCTGATCCCGTATCTGGTGATCGGTTATGACATTGTCTATAAGGCAGTCAGAAACATCAGTCACGGACAGGTGTTTGATGAAAACTTCCTGATGATGGTCGCAACTTTTGGCGCGTTTGGCGTGAAAGAATATTCCGAGGCAGTTGCCGTTATGCTGTTTTATCAGGTTGGAGAGCTGTTCCAGAATTATGCGGTCGGCAAATCCAGACAGTCCATTTCCGATATGATGAATATCTGTCCGGAATACGCCAACATTGAGGAAGATGGTGTGCTGACGCAGGTTGATCCGGATGATGTGGAAGTTGGAACGATCATCGTTGTAAAACCGGGCGAGCGCATTCCGCTTGATGGAATCGTGACGGAGGGAACCTCCATGATCGACACCGCAGCGCTGACCGGTGAATCTGTACCGCGCAGGGCAACAGTCGGAGATGAGATCATCAGCGGATGTGTCAACGGTAGCAGTACGATCAAAGTAAAAGTAACAAAAGCATTTGAGGATTCTACGGTAGCCCGTATCTTAGAACTGGTAGAAAATGCAAGCAGTAAGAAAGCCAAAGTAGAAAACTTTATCACAAGATTTGCAAAATATTATACACCGGTTGTCACCATCGGTGCAGTGATCTTAGCTATTTTACCTCCGTTGATCTTAGGCGGTGGCTGGGCAGACTGGATCCAGAGAGCATGTATCTTTTTGGTTATTTCCTGCCCGTGTGCACTTGTCATTTCTGTTCCGCTTGGTTTCTTCGGTGGAATCGGTGCTTCCTCTAAGATCGGTATTCTGGTCAAAGGAAGCAACTATTTAGAGGCAGTTGCCGAGATGACAACGATCGTGTTTGACAAGACCGGTACACTGACCAAGGGTGAATTTAAGGTTTCGGAAGTACAGCCTTCCGCGGACAAAAACAACACAATCGGAAAAGAAGAATTGTTGGAGATCGCAGCGTACGGCGAGGGTTATTCCAACCATCCGATCGCGAACTCTATCCGCGAAGCATATGGAAAAACACTTTCCATGGAGCGCGTCACAGATACGGAGGAGATCGCAGGACACGGAATCCATACATTTATTGATGGCAGGGAAGTATACCTTGGCAATGCAAAACTGATGGACGCGCAGAATATCGCTTACACGGAAAACAAGACTGCCGGAACGGTTGTCTATGTGGTATGCAACAACGTGTTTGCCGGAAGTATCGTGATCTCCGATACTGTCAAAGAGGGCAGCAAAGATGCGATCCGCGATATGAAACAGGTCGGTGTGAAAAAGACAGTTATGCTGACCGGAGACAGACAGGCGGCTGCAGATGCCGTTGCCGCAGAACTTGGCATTGATGAAGTGCATGCAGAACTGCTCCCGGCAGACAAAGTCGGTCAGGTGGAGAAACTGTTGGGTGCACAGAATGAAAAAGAGAGACTGGCATTCGTCGGTGATGGTATCAACGATGCACCGGTACTCACAAGAGCAGATATCGGAATCGCCATGGGAAGCATGGGTTCGGATGCTGCGATCGAGGCAGCGGACATCGTACTGATGGATGATGATATCCGAAAAATTGCATCACTGGTCAAAATCGCAAGAAAGACACTTGGCATCGTAAAACAGAATATTGTATTTGCACTTGCAGTCAAAGCTCTGGTATTATTATTAGGTGCCCTTGGTATGGCAAATATGTGGGAAGCAGTATTCGCGGATGTCGGAGTTTCTGTAATCGCGATCTTAAACTCCATGCGCACGCTCAATACGAAATAGAAAAAAGTTCATAAATATATGAAAAAACGGGCAAATGATAAATTTTATCATTTGCCCGTTTTTTTATTGAAAATTGGAAAAATCAGGTATATAATCGTGAAAATGTCATAGAGAGGGCAGTTGATTTTGTAGAAAATAGTCAGATTCTGACCAAAAATGACAGCTAATACAAATAATTAAATCCACAGGAGGTACATAAGATGTTAGATTGTTTGAAAGCGATTAACTGGAAGAAAACAGGTGTTTTTGCAGCAGGAGTATTATTTGGAACCGCAGGTATCAAAGTTCTCTCAAGCAAGGATGCAAAGAAAGTTTACACAAACTGTACAGCAGCAGTTCTCCGCGCAAAAGAGTGCGTGATGAACACAGTTACAACTGTTCAGGAAAATGCTGGTGACATTTACGAGGAAGCTAAGAACATCAACGAGGAGCGCGCTGCAGCAGCAGAGGCGGCAGCATTCGCAGATGAGGCAGCGGAAGCAGAGGACAGCACAGCAGAGAACGAAGCAGCAGAAGAAGCATAAAACAATAGATTACACGTTTCGCGGTCTTGATATCGCCATGATAAAGAATGTGGCGATATCAAGACCGCGACAGGAAGCACCGGGAAAAATACCCTGGTGCTTTCCTTTACTATTGATTGGAGTGAGAAAAATGAAGTTTGTCATCAAACATGAGATCAAAGGGCGTATGCGTATCCATGTGTCTCAGTACCGGATGAGCTATGAGCAGGCAGATACGCTCCTTTATTTTTTACATAGCAATAAATATGTGACATTTGCGAAAGTATATGAGCGCACCGGGGACGCTGTGATCTCCTATGTCGGAGACCGTACAGAGATGATCCGCACATTACAGCAGTTTTCCTATGAAAAAGTGGATGTTCCGGCAGGAGTGATTGAAAATTCCGGCCGTGAGTTAAATGCAAAATATCAGGAAAAACTGATCGGAAAGATCGTCTGTCGTTATGCGGGCAGGATGTTTTTACCGTACCCATTCCGGGCATGTGTCACGACCGTCAAATCCGTGAAATATCTCTGGAAAGGTTTACAGTGCTTATGGCGGCGGAAGATTGAAGTGCCGGTACTGGATGCAACTGCGATTGGGGTATCCATTTTCAGAAATGATATCGAGACAGCCGGTTCTGTCATGTTCTTACTTGGCATCGGTGAACTCTTAGAGGAGTGGACACACAAGAAATCTGTGGACGATCTGGCGCGCACGATGTCTTTAAATGTAGGAAAAGTATGGTTAAAACGCGAAGATCAGGAAGTACTTGTACAAACCTCTGAAATCCGTCCGGGAGATGAGGTTGTTGTCCATATGGGCAATGTCATCCCATTTGACGGTATAGTCAGCGACGGTGAGGCAATGGTCAATCAGGCATCCTTAACCGGAGAATCTGTTCCTGTCAGAAGAATTGTGGAAAATTCTGTTTATGCCGGCACCGTGGTAGAAGAGGGAGAGCTTACCGTTCTTGTCAAAGAAGTCGGCGGTTCAAGCCGCTTTGAGAAGATCGTTACTATGATTGAGGAGTCCGAGAAATTAAAATCGGCACTGGAAGGAAAAGCAGAGCATTTAGCAGACAAATTAGTACCGTATTCATTAGGCGGTACAGCATTGACTTATCTGCTGACCAGAAATGTAAATAAAGCGATATCCGTACTGATGGTCGATTTTTCCTGTGCATTAAAACTTGCAATGCCGATCTCGGTACTTTCCGCAATCCGTGAGGCGAGTCTTTACCATGTGACCGTCAAGGGTGGAAAATACTTAGAGGCTGTTGCAGATGCAGACACGATCGTGTTTGATAAGACGGGAACACTCACAAAAGCGAAACCGACTGTTGTGGATGTTGTATCATTTAACGGTGCAGAACCGGATGAGTTACTGCGTATTGCAGCATGTTTAGAAGAGCATTTCCCGCATTCGATGGCAAAAGCAGTCGTGGATGCTGCACAGCAGAAAAATCTTGCACACGAGGAAATGCATACCAAAGTGGAATATATCGTAGCACATGGTATTTCCACGACGATCGATGGAAAACGTGCAGTCATCGGAAGCAGCCACTTTGTGTTTGAAGATGAAAACTGTACGATCCCGGAAGGAAAACAGGAATTGTTTGATTCTCTCCCGAAAGAATATTCACACCTGTATCTTGCAATCGAAGGAAAGTTAGCAGGCGTAATCTGTATCGAAGATCCTCTTCGTGAGGAAGCAGAGGCAGTCGTCAATTCATTAAAGCGTGCCGGGATCACGAAAGTTGTTATGATGACGGGCGACAGTGAGCGTACCGCAGCAGCAATCGCAAAGCGTGTTGGCGTGGATGAGTATTACTCGGAAGTATTGCCGGAGGATAAAGCCGGATTTATTGAGAAAGAAAAGGCGGCCGGAAGAAAAGTTATCATGATCGGTGACGGAATCAATGATTCACCGGCACTTTCTGCAGCGAATGTCGGTATTGCGATCAGTGATGGTGCTGAGATCGCAAGAGAGATCGCTGATATTACAGTTGGTTCGGATGATCTTTATCAGATCGTAACATTAAAGCTGTTATCGGACAGCCTGATGAAACGGATCCGCGGCAATTACCGCTTTATCGTAAGTTTCAATTTGGGATTAATATTATGTGGTGTTGCAGGAATTTTACAGCCGACCACATCGGCGTTACTGCATAATACATCAACACTTTTGATCAGTTTAAAGAGTATGCAGAATCTGTTGGATTAGAAAACAGAACAGACAGGCAGGAGAGCGCTCCGGTGTTACTTGGATGTAATACCGGGGCGTTTTTATTGTATAGAGGCTTATTGTACGGATGAAAACATTGTATTAGAAAGCAGCACAAATGGAAATAAAAATAGTTGAAAACAGGTTTACAAGGCATGAAAAAAAGAATAAAATAAACCGGATAAAAAGAAAACGGGAAAAATGAATTTGATATTTCAGGATCTAAATGGAGGCTTACAATGGAAAAGCAAAATGATCATAAAAAATTTTCAAAGAAAATATGGGTGCTGTCTGCGGGAATTATTGTAATCCTGGCAATCGTACTGTTTGCAGGGATAAAGAATGGTTTCTTTTTAAGAAAAGGTGATAAGATTTTATATGCAGCATATCATACGATCAAGGATCAGCCGGAAACCGCAGATGTTTCAAAGGATGAGGATTACACCGTTTCGATGGACGGACAATGGAAAGAGCAGAAAATCCAGGCAGAATATGCATCCGTTTCCGATCAGAAACAGTTAAAGGGAACGATAGATTTAGATAAGCTGCCGGATCTGGAATTTGTAATGACACTGGATGAAAAAGAGCTGAAAACACAGCTTCCGTCACTGAGCTCGAAAGTATTTACATACGATTATAAGAATGGTGGAAAAAGTGGATATCTTGCGAAAAAGATCGGTTCGGAAAAGCTGGAACGTTTCGATACCATTTTGGAAGAACTATATGGTGGAAATGAGCAGAAAACGATCGGAACAGATATATTAAAAGAGGCGCGGAAAGAATTTAACAAACTGAAAATAAAGAAAACAGAAAAAAAAGAATTTAAAATTGATGGTCAGAAAAGAAACTGTGCGGGGTATCAGTTTACAATCAGCAAGGATAATGCCCAAAATGTATTAGATGCAGCGGAGAAGGCTGTGAAGAAAAAGTACGGGGACGGGACAAAAATATCTGCGGATCCGGTGGGAAAAGTTTTTATGGTATTTTATGATAAAATATCTGCGGCCGGGGAGATGGAATGCAGTGTATATTTGTATCAGAATAAGCTGGCATCTGTTTCTGTCAATTATGAGGATGATGAAAATGCACAGAATATAGATGTTCTGTTCCTGGGAGGTGATTTCCGGACACAGAATATGAAAATCGCATTTTTGACGGGGGAGAAAACGACAACGATTCAGACAAATATTAGCGGAAACCTTGCAGCAAAGGACGGAACAATTACGTTTGAATCGGATGATACGGACAGTCTGAGTGGCAGGATCTCTGTGCAAAAAGGCTGCCAGATATCTGAACTGACGGGAGAGGAATGTAATCTTATGAAGCTAAACGGCTTTGAGCTGTTAGAATTATTTGGAGAGTTTGCCGGTTTTGGGTTTTAAATCTTTATTCCGGATTCTTTGAGAAAATTCATGATCTCCCGTTCATAGGAATCAAAATCAGCCATTGCGTTGACAGCGTGCTGGGAGCCTGTAATGATCAGTTTTTTCTTTCTGGATGCACAGGCATCATAAAGTTCGTCGCACATTTTTGGTGGAACGATGGAATCATGATCCCCATGGATAAAGAGAATGGGCAGTTTTGTCTGTTTTACGGCAGATAATGCGGTTGATTCACTGAGATTGAAGTGCCCGAAAATGCGTGCGCCAAAGTGCAGCAGGGCATAACAGAAAGAAACCGGCAGATGAAAAGACCGTATGGTTTCTTTGATAATTTCGGCAGGGGCAGTGTATCCGCAGTCGCAGATCAGGGCTTTCACAGAAGACGGCAGGGAGAGAACAGATGCCATCATGACAGAAGCAGAACCCATAGATACACCGGATAAGATCAGGGATTTTTCCGGAAAGCGTTTTGCAGCGTAATCTGCCCAGCATTTTACATCCTTGCATTCCCGGATACCAAAGGTAATGATCTGGTCGGCACTTTTCCCGTGGCTGCGCTCATCGACTACAAGAAGGTTGATATGATTTTTCCTGCAGAAGCGAAAAGATCCCAGACCATCCCAGAGAAAAGTTCCATGATATCCATGAAAAAAGAGCATAAGCGGTGCATCCGGACGAAACAGATAAAGTCTGCCGCACAGAGACAGACCATCCTGTGACCGGATAGAAACTTCTTCATAGGGAGTCTGCTCCATTTCATGGAGAAGATGGAGCATAGCATTTTTATAAGGGGCATAGAGCATGTCATCCGGTATCTGGTACGGGTCGACATGCTTTTTTTGCGGATAATAAAAGACACCGCGATATAGCAGATAGGAAGTGAAAAACAAAAGAAATACCAAAACTAAACATGCTGTAAGAATATAGATCATGATCTGCCCTCCTTGCTCTTTGCCTTGTCTGAATACATGGCGGCATCTGCTTTTTTTACAAGTGAACGGATATCGGCTCCACATCCTTCTGCCGAACCGACTGCAGCAAGGATACGGAGACCGGTAGTGCCAGTGCCGGAAGAGAGTTCCGTTTTTACCTGTTGTATGATCCGGTTTATTTCACCAGGTGCCGGATCATCAAGGATCAGCAGAAATTCATCACCGCCGACACGGTAAGTACGGCATCTTTCATTGGAAACGGCAAGCAATTTCTCTGACATGGTCTGGATCAGGGAATCGCCAACAGCATGTCCAAAGTTATCATTGATCATTTTTAAATTGTTCAGATCCCAGAATGCAACGGCAATATATCCGACGGATGGATAATAATTTACAGCCATATCTTCGTATTTATTCTTATTATAAAGTTTTGTGCGGGCATCCATATCCTTGCGATAGGTAAGCTCTGCAATCCTAAGGGCATCATTGTGACTCCTGATGATAGTATACTGAAGCATGATCGTAAAAATAAGCAGGATCAGTGTACGCGGCAAAACTTCAAAGACGGCAATGATAAACATAGGATTTTCATTAAAAGGAATCTGCAGAAAAGAACCGGTCATAGTCTGCAGGTACCAGTTTCTTGTATGGGTGCTCTCTAAGAGCAGATTCAGGTCACACAGTCCGTAATAAAATCCCACATAGGAACTGATAAACATGGTAATCGTGTTAAAAATAAAGGAAAACCAGAGCGCCTGACGTTTCCGGTACTGGATCGCAAATAACAGTGGCATAACGAAAATCAAAACTGCATGATAGGTAAGCAGTGCGGTAATGATCGAGCAGATGATACTGATCAATGCCAGAAATAAATATTTGATCCATGGACTTGAGAGATCGGTCTTTTTATAGATAATGACAGGAGGAATGAGTAAGAGTACCGTAAATCCCAGTGAAAGACTGATTAAAAATTTACTGATCAGAAAGAAATTGATCATGGTTAAAACCCAGACAAGCAGCAGTGTCAGGAAAAACCAGCAAAACCCCATTAAAGTCCGTTTATTTGATTTGATCTCCTGATTGTGCAATTCTGTATCGTAAAGTTTGGAAAATGTATTCATAAAAATCTCCGGTTTTGTACAGGTAGTACCTTCTTAGTCCTTTGTAAAATGTATGATCGTCAGGCAGACGAACAGCTTAATTATAGCATGAAAGGCGCTTTTTCTCAATAAGAGGTGAAAAACTTACTGTGTTTCTCAATAAAAACATGCGAAGTACTTGAATTTCCATACAGATAATATATAATGTCTAAGATGGTTAAAAAGTTAACAAAGATAAGATGAGCGAGGTAAAACACGATGTATGCAGATGAAAATGTGATTAAAATCAAACACGATGTACTCTACACAGTCGCAAAGCTTGCATTTGAAGGCAGACTTGAAGAAGAGAGAGACCACATCGCAACAGAACTCATTCCAGGTCCGACACCGCAGTTTCGCTGTTGTATTTATAAAGAGAGGGAGATCATCCGTCAGAGAGTCCGTTTAGCAGAGGGCAAGGCACCGGGTGCAGAGGATGATGGAAATGTGATCCAGGTTATCAGTTCCGCATGTGAGGATTGCCCGATTTCCAGTTATACAGTAACAGAAAACTGTCAGAATTGTCTTGGAAAAGCATGTGTCAATGCATGTAAATTTGGCGCAATTGAGCCGGGAAGAGACCGCTCCCATATTGATCCTTCCAAATGTAAAGAGTGTGGAAGATGTGCACAGGCATGTCCTTACAATGCAATCGCACATTTAAAGAGACCATGTAAATTCAGCTGTCCGGTTAATGCGATTACATACAATGAGTATGGCATTTCCGTGATCGACAAAGAAAAATGTATCCGCTGCGGTAAATGTATCCACAGCTGTCCGTTTGGAGCAATCGCATCCAAAACATTTATTGTACCGGTTATCGAGGCTTTAAAAGCAGGTAAGCATATATATGCAATGGCAGCTCCGGCAACAGAAGGTCAGTTTGGTGTTGATATCACCATGGCAAGCTGGAAGAAAGCCATGAAAGAGATGGGATTTACAGATTTCTATGATGTAGGTCTTGGCGGAGATATGACGGCAGCTTATGAGGCAGAAGAGTGGGCTGAGGCATATAAAGAGGGAAATAAGAAAGTTACTTCCTGTTGTCCGGCATTCGTAAATATGGTGCGTTTACATTATCCGGAATTAGCAGAGTGCGTGTCCACAACAGTGTCTCCGATGTGTGCAGTTTCACGTCTGATCAAAGCAAAAGATCCGGAAGCAATCACTGTATTTATCGGACCTTGTGTTGCCAAGAAGTCTGAAGTGGCAGATCAGAAGATCGAGGGAAATGCAGATTATGTATTAACATACAGCGAGATCCGTGCAATGATGAAAGCAAAAGGTGTTGAGTTACAGCCATGTGCAAACGATGACCAGACAGCTTCTACATTTGGTAAACGTTTTGCAAACTCCGGCGGTGTAACAGCTGCAGTACTTGAGAGTTTAAAAGAGTCTAACGATGAGATCGCAGCAACCGTATGCAAGGCAAACGGTGCGGCAGAGTGTAAGAAAGCATTACTTCTGTTAAAAGCAGCAAGACTGCCGGAAGACTTCATCGAAGGTATGGCATGTGAAGGCGGCTGTGTCGGTGGTCCAAGTGCATTCAATGATCAGGTTTCTTCCAAGAAGAATCGTGATACACTGATCGGACAGGCAGACGACCGTACGATCCATGACAACTTAAAGAATTATGACATGGAAAGCTTCTCCATGCACCGCGAGTAAAACGAGCGGAGCATTGCATCGCGAATAATATGAGCGGGGCATTGCATCGCGAGTAGAATCATGTGCATATTTATGCCGCGTGACCTGTAATAGAGTTGCGCGGCATTTTTGTGTC
The DNA here is from genome assembly GCF_900537995.1 of Roseburia intestinalis L1-82. NCBI lineage: Bacteria > Bacillati > Bacillota > Clostridia > Lachnospirales > Lachnospiraceae > Roseburia > Roseburia intestinalis. Next base: position 2,496,880 of record NZ_LR027880.1, on the reverse strand, counting down.
TGAACAGCAGCCGTCCATTTCAGGTTTCGTGTTTCAGACAGGAAAAGACTTTGCTTAAGGAATGAATTCTGTTAGAATAAAAAACAACACAGCAGAAAGGGAAAAGATAATCGACAATGAAAAAAGCAGTATTTTTTGATATAGATGGTACTTTGTGGGATTTTAAAATGAATATTCCGGAAAGTACAAAAAAAGCATTAAAAGAGCTCAGAAAAAATGGTTATTATGCATTTCTATGCAGTGGAAGAAGCCGGTCAAATATTAAAAGTCCCAAATTACTTGCACTTGGATTTGACGGAATCGTGGCAGCGTGCGGCACACATATCGAGTTTGATGGGGAAAAGCTGTTTGAACTGCTGCTGACGAAAGAACAGATCGGGCATATCCTTGCAGTGCTGCGGAAACATCAGATCCCGATGGTCTTAGAGGGACCGAACTATATTTATGTGGATGAAAAAGATTTTGCCGACGATCCATATGTCATTTATCTGAGAAATGAGCTTGGGGAAAACTTAAAAAGTATTACCGGGACTGCACAATATGAGGTAAATAAGCTGAGTGCGGAACTTGGAAATGCAGATGTAGAACTTGTCAGAAAAGAACTGGGAACGGAGTTTGATATGATCGTCCATGAGCCGGATGGAATATTAGAGATCGGGCAGGCGGGGCATTCAAAGGCAAGCGGCATTGAGCGCCTCTGTGCGTCTCTTGGAATCGCAAAGGAAGATACCTATGCATTCGGGGATAGCGCTAATGATGTGGAAATGCTTGAATTTGTGGCACATGGGATTGCCATGGGAAATGGTACGGATGTGGCAAAGAATGCGGCAGAATTTGTTACCACAGATATCCATAAAGATGGGATCTGGAACGGACTGAAACATTATGGGCTGATTTAAATAAAAGACAGGGGGAAAACAATGGCAAATATCATGGATTATATGGACTGGCGTGGTGATTTATCGTTTGAGGCAGATGAATTTAATGAAGTTGATAATCTGATTTTAGCGCAGCTTGCATATGTTGATTTTGAGGGGATCGTTACTGCAGAGGAAAATGCGCCGGCAGTACCGCTTAAGGAGGCATCCGGACAATTTTGGGAAAAGAATGATAAAGACGAAATCTTAGCGCGGGTATCCATGACGAAATCGGCTCCGTTTGTTATGGAGAAAATGGCAGAAACAAAACGTTTTTCGAATGTAAAACTACGCTGCTATGTCAACGAGATCCGGGATGAGGAACAGTTTCAGTTTTCGGCGGTCTGTGTGGAACTGCCGGATGACAGCCTGTATGTGGCATTTCGTGGAACGGACAACACGATCACGGGCTGGCGGGAAGATTTTAATATGGGTTATCTGTCAGAAACGCCGGGACAGCTCCGGGCAGTGGAATATTTGAACCGTGCAGTGACAGACAAAAAGCAGAGGGTGCGTGTCGGCGGCCATTCAAAGGGTGGAAATTTTGCCGTGTATGCCTCCGTAAAATGTGATCCGCAGATCCAGAACCAGATTTTAAATGTGTACAGCAATGATGGTCCGGGATTCCGGAGCGATATGGTGGAAAGCACAGAGTACCAGCGCATGCTGCCAAAGCTGCACACGATCCTGCCGGAATCTTCCATTGTCGGAATGCTCTTAGAGCATCAGGAGTCGTTTGAAGTTGTCAAGAGCTCAAACAGCGGGATCCAGCAGCACGATGCCATGTCATGGGAGGTACTCGGAAGATCTTTTGTACATGTAGATCAGGTTGCGGCGCAGAGCCTGTTGCTGGATGAAACGATGAAATCATGGATTTACCAGTTAGACGAGGAAGAGAGAGCACAGATCGTAGAGACAGCATTTGATATGATCGAAAAAGTCGGGATCCGTACGGTAGATGATTTTTACCACAGTAAATGGAAGAAAATACAGGAACTGATGAAGGAAACCAGTAAACTTTCACCGGAGCGGCAGAAACTGTTTTCAAGAGCCTTAAAACTGCTTTGGACGGAAGGAAATAAAGCAATGAAGGAGACGGTAAAACAGACCGTAAAACGCACGGTAAAACAGTCTCCGTTGAAAAAATAAAAAAAGTATAAAATCACAGAAAATGAGTGAACTTATAAAAAAACGAGAAAAAGAGAGAAAAAATAAGAAAATATTGGAATAAATAATTATAAATAGAAATATATTTGGTTGCAGATTCAAATATAAAAATCTATTATATGAACCATAAGTTAGCACTCAAAAGAAATGAGTGCTAATAACTACTCAAAAGAAATAAAACAGATGATCATAAGCAGGAGGTAAGCAACATGAAATTAGTTCCATTAAGCGACAGAGTCGTATTAAAACAGTGTGAGGCAGAGGAGACTACAAAATCAGGTATCATCCTTACAAGCAGTGCACAGGAAAAACCACAGGAGGCAGAGGTTATAGCAGTTGGTCCTGGCGGAATGGTTGATGGAAAAGAAGTTACCATGCAGGTAAAAGCAGGTCAGAAGGTAATTTATTCGAAATACGCAGGAACAGAAGTAAAATTAGACGGAGAAGAATACATCATTGTAAAACAGAATGATATTCTCGCAGTTGTAGAGTAAAACATATTTTTATCATTAATAAATTCAGAAAGAGGTAGACAGATATGGCAAAGGAAATTAAATATGGCACAGAAGCAAGAGCAGCATTAGGTGCAGGTGTAGATAAACTGGCAAATACCGTAAGAGTAACATTAGGACCGAAAGGAAGAAACGTAGTACTTGACAAATCCTACGGTGCTCCACTGATCACAAACGATGGTGTTACGATCGCAAAAGAGATCGAGTTAGAAGATGCATTCGAGAACATGGGTGCACAGCTTGTAAAAGAAGTTGCAACAAAGACAAACGATGTTGCAGGTGATGGTACCACAACAGCAACTGTTTTAGCACAGGCAATGGTACAGGAAGGTATGAAGAACCTTGAAGCAGGTGCAAACCCGATCATCCTTCGCCGTGGTATGAAGAAAGCAACAGATAAAGCTGTAGAAGCAATCCTTGCAATGTCTTCCAAAGTAAACGGAAAAGACCAGATCGCAAAAGTAGCTGCAATCTCTGCAGGAGATGAGAACGTAGGTAACATGGTAGCCGACGCGATGGAAAAAGTTTCCAACGATGGTGTTATCACAATCGAGGAATCTAAGACAATGCAGACAGAGCTTGACTTAGTAGAAGGTATGCAGTTTGATCGTGGTTATGTATCTGCTTACATGTGCACAGATATGGACAAAATGGAAGCAGTATTAGATGATCCTTACATCTTAATTACAGATAAGAAGATCAGCAACATTCAGGAGATTCTTCCTCTGTTAGAGCAGATCGTACAGAGCGGCGCAAGATTACTCATCATCGCTGAGGACATCGAGGGTGAGGCACTTACCACATTGATTGTCAACAAATTGCGTGGTACATTCAACGTAGTAGCTGTCAAAGCACCTGGTTATGGTGACAGAAGAAAAGCAATGCTTGAAGATATCGCAATCTTAACAGGTGGTCAGGTAATCAGCTCTGATCTTGGTCTGGAATTAAAAGACACAACGATGGATCAGTTAGGCCGTGCAAAATCTGTCAAAGTTCAGAAAGAGAACACAGTAATCGTTGACGGTGCCGGTGACAAAGATGCAATCGCAAGCAGAGTAAACCAGATCCGTGGACAGATCGAGGAGACAACATCTGAGTTCGATAAAGAGAAATTACAGGAGAGACTTGCTAAATTAGCAGGCGGTGTCGCAGTCATCCGTGTCGGTGCAGCAACTGAGACAGAGATGAAAGAAGCAAAACTTCGTATGGAAGATGCTTTAAATGCAACAAGAGCAGCAGTAGAAGAAGGTATCATCGCAGGCGGCGGTTCTGCATATATCCATGCAACCAAAGCTGTTGCAGAGTTAGCTGACACCTTAGAGGGTGATGAGAAGACCGGTGCAAAGGTTATCTTAAAAGCTCTCGAAGCTCCGTTATACTACATTTCTGCAAACGCAGGTCTTGAGGGTGCTGTTATCATCAACAAAGTAAAAGAGTCCAAAGACGGTATCGGATTCAACGCAGCAACCGAAGAATATGTAGATATGGTTGAGAATGGTATCCTTGACCCGGTTAAAGTTACAAGAACAGCATTACAGAACGCAACATCTGTTGCATCTACACTGCTTACAACAGAGTCTGTTGTTGCAAACATCAAAGAAGATGTTCCGGCAGTTCCAGCAGGTAACCCGGGCATGGGAATGATGTAATTACAGGGGAAAAAAGAATCGATGGTATGGATTCGACAGGAATCTATGGTCATGAAAAAACGGCAGATCGTACGGTCTGTCGTTTTTTATGTCCCAAAATAATAAAATGCACGCTCCGCGAACATTCTATTATCATGAATAAAAGGAAGCTTTGGGGTTGTCCCAAAACTTCCCTGCTAATACTTAATGAATACTTAACGGAGCAGACATGCAAGCAGTCTGTCGTTGTCCTCCGGATTCATGATGCAAAGCCGGATGTACTTGTTGTCTAAAAATGGAAAGGTGGAGCAGTCGCGGATCATCATTTTCTCGCGAATTGCGCGGTCAAAGAGATCCTGTGAAGTGAGATCATCTTTTAAAATGCGTATCAGCATGAAATTGCCGCTCGGTTCATACACTTTAAAATCAGGACTTTTCTGGAATGTCCGGTAGATCCTTGCTCGCTCGGAAGAAATCAGATCTTTGGTGGCTTTGATATATGCAGTGTCACGGAACATCGTCTCTCCGGCAACGACAGCAAGGGAGTTGATCGTCCACGGATTTTTCCTGGTATTGATTGATTTGATCAGGTCACGGTTGCCTGTGATCGCATAGCCGAGACGAAGACCCGGTGCTGCAAAAAACTTTGAGGTGCCGCGCAGGATAACGATGTTGTTATAATAGTTTGTCAGCGGCACGGCTGAGATTTCAGCCATATTATCAGCAAATTCCACATAAGTTTCATCCACCATAACGTAAATGTCATGTTCCTTGCAGGCATCTAAGATATGGCGCATTTCCGTTCTGGTGATGCAGGATGAAGTAGGGTTGTTCGGGTTGCAGATGACGATCAGGTCAATACTTTCATTTAAATGGGAGATAAAATCGTCGACATCTAAGCGGAAGTTGTCCTTTTCACGGAGCGGATAGTAGAGTGTTGTGCCTCCGCCGAGTGAAATCTCTCTCTCATATTCGGAATAAGTAGGTCCGATGACCATCGCTTTTTTCGGGTGCTCGATCTGTATAAAAAGAGAGATCAGTTCCGTGGAACCATTTCCTACGATGACGTTTTCGTATTCGGTGCCGCAGTATTCTGCAATGCATTTGCGCAGGGAGGTATATTCCCTGTCAGGGTATGTCGTGATCACATCGATCTGCTCGGAGAGAGCGGTCCGAAGAAGCGGTGATACGCCAAGCGGATTGACATTTGCGGAAAAACTGACGATCTCTTCTTTTTTGATGCCGTAAATCTGTTCTATTTTTTCTAAATCACTTCCGTGAAAATGGTCTTTGTGTTTTATCATTGCGAACTCCTCCAAATTGGTTTATAATCTATTATAATGATTGTCATTGAAAAAGCAAGCAATTAAGAGAGAAAAAGCAGGTGTCGATTTGCGAAGACGGATACAACAACTGGCAAGGGGAAAATTCGAACACTTAAAGCCGTCTCTTTCAATTTCTGTGGATAAGATTGACATCACAGCAATGGAAGGTAATGATATTTCGGGGGATTTCGTGATCACAAGCACAAATCATGTGCCGATGCGTGGAATCGTATATTCTTCCAATCCGAGGATGGAATGTCTGACACCGCAGTTTGAAGGGGAAGAAATAAGGATTCGTTACCAATTTCATAGTTATGGTCTGATCGAAGGTGATATTCAAAAAGGAGAGTTCTGTATCGTAGTAGAACAGGGTGAATATAACCTTTCTTTTGTTGTGTCTGTTTCAAAACTGTATGCAGAATCCTCGGTTGGCAAAGTGAAAAATTTATCCGATTTTGCCAGATTATCAGAAAACGACTTTGACGAGGCATTTCATCTGTTTTATTCGGGCAAGTTTAAAAACATATTTCATCCGGATGAAAAAAGGGAGATGCTTTTATATGAGGGTTTGTCGAAAGGAACACCATCCGGACAGAAAGTGGAGGAGTTTTTGATCGGAATCCACAAAAAGAAGCGGACTGTGGTTTCATTGGAAGAAAGCAGTGCCATATTTTACCAGGTGCATGAAAACAGACTTGAAACTTTTCAGGTGAACAGAAACCAGCATGGATATCTTGAAATCAGAGTCCATTCGGATGCAGAATTTCTGGTTTTAAAGAAACCACGGGTCACCGATGAGATGTTTGTGGGAAGTATCTGTGATGTGGAATATTATATTGTGGCAGAAAAAATGCATGCGGGAAGGAATTTTGGAAAGATCCGTCTGGAGATACCGGGACAGAAACCATTGATCTATACGGTGTGTGCCACGACTAAGCAGGAAAATAAAACGAAGGATGAACCTGTTTTTTTTGATATCCAGAAATCACGCATAAAATTAATGCAGCTTTATCTGGAATACCGCCTGAAACGGATTGTGACCGGAGTATGGGCAAACCAGTCGGGGGTTATTTTGGATCATCTTTCCGTTTTGTGTGAGAATGAAAAGATTTATGGACTGATGAAGGCACAGACGCTGATCATCAACCGCCAGAGACAGGAGGCATCCTGGATATTAGATGATTTTAAACGGACGTGTGAGGATCATGAAAGTCCGGAATGGGGGTATTATCTTTATCTGTGCACATTGATGGAGCGGGAGCCGTCCTATGTGGATCGTCTGACGACGGAAGTGGAACAGATTTTTAAACTGCATCCGGATAATTCGATGTTGTTCTGGGTGCTGTTATTTTTAAAAGAAGAGTATTATCAGAAGCCGGCAGAAAGGTTAGAAGCAATTCGTGACTGGATGCGTTATGATAACAGCCCGTATTTTTATCTGGAGGCATATTATCTGATCTGGCAGGATCCATATTTACTGGCGAGACTTGGATCATTTGAGGTTCGCATATTATACTGGACTGCAAGATGGGGCATTATGACACGGGATATAGCAATACAGGTGGCCGGGCTTATTTCAGAAAAAAAAGAATATCATCCGTTTTTATACCATATTTTAGAGGCGTGTTATGAGGTGAAACCGGATGATGAAATGCTGACGGCGGTGTTAGGATATCTGATCCGCAGCCAGTGCTTTGGTGCAAAGTATCATCACTGGTATGAACTTGGAATTGAACGTGAGATCCGCATCACGAGCCTGTATGAAGCGTATCTTTTATCACTGGATGGAAGAAAATTAGAACGTGTACCAAAGATGCTTCAGCTGTATTTTCAGTATGACAGTGGATTGTCCTGGCAGCAGAAAGCGGTTTTATTTGTCAATATTATTGCGGCAAAAAAGGTGCAGCCTGAGGTATATCAGAAATATCTGCCGATCATGGAACGGTTTGCGATGGAGCAGATGGAGGCTGGTCATATCGATGATAATCTGGCCGTGATATATGATGAAATGTTTGAACAGGGGATTATAAATAGTGATATTGCGCATTGGGCAGCTGAAATTCTTTTTACGCACAAGATGATCTGTACGGATCCACAGGCAGCAAAGATAGAAGTTTATGAATATGCATGCAGCCCAGCATGCAATCATGTGAATAACAGGGAATCCGTGATTCGGAACGGGGCTGCATACTTTACTGTATATACAAAGGATTACTGCCTGATCATGGAGGACATTTATGGTAATCGTTTCTGTGAGGAAATCGGTTGTTGTGAAGAGCCGCTGATGGATATTAACCATTGTGTGAAAAAGTGTACAGAACTTGCACAGGGAGAATTATCCTATATTCTATATTCCATGCAGCAAAAAGTTGCGGATGGAGTGGATGATTCAGATTTTCCGGGTGTGTGGACTGTTTTAAAAGCACCGCAGGTGAGTGACCGCTATAAAAGGGAAATTGCAGAACAGATCATATCATTTTACCGGAAAAGAAAGTATGAGGCGGGCTGTCTGACCGGTCTGGATCATAAATTGTTATCTGCAGCTGCGCGCCGTATGCTGATGCAGTACCTGACGGAAGAACATTTGTATGAAACTGCGTATCGCATGGCAGAAGAGTGTGGGTATGAGCACATGGATACGGCTGCATGCGTTTCTCTGTGCAGTTATGCGATTCATACAGCAGGGTTTGAGGAAGATGATTTCCTTCTTGGGTTTGCAGAGCATGTATTTTACAGAGGCACTTATAATGATGTGATCCTTATCTATCTTTGTAAATATTATAATGGTGCAACAAAGACGATGGCGGAGATCTGGAAAGCTGCGGGAGCATTTGATATTGACACGTTTGATCTTGAGGAACGTATTTTAAGCCAGATGCTGTATTCGACTGATTATATTGCGGATATTGAAGAGATCTACGAGAGTTATGTAAAAGGCGGGGGAAGGGAACTGATCTGTATGGCATATTTATCGTATTTTGCAGATGCATGGCTGGTGAGGAATATGGTGGTACCGGAGTATGTATTTGAACAGATCTTTGCCCGTTATCAGGAAGGAAATCCTCTCAACGATGCGTGTAAACTGGGGCTGCTGAAATATTTCTCAGAGAAAGAGCATTTATCAGATGCGATGTATCAGGTGGCAGATGAATTGTTGGAAGAGTACACGTCTAAGAACCGCTGCTTTGCATTTTTCCTGGAGTTTGAGAAAGAATTACGTTTAAAGTATCATTTGTATGACAAAGCGTTTGTGGAATATCATACAGATCCGGGACAAAAAATTATGATTCATTTTAGCCTGGATGGAGAACATTACGAGCAGTCACTGTTAAATGAGGTCTATGATGGTGTTTTTGTCAAGGAATTTGTCTTATTTTTTGGCGAGTCTGTACTTTATTATATGACAGAGCAGGAAAAGGCGGAGGAGAAGATAACGGAAAGTGCCTGCTTAAATTGCCGAAATGTACCGGACGAAGAATCTCATGGAAGGTATGAAATGTTGAATGACATGCTGATGCATCACGCGATGGGAGAACGTGAGATGCAAAAGAGAGAAATGAAACAATACTATGGAATGCAGATGGTAACGAATGAGGTATTCCGTATTTTATAAGTAAGAGGGAGAAAAGTGGAAAAAACGTCGTATTATCTTGGCATTGATCTTGATAATGACAATGCCGTGATCAGTTATTTCCAATTGAATATGAAAGAACCGGAGACTGTCAGCACAGTGGCAGGCAGTGAAGTATACCAGATTCCTCTGATACTTGCCAAAAAACATGGGATCGGTCAGTGGTTTATCGGTGAGGAGGCAAAACGTCTGGCACTTTTGCAGGGAGAGGAAGCAGTATCCGGTCTGCTGCAGGCAGCTCTTGCGGGAAAAGAGTTTTTCATAGAGGGGGAAACTTATAAGGCACAGGAACTGTTAGCACTCTACATAAAAAAGCTGGTATATCTTGCGGGAAAACTGGGGAATCCTGTGATACCTGACTTTTTGGTTATCACGCTTGAACAGCTGTCGCGGGAGGTGACGGAGCTCTTTCTTCAGGTAGCAGAAAGAATTGGAATACCGGAGGGAAAGCTGACACTCATTGACAGGAGAGAGAGTTTTTATTATTTCGCATTCAGCCAGCAAAAAGAATTATGGCTGCATGATGTGTGTCTGTTTGACAACCGGGGAGATGAGGTCTGGTGCAGGAGATTGGAACGGGATCAAAGAACCATGCCGCAGCTTGTCACGATCAGTGAGGAACAGCGGAATATAGACCGGGCAAATAAAGATGCCAGCTTTTTAAAAATCGTATCAGAAGTGACAGGAGGGCATATTGTTTCGGCAGTTTACCTGACCGGAGACGGTTTTGATGGTGAATGGATGAAGGAGTCCCTTTCTTTTTTGTGCAAAGGTCGCAGGGTTTTTATGGGGAAAAATCTTTATTCCAAGGGTGCCTGTTATGCAGCGGCAAGAAAGTGTATGACGGAAGAAAACAGCTGGCAGTTTGTCTATATGGGCGATAATGAGATGAAAGTGAATGTAAGCCTGAAAGTGCAGAGCCAGGGAAAAACAGAGTTTTTTACGCTGATCAGTGCAGGAGATAACTGGTACGAGACTGTTGGAGAATGCGAAGTATTGCTGGATGGATCAAACGAGATCGATTTCTGGCTGCAGCTGCCAAACAGCAAGGAAGCGAAGATTGAGAAACTCACGCTTGCAGATCTTCCCGAACGTCCGCCACGCACAACGCGTCTTCGCATCAAAGCACAGCCGGTTTCCGACATGGAAGTAAAGATCAGGATCAAAGACCTTGGCTTTGGGGAGATATTTAAGAGTTCTGACAAAACATGGGAATATATGATGTCACTGGAAAATGTACAGTAGACAAAGGAGAGGCAGGAGAAACGAATGGGCGAATTGATCTTATGCAGCCAGCAGTTAGCGGCGATGCCCTATTATATTGAAAATGTATCGTTAAATGTTTATTCGCTGGATGAACTGTGCTATTATATTAAAAATAATACCTGTCTATTGGATGCAGACTTTATGGATGACGAGTTGTGTGACTGGGTGGAAAATGAACAGCATTTGCCGGATATTGCACAGAATCTAAGGAATATCAAGGCTGGCGGAGGTGTTTTGTCTGAATTTACCGGCTGTCTGATGTCAGCGTGTGGTTATTGTACGAAAGAGGAACAAAAGCAGATCCGGAATACACTTCAGGAAATGGAACATAAGTCGGCATTTGAATGTGGGAAAATCAAAGCTGACCGTTTTCTGGAGAACCGGAAATACATCAGCAGTATTGCAGAATACAGAAAACTTCTGCAATCGTGTGAAACTGAAATGCCACAGATGGTTGGCGCAGTGTGGCACAATCTTGGTACCGCATATGCGAGGCTGTTTTTGTTTGAACAGGCAGCTGACTGCTATGCTAGGGCATATGAAAAAAGCAGTGATAAAGAGTCCTTGAAAGAGTGCCTGATGGCATGCCGCTGTAATCATGATGAGCGGGCATTTGAACGCAGGAGGGAATATTTTAAAATAGCATCGGAGGAAGCAAAAAAGATTGCAGATGAATTGAGCAGCTGCAGTAGAAGTGATGCGATATGTCAGTTTGAGACAATGCTTGATGAGTGGGATCCGGGGGATGAAAATGTGTGGGAGACGCAGCTTGAGGAATGGAAAAAACAGTATAGGAAGGATTGTATGGTATAAATGAAATTTTTTGACAGATGGAAAAAACGCAGTTTTGAAGAAAAAATGGATGATCTGAGCCAGACTGTGCTGACGGAAAATAACATAAAAGATCCGAAACAGGTGGAGCAGTATGTTGTGGAACGATTAGAGCAGATGATCGATATCACAAGGGAAATCGAGGAGGAAAAATCGGAGTACCGAACAGTCACGTCTTATCTGAATGATGTCCAGAAATTAGAAGATCTTCCGGAACCTGAAAAGAAAAAAATTGCGGATGTGGCACAGAATGTCGTTCAGTTAAACAGTGCGAGAAATATTTTCCTTAATTCAGAAAAAAAACTGACAGATGCACAGTTTACGCAGCTTCAGCAGGAAGAAAAAACCATGCCGGATGCAATCAAACGCCTTAGCTCGAATGAAATCTATCAGGATACTATAAAAAAGGATATGAAATATCTTGAACGGGAAAAATCCAGATGGCTTTTACACCGTGAATATCTGATGCACCAGCAGAAAAGTTTAAAGAATTTATTATACATCATTCTTGCAATTGTGGCAGCAGTGGCAGTGACACTTATCACGTTACAGCTTGGATTTAAGGTTGATACATATTATGCATGGATGGTACTTATTTTTGTCACTGCAGTGGCGGTGTGTGCCGATTATTTAAAGATGCTGCACAATGACTCTGAGATCAAGTTAGCGGAACGAAGTGCAAATAAGGCAATTCTTTTACTTAATAAGGTAAAGTTTAAATATGTCAATATCACGAATGCCATTGATTATGCCTGTGAGAAGTATCATGTAAGAAGAGCTTCAGAATTAAATCAGCTGTGGCAGTATTATATGGATGCAGTGCGTGAACGTGAAAAATATCAACGCACAAATGAGGATCTTGAATACTTTAATGGCAGACTGGTGCGGGCATTGAACCAGTATCAGTTATATGATGCACAGGTCTGGATCACGCAGGCAGCAGCCCTGATTGATCCCAGGGAAATGGTTGAGGTGAAGCACGGCCTAATCCTGCGCAGACAGAAATTAAGGGATCGGATGGAATATAATGTCGAAGAAATGAAAAATCAGAGGGAGGAAGCGTTAAAACTTTCTTCAAAGGCTGGAAGCATGAAACCACAAATCGATGAGATCATCAATGCAATTGACCGGTTGATGGAAACGATGTAAGTTTCTGTCCGGTGTGTCAGGTCTGCCTGTGTAATGTTTGATTTGAATAAGTTGTGGTATGATGAGAAATATATGGATACTGCGTACAAATGCCGGAGGGGCATATTGTACGCAGTATTTTATTCATGCTAATAGAATGCAAAATGTTGTTTGTGACAACAAGCCGGCTTGCAGAACATGCAGTCTATTTGCCACATCCCAGATCAAATTCCGGGTTGCACATATAAAAGTTTTTGCTGTCAAGTTCTTCCTGAACCAGGCGGAGGCCTTCACCGAAACGCTGGAAATGCACGATTTCGCGCTGGCGCAGAAAACGGATCGGTTCACAGACTTCCGGATCTTTGACAAGACGTAAAATATTATCGTAGGTGGTGCGGGCTTTCTGCTCTGGGGCGACTTCGTAAGAACAACATTACACAATATAATATGAAGATAAAACAAGCTATCCTACATAGTTCCAGTGTTTTCGATATTTAGGCGTTCAGAAATGAGCGTCTTTTTTCATACCCAAAATCGAAAGGAGAAAGAGAAAATATGAATAAGCTAGTAAAGCGATTGCTAACAGGAACGCTTGCTTTTGCAACCATTCTCACGGCATTACCAGTGACGGCGGTTCATGCTTCCGGCAATCAATACTGGACAGAATCAGCAGAACGTGTCGGCTACATTGAACACGTTATGAATGATGGTTCTATCAAATCTACATTCAATGAGGGACACATGAAAGTTGAGGGCGAAACTGCCTACTGCGTGGATATCAATACCAGTTTTAAGAATGGATATAAAACACGTTCTGACGCAAGCTCCCGTATGAGTAGCGATCAGATTGCGGACGTTGCTCTTTCCTTAGAGTACGTCAAGCAATATACCGCTTCTCATACGAACTTGAATTACAAACAGGGATACTTGCTGGAACAGTGTGTTGTCTGGCAGAGGTTGAGTGAACAGCTCGGCTGGCAGTGCGATAACGTCAGAGCTTCCTATAATGAAATCTCACAGGCAGTACAGAATGAAGTTTACGCTGGTGCGAAAGCATTTGTGAAAGCAAATAAGGGACGCTATGAATGTGGCGGTTACATTTATACTGGCGAAGGACAGGACATCGGACAGTTCTGGGCAAAGTTAAATGTAGGAAATGCAAAGGTCAAAAAGACTTCTTCCAATCCCACGGTCACAGATGACAACGCCAACTATTCCTTTGAGGGTGCGACATTTGGTGTCTATTCTGATAAGGGCTGTAACAGCCAGCTTGCCACACTTACTGCCGATGGAAACGGCGATACCAAAGAAGTTGAGGTAAAAGCAGGAACAATTTACATCAAAGAGCTTTCTGCTCCAAAGGGTTATAAGCTGGATTCTATTGTCCATGCCTTAAATGTGGAAGTTGGAAAAACAGCTACATTGACTGTTACTGACACTCCAAAGGTCACAGAGACTTTGATTGATTTATTCAAAATTGACATGGAAACAGGAAAATCTACTCCACAGGGAACTGCTTCTTTAGAGGGTGCAGAGTTCACATGGAGCTATTATGACGGATACTACAATGCAGATAATCTACCTGCAAAAGCTACCCGTACATGGACAACCAAAACCGTTGCCGAAAAAGACAGTGACGGAACTATCCGTTATGTATCCAGACTTGCCGACAGCTACAAAGTATCCGGCGACAGCTTCTATACACAGGACGGTAAAAATGTACTGCCACTTGGTACACTCACTGTCACAGAAACAAAAGCACCAAACGGCTACTTATTAGATGGTGCATATATGCAGGCTGACGGAAATTCCGAACAAATTAAGGGAACATACCTTACACAGATTTCCGAAGATGGCGAACTTGCCGTACTTTCTGGAAGCAATCAGTATTCCGTATCCGACAAAGTTATCCGTGGCGGTGTAAAAATCCAGAAACGTGACCTTGAAACAAAGGATACCAAAGCACAGGGAAGTGCGACCTTACAGTACACAGAGTTCAATATCATTTCTTTAAATGACAGTCCTGTACTGGTTGAGGGAAAATTATACAACAAGAATGAAACCGTAAAGAAGATTCAGACAGGAATTGACGGAATCGCTTCTACTTCTGCTGACTTGCTCCCTTACGGAAATTACAGATTAGAAGAAAGCAAAGCACCAGAGGGCTACTTGACAGACGGTGCAAAAACAATCGACTTTTCTATCACGGAAGATGGAAAAATCGTGGACTTGACTGACAAATCTCACTCTGTCTACAACCAGATTAAGCGTGGCGATATTGAGGGTGTAAAAATCGGTGCAGGTACACACAAACGCCTTGCAGGTGTTCCATTCAGAATCACAAGCAAGACAACGGGAGAATCCCATATTGTAGTTACTGACAAAAACGGTCAGTTTTCCACTGCTTCAAGCTGGGCTTCCCACAAGGTCAATACCAATGCCGGAAAATCCAGTGAGGACGGTGTATGGTTTGGTACATCTGAACCAGACGACAGCAAAGGTGCATTACTTTATGATACCTATGTGATTGAGGAATTAAAGTGTGATTCCAACGCCGGATTTAAGCTGATTCCAGCTTTTGAGGTAGTCGTATCCAGAAATAAAGTGACCGTAGATTTAGGGACACTGACCGATGAATACGAAAAAGAAATCACAATCCATACCACAGCTACCGACAAGAGAACAGGCGAAAAAATGATTGTTGCCGGAAAAGACATCAAGATCGTGGACAAAGTCACACTTGATGGCTTGGAAGTTGGAACAAAATATAAACTTTCCGGCTGGCAGATGTTAAAGGAAGAAAACGCCGAACTTCTGATTGACGGGAAACGTGTAGACAGTGATTACACATTCACTGCTGACAGCGAAAAAATGACAGTTGAGATTACTTACAGTTTTGATGGTTCAGCTCTTGGCGGTCAGAACCTTGTTACATTTGAGGAATTGTACGATATGAGCAATCCGAAAGAGCCTGTCAAGGTTGCCGAACATAAAGACATCAACGATGATGGACAGACGGTTCTTATCACGGAACGTATCATCACAATCCATACTACTGCTACGGACAAGAACGGCAAGAAAGAAATCGAAGCCGGAAAAGATGTAACGATTGTGGATAAAGTCACATTAGATGGTCTGGAAGTTGGAAGAAAATACAAACTTTCCGGCTGGCAGATGTTAAAAGAGGAAAATGCAGAACTTCTGATTGATGGAAAGAAAGTATCCAATGATTATGAGTTCACAGCCGACAGTGAAAAAATGACGGTAGAAATTGCCTTTACCTTTGATGGTTTTTCTCTTGGTGGCAAGAGCCTTGTCACATTTGAGGAATTATACGATATGAGCAATCCAGACGAACCAAAGAAAGTGACAGAACATAAGGACATCACAGACGATGGACAGACTGTGACAATCAAGGAAGTGCCGGAAGTCCCAGATACACCAAAGGATACCGACACGCCGGATACACCATCTACGGTTACTAAGACAAGTGACAGTCCAAAAACAGGCGACAATGCCAATATCTATGCTTATCTTGCCATGCTCGGTCTTTCCTGTGTAGGGCTTGGCGGTATGCTTTACTTCAAACGCCGTAGAAAGAAATCATAAAGCGGTAATGTAGCGGTTGGTAAAGCGTTCAAGGTCGCCACCCTTTTTGCAACTTCACGCTCCCGTGAAGCTCTGATTTACGGGAGCGTGAAGTCAACTAGGGGCGTGGGGAGTGTAGCTCCCCACAAAGTACAGCAGGAAAGAAACTAAAACAGAAAGAAAAGAGGTCAATCATTTATGGAATTAAGATTTGTCGTACCAAACATGGAAAAGACATTCGGGAACTTGGAGTTTGCCGGAGAAAATACTACGGAACAGCAGAGAATCAACGGGCGTATGGCTGTCATTAACAGAAGCTACAACCTGTATTCCGATGTGCAGAGAGCTGATGATGTAGTTGTGACGCTTCCTGCCAAAGCCGGCGAAAAACATTTCTTGCCGGAGCAGAAAGTAAAACTTATCAATCCACGAATTACTACCGATGGTTATAAAATCGGGGAACGTGGATTTGTCAATTATATCCTGCTTGCAGACGATATGTTACCAGCAGAAAGTAAATAAGGGGGTATTCAGATTATGAGATTAGCAAATGGAATCGTCATTGATAAAGAAAAGACTTTTGGAGTGTTGAAGTTCTCCGCATTACGCCGTGAGGTTCATGTACAGAATGAAGATGGAACAGTCAGTGAAGAAATCAAGGAACGCACCTATGATTTAAAATGCAACACACAGGGACGCATGATACAGGTATCCGTTCCAGCGACTGTTCCGTTAAAGGACTATGACTACAACGCCGAAGTGGAACTTATCAATCCTGTTGCAGATACGGTAGCCAATGCGAATTACCGTGGTGCAGATGTGGACTGGTATGTAAAGGCAGACGATATTGTTTTGAAGAACAAAGGCACTCATGCCGGAAATCCACAGAACAATGCTCCACAGCAACCGCCGAAGAAATAAGAGGTGTTAGCGTATGACGTGGAAAAAGAAAGGTAACAGGATTCGTGCCAGTGACAAATCGCTGGTCTATCACTTCTGTATCGGTTGGCTGTTGCTCTTGTTCGTTGCGGTGTTCCTGCTACTGAATCTGCGACAGCTCCTTGTTATAGACTGGAAAGATTTTAACCTGCTCCATGCCGGAATTACTTGGACTGTCTACAATTCTATTACGGTTCTGATAGCGACTGGTGTTTGTGCATTGGTCGCTTTTCTCTACTATCGTTACGGATATGACCGTATCAAGCGGTTGTTACACAGACAAAAGTTGGCTCGTATGGTGCTGGAAAATAAATGGTATGAAGCAGAAAACACCAAAGACAGCGTTTTTTTCACTGACCTGCAAAGCAGATCAAGAGAAAAAATCGTGTGGTTTCCAAAGATTTATTACCAGATGGAAAAGGGACTGCTTCATATCTGCTGTGAAATCACAATGGGAAAATATCAAGAACAGCTCCTGTCCTTAGAGGATAAACTGGAATCGGGGCTGTACTGTGAGCTGACCGACAAGACACTGCATGACGGATACATCGAATACACCCTGCTCTATGATATGATAGCGAACCGTATTTCGATTGATGAAGTGATTGCCGAAAACGGCGGTCTGCGGTTAATGAAAAATCTGGTGTGGGAATACGATTCACTTCCCCATGCCCTTATCTGCGGTGGTACAGGTGGTGGAAAAACCTATTTTCTGCTGACCATCATTGAAGCCTTGCTTAGAACCAATGCGGATTTATACATTCTTGACCCGAAGAACGCTGACCTTGCAGACTTGGGAATGGTCATGGAAAATGTCTACCACACGAAAGACGATATGATTGACTGCGTCAATGCCTTTTATGAGGGCATGGTCACACGCTCGGAAGAAATGAAACTGCACCCGAACTATCGCACAGGGGAAAACTATGCCTATCTGGGGCTTGCTCCACAGTTCCTTATCTTTGATGAATATGTGGCGTTCTTGGAAATGCTCACGACAAAAGAAAGCACAGCCCTGTTAAGCCAGCTAAAGAAAATCGTCATGCTCGGCAGACAGGCTGGATACTTTCTGATTGTAGCTTGCCAGCGTCCAGACGCAAAGTATTTCGGGGACGGTATCAGAGATAATTTCAACTTCCGTGTGGGACTTGGTCGCATGAGTGAACTCGGTTACGGTATGCTCTTTGGAAGTGATGTAAAAAAACAGTTCTTCCAGAAGCGAATCAAAGGGCGTGGATATTGTGATGTGGGAACAAGTGTCATATCTGAATTTTACACTCCCCTTGTACCCAAAGGATATGATTTCTTAGGTACGATTGGGAAACTTGCACACATAAGGCAGGACGGACAGGTGGCGTGCGAAGCGAAAGCCACAGGTACGGACTAGCCTTGCTGGTGTGGCGGTAGCCACGCCAGCATATATCAAGCCCCTCGGTATCTAACAGAGGGGCACAAATCACAAGGAAACATACACAAAAGTTACCGATTCTTGGCTGAAATCAAGCATTTGGTAGCTTTTTTTACTGCTGTAACATCGGATATAAAATGTCACAGTTTTTCGTAAAGGGGGTATCGCACTGAATGATACAGAGTGGATACAGGATTTTGCAGACAGGCGTTTGCAGTACGGTGTATCCCAGACGAAACTTGCGGTCATGGCTGGAATCAGCCGTGAACATTTAAGCCGTATCGAATCCGGCAAGGTGGCGGTCACAGAAGAAATGAAAGTGAAACTTTTGGAAGCTCTGGAAAAATTCAATCCAGAAGCACCGCTTACCATGCTGTTTGATTATGTGAGGATACGGTTTCCAACACTGGATATTGGACACATCATTAAGGACATCTTACAGCTCAATATCCAGTACATGATACATGAGGACTTCGGGCATTACAGCTACACGGAACACTACTACATCGGAGATATTTTCGTATATACTTCTCCCGATGAAGAAAAAGGTGTCCTGCTGGAACTGAAAGGAAAAGGCTGTCGCCAGTTTGAAAGTTATCTGCTGGCACAGGAACGGAGCTGGTATGACTTCCTTATGGACGCTCTGGTGGACGGTGGTGTGATGAAACGCCTTGACCTTGCCATCAATGACCATACGGGAATGTTGGATATTCCAGAACTGACCGAAAAATGCCGGAATGAGGAATGTGTATCGGTGTTCCGTTCCTTTAAGTCCTATGCTTCCGGCGAACTGGTCAAGCATGAGGAACAGGACAAGGCTGGTATGGGCTATACGCTTTATATCGGTTCACTGAAAAGTGAGGTGTACTTCTGTGGATTGTCAACACTTTTTCAGACAAATTTTTTTAGGTTATTTTTCCGATATTGTACAGGCGTTTGATACCCTAAGGAAGAATGTATGCGGTGATGATTATACCAGTTTACATAATCCCATAGTTTTATCTTCAGTTCTTCCTGCGTATGGAATGTTTCATTCCATACAAATTCTGTTTTTATAATCTTGAACGTAGCTTCTGCCACTGCATTGTCATAAGGACATCCCTTATGGCTCAGGGAGCGTTCCATATGGAACGTTTCTAACAGTTCTTCAATTGTCTCGTTTTTAAATTCATTTCCACGGTCTGTGTGGAAAATATGGATTTCCGACAGATTTCCGTCTACTTTCATAAATGCCTGTTTTACAAGTTCTGCTGTTTTATGTTCTCCTGCACTGTATCCAATAATCTCCCTGTTAAAAAGATCAATCAGTACACAAATATAATTCCAGCGGTTTCCTACCCTTACGTAGGTCAAATCACTTACCACTACATTGCGGTATGGCTGGTTTTGAAATTGTCGGTTCAACACATTCTCTACTTTTGATTCATTACATCTGTCTTTTTGCGGTTTAAACTGTGCTGTAGTATAGCTTGATACCAGACCTTCCTGTTTCATAATCCGTCCAATCCTGCGTCTTGATACCTGTTTCCCGCAATCAGCCAGTTCTTTCTTGATCTTTCGTGTACCATAATGGTTCCGGCTTTTTCTAAAAATTTCCTGAATGTCTGCAGTGAGTTCTGATTCATCTTTTTTTGCTGCTGCTTCATAATAATAGGTGCTTCTGTTTACCTGTAGGACGCGACACATTGCTGATACAGAGTATTTGTGGGCATTTGCTTTAATCACATTTACTTTCGTCCTAAGATCAGCGCCGCTTGTTTTAAAATATCATTTTCCATTCTTAACTGCTGGTTTTCTTTCCGAAGCCGGATCAGTTCTTCCTGCTCCGGAGTCCGGTTATCTTTTTCATGGAAAGAACCGGAATTGGATGCCTGCTTTACCCACTTGTCAAACAGGGAAGTAGCAATGTCATATTCACGGCAGATATCACATCTGCGTTTGCCGGAACGATATAGTTCCACCAGTTGCTGTTTAAATTCATCTGTATATTTGCGAGGTTTTCGTCGTTGTTTTTGTTCGGTCATAAAGAGTGCTCCTTCGTGTATTTATTATAGATTATATGACCTTAAAAAATCTGTCCAGTTAATTGTAACCTATCCAACAATAACCTTGTCTGGAATAAGGACAATGAGGTGTTCGCCTACTATGAGCTGATACCGTACAATTATTCATTCTTATCCCCAGAACAGAAATACCTTGTGCATGACAGCTTCCGTCAGCTTATCGCACAGTCCCGTGAGGGAAAGATTCATGCGTTGCAGATTGCAACCGAAAGCTCAATCCGAAGCATACAGGAACAGTCCAAAAAGCTGGTCACTGGAAAGCTCCGTGAGGTAGCAATCCAAAAGATAGACGACCAGACCGAAGCCCTTGTATCCATGATAGGCGACAATCAAGTGGATTACCGTTTCTTTCTGGGATTCAAGCTCATGGTCACAGAGGACGAAGTCAATCTGAAGAACATCAAAAAATCGGTATTTCTGACATTCCGTGAGTTTTTGAATGAGGTAAGACACACGCTGATGAATGACTTTGTTTCCATGAACAATGATGAAATCAACCGTTATGTGAAGATGGAAAAACTGCTGGAAAACAAAATCTCCCGTAGGTTCAAAATCCGCCGACTGGAAGCCAAAGACTTTGCGTATCTGATGGAACACCTCTACGGCAGGGACGGGATAGCCTATGAAGATTATGTGTATCCTCTGCCAAAAAGAAAATTAAAAAGGGAAACACTGATTAAGTATTATGACCTTATCCGTCCTACCCGTTGCGTGGTGGAAGAAAGCCAGCGATATTTGCGTCTGGAACATGAGGACAGCGAAAGTTATGTGTCCTACTTTACGGTCAATGCCATTGTCGGGGAGCTGGACTTCCCATCATCGGAAATCTTTTATTTCCAGCAACAGCAGTTCACATTCCCTGTGGATACTTCCATGAATGTTGAGATTGTGGGAAATAAGAAAGCCTTAACCACTGTCCGTAACAAGAAAAAGGAATTAAAGGACTTGGATAATCACGCCTATCAAGCTGGAAATGAAACAAGTTCAAATGTAGTGGAAGCCTTAGACAGTGTCGATGAACTGGAAACAGATTTAGACCAGAGCAAGGAAAGTATGTATAAGTTAAGTTACGTCATACGGGTGTCTGCACCCGATCTTGACGAACTGAAACGCCGTTGTGATGAAGTCAAGGACTTTTACGATGATTTGAATGTGAAACTGGTTCGCCCTGCCGGAGATATGATGGGACTGCATGGAGAGTTTCTTCCTGCCAGCAAGCGTTATATCAATGATTATATCCAGTATGTGAAATCCGATTTTTTAGCCGGACTTGGCTTCGGTGCTACCCAGATGTTGGGCGAAAATACAGGAATCTATATCGGATATTCCGTGGATACAGGAAGAAATGTCTACCTGCAACCGTCCCTTGCCAGTCAAGGGGTAAAAGGTACGGTCACAAATGCGTTGGCTTCTGCTTTTGTGGGTTCGCTTGGCGGTGGAAAGTCATTCTGTAATAACCTGCTGGTATATTATTCCGTCCTGTTCGGTGGACAGGCAGTTATCCTAGACCCGAAAAGTGAGCGTGGAAACTGGAAAGCAACACTGCCGGAGATTGCAGAGGAAATCAACATTGTAAACATTACCAGTGATTCCAGCAATCAAGGGCTGTTAGACCCGTATGTGATTATGAAAGATGTCAAGGACGCTGAAAGTCTTGCCATCGACATTCTGACATTCCTTACAGGAATTTCTTCAAGGGACGGTGAAAAGTTCCCTGTCCTTAGAAAAGCTGTCCGCACGGTATCCCAGAATCAGAACCACGGGCTGTTGCAGGTCATTGAGGAACTGCGAAAAGAGGATACCGCCGTATCCCGTAACATTGCAGACCATATCGAAAGTTTTACTGACTATGATTTTGCACAGCTCCTGTTCTCGGACGGTTCGGTGGAAAATGCAATCAGTCTGGATAACCAGCTCAACATCATACAGGTTGCAGATTTGGTTCTGCCGGATAAGGATACTACCTTTGAGGAATACACGACCATTGAACTGTTGTCGGTATCCATCTTAATTGTTATCAGTACCTTTGCCCTTGACTTTATTCACAGTGACCGAAGCATTTTTAAAATCGTGGATTTGGACGAAGCATGGGCGTTCTTAAATGTGGCACAAGGAGAAACACTCTCAAATAAACTGGTGCGTGCTGGTAGAGCCATGAACGCCGGAATCTATTTCGTGACACAATCCTCTGGGGACGTATCGAAAGAAAGTCTGAAAAATAACATCGGTTTAAAGTTTGCGTTCCGCTCCACAGATACCAATGAAATCAAGCAGACCTTAGAGTTTTTCGGGCTGGACAGTGAGGACGAAAACAACCAGAAACGGTTGAGGGATTTGGAGAACGGACAATGCTTAATGCAGGATTTATACGGGCGTGTCGGTGTGGTACAGATACACCCTGTCTTTGTAGAACTGCTCCATGCCTTTGATACCAGACCGCCGATAAAAAGTGAGGTGGATTTGGAATGATAAAATCTATCACAAGAGAAAAGGTATTCCATGTACTGAAACTGGTACTGCTTGCCGTGACCGTTACGCTGGTACTGCTGTCCCTGCTTGGGACGGTAGCTCATGCGTCTGGACTGGTCGATGATACGGTCAATGCAGACAACCTGTATTCAAAGTATCCGCTTTCCAACTATCAGCTTGATTTCTATGTGGACAATAGCTGGTCTTGGCTACCGTGGAACTGGCTGGACGGCATTGGAAAATCAGTGCAGTACGGGCTTTACTGTATCACAAATTTTGTCTGGACAATCAGCCTGTATCTTAGCAATGCCACAGGATATGTGGTGCAACAGGCGTATAAGCTGGACTTCATCAATGACATGGCAGACAGTATCGGGAAAAGTATCCAGACACTTGCCGGAGTGACCGAAAACGGATTTTCCAGCAGTGGATTCTATGTGGGATTCCTGCTCATTATCATTCTGATTGTAGGTGTTTATACCGCCTATACAGGGCTTCTCAAAAGGGAAACCAGCAAGGCACTTCACGCTGTTATCAACTTTGTGGTGGTGTTCATTGTGTCTGCGTCCTTTATTGCTTATGCTCCCAATTATATCCAGAAAATCAATGATTTCAGTTCGGACATCAGCACCGCTTCTCTGGACTTGGGGAC
This sequence comes from Roseburia intestinalis L1-82, assembly GCF_900537995.1. Lineage (NCBI taxonomy): Bacteria > Bacillati > Bacillota > Clostridia > Lachnospirales > Lachnospiraceae > Roseburia > Roseburia intestinalis. Next base: position 2,473,356 of record NZ_LR027880.1, on the reverse strand, counting down.
AAAAATCATGCTCCCCGATTCACAAAGCAAAGGCAAGGACAGCGTAGACCTTATCCGTGACAGCCTTTTTGCGATACAGGTAGAAAAACCGTGGCTGTTGTTGCAGTTCGGGAACAGCGATACCGAAGAAATCGGGACTGACCGTGTGGAAGCTCTGGTATCTGCCAGTCCGTCAGACGAAGATGGGGAAACAAGGGAAAAGGTTGTCAAAACAGAGATTGAGGATAACGACAATGACAATCTTACCATTCCACAGGTCGTAAACCGTCTTGGCATGGTGTTCTTCCTGCTCATTTTCAATCTCGGTATCACAATCTTTATCTTCCTGCTTACTGGCATGATGTTGTTTTCCCAGATACTCTTTATCATATATGCCATATTTTTACCTGTCAGTTTTTTACTGTCCATGATACCGACCTATGAGAACATGGCGAAACAGGCAGTTGTCCGTGTGTTCAATGCCATTATGACAAGAGCCGGAATCACACTGATTGTGACCGTGGCATTTTCAATTTCCAGTATGTTTTACAACATTTCCACAGACTATCCGTTCTTCATGGTGGCATTTTTGCAGATAATCTGTTTTGCCGGAATCTACATGAAGCTCGGAGAACTAATGAGTATGTTCAGCCTGAATGCTAATGACAGTCAGCAGATAGGTCGCCGGATTTTCCGTAGACCGATGGTGTTCATGCGACACAGGGCAAGACGTATGGAACGCCGAATTGCAAGGGCTGTCGGTGCTGGAAGTGTTGCAGGTGCGGTGGCTGGTGCAAGTGTTGCCAGAGCCGGAAAGCCAGCAACGAACCAACCGCCAAAGAAACGGGAAAATACTTCTGCCAGCATGGGAAGCCGTGTCGGTTCTGCTGTCGGTGCTGTGATGGATACGAAAAATAAAGTCCGTGACAGTGCTTCTTCTCTGAAAGAAAATGTGAAAGACTTGCCGACACAGGCTGGTTATGCTGTCCACTCTGCCAAACAAAAAGCAAAGGATAACGTATCTGACTTTAAGCGTGGCGTTGTGGAAGAACGGGAAAACCGACAGGAACAGCGTACACAGAAACGTAACCTGCACAGGGAAAATATCTCACAGAAAAAGCAGGAATTACAGAAAGCACAGGAAGCAAGGCAGACAGTTCATGCGAATGGATCAGCGACAGCCGGAGCTACCAGAAGCCATAAACGCCCTGTTGCCACACCTGTTCCAAAAACAGCACAGACCGATACGGTCATAAAGCCGGATATGAAGCGTCCTGCTACTTCCCCTGTGATAAAAAATGCAGAAATCAAGGCTGGAAAAGAAACTGTCCGAACCAACATCAGACAGGAACAGCAGGTCAAATCGGTTGCCAAAACGAACCAGCCAAACGTAGCGGAAACTATCAGTAATCATAAGAAATCTACGGTACAGAAAACACAGGTCAATGGGAAATCTGCCCGTAAAACTGTTACGAAACATTCAGAGAAAGGACGGAAAAAATGAGATTAAAGCGTATCCTTATCATAGGTACGATATTTCCTGTCCTTTTCTCCATCGTTCTCTTTTTCGGGATATTGATTTCCGGCGAAGATGACGACAATTCAAACAGCTATTCGCCTGTTTATTCTGGCATGAACCTGTCAGCCGATGTCCTCAAACATCAGCCGATGGTAGAAAAATACGCCAGAGAAAACGGTATTTCGGAGTATGTAAACGTCCTGCTTGCCATCATACAGGTGGAAAGTGGCGGTACGGCTACCGATGTCATGCAGTCCAGTGAAAGTCTGGGGTTACCGCCGAACTCATTAAGTACAGAGGAATCTATCAAGCAGGGGTGTAAATATTTTGCGTCCCTGCTTTCTTCCTGTAAAGGGAAAGGTATGACAGACATTAACGTGGTCATTCAGTCTTATAACTATGGCGGTGGCTATGCTGACTATGTGGCGAAGAATGGGAAAAAGCACAGTTTCAATCTTGCAGAGAATTTCGCAAGAAACAAATCTGGCGGTACAAAAGTGACCTATACCAATCCGATAGCTGTCAGTAAAAATGGTGGCTGGCGTTATAACTACGGAAATATGTTTTATGTGGAGCTGGTCAACCAATATCTGACCGTGAAGCAGTTCAGCAACGAAACGGTACAGGCGGTTATGAATGAAGCATTGAAATATCAAGGCTGGAAATATGTCTATGGTGGCAGTAATCCGAACACCTCTTTTGACTGTTCTGGTCTTACCCAGTGGTGCTACGGAAAAGCCGGAATCAGCCTGCCACGAACTGCACAGGCACAGTATGACGCAACCCAGCATATCCCATTGTCACAGGCACAGGCTGGCGATTTGGTCTTTTTCCATTCCACTTATAATACCAGTGACTATGTTACCCATGTAGGAATCTATGTGGGAAACAATCAGATGTATCATGCCGGAAATCCAATCGGCTATACCGATTTGACCTCTGCCTACTGGCAACAGCACATCATTTGTGCCGGAAGAATCAAACAATAGAAAGGACTTGAAATATGTTTAAGAAAAAAGAAAAAACAGAGAAAGCACCTAAGAATAAGAAAGTGCGTACCATGAAAGTCGGGACACATAAGAAATCTGTCCTGCTGTTGTGGGCGGTGCTTCTGGCAAGCACCAGCTTTGGTGTGTATAAGAACTTTACCGCCATTGACACCCACACGGTACATGAAAAAGAAATCATTCAGCTAAGATTGAACGATACCAACGGTATTGAGAATTTCGTCAAGAACTTTGCGAAAGCCTACTACTCATGGGATACCAGCAAGGAAGCCATTGAAGCAAGGACAACAGAAATCAGTAAATACCTTACCAAAGAATTACAGGACTTGAACGCTGATACCATCAGAACGGACATACCAACCAGTGTTACGGTTACAAATGTGCTGGTCTGGAATGTGGAACAGTCTGGAATGAACGATTTTACCGTTGCCTACGAAGTAGATCAGCAGGTAAAAGAGGGAGAACAGACACAGGCAGTCACAGAAAACTACACCGTGACCGTTCATGTGGATAAGGACGGTGCAATGGTCATTACCCAGAATCCAACCCTTGCTCCGGCGGTACAGAAATCAAAGTATGAACCGAAAGTACAGGAAGCAGATGTCAGTGTCAGTTCCGACACAGTCAAGGACGCTACCGCTTTCTTGGAAACATTCTTTAAGCTGTATCCGACAGCTACGGAAAAAGAACTTGCCTATTACGTCAAAGACGGTGTGCTTGCTCCTGTTTCCGGCGACTATGTATTTTCGGAACTGGTAAACCCTGTCTTTACCAAAGACGGCGATAACCTCAAGGTCAGTGTGTCTGTGAAGTATCTGGATAACAAGTCGAAAATGACACAAATCTCACAGTATGAGCTTATGCTTCATAAGGACGATAACTGGAAGATTGTAGAATAAATAATCAAGGCTTGCGTCATAAACTGTATAGTATGCTCCGCAAGCCTTATTTCCATTCCGGATTAGTATTTACAAAATTTGCAAAATAAGATGCGAATAGGAGTTAAAAGATATGATAGGGCTAAAAAAGAGAAATATTAAAAAAATGTTGAAACTTGGTGCTAAGGCTGGTGGAGTATCGTTTGCTGATGTTCAGACTGATATAGAAGCTACTATTGATGAAGCAATGACCAGTACAGACCCACAAGTACAGGAAAATTTCAAAAAGTTGTTTGGAAGTAAGCGTCCCACGTCAGAAGAATATATCTATAAAATTGCAAAGAAAACAAAACTTTAATTGGCTAAAGTAAAATTTGGGTATTTTAAATGCTGTTAAGGGTATTTGAACTTAAAGTGCTTGCGATTGTTTTGGAGAAATATTAAACTTCTATTAAAGTACATGGAGGAAAGCATATTGAAACTGCAACTATTGGAAAAAAAAGATTTGGCTGAACCGGAAATAGATATACGATATTCAAGTATGACCCAACCTTTAAATCGGATTGTTCAATATATCCGTCAACAAGAATATCTTATACAAGGAATTTTTGAAAAAAAGCTGTATCAGATACCATTAAATGAAGTCTTGTATTTTGAAACTGTTGATAAAAAAACATTTATGTACACTCAACAAAAAATATTTGAATGTAAAAAGACACTTTCTGCTATTGAACAAGATTTAATAAGGTCAAATGTTGTAAGGATAAGCAAAACAGTCTTATTGAATATTTCTTGTCTGGTCTGTGTTAAACCTTACCCTAACCACAGATTATTGGCAGAACTTAACAATGAAGAAAATCTAATTGTTTCAAGAAAATATATTCCTATTCTAAGAGATAAGATAAGGAGTGGCTATTATGAATAAATTTTTAAGGACATATCTTCCTGCATTTTCTATGGCATTTACATTTATTATTTTGTATGCAACGATAAGCAATATTATAGCAGGATATTCTAAAGACAGATTTTGTTTCTTTATTTTGCAGGTGTTTGTTTATCTTATGGTGTCAGTGATTGTCGATTGGCTTCTATCATTTATAGATTTTAGCAAATATATATATCACTTTATTGCTGAAATGATTATATTATATCCAATAACCATTGGTGTGGCATTTATAGGTAAATGGTTTGCGTTTAGTGCAATTAACATTACATGGTATTCATGTGTCTATATTTTAATTATGATAGCTATTCATTGCTATTTTTATCATATTTCCAAAAGACAAGCTGATGAAATAAACAATTTTTTAAAATTAAGGAATAAGAGGTAATAGTAATGGGCGATATGACAAAATTTAATAGTGCTATTGAATATTATATATTTAATGTGTTGCTAATGTGTTTACTTATTTCCGAAATATTTATTTTCTTTTATACACGTTCAAAGCAAAATAGAACTGAAAAAATTGACACTAGAGATTTAGGAACGAAATGGTTGTTATATTTAAATTTTGTATTTTGTTTGATAATTAGTTTTCTATGTATCAGTCAAAAAGCTCCATTTTGCATAAGAGAATTGACGTTGCCTGCTTACTTTGCAAAAATTGGTATGTTAATTACAGCAGTCGGGATTTGTATTCGTATAAAAGCTGTTTTAACTTTAAAAAAGGCATTTACATTAAATGTTCAGATTAGTAAAGAACAACAGCTAATAACAAATGGTATGTATAAATTTGTCCGCCACCCTGCCTACACTGGAAGTATTCTGTCATTATTGGGCGTGAGTATTGCGTTAAAGAATATCCCTGCTATATTGATAGTTGCTATTTGTAGCTTTGTTTGCTATCAAATAAGAATAAATGTTGAAGAAGCAGTTTTACAAAAATATTTCAAAGAATATAACTTATATAAAGAAAAAACATATAAACTTTTTCCGTATATATATTAAAATTGCTGATGTCTTGGAGATAACTTTAGTAATGGTATTGACTAGTTATTTTTTATGAAAAAATAAAATTTGTAGAATAAATTTGTAAGATTAAGCGAATATGAGAGGAGCTTTTATGAGTAATCAATCATGGGTGTTTTGCCCTATTTGTAACAATAAGACACGAACCAAAATACGGAACGATACAGAACTGATAAATTTTCCGTTATTCTGTCCGAAGTGCAAACAAGAAACTATAATCAATATGAAACGTGGAAATATAATTATCAGAGAGCCAGACGCTAAGACGCAGAGCCGATAATTTGTAAGTTATTGTAACTTATAGATTGTCGGCTCATTTTTTGAAACAAAAAAGTGGAGATTTTATTTTTTCTCCACTTCCTTTGACTTAATAATTCCATCATCAACACTTTCAATAATAATTAAGTCTTCGGTATGATTTGCAAGCTGATTAATATAGTTGTTACATTTCGTTTAAGAGATTATAATAATTAAAATAGCTAAAATCTATCAATTTTTAACAGTAGTATGTGGACATAGTTGATAAAAAATTGCTTTTTCAATGATAAGATATATTTCTAAGGAGGAACGAGATATGGCACAGAGCATTTTGATTGTAGACGACGAAAGAGATATTGTATCAATGCTAAATCAATATTTTTGCAAAATTGGTTATGTAGTATACACAGCAATTAACGGAAAAGAAGCACTGAATGCAATCACAAAACATCCAGATATTATTTTATTAGATATAAATATGCCAGATATGAATGGTTTTACAATTTGTGAAAAAATCAGGAATTTTGTGTCCTGTCCTATTATTTTTTTAACAGCTCGGATTGAGGACTGTGATAAAATCAAAGGATTTGCTGTCGGTGGTGACGACTATGTTGTAAAGCCTTTCTCCGTTGATGAATTAGAAGCCAGAGTTGCTGCACATTTGCGGAGAGAAAAAAGACATGGTTCGTCCGCAATAGTTCAGTTCGATAATAATATAGTAATTGATTATTCATCACGAGTTGTTTTTTATAGAAATGCTGAAATAAATTTTACGAAGAAAGAGTTTGATATTATTGAATTTCTTTCACAAAACAAGGGGATTATTTTTGATCGTGAGACAATTTATGAAAAAGTATGGGGCTTAGATGGTTCTGGCGACAATTCTGTTATTACAGAACATATACGCCGGATAAGAACAAAATTCCTTTCTATAGGCGACAATCCTTATATAGAAACTGTCTGGGGGTGCGGATATAAATGGAAAAAGTAAGGCGAAAAAATTCAAGGCATTATATTGACAACATGAGTATTAAAAATTCGTTTGTTTTTTATGCTCTTATTTCCTTAGTGATTGGTATTGTAATAGGTGTTATATCTATTACTCTTGTAGATGATTACAGAATAAACCTTAACTATAAATATGAGGACATGACAACAAGGTATGATATACCTGAAAATGGTTCATTTACAGCGAAATATAACAAAGACCAAACAGAATACACAATATATAATGCAAGTGAAAAGGAAGTATGTAATTTTGTTGTAGACTATCAAAAGGAACGTCCAGTACAAGAATATATTTATCCTAATCATGTTTCTTACATTGAAGTTTCACCAAAGTTTACTAAACATGATAGAATTGTGGATTCTGCTCTAGGTGTGGTTAATATTGTCACCATTCCTATTGTTCTTTCAATTAGCATGATTCTTTGTGTGACTATCTTTGTAAACCGAAAATTAGTAAGACCCATAAAGTTACTGACGAATGCATACAGAAAAGTCGAAAACAACGAACTGGATTTTACGTTGCCTTACCCTTATAAAGACGAGATGGGGAGGCTGTGTCTTGCATTTGAGAAGATGAAAAATTGTTTATATCAAAACAACCAAAAAATGATACGGCAATTTACTGAACAAAGGAGATTAAATGCTGCTTTTTCACATGATTTACGCACGCCTTTAACAATACTAAAAGGACATACCACAATGTTGTTATCATTTATTCCCAAAGGATTAGTTTCTCAACAGGAGGTACTCGACGAATTATCAACAGTACGCAACAATGTGGAACGGCTTGAAAAATACGTTAGTGCTATGACAAACTTATACCGTTTAGAAGATATAGAAATCGAAAAAGAAAACATAAACTTTGACTTCTTATTAAAAACCTTATCAAATACAACGGAAATGCTCTGTTCTGATATAGAATATACGATTAAAACAAATTGTAATAAACAGCAAACTCTATTTATCAATCTTGAAATTATCATACAAATTTATGAAAACCTGTTGTCTAATAGCATTAGATATGCTAAGTCGATGATAGCTATTGATGTAAATAAACAGGAGGAATTTTTATTGATTACGGTCTCTGACGATGGCTGTGGTTTCAAAAGTACGGATATAGAACGTGTAACATTACCATTTTATAAACCATCGCAAGATACTACGTCTGAACATCTAGGTCTGGGATTAAACATTTGTAAAATATTATGTGAAAGGCATGGAGGTACAATAAAAATTTCAAATAATCATAAGGGGGGAGCCTGTGTTACAGCTTGTATAAAAATTGCATATGTTGATGAAAAATAGACATTTTCCCCATATAATTGCATTAAGCACTTATAAAGGAGGTTTCGATTATGAAAAAAATTATCTGTATTATTTTAATAACTGTCACAAGCATTTTGTCCGGGTGCAATTCAACATCAGATGAAGAAATAATATCATCACAGGATTTCAAAGAGAATTATGAGGTTTCGTCCTATGGAACTGAGGAAAAAATTAATACTTTATCAGATGTTGAGCTTACATCAAGTGAAAAAGAGTATTCTGACTTAGAAAACGCAAAATTTTTTTTAGAAAATAACTCCAACAAAGAGTATCATTATTCTAAAGCCTATTTTGAAATTGAAGCGGAGCAATCAGAAACATGGTATCAATTAACTCAACTTTATGACCCATCAAAAGATAACGAAGATGATGCAGTTATAAATCCCACCGAAAGATTAAGTTTACCATTTGATATTTCCTCGGTTTATGGCGAACTCCCATCAGGGCACTATAGAATAATAGTAAGTATTTCTTATTTCGAATCCCCTAAAGATTGGGATTATGACACTTATTATTTGGCATGTGAATTTACATTAAAATAGTATATCAGAAAGGAAACAAATGGGAACAGCAAAATGGATATACTGTCCTATATGCAAGAATAAAACAAGAACAAAAATCAGAACGGATACTAAGTTGATAAATTTTCCACTGTATTGTCCAAAATGCAAACAGGAAAACCTAATTAATGCCAGCAAATTAAAAATAACAGTAATCAAAGAGCCAGACACTTAGATGCAGAGCCGATAATTCAGAGGATTTCATATCTCATAGATTATCGGCTCATTTTTATTACCTATCACCATATCCCGTATGATTGGCAGGCAAATAAAAATGGAGGAACTAATCTTCCCCCACTTCCTTTGATTTGATGATACCAGCAGCGACGCTCTCCATGACAACCATATCTTTGTCGTCGAAAGTATCAAGCTGTTGTTCCAACTGTCTGCGGCGAGTGCTTTTTACTTTGTCACTGGTCGGCAGGAAAATTTCATCAACAGACACATTAAGTAGAGTTACAAGGTCATAAAACACCTGTAAACTTGGGTGCTGCCCTTTATTCTCAATATTCGTCAGATAGCGTGGGTCAATTTCAATTTTTGCTCCCACCTGTTCACGGGTCAGACCTTGTTTCATCCTTGCCGCTTTGATGGCAAGACCAAAGGCTCTGAAATCGTATTTATCTTCTGTTTTACGCATAATTAATCACCTCACTACATTTTACTGTTCCTAGCCATGAGCAAAACTCCACATACTCAGTATTTATGCATGTTTGCGAGGCATGGCAATCTCTTTTATCACTCCAAATTTATAGTAACAACCAGCTCCAAATGGTATAATTAAGTTGTCAAAATCAATTCACCGAGAGGAGCTGATTGTTATCTATCGTCAAGAAATTTTGAAAGACATCCGTCTTTTCACTTCACAACCAGTTGCAAAGTTTTACGATTCACTTTTTCTGAATCTCGATTTATCCTTTGTCCCTGAATTCTCTAAAACCGGACGAAAAGGCTTTTCCAATCATGCCATGATTTGTTCGTTTATCGTTATGAAATGTGAAGGCTTTTCAATGATTACGGATCTTGTTGATTATCTTAACAACAACCTTCTAATCGCCCATTACTGCGGTTTTGATATTTCTGCTCCGTTGCCTTCTTACTGGACGTTTGATCGTTTTCTAAAACAGCTTGATAACGATGTACTTTCATCCATTATGAAATCCCAGGTTCTTTATCTTTCAAAACAAGGTATTGTTGATACATCTTTTATTGGTTTGGACTCTACTCCGATTGCTGCAAACACTTCACAGAATAATCCTAAATCTTTTCTATCCAACAAATTTAAGCCTGATAACCAGCCCAAAGCAGATACTGATTGCAAACTTGGCGTACATACTGCTTCTAACCAAACAAACGAGAAAAAGTATGAATTCTACTGGGGTTACAAAAACCACGTCCTTGTTGACTGTATTTCAGGTCTTCCCATTTATGAACTGACCACTACCGCCAATGTCCATGATTCCACTGTTGCGCTTGATATTTTGGCTGACACACATACCTTTCTGCCGATAACCGAATGTACCTTCCTTGCTGATAAAGGCTATGATGTTAAAAATATCTATAATCAGGTACAGGAACTCTACCAAGGCGAATGTATTATTCCATTAAACAAACGATCCACCAAAAATCCAAAACTTCTTCCACAGGGAAATCCTGTCTGCGATGCCGGGCTTGCCATGTGGAAGGATGGTAAATTTTCTGATAATGGATGTACACGCCAAAAATTCTGCTGCCCACTAAAATCAAGCAAAGACGCTGATTGTCCCTGCCATCACAAAAATTTTTACAACGGCAAGAAGCATCGCGGCTGTACAAAATACATCACCATTCCCGATGATTTAAGACTCTCCGTCGACAGAGACAGCAAATATTTCAAAAGTAATTACTCTCTTCGTACAGAATGTGAAAGATACAATTCACGTTTCAAAAATACAGGGCAGGAACGTATGTGGGTAAGAAATAAATCATCTGTTACCAACTTGAATACAATTGCCCATATAAGTCTGTTAGCGGTTGCTGTTGCGGCAATCACCACCGGCACAGGGCAATCCTATCGTAAGCTTAAAGCTGTAAAGCGAATCGCATAATAAAGAGCTATTCATATCTCCCCATTTGCGTAGGTGCTGGACTTACGTCAGCTTTGCTATGTCATAAATTCCCATTCTTTCCGATTTACAAAAGCTAACTGCCAAATCCAACTTTTAAATCAATTCGTTTTGCTCATCTCTCTTTACTGTTCCTAAAGAATTTGTAACAGGTACAGTAAAACGTATTGCAAGGTTTATCAGTTCCTATGAACAGGTAAATAACAATATATGCTGCTTGGCGGTAAAAAAAAAACCGTTGTCAGCAGTAATGCTTTTATACGTCCTTTTAGATAGAACGACGGTTCATACAGCCGCCGTTTTATTTTTGTCCAACGGTGGACAAACTACTGGTTGGTTTTGTTTTAGCGGCTTCAGGAGGTAGCCGCATGGAATGCCTATACATTCAACAACATTCGACCATTGGTAGCTTGTTAAAAAAATCCGTTTAACTTTTGCGGATTATATCGCTCTTGTATATGGTTTTTCACATCACATAGCAGGAACAATTTATAAGGCACAAGAACAGCACGTCAGTATTGCTCTTGTGCTTTTTTGCTACTTTAAAAAATTTTTTGATTTTTTTCTGATTCGGGTTACAAATCACCCCTCCGTGTTGAGTGTTAGTGCGGAAAGAGGTAAAAAGCCTTTTCGCTTTAGCAACTTCAACTTGAAAGGAGGTGAGATTATGAAACCTTCTTCATTTGAGAACGCTATAAGACTTCAATTTGACTGTCTGGCTCGTAAGGTGATTGGCAGAACTGTAAAGAACTACAACAAAGAACTTGCCAGACGTGCAAAGCATGAAATATCTTTCTGTGAAATACCAGAGCTGGAATTAAACCAGTTGGGTGTATCGGACGAATACTCGCTTGAATTTACTTCCTTTGATGTGTTCGGTACAGAAGTTCGTGTCTATGATGAGAAATTATGTGAAGCAATCAAAAAATTAAGTGAAAGACGACGCAATGTTGTGTTGATGTTCTACTTTCTGGAATTACCAGACGCAGAAATCGCAGAGATTTTGGATATTTCCAGAAACTCTGTTTATAGAAACAGAATGTGTTCACTAAAGCTCATTAGAGATATGTACGAGGAGGAATTATAACATGATGAAGTCTACAAAAAAGTGTCCTCTATTCTCCACAATCAGTTTAGCTGCTGATGGCGACGAAGTGGCAATAGAGAAAATTTTAAATCACTATGACGCTTACATATCAAAAGCAAGTTTACGCCCGTTCTATGATGAACACGGAAATATGTATATTGTGGTCGATATGGAACTGAAAGGCAGAATTAGAGCTGCCCTTATTAAAGCAATTCTAGGTTTTGAAGTCAGAGTGAAATAAGCGAATATATACGGAGTGTGATACCACCTCATTCCAGCTCCGTTTTACAAGTGTTCTTTGAAAATTGAATAAAGTAATCAGATACGTTTGATATGCGGTGAGCCGACGGACTGGAACGCCATGACCCATGAAAAGGAGGGATAAAGAAGCGAGCGACCACGCCAGTGATCCGTAAGCGACTGTTGGAAAAGTTGCTGCCATGACCCGTATATCAGAATAATGATACACTCGCATGGTGCGGTTCACCCATCAGAATGGGAATGGTGAAATTCCAGTGGAGCTTTCCAAAGCCATCTGATTACTTCTTACTTTATAGACAAATTCTTTCATAATGTACAAGCATTTTTGCATACTTTGTAAATATATTGTAGTGAGGTGGTTCAATGGCAAATGACGCAAAGGTAGTTTGCAAGAATGTTTTTAAAAATTGTGATAAAGCGGCGTTTACAAAAGCATTTACTCTAAAATGGATAGAGTTGATAAATCAATATGAAAAAAATAAAGGAAGGGCAACTCCTGCCAGATGATAGACAAACTATCCTACAAGATGTTATAATAACATTATGTAGAGATAGTTTGTTTCGTCTTCTCAAAAAGGAGAACGAAGCATGATAGAATCAAAATCAAGAGTTGCTATTTATTGCCGCTTATCAGAGGAAGATAGAAACAAACAATCAGAAACAGACGACAGTAACAGTATTCAGAATCAAAAGTCAATGTTACTTCAATACTCATTAGAGCATGGTTGGGAAGTCTACAACATATACAGTGATGATGATTACACTGGTTCTGACAGACGACGACCAGAATTTAACAGGTTGTTGGAGGACGCAAAGAATCGTAAATTTGATATTGTCCTTTGTAAGACACAATCCAGATTTACCAGAGAACTAGAATTAGTGGAAAAATATATCCACGGTCTTTTTCCTATTTGGGGTATTCGCTTCATCAGCATTGTTGATAATGCAGATACCGCTAATAAAGGAAATAAGAAATCAAGACAGATTAACGGTCTGGTGAATGAGTGGTACTTGGAGGATATGTCAGAGAACATTAAAAGCGTTCTCACTGACAGAAGAAAGAACGGACACCATATCGGTGCTTTTGCTCTGTATGGTTACAAAAAAGACCCTGACGTAAAAGGACATTTGATTATTGATGAAGAAGCTGCGGAAGTTGTCAGAGAAGTTTTTACACTGTTTTCACAGGGATATGGAAAGACCGCCATTGCCCGTATGCTGAATGACAGAGGAATACCAAACCCTACGGAATACAAACGACTTCATGGTTTGCGTTACAAGCAGCCTAAAACGAAAAACAGTACCCTATGGAAATATTTTGCCATATCAGATATGTTGGTGAATGAAATCTATATCGGGAATATGGTTCAAGGGAAATATGGCAGCGTTTCTTATAAGACAAAGCAAAACAAACCCAGACCCAAAGACGAGTGGTACAGAGTTGAGGGTACACATGAGCCGATTATTGACCGTGAGTTATGGGATAGGGTTCAAGCATTGGTAGCTCAAAAGGCAAAACCTTTCACAGTTGGCACAATCGGTTTATTTGCCAGAAAAGCTCGCTGTATGAATTGTGGTTATACAATGCGTTCGTCAAAGAATCATGGTAAGCATTATTTACAATGCTCTAACCGCCATGTAGCAAAGGACGCTTGTATAGGTTCTTTCATTTCAGTAGACAAATTAGAAAAAGCTGTGATTGATGAACTTAATAAGTTATCCGCAGAATATCTTGACAAAGATGAGCTTGAACAAAATGTGCAATTCAACAATGACTTGCGAGGTCAAAAAGAAGCTCTGGAAACGGAGATTGCTGCTTATCAAAAAAAGATTGCGGAATATACAAAAGGAATCCGAGAATTATATTTAGATAAGGTAAAGGGTATTCTTTCCGAACTTGATTACTTGGATTTATCCAAAGACTTCTCAACACAAAAAGAAAGGCTCGAAAAACTGATGATTGATACGCAGAAACAGCTTGATGTTATTGAAAGAAAAATGCTGATTGGCGACAACAGACGACAGTTAATCGAGCAATATACAAATCTTGAACACTTAGACAGGGAAACGGTTGAAAAGCTGATTGATTATGTATTGGTTGGCAAAAAAGACCCTGTAACTAAGGAAGTACCTATTGAAATACATTGGAATTTCTAGGGTTCTCATATCTGGCAGCTAGTATGCCAGATTATCGGGAACTTTCTTTTAAAACCTCAATGTTGTCTTTATACAATCGCACCCTCCGCAGCCATATCTTCAAAAAGATCCGTGATCGCATCGCCTTTGCTCTGGAATTCACAGGCATTAAACGGAATACCGCCGGCTGCCTGCGGCCAGATCCCGGCCGTGTGATCGACATAGTAAGGAGCGAAACCGGCGGCCTCAAGTTCTTCAGCACTTAAGCCTTTGGTGAGCTGGCGGACGATGGCGGCAATCATTTCGAGATGGGCTAATTCATCGGTTCAGATATGTTGGATATGGTTATTTATATTGAATTTCCAGGGAAAAAACGTTCTCTATGTATCGCCCGATCCCTGCTTTTGACTCCATATTATTATAATATAAAATTTTGTCAACACAGGATTTTAAGAACCGGTTCTTCTCGGCTGCTGACAGCTCCGGATCATTCAGGGCATGGAGACAGTCCTTAAAACGTCTTATCTTTTCCTCATAATCAACAATGTCGGCTTTCTTTGCCCTGGCGTCCTCTAATGCAATGATCGTGGATGCGATATCCTGCTGTGTCCTAACATTCCGCTTTAAAAACTCTTCTTTGGAATAGATCCCGTCCTCGTAAGCATCTTTTTGCCTGGCGTCTTTTTCATTCAGCTTTTTCAGTTTGTTTTCCAGATTGACCACGATCGTTTTACTGATTGCCTGCGCCCTGCCGTCATCCGATTTCTGTGCCAATTCAAAGTCATTCAGAGTATCTTCCATAGAAGACATAAAACGCCTTAAAAAGGCAGAATAGAGCACGGATTTGGTATGGCAGTAAGCCTGATGGTTGCAGAGCATCATCTGAGAGACGGAATTGTGATTTTTGTAGATTTTAAGTGACATGGCATGGCCGCAGGTGCCACAGTAGAGCAGACCGGCAAACGGATTGCAGAGCTCTTTGTTCCTGCGCAGGCTCGGATTGGTCCCGCGTCTCGCCATGCAGGTATCGTATAATTCCTGGGTGATGATAGGCTCATGCAGCCCTTTATAATATTTCGCCTCAGTGTTTTGAGGGCGCGCTTTTGCCAACTGTCCTTCGTTAATGTATTTTACGACTTTCCGGTTGTTCCACCGGACCATGCCAAGATAGAGCGGGTTGCATAAGATCGAGCTGATGATCGCCGGTGTCCAGTGAGCGGCTTTCTTTGGCTTAATATGCATGGCGTCCAGCTTGTGCGCAATGTTTGTAAAGCCGATACCCTCCGGTGTGTAAGCGTAAAGTTCATGGATCAGTTTTACCGTATTGGCTTCCTCCGGGATAATTTCTAACGTGTGGCAGGTGACACCGTCTTTCTTTATGACGGTTTTCTTATAGCCGTATGGGTCCACAGAGCCGATATAATTCCCTTTGGCAACAGAAGCCTCACGCCCGCGCTTTAAGATACGCTTGGTGTATTCCAGGTAGTCATTGCCCCTGGTGATCTCCATTTCAAAAAACTTGCGCTCATATTCTTCCTGCAGGTTGAAAGAGTGCGTGAGTGTGAGAACCGTTGTATTTGTATACCGGAGAATATTGATCAGCCTGCCGCAGTCCTCAAGATCACCGCGGGACAAACGCTGTGGCTCCACAACAAGGACTGCCTTGAACTGCTCGGACTCGATCATTTTCAGCAGATTTTTCATCTGTGGCCTGGAATCGATCGTCTCGCCGGAGACGACCTCGCGGAAGATGTTCTTCTCCGGGATCGGAGAGTGGAAGTGCGTGGAGGCATATTGCTGGATCATTTCCTCATGCTTGCGGAGAACTTCCTCCACGGACATATCCGGGCTGTCGGACCGGGACTTGCGGAGATAGACTAAGATTTCATTTACAGTGAATGATTCGGTGTTTGGCATAAGGTATCACTCCTTTGTGAAAATGTATGTAAAAAAGAGTATAAAAATAACAGCCAGCGGGGAACGGGTGTTCCGCTTGCGTTTGGCTGCTCCGAATGATACAATATGCTTGCTTAGGGCTACCGTATCATCGGGAGCATTGCCGCCTTGCTTTACAGTGGGGCGGTTTTTATTTATCTAGAATCATATGGCACAAAATAATCATGTGACCGGATTATAATGTAAGTAACATTATAACGGAGATGTGCCAATGATAAAAAAACAATATACGTCAATCGATTGGTCTGATTATGATTCAAATAACGTAGTATGTATGGATACAAATAATTCTTATTTCACTGCCGAGTTGCCAGAGGATGAACGCGAATTATATGATAACGCTGAAACAGTTGGTATTGACGGAACTATCTAACTTTGCTACCTCGCAAATTGTGGACTGCATACAATCTTTAATCGAAATATGATATTGCGTTATGTTTTTCGCATAAATATCCTGTATTATTTTTCCATCAATAGTGCCACCTATGGTTAAAACTCTAGGAGTGGAAACAAGATGCGTTTCTAGCTTATAGGAGGTATTATCGCCAATAATTGCGGTATGCATTCGATTGTGTTCATCTCGTCCAATAACGAGAAATGAAGATTGTAAACGTTCTTGAGTGGTTTTGTCGCTAACTAAAAATGTGACCATATCAAGAAAATCATTTATGAAATAATTCTCCACGTCGCCGCCCATCTCTTGAATGCAATGATTGACAAAAGGCTCAATTCCACCTACAATTCCAGCGGATCCCAGTATAATATTGCTATTTATTTTTCTTGTCTTATTATAAAATTCTGAAAGACTTCCATTTTCGCCAGCGCGTCCATCACTCATGATAATAGCATTGTCTTTATTAGCATATCCCAGTATTAAACTCATGTATTCCTCCGATGGTGTAATCAAAGTGGCGTATTATTGAGTATTATTTGCTTTTTCAATTAATTCCTGTAACTTATCTCTATCCCAAAGTAAGACACCGTTATGTTCTGCCAGTTCTTTTGCACTTCTGGTAAAATACTGATTAGTTAATACAGCGGCAACATGGCAATCATAAAAGGTTTTGCCGGCAAACGCTTCTTGTACCGCTTTATTGCCTATGTTTTGGGAATAGCATTTGCATTGGATACCATATTTTACCCCATCTTTATAAGCAATAATATCAATACCTTGATCGCCACTTCCTCTTGTGACTTCAACATTTGAAAATTCATTTTTCTTTAATAGATCACCACAAAAATATTCAAACTCATGACCATCCATATTATCATATGGTTTGTTCAAATCCATCGTCCTTGCAGATGTAACTGTTGTGGATGAACTATAAGTAGTGGGGGTATGAGATGAGGAAACAGCTTTTTTTAAGCATAATCCCGAGCTATCTTTAAAAGAACCAGTTGCGATTCTAAATATATCTACGAGCCAACCAATTCCAAATAAACCCATGGTGAGAAGATATAAAATTCCTATTTTAGCTTTTCCAACATAAAAATAATGAGCACCAAAAAAACCGAGAAATATACACAATACAAGTGCAACTGTCTGGTTTTTCCCACTGACGGCAGGAGCCTGTATATAAGGACGGCTGACAGTTTGATTGGGTGTTGGTGTTTGCTGTGGTGCAGAGTAGTAATTATTAATTACGGTACTATTGGTTTGGTTATTTAATATGGTGTCAGGGGTGTTTCGCGGTAACTCACAACCACAGTATTCACAAAATTTCCCATTTCCTTCAGCTCCACAATTTG
This sequence comes from Roseburia intestinalis L1-82, assembly GCF_900537995.1. Lineage (NCBI taxonomy): Bacteria > Bacillati > Bacillota > Clostridia > Lachnospirales > Lachnospiraceae > Roseburia > Roseburia intestinalis. The sequence continues at coordinate 2,455,558 of NZ_LR027880.1, read as the reverse complement.
GACATTTCATAATATATTCCTCTTTTCTTTAGATTAATTCCATAACTCCTATATTCGGTTGAAAAAATATAACATAATTATCAACCTGTGTGCATACACCGTATTTATTTGTGTAGTATGTTAGGCTGTCGTTTAAAAACTCTTCGGTAACTCCAAGATATTCTGCTGTTTCAAACAGGTTTTTGCAGTTGTGCAAATATGCATCGATGATACCGCGAAGACCAACCTGTTTATTATAAGCAAGGATCCTACCTTGCATTTCCTGCTTTCGGTTTTCTATGGAAGATTGGTCAAGGATGTTACCAACGGCAGTATAATAATGTCCGAGCTCTTCTGCTAGTACACAGGCTTTTTCTGTTTCAGTCATGTCTTTTCGTATAGCAATTCGATTGCCCTTAATTCGCCCCTTACTGATTGGAAGCGGCTTTTCCTTTACAGTGAGATTGTTTGCATCTGCTTCTATAAGAAGTTCTTCATATGTCATGTGATTCACCTCCCGCAACAGTATAACATATTAAGTGTCCGATAAAACGGACTAGAAATCTTCATCAAGCATTTTTTCTTCTGCTGTTTTTAATTCATCCGGTGCACCCATGTAATCGTCGGCGTGCGCGGCATTAAGCTCATAATCAGAAGATTCTTTAACCGCCATAGGGACAATATTGTCGGACTTCTTCTTTTCTGCAATAGAGCGCTCATATTCTTTTTCCAGTGTGAAATCTACCATTTCTTTGCCATGTTCGTCGAGAGCATTATATTTTTCTAACAATTCCATTTCAGATGGCTTGATATGAAAATTCTTGCCTGGAACTTTTATTCCATATGCTTCCTCCATTAAAGACACAAAATCTAATTCGTATAACTCACATAGTGTTAAAAATGTATCCATATCTGGTTCTGTCACACCGTTTTCATAATTACTTAATGTGGTATTTTTAATGCCAGTTTCTTTGGACACATCACTTTGCTTTAAGCCTTTGTCTAAACGTCCCTTTCTTAATTGAGATACAAGGTATTCATTCATGGCTTTGCCCTCCCTTATTGGATTGATTTTATTATATTACGAAATTTTGGAATTGTAAAATAAAATTTCAAAAAAGTTAAAATTTGTTATTGACATTCCATGAAAAATGGAATATAGTTTAATCATTCCAGAAAACATGGAACGGAGGTGAAAAAAGAAAGATGGTTTTAGATTTTATGGAATTGAAAGACTTCATTGATAAGTCTGGACTAAAGCAAAAAGCAATCGCCGAAAAGTCTGGTGTGCCAGAGGTTCGGTTATGCTTAATTCTTCAGGGAAAAAGAAAATGTGAGGTAGGAGAGTATGCAAGCATCTGTGATGCCCTAGGAGTAAAGGTTGACAGATTTATCAGAAAAAGCTCCCATATGCCTGACAAAACAAAATGACCCCAAGCGCTGCGAACACTTAGGGTCATGTAGGCTATACAAGTTCAAAAACTACGTTACCGTTCACATAAGTGCGGCTGATGAAAATATAGCCTTCAGCTTCAAGCTCGTTGATAGCAACTTTGGCAGTTGCATTAGAAAAACCGTTTGAGATTAGGTCAGAATTTGAAAATTCTGTTTTTCCCGTTTCTGCTTGAAGAATCTCTAAAGCTTTCTCAGAAAGAGAAATCATATAAGCCACCTCCTTCCAAAGGCGAGATTTTCCTTTGAAAGCCTTTCAGTATGATGTGGCTAAAATAATTTTACTATTTTGTGAAGAAAAATTCAAGTATTCAAAATGAAATTTGTAGGAAACATCATCTGTCCAATAATCTGGACAGTAAATAAGAAGGGAGAGTGATCAGGTGAACAGATTACAACAGTACATTATCGGAAAGATTGGAAAGTTCAAGCATGAAATTGATATGGAAGCACATGCATATGACCGGCTTTATTGGATGGATTTGCGGCAGAGAGGGATGAAAAGAGACCTTGAAGATTTACAACAGAGAGTAAATGAACTGGAGAAAACCCGGCATAATGAAAGTTAGTATTTCTTAATTAAGTGACAGTTATTTATTCCATCTTCTGTTCCGTCGCATTTGATTTGAAAACGAAGAGGACAGTGATGAGAGATATCAACCTTTGCACCGTTTATCTCTTCATAGTAATGAGTAATTGTTACTTCGTGTTTGTTACGCGGACAATTTGTTTTTTCTTTTTCAAGCATATGTTACTCCGTTTCTTGCCGGGCATATAAAGAGTAACATCCAAAACAAATTATTTCAAGGTAACAATAGGAAGGAGAGTGAGAAGAAAGATATGAGAAAACCATTTCCGTTTAACAACGGGAAAGATGATTACAGTAGAGCATTAAATAGAGTGACGTTAATCTCAATTATTTCATTAGTGGTTGCAATAGTTGTTCTTATATTGAGATTGATTTCGTAGTTTAATTAATGTGCCTAATGCAGTATCAAACTGATTGCAGAAAGTATTAGAGCGATAATTGCAGTAATGGTTGTGAAATTTAATTGAAAATGTTTTTCCTGATATTCCTGTATTGCAGATCGTCCCTTGGAAGTTAACATATATACATTTGAATCATCAGAAAATTCATTGCTTAAATATTTTTCACGGACTGAAGATATAAAAAGTTCGGTACGGTTATCGTAATCATCCGTATATGAACCAGATAAGCTTATTTGTTTAAGAAAACGGTATTGGTTTGAATCCATATGTTATATACCTACCTCTTTTTCCAAGATTATAACATACGGGATAAAAGTAAATCAATGTGAACTAAATGTTACCACAACACAAGTTCAATAGAAGGGAGATGAGAGGAGATGAAGAAATGGACTTACAGACAAAAGAGAGACTTACTGGATAAGTTGGAATTACCGTTGACTGTCTTGTGTCAACTCGTAGCTTCTTTGTTGGGAGCAGCTTGTGGAATAGCTATCTGCTACTTTTTCTAAATGGTATGTAGTGGTTGCAGTAATAATTGAAACAATGAATGGGATTAGAAAATTTTTAATGAACTGCAAGGTAAGATAAAGAGTAACAAAGACAACCAGTACAGCATTAACTAAAGAAGAGGAGGTAATTTTATGGAATATCGCAGAGTGATTCAGGAGTTCCCGAACGGTACGAACATCAATCTGATCCCGATCCTGACGCCGGAAGAGGAAAAAGCAAGGCATCAGCGTTTAAATGATGCGGCTGTGGAGTTGCTGCTGGCACAGGAAAGGGCACACAAGGAAAAGCAAATGAAAACCGCCACATGAGGTGTGGCTTGATGGACAAGCAGGAAGGAGGAAGTGTGAGACGTTTATCTAAAATCATCATGGCAACCGGCGGCACCATATCAATGCTTGCCATGTGCTGCCTCGACAGTGATGGACTGTACATGTACTACGCCGGAGCAGTCTGTATCCTTGGCGGATTTATCGCCGGAGCTGGATATGGGTTGAGAGTTCTATCGGAGCGCAGAAGAGAGATGCAGATTGAGATGTTTTATTTTCATCAGGCGGACAAGCTGGATGGGGATATAGAACTGATCGATTGCAGTGACAGTATGAAGGAGGCGAGGTAGTGACAAATGCACAATGTTTAAGTGAGGAAGAGAATCCCAAAGTAGAGGATATGGCTGTTGGCATGATTATTGCAAAAGTGGGACTTGATTTCAATATCGAAGTTAATGCTGAAAGCTATGTGCCAATTTATCATCAGATGAAGGGATGGTTACTTAGTGAAAAAGAAAAATAGCACCCTGAACTTTGGCGAGGACAGGTGCTATTTACCAAGAGGATTTAGAAAAATCCTTTTGATGTATTTTAACATGAAAGTGAGGAAAAAACAAGTGGACGCAAGTATTGAGATGAAAGTGGTAGCCTTGGAAAAGGTTATTGAAACGCAGAAGCAGATTATCCAGATGAAAAAAGACTTGAATATCGATGTTTCGCTGAATGCAGATAAACGATTGCATGTTCTTTCGATGGATGATCTTATGGCGTATGCAGAGTATTTCGATGAACATGTTTCTGTTGAAGGGAGATATAGTTTTTCAGGTGTTTGGTATATATATGCATCTTTTTACCATTCAGGTACTGAAATATATACATTTCCTGATGAAGAGGAAGTAGAAAAATATATTAAGGAAGGGAAGATTGAGAATTATGAGTAAAAGAGATGAGTTAGAAGAGTTTAAATTGATCGCACAGGCAATCACACCGGCAATTAATTGTATTAAAAATACACTGGAGAATCACAAAATCGACAGCCTGTTGTCATTAACAATGTCAGCTGATGGTTACCTGAGTATGAATATTCATGAGATCAAGGATATTCAGCTGGCAAGATCGAGCAATAATGATGTTCTCAGAGTTGAGAAGTATGAGAGTTATGAGGTGCAGTAATGGAATATGTACCAGATAATGCAGATCTGTTTGATGAACAGGAAGTAGAGCAGGCAAGAATACATCGTTTATATGAACGTCTGGCCAGAGAGGAAGAAATGGCAGAGATGCGCTTGGATGAAGAAATGTACGAGAAATGGGAAAATGAAAGGTGGTAAATATGAATTTATTTGAGATTGAAAATGAAATCATGAACTGTTGGGATCAGGAGACAGGGGAGATCCTTGATTCTGATAGATTGGACCAGCTGGAAATGGAGCGTGACACGAAGATTGAGAATATCGCTCTTTATATTAAAAATTTGACAGCGGATGCTGAGGCATTAAAGGCAGAAAAGCAGTCATTTGCAGAGAGACAGAAAGCAGCGGAAAACAAGGTTGAATCGCTTAAGAAATACCTCGCAACTTATCTTGCCGGACAGAAATTTTCAACACCAAGGGTAGCAATTTCATTCAGAAAGACATCCAGTGTCAATGTTACTGATATTTCGCAGCTTCCAGAGGAATTTCTTAAATTTGCAGATCCGATGCCAGACAAAACTGCTATTAAGGCTGCGATAAAGGCAGGAACCAGTGTGGCAGGCGCAGAGATCGTAGAAGGAAAGAGCATGTCAATTAAATGAGCAGAAATGATAATGGGGCTGCCATTCTGGACAGCCAGATAGGAGAGAAAGATGGAAATAGTAATTAAAACAAAGAAAAAGACACAGCTTATTGCGAGAGATAAGGCAAAAGGCGGGGGAGTCATCCGGATTGATGAGGAAGCCTGCGATATTTTAGAGGGGATAGCTAAAAAACTGGAAGCAAGTGTCAGTATAAAAGAGTTAGCATCTTCCTTTATTAAAGCGGCTGCGGATAATGCGGTTATTAAAGAAGAGGAGGAAGAGTGATGGCGATCCCGGTACTTATTATTGGAAAATCCGGCATGGGAAAAAGCGCAAGCCTCAGAAACTGCGCAGGAAACCCGGACTGGAACCTTATAAGGGTTTTAAATAAACCACTTCCATTTAAAGGGAAGATCGACGGATGGAACACGGATGATTATCAGACGGTAATGAAGTGTTTGATCCAGTCCAAGGCAAAGAACATTGTGATTGATGATGCCGGATATCTGATCACAAATATGTTCATGAGCAAACATAGTGCTGCAGGTGGCGGTAATGGAGTTTTCACTTTATACAATCAGATCGGTGATCACTTCTGGAATCTGATCCAGTTCATTATTGAGAAGGTCCCGGCAGATAAGATTGTTTATGTGATCATGCATGAGGAAGCAAATGAACTCGGAGAGATTAAACCAAAAACCATTGGAAAGCTGTTAGACGAAAAGGTGTGCATCGAGGGTATGTTTACAATCGTGCTGCGGTGCATTGTAGAGTCAAATAAGCATTTATTTGTCACTCAGGCGGCAGATGGAGCAGTCAGCAAGTCGCCGATCGGCATGTTTGAGGATGCGGTCATTGATAATGACATGCTGTTAGTTGAAAAAGCAATCAGAGATTATTACGAAATCGGAGGTAAGGAAAATAATGCAGAAACCAAATAATTACGATGAGACACCGGCAGGCGGAGAGTTTACTCCGGTAGATCTTGGTGGACATAAACTGATCATTAAGCAGGTCAGTGAAACAAAATCGAAAAGTGGAAAAGATATGATTGTTGTACTTTTTGATTTTGCACCAGATGATGCGCAACCGGGGTATTTTACAGAGCAGTTTAAGAATGATATCCGCCCGGATAAGAAATGGCCTAACCAGGCAACACAGTACATTTTAACAGAAGATGCCGAAGGTAAGTGCAATCGTTCATTTAAGACATTTACAACCTGTGTAGAGCACAGCAATACCGGATTTACAACGCAGTGGGGCGATAACTTCGGTGCGCAGTTTAAAAATAAGAAGATCGGCGGAGTATTCGGTGAGCAGATGGATTTTTACAACGGGAAAGAGGTCAGAAAACGTGTGATGCGTTGGTTCGTATCGCTTGACAAGGTCGAGAAAGCCGGCATTCCAGAGACGACAGAAACAAAGGCTTATAAGGAATACAAAGGCAGCGCGCAGAGTTTTTATGATAAAGCTCCGAAAGATGCAGATGGTTTCATGAATATTCCCGATGGGATCGATGAAGAGTTGCCATTCAATTAAGGCAGGTGTTTTAGTTGCAGATACAAGTAGACACAAGGGAACATAAAAAAGAATGGGAACGGATCCGGACCCAGTTTGATGACATTGGAGTTAAATATTTCCGGTCCAAAATGTATGTAGGCGATTATCAGTCTCTGGATAACCCAAGACTGGTAATTGATCGCAAAAAAGACTTGAAGGAACTGTGCGGGAATGTCTGTCAGCAGCACGAACGTTTTAAAGCTGAACTGGTTCGGGCGATACAGCAGGATATTAAGATCGTGATTCTGGTGGAGCACGGGGAAGATATAAAAACATTAGAAGATGTTTACTTCTGGCAGAACCCAAGAAAACATGAAATCCGATGGAAGACCGTTAATGGGCGGAAGGTAAAAACAGTGTGCTCTGAAAAGGCGGTAGATGGAATGCAGCTATATAAAAGTCTGTGCACGATTAGAGATAGATACAATGTGGATTTTGTGTTCTGTGAGAAATCGGAAACGGGCAAAAAGATTGTGGAGATTTTAAATGACGGTAGATGAAATAAAACAGTCTCATTCCATGTGTGACATAGTTGAATCATATGGTTTTCATCCAAACAGGGCGGGATTTGTTCCCTGCCCGTTCCACACCGGTGATCATACGGCCAGCATGAAAATATATAAAGATTCGTACAACTGTTTTGGATGTGGAGCAAATGGGGACATTTTTTCATTCGTTCAAGGCATGGAACATTGTGATTTTAAGACAGCTTTTTACAGCCTTGGTGGAACTTATGAAAAACCAACAAAAGCATCTGAAATGACCATATATCACATGCAGAAAGCAAAGGAAAAAAGAAAACGCGAGGAAGAAAGTCTAAAAAGAAAAATCGATTTGAATAATCAGCTTATTGGCATATATGTTACATGGCTGAAAAAATCAGAACCTTTATCGGATGTATGGTGTGACTGTCAGAATGCGTTGATGGTCTGCCTGCACCATGATGAGGTATTACAAAAAGAATTGGAAAGGGGTGGCATAGGTTGAAATTACTGAAAGAGTATGATGCCGAATCTATTCTGTCAGAGGAAGTATTTACTGAAATATTTAATGAGCCGGATGAGATTCAAAAGGCAAGAATGCTCTTATCATTCCAGGAACGTGCAGAGCAGTTGGATAAAGAACATAAAGGCACATTGAAAAAATTCAATACCATGCTCCGGGCATATAAAAAGACATTCAAAGAAATTGAATCATCCAAGAAAAGCCATCCGCAGCAACTTGCAGATAATTACACACACTTTGATTATTTTGAAGATGGACATGAATTATACTCTGGATCCTGGATTGCAGATGATGACGGTGTAAGGACCTTTAACATGTTCGGAGAAGTACTTGCCTGTTATCATCCGATTCTTCCAGTAAAAAGGCTTAAGAATCTGGAAACCGGAGAAGAACAGATTGAAATCGCATATAAACGGAATGGGCGATGGTATACAAAAAAATTTCCCAAGACCGTCATCACGTCGGCAAGCAAGATTGTCCAGTTGTCCGGTGTAGGAATATCCGTAACAAGTGAAAATGCAAAGCACCTGGTCCGGTACATGTCAGACATTGAAAATATGAACGATTCACTGATCGAGGTGCAGAACTCCACCAGTAAACTTGGATGGAACGGGAACGATTTTATTCCATATGACCAGAATATTGTATTTGATGGTGACAGTCGGTTTAAAAGCCTGTTTGATGCGGTGCATGAACGCGGTAATGAAGATACCTGGTATGAACATGTGAAAGAACTTCGCAGAACCGGAAAAACAGAAATTAAATTTATGCTTGCTGCAGCCTTTGCATCCGTACTGATCGAACCGCTTGGAGGACTTCCATTTTTTGTGGACCTGTGGGGAGAAACTGAGGGCGGTAAATCTGTCAGTCTTATGCTCGCAGCATCTGTCTGGGCAAATCCGGACGAATCACAGTACATAGGAGATTTCAAGACAACGGATGTGGCACTGGAAGCAAAAGCAGATATGTTGAATCATCTGCCAATGATGCTTGATGATACCAGTAAAACATCATCGAGAATACGGGAGAATTTTGAAGGAATCGTTTATGATCTGTGTTCCGGCAAGGGAAAGAGCCGGAGTAACAAAGAGCTTGGAATCAACCGTGAGAACCGGTGGAAGAACTGCATCATAACAAACGGTGAACGGCCATTGAACAGTTATGTCAGCCAGGGCGGAGCAATCAACCGTATCTTAGAACTGGAATGTTCACAGAAAATCTATGATGATCCGCAGCGTACGGCTGAGATTCTCAAGAAAAACTATGGATTTGCCGGCAGGGTGTTTGTGGATGTTATTAAGGACATGGATAAAACAGAATTGCGGAACATACAAAAGGGATTTATGAACCGGTTAATGGATTCTGACAAAATGCAGAAGCAGGCAATGTCTCTCAGCATAATTCTCACAGCAGATAAAATCGCCACAGAAAGCATTTTTAAGGATGGGGTATATATTTCCTTGGATGAAGCAAAAGAAACACTTACGGACTATTCAGACGTGTCAGATAATCAGCGCTGTTATGAGTATATCCTTGGAATGATCGCTATGAACCAGACAAGGTTTGATGCGGCAACAGCCTGTGAGAAATGGGGCATTTTGGAAAATGGATATGCGGTGATCTATAACCCGGCATTTGACAGGATCTGTGAGGGCGGAGGATTTTCTAAAAAAGCATTTCTATCATGGGCGGACCGGCACGGCAAGATCCAGACCCAGGCAGGGCAGTATACGAAGCAGAAGAAGATCGAGGGAAAGAACTTCCGGTGTGTGTTTTTAAAACTGGATGACGGAATCGAGGTTGATAAGGATGGTTTCATGCAAATATCAGAGGATGAGCAGGAAGAGCTGCCATTTAAGTAGAATAAATTACAGATGTGAGGTAGCAAGTAACACAGGTAACATGCGATTTTCACTTTTTATATAGTTTAAAAATTTTTTTTACATGAAAAAATTGAGATAAAAAAATAATTTCTACGCGTAAAAAGATTGTTGTTACTTTGTTACCTTGTTACCAATCTCTGCAAGTATTGATTTTACTGAATTTGTTAGTAACAAAAGGTATCACAAGTTTACAAAAAGGATGTGATTTCTATTTTAAATAATGCACAACGTGAATGGTTGAATAAAAAGAAAGATTTTATCGATCAGCAGATCAGTAAGTTTTATCCGTTAACAGATGAACAATGGCAGCATGTCACAGATATCGTGGATGATACTGTAAAAAAAGCCAAGGGACATGAAGCGGAAGTAAGAAAAGAACTTTTTGATCTGATGGAAAAATGGGAAAGAAAAGAGAAAGAAGGTGTACGGGATGAGTAATGCACTGGCAAGAAAGAAAAAGCGGATGCAGCCACTTGGATATTCCAAGAGTGAACTGATCGGAATACAGAGACACGCCAAGGCACAAAGCAATGCGGATTATCTGATAGAGGAATCCTATTATAACGTCCGTATGATGGCATATCAGGCACTGCATGATAAGTTCGGATTCGGACACAAAAGAATCATAAAGGTTGAGCAGACTATTGATGCATATGTGGAGAATGCAAAGGATGGAACGACAGGCGAGGAACTTGGTTTTTATCTGAAAGATAAATGCAAGATTGACGTGAGAGAGGAAACTAATAAGATTCCGTATCGTGAAAGTTTTTATCTGGTAGAGAGAAAGATTGCACCGAACTGCATGATACAGGCAAATAAGTTTTTACTGGCACAGGTATTTAATTATTTTGCTATGTTGGGTGTCTGCCTTAAAACACAGTTTAAATTTTCGGGAAATCAGATCAGACAGGTTTATGAGAGAATCAGATATTTAATTAGCTGCCTTGCTACCGGATATGAAACCATGACAGGGATCGCAAGCGTATTGGAATGGGAATGTAAGTACATTGACAAGCGTTTTATCGGAAAGACGTATGAAATATAGGAGGTATAAATTGCACAGAGAAAGCAAAGAGAGACGCAGAATCATAGCAGAGATGGAAAACCGTCAGACGAGAATACCAAAGCATCCAAACCCGGATGCATTGAGAGATTTTAAAGAAGTACCGTATCAGTTGCGGTACGGGAAGGAGAAGAAGGATGCTGAATAAAGAGAAGTATGCCAAGGAGATCGCAGAAATTGCCTGTGATGGATATAAAGTAGCTATCGTTCATGGAAAACCGAAATCATGTGGAAAATGCATTGATTGTAATTTTTATGGTTGTAACGATTGTACAAAAAAATTAAGGGATTGGGCTGATAACGAATATGGCAAGCCACCTGTTGATTGGAGTAAAGTTCCTGTTGACACACCGATTTATGTTAGATACCGCAGCAGCGACGAATGGGAGAAAAAACATTTTGCTAAATTCGAGAACAATTATGTGTATGCGTGGAGCGATGGAAAAACATCATGGAGCACCACTAATGGATCTACAATGGTATGGGAGCATGCCAAACTGGCAGAGAGCGAGGATCAGAATGTCAATAAGCAGGATTAAGAACCGGATATCTGAGGCAGTAACAGAAGCCTGTGGGTATTCTCCACTAACAAAAGTGGTTTCAGAGGAAGAAATCAACAGGATTTTGGAGCAGGAAAGCGGATGGATTCCAGTAGATGAGCAGATTCCTAATACTGATAAATATATCCTGGTATCGTTTGAAAACTTTACTATTCCAGATATCGGAAGATATGAAACTGATGAAGATGGTAACGGTGCGTTTTATCCGGGGGATGATGACAAAAGCTATGCAAAATATGGATTATTTGTAAATGCTTGGATGCCACTGCCGGAGTCGTACAGCACAGATGCAGAAAAGCCACATATTGAAAAGCCACAGACCAATGCAGACCGGATCAGGAGCATGACGGATGATGAACTTTTAGATTTCCTTTGCTCAATCGAAACATATGAGCAGGGTAGTGTAAAGACCATTGAGGGCGGTGTAGCAATGTGTTCTGTTACAGAGGTGGAACAATGGCTTAAGGCAGAAAGTGAGGGATAGCATGGAGAGATTAACAATACGTTCAAAAAACAGTGATATGGTTTGGTTTAAGGATGCAGAGAATGGTAATGCACACCTTGAACCATGTGAAATGACTGCACATCATAACAGAATGGCACTTGATAAGCTTGCCACTTATGAGGATGCCGAGGAACAGGGAAGAATGATTATTTTCCCATGCAACAAAGGAGACAAGCTCTACGAGTTTTATCGTGAATGTGTAGAGGACAGATTAGGAGCCGGGGAGACACCGGAAGACATCATTGATGTGAGAAAAGTGTATGGTTTTGAATATGAGGATGATGTGTTGTATATCCGAGCTTCTTATCATTCAAACCATTCAGAACTCTGGGGCGGATATGGTGAAGATACGCCAGAGTTTCCGGTAAGTGAGATAGGTAAAACTGTTTTTCTTACATACGAGGAAGCCGAAGCCAAGTTGAAAGAAATGGAGGGGGAAAGCGATGTATTGTGATGGAAGATGTCAGTATTTGAATGAACGTAAACATAAATGTGAGTTGACCGGAGAAAAATTGACTTACATGAAGCAGACCGGAAGTATTTCATTTTCCGTGCATGAACATAGAGGATTTTGCAAAGGAAAAAAGGTGGAACGTGATGGGAGACGTAGTTAAACATATACCGAAAGATGATCTGTGCCCGTTCTGTAAAAAAAAGGAATCAACTTTGCTGTGCGACATGCCTGTAAATACAGTTATTACACATGCACGGGGAAGCGGATTTAAAAGTTATACCATGACCTGTGATAAGAAAATCTGCACGGAATGCACCACAAGAGTGAACGGGTTTGATTTCTGCCCGGATTGTGTGAAGAGGATCAAGATAACACCGAAGGGAGTGAAAGAGTGATGGAGAATAGATTTTTATCCCGTGGAAAGCGGATTGATAATGGCGAATGGATACAAGGATATTTATATGGTATCTGGGAGAGAAGATATATCCTATGGGGAATGATCAATGATATCCCGAACATGGCCGAAGTAGACCCAGAAACCGTCTGCCAGTGCACCGCAATGCCTGATAAGAACGGTAAGCTGATTTTTGAGAATGATATTCTTTCAGGGCATATCGACGTTGGGTTTCCAGAAGATGAGACGAGAAAGCGTGTCGTGTGGCATGAAAACGGATGGTGTACGAATGAGCTGCGCTGTGATGACTACGAGGAACTGGATGATTTTGATTCAGAGAATTTTGAAGTGATCGGAAACATGATTGATAACCCGGAACTGTTGGAGGTGTAGTCATGAATGAGAGCAAGGCAATAAAAATAATCAAGCAGGAAATGGGCTGGGAAAGTAAAAGCAGTACACTTAGAGCTTTTGAGGAAGCGATCAAGGCACTGGAAGAAGTTCAGCAGTACCGTGCAATCAGCACGACAGAAGAGTGCCGGGCGGCGATGGGGAAACAGACAGCGAAGCGACCGAGAATTATGGGAAACGCAATGATTTGTCCATCATGCCCAAGATGCTTTAAAAGTGCTAGTCCCACTTATTGCCCGAGTTGCGGTCAAATGATTGATTGGGGGAATGAAGAATGAACAAAGAACTTAAACCATGCCCGTTCTGCGGCGGAAAAGCAATGTTCTTTACCATTGTAAATAAGTCATCACATTCGGATGTTGGAGTAATGTTCAAAATCAAATGTATGAAATGCGGAACAGAACTTCCAAAAAGCTATGAATGTGAGATGTATATGGATCAGGACGGTGGAATCAGAACAGGAAAAGACGAGCGAACAAAAGCAACTACAGATTGGAACAGGAGGGCAAACAATGAGACTGATTGATGCGGATGCATTGGTAAAACGACTAGAAAAAAGTCATGAATATCACGCAAAAACAAGCAGAGAGGAAGTTTTACTTTTCCGTGATATCAGAATTATAAATGAACAGCCGACCGCCTACGACCTAGACAAGGTTGTAGAGCAGTTGAAAGAATTTCAGGGTGAAATGGAGCAATTCAGTTGTGATGGAATATTGACGGATATGATCGAGATTGTGAAAAGAGGTGGAGTAGATGCCGATTAAACCGATTTTATTCAATACCGATATGGTTCGGGCGATTCTGGACGGGAGAAAGAGTTGTACCCGGCGTATATGCAAAGATGCAAATGAGTATACCGTGCCGGATATGGAATTTTACAATGCCGACAAGAGAACTTATGCAGTACATAACTTTGTTGATAAGGAGCATACGGAACAGTTAAGTACAGCGGAGAGAACCTGTCCTATCTGTACGGGCGATATCCTGTATGTTCGTGAAACATGGAAAGAGGCACCGAAAGGATACTATTACTACGAAGATTGGCAAAGAAATGATATTGCAGATATTACAAAATGGAAACCATCCATCCACATGCCAAAAGAAGCCGCACGCATCTGGCTTAAGGTTATGAATGTGAGGGTGGAGCGGTTGCAAGAGATCAGCGCAGAAAGTGCGTTGGCAGAAGGAGCAGATAAGTATATCCACACAAATGGAGGACTTGATGAAAACATGACAATTACATCGTTTATAGGGATTTGGAACAGCACCATCAAGAAATCCGACCTTGACCGCTACGGTTGGGATGCGAATCCTTACGTTTGGGTGATATCGTTTGAGCGGTGCGAGAAACCGACGGAAATGAGGTGAATATATGAAATACTTTATAATTAATAATCTTTGTACAATCATCACTGCGTTAGTTGTAAATAAAATTGTAGCTATCTACTATATGAAAATAATAGATAGCTATGTAAATGATATCTTTGCAATGTTTAAAGAGTTAATCAGGACAACATATGTCGAGAAATGAAACGCCTAAAGGAGTTGGTTTTACTAAACGTTTTTGTAATTGAAATGTATAATCTGGATATTGATTTTGAATTTGTAGCATTTCATCACATTGCTCATATTTAAAATAAGCAGCGTCATCATGTATGGAGAGCGATGAAGGAATTTCAACTAGCCCTTGTTTAGATAGAAAACTGATGGAAAGAGATTGGCGTTCATATATAGTACATTCTGAGTTTTCTAAAAATATGTTTTGCAACACCACGGCATACAAAGATGGGTTATCAGATGTTCTAACAATATTGCAAATTGGTAACTGATAATTATCAAATATTAGTTTTAAGTTTTGAGCATCTAGTGGTGTCATGGTTTTTAATATATCCGAAAAAGAAGGGTGAACAATATCCTGTTTTTCAATATCAAGCGATGATGAAATTAAATTTGCAAACATTTCACGTAGACTTGGTTCTTCAACACAGTATTTTGCATTTTCTAATGCAGGCATTACTATTTGGGTATTTGCTTCGACACGATTTTCTTTTGGAATAGAAGTGATTTTTGAACTTAAGGATTGCTTAAATTCTTCTAAGTCTTTGGCATATTTTAATTTACGTTTTTCGGCTAATTGTGAAATACCGCCAAAGACTAAAAACCAACAATCAGATAATGTTTGACCGACATTTTTGGAAGGCAAATCTGTAAGATTTTTTAATGCATTATCAACTGATTCTGGCAAATCAGCATTTAAAACGCTGAAGTTATTAGTTATATCCTTAGACATAAAAATTCCTCCTTATGTGTAAATTAAAATCATTATACATCAAAGAGGTAAAAACTACAATAATATGAAAGGAGCCGGGACCTATCCGGATAAAAGGCGCGCCGGGTTCCTTTTGAAGAAAATGATACATGGAGAATTGATAGTTGACAATTTTGCCGGTGGGGGCGGCGCTTCCACTGGTATAGAAATGGCAACCGGATACAGTGTTGATATAGCCATCAACCATGATCCAGAAGCTATCAAGATGCACAAGGCGAACCATCCGAACACGAAGCATTACTGTGAAAACGTGTGGGCGGTCGATCCGGTAAAGGCATGTAACGGACATCCTGTAGCACTGGCTTGGTTTTCGCCTGATTGCAAACATTTTTCAAAAGCAAAAGGCGGAAAACCAAAAGATAAGTTTATTAGAGGTTTGGCATGGGTTGCTTGTAGATGGGCGGGACTTGTTCGACCGAGGGTAATTATGCTTGAAAATGTGGAAGAATTTAAAACCTGGGGACCACTTGGACGGCGACACCATCCGATTAAGGCAAAGCAGGGCGAAACATTTCAGAAATTCGTTCAGCAGCTCACGGATTTAGGATACGAAGTGCAATTCCGGGAGCTGATTGCCGCTGACTACGGAGCACCTACCATGCGAAAGAGATTTTTCATGATCGCCCGGTGTGACGGCAAGCCGATCGTCTGGCCGGAGCCGACACACGCACCGGCAGACAGTGAAGAGGTAAAGGCAGGATTGAAAAAACCTTATGTTGGAGCATATACACAGATTGATTTCAGCCGACCATGTCCGAGCATCTTTGATACTTCGGAAGAAATCAAGGAGAAATACGGCATCCGGGCGGTAAGACCACTGGCACAAAAGACGATGGACAGGATAGCCAGAGGATTTATAAAATTCGTTTTGAATAATCCAAAGCCTTTTATCATTCAGTGTAATCATGGCGGTGAGCGTAGACCGAATGATATCAGAGAGCCGATGCCTACCATAACCGGAAAGCACGGGTACGGGATTGTGGAGCCGTATATGGTGCAGATCGGGCAGACTGGATTTACAAAAGACCGAAGCAAGGATGTTAGAGAGCCGCTTACAACGATTGTGAGCAAAAACGAGCATTGCCTTATCAGTCCTACATTGATTCAGTACCATTCTGAAACTTCAAAAGATGGAGTAAGAGGACAGACTATAGAAGATCCGATCATGACAGTTGACAGCTCAAATAGATATGGACTGGTCACATCATTCCTGCATAAGTACTATGACGGAGGATATAAGGGTGCTGGGGAAACAGTAGAAAATCCGCTTCCGACAGTGACCGCATGGGATCATAACAGCGTTGTTACAGCAAATCTGATTCAGATGAATAATCATTGCGACGGAAAAGATATCAGACAGCCATTACCAACGATCACAGCCGGTGATGGACACTTTGGAGAGGTCAGAGCATTTCTGATTAAATACTATGGACAGGGAACAGGGCAGGATATCAAAGATCCGCTTGATACAGTCACAGCACAGGATCGCTTTGGACTTGTGACCATCAACGGCACTGATTACCAGATCGTAGATATCGGACTGCGGATGCTAGAGCCAAGGGAGTTATATGGATGTCAAGGATTCCCGGATGATTACATAATCGATCATGACTATACCGGAAAGATCTACCCACGGAGCGAACAGGTGCGCCGCTGCGGCAATGCAGTATGCCCACCGATACCTGCGGCACTGGTCAGAGCAAATTTGCCAGAATTGTGTGTTGCAGAGCGGATGCCGAATATGCAGATAGAAGCAGAGCAGACCGGACAGCTCCGGTTTGCGTAAACCTTAAATTTTGTGGAGGTGCTGCCATGATACAGACAGCAGAAGATGAGGAAAAACAATGAATGAAATGAAAATCAGAATATCATTATACTTTGAAATTAAGGATTCAGAAATGTTTGGCGGAGAGGGTTCCGTTGGATATGCAGAACGGAACATGGATTTCACAGTCACAGAAAAAAAACCAAGGATTTTTAAAGAAAGTGCATACGACTATGTGAAAAGAGCCATTGCAAACATGGCGAAAAGTTTAGGCGTGAGTGAGGAATGCATCAGGACCATCAGCAAAGAGGAATATGAGGAAAATACGGAGTACTAATGCAGTGCGAAAGAAACTTATAACAGCCATCATAACAGCAACACTTCTGATTGCCGGATGCAGTGATACAGCAAATGTCAGTGCGGGACAGGAAAACACAATGGTACTGGTGGGAAGTGGACAAGAATATCTTATTTATGCAGATAGTGACACAGGAGTGATGTATTTATATATCACAATAAGCACGGGCGGTGGTCTTACCGTTATGCTCAATGCTGATGGTACACCGAAGATCTGGCAGGGAGAAGAATAGAGTAATCAAGTTTTAAAGGGGGAATGTGTGTGGATGAAAAAGAAGTATACGAGATCTGCATGGGTGTGGACAGCATCATAGCTGACAAGCTGACAGAATCAATCGTTGTTGGTACCAGTTATGACATGCTGGAAGCACACTACGGTATTCTCCCGATCAGCAGACGGAGTTTTTACAGGAGAAAGGGCACAGCGCAGAGGCTTATGCGGCAGAGGATGGCGCATCTGGTGGAAGAAAAGAACGGACAGTATATGATTGTATGGGGAAGAGAGGAATAACAGCCTCTCTTTTATTATGCCCTAAAGTTGGCACAAATCCATGCTTGACCTGTCTTATAATTATGATATGAGGAAAGGACTATGCCATGTATAAAACACAGAGAAATTACGAAAATGCACAGAGGATGTTATTTGATGGAGTCGGTCAGTATGACATACCGGAGTTAGAGCCTGTACAATTTGATAATGCAGAATTTATCGGATTCAATTATGCGAGGAACGCAAAAGAACCGGAGAATAAGGCAGTACATTTCTTCCTGGATGATTACCAGTTTACCAGAGTATGGACAGACCCGGATAAGTACACGGCAATGTTGCAACGGTTTAAGTATGTGCTGACACCAGATTTCAGTCTGTATACGGATTTTCCAAAGTCGTTACAGATCTATAACCATTACCGTAAGCACTGGCTCGGCGCGTACTGGCAGATGCATGGAATTAATGTTATTCCTACGATTTGCTGGAGCGATCGGAAGTCGTTTGAATGGTGCTTTGATGGAGAACCTACACAGGGTGTTGTTGCGGTCTCTTCTGTCGGGACACAGAACAGCACAGAAAAGAAACAGCGGTTTTTGGATGGCTATCTTGAGATGGTAGAGAGATTACAGCCTACACAGATTATTTTTTATGGCAGAGTCCCAGATGAGTGTAAAGGAAATATTGTACATGTCAAACGGTTCAGCGAGAAGTGGCATGAGGTGGAGGTGGCGCAGTGGTAGTGAATTTACAATTTTTTGGTGGACGTGGTGGCTCTAGCGGATTTGGGAAATTAAGTGGAAATGTTGTCATAAGTAAGGAAAATACACCACATGGAACGGTGTACTATATGACTGGTACCAGAGATGTATTGTCACATTGGGATGATGAAGATAATTATCACGAAAAGCAAATCAAGATAAAAGAAAATGTTAGAAGTAGTTTTAAATCGAGAGAAGAAGCTGTTAAATATGCAAAGAAAAATGGCTATAAATATTTAAGTCTTTGAAAGGATACTGAATGGGTGGAAGAGGAGCAAGTAGTGGATTAAGCGAAAATAAAAATCCGTATGGCAGTCAGTATCATACGATATTAGAACATGAGAATGTCAAATTTGTAAAAGCAAATTCCAGAAACTCAGAATCACTTTTTGAAACGATGACGGAGGGCAGAGTGTATGTGACCGTGGGAGGGAATGATTTGCTGAAAATTACATATTACGATGAGCAGAATAAAAGAAAGAAACAAATAGATCTCAATCATCCACATAAAGGGATAAAACCACATGTGCATCATGGATATAATCATAACGAAAATGATAATTCCAAAGGAGCAACTGGATTATTACCCAAGGAAAAGAAGATGGTTGAGAAGGTAGAACGTATATGGTACAATCATATAAACAAGAAACAGTAGCTTAAATAAAAGCGGCGTCAACCAACGCATGGTTTCCGAGTGATCGGGGTGTTTCTTGTTAGCAAGCGTAGTATACTCTGGTGATTACGCCTTGATAGAGGAGAGTTCGGTTCGACTCCGAACACTTGCGACAATAAGGATGTACCATAACGGTACGTCCTTTTTTTATTGCCATGAAAGGAGATGATCGGTTGGCAGCAAAGAAAAATCCATTAGCTGATGAGGCATATGAACTGTATAAGGACGGCATGAAGCTGGTGGACATTGCTGACCAGCTTGGGAAACCGGAAGGAACAATCCGCAGATGGAAAAATACATATGACTGGGATAACGAACGTTCGGATTGCAAAGCGAACGAAAGCGAACGTCCAAAACGAACGAAAGATAAGAAAAACGGGAAGAAGTTGACGCCAAAGCAGGAAGCATTTGCTGCTGAATATATTAAGAACGGTGGAAACGCTACGCGAGCAGCAAAGGATGCGGGATACGCAGAAGCGCGAGCTGCTATCACAGGATCCGAGAATGTAAGGAAAAGTAATATTTCGGAAAGTATCGCCGAGCAGATGGAGCGTATCGAGAAAGAACAGCACCGTGACATTATGAGTCTTGCAGAAATACAGGAACGCAGAAGCATGATAGCAAAAGGTATGTTGAGGGATGGAGAGGGATATACACCGGAGTTCAAGGATCAACTTAAGGCAATGGATGGACTGGAAAAAGCACTGACAATAGCAGAAAAGCAGAGAATTGAACGGGAGGAGAAAGAAAAGCGGGAGAAAGCACCTCTGTGGACGATACCAATCACAGACATTACTTCCGATTTTGTGGAAATCTACCGGACAGTGCATGAAGCATTTGCCGGGGAGATAGACGTACATGAGATTGTGTCTAAGGGCGGTCGTGGTTCTATCAAGTCCAACTTCTGGGGAGACCTGGCATACGAGACCATCCGGCAAGATCCACAGGCACATATTGTATATACCAGACGATACAAGGTTGACTTGCGTGGATCTGTTTATAACCAGTTCATGAAGACTGTGATCCGGTACAATGATCTGGATAACTGGGATTTCAAACAGTCTCCTATGTGCGCGGTGTATAAGCCGACCGGACAGACGGTTATGTTCGTGGGAGCGGATAAGCCTATCAGTTTGAAGTCGTTTAACGTGCCTTTTGGCTATGTGAAGCTGCTGATCCATGAGGAGTGCGACGAGATGGCGGGCGTGGAGCAGATGGACAACATAGAGGATACCTTTCTACGATCTGACACGCCTGCGCTTGATATCAAGATATTCAACCCGCCGAAGTCAAAGAACAACTTTATGAACCAGTATGTGGAAGAATGCCGGAATAAGCCACAGACAAGGATCTGCCACAGTTATTATTACAATGTGCCGGTGAAGTGGCTCGGTAAGCGATTCTTCGAACGTGCTGAGTGGTTCAAGGTACATAAGCCGTTGTACTACCGCAATAATTACCTGGGAGAAGTAACCGGTACCGGTGGCGGCATCTTTGATAATGTGGAAGAGCGGACCATCACGGACGCAGAGATAGAGAATCTGCCATTTCTCTATTATGGCCTGGACTTTGGTTTTGAGCACCCGCAAACATTTGAAGTTGCCTACTATGACGAGGACACAGATACATTGTATTGCGTGTCGGAGGTATTTGCCAAGCGGTGCAAGAACAGCGCATTTGCCCGAAAGATTAAGGAATACATTACAGAAGAGATCATATGTGACTCGGCGCGGCCAGATGCCATTGCAGAGTTGCAGGATTGGGGATTTAATGCGATCGGTGCCAAAAAGCGTTGGGGTTCCGGCAAGGGAAGGGATTATTGCTGGGAATGGCTGCAGCAGACCACAAAGATTGTGGTTGATCCGGAACGATGCCCGCACCTTGCGCATGAGCTTACAACCTTGGAGCATGAGCAGTTGGCAGACGGTAGCTTTTCAGATGCGTACCCAAAGATTGGCGAGGACTGTGTAATGGCACTGATCTATGGATTGAACCGCGTGATTATGGAGAGTCGCCGCAACAATGGACTTTATGATGATGAGATAGACGAAGATGAGGAGGAAGAGGACGATGGAGAATATGAAGATTAATGTTCTCGGAACAGAATACAAAATTGAGACACACAAAGTATCAGAGGATAAGTATCTGGAAGAAAATAGCTTAGCCGGTTATTGTGGCGAAGAGAGCAAATTGATTGTTGTTGCGGATATGTCAGAAGAAAAATACTTTGACCTGAGTGAAGAAGAACAGAAGTCATACAGGAAAAAGACGTTGCGCCATGAAATTGTGCATGCATTTTTGAACGAGAGTGGATTATCAGATTCTTCAAACCAGTATAATGGCGGTTGGGCAAAAAATGAGGAAATGGTTGATTGGCTTGCTATTCAGTGGCACAAGATAGATGAAGTATATAAACAGCTTGGCATTTAAGGCGGTGGCATATGAACATATTCACACGAGTAAAGGAGTTTATCATGAATTTATTCAAAATAAGTGCAGAGAAAGAATTTAATGTTGATATTATTTCTTCTGATCTGATGGAGATGGCACAGATCGAGTGGCAGCACATCATTAAGGGTAGACCGTACTGGATGAGCAAGAACGTGCGCACGATCAACTTTGCAAAGTTTCTCTGCTATTACACCAGCAAAAAGACCTGTCTGGATCTCAATGTGACGATCAGTGGCAGCGACAGGGCGGATTATATCAATCAGTGCATTGGTGCAATGATCCAGAAGTCCATCCGGGATAAGGTAGAGGATGCCTGCGGCGCGGGCGGCATTATTTTTAAGCCGAGCGGTACATATAATCCGGCGGGAGCAATCGACTATGTAATGCCAGGCAGCTTTGCAGTGACAGAGAAGAACAGCAACGGGGATATCCTTGGGGTTATATTTATTGACCGGCAGATCAAGGGAGATAATTACTATACCAGATTGGAGTATCAGCACTTTACATCTTCAATCTCTGACGATGGAGAAGGAGTTGGAAGAACATACACCATTGAGAATAAGGCTTTCAGATCAAAGGGCAGCGACAGTCTGGGGCGCAGCATTGCACTGGCAGATGTACCGGAGTGGAAGAATATACCGGAATCAGTCACAATCTCCAATGTGGAAAAGCCATTGTTTGGGTATTTCAAGATGCCGTATAACAACACCATTGACTATACATCACCGGAGGGCGTGGCAGTATTTGCGAATTGTATCGAGGAACTGTGCAATCTGGATGTAGCGTGGAGTAGAAAAGATGATGAAGTCGATGATTCGCAGCATATTACATTTATTGATGAAAATGCATTGATGAAACGCGATAAGAATACTGGAGATAAGGAAAGACTTGAACTTCCAAGATTTGTAAAGGGATTGAGGATGGGGGTTGAAGCTTCTAATACGGTTAATGAACATGTACCAACACTGTTGACAGAACAGAGAGTTGCAGATATTAATTCCATTTTATCTATGATATCAACCAAGGCAGGATTCTCACAGGGGCAGTTTGTTCTTGACCGAAAAACTGGCATTGCTACAGCTACAGAGATTGAGAGTGACGATAGTGAGACTGTAGAGACAATCACAGATATCCGGAATGCACTTAAAACAGCTATTAAAGATCTGGTATATGCGCTGGATAAATACTGCGATGTATTTTTTAATATGCCGAGCGGGTACGTCAACGCACTGGATGAAAGTGTAGCGGATGAAGATGTATTTTATTTTAAGGATCTGCTGGCATCGTTTGAACAGGATCGAACCAGAGCATATCAGCTTATGATGAATGGTGTATACAGTAAACGAAAATACCTCAAAGAATATGAGGGATTTAATGATAAAGAGATTGATGAGATGTTTGCGGAGTGTGACGAAGAAAATGCAGGGGAGGACAAAGGCGGACTGTACGGGGAGGAATAAAGATGGTGCTAAAAATAATCATGCTTTTATTTTGTGTTTCATTTATAGAAGAAATGGATAAGGCAAGGAAAAAGAAAAAAATATGTGACACAATTTACTGGGGATTCTTAATGGTAAGTGCGGCGATTGCAGTATGGGGGATGTAAATGAGGTACGACAGGACCGTTGGTAACGTAAATATAAGGCTTGATACAAGCAGAATTGACGGAAATCTTAGACGCGCACAGGATAAACTGGACATGCAGGTCTTGAATGACATGATTCCATATATGCCGTTTCAACAGGGATCTATGGTAGGAGCGACGAATATTATTGAACCTGGATTGATTGAGACGGATGTGTCATATGCGCATTATCAGTATATGGGAGAATTGTATCTGACAGAGGATGGAAGATCATGGGCGCGCAGCGGAGAAAAGAAATATCCAACTGGCAGGCCATTGCACTACGATGCGAACGGGCATCCGAAAGCTACGGATCATTGGTTTGAGAGAGCGAAGGAAGCACATGGTCAGGAATGGGTTGATTTGGTTAAGAGAGAGGTAGGAAGAGGATAATGTTAACGCCGGATTATTTTTACGGAAAATCAGATAAACTGATAGAAATGTATCAGGAACTGGAAGATTGGATTATCAGTGATATAGCAATGCGTTTGATAAAATCCGGGGAAATGTCTGGCACTACTGATCGGGAACTTTGGAAACTCCAGCAGATGGGATTGCATCATACTGAAATTGTAAAAAGAATTTCAAAAATGACAGGAAAGAGTAGGGACGAAGTGCGGCGTTTATTGCGTGATAGTGTTATGACATCATTCTCTGATGATGCAGAGGTTTTAAAACGGCTTGGAGATGTTCAAACACCTTTGCAAAATAATGCAGCCATCATGGCAATGAATGCCGAAATGATGAAAACATTCGGAGAATTGAATAACCTTACGCGGACAACTATGTTGCAGACGCAGAGAGATTTACTCAATATGCTGAATGAGGTAGATTATCGTGTGGCATCTGGTATGCAGTCGTATAACAGTGCAATATGTGAAGTGCTTGACAGATATGCACAGAGCGGCGTTGTGATTGATTATCCGACGGGTGCCAGGCGCTCTTTAGAAGCGGCAGTGCGTTGTTGTGTTGTTACTTCTATGAATCAGACGGCTGCTCAGGTAACTAATCAATACATAGCACAAAAAGGAATAGAGTATGTTCTTGTATCGGCACATATGGGAGCGCGGCATAGCAAAAAGTTCCCGGATGGAATACCATCACACGATCATTGGCAGGGAAAAGTATATAAAATCGTCGGGAGTGATAAAGACACACCAAATCTGTTAGATGCAACCGGATACACCGTAGATCCAAAGACAGGACAGGGAAGAGTTGTAGATCCTCTTGGACTGCATGGATATAATTGCAGGCATTCCCATAAGCCGTGGGATAAGTCTCTGCGAAATCCTTATGTTGATGCAGATGGAAATCCTAAAATTAATGTGCACGAAAGCCAGGAATTGTATGAGAAACAACAGCAGCAGAGATCAATGGAGCGTGCTATTCGGCAGACCAAGCGCGAATTACTGACAAAACAGGCAGAGTTAAGCGGCATAGCAGAGACTGATGTAAAAGATATGTTGCAGCCACAATATGATAAACTTGCTTATAAACTGCGGATACAGAATCAACAGTATAAGCAATTCTGTGCGGATAATGGATTGCAGACACAGGCTGATAGAATTAAGGTAGCCGGATTTAAGAGGACACAGGCGTCAAAGGCAAACGGCAGGGCGACGGCTTATAGCAATTCTGTCAAAGTTCCGATGGAAAAAGCGAAGAATGCGGGTTATACTAAAAGAACAAAGGAAGAACTTGAGCAGACTGCACGACAGATAAAGGATGAGATAACGCAGTACTCTGACAGACCGTCGAAATGGAGTGGAAATATAAAAGTTGATAACACGCTGATAGAGGAACAAACGCTAGGGAGAAAGGAATGGTCATGCGATATTTCACTTGTGGATACGGTTGACGATGGGGTAGTGTGGCACGAGATGCTCCATTCTTGTTCTGCAAGCTATTATAAACCAGAGGTATATAGTGCAAACGAGTATATCGAAGAGGCAACAGTTGAATGGCTTAAGCAGCAAATATGCACGGAAAAGAATATTATAAATTTGCCGGCTTACGAAGATAAAACGATAGTCTTGCAGACACTGAATGAAAGTTTTTTATTTGGAACAGATATGGAGTTTGCAAAGGAAATATTTAACGTTCCACTTCCAGACCGGTATCAATGGTTAGAAAATAGGGTAGATGAATGTCTAAGACAAGTCAGAGCTTCATTTGAAGATTATAACGAGGTTATGGGATTTGTTGAAAGGCTGAAAGGTGGTAGAAATGGCGGACATTAAAGGTCTTATAAAAAAAATAGAAGAGTATAATAAAAAATATATGATTACTGAAAATTCAAGCGAAGCGGATAAATTGATTGCAAAAATGCACGAGAAAAAATACACAAAAGAAGAATATTTCGAGGTAGAAGAGGAAGTAAAAGCTTTTATGCAATCAGATGCATCCGAAGCAGATAAGCAAAAAGTAATGGGTTATACAGAATCATTATCTATGCTTTGCGCAGCGATCAGAGAGGGCAGACTTGATATTTAGAAGCAATATATCATTCTTTTATTTTGGCACAAATTATATCCCAATATGAGTTATTATAATATTGCCAGATGGGTTTCACCTATTCATTCTGAGCCTCCTTTCATGTAATACAGCACATGGCACCTTGAAATACAGGTGCTTTTTGTGCGCTTAAAAAATGGCACAAATCTATTCCATACTCATGATAAAATAATATTAACAAATAAATAAGCACCGGACGGAACGTAGGAAGCCGTCCGCTACCCTAGAAAAATTATAGGATGTTGTTAAGGCACGTCCTGTTTTTGGGCGTGCTTTTTTCTTTGTATTTTGCCAGCTATGGATCAAATAGCAACTCATTCGTGCCGGGCTGACCGGATTAAAAACTTTTAAGAAAGAGAGGAACTTGTAAATGAATATTATCGACAAACTGAAATCTCTTGGTGTTGAGATCACACCAGAAATCGAGAAAGCGTTTCCAGGGGAATTCGTATCGGATCTGGAAGTCCAGAAGAAAAACGATAAGATTGCAACCTTGGAAAATGAGAAGAAAGATCTTGAAACCAAACAGGAGAATCTTGAAAAGGAACTGCAGACCATGAAAGATGCCGCCCCAGATGCTGATGCACTGAATCAGAAAATTGCGGATTTGACTGCAACACTCGAGACTGAGCGCAAGGAACGCAAGGAAAAGGACGAGATTGCAAGACTTGACAGCCTTGTGACAGATTTCTTTGCAGACAAACATTTTGTTAATGCTATTACAGCGGATGCAATCAAGAAGCAGCTCGTTGAAACCCTTAATTCGGATGAAGCGAGAGGTAAGAGCGTTTCTGATCTGTTTGATGCAATTGTCAAGGATGAAAAGGGCAATTATAAGCCGGATATCCTCATTGACGACAAAACATTCCAGGCACAGCAGAACCGTAGCCAGATTGTCGGAAACAACATTGGCCAGCCGGACGGAGCAAAACTGTCTATGGCTGAACTTATGAAACTGAAAAATCAGAACCCGGATATGGACATTACACCATATCTGAGACGAGGAAAGGAGAAAAAATAAATGGCATTATTTGACTTAGTAAATTTTAATGGCGAAGTATTCGATGCTGCTGTGCGTGAGACACCGAACCTTCGTCTGAATGAACTGCTTCATTGCGGCGCGATCGTAGAGCGTGGCGAGTATGCATCTTTATTGCCGGACCAGAAGGGCGGTAACTTTATCACAACTCTGATTAAGGCGCGTTTATCTGGCAAGACCGTAAATTATGACGGCAAGACAGACATTACAGCAGAAGAGCGCGGCAATTACACTATGGGGCGTATCGTTGTCGGCAGGGCGCAGGGATGGACAGAGAAAGATTTTGTATCTGATATTTCGGGGGATGATTATTCTGCAGCAGCCGGAGAGGTCGCAGAGTTCTGGGATGATGTAGATCAGGATACGCTTCTTAGCATCCTTAAAGGTGTGTTCTCTATGAGTACCGGAGAGGGTAAGAAGTTCGTAGATGCGCACACCTACGATATTACTGCAGAAACAGAAAATACTTTCGGACCTACAACCCTTAACAATGCAATGCAGAAAGCACTGGGAGATAAGAAAGCAAACTTCTCACTTGCAATCATGCATTCTGTGGTCGCTACAAATCTGGAGAATCTTAAGCTGCTGGATTACATGAAATATACAGATGCCGATGGTATCGAACGTGATCTGGGGCTTGCTACCTTAAACGGCAGGATCGTACTTATTGACGATACGATGCCGACTGTGGAAGTTGCAGAATCTTCTAAGGGTGCGGGGGATGGATATACAAAATACACCACCTATGTTCTTGGCAACGGAGCAATCGAGTACACAAACTGCGGTGTAAAGGTTGCATCTGAAATGGATCGTAATCCGGCGAAGAATGGTGGAGAGACAACATTGTATACCAGACAGAGAAAAGTATTTGCTCCATACGGTATTTCGTGGAAGAACACAGGTGTGATCTCTCCGACCGGTGCACAGTTGGAGACAGGGACAAACTGGGAAATTGCGCAGAACAACTCTTCTGATAAACCGGATTACTTCCCGGCAAGAGTGATCAACATTGCGCAGATCATTACCAGGGGGTAAGAGAAAGGGGGGATTTCTGATGGGATACACCACATATGACTTCTACAAAGAAAAATATTATGGGGATTCTATCGGGGAATCCCTTTTCCCCAAGTGGGAAGATCGCGCATCCATGAAACTGGATCAACTGACCTATGGACACATCAATGATGATACCAGGGAAGAATTTGACGATAAAATCCAGAAAGCCACCTGTGCATTGGCTGATCTGCTCTATCAGATAGATTTCAAGACCAGTCATGCCAGTGACGAAAAGGGCGGCAATGTGAAGTCAATGTCCTCTGGCGGTCGGTCGATCAGCTTCGGAAGTAATGAAACGCTTATTGATAAGGTGCTTGGGGATAAGGTAGCGCAGAACCGGTTGTGTTATGACACGGTATGCGAATACCTGTCCGGCACCGGATTATTATATACGGGGTATGAATGATGGGATTCTTTGATAATAAGACAGTTACCATTTTCAATCGCTCATTCAACGCGGAAACCGAAGAGGAAACATATTATCCGACCCTGCTCGAGGGTGTAGACCTTGTGGAAACCAAGGGAGCAAATGTCTCCAAGAGCGGCATGGACAGCGCGGATGCAGTGAAACTGTATGTTGATTTTGGCAATATTGCCAAACCATACCTTCCCCCGAAAGAGTGGGAAAACATGCCGGGCAAATGCAAGCAGTACTTTTTGACATTTAATCCGGCACAGGATTTTTTTATCAAAGGGGATCATACGGGTACAATACTGCCGAAAAATGATGCCTATCAATGGCTGTTCGATCACTGTGACGATTGCTACAAGGTAACAACGATTGATAAATACGAGGATATTTTACCTCATTTTGAAGTAGGAGGCGTATAAATGGCAGAGCCAGAAAAACTTACCATCCGGGATGCAGAGAACGCACAGAAAGGCATTCTTGCACTTGCTCTGGCATACCCGGACTATCCAAATCTGTTTAAGGCTGACAATACGACGATAAGATGGAACTCCATCAAGACGGATAGATCCATTGGATTATTCCCCATACAGGGGGCGGTATATCTGAAAAAGTATGTCAGTGGCAGCTATGTGGCGCAGATGCCTTTTCAGATACTTTATAAGTGTTCACCGACTACCAACAGGGCGAGTATTGAAGCACAGGAGATGTTGAATAATCTTGCGGCATGGATGGAAGAGAGCGGAATTGAGTTTAAAGATCCACATCTGACATTACAGTCAATTACGAGGACATCCCCGGTATATGGTGGCGAGCAGGATGAAAAAACGGTTGTGTATGCCATTAATATACAGCTGAAGTATTTTTATAAAAAATAACAGGAGGAAGATACATGAAAACGAACTTACAGTTTTTTGCAGAAGATCGTACCAACATGGTGTCATTACTTGATATTGGTACTCTCATCGGCAGCACAGCCAAGATCGTAGAGATGGGCGATGGCTACAAAGAGATCACAGAGGACTGGGGACCGAATACAGAGTCAACCCAGTACGTCAACATGAAAAACGCAAATAACACGGTAAAGGGATATGAGTTTTCGACAACACCGGAGCGTGATTACATGTCTGATGATATGCAGACTGCAATCGACACGATGTTCAAAATGTTCCCGACTGGAAAGCAGTGTGAGACATATTATTACAGATATTACAAAACAGACATTACAAAAAATACAGGCGATTGCATCCGCGTCCCGGTTACGGTATGCCCGTCAAGCACAGGCGGCTCCGGCGGCGATACGCTGACATCTTCGATTCAGATCAACGGAAATGGTGCGGTAGAACTTGGAACGATCACGATCGCCGGTGATGGCACATTTACATGGGCGGCGAAAGCGTCCGGTACATCAGGAAAATAATAAACGGTGTTAATCAAAAATTAGCATAATCGGGTGGGTTCCTTTCAGTCCTGCCCGATTTCTGAAAGGGTGGTAATTTATGGAAGAATTAGTATTAGACAGTGGTGTCAGAAAAATTGCAATTAAAAATGAGGACGGGGATGTCATTACCGTGTTGAGCATCAATGTCGCAGATGCCGACACAGCCGAGCGATTCGGACAGGTCATCAACAAACTGGAAAGAATCTCCGAGAACTGTGAGAAAGAGGCGGCAGCATGGAAGAAAGAACATGCACAGGATGAGGTAGATTCTGACAACGTTGATGTTGAGTCGGTTTTACAGGCAAACAGAATCCGGGTGAAGTACCTGAAACAGATTGCAGCAGAGATCGACGGTCTGTTCGGGGAAGACACAGTAAAAAACGTGTATGGAGATTTCACGCCGGATGAGACGTCACTGGTGGAATTTGTCGAGAAGATCATCCCAGTCATGAATAAGCTCTTCGGCAAGCGTTACGAGATGACCAGAAAACGCTATAACTCCGGCAGAAAAGGAGCACAGGCATGATTAACGTCATGCTTGATCCGCTGCCTGAGGAATGGAACGGTTACAAGGTTAATACATCATTTCGTATCGGCATACAGGTATTCCTTGTGCAGTATGACAAAGAATTGAATGAGTATGAGAAGAGTGATGCACTGATCTATCTGCTGTTCGATGAACGGGAGCACCCGGACGGGGATGATCTTCGCCAGTGTGTGGAGTGGTTTCTAAATGGCTGGTTTCATGACAAGCCGGGATCATCAAAGGATAACCGCAGGCTGGTAGATTACGACATTGACCAGTGGCGTATCTATGCAGATTTCCGGCAGATATATGGGATCGATCTCTCCTTGGATGATATGCACTGGTGGATGTTCAATGGTCTGCTCTGGAACATGCCTTATAAGCAGTCATCATTCCAACAGGTTATAGAAATCCGCAGGAAGAAAATCACATCCAAGATGGGAAAGGAAGAGAGACAGGCGATTAAGGAAGCACAGGAAATGTATGCCTTAGAACAGCCGGAAGAAAAGAAAGAGTATACCGAGGATGAAAAAGCAAAGATTGAGGAATACGATCAGATGATGGCAGAGATCAGAGCAAAGAAGAAAGCAGAAAAGGAACTGGGATTAGTTTAGGGAGTGAGGATTGCATATGGCTGGTGGGTATGATGGAGAAATCAGAATCAATACAAGAATTAACACAAATGAGTTCAACACAGGAATAAACTCTATTGTGTCTAGTATTGGAAGAATTGCAAAAACATTAGGACTTGCTATATCAGCTACTGCATTTATAAGATTCGGAAAAGAAGCGATTGAACTTGCATCTGACTTAACAGAAGTTGACAACGTTGTGAATAAAGCATTTGGTAATATGCGCAGTGAAATGGATGCATTGGCAGAATCTGCTATCAAGAACCTTGGAATGAGCAGATTAATGGCATATCAGACTGGATCAACTTTTATGAGTATGGGAAAGTCAATGCTTACGAGTTCTGAGGATGCTAAGAATATGGCTCTGGAACTCACAAAGTTGACTGCTAATATGGCATCCTTTTTCAATGTATCACAGGATCTGGCAAGTATTGCCTTGAAATCCATATATACAGGGGAAACAGAAACTCTCAAGCAGTATGGCGTTGTCATGACCGAGGTAAACTTGAAACAGTTTGCACTTGAACAGGGAATAACAAAATCGTATTCTGCAATGTCACAGTCAGAGAAAGTGATGCTTCGTTATCAGTATGTTATGAGCCAGTTATCCTATATAGGTGATGATTTTATAGATACGCAGGATTCTTGGGCGAATCAGACAAGAATTTTGTCTGAACAGTGGAAAGAATTCATGGGTATCATTGGAAATGGACTGATTACAGTATTAACACCGGTTGTCCAATTTTTAAATAAAATTGTTGCTGCCCTTATTAATGTTGCAAATACAATCAGTGCGATTATGTCAAAAATATTTGGCATTCAAATGCAGCAGATGAGTACAACGGCGTCGGCTGCGGAAGATGTTGCTGATGGATATTCTGATGCAGCAGATTCTATGGATGACTATGCAAACTCTGTATCGAACGCTGCAAAGAAGGCAAAAGGCGCGCTTGCTTCCTTTGATGAATTGAATGTTATATCGAAAAATCAGACGTCTGGCAGTGGGTCTGGTGGATCTGGTGGCACCGGTGGAACGGAAATAAAACCATTTGATACGTCAACTCAGGAGAGTGTTATAGATCAGCTTGAAGGTAAGTATAAGAAGTTTTTCGACTATCTTAAAAAGTTAAAAGATGATTTTATTAATGGGTTTCAAACTTCTTGGAATAATTTAGATGTTGACTCACAGGTTGAAAGCATTAAAAAAAGTTTAGAGGGTATAAGAAAATCGCTTGTTGATATTTTTGCTGACAAAAGTGTATTGAGCGCAGCAGATAATTTTGCACAGACCGTTGTAACGTCTCTTGGCAGTATTAGTGCGTCTGTAATCAGTATTGGAACAACTATTGCAGAAAACTTTTTAGGGGGATTAAATAGCTATCTTGAAGAAAACTCTGGAAGAATAAAACAGTTTTTGATTAATTGTTTTAACATATCATCCGACATTACAACACTCATAGCTGAAGCATTTGAAACAATTGCAGATATTTTTTCTGTATTTGGAGATGAAAATGGACAGCAAATTACGGCGGATCTAATACAGATATTTGCTGATGCATTTTCTTTTATTACGGAAACTGCTTTAAAGTTTGTCAGAGACATGTTAGATATTCTCGTAACGCCAATTTCAGATAATAGTGAGAGTATTAAGAACACTTTGAATAATCTACTTGGATTTATCCAGCAGATAACAGGTGTTCTGAGTGATATTGTAAGACAAATAACAGATGGACTTACAGCTTTATATGATGAGCATTTAAAACCTTTTTTCGATTCCGTAAGAGACGGATTGTCAGAGATAATGGCAGAAGCGTTGAAGTTATGGGATGAATATATTCAACCAGTACTGAATTATATTGCGAAATTAGTAACTGAAACGTATGAACAGCATCTAAAACCTGTTATAGACAATTTGATGGGATTATTAGGGGCGGTCATAGATTTGATAAAAACTTTATGGGAAGTAGTGTTAAAGCCTCTCATCATATGGCTAATGAATACTCTTGCACCGAAAGTATCTGACATTGCAAAAA
Source organism: Roseburia intestinalis L1-82 (assembly GCF_900537995.1). Classification (NCBI taxonomy): domain Bacteria; kingdom Bacillati; phylum Bacillota; class Clostridia; order Lachnospirales; family Lachnospiraceae; genus Roseburia; species Roseburia intestinalis. The sequence continues at coordinate 2,422,649 of NZ_LR027880.1, read as the reverse complement.
AAGTAAGTGGATTTGTTTCAGCAGCAGTTGATATCATTTTAGATTGCATTGGTTTCGTGCTGAAAAATGCAGAAAATCTTATAAAAATTGTCACAGCACTTATTAATGGAGATTGGAAGGGGGCATGGAATGCTGCAAGAGATTACGTTAAAGATGGAGCAAATGGAATTATAAAAATTATAGAAACAATGGTAAATAAAATCATTGATGGAATTAACACATTAACGAACGGATTTAATAGTATCGGTTTTGATGTTCCGGATTTCTTAGGAGGAGGCTCATGGCATCCTAGCATCCCGACAATTCCAAATGTAAATCTCCCACGTCTTGCCAACGGCGGTATCACAACCGGCAGCACTCTCGCAAACATCGGAGAAGCAGGACGCGAAGCAGTACTTCCGCTCGAAAATAACCTGTCTTACATGAAGCCGCTTGCAGAAATGATTGCAAGTGAGATGAAAGGCGTGCAGACGGTGCGGATCGTAGCGGACGAAGGAAAAATTTTTAAAATTGTACGGGAAGAGGCAAACGACTATTACCGGAGAACCGGAAGTCCGGCATTTGACTTTTAGGAGAGGAGCGTATAAATGGCATACAGCGGATTTTTAATAAAAGTAGGCAATTACACAGTTCCTTTCCGGTACATAGAGGCAAAGAAGTATAAATGTGGGATCAAGGGGCAGGATCTTGATTCTTACCGGGATGCGAACGGAGTATTGCACCGGGAGGCATTGAGCAATGTCTCAATTAAAACAGAATGGGAAACGCCGGGAGATATAGATGAGAAAGCGTTGCGTGCACTGATGGATAACATCAGATCCCAATATTCCCATGCAATCGAAAAGAAATCGCTTGTTACCGCATGGATGCCGGAAATCGGCAATTATGTAACGATGGACTGCTATATGCCCGACGTGGAGTATCAGATAGATTATGCAGATGAATGGACGGTCCAGTATGGATCATTCCGGCTGGCATTTATCGGATATGGAGGTGTAATTGGATGATTGATTTTAAATATGCTGATTTATTTAAACAGAATAGCGTTGATGTCCAGCTTGAAATTATTTCCGATGATGGGAAAATCCATATCACAAATACAGAATTTCATGAGGAAGAGTTTGAATTAACAGAAAGCCTGTGTTCACAGTCTGAATTGACTTTTGGTGCTGTCGAAGCCGGATCTGTAAAATTTAAGGTATCAAATATTTTTCTTCCAATGAAAGGGAGATGGATGACCGTCAAGATGATAATTGGCGGGCACACAGATCAACCCTTTTTGATAGGAAGATTCAAAGGTTATTCCGATACGCCGACTGCTGACAGAAAATACAGGGAAGTGGTCGCATACGATGCTCTTTATGACATTTTAAATGCGGATGTGGCAGCATGGTACAACACTGTTTTTCCATCCCACGAAGAGCAGCAGACAGACAAAGACGGGAATAAAACGACTGTTACAGTTTATGATCCGGTCACAATGAAACAGTTCCGGAACAGCTTTTTTAAGCACTTCGGGATCGAGCAGGCTGACATTGATCTTATCAATGACAACATGTCTATTGAAAAAACAGTTGCGGTCACGCCATCCAGTGAGACAAGTTCTGATACAGAGGAATCGAGCACCATAGGCGAATCTATGAGCGGCAAAGAAGTGTTGTCCTGCATTTGTGAGATCAATGGCTGCATGGGGCACATGGGGCGCGACGGGAAGTTTCATTATATATATCTGGAGCAGAATATACAGGGACTTTATCCGAGAAACGATCTTTATCCGGCAGATGATTTGTTCCCAAGAGATCCGAAAAGCAACCGTATCGGGAAGGATTTATATATAACGGCTGAGTATGAAGATTTTCTTGTTAAAACAATCAATAAGTTACAGATCCGGGAGCAGAAGAATGATATCGGCGTGATCGTAGGTACTGGAGACAATGCTTATGTGATCGAGGATAATTTTCTTGTATATGGCAAAGGCACAAAAGAACTGAAAGGCATTGCAAAAAATATCCTTTCCAAGATCAGAGGGATTGTTTACCGCCCGTTTACAGCGGACTGCAAAGGAAATCCGTGTCTTGAGGTCGGGGATGCAGTGCGGCTGCCGACCAGATATGAACTGATTGAGTCCTATATTCTGAAAAGAACCCTGAAAGGTATACAGGCTTTGCGTGATGATTTGGAAGCGGATGGGGAAGAGTACCGGACAAACGGGGCGAACGGAATACAGAAAAGTATTTTAAAGCTCAAAGGCAAGAGCAATGTGTTGGAGCGAACCATTGAAAAGACACAGAGCACGATAACTGATGTTGAGAAGGGATTGCAGTCACAGATCACGCAAACTGCAACCGAAATTCGCACAGAAGTTAAAAATACAACGGATGGTTTATCATCGAGAATCACGCAAAATGCGAGCAGTATTACAGCAGAAGTTAAAAGGGCACAGGGACAGGAAGTTGAACTTGCAGCAGCTATTAAAATTAATGAGGACAAGATTACAGCGGAAGTTACGAGAGCAAGCAAAGCAGAGGGCGATTTGTCCGGAAAGATAGAGGTAACTGCAACTAAGATACGGTCAGAAGTCAGTGCTTCGTTGAAGGCATGGAATATTGATGGCTATGATATTAATTATTATGGTTTTGGAAAACCCCAAGATACTTACCCTGCATCATCCAAATATAATGGACACAGTTTTTTAGATCAGGATAGTGGAAAATTGTATGGCTGCGATCCGGATGGCGGAATTAACAGCGGTAAATATAAATGGACATTGATAACCACGCTTAAGCAGCTTTCATCCAATATGTCCAGTGCGATTACGCAGACATCAAAGGGGATCGAAAGCAAAGTTACAAGAGACAGCGTCATTTCAGAAATCAACCAGTCAGCCGAGGGCATAAAAATCAAAGCAAAACTTTTGGAATTAAAAGGCTCTATGGAGATAACTGGCGGGTATGTGCATATTCAGACAGAAGAAAGCACAGCCAATTTGATTGAATTTAAAAGAAGCGGTACATGTGTGCAGATGGGAACAGATGGCTTTAAAACAGCAGAAGGAACACTTGAAAGTCCAAACCATCAATGTGTCGTTCAATATAATCATATCTCACTAAATAAGGGCGGAACAGACACGGACCACTGCATGATTAATCTGGATGGGGATACCGGTGTTGCTGGATTTAGAGGGGGTGTGATTGACGGCTCAGATAAAAGAATGAAAAATACAATTTCAGACTTGGACAAAAAACGATCATCGGAGTTTATTTATTCTTTAAGTGCAAAATCGTATCGTTATAATTTCGAAAAAGATGGGTTCCATCATGGATTTATTGCACAGGATGTTTTGGAAAGTGTGGAAGAAGGATGGAATATTTGCCCTCAAATTTTCTCAAACGGTAACGGAGAAAAGTATTACGGACTGAATTATACAGAGCTGATCGCTGATCTGGTTGCAACAGTGCAATTACAGCATGAAGAAATAAAAGAATTGAAGGAAACGGTAGGTATTCTATGATAAATGCAAAAATTCGTGAATTTGAAAACGACATTATAAATTATGCAAATTTGTGTGAGGATGTCCCAATCGAAGCTAAGTACCTAGTGTTTAAGGATATTCTGCAGCAGATTAAGGAAGAAGCAAACAGACATGTTATAGCCGAACGGGAGCAGATGAAGCTTGCAAAGGAAAGGGAGAGTGAGGATCATGAATAAAGCGCATATTGATATTAATTGGGAGAATTACCCGAGTGATGAAACACCGCTTAATGAAAGAAACCTCAATAAAATGGATGGCTCGATTGATATCATTGATGATCGTGTAATCACTCTCGATACCACAAAAGCAACCAAGGCGGAAGTGGCAACCCTTGTTGCGGATGTGACATTCGAGGAATCGACGGGAATTATCACAATCACGAAAAAGAACGGATCCAAGATTACAATCGACACGCAGATGGAGAAGATCGCGATCAACTTCGATTATAACCCGATTACACAGCAGATTATTTTGACTCTGATCGATGGTACGAAGCAGTACATAGACCTGTCGGCACTGATTACACAGTATGAGTTCCATGATTCTGATACGGTAGCTTTTTATATTGATAAGGATGGAAAAGTGTCTGCCATCGTCAAAGAGGGTAGCATCGAGGAAAAACACTTGGAGCCAAACTATCTTGCAAAAATTAAGGTGGAAGTGGCAAAGGCAGAGTCAAGCCAGCAGGCAGCGGCAAAGTCTGAAATAAACGCCAAAGCAAGTGAGAATGCCGCAAAAGCCAGTGAAACAGCGGCAAAAACATCCGAAACCAATGCCAAAGCGTCAGAGACAGCAGCGGCGAAGTCAGCCACGGCGGCAGCAATATCCGAGACTAACGCAAAAGCCAGTGAGACATCCGCCAGTCAGTCTGCAGCCACAGCCACAAGTGAAGCGGCATCTGCCAGCCAGTCCGCCAGTACCGCCATAGATAAAGCCACAATCGCAACGCAGAAAGCAACAGAGATCATCGGTAAAGCTGAATCTGCTGCAGAAAGTGCAGCCAAGGCGCAGAGTTATGCCGTGGGTGGCACCGGGAGCAGAGAGGGCGAGGATTCTGACAATGCGAAGTATTACTATCAGCAGGCAAAAGATGTATCAGAAGGACTTAAAGGTGGATTGCAGCCACACGGAACAGTTGCATTTGCAGATCTTCCGGCACTTGCGGATGTTAGCACAGGGTGGATGTTCAATATTTCAGACGAATTTACAACCACGGATGATTTTAAAGAGGGAGCCGGGAATGTAATTCCGGCAGGTGCCAATATTTATAAAACATCAGATGAAAAGTGGGACGTGCTGGCCGGAACTCCAGTTACCGGAATCAAAGGTGTAAATGAAGATTCTTTCCGTAGGGGCAATGTAGAACTCACAGCAGAAAACGTCGGTGCAGTGGCAACCGGTGGAGATACAGCAGAGAATACAGCAACTTTTACGAGTAGTGATGTGGCAGACGGATCAGCGTCAGCGTGGACGACTGTATCAAAATTATCAAGCGGCGAAAAACACTCTTCAATTTTTGCAAAGGTGTCACAGATGTTCAAGAATGTGCGGTATCTCTATAAAATGCTTGGAACGACAGACATTTCTAAGATTGGGAATGGTACTTGTACAGGGGCGATATCATCGTTAAACAGCAGTTTAGCAAACCACTTACCATTATCCGGCGGAACAATGACTGGCACTATTATTGGACAACATAAGTTACCAGGTAGTACGGCTTCAGATTCCAATGGAATGGTTCTCGGTGTTCAGACAACAGGCAATACAGGAATTTTTAATGGTAACGGAGATGGAAATGGGGCTGGCGTTGCAAATCTAATCATCAAATCATGGTACGGAGTTGGATTTGTAGACGGTTGTTCTGGTCAAGGAATGACTGTCGGAATAGATTGCAGGAGTGGAAACATTACATGCAATTCTATAACAATAAGAAATGTCGGAAGTGTGACAGATTTATTAAATTCCAAGTTATCAACGTCTGCATCCTGTAATAAAAACTGGAATTGGAGTGGTAAAAATGAAACCCCAGCCTGGATATGGGGTGGTAGCGATGGAACTAATATGTATGTCTATAATCCGACATATATCCTGGTTCAGGGAATAAGAAATAGAGTAACAAATAGAGCAATGACTATAACAAATGATAACCATGTTAGAACATATGAATCTAATGGTGTTGGAATGAACGGAGCTATTAGCCTTGGTTCTGCAAATTATAGATTTTCACAATTATACGTTACATCAAGTTCGATATCAACTTCTGATAAAAATTATAAAGATGATATTAAATCACTTACAGATAAGCATTTACAGTTTTTTATGAAATTACAGCCAGTATCATTTTTATTTAAAGATGGTACATCTGGCAGAACACATATCGGTTTTATAGCACAGGATGTAGAGCAGGCAATGTCAGAATGTGGCTTAACAGATCTCGATTTTGCTGGATTCTGCAAAGATCAAAAAATTGACAGTAAATTGGTTGATGGCGAAGAAGTCAACGAACCTATCTTAGATGAAAATGGCAATCCAGAGTATATTTATTCATTAAGGTATGAAGAATTTATCGCATTGAACACATATGTGATTCAGGAGTTGTGGAAACGTGTTGATGCAGTAGAAAAAGAAAACATAGAGACGAAAAATCAGATCAAATCAATGCAGCAGGATATTGCAGAATTGAAAAAAATAAGAGCCTAAGAGCCGATTACATGACCATGTGTTGTGTAGCCGGCTCTTTTAAATAACAAGCCTACGGGCAGAAAGAGAGGAAAAAGAAAATGAAAGAATTTGACAAAGTAAACATGATTTATGGAGTAATTGCCACAATAGGGGTGGCACTGTTCGGGAAGTACTGGTTCCTGTTTTTTGGATTTCTGGTATTAAATGCGGTTGATTACATTACCGGATACTGCAAGGCGAAGTTCTACAAAAAGAACGAGTCCAGTGCGATCGGTGCAAAAGGAATCTTAAAAAAAGTGTGGTACTGGATTGTAATTGGTATGGCATTTTTTGTTTCGATGAGTTTTGTACATATGGGGGAGATCATCGGCATTAATCTTTCGTTTGTGCAGCTCTTCGGATGGTTCACGCTGGCAACATATTTGATTAATGAGGTTCGCAGCATTTTGGAAAATCTGGTTGAAATGAATGTAAGGGTACCGGCGTTTTTGATTGCCGGACTCGATGTGACACAGAAATTACTTGACACCAAAACAGAGATTAAGGAAAGCGAGGAATAATTATGGCAAATAGAAGAATCGGACAGGCCGGTCTTGCACTTATTAAACAGTTTGAGAGTTGCCGGCTGATAGCCTATCAGTGTTCTGCAGGTGTGTGGACCATTGGATACGGTCATACAGTGGGCGTATACAAAGGGATGAAGATCACACAGAAAAAGGCGGAAGCCTATCTGTTGCAGGACGTGGCGAAGTTTGAAAAGTATATTAATAATCCGTCCTATGTCCCGTTTACGGCTCAGCTTAATCAGAATCAGTTTGATGCACTGGTCAGCTTTGCTTTCAACTTGGGACAGGGCAATGTGAAAAAACTGTGTACAGGCAGAGTAATGAATCAGATACCGTCTGCAATGCAGCGGTACTGTAAGGCTGCCGGTAAAACATTACCAGGATTACAGCGGAGAAGAAAAGCCGAGGCAGCTCTTTATAATAAGAAAGTAGAGAGTTGCACCGGTGCAACCACTACCACAGTGAAAGAAAGTGAGGATTACAGTATGAATACAATTAAAAAAGGCAGCAAGGGCAATGCAGTTAAGGTATGGCAGATCATCATCGGTACGACGGCGGATGGCATTTTCGGTAGCGGCACGGAGAACATGACAAAGACTTGGCAGAAGAACCATGGACTGATGGCTGATGGAATTGTTGGAAAGAACTCTTGGAAAACGGGGTTAGAGTCGTTATAAAAATTGCAGTTTATTTGAATGAGAGAGCCGGTGCGGAGAAATCTGTACCGGCTTTTGACATGCAAAGTGTGCAATATATAAGGGCTGCATTGATTTTGCAACACGTAGTATGAAAAATATTTGTTTATATTGCATATAGAACAAATGTTCTAAATATGATATTATAACAGCATAAAAAATAGCCCGGAACGTTGGGACGAAACCGAGCTATCTGACTTAATTAAGTTGTATATAATATAACATATTACGACAAATTTCTCAAGTTTTTCTTGTGAATTTATACTGGTGTAGTATAATGAAAGAAAAACGTTGGGAGCGTGAATTTTATGAATGTAACATTATATGCTTATAATTTGGTTGAAAAACGTGTTAGAGGAAAAGACATATTGGATGTCAATTGTTTTGAGAAAGATTTTATAAAATGTATTGAAATCTTGAACAAACAAAATCTAAAAAGCAAGAGCTATAAGTTGCTTAACAAAAATAAAATTATTTATATAGATCGGTATGAATATCTCAAGGATTCTCATATTTTGTTTATGGTGTTCAAATCTGCAGAATACGGTTTGATAAGGAAAGTAGTAAATACAGAAACAATGGAGGAACAGAAAAATAAGAAAAAAGGAAAGAAGGATGGTGATGAAGAAACAACATGTGTCGTAATTAAATTCGATGGAAAAGAAAACTCAAAAGAAGCAGTATGTCTCTTACAGGTTAATGCACATGGAGTTACAATGAGTAAAATATTTGAATATTTGAATATGAAAATAATAGCTATCCATAATGCGGATAATGATAATATTAAATATAGAATTAATCACTTTAATATTATATCGAAAGACTTCTTAAAAGCTTTAGAGAAGGCAAATAAAATAAAAACCGTTAAATTAGTTATTGATTCTGAACTGACAGGTAATTCTGAATTTAAAGATTATGCAAATGATAATGAGGATATATCAAATGAATTTGAAATTATTTATAAGCCCTCGAACAAAATCGGAATTGGGAAAAATACAGTAAAAAAGTTTTTTGAACTATACGGTAGAGAAGGAGCAGATATCAAAAAAATACGAGTAGATATGAATGTTGCTGATGGAAATCCATTATCATTTGATACAGAAAAAATGAAAGAGAAGGAATATGTTACAGTTACCGATACATTATCGCAAGAACCGAATGTGGATGAATTAAGGGTACAAATGATAGAAAAAATCAAAAGTTATTAGGAGGATATATGAAAGCGAATAGAAATCGAAAGAGATTTGAACTATTAGAATTATTAGATCCAATTAAAAAATTTTACAAAATGAATAGTTCAAAAGAAATTGGGTTTATGTGGGGTATACCGGTTATTGTAATGATTATTTCTCTTTTGGTTAGTGTATTACCAAATTTAAAGTTTAATACGAGTACGGACGCTTTCGCAAATGATATACTTGGCAGTTATATAACAATTATGACATTATTTGTAAGTTTTACAATGGGTTATTTATCTATTTTGATAACAAGTAATAGTGAAAATATTAACGAATTAAAAACAAAAGAATCAAAATATTTTGTTGATAAAAATGGAGATCCATATAAACTATTCCAAATTTTAATGTCCAATATTACGTATGCTGTTATCGTTGAAATTTTATTTTTAATATCGTCTGTAATGGAAAAATATCTTTTGACCTGTATAAATAGCCTGATTATAAAATGGATATGTGCTTTAGATGCAGGGATTTTCACACATATTGTTATCGTACTTTTGACTATAATAAAAAATATATATTATAGTTTTTGGAAACCAGAATAATGAAAAACAATTATTTTAAACCCAGCCTCTCCGGGCTGGGCCTTTTCATATCCAACATCTCCATCCCAATTCCTCCGTCCCAATATCTGTCAACAGTCCCGCTACTTTATTATATGGCATACTATACCTCTGTGACAGATAACGGAACGATGCGGCCGCCTCTCCATCTGGTCCTCCATACTGACTGATGATGATCTGTGCGATTTTGGCATTGGGTCTTGTAATGTTGACTGGGAATTGTAAACGTTTTTCATAATTCCACATTAACAGTCACCTCCTTCCCATGGCCATGGATCCGATGCCCAACGCCAGTAATTATCAGGATTTGCGGTGTCGATGGTAAGCGGAGTATAATTTTGCGCATATGCACGCAGTGCAGTGCGTCTTAAGTCAGCATAGTGATTGAAATATTTTAAAGCTTCTTCATCGTCAGGATGCGTGTCGAGATATTCTGTGATTTCTACGACAGCAAAGCTGACCATATCGATCCAGTGGAGGAGTTGGGACTGATTCATCTGACTGATCATCATCGGCATCTACCTCCGTTTGCGGCTAAAAATGGTTTATCCAGTTCTGGAAAAATAGTCCCGGCACTGAGTGAACGATCCGGTTCATAAACAGTAGAAAAATGCTGCCAGGGGACGTATGCCATGGCGAGTACATAATCAGGAATGGTTCTTATATTTTCTGAACAGGAAACAGAATCTGCACAGGATGCAGATTCTGTGCAAAAGTCCAGACCTGCACGGTGTGCAGGATGTGAAACAGATAAACGGTCGCAGGAACGATTGCTGTTCCCGGACATAGGATAAGGTCTCATAATAAGTTATTCCTTTCAATATCAGGTTTACAATAAGATATGTAAAAATGATGATTTTGGTTCATTTAGCAGACATCATATAAAAAGGTAAAAAATGCGTATTATCAAATCGAAAAAGAGCGCAAAAAATGTTGAAAAATATCAAAATGAGTATAAAATAAAAGATATTGGTATTAAAACAGCAGAAGACAGAGAAGGGGAATAAGAATGAATAAAAGAATTGTTGCAGGTATGCTGTTTACGACGGTTGTGTGTATGACGTTAGGAGGCTGCGGCTTCACAGCTGATAAAGAAAATGTAAAGAATAGTGGTGCTGTGGAATCGGTAATGCCGGGAGCAGAAGTATCTACGGAGATGACAGAAAGAGATGCTGAGGCGGATAATGGTGTGGTACAGCTTAAAGTATGGTCGGAAGAAGACAACTTCGACATGTTAAACCAGATGATAGACAGTTTTGAACAGAAATATGCAGGACAGGCAAAGTTTGAGATTACATTGGAACAAAATGCTGATTCTGATACAAAGGATATTCTTTTGGGAGATATTCATAACGGGGCGGATGTTTTCCCGTTTGCGGATGATCAGCTTTCTGCAATGGTTGCCGCTGGTGCATTATATCCGGTGCCAAATGCAGAAGAAGTAAAGAGTGCGAATTTAGAAGAGTCGGTTTCTGCTGCATCTATTAATGATATCTTATATGCTTATCCAATGACGGCAGATAACGGATACTTCCTCTATTATGATAAAAATGTTCTTTCCGATGAAGATGTCCAGACGATGGATGGCATGTTAGAGGCACTGAATGCTGCAGGCAGATCATTTTCCATGGAGCTTAATTCGGGCTGGTATCTGTATACATTTTTTGGTAATACGGGTCTGGAGTTTGGTATTAATGATGATGGCGTGACAAATTACTGTAACTGGAACGCCACAGATGGAGCAATTAAAGGCGTTGATGTGGCACAGGCCATTTTAAATATCACAACCAATCCGGCATTTATCAGCCAGCCGGATGGAGATTTCATTACAGGAGTACAGAATGGTACGGTTAGTGCGGGAATCAGTGGCGTATGGAATGCAGTTTCGGTCAGGGAAGCATGGGGCGATAATTACGGAGCCGTAAAACTTCCAACTTACACGGTGGCAGGACAGCAGGTACAGATGTCTTCTTTTACCGGCTATAAAATGATGGGCGTGAATGCATATTCCAAATATCCGGAATGGGCAGCAAAACTTGCAGACTGGCTTACAAATGAGGAAAACCAGACAATCCGTTTTGAAGAGAGGAATCAGGGACCTTCGAATACGAATGCAGCAGCTTCGGATGCAGTAAAACAGGTGCCGGCAATCCAGGCAGTTATTGCACAATCAGAATTTGGTAAACTGCAGCGGGTTGGAAACAGTTACTGGGATGCATGTTCTGCATTTAGTGATACGATGGCAGCTGGTAACCCATCCGGTCAGGATCTGCAGGAAATTATGGATACACTTGTTGAAGGAATAACAGCATCCGCAGCAAAATAAAGGATAGGAGACAGATCACATTATGAAAAAACAGGGACGTTTCAGCACGAAAATGATCATATTGATTCCGGTGTTTGTTATTGGAATTATATCTATTATTTCGAGTGTTCTGGCAGTAAAAAATATTCGTAAGGTTAATGAGAATGCAACACAGATTGCGAATGGTTATATGGTCTGTATCGCAGATTTGGGATCAATTCAGATAGAAACAGAAAAGATTCATCGGCTTGGATTGTCACATATTGTAGCAACAGATCTTGACTCAATGATCTCTCTTGTAGATGTCATACGTTCAGAACAGACGGTGCTTGATGAGTATCTGTCAGATTTTGAACAGTTTATAGATGATTCAGACCGCGAAAATTACGAGGCGATATTGTCAAATTATGAAGGTTTGAAATATGAAAATGCAAATCTTATGGCATACAGCGCCAATGGAAACAAAGAGGCTGCGTATGCTTTGGCAAACGGTGCAATTTCAGAGTATGCAGACAAGATAGATCAGAATATTACAGCAATCCAGGAAGTGGTAAATAATAATGCAGATACGGCAAAGCAGCAATTGACCAAGGTATATAAGTATTCTTTGACGGTCAGCTTCGTTACGATTGCTGTCAGCATGGCATCTTTGCTGTTTGCGGTATTTTCTGTACTGAAGATGGTAATCGTACCACTTTCTAAAACGAAGAATGAGATCAATGAGATTATTGATGATATAGACAGAAGAGAAGGAGACCTGACCAGACGAGTAACCATTATGGAGAATCAGGAAGTGGCAGCAGTCGGCAGTGGCATCAACCTTTTCATGGGAAAATTACAGGATATTTTTAAAACGATCATTCATAATTCAAAACGTATGGAAACGGTAGTCAATGAAGTCCGTGAAAGTGTTATGACATCAAACAGCAGTGTGTCTGATCTGTCTGCATTAACGGAGGAACTTTCAGCTACCATGCAGGAGATGTCAGATAATGCTGCTTTGATCAATTCCAATACGGAATCTGTTGCGGGAGAGGTAAATCAGATTGCGGAGCGTACAACTGAGATTAATAATTATACGAAAGAAATGAAAGGTCATGCGGATTCCATGGAATCTGCTGCGCGTTCTAATATGGAATCTACCGGCACGAAAGTCAATGAGATTCTTGAGGTATTAAACAGGGCGATTGAGGACAGTAACAGTGTAAATCAGGTAAATAGCCTGACGGATGATATTTTGAATATTGCAAGCCAGACAAACCTGCTAGCATTAAATGCATCTATTGAAGCAGCCAGAGCAGGGGATGCAGGACGCGGTTTTGCTGTTGTTGCAACAGAGATCAGTCAGCTTGCAGCTGCCAGTCAGGAAGCTGCAAACCGTATCCAGCAGATCAACAGTGTTGTGACTCAGGCAGTGCATAATTTAGCAGACAATGCAAATGGACTGGTACAATATATGAACGAGTCGATTCTTCCAGAGTTTGAAGAATTCGTAACGGCCGGAAGTGAATATAAAAATAAGGCGACCTACATAGAGAATGTCATGAACGAGTTTGAATCAAAGACAGATTCGTTGAAGAATACAATGGTTGAAATACAAAAGTCCATCAATACGATCGCACATGCCATCGAGGAGGGCGCAAAGGGAGTCAGCAATGCAGCAGACAGCACGCAGGTGCTGGTTACGGATATGGAAAATATCTCGAACCGTATGGATGAGAACTTTGAGATTGCAACCGATTTGAAGAAAGAAACTGCAATATTTACCAAAATATAATGTCGGCAAGGTATCTAATAATAAAATAATAGCTAGGCAGCGCAGGGACAGGAGAAAAATCCTGTCTCTGTTTTCAATTTGTAAGCTTGTCAGGCAGAAAAAATTGTTATATAATGACGTGTACGGCGTTTGAAAATCTTTTCCGGATTTATAAAACGGAAAATGAGAATACAGGAGGAAAACAAACAATGAGCAAAGTAAGAACAAGATTTGCACCAAGTCCTACAGGAAGAATGCATGTGGGAAATCTGCGTTCTGCATTATATGAGTTTTTAATTGCCAAACATGCGGGCGGAGATTTTATGCTTCGTATCGAAGATACGGATCAGGAGCGCTTTGTGGAAGGTGCAGTTGATATCATATATCACACATTAGAGGAGACAGGTCTGGTTCATGATGAGGGACCGGATAAGGATGGCGGTTATGGTCCTTATGTGCAGAGTGAACGTATGAAGACCGGCATCTACATGAAATATGCCAAAGAATTAGTAGAAAAAGGCGAAGCATACTACTGCTTCTGCGACAAGGAGCGTTTAGAGTCCTTAAAAACAGAAGTGGACGGTAAAGAGATCATGATGTATGACAAACACTGTCTGCATTTAAGTAAAGAAGAAGTGGAGGCAAATCTTGCTGCTGGCAAACCGTTTGTCATCCGTCAGAACATCCCGAACGAGGGAACAACGACCTTCCATGATGAGTTATACGGTGATATCACGGTAGATAATGCGGAACTTGATGATATGATCCTGATCAAATCCGATGGATATCCGACCTATAATTTTGCAAACGTGGTTGACGATCATACCATGAACATCACACATGTGGTACGTGGAAATGAGTATCTTTCCTCTTCGCCGAAATACCAGCGTCTGTATGATGCATTTGGCTGGGAATCACCGGTTTACATCCATCTGCCGCTGATCACGGATGAAAACCACAAGAAACTTTCTAAGAGAAGCGGACATTCTTCTTTTGAAGATCTATTAGAGCAGGGATTTTTAAGTGAAGCAGTTGTAAACTATATCTCACTGCTTGGCTGGAGTCCGGAAGATAACAGAGAAATTTTTACCTTAGATGAGCTGATCAAAGAATTTGATTACCACAGAATCAGCAAATCACCGGCAGTTTTTGATTACACAAAGTTAAAATGGATGAATGGCGAATACATCAAAGCTATGGATTTTGACAGTTTCTATGAAAAAGCAGAGCCATATATCCGCGAGGTGATCACAAAGGATCTTGATTTAAAGAAGATTGCAGCAATGGTAAAAACCAGAATCGAAGTATTCCCGGATATCAAAGAGCATATTGATTTCTTTGAGGCACTTCCGGAATATGATGTGGCAATGTACACACACAAGAAGATGAAGACAAATGCGGAAACTTCCTTAAAAGTATTAAAAGATGTACTTCCTCTGTTAGAGGCACAGGAAGATTACAGCAATGATGCATTATATGCCACATTGTTAAAATATGTGGAAGAGACCGGCGTGAAGAACGGTTATGTTATGTGGCCGATCCGTACGGCTGTTTCCGGCAAACAGATGACACCGGGCGGAGCGACAGAGCTGATGGAGGTACTTGGAAAAGAGGAGTCCATTGCCCGCATCAAAAAAGGTATTGAATTATTAGAGCAGTAAGAGTTTTTTATCAGGCAGGGAGATTTTCAATTTCCCTGCCGTTTCAAATCTATGAATTGAGGTAATCTATGAGCTTTAACGCATCACAGACACGGGCAATCCATCACAAAAACGGACCGATGCTCGTTCTTGCCGGACCGGGTTCCGGAAAAACCCTTGTAATCACAGAACGTACAAAATATCTGATCGAAGTGTGTGGGATAGATCCGGCACAGATCCTTGTCATTACGTTTACAAAAGCTGCGGCAACGGAGATGAAGCGAAGATTTCAGCGGAAAATGAACCGGTCATGTCCAGTGACATTTGGCACGTTTCATGCAGTATATTTTGCTATTTTAAAACATGCATATAATTACAGCGCAGACAATATTGCCAGGGAGGAACAGCGCTACCAGTGTATGCGTGAGATCATAGCGAAAGAACATCTGACCTATGAGGATGAGACGGAGTTTATCACATCTCTGTTAGGGGAGATCAGTCTGGTCAAAAATTCCGGGATAGAAATCGCCAACTATTATTCGAAAAACTGTGCGGAGACCGTGTTCCGAAAGGTTTATCGCCAATATCATGAATTTTTGTACAAAAACAGACTGATTGATTTTGATGACATGTTAGTATACACGAAGGAACTTTTTGAACAGCGTGCCGATATTCTTGCCGCATGGCAGAATAAATACCGCTATATTTTGATCGATGAGTTTCAGGACATCAACCGGATCCAGTATGACATTATAAAAATGTTAGCGGGTGAGCGGAAAAATCTGTTTATCGTGGGGGATGATGACCAGTCGATCTACCGTTTCCGGGGCGCAAAGCCGGAGATCATGTTACATTTTAAAGATGATTATCCGGAGGCGGAGAAGGTTCTTTTAGATGTGAATTACCGTTCCGTAAAAAACATTGTGACAAGTGCCGGATATCTCATCGGCCACAATAAGGAACGCTTTCAGAAAAAAATAGAGGCGGCGGATCAGGGGGATATCCCGGTTGAATGGCAGTTGTTTGAAAGCCAGCGCAAAGAAAATGCAAGAATCATCTGGGATATTCAGGAGGCGGTGGAGAAAGGCGCAAAATATGAAGAATTTGCAGTGCTTTTCCGCACCAATACACAGCCGCGACTTCTGATGGAACAGCTGATGGAGTATAATATTCCATTCCGAACGAGAGATACCGTGCCGAACTTATACGAGCACTGGATCGCAAAAGATATTTTTGCATACATAAGGATTGCGCTGGGAAGCAGGGAACGCAGGGATTTCCTGCAGATCATGAACCGTCCGAAACGCTATATCAGCCGGGAATCGCTAGACGAGGAGACCGTGGCATTTGATGTGTGGGAGTGGTACTATGAGGAACAGCCGTGGGTGGCAAAGCGCATCGAAAAATTAGAGGGCGATATCCGTATGTTAGAGAGATTAAGTCCGTATGCGGCGATCAATTACATCCGGAAGGCAATCGGATATGATGAGTTTTGTACAGAATATGCGGATTACAGACGTATTAAAGCGGATGATCTGTTTGATGTTTTGGATGAGCTCCTGGATGCAGCGAGGGAATATAAGACTTATGATGCGTGGTTTGACCACATTGAAAATTACACAAAAGAGCTGCAGGAATTTTACCGCGTGCAGAATCAGAACCCGAACAGTGTTGCGTTAGCAACATTACATAGTGCAAAAGGTCTGGAATATGAAAATGTCTATATCATTGACGTCAATGAGGGCGTCATGCCATACAAAAAAGCAGTGCTGGAACCGGAAGTGGAAGAAGAGCGAAGGATGTTTTATGTAGGAATGACGAGAGCAAAAAAAAATCTGCATCTTTTTTCAGTCAGACAACTGAACCATAAAGATGCAGAAATTTCCCGTTTTATCAAAGAAGCGCAGCCACCGGAAAAGAAGAAGGATTAATCATCCATCTCCTCGAAGGCTGCCTCGTCTAAAAGTTCGTCAAAACGGTCGGATACAGCTTCGTATTCTTCATCGTCCTCAATGTTATCAAGGGAAGGATTGCCTTCGCTGTCTTCAGAATAACGATAAATAAATACTTCGCCTGCCTCGTTTTCCTCGCCATTTTCATCCAATGGAAGAAGTGCGATGTAATCGCGTTCGCCAATTGTAAAAATGGTAAGAATCTCACATTCTACCTGACTTCCGTCGTCAAGATCAAGGGTTACAACGATATCTTCATCGTCATTGTTCTGGTTGAAATCGCTCATGCCGATACCTCTCTTTTTTATAGTGGTCCTAATAAAGACAATGACATCATAACATAATCGGATGTGATTGAACATATTTTTCTATACAAAATGTGAAAAAAAAGGTATACTATTTTTATTAGAAAAAGATACTGGGGTACGATAGAAAAGGTGGCAGACAGCATGGATTACACGATCAGAGAAGGCAATTACGAAAAGTTAGGAGTACAGAAAAAGGATGATGCAGTGATTTTTACGTTCGAAGGGGAAAAAGAAGAGAACTGCAGCATTCTTTTTTATGGGAAAAAAGCAGAACCTGTCTGCAAAATTTTAGTACCGGAGGAATATTGCCGGGGATCCGTGCGTTCTGTGGCCGTAACCGGTAAGTTATGGAAAAATTTAAGATACAATTATGAGATAAACGGAAAAATCATTA
The DNA here is from genome assembly GCF_900537995.1 of Roseburia intestinalis L1-82. Taxonomy (NCBI): domain Bacteria; kingdom Bacillati; phylum Bacillota; class Clostridia; order Lachnospirales; family Lachnospiraceae; genus Roseburia; species Roseburia intestinalis. The sequence goes on along the minus strand of NZ_LR027880.1, from coordinate 2,405,018 downwards.
CGGATACCTATGCAACCCGTATTATCGGCAGGGAAAAATGGAATGACAAAACCCGCAGTGAGAAGGATTATTTTATCTGTGGCGGTGCATATCCGCAGGCATTTGACTGGGAAAACGACAGACAGCCGGAGATTAAACGGCAGCAGATGGTTATGTATAAACTGCATGTGCGGGGATTTTCCATGGAGGATACATCCTGTCCGAGAAAAGAACGGGGGACATTCCGAGCGATTACAGATAAAATCCCATATCTGAAAAAACTTGGCATTACGACCATAGAGCTGATGCCTGCCTACGAGTTTGAGGAACAGGTGATCCCAAAGAAAACGGTACTGCCGGATTACCTTAAGTGGGAAAGTCACGGAGAAGATCTGATCAAACCGGAAAGTGTACAGCCGGTGGAAAAGATTAATTACTGGGGGTATGTTTCCGGCAATTATTTTGCACCGAAGGCATCCTACAGCAGCAGTGCAGATGCAGCGTCTGAGTTTCGGGAACTGGTACATACACTGCATGAGAACGGCATGGAATGTGTGATGGAATTTTATTTTGCGCCGGGGATGAACCAGAATGTGATTTTAGATGCACTTCGGTTCTGGGTTCGTGAGTATCATGTGGATGGATTTCATCTTCAGGGGGATTCACTGCCTGTTACGGCGGCGGCACAGGACCTTCTGCTCAGCCGGACAAAGCTGTTTTATACACATTTTGATCCGATCCTTTTGGAAAATGCAAAAAAATATCATCATTTATATGTATACAGTGATGAATACCTGTACCCGGCGAGAAAAATGCTGAACCATATGGAAGGAAACCTTAACGAGTTTTTCTGCCAGCAGAGAAAGCAAAACAGCGTGGAAGGGTTTGTCAATTACATTACTAATAATAATGGATTTACATTGTGGGATCTGTTTTCCTACTGTGAAAAACACAATCTGGAGAACGGGGAAGATAACTGTGATGGAAACAGTTTCAATTACAGCAGTAACTGTGGCGTGGAGGGAAATACCAGAAAAAGATACATTGATAATCTGCGGAAAAAACAGGTTAGAAATGCGTTGGCAATGGAGTTTCTGGCACAGGGTGTTCCATTGGTTTTAGGGGGCGATGAGTTCTTAAACTCACAGCAGGGTAATAACAATGCCTACTGTCAGGACAATAAGACCGGCTGGCTGAACTGGAAGAAACAAAAGAAGGAAACATGGCTGGCTGAATTTATAAAAAATCTGGCAGATTTCCGCAGGGAGCATCCGATCATCGCATCAGAACATCCGATGGAATTAAATGATTACGGCAGGAAAGGTTTCCCGGATCTTTCCTATCATGGGGAGAGCGCATGGATCTCTTCGATACCGGCTGACAGACAGGCGGCGGGGATTCTGTATTGCGGCGAATATGAAAAGAAGACAGATCAGACACCGGATGATTATATCTATATCGGCTATAATTTTCATAGCGGTCTGTCGCATCTTGCGCTGCCGAAACTTCCGCAGAACAAGAAATGGTATCTTTTGATGACTACGGCAGCGGAAAATTCGTTCCTGCCGGAAAAAGAAATCCTCGAGGATCAGCATCTTTTAGCAATCGAGGGTCAGTCGATCAATATTGTAATTGGAATATAAAAGTAGTAAAGAGGGTAAAAGAACATGATAAAGGCATGGAAACATTTATGCACGATCCTGCATCACAAAAATCTGGTCCGGGCAGGCTGTTTTAAGATCGGACTTTATAAGCAGGGACTGCTGCATGACATGTCGAAGTATACACCGACAGAATTTCTGGTGGGATGCAAATATTATCAGGGGACAATGAGTCCGAATAACGCAGAACGTGAAGATAAAGGGTATTCTGCGGCATGGCTTCACCATAAAGGACGAAATAAACATCATATGGAGTACTGGATTGATTATGGAGTCGGTGATGGAAGAGATGGACAAAAAACACATCGCGGGATCTGTGGCATGAAGATGCCGATTAAGTATGTAGCGGAGATGTATGTGGACCGCGTTTCTGCATCAAAGAATTATCAGCGTGATAAATTTAAACTGGACAGTCCGCTCCAGTATTATCTGAAGGGCAGAAAATATTATATTTTAAATGAAGACACAAAAGCCATGTTGGAATTATTACTGGTGATGCTGGCGGTAAAAGGGGAAGATGAAGTGAATCATTTCCTCAAATATGAGGTATTAAAGGGAAAAGTTCCCTATGAAAAAGAATACCTCATAAATCTCAGGAAAAATCTGGAAAAAGGCAGTGCATATCATCTGGAAGAGGAGCAGTGAGAACAAAAGATTCTCCTGTGATGGGATGCGAAAACGTTAAGCGGTAGGAGTGAAGTGCCTGCCGCTTTATTGTTGTGTCCGTCGGATTGTAAAGAAAATCCCCGATCAGCGGATGCCCAATTGATTTTAAGTGAACACGGATCTGATGGGTACGTCCGGTCTCTAAATGCAGCGATAACAGGGACAATCCGTCATGATAAGCAAGACGTCTGTAATGCGTGATGGCGCGTTCTCCGTTTTCAAAGTCAATCTGCCGTTTGATTGTCGATCCGGCAACACGTCCGATCGGAGCATCAATCGTTCCGGATTCGGGTGTTTTTCCGGAGGCAATGGCAATGTATTCTCTCGATATTTCACGTCTGGCTGCCGCGGTACTTAAAATAGCGGAACTTAACATGTGCTTTGCGATCAGAGTGAGTCCGGTCGTGTCACGGTCAAGGCGGTTGACGCAGCGGAAAGTATATGGAATCTCCTGGTCATTGTAATAGCCGCATACGGCATTTGCAAGCGTATGATCGTAATGATTCAGAGAAGGGTGAACGGGCATTTGAGCCGGCTTGTTTACGGCGAGGATATCCTCGTCCTCATAACAGATCGAAAGCGGCATGGAGACCGGTAAAATGTGCGCGGAGGAAGTGCTTTCTTCCAAGCGGATAAAAAGTTCATCTCCGGCGGATAACTTTGTGCGCATATAAGCCCATACGCCATTAAGCAGAACACTTTCGGGTGTTTTTTTCAGTTGTACAAATACTGCATTGGGATAGCCTTTTAATGAAAGGTATTCCCGAATGGTTAAGGAGTCGTATTCCGGTTCTATCCGGTATGTGAATTGTCGAATCATACGGACATTATATAATAAAACTTTGGAAAAATAAATGGGGAAAAGCACGCACACCCTGGTCAAAACATAGAATGTATTAATAAAGCTTTTAAGGTGCGTTTTGAAAACATTCTTATCCCCACTTACGCCAGAGCAGGAAAACGAATGCCTGAAAAAATTAAAAAAAGGTAGCCTTGAAGCAAGAAACGAACTGACACTTCACAATATGCGGCTGGTTGCACATGTTGCGAAAAAATATCAGAACTCAGAAGAAGATATGGAGGATCTGATCTCGATCGGAACGATAGGACTGATGAAGGCGATCGCAACCTACAAGGAAGATTACGGGAGCAGGCTTGCAACTTATGCAGCCAGGTGTATCGACAATGAACTTCTGATGTATTTTCGCGCAAAAAAGAAAGTGTCGCGTGAAGTATCATTATATGAACCGATCGGTATGGATAAAGAGGGAAACCAGATCCATCTGCTTGATATTGTAGAGAGTGAGGAGCCGGATGTTGTGGAGATGATGGAACGTACAAGACAGATTGAAAAGCTGCTTGGACTGGTTCCAAAAGTGCTGCAGGAACGGGAACTGTATATTGTTGTACACCGGTACGGATTATTTGGAAATAAGGCGATGACGCAGAGGGAAATTGCTTCCGCGGTTGGAATTTCGCGTTCTTACGTTTCGCGTATTGAAAAAAAGGCGCTGGATAAATTAAAAAAAAGTTTTTGCGAATAAGGTTGTACTTGCTACTATGAATGTGTTATACTTAGGCGACGGCGGATGTCGCCGCCTTATGTTCGGATTTGTATAAAGTCTAGGAAACTGAGCACAGACTGCTCAGTTGTCAGATGCACCGGCTGGCATATGCTGGTGCAGATCAGTTGCAGCATTTCTGCTGTGATCATCAGATAAATCAGAGGAAAAATGAATAAAAAGGAGGAGTACGTTGTATAGTATTGTATCAACGGCAATCATACACGGGATCCAGAGTGTACCGATTTCTGTGGAAGCAGATGTGAGTGATGGTCTGCCTGTGTTTGAAATGGTAGGATTTCTTGCTTCGGAAGTGCAGGAAGCCAAAGAGAGAGTGCGTACAGCATTGAAAAACTGTGGCTTTGCCCTGCCTCCAAAGCATATTACGATCAATTTTACGCCTGCGAATATCAGAAAATCCGGTTCCGGGTTTGACCTTCCGGTTGCGGTGGCAGTCCTTACCGCATTCGGGTATATCAGACAGGAAATGGTCAGGGAATATTTTGTAGCGGGAGAGGTTGGACTGAATGGAAAAGTACAACCGGTAAATGGAATTTTGCCAATGGTGGCGGAGGCAAAAGAAAGAGGAATGAAAAAATGTATGGTTCCATGGAAAAATGCAGGAGAGGCGGCATTGGTATCGGACATGCAGGTATTTGCCGTAAAAAATCTTGCGGATGCTGTGAATATCTTAAACGGAAATGGAGAATATTTTGATACTCCATATAATATAGAAGAAATGCAGACAGGGAGGATATTGGACTTTGCGGATGTGAGCGGTCAGGAGCTTGTAAAACGTGCCTGCGAAACGGCTGTTTCGGGAATGCATAACCTGCTTTTTGTCGGTCCTCCGGGAGCAGGAAAAACAATGATCGCAGAGCGGATCCCTGGAATTTTACCTTCGTTAAATACAAAAGAACGCATGGAACTTTCTAAGATATACAGTGTTTGCGGACTTTTAGAGCACAAAAGGGGACTGATGCAGGAAAGACCTTTTCGCGCGCCGCATCACACGATCACACCGCAGGGGCTTGCAGGAGGTGGTGCGGTGCCAAAACCGGGAGAAATTTCACTGGCGCATAAAGGAATCCTGTTTTTAGACGAACTGACAGAATTTCAGCGGGAAACTTTAGAGATATTAAGACAGCCGATGGAGGAGAAAAAAATCTGTATAGCAAGGCTGAATGCAAGTTATGAATATCCGGCTGATTTTATGCTTGTGGCAGCAATGAATCCCTGCAAATGCGGGTATTATCCGGACATGCAAAGATGTACCTGTACATCGGCTGCGATTGACCGGTATCTGCGGAAGGTCAGCAGACCGCTTTTGGATCGGATCGACATTTGTGTGGAAGTTCCACAGGTCAGATTTCGGGATCTTTACAATACCGGAAAAAGTGAAAAATCCGAAGAAATCCGAGCACGTGTTGTGCGCACGCAGGAAATACAAAAAATGCGGTATCGGGGAGAAAATTTTTGCTTTAACAGTCATATCCCGTCTTCGCGGATTTTTGAATATTGTAAACTTGACAAAAAACAGGAAATTTACATGGAACAAATGTATGACAAATTGAATCTGACTGCCCGCACGTACCATAAGATACTGCGTGTGGCGCGTACACTGGCGGATATGGATGAAAGCGAACAGATAAAAATGAGCCATTTAAACGAGGCGCTTTGCTACAGAAATATTGATAAAAAATTCTGGGAGGGGATGGATTGATCAATTATGCATACTGGCTTTCTAATATACCGGGAATTGGAATACGCACCAGAAACAGACTGATCGGTGCAGCGGGAAGTGCGCGGGAAGTTTATGGACTGACAGAAAAACAGCTTCTTCTGATACCAGGGGTGGAAGAAAAGCATGCTGCAGGGATTATGGAGAGTAAAAAAAGAGATTATGATACAGAGTACGAAAGCATGGCGGAAAGAGAAATTTTCTTCTTGTCCAGAGAAGAACAGCTATTTCCGCAACGTCTCGCCGCGATTCCGGATGCACCGTACAGTCTGTATGTAAAAGGGACTATTCCACAGGAGTGGAATAATAAGACAGTGGCGATCGTGGGGGCACGCCGCTGTTCCGCTTATGGCAGATCAGTGGCAGAGAAGATCGCAGGAAGGCTTGCTGCATCTGACGCGTGGGTTGTAAGCGGCATGGCATCAGGGGTTGATGGCAGTGGACATACAGGTGCACTGCGTAAAAACGGATATACATGCGCAGTGTTAGGCTGCGGGGTAGATATCTGTTATCCGAAGTCAAACAGCAGAATATATCAGGAGATACTTGAAAAAAACGGTGCGATCATTTCAGAATATCCACCGGGTACAAATCCGTCTGCGCCACTTTTCCCGGCAAGAAACAGGATCATTGCAGGTCTTGCTGATGTGGTAGTGATCGTTGAGGCAAAAATAAAAAGCGGATCGCTTATTACAGCGGATTATGCGTTAGAACAGGGAAAGGATATTTATGCGGTGCCGGGGCGTATGTATGATGCTTTGAGTGAGGGGTGTAACAATCTGATAAGACAGGGTGCCGGGATCATTTCTGACGTAGATGAATTTTTAAAAGAACTCGAATTACAGGGGGAGATAAATACCGGAGAAGATAATTTGAAAAATTTATTACTTGAAAAAGATGAGCGACTGGTGTATAGTTGTCTAAGTTTACGACCGAAAAACGTCGGGGAGCTTTTACAGAAGACTGGTATGTCAGTGCCGGAAATGATGGACATTCTTGCCAGACTTCTGCAAAAAGGTTTTATTACCGAGACGGTTAAAAATTATTATATCAGAAAAATCTAAAAGAAATTGTTAGATATGGCAATCCGTATAAGAAGAACAGGATTGTTGTCAGACGCAATAGGGATTGTGCGCATGGCGGACTGGTCTATTGTCAGAAATAAAAGGAGATGGATGCATGGCAAAGTATCTTGTTATTGTGGAGTCGCCCGCAAAGGTAAAGACAATAAAAAAATTTCTGGGAAAAAATTATGAGGTAGTAGCATCAAACGGACATGTGAGAGATCTGCCGAAAAGCCAGATGGGAATTGATATAGAGAATGATTTTGAACCAAAATATATTACGATTCGCGGAAAGGGAGATATTTTAGCAAAGCTGCGCAAGGAAGCAAAAAAAGCAGATAAAGTTTATCTCGCAACTGACCCCGACCGCGAGGGAGAGGCGATTTCATGGCATCTGAGCCAGGCACTGAAATTAGACGATAAAAATGCACAGAGAATCACTTTTAATGAGATTACACAGAATGCAGTGAAAGCATCCTTAAAAGAACCCCGTAAGATTGATATGAATCTTGTGGATGCACAGCAGACCAGAAGAATCCTGGATCGTCTGGTAGGATATGAGATCAGTCCGTTATTGTGGGCAAAAGTAAAAAGAGGACTTAGCGCCGGGCGTGTCCAGTCTGTTGCACTTCGCATTATCTGTGACCGTGAGGATGAAATTAACGCATTTATCCCGGAAGAATACTGGACACTGGATGCAGAATTATCTGTAAAAGGAGAGAGAAAGACACTGCTCGCAAAATTTTATGGAGATGAGAACGGAAAACTTACGATTTCCAGTAAAGAGCAGGCAGACCGCATCATGGCAGAGATGCAGAAAGAGGAGTTTCATGTTTTAGAAGTAAAAAAAGGAGAACGTGTGAAAAAGGCCCCATTGCCATTTACAACCAGTACGCTGCAGCAGGAAGCATCTAAGGCACTTAATTTCCCGATTTCAAAGACTATGCGGATTGCACAGCAGTTATACGAAGGTGTTGATGTCAAAGGACAGGGAACAGTTGGTCTTATCACTTACTTAAGGACGGATTCTGTTCGTATTTCGGAAGAGGCAGATGCACAGGCGCGGGAATATATTGCCGGAAATTATGGTGAAAACTATATCGCAGGCGAAAAAACGACGAAAAAGAACGGTGCCAAAATACAGGATGCACATGAGGCAATCCGCCCATCTGATATTAACCGTACTCCGGTCATGGTAAAAGAGTCATTGTCGCGTGATCAGTTCCGCCTTTACCAGTTGATCTGGAAACGTTTTACGGCAAGCAGAATGGCGCAGGCGGTTTACGAGACAACGAACGTAAAGATCGGAGCAGGAGAATACCGGTTTACAGTGTCTGCATCGAAAATAGCATTTGACGGATTTATGTCGGTGTATACAAGTGATGACGACGAAAAAGCAGAGAATAATGTTCTGGTAGGTTCTATTGATGAGAATACAGTGCTTAATTTAAAAGAGTTTGATGAAAAACAGCATTTTACACAGCCGCCGGCACATTATACAGAGGCATCTCTGGTAAAAACATTGGAGGAACTGGGAATTGGACGTCCTAGTACCTATTCTCCTACCATCACAACATTGCTCGGCAGACGTTATATTGTCAAGGAAGCGAAAAATTTATATGTGACAGAACTTGGAGAAGTGGTAAATCAGATTATGAAGGAATCATTTCCAAGTATTGTAGATGAACATTTTACTGCAAATATGGAATCGCTGCTGGATGGAGTTGAGGAAGGCAATGTAAACTGGAAAACAGTGGTGCGTAATTTCTATCCGGATCTTGATGAGGCGGTAAAAGCGGCACAGAAAGATCTGGAAAAAGTAAAAATAGAAGATGAAGTGACAGATGTTATCTGTGATGTCTGTGGCAGGAACATGGTAGTAAAATATGGGCCGCATGGTAAATTCCTTGCGTGCCCGGGATTTCCGGAATGCCGGAATACAAAACCTTATCTTGAAAAAATCGGGGTTACATGTCCGAAATGCGGCAAGGAGGTTGTACTCCGCAAAACGAAAAAAGGCAGAAAATATTTCGGGTGTGAGGATAATCCAGAATGCGATTTTATGAGCTGGTCAAGGCCTGTTGCGGAGAAATGTCCAAAATGTGGCGGTTATATGGTGATTAAAGGAAACAAAATTGTATGTGCAGATGAACAATGCGGTTATGTGACAGATCGTAAAAAAGTTGAAAAAGATTCCGAATAATGAAATAATTTTATGGAAAATATATTAGAATATTGAATTTTCAGAATTAACGTGATAAAATATAAGATATCATGAAAGACATATATGTAGTCAGGAGGCACGTATTATGAGTGTTCAGTTGTTAGATAAAACAAGAAAAATCAATAAATTGCTTCACAATAATAATTCTTCCAAAGTGGTATTTAATGATATATGTGATGTATTAAAAGAAATACTGGAATCAAATATCCTGGTCATCAGTAAAAAAGGAAAAGTACTTGGAACAGGAGTACTTCAGGGTGTGGAAGAGATCAATGAATTGATTGTGGACGAGGTAGGAGGTTTTATCGACCCGCTTTTAAATGAACGTTTGCTTGGAATCCTGTCCACAAAAGAAAATGTGAATCTTGAAACACTTGGATTTGTGGATGATGTAAAAAAATATACAGCAATCATCACACCGATTGATATTGCGGGAGAACGACTGGGAACATTATTTGTATATCGCGAGAACCGTCAATATGATATAGATGACATTATACTGAGTGAATATGGAACAACGGTGGTCGGACTTGAAATGATGCGTTCTGTAAATGAAGAAAATGCAGAAGAGACAAGAAAAGTACAGATTGTAAAATCTGCGATCAGTACATTGTCTTTTTCAGAATTAGAGGCAATCACACATATTTTTGATGAGATGGATGGCAAGGAAGGGATCCTTGTTGCGAGCAAGATTGCAGACCGTGTTGGGATTACAAGATCTGTAATCGTAAATGCACTACGGAAATTTGAAAGTGCAGGTGTGATCGAATCAAGATCTTCGGGAATGAAAGGAACATACATCAAAGTATTAAATGATGTTGTGTTTGATGAACTGGACAAAATAAAGAAAGAGAATCATAAGAATAGTTAAAACAAAAAGGAATTTGTTATGTTATTTGTTAAACATAGCGGATTCCTTTTTGAGTCGTACACCTGAAAGTGGAAAGAATACAGATGAATGCCATTCGTTGTATGAAACCTGCTGTTTCATATCCCTAAATTTGAAAAATCGAATGATAAGATAAAAATCTTCTTGAAAAATTTTCATTTTCGGGGATGTTTTTGCGGAAACGCTGGTGTTTCATCTGAAGAAGATGCGCGCAAAAACGCGGAAAATGTCGAAAAAGAGAGAAATATGAAAGATAAGGACAAATTGTAGTACACCAAATCATAAAATAATACAAAATACGGGAAAAAACTACGAAAAAAAAATAAAAAACTCTTGTGTTTTTTTGAGATATTTTATAATAAAATAGAATAATATAGAAAATAGTGCATGAAAGGAGCAACAGTATGTTTACAACAAATGTATTTGACTATACAAATATACTTGATAAAGCGGCTGATGCAAGCTGGATGCGTGAGAATGTGATAACCAATAATATTGCAAATATAGACACACCTGGATACAAGAGACAGGATGTTGACTTTGAGTCCGTATTGCAGAAAGCACTTGGCAAGACAAAATACAGCAGCCTTGATAAAAAGGTGAGGGAGCTGAATCAGGATCTGGGGAAACTTACAACGACATCTTATACAGATGCGGCAAATTATTCTTATCGACTTGACCGCAATAATGTGGATGAAAACACAGAAAATGCGGAGCTGGCTTCTGAATCACTGAGATATCAGCTTTTGACAACGGCGATAACAAATAATTTTTCGAGAATGCAGACGGTTCTAAAGTAATAGAATACATACTTTTACGAACATTTGACTGCCACGGATAAAAGATTGAAAATGGAACAAAGGATGGAAAGTATATGGGATTATTTCAGGCATTTGATATCAGCGCAAGTGGAATGACAGCAGAACGCTTTCGTATGGACACGATCGCACAGAATATTGCAAATATAAATACAACGAGGACGGAAGACGGTACACCATATCGGAGAAAGATCGTTACATTTGCAGAAAAGACAGAAACACCTTTTTCACAGTATTATGAGACTGCAAGAGCGAGAGCGGTTGGAAATGGCGTGAAGGTGACATCTGTAAAAGAGGATGATGAGACAGAGATGCGTATGGTTTATGATCCGTCTCATCCGGATGCAGACGAAAATGGATATGTTACATACCCGAATGTGAATACGGTAACTGAAATGACAAACCTGATTGATGCAACAAGAGCATATGAAGCAAATACAACAGCATTTGACGCGACGAAAAGTATGGTGCAGGCTGCACTGAATATCAGTAAGTAAGGAAAGGAATGACGGTAAATGGATATTACTTCATTAACAGGGATCACATCAGATTATATTGAAAAGGTGGCGGAACAGAACAGACTTGTAAATACTTCGGATGACAGCTTTCAGTCGGTGCTTGATTCGGCGATGAATGTATTGTCAGAAACGAGCGATTTACAGAATGATGCAGAAGCGGCCCAGATAGAATTTGCCCTTGGAAAGGCAGATAATCCGCATGATATGCAGATTGCGGCAAAGAAAGCACTTACAGCACTTCAGTATACAACAGCGGTAAGGGATAAAATGCTGGATGCATATAAAGAAATCATGAATATGCAAATTTAATGAATGGAGTCAGATAACATGCCGGAACAGGTGCAAAATATATTAAATAAGATTACAGAATGGTGGAAAAAGTTTAATACAAAGCAGAAAGCGTTATTGATCAGCATTGTCGCAGTGATCATTGTTGCGCTGGCAATACTGGCAGCGGTTGTCAGTAAACCCAATATGGTTACACTGCACGAGTGTCAGACAACAGCAGAGGCAGGTACAGTGAAGGATCTTCTGGATGGCGAGAGCATTTCTTATCAGATGTCTCAGGATGGACTGATCTTTTATGTAGATGCAAAAGATGAGGCGGCTGCTTCGATTCTGCTCGGAAAAAATGATATACCGAGCCAGGGCGCATCCATTGATAATGTTTTTGATGGTGGATTCAGTTCGACAGAGGCAGACAAGACAAAGAAATACAAAGTTTATCTGCAGAAATATTTTGCTGAACAGTTGGAAACCCTGTCAAATGTTGAAAGTGCTTCTGTAACACTCGATATTCCAAATGATGATGGAACAATTCTTGCAAAAGATCAGGATTCCTATGCAGCAGTGATTCTTACTTTAAACGGAGATATGGATGAGGATCAGGCAGCAGGTCTTGCAAAATACATAGCAACACAGCTTGGAAATAAAAATACAGATAATATTCAGATTTTAGATTCTAATTCGAATGTCTTATTCTCAGGAGACTCTTCTGATACCAATGTGGGAACTGCAAACAGCCAGCTCTCTGTAAAATCAAAAGCAGAAAACCTGGTAAAGAGTAAAGTGAAAGATGTTATGGTGGGTTCTTCTTTGTTTGACCATGTGGAAGTGGCACCGGAACTTGTGATGGATTTCGATACGTCAGAAGAAGCAACGCATGAATATTATGCACCGGACGGACAGACGAATGGTATGGTTGGCAGTAAGAGTGAATACGAATCAGAATCAGAAGGTGGTGCAGCTGCAACACCTGGAACAGATTCGAATGATGATACGTCTTATGTGATTGAAGATAACAATTACACACACAGTACTGTTACAGATACAACCACAAACTACCAGAACAATGAAAAGGTAACGAAAAAGTCATCAAATGGCGGAACTGTTAATTATGCAGACTCTTCCGTTTCTCTGGTAGCAACGAAATACCGCATTTACGATGAAGATACATTGCGTGCATCCGGAGCACTCGATAACATGACATTTGATGAGTATGTTGCAGCAAACAGTGATCCGACACCGATTACGGTTGATCAGGAATATATCACGATGATTTCAAATGCAACAGGAATCCCAACAGACAAGATTACCATCATTGCACAGGAAGAACCGGTTTTCCAGTATTCTTCCGGTGGAAGAAGTGCTTCTGATTATTTGCAGATCGTACTTGTAGTATTGATCCTTCTTCTTTTAGGCTATGTGGTGTTCCGCAGTACCAGAAAAGAGAAAGTGGCAGAGATCGAACCGGAGCTTTCTGTTGAAAGCCTGCTTGAGTCAACAAAAGAAAGCCAGGAAGAAATGCAGGATATTGGATATAATGAGAAGTCTGAGACACGTATCCTGATTGAAAAATTTGTGGAAGACAATCCAGAAGCGGCAGCATCATTATTGCGCAACTGGCTGAACGAGGAGTGGGAATAAGGTATGGCAACGAACACACAAGATTATACTGGAATACAAAAGGCAGCAATCCTTTTGATTGCTTTGGGACCGGAGCGGTCTGCAGATATCTTTAAGCATTTAAAAGAAGATGAAATTGAAGAACTGACACTTGAGATCGCGAACACCAGAAGTGTTTCACCACAGGTTAAGGAAGATGTTTTAAATGAATTTTATCAGATCTGTTTGGCACAGCAGTATATTGCAGAAGGCGGTATTGGATATGCAAAAGAGCTGCTGGATAAGGCTCTTGGTGAGGACAGGGCAAAGGAAGTTATCACAAAACTTACAGCGTCCCTGCAGGTACGTCCATTTGAATTTGTTCGAAAAACAGATCCAAGCCAGTTATTGAACTTTATTCAGGATGAACATCCACAGACAATCGCAATGATTTTGTCGTATCTGACATCAGCCCAGGCTGCACTTGTGATTGGAGCACTTCCGCCGGAAAAACAGGCAGATGTTGCAAAACGTATTGCAATGATGGATCGTACATCTCCGGATGTGATCAAAGAGGTAGAGCGTGTGCTGGAAAAGAAACTTTCTTCCCTTGTCAACCAGGATTACACCATTGTTGGCGGTGTGGATGCCATCGTAAACATTTTAAATACGGTAGACCGTACGACAGAAAAACATATTATGGAGTCTTTGGAGATCGAAGAACCGGAACTGGCAGACGAGATCCGCAAGAAGATGTTTGTATTCGAGGATATTTTGCTGCTTGATGACCGTGCAATCCAGAGAGTGCTTCGTGATGTCGATAATGCTGACCTTGGAGTTGCCTTAAAGGCTGCAAACGAAGAAGTACAGAACGTTATCTTTAAGAATCTTTCAAAACGACTGGCTGCAATGATCAAAGAGGATATGGAGTTTATGGGACCTGTCCGTATGAAAGATGTTGAGGAGGCTCAGCAGAAAGTTGTCAGTGTCATTCGTAAATTAGAGGATTCTGGAGAGATTGTAATCTCCAGAGGCGGAGGTGACGAGATCGTTGTCTAATCTTTACAAACCGTGGTTCGTGCATACAGAGAGTCAGAATACAAGGGTGATCGATTCAAATGATCATATACAGGAGTTTCTGAAACAACAGATGGTAAAACAAGACCGGCCTGTAGGACCGGATGGATTTGCGGAGGGGATTATTACTGACAAAACAGAGAATGTAATCCCTGTAGAAGAACCGGAACAGGATATGACTGCTGTGAATGAAAAAGCGGAGCAGATACTTTCGCAGGCAAGAGCACAGGCAGATGTGCTGATTGATGATGCAAGACAGGAAGCGGAAGCTATCCGTGATGAAGCAAAAAAACAGGGTTATCTGGAAGGACAGAATACATTAGAACAGGAGTATAACCAGAAAAAACAGCAGTTAGAACAGGAACAACAGCAGAAAAAAATACAGTTGCAGAATTCTTATCAGGAAAAACAAAAAAACATGGAAAAAGAACTGGTAGATGTGATATTAAATGTTTTTAATAAGGTTTTTCATATCCAGTTTGATGATAAGAAAGAGATCCTGCTTCATCTGATCAATAATGCTATCGCAAATATCGAAGATGAAAAGCATTTCCGGATTAAGGTTGCAGGAGACAATGTGTCATTTTTAGAAAAGCATAAAGATGAAATATTAGATTATGTCGGACATGACATAGAACTTGAAATTGTTCCTGATTATACACTGAATGAAAATGCGTGCACCATAGAGACTGACGCAGGAATATTTGACTGTGGTGTAGACGTACAGCTTGATAATCTGATGAAGGATATCAAAGCATTATGCTCATAGAGGTGAGGCGGCAGAATGGGTACATTTGATAAATATCTTCAGCTTGCCGATAAGACGTATTTTAACCGTTTAGGCAAGGTGACAAAGATTGTCGGTCTTACAATTGAATCTGTAGGACCAAATGCAAAACTGAATGATCTGTGCCGTATCATTATCGATCGGGAACAAAATATTTCAACGATGGCTGAAGTGGTCGGGTTCCGTGATAAACATTTACTCCTGATGCCGTTTGAAAGCGTAGAAGGAATTGGTGTTGGATGTATTGTAGAAAATACAGGACATCCTCTGACTGTGAAAGTTGGAGAAGAACTGTTAGGTCATACATTAGATGGAATAGGACGGCCAACCGATGTGGAAGAATTATTACTTCCGTATGATTATCCGGTTGAAGCATTGCCACCAGATCCGATGGCAAGAAAAATTATTGATGAAGTACTACCTTTGGGTGTGAAAGCAGTAGACGGTCTGATTACAGTAGGAAAAGGACAGAGAATCGGTATTTTCGCCGGATCCGGTGTTGGAAAAAGTACATTACTTGGTATGTTTGCGAGAAATACAAAAGCGGATATCAACGTGATTGCATTGATTGGCGAGCGTGGAAGAGAAGTAAGAGAGTTTGTGGAACGCGATCTTGGTGAAGAAGGCATGAAACGCTCCGTGGTTATTGTTGCGACATCCGATAAACCTGCATTGATAAGAAATAAAGCTGCAAAAACAGCAACAGCTATTGCTGAATACTTTAGAGATCAGGGGAAAGATGTGTTGCTGATGATGGATTCACTGACACGATTTTCTATGGCACAGCGGGAGATTGGGTTGGCATCCGGAGAGCCACCGGTAACAAGAGGATATCCACCAAGTGTGTATTCAGAAATGCCTAAACTTCTGGAACGTGCAGGAACTTCGGATAAGGGATCTATTACCGGACTTTACACCGTGCTTGTAGATGGTGATGATATGAATGAACCAATCACAGATACGGCGAGAAGTATTCTGGATGGACATATTATGTTATCCAGAAAATTAGGACAAAAGAATCATTATCCTGCAATTGATGTATTACAGAGTATTTCCCGTGTTATGAGTTCGATTGCTACAAGTGAGCATAAAGAGCTTGCCGGAAAATTAAGAAATGTTATGGCTACTTATAATGAGGCAGAAGACCTGATTAATATCGGGGCATATAAAAATGGAACCAATCGTGAAATTGATTATGCAATTCAAAAAAATCAAGCGGTAAATGAGTTCCTGATGCAAAAGACCGATGAAAAATTTGAATTCAACGAAGAGATTGACCTGCTGCGAAAACTGTTTGAAAACTAAGAAAGGTTTCTGGTATGGCAAAGTTCAGATACAGAATGCAGAACATTCTTGATATCAAAGAAAAAATGGAAAATCAGGCAAAGACAGCCTATGGTATGGCGAATGCAAAACTTGCGGCAGAACAGCAGAAACTTCAGGATATCCTGATCCGGAGAGCCGGTTATGAATCAAAAGCAAGGGAATTGGTGAGTGGCAGTATTAATGTTTTGGAAATTCGTGAATGCAGGAAGGCGATTGACGTCTTAAAAAGCAAACAGCGCAGCCAGATGATGAATGTACATGCTGCAGAACGTGATGTTGAATTGGCGAGAAAACAGTTGAATGAAGCAATGGTTGAACGCAAGACACATGAAAAACTGAAAGAAAAAGCTTTTGAGGAGTTTAAACAGGAACTTTTACATGAAGAGTCAAAAGAAATAGATGAGCTTGTCAGTTATACCTATCACGATAATGGACAGCGTAGTTAGGCAGTTTGAGCGGACAGGAGGAAAATATGGCAGAAGAAAAAGAAGAAGTTGTAGATAAAAAAGCTGAAGAAAAACAAAGAAAAAAAGAAGAGGCAAAGCAGAAGAAAGCACAGCATGCAGCAGAGAGCGATGAACTTGAAGAAGAAAGCGGCGGCAGCAAAGTTGCGGTATTTTTTGTTTCCCTTCTGATCATAGTTGTATGGTTTGCAATTATTGCCCTTCTGATTAAATGGGATGTTGGAGGATTTGGATCAGGCGTGCTTGCACCGATCCTGAAAGATGTCCCTTATGTAAATAAGATTTTACCGGATGATGCGGTGGAACAGGTTTCAACAGAGGACAGTGCTTATGCGTATGATACGATGGCAGATGCGGTTGAGCGCATTAAAGAACTTGAAAAAGAACTGGCAGATGCACAGAATGCATCGTCTGCAAATGCGGATTATATCAGCCAGTTAGAAGCTCAATCACAGGAATTACAGCAATATAAGGAAAACGAGGCAGAATTTGAAAAGGAAAAGCAGAGCTTCTATGAGGATGTTGTCTTTTCTGATGTAGCCCCGGATATTGAGGAATATAAGAAATATTACGAAAGCATCGATCCTGCAAATGCAGAAGTACTGTATAAGCAGGTAGTGGCACAGACGGCAGAGGATGAGCAGCTTGATGATTACATCAAAACATATTCATCCATGAAGCCAAAAGAGGCAGCAGCAATTTTTGATACCATGACAGACAACCTGAAACTGGTTGCACAGATTTTAGATGGTATGGATGCAGATTCAAGAGCTGCTATTCTTGGTAAAATGACTTCTGATACCGCTGCAAAGGTAACAGAGATCATGAAACCTTCAGAATAGATCATTAAGCGGCAGTACATGCAGCGAAAGGGAAAGGAGGAAGAAACATGGGAAGCACGCGCGTTTCAGAAGTGGCTGGAATTATGTCCATAGGACAGGGCGGCCAGACACTGACCGGAACAAAAGAAGGCGATCTGAAAGTTCAGTTTGCAGAAGTGATGAGCCAGATGACAACCCAGGTTGGAGGCGGTTACAATTATGGTGGACAGAACAGCAGACAGGATGTGGCAGCTGTAACCGGAAACAGTAGTGTGGCAGATGATTATGAACGTTATCAGAATGCTGCGGGCAGTATAAAAGATAATTCAGCAGGCAAAACGGACATTCAATCAGAAAATGCGGATGAAAAGTTAGCTGCATTTGATGAGGATGTGAGACAGGTTTTGAAAGATAAACTTGGTGTGACAGATGAAGAAATCGCAGATGCCATGCAGAAGTTAGGACTTACTGTTGCAGATCTGATACAGCCGAATCAGCTTGCGCAGCTTACAGCTGAACTCACAGGATGTGAAAATGTTGGAGAACTGCTGTGCAACAGTTCATTTATGGAAATTGTAAATGAAATTGGAGAGTTGTCACAGAACCTGTTAGATGAACTTGGAATGACACCGCAGATGTTTACTGAGATGGCTGCTGCAACAGACACAAATGTGAATGCAGAGCAGTTACCGGCGGATATTCAGGTGCCGGAAAATGACAACGCAGTACAGACGGCAGCAGATGCTGTGCCGGAGCAGATGATTTCAGATGCAAAAGATGATAAAACAGTACAGACAGTTTTAAATGCAGATGAAGTGGAAACACAGAAGCCGGAGGACAACATTGTTCTGCAGAAAGAAGTCGCAGATAATGTGAAGGATACCGATGACGTGAATGATGGTCTGATGCCGGAGAAAACAGAAGAACCGGATGTAAAGACAGAGTCAGATAAGGGACAGCAGACAGGCAGTAAAAATGAATCTGGGAATGCATCGGGTCAGACAGCATTTGTGAATCAGGAACATGTGGCAGATCCGGCAGCAGTAAAAACACCGGAAAATGTGCCGGAATTTTCAAGACAGCTTGACACTTTAGATCTGATCCGTCAGGTAACAGAATTTACAAAAATCACTGTCCGTGAAGCACAGACGACGATGGAGATGCAGTTGAACCCGGAACACCTTGGCAAGATTTATATCGAAGTAACGACCAAGGAAGGAAATGTATCTGCTCATATTATGACACAGAACGAACTGGTAAAAGAAGCGTTAGAAGCGCAGATGGCAGAACTCAAACAGAGTATGAACCAGGCAGGTGTGAAGGTGGATGCCGTAGAAGTTACGGTTGGAAGCCATGAGTTTGAAAAAAACTTAGAGCAGAATGCAAAACAGGAAGAGAGACAGGCAGAGGAGCAGGAAAAAGCTTCGCCAAAGACTAGAAGAATCAACTTAGATGAGTTAGATGAACTCTCCGGAGTCATGAGTGAGGAAGAAGCCCTTGTGGCGCAGATTATGGCAGATCACGGTAATTCCGTAGATTATACTGCTTAAAACAAAAGAAAGGAGAAAAAAATGGCATTAATTCAGCCCGTTGAAGACGGAAAAATACCAAAGGATACCAGTACTACAAGCAAATCGGATACCAGCAATGACCTTGGCTATGACCAGTTCTTACAGCTGTTATGTGCAGAGATGCAGTATCAGGATCCGTTAGAGCCTACCAGCAATACGGAGTATGTTGCACAGCTTGCTACATTTTCACAGATGGAAGCAACACTTGGTATGCAGAGTACAATCGAGAGCAGCAATGCAAATGCACTTGTTGGAAAATATGTTATTATCAAGACAACATCTTCGACTGGAGAAACAACAGCAACAGAGGGATTTGTTGATTATGTACAGAAAGAAAACGGTGAGCAGAAGATCTGTGTAAATGGGGTGTTATATTCACTTTCTGATGTATATCAGGTTGCAGATACCGAATACATGGAGGCAGAGACACTTGCTAAGACGTTTGCAGCAGCGGTTGCTAAATTGCCGAATGCAGCACAGCTTACATTAAGTGACAAAGATGATGTCAAGAATTTAAAGACATATTACGATAATCTGAATTCTTATCAGCAGTCAAAGATCGATACAGATACTTTGAAAAAATATCAGGAACTGCTTGCACAGATGGAAAAACTTGCAGGAAAAGACTGGTATAAAAGTACTTCATCATCGACAGGTACAACAACAGATACAAAAACAGATACAGATACAAAAACAGATACGACAACAGGAACAGATACAACAACAGACACAAAGACAGATACAGATAAAACCTGATATCTGACAGAAGGGAAATGCGATTATGAATAAGATCAGTAACCAGTTTGTTTCCATTGAGCAGGTAACTGACCAGTATCTGACTCGGAAAAGCACGGATGCGGTAACTTCGAGCGGTGTCTCCTTTGAAGATATTTTAAAGCAGAAGCAGGATGCAAAAGCAGGTGGGACACTCAAATTTTCCAAGCATGCCACGATGCGCCTGATGGATCGTAATATCAATCTGTCAGAGGAACAGAATGAACGACTTGAGACAGGCGTTTTTAAGGCTGGTGAAAAGGGAATCAGAGAATCGTTAGTAATTGTTGATTCACTCGCTTTTATCGTAAATGTTCCGAACAGGACAGTCGTTACAGCAATGGACCGGACAGAGTCCGATGATAATATTTATACCAATATTGATGGTGCTGTGATCACGTAGCCGGACCGAAATGGAGGCTAGATTCCCGGAATGACAGAAGGGAAGGCAGCACAAAAGAACTTAGGAGGTCAATTTCAACTATGATGAGATCAATGTACTCTGCTGTGTCAGGTCTTAAGACACATCAGACAAAAATGGACGTTATTGGTAACAATATCGCCAACGTAAACACAGTAGCTTTTAAATCATCCTCAGTTGTATTTCAGGATGTTTTATATCAGATGACAAGTAATGCATCCGGTGCGAACGCAGCAACAGGTACCGGTGGTGTGAATGCAAAACAGATCGGTCTTGGTGTTACGACCGGTGCAACAAACTTAAGCATCACAACTTCCGGTGCGGCTGAAACAACCGGACGTGCATTCGATATCCGTTTATCAGACCAGTCTACGACAAACTTTTTTGTAGTTAACAACGGTTCTGAGAACCTGTTTACCAGAGCCGGTTCTTTCTATGTAGATGGTGCCGGTAACTTATGTATGACATCCACCGGTTATACAGTTATGGGATGGCAGGTAGATCCGACAACAGGAAATATCAAGAAGGATACCGTATCTGCACTTCGTGTCATGCAGACATCCAACCTGACATCTGCTCCGGAGGCAACCACACAGGCAAATGTTTCCGGTATTATTGATAAAAATGATAAGGATGTATTGTCAGACAACGGACTTGTCAAAACACTGACTTTTTTTGATAATCTCGGTTATTCCTATACAGCGCGTTTTGCAATGAAATCTACCGGAACAGATGGAAAATATACGGTGGAACTGGAAAAGATTTTAAATAGTGATGGAACAACATTCTATGATCCGGAAACCAGCAAAGTTGATCTGAGTGATATATTTGGAGCAAAAACAACGAATGCTACACTTGGAACATACAGCCAGGTTCAGAGTGGTTATTACTATGATTCTGCTAGCAATAAATTCTATGTAGGAAGTGATGCAAATGGTACAGAAATCTCTTGGAATCAGGCAACAAATTCTTTTACGGATGGAAAAAATCCAGCAACTACATACAGCCTGAAACAGGTATATGGAATCCCAGATGCAATGGTTTCCAAGATTGCAAACAAGCAGGCAACAGCTGCAATCGCAAATGGAACTCTGACGATTTCCGGAGATGTAACTGATTACGCGATCGACTTCAGCACAAAAGATGGTACGTTTACAGGTGTTGGAGCAAGAACATCCAACAATAAGACAAATTCTGTTACACTTAATATGAGTAAGCTGGGAAATAATCCGACCCAGTTTGATGATATTACCATTGATTTTTCGGGACTGAAAGATGCAAACAACGGTGGTAAATCCACAGCGGTTATGTCTACAGGATCTATAGATGATGGTGTGACAGGAAAAGGAAAGAAATTAGGTGCCATGATCGGTATTTCCATCGATAACAATGGTCTTATCACAGGTATCTATGATAATGGTAATAAAGAGACACTTGGACAGATCGCTGTTGCACAGTTTGCAAATGCATCCGGTCTTGAAAAGGTTGGAGAGAACTGTTACCGTACAACCTTAAACTCAGGTGAATTTGATGGAATTGGTGATGAGATTTCTGCGGACGGAAGTTCCATGACATCCGGAGAACTTGAAATGTCTAACGTAGACTTGTCCACGGAGTTCACACAGATGATCATCACACAGCGTGGTTTCCAGGCAAACTCCCGTATCATCACAACATCAGATACCCTCTTAGAGGAACTGGTTAATCTGAAACGTTAATGTAAAGTAAGAAAAAGATAATATTTGCGTAAAACCTGTCTTAAAATGTTGAAACAGGTTTTACACAATCAGTTACATATGTTATACTGAACATTGTGACCGGTTTTTGAAAAAATCGGTCACAATAAAAACTGTTGATTAATAATGGAGGAATGATTACTTTATGATCGAAGTGACACGATTGAATGGAACAACAGTATTAATCAATTCGGATCTGATTGAAACGGTGGAGGAGACCCCGGATACAGTTATTTCTCTTACAACAGGTAAAAAGTTTATTGTAAAAGAAAGTAGACAAGAGGTCAAAAATTTAGTAAAATCATACAAAAGGGATATTTTTACAAATGGCCTTTTAAGAGAAGAATAAGTCCCACGGATGGGATTTTATAATCTGAAAAATCAAGGATGGTAGGTGGAAAAAGTGGATATAGCATCAATAGTAGGTATGTTATTAGGCGTTGTAATGTTTGTGTTTGGTGTACTTTCCAACGGAGGTGTTGCAAGTTTACACTCCATGTGGGATACGGCATCATTCATTATTACAATAGGAGGTTCCATTGCAGGTACGCTCGCATCTTTTAAATTGGCAGATTTTATCAATGGTGTAAAGTCAATAAAGCTGATTTTTAAGGATGAGGTTCAGGATCCGGCAGTTGTCATCAACCAGATTATCTCACTGTCGAATACTGCGAGAAAAGAAGGACTTCTGGCATTGGAAGAAGCAGCAAACGGGATTGAAGATGATTTTCTGAAAAAAGGAATTATGCTTGTTGTAGATGGTACAGATCCGGAACTGGTAAGAGGAATCATGGAGACTGACTTAGCCTGCGTTGAGAGCAGACATAAAGCTAAAATTGCTGTCTGGGAGAAATGGGCTGAATTAGGTCCTGCCTGGGGTATGATCGGTACACTGATTGGATTGATCCTCATGTTGAAGAACATGGAAGATGCATCAACAATCGGACCGGCGATGGCAACGGCGCTTGTTACAACATTGTATGGTTCATTACTTGCAAACTGGTTATGTAACCCGATTGCAGGTAAGTTAAAACTGAATAATGATAATGAAATGATGATGAAGGAAATTTCCGTGGAAGGTATTCTGTCGATCCAGGCAGGAGAAAATCCACGTGTTATAGAAGAAAAACTGAAATCATTCCTTGCACCTTCGGCGCGTAATACAGCGCAGGAAAGCGAGGCTGGAGGTGAAGAATAGTGAAAAGAAAGCCTGATGAACCAAAAGGATCACCGGCATGGATGAATACATTTGCAGATCTGATGAACCTACTGTTATGTTTCTTTGTATTGTTATTCTCTATGTCAACGGTAGATGCAGAAAAGTTTGAAAAAATGGTGGCTTCCTTTCAGAATACATTTAGTATTCTTCCCAATGGAGGATCTTCTATTGGAGATGGAACTCTGATATCATCCGGTGTGAGCCAGCTTGAAATGTTAGATTCTTATTATAAAGACAAAGCGAACTCTGAAACGGATCAGGAAACAGACGAAGAGAATGATGTAGTGGAAGAATATAAAGAACAGGCACTGGAAGAATCAGAAAAAATGTCTGAACAGCTGGAGGATGCCATTGCAAGATATGGAATCCAGGATCAGGTGGAAGTTGATTTCAATGCACAGTATGTCATGCTCAATATGAATGGAGCTCTTTTGTTTGACTCCGGGCATGCTGAAATCCGATCAGAGGCGTATCCGCTGATTGATAAGCTGGGTAAGCTGATCGAACCTTATCAGGATAATATCATAGAAGTAGAGGGACACACGGATAACGTGCCGATTCATTCTGCAAAATATGAAGATAATGATGTGCTTTCATTTTACAGGGCACGGGCGGTTACAGATTATCTGAGAGATATTACAACAGTGGAGCCCGCACATTTGAAGGCATCTGGAAGAGGTGAGTATGTACCTGTTGCAGATAATACAACGCAGGAGGGAAGATCAAGAAACCGCCGCGTTATTATAAAAATATATAATTCTTATAGTTCAGATTTTAATTGAACAGGAAGGTAGCATTATGAAAAAGAATTTGATAACCGTAATTATTCTGGCACTGGTTTTAGCAAATCTTATTTTAACTGCAATTCTTGTGTTCACGATTATTCCGCAGACAAAAAAATCGAATCAGCTGATCGATCAGGTATGCTCTGCTATTAATCTGGAACTTCAGAGTGGAGAAAATACGCCGGCTACACCGGAGGTGCCGATCGAAGATGTTGAGACTTATGCGATCACCGATGGATTTACCGTGAACTTAAAACAGGGCGAAGATGGCAAACAGCACTATGCTGTATTTTCAGTCAGTTTATCTTTGAATACAAAGAGTGACGGATACAAAACCTATGGTGGATCCGAAGGACTTGCTGCAAAAGTGACGATCATTCAGAGCGAGATTAATACCATTGTAAATGGATATACATTGGATGAGTTTAATGCAAATGGCTATCAGAATGTAAAAGATGATATATTGAAAACATTACAGGATATGTTTGGAGGTTCAGACTTCATCGTTGGTGTAAACTTCTCAAGCGTTCAGACGGAATAGACCCAAATATTGTGTTAGGTGGTGAGAAAGAATGGGTGAAGTCTTATCTCAAAATGAGATAGATAGTTTGCTCAAAGCGTTAAGCAGTGGTGAACTTGATGTAGATGAAATGAAAGATGAAGATAAAAAACAGGTCAAAAATTATGATTTTGCCCGTCCTGCAAAGTTTTCAAAGGAACATCTGCGAACGCTGGAGATTATCTTTGAACATTACGGAAGACTCTTGTCAACCAATCTTCCTGTTTATTTACGGAAAAATGTTCAGGTTGAGGTGATGAACTCAGAAGCAGTTACATATTCAGAATTTTCAAATGCGTTATCGAATCCTGTATTACTTGGAATTGTAAATGCATCTCCATTGAATGGAAGCATTGTCATTGAGATGGCACAAAATCTTGGATATGTTGTAGTAGACAGAATGTTAGGTGGAAAGGGAGTGCCTCTGGATAAACCGAGGGATTTCTCGGAGATAGAATTGCTGATCATTGAGCGGATATTTAATGTGGCAGTAGATCTTTTAGTGGAGCCGTGGGAGAATGTATGTGAGTTAGAACCCCGGTTAGAGCGTATTGAGACGAATTCGCAGTTCGCACAGATTATATCGCCGACGGAGATGATAGCTCTGGTAACGCTCAATGTTAAGATTGGCGATGTGGAGGGATTACTGAATGTATGCCTTCCATATCTGACTTTAGAGAGTATTATGGACAAACTGAATACCAAATACTGGTATTCGAGTCTGCAGGAAAAAGATGAACAACAGTATACAGAAACGATCGAGGCACTTATTTCAAAAGCACCAATGCCGATCAAAGCTGTACTTGGTAACAGTTCCATTTCAGTAAATGATTTTTTGGGACTGCAGGTAGGAGATATTATCCGGCTGGATACGAAGGTTGATCAGGAACTGAGTGTCTTTGTTGGAAGTATAAAAAAATTTACTGCTCTGCCGGGAGAAACCGGTGATGACTATGCAGTAAGAATTACATCAGTGATTAGGGAGGAGCAGTAAGATGGATGGAACGATGTCACAGGAAGAAATCAATGCTTTACTGAACAATCCTTCAGGTACAGATGAAAATCCGGAAAATACATTGACAGAACAGGAAAAAGATGCGATCGGTGAGATCTCGAATATCAGTATGGGAACAGCGGCAACTACACTGTTTTCACTGGTAAACCGTAAGGTTGAGATTTCCACCCCAGTGGTTGCGTTTGCAAACTGGAGTGATATATGTGACGCATATGAAAAGCCATGTGTATTTATACGAATTGCGTATACCGTGGGATTAGATGGAAGCAATATCCTTGTGTTAAAGGAACATGATGTAAAAGTTATCACGGACCTGATGATGGGCGGTGATGGAACAAATACGGATGGAGAACTTGGAGAACTTCACCTGAGTGCAATCAGCGAGGCAATGAACCAGATGATGGGCTCGGCAGCAACATCATTGTCTTCCATGCTGGACAAGGTAATTGATATCAGCCCGCCAAGTGCAGATCTGATAGATTTGCAACAGACAATTGATGAGAGTCAGATTGATGAGTTCCTTGCAGGTGAATTTGTAAAAATTTCATTCCGGTTAGAGATTGGTGATCTTGTTGATAGTGAGATCATGCAGTTATATCCTGTTTCTTTTGCAAAAGAAATGTGTGCAAATGTAACAAGCAATATGGAAGAAGACAGTAATTCCACTGCAGGAATGAGTGAAAAAGAGAACACCCAGAGTACACCGGCAGCTCAGCCGACACCTGCACCGCAGCCACAACCTCAGATGGCAGCACAGCAGCCAATGATGGGACAGCCGATGATGGGGCAGCCAATGATGGGTCAGCCGATGATGGGACAATCAATGATGGGTCAGGAGATGTCGCAGATGTATGGACAACAGCAGGTAAATGTACAGCCGGCACAATTCCAGGCATTTACTGGAGCAGTACCGGGGAATTTTCAACCGGAAAATATTGATTTGATTATGGATGTACCACTTGAAGTTACGGTAGAACTTGGAAGAACTTCCAAATCAATTAAAGAAATACTTGATTTTACACCGGGAACCATTATAGAATTAAACAGGATTGCCGGAGAACCGATTGATGTTCTGGTAAATGGTAAATTCGTAGCCAAAGGCGAGGTAGTAGTAATAGAAGAAAGCTATGGTATACGAATTACTGAAATTATAAAATAAAAAACAAAAAAGAAGAGTTAAAGATAGGAGAGAAAATTATGGCTAAGGTTATGATTTGTGATGATGCTGCATTTATGAGAATGATGATTAAGGACATTCTTACAAAGAATGGTTATGAGATTGCAGCGGAGGCTGAAAATGGTGCTATTGCAGTGGAGAAATATCCTGAAGCAAAACCGGATCTGGTATTAATGGATATTACTATGCCGGATATGGATGGTATCCAGGCATTAAAGAAGATCAAAGAGATTGATGCAAATGCAAATGTTATCATGTGTTCTGCAATGGGACAGCAGGCTATGGTTATTGAAGCAATTCAGTCAGGAGCAAAGGATTTTATTGTGAAGCCATTCCAGGCTGAGCGTGTACTTGAGGCAGTAAAAAAAGTAGTGGGTTAGTATGATTTTATTAAGCGCTTCTTTTCGAAGTCTGATGCAGCTGATTGGAGTACTGATCATATTTGTGTTTGTTTTGATTATTACCTACTTCACGACAAAGTGGGTAGGTGGTTTTCAAAAAATACAAATGTCCAAAGGAAATCTTATGGTTCTCGAAACAATCCGGATTGCAAATGGTAAATTTTTACAGCTTGTTAAGGCAGGAGAACAGTATTTTGTAATCGCTGTGGGTAAGGATGAAGTAACAAAAATTGCGGAACTTACAGAAGATCAGTTATCAGTCCAGACATCGGATGATATGAAAAATTCACAGGAAAATTTTCAGGAGATATTTAGTAGACTGAAAGATCATTTTCCGAAAAAGCAGGATTGATGGAATTATGACAAAATTAAAAAAGACATATTGTATACTGTCATTAATATTTGCAATAGCAGTGTTTGTGGCAGTGTTGTTTGCCTCACAAAACAGAACGACTGTTTATGCAGCTTCCATGGATCCGGACAGCATTGATTCGCTGGATAATACAGCAGCGAATACCAGCACAGGTTCAGGTAGTGAGTCAGACAGCAAAGGTGGTCTGTCCATCTCGATAAATAATGATGAGGCGGGGGTTGCTTCAGAAGTACGTGCATTATTGTTACTGACAATTATTGCAGTGTCACCATCGCTTTTGATTATGCTTACATCGTATACCAGAATTGTAATTGTACTTCATTTTTTAAGAACGGCAATTGGAACACAGACGGCACCGCCAAACCAGATTTTGATTGGACTGGCATTGTTTTTGACATTTTTTATCATGTGGCCGACGTTTCAGCAGATCAATGAGAATGCAATCCAGCCACTGGATAATGGAGATATTACCATAGAAGAGGCATTAAAAGAAGCGGAAGTGCCGATTCGCCAGTTTATGTATGGACAGGTACAGCGAAAGGATGTCAAGCTTTTCGTGGATATGGCTGGTGACAGTTATGATATTGACAGTGCTGCACTGGAAAAGGAATATGAGGAATCCGGGCAGAGTGCATATGATGCGATTCCGATGACAATTATGATTCCATCATTTGTAATCGGAGAACTGAGACAGGCGTTTATTATGGGATTTGTTATATATATCCCGTTTATTGTAATTGATATGGTAGTTGCATCCGTGCTTATGTCGATGGGTATGATGATGCTTCCACCGACAACAATCTCTTTGCCGTTTAAAATATTACTGTTTATACTGGCGGATGGATGGAATCTTGTAATAGGAAGCGTAGTAAAGACGTTTTATTGATGATAACAGAATGTTCGAAGAATGTGCATTCTGTTATAGATACAGATTAAAATGTATATAGATAGCAAAGAGGTGAGAACAAAATGACAGAAGGACAGGTACTTGATGTAGCAAAAGAAGCAATTTATACGATTATAATCTGTTCGGCTCCAATGTTGATCATTTCACTGGTTGTTGGTTTGATTGTCAGTATTTTCCAGACAGTTACATCTATTCAGGAGCAGACGCTGACGTTTGTTCCTAAAATTATTGCAGTATTTGTCGGACTTATGATTTTTGGATCATGGATTTTGACAAATCTGACAGAATTCGTGACGACATTATGGTCGAATTTTAGTATGTATCTCGGTTAGGACGATCTATGTTAGAATATACGTTTTCATTGGCTAATTTTGAAATACTGATATTAATATTGGTTCGCATATCCTGTTTTGTCTATATTGCACCTTTTTTTGGAACAAAAAATGCGCCCTCGCAGGCAAAGATAGGTTTTTCTTTTTTTGTTGCACTTCTGGTGTATGGTTTTGTTGATAAGACAGCAATCGAGTATACAGGTTTGATTGGGTATGCGATAATAGTGTTAAAAGAAGGAATTACAGGGTTGCTGATAGGGTTTGCTGCAAACATTTGTAATTCCATTATTTTATTTGCGGGAAATATTATTGATATGGATATTGGATTATCCATGGTGACTGAATTTGACCCGACAATGAATACGCAGGTAACAATTACCGGAAACCTGTACAATTATTTTATACTTCTTCTTTTGATTGCAACAGATATGCATCATGTGATTTTACAGGCTGTGGTAGATTCTTTTACCGTAATCCCAATCAATGGTCAGTTCTTTAACTGGGATTCACTTGCGGGTTCTATAACACAGTATATGACAGATCTGTTTGTAATAGGTTTCAGGATCTTTCTTCCAATATTTGCCTGTATGATGATTTTAAACTGTATTCTTGGTATTCTGGCAAAGGTTGCACCACAGATGAATATGTTTGCAGTTGGTATGCAGATGAAAATACTGGTTGGTTTTGGAGTTTTATTTCTTACAATTTCACTTTTGCCTGGAATCGCCAGTTTTATATTTACCGAAATGAAAAAGATGATGGTTTTATTTATAGAGGGAATGTACTAAGGTGGAATGGAAAGACAGATTACTATTTGCATATGACCTTCAGTGGTTCGCAAAAGATGGACCCGGAGGGGAAAAAACAGAGCCGGCAACAGAAAAGAAGTTAAGAGAAGCACGAGAGGATGGTAAGGTTGCAAAGAGTAAGGAACTTACCGCAGCATTTGATCTGATAGTATTGTTCCTCGTGTTGAAGGTTTTTATTTCGTTAATTGGCAATGGCTTTTTGGAAGTTTTTTATTATGTATATAAGCTGATGCCTGATTTTGTAAGTGTTAATGCGATGGAATCATCTACAAAGGAGATTACTTCGTTTTTACATAATGTGTATATAGAAATGTTCAAGATGGCTGCCCCGTTTTTTGTGTTTGGTGTTGCGGTGACAGCCCTTGTAAGTATCCTTCAGGTAGGGTGGAAAGTCACGGCTAAGCCGTTAAAACCTAAGGGGGATAAATTTAATCCGATCAATGGATTTAAACGTATTTTTTCAAAAGATTCATTATTTGAGCTGCTTAAATCTATTTTAAAAATAGGTTTGATCATATATGTTGCTTATACATCCATAAAGGGTGAGGCAAATGATATTTTTATTTTATATGACATACCGCTGAATCAGGCAGTTGTATTATGCGGGAATGTTATCATTAATGCAGGTTTTAAAATCAGCCTTGTTTATCTGGTGGTCGGAATTGCAGATTTTGTTTATCAGAAACATCGTTTCAATGAAGATATGAAGATGACCAAGCAGGAATTAAAGGATGAGTATAAAAATACTGAGGGAAATCCTGAGATCAAAGGAAGACAGAGACAACGTATGAGAGAAGCTTCTCAAAGGCGTATGATGCAGGATGTACCAAAGGCAGATGTGGTTATTACGAACCCGACACACCTGGCAGTTGCAATCAAATATGATGCCGAGGTGTCAAGAGCTCCGATCGTTATTGCAAAGGGAGAAGATTATCTTGCACAGAAAATTCGTGAAAAAGCAAAGGAAAACCACATTGAAATTGTTGAAAATAAACCGTTGGCAAGAATGTTATATGCGAATGTAGATATAGGGGCAGAAATACCGCCGGAATTGTATCAGGCAGTAGCGGAAATTCTTGCTATGGTATATAATCTGAGAAACAGGGAGGAGAGGTCATGAAGAAAGCTGACATAGGTGTTGCACTGTATCTACTGGCTGCAGTCATCTTTTTTATAGTGCCAATCAGTTCCAATTTACTCGACGTTATGCTGGCACTGAACATTTCAATCGCATTGATTGTTCTTTTTAATACATTGTTTGTAAAAGAAGTACTGGATATGTCTTTTTTTCCGACTTTACTTTTGTTTACGACAATCTTTCGAATTTCCTTGAACGTGTCTTCAACACGACTGATCTTAACAACCGGTAATCCGGGTAATGTCGTACAGACATTTGGACAGTTCGTCGGTGGTGGAGATCTGATCGTTGGTGCCATCGTATTCATTATTCTGGTTATTATCCAGTTTGTTGTTATCAATAAAGGTTCCGAGCGTGTCGCTGAGGTAACGGCGAGATTTACCCTTGATGCGATGCCTGGTAAGCAGATGGCGATTGATGCGGATTTAAATACCGGAGCGATCACGGAAAAACAGGCAAGGGAGCGGAGAAATAAGATTCAGGAAGAATCTGCGTTCTTTGGTTCCATGGATGGTGCTACCAAGTATGTAAAGGGAGATGCAGCAGCTGGTCTTATTATCACGTTTGTAAACCTTGCGGGTGGAACCATTATGGGTATACTGCGGGGCGGAATGACGTTTCAGGAGGCAATCGAACATTACGGTGTGCTAACGATTGGTGATGGACTTTCTTCCCAGATACCGTCCCTTCTGATTTCACTTGCAACCGGTATTCTTGTTACAAAAGCGTCGAAAGAAGCGGATTTTTCCAATATCCTTGTCAGTCAGTTATTTGGTATTCCCAAAGTACTTTATATTGTAGGTACTACGCTGGCGGTTTTAGGAATTGCAACACCGTTAAATACCTTATTGTTTCTTGCGTTTGGTGCAACTTTTATTATTGCAGGACGACAGGTCGACAAAAATATCGGTATTGAGAGTATAGAAGAAGAGGTCAATGCGGAGGAAACGGAAGCAGAAGAGGTACGAAAACCAGAGAATGTGGTGTCACTGCTTCAGGTTGATCCGATAGAACTTGAATTTGGATATGGTATCATTCCGTTAGCAGATGTAAATCAGGGAGGAGATCTTCTGGATCGTGTTGTTATGATACGAAGGCAGATTGCTCTTGAACTTGGTACTATAGTACCTATCATACGTTTGAGGGATAATATTCAATTAAATCCGAATCAGTATATCATTAAGATCAAAGGGGTGCAGGTGACAGAAGGAGAGATTCTTTTTGATCACTATATGGCAATGAATCCGGGATATGTGGAGGAAGAGATTACAGGTATCCCTACATTTGAACCGTCATTCCATCTCCCGGCGATCTGGATTACGGAAAGCCAGCGTGAACGTGCGGAGAGCCTTGGATATACGGTTGTTGATCCGCCATCAATTATTGCAACGCATTTGACAGAGGTAATCCGGTCACATATCGCAGAACTGCTTACCAGACAGGATGTGCAGAATCTTGTCAATAATCTGAAAGAGAGCAATCCGGTACTGGTGGACGAGCTGATTCCCAAGATGCTTGGACTTGGTGAGGTTCAGAAGGTGTTACAGAACCTGCTGGATGAGGGGATTTCTATCCGTGATCTCCTGACGATTTTTGAAACGCTTGCAGATCATGCAGCGACAACAAGAGATACAGATGTACTGACGGAGTACGTGCGCCAGAGTTTAAAGAGAGCCATTTCCAGCAAATATTTCCCGGCGAATGAGACAACCAGTGTTATTACACTTGATCCGAAGGTGGAACAGGAAATTATGGCTTCTGTGAAGCAGACAGAACAGGGGGCATATCTTACACTTGATCCGGAAACAACAAAGGCTATTATGAATTCTGTACAGAATGAAGTAACAAAGCTCGAAAACATGGGAAAAACACCAATTGTGATTACATCTCCAATTGTTCGAATGTACTTTAAAAAATTAACGGAAGATTATTTTAAGGATCTGATTGTAGTTTCCTACAATGAAATTGAGTCCAATGTAGAATTACAGTCAGTAGGTATAATCAGCAGGGACGGTGACAAGTAAAATGACCATAAATAAGTATCAGGGAAAAACAAAAGAAGAGGCAATCGAAAAAGCAAAACAGGAGCTTGGCGAAGGCGCGGTTGTAATGAATGTAAAGGAAATCAAACCGACAGGTATGTTTAAAGCCTGGAAGAGTTCTGTGTTTGAGGTTACAGCTGCAAGAGAAGAAAAAGAGAATTTTGTAGATCCGAGACAGGTTGCTGATCTGACAGCAAAAACTGTAAAAACATTGAATCTGGCAGCAGATGAAAATATCAGTCCAAAAGAATTTTTAAATGACAGAACATCCGACATCCTGTCAGGACATCTTACAAATGCGCCGGAACTGCACGCAAAAGACGGATTAGAGAAAAGACTGGAAAACCTTTCTAATATTCTGGAAAAACAACTGTCCGTAGAAGAAAGCAGACAGAAGGAAGTAAAGGAAGAAGAGAAAGAACGTCAGGTTGTAAATCCGGAGGGACTGCAGTTTATCAAGATGCTTTACAGAACACTGCTGGAAAATGAAGTGAATGAAAAATATGTCAACCAGATCTTAGACGAAGCAGAGAAAGTGATGCACAGTGGAAGTAGTGTGGATGCCATATTGTCAAATGTATATCAGAAGATGATCTTAAAACTGGGACAGCCGGATACAATTTGTGTTTCCGGGAAAAAACCAAGAATTATTTTCTTTGTGGGCCCGACGGGCGTCGGAAAGACAACTACGATTGCTAAGATTGCATCCAAGTACAAACTGGAAATGGGAATGAAGATTGCGTTCCTGACGGCGGATACTTATCGTATTGCGGCTACGGAACAGCTTCGTGTGTATGCAAATATTTTAGATGCACCAATGAGTATCATATACTCAGCAGAGGAAATGAATGCCGCAATCGAAAGAGTCAGTGAGTATGATCTTATTTTTGTTGATACGGCAGGTTTTTCCCATAAGAATGATGAACAGTGCAATGATATGAAAAAAATGCTTGCAGGTCTGGATGCAGCATATGAAAGAGAGGTATATCTGGTAGTCAGTGCAACAACCAAGTATAAAGATCTTTTGGAAATTGCTGACCGCTATAAGGAGATTGCCGATTATAAACTGATATTTACAAAGCTTGATGAAACGGAAGCGTATGGTAATATTTACAATATCAAGATGTATTCGGGAGCACCACTTTCCTATATGACAAACGGACAAAATGTACCGGATGACATAGAGGAATTTAATACACAAAAAATAGTAAAACAACTTCTGGGAGGCAGATAATGATATGGATCAGGCTCAAAATCTCAGAAATGTAATTAAAGTAAAAAATCAGAGCCGGAAACTGGATGCACGCGTGATTACCGTGACGAGTGGAAAAGGCGGAGTTGGAAAGTCAAATGTTGCAGTAAATCTTGCTGTGCAGATCAGTAAAATGGGAAAAAAAGTCCTGATTTTTGATGCTGATTTTGGTCTTGCCAATGTTGAAGTTATGTTTGGCGCAGTTCCACGTTATAATCTGGGAGATTTTCTGTTCCAGGGAAAAAGCATGACGGAGATTATAACAGAAGGTCCTATGGGAATAGGGTTTATCTCTGGCGGAGCAGGAATCTTGAGTATGAACCAGCTTGCGGATGAACAGATCAGATATCTGGTTCGCGGTCTGGCTGAATTAGATCGGTATGCAGATGTGATCCTGATTGATACAGGGGCAGGAATTTCAAACCAGGTTATGGAATTTGTAATGGCAAGTCCGGAAGTACTTGTTGTTACGACGCCGGAACCGAGTTCTTTGACAGATTCCTATTCATTATTGAAAGCATTGTATCATAATCCTTTATTTTCACGCGAACAGACAGATATCCGGATTGTGTCAAACCGGGTGATATCCAGTGAAGAAGGGCAGCAGGTATATGAAAAACTGAATTCTGTGGTAGAACAGTTTCTGGATGGTTCTGTAAATTATCTTGGAATGATCCCGCAGGATCACATGCTCGAACGTTCGGTAAGACAGCAGAAACCTGTTTCGTTGAATGCACCGTTGGCGAAGTCGGCAAGAGCGTTTGAAGTTATGGCTTCAAATCTGATTTTACAGGAAGAAAAATTACCGGATAAACGGTTGGGGCTTGCCAGAATGTTTTCAAATTTTTGGCAACAGAAATACTAAGGAGGAATGGATATGAAGGTTTCAGACATTATACGTATCGGCGATAAGATAGATATCCGTGTTCTTCAGGAAGTTGAACAGGCAGAAAAAACGGACGTCACAGTGAAAACATATAAAAGTAAGGTGCTTGATTTCTGCTCGAATGGAAATATGGAAATAGCCATGCCGATGGAGGCTGGTAAACTGGTGCTGTTACAGCTTGGAGTTCGTTATGAACTTGTATTTTTCTCACGCGAGTCATTGTATCGGACAGTTGGCCAGGTTAAGGAGCGGTATAAAAAAGATAATATATATATGCTTGAGATGGAATTGAAATCTCAGCCGGAAAAGTTTCAGCGAAGAGAATATTTCAGATATCCGTGTCTTCTGGATTTTAAATATTATGAACTGACAGCAGAACAGGCCATGCTTGACAGTGTGGATGCTATTTTTTCGGAAATCCGTGATGAACATTTTTATGAAAAAGAACGAAAAGGAAAAATCATGGATTTAAGTGGCGGAGGAATCCGTTTTACAACAGAACAGGAACAGAAACCGGATTCCTGGATTCTGGCAGAGCTGAGACTGAAAAGCCAGACAATGGATAATCAGTATTATATTGTTGCAAATGTGATTGAAACAAGTAAAATAGAATCAGCGGCAGAATACAGGTTTATGTCGCGTGCAAAATTCAGTATCAAGAATGATCGGGTAAGGGAAGAAATTATCCGTTACATCTTCGAAGAAGAGAGAAGAATGCGTCAGCAGAATAGCAGTGAGAGGATAAAAAAATGAAAAAAAATATTCTGGTTGTTGATGACTCTGCACTCATGAGAAGGGTGATCTGTGATATTATTAATTCAGATGAAACATTTCAGGCAATCGATACCTGCAGAGACGGTCTGGATGCACTTGAAAAATTAAGGGCAAAAAGATATGACGGCGTGGTGTTGGATGTTAATATGCCGCGGATGGATGGACTAGCTTTATTAGAGCAGCTTCAAAAAGAAAGAATCCGTGCAACGGTCATTATGGTCAGTACTACGACTACAAAGGATGCCGAAGTTACCATGCTTGCCATGGAACGGGGGGCAGTTGATTTTGTGCCGAAGCCGACGAATGTGATCGAGGCAAAAGGTGAAGCATTTAAGGGTAAACTTCTTGGAGTGCTGAATGCAGTTTTAAAAACACAGAAGATGGCTTTGGGCAGCAAATCGGCTGAAACACCGGAAAAAGTAGTCTTGCGCAGAAACACGGAGCCGGTTCGAAGCAGAAATAAATTAGTTGCATTGGCATGTTCGACGGGAGGTCCGAAAGCTCTTCAGAGTGTGATTCCATATCTTCCCAAAAATCTGGATGCACCAATGGTTTTAGTGCAGCATATGCCTGCAGGATTTACAAAATCCATGGCAGACAGACTTAACGAAGTCAGTGACATACATGTCAAAGAGGCGGAAGATGGAGATGTGCTCAAAAAGGGAACGATATATATTGCTCCCGGCGGAAAGCATATGGAAATAAAGAAAAGTCCTGACGGAAGCCATAAAATCAGACTCAATGATGAATTGCCTCCTATCGGCGGATTAAAACCGTGTGCAGACATTACTTATGATTCGTTGCGAACCTGTGGATATGATCAGATAGTGTGTGTTGTACTGACCGGTATGGGAGCAGATGGTACCAAGGGAATAAAATCCTTAGCAAAGAGTAAGCCGGTATATGTGATATCGCAGAATGCCGAGACTTGTGTGGTATACGGAATGCCTAAGTCGATTGCTGAAACCGGACTGGTAAATGAAGTGGTTCCTCTTACACAGGTTGCTCAAACAATAACAAAGAATGTGGGGGTACAGTAATATGGATGTAAGCCAATACCTTGAAATTTTTATTGATGAAACAGAAGAACATCTGCAGACTTTAAGTGACTGCATTATGGAACTTGAAAAAGAACCGGAAAATATGGATACTATAAATGAAATTTTCCGCGCAGCCCATTCCTTAAAGGGTATGGCAGGTACCATGGGATTTAAGCGCATGCAGCGACTGACCCATGATATGGAAAATGTTTTTCAGGAAGTCAGAAGTGATAAAGTTAAAGTTAACAGTAATATGATCGACCTGCTCTTTAAATGTCTGGATGCGATCGAGAGTTATCTGAACAATGTAAAGGCAAGTTCCGATGAGGGAACGGAAGACAACGAGCTGATCATTAAAGAACTGAATGATTTTATCGCCGGTGAGGAGAATGCGGAGAAGAAAGAGGAAGAAGCTCCGGCTCCTAAGAAAGAAAATACAGATGATGCGGCTAAGAACGGTGAAAAGAAATATTTTGAATTTGAACTGAACAGTTCAGACCGCACAAAGTTAAAAGAGGCAGAAAACAATGGTTTACATATTTATGGAATGACCGTATATATTCAGAAAGAATGTCTGTTAAAAGCTGCTCGTGCATTCTTAGTATTCAAGGCAGTAGAGGAATTTGGAGAAATCATTGTATACAATCCAACTTCACAGGAAATCGAAGATGAGCATTTTGATAATGATTTCAGTTTTTTCATCACGTCAGAAGAACCTTACGACAAGATTTTACAGGCAGCCCAGTCTGTATCTGAAATTGAAAAAGTAGTCGGTGAAGAAGTAAAATGTGAGGTGCTTGAAGAAAAACAGGCACAGGCAGAAAAAGCTGCAGCAGAGGAAGCCGCAAAGACAGAGGCTTCTGCACAGGCAGAAGCAGCACCGGCTCAGGAGACAAAACCTGCACCGGCAAAAGCACCTGCAACACAGAACAATAAGAAACAGACTGTTGCAAAACCGGTGACAAACCGTACTGTCCGTGTTGATATTGAAAAGCTGGATGCCTTGATGAACCAGGTATCTGAGCTTATCATTGCAAAGAACAGTCTTGTGGCAATCGGATCCACTGAGTCCGGTGATTTCCAGAACCAGACCTACCATGAGCAGATCGAGTATCTGGAGCGCATCACTACAAATCTGCATGAGTCAGTTATGAAAGTTCGAATGGTTCCAATCGAGAGCGTTGTAAATAAATTCCCTCGTATGATCCGTGATCTTTCAAGAAAGCTCAATAAGAAGATGGAACTTTACATGACTGGTGAAGATACAGAGCTTGACCGTACCGTTGTTGACCAGATCGGAGATCCGCTGCAGCATTTACTGCGTAACTCCGCAGACCATGGCCTTGAGGATAACGAGACACGTGTTGCCCTCGGTAAACCGGAAGTGGGAAGCATTTTCTTAAATGCATTCCAGGAAGGTAATAACGTAATCATCCAGGTAGGAGATGATGGTGCCGGTATCGATGTGGCTGCAGTACGTGATAAAGCGATTGAGAGAGGAATTATCACAGAAGAACAGGCTGAGAGCATGAGTCAGAAAGACATCATCAACATTTTGTTCCTGCCAAGTTTCTCTATGTCAAAGACGATTACCGATATTTCCGGACGAGGTGTTGGACTTGATGTAGTTAAGTCTAACATTGAGGCATTAGGCGGAGATGTTGAAGTTAAGACTGCAATGGGCGAAGGAACTACCTTTACGGTACGTCTGCCACTGACACTTGCAATTATCCAGGCCCTGATGGTAGAAGTAAGAGATGAAAAATACGCGATCGCACTTGGTTCCATCTCCAACATTGAAGATATTCCGGTTAAGGATATCAAATATGTGGAAGCTCAGGAAGTAATCCATCTGCGTGGCAAGGTTATTCCGTTAGTAAGACTTGACAATGTGCTTG
Source organism: Roseburia intestinalis L1-82 (assembly GCF_900537995.1). NCBI lineage: Bacteria > Bacillati > Bacillota > Clostridia > Lachnospirales > Lachnospiraceae > Roseburia > Roseburia intestinalis. The sequence continues at coordinate 2,366,428 of NZ_LR027880.1, read as the reverse complement.
ATCTTGAGCCAAGGGAAGAGCCGGAGAGCCTGACCGTTGTTATTGTAACGAAAGGTGACAGTATGGCAGGTCTTGTGGTTGATAATCTGATCGGACAGCAGGAAATCGTAATCAAGTCGCTTGGAAAATACATTGACAATAACAAACTGATCAGCGGTGCAACGATTCTTGGAGATGGCGAAGTTGCATTGATCTTAGATGTGAATACGTTAATGTAATGGAGGGTACTTAGCATGGCAAATAATAATCTTGAAACAACGGAAAAAGAATCCAAACAATATATCGTTGTTATGGTGGGCAGTGAGCAGTATGGAATTGATATCAGCTATATTGATAACATTGTCCGCATGCAGAAAATTACAAGAGTTCCAAAAGTACAGACATATTTTAAAGGTGTAATTAACCTTCGTGGTGAGGTTGTTCCGGTTATGAGTGTACGTAAGAAAATGGGACTTGAAGATGATGTCCTGACAAATGCGAGCAGGATCATTATCTTAAAATTAGAAGAAAATGCTTCCCTGGGTGTCATCGTGGATGAGGTAAGAGAAGTTGTGAATTTAAGTGAGGATGAAATTGATAAAGTTTCCAATAAAGGAAGATTTATCAATGGAATCGGCAAGCATGGAGATCAGTTGATTTCTCTGCTTGAGATCAATGCACTGGTAGAAGAAAATAATTAATAAAAAGGTGGGATTTTATAGAATGTAAAGTCCCACCGGATTTTTACCTGGTGTGCAAAATGAGAGGAGAATCAGCAATTCATGGGAAATTTAACGTTGGAAGACGTAAATAATATGTATCTCGATGTCTTAAAAGAGATTGGCAATATCGGTGCAGGAAATGCAACTACGGCAATTGCAAATATGCTGGGCATGAAAATAGACATGAATGTTCCAAATGTAAAACTGATGGAAGTATCAAAATTGGGAACTGCTGTCGGTGCAGAGGATGAAACAATTGTTGGCATTTTCTTAGAGGTAATGAATGACATCGAGGGTAGTATGATGTTTCTGGTAGATATTCCATCGGCACGTTATCTTGTCAACAAACTGATGATGGAAGATGTGCCAGCGGACAAACCGTTTGACGAAATGGAACTATCCGCATTAAAAGAAATAGGAAACATCATTGCAGGTTCTTATTTGTCAGCTCTTTCTTCTATGACAAATCTTGTGATTTCTCCGTCTGTTCCATATATTGCGGTGGATATGGCAGCTTCTATCTTAAGTGTGCCGGCTATTGAGTTTGGACAGTTTGGTGATAATGCACTGCTGATTCAGACCGAGATCTGCGCAGACGTGGCGATCAACGGATATTTTATATTGATGCCGGAGCAGGGATCCTATGAAAAGATATTAACGTCACTTGGAATCTCATTGTAAGGAGAAGGATATATGAGCGAAGTAATAAAAGTGGGCATGGCAGATTTGAATGTATGTAAAGCCCCTGATGTTATTACAACTTTGGGATTGGGCTCGTGTATTGGTCTGGTATTTTATGATCCGGTATCAAAAGTTGGGGGAATGGTTCATTATATGCTCCCGGACAGTACAAAGGTCAGAAATAACAGTAATATCGCAAAGTTTGCAGATACGGGGATTGACGAATTATTACGTCGGGTAATTGCAGCAGGAGCAAATAAAGGCAGATTGATCGCTAAGATTGCCGGGGGTGCAAGAATGTTTGAGGTAAGTGGATTGTCAGATGTTGGTAATATCGGTGCGAGAAATGCAGAGGCAGCAAAAGCAAAATTAAAGCAGCTTGGAATCAGGCTTGTTGCAGAAGATACGGGACTTAATTATGGTCGCACAGTTGAACTTCATTGTGATACCGGGGAATTTTATATCAAGTCGGTAGGTAAACCGTTAAAGATTATCTGATAGAAAGGCATGGATGCATTATGAAAACAAAGCCGATACCAGCGATCGTTATGCTTGTGGCAGGACTTGTGGTCTGCATTGCAGGAATGGCGGGACATATGGAAACCGGCAGATTTGTAAAAATGCTGCTGGTTGTCCTGATTGTGTTTTATATCATTGGCGGAATTGTAAAACTGTTGATTGATAAGAATTTTAAGGATATGGAAGAAGAAACCACGGATGGTGAAGAAACTCCGGCAGAGGCAGAAGAGAAAGAAGAGCCAGAGCAGGAGAGCGATGAGCAGGATGAGAAATAACTGAAACGTGGGGGCTTCATATGAAAACGGTAGAAAAAGAAAAGCTCTGGGAAGAGTATCAGAAAAATCCTTCGGCAGAGCTGAGGGAGAAAATTATTATCGAGTATGCTCCGCTTGTACGGGTTGTGGCAGGGCGGCTTAGCATGTATCTCGGATATAACGTGGAGTATGAAGATCTGGTTAGCTATGGTATATTTGGACTGATAGACGCGATAGACAAATTTGATCGCGGAAAGGATGTAAAGTTCGAAACTTATGCAAGCTTAAGAATACGTGGATCCATATTAGACCAGATAAGAAAAATGGACTGGATTCCACGGACAGTGCGGCAAAAACGCAAGAAAATTGAGGAAGCGATCAAGCAGATTGAAACCAAAACAGGGCGAAATGCCTCGGACGAAGAAATAGCACAAGAATTAGGAATCGGTGAGGAAGAATTAAATGACTGGCAGACACAGTTGAATGTTACAAATGTTATCTCACTGAATGAATTTGTAGAACAGGGTGGAGAACCTGTGATGGATGCAAAAAACAATTCGCATTTTATTCAGCCTGAGGAGTCTGTTCAGGAAGAAGAACTAAAAAAGGTTTTAATGGAATCGCTGGAGCTTTTGACAGAAAAAGAGAAAAAGGTTATTTTGTTATATTATTATGAGGATCTGACGTTAAAAGAAATCAGCAGCATACTGGAAGTTTCGGAATCAAGGGTTTCACAGCTTCATACAAAAGCGTTGTTAAAAATGCGCAAAAAGATGGGAAACTATATGGGAATACTGATTGACTGACAGTAAGTCCGGAGGTGATATGTTATGTCGATAAGACCAGTTGATTTGAGCGGTATGATACAACGAACGCAGGATATTGGCAATATTAAGCATGCGGAGGATAGCAGACCGGTTGCAGATCAGTATAACATTGAAGTAAGGCAGGAAAAACAGGAATCTGATTTATCACACAAAGTACAGGATCCGGAACAGAAGGACAATCAGGAATTCCGATACGATGCCCGGGAAAAAGGGAATAACAGCTATAGCGGTAATGGAAAAAAGAAAAAAAAGCATGGCCAGCCGGATGAGGATGAAGGAAGTGTTCATATTAAGGAACGCAGGACCAGCTTTGATGTCAAAATATAATGAAAGGCATAACGGTTGATATGACTGGAATAGTATTTTTTTTGCTTCTGACGGGGGTTGTTTTTATGGTTGGAAGCTTTTTTATCACGGAACGTTTATCTCCTTCCGAATTAAATAAGATTACAGAATTAAGTAAAGATGAACTGGGCAGGATCATTGATGGTGCTTTAGCAGATGCTAAGAGCAAGGTAGAAGAGTCAATTGAGGCACAGATTGATGCTTCTTCAGAACAGGTGGAGAGGGCATTGGAAAAAGAAACAAATGAAAAAATCATGGCCATCAGCGAATATTCTGACACGGTTATGGAAAATATGAATAAGACGCATAATGAGATTATGTTTCTTTATAATATGCTGAATGACAAACACACAGAACTGACAGGTCTTGCTACGGATTTACAGAAGATTGCAGCAAATGTCAAGAGCATACAGGAAGGAATGGCAAAGAAAAAAGCAGCGGAGCCAGCACCTGTGCCAAAGCCGGAGCCGGCAGCAAAAAAAGTGGAGACAAAAGAGCAGGAAGTCCCGGTCTTAAAAAAGGAAGAAGAACCTGAAACGGAGGAAAACCATACAGGCAGGATCCTCGAAATGCGTAAAAAGGGAATGCAGAGTGTTGAGATTGCAAAGGCACTTGGGGTAGGACTCGGAGAGGTAAATCTTGTACTTGGACTTTATAAAGGGGATACAGATTCGTGAAACTAAAATATTATTTAAGAGGACTTGGCATAGGTATTATTGTCACAACGATCATTCTGGTAAGTTGTTTTTCGATGCAGAAGCCTAAAATGACGGATGAACAGATTATAGAAAAGGCTGCACAGCTTGGTATGATTATGCCGGAACAGAATAGTGCGGTAATTGCAGAAACAGAAACCACGGAACCGGAAGAGACGGAGCAAAAAAACGAACAGCAGATAGCTGCTGAGAAATTACAGCAGGAGACAGAAACACAGATGGAAGTGCCGAAGGAACCGGAAACAGAAACTCCGCAGGAGTCTGTGGTATCGGATACTGAAAATGCAGAAAACGCGGAACAGACACAGCAGGAACCGTTTACATTGGTTGTAAACCGTGGGGATGTGTGCAGAACAATGTGCGAAAATCTTGCAGCCAATGGTGTGATCGATGATTCGGAAGGACTGCGAAAATATTTAAGTGAGGTTGGTTATGCTTCCTTTATCAGTGCTGGAACCTACCAGATTCCATATCATGCATCTTATGAAGAAATTACAAATATTTTAAAAGCCGGTCCAATGGAACAACAGCAGCAATAAAACAGAGTAAATGAGAAAAATACGCCCTAATCAGAAAAAAGTACTTGATTCTGGTTGGGGCGTGTGTTATAATTTGCAAGGTTATGACGGAATAAAAGAATATTCCGAGTAAACACATGTGTGGACCGACAGGCTGGTGCCAGATGGTCGCCTGAAAGAATGAAACACATGGAAGCAACTTATAAAAAGCCGGACGCACAGCTTTTTATAACAACAAAAACCAGGAGGTAGAAACATGAGCGTTATTTCAATGAAACAGTTATTAGAGGCAGGTGTTCACTTTGGACATCAGACAAGAAGATGGAACCCTAAAATGGCTCCATACATCTACACAGAGAGAAACGGAATCTATATCATCGACTTACAGAAATCCGTTGGTAAAGTAGATGAGGCTTACAAAGCAGTATCTGATATCGCAGCAGCAGGTGGCACAATCCTTTTCGTAGGAACAAAGAAGCAGGCTCAGGATGCAATCAAAACTGAGGCAGAGCGTTGTGGAATGTTCTATGTAAATGAGAGATGGTTAGGTGGTATGCTGACCAACTTCAGAACTATCCAGAGCCGTATCGCAAGATTAAAAGAGATCGAGACAATGGCAACAGATGGTACTTTCGAAGTATTACCGAAAAAAGAAGTTATCGCACTGAAAAAAGAGTGGGAAAAATTAGAGAAAAACCTTGGTGGTATCAAAGAGATGAAGAAGATTCCGGATGCAATCTTCGTAGTAGATCCTAAGAAAGAAAGAATCTGTATCCAGGAAGCTCATACTTTAGGAATCAAATTAATCGGTATCGCTGATACAAACTGTGATCCGGAAGAGTTAGATTATGTGATCCCAGGTAATGATGATGCTATCAGAGCCGTTAAATTAATCGTATCTAAGATGGCAGATGCTGTTATTGAGGCAAATCAGGGTGCAGAGATGACTGCAGAAGAAGCAGAGTCTGCAGCAGCTGATGAGGCAGTAGAGGAAGCATAAGATTTGTCATTTGTGACAAAACAAAAGGGACGCAGGTTAACGTCCCTTTTATATCATAAAATATAATTTTGGAGGATTGAAAAATGGCTATTACAGCAGCTATGGTAAAAGAACTGCGTGAGATGACCGGCGCAGGTATGATGGATTGTAAAAAAGCATTAAACGAGACCAATGGAAACATGGACGAGGCTGTTGAGTTCTTAAGAAAGAACGGACAGGCTAAAGCTGAGAAGAAAGCAAGCAGAATCGCAGCAGAAGGTCTTTGCACCGTTGTTGTAAAAGATGATACGACAGCAGCAGTTGTAGAGGTTAACTCTGAGACTGACTTCGTTGCTAAGAATGAGACATTCCAGAGCTTCGTAAAAGCAGTAGCAGCACAGGCTGTAAACTCTGATGCAAAAGATATGGATGCATTTATGGCTGAGGCATGGAACGAGGATGCTTCTAAGACTGTTAATGATGCATTAGTAGAGAAAGTAGCTGTAATTGGAGAGAACTTAAAGATCCGTAGATTTGAAAAAGTTGTTGCAGAGCATGGCTGCGTCGTTTCTTATGTACATGGCGGCGGAAGAATTGGTGTTATCGTAGATGCTGATACAGATGTTGTCAATGACGCTGTAAAAGAAGCTATGGTTAATATCGCAATGCAGATCGCAGCTTTAAATCCAAAATACGTTTCCAGAGACGAAGTAAGCGCTGATTACATCGCACATGAGAAAGAGATCCTTTTAGCTCAGATCATGAACGATCCGAAAGAGTCCCAGAAACCGGAGAAAGTGATCAACGGTATGATCGAAGGACGTATCAGCAAAGAGTTAAAAGAAGTATGCTTAGTAGATCAGGTATACGTAAAAGCTGAGGATGGAAAACAGACAGTTGCTAAATACCTTGATGAGGTTTCTAAAGCAGTTGGATGTACTGTAAAAGTTAAGAGATTTGTTCGTTTCGAGACAGGTGAAGGTCTTGAGAAGAAACAGGAAGACTTTGCAGCAGAAGTTGCAGCTCAGATGGGAAACTAATTTATCAATCGCAAGACTGGTAAAAAGCAAATTAAATAGCGTATTTAAGCGGTTTCTGCCTATTTTGACAAGTGTTATGAACTACTGTAAAATCTCACAAAATATCGTGCTATTTTGGGTACAGATTGGGTAGGGTATTGGGTAAAGAAATTTACCCAACCTCTTAACGAGGAATTTACTTGTTGTTTAAAAATAGAAAGGGAACGCTGTGAGTGTTGAGGGTGTATTGCATTTTGCAATATGCCCTCAAATTTTTTAAAAAAATAATGTTAAAGATTGGGGAATATGCTAGAATAAGAGAAATAAACAAATTAGAATTTGAGGTGGAGATATGTATGAAATACGAAAAATACATAGCAATGAAGTAATGGAAGCCCTTGCTTTAGCATTAGAAGTGTTTTTACAATTTGAAGCACCGGACTATAAACCGGAGGGAATTGAAACATTCAAGCGAGATATAGTTGAAAATGATGAATTTATTTCAAAATGTCAACAAGGTATCTGCCCTATATATGCGGCGTTTGACAAGGGTAAAATGATTGGAATTATCGGTATGTATTCAAACAGGAAGCATATCAACTTAGCATTCACAAAGAAAGAATATCATCGTCAAGGTGTAGCTACTTCAATTTTTCAGTATCTTTTAGCAGATATTTTGAAAGATGCTCCAAAGTTGCACGAGATTACTTTAAATTCGTCACCATACGGTAAGCCATTTTATCTTCATATCGGATTTAAGCCACAATCAGACGAGCAAGAAATAGACGGGATTAGGTTTACCCCTATGAAGTACACAATCTGATAAACTTCAGTTTGTAAAATTGAAAAATGTGAATTTGGAGGATAATAGGATGTTAGAATTTAGATATGATACTCAACTTTTGATTGAAGGCGAAAATCTTGATGAAGATAAAATAAATGAATATTTCACAAATAATTTTAAAGGAGATTGCTTATTGGCGGTTGGAGATGAAGAATTGATTAAAATTCATTTTCATACAAATGAGCCATGGAAAGTGTTAGAATATTGTTCTCAAATCGGAGAAATCTATGATATTGTTATTGAAGATATGGATAGACAGGCGAGAGGGTTAAAGGGGTAAATTCCATATTATTGCAGACAGTTTTTTTATTGACTGTCTGCTTTTTCTTTTTAATTATAATTGATAGTGGTACTATAAAATGGTTCATATCCATTGCGAAAAGACCATTTAGAGTGATACAGATTGATTGTAAGAATAGTAGGAGTTCCGTTGATTTGATTATGTTCTGCTTCGATTTCCGCTATTACTTCATCTGTATTCCAGTATTGATATACAATAACTTGTAGTTCGGTATCACGATTAGCCCCATTGCTGAATGACATACTGTTAAATACAAGATAATCGGGCAAGCTAATGTAATAGAGAATGCCTGCAAGCAAGACTAGAATAATAGTGGCAAATAACAATTTCTTTTTCATTTTGATATACCTCTGTTTCTGTATAGTTATAGGGATAAGTATATAGTACCTCACTATATAGTGAATTACTACATAAAGATTTATTGAATATACTTTTATGTAGAGGTGAGGCAATGAAGTATGGACATTTGGAACTTCACATAGAGGAACTGCTGAAAGAAAAAGGAATTAGTAAGAATACCATTTGTAAGGAATTGGATATACCGAGGTCTAATTTTAATCGTTATTGCAGAAATGAATTTCAGAGATTAGACGCACAACTAATCTGTAAACTGTGCAGTTACTTGGAGTGTGGAATAGAAGAACTGATAGAGTATGTGAAAGAATGAGAGCCTGTCGGATTGAAGAAAATTCGTGCAGGCTTTTGTTGTGTCAAGAAAAAGAGAAAATGTAGTGAGGTCAAGGAACAAGGCGTAGCCGATACGCCGTAGGGCAGTCCTTGACGGAACGGACACAGCCAACAGCACCATGATACAGCAGAGGACTTGAAAGGTCGGAAACCTTGCAAGTCCTCTTGTCTGTTACTGGGCGTTATGCTTTAAGTAAAGTGCTTCTTTCTCCAGTTCCTTTTCAAATGCTTTTATGTGACCGTCTTGTATTCCGTTGTCGATATGAAAGCAGTCGTCAGTCTGTGAGTAGGAGAGCATGGTAACTTTCGGTTCATAGGTTGCTGTATCAATTCCATAATAGTAAATCGTGGCGGTTGTTAATACCATGTGAATGCTTTCAAAATCTCTTGTAAAAATTGTATGCCTGTCGGAATAAAAGAAATCAGACGGGCATTCATAGAATTGGGAACTATCCTCTTTCAAAAATAGTGGCAGTATGTGCATTGCATTTCCAGCACGATTGACAAGGACATAAAAGCGTGGAATGAGGGCGGCATATTGTGTCATCATGGCGATATATATATCATCTAAATCATCAAGAAGATACTCAGAGCAGGAGTTGTTATAAAAGACATATTGCAGGGCGTTATCGTTTTGACTTGTATGTTCCATAGGCACATTTTGTCCGTAAAGCCAACGCAAATCTACATCTAAGGAGTCGGCGATCAGTTCCATTTTATCGGCTTTGGGGTTGTATTGTCCCGAAAGATAGGAACTAAACGCCCCTTTGCTGATACCTGTATCTTTGACTATATCTACTTGTTTTTTATTTTTTGCTTTCATGGCAAATTTAATCCGTTCTGCGATTGTATTCATCTGAAAACCCTCTCTTTCCATATCTCGTTATAACTTTTCATATCTTATCGTCTAAGGACACTATACCACAAGTTCAGAAAAAAGAAAATAAAAAGTTTATAAAAAACTAAACTTCCTATTGCAAAACAAATATGTCTGTGCTAATATACAATTAAGTTCAGAAATAACTGAACCACAAACGACGTCGTAATAAGAAATTGAAAATATGAGAAACTGACCTATCGGTTCAACGGGGAGAAAGGAACGTGTATGCAGATTACATTGACAAAAGAACAGGTAAAAGAAGCATTTGGAGAACTTCGTTTCATGGGTGCGGATAACTGTTACCGCTATGATAAAGACAGTAAGAAGAAAACAGAGGAAGTGGAAGCCTTAAAACTTCATCTTGGAAGCATGAAGCTTGGGAACAGCGTGGATATTCGCTTGGAAGCAACGGAACTTCCGAAGATTGAGCCTTATGCGGTGGTGGAACTGGAAGAACCAGTATATGCCCCTTATGTGCAGAGAGGAAACTTTCCTGTATTAGTGGAGAAGATTACCTGTAAGGGTATCCGCCCTGTTGCAAACAAAAATATGTAGGCGGTCAAAGTTCCTGTCCTCGTTCTGACGTACCAAACGGCAGGTTGAGGGCAGGGCAATGGCAACGCCATTGCAGATAGGAGGTATGGTAAATTTGGAAGAAAGAAGCGGAAGTTTTCTTCCAGAACTCCCCTACACTAACAGGGGAGTAATACGACAGAAAGAAGCATTAAGTGCCTTGATAGACTGGTGTCAGATAACGATTAAGGAAGTTCCGTTAGAAGCAGTTATAGAAGATGTACTGAGAATACCTTTGGAACTTATGACCGTAACGGGTTATGAAAAGGGGATTGCAGGACATGAGGTTGTGGCAATCTTCGATAATATCAAGGTGCTAAAGCCGACAGGAAATGCACAGTATCAAGGCTTTCAGATTTTAATGAGTGGGAAAGGCTGTCGCAACTATGAGAATTTTTTACAACTCAATGAGGAAACATGGTTTGATTTCTTGAACAGAGTTTGCCAGTATCATATCAATGTTCCTCGGATTGATTTGGCGATAGATGATAGAAAACCTTATTTGAGTATTCCCGATTTGATTGTACGGACAAAAGAGGGATTGCTTTCCACAAAACTAAGGGAGATAGATTTTCACGACTCGGGAGAACTGAAAGAAGAAGTGTTTCAGAGTAAAGGTGGTAGTCTTTATCTCGGCAGTTCAGCCAGCAATTTGAGATTGGTATTTTATGAAAAAGGATATGAACAGAATAAAAAATATGGAACAGAATTAGACGAAAATTGGAATAGATATGAGTTGAGATTTCGGCAGGAAATGGCAGTTAGCGTAGTACAGGAATTATTGAGATATAGAGATGTGGCAGGACTGGCAATGGAAGTATTGAACAGCAAAATACGATTTTTAGAAAAGCCGACAGACAGCATGACAACACGAAAAAGGCTTTACCCAACCTATCAAGCGTGGGCGGAACTGATGAAAGATATAGGTAAGGTTAAACTTACCATGCAACCACAGAAGAAAAGTTTACAAAAGGTGTGGGAATGGTTAGAAAAGTATGTTGCTCCGTCTTTGAAACTGTTTGCAGAGGTTGGAAAGATAGAGAAAAGGGATTATATCGGTAATCTTGTAGCAAATGGAGAAATGAATATCACACAGAAACAGTTGTATGATGATTACATAAAAGCAAGAAGATTAGAGGAAAGGGGATAATCGTATAGAAAAAGCATTATTAAATTTAAAGGAAGTAAGTGAGTATCTTGGACTTGGAGAAACAAAGACAAGAGAACTCTTGAAAAGTAGAAACTGTCCGTTTTCCATGAAGATTGGGTATCGGTGGTATGCGAACAGAAGATTATTAGACACATGGCTAGAGCAACAAGCAAAAAGTTATTGAAGTTCTGATTGAAAAGGAGGCGAACTTATAGTAGTATATGGTTAAAATCACAGAAGTTCCCTTTTTATTTATCAAAATATTTGATTGATAGAAAGGGTAGAGATTATGGGTAAAGATTTAAAAGGAAAAGAATTAGGAACAGGTTTACGTCAAAGAAAGGACGGTAGATACGAAGCAAGAGCAAAGATAAACGGAATAGACATTAACTTGTATGATGTTGATTTGAAGAAATTAAAAATATTGTTTGAAAAGGCAAAAGAAGAAGCAAGAAATAATATTGATATGAAACGTCAGAAAATAACGCTGAATGAATGGTTTGAGGAATGGTTTGCAAATTATAAAATTCCTAATATCAAGGAAACAAGCGTGTTTCCTATGCGTAGCAAATATTATAATACATTTGGAAAAGCAATAGGGAATATGAAAGTGACAGATATACGGAACTTGGATATTCAACGTGTCATTAACGATATGAATAAGCAGGGGAGAGCGTCTTCCAGTATGCGAGATGCTTTAGGCAGAGTTCGGGAGTGTTTGGAGTCTGCAAAGAATAATCGTATTATAGACATCAATCCATGTTTTGAAATCAATGTACCTTGGGAAAATAAAACAGCAGAAAGACGTTTCTTATCAATGGCAGAGCAAACAAGGTTTTTGCAGGAAGTAGAGCATAACTGGTATAAAGAGATGTTTTACATTATGTTTCTGACGGGTATGCGAATTGGGGAAGTCGGTGGTCTGAAATGGGAAGATATAGACTGGAATAAGAAATGTATTAACATTCAAAGGTCTTTATCCTGTCAATATGAAAATGGAGTAAAGACTATGCGACTAACAAAGCCTAAAACACATAATTCATACAGAAGTATTCCGTTTATGGCAGAAACAGAAGAAATTCTGTTATCTCAAAAAGAAAAACAGAACAGGCAGAAAAAAGCCTATGGAAATCGTTGGCGTTCAAGTGGAGAATTTGATAACTTGGTGTTTACCACTTCTTTAGGAAGTCCAGTTATTCGGAATGTAGCAGAAAAAGAAATTAAGAAAGTAGTAAAAGCAATCAATTTTCAAGAAGCAATAGAAGCGGTAAAGGAAAACAGAGAGCCGATAGAATTTAAAGACCTTTATCCTCATGCAATCCGACATACATTTTGTAGCAGGTGCTTTGAAAAAGGAATGGACGCTAAAGTAGTGCAAATGCTAATGGGACATCAGCATTACAGTACAACGATTGACATATATACTCATGTGACAGAAACAAAATTTGAAGAAGAAATAGCAAAGTTTGGTAGCGTGAGTGAAAAACAGAAAGTTCAGAAAAATAAAAACTCTACCCAGTGTGCATAAAAGAGTACCCAACATAGCAAAATAAGAGAAATTTGCTTTCAACGGGAATGAAAAGTTTCTACCCAAAGGGAAATTGGGTAAAATGGAAGAGCAGAATTGAGGAAAGCGTAGAAAGCCTTATAAAATGGGCATTTGAGAAAACAGTAAATAAAAGTTGGCAAAACAGATGAACGCTTAATTTGGTTTTGCATTAAGTTTCTGAAAAGATTGATAACCCTTATAAATGGTGGTGACATCGTTTATAAGGGTTATTTTATGCTTCGATGTAAAAACATCTGTTTATGACAGGAAATCATCTAAACATTGATCTTCCGCTGAAAAGTTCCCGGTGTCATCCCATATTTTTCTTTAAATTCCCGGTGAAAATAGGACAGATTGTTAAATCCACAGGAGAGTGAGACCTCAAGCGAGGATTGTGCACCCTGTTCGAAGAGTTCTGCTGCTTTCGCCAACCGGACATTCCGTACATATTCCATGGCAGATTCTCCCATATATTTTTTGAAAAACCGCATAAAATGATATTCACTGAAACAGCAGACAGATGCGAGATCTGCGACCGATAACGGGTCAGCATAATGCTGCTCGATAAATTCTAACACAGCTTTTAATTTACTGGTATGTTCATTGGAAAGCTGGGAAAATGCAGAATCCTCCTGGCAGAAAGGGAGCAGGAGAGCAATCAGTTCTAAAAGGAGTGATTTGATCCTTAGCTCGTAGCCGATGGGTTTGGCGTGATAAAGCTGACTGATTTTATGGAATATTGACAGGGCATCCGCATAGACTGGATGTTCTTTTTTTATGATATAGGGCGGGATGATTTTTTGCATCGCAAGCGGTGTGAGATATTTTACTGCGCAGATGTCCGCATTTCCCATGCCAAGATAATTCATATGAAAGACAAATGTCTCGGAAGCCATTGCAGGATCGGTATTGGAATGGATGGAATGAAGAACCAGGGGAGGCACAAATATAAGATCTCCTGCATTGACAGGGTAGGGGCAAAGCTGTATCTGATAAGTGCAGTTTCCGTCTGTGATCATGGTAAATTCAGCCTCTTTATGCCAGTGTGCAGTGACTGCCGGATAAGTGGAGGAAAGATTTGTGATATAACGCTGCAATGGAAATAGCTGTTCGCCGTGTTTTGCTTTTTCTTTTTGGTCTAAAGATAAACTGATTGCCATAAAAACTCCATTCTGCCGGTGCAGATTTCGGTCTGTATATGCGAATCTGCTGCCAGCTTTTTTACTACCTGAAAATACACAATATATCCAAGCATGAGTTGCCCGACAAATGCTGGTTTGTGGGTGATATGAGTTTCCCTGTGTAGGGTGGTTCTGGGGGTTACGATTGGCAAATTGCATCAAGCCGGGACTGTTTTGTTTCGTTGTCCGAAAATAAGAAAGTCTAAGTATGCCTGATTCAGGTTGAGGCGGAGTGACGTGTGCGTCCTAAATGTGCCGTCCGGGCACATTAGGACTTGTGCTGCCGTCCGTGGCAGCACAACACTGTATTGTGAACAGGCATACAAAGACTTTCTAATTTTCTCCCAAAGTCACAAAACGAGTCCTGGCTTGATGCGATTTGCCAGCCACTAAGTTGTGAACCACCCTTCGCCGGAGAACTCATTTTACAACCTTGGGCGGTGCGTAAATTTTTAGTGTTTTTATGTCTGAATCTGTTAAAAAAATATTTCCAAATAACTATGTTTAATAGATTATTATTGGTTTGATAATACTGGAAAATTCGCACCTACGCCCCCAGATTTTGAGATGAACCGCCCACCCAAATGGTGTTCACAACCTGACGATTGGCATCTTGCACAAAGCCTGAGCTGATTTTGTGACTTTGGGAGAAAATTAGAAAATCTTAGTGTGTCTGTAGATACACAGTGATGTTCTGCCACGGATGGCAGAACAAGGCTTCACGAGCCACGGATGGCTCGTTGAACGCCGGTCACGTCACTCCGAGAAAATCTAACTCAGACACACTTAGACTTTTCTTATTTTCGTACAACGGAACCAAAATTAACTCCGGCTTTGCGCAAGATGCCACTCACAGACCTGCGACACACCATTGGGACGGGCGATTTATTTCATAAACAAACCAGCATTTGTCGGGCAACTATGATAGCAGTATTGTACAATATTATCCAACCATAATGCAAGAAAAACGAATAAAAATCAAATATAATATTTACATCAGCTGAAAAAGAAAACAGAATTATGCAAAAAATATAAAAAAGAATATTGAAATAAAATGTGTCAGGAGGAAAAAAATGAAAAGAAAATGGTGGCATGACAAGGTAGCATATCAGATCTATCCAAAGAGTTTTCTGGATACAAACGGAGACGGCATTGGTGATCTGAGAGGAATTATCTCAAAACTGGATTATTTAAAGGAACTTGGAATTGATATCATCTGGCTCTCTCCAATCTACAAATCGCCGTTTGTTGATCAGGGGTATGACATATCTGATTACTATAAAATCGCCGAAGAGTTCGGAACCATGGAAGAGTTTGATGAGCTGCTTGCCGAGGCGAAAAAGCGCGATATGTATATTGTGATGGATCTCGTGGTAAATCACTGTTCCAGTGAACATGAATACTTTAAGGCAGCGCTGGCCGACCCGGACGGGCCATATGCCGATTATTTTTATTTTGTAAAAGGAATAGATGGAAAAGAGCCGAGCAACTACCGTTCTTATTTTGGCGGAAAAGCGTGGGAGCCGGTGCCGGGATCAGATAAATATTATCTGCACATGTTTGCAAAAGAACAGCCGGACTGGAACTGGGAGAATAAAGAAGTCCGCGACAAGATCTATAAAATGATCAACTGGTGGTTAGATAAGGGACTTGGCGGATTCCGCATCGATGCAATCATTAATATCAAGAAAGATACGAGTTTCCCGTCCTATGAACCCGATGGGGATGATGGTCTGGTATCCTGTGTAAAAATGGTTGAGGAGACGGACGGCGTCGGAGAATTTTTAGAGGAGATGAAACATGAGACCTTCGAGAAATATGATGCTTTTACCGTCGGCGAAGTCTTTAATATGAAAGAGGACGAACTGCGGGAGTTTGTCGGAGATGATGGACATTTCTCAAGTATGTTTGATTTCTCCGCGCTTGAGCTGACTTACGGGGAACATGGCTGGTATGACAGCAAACCGGTGGATTTTAAGCGGTGGAGAGAGATTCTGTTTGCGTCCCAGAAGGAGATGGAGGGGATTGGATTCAAGGCAAATATCATTGAAAATCATGA
The DNA here is from genome assembly GCF_900537995.1 of Roseburia intestinalis L1-82. Lineage (NCBI taxonomy): Bacteria > Bacillati > Bacillota > Clostridia > Lachnospirales > Lachnospiraceae > Roseburia > Roseburia intestinalis. The sequence goes on along the minus strand of NZ_LR027880.1, from coordinate 2,350,645 downwards.
TGAGCCGAGAGGTGCAAGCCGTTATCTTCCGGAATATGCGCAGAATGAAATGGGCAAAAAAATGCTTGCTACGACTTCGATTCTGCTGCGTGGAATTCCGTTTATCTATCAGGGACAGGAAATCGGCATGACAAACTGTCATAGAAATGATATTTCAGAATATGATGATATCAGTACAAAAGATCAGTATCAGGTTGCAATCGACGCGGGCTGCACAAAAGAAGAAGCGTTGGCATGCTGCTATGAAAACAGCAGGGATAATGCGCGCACACCGATGCAGTGGAGTGCAGATGAAAATGGAGGTTTTAGCGCACATGCTCCGTGGCTTGCAGTGAATCCGAATTATAAAGAGATCAATGTCAGTGAGCAGGAGGGAAGGGCGGACTCTGTACTTTCCTATTATAAAGAACTGATTACACTGCGCAAATCACCGGAATACGAAGAAACATTTGTCTATGGAAATGTAGAGCCGGTTTACGAAGATACGGATACAGTGTTTGGATTTATGCGTATGGGTAAAGAAAACAGACAGAAAATACTCGTGGCAGCAAATTACGGAAAAGAGGCAGTAAGTCTGCCACTGCCTGGAACTGCCAAAAAACTTTTGCTGTCAAATGCCGGAAGGAGAAAACTGGCAGATGCAGATCATATTACATTAGAGAGCCTTGAAACAGCAGTCGTTCTGCTGAAGGCATAACATTCTATTGTTTACACAAAATTGACAAAAACTTCATAAAAACAATACAGGAAGCGTTAAGAATCCGATATCCCGGTTGACGGTAAAATATACGTCTGATATGTTGAGTGAGTATGTGGCAAAGCGGCAGTAAAGCGCCCGCAGGGACAGCAGAAAAATGCCGTAATAACGAAAAAAAGAGGGATAAAATGGGAGCAAAAGAATTTGCATCATTGTTAGGAGGCTTGGCGCTTTTTCTGTATGGAATGAATATGATGAGCCAGGGGATGGAGGCTGCTGCCGGGAACAAAATGAAACAGATCTTAGAACGCCTGACTACAAACCGGTATCTGGGTGTTTTAGTCGGAGCAGTGATCACTGCGATCATACAGTCATCCTCCGCGACAACAGTCATGGTTGTAGGTTTTGTTAATTCCGGAATGATGACACTGCGTCAGGCGGTGGGAGTGATCATGGGTGCCAATATCGGCACGACGATCACGGGACAGCTGATCGCACTTGATGCCGGAGCAATCGCACCGTTTATAGCATTTTTGGGTGTTGTGATGGTTGTTTTTCTAAAACAGCCGAAGGTAAGAAACATAGGAGGTATTTTAGCTGGTCTTGGTGTTCTTTTTATCGGAATGGAAATGATGAGCACCGCAATGATGCCGCTGCGGGATTCCAAAGCATTTATTGATATGATGACGAAGTTTTCAAATCCACTGCTTGGAATTATGGCAGGTGCCATTTTCACAGCACTGATCCAGTCTTCATCGGCATCGGTCGGAATCCTTCAGGCACTTGCAACAAGTGGGGCAATTTCTTTTTCCGGGGCGGTGTATGTGCTGTTTGGACAAAATATCGGTACCTGTATCACGGCAGTGTTAGCGTCCATTGGTACAGGGCGGAACGCAAAGCGGACGACAATCATCCATCTTTCGTTTAATATCATAGGAACTGCAGTTTTTACCATACTCTGTATGCTGACACCGCTGACATCCTGGGTTGGGGGATTTACACCGGCAAATCCGGCTGCGCAGATCGCCAACATGCATACGCTGTTTAATATCGTAACAACGATATTGCTGTTACCGGCAGGAAATCTATTGGCAAAACTGGCAGAAAAAATTCTGCCGGACGTGGACGAGCCTGAGGAAGGGATGTATTTAAAATATTTAAAAAATACAAAACCGGTGACAGAGGGAAAAATTGGTGTATCAGCGATCAATTTTGAACTGACACACAAAGAGATTGCAAGAATGCTTGAGATTGCAAAGAAAAATGTCGCAGACAGTTTTACGGCATTTTTAAACTGTGATGACGGGTTTATTCCAAAAGTGGAAGAAAAAGAAGAGTATGTGGACTTTTTAAACCGGGAGATCTCCAAGTACATATCCACAAATATGGCGCATGAGTCCAATACACGGGGGAGCAGGATTTTAAGTGCCTATTTTAAAGTGACCAGTAACGTAGAAAGAATCAGCGACCATGCAATGAATATCTGTGGATATTCAGAGTGGCTGAAAGAAAAAGATGTCAGGTTTTCACAGGAAGTACGGGAAGAAATCCTGCAGATGCAGCAGACCTGCGAAGAACTTCTGACTTTGCTTTTAAATGAAAATATGGAGGCACTCGACGAATTAAGCCGTGTCTCAGCACTCGAACAAAAGATGGATGACATGACAGAGGATTATAGAAATCGTATGATGCACCGGATACAGGAAGGAACGGCATCGGGTGAAGGGAGTGTTCTCTACACGGAAATGCTCACGGATTTTGAAAGAATCGGAGATCATGCATTAAACATTGCACAAGAGATGACAGAAGTAAGATTGGCAGAATAACAGGATTTGGAGGATGGATATGTCATTTTTAAAAGAGGTGCTGCGCGGAATTGCAATTGGTGTTGCCAATATCATTCCGGGTGTCAGCGGAGGAACCATGATGGTTTCTATGGGGATTTATGGGGATGTGATCGGGGCGGTAACGGGAATGCCAAAACATTTCTGGAAGAGCGTAAAGTTTTTGCTTCCCTATGCGATTGGCATGCTGATTGGAATCGGCGGACTGTCATTTGCAATCGGATATTTCTTTTTGGAATTTCCATTTGAGACGGCAATGCTGTTTATTGGACTGATCTTTGGCGGAGTACCGCTATTGCTGCCCAAAATCATGGGAAAGCGGATCACATTTTCAGAGACGCTGCTGTTTGTTTTGTTTTTTGGTCTGGTCGTCTGGATGCAGTTCTGGAAACAGGGAACAGATGTTGCCTTAAATCCGGGAATAAAAAACAGTATCTCGCTGTTTGTGGTTGGAACGGTAGCTGCGGCAACGATGGTGATTCCCGGGGTCAGTGGTTCAATGCTGTTGATGTCTCTGGGATATTATACACCGATCATAAACAGAATCAGCGGTTTTTTGGCAGCATTACCGGCTCTTAAGTGGGAGGAGCTGTTCGCCTGTGCAGCAGTGCTCATCCCATTTGGTATCGGTGTGGTGCTTGGAATATTTCTTGTATCAAAACTTGTGGAATATTTATTGGAGAAACAGGAGAGGAAAACGTATTTTGCAATTATGGGGCTGGTCACTTCATCGCCGATTGCAGTGTTATCCGGGATGAATATCGTTTCTATCGGTTTTGGACAGCTGCTGCTTGGAATATTACTCTTTATTGGCGGTTTTTTTATTGCAAACATACTTGGAAAATAAAATAGTACAATAGAAATAAAAATAATCAGACAATAATAAAAAAAGTGCGAAAAAATTAATCAATTTTTTTGCGCTTTTTTATTTGAAAAATAGAAAAATGTGTTACAATAGATAGGTACTAACGATTACCTTGGGGGTATTGTATGCAGGATAAAGATTCAGAAGTACTGAATTACCAGAGAAAGCGGAGAAAGCGGATCACGAAAATCCGATACAGTATCATACTGATTGTGGCAGGATGGATCGTTCTGTCCATGATATTGGTTGTGGTGCTATTTGTGAAGATGACGTCGCTGGAACATAAGCTGGATCAGCTGGTGACAAGCAGCAGTGAGCAGAACACGGATCAGATTAATGCCGGAGCGGCCGCAGATCTGAATGGTGGTGTGATAGCAGAGGAGACAGAGACAACAGAAGAGATGCAGACGGAGATGACATGGGATAAAGTAACACCTCCTGCATCCGGGATTTCCGATGAGGACAATCTGGCATCGGAAGGAGATTTACATAAAGTATACTTAACGTTTGATAATGTGCCATCGGAACACACATCTGAGATTCTGGATGTGCTGCAGGCATATGGCGTAAAAGCTACTTTTTTTGTGAATGGAAACCAGGATGAAGAAATGCTTTCTGTCTATCAACGTATTGTGGATGAGGGACATACACTTGGCATGAATTCGTATTCCAACCAGTATAGTGTGATCTACCAGTCGGAAGATGCGTTCGAACAGGATTATATGACATTGAAGAATTTTTTGAAACAGACCACAGGAGTGGATAGTCTTTACTATCGTTTTCCGGGAGGAAGCAGCAATCTCATCAGTAACGTACCGATGGATTACTTTATTCATTATCTTAATACACAGGGAATTATTTATTATGACTGGAATGTATCGGCAGGAGATGGCGCCTCGACCGCATATACTTCTGAGGAAATAGTTGAAAATGTGACAGATGATGTAGTAAAATATAAAACGTCGGTGGTATTACTGCATGACGGAACGGATAAGTCAGCAACGGTAGAAGCTTTAGGACCTTTGATTGAAGCTTTAGAGGGAATGGGCGCACAAATATTACCGATTGATGAAGATACACAGGTTATTCAGTATGTGAAAGCAGACACAGTGGAATAACTGAGAATAAATGGAGGAATGAACATGGGATTTTTCAAGGATTTTAAAGATGACTTCTCACAGGCAGTCAATGAACTGATGCCTGCAGATGACAACCTGGAAACCAGCACGAACGAAGATGACGTTGAGGTTAATACGTTAGAAGGCGAAGTGGATGTTGAGACAGAACTTTCCAAGCTGGATGGTCTGTTAGAACAGGTGACAAAGCAGGAAGCTGAGAAAGTTGCTGCAGCAAGAAGCGCCGCAGAGATGGCAGCAAGGAATGCAAGTGCCCCGACAGAAAGAGCAGCAGTACCTGTGCCTGCATCTGTACCTGAACCAGAAAGAAATGAAACAGTTTCAAATATTACAAAAGCAACCCAGGAGGAAAGAAAAATGGCTGACAATACAACAGCACCTGTAACTAATAACCAGAGCGCACCGGTATCTGATGAGGTATCCGTAATCACAGAGGGAACGATCATCAAAGGTGATATTGTATCAAACGGTTCCTTGGATGTAAGAGGACAGGTAGAAGGAAATGTGGGATGCAACGGCAAATTAGTTGTAACCGGCGTTGTAAATGGAAACAGCAGTGCATCTGAATTTTTTGCAGACGCTGCAAAGATTGAGGGAGAGGTTGTCAGTACAGGAACCATTAAGATCGGTCTTGGTTCTGTGATCATCGGTAATGTGACCTCTACTTCTGCAGTGATTGCCGGAGCCATCAAAGGTGATATTGATGTACAGGGACCGGTTGTTGTGGATACATCCGCAGTTGTTATGGGTAACATCAAATCACGTTCTGTACAGATCAACAATGGTGCGGTAATCGAAGGATTCTGCTCACAGTGCTATTCTGACGTGGATGTACAGAGCCTGTTCAATGGTAATGCTCAGAAAGGAAACGAGTAATCGAATATGAAGAGAGTATTCTTAAAATTAAGCGGTGAAGCTTTAGCCGGTGAAAAACATACCGGATTTGATGAACCGACTGTCACAGAAGTGGCAAGACAGGTAAAACAGATTACAGATCAGGGCATCCAGGTCGGCATCGTGATCGGCGGAGGTAATTTCTGGAGAGGAAGAACCAGTGAAACCATCGACCGTACAAAGGCAGACCAGATAGGAATGCTTGCAACAGTTATGAACTGTATCTATGTTTCTGAAATTTTCCGTTCCGTTGGAATGAAAACACAGATCCTGACACCATTTGAGTGTGGAAGCATGACAAAACTGTTTTCAAAGGATCGTGCAAATAAGTATTTTGAAAAAGGAATGGTCGTATTTTTTGCAGGAGGAACCGGACATCCGTATTTCTCCACAGATACAGGCATTGTGCTCCGTGCGATTGAGATGGAGGCAGAGGGCATCTATCTTGCAAAAGCAATCGATGGTGTCTACGACAGTGATCCAAAGATCAATCCTTCTGCTGTAAAATACAGCGAAGTATCCATACAGGAAGTGATCGATCGTAAACTTGCAGTGGTTGACCTGACTGCGTCGATCATGTGTATGGAAAATAAAATGCCGATGTTCGTTTTTGGACTGAACGAGGAAAACAGCATTGTAAAAGCCATGACTGGCGATTTTAACGGTACAAAAGTAACCGTGTAACAAAGAACCGTGAAAGGTATGGAGTAAAAATATGGATGAGAGATTAGTTCAGTTTGATGAAAAAATGCAGAAAACAATGAATAACCTGTCAGAGGAGTTCGGAAGCATCCGTGCAGGACGTGCCAATCCGCATGTCCTTGATAAGTTAAAAGTTGATTATTATGGAACACCGACTGCAATTCAGCAGGTGGCAAACGTCAATGTTCCGGAACCGAGAATGATTCAGATCCAGCCATGGGAAGCTTCTATGGTAAAAGAAATCGAGAAAGCGATCTTAACGTCAGATCTTGGAATCAATCCGACAAATGATGGAAAAGTGATTCGTCTTCTTTTCCCGGAACTCACTGAGGAAAGACGTAAAGAACTGGCAAAGGATGTTAAGAAAAAAGGCGAGAATGCAAAAGTAGCAATCCGTAATATCCGTCGTGATGCCAATGATTCTTTCAAGAAATTAAGCAAGTCTGCCGATGTGTCCGAGGACGAAGTGAAAGAGTTAGAGGACGGCGCACAGAAAATGACAGATAAATATATCACTGAGATCGACAAGGCTGTTGAGGCAAAAACAAAAGAGATCCTGACAGTTTAGGGATTTTTGTATAGAACATAGAGGTGAGGACATGACAATGGCGTGTCCTCATTTTCACTTTATGAATGAATGCAGGCACAAAGTATGCAGGTTATGGAAAGGCGTGGTGATTACAATGAAAATTCCGCAGCATGTAGCAATTATCCTTGACGGGAACGGAAGATGGGCAAAAAGTAAGGGAATGCCCAGAAACTATGGTCATACGGTTGGGGCAAAAAATGTGGAAACAGTCTGCAAAGCAGCACATGATATGGGAATTAAATATCTGACTATGTATGCTTTTTCGACAGAAAACTGGAACAGACCGGAGGGAGAGGTGGCAGCACTCATGAAGCTGCTGGAAAGTTATCTGAAGAACTGTATTAAAACAGCAGATAAAAATAATATGCGTGTACGCGTGATCGGGGATACCACACGTTTGAGTGCCCGGTTCCAGAAACAGATCGTGGAGCTGGAAGCAGCTTCTGCAAAAAATGATGGTCTGAACCTGCAGATCGCCATCAATTATGGAAGCAGGGATGAAATGATCCGCGCAATGAAAAAAATGTGTCAGGATATGGAGAATGGTACAAGGCAGGTTTCGGAATTAAATGAAGATCTGTTTGCCTCATATCTGGATACTGCAGGAATTCCGGATCCGGATCTTTTGATACGCACAAGCGGGGAGCAGCGCCTTTCGAACTATCTGTTATGGCAGCTTGCGTACAGTGAATTTTATTTTACCGATGTGCCATGGCCGGATTTTGGAAAAGAGGAATTAGAAAAAGCTGTGGAAGCGTATAATAAGAGAGACAGACGATTTGGCGGACTGGCAGAGGAAGCGAAATAGACCGAAAGAAGAAAGGGCAGGTTTTCATATATGTTTAAGACAAGACTGTTGAGCGGCATCGTGTTGGTGGCAGCCGCGTTAGTACTTATTATCACGGGGGGAGATGTGTTACTCTTTTCGACGTTACTTATTTCCTATATAGGAATGTTTGAGTTATTCCGCATTTTTCATGTGGAAAAAGAACTGCCGGGAATCGTGGGGTATCTTGCGGCGACCGTATTTTACTGTAATCTGAAATGGGCATTTCTGCCGGATCTTATGGTAGTCGTTTTAGGATTCCTGATGGCATTGATGTTTGTTTATGTATTTACTTATCCGAAATATAAGACGGAGCAGATGTTAGCTGTATTTTTCGGTGTGTTTTATGTGGCTGTGATGCTTTCTTATGTATATCAGACGAGAATGCTCACCGCGGGTGCCTATATCGTATGGCTGATCTTTTTGTGCTCCTGGGGATGTGATACCTGTGCGTACTGTGTTGGTATGCTGATTGGAAAACATAAAATGTCTCCGAAGTTAAGTCCGAAAAAATCTGTGGAAGGAGCAATCGGTGGAGTGGTCGGTGCTGCACTTTTAACTGTGATCTATGGCATGATCTTTAAAAATGCGATGGGTGTTACCACACAGCATGTATGGATCATGGCAGCGATCAGTGCGGTTGGAGCGTTGATCTCCATGGTAGGTGATCTGACTGCGTCTGCAATCAAGAGAAACTATGAGATCAAGGATTATGGAAAACTGATCCCGGGACACGGCGGTATCCTGGATCGCTTTGACAGTGTGATTTTTACGGCGCCGATGATTTATTTTCTTGCAGCAAATTTTATTGTATTGTAAACAGAGGATATTAGTGTGAAAAATAAGCTTGATAGCTTATTTTTCGCACGGCTATTTGTTTCTGAGCAAAACAAATAGCTTTGATGGCAAGGCATAAAAAATATGCCTCCGAGAATTTGAGATTCTCGTCGCCTCTTCGCAACAAGTTGCTTAGAAAAGAGGATTTGTATGAAAAAAATAGCAATCTTAGGCTCGACAGGTTCAATCGGAACACAGACACTTGATATCGTAAGAGAACAGAAAGATATCGAGGTCGTTGCACTTGCGGCAGGAAGTAATATTACATTATTAGAGCAGCAGATCAGGGAGTTTTCCCCGAAACTGGTATGTGTTTTCAAAGAGGAAGCCGCAGAAGCATTAAAGATTAAAATTGCGGATACGGACACAAAAGTGGTTTCAAAGATGGAAGGACTGATTGAAGTCGCAGTTCATCCGGAGAGTGAGATCTTAGTTACCGCGATCGTTGGCATGATGGGGATCCGTCCGACAGTTGCAGCAATCAAGGCTGGCAAAAAAATTGCACTTGCAAATAAAGAGACACTAGTGACGGCAGGACACATCATCATTCCGCTGGCAAAAGAATATCATGTGCCGATCCTTCCGGTGGACAGTGAACACAGCGCGATTTTCCAGTCACTGCAGGGCAATGAGAGCAACCGTATTGAAAAAATCCTTCTGACGGCATCCGGCGGACCATTTCGCGGAAAAAACGCGGAGGATCTTGCAGAGATGAAAGTGGAGGACGCCTTAAAACATCCGAACTGGTCGATGGGAAGAAAAATAACAATTGATTCCTCGACACTGGTCAACAAGGGACTTGAGGTCATGGAGGCAAAATGGCTTTTTGGTGTGGAATTAGATCAGATCGAAGTGGTCGTTCATCCGCAGAGTGTGATCCATTCTGCGGTGCAGTATGAGGATGGAGCAGTGATTGCCCAGCTTGGAACACCGGATATGCGTCTGCCGATCCAGTATGCACTCTATTATCCGGAGCGCAGAAAAATGTCAGGAAAGAGACTGGATCTTTTTGAACTGGGAAGTCTGACGTTTGAACGGCCGGATACAAAGACCTTCCGGGGACTGGCGTTAGCATACGATGCAATGAGAAAGGGTGGCAGTCAGCCAACCGTATTTAATGCGGCGAACGAGCGTGCAGTGGCAATGTTTTTAGACCGTAGGATCAGCTATCCGCAGATCACGGAGATCATTGAGGACTGCATGGAGCATGTGGCATATATCAGCGATCCGACTTTAGATCAGGTATTAGAAACAGAGCAGGCAGTATACGAATATATCGGGCAGAAATGGGCTTAGAGGCAGAATGGAAAGGAATTAAAAACGGATGAAAATTATTATCGCATTATTGATCTTCAGTATCATTATTATATTTCATGAACTTGGACATTTTTCACTGGCAAAGGCAAATGGGATCCGTGTCAATGAGTTCTGTCTCGGACTTGGACCGACGATTTTGGGCATGACGAAGGGAGAAACGAAATATTCCTTAAAACTGCTTCCGTTTGGAGGTGCCTGTATGATGGAGGGAGAAGACGGCGAGAGTACAGATGACCGGGCATTTGGCAAAAAGTCTGTCTGGGCAAGGATCAGTGTGGTTGCCGCCGGACCGGTGTTTAACTTTATCATGGCATTTGTCTTTTCTTTTATCCTTCTTTCCTGCAATGGATATGATGTCCCTAAGATCACAGAGGTCAGCGAGGGCTTTGCAGCGGAACAGGCAGGTATGCAGGCGGGGGATGTCATTGTAAAAATGAACGGAAAACATATTCATTTTTACCGGGAAGTCAGTTCTTACTCCATGTTCCATGCGGGGGAGACCGTGGAAGTGACTTATGAGCGTGACGGAAAAAGATATACGGCAGAGCTGACACCGCTGTATGATGAAGAACTTGGCAGATACCGCTATGGTTTTGTCGGCGGTGAAGTGGAGAAAGGAAATGTGTTTAAGAATCTTCTGTACAGTGGATATGAGGTAAAATACTGGATCGATACGACGTTTGGAAGCTTAAAAATGCTTGCAACAGGCGGTGTTACCTTAAATGATATGAGTGGTCCGGTCGGGCTTGTCGATGCGATCGGTGACAGCTATGAGGAGAGTGTTTCCTACGGTTATTATGCGGCATTTTTACAAATGCTCTATATCTGTATTCTGATCTCGGCAAACCTTGGTGTTATGAACCTGCTGCCGCTTCCGGCATTGGACGGTGGACGACTGGTGTTTCTGATCGTTGAGGCGATCCGGGGGAAAAAGGTTGATCCGGACAAAGAGGGCATGGTGCATTTTATAGGACTTATGCTTTTAATGCTTTTGATGGTGGTTGTAATGTTTAACGATATTCGAAAAATTTTCATGTAGAGGTGAAAGTACAGTGAAAACAAAAACAGTAAAAATCGGTTCGAAAGTGATCGGGGGCGGTAATCCGATCCTGATTCAGTCAATGACAAATACAAAGACAGAGGACATCGCTGCGACAGTGGCACAAATCAATAAACTTGCGGCAGCAGGCTGTGATATCATAAGATGTGCAGTGCCGACAATGGAAGCTGCCGAAGCATTGACAGAGATCAAAAAACAGGTGGAGATCCCGGTCGTGGCAGATATTCATTTTGATTACCGTCTGGCGATCGCAGCAATCGAGCACGGTGCAGATAAGATCCGTATCAATCCGGGAAACATCGGAAGCAGAGAGCGCGTACAGGCGGTCGTGGATGCGGCAAAAGAGCGGCAGATCCCGATTCGTGTCGGTGTCAACAGTGGTTCTTTAGAAAAAGATCTGGTAGAAAAATACCATGGCGTGACGGCAGAAGGAATCGTTGAGAGTGCGCTGGATAAAGTAAAAATGATTGAGGATATGGGATACGATAACCTTGTTATCAGCATCAAATCCTCGGACGTTATGATGTGTGTGAAAGCACATGAGCTGATCGCAGAAAAAACTGATCACCCGCTGCATGTAGGCATCACCGAAGCCGGAACGATCATCAGTGGAAATATCAAATCCGCAATCGGACTTGGACTGATTTTACATCAGGGCATCGGTGATACGATCCGTGTTTCACTGACCGGAGATCCGTTAGAGGAAATCAAATCCGCAAAGCTGATCTTAAAGACATTAGGACTGCGCAAGGGTGGTATTGAGGTCGTATCCTGTCCGACCTGTGGAAGAACCAGGATCGATCTGATCGGACTTGCAAACCAGGTCGAAAATATGGTTGCCGATATCCCGTTAGACATCAAAGTTGCCGTTATGGGCTGTGTGGTCAACGGACCGGGTGAGGCAAAAGAGGCGGATATCGGAATTGCCGGAGGTATCGGGGAAGGACTGATCATCAAACATGGAGAGGTCTACAAGAAAGTGCCGGAATCCGAACTGTTAGAGAGCCTTCGCTATGAACTGCTGCACTGGAATGAAAATTAGGTGTTACTGGTCACACGGAATGTGTGAACAAGCAACAATTAAGTAAGTTGGAGTTGGGTAAAACATGACAAAAATGTTTTTTGATGTATTTCCGACACTGGAAGTGAATGGAGATATGAAAAAACTGTTATCAGAGACGGAAGTTACCAAGGTCGGAATGAATCATGAGAAAGATCATATCCGTATCTATTTAAATGGAACACGTCTTATCCATAAAAAGAATATCTATCAGCTGGAAAAAAACATACATGATCAGATTTTTAAAAACCGGCATATGGACGTTAAAGTCATTGAAAAATACCAGTTGTCAGAGCAGTATACTGCAGAAAAACTGATGGATCTGTATAAGGACAGTATTTTAGAGGAATTAAAAAATTACAGTCTGATGGAATATAATCTGCTGCGCTCCGCCAAAATGGAGTTTACAGGAGATTCCCATCTGCTCCTGACTCTTGAAAACACGATCATTGCACAGACCAGATCACATGAGATCGTTGAATTTTTAGAGAAAGTGGTGTGTGAACGCTGTGGACTTGACCTTTCCGTAGAACTTGCTTTTGAGGAACCGAAAGAGAGCAAACACAAGAAAAACAGTGATTTACAGATCCAGTTTGAAATCAAAAATATTTTAAAACGTGTACAGCTTCATGAGGAGAGTGCACCGGCAAAGGCGGAAGAAGTACAGACGGCTGATACATCCATGAAAACTGCCACAAAGGAACAAAATCATTCAAAAGAATCTGCTGCAGGAAATAATGCAGGAAACGCGAACGGAAAGGGAGAAAATTCGTTTGGTAAAAAAGAATTCCGCAAAAAATATGATGGCGGATCCTACGGTGGATATAAAAAATCAGATAACCCGGATGTGCTCTATGGAAAAGATTTTGAAGATGAGACGATCCTAATCGAGAAGATTGTCGGGGAGATGGGAGAGGTTACGATACGCTGTCAGGTCATGACACTTGAGACGAGAGAGATCCGTAATGAAAAAACGATCGTGATCATGTCAGTCACGGATTTCACGGACTCCATTGTTTTAAAGATTTTTACCAGAAATGACCAGCTTCCGGAATTGCTTGAGGGGGTGAAAAAAGGTGCTTTCCTAAAGATCAAAGGCGTCACGACCATCGACAAATTTGACAGTGAGCTTACGATAGGTTCGATCGTCGGCATCAAAAAAATCCCGGATTTTACCTCAGTCCGTATGGATACGAGCCCGGAGAAACGCGTAGAGCTTCACTGTCATACCAAGATGAGCGATATGGATGGTGTCTCTGAGGTAAAAGATATCGTAAAGCGTGCGATGAAATGGGGTCATAAGGCGATTGCTATCACCGACCATGGGGATGTACAGGCGTTCCCGGATGCAAACCATGCGATCTCACCGGATGATGACTTCAAGGTGATCTATGGTGTGGAGGCATATTTGGTGGATGATTTAAAGGATATCATCACCAACTCAAAAAACCAGAATCTCGATGATACCTATGTGGTGTTTGACCTTGAGACGACCGGATTTTCGCCGGATAAAAATAAGATCATAGAGATCGGTGCAGTGAAAGTGGTGCACGGCGAGATCACAGAACGTTTTTCTACGTTCGTCAACCCGGAAGTGCCGATCCCGTACCGGATCGAGGAACTGACTTCCATCCGAGACGATATGGTGATCGATGCACCGAAGATAGAGACGATCCTGCCACAGTTTATGGAGTTCTGTGGGGATGCAATCATGGTCGCACACAATGCAGATTTTGATATGAGTTTTATCATCAAAAACTGTGAGAGACAGGGAATCGAGAAAGAGTTTACGATCATTGATACGGTTGCTTTAGCACGAATTTTGCTGCCACAGTTAAACCGTTTTAAACTCGATACTGTAGCAAAAGCGCTGGGAGTTTCTCTGGAGAATCACCACCGTGCCGTGGATGATGCGGGATGTACGGCGGAGATCTTTGTAAAATTTGTAAAGATGCTCCACGACCGTGGCATGGAAACCTTAGATCAGGTCAACCAGATGGGACAGGCTTCGCCGGAGACCATCATGAAAATGAACACTTATCATGCGATCATTCTTGCGACAAACGATATCGGGCGCATCAATCTGTACCGTCTGATTTCTCTGTCACATCTGACCTACTATAACAAGAGACCGCGTATTCCAAAGAGTGAGTTTGTAAAATACCGTGAAGGATTGCTGCTTGGATCAGCATGTGAGGCGGGAGAACTCTACCGTGCAATCGTGGGTGGACGGCCGGAGGAGGAAATCATAAGACTGGTAAAATTTTATGATTATTTAGAAATCCAGCCGCTTGGCAATAATGAGTTTATGTTAAAAAGCGACAAGGAATCCGTCAGCACGATCGAGGAACTGCAGGATATCAACCGCCGTATTGTAAAACTGGGAGAAACGTTTGGAAAACTGGTTGTTGCGACCTGTGACGTGCATTTCCTTGACCCGGAGGATGAGATTTACCGCCGTATCATCATGGCGGGAAAAGGATTTAAGGATGCGGATGACCAGGCGCCGCTTTACCTTCGAACGACAGAGGAGATGCTAAAGGAATTTGAATATCTTGGCTCGGCAAAAGCGGAGGAAGTCGTCATTACTAACCCGAACAAGATCGCGGATATGTGTGAGAAGATCGCACCTGTGCGCCCGGATAAATGTCCGCCGGTCATCGAAAATTCTGACCAGATGCTGCGTGATATCTGTTATACCAAGGCACACAGTATGTATGGCGAAGAGCTTCCTGCAATCGTAAAGGAGCGTCTGGATCGTGAGTTGAACTCTATTATTTCCAACGGATATGCGGTTATGTACATCATTGCACAGAAACTGGTATGGAAGTCAAACGAGGATGGATATCTGGTAGGATCGCGTGGTTCAGTAGGTTCGTCCTTTGCGGCGACAATGTCCGGTATCACGGAGGTCAATCCACTCCAGGCACATTATCGCTGCCCAAATTGTAAATACAGTGATTTTGATTCGCCGGAGGTCAAGGCATTTTCCGGCAGGAGCGGCTGTGATATGCCGGATAAGATTTGTCCGGTCTGCGGCGAAAAACTAGTCAAGGACGGATTTGATATCCCGTTTGAGACATTCCTTGGATTCAAGGGAAATAAGGAGCCGGATATCGACTTGAACTTCTCCGGTGAGTACCAGAGTAAAGCGCATGCGTACTGTGAGGTTATTTTCGGTTACGGACAGACCTTCCGTGCCGGTACGATCGGTACACTTGCCGATAAAACGGCATTCGGTTATATCAAGAATTATTACGAGGAGCGCGGCATCCACAAGAGAAACTGTGAGATCGACCGTATTGTACAGGGATGTGTCGGCGTCCGCAGAACGACCGGACAGCATCCGGGAGGTATCGTTGTACTTCCGGTGGGAGAGGAGATCAATACTTTTACCCCGGTACAGCATCCGGCAAACGATATGACGACTGCGACAGTCACCACACATTTTGATTACCACTCGATCGACCACAACCTGTTGAAACTCGATATTCTCGGGCACGATGATCCGACCATGATCCGTATGTTGCAGGACTTAACGGGAATCGATCCGGTTACGATCCCGCTTGATGATGAGGCGGTCATGTCTTTGTTTAAAAATACGTCAGCGCTTGGTGTTACGCCGGAGGATATCGGCGGGATCCCGCTTGGATGTCTCGGTATTCCGGAGTTTGGTACAGAGTTCGCCATGCAGATGGTTATCGATGCCAAGCCGCAGGAGTTTTCGGATCTGATCCGTATCTCCGGTCTGTCCCATGGTACAGACGTTTGGCTCGGCAATGCGCAGACTTTAATCGAACAGGGACTGGCAACGATTTCCACTGCGATCTGTACGCGAGATGATATCATGATCTATCTGATCCAGATGGGACTTGACAGTGAGCAGTCCTTTACGATCATGGAGTCGGTTCGAAAAGGAAAAGGACTAAAGGAAGAGTGGAAAGAAGAGATGCGTGCACATGACGTGCCGGAGTGGTACATTGATTCATGTTTAAAGATTAAATACATGTTCCCGAAAGCACATGCGGCGGCTTACGTTATGATGGCATGGCGTATCGCATACTGTAAAGTATATTATCCGCTTGCCTATTATGCGGCATATTTTTCAATCCGTGCGACTGGATTCAACTATGAGATCATGTGTCAGGGAAGAGAGCGCCTTACCTATTTCCAGAAAGATTATGAGCGCAGAAAAGATTCGCTTTCCAAGAAGGAACAGGATGTATACCGTGACATGAAGATTGTACAGGAAATGTATGCGCGGGGATTTGATTTCACACCGATCGATATTTACCGTGCAAAACCGGACCGTTTCCAGATCATTGACGGAAAACTGATGCCGGCATTAAATACGATCGACGGTATGGGAGATAATGCTGCGATCGCTGTGGCGGAAGCGGCAAAAGATGGAAAATTCTTATCCAGAGACGATTTCAGACAGAGAACAAAGGCAACTAAGACGGTCATTGATCTGATGGGAGATTTAGGACTGCTCGGTGATATGCCGGAGTCCAATCAGCTCTCACTGTTTGATTTTGCATAGAAAAAACACAGGGGATAACGGAAGTCCCCTGTGTTTTTTTGAACATAAAACGAAACTGTGGATCCGGTGCAGGATCATTTGTCAGAAGAACCAGTTCCCGGATTAAAGATCTCAACATCAGACGGATCAGCAATCGGTGTCTTATACATAACGCCGGAAGCAAAATCCCTGAAATAGACATCTGTTTCCGTCGCATTGATGTTGGTATAATTGCCTTCTGCGATCACGGTGTAATCACTGCCGTCGGTTTTCATCCGGCAGAGTGCCGGAGTGCTTGTACTGTTGCGCTGGAAATAAATATAGTTCCCTGTAATGTTATAACAGTCAATGCGGTCGTCGCTGAGTGTTGTGATGGCCGAACTGCCGGAGAGATCTGTGCTTGCAAGTGTATAATTATTTTCATTGTCCAAGAAAAAGATCGTATCACCGATTACGGCTGGCATGTAATAATTGCCTTTCAGAACGAGCTCCGAGGTGTCAGTAACAGTGTCAAAACGCCAGATATTGTGATCGTTTGATACGCCATTGAAATAAATGTACTGTCCGACGACGGAGCATGGACGGTACGGTGTCTTGTCTACCTGATGACTGTCTGCCCCGTCGATGCCGACTTCATAGAAAGTGGTAAAGTCTTTGTCATCATAGTGAAGGTAATAAACCTTATTTCCGACTAAAGAGGCATAAAGACTCGCGGAAGAATCAAGGAGAATGCTTTTTTTATGCTTGCTGCGGTCAAGCCGGCAGAGGCTGTCTGTGTTGATTGTCAAAAATGAAAATGGTTCTGTAAAAACCGGATTGTTGCGCACATAGTAAATATAATTGTCATCTGCATTGATAAAGGTGGCAACATCATCAGAAATCTTTGTAAGGTCTGAACCGTCGCTGTTCATTGAGTATAGTTTGCTGCTGTCGGAAGGGTTTGCAAAATAAATCGTGCCGTCGGCTGCTGTGCAGAAGATGCCGGCATTGTAGAGATTGCCAGCCGTGTTGCCGTTTATGTAATCGTCATTGAATTTTGTCTCGTTTGATTTGTGGTGGTAGACACCAAAACCGACACCGGCGGCGAGTACGAGGATAATTAAGAGAATCGTGATAACTTTTTTCATAAGGCCTCCATTCTGAGAGCATTTTATGCTGACGTGACAATGTGTTTGATTTGCTTCTCATCTGTGTTTATTATAGCATTTTCAGAGCACGAATACTATATTTTTCATATGGAATATGACTTTTTCTGCCCTTGATATTGCTACGTTAATGTAATATAGTAGAAGTAATACTAAAAATAAAGGTGGAATCCATGAAAGATTTAAAAGAATTAAGAGACCAGATCGATGTCATTGACAGACAGATCGTAGATTTATATCAGGAGAGAATGGAGATTGCTGCGGGTGTTGCAGAATATAAGATCAATACCGGCAAAAAAGTATTTGATAAAGAACGCGAAGATTCAAAACTTGCAACGCTGACAGCACTTGGCAAAACAGATTTTAATAAACACGGGATCCGTGAATTGTTTGAGCAGATTATGTCGATGAGCAGAAAACGCCAGTATCAGCTTTTGACAGCGCATGGAATGTATGAAAAACCGGATTTTACAGAAGTGGAAAGTTTAGATTATCACAATGCGCGTATTGTGTTTCAGGGGACAGAGGGTGCGTACAGCCAGCTTGCATTGAGAGAGTACTTTGGAGAGCAGACGGACAGTTATCATGTGGAAACCTGGCGTGATGCCATGGAGGCGATCAAAAACGGAGAGGCAGATTATGCGGTGCTTCCGATTGAGAATTCTTCAGCGGGCATCGTATCTGAAAATTATGACCTGATGGTAGAATACGATAACTGCATCGTCGGGGAGCAGATTATCCAGATCAATCATGCACTGCTTGGACTTCCGGATGCAGAACTTTCCGATATCACGGATGTCTATTCCCACCCGCAGGCACTGATGCAGTGCGGCAGATATCTTGAGAGCCACCGGGAATGGGAAAAACATAGTCTGAAAAATACTGCCATGGCGGCAAAAAAAGTAAAAGAGGACGGCAAAAAACATAAGGCGGCGATCGCAAGCAGCCTGACTGCTGATATCTATGGACTGAAAGTGCTGGATGAATGTATTCAGGATAATAGGATGAATGCAACCCGTTTTATTATCGTATCCGGCAAACGCGTTTTCACTTCAAAGGCGGAAAAGATCAGTATCTGCTTTGAAGGTATGCATGAGAGTGGTTCCCTTTACCATATGCTGTCCCATTTTATTTACAATGGCATCAACATGAACCACATTGAATCAAGACCGGTACAGGGGAAAAACTGGGAGTACCGTTTCTTTGTCGACTTTGAGGGTAATTTAAATGATGCAGCAGTGCAGAATGCCTTAAGAGGTCTGGCAGAGGAAACGCTTGGACTTAAGATTCTTGGAAATTATTAGAACGAAAGAAATGTGTGGAAATAAGATTTGCACACGAAGAAATGGAGCAAAACATGAAAAGTACAAAAAACCTGATCTTATATAAAAACTTTGAAAATGGAAAATTATTTTATAACATGGCATGGATCATGGAAAACTATGAGAATGAATATTATAACAGAGAGGATATCGAGGCACTGCTTTACGAATGTTTTAACCAGTTGTCCGAACTTGCAGTAAGTCATGGATTTAAAGGAAATCTCTGGCATAATTTTATTGCATTTATTCTGGTCAATAACGAGAACGCATACAGCCGTGGATGTGAGATCCGGGGTGGTATGGAAGGCTCCGTCAATCAGATTGCACTGCATGATTTTAAGATCATGAAAGATTTATTTGATTTTGATTTTACAGAGCTGGCAAAAGATTATGAGATCGACTGCATGGATGCACTGCTTCATTATGAGAGTGCAGGCGACAGCGGAAAGCTTTTTAATAAAAGAATCCGTGACCGTATCTGTGAACTGACAGTAAAATTAGAGCAGGCGGCAGATGCAGGTGATTTTAAGGATGCTGTTACAGAGTTCTACGGAGAATTTGGTGTTGGAAAATTAGGCTTACATAAAGCATTTCGTGTGCTGCATAAAGAGGATGGAGCACAGATCGTACCGATCACAAACATTGCACATGTAAAATTAGATGATCTGGTCGGATATGAGATCGCAAAACAGAAACTGATCGACAATACAGAGAGCTTTGTCCGCGGAAAGGAGGCAAATAACTGCCTGCTTTACGGAGATGCAGGAACAGGAAAGTCCACCAGTATTAAGGCAATCGCCAATCAGTATTATGACAGGGGACTGCGTCTGATCGAGGTGTACAAGCATCAGTTCTGCGACTTAAATGATGTGATCGCACAGATCAAAAACCGCAATTACAAATTTATCATTTATATGGATGATCTGTCATTTGAGGAATTTGAGATCGAGTATAAATACTTAAAAGCAGTGATCGAGGGAGGACTTGAGAAGAAACCGGACAATGTTTTGATCTATGCGACCTCAAACAGACGTCATCTGATCCGCGAGACATTCTCCGACAAAGAGGAAGTGAGAGAGGACATGCATACTTCCGATACCGTACAGGAAAAGTTGTCTCTGTATGCAAGATTTGGCGTTTCCATTTATTTTGGTGCACCGGGCAAAAAAGAATTCCAGCATATCGTGGTATCCCTTGCAGAGAAAAACGGTATCACCATGGATGAGGAGACACTTCTTGCCGAGGCAAATAAATGGGAACTTGCCCACGGCGGACTCTCCGGAAGAACAGCACAGCAGTTTATTAATTATCTGCTTGGAAAACAGGAATAACATGTACGCATGAAGCAGGAGGATAAAATATGGCAATTCATACATTTGCAGCGATTTATATCGGCTCTTATGAGGTGAGCCTGAAAATTTTTGAGATCTCTGCCAGAAAAAACATCCGCAAAATTGATTATATCAGAAGCAGGATCGAGCTTGGGCGGGATGCGTATTCACGCGGTGTGATCGGATATGAGCTGGTGGAAGCACTCTGTGACACGTTAGAGCAGTTCACGAAGATCATGAAAGAGTATCAGGTGGATGGCTACGAGGCATATGCGGCTGCAGCACTCCGCGATGTGAGCAATGAATTGTTCATCTTAGACCAGATCCGCATCCGTACCGGACTGACGGTACATGTTTTAAGCAACTCGGAACACCGCTTTATCAGCTACAAATCGGTTGCGATGCGAAGTGAGTTTGAGGAACTGATCAAAACGGGGGCAGCAGTCGTGGATGTCGGTGGCGGCGGCATGCAGATCACAATCTTTTCAAAGGGCAAAGTCATTACGACACAGCATCTTGGACTTGGCACCATACGCATGCAGGAACAGCTTGCAAAAAAAAGCTGCAGCTTAGAGCAGTATGAGCTGCAGATTGAAGAACTGGTAGAAAAAGAGTTAAATGTGTTTATGGCAATGTTCACGGAACAGGTGAAAGTGAAGAATCTGATCATAATCGGAGATTATATCATGGAGGTTGCCGGAAAAGTCACCGGGAAGAAACATGAAAATCTGATGGAAACCAATGATTTTCTGGCATTTCTGGATGATCTTGACAAAAAGACTGTGGAACAGATTTCGGAAGAATTAAATTTATCAAATGAAAATGATTCCCTGATCATTCCGTACATGATCATTTTTAAATGCATGGCGCGCAAAATGAAAGCCGAAAAAATCTGGGCACCGGGTGTCATTGTGAGCGATGGTATTGCATATGATTATGCACAGAAGCATAAGCTATGCAAACCGGTCCATGATTTTGATGCAGATGTCATCTCGGCTGCAAGGAATCTGTCCGCCCGCTATATGAGCTACTCACCGCATATTGATGCACTGACACAGATGGCAACGCTGATTTTTGACACAATGAAAAAAATCCATGGACTGGGAAAGAGAGAGCGGCTTTTACTTCAGGTGGCAGCAATCCTGCATGACTGCGGAAAGTATATCAGTCTTGCAAACGGACCGCTGTGTTCCTATGACATTATTATGGCGTCGGAAATCATCGGTCTTACACATATGGAACGTGAGATCGTGGCGTATACGGTTTTATACAATACCTATCCGCTGCCGGCCTATGAAGATTTTGAGAGTGATATCAGCCGTGAGAGTTATGTTGTCATTGCAAAACTTTCTGCAATTTTACGCGTATCCAATGCGATGGACCGCAGCCATAAGCAGAAATTCAAAAATGTGCGTGCAGCAGTAAAAGGAAAAGAACTGGTGATCACAATCGAGACAGATGATGATATCGCACTGGAAAAAGCACTGTTTGATGCGAAGGTTTCTTACTTTGAAAACATATTCAGCATAAAACCGGTGGTAAAGGAGAAACGTGTGTATTAAATGGAGGACACTATGGAAAAAGAAAAAGATTTTAAAAATCCACAGTATTACGAAAACAGAGAATTAAGCTGGTTAAAATTTGATAACCGCGTATTAAATGAAGCACGCGATAAGAGTATCCCGCTTTTGGAACGCCTGAAATTTGTCAGTATCACTTCCTCAAATCTGGATGAATTTTACATGGTGCGTGTTGCTTCCTTAAAAGATATGGTACATGCTAACTATAAGAAGAAAGACATTGCCGGAATGACGGCTTCAGAACAGCTTGCTGCCATCAACGAAAAAACAAGGGAGATGGTAGATCTGCAGTACAACACTTATAACAGGTCGCTGCTTCCGTTACTTAAGAAAGAACAGATCCATATTATAGATGCGTTTGAAGATCTGACTGAGGAACAGAAAAAGTTTGTGGACCGTTATTTTGAGGAAAATGTCTATCCGGTACTGACACCGATGGCGGTAGATGCATCGCGTCCGTTTCCGCTGATCCGCAATAAGACGTTAAATATTGCGGCACTTCTTTCTAAAAAGAATACAAAGAGCGAAAAACAGGAACTGGATTTTGCAACGGTACAGGTTCCGGGGGTCCTTCCGAGACTGGTACAGATCCCGTCAGAGGAAGAAAATGCAAAATGTTTTATTCTGTTAGAGCAGATCATCGAGAAAAATATTGACAAACTGTTCTTAAATTATGAAGTGCTCTGTGCTTATCCGTACCGTATCATGCGGAATGCCGATCTGACGATCGATGAGGACGAGGCGGAGGATCTGTTAAAAGAGATACAGAAACAGTTAAAAATGAGACAGTGGGGAGAAGTGATCCGTCTTGAGGTGGAGAGTGGAATTGACAAACGCCTGCTGCGTTTCTTAAAGGATGAACTGAAAGTTGCAGAAGAAGATATCTTCTGTATCCAGGGGCCGATCGATCTGACATTTCTGATGAAAATGTATGGACTTCCCGGCTGTGATCATCTGCGCTATAAACCGTATACGCCGCAGAAAAATCCAAAGATCGAACCGGGAGAAAATATCTTTGAATTGATCCGGAAGGGCGATATCTTCTTACATCATCCTTATCAGACCTTTGATCCGGTCGTTGATTTTATCCGTCAGGCGGCATCAGACCCGGATGTTCTTGCAATCAAACAGACACTTTACCGTGTCAGCGGCAATTCGCCGATCATTGCATCTTTGGCACAGGCAGCGGAAAATGGTAAACAGGTATCGGTTTTAGTGGAGTTAAAAGCACGTTTTGATGAGGAGAATAACATCGTCTGGGCAAAAAAACTTGAGCAGGCAGGCTGCCATGTTATCTATGGACTGGTGGGTCTGAAAACGCACAGTAAGATTGCGCTTGTTGTCCGCAGGGAGGAGGACGGTATCCGCAGATATGTTCATCTTGGAACCGGAAACTATAACGATTCGACGGCAAAATTATATACTGACTGTGGAATTTTTACCTGTAACGAGGCGATCGGCGAAGATGCGACAGCGGTATTTAACATGCTGTCCGGTTATTCCGAACCGCTTTCCTGGAATGAACTTTCCCTGGCACCGATCTGGCTTCGTAATAAATTTATGAAACTGATCGGCAGAGAGACAGCACATGCGAAATGCGGACAGCCGGCACGCATTGTCGCGAAAATGAATTCGCTCTGTGACCCGGGGATCATTGCGGCACTTTATGAGGCATCGGCAGCAGGGGTAAAAATTCAGCTGATCGTGCGTGGTATCTGTTGCTTAAAAGTTGGCATCAAGGGTGTGAGTGAAAATATAGAAGTGCGCTCGATTGTCGGAAATTTTTTAGAGCACAGCAGAATTTTCTGGTTTGAGAATAACGGGGCAGACGAGGTGTATATGGGAAGTGCGGACTGGATGCCGCGTAACTTGGACCGCCGTGTTGAAATATTGTTCCCTGTTCTGGATGATGAGGCAAAAAAATCTGCAAAACACATTCTCGAAGTTGAATTATCTGATAATACAAAGGCTCATCTCTTGAAATCAGATGGAAATTATGAGAAAATTGATAAAAGAGGAAAAGTTTTAGTCAATTCACAGATGCAGTTCTGTGAGGAAGCGGTTGCAGCAGTTCCGAAACAGGATCATGTGTACCGGGAACGGGTATTTATTCCGGCGGAACCTGCAGAATAGCAGTATTTTACCGATAAGAAGGGGAGAGGTTTATGAATCACAAAATTTTATGTGTGGATCTGGATGCCACATTATTGTGTGATGATAAAAGCATCACGCAAAAAAACCGTGAGGCTATCCACAGAATGTTAGAGGCGGGGCATTACATAGCACTTGCAACCGGAAGACCGGTTGAAACAGCAAGAGAAGTTGCAAGAGAACTGGGGTTAAACACACCGGGCTGCTATATGATCGCATTTAATGGCGCAGTACTTTATGACTGCGCAGCAGACCGTGTACTGTTAAAGCGTTCGCTGCCGATTGAGATTGTGCAGGAACTTTTTGATAAGGCAAAACGTGCGGGCCTGTATGTGCAGACATATAACAGCACGGATCTTATTACCACAAAGCATACGAAAGAACTGGATTACTATGTGAAACAGGCGCGTATTTCTTATAAGATATCACCAAATATCCTGGATGCTTTAGAGGAAGAACCACAGAAGGTTATGCTGATCTCATTAGATCAGAGAGACAAGTTAGAGCGTTTTCAAAAGAAAAATCTGAACTGGGAAAAGGGAAAATGTAACAGCTTTTTTTCCAGCAGTCAGTATTTAGAGTACAGTCCGAAAAATACGAGCAAGGCAACTGGTATTTTAGAACTGACAAAGATCCTTAATATGCCGATGGATGCGACGGTTGCAGTCGGGGATGAGGATAATGATGTGCCGATGATAAAGACGGCCTGTATCGGGGTCGCAGTGAAGAATGCCACCGAAAAAGCAAAGGCGGCAGCGGATTATGTCACAGTAAATGACAATAATCATGACGCCATTGCCGAGGTGATCGAGAAATTTATTTTATAGGACAGACATTTTTTGCAATCCGTGAAATGGTGTTACTTCCCGGCGCGTGCTTTGATATCGGCCAGGACAGAATATGGAATATAAAGATGCCCACGTCCGGTTCCAAGCTTTATTGCGGGTTTGTTTTCACCATGGAAATCAGAACCGCCGCTGATAAGCAGGTCGTTTTCTTTTGCAATGCGTTTGACAAGCTGTTCTTCCCCGGTGGTATAGGTAGAGTAGATTGCCTCGATGCCATCAAGTCCCACAGCTTTTAAGTCGTCAATCAGCAGCTGCAGCTGTTCTACACCCAGATGATAAAGCAGCGGGTGTGCAAGGATGGCAATCCCTCCGGTTCTTTTGATAAGGGAAACGGCTTCCATGGGAGATACTTTAAAACGTCCGACATAGCAGCGGCAGCCATCGCCGATGTATTTGTCGAAGGCTTCGGAAACGGATTTGATCCATCCATGTTCATAAAGGAAACGCGCGATGTTTGCACGCGTAATGACACTGTCCGGATTCGCTGCCAGAAGGGCTTCCATCGTAATTGGAAATCCTTCTTCCTGCAGGGCAGCGATCATTTTTTCATTGCGTTTATCCCGGCATTCGCGGAATTCAGCAGTCATTTTTAAGAGTTCCGGGTCATCCGGGTTAATGTAGAGACCGACGATGTGGATTTCCTTTTCCTGTTTTTTTCCCGGAAACGTGTAAGCAGTGGAAAGCTCAATGCCCGGGATCAGCTCGATACCGGCTTCCTTTGCGGCGCCCATAGCTTTTCTTATACCTGTGGCGGTATCATGGTCAGTCAGGGCGATAGCGGAAAGACCAGCTTTTTTGGCTTCTGCGATAACCTCAGTGGGAGTAAAGGTGCCATCTGATTCCGTGGAATGTACGTGCAGGTCAACAATTCTATTATCCATAGTCTGTAAGTCCTTTCATATTATTAATAAGTGACTGTAAAAACAGTCAGCAGATGGTGTTATCGTAGCATGAATGAAATATATTTGTCAAAAAATTAAAAAAAGTATAAAAAAATAGTTTACATATTTTACTAAAATGGTACAATAATCATAAGATGGTTTTTTATAGGCAAAAATACAGCAAAGAAGGTGAGAGAATGCAATTACTGACGTTTATGCTCAATAATGTCCGGTTTGGAATACCAGTGGATGATGTCGAGTCGATTGAAACAAGAATGAGTGTGGTAGGTGTTCCAAATGCACCTGCGCATATCGAAGGAATCGTGAATCTGCATGGTGATATCGTTCCGATATGTAATCTTGCTGACTATTTCGGATATCCAAAACAGGATATAAAAAATGTTATTGTGGCAAGTATGAATGGCATGAAGATTGGTCTTGAAGTAGAGAGTGTCCGTGAGATCATTGATGTAAATGAAAAACAGGTGATTCCGATGCCGACAATCATGAATGCCAATCAGAGCTGCTTTAATGATGTGGCATCCTATGATAAGCAGCTGATCGTGATGTTTGAGGTGTCAAAACTGATGCCACAGTCCGAGCAGCAGGGGATAAAGCAGCTTATCGATGACAATACCTGACAGACATAGTAAATAAAGCGCACAAACAGGAGGAAAAGATTATGTATAAGAATCTAAAAATTCAGGAACGGCTGAAAAAATGTTTCACAGTCGTTACACTGCTTGCATCCATTGCAGGTGTTATTGGAGCAATTATGATGCTTATTATATCTACGCAGTATAAACATGCACTTACTAATTATGGTTTTTCGCAGGGTGATATCGGAAAGGCAATGATCGTTTTTGCAGATGCGAGATCAGCAGCGCGCGGTGTGATTGGTTACAATGATACTGATATGATCGCAACCATGAAACAGATACATGATGAAAAGAAACAGAAGTTTGATGATTACTGGGCTATAGTTGCGAACACCTGTGTGACAGGCACTGAGAAAGATCTCTATGAGCAGGTGAACACACTTGTTCAGCAGTACTGGGATGCAGAAGCCCAAGCGATGGAGATCGGCGCTTCCACGGACAATGAAGACAGCATCAAAGCCCAGCAAATGATGAACGATACCGTAGATCCATTGTATGAGCAGGTTTACAGCCTTACAGCGGACTTGCTGGATGCAAACATAAACGAAGGAGACTCCCTTGCGGCAAGACTTTCTGCCATTAGTATTATTTTCCTTATTGTGATTGTTGCAAGTATTGTATTTGCATTTGCACAGGCAATGAGAATGGGAAGTTCCATTGCAAAAGGAATCGCAGTACCTCTTGGTGCGTTAAGCGACCGTTTTACAACATTTGCAAAAGGTAACCTCACAGATCCATTCCCGATAGTAGATACGCATGATGAGGTGGCTGACATAATCCAGACAGCAAATGAGATGAAAGAAACATTAAATATAGTTATCGCTGACTGTGGCAAACATCTTGCTGATATGGCAAGCGGTAACTTTGATATCAAATCAGACTGTCCGGAAGTATATCAGGGTGAATTTGAAAAATTACTTCTTGCCATGCGTGATATGAAGAATCAGATGATCGTTACATTACGTTCTATTGAAGATGCATCCAGCCAGGTATCTGCAGGATCTACAAACCTTGCAGAGGCATCACAGAGTCTTGCAGAGGGTGCTACTGAGCAGGCAGGTGCAGTAGAAGAGTTACAGGCTACGATCACAAGCATCACAGAGAACATTGAAAAAGCTGCAGATCAGGCACATGAGTCCTATGTACAGGCAAAACAGTATGCAGACGAAGCGGACAACAGCCGTGCGCAGATGACAGCAATGGTAGATGCAATGACACGCATCAACGAGACATCCAAAAATATCGAGAACATCATTTCTGAGATTGAGGATATCGCATCCCAGACAAACCTGCTTTCCTTAAATGCTTCCATTGAGGCAGCAAGAGCAGGAGAGGCAGGAAGAGGATTCGCGGTTGTTGCTGACCAGATCCGTCAGTTAGCAGAGCAGAGTACAAAATCTGCAGTAGATACCAGAGAACTGATCGAAGGATCCTTAGAGGAGATCGCAGAAGGAAACAAGGCGGCAGACAAAGCTGCAGCATCCATTGAAACGGTTGTAGAAGGAATCGGCAAGATTGCAGAGTCTTCCAAAAATATCAGCCAGGTATCCAGAGATCAGGCAACTGCCATGGATCAGGCAGAACAGGGTGTCAACCAGATTTCGGAGGTTGTTCAGGCAAACTCCGCAACCGCACAGGAGTCCTCTGCTACCAGTGAGGAGCTTTCTGCTCAGGCAGTATCCTTAGATGAACTGATCAGTAAATACATTCTTCCACAGGAATAATTAATATCAGGATAGAAAGTTTAAGAATGTCTTAGCAGGGGACATTCTTAAACTTTAAAAAGTACTTGACAGAGATTTTTTGAAGTGGTATAGTATAATAGTTGTTGAAAACAAAGTAGAGTATCCACTCTCACCGGAGCACCAGCATTCGTGTGACTCATGGTTTTATATTCAAGGCATCGGGAATATTCCTGTTGTTTGAAGTACCGCACCTTGCGAGTATTGAGTATTAAAAGTGGATAGTCTGCCTATCCACTTTTTTTAATGCAAGTAAAGAATAATATTTTGGAGGTGCAATACCATTAGCGAGTTAATGATTAATGAACAGATCAGAGACAGAGAAGTTCGTCTGATCGGAGAAAACGGAGAACAGCTTGGCATTATGTCAGTGAGAGAAGCAATGAAGCTGGCTGAGGAAGCAGAGCTTGATTTGGTCAAGATTGCTCCGACCGCAAAGCCGCCGGTATGTAAGATTATCGATTACGGTAAGTATCGTTATGAATTGGCGAGAAAAGAGAAAGAAGCCAGAAAAAAACAGAAAGTGGTCGAGTTAAAAGAGATTCGCCTGTCACCGAATATTGATTCAAATGATTTGAACACCAAAATGAATGCTGCAAAAAAATTCTTAAGCAAAGGTGATAAGGTAAAAATCACTTTAAGATTCCGTGGACGTGAGATGGCACATATGAATGCCAGCAAGCATATTCTGGATGACTTTGCTGAGAGTCTTGCAGAGGTTGCAGTAGTGGAAAAAGCACCAAAGGTTGAAGGCAGAAGCATCAGCATGGTGTTGGCAGAAAAAAAATCATAATTTTAAGGAGGAATATATCATGCCAAAAATGAAAACAAGCAGAGCAGCTGCAAAACGTTTCAAAGTAACAGGAACAGGAAAATTAAAGAGAAATAAAGCTTACAAGAGACATATCTTAACAAAGAAAACAACAAAGAATAAGAGAAATCTTAGAAAACCGGCTATCGTAGATGCTACAAACGTTAAGAATATGAAGAAGATTTTACCATACATGTAAGAAAGTTGTTAAGGAGGAATAGATCATGGCAAGAGTTAAAGGCGGTTTAGGCGCTAAAAAAAGACATAATAGAACATTAAAATTAGCAAAAGGTTACAGAGGAGCTCGTTCTAAACAGTACCGTGTTGCAAAACAGTCTGTTATGAGAGCCTTAACAAGTTCTTACGCAGGAAGAAAAGAGAGAAAGAGACAGTTCCGTCAGTTATGGATCGCTCGTATCAACGCAGCAGCAAGAATGAACGGAATCTCTTACAGCCAGATGATGCACGGCTTAAAAGTAGCTGGTGTTGACATCAACCGTAAAATGTTAGCAGAGATGGCTGTAAACGATGCAGCAGGATTTGCAGCATTAGCTGAGATTGCAAAGAAAGCAGTTGCTTAATTATAGGACAAGATGAGGGAGAACTTATTCCGGTGGGACAACCCCGGGGTAAGTTCTTTTTTCGCTTATGAAAGGTAAATTGGTGGTTTATCATGCAAATAAACGGATATTTATATGACACCCATGTGCACACATCAGAGGGAAGCGCATGTGGACAGAATACAGGAGCAGAGATGGCGAGAGCATATCAGAAAGCGGGATATGCCGGCATCGTCGTAACAGATCATTTCTTTTATGGAAATACGGCGGCGGACCGGAGCCTTCCATGGAAAGACTGGGTAGAACAGTTCTGTAAGGGATATGAACACGCAAAAGAAGAAGGCGATAAGATCGGACTCCAGATATTTTTTGGATGGGAGTCAGGATATCACGGAACAGAATTTTTAATTTATGGCTTAAACAAAGAATGGCTGTTAGAGCATCCTGAAATCAAAGATGCAGATGTGAAAGAACAGTATGAACTGGTACATGCCGGTGGTGGTATCGTCAGCCACGCGCATCCGTTCCGTGAGGAGGATTATATTCCGGAAATCCGCCTTTTCCCGGACTGTGTAGATGCAGTGGAGGGAATCAATGCCACGCATGAGAGTCCTGCGAGCACGTCGCATAAAAATATCCTGTATAATGAAAAAGCGATCGCCTATGCGAAAGAACATGGACTTCCGATTACGGCTGGCTCGGATCAGCATACCACCAGAATGATCGGTGGCGGCATGCTGTTTGACCGGAAGCTCTCCGATGAAAAAGATTTTTGCAGGGCAGTGCTTGCCGGGGAGGCAAAAGCATACTGGAACGGCAGTGAGTTTTATGGTTAGGAGGTACGGGAATGTGTCCGGTATTCTTTTGGGGACATTTGTTTTTGTTTGTGAAACGTTTTGGAAAAATATAAGCTGTTGTCAAAACCCAGTGAATTTGCAATCGCGGTGATGGACAGGCTGGAATGTTCTAACAGATAACACGCCTGTTTCATGCGAAAATCAGTCAGATATTCCTTTGGCGACTGACCAAGCACCGATTCAAAAGAACGGAACAGGTGGCTGCGGCTGACGCCGACATAGTCTGCGATATCCTCCACAGTAATTGCATAAGAATAATTGGAAGAGATATACTCGATGCCTTTCTGCACATAACTGTTGGCGGAATTTTGCTCCGTCGTATGGGAGGCGCCGTGTAAAAACATGGCAAGCATCGTATAGAGCCGTCCGGTCATTTCCACGGCATGCTCAAATTCATTTCCTCTGGCATCGTAAATATGGAGTATCTGGCGGTGGATATCACTTCCGTGCGGTGTCTCCCGTATGATCGGTTTTTCCGGCGAAAAATCCGTTGCCTTTAAGATCATGGAAGCGTCACTGCCCGTAAAACCCACCCATGCATACTCCCACGGGTCAGTCTCTGCAGCGTAATAGACAACCTCTGTATTTGGATACACCAAAAAAGAATCCCCCGCCTGCAATTCATAAGTTCTTTTTCCAATCTTGTAAAAACCTTTCCCCGAAATAATATAATGGATCAGATAATGATCCCGGATTCCCGGTCCCCACTGATAAAGCGAGTCACATCTCTGAAATCCCACGTTATAGACGGAAAGTGAAACCAGTTCTTTCTCTGTTACTTTGTAAGAATTTTTATATTTTTCGTACATGGCAATCCTCCATTATTCTCTGGTAATCCACTGCCAGCAGCTTCACACGGCCTGACGGCCACAACCCCACGGCGATGCACTAAATAATTATACCGGCCACTCGGTCAACATGCAACATTTTTACATATAATATACACATTTTTGGCTATACATTTTCCAAAGAATGGGGTAAGATGTACCCATAACGTTGAAGGAAAACAAAAAGATTTGTTATGGAAAGGTGGAAAAAACTATGGCAATTTTAGTTACCGGCGGTGCCGGATTCATTGGAAGTCACACATGCGTAGAACTGTTAAATGCGGGTTATGAGGTTGTTGTACTTGACAATCTGGTAAACGCATCTGAAAAATCATTAGAGCGTGTAAAAGCAATCACAGGAAAAGAAGTGACTTTTTATAAAGGCGATATCTTAGACCGCACAATTTTAAATGAGATTTTTGAAAAAGAAAAAATTGATAGCTGTATCCATTTCGCAGGATTAAAGGCTGTTGGTGAGTCTGTGCAGAAACCTTGGGAATATTACAACAACAATATTTCAGGAACATTGACTCTGGTGGATGTAATGCGTCAGCATAACTGCAAGAACATTATTTTCTCATCTTCAGCAACCGTATACGGTGATCCGGCAGAAATCCCGATCACAGAGAACTGCCCGAAGGGTCAGTGCACCAATCCTTATGGATGGACAAAATCCATGTTAGAGCAGGTACTGATGGATATCCAGAAAGCAGATCCGGAGTGGAACGTGATCTTACTCCGTTACTTTAACCCGATCGGTGCTCATAAGAGTGGAACCATGGGAGAGAATCCGAACGGTATCCCGAACAACCTGATGCCATACATTACACAGGTGGCAGTCGGCAAATTAAAAGAACTTGGCGTATTTGGTGACGATTATGACACGCCGGACGGAACAGGTGTCAGAGATTACATTCATGTAGTTGACCTTGCGCTCGGTCATGTAAAAGCATTAAAGAAGATCGATGAGAAATGCGGACTTGCAATCTATAACCTTGGAACAGGTCATGGTTACAGTGTGCTTGACATTGTCAAAAACTTCGAAGCTGCAACTGGCGTGAAGATTCCTTATTCCATCAAACCGAGACGTGCAGGTGATATTGCAACCTGTTACTGTGATCCTTCGAAGGCAGAGCGTGAGCTTGGCTGGAAGGCACAGTATGGTATC
Organism: Roseburia intestinalis L1-82; assembly: GCF_900537995.1. NCBI lineage: Bacteria > Bacillati > Bacillota > Clostridia > Lachnospirales > Lachnospiraceae > Roseburia > Roseburia intestinalis. The sequence continues at coordinate 2,318,414 of NZ_LR027880.1, read as the reverse complement.
AAAGAGATGTGCGAAGATTCCTGGAGATGGCAGAAGAACAATCCGAACGGATATGACGATTGATCTGCATAGCTGAAACAGGGAAAGTTGTCAAAGGAAGAGATTGCAGACGGTGTGGGACTTACGATAGAAGAGGTCGATGTCTTTGCGCAGGAATAAATAATTTATAAATGATAAAAACACGGAAAACGACTGTAAACGTAAAAAATTTACAGTCGTTTTTCTTTACAAATAATAATATGGTTATTGTTGACATATTATATATTGAATGATACCATTATATATAGTAATAAAAACTATATACAATAGAGGGAAAGACAATGAAGAAAATTTTTTCAATGAATCGTTTTGAAGGATGGAATCTGAGTCTGCCGCTGATCCAGGGCGGCATGGGAGTTGGTGTGAGTTTAAGCGGCCTGGCTGGCGCGGTTGCATCGGAGGGCGGCATGGGCGTGATCTCCACGGCACAGATCGGATTTGAGGAACCGGATTTTGTGGGAAATGAAGAAGCGTGCAATCTGCGCAGTATCCGAAAGCATATCGTGCGTGCAAAAGAACTGGCATCTGGAAAAGGAATGATAGCAGTCAACGTCATGGTGGCATTACAGCAATACAGGGAGCATGTTAAAGAGGCGGTGCGTGCCGGGGCGGATGCGGTAATCTGCGGAGCCGGGCTTCCAGTGGATCTGCCGGAGCTGGTAGAAGCAGGAAAAGCAAAGATTGCACCGATAGTATCGTCAAGGCGCGCGGCGGCGCTGCTTTTAAAAACCTGGGATAAAAAATACGGCAGGACAGCAGACTTTATCGTCACAGAGGGGCCGGAGGCGGGCGGACATCTTGGATTTTCGAGGGAGCAGTTAGATGATATTTCAAAGATCCGTTTTGAGGAAGAGCTGACGGGGATCGTGGAAGAAAAGAAAAAGTACGAGGAGAAGTATGGAAAGCAGATCCCTGTTTTTGCAGCAGGCGGGATTTGGGATGCATCCGATGCAAAGCGGATCGAAGCACTCGGAGCAGACGGAGTTCAGGCAGCGACAAGATTTGTTGCGACAAAAGAGTGTGATGCTTCCTTAGGATATAAAAAAGCATATGTGAATGCAAAAGAAACTGATGTAAAAATCATCAAAAGTCCGGTCGGCATGCCGGGGCGTGCGTTAAACAATGCTTTTATCCAAAAGACAGAACGGGCGCCGGAGAGCGTGGAGCGCTGTTATCACTGCATTAAAAACTGTAAACCGGCGCAGATTCCGTACTGCATCACACAGGCGTTGATCCGTGCTGTGCATGGAGACGTTGAAAACGGACTTGTATTTTGTGGTTCGAATGTTGGAAAAATAGATCGGATTTCGACGGTGCGTGAAGTAATAGAGGATCTGATGTATGAAAAAGAGGTAAAAATGCCATGAAAATGGTGGGAAAAGCAGAATGAAATTGTGTAAATTGTTCATATTTTTAAAAAAATAAAAAAACTTCAAAAAAATACTTGCAAATAAAAAAAAACATGCTATAATAAGTATCAGTTCGGCTCGTTGGTCAAGCGGTTAAGACGCCGCCCTCTCACGGCGGAAACAGGGGTTCGATTCCCCTACGAGCTACTCTGTTTTTATAACAGAGATGAACAAATACTTATGGCCCGTTGGTCAAGCGGTTAAGACGCCGCCCTCTCACGGCGGAAACAGGGGTTCGATTCCCCTACGAGCTATTCTGTTTTATAACAGAGATAAATCAAATATTTGTGGCCCGTTGGTCAAGCGGTTAAGACGCCGCCCTCTCACGGCGGAAACAGGGGTTCGATTCCCCTACGAGCTACTCACTGTTATTTCGAAAGAGATAAACAGCCCAACCCGGAAGTTGTCAGTATGCCAGATGGTATATTGGCAATTTTTTATGTTGTATGATTTTATTGTTTGTCAGAAAAAAATGTAAAAGGCTTGCATTTTAAAGAGGAAAGTGTTACATTAATAAATGATAACACGATGACTTGATTGAGAGAGGACGAAAGCCCTCTCTCAATTCACGTTTAGGAGCCATGTATTTCTGCAACAGAAATGCATGCAGAAGTAAAACTGAATATGGAAGAAAGAAGGTGTACACATGTCAAAACGTGAAACATACGAAACGCGCACCGAAGAACTGATTACTCCGATTTTAGACCGCATGAATTTTGAGCTGGTCGATGTGGAGTATGTAAAGGAAGGCGGTGCCTGGTACTTAAGAGCCTATATCGACAAGGAAGGCGGCATTACCGTAAATGACTGTGAGGCAGTGGCGCGGGAGATGAACGAGATTTTAGACAGAGAAGATTTCGTTGAGGACTCCTATGTTTTTGAGGTCAGCTCTCCGGGACTTGGCAGACCGCTGAAAAAAGAAAAAGATTATATCCGCAGCATGGGAAAAGAAGTAGAGATACGAACATATCGTGCAATCAACCGTGAAAAGGAATTTTATGGTATTTTGTCTGCATATGATGAAAATACCGTGACGATAAAAACAGAGGACGGAACGGAAATGACGTTTGAAAAGAGCGATATCGCACTGATCCGTCTGGCATTTGACTTTTAAAGATGAACTAAAGGAGGAAAATCCTGCCCAGTGTGCTGGGCATTGCTCCCTGCAAGGGCACATGCTATGCAAAAACAGCATAGCAGGCATTTTGCTCCGCAAAACAAGGAGGATTTAATAATGAGTAATAATGAGTTGTTAGAAGCGTTAAATATACTGGAACAGGAGAAGAATATCAGCAAAGATACATTGCTTGAAGCGATTGAAAATTCTCTTGTAACAGCGTGCAAGAACCATTTTGGTTCATCCGATAACGTAAAAGTATCGATCGATCCGGAAACCTGTGAGTTTCATGTATTTCAGGAAAAGACAGTTGTTGAAACGGTAGAAGATCCGGTAGAGCAGATCAGTCTGGTCAATGCAAAGATGATCAATTCCAAATATGAGATCGGAGACGTTGTCAACATCGAGGTACAGTCTAAGGAATTCGGACGTATCGCAACACAGAATGCAAAGAACGTGATCTTACAGAAAATCCGTGAAGAAGAGCGTAAAGTTTTATACGATCAGTATTACAGCATGGAAAAAGATGTTGTGACCGGCGTGGTACAGCGTTATGTGGGAAGAAATGTCAGCATTAACTTAGGAAGGGTCGATGCGATCTTAACAGAGAATGAACAGGTAAAAGGCGAAGTGTTCCAGCCGACAGAGCGTATCAAGGTATATATCTTAGAGGTTAAGGCTACTTCTAAAGGACCGAAAGTGTTAGTTTCCAGAACACATCCGGAACTTGTAAAACGCCTGTTTGAGTCTGAGGTGGCTGAGGTCCGCGAGGGCATCGTAGAGATCAAGGCGATCGCGCGTGAAGCAGGAAGCAGAACAAAGATCGCAGTATGGTCAAACGATCCGGATGTCGATCCGGTTGGTGCATGTGTTGGTATGAATGGTGCCAGAGTCAATGCAATCGTTGGTGAACTGCGTGGTGAGAAGATTGATATCATCACCTGGAATGAGAATCCGGCAATGATGATCGAAAATGCATTAAGTCCGGCAAAAGTTATTTCTGTTATTGCGGATGCAGAAGAAAAATCTGCAAAAGTGGTTGTTCCGGATTACCAGCTTTCTCTTGCCATCGGAAAAGAAGGACAGAATGCAAGACTTGCAGCACGTCTGACAGGATTCAAGATCGATATCAAGAGCGAGACACAGGCGAGAGAGTCCGGCGATTTCTTAGATTACGAGAATGATTACGAGGAAGATGAGTATTACGATGAGGACGGCGGGTCCTATGAGGAGTACGAGGACGGCAGTGCACCGGCAGAGGAAGGCTATGAGGAAGACAGCTATGAGACTGACGGAGCAGAAGAAAACAATGCCGAAGCTGATGGTGAGGACAGAGAATAAGAGGTATTAAGAAGAATGTCAAATAAAAAGATTCCGATGAGGCAGTGTGTCGGCTGTCATGAGATGAAAGCCAAAAGAGATATGATCCGTGTGATCAAAACAGCGCCGACGGAAGAAGGGGAAACGGAGATCATTTTAGATGCAACTGGAAGAAAGAACGGAAGAGGTGCTTATATCTGCCCAAACCGTGAATGTCTTGCAATGGCGATAAAAAATAAAGGGTTAGAACGATCATTTAAAATGCCGATCCCGAAAGATGTATATGAAACGCTGACAAAGGAGATGGAACAGCTTGAAACCAGATAGAGTGTTATCTATGCTAGGAATTGCCGCAAAAGCCGGCAGTGTGGCGAGTGGAGAATTTTCTACGGAAAAGGCGGTAAAAGAGGGCAGGGCATATCTTGTCATCGTTGCACAGGATGCGTCAGACAATACGAAGAAAATGTTTCGAAATATGACAGATTTTTATCAGGTGCCAATGTATGAATATTCGGACAAAGAAATGCTCGGGCATTTCATCGGAAAAGAATTTCGTGCATCGCTTGCAGTCACAAACGAGGGACTGTCGCACTCGATCGAAGAGAGACTGAAACAGCAATCACAACTGAATAATGGGAGGAATTAAGATAAATGGCAAAAATGAGAGTATATGACCTTGCAAAAGAATTAGGAATAGAGAGTAAACAGATTATAGAAACATTAAATACGACGGAATATGCAGTGAAAGCAGCTTCCAGCAATATCGATGATCCGGCACAGGATATCGTGAGAAAGAAATTTGGAAAGTCTGCAGCAGCGGAGAATACTGCAAAGGCACAGAATAAAGAAAATGTGTCAGAGAGCAAACCTGCAGAGAACAAGACAGCGGCACCGGAAAATAAACCTGCACAGAAGCCACAGGCAAACGAGCAGAATAAACCGGCTGAGGGTGCAAAAACTGAGAACGCAGAGCAGCGCCCGAAGAAAAAATCAAGCATTACTGCTGTGTTCAATGCACAGTACAGCAAACAGGGCGGCGGCCGCGGCGGCAATAACAACAGACGTTCTGGAAATGGTGACAGACGCCAGGGGAATGGCGACCGCCGTCCACAGGGACAGAATCCAAACCGCGGCAATGCGCAGGCAAGACCGACATCCGGTTATGATGTAAGAAAAGCATTTGAACGCGCAATTAACCCGGAGGCAGCAAAAGCAGCGGAAGAGGCAGAGCATCTTGCAGCGGCAAAAGCAGCAGAGCTGAAGGCACAGAGAGAGGCAAAACCGGCAGCGGAAGAGCCGAAGAAAACGGTTGAAAAAGTACAGGTACAGACTCCAAGAGAAAATGTCTATGCACAGAATCCGGAGTACCGTCCGCAGAATAATGACCGCCGTCAGGGGAATAATAATGACAGACGCGACCGTAACAATAATGGTCAGCGCCGTCCGCAGGGAGATGGAAGAAACCAGAGAAACAATGGTGACAGACCACAGCGCCCGTACGGTGACAGAAACGGAAGAAACGATGGACAGCGTCCATACCAGAACAATGGCAGACCGGGACAGGGTCAGGGCGACAGAAATAACAACAGAAACAATGGCTTCCGTGGTGGAAATAATGGTGGCGGCAGACTTGACCGTGAGATCGACCGCTTCAATAAAGAGGCAGCTGCAGCAGCACCGGAGGAGTTAAGAGGAAAAGAATCCAGAGAGCGCGATAAGGACAGAAACAAAAACGCAAGACAGCGCAACGATTACGATGCACTTGGCGGAAAGAAACAGGAGCGCTTTATCAATCTTGAGAAGAACGGTGGCAAGAAGAAACCTCAGCAGCAGCCAAAACAGCAGCCGGAAGAGGATGTGATCCGCACACTGGTATTACCGGAGAAACTTACGATCAGAGAGTTAGCTGACAAGATGAAAGTACAGCCGTCTGTTATCGTAAAGAAACTGTTCTTAAAAGGAACGATGGTTACGGTAAACCAGGAAGTAGATTACGAGCAGGCAGAAGAAATCGCATTAGAGTTTAACTGCATCTGTGAGCCGGAAGAAAAAGTCGATGTGATCGCCGAACTCTTAAAAGAGGAAGAAGATCCGGAAGATACTTTAGTAGCACGTCCACCGGTTGTCTGTGTTATGGGCCACGTTGACCATGGTAAAACATCCTTGCTGGATGCAATCCGTTCTACCCGTGTGACAGACAGAGAGGCAGGCGGTATCACACAGCACATCGGTGCATCCGTGGTATCCATCAATGGTCAGAAGATCACATTCTTAGATACACCGGGACATGAGGCATTTACTGCAATGCGTATGCGTGGTGCAAATTCCACCGATATTGCGATCTTAGTCGTTGCAGCAGACGATGGTGTAATGCCACAGACCGTAGAGGCAATCAACCATGCAAAAGCAGCAGGTGTTGAGATCATCGTTGCGATCAACAAGATCGATAAGCCGAGTGCAAATATCGAGCGTGTAAAACAGGAGTTATCCGAGTATGAACTTATCCCGGAAGACTGGGGTGGAAGCACGATCTTCTGTCCGGTATCCGCACATACAAAAGAGGGTATCGACAACCTGCTTGAGATGATCCTTTTAACAGCAGAAGTACTTGAGTTAAAGGCAAATCCGAAACGTAATGCAAGAGGTCTTGTCATTGAGGCACAGCTTGATAAGGGCCGCGGTGCCGTTGCCACTGTTTTGGTGCAGAAAGGTACTTTAAAAGTTGGCCAGCCGGTAGCATGCGGAAGCTGCTATGGTAAAGTCCGTGCAATGATCGATGATCAGGGAAGACGTGTCAAAGAAGCTGGTCCTTCCATGCCGGTAGAGATCTTAGGTTTATCCTCTGTACCGGAAGCGGGCGAGACATTCGTTGCCATGGATACAGAAAAAGAGGCGAGAGCATTTGCTGAGACCTATATTTCCGAGGGCAAGAACCGTCTGATCGAAGATACAAAAGTGAAGATGTCCTTAGACGATCTGTTTTCACAGATCCAGTCCGGAAATGTCAAAGAACTCGATATCATCGTAAAAGCCGATGTACAGGGTTCCGTGGAGGCAGTAAAACAGAGTCTTGTAAAACTGTCGAACGAAGAAGTTGTTGTAAAAGTCATCCATGGTGGTGTTGGTGCGATCAACGAGTCTGATGTCAGCCTTGCATCTGCATCAAATGCGATCATCATCGGATTTAACGTCCGTCCGGATCCGACTGCAAAACTTACTGCAGATAAAGAAAACGTAGATATCCGTCTCTACAAAGTCATCTACAATGCAATTGAGGATGTAGAGGCAGCCATGAAGGGAATGTTAGACCCGGTATACGAAGAGAAAGTATTAGGCCATGCAGAGATCCGTCAGATCTTCAAGGCTTCCGGCGTCGGCAATATCGCAGGTTCTTATGTGCTTGACGGTATGTTCCAGAGAGGATGTAAAGTTCGTATTTCCCGCGAGGGCGAACAGATCTTTGAGGGTGATTTAGCTTCCTTAAAGAGATTTAAAGATGATGTCAAAGAAGTAAAAGCAGGATTTGAGTGCGGTCTTGTATTTGAAGGTTTCGGTGATTTCCAGGAATTAGATATCGTAGAAGCGTATACAATGGTTGAGGTACCGCGCTAAGAGGTTATAAAATGAGAAAAAACAGTATTAAAAATACCAGGATCAATGGAGAGGTGCAGCGCGAACTTTCCAATATCATCCGCGGGGAGATCAAAGACCCGCGGATCAACCCGCTGACAAGCGTTGTGGCAGTGGAAGTTGCACCGGATTTAAAAACATGTAAAGCATATATCAGTGTTTTAGGAGATGAAGAATCCCAGGCAAAAACACTTGCAGGGTTAAAGAGCGCGGAGGGATTTATCCGCAGCAAACTTGCGAAAACAGTAAATCTGCGCAATACACCGGAGATCCGTTTCGTGTTAGACCAGTCGATTGAATATGGTGTAAAGATGTCTAAAATGATCGACGAGGTCACAAAAGATATCAAAAGCGAAGATGACGCAGAGGAATAAGACAAACGAAAAGCGTATATTTGGGGATGGAGGAGAACATGAAAAGTCTCGATGAACTTTTCGCGGGAGTAAAAACAGCTGCCATTGCAGGTCATATCAGACCGGATGGGGACTGCGTAGGCTCCTGCCTTGCAACCTATAACTATATTACGACATATTACCCGCAGATCGAAGTCAGCCTGTATCTGCAGCCGATACCCAATATTTTCAAATTTATGAAAAATGCGGATAAGATCATAAGCGACTGCACTGCAGATAAAGAGTTTGATCTGTTTATCGCACAGGACTGCGGGGATCTGGGCAGACTTGGAGACGCGGCAAAATATTTTGAGCATGCAAAAAAAACAGCGTGTATCGATCATCATATCAGTAACCAGAGTTTTGCGGATGAAAACTATATTTTCCCGCAGGCGAGTTCTGCGTCGGAACTGGTATTTGAACTGATCCCGAGAGAACGTCTGACCAAAGAGATCGCAGAATGCATTTATACCGGAATCATCCATGATACCGGTGTGTTCCAGTATTCCTGCACATCGGAAAAAACGATGGAGGCAGCAGGTGTTCTGATGGGAATGGGCATTGATTTCCCGAAGATCGTGGATCAGACGTTTTTTACAAAAACCTATGAGCAGAACCGTATCATGGGACTTGCGCTGGTAAAAAGTAAGCTGCATCTGGATGGAAAATGCATCTCGAGTATCATAACTGCAGAGGAAATGAGAGAATACAATGTTCTTCCGAAACATTTAGACGGGATCGTCAGCCAGCTTCGCGTGACAAAGGACGTGGAAGCAGCAGTCTTTTTATACCAGACAGATGAAGAAAATTATAAAGTCAGCACTCGTTCTGCAAGTTATGTGGATGTTGCAAAGATCGCAGCAAAATATGGCGGTGGCGGACATGTCAGGGCAGCAGGTTTTTCCGTGGCGGGAGATCCAGAAAAACGGCTGAATGAAATTATTGAAGATATCAGAGAACAGATCACAGATTAACGATACAGGCAGCCTGAAATTTTCAGATTGCAGAAAATGACGGCTGTACATGAGACGGGAAAATTTATGATTAACGGAATTATCAATGTATACAAAGAAAAAGGATATACATCCTTTGATGTGGTCGCAAAACTAAGAGGTATTTTAAAAACAAAGAAAATCGGACACACAGGGACACTCGATCCGGATGCGGAGGGGGTGCTTCCTGTGTGTCTTGGTAAAGCGACAAAAGTCTGCGACCTTTTGACGGACAAAAACAAAGAATACGTTGCGGTGATGCTGCTTGGAAAGGTGACAGACACGCAGGATACCACGGGAACTGTTTTAGAGGAACATCCGGTAGAAGTAACGGAAGAGCAGGTAAAAGAGGCAGTTCTTTCTTTCACAGGGGAATACATGCAGGTTCCGCCGATGTATTCTGCATTAAAAGTGAACGGAAAGAAACTGTGCGATCTCGCAAGGGCCGGTGTGACGGTGGAACGTCAGGCAAGACCGGTTCAGCTCTATTCCATTGAGATTATTAAAATGGAACTGCCCCGGGTCTGTATGCGTGTGCGCTGCTCAAAGGGAACTTATATCCGTACATTATGTCAGGACATCGGTGAGAAACTTTCCTGTGGAGCATGTATGGAATCCTTGCTGCGCACAAAGGTATCTGAATTTTGTGTACAGGATGCGCTTCGCCTCTCAGAGATCGAAGAACGTGTACAAAAAGCGGCAGGACAGACACAGTCAGAACAGTGGAACGCAGAGATGTTTGATTTTATTTATGCGGTTGATTCCGTATTTTTACAGTATAAAAAAGCGGTGATCTGCAAAGAATGGAACAAACTGTTATATAATGGAAACCGGATGAAAAAAGACATGTTTGTTTCTTATCAGAAAGACTGGGAACAGCAGAAGGTCCGTATTTATGATGAAGAAGGGCGTTTTATCGGGATATATGAGTACTCCGAGATACACGGAGATTATAAACCGGTAAAATTGTTTATGGAAGCATGAAATATCTGAAAAACACAACCGAATTTTATATTGAAGAGCCAACCGTACTTTCACTTGGAAAATTTGACGGGATACACAGAGGCCATGAACTCCTGATGGAACATCTGGCATCCAAAAAGGAAGCGGGACTTGCAGCGGTCATATTCACATTTAATATTCCACCACGGAAAAGTGTGGAACAGGTTGAGGCGAAAGTTTTAACAACCAATGAAGAAAAAATGCATATCTTTGAGCAGATTGGGATCGACTATCTGGTCGAGTGTCCGTTTACAAAAGAGATCATGTGCATGGAACCAGAAGATTTCATTGCCAAGATCGTGCATCAGCTTCATGTAAAGTGTTTTGTGGTTGGTTCTGATTTCCACTTTGGGCACAATCGCAGGGGCGATTATCACATGTTGAAAGATTTATCGGACAAGTATGGCTATGAAGTGCTTGTGATCGATAAAATGCAGGAAGATAAGAGAGATATCAGCAGCACATTTGTCCGGGAAGAGATTGCAAAGGGCAATATTGAGAAGGCAAATCATCTGTTAGGGTATCACTATTTTGTGACAGGGGAGATCCTTCACGGAAGACATTTAGGCAGCACGAAACTTGGAATCCCGACGATCAACCAGATTCCGCCGGAGGAAAAACTGCTTCCGGAGAGTGGTGTCTATGTGACAGAAGTGCGGCTTGGCGACCGGAGCTACCGTGGCGTTACAAACGTTGGGGTGAAACCGACGATTGAAGGAAAAAATCCGGTCGGTGTTGAGACACATCTTCTGGATTTTGCCGGGGATCTTTACGGCAAAGTAGTGACGGTCGAGTTCTTGACAAGAATCCGGGAGGAACGGAAATTTTCATCCATCGAGGCTTTAAAAGAGGAAATGCAGAATAATATTGCATATGCGAGGGCATGGTTCGAGAAAAATGAATCCTAAATATTACGGAAATATTACATAAATATGTTGACATTGTAAAAAATGACTGCTATACTTGAGCGGTATTGATAAACGAAGTATTCAGGATTCTTTGGAAAGGTACGGATATGAAAGCAAAATGGGTTAAGGCAGCCGGACTTCTTGCAGCCGGTTCTCTTGTATTTTCAACAGCTTATATTGATGGAAAGCCGGGTGTGAAAGACACACAGGAAGTAATGGCAGAGAGCACAGATTCCCAGATACATGAAGTGTCTGCGGGGGTGTCTTCCACATTGGCAGAACAGATGGAAAATTATACAAAACAGGGTACGGATCTTGCATCCGGTGTTACTGATGTGATGTCGGATTACCTTTCTGTTACCGCAGCAGATATGGTCAGTGTTTCAGAATCCGACCGTGATATGACTGCATCCGGTCAGGAAGATGAGACACAAACAGAGGAAGAAAAACAGGCACAGGCGCTTGCAGAGGCAGCCAGTGCATTTGGATACACAAATCTGGGAATCGCACAGGCAGATGGCAATATTAATGTCCGTGAAGTTCCGGGAACAGAGGCAGAGATTGTTGGAAAGCTGCCAAACAATGCAGGATGTGAGATTATTGGAACAGATGGTGACTGGACACAGATCGAGTCCGGAAAAGTAAAAGGATATGTAAAATCAGAATATCTTCTGACCGGCGAAGCAGCGATCGCAAAGGCACAGGAAGTAAAGCAGACAGTTGCAACCGTAACGACGACCACGCTTTATGTCCGTGACGAGACAAACACAGACAGCCATGTCATCACCATGATGCCGGAGGGTGAGGAACTTGAGGTTCTTGAAGTCCTTGACGGCTGGGTAAAGATCAATGTCGACAGTGATGAGGGATATGTCTCTTCAGACTATGTCAGCATTGCAACCGAACTTCCGAAGGCACAGACTATGACAGAAGTCCGTTATGGACAGGGTGTATCGGATGTCCGTGTATCCCTTGTTTCCTATGCAACACAGTTTGTCGGAAACCCGTATGTATGGGGTGGAACCAGTCTGACAAGAGGGGCGGACTGTTCCGGATTTGTCATGAGCGTATTTGCCAACTATGGCATTTCACTTCCACATTCTTCAAGAGCACAGGCAAACTGTGGTACAAAGATTTCCGCATCGGATGCACAGCCGGGAGATCTTTTCTTCTACGGCAACGGAAGCAGTATCAATCATGTGGCTATTTATATTGGAGGCGGCCGTGTGGTACATGCAAGTTCACCGAAGTCCGGTATCAAGATCTCAGGAGCATACTATAGAACACCGGTCAAAGTAGTCCGTGTGATCAATAATTAAATTTAGGCATTTACAACAGAAACAACCCATGCTATAATAGCGGAGTATGAGTTTAGCCCATATTCGGTAGATGGACACTCCGACCTTTTACTGAGTATCATATCCCGGCACAGCCGGAACGGGCGTTTAATAAGAAAAGGAGGATCATAACATGATCGCAAAGGAAAAGAAACAGGCAATTATCGCAGAGTATGGCAGAACACCGGGAGATACAGGTTCACCGGAAGTTCAGATCGCTATCTTAACAGCACGTATCGAGGAGTTAAATGCTCATCTTGCTGAGAACAAAAACGACTATCATTCAAGACGTGGTCTTTTAAAGATGGTTGGTCAGAGACGTGGTTTACTGGCATACTTAAAGAAAGTTGATATCGAAAGATATCGTTCCTTAATTGAGCGCTTAGGTCTTAGAAAATAAGATCTTCTCCATACAGAGCCGCTTCCGCATGGAGGCTGGCATGTATGGATACCGTATGGAATCTGTTTTCATACGGTTTTATCGAGTGGAGACTTACTCCACTCGATTTTCAGTTAAAATAAGAAAGAATCCTGTGAAAACAGGTTCTTTGCCAAAGGCAGAAGTATATTTCCGAGACCACTGAAAAATGTATGAGAGGTCGTGGATTTTTCAGTAGTTTCGGTGCTTCTGTCTCCACAGAGAAAAGGAGAAAACGCATGTATAAAAGTTTTTCAATGGAACTTGCAGGCAGAACACTGACCGTAGATATCGGCAGAGTATGTGCCCAGGCAAACGGAGCCGCATTATTAAAATACGGTGAGACAACAGTTTTATCTACTGCTACCGCATCGGACAAGCCGAGAGACGGAGTCGATTTCTTCCCGCTCAGCGTTGAGTACGAAGAGAAAATGTATGCAGTCGGAAAAATCCCTGGTGGATTTAACAAGAGAGAAGGTAAGGCATCCGAGAATGCAATCCTTACTTCCCGTGTTATCGACCGCCCGATGCGTCCGTTATTCCCGAAGGATTACCGCAACGACGTTACCATCAACAACATGGTTATGTCTGTTGACCCGGAGTGCCGTCCGGAAGTTGTTGCAATGATCGGTTCCGCACTTGCAGTTACCATTTCTGATATCCCGTTTGCAGGTCCTTGTGCCATGACACAGATGGGTATGGTAGATGGCGAGTTTATTATCAATCCTTCCCAGAAAGTATGGGATACCGGTGATTTACAGCTTACCGTTGCATCTACCGCTGAGAAAGTCATCATGATCGAAGCTGGTGCAAATGAGATTCCGGAAGAGAAGATGATCGAGGCAATCTATAAATGTCATGATGTGAACCAGACAATCATCGCTTTCATCAACCATATCGTAGAAGAGGTTGGTAAGCCAAAACATGAGTATACAAGCTGTGCAATCCCGGAAGAGATGTTTGCTGCAATCAAAGAGATCGTAACACCGGAGCAGATGGAAGAAGCTGTATTTACCGATGAGAAACAGAAACGTGAAGAGAACATCCGTGAGATCACAGATAAACTTGCTGAGGCATTCGCAGATAACGAAGAGTGGTTGGCAGTGCTTGGCGAGGCTGTTTACCAGTATCAGAAAAAGACTGTCCGCAAGATGATCTTAAAAGACCACAAACGTCCGGATGGCCGTGCAATCAACCAGATCCGTCCGCTTGCAGCTGAGGTTGACCTGATTCCTAGAGTGCATGGTTCTGCAATGTTTACCCGTGGACAGACACAGATCTGTGATGTTGTCACATTAGCTCCGCTTTCTGAGGTACAGAAGATCGACGGATTAGATGAGAACATCACAACAAAGAGATATATCCATCAGTACAACTTCCCTGCATATTCTGTAGGTGAGACAAAAGTTTCCCGTGGACCGGGACGCCGTGAGATCGGTCACGGTGCACTGGCTGAGAAAGCACTTATGGCAGTACTTCCTTCTGAGGAGGAGTTCCCATATGCGATCCGTGCCGTATCCGAGACATTTGAGTCAAATGGATCTACTTCCATGGCTTCCACCTGTGCATCCTGTATGTCTTTAATGGCAGCAGGTGTTCCGTTAAAAGCAATGGTTGCAGGTATTTCCTGTGGTCTTGTTACCGGTGACACAGATGATGATTACCTTGTTCTTACGGATATCCAGGGTCTTGAGGATTTCTTCGGAGATATGGACTTTAAGGTAACCGGTACACACAAAGGTATCACAGCAATCCAGATGGATATCAAGATCCATGGTCTTACAAGACCGATCGTTGAGGAAGCAATCGGACGTGCGAGAGAGGCAAGAATCTACATCATGGATGAGGTTATGTCAAAAGCAATCGAGGAGCCGAGAAAAGAAGTCAGCACATTCGCACCGAAGATCGTTCAGATCCAGATCAATCCGGACAAGATCGGTGATGTAGTCGGACAGAGAGGAAAGACGATCAACGAGATCATTGACCGCACAGGCGTTAAGATCGACATTACCGATGACGGTGCTGTATCTGTATGTGGCACAGACGCAGAGATGATGAACAAAGCAATCGAAATGATCAAGATTATCACCACTGACTTTGCAGAGGGACAGATCTTTACTGGTACTGTTGTAAGCATCAAAGAATTTGGCGCATTTGTTGAATTTGCTCCGGGTAAAGAGGGAATGGTTCATATTTCCAAGATTTCCAAAGAGCGTATCAATCGTGTGGAGGATGTCCTGACATTAGGAGATAAAGTAAAAGTTGTCTGCCTTGGAAAAGACAAGATGGGACGCATCAGCTTCTCTATGAAGGATGTTCCGGCAGAGGCATAAGAAAAAACAAATAGTTTAAAAATTATAAATAATCTATATACAAGATATATGGATTTGAAAAAAGAACTGTATGTTAAAGATAGTTATTAACGTGCAGTTCTTTTTTGTAATACCTGACAATAGAATGGCCTCATCGGCATTACAATCCCATAATTCCGTCCACTGGCAGGGAAAAGGCAACACCATGGGCAGGAGAGTCCATTCCATGAGCAGAGCTGATCGCCTGCATGATCTCTGTTTTTTTATCTTTTGGTACAACGATTGCGACGATTTCCTGTTCTTCCTGGATCGTGATGCCGAAGATGACAGCCGATTTTCCGGGACTGCAGCGCAGACCTTTTAAGATCGTGCCTCCGGTTGCACCGGCAGCGCGCGCGGTGTTCATGACAGCGTCACTGTATCCCTGATTGATTGTTACAAGTATCATAGCATGTGTAATTGGTTCATTCATCTTTTTCACTTCCTTTTCAACTTCTTCGCCGTCTGATTCTGCGGTGTGCTCGTTTAAAAGTTTATATAGAAATCCCTGCATGCCGTTCATGGGAATACTGACGGCAATACCGGTTCCTTTTTTATGAAGGCTCAATGCCTGATTCATTTCAGCGAGCAGAATTTTTTTGCGTCCGTTTGGAATAAAACAGAGTGTGATACTTTTCTGGATACTTCCAAGACCGCATAATTCTAACCATTCTGAACTGGCTGTGCCGATCCCATGCATCTGATAGTAGACCGGTATATGGGAATCTGCTAAAAATTCGCATAATTGCTCTCTGATATGGGAGTCTGTGATAATTACAAGGCAGCGGTAAGCTTCTCGTTTTTTCTGTTCCTGCATCGTTAAAAATCCTCCTCAAAATCCAGAATTTCATTGTCGTCAATGCCAATGATGGCGGCGGCAGGGGTACTTGCTTTCTTTAATTTCATATTATAGGAGACACCCATGACCTGAACTGCAATAAGTGGTGCCATGGCAACCATCGCAACAACTCCGAAAGCATCTGTGACTACATTTCCTCCGATCGCGGTACATGCACCCATGGCAAGCGGGAGCAGAAAAGTGGAAGTCATAGGACCACTCGCAACACCGCCGGAGTCGAAGGCAATGCCGACAAATACTTTTGGTACAAATCTTGTCAGAATCAGTGCAATCAGGTATCCCGGGATTAAAAGCCAGTAAATGTTTAAACCGGTAAGAACACGAAGCAATGCAAGTGCAACGGAGGCAGATACACCGATCGACAGGCTTAAATTCATGGTATCTCTGGAAATAGAGCCGTTTGTGACGTCCTCAACCTGACGGTTTAATACCTGGACCGCAGGCTCTGCTTTTACGATATAGTAACCGATCAAGGCACCGATCGGGATTAAAATCCATTTCCACGGCTGGCCGGCAAGACTGCTTCCAAGAAGACTTCCAACAGGAGCAAATCCGACGTTTACACCGGTTAAGAAAAGGATCAGACCGATGATCGTGTAGAGTAAACCGATGATCATTTTGATCACCTGTGGCTTGTGATAACGTCTGGAAATAAGCTGGAAGATCAGAAATACGAAAATTACCGGAAGGATAGACAGCAGAACCTCTTTTGCATAATCCGGTATCATATGTACAAATTCGCGGATCACGTCCTGCATCGTGATTACGTCCGGGATTGTTGTCTCATTGTATGCGGCACCGGTTGGATGATAAAAAATGCCAAGCAGAAGGACCATTAAAACAGGACCTACACTGCAAAAAGAAATCAGACCAAAACTGTCACTCGAACCGTTTTTATCGTTTCTGGTTGCGGAGAGACCAACACCGATCGCCATAATAAAGGGAACTGTCATGGGACCTGTCGTCACGCCGCCGGAGTCAAATGCGACTGCAATAAAATCAGCAGGAGCCGCGAAAGAAAGAAAAAACAGTGCAATATAAAAAATGCACAAAAGAACTGGAAGACTGATCCGAAAGAGAATACGAAGTACGGCGATCACTAAGAATACGCCGACACCAAGTGCAACCGTAAAGATCAGGGTATTGTTCGGAATAGAAGGAACCT
Source organism: Roseburia intestinalis L1-82 (assembly GCF_900537995.1). Taxonomy (NCBI): domain Bacteria; kingdom Bacillati; phylum Bacillota; class Clostridia; order Lachnospirales; family Lachnospiraceae; genus Roseburia; species Roseburia intestinalis. The sequence continues at coordinate 2,301,475 of NZ_LR027880.1, read as the reverse complement.
GATTTGCAAGAACCTGAAGATCGGGTTCTGCGAGGGTTATGATAATACCCATCAGAAAGCATACGCCGATTAAAACAGGAAGCTTTCTTGTTTTCATAATGGAAGAACCAACGCCTTCGCCGAGAGGTGTCATGGCAGTTTCTGCACCGAGCTGGAAAAAAGCCATGCCGATGATCAGCATAAATGCACCGACTAAGAACAGGGCGATCGTTCCGGTTTCCATGGGAACAACAAAAATGGAAAGCAGGAGCACGATCACCGTGATCGGCAGGACTGCATTTACGGATTCGTCAAATTTTTCTTTGAGTTTTTTGTTCAAGATGGCATCACACTACTTTCTTTTTTGATTTTAAAGCGAACCAAAATAGTTCACTAATTAACTATTATTTATTATAAGGAAAATCATGCCAAGTGTCAAACATTCTTCTGAATATTCAGAAAAATTTAACATTTTTTTATCATTTTTAGCAGAAAATAAATTTCTTCATATAATAATATGGAAGTTCTTTGACAGAATGGGAGAGACTATGGATCGGGTGAAGAAGATGATTCACACGGATTATGCATACAGATCAGGACTTAGCGGACAGAATGTTACCGTTGCAGTGATGGATACCGGTATTGTTGCACATCCGGATTTTGAGGACAGAATCATATATTTTCATGATTTTTGTTATGGGAGAAAGGAAATGTATGATGATAATGGTCACGGCACCCATGTTTCGGGGATTATTGCGGGAAACGGAAAAATGTCTGAGCAGTATCTGAAAGATACTGCACATAAGGTTCGGATATACAGTGGAGTTGCACCAAAATGCAGGATTATCATGTTAAAGGTTTTAGATGAAAATGGAAATGGAAATACGAAAAAAGTACTTGATGCAGTGATGTGGGTCAAAGAGAACAGGGAACGTTATCATATTAAGATATTAAATATATCGGTAGGAATGTTACCGGGCGCAGGTGTGGAGGAGCAGAGGAAGCTTTTATATGCGATCGATGAATTGTGGGATGCAGGGATCATGGTCGTTGCCGCTGCAGGAAATAACGGACCAAAAGAAAATACGGTGACGATTCCGGGTATTTCAAGAAAAGTACTGACGGTCGGAAGCAGTGATGATGATACCTATGACCGTGGGAGAAAAGTTTTAAAAACCGGATACAGCGGCAGGGGGCCGACTGCATGCTGCATCGTAAAGCCGGAAATCCTCGCACCCGGAACCGGTATTACAAGCTGCAGCAAGGATAAAAGCGGATATCAGGTAAAAAGCGGAACTTCCATGGCAGCACCGGTTGTCTCAGGGGCGCTTGCCCTTGCATTTGAGAAGTATCCATCATTTACTCCGGCAGAAATGAAGCTGCGCCTTTATGAGAGAGCATATCCGAGAAGTGCGCAGCTTGGCAGGATCGGATGGGGGATGATACATGTGGATCATCTCGTGCGTTGACTTTTGAGAGGAAAATTATTACAATAAGCACATATTTGTACTGTGGCACAAACTTGTGCAGATGAAAACGTTGCTTTCATTGAAAAGCGTGCAGGGAGAATGGAGATTTGTATGAAGAAAATATTACATCTCATATTTGGAAGATTTTTTGTGGTTGCCATGGCAATCATTTTACAGGTGTTATGGCTGTGTGTCGTATTGTGGCAGCTCAGTTACAAGTTTACGTATGTCAATTTGCTTGTGCGTGTGATAGCAATCATTGTTGTGCTTGTAATCGTCAATAAATGGACAAATCCGGCGAATAAACTCTCGTGGACGTTTTTGATCTTATTGTCGCCGATTTTTGGACTTATGGTATATTTCTTATTTGGAAGATCCGGTCTGACCAAACATACAAGAGAGAGAATGGATGCTGTCAACCGTCAGGTGGAAGCATTGTTTCAGAGAGATAGCGCAGTGGAGAAAGGCTTAGAAAAAGAAAGCCGGTCAGCATATCTGCAGTCATCTTATATTGATAAATGGGCGGGATTTCCATTATATCAGAACACGCAGACAAAATATTACAGCTGCGGGGAAGAAATGTTCCCGGATATGTTAGAGGCACTGCGCGGTGCAAAACATTTTATATTTCTCGAGTATTTTATCATTGAAGAAGGATATATGTTCAATACGATCCTTGATATTCTTGAGGAAAAGGCAAAGGCCGGAGTGGATGTGCGCTTTATCTATGATGATGTCGGCAGCATCAATTCTATTTCTTTTGGATATTATAAAAAGCTGCAGGAGAGAGGGATTCCCTGTGTGACATTCAATCCGTTTAAACCACTGATCTCTGTGGTGATGAACAACCGCGATCACCGTAAAATTTTTGTGGTGGATGGGTATATTGGATTTACAGGCGGTATCAATCTTGCCGATGAATATATCAATAAAGTCAAAAGGTTTGGATACTGGAAGGATACCGGAGTGCGGATTGAGGGAGAGGCAGTCTGGAGCCTTACGGCAATGTTTCTGGAAATGTGGAATTATATCAACCGTTCCACGGAAGATTACAGCAGATTCCTGCCGTCTGTTTACAGGGAGAAAGAATTTACCTCCGATGGCTTTGTACAGCCGTATGGTGACAGTCCGCTCGATAATGAAAACGTCGGAGAAAATATTTATCTGAATATCATAAACCGTGCGAAAAACTATGTGTATATTTTTACACCATATCTGATCATCGATCACGAAATGCTGATCTGTCTCTCAAATGCAGCAAAGAGCGGTGTGGATGTAAGGATCGTGACACCGGGTGTGCCGGATAAAAAGGCAGTATATCTTTTAACACAGTCTTATTATGAACCGCTTTTAAAGAATGGTGTGAAGATTTTTCAGTATACACCGGGATTTATCCATGCAAAATGTTTTGTCTGTGACGATGAGATCGCGACGGTCGGCAGTGTAAACCTTGACTACCGGAGTCTGTTTTTACACTTTGAATGTGGTGTATTTATGTACCGGTCTAAGGCAGTCATGCAGGTAAAGGAAGACTGCCTCAGGACATTTGAAGAGTCGGAGGAGATGGATGTTTCATTCTGCCGCAGACGAAGACTTCCGGTACGTATGGTTCAGAGCCTGATGCGTCTGTTTGCACCGTTGTTATAATATGAGAACAAATGTTCCACACCATCAGATCAGTGATATGTAATAACAGAATGTTTCATGACATCAAATCAGTGATACACCGGACTCTGTATTTTTAAGGAACAAAATATAACAGGGTGCGGCAAAAATAATCTTTATAATCTGCAGCATCGACTGTATCCGCATATACAATATTGACACTGCCGATCGGCGTTCCATTTAGAGAATAGACCGCCTTCCCGGCAGTGTTTCCTTTTTTTACTGGTGCTGTCACATTTTCCGGCAGTTCGATGCTTTTGGTAATGCCGGTAAGATCACTTCCGTCTGTTGTCATGTATTGAAAAGGTCTTTGGTAAATGATGCCTACAGAATCCGCAAGGCCTTTTTCAACCGGGAGATCGTCTAACTTATCTTCGTGGCTGTCACAGTAAATCCTGCATTTCCCAAACCCATAATTCAAAAGAGTCGTGGCATCCGCAGAGCGTGACTTGATATCAGGAGCCCCCATGATGACGGCGATCAGTTCCATATCATCTTTTTTGGCGGTTGCGGAAATACAGTACATGGCAGTGTTGGTAAATCCGGTTTTTAAGCCGGTGGCATACTGGTAATGTTTGATCAGCTTATTGGTGTTCGTCAGACCGAACTCCGAGGAACCTTTTGCGGTAGTGTGGGTGATATTTTCCATCCAGATTGTGCAGTAATCATGGATTTTCGGGTATTTTGTGATCAGTTCGCGCGACATCAGTGCAATGTCATTGGCGCTGGTCATATGTCCGTCGGCATCTAAACCACAGCAGTTGACGAAATTGGTGTCATTCATACCGAGTCCTTTTGCGCGTTCGTTCATCATGCGGACAAATTCTGATTCGGAACCGGCAACATGTTCTGCCATGGCAACACAGGCGTCATTGGCGCTCGCAACACTGATACATTTGATCATCGTTTCGACTGTCTGGGTTTCACCCGGTTCTAAAAACACCTGGGAACCGCCCATGCTTGCTGCATATTCGGAGACGGTCACCGTGTCATCTAAGGAAATCTGTTTGGATGAGAGTGCATCAAAAATCAGAAGCAGCGTCATAATCTTGGTGACACTTGCCGGATGCCTTGCCTCGTGGGAATTTTTTTCGTAGACGACGGCACCGGTGGAAGCCTCCATCAAAATGGCGCTTGGTGCGGAGATATTTAAGTCTGCAGCAGGTGCAGTATCTGTCTGGGCAGCAGGAGACAGGGGGATGGTTACATTCGGAATGAAACAGGAAGATGCAGGAAGTACCGTGCCCTGCACAAGGAGATTGAGACCGAGCAGAATGGAAACCATGAATTTCAAGAATATGCCCTCCGTAGGGTTCTGTTATAATTTATTTTAGATGCGAAGGATGTACATTATGCATAAAAATCTTGAATTTTGCGGGAATCCACGGTAAAATCAATATTTGTGGAATGAGAGGGTATGACATAGATGGAATTAACTGTAAAACTTCAGGTGTTTGAGGGGCCGTTAGATCTGCTTTTACATCTGTTAGAAAAAAATAAAGTCAATATATATGATATTCCAATCGTGGAGATCACAAACCAGTATATGGAATATATTGCCGAAATGCGCAGACAGGACTTAAATGTGATGAGCGAATTTCTCGTGATGGCGGCGACACTGCTTGATATCAAATCAAAAATGCTGCTCCCTGCAAAAGAAAGCGAGGATGAGGAAGAAGAAGATCCGAGAGCGGAACTTGTGCAGCAGCTGTTGGAATATAAAATGTATAAATGTATGGCATATGAACTCAGGGACCGTCAGATTGATGCGGAAAAAGTATGGTTTAAAGCACCGACAATCCCGCCCGAAGTTCTTGCATATGAAGAACCGGTTGATGTGAATGAACTGATGTCCGGGGTAACACTTGCGAGGCTGAATGATATTTTTCAGTCCATCATAAAGAAACAGGCGGATAAGATCGATCCGGTCCGTTCGAAGTTTGGAAGAATCGAGAAAGAGGAAGTGTCACTTCCTGATAAGATGACATATGTGGAAGAATACAGTCTGCATCACGGACATTTTTCGTTTCGGAGTCTTTTAGAAGCACAGTCCGGGAAAATGGAAGTGGTTGTGACATTTCTGGCAATATTAGAGCTGATGAAGATGGGAAAGATCGTTGTTTCCCAGGAATACACGTTTGATGATATAAAAATTGAATCAAAAATTGCGGCCTAGCTGTGTGACAGCAGAAATGAAATGGGATCTGTGTGGAATTTTTACACACCGGAATAGAGGGTTGGTATGGAAGAAAAAAAATATGAGGCAATCGTTGAGGCGATCCTGTTTACAATGGGAGAGTCTGTGGAATTAGAGCGTATAGCAAAAACACTGGAACTTGATACAGAACGGACAAAAAAGATCATAGAACATCTGATGCAGCGCTATGAGGATGATGGCGTCGGCGTTAAGATCATGGAACTGGACGGTTCTTATCAGATGTGTACGAAGGGCGAAATGTATGAATATCTGGTGAAAATCGCAAAGCAGCCGAAAAAGCATGTGCTTACCGACGTTCTGCTTGAAACCCTTTCGATCATTGCCTACAAGCAGCCGATTACAAAGGCGGAAATTGAAAAGATCAGAGGTGTTTCCTGCGATCATGCGGTAAACAAGCTGGTGGAGTACAATCTGGTATGTGAACTTGGAAGGCTGGATGCGCCGGGACGCCCGCTGCTTTTTGGCACAACGGAGGAATTCTTAAGGAGTTTTGGCGTTCAGTCAATCGATGAACTTCCCGTGTTAAGTCCGGTCCAGGTAGAAGAATTCAAACAGGAAGCGGAAGCGGAAATGCATATGAAACTGGATATCTGATCTGGTTTCGTATGCTTTTTTTTCACAAAAAATGAGCATTTTTTGCGTATTATATACATAAGGATTGATGAAATGCTTTTTTGGAGTCTGGTGTATGTGGAAAAAACTGCTGGCATGGATCCTTGTCACTGTGATCTTAACAGGATATGGGATACAGATCGTGGAGGCTTTTGATCAAAAAGAAAATGTGCGGATGGAGGAAGTGACAGAAAAGCCGGATCAAAATTCCCTGTATGCAAAAGCAGCTGTGCTTATGGATGCGGATTCCGGGCGTATCCTGTATGAAAAAAACGGGCACCAGGCGATGGCGAATGCCAGTACGACCAAAATACTGACATGTATCATTGCACTGGAAAACTGCGACCTGGACAGCGAAGTGACCGTGAGTACGCTTGCAGCGTCACAGCCGAAAGTTCATCTGGGTATGCGGGAGGGGCAGAAGTTTTATCTGAAAGATCTGCTGTACGGACTGATGTTGGAATCTTATAATGACTGCGCTGTGGCGATTGCAGAACACATTGCAGGCACGACGGGTGATTTTGCAAAACTTATGAACGATAAAGCAGAGGAGATCGGCTGTGAGGACAGTTATTTTATCACACCGAACGGACTGGATGCCAAAAATGAAAATGGCTTTCATCACACAACAGCGGCAGATCTTTCTTTGATCATGCGGTACTGCATCAAAACATCAGAAATGGCAGAGCAATTTCTTACAATCACAAGGGAAGGACAGTATCAGTTTTCTGATATAGATGGTAAAAACAGTTACACCTGCTGTAATCATAATGCATTTTTGCAGATGATGGACGGGGCATTGTCAGGCAAGACCGGTTTTACCGGTAATGCGGGATATTGTTATGTCGGGGCATTAAAACGTGATGACAGAACTTTTATCGTTGCACTGCTTGCCTGCGGGTGGCCGAATAACAAAACATATAAGTGGGCAGATACAAAAAAACTTATGCAGTATGGAATTTCCCGGTTCCGGAAAATAAGTCTGGATGAGATTGAACTGGACGCAGGGGAATATGCTCCGGTACAGGTGGTGGACGGACAGGGCACAAAGATCGGCGAAGAGGTAACAACAGAACTTGAAGTTGCGCCGGTGAAAGAAAATGTGGAACTATTGATCGAAAAAGACCAGGAAGTACACATAGAGTATCAATTATCCCGGAAACTTTATGCACCGGTAACGGAAGGAGATTTTATCGGTGAGATAACATACCTTCTGGGAGATGAGGTTCTGGCAAAACGTGTGGTCACAGTGAAGAATACGGTAAAAAGAATCGATTTTTGCTGGTGTGTAAAAAAAACAGCAGAATTATTTCCAATGTAAAAGCCCTAAATTCCTTGTATGCAAAAAAAAACTGTCAAAAAATTAACAATTCTCTTGAAAATTTGTCACTGACCATCTATAATTTATCCTAGCGGAATTTGTTATATTTTTACATTATTCACTATGTACCATGTCAAAAGATGTGGTAACAAACTTTATAGATGGAGGGCAAAAAGGATGAATAGTAGTAATGATAGCTTGGCAATGCAGCGTATTACCAAGTTAGTCGATGAGAACAGTTTCATGGAAATCGGTTCTCTCGTAACCGCAAGAAATACAGACTTTAATCTTGCAGACACAGATACACCGTCCGATGGTGTAATTACCGGACATGGTCTGGTGGATGGCAATCTGGTATTTGTATACAGCCAGAATGCAGCTGTATTAAACGGTACTATCGGAGAGATGCATGCAAAGAAGATTGCAGCCGTATATGACATGGCAATGAAAATGGGAGCACCGGTGATCGGATTTATCGATTGCGCCGGAATGCGTTTACAGGAATCTGTGGATGCGTTAAACGGATTTGGTGAGATCTACGCAAAGGAGGTTGCAGCATCCGGCGTTGTTCCGCAGATTTCCGCTATTTTCGGAAGCTGTGGCGGTGGACTTGCAGTAGTTCCTGCATTATCTGATTTCGCATTTATGGAGAGCAAAGGAAAAATGTTCATCAATTCCCCGAATGCGATCGAGGGTAACCGTATTGAAAAATGCGATACTTCTTCCGCAGAGTTCCAGAGTGAGAAAAACGGTTGTATCGATGCTGTTGGAACAGAGGATGAGATCATTGCAGAGATCCGCGAGTTAGTAAGCGTCCTTCCTTTAAATAATGAAGGAGATGTATACACATCTGAGTGTCAGGATGATTTAAACCGTGCATGTGAGAACATGGCAGCCATGAAAGGCGATCCAAGATATTTATTAAGTGAGATCTCAGACGGACATGTATTCTTTGAAACAAAGAAAAACTATGCAAAAGATATGGTAACCGGATTTATCCAGTTAAACGGAATGACAGTCGGCGCTGTTGCAAACTGCTCAGAAGTTTACGATGAAGAGGGCAAAAAAGCAGAGGAGTTCTCCGGAGCTCTGACAGCAAGAGGATGCAACAAGGCAGCAGAGTTCGTTAACTTCTGTGATGCGTTCGAGATCCCGGTATTGTCTTTAACAAACGTAAAAGGTTATGCAGCTACTGTCTGTGCAGAAAAAGGACTTGCAAAAGCACTTGCACGCATGACAATGGCATTCGCTGATGCAACCTGCCCGAAAGTAAACCTGATCACCGGAAATGCAATCGGAAGCGCTTATGTGACAATGAACTCCAAAGCAATCGGAGCAGACTTTACATATGCATGGGAAGATGCAAAGATCGGTATGATGGATGGCGAGCTTGCAGCAAAGATCATGTACGCAGATGCATCTGCAGATGAACTCGCAGCAAAAGCAAAAGAATATGATGCATTACAGTCAAGTGTTATGACTGCAGCAAGACGTGGTTATGTAGATCTTATTTTAGATCCGGCAGACACCAGAAAATACCTTGTAGATGCATTTGAATTATTATACACAAAATGTGCAGGTGTACCGGACAAGAAACATGGAACAAAATAGAAAGGTGAAGTTATGAAGAAAAAATTATCTCTTATGCTTTGTCTTTGCTTTATGGTTCTGGCAATGACAGCATGTGGAACGGATCCTAAGAGCGTTGATTATTTTGGTATGAGTTATTCTGATATCCAGGATAACATGGAGCAGACAGTATCTGCGCTTGTTTCGTTTTCAGATGAAGATATACAGAGTGGTGCAGAATATTATGACTCAAACGGAATGGATGCATTTGCCCACTTACTGACATCCTGGGGTGAAACAGTTTCAGATCTGGGTTCCTATCAGGGACTTGGAGATCTTACTGTGACAAAAGCACAGAAGACTGTGACTGCAGACCAGGTTTTACATTTCTCAGACAGAGATGTAGTTGTTTCTTATGTATATGAATACAATTACGAGACAGAAGCACCGGAACTTACAGATGCAAGTGCAGATCTTGTGTATTCACTTGGCGAGAAAATGGAAAAAGCCGGTATGAATACATTGATGGGAATGGGAACCGTATTTGTAGTTCTTATCCTGATCAGTCTGATCATCAGCTGCTTTAAAGTGATTCCGTATTTACAGAACAAAAAAGCAAATGCTGGTGCGAAGAAAGATGTGGCAGATCCGGTTGTAGAACAGATCGAGCAGCGTGAGGAGACATCCCAGCTTACTGATGATTTAGAACTGGTTGCAGTTATTTCTGCAGCAATCGCAGCAGCAGAAGGAACATCAGCAGATGGATTCGTAGTACGTTCTATCCATAGAAGATAGGCGAAGCAGACAAGTTATAATAAATATATGTCGTAAAAAAGTAATGATCACAGGAGGATGATTCAATGAAAAGCTATACAATTACCGTAAATGGAAATGTTTATGATGTTACTGTAGAAGAGAATGGTGCTGTAAGTGCACCGGCAGCAGCACCGAGACGTGCAGCAGCTCCGGCTCCGGCAGCAGCTCCGAAGGCAGCAGCACCGGCAGGTGGCGCAGGTAACGTAAAGATCGAAGCAGGTGCAGCAGGAAAAGTATTTAAGATCGAGTCTTCTGTAGGTGCATCTGTAAAGAAAGGTGACACAATCTTAGTTCTTGAAATCATGAAAATGGAGACACCGGTTGTTGCTACCGAAGATGGTACTGTAGCAAGCATCAACGTAAGCGTTGGTGATATGGTAGAAGCAGGTGCATTACTGGCAACTTTAAACAACTAATTTTAGGAGGATAACAATGAGTTATTTTACTGAGACAATGGGCAACCTCCTTCATCAGACTGCCTTTTTCAACCTGACATGGGGAAATTTCGTAATGATCTTAGTTGCATGTATTTTCCTGTATCTGGCTATTGCAAAAGGGTTTGAACCGTTGTTACTCGTTCCGATCGCATTTGGTATGCTTCTGGTAAATATTTATCCGGATATCTTTGCAGCTCCGGAACAGATGAGTAACGGTGTCGGTGGTTTATTCCATTATTTTTATACCTTAGATGAATGGTCAATCCTGCCATCCCTTATTTTCCTTGGCGTTGGTGCGATGACCGATTTTGGACCTCTGATCGCAAACCCGATCAGCTTCCTTTTAGGAGCAGCAGCACAGTTTGGTATTTTCGGCGCATATTTCCTTGCAATCCTGATGGGATTCAATGATAAAGCAGCAGCAGCCGTTTCTATCATCGGTGGTGCAGATGGTCCTACTTCCATTTTCCTTGCAGGAAAGCTTGGACAGTCCGGTCTTATGGGACCGATCGCTGTAGCAGCATATTCTTACATGGCACTGGTGCCGATCATTCAGCCGCCAATTATGAAGTTATTTACAACGAAAAAAGAACGCGCGATCAAGATGCAGAACTTACGTCCGGTATCCAAACTTGAGAAAATCTTATTCCCAATCGTGGTAACCGTTGTTGTATGTCTGATCCTTCCGACAACAGCCCCGCTCGTTGGTATGTTAATGCTCGGTAACCTGTTCCGTGAGTGTGGTGTGGTTCGTCAGTTATCTGAGACAGCATCTAATGCATTGATGTATATCGTAGTTATCTTACTTGGTACATCCGTTGGTGCATCCACAAGTGCAGAGGCTTTCTTAAATGCAACAACTTTAAAGATCGTTGCACTTGGACTCATCGCATTTATGTTTGGTACAGCAGCCGGAGTATTGTTCGGTAAATTACTTTGCTTCATTACAAAAGGCAAGATCAACCCACTCATCGGTTCTGCCGGTGTATCCACAGTTCCTATGGCTGCGCGTGTATCACAGAAAGTTGGTGCAGAGGAAGATCCTACGAACTTTTTACTTATGCATGCAATGGGACCAAACGTTGCCGGTGTTATCGGTACAGCAGTAGCAGCCGGTGTATTCATGGCAATCTTTGGAATTTAATCAGACGGCAGAACAAAAACAGGTTCGCTGTATAAGGAGGAAAAAATGGCTGAAGTTGTTAAAAAACCTTTAAAAATAACAGAGACAGTACTGCGTGATGCACATCAGTCTCTGATCGCAACAAGAATGACAACAGAGCAGATGCTTCCAATCGTAGATAAGATGGACAAGGTTGGATACTATGCTGTTGAGTGCTGGGGAGGCGCTACTTTCGATGCATCCCTTCGTTTCTTAAAAGAGGATCCATGGGATCGTCTTCGTAAATTAAGAGATGGTTTTAAAAATACGAAATTACAGATGTTATTCCGTGGACAGAATATCTTAGGATACCGTCCATATGCTGATGATGTAGTAGAGTATTTCGTACAGAAATCCATCGCAAACGGAATTGATATCATCCGTATTTTTGACTGTCTGAATGATCTTCGCAATCTTCAGACAGCAGTAAGCGCATGTAACAAAGAAAAAGGACATGCACAGGTGGCTTTATCTTATACACTCGGTGATGCTTATACCTTAGATTACTGGACAGATATGGCAAAAAGAGTAGAGGATATGGGAGCTGACTCTGTATGTATCAAAGATATGGCAGGACTTTTAGTTCCACAGAAAGCAGACGAGCTGGTACGTGCGATCAAAGAAGTGATCGATATCCCGTTAGAGTTACATACACACTATACATCAGGTGTTGCTTCCATGACATACATGAAAGCAGTAGAGGCAGGATGTGATATCATCGATACTGCAATGTCTCCATTTGCACTTGGAACATCCCAGCCGGCTACTGAGGTTATGGTAGAGGCATTCAAGGGAACCGAGTTTGATACAGGTTTAGACCAGAACAAACTTGCTGAGATCGCTGATTACTTCCGTCCGATGAGAGAGGAAGCATTAGAGAGCGGTCTGATGAACCCGAAAGTATTAGGTGTAAACATCAAGACTTTATTATATCAGGTACCGGGTGGTATGTTATCCAACCTGATCTCCCAGTTAAAAGAGCAGGGGAAAGAGGACAAATACGAGGAAGTACTTGCAGAAGTACCGCGTGTTCGTAAAGATCTTGGTGAGCCGCCGCTTGTTACACCTTCCTCACAGATCGTTGGTACACAGGCTGTATTCAACGTATTAATGGGTGAGCGTTACAAAGTAGCGACCAAAGAGACGAAAGATGTTCTCCTTGGAAAATACGGTCAGACTGTAAAACCGTTCAATCCGGAAGTTGTTGACAAAGTATTAGGCGATGAGAAGAAGAATGCAATTACCTGTCGTCCGGCAGATCTGTTAGAGCCAGAGCTTGACAAGATTGAAGCTGAGATGAAACAGTGGAAACAGCAGGATGAAGATGTATTATCTTACGCATTGTTCCCACAGGTTGCAACTGAGTTCTTCAAATACCGTGAAGCACAGCAGAAAAAAGTAGATGCAACAATTGCAGATACAAAGAATGGTGCATATCCGGTATAATTAGAATATGATTGATGAAATGCCACGGCAGTATTTTAGGATGCTGCTGTGGCATTTTTTGTTTTGCTGAAATATTGCTTTTTACAAAGAAAAGAATTAGAATCATCCTATAAATGATAAAGGATATAAGAAAATGGAAAATTTTGAACGGAAAACGTCGCCGAAAAATGGCATAGATACAGAAAACTGGTTTATAGAAAGTTATCGCAGATATAAAGGTCATCCGATACGGATTCTGATAGCACTGTACAAAGGAAATTATCATAAATTTGTTATGGCAGTTATCTGTTTTTTTATAAAGCATGCATGTGTGTGGGTACTTCCAATCATAACTGCAAATATCATCAATGATGTGACACAGAAGAATCCTGATACCGTGAGAAATATCTGGATCAGTGCAGCCCTTGAGATTGGTTTGATCGCACTTAATATACCAATGAATTATCTGTATACATCATATAAAAGCCTTGCAACACGTTACGCAGAAACAGGACTTCGTAAGGCATTGATCCGGAAACTTCAGCAGTTGTCGATCGCCTACCATGTGGAGACACAGTCTGGAAGGCTGCAGTCTAAGATTATGCGTGATGTGGAGGCGGTGGAGACACTTTCCACACAGATGTTCTTAAGCATTTTAAATATTGCACTGAATATCGGGGTTGCGCTGGTGGTCACAGCATCAAAAAGTAAGATCGTTTTTGTATTTTTTCTGTTGACAACTCCGGTTGCGGCAATCACGATGGTTTCGTTCCGCTCGGTCATGAAAAAAAGAAATACGGAATTTCGAAAAGAAATGGAAGAAACATCTGCGCGTGTGATGGAAATGGTGGAACTTGTCCCGGTGACAAGGGCACACGCATTGGAGGACGAAGAAGTACATAAGATGAGCGGACAGCTTTTTACAGTGGCGGAAAAGGGATATAAACTGGATCTGGTACAGGCATTATTTGGTTCAGTCGGATGGGCGGTATTCCAGGTGTTTCAGGTCGTCTGTCTGGCATTTACCGGCTATCTTGCGTTGCGTGGACGCATTATGGCGGGAGATATCACACTTTACCAGAGTTATTTTGCAACGGTGGTCAATCAGGTGTCTGCAATCGTTACATTGCTTCCGACAATCGCGAAAGGCATTGAATCTGTCAATTCCATTGGTGAGGTGCTCCTCTCAGAGGATGTGGAGCAGAATGAGGGGAAAAAGCAGTTAGAGGACGTAACTGGCATATTTGATTTTGAAGATGTTTCCTTTCATTATAAAAACAGTGACAAACCGGTGTTAAATCACCTGAACCTGCATGTAAAACAGGGGGAGACGATCGCATTAGTCGGGGAGTCAGGTGCAGGAAAATCGACTGTGTTAAATCTTGTGATCGGCTTTCATTTGGCGGACGGAGGGAAGGTCCTTTTAGATGGTAATGATATGAGGAAAATAGATCTGCGTACATACAGAAAACATCTTGCCGTTGTACCACAGACATCCATATTATTTTCAGGGACTATACGTGAAAACATTACTTACGGAAACGAACATGTTTCGGACGAAGAATTAGAACGTGTCATAAAGGCGGCAAATCTTACGGATCTGATGGAGAGCCTTCCAAATGGGGTTGATACCATGGTAGGAGAACATGGAGGAAAACTTTCCGGTGGACAAAGACAGCGCATTGCGATTGCGCGAGCACTGATCCGTGATCCGGAGGTGATCGTACTCGATGAGGCTACGTCTGCTTTAGACAGTATTTCTGAAAAACTGATACAGGAAGCTTTGGAAAATCTGACGAAGGGGAGGACGACATTTATTGTGGCACATCGGCTGTCAACAATTCGTGATGCAGATAAGATTGCCGTTCTTGCGGACGGACATTGTGTGGAATATGGTACGTTTGAGGAACTGATGGCACGAAAAGGTGAATTTTACAGAATGAAAATGATTCAAAGCTGACAAAAAGGAAAAGTTTTGATATAATAGAAATGTTGGTGTGCAAAGGCACATCATAAATTGCAGACGGTGTCATAAAATGACAGGAACGAGGGGTTATGGGCAGTAAGAATGATTTGAGTAATCGGATCAACGAGTCATACAGTAAATTGAGCAAGGGACAGAAACTGCTTGCCACCTATATCACAGATAACTATGATAAGGCAGTATTTTTGACGGCGGCAAAATTAGGTGAGGTGGTCGGAGTCAGCGAATCCACGGTTGTGCGCTTTGCCATGCATCTTGGATACCGGGGATATCCTGAATTTCAGAGTGCCTTAGAAGAACTGGTACGCAACAAATTAAACTCCATTCAGCGTATGGAAGTTACTTATGGCAGGATCAGCCAGTCAAAAATTTTAGAATCTGTTTTAAAGTCAGATGCGGAAAAAATCAACAGCACATTGGAAAAAATAGATCAGGCAGCATTTGAGATGGCAGTAGATACCATTTTGAATGCGAAACATATTTATATTATTGGAATCAGAAGCTGTGCGCCGCTTGCGTCGTTTATGGCATTTTATTTTACTTTGATGTTTGAAAATGTACGTCTGATACAGACGAGCAGTTCCAGTGAAATTTTTGAACAAATGGTTCGTATTGGTAAGGAAGATGTAATTATCGGAATCAGTTTTCCGAGATATTCCATGCGGACGTTAAAGGCTATGGAGTTTGCCAACAACCGCAGTGCAAAAGTGATTACATTAACAGACAGTGTGCATTCACCGATGAATTTGTATTCGTCCTGTAATCTGATCGCAGACAGTGATATGGCGTCTATTGTGGATTCACTGGTTGCACCACTCAGCGTGATCAATGCCCTGATCGTGGCACTCTGTATGAAAAAACAGAGAGATGTTGCGAAGACATTAGAAATGTTAGAAGGAATCTGGGATGAGTATCAGGTCTATGAAAATGATGAGATCAATGCGATTGACGATTCCATAAAAATGCGTTATGCAAAAATAGGAGACAGCGATTTTCATGAATAAAATCATTGTAATAGGCGGGGGACCGGCTGGAATGTTTGCTGCGATCGCCGCAGCGGAAACCGGCAGTCAGGTTATTCTGCTTGAAAAGAATGAAAAACTTGGGAAAAAACTTTTCATTACCGGAAAGGGACGATGCAATATTACCAATGCGGGAGATATGGATAATCTCTTTGCAAATGTTATGACCAATGCAAAGTTCTTATATAGCGCCTTTTATTCGTATGACAATCAAAGAGTCATTGATTTTTTTGAGAGAAACGGACTGAGGACAAAAACAGAGCGTGGCAACCGGGTATTTCCTGTTTCGGATCATTCCTCGGATGTGATCGCAACATTGCAGAAAGTGCTGAAAGAGAAAAAAGTAAAAGTAATGCTGCATACACAGGTACAAAGTCTGCTTATGGAATCATCCGGAGAAGATGCACCGGAAAACATTGTCACAGGCGTAAAGCTGACAGATGGAACCACAATGCCGGCAGATGCAGTAATCATTGCGACAGGCGGATTTTCCTATCAGACGACCGGCTCTACAGGGGATGGTTACCGTTTTGCAAAAGAAGCAGGACATACCGTCACGGACATCCGGCCGTCACTGGTACCGTTTCTCGCAAAAGAAGACTATGTCCGGCAGATGCAGGGACTTTCATTAAAAAATGTGGAAGTACGCATTTTAAATGAAAAAAAACTGCTGTATCAGGAGTTTGGCGAGATGCTGTTTACACACTTTGGTGTCAGCGGGCCGCTGCTTTTATCGGCGAGTGCAGCTATCAAACCGTCTCTTACGGCCGGAGAACTTTCTATGTTTATAGATTTAAAGCCGGCACTTACGGAAGAACAGTTAGATCACCGTCTGTTAAGAGAGTTTGATGAGGCGAAGAACAAGCAGTTCAAAAACTCCATTGGTGGGTTTTTCCCGGCTAAAATGATTCCGGTCATGCTGGATCTTAGCGGAATCGATCCGGAGAAAAAGGTCAATGAGATCACCAAAGAGGAACGCAGACATTTTATCGGACTGATCAAGGCATTCCCGGTCACACTGTGTGGACTCCGTGATTTTAACGAAGCGATCATCACGAAGGGCGGCGTGAAAGTAAAAGAAGTCAATCCGTCTACGATGGAATCAAAACTGGTGCCGCATTTATATTTTTGCGGAGAGGTGTTAGACCTGGATGCGATGACAGGTGGATATAATTTACAGATTGCATGGTCCACCGGTTATCTTGCGGGAATCTCAGCGGCGCAGCCGGATGAAAGATAACAGATGATAAAGCGTTATAAATCTATGGATTGTTATGGACAAAAGAATAGGAAATAAAAAACACAGCAAAATGTAAAAGGAGAATAAAACATGAGTATGAATATTGCAATTGACGGACCGGCAGGAGCAGGAAAGAGCACGATCGCAAAGCGGCTGGCGAAAAAACTTGGATTTATCTATGTGGACACGGGAGCAATGTACCGTGCGATGGCATATTATTTTTTACAGCATAATATTGATGCAAAAGATGAAAATGCGATCGCGGCAGCATGCCCGGACGTGGATGTCACGATCACTTATGAAAACGGAGAACAGCAGGTACTTTTAAATGGAGAGAATGTAAATGGTGTGATCCGCAATGAGGAAGTTGGAAATATGGCATCTTCCACAAGCGTCTATCCGGTGGTCCGCAAAAAGCTAGTGGAACTCCAGCGTCAGCTTGCAAAGTCTGCAGATGTCATCATGGATGGAAGAGATATTGGAACGTGTGTTCTTCCGGACGCACAGGTCAAAATCTATCTGACAGCAAGTTCTGCGACACGGGCAAAGAGAAGATACGATGAGCTGACGGAAAAAGGAGTAAGCTGTGATCTTGCAGAGATCGAAAAAGATATTATTGACCGTGATTACCGTGACATGCATCGTGAAACATCACCGCTTCGTCAGGCAGAGGATGCTGTTTTGGTTGACAGTTCGGAAATGAATATTGATGAAGTGGTAGATGCCATTTATCAGGTTTATTCAGAGGCAAGATAAGGAAACATAAAATATGAAGATAACATTGGCAAAAAGTGCAGGTTTCTGCTTTGGCGTAAAGCGCGCGGTCGATACCGTGTATGAGCAGCTTGAAATGAGTGCCGCAGAGAGACAGCCAATCTATACATTTGGTCCGATCATCCACAATGAAGAGGTGGTGCGTGATCTGGAAGAAAAAGGAGTGACTGTTTTAGAGAGCGTAGAAGAACTCGAAGAGAGGGCGGCGCATGGTGGAACGGTCATCATCCGTGCACACGGAGTGGAAAAGGGCATATCTGAAAAAATAAAAGAACTTGGCTATACATTGGTGGACGCAACCTGCCCGTTTGTGTTAAAGATACACCGCCTTGTGGAAAAACACAGTGCCGAAGGGGCGCAGATCGTAATTATCGGGAATGAAAAGCATCCGGAAGTAAAAGGAATCAAAAGCTGGTCGCTGAATCCGCATACGGCTGTGATCGCAACCCCGGAAGAGGCAGAAAAATATCAGGCAGAATCTGGGAAAAAGGTATGTATTGTAGCACAAACGACATTTAATTACAATAAATTTCAAGAATTAGTTGAAATTATAAATAAAAAAGGTTATGATATAATTGTTTTAAATACAATCTGCAATGCCACCGAGGAAAGACAGACTGAGGCAGCAAAGATTGCCCGTGATGTGGACGCCATGATTGTCATAGGGGGCAGAAATAGTTCCAATACGCAGAAGTTGTTTGAAATATGTAAAAACGAATGCAACAATACTTACTATATACAAACTGTAAAAGATTTGGATATCACATGTTTTGAGTCCATCGATAGCGTAGGTATTACCGCAGGGGCTTCTACCCCAAACAAAATTATTGAGGAGGTTCAAAAGAATGTCAGAAATGAGCTTTGAACAAATGCTGGAGGAATCATTTAAAACAATAAGAAATGGAGAGGTAGTTGAAGGTACCGTTATCGATGTAAAACCTGATGAGATCGTATTGAATATCGGCTACAAATCAGACGGAATCATTACTCGTAATGAATATACGAACGAAGCTAACGTTGATTTAACAACACTGGTATCTGTCGGCGACACCATGGAAGCAAAGGTTCTTAAGGTAAATGACGGTGAGGGACAGGTATTACTCACATACAAACGTCTCGCAGCAGAAAAAGGCAGCAAGAGATTAGAAGAGGCATTTGAAAACAAAGAAGTATTAACAGCAAAAGTAGCACAGGTATTAGACGGCGGTCTCTGCGTGATCGTGGATGAAACAAGAGTATTTATCCCGGCAAGCCTTGTATCTGATAGCTATGAGAAAGATTTATCCAAGTACAAAGATCAGGATATCGAGTTCGTGATCAGCGAGTTCAATCCAAAACGCAGAAGAATCATCGGCGACAGAAAACAGCTTTTAGTTGCTAAGAAATTAGAGCAGCAGAAAGAGCTGTTTGCAAAGATCAAAGTTGGTGATGTTATGGAAGGAACTGTTAAAAATGTAACAGACTTCGGTGCATTCATTGACCTTGGCGGAGCTGACGGACTGCTTCACATCTCTGAGATGTCATGGGGCAGAGTAGAGAGTCCGAAAAAAGTATTTAATGTTGGTGATCATGTGCGTGTATTCATCAAAGATATCAACGATACAAAAATTGCACTCAGCATGAAATTCCCGGCAGAGAATCCATGGAATGGTGCTGCAGAGAAATATGCGGTTGGAAACGTTGTAAAAGGAAAAGTGGCAAGAATGACAGATTTCGGTGCATTCGTAGAGCTTGCTCCGGGTGTTGACGCATTACTGCATGTTTCCCAGATTGCAAAAGAGCATATTGAGAAACCATCTGATGTATTAAAAGTAGGTCAGGAGATCGAAGCTAAGATCGTTGATTTCAACGAGGACGAGAAGAAGATCAGTCTTTCCATCAAAGCATTACTTGCTCCGGAGACAAATGAGTCAGAAGATGCTGATGTTGCAGATGTCGATATCGATGCAGTTGCAGCAGAAGAGAACTAAATTCCGTATACAGTAATATGGATAAAAATAGGCTTTCACGGAATGTGCAAAGCCTATTTTTGATATGGCATGAAAGTAAATCTGGTTTTACAGAACTTTTGTGCAAAAGGAAACAGGAGGAAAGTAGATTATGCTGGAAACCGATAATTATGAAAAATTTAAAAAGGACATTTTGCAGCTTGCCGGAATCGATCTGAATTCTTACAAGGAAAAACAGATGCGCCGCCGGATCAATACGCTGATCACGAAGAACAACGTTAAGACGTACAATGACTATGTAGCACTGATTAAGAAAGATAAAGAAAAATTTGATCAGTTCATCAATTTCCTGACAATCAATGTTTCTGAATTCTATCGTAATCCGGATCAGTGGAAGATATTAGAGGGACAGGTATTCCCGGAACTGATCAAAAAGTTTGGCAAGAACCTGAAAATCTGGAGTGCGGCATGTTCAACAGGAGATGAACCGTATTCCCTTGTCATGGCACTTTCAAGACAGGTTCCGCTTGCAAATATTAAGATCATTGCAACGGATATCGACAATCAGGTGCTTGATACGGCGAGAATGGGACTGTACAATGAAAAGAGTATTGCCTCTGTGCCGGATGATCTGAAAAAGAAGTATTTTACAAAAGTTGGTTCTTCCTATCAGATTTCAGATGAGATCAAAAAAAGGGTGGAATTTAAAAAGCATGACCTGTTAAAAGATCCCTATCCGAGTGGCTGCAATCTGATCGTCTGCCGTAATGTGGTTATTTATTTCACGGAAGAAGCAAAAGATGTGATCTATCAGAAGTTCCATAAAGCGCTTCAGCCGGGTGGTGTACTTTTCATTGGAAGTACAGAACAGATCATGAATTACAGAGAACTTGGATTTGACAGACATACATCCTTCTTCTTTGAGAAAAAGTAACAGTACATAATTAAAAACAGCTTATCAGGAAATGATAGGCTGTTTTATTATTTGGAGGTTGAAAATGAAAAAAATATATAAAAGAATATTGTCGCTTGGACTGGCTGTGGGTGTGATATTTAGCTTACAGGAAAGCGTACACATTTGTGCGCAGGAAAATACACAGACCACGGAGAGCATTTTTGCAGATTACGGTGATGAGAACGGTGGAGAAACGGATACTGCGGAGCAGATAACCGGGACGGGTGCAGAAGAAAACACGGAACAGACAACTGAGGAGACAGAAACCGGGAAAAATACGGAGCAGACAACCGAGGAGACGGAAACCGGGAAAAATACGGAGCAGACAACTGAGACAGAGACCGGGGAAATCATGGATGCTGATGATACAGAAGAAGCGGAAGAAAGTGTCTGGATGATGTACGATGGGACAGAAGAGCCAGAGGAACCGGACGAACCGGAACTGGATGAAGGATTTCATCAGGATGGCAGTGTAGCGATCAATGAAATGAATTTTCCGGATGATGAATTTCGCAAAAAAATCAAGAAATATGACACCAATAAAGATGGTCTCTTGGCAGATTCCGAAAACAGGAAGATTACAAAGCTGGAATTTGAGGAAAAAATACAAACGGAGGGAATAGAATATTTACGGTACCTGAAAAAAATTGTTTTGACAGATGGTATCTGCAGTATTATGAACAGCAGTTCGTTGGAAGAGATAGAGATATCGGATGCTTATAAAGTCGATCATTTGAGAGTTGCGTCGTTTTCTGGATGTACCGCATTAAAAAGCCTTTCTATAGATGCGGGTATAGATTTGGATGCAGGAATTGATTTTACAGGATGCCAAAAATTAGAAACACTGACAATAAAAGAATATATGGGAGCTGCATTAGATCTGAGTCCTTGTATTGCACTGAAAAAGCTTGACATTGAAAATCTGTACGGAAAGGATAGAAGTTCAATTGCTAAACTGGATTTGAACAGCCAACAGAAGATTTTGGAACTTTCGTTGAAAGCGGTAAAACTGAGTGAAGATTTTGTACTTCCAAAATCAGTTCAAAAAGTTCATGTTGAGGGGGTATCGTCAAAAAAACTGGATTTAAGTAATTATAAAAATTTAAAAGAGTTTTCGGTAGAAGGCTCCACGGAAAATTTACAATTAAACGGATGTGCGAATCTTGAAAAACTGGATATTGAAGATTATTATTTGAAAACCCTGAATTTGTCAGGATGTTCCGAACTGACTGAGTTTGATACTTTAGATCAGGATAATCTGAAAAATATAGATTTTACCGGCTGTAAAAGTCTGAAAAAGCTTCGTATCAGTTCTGGAGGTTTAAAAAAGCTAAATTTACAGGAGTGTAGTAAACTGAAAGAGTTAGAACTGAATGCCGGTAAACTGACTGATTTAAAATTGCCGAAAAAGATACAAAAAATAACTTTTGAAAATTTACTGCTGACTAGTCTCGATTTAAGTAAATATAACAAACTTGAGGAAGTGTATTTTGAGGGAGAGGCACCGAAACTAGAAAAAATAAAATGTGTGAATACATCGTTGAAAATTTTTGACGTGGATCGATTTGAAAAACTTGAGAAACTAAGAGAATTGGATCTGAGCAATAATAAGTATTTAAAAGAGGCTGAATTTGCCGCATATGGCTATGGAACATATGTTGATCCTGTAATTCCTAATATTGAAAGAATCAATCTCAGCAACTGTAAAAACCTTAAAACGTTTGCATGTCATAAGGCACCGAAATTAAAAACGGTTAACCTGACGGGATGTGTGAATCTCACAGAGCTTGATGTTGCATATACAGGGGTTGGAAGCATAGATATATCCAAATTTAAAAAATTAGTTACCTATCGCTGTGCAGGAAATAATCTTACGAAACTGGATGTGACAAAAAATAAAAAGTTGCGTACATTAGACTGCCAGAAAAACAGACTGAAATATTTGGATTTGAGAAAATCTACAAATCTGACCAATATAGAGCTGAACGGTAATGAACTTACCAGTTTTGATATTAGTAATATATCAGGGCTGGGATGGTATAAATTTGATAATCAGTATTATACAGTTGAAAAGGGGAAAAAGATCGATCTGGCAAAATTGCCGGGATTTGATATGTCAAAGATTGGAGAAGTAACAGGAGGAACCAGAAGTGATGGAGGATATGGTTCTGTTGTTACACTGACGGATAAAAAAACAAACACGGTTTCTTATGAATATGATGTTCAGAATGGCTGGTATCAGACATTTCATATAAAATTTGAAAATCCGGATAATTTAGCCAGCATAAAAAAAGCAAAATGTACACTCAATAAAAATACTTATACATACGATGGCAAAGCGAAGAAACCGTCTGTGACGGTTACATTGAAAGGGAAAAAATTAAAACAAGGCACTGATTATACCGTGAAGTATAAAAATAATAAAAAAAGCGGCATTGCAACAGTGATCGTCAGTGGAAAAGGTGCGTATATTGGAACAGTCACAAAAACATTTAAAATATTACCGAAAAAAACATCTTTTACGAAAAGTGTCAGCGTAAACGCCGGGGAGATAGAGCTATCCTGGAAAAAAGCAGATAGTGCCACCGGATATGAGATACGTTATAGTACTGATTCAAAGATGAAGAAAAATGTGCAGAAAAAAGTGATTACCAGAAATAAAAACACCACATTAAAAATAAAGAAACTGAAAAATAATGCGGTGTATTATGTACAGATACGAACATATAAGCTGGCAGATGGCAAAAAGGTTTATAGTGCATGGAGTAAGGTTGACCAGATCAAATTATAAATAAAAGGAATGACAGTTCACAATTTTTTCTTCCAGATAAACTGCAGTACATGCATACAATATTCTTTCTGCATTTCACTGGAAGCAACAAAATCTTCTGACAGTTCAAAATAACTTTTTTTATCTTTAAACATAAGACGGAATGCCGGTTTTTGTATTTCCTGATACTGGGGAACAAAAATGGCATTCTTTTTTTTATAGCAGGTTCCTGCGGTAGCTTTTTTTCTTCGTTCTTTTGGAATCGAGGCAGCAAGGCTTGAGGGAATGGCGAGATCTTCCTCAGGCAGATACCAGTAATTTTTATAATCAGAAAGAAAATATTTGAGTTCCCCTGTATATAAACGGACACAGAGTGTTGTCTGGTCTGTATCGACAACCAGATGGAAATCCTCATAATGACAGGAAACACGTTTAGGAACCGGAAAAATGTTTTGCATGGAAAAGAGAATCTCCCTGCAGGGTTTGCCGTCATAGGAGACAGATTCATTGGCACAGACGGATGTCACATTAAATGCGCCCTCAAACAGCTTTACATAGGACAGTACGGAGAGAAGCTTTGGCATATCGATAACATCCTCATAATTGTGCTGCTTTAAAAGAGAGATAAGTTTTTTATCTGGATTTTTCTGACATGCCTTGTATACATCTATCAGTTCACCACCGTTATATGCGTCCTCGCGTTCTAAACCAATGAATTGCTCTACCGTTTTCTGCTTTAAATTTGGAAGGGCAAAAAGAAAACGAAAGCCTGAGATCATTTTATAGATGTCAACATATTCATAAGCGGAAAATGGTTCTGGTATTTTGTACTTCTGACATTTGTTTGTCAGGTACGGAATATCAAAACCGATTCCGTTAAACGTGATGATCGTATCAAAATTTTGCAGATAATCCAAAAATGCATGCAGTACATCCGATTCATCTGCCGGAGTTTCTGCAAAAAACTGATCGACAATAAGCAGATTTTCTTTCCGCGCAGCGCATCCGATCAGATAGAGTGATGTGCGTGCAGCTGAAAATCCGGTTGTTTCTATATCAAAAAAAAGAGAATTCTCTGTAAATATCAGTTCTGCCAGTGAATCATCTGCTGTAAAAGGCATTTCTTCGTGCCAGTGTTTCATATAAATCCTCCCTGATTTCCTTCATAATAAACTATTTTATCACATATAAAAAGAAAAAGAAAATGCCATTAATTGATGGAATTATCTCAATAATTGTGAAAATTTTGTCAAAAGGTTCTAAAAAAAATACAAGGAATAGATGGAATATGTATCATTTTGTGGTATAATCAATAGGATAAATGTTCTATGAGACATATCATAGAATAGAATACAATTAAGAGAAAGTGGGGCACGAAAAATGGGTTTAAAGACATTTAAAGGTGGCGTCCATCCTTACGAAGGCAAGGAATTAGCAAAGGATGCGCCGATTGTGGAAGTTTTACCCAAGGGCGACCTGGTGTATCCGTTATCACAGCATATCGGAGCACCTGCAAGTCCGATAGTGGCGAAAGGCGACAGAGTATTAAAGGGACAGAAAATCGCAGAAGCGGGCGGTTTTGTATCATCTCCAATTTATGCATCTGCTTCCGGTACTGTAAAAGCTATTGAACCGCGTCGTGTGGCAGTTGGCGATATGGTCAATTCCATCGTGATCGAAAACGACGGAGCGTTCGAAGAGGTTTCTTATACGCCATGTGAAGATGTGACAGCTTTATCAAAAGAAGAGATCATTGGTAAAGTAAAAGAGGCCGGTGTTGTCGGCATGGGAGGTGCGGGTTTCCCGACTCATGTGAAGTTATCACCAAAAGAACCGGAAAAAATTGAGTATATCATTGCAAACTGTGCAGAGTGTGAACCATATCTGACCGCAGATTATCGGAGAATGTTAGAAAATCCGGAAGAGCTGATCGGAGGTATGAAGATCATTCTTCAGATTTTTGACAAGGCAAAGGGTGTATTCGGTATTGAGAATAACAAACCGGACTGTATTGAAAAACTGCAGGAACTTGTAAAGGATGAACCGCGTATTGAAGTATGTCCATTAGAAACAAAGTATCCGCAGGGTGGTGAGCGTCAGTTGATTTATGCTGTGACAGGACGTTCCATCAATTCCAAAATGCTTCCGGCAGATGCAGGATGCATCGTTGACAACGTTGAGACGATCATTGCCATCTACAATGCAGTTAAACTTGGCAAGCCGGTAACAAACCGTATTTCTACGATCACAGGTGATGCGGTAGAGCATCCAGGTAACTTTTTATATAATATTGGTACGAGTTATCAGGAACTTGTCGATGCGGCAGGTGGATTTAAAGTACAGCCTGAGAAGATTATTTCCGGTGGTCCGATGATGGGATTTGCCATGTTTGGATTAGACGTTCCGACCACAAAGACATCATCCTCCCTGTTATGTATGTCACAGGATGAGGTTGCTGCTGCAGAAAAGTTACAGACAGCATGTATCAACTGTGGACGCTGTGTAGAAGCATGTCCGGAGCAGTTGATTCCGTCGAGACTTGCGAAGTTCTCAGATAAGGGACTTTCCGAAGAATTTGAAAAATGGCATGGCTTAGAGTGTGTTGAGTGCGGAAGCTGCAGTTTTGCATGCCCGGCTAAGAGACAGCTTGCACAGTCTATCAAGACCATGAAAAAACAGGTTCTTGCAGCAAAACGCAAAAAATAATGGAAATATGAAAAATAAATTTTTAAAACTGAAGAAAGAGGTGGATTCCTGTGAGTGATTTATATCATGTTTCATCATCACCACATGTGCGTTCTAAAGATACGACGGAAAGAATCATGCTTTATGTAATTATTGCATTGCTTCCGACAACCTTATTTGGTATTTATAACTTTGGATACAGAGCACTGATTTTAATTTTAGTAACAATCGCATCCTGTGTTGCATCAGAGTGGATCTTCAATAAGATCGTACATAAAAAACAGACGATCAATGATTTAAGTGCTGTTGTAACCGGTCTGCTTTTAGCATTAAACCTTCCGGCTACACTTCCATGGTGGGAAGCAGTACTCGGCGGTGTATTTGCAATCGTGGTTGTAAAATGTATGTTCGGCGGATTAGGACAGAACTTCATGAACCCTGCTCTGGGTGCAAGATGTTTTCTTCTGATTGCATTTGCAGCTAACATGACGAACTTTACGATCGATTCCTATACCGGAGCAACGCCGCTTGCAGCAATGAGAAATGGTGATCCGGTCAATACGATGGATATGCTGATCGGACGTACAGCCGGAACAATCGGTGAGACTTCCGCGATCGCGATTCTGATTGGTGCAATTTTCCTGATTTTAATGGGTGTTATCGATCTTAGAATCCCGGCAAGCTATATTATCACATTTATTGTTTTCATGCTTCTTTTCAGCGGACATGGTGCTGACTGGACTTATATTACAGCACAGCTCTGCGGTGGTGGTCTCATGCTTGGTGCATTCTTTATGGCTACTGATTATGTTACTTCACCGATCACACCAATGGGACAGATCATCTTTGGTATCTGCTGTGGTATCTTTACCGGACTGTTCCGCTGCTTTGGTGCAAACGCTGAGGGCGTTTCCTTCGCAATCATCTTAAGTAACATTTTAGTTCCGATGATTGAGAAATACACGGTTCCGAGAGCATTTGGTATGGTAAAAGAAGCCAAAAAGCAGGAAGGAGGCAAATAAGATGAATAAGAAGATCGTTCATGACGCATTAATTTTATTTGCTTTTACAATCGTACTTGGACTTTTACTTGGAGTTGTGTACGGTGTCACAAAACCTTCAATTGACAAGGTAAATGAAGAAAAAACACAGAATGCCTACAAACAGGTATTTACAGATGCAGATCATTTTACAGATTATGCAGATTTTGATGCAGACGCAGCACAGGCTCTGTTAGATGAAAACGGATATTCCGATGAGATCGAGACCGTAGTTGCAGCACAGGATGCATCCGAAAATACACTTGGTTATGTATTTACGGTAACCGCAAAGGACGGAAGCCAGGGATCTATCACATTCTCCGTAGGTATCCAGAATGATGGAACTGTAAATGGTTATTCCATCACATCTATTTCTGAGACACCTGGTCTTGGTATGAAGGCGCAGGAAGAAGATTTCTACGGTCAGTTTGAAAACAAAAAAGTAGATTCCTTTACCGTTGTTAAGTCAGCTCCGTCAGCCGACAACGAGATCGAAGCAATTTCAGGTTCTACCATTACATCAAAAGCTATGGCTAACGGTGTAAATGCCTGCCTGACATACTTCCAGAATGTTTTAGCGGGAGGTACAAATTAATGAACAAAAATGTAGAACGTTTATATAACGGTATTATCAAGGAGAATCCTACCTTCGTTCTGATGCTTGGTATGTGTCCGACATTGGCGGTTACTTCCTCAGCAATCAATGGACTTGGTATGGGACTTTCCACAACAGTGGTACTTATTTTATCCAATATGCTGATTTCAGCATTCCGTAAAGTGATCCCGGATGGTGTCCGTATGCCGGCATTCATCGTAATCGTTGCATCACTTGTTACCATGGTTCAGTTTATCATGCAGGCATATACACCAAGCCTTTCCGAGTCTTTAGGTGTATATATTCCTCTTATCGTAGTAAACTGTATCATCCTTGGACGTGCAGAAAGCTATGCTTCTAAGAACCCGGTAATCCCGTCTATGTTTGATGGTATTGGTATGGGACTTGGATTTACATTTGGTCTTACCTGCATCGGTTTGATCCGTGAACTTTTAGGAGCAGGTCAGATCTTCGGATTCCAGATCTTATCCTTAAAATGGTTTACACCGATCACAATTTTCGTTATGGCTCCTGGTGCATTCTTAGTATTGTCCTGTCTGGTTGCTATTATGAACATTGTAAGAGCGAAGATGGAAGCAAAAGGAAAACCGTTAGCAGAGCCTGCAGGATGCTTGAGCGGCGACTGCTCCGGCTGCAGCCAGGCTGCACACTGCAGCGGTAAAGCAACTGTAAAAGCAGATGCTGCCGGAAAAGAAGAGTAGGAGGATAGGTACAGATGAAAGAATTACTTTTGATTGCAATCGGTTCTGCGATTGTAAATAACGTTGTATTAAGTCAGTTCCTTGGTATCTGTCCGTTCTTAGGAGTTTCCAAGAAAACAGAGACAGCAGCCGGAATGGGCGGTGCAGTTGTGTTCGTTATCACGATTTCCTCGTTTGTAACAGCACTGATCTATAAATTTATTCTTGCAAACAGCTATCTGATGAGCAAGGGGATCGATCTTACTTATTTACAGACGATCGTATTTATTCTTGTTATCGCAGCATTAGTACAGTTTGTTGAGATGTTCTTAAAGAAATCAATGCCGGCATTGTATCAGAGTTTAGGTGTATACCTTCCTCTTATCACTACAAACTGTGCCGTATTAGGTGTTGCATTAACAAACGTTACAAAAGAATATGGAATCTTAGAGAGTGTTGTAAATGGTTTTGCAACTGCATTCGGATTCCTGATCGCGATCGTTCTGATGGCAGGTCTGCGTGAAAAAATTGAATACAATGATATTCCAAAACCATTTCAGGGTACTGCGATCGTTCTGATCACAGCAGCTTTGATGTCTATCGCGTTTATGGGATTCTCAGGAATGATTTAGGAGGAAAAATAAGATGAACGTTACAGCAATATTAGTTGCAGCCCTTGTTGTGGGCGGCGTAGGTATCTTGATTGGATTTTTCCTTGGTATTTCCGGAGAAAAATTCAAAGTAGAAGTTGATGAGAAGGAAGTTGCCATCTTAGGCGAACTTCCAGGAAATAACTGTGGTGGTTGTGGTTATGCCGGATGTTCCGGACTTGCTGCAGCGATCGCAAAAGGTGAAGCACCAGTCAACCAGTGTCCGGTCGGCGGAGCTCCAGTTGCAGCTAAGATCGGTGCAATCATGGGTGTAGATGCAGGTGCAGGTGAGAAAAAAGTTGCTTTCGTAAAATGTGCAGGAACCTGTGACAAGACACAGAAAGATTACGAGTATACTGGTAATGAGGATTGTGCATCTATGATGTTCGTTCCAAACGGTGGACCAAAGGCATGTAACTATGGATGTTTAGGTTTTGGCTCCTGCGTAAAGGCATGTCCGTTTGATGCAATCCATATCGTAGATGGTATAGCGCTGGTTGATAAAGAAGTATGTAAGGCATGTGGTAAATGTGTGGCTGCCTGCCCGAAACACTTAATCGAGCTGGTTCCTTACTCAGCAAAACATATTGTTCAGTGTAGTTCTAAGGATGTCGGCAAGAATGTAATGAAGGCATGTTCCGTTGGATGTATCGGATGTCATCTCTGTGAGAAGAACTGTCCGAAGGATGCCGTACATGTCATTGACAATGTAGCATATATTGATCAGGAAAAATGTGTCGGATGTGGTATCTGTGCACAGAAATGTCCGAAGAAGATTATTCTTTAATTTAATTTAAGTACAATTAGAAGAACAAAAGAACAGGCTGCTCAAAGCGGTCTGTTCTTTTGTATATTATTTTATAAACATTCAAAAAAATAAGTGATAAAAAATTGTTATTAACACAAAAATATGATAAAATATCACTATAACAATATATTTTTTGTGAAAATTATACAAAGTGGGTGGACAAAATGGAACTTATTTACGCAAATGATAATTGTACCGGATGCAACAAATGTGTAAGAGATTGTCCGGTGCTGATCGCCAATGTTGCAACAGATGCAGGAAAGGTAATAGTTGACTCTGAAAAATGTATTGCATGTGGGGCATGTTTTGATGCATGTGAGCATAATGCCAGAGAATATCAGGATGACACAAAATCATTTTTTACAGCATTAGAAGCAGGAAAAAAGATTTCTGTTATTTTAGCTCCTGCATTTTTGGCAAATTATCCGCATGAGTATAAAAAGGTACTTGGATATCTGAAGGAAAAAGGTGTAAATCATATTTACAGTGTTTCTTTCGGTGCAGATATCACGACATGGGGATATTTAAAATATATTACAGAACATCAGTTTCTGGGTGGCATTTCCCAGCCATGTCCGGCAGTTGTCAATTATGTGGAAAAATATATTCCGGAATTACTGCCGAAAATGATGCCGATTCATAGTCCGATGATGTGTATGGCAATTTACATAAAAAAATATTTAAAATGTGATGATGAACTTGCATTTATCAGTCCTTGTATCGCAAAGAAGACAGAGATTACAGATCCAAATTGCTATGGCTATGTAAAATATAATGTGACATTTAAAAAGCTTTTTGAAACGATTGGAAATAAATATCAGGGCTGTAAGGAATATGAGGACGAACTGGAATATGGCATGGGTGCTCTTTATCCGATGCCGGGTGGTTTAAGAGAAAACGTAGAACATTTCCTTGGAAAAGAACAGGTGGTAAGACAGGTAGAAGGCGAAAAGGAAGCCTATCGCTATCTGCATGAGTATTTAGAACGTATCAAAAAGAATAAGAGACAGCCGTTTATGGTCGATATTTTAAACTGCTCTAAGGGATGCATCTATGGAACAGCTACTGAGTTAGAGCGCAATACGGATGATGTTATGCTCACACTCAGTGATATGAGAAACAAAACGGCAAATGCAGGAGCAGACGCGAAAAGAGGATTGTTTGGCAAGAAGACAAAGAATGGTTCACCATGGGACGAATCCGTACCGGAGAAGGATCGTTTGGTAAATCTGATGAAAGCATTTGAAGATTTAGATATCAATGATTTTGTACGCAAATATACAAACAAAAGTGTTGAGATTAAAGAGCCTGCGGAGCATGAAATGCAGGAGATTTTTGCTTCCATGAATAAGACGGATGCTGCCAGCCAGAAAATGAATTGTGAGTCCTGTGGTTATTCTTCCTGTCGCAATATGGCAAGGGCAATTTATAATGGTGTAAATGTCAAGGAAAACTGTGTACATTATGTCAAGAGTGTTGCGGAGAATGAAAAAGAAAAGATCCAGAATCTGATGGAAGAGGAACAGCAGAAACAAGAAATTCATAATCAGAAACTTGCCGATATTACAGAACAGTTTGTATCTTTGAGTGAAAATATTGATCAGCTGGGTGACGCGAATGAAACTTCGGCAAATGAGGCGACCACGCTTGCACAGCATATTCAGGAGATCTCCAATTTCTGTCAGGAGTTAAACAGTTCATTGGCAACGATGTCTGATTTTATCAATATTTATAAAGCAAGCAATGAGGATATTTCTTCCATAGCAGGGCAGACAAATCTTCTTTCCCTGAATGCTTCCATAGAGGCGGCAAGGGCTGGAGAGGCTGGACGTGGATTTGCAGTAGTTGCAAGTGAGATACGTGAATTGTCCGATTCGACGAAAAAACTGATTGTAGAGAACAATGCAAAAGCAGAAGAAATCATTCCTAAGATTAA
Source organism: Roseburia intestinalis L1-82 (assembly GCF_900537995.1). Taxonomy (NCBI): domain Bacteria; kingdom Bacillati; phylum Bacillota; class Clostridia; order Lachnospirales; family Lachnospiraceae; genus Roseburia; species Roseburia intestinalis. The sequence continues at coordinate 2,269,693 of NZ_LR027880.1, read as the reverse complement.
TGCAAGCATTGATTCTATCAAAGATCTGATTGAAAATATCAATGAAATGAATGAGAAGGTGGCAACGATTGCAGCAACATCGGAGGAAATTTCGTCACAGACATCCTGTGTACAGAGTATGGCAGATGAACTGCGTGATGCGGTAGAAAATATTTAAGCAAATAGAATTGGTTTGCATAAAAAGCAGTAAAAAGGTGACATTACGTTTCCTGCCAATATTATATGACATAAAAAACATCCGGCAACTAAAAAAGGTCTGCCGGATGTTTTTGATCAAATAGATTTAAAACTGATTTTGTGTAAATATTACAAGCTCCTGCATCTTTGAGGCAATAGTATCAAGGATATCTGTATTTTTATTTTCGGCTTCTAATGTTTCGTGTGCATGAGCAGTAAGCTCTTCTGAGATGGCAGAGAGTGTCTGGACGGAATCAGAAATGACCTGGTTTGCATCTTTTAACTCTGAGGTACTTACGGTCAGGTTCTGGATACCACTCTGAATGGAGAGCGTGTTTTCTTGAATCGAGGAGAAACTGTTTGCCGTGTTTTTAGCACTTTCTTTTTCCTGATTGATTCCATCGATCATTTGCTGGATGACTGTGACAACTTCGTTGATAGCTGAAGTAACATTCTGGATCAGTTCCGTGATCTTTACAGTTGCTTCTTTTGTCTGGGAAGCCATTCCGGTAATCTCTGATGCAACCACTGCAAATCCCTTCCCGGCATCTCCGGCTCTTGCAGCTTCAATACTTGCGTTTAATGCAAGCAGACTGGTCTGGGAAGTGATACCGCCGATCAGTTCCACGATAGAATGCATTTCTTCCATGTAATGGTTCAGAGTTTCTAACTTTGATGCGGCATCCACGCTGTTTTGGACAGAGGTATCTACCTGGCTGGCGAGAAGCTGCATGGAACTACTGCCTTCTGTCACGATATCTAAAGTGTGTTTCATGTTTGCATCGATCTGCTGTGTTACATCATTGACGATCACAATCTTATCCTGAATTTCCTGTGTCTGGGAACCCTGTTCCATTACGGCATTCGTTGCTTCGGCAGCACCGCTTGATACTTCCTGCATTGCATGCTGTGTGGTCTGAGCTGCAGTGCTCAATTTATCAAGCTCCTGATGGATGCTGTTGATCTTCTGATTGACGTGGTCTGATAATTCAGAGAGGTTTGCCAGCAGTTTTTCGGACTGTGACTGTGATTCCTCTGCATGCTGTATTTTCTGTGCCATATTGATATTTAATGTCTGTGATGTAAAATAAGAATAAATACCGACCATGATCATGATGACAACCTGGATCACGGCATTGTCCTGTCCGGAGTAGCCAAACTTTCCGGTCTGAGCCCCCATAATTGTAATGATGAGACTTTCGATGACTGTTCCGGTATTGATTATGAGAGAGTATTTGGCATCATTATAAACTGAGATGATTAAGATCATCGGGATAACAAATAAAAATACGAGACCGTTGGTTGCAGTGAAGATTGCAAAACTGTAAAAAACAGCGAAACCGATGGCAACAAGATGCTGGATCGCGGGTGTTTCATGTGACTTATTCCAAAAGAAAAACTCTGCAATAACCGGTCCAAAACCCAAAACTGCGAAGATAATGATATATCCCCAGGTTTGAAGTCCGGAAAGCGCCTGCAGGATACAGAAAAGTGTCATGATACTTGAATCAATCAGATGTGCATACATACAGGTTTTATTATTTCGTTCAAGATCGCTGAAAGTGGTTTGCTTCATAAATAAAGTCTCCTCTTATATATAGTTATTCAGTAGGAATAGTGAAAAAACTTTGGTTCTATTGTACTACTTTTAAGTGGAAGATACAAGAAACTTACGCTGGGCTATTTGAAAATTCTTCTAAATAGGAAAGATAACGTTCAGACAGCTTTACTTTCGTATAAACTTCTGCATATTCCTTTGGCGGGAGTGTATCAACATAATTTTCGGGAAAATCCTTTTTAATTCCGGCAGCCTTTGCGAGATCTACGGCTTTGTTATATGCCACGGCAGCCTTTTCCTCACTGGAATAAGTGCCGACAAGATAATTGCCATTGATGTGGATCATTGTGCGATATTTTGTGATCCCTTTCACGATATGACGCAAGACACCGTGAAAACGATTGATCACAAGAATATTGGCATAGCGATAGTCGTAAGAATCTCCATTTACAAACTGATAATCTCTTCCGGCAACCGCGTATGGACGGATCCCATAACGTGAAAGAATGGAATACTGCATTCCGTAATCACTGACAAAAAGATGTCCCTGCCGCTTCTGGATCTTATGGCTGGAATAATAAAAAAGATCATCAATATCAAATTTTAATTCCTCATGTTCGGAAAGAAAATAGCTGAAATATCCTTTGCGCAGATAGATCGGATTTTTAAAATAAAGTCCATTGTCCCGGAAATTAAGCAGAATGATGATTTTTTCATGAGGGAGAATATTTTTGTGTGAATAGACATTGTCAATGGTTATGACGGCGTCAGAAAGAGTCTGGGATGCTTCCTTATAAGCCAGATGCGCCATTTCTTCTGAAGCAAAACTTCCAAGGCTGATGTGTTTGCCGGAATAATTGATGCTTGTACGATAGTAGATGGTTCCATCTTTTTTTGTGGCAGGAAAAACGCCTTTTAACATAAGAATTCTCCATTTCAAAAAATGTTATGGTGCATTAGTGAGTTGTATTCAGCATATCACGTTTCGAAGCAGGATGCAACCGGCTGCAATTTTGGTAAAATAATATTTTCATACGTTAAAGCATTGACATGAAGCAATCGTTTCCTATATAATGTTTAGAAAGTATTGGGAATCATACGAAAACGTATTGATATAATACCGAACAGTATTAGAACCCCGAAATTTGATTACGATGAATAAAAAGATAAGAGGACGAAGAAAATGGAATTAATGTATGCAAGCACAAGAGACGCAAATGAAAAAGTGACAGCATCACAGGCAATTTTAAAAGGACTGGCAAATGATGGCGGTTTATATGTACCGACTGAGATTCCGTCTTTGGATGTAAGCATGGAAGAACTTTCTAAGATGACTTATCAGGAGACTGCCTATGAAGTGCTCAAACTGTTTCTGACAGATTATACAGAGGAGGAACTGAAAAACTGTATTAATGCTGCCTATGATAGTAAGTTTGATACAGAAGAGATTGCACCGTTGGTGGATGCGGATGGTGCGTATTATCTTGAATTGTTCCATGGTCCGACGATAGCTTTTAAAGATATGGCATTATCCATTCTGCCACATCTTCTGATCACTGCTGCAAGAAAGAACAATGTCAAAAATGATATTGTGATCCTGACTGCTACTTCCGGCGATACCGGAAAAGCAGCACTGGCAGGATTTGCAGATGTAAAGGGAACGAAGATCATTGTATTTTATCCAAAGAATGGTGTCAGCCCGGTACAGGAAAAACAGATGGTAACACAGAAAGGTGATAATACCTTTGTTGTCGGTATCCACGGTAACTTTGATCAGGCACAGACCGGCGTTAAGAAAATGTTTTCAGATACAGAGCTTGCAAAGGAGATGGATGCTGCAGGATATCAGTTTTCTTCTGCAAACTCGATCAATATTGGACGTCTGGTTCCGCAGATCGCATATTATGTCTATGCATATGCAAAATTATATGCAAACGGTGTGATCGCAAAAGATGAGAAGATCAATATTGTGGTTCCTACCGGTAACTTTGGAAATATCCTGGCTGCATTTTATGCAAAAAATATGGGAATCCCGGTTGCAAAACTGATCTGTGCTTCAAATGAGAACAAAGTCCTTTATGATTTCTTCTCCACAGGCACATATGATAAGAACCGTGAATTTATGCTGACAAGTTCTCCTTCTATGGATATTCTGATCTCCAGTAATTTAGAGCGTCTGATCTACCGTATTGCCGGAGAGGATGCAGCTAAGAATGCGGCATTGATGAAAGAACTTAATACAACTGGTAAATACGAGATTACATCAGAGATGAAAGAGAAACTTGCTGACTTTTACGGCAATTATGCGAGTGAGAAAGAAACTGCGGATACCATCCGCGATCTGTATGAGAAAACCGGTTATGTGATTGATACACACACAGCAGTTGCTGCATCCGTATATCACAAGTACAAAAAAGACACAAATGATGCGGAAACAAAGACTGTGATCGCTTCCACAGCCAGCCCATTTAAATTCAGCAGAAGTGTTATGGATGCCATTGATCCAAAATATGATTCTTTATCAGAGTTTGAATTAGTGGATGAATTAAGCAAGATCGGTAACGTAAAAATCCCGCAGGCAATTGAGGAGATCCGTAGTGCTGAGGTACGTCATAAGACGGTATGCGAAGTAGAAGAGATGCCAAAGGTTGTAAAACAGTTCCTCGGAATGTAAAAAGAATAGAAAACGGCTGTGCCCAAAGGCACAGCCGTTTTTACTGTTCATAATAACAGTCACTCTATTGTTTATGATGTACCTGTTTACAGTTCATTATGAATCAACTCAAATATAAAATGTATTGTTCCGAATGAATAAACAATCGGTAACATATATGCCTCGTGTTCAAATGTGACCAGTTCATCTGTGACAACATTTGGAACATCAAGCTGCAGTTCAAGCCCCTGTTCGTTTGACATATTAACGTTGAACAGACCATTATGGAGATTTAAGAAATCTTCGAGAGAAGACTGTACATATTCGTCAAAACTGTGAAAATCTTCATCGACATAACGGGATGCAAATGCAATGCAGGTGCTTTCCGGCATATCGATATAAGTACGAATGGAAAATTTACCATTGATCTGCTGCCTGATACAATAGTTTGTCGGATATTCTTTACAAAGTTCAGGGCGAACCGGTGAAAAATCATCCCCGATAAAACGAACGAGATCGTTAAATAAGAGATGCAGGAAAGAAAGCTCTCCAGGTGAAAGCGGACGCTCAGCAATAACAAAGAAATTTTCTACAAGGTGATCTACAATATCCTTCGTTTCAGCGGACATATCTGCATCGTAAAGTTCATTCTCAGACTGATAACCGATGATGAGAGACTGGAGCTGCTCATTATTAATAACACCATCATTTAATAATGCCTGACCAAGAAGTAAGAAATTAGGATTCTGTGTCTGCAGCAGCTCCGTAACCTGAGCTTCTGTCAGATAACCTTCCCGGATGGCAAGTTCACCGAAACGTTTGTCTTCATGTGTCTGCATGATAATTACGCGGTCCACTTCACTGGCTGACATATAGCCTGCATGCATGGCAAGGGTTCCTAATTTTGGATGTTCGTTATTTGCTTCCTGCATGGCATGCATCAGCTGTTCTTTTGTGATCCCGTGTGATAATAAATAGTTTCCGAAAAATTGAGCGTACATGTCTATCTCCCTTCAAATCTTGAAGTAATAATATGTTCGATCTGATCCGCATTGATCGGTTTCTGGATAAAATCACTGGCACCTGCCTCAATGGCTTCGCGGAGCTGGGACTGCGTACCAACAGAAGAGACAATAATGATAGTAGCATCTGGATCAAAATCAGTAATCTCATGTATGACAGCATTGCCATCTTTGATCGGCATAACGATGTCAAGAAATACAAGCGAAGGGGATTCCTTTTTGTAAATATCAATAGCATCCTGTCCGTTTGCAGCCTCTAAAAATGTTGGTGTGCCAAACTGGGAGAGGATATCCTTTAACTGTTTTCTTGCTAAAATAGAATCGTCACTGATGAGAATTTTTGTGTCATCAAATTTCATGGTTTTTTGCCCCCATCTATAAGTATGTTATTTTTATTTTACACTAATCGGCGCAAGAGTTCAATGTTTCTTGACCGAAAATATGGGATTTTATGTAAAAAAACAAAACAAAACGTTCAGTTGCACCAATTTTATATTGTGTTTATAATAAAAATATGGGACAAAAAGAATGTCAAAATAAGAATTTTTATACTGGAGGTTTAAAATGAAAGTAATGCTTGTATTTGACGCAGTGATTCTGCTTTTTGGGATTTATATGGTGATATCGTCACTTCAGATGAAAAAAAGCGGCAGGATCAATGCTATGGTGATCGCTGAGGAAGAGATGAAAAAATGTAAGGATACGGCGGGATTTATTGCATTTATTTACTGGAGAGAGGCGGTGTTTGGAGGAATCGTGGCACTGGTGGGACTGATTGGTATCATCAACGAACTCACAAATTTCTTAGGAAAACTGACGCTGCTGGAACTTGTGATTTTCCTTGGATCTTTTTTGTGGTTTCAGAACAGTTTAAAGACTGCCAGGGAAAAATTCCTGCATATTTAAGATGTTGATCAGATGGCAGTCACACAGCCATCACATAAGCCGGTTATAGTAATGAATAGAAAAAATGTCAATTTGTGGGAGAAAATGGGACGTTATGGAACGTATTTTAGTTGTAGACGATGAGGACAAGATCCGTGCGATCATTCGAAAATATGGGGAATTTGAAGGATATGAGATCGCGGAGGCACATGACGGAATGGAAGCAGTTGAAATCTGCCGGAAAGAAGATTTTGATCTGATCATACTGGATGTGATGATGCCGGAACTGGATGGCTTTTCCACCTGCCGGGAAATCCGCAAGTTCAAAGAGATCCCTGTCATTATGCTCTCGGCACGCGGCGAGGAGTATGACAAGATCCATGGATTTGAACTCGGAATCGACGATTATGTGGTAAAACCGTTTTCGCCACGTGAGCTTATGATGCGCGTAAAAGTTGTAATCAGCAGAAACAATAAAAAAGACGTACGGGGCGGACATGAGATCTTTCAGGCAGAAGGTCTGGTTGTTGATTTTACCGGACGAACTGTGACTGTGGATGGCAAGCGTGTGGAAATGTCGCCAAAAGAATACGAACTTTTGTTTTATTTAGTAAGAAACCGCAATATTGCACTTGACCGTGAAAAACTGATCACAGAGGTATGGGGGTATGATTATTATGGTGATGACAGGACCTTAGATACCCATATCAAACTTTTACGGAGCAGTCTGGGTGAATACCGCAAATTTTTAGTGACATTAAGAGGGGTGGGATACCGGTTTGAAGCATGAAAAAATCAGTATTAAATGGAGAGTATTTACCTATCTGCTTGTCTTTACCGGAATACTTCTTGTCGTGTTATGGCTGATCCAGATCTGTTATCTGGATTCATTCTACACCATGATCAAAAGCAGGGAAGCAGAGCAGGTCACGTCGGCGGTTGCAAATATACTGACCTCGGATGAGGATGATAAAGACACTCTGATCCATGACATTGCAGCGAAAAATAATATGGCAGTCTATGTGACAAATACGGATGGAGATGAGATTTGCAGCGCAGAGTATATTGTAAATTCCAGACTTGCGGATATGCCGTCGGAACAGGTACAGTATTATTATGAACAGGCAAAAGAACATGGCGGGATTTTTAAAATCGAATATGAGGGCGGGATCAATCCGGAATTCTGGAGTGAAAATATGCCGGAACCAGAAGATGTGGCAGAGGGAGATTTAAAGTGGGAAGATAAAGAAACAATGGAACCTGCCACAGAGGAGGGAACAGAAAACGGTAATGAAGCATATGGACCCGGATTCCACGGTTTTTTGCAGAAACGCGGACAGGAACACATCAAAAGTGTGATCTATGTAAAAATTGTAGAGTGTGACGGTCAGGAAGAGATTCTGCTGGTCAATACGCAGCTTACTCCGGTGGATGCAACTGTTAATACACTGCGGATCGAACTGATATGGATCACTGTGATCATGATCCTGCTTTCACTGGGGATCGCTTTTTTAATATCCAGACAGATTTCCAAGTCACTGATCCGGATCAATGAGTCGGCGAAAGCACTTGCCAAGGGAGATTTTGATGTGCGTTTTGAGGGGAAAGATTACCGTGAGGTGGCGGAACTGTCCGACACGCTCAATGCAACGGCGAAAGAACTTGGCAAAAATGAGTCCCTGCGGCGGGAACTGATCGCAAATGTATCGCACGATCTGCGGACACCGCTTACGATGATCATTGCCTATGCAGAGGTCATGCGGGATCTTCCGGGAGAAAATACACCGGAAAATGTCCAGGTAGTGATCGATGAGGCCGGACGCCTGACAAATCTCGTGAATGATATGCTTGATATGTCAAAACTTCAGGCTGGTGTTATGGAAAAAAATGACACAGTGTACAATCTGACAGAGAGCATCGAATCTGTTTTAGAGCGCTACAATAAATTAAAAGAGCAGGATGGCTACTGTATTCATTTCGAATATGACGGAAAAGTACAGGTAAAAGCAGATGAATACAAGATTTATCAGGTAATCTACAACCTGATCAACAATGCGATCAATTATACCGGGAAAGATAAAACGGTGTGGGTACGTCAGAAAATTTCAGGGGATAAGGTGCGGATCGAAGTGACAGACAGTGGGGATGGTATTGCAAAAGAGGCACTTCCTTATGTGTGGGACCGCTATTATAAGGTGGACAAGACACATAAACGTGCTGTGATGGGAACCGGTCTGGGACTTTCCATTGTAAAAAATATACTGGAACTTCATCATGCCGGATATGGTGTGGTAAGCGAACCGGGATGCGGTTCGACGTTCTGGTTTGAACTTAAGATAGAACGATAGCAGATAAAAAACGCTGACCGGCGGGTCAGCGTTTTTCCATTGGAATATATTCTTTGTGTTCTCCGATGTTTTTGTAAGCAGGCCGCATAATCTTGCCGTTGATGGCAACCTCTTCAAGACGATGGGCACTCCATCCGGCGATTCTGGCGATTGCAAAGATCGGTGTGTAAAGTTCCACCGGAAGTCCTAACATGCTGTAAGCAAAGCCACTGTAAAAATCGACGTTTGGGCTGACACCTTTATAAATCTGACGCTCGTCTGCGATAATTTTTGGTGCTAAGCGTGATACGGCATCATACAGAGCAAACTCTTTTTCATAGCCTTTTTCGGCAGACAATTTTTCTACAAAAGAACGGAAAATGCGGGCACGGGGATCTGAAAGGGAATATACAGCATGCCCCATGCCATAGATCAGACCGGCGTGATCAAAGGCTTCTTTATGTAATAAGGCTCTTAAATAACGACTGATTTCTTCCTCATCGCTCCAGTCGGAGAGATTCTCTTTCATATCCTCAAACATACGGACAACCTTGATGTTGGCACCGCCGTGTTTCGGACCTTTTAGGGAACCTAAGGAAGCAGCGATCACAGAATAGGTGTCCGTTCCGGATGACGATACCAGATGCGTGGTAAATGTGGAGTTATTTCCACCACCATGTTCCATGTGAAGGATCAGTGCGGTATCTAAAAGCTTTGCTTCTAAAGGAGTAAACTGGCTGTCCGGACGCAGAATATGCAGAATGTTTTCTGCGGTGGAATACTCAGCTTTTGGCGGATGGATAAAAAGGCTTGCACCGTCATGGTAATGTTTGTAAGCCTGATAACCGTATACCGAAAGAAGCGGGAACAGACTTATAAGCTGTAAACACTGTCTGAGTACATTCGGAAGCGAAATGTCATCCGCAAGGTCATCATAGGAATAAAGTGTGAGAACACTCCTTGCGAGTGTGTTCATCATATCTTTGCTTGGGGCTTTCATAATAATATCACGGACAAAACTGGTAGGAAGGGTACGATATTCACTGAGCATTTTCGTAAATTCCGTTAATTCCGTCCGGGCAGGAAGTTTCCCGAAAAGAAGCAGATAAGTGCATTCCTCAAAGCCAAAATGACTGTTTTCCGATGTGCCGTCGATAATATCTTTGACATTATAACCGCGGTAATAAAGCTCGCCGTCTGCCGGACGCAGCTTGCCGTCAATCATCTTTGTGGAGCATACATCAGAAATTTCTGTAAGACCGACTAAAACACCTTTACCGTTAATATCGCGGAGACCGCGTTTGACATCGTATTTTGCATAGAGAGCAGGATCAATTCTGGCACACTGCTCACTGAGCTTTGACAGATGCTGTAATTCGTGGGTGATTTCGCAGAAACGATTGGTAGTCATAAATAACCCTCCATGTTTTTTAATTCATTACTTTATAGCGATAAAGCATTTTAATCATCATATCATAAGTATTTCTTATGGCACAAGAGTTTTCTAAAAAAACTTTTCATGAAAGCCGTTTTCGGGTAAAATGAGAACAAATCATTGAATGTTATACATAAATCAGGAGGAAAAAACAGATGGATATAAAGAAACTGGCACAGGAATCGATTGCTGCAAAAGAATTTGCCTATACGCCGTATTCACATTTCAGGGTAGGAGCTGCACTTCTTACAAAGGATGGCGGGATATACCGGGGATGCAATATCGAAAATGCCGCATATACACCGACAAACTGTGCGGAGAGGACCGCTTTTTTTAAGGCTGTATCGGAGGGAAAAAAAGAATTTACTGCGATTGCGATCAATGGGGATGCCAATGACTATCTTTATCCGTGTGGAGTGTGCCGCCAGGTTATGGCAGAATTCTGTGATCCGGAAACATTTCAGGTAATCCTGGTAAATACGCCGGATGATTTTAAAATATTTACATTAGAAGAATTATTGCCGGGGGCATTCACAAAGCAGGATATTACAAAAGCCACCGGGAAAGAATTGTAAAATATATCAGGAAAACTTGACAGATGCTACGGAAAATAGGATAATTTTTGCGGATATGTTTGAAATCTGAAACAAAAGAGATAAAGGAGAAACAGACGGATGCAGGAGAGTTATGGAACAAGTCCCAGTGGAAATTTAAAAGAAGCTGTACGGGGCATCAGTAATCCGGCATTTTTGATTCTGATGTCGAACGCAGAACAGTTTGAAACACATGTAGCTGAACTTGAAGAATTATATCCGGGCGTACCAAGCATCGGATGCATTGGAATGAGTTACCAGACCAGTGTGACGGAAAAAGGTGTCAGTGTGACAGCATTTGAGGGTGTAGAGGCTGTGACGGATGTACTAGAGCAGGCATCCATTATGCCGGTGAAATATATAAGCAGGGTGGAAAAGGCGCTACAGAAGATAAATGCATCATCTGAGAATACTGTATGTATCGATTTTTGTACAGGAAACGATGCAGCAGTTCTTACGACTATGTACAGTATCCTTGAAAAAAAGAAAATATCACTGACCGGTGGAACCGGGGATGGTGGAAAGGTTTCCGTAAATGGCACAGTATATACAGATGCGGATGTGTTTGCATTTGTAAAAAATAATGGCGGCAAAGTCAGGGTTTACAAGGAAAATATTTATTATCCGAACCCACAGTACCGTTTTATTGCATCAAAGACAGACCGCAGCAAATACACAGTCGGCGAATTGAACGGAAAGCCGGCAAGACAGGCGTATCAGGATACGCTGGGAATCAGAGAACAGGATATTGTCAACCAGACATTTAAAAATCCGCTGGGCAAAAAGAACGGAAAGGATATCTGTATTATCTCTATCAAGGAAGTAGCAGGAAATGGTCTGTGCTGTTATCGCCAGGTCAATGATTCCGATGTACTTTATCTGCTTGAGACAAATGATTATCCTTCTATTGTCGAAGAAACAGTGCGACAGATCAAAGGAGATTTCGGAAGAATTTCCGGTATTTTTTCCATAAACTGTATTTTCCGCTATCTGTTCTTCTCCCAGGAACGTTATATGGATCAGTATTTAAAAACAATGGGAACACTTGGCATGCATGCAGGTCTGGTTGGCTTTGGAGAACACTACAACAGCCAGTTTGTAAACCAGACCATGTCCTGTGTGGTATTTGAGTAGGGGGGAAGTGCAGATGTTTCAATTCAAAAAACAGGTAAAAGAGACCAAAGAACAGGTGCTGCAGACGGAAGAAAAATTAAATCTGCATCCGTTGATACATGTATCGGACAGCCTGCTTGACTACCATAAAAAGTTATCATTGACGGAAGTAAATTCGCTGGACGAATTACAGGAGATCCAGAATACATTTCAGACCGTTCTAGAGGAAAACAAACAGCTGAAAGAGAAGCTTGGTTCTTTTCATGAGACGTTTGAGACAGTTGGTGAGACATCCGGACAGTTTGCCGGTGTAAGGGAAGATATCACAAAAGCGGTGGAAGAGGCACAACAGAAAGTTGGCAGCTTAAAGGAGAGTTCCGGGGAAGTGCAGGAACATTTTGACGAGATCCAGCGCACATTTGAAGATTTTCAGGCTTCTGTACAGAAAATCAAGCAATGTATGGGACAGATCATTTCAATTGCCAATCAGACCAATATGCTCGCACTGAATGCGTCAATTGAGGCGGCGCGTGCAGGAGAGCAGGGAAAAGGTTTTGCTGTTGTCGCAGAGGAAGTAAAAAATCTGGCAAGTGAGATCAAAAGTCTTGTCAGTTCCGTAGATGGAAGTATTGTCGAAGTGGAACAGGATACGGAAAATTTGAATCACAGTATCACAACATCGAAAGAATCGCTCGGGAAGAGTTTAGAGAGTGCAGATGAAACCTATGAAGTGTTTGACCGCATCACAACAGCAGCCGGCGGAGCAGATCAGGTGCAGCAGGAAATCGCAAAGGTGCTTGATGATTCAAGAGAAAAATTAGCCGATGTAAACGGTTCACTTGAGCGTGAAAAAGCAGAGTATGATACGGTGTGCCTACACATAGAACGTGCAAATGATCTTGGAACCCAAAAGAGTACCATGTTTGAAAATATGGAGAATTTACTGGTGCAGATCGCTCCGATTGTAAAAGAGTTGGAACGGAAGAATTGATGACATTATTTTACAAAAACTGATTGACAAAAAAATAACATTGTGTATATTTATATTAGCGGAATTTTTTAAAAAATACCCTGATTATTTTAAAGGAAAGAGGTTAAAGAGCAATGGCAAATATTGATTTAAGCAAGTATGGCATTACCGGAGTAACAGAGATCGTTCACAATCCTTCTTACGAGATGTTATTCGAGGAAGAGACCAAAGCAGGTCTTGAGGGTTATGAGGTTGGTAAGGAAACAGAACTTGGTACAGTTAACGTTATGACTGGTATCTATACAGGACGTTCCCCGAAAGATAAATATATCGTTATGGACGAGAATTCAAAAGACACTGTATGGTGGAATTCACAGGAATATCCAAACGATAACCATCCTATGTCAGAGGAAACATGGGCAGCAGTGAAAGATCTTGCAAAGAAAGAACTTTCAAACAAGAGACTGTTCGTAGTAGATGCTTTCTGTGGAGCAAATAAAGATACACGTATGGCAGTTCGTTTCATCGTTGAGGTTGCATGGCAGGCTCATTTCGTAACAAACATGTTCATCAAGCCAACAGCAGAAGAATTTGAGAACTTTGAGCCGGACTTTATCGTATACAATGCTTCAAAAGCAAAAGTTGAGAACTACAAAGAGTTAGGTCTTAACTCAGAGACATGTGTTGCATTCAACATTACATCCAAAGAGCAGGTTATCGTCAATACATGGTACGGTGGAGAGATGAAGAAAGGTATGTTCTCTATGATGAACTACTATCTCCCACTTAAAGGCATCGCTTCCATGCACTGTTCAGCAAACGCTGATATGAACGGCGAGAATACAGCAATCTTCTTCGGACTTTCCGGAACAGGAAAGACAACACTTTCTACAGATCCGAAACGTCTCTTAATCGGTGATGATGAGCACGGCTGGGATGACAACGGTGTATTCAACTTCGAGGGTGGATGCTATGCAAAGGTTATCGGTCTTGACAAAGAGTCTGAGCCGGATATCTACAATGCAATCAAACGTAACGCACTGTTAGAGAACGTTACTGTTGATGCAAACGGAAAGATTGATTTTGATGACAAGAGCGTTACAGAGAACACTCGTGTATCTTACCCAATCAACCACATTACAAATATTGTAAAACCTGTATCTTCTGCACCGGCTGCAAAGAACGTAATCTTCTTATCAGCAGATGCATTTGGAGTACTTCCTCCAGTATCTATCCTGACACCAGAGCAGACACAGTACTACTTCCTGTCTGGATTCACAGCAAAACTTGCTGGTACAGAGCGTGGAATCACAGAGCCGACACCTACATTCTCAGCTTGCTTCGGACAGGCATTCTTAGAGCTGCATCCTACAAAATATGCAGAAGAGCTTGTTAAGAAGATGGAGAAGAGCGGCGCTAAAGCATACCTTGTAAATACAGGATGGAATGGAACAGGAAAGAGAATCACAATCAAGGATACAAGAGGAATCATCGACGCTATCCTTTCTGGTGATATTCTTAAAGCTCCAACAAAGAAAATCCCAATGTTCAACTTCGAGGTTCCTACAGAGCTTCCAGGTGTAGATTCAGGTATTCTTGACCCACGTGACACATATGCAGATGCATCTGAGTGGGAGACAAAAGCAAAAGATCTTGCTGACAGATTCATCAAGAACTTTGCTAAATATGAAGGAAACGACGCTGGTAAAGCATTAGTTTCTGCAGGTCCTCAGAAATAAATCATATTGATGTGGATTTTGATCGGGTGTGACTGGTTCACACCCGATTTTTTAATTCATAGGAAATTACGTCCTATGAATTAAAAAGCCCTCCGGGCGTGATGCGCATCTCGCGGAGTAGAAGTTAGCTGTAAACAGCACCGCTCGAGCGCGAAAGAGTCGCAAGCGACTCTTTGTTACTTTTTGTTCTAAGGATGGGGTAAGTGTTAAAATAAATGACAGGAATTTTATGGAAAAGGGGGAATGATTGTTATGCTGACATATGGAATTGACTGGGATGACGTGATCTCGGATCTGAACACCCATGCGATACAGCTTGCCAATGGGGAACATGGTTTAGATCTGAAACTGGAAGATATCAATTCATGGGAAAATGTTGGCAAGGCATCGGTTATCAAGCAGTATTATCAGGACGAACGCATTTATCGAATGCAGACTGTGACCGATGAAGCCAGAAATTTCATACATGAATTGCAGAAAAAGGGGAAAGTATATATTATCACAGCAATCGCTCCACAGTTTATGAGTCTGCGGGCAAAACAGATATTGACGGCATTTCCTGATTTCCCGGAACAGAATATTATTATGGGTTTTCAGAAGTCACTGGTTCATTTTGATGTTACCCTGGATGACGGCCCGCATAATATTTTAAAGAGTTGTGCAAAATATCCGGTTTTAATGCGGCGCCCATGGAATGAATCACTCAGTGGGATTCTTTCCGTAAACCATTATGGAGAGTTTTTACAGCTGATCGATCAGATCAAAGAATCGATGCTGTTAGATAAAAAGCCGGTTTCTTTACCGTCTGTGATAGCTTTAGTCGGTCCATCCGGTTCTGGGAAAAATGAACTTGCAAAAAGACTTGAGAGGGCAGGAACAGGCAGGATTGTTCATTCTTATACGACGGGAACAGCAGATGGAATCCATCAGAGACTTTCCGCAGAAGAATTTAAAAATAAAAAAAATGATTTTGTGACAGTAACTGTGTATGCTGGCAATAAATATGGAATATCAGCATCAGATATTGCCAGAATGATAAAGGATGGGGTAAGTCCGATCGTACCGCTTGATATTGGAGGCGCGATATCCATGAAACGGCTGTTTGCGACCTCGATCTTATTTTGCAGAAGCAGCCGCGAAAAGATGATTTCAAGTATTTTAGAAAAAGATATCAGTAATCAGGAAAAGATGTACCGCTTATTATCGTTGGAAAATGAAATTGACAATGAGGAACTCTGTGACTTTTCCATACGGACAGATGATATGGAGGAAGCTGTTGAACAGGTAAAGCAGCTTTTGTCAATAGAGAAAATAGATAGAAAGTAAAACAAAATTTGGCACTAATTTATAGTTGCGAAATAGGGAATATTAAAGTATAATAAGACTATCAAAAACGGCCTGGGATGTGCGACACCCTACATTTTTGAACCTACATTTACTTTTATGGGATTCTTATATTCGAAGGCAGATGTCAAGCCATCAGTACTTCGGTACGTGAGCAGTGGAAGACAGAAACCAACGTGCGGTTACCCACCTAGCGGTCGCTAGGAGTCAAAAACGTAGGAAACGGCATTTTGGGTTTATACAAAAGATCATATGGTACAGAAGATTTTTAAAGTACAGAAGAAGTAAAGAGTACAAAAGAAAGTTTACTGTACAGAAGAATATTCGGTATACAGATGAAAAATCATTGATATACAAAGGAATATTTAAAAATACGAAGAGAAGCTGCTTTGAAATATAAGCAGCTTCTTTTATGTAATAAAATGACGGAAATCAAAGGTATTTGATACAGAAACGGAGATTAGCGTGAAAAAAAGAAATATGCCAAAAATTTCGGCAGTAATATTGGCGGTTTTAATTTGTGTGTTTGCAGGAATACTGATAGGAAAACTGAAGGAAAATTATGATCCGGAAATTTTTTCGGAAAATTATATCAGCGTTGATGAAGTAAAGCAGGAACTGATTTTTACCGTATATTCACAGGAAGAGTGGGACGAATGGTTTGAGGGCGGAAAAAAAGATTATCTGACAGGGGCAGTGCTGGATGAGCTGTTAAAAAGACTTGGAGTTTCGGAACAGATTGATTTTTCGGAAAAAAGAAAAAATGCTGCCGTTTCGCGTACAGAATGGAACCAGGTATATGCGCAGATCCTTGCGTTTCTTGATATGGAACAAAGCGTAAAAAAAGAAACACTGCTTGTGCTAAACCGTATGGAAATGGAAGATCAGACGGTTCTGGTCACGAATCAGGGAGATTTTTATACGAAACTGCAGAATACATATTTTACGGACTGGATGTCCTATGATGTTTATATAAAAGAGGATCAGTGCATTGGAATTGCACAGGTGTCAGAGCAGGAACAAACGATTGAAAATGCATATCTGAAATCCTGTCAGGATGAAAAAATCAGTTTTTTATTTGCAGGTGCCGTCTATGAAAAAGAGTTACAGGAGAGATGGATATCCTGTGAACCGGGAGTATGTGATCTGGTATTTCGGGATGGAGCGCTTACTGCAATCAAAACAAAACAGGATATCATACAGGGACAGATGTTATCCTATGATGATTCTGAGATCGAGATTGAAGATTATGGAAGAATCCACCACAATGGGAAGCTTCCGGTTTACCAGACCTATGGAGATGTGTCTGAAAAATCCATATCGGATGTCGTTTTGGGCAATATGAATGTGGCTTATGTGACTGCGGGAAAGGAAGTCTGCGCAATTCTTATTTTACAGCCGGCTGATATCAAAAATATCCGTGTTCTTCTGCTATCGGATGACGGAACAAATATCCGGAGCGATGTTTATCTGAAATGTTCGACAAATGCTAATATAACTTGTGGTGATGAAACGAAAAGCGCCGGATCTGAGGAACTCCTTCATCCGGCAGATACACTGACGATGGCACCGGGAAAAACCTATATCGTAAAACCGGAGTCGGAAGACGGTAAGATCTATCTGTGCAATGGAAATGGAACGGCTGTATCAAATGGTTATGCGGGGACGATTGAGGTGCGCAGCACAGAGAATGGATATACGGTTGTCAATGAACTGCCGTTAGAGGAATATCTGTATGCGGTCGTGCCGAGTGAGATGCCATCAAGCTTTTCTCCGGAAGCGCTTAAGACACAGGCGGTGTGTGCGCGCAGTTATGTCTATATGCAGCTGATGCGGGCGGATCTGGCGGCTTACGGTGCACATATCAATGACAGCACCTCCTACCAGGTTTATAACAAAGTAGAAAAGACAAAGGAATCTGTCGCCGCTGTGGATGCGACATGCGGGCAGGTGCTGACATGGAACGGAAAAGTTGTGGAGGCATATTATTTTTCGACTTCCATGGGTTACACAGACACCGCGGAGATCTGGAATGTGGATGATCCGTCGTCCTATGGCTATCTGAAAAAAGCATGCTTAAACCAGGCGGATGCTGACATAGATTTGTCGGATGAAACTGCATTTTCCAAGTACATCAAGAGCAGTGCGGATGGATATGACAGCGATATCCGTTATTACAGGTGGTTTGCAACGGCAGATTTATCGGATAAGACAGAAACGGTGAATGAGATCTTAGCGGCAAGACATTCCATTTCACCAAAAAATGTGTTATATTATGAATCTGACGGTACGACGGAGATGGATGTCGCCGCTGCCGGGGAGAAAATGGGAGCCATTACCGGAATGTCAGTGGAAGCAAGAAGCAGTTCCGGTTCGATTCTTACATTAGATCTTACTTATGAATGCGGCATTGTGAAAATAAAAACAGAGTACAACATCCGCAAGATTTTAGGCTGTATGGTGAAAAAAATTGTCTACGCAGATGCAACGGAATCAGAGAATATTACGATGCTGCCAAGTGCATTTTCAACCGTCGAGAAACAGGAAGACGGGACATATCTGCTGTCCGGCGGTGGTTATGGGCACGGACTCGGAATGAGCCAGAATGGGGCAAACGGAATGGCAAAAGCCGGTATGGGCTATCAGGATATCTTAAATTATTTTTATCAGGATATTACCGTGGAAACAATCGGAGAGATGGAAGGAAAAGAGACATTATGATCTGGAAGATTATAGGAAATGTGATGTCGTTTATGGGAAAATGTAAACGGGATAAGATCAATGCATATTCTGCGCAGTCTGCGTTTTTTATTATATTATCACTGATCCCGTTTCTTATGGTTTTCTCATCCCTGTTACAGTATACTTCCGTGACAGAGGGGACGCTTTTAAAAATCATCGAGAGAGTTATGCCGGAATACATAGCACCATTTCTTATTTCACTGATTGATGAGGTATACAACAGATCAGCAGGCATTATTTCCATTACGGCGATCGTTGCAATCTGGTCAGCAGCAAAAGGTGTGCAGTACATGACGGATGGACTCAATTCGGTCAATGATCTGGAGGAAACAAGAAATTGGCTTGTACTGCGGATGTGGGCAGTTGTGTATACGGTGATTTTTCTGGTAGCTATTGTGTTTACACTGTTAGTCATTGTTTTTGGTAATTCTCTCCAAAAACTGGCATCGCAGTATATCCCGTTACTGCGGCATGCGGTAGATCTTTTGGCACATTTTCGGGGACTTATCATGCTGGTCATGTTAATTGTTTTCTTTGATGTGATATTTACAGCACTGCCAAATAAAAAACTGACCTTTAAAAGCCAGCTTCCGGGCGCGGCGATCTGCGGTGTGGCATGGTATATTTTTTCTATCGGTGTTTCCATCTATGTGGATTATTTTAACGGTTTTTCCATGTATGGAAGCCTGACGACGATCGCCCTCATCATGCTGTGGCTTTATTTCTGTATGTATATCATGATGATGTCGGCGGAAGTAAATGTCATTTTCAATGACAGTATCCGCAAGTGGCTGCTCAAAGAGAAAGAGAAGAAAAAGAGAAAAAACTCTTGAACTAATAAATTTCCTGTGCTAAAATGCAATACAGAGTGAAAATAAAAGAAAAGGCATTGAACGTGATTAGTAGTGCACTATAATTCTTTCAGAGAGAGTGGGTCACCGGCTGAAAACCCATTTAAGACAAGGTAGGGAGCGAAGTTCGCACGGGAGCTGCATTTGTGAAATGACAGTAGCAGATGACGTCCATGCACGTTACGCATGTTAAGAGCTTTTTGTCAATATTCGTGGCAGAAAGAATCAGGGTGGTATCGCGGAATCATTCGTCCCTGGACGAATGACTCCGCGTTTTTTGTTGCTGAAACAAATCCACCACAGGAAATTGTGTCACAAAAATAATTTGTGAGACAAATATCTGAAAGAAATAATGCAGAATGGAGATTATCATGAAAGAAAAATTGCAGAAAATCAGAGAAGATGCGATCCGTCAGATCGAAGCATCCGGCGATCTGTCGAAATTGAATGATGTGCGTGTTGCAGTTCTTGGAAAAAAAGGAGAACTGACCGCTGTATTAAAGAGCATGAAGGATGTCAGCCCGGAGGAGCGCCCGTTAGTCGGACAGCTTGTCAATGAGACGAGAGAGAGCATCGAGAAGATTTTAGATGAGACAAAGAAAAAATTAGAGGCAGCGGAGTTAGATGCAAAACTGCGCAGAGAAGTCATCGATGTGACGCTTCCGGCAAAGAAAAATAATGTCGGACACCGTCATCCGAACACGATCGCTTTAGAAGAGGTAGAGCGCATCTTTACCGGAATGGGTTACGAAGTGGTAGAGGGACCGGAAGTAGAGTATGATTATTATAACTTTGAGGCTCTTAATATCCCGGCAAACCATCCGGCAAAGGACGAGCAGGATACGTTCTATATCAATGACAAGATCGTGCTCCGTACACAGACATCTCCGGTACAGGTCCGTGAGATGGAAAAAGGGCATCTCCCGATCCGTATGATCGCACCGGGCCGTGTATTCCGTGCCGATGAGGTAGATGCGACACATTCTCCGTCTTTCCATCAGATCGAGGGACTTGTCGTTGATAAAAACATTACGTTTTCTGATTTAAAGGGAACACTTGCAGAATTCGCAAGACAGTTATTCGGACAGGATACCAAAGTAAAATTCCGACCGCATCATTTTCCGTTTACAGAGCCATCTGCCGAGATGGACGTGACCTGTTTTAAATGCGGCGGGAAAGGATGCCGTTTCTGTAAGGGTGAAGGATGGATTGAGATTTTAGGCTGTGGTATGGTACATCCGCGTGTACTGCGCATGAGCGGCATTGATCCGGAAGAATACTCAGGATTTGCGTTCGGTATCGGATTAGAGCGTATTGCACTGCTCAAATATGAGATCGATGATATGCGTCTGCTCTATGAAAATGATCAGAGATTTTTAAATCAGTTCTAGGAAAAAGATAGGAGAATATAGCATTATGAATACTTCATTAAAGTGGATCAAAGACTTAGTTCCAGGTCTTGACTGTACACCACAGGAATATATGGATGCCATGACATTATCCGGCTCTAAGGTAGAAGGATATGAGAACATGGATGAGGATCTTGATAAAATTGTGATCGGACAGGTAAAAAGCATTGAGAAACATCCGGATGCGGACAAACTTGTGATCTGCCAGGTAGATATCGGAACGGAGACAATACAGATTGTGACAGGTGCTCCGAATGTGACTGAAGGGTGCAAAGTACCGGTTGTATTAGACGGTGGAAAAGTTGCCGGAGGTCATGACGGCAGCAAGACCGAGGGCGGTATTAAGATCAAAAAAGGAAAACTGCGCGGTGTGGAGTCAAACGGTATGATGTGCTCCATCGAGGAACTTGGTTCAAACAGAGATATGTTCCCACTTGCACCGGAAAACGGTTTATATATCCTGCCGGAAGATGCTCCGGTCGGAGAGAGCGCTATCAGTTATCTTGGATTAGATGACACGGTTGTGGAATATGAGATCACTTCAAACCGAGTAGACTGTTTCTCTATTTTAGGTATTGCGAGAGAGGCGGCAGCTACGTTCGGAAAAGAGTTTGTTCCTCCGGTTGTGACAGAAACAGGTAATAATGAAGATGTTAACGATTACATCAAAGTATCTGTAAAAGATGATAAGCTCTGTTCCCGTTACACCGCAAGAGTGGTAAAAAATATCAGGATCGCACCGTCGCCGGAATGGATGCAGTGCAGACTGCGTGCGCAGGGAATCCGCCCGATCAATAACATTGTAGATATCACAAACTATGTGATGGAAGAGTATGGACAGCCGATGCATGCCTATGACCTTGACACGATCGAGGACAGAGAGATCGTAGTAAGACGCGCTGCAAAGGGTGAGCAGTTTGTGACTTTAGACGGTCAGGAACGCACCTTAGATGACTCTGTATTAATGATCTGTGATGGAAGAAAAGCCATCGGTATTGCAGGTATCATGGGTGGAGAAAACTCCATGATCACGGACAATGTTAAAACAATGCTGTTTGAAGCTGCATGCTTCGATGGAACAAATATCCGTCTGTCAGGAAGAAAGATTGGTCTGCGTACAGATGCTTCCGCAAAATTTGAAAAAGGCTTAGATCCAAACACAGCGATCGAGGCAATGAACCGTGCATGCCAGCTTATAGAGGAACTTGGTGCCGGAGAAGTTGTCGGCGGCGTTGTGGATGTTTACCCGAATGCCAAAGGGGATAAACGTATTCCATTCGAGCCGGAGAAATACAACAAACTACTTGGAACGGACATTGCAAAAGAGACAATGCTGGCTTATTTCTCAAAGATCAACCTCGGCTATGATCCGGCTTCGAACGAAGTGATCGTTCCATCCTGGAGACAGGACTTAGAGTGTGACGCCGACCTTGCAGAGGAAGTGGCAAGATTCTTCGGTTATGATAAGATTCCGACCACACTGCCAAGCGGTGAGGCTACCACCGGAAAACTTACCTTCAAACTCCGCATCGAGGCAGTAGCAAGAGAGATCGCAGAGTTCTGCGGATTTTCACAGGGGATGACGTATTCCTTTGAGAGCCCGAAAGTATACGATAAATTATTACTGCCACAGGATTCACCGCTCCGCAAAGCGGTTGTGATCAGCAATCCGCTCGGAGAGGATTTCTCCATCATGAGAACTGTTTCCTTAAATGGTATGCTGACATCACTTTCCACAAACTTTAACCGCAGAAATAAAAATGTGCGTTTATACGAGCTTGGAAATATTTATCTGCCAAAACAGGTACCGGTGACAGAACTGCCGGAGGAGCGTATGCAGTTTACACTTGGAATGTATGGAGAGGGTGACTTCTTTACCATGAAGGGTGTTATCGAGGAGTTCCTTTATAAAGCAGGTATGAAACTGAAACCGGAATATGATCCTGAAGCCGGAAAACCATTCTTACATCCGGGACGTCAGGCAAATGTTGTTTATGATGGCACTGTGATCGGTTATCTCGGTGAGGTTCATCCGACCGTTGCTGCAAATTATGCAATCAAAGAGCGCGTTTATGTTGCAGTACTTGATATGCCAGAGATCGTATCCCACGCATCTTTCGACCACAAATATGAGGGAATCGCTAAATTCCCGGCTGCAGCCAGAGATATCTCCATGGTTGTTCCGAAGAAAGTGCTTGCAGGCGATATCGAGAAGATCTTCGATGAAAAGGGCGGTCAGTTCTTAGAGAAATACGATCTGTTTGATATCTATGAGGGAGCACAGATCAAACCGGGATATAAATCAATCGCATACTCCTTGTCTTTCCGTGCAAAGGACAGAAACTTAGAGGATGCCGATATCACTGGTGCAATGGATCGAATCGTGAAAGCACTTGAGCATGTTGGTGCGGAATTAAGAAAATAGGATTGAGAATCATGGACGTAAAAGATTTTTATTATGACCTGCCACAGGAGCTGATCGCACAGGACCCGTTAGAGGACCGTTCCAGTTCGCGGCTGATGGTATTGGATAAAAATACCGGTGAAGTGACACATCGTGTTTTTAAGGATATTACAGATTATTTAAGACCGGGAGACTGCCTTGTCATTAACAATACGAAAGTAATTCCTGCAAGACTGTACGGAGTAAAAGAGGGCACAGAGGCAAAGATCGAGATCCTTCTGTTGAAACGTAAGGAAAATGATATCTGGGAAACCCTTGTAAAACCGGGCAAAAAATGTAAAGTCGGAACAAAGATCAGTTTTGGCGATGGACTTCTGACCGGTGAGGTCATTGATATCGTGGAAGAGGGGAACCGTCTGATCCAGTTCCACTATGATGGAATTTTTGAGGAGATTTTAGACCAGCTTGGACAGATGCCGCTGCCGCCTTATATCACACATCAGCTTCAGGATAAAAACCGTTACCAGACGGTATATGCAAAGTATGATGGCTCTGCCGCTGCACCGACAGCGGGACTCCATTTTACACCGGAATTATTAAAAAAAGTAAAGGAAATGGGTGTGGAGATCGCAGAGGTGACACTTCATGTAGGGCTTGGTACATTCCGCCCGGTCAAGGAGACGGATGTATTAAAACACCATATGCATTCGGAATTTTACCGGATCGAACAGTCCGAGGCAGATAAGATCAACCATGCAAAAGAGACCGGACATCGTGTCATTGCGGTAGGAACGACCAGCACGCGTACTTTAGAGGCGGCATCGGACGAGAACGGTTTCCTGCGCGAGACAAGCGGATGGACAGAGATCTTTATTTATCCGGGTTACAGGTTTAAAGTCATTGATTCCCTGATTACCAATTTCCATTTGCCGGAATCCACACTGGTAATGTTAGTTTCAGCACTGGCAGGACGGGAACATGTGTTAAACGCATATGAAATTGCCGTGCAGGAGAAATATCGTTTCTTTAGCTTTGGGGATGCAATGCTGATAACGGATACAACAGTTTAAATGATCTGAAAAGATGCAACAGACAGCATGATTTACGGGCAAAATGATTGCTTGAAAAAATCACGAAAGAGAAGGAAAATTACGGAATGGAAGAGAAAAGACATCATAAGCGTTTAAAACTCGACGTTTCCATCCAGTTAGAACGTCTGACAGAAGATGGAACGACGACATATGATTACACGCAGGTTGTAGTTACGGATGTTTCGCGCGGCGGAATCGGCTTCCAGTCCGACGAACCTTTAGAAGTGGGGGGATATTATAATACCAGAATCCAGATATGGACGAAAGAGGTGATCGATGCAGTCATCGAGATCGTGCGTAAGCAGAAAATGGAAGATGGAACCGACAAATATGGGGCAACTTTTATTGGAATGTCGGATACAGATGCAATAAAAATAGATATTTATCAGGTGTTTCGTGAAGCATAAAAGTATAAGAGATGAAGTATGCTTTTGATGACAGGATAAATGCAAAAAATCGAAGAGAGCCAGATAGGTCACATCCTAAAATAAAGATGATCTGTCTGGCTCTTTTTATGTCTGTCATTCTTCGTCCATAAGCTATCATTTATGAAAGCATAGGTATACGAATAAATTATTTGTAAGTCATAAAATTAATTATGCTTCATAAGAACTTACGGTAATTGTATAATCGCTTGTACCTTCCACATAAGTGGTTCCATCAGAGCCTTTGACGGTAACGGTGTAGCCATCCTCATCTGTAATGGTTCCTTTGCAGGTTAAAGAGGAGAGAGTGCTGTCCCCATCAACGATCCAGGTAGAACTGCTGTCAATGGTCAGATTTGCATAACCGTCTCCGCCATTTCCGGCATTGCTTTCATCCTGAACAAAACTTCCGGTCCAGGTACTTTTATTTTCAAGGGAAACGTCAAGCTGGCTGATGCTGTCCCAGATGATCTCCGTAAAAACTGGACGAATCGCCATCGGTACTGTCGGAGGAAGTGCGGTCTAATGTGATATCTTTTAAAGTAACGTTTGCGCCATTTGAAACAAGAACCGCATTTTCATCGGATCCGGTGGAAGAGAAAGTCTCATCGGAAACTTCGGTATCTTCCGTATATTCGGTTACGGCATTGTAAGATTCCGGCTGGGAGGAAGCGCTGCCTCCCGGCGAGCCTCCGCCTGGAGTGTTACCTCCCGGCTGACCGCCGGCGTTGTCAGAGATCGTTACAGTTGCAGCGTTACCATCATCATCTAAGGTGATCGTTGCCATAGTACCTTCGGATAAAGCGGAAAGTGTTGTTTCTTTTCCATCTTTGTCATAGTAGACGGTGGAATCGGTCAGATTGATCGTCTCGGTTGACATATTGCCCATATCCGGGGCACCGCCGTTGTCGGAAGGGGCAGAATTGTTGTCTCCACTAGGCGGATTGCCAGGGGTTTCGGTGGAATCTGCGCCATCAGAGTCAGGTTTGCCAGGTGCCTCTGTTGAATCGTTGTTGTCAGAGTTCCCGTTGCCTGCTGGGGCACCACCGTTGTTATCGCTCGGTGGATTGCCCGGTGCTTCGCCCTGACCGCCGCCCGGCATGGCTGCAACTGTGATCGTGCTGTCGGTAATTTCGGAAATCATTCCGGTTACCGTGTTTTCATCTGATTTTGCATCAGTGTCCTCCGTAGATGTTTCCACTGTGCTTTCTACAGAAGAAGAGGTATTTGTGTTATTACCTGTACTATTGTTTGTGCTGCCGCATCCGGAAAAAATCAGTGTTCCTGCCAATGTGATACATAATAATGCTTTTTGATATTTCATAATGTTTGTCACTCCTTTTTTGTTGATAGCTGTATTCTATCGGGGGAATGTGACGGTTAGATGAAGCCGGGTTGGAAGTTGCATGAATTTACAGAGAAGTCTGTGTGGAATAGAAAAATTGGACGAAAAATGTGATTTAAAAAATTTTTTTTAAATTTATGAAATTTACTATTGTAGATTTTTGAAAAGTGTGCTAAACTATATTTGTATCCATGAACTAGTTTATAATGTAAACAGTTCAACTCAAGAAGCTGTATTCTGATTAACGTCAGAATATGGCTTTTTGACTGTCTGGAGTTCTTTTTGGGATGTTCTATAATCCGGCATTTCGCCATTTACCCCAAATTTGAAATACAAGTGTTATATTTATATAAGAAAAAATACAAATAAAATCTTATAATTGCAGGAATATTAATTGAAAGGGAGCGGAAACTTTTATATGGAGGGAGATAAAGTACCGGTAAGTTTAAAAGAAAATGTAATCAAAAAAGAAAATTGCAGGGAGGAATGGGTTATGTACAAAAGATTACTGGCAGGTCTGCTTGCTGTTACAGTGACCATGACGGGAATTTCATTTCCCGACAATGAAGTCATTGGATAAAAAAGACCAATAAAATCAAGGGTTTGCGGACTTCCAACTTGTATGGTACGACAGGAGTACGACAAAATAACCTATCTTAAAGGGTTAAAACAAACGATTTTAAATTAAAATCGAGTCAGTTCAAGTTCATATTTTGTACTATAAGGACATTTTTCTAAAAGAAATTTTAGAGGAATGTCCTTTTTTGTTATGGTCAACCGAACAAAATAAGAAAATGGAGGAAGTCAGTATGAACAGTACAGCGTTAGGAGCAGAAAAAGAAAATATTAACTTTATCAGTGAAGCACATGAGAAATTCTACTATGAAAAAATTCAGAAAGTTAGAGAAGCAGATGTATATCACAAGGCACTTTGCTATTGCATTGGAATGAACGAAGATACACGAAGAAATGTGGATAGAATTTATAATTTCAAGACTGGATGTGTAAAACCGGAGTGCCTGCATGAAGGCTGG
Organism: Roseburia intestinalis L1-82; assembly: GCF_900537995.1. NCBI lineage: Bacteria > Bacillati > Bacillota > Clostridia > Lachnospirales > Lachnospiraceae > Roseburia > Roseburia intestinalis. The sequence continues at coordinate 2,242,576 of NZ_LR027880.1, read as the reverse complement.
CAGACCAGTGGAAGTGCAAAGGTTGTCAGAATGGCATTTAATCTGTATTGCAATGGGACACCGAGCGTGGATGATGAACAGGACACAGAGGAGCAGGTGGATGAGTGCCGGAGATATTCAGTAGAGGATTTGTTCTGCTGTTGCTATGCACCATATTTCTGGCAGGCAATACAGATTCGCTATCCGGAGTATGCCACATACAATAAAAATTTGTATGCAATGTTTGGAGGAAATGATTGATGTTAAAGATTCGGTTGATGGGAACAAAAAATGATATTACATGGTTCAAAAAAATCATGCAGAGACACCCAAAGGTAGAGGTTCTGGAAATGTCAGACCTCTATCCCAACAAGGGAACAGATAAATATTACAGATCGTATGTAGAAGTAAAAAAGAGCAATGTAAAAGAATAATAGTAGAATTTGGAGGAATTTCATCATGTGTAAAGTTATAGTAATCGGAAACCAGAAAGGTGGAGTTGGAAAGACCACCACAACAAGTAATCTAGGTATTGGACTTGCAAAAAAGGGGAAAAAGGTGCTTCTGATAGATGCGGATGCACAGGGAAGCCTGACAGCAAGTTTAGGCTTTCAGGAGCCGGATAAACTGGATGTATCTCTTGCAACCATTATGGCGAATATCATCAATGAAGAAGATATGGAGCCGGATTATGGCATCCTAAAGCACGACGAGGGTGTAGACCTTATGCCCGGCAATATAGAGTTGTCGGGATTGGAAGTATCACTGGTAAATGTCATGAGCAGGGAGCTTGTGCTTCGGACTTATATAGAACAGCAGAAAGAAAGGTATGATTACATTCTGATTGATTGTATGCCTTCCCTTGGCATGATTACCATAAATGCCTTTGCAAGTGCCGACGGCATCCTTATTCCGGTGCAGGCAGCATATCTGCCGGTAAAAGGTCTGGAACAGCTTATAAAGACCATAGGAAAGGTAAAAAGGCAGATCAATCCAAAATTGGAGATTGAAGGTATTCTGCTTACTATGGTTGATAACAGAACGAATTATGCAAAAGACATCAGTGCATTGGTTGTGGAGAATTATGGTAGCAAGGTAAGAATATTTGAAAACAGTATTCCGATGTCGGTAAGAGCTGCGGAGATTTCTGCTGAAGGTGTCAGCATTTATGAGCATGATCCAAATGGAAAAGTAGCGAGTGCCTATCAGTCATTGACAGAGGAGGTGCTTGCAGATGAATAAAACAGGAAGTGCCGCAAAGGTAAAACTGAACAGCTTCGATGATTTATTCGGAGATGGACAGCCACAGGCAGGAATAGAGCAGGTACAGGAAATTGCATTATCAGAACTGCATGAGTTCAAAGGTCACCCATTTAAGGTACTGGACGATGAAAAGATGCAGGAGACGGTGGAGAGTGTCAGAGAGCATGGCGTGCTGATGCCGGGTATTGCAAGACCAAGAGCTGAGGGCGGCTATGAAATTATTGCAGGACACCGAAGGAGACATGCGTGTGAGCTTGTAGGACTTGATACAATGCCGATGTTTATTCGTAATTATACGGACGATGAAGCCACGATTATCATGGTGGACAGCAATATTCAAAGAGAAGATATTCTTCCAAGCGAAAAAGCGAAGGCATATCGCATGAAATACGAAGCCATGAAGCATCAGGGAAGCAGAGCAGGTGGACTTACGCTGGACGAACTGGGAGGAGCTGCAGGAGAGAGTGCAAAAACTGTTCAAAGATATATATGGATTTCACGATTATCGGAACCGTTGCTTGATATGGTGGATTCGGGGAAAATAGGCATTATGCAGGCGGTGGACATCTCGTTTTTATCAGAGGATGCACAGCAATGGGTATTGGTTGCCATACAGGACACCAATGCTGTCATAACCAAACAGCAGAGTGCCATGCTGAAGGAAAGTGACAAAAAAGGAGAGTTGACCTTTCCAATGGTGCGTATGCTTCTGGAGAAAGAAAAGCCAGTAGAGCGTAAGGTTGTTATAAAAACAGAACGCATTAACAGTTATTTCCCGGATACATACAGCACAGATGATATAGAAAAAATAATATTTCAGCTATTAGATAACTGGAAAAATACGCAGTAGGAAGGAGGAGACGAGAATGGGAGAAATTTTGCAGCTAGACTATTATTACGGAATAGAAGCGGAACAGTTCTCATTCTATCGTGTTCCACGCCTGCTGATAAAGGACGAGAGATTTAAGAAGCTGTCCAGTGATGCAAAATTATTGTATGGACTTATGCTTGATCGTATGTCGCTGTCTATGAAAAATGAATGGTTTGACGATGAAAATCGTGCATACATCATTTATACCATAGACAGCATTATGGAGGATTTGGGATGCGCTAAGGAAAAAGCTGTTAAGGTATTGGCAGAGCTTGATTCTGTAAAAGGAATTGGTCTGGTAGAAAAGGTGCGCAGAGGACTTGGAAAACCGGATATAATTTATGTGAAAAATTTTGCTTCAATTTCAGAGCAGATGGACGAAAAAGAGCCTGCTAATGCTGATGAAATCACAGAAGTCGGAAAATCGAACTTCAAGAAGTCAGAAAATCGAACTTCTGGAAGTCAGAAAATCAAACTTCAAGAAGTCAGAAAATCGAACTTTCGGAAGTCAGAAAATCAAACCTCTGGAAGTTCGGAAATCGAACCTCAAGAAGTCGGAGAATCGAACCCTAATTATACTAACTATAATCAGACTTATATGAATCAGACTAATTATAACCATACTGAGGAGAGTTATAACAATCCTATCAATCAATCTGCAACAGAAAAGCCACAAGATGATGTGATTGATTCGATGGATGATGCACAGGCATACATAGAACTGATTAAAGAAAATATCAATTATGATCATCACATGAAGTATGATGGTTATGGTGAAAAAGAACTTTATGACGAATTATTTGGGATAATCTGCGAAGTAGTGTGCGTAAAGAGAAAATCAATCCGAGTTGCAGGTGAGGATTATCCGTATGAGCTTGTAAAATCCAGATTCTTGAAACTGAACAGCAGTCATCTGGAATATGTGATTGGTTGCATGAAAGAGACAACGACAAAGATTACAAATATCAAAGCGTATATGATAACAGCACTTTATAATGCACCAACTACGATAAATCATTTCTATCAGCAGGAAGTGCAGCATGATATGTATGGAGGTGGATGGCATGAAAAGGGTATTATTTAAGGTGATTTTGCCGCTGGCATTTGTTGCAGTATGGCTGAATATGTGTTACTGGATATGTCTGGGAGAGAACGGAGTAAACTGGTTTCAATTCTGGATTATGAGTGGATTTCCATTCGGCATACAAAAGATGCTCGTACTGCTGATACCTCGCAATTTTGGAATTGCAGGGAGCATTGGAGTGTTGGCACTTGACGCAGTCATAGGCGGCATGATCGGAGTGATTGTCCTTGCAATAAAAATTATTGCAATCATTAGGGAAGTAATCAATATCATAATGGAACTTGCAGGAAAGAGAATTTCTTGCTGAACAGGAGCAGGTATGAAATGAAAGTTTTTATACCTGCTTATTTTATAACTTCTGGTCACAGCGTCCAGAAGTGGAAAGGAACTGATATGGAATCAATGAGAGACACCAAGCGTATCATGGAGCGTGAAATCAAAAAAGGAAGCACACCATTATCTTTTGAACAAATGGAGATTGATACAAATAATTATCAAGAGATTACTTCTGTGGAGAAGCTGACACAGGTATTGCAGTACCTTCACAGGGTAGGCAATTACAAGTCTTTAGCGGGAAAAACGGTGATCAATAATGTTTACACTTTTATGCGTGGAAGGACACCTGATTTTACCAGAGCAAGAAGTATATTTGACCGGGAAAAGATATATCATCAGATGCTCCGGCAGGAAAGGAAGATGAGGCCTACTTATGAGGGAGACTGCTATATCGAAACAGCAAAGTGCTATTTTTCATTGCCGGAGGAATGGGAAAAGCATAAAATGATATATCTGAATAATGATGCGTATGGTTTTATCCTGTCGAATAAGTATATCTTGGGATTGTATAAGTATTGCAGGGAAGCAAGGCGGGATATTGCAATGGAAGCTCATGAAATACCGGAGAATACAAATACTGTTGTTCAACGGCTGATAAACATGGAAAATCTGGAAGTGTTATCACATTGTCTGCTGCTCGATGATGTATGGATAGAAGATAATCTGATCGGTGCAAAGATGTACACGATTTTCAAGTTAGGAATTTCTTCTCAAAGCACAGCTTTTCTGCTATAATGGGCATTAGCTTATTATGTCTGGAGGAAATGAATATGTGCGATGAAAATATGAATTTAGAAGAACAGGTTACTGAGCCTGTTGAGCCAAAGGTGGAAACAGAACCATTATTTGAGGAAATGGTGGATTTTGATACATTCAGCAAGTCAGATTTCCGTGTTGTAAAAGTAAAAGAATGTAGTGCTGTGAAGAAAAGCAAAAAGCTGTTACATTTTGTTTTAGATGATGGCACAGGAACAGACAGAATTATTCTCTCTGGAATCCATGCATATTATGAACCGGAGGAACTGGTCGGAAAGACATTACTTGCAATTACAAATTTACCACCTAGAAGTATGATGGGAATTGATTCCTGTGGTATGCTTTTATCCGCTGTTCATACAGTAAATGGAGAGGAAAAGCTTAATTTAGTTATGCTGGATGATGCAATTCCGGCAGGTGCAAAGCTCTACTAATCAAAAAGAATATAGAAAAATATACAGCGTTAAGGCAGATATGAGATCGAAAGATTTTGTATCTGTTTTTTTATTGCAACAACTTCTGGTCACGGCGTCCAGAAGTGGAAAGGAAAAGGAAATGAACAGAAAAGATGTGAAGAAATTATTGCTTGCTGTTATTGCTGTGGTAATTGTGGCAAAAATAGCAAGAGACATTATGAAAGCGAGAAAGCAGAAAGAAAATATTCCTGCTGATATATTCGAGGATTTTTATGAGGAAGAAATGAACTGGTGGGATAAAGACCTTGAGGAAGGGGAGGAGCAGTAAGTATGGCAATGAAAACACAGCTTCACAGGCTGTTGGTTCCACCCTAAATCAAGTTGGTGCAGATAAGGAAGGAGGTACACCGTGCAGGAGGAAACAACACAGAAAACCATTGCTCTTGCAATCAAGACTTCCAAACTGACCGCAAGCGTGTTACAGAAGGCGATGAAGATGTATCTGGAACACCAGAAGCATAAGGAGCCTTCCCATGGGAAAATCCCGGTAAAAAAGCTGGTCGGTCAGGGAGAGGGTGCAAAGTCCATTGAGGTTACGGATAGCAATATTAAATCCTTTGAGCGTGTTGCAAGGAAATATAATGTCGATTTCGCAGTAAAAAAGGATAAGACCATGGAACCACCCAAGTATCTTGTATTTTTCAAGGGCAAAGATGCCGATGTGATTGCACAGGCATTCAAGGAATTTGTAAAAGTTAATGAGAAAAAACAGCAGCGTCCGTCACTCAGACAGAAACTGAAAGGACTTCAGAAGATGATCGCACAGAATAAGAATAGGGAGCGAAGCAGAGAGAAAAATAAGGACAGGGGACAGAGCTTATAAGCAAGGTCATTGACGGGATTGTGAAAGATTTGCAGTCAATTCCGAAAACTCTCAAAGAAAAAACAAAAGGGGTAAATAAAAAGCAGCTTGCCCTGAAATGTGCTCCCTATGTGATCTTCGGGTATGTTCTGAATAAGGTTTCATGGCTGTATGGACAGCAGGCAGGTGATAACACCTTGCAGAAGGTGTTGGACACAATCAATGGGATTGGAGGTGCGTTCCATAATCCGCTACCAAGTTTTCTGCCGAGGGATTTACTGGTAGGAGTGGGATGCGGAATAGGATTTCGTATGGTAGTTTATTATAAAGCGAAAAATGCAAAGAAATTCCGGCAGGGAGTGGAGTACGGTTCGGCAAGGTGGGGAACTGCCAAAGACATAGAGCCTTATGTCGATCCGGTATTTGAAAACAACGTGCTTTTAACGGCAACGGAGCGTCTTATGATGTCCGGCAGACCAAAGCAGCCGAAGTATGCAAGGAATAAAAACATTCTTGTGATCGGTGGTTCCGGTTCCGGTAAGACACGCTTTTTTGTGAAGCCGAACCTTATGCAGATGCACAGTTCCTATGTGGTCACTGATCCGAAAGGCACTGTGCTGGTCGAATGCGGCAGGATGCTGTCTAAGAATGATTACCGGATTAAGGTGCTTAATACCATTAACTTTGCAAAATCAATGCATTACAACCCTTTCGCTTACATCCGGAGCGAAAAGGACATTCTGAAACTCGTAAACACAATCATTGTAAATACCAAAGGGGAAGGACAGCAAGCCTCTGAGGATTTCTGGGTAAAAGCCGAAAAGCTCTATTACACGGCACTGATCGCATATATCTGGTACGAAGCACCGGAGGAAGAACAGAATTTTTCCATGCTGATTGATCTGGTGGATGCCAGTGAAGCAAGGGAAGATGATGAAAATTTCAAAAATGCGGTTGACCTGCTGTTTGAGGAGCTGGAGCAGAAGAACCCAAACCATTTTGCGGTAAGGCAGTATAAGAAGTATAAACTTGCCGCAGGAAAGACAGCAAAATCTATTCTGATTAGCTGTGGTGCGAGGTTGGCACCATTTGACATCAAGGAGCTGCGTGACCTGACTGCTTATGATGAACTGGAGCTTGATACATTGGGGGAGAAAAAGACAGCACTGTTTGTCATTATCTCCGATACCGATGCCACATTCAATTTTATTGTAAGTATCATGTATTCGCAGTTATTCAACCTGCTTTGTGACAAGGCAGATGATGTATATAACGGGAGACTGCCGATCCACGTCCGGTGCTTACTGGATGAGTTTGCGAATATCGGGCAGATTCCACAGTTTGAGAAGCTGATTGCTACCATTCGTAGCAGGGAAATATCAGCTTCTATTATTTTGCAGTCAAAGTCACAGCTTAAGGCTCTGTACCGGGACAACGCTTCCACGATTGAAGGAAACTGCGACACAACCCTGTTTCTGGGAGGAAAAGAGAAAGATACTCTGAAAGACTTGGCAGAAATCCTTGGAAAAGAAACGATTGACCTTTATAATACCTCGGATACGAGAGGTACGAGCCAGTCCTACGGTCTGAATTATCAAAAGACTGGAAAGGAGTTAATGAGTCAGGACGAGATTGCGGTCATGGATGGCAGCAAGTGTATCATGCAGCTTAGAGGTGTGAGACCATTTTTCTCAGATAAATTTGATATAACGAAGCATAAGCAGTACCCACTGTTATCCGATTATGACAAAAAGAATGAATTTGACATTGAAAAATACGTGAAGAACCGCAACAGACTTCGTTTTAAGAGGAATGATGTGGTGGATGAGGTATGCGATGTCGGAGAAATTGCTGAGTAACTTCTGGTCACAATGTCCAGAAGTGACTTTACAACTAAATATTAGAACTATTGTTATGGGAGTTTTTCTGAAAAATCACAAATCAGAACAGCTCCCTTTTTTATTTTATTTTTCAAGAAAAAGGAGACAAACAAATGGGCTTTTTTACAACATCAGTAACAGGACTTAAAACAGTAGTAACTGCAATCGGAGCAGGTGTAGGCGTGTGGGGAGTTATCAATCTTCTCGAAGGATATGGAAACGATAATCCCGGTGCAAATGCTCATGTACGGTAAGGAAGCAAGCAACCGAAAACAAGAGATAGACCGCCAGCACTACACTATTCCGAACCAAAGACCAAAAGATAAGCATTGTGGGAAAATCTAAACTTTTGGATTTTCCTACAATGCCAACTACGGCGGAATCCCTCCCACTCCTTATATCTTTCTGTATACATTGAATTTGTATTTAGTAAAATGCAGACAACACCACGGATCGGCTTTTGGTTGGACAATTCCAACCAAACACCACAGCAGACAGCAGAAAACATTCTGAACGCTAGGAAGCCGGTATGATTGTTACATATAAGGGGAAGAAAAATTTCTTTTAGGTACTTGCTTTCCTAAAACTGATGTGATACAATGATTTAATCCAGAAAAGGAGTAAAAAATATGCGGCAAGGTATTCTTAAATAAACTGTCAATTTGATAGTGGGAACAAAAAGTAGCAGTCCCGTTTCACTTTTAATATGGGGCTTAGTTTTTTGTACCCAGTTTAAGAATACTTTTATCATGTAATTTTATATGCCCGAAAACATATAAGTGTTTTGGGGCTATTGGAGTTATTTACCCAGTGATAGGAGTATTTATCACTGGGTATTTTTATGCCCTTTTTTGGGTGTTGATAGGAGGAAAATCACATGAAAATAATTAACTTAGGCATTCTGGCTCACGTTGACGCAGGAAAGACAACATTAACGGAGAGTTTATTGTATACCAGTGGTGCAATTGCAGAACCAGGGAGCGTAGATAAAGGCACAACAAGGACAGATACAATGAATTTGGAGCGTCAAAGGGGAATCACTATCCAGACAGCAGTGACATCTTTTCAGTGGGAGGATGTAAAAGTCAACATTATAGATACGCCAGGCCATATGGATTTTTTGGCGGAAGTATACCGTTCTTTATCCGTATTAGACGGAGCAGTATTATTAGTTTCTGCAAAGGATGGCATACAGGCACAGACCCGTATACTGTTTCATGCACTACAGACAATGAAGATTCCGACAATTTTTTTCATCAATAAAATTGACCAAGAGGGGATTGATTTGCCAATGGTATATCAAGAAATGAAAGCAAAGCTTTCTTCGGAAATTATAGTGAAGCAAAAGGTTGGGCAGCATCCTCATATAAATGTAACGGACAATGACGATATGGAACAGTGGGATGCGGTAATTATGGGAAACGATGAACTATTAGAGAAATATATGTCAGGGAAACCGTTTAAAATGTCAGAACTGGAACAGGAAGAAAACAGGAGATTCCAAAACGGAACGTTATTTCCCGTTTATCACGGAAGCGCTAAAAACAATCTGGGGATTCGGCAGCTTATAGAAGTGATTGCCAGTAAGTTTTATTCATCAACGCCTGAAGGTCAATCTGAACTATGCGGGCAGGTTTTTAAGATTGAATATTCAGAGAAAAGGCGGCGTTTTGTTTATGTGCGTATATATAGCGGAACATTGCATTTGAGGGATGTTATTAAAATATCTGAAAAAGAGAAAATAAAAATCACAGAGATGTGTGTTCCGACAAACGGTGAATTATGTTCATCCGATACAGCCTGCTCTGGTGATATTGTAATTTTACCAAATGATGTTTTGCAGCTAAACAGTATTTTGGGGAACGAAATGCTGTTGCCGCAGAGAACATTTATTGAAAATCCTCTCCCTATGCTCCAAACAACGATTGCAGCAAAGAAATCTGAACAGCGGGAAATATTGCTTGGGGCACTTACAGAAATTTCAGATGGCGACCCTCTTTTAAAATATTATGTGGATACTACAACGCATGAGATTATACTTTCTTTTTTGGGGAAAGTGCAGATGGAAGTCATTTGTGCCATCCTTGAGGAAAAATATCATGTGGAGGCAGAAATAAAAGAGCCTACTGTTATATATATGGAAAGACCGCTTAGAAAAGCAGAATATACCATCCACATAGAAGTCCCGCCAAATCCTTTCTGGGCTTCTGTCGGGTTGTCCATAGAGCCGCTCCCTATTGGAAGCGGAGTGCAGTATGAAAGCAGAGTTTCACTTGGATATTTAAATCAATCGTTCCAAAATGCGGTTATGGAGGGGGTTCTTTATGGCTGCGAGCAGGGGCTGTATGGATGGAAAGTGACAGACTGTAAAATCTGTTTTGAATATGGATTGTATTATAGTCCTGTAAGTACCCCCGCAGACTTTCGGCTGCTTTCCCCTATCGTATTGGAGCAGGCTTTAAAAAAAGCAGGGACAGAACTATTAGAGCCATATCTCCACTTTGAAATTTATGCACCGCAGGAATATCTCTCACGGGCGTATCATGATGCTCCAAGGTATTGTGCAGATATTGTAAGTACTCAGATAAAGAATGACGAGGTCATTCTGAAAGGAGAAATCCCTGCTAGATGTATTCAAGAATACAGGAACGATTTAACTTATTTCACAAATGGGCAGGGAGTCTGCTTGACAGAGTTAAAAGGATACCAGCCAGCTATTGGTAAATTTATTTGCCAACCCCGCCGCCCGAATAGCCGTATAGATAAGGTTCGGCATATGTTCCACAAGTTAGCTTAACAGCTTGCAAAAGTCATATAAAATGAGATTTGAAAGGATTAGAGACTAATTATGATGAAATGTAACTTCATGTTTGCTAAAAATTCAAAGGCATATTCTGTCTACCTGCTGTTCCGATTTGTCTGTTCCCTGGCGGTTTCTATGTCCACAGTGCTTTCCATCGTGTACCACCTGGAGGTGGTGCAGCTGGATGCTTTCCAGCTTGTCCTGGTAGGGACGGTTCAGGAGACCTCCTGCTTTCTGTTCGAGATGCCCACCGGTGTGGTGGCGGATTTGTATAGCCGTCGGCGCTCGGTGCTGATTGGAATGTTCCTCTACGGCCTGGGCTTTCTGATGGAGGGTGCGCTACCGTGGTTCGCGCCGGTTCTGCTGGCCCAGGTTGTCTGGGGTTGCGGTGATACCTTCATCACCGGCGCTCTGGAGGCGTGGATTGCCTCGGAGGAAGAGGACAAACCCATAGACAAGGTGTTCCTGCGGGGCAGTCAAATGGGGCAAATCGGCGGCGTTCTGGGCGTGGTGCTGGGCACACTGCTGGGAAACATAAACCTGCAAATGCCTCTCATCTTGGGGGGCAGTTTGTGCTTGTTGTTGGGGCTGGTGATGGTTCGCATCATGCCAGAAACCAACTTCTCCCCTGCTATTGAGGAACGGCAGGGCTTGCTTAAAGACTTTGTCTGCCTGTTCAAGCTCAACCTGGGCTTTGTGAAAGGCGCACCTGTGTTGCTGGCGCTCTTAGCAATCACACTATGCGGGGGACTTGCCAGTGAAGGCTTTGACCGGCTCTCCACCGCTCATTTTCTGGATGACACGGTAATACCCGTTATCGGGCCGCTGAACAGCGTCACTTGGTTCGGTGTTATCAGTCTTATCGGCAGCGGCTTAGGTATTCTGGCTTCTCAGTTGCTCATCGCCCGCATGGAGAAAAAAGGGACTGTCAGCCGAACCAGTGTGGTCATGTCCACCAGCGCCGGGTATATCCTGTTCCTGGTTCTCTTCGCGGTGGGGCGGAGCTTTTGGTTCATGTTGTTGGTGTTCCTGCTGGCGGGGCTTATGCGCACCATCAAGGAGCCTGTGCTGGCCGCCTGGATGAACGACCATGTGGATGAGAAAATGCGCGCCACAGTCTTTTCCACCAGCGGACAGCTGGACTCTTTCGGGCAGATCATCGGCGGGCCTATTGTGGGGCTGGTAGCCCAGCAGGTGTCCATACCCTGGGGGCTGGTCTGTACCGCTTTCCTGCTGTTGCCCGCGCTGTTCTTAGTGCCGGTGGCGGGAAAGAAGCGGGATTGATATGGCATAGTTAAGTTTACTGACGAGCGGGAGATTACTTCCGCTCGTCTTCATTTAGTAGCGCAAAATTTGAGGACTCTTTATTTCCTTATTCGGTATAGCGGAGGCGGCTGTCAATTCGACATAATTTTCTTGTGATACTTTACCGTACATGAGCATTCTCTTGCGGCTGCTCTTGCCCGATTGCCGGAACAGACGCAGGAAGAAATCTTTTTGTACTACTTTCAGCACTTGACGCAGAAAGAAATCGGAGAACAAAGCGGCTGGACACGCAGCACAATCGGGCGGCATATACGGCTTGCCTTGAAGCGGCTGAAAGAGGAAATGGAGGTGCTGTCCCATGAGTAACCGACTTCTCCCCTATGACACTATCATAAAGGCACATGAGGGCGACCCCATAGCGATACAAGCCGTCCTTGACCGATACGCTGGATATATCCGCTACTTCTCTAAGATGAACGGCTATTACAACTCTGATATGGAGGACTACATCAGAACAAAGCTGATTGAAAGCCTGTTCAAGTTCCGGCTTGACCGATAACATAGAAACTGAATATCCCGCCGCCCCGCAGCGGCACATGAAGCAGTAAATCCGAAAAAGATTTGCTGCTTTTTTTGCGCTCATTTTTGGCAAATTTCCAAAAGTTCCGTATTAGATAGTGAAACCAAAAAAGGCTGCCGTTTTTTTTAGACAGCGGGCAAAACGCAGCTTCCGAAACGCCTTATTGTCGGGAAAGACCGAGCCGCCGGAAAAGTTCTTGCCGGAAAGTCCGTCATTTTTGCTTTTTGCGGTGTTGTAGGGAGTAAGAGGAAGAACGCCAGCCCGCAGCCTTTTATGAAAAAGCTGGTTATAGATTTTCTGAAAAAGTGGCAGTAGGAAGTGAACGGCAGTCCGGCAGTTTCTTAGAGCAAGATTCTACCGCAGTACCAAAATTCGCTTATCGCTCATTTTGCCCCTGCGGGAATCTTGTTGGGGAGTGCCTTCCCCAAACCCTGCCATGCGGCTTACGCCGCTTAAAAATCCCTCAAAATATTTTTTCGGATTTTTCAAAAACAGTTCCGCTTCACACCCTGTTTTTCTCCTATTAGTGAGAGGACACCATACACAGAAAGGAGGTCTGTCGACCATGAAACGATACAACACACCGCACCGCAGCCGGGTAGTCAAAACACGCATGACCGAGGAAGAATACGCCGAGTTTGCAGAAAGGCTTTCTGCCTACAACATGAGCCAAGCCGAGTTTATCCGGCAAGCCATAACCGGGGCAGCCATACGCCCCATCATAACCGTTTCTCCCGTCAATGATGAGCTGCTTGCCGCTGTTGGGAAGCTGACCGCCGAATACGGCAGGATCGGCGGCAACTTAAACCAGATAGCCCGGACGCTGAACGAGTGGCACAGCCCCTACCCGCAGCTTGCCGGGGAGGTACGGGCGGCGGTTTCCGACCTTGCTGCCCTAAAGTTTGAAATCTTGCAGAAAGTGGGTGACGCTGTTGGCAACATTCAAACATATCAGCTCTAAAAATGCCGACTATGGCGCAGCGGAAGCCTACCTCACATTTGAGCATGACGAGTTTACCATGAAGCCCACCCTTGATGGAAACGGGCGGCTGATACCGAGGGAGGATTACCGCATTTCTTCCCTCAACTGCGGGGGCGAGGATTTCGCTGTTGCCTGTATGCGGGCGAATCTCCGCTATGAGAAAAATCAAAAACGGGAAGATGTGAAAAGCCACCACTATATCATCAGCTTTGACCCACGGGACGGGACAGACAACGGCTTGACCGTAGACCAGGCGCAGGAGCTGGGCGAGAAGTTCTGTAAAGAGCATTTCCCCGGACACCAAGCCCTTGTATGCACCCACCCGGACGGGCATAACCACAGCGGCAATATCCATGTGCATATCGTCATCAACTCCCTGCGAATTTATGAAGTCCCGCTTCTGCCCTACATGGACAGACCAGCCGACACAAGGGCGGGCTGCAAGCACCGCTGCACCAATGCCGCTATGGAATATTTCAAGAGTGAAGTCATGGAGATGTGCCACCGGGAGGGGCTTTACCAAATCGACCTCTTGAACGGTAGCAAGGAACGGATAACAGAACGAGAGTACTGGGCGGCAAAGAAAGGGCAGCTTGCCCTTGATAAAGAGAACGCCACCAGAGAAGCCGCCGGACAGCCGACCAAGCCCACCAAGTTTGAAACGGACAAGGCGAAGCTGCGCCGGACGATACGGCAGGCACTTTCCCAAGCTACCAGCTTTGACGAGTTTTCTTCCCTTTTGCTGCGGGAGGGCGTGACCGTCAAGGAGAGCCGAGGGCGGCTTTCCTACCTCACGCCGGACAGGACAAAGCCTATCACAGCCCGGAAGCTTGGGGACGATTTTGACAAGGCTGCTGTCCTTGCCCTGCTTACACAGAACGCCCACAGAGCCGCCAAACAGACCAAAGCCATACCCGAATACCCTGTCGCAGTTAAAAAGCCGTCACAAGGGGAAAAACCCACAAAAACCACCCCGGCAGACAACACCTTGCAGCGCATGGTTGACCGGGAAGCCAAGCGAGCCGAGGGCAAGGGCGTGGGCTATGACCGCTGGGCGGCAAAGTACAATCTAAAGCAAATGGCGGCTACCGTTACCGCCTACCAGCAGTACGGCTTTTCTTCCCCGGAGGAACTGGACGAAGCCTGCTCTGCTGCCTATGCCGCCATGCAGGAAAGCCTTACAGAGCTGAAGCAGGTGGAAAAGACGCTGGACGGGAAAAAGGAGCTGCAACGGCAGGTGCTTGCCTATTCCAAGACCCGCCCTGTCCGGGACGGGCTGAAACAGCAGAAAAACGCCAAAGCAAAAGCAGCCTACCGACAGAAGCACGAAAGCGACTTTATCATAGCAGACGCAGCCGCCCGCTATTTCAAAGAAAACGGCATTTCCAAGCTGCCGGGCTATAAAGCCCTGCAAGCCGAGATTGAAAGCCTTATCCAAGAGAAAAACAGCGGCTACAACGATTACCGGGCAAAACGGGAGGAATACCGCCGCTTACAGACTGTCAAGGGCAATATCGACCAGATTTTACGCAGGGAACGCAAGCCTGTGAAAAAGCAGGAACAGGAGCGATAAAAACCGCCCCCAAATGTACCCGAACCCATACAGAACAAGGGGGCTGCCCCGTACCCTATCCGCAATACCAAAGGATTTTTTAACGGGCTTACAGGGCAGAAAAACCCCGAAAATGATACCGAGATGATACAGAATTACCGCCGATACCGTCACACCAGCGGAAACGGCAGAAAGGAGCGCACCCATGCCAAGAATGAGCAAGAAACGGCGGCTGGAATGGTCTTTTTTCCTGCGGCAAGTGAAAGTCGGGAATACCACCTGCGACCGTATCACATACAACGACCTCTGCCGGGGCTGTACCCATAGCTGCAAGCAGAGCTTCCGGGCGGTTATCATACTCTGCCCCCGCTACTACTCCAAACGCCGGAAAAAGGAGGACAGGGACAATGGCAGATAACCGCAAGTATTACTACCTCAAGCTGAAAGAGAACTTTTTTGACAGCGACTCCATTGTGCTGCTGGAAGATATGAAAGACGGGATTTTATATTCCAATATCCTCTTGAAGCTGTACTTAAAATCGCTGAAAAACGGCGGGAAGTTGCAGCTTGACGAGCATATCCCCTACACAGCGCAGATGATAGCGACACTGACCCGCCACCAGATAGGGACGGTTGAAAGGGCTTTAGAGATTTTCCGGCAGTTGGGGCTTGTGGAGCAGCTTGACAGCGGGGCTTTTTATATGACCGATATTGAGCTGATGATAGGACAGTCCTCTACCGAAGCCGAGCGAAAACGGGCTGCAAGGCTGGAAAACAAGGCACTTTTACCGTCTCGGACAAAAGGCGGACATTTGTCCGACATTCGTCCACCAGAGATAGAGATAGAGTTAGAGAAAGAGATAGAGATAGAAAAAGAGAGAGAGGGAGAAACGGGACACCCCGCCCCCGCCGCTTATGGCAGATACAACAATGTGATACTGACCGATACAGAGCTTTCCGGGCTGAAAACAGAGCTGCCCGACAAGTGGGAGTATTATATTGACCGGCTTTCCTGCCATATCGCTTCCACCGGGAAGCAGTACCACAGCCATGCAGCCACCATTTACAAGTGGGCGCAGGAGGACGCTGCCAAAGGCAAGGCTGCCCCGAAACAGGGCATACCCGATTATTCATGCAAGGAGGGTGAGAGCTTATGAGAAACGAGATTGAAGCTATGATTACGGACATTACAGCCACTACCGCCGAAGCGGAGGACTACACAGGCGAGGACGGGCTTTTATACTGCGGCAAGTGCCATACGCCCAAAGAAGCCTACTTTTCAAAAGAAACCGCCCAATGGTTAGGGCATGACCGACACCCGGCAGAGTGCGACTGCCAGCGGGCAGCCCGTGAAAAACGGGAAGCCGCTGAAAGCAGACAGAAGCACCTTGAAAAAGTGGAGGACTTGAAACGCCGGGGCTTTACCGACCCTGCTATGCGGAACTGGACATTTGAGCATGACAACGGCAGAAACCCGCAGACCGAAACCGCCCGCTTTTATGTGGAGAGCTGGGAAACCATGCAGGCTGAAAATATCGGCTACCTGTTTTGGGGCGGCGTGGGGAAAGGAAAAAGCTACCTTGCCGCCTGTATCGCCAACGCCCTTATGGAGAAAGAGGTTGCCGTCTGTATGACAAACTTTGCAACAATACTCAATGACCTTGCTGCCAGCTTTGAGGGCAGGAACGAATATATTTCCCGCCTTTGCAGCTATCCCCTGCTGATACTTGATGATTTCGGTATGGAGCGAGGGACAGAATACGGGCTGGAACAGGTTTACAGCGTGATTGACAGTCGTTACCGAAGCAGCAAGCCGCTGATCGCCACGACCAACCTCACGCTGGAGGAATTGCAGCACCCGCAGGACACGCCCCACGCCCGTATCTATGACAGGCTGACTTCCATGTGCGCCCCCGTCCGCTTCACGGGCAGCAATTTCCGAAAGGAAACCGCACAGGAAAAGCTGGAACGATTAAAGCAACTGACGAAGCAGCGAAAGGAGAGCCTATGACAGAAACCAAACAGACAAGCACCACCAAAACAGACCGCCGCCCGGACTGTGTAACGGAAATCCGCATGGGCAACTCCGTCCTTACCGTTTCCGGATTCTTCAAGCAGGGCGCAACCGACACCGCAGCCGACAAGATGATGAAAGTGCTGGAAGCGGAAGCCGCCGCAGGACACAAAGCCCAGCTTTCGCCTTAACGCTACAAGCCGCACAGAAAAATCGTCATTTTACCGGGCGGTAAAGAAGCAGAAGCCGCTATACAGACAGCCGCCCCATGTGGTATAATCGAAATACGGAATAGTGGGGCTGGCTGTCGGAAACGGAGGATTTTATGTTAAGACAGACCACCCAGAAAATCACTGCCCTTTATCCAAGACTATCCCATGAGGACGAGCTGCAAGGCGAGAGCAATTCCATTTCCAACCAGAAGCGTATTCTTGAAACCTATGCAAAGCAGAACGGCTTTTCCAATCTGCGCTGGTACACGGACGACGGTTATTCTGGTGCGAACTTTCAAAGACCCGGTTTTCAAGCCATGCTTGCGGACATTGAAGCCGGAAAAGTCGGGACAGTTATCGTAAAGGATATGTCGAGGTTAGGGCGAAACTACCTGCAAGTGGGAATGTACACGGAAATGATTTTCCCACAGAAAGGTGTCCGCTTCATCGCTATCAATGACGGAGTGGACAGCGCACAGGGCGACAATGACTTTGCCCCGCTGCGGAATATCTTTAACGAATGGCTGGTGAGAGATACGAGCAAGAAAATCAAAGCAGTAAAACGCTCAAAAGGCATGAGTGGCAAGCCCATCACAAGCAAGCCTGTGTATGGCTACCTCATGGACGAGGACGAAAATTTCATTATTGACGAGGAAGCTGCACCCGTAGTCAAGCAGATATACAACCTCTGCCTTGCCGGGAACGGTCCGACTAAGATAGCCCGTATGCTCACAGAGCAGCAAATCCCCACGCCGGGGACGCTGGAATACCGCAGGACGGGCAGCACCCGCCGCTACCACCCCGGCTATGAGTGCAAGTGGGCGACCAATACCGTTGTGCATATCCTTGAAAACCGGGAATACACGGGCTGCCTGGTAAACTTCAAGACGGAAAAACTCTCTTACAAAGTCAAGCACAGCGTAGAAAACCCGGAGGAAAAGCAAGCGATATTCGAGAACCACCACGAGCCTATCATAGACACCCAAACATGGGAACGGGTGCAGGAGCTTCGCAAGCAGCGCAAACGCCCCAACCGCTATGATGAAGTGGGCTTGTTCTCCGGCATACTGTTCTGTGCAGACTGCGGCAGTGTGATGTATCAGCAGCGATACCAGACGGACAAGCGCAAGCAGGACTGTTATATCTGCGGCAACTACAAGAAACGCACCCATGACTGTACGGCGCACTTTATCCGCACCGACCTCTTGACCGCTGGTGTACTCTCCAATCTGCGGAAAGTGACCAGCTATGCGGCAAAGCATGAAGCCCGGTTTATGAAGCTCCTGATTGAGCAGAACGAGGACGGGGGCAAGCGCAGGAACGCCGCCAAGAAAAAGGAGCTGGAAGCCACCGAGAAACGCATAGCCGAGTTATCCGCTATCTTCAAGCGGCTGTATGAGGACAGTGTGACCGGGCGCATATCAGACGAGCGTTTCACAGAGCTGTCGGCAGACTATGAAGCAGAACAACGGGAGCTGAAAGAAAGAGCCGCCGCTATCCAAGCGGAGCTTTCCAAAGCACAGGAAGCCACCGTGAACGCAGAAAAGTTTATGAATGTTGTCCGGCGGCATACCAGCTTTGAAGAACTTACCCCTACTCTGCTGCGGGAGTTTGTAGAGAAAATCGTTGTGCATGAGTGCAGCTATGACGAGAACAAGACCCGCAGACAGGACATTGAGATTTATTATTCTTTTGTTGGCAAGGTGGACTTGCCCGAATAACCGCCCGACCTATCCGACACAAGAGCTAAGTGCCGGATAGGAACGGCAAAATTTTTTACACTTCTATTACTTCTTTATCGCACATCAATAAAATCACAGGGCATCAAACAGCTTATGAGTGGCGGTGGCATCATCATTGTGGCACAGACGGTAATTCCACAGCTTACCACTCTGTTTTCATAATTCATGGGTGGGATCATTGATAAGATTACTGAATTCATAAAGGAACTGTTGCAGGGGTGGGTTCTGACCAACTTTGAAACCATGTTTACCGATGTTAATGACAAGGTAGGCACGATTGCAGGGGAGGTCAGCAAAACTCCCAGCACTTGGAACTCCGGTATTTTTGACATGATAAAAACCCTGTCCGATAACGTGATGATTCCCATAGCGGGAATGATCATCAGTTTTGTACTCGTCTACGAGCTTATTTCCATGGTTATTGACAAGAATAACCTGCATGACTTCAATACGGCAATTTTTATCCGTTTTTTTATGAAAGCGTGTATTGCAGTCATGCTGTTAAGCAAGACTTTTGACATTGTAATGGCGGTATTTGATGTGGGAAGCCACATCGTCAATTCCGCAGCGGCAGCAATCAGCGGGGAAACCAGTATTGATGTTTCAAGTACGCTGCAAACGATGTTCAATGAGCAGTTTTCGGAGATGAGCATAGGCGAGCTGTTAGGACTGGGGATGGAGACCATGATCGTCAGTTTATGTATGAAAATCATGTCAGTCCTTATCACCGTCATTCTTTATGGGCGAATGATTGAAATATATCTTTATGTATCAGTAGCACCCGTTCCCTGTGCAACCGTAACCAACCGGGAATGGGGAACGATAGGAACCAATTATTTTAAGGGACTTTGCGCCCTTGCATTTCAGGGATTTTTTATGATGGTGTGTGTCGCTATCTATGCAGTGCTTGTGGCTGGTGTGGCAGTATCCGACAACCTGCATACGGCACTCTGGTCGGTGGCAGCATATACCGTTATTTTATGCTTTTCCCTGTTTAAGACAGGTTCGTTGTCAAAATCTATCTGGAATGCGCACTAAGGGAGGAACGACATGGCAATATCTGTGCAGGTGCCAAAGGATTTGTCCGGTATCAAGACAAAAGTGGCACTGAATTTAACAAAGAGACAGATTATCTGTTTCAGTGGTGCGGCAGTAACGGGCATCCCGCTGTATTTTTTGACGAAGGGACTGATCGGGACATCAGCCGCATCACTTCTTATGATGGGAGCAATGCTTCCGTTCTTCTTTTTTGCGATGTATGAGAAAAACGGGTTTCCGGCGGAGAAGATTTTGTATTTTATGCTCCGGCAGAAGATACTCACACCGGGCATAAGACCATACCGGACAGAGAACTTATACAAGCAGTTGGAAGAGAAAGAAAAAATACGAAGGGAGGTTCGTTATCTTGAAGAAAAAGCAAAAGGCAGAACCGGAAAGCCGCAGAAAAAGCAGTTATAAAGGCAATAGCAGGAACAACAGTAAAAGTGGCGGTCTTACCTTTTCAGAAAAGAAGCGTCTTATACAGTTAAAGCATATTTTATCGGGAAAGAGCATTGAGAAAGAAAAGCCGACTACCGCACAAAGGACGATCACTTTTGAAAAGATGTTCCGTGATGGTATCTGTCAGGTCAGCCACCGTTATTATACAAAGATGGTGGATTTTTTTGATATAAACTATGAGCTTCTGGAAGTGGATGACCAGGCGGACATACTGGCACAGTACAGCAAGCTTATCAATTATTTTGATCCGTCTGTGAAGTTTGAACTGGTGCTTTTCAACAGGCAGGTCAACGAGCAGATGCTTACAGAACAGTTTGACATTCCGTGGCAGGAGGATGATTTTAACGACATCCGTGAGGAATACACGGAGATGTTAAAGAAGCAGGCGGCAAAGGGCAACAACGGTATCATCAAATCAAAATATCTGATTTTTGGTGTAGAAAGCAACGGCTACAAGGAAGCCAAGAGCCGCCTTAACAACATTGAAAAAGATGTCATACGGAACTTAAACAACATAGGAACCCTTGCGAGGGGACTGGACGGAAAGGAAAGACTGCGCATCCTGCATGAATATTTTAATCAGGATACGATGGAGCCTTTCCGTTTTTCATTTAAGGATTTGGCAGAATCCGGTAAGTCGGTCAAGGACTATATTGCACCGCCGGGATTTGATTTCCGCTATCCGAACCGCTTTAAGTCAGGGAATATGTATGGCTGTGTGTCCTATCTGGATATTATCGCACCGAAGTTTACGGACGAGCTGATCAAGCATCTTCTGGATATTGATGCTAATCTTACGATTTCCATGCACATGCAGACGGAAGATCCGGTAAAGGCAATCAAGAAGTTAAAAGCGGTCATTTCCAATATCCAGAAGATGAAGATTGAGGAGCAGAAAAAGGCAGTCCGAAGCGGTTACGATATGGATATTCTTCCAACGGATATTGTGACCTATGAAAAGGATACGCTGGAATTTCTGGATGATTTGAATACGAGCAATCAGAAGATGATCAATATGACATTCCTTATTACCTGTTATGGCAGAACCAAGCGGGAACTGGAGAGCTTAATGCAGAGAGTGTCCGGTATCATTCAGCAGGCAAACTGTGACCTCAGATGTTTACAGTATTTACAGGAGCAGGGCCTTATGGCATCTGCACCGATTGGGTGCAATGAAACCGGAATTGAGCGTACCCTTTCCACAAAGAGTACCGCAATCTTAGTACCATTCTGCACACAGGAATTATTTATGCCTGCACCGGCAATCTATTACGGATTAAATGCACTCAGCAACAACATGATCATGGCAGACCGCAAAAGGCTCCGTACACCAAACGGAGTTATCTTAGGTACTCCCGGAAGTGGTAAGAGTTTTAGTGCAAAGCGTGAGATTTTAAGCTGTTTTCTTATCACAAAGGACGATATTATCATCTGCGATCCGGAGGGAGAGTATTTTGCTCTTGTGGCAGCACTACATGGACAGGTGGTAAAACTTGCCACCAATTCCAAAGACTATCTGAACCCTATGGATATACAGTTATCCCATAAGGGGGATAAGGAAGCGTTAAAGCTGAAATCCGATTTTATCATTACATTGTGTGATCTGATTGCAGGTGGCAAGGACGGTCTGGAGAATGATGAGAAAGGTATCATCGACGAATGCATCCGTCATATTTACGATAAATATTTTGAAAATCCGGTGCCGGAAAATATGCCGCTGTTGGAGGATTTATATGATGCCCTGTTAGCACACAAAAATCCAAAGGCAGAGCGTATCGCAAACAGCCTTGTGCTGTATGTGCATGGTTCACAGAATTACTTCAACCACCATACCAATGTGGACAGCGGCAACCGTATCATGTGCTTTGACATCAGAGACTTGGGAAATCAGTTGAAAGAGCTGGGTATGTTAATCGTGCAGGATGCGGTTTGGAACAGGGTATCGCAGAACAGGGAGCGAAAGATTGCTACCCGTTATTACTGTGATGAGTTCCACCTTCTTCTGAAGGAGAAGCAGACAGCTATTTATTCCGTGGAAATCTGGAAGCGTTTCAGAAAATGGGGCGGTATTCCGACAGGTTTGACGCAGAACGTGGGCGATTTTCTTCGTTCTGAGGAGATTGAAGGTATTTTGGGTAACAGCGATTTTGTGTATCTGTTAAATCAGAATGCCAAAGATCAGGCAATTCTCGCTGATAAACTGGGACTATCTGATAAGCAGCTTTCCTATGTCACCAACTCCGAGCCGGGAAGTGGTCTGATACTGTTTGACAATGTGGTAATTCCATTTGTAGACAAATATCCGACAGACACCAAGACTTACAGAATTATGAATACCAAGCCGGAGGAATCGGTGCAGAAGGAGGACGCAATATAAAATGGCAGAAAAAAGACAGAAGAAGCAGGCAGTAAAGGCATTTGAAAAAGAGACATTTTCCAAGGATAAGGAAGTGACTGGAGCAAAACACACAGAACACAGGCAGGATAACACCTTTCCTACGGAAAATCATTTTCATGCCAATGAGAAGCCTGTGAGCAATCTGCCACGGGATGCGAACCATGGCAGTGATACAAAAAATGTAACTTCTGGTCACAATGTCCAAAAGTCGGAAACTGGAGCAGAGAGAAAAACGGGCAATAAAAAGAAATATTACCGTCAGTTGCAACAGCAACAGAACACTTCTGGTCACAATGTCCAGAAGTCAGAAGCCGATGCGGAAAAGGCATTCTTAAAGGAAAACAGTTTCATGCAGGAGGAACAGCCGGGGGATTCTGACAGCACGATGGAAAATGAGGTTCATGTCAGGGACACCTACCAACGGTCTGAGGAAAAAGGAAAATATCACAAAGGGCGTGTGCAGAGAGAACACGCACACAGAGAGCGTGCGAAGTCAGAAAATACAAAGCAGTCCGATTATGGAGATTTCCAGACAAAGGATGCCACATTTTCGCAGGGACAGGCGGAAGAATTTACCGACAAAAAAGTACAGAAGGCTTTTGATAAGTCGGAAAAGAGTCGTCAGAAGTTACAGAAAGCAAAGGACAAGATGCCGAAAAAGCGGCAGTATGAGATGAAACGTGTCTTTGATGAACAGACCGGAAAAGCAAAGTATGTGGTGGTTCCGGTGGAAGTGGAGAAGCCATTCAAGCCTGACGGACTTGGAAAAGCTGCGGTTCACAAACTCCAGACCGAAAATATGTATTTTGTGCATCGAAAGATTGCAGAGACAGAAAAGGATAATTCTGCTGTGGAGGGTGCACATAAGACAGAACAGCGTGCAGAAGATGTTTACCATTACATGAAATATCACCGCAAGAGCAAGGCACAGAGAAAGCGTGACCGATTAGAGCGATTGCAGAAAAAACAGGTCACAGCGGATATGAAGCTGGAGTATGAGAAATTCATCAGTGAAAATCCACATCTAAAGGGCAACAGTCCAAAGAAGCAGTTGCAAAGGCAGCTACAGAAACAGCGTATCAAGCGTGAGTATGCCAAGGCAAGGCGGGCAGGAGCAGAAGCCAAGACTGCAAAGGAAACATTTACAAAGACAGCCAATGCTGCAACCGGCATTGCAAAGAAGTTACAGGAGATTGCCACAAAAAATAAAACACTGATTATCACAGTGGGTATTTTTGCTCTTCTGCTTATTATGATCATGTCGGCATTATCAAGCTGCGGTTCCATGTTTACCGGAACTGTGACAACAACGATGGCAAGCACATATCTTAGCCTTCCGGCAGAGATTGATGCAGCAGATTTATCTTTTACAGAAAAGGAAATGGAGCTGCAAAACAAGATTGACCGGATTGAAACTGATTATCCGGGATATGATGAATACGATTATAACCTTGGTGCAATCGGGCATGATCCATATACACTGATCAGTTATCTTTCCGCAGTCCATACGGAATTTACTGCCGCAGAAATGGAGAGTGAAATTCAGGAATTATTTGATGCCATGTATTCCCTTACTACTGAGGAAGTGGAGGAGACACGGACAAGGACAGTCACAAAGACCGGAACCAGAACAGTTACAAATGCAGATGGAAGCATCAGTACCGAGGAATACGAGTATGAGGAGGAAGAAGAATATATCGTAACAATCCTTCGAGTCACTTTAACGGTCACACCTCTTGAGAGCATTGTTGCCGGACGTATGGATACGGAACAGGCAGAAATCTTTGCCGCCTACACGGAGACAAAAGGCGGGTTACAGGTATTTGGAACACCCGTGGATTACTACTGGTACTACTATATCAGCAGTTATTATGGCTACCGGAAAAATCCAAACACAGGAGACGAGGAGATTCACAGGGGTGTGGATATAGCAGTACCGACTGGAACCATGGTACATGCAGCACATGATGGAACGGTTATGGAAGCAGCTTACGATTCCTATTATGGGAATTATGTGGTGATTACGGACAGTAAGGGATATACCACAAAATATGCCCACATGGACAGCTTAAATGTGTCCGCAGGGCAGAGTGTAAAAAAAGGTGACAATATAGGTAAAAGCGGAAATACAGGAAGCAGTACCGGAAGCCACCTTCATATCGAGTGCTTGTATAACGGGGAGTATTATAACCCGTTATTTTATTTTGAAGCAGGAGAACAGACCATTTATGGAGAAACACCGGGCGGCACCGGAGGAGGAACCGGCAATGTGATACCACCGGAATCTTATGATGATGCAACCGTACAGACGCTTATGCGGGAAGCAAACAGGTATCTGGGAATGCCATACACCTTTGGAGGAACAGCTCCGGCAAGTTTTGATTGTTCTGGCTTTGTATGTTGGGTATTTACAAACAGCGGCGTACATAACCTGCCAAGAACCACCGCACAGGGCATTTATGACCAGTGTACTCCGGTATCAGCGGCAGACGCAAAGGCAGGGGATATTATCTTTTTTACCGGAACTTATAATGCGGGACGTCCGGTTACACACGTTGGCATTTACTGCGGAAACGGTACGATGGTGCATTGTGGCGATCCAATCCAGTACACCTCAATCAATACCTCTTACTGGCAGAGCCATTTTTATGGTTTTGGAAGATTGAATTAGCGAAGGGAGGAATTATTTTTGTCAGTAGAGCGAATCAATTCACAGCTTAAAAAGGTCAGGGAGCAGATAGCACAGCTACAGGCAAAGGAAAAAGACCTTGCAGAGCAGAAACAGATGGCGGAGGATGCCGAAGCCATGAAGATCATTCGGAAATATAAAATCTCATCCGAGCGATTGCAGATGCTTAATAAGCTCAGTGAGGATGAAGTCAGAAATCTATTACAGAAACGGGAACAGGAAAAGGAGGATTCGACTAATGAAAAACAGGAGATTATCGGCTAGGGCAGTGGTGTCCCTTATGCTATCGGCAATACTTTTTTGTATGCCGATTGGGGCATTTTTTGCCAACAGGGCAAATACTGTGGAGGTTCATGCGGAGGATACCGCAGAGCAGAAAACAGAGAGTGCGGCAGAAGAAGGCAGTGCAGAAAGCACAGCGTCCGGCACTGATAACAAGGACAGTTCCGGTAGTGGAGAAAATCATACAGAGCAGTCCACGGAGAATACAACAGAAAATTCCACAGAAGGCACAACTGAGGAGACACAGCCTGCCGCAAAATGCACCTGCAAGGAAAAATGCAGTCAGTATGCAGTAAATGAAGATTGTGAGGTGTGTGCAAAGGATTACAAGGAATGTGCCTATATCAATCCGAGTGTAAAAATCACAATCAATACACCGTCTGGATGGCATAATGATACCACTAAGGTAACTGTCAAGGTGGAAGATACGATAGTTTCCGGTAATTTTACCATTCAGACAGTAAAGGCAAAAGTCGGACAGAATGGAAGCTGGACGGACATTACCGAGGATATGCACATAGAGATTTCCGAGAACAGCACCATTTATGTGCAGGTCACAGACCAGAAGGGCAAGACCTACGAGAAAAACCGCTACATCAAGTGCTTTGATTTTACAAAGCCTACCTTAAATGCGGCAGTCAGCGACGGTCTTTTGAGCATTCAGGCACATGATACGGATTCCGGTATCAAGGCAATCTATGTCAATGGCTATGAGTTTACAGAGCATACGAATGGAGCCTTGAATATCCGTCTGCAACAGTTCGATGCAGGGTATCAGTATTTCACGATTTCTGCCATGGATAATGCAGGAAATACCTCTGAAATCTATAAAACAGCCAATCCGTATTACACCGATCCGGAGAATAAGGACAGCAGTGAAAAAGATCCGGCACAGCAGCTTCCGGTGGATGCGTCTGCAACCAAGCCAAGCTCTGCAACCGCACAGGTTACGGAGCATACGAAAACGGATGTGAATGGAAATACAGTTTCCCAGACAGGCAGTGGAACAACTTCAAGCAGTTCCGCAACAGCAAAGCAATCTCCAAGTACGGGAGATATTTCTAAGGATGCAGACCAGAGCAGTGACAGCCAGACCACAGAAAAAGGCAAGGAATTTTACACAATCCAGACTGCATCAGAAAAGGTATTTTATCTTGTGATTGATCGTGATGGGGAAGATGAAAAGGTGTATTTCCTTACAGAAGTCAGTGAAAACGACCTGCTGAATACCACAGCGGATAACAGCGAGACACTTCCGAAAAATTCAGCGGCATTGGAATCTGCAATCCCTACCAAAGACAGCGCATTATCAAACAATAATGCTGATACCACAGGAGATAAAACACAGGGAGCAGAAAGTGTTGAGGACAGCACCGAAGATAGCACGGAAGATACAAGTGAGCCGAAAGAGGATACCGCAAAAGCAGATGGTTCCGGCTTTACATATATTTTAATGGGCATTGCTGCGGTAGCTGTGATCGGAGTGGTATATGTTGTGAAATCCAAGAAGAAAAAGGAAAACTTCATTGATGAGGATGAAGATGAGGACGAGCTTGACGAGGACTACGATTATGATGACGAGGAAGAAACCGAGCAGGATTCCGACGAAGCATTCATAAATGGTGGTGATGATACAGAATCAGTAGACACAGACGAGAATGACAATGAAGATAACAACAACGAGAATGATGAAGAAAATGGGGAGGAATAGAGATGGAGCTTGTAATTGCAGAGAAGCCGAGTGTGGCACAGAGCATTGCGGCAGTTCTTGGTGCCACACAGCGTAAGGACGGATATTTGGAAGGCAATGAGTATCTGGTATCATGGTGTGTGGGACATCTGGTAGAACTGGCACAGCCGGAAAGCTATGAGGAAGCATGGAAGAAATGGAGCTATGAGAGCCTTCCAATCATTCCGCAGGAATGGCAGCATGAAGTGAAAAGTGATACAAAAGCACAGTATCAGATTTTGAAAAAGCTCATGCATGATGACAGGGTAGATGCTGTTGTGTGTGCAACCGATGCCGGAAGGGAGGGAGAATTGATTTTCCGCCTGACCTACAACATGGCAGGGTGCAGAAAACCGATGAAGCGGTTATGGATTTCTTCTATGGAGGAGAGTGCTATCCGTGACGGCTTCCATAATCTTCGCCCAGGCAGCGACTATGATAACTTGTATCATTCAGCATTATGCAGGCAGGAAGCAGACTGGCTTGTGGGTATCAATGGGACAAGACTTTTTACGGTATTATATGGCGGTAAGGCATTGAAGGTTGGCAGAGTGCAGACACCGACACTTGCCATGCTGGTGGATCGTGAAAGCAAAATCATGAATTTCAAGAAAGAAGCCTATTATATGGCTCACATCATGGGAAATGGTCTGGATGCGGTATCAGAGCATATCAGTGATAAAACGGAAGCAGAGAGGATTGCAGGAGCCTGTGAAAACGGACAGGCTCTTGTCACTTCCGTGGTAAAGGAAGAAAAGTGGGTAGCACCGCCGAAGCTCTATGACCTTACAACACTTCAGAGGGATGCAAACCGTCTGTTTGGTTTTACTGCCAAGCAGACATTGGAATATACGCAGAGCCTTTATGAGAAAAAGTTAGTGACTTATCCAAGAACAGACAGCCAGTATCTTTCCGATGACATGGAAGGTACTGCAAAAAATGTGATCGAAGCGATTTTCAATTCTCTGTTATTTGAGCAGAATATCATGTTCAATCCAGATATTAAAAGAATTTTGAACAGCAAGAAAGTGACGGACCACCACGCAATCATTCCTACCATGGAGATCATCAAGCAGGACTTAAAGGCAATCCCGGAGAGCGAAATGAAGATACTTTCCCTTTGTGCAAACCGTCTGCTGTGTGCGACCGGGGAGAAGCATATTTATAATTCCACAAAGGCAGTGATTACCTGCAACAATACTGTATTTAAGGTATCTGGCAAGGAAGTGTGGAAAAATGGATGGAAGGAATTTGAGGATTTCTTCAAAAATTCCTATAAAACCGCAGAGGATAAATCGGATGCAGAGGAAGAAAAGAAACTGCCGGAGCTTCATGAGGGCATGATGATTGCAGTGGAGCAGACAAAGGTTTCCGAGCATTTCACACAGCCGCCAAAACATTACACTGAAGATTCCCTTTTGTCTGCAATGGAACGAGCCGGAAACGAGGACATGACTGACGATGTGGAGCGCAAAGGACTCGGTACACCTGCCACCAGAGCAGACATTATAGAGAAGTTAGTCAAGGACGGTTTCGTGAAGCGTGAGAAAAAGCAGATCATACCGACAGAGGATGGAATGAAGCTGATTACGGTGCTTCCCGATGTGGTAAAGTCACCGAAACTTACCGCTGATTGGGAAAATGCCCTTACCCTTGTTGCAAAGGGAGAGATGGAGCGTGAGGACTTTATGGCAGATATTGAAACAATGGTATCTGACTTAATCCACACCTACCACGAAGTCAGTGACGAGCAGAAAAAGATGTTCGCACAGGAGCAGAAGGTACTTGGTAAATGTCCGAACTGCGGCGGAGAGGTGGTAAAGGGAAAATACGGAGCTTTCTGCAAGAATAAGTGCGGCATGAATGTAAGCCGGATCATGGGCGTTTCCCTGTCAGATGAACAGGTGGAAAGCCTGCTTGACGGGAAAAAGACGTTGCTAAAGGGGCTTACAAGCAAGGCGGGCAAGAAATACGATGCCTATATCATTCCGAGCGGTACGGAAGAATACCACTACACAAAGGACGGAGAAGAAAAGTCCGGAGTGCAGTTTAAGTTTGTCATGGAGTTTCCCAATAAGAAATTCACAGGAAAGAAAAAATAAAAGGAGGATGTAACAAATGGGAGCAGAAGAAACAAAGAAAATACAGGACAATGAGAGCAAGGCGGACAAGTTTGTCCGTCTTGGGGAGTATCGTGTGAACAAGGTCATTGATGCAATCGGCAGGCTTGAGAACCTTTCCAACCGCACCAATTATGAGTATACACAGGAGCAGGTGGAAGCCATGTTTTCCATTATGGAAAAAAGGCTTTTGGAAGTCAAAGGCAGATTTGCCCCGAAAAAGGAAAAAGAAGATACGTTTTCATTTGGAAGAAAAGCAGAATAGGGAGGAAAGTCAGAATGAAGCAGTTAGAAAAAGAAATCAATGTAACAAGCCAGAGAAACATGATGAAGAGGTACCAGATGTATGGTGCCACAGTATCAAAGCTGACAGAGAAATCACAGAATGACACCAAGAAGGGAGAGAGAAAGTAATGGAATATAGAGATTTTGTAGAACAGGTAAAAGAACAGATACAGGATTTCCTTCCTGAAAAGTTTGCAGATGCTGCAGTTGAGGTCAATCAGATTGTAAAGAATAATGACTGTGTTCTGGACGGTCTGATGGTAAGAACAGAGGAAAGCAATATTGCACCTACCATTTATCTGAATCCATATTTTGAGCAGATACAGGATGGTGCTGAATTGGATGATGTGTTAGCTCAGATTGCAAGTGTGTATCAGTCACATTATATAGATCATGATATAGATGTAT
Source organism: Roseburia intestinalis L1-82 (assembly GCF_900537995.1). Classification (NCBI taxonomy): domain Bacteria; kingdom Bacillati; phylum Bacillota; class Clostridia; order Lachnospirales; family Lachnospiraceae; genus Roseburia; species Roseburia intestinalis. Next base: position 2,212,567 of record NZ_LR027880.1, on the reverse strand, counting down.
CGGCAGTTACCGATTTTGACAAGATTAAGGAAAAAATTGTATGTAAGCTGATCAACGAGGAAGCAAATCAGCAGTTCCTTCAGGATAAACCGTACTCCAAGTTGGAAGATTTAGCAGTTGTGTATCAGATTTTAATGGATAAAACAGGAGAAGGAACTGCGACCATTACCATTACAGATAATCTGATGGATGGATATGGAATCACACTTGAAGAACTGCATGACCAGGCGTTGCAGAATATGGATACTTTGCAGCCACATAGTTTCAAAGGAATGAATGAGACGGTTGCGGAGATGATTGCAGTTGATATTGCAAGAGAACAAAATGTGGGTATGGATGAAGCAAAAGAAATGGCAATGCAGATGATGTCGGATATTCCCGATACCATGTATGTGCTGACAAATGATACAAAAGTAAATGGGGCGGCTGCAATTTTAAACGATGATATCAGACAGGAGATCGCTGAGAAGGTAGGAGATTTTTACATGCTGCCTTCTTCAATCCATGAAACGCTGATTATACCGAAAGATGCGGGAATGGAGTTTAAAGAACTTGAGCAGATGGTACAGGAAGTAAATCAGACACAGGTGGCGCCTGGAGAACGTCTTTCGGATCATGTATATGAGTATGATGCCAAAGAACATGAACTGTTCCGCAGTGACCGGGCAGAGGAACGTGCTAAGCAGAAAGAGGAAAAAGGAGATAACCGTCATGAGCGTGTTTCAGTAAAGGAGAAGCTTGCGGAGAAGAAGGATGCTGTTATTAAAATGAATGCCGGGAAAGAGCATTCTGCACCGGAAAAGAAAAAGGAAGCCGTAATATAGGAGGAGTGGGATATGTATACAACAGGAGATAAGCTATTAAACGTGATGAAAGAGGAAGAAATCGGGATTGCGGAGCTTTCCAAAATTTCCGGTGTGCCGGAGAGAATAATCCTTGACATTATGGCAGGAGTTAAGGAGCCGGAGCTTGGTGCTATGTGCAAGATTGCAGAGGGACTGGGTATCTGTGTCCATGAACTTCGTGCGGATGAGGAGAGTTATGCGGTATCCGTTCCGAAGGATACCCTTGCCAAGCTGATTGTTGTCAGCGAGATTAACGGAGTGGAACTTGAGGAACTGATTAACTGTATTCTGGAAAAAGGTATTGAGGAGCATGGTTTTTATGCCTGATGCCGATAAGTAACTGATCACAGGCTGTAGGGTGCTTAAAGTGCCTTACAGCCTTTTTTACGGAGGTTTACCATGAGAAAATATAAATTGATTTCCGCACTGGCAGAGGAAACAGCAAAAGAAGTCGTGCGGAATGAAGAAAACTGGAGGAGATACCTAAATACTGCTTCCAGATTGTATAAATATCCATTTAAGGAACAGCTTTTAATCTATGCCCAAAGACCGGAGGCAACCGCCTGTGCTTCCATAGAGATATGGAATGAAAAGATGCACTGCTGGGTAAACAAAGGTGCAAAGGGCATTGCACTGATAGATGAGGATAGTTTTTCCGGTTTGAAGTATGTCTTTGATATTTCAGATGTGCATAAGGCAAGAAGAATCGGACAATTCCCTAACCTTTGGGAAATGCGTGAGGAACACATGGAATCGGTGATTTCCCGTCTGGAAAAGACTTATGGGGATACCGACAGGGAAGCCGGGTTTGTGGGACGTATCCGGGAGATTGCCGGACGGATTGCAGAGGACTGTTATAAAGAGCTTGCTTCAGATATGGAATACTTAAAGGAAGGGAGCTTTTTAGAGGAACTGGACGAGCTGAACGTGGAAATAAGGATACGGGAAACCCTTGCCGACAGCATTGCCTATACTGTTTTAAAGCGTTGCGGCATGGAGGAGAGCGAGCTTGCCGAAGAAATAAACTTTCCTTATATCCATGAGTTTAACACAGTGGAAACACTGTCACAGCTTGGCAGCAATGTGTCTGATTTATCCAAGCCAATCCTTATGGAAATTGGAAAAGCAATCGGAGCGTATGACAGGCAGATTGCCCAAAATCGGGAAGAAACGAGAGTAGGCAGGGAACGTATCGACACCCATGAGAAAAATATCGAAAAAGGACTTGCAAATGCATCTGAAGCAGACTATAATGCGTTAAAGCGTGAAAGCGAAAGTCAAGACGAACAATCTATCACACAGACCGGAGAAGCCGGGGAAAGGAGCAAATATGATGAATCTGACATACGAGAAGAACGGGGATTATCAGATATCGATGGTAGCAATGGACGAACAGCCGAAGGAGGTACTGACAAAGTACGGACTGATGAGGAAGAAGTTCTTACAGGAGCACAAGAACGGAGTATATACGGGACTTCTTCTGAGCGGGAAGCTGAAGGAACACTTGTTGATGATACAGGAGCAGGCAGAGGAGAGAATGGAGCTTCTGACCAGACAGATGAAGGAGAGAGAGGGGATAACGGAGCAGATGAAAGCAGAGAATCAGATGCTCTGGGTAGCGAAGATGAACAGCATCGTACACTCGGCAGAGGAGATCGTGATGACGGAACTAATCTACAGTTAAATATCGAACAGCCGGAGGGAACCTATCAGCAGTTAAGCCTGTTTCCGAGCTTTGAGGAACAGGTTGGCACAATCGCAGCAGCGGAAGCAAGTATTCAATATACCATGCCCGCTGCTTTTTCTTTGCCACAGGAGCAGATTGACAGTATCTTGCGTAGTGGCGGCGGTAGGGATAACAGCAGAAAACGTATCTATGCCAAGTATCAGCAGGGTAAGACACCGGAAGAAATGGCAGAATTTTTAAAGAACGAGTATAAGACCACCGGAAAAGGTTTTGAGTTTGACGGAAATCCTGTTTCACTGTGGTTTGATGAAATGGGTATGCGTATCGGTTACGGTACATCGGCAAAGGAAAATACCCTTGCAGTGATGAGTTGGAGCGAAGTGGAGAGCCATATCCGTGTTATGGTGGAGAATGGTACTTATATGAGTGCCAACGAAGTATTCCTTGTGGATGCGGTGGAGCGTGAGAGAATTGCTACGGACATTAACAATTTCTTCCGTGACGGAATATCGGAAATGCCGGAGAGTCTGGAGCTTAAATTTTCCAATTACCCGGCAAGCATGGAAAAGTTGTGTGAGCTTTTAGCCACAACAGAAGGCAGAGAGCTGATTAAGGATGAGCTTGAAAAGGCAAAGGCACAGCTTGACAGCGGAGAAAAGCAGATTAAATGGCGGTATGTGAAAAGACCGGATTATTTATTAGAACAGCTTGCGGATTTAGGTGTGGAAAAGAAAGAATTTCCAGCACTTGATACGGTAGAGGTAAGGAATGAGGACTTTATCACACAGGACGAGATTGATTACAGGCTGGCAGGAGGAAGCGGTTTTGAACATGGAAAATTCCGTATCTATGAGTATTTCATGGAAGGGCATGACAAGAAAGATAACATTGCTTTTCTGAAAAATGAATATGGTACGGGCGGCAGCTCCCACGCACTTCCGGGAAGTGACAGAGCGCACGAGGATCACGATGCCAAAGGTATCCGTCTGGAGAAAGGTAACTATGGCAGTCCTTACGCAAAGGTGCTTTTAAACTGGAATGTAGTAGAGAAACGTATCCGGGAGCTTGTGCAGGCAGATAAATACCTTTCGCCGGAGGGAAAGGAAGCCTATGCACAGTATAAACAGGAACAGGCAGAGAAAGCCATGCAAAAAGAACAGGCGAAGTTGGAGGGTGGTGTAACCAATCAGGAATTAGATAGAGAAACAGGAACTGTTGCTGAAGGAGAACCAAAAGCACCGGAAACCGGAAAAACAGACATAGAGCAGTTAAATAAAAGGCTGTCTGAAATGTCGGCTGTGGTTAAAATCTGCGGAGCATTAGACCGGAAAGATGTGGTTGGCTGGAACGAGAAAACACAGGCAGTCACGATTGCTGACGATGAGCGAGCTTTGGAGGGAAAAGAGGTCTATGATTTCCTTTTTGCAGAAGCGGCAGACTATGTAATGATGCAGACAATCAGCGGCGAAACAGAAAAAGCTCTGGAGATGGACGGTCTGTTAAAGGATGCCGGACAGTATGCGGCACATTATGAGGGCGAGCCTGCCATAGAGCAGACAGAAGAACCGCCTTTGACTGCGGATGATGTTCAAAACCTTGTATTGATAGACCGGGAATATATCAGAGGTACACGAACAACAGTCTATGATTTTGAGTGTGATATTCGTGGGGAACATGATAAGCTGCAATATACGCTTGGATACCATGATGACGGAGAAGGCTTTACCATTCATACGGAGAAGGATGATATTTGGGAACGTATGCCGGAGCCTGAACTGGCACGATTGGAGGGCATTCTTGTCAGGGAAGCATTATATTTTAAGTACCATGATAAAATAGCCGGGGCAAAGAGCCTTGAGGACATGGAGGAGATTCGCTTCAGCATTATGGAAGAAGAATCTCCTTATTTTTCTGCTGTTTCCCAAAGAATATGGGGTGAATATGAACAGAAAAATGAAGAATTGTCCAATCCAATGCAAGAGAGTGAAGTGATTGCCGAACCAGAGCCGCAGAATGAAGCAGAAGCGCCAAAGGAACAGCCACAGATTGACAAATCGGGTGCAGTCAACTTCCACATTGCTCCGGAAACAGAGAAAAGTGACGGGAAAGGCTTTGCGGCAAAAGAAAAATTCCGTCAGAATGTGGAAGCAATCAGAACGCTTGAAAAGATTGAGGGCGAAAACCGTATTGCCACGCCAGAAGAACAGGAGATTTTAGCAAAATATGTGGGCTGGGGTGGTCTTGCTGATGCCTTTGATGAAACCAAAACGAATTGGGCAAGTGAATATCAGGAATTAAAGAGCCTGTTGTCAGCCGAGGAATACGATTCAGCAAGGGAAAGTACCTTAAATGCCCACTATACAAGCCCTGTGATCATCAAGGCTATTTATGATGCGATGGAACGAATGGGCTTTTCCAAAGGTAACATCTTGGAGCCGGCAATGGGTATCGGTAACTTTTTCGGTATGTTGCCGGAAAAAATGCAGGAGAGCAGGCTTTATGGTGTGGAGCTTGATGGAATTACCGGAAGAATTGCAAGGCAGCTATACCCGAATGCCGATGTGAAGATCACTGGCTTTGAAAAGACGGATTATCCCAATGATTTCTTTGATGTGGCAATCGGAAACGTGCCATTCGGTCAGTACAAGGTGGCAGACAGAGCCTACGATAAGCATAACTTCCTCATACATGATTACTTTTTCGCCAAAGCCTTAGATAAGGTCAGACCGGGCGGCGTGGTGGCATTTGTCACCTCAAAGGGAACAATGGATAAGAAAAGCCCGGAAGTCAGAAAGTACCTTGCGCAGAGAGCGGAGCTTCTTGGAGCGATCAGGCTTCCCAACACAGCCTTTAAGGAAAATGCAGGGACGGAGGTTACTTCGGACATTCTTTTCTTAAAGAAGCGTGACAGGGTAATCGACATCGAGCCGGATTGGGTGCATCTTTGTGAAAATGAAGATGGCATAGCCATGAACCAGTATTTTGCAGACCACCCGGAAATGATCATGGGAAAAATGGAAATGGTCAGCGGGCAGTTTGGCATGGAAGCCACCTGTACACCGGATACCACCATTTCATTATCCAAGCAGCTTGAAAAGGCTATATCCCATATCGAGGGCAGCATTGACGAGGTAGAGTTCGATGAGCTTGATGATGAGCTGGCAAGAGAAGCAATCCCCGCCGATCCAGGCGTGAAGAATTACAGTTACACTATCGTGGACGAGAGGGTGTATTACCGGGAAAATTCCATTATGAAGCCTGTGGACGTATCAGAAACGATGGAGCAGCGCATGAAAGGCATGGTGCAGATTCGTGACTGTACACAGGAGCTGATTGACTATCAGTTGAACGAATATCCGGAAGATATGATTAAGAGCAAGCAGGCAGAGCTTAATGAGCTGTATGATGCGTTTTCCAAGAAATACGGTCTGATCAATTCACAGACCAATAAGAGAGCGTTTAATCAGGATTCAAGCTATTGTCTGCTTTGTTCATTGGAGAAATTAGACGATGAGGGCAACTTCAAAGGCAAGGCTGATATGTTTTCCAAGCGAACCATTAAAAAGGCAGAGGTTGTTACAAGCGTGGATACCGCAAGTGAAGCACTGGCGGTGTCATTAGGGGAAAGGGCAAGGGTAGACCTAGCCTATATGTCGGAGCTTACGGGAAAAAGCGAGGAAGAAGTGGCAAAGGAGCTTGCCAGAGTGATCTTCCAGAACCCGGTCACAGAAAAGTGGGAAACCGCAGACGAGTATTTAAGCGGAAATGTCAGGGAGAAGCTGGCAACCGCAAGGGTATTTGCAGAGAACCGTCCAGAGTTTGCAATCAATGTCACAGCTCTTGAGGGCGTTCAGCCCAAGGAGCTTGATGCAAGCGAGATTGAGGTGCGTATCGGTGCCACATGGATTGAGCCTAAGTACATCGAGGATTTCATGCGGGAAACCTTTGAAACACCGGATTACCTCTTTGACCGTAACCTTGTCGGGGTGCAGTATTCCGATGTGACAGGACAGTGGAACGTAAAGGGCAAAAATGCGGATCGTGGCAATTCACTTGTCAATATGACCTACGGAACGAGCCGGGCAAATGCCTACCGTATTCTGGAGGATTCCTTAAACCTTCGTGATACCCGTATCTTTGATACGATAGAGGAAGATGGGAAGGAAAAGAGAGTTCTTAACAAAAAGGAGACCATGCTTGCCAGCCAGAAACAGGAAGCCATAAGGGAAGCCTTTAAGGACTGGGTATTTCGTGATCCGGAGCGCAGACAGACCTTGTGTGCCAAGTACAATGAGCTTTTCAATTCCACCAGACCGAGAGAGTATGACGGTTCCCACCTAAAGTTTCCGGGCATGACACCGGACATTACATTAAGACCGCATCAGCTTAATGCGGTGGCACACCAGCTTTACGGCGATAATACCCTGCTTGCCCATTGTGTGGGTGCGGGTAAGACCTTTGAAATGATTGCTGCAGCAATGGAGAGCAAGCGGTTAGGGCTTTGCCAAAAGAGCTTATTTGTTGTACCGAACCATTTAACAGAGCAGTGGGCGAGTGATTTCCTGCGCCTGTATCCGGGTGCAAATATTTTAGCTGCTACAAAGAAAGATTTTGAGCCTGCCAACCGTAAAAAGTTCTGTTCCCGTATTGCAACGGGAGATTATGATGCGGTCATCATCGGGCATACGCAGTTTGAAAAGATACCGCTTTCAATGGAAAGACAGGCTGCCATGATTGAGCGGCAGATAACGGAAATAGAAATGGCAATCGAAGCGGTCAAGGCGGAAAAGGGAGAGCGTTACACCATTAAGCAGATGGAAAAAACAAAAAAATCATTAGACGCAAGGCTGAGCCGATTGAACGATACTTCCCGCAAGGACAATGTAGTAACCTTTGAACAGCTTGGTGTTGACAGGCTGTTCGTAGATGAGAGCCACAATTATAAGAACCTTTTCTTATACACCAAGATGCGGAACGTGGCGGGCATTGCACAGACAGAAGCACAGAAGTCCTCGGATATGTTTGCAAAGTGTCAGTACATGGACGAGCTGACAGGCGGCAAGGGCATTATCTTTGCCACAGGTACACCGATTTCCAACAGTATGACGGAGCTTTATACGAATATGCGCTATCTGCAATACAGTACGCTCCAGAAACTTGGTCTTGGCAATTTCGACAGTTGGGCGGCTACTTTCGGAGAAACGCAGACAGCCATAGAGCTTGCACCGGAGGGAACCGGATACCGGGCAAAGACAAGGTTTGCCAAGTTCTTCAATCTGCCCGAGCTGATTTCACTTTTCAAGGAAAGTGCAGATATTCAGACACCGGATATGCTAAAACTGCCTGTACCGGAAGCAGAGTATGAAAATGTGGTGTTAAAGCCGAGTGAGTATCAGAAAGAAATGGTACAGTCCCTTGCGGATCGTGCGGAGGCTGTTCGTGATAGGAAGGTAGAGCCACACGTTGACAATATGCTCAAAATCACCAATGACGGTAGAAAACTTGCATTAGACCAGCGTTTAATCAACGATATGCTTCCCGATGAGGATAATTCTAAATCCACCACCTGTGTGGACAAGGCATTTGAGATATGGGAGGAAACAAAGGAACAGAAGTCGGCACAGCTTATCTTCTGTGACTTATCGACACCGAAAGGAGATGGTACATTCAATGTTTATGAGGACATTTGCAACAAGCTGAAAGAAAAGGGTGTCCCACCGGAAGAAATCGCATTTATCCATGATGCCAATACGGAGAAAAGAAAAGCGGAGCTGTTTGCAAAGGTAAGAAGCGGACAGGTTCGTTTTTTGTTGGGTTCTACTGCCAAAATGGGAGCCGGAACCAACGTACAGGACAGACTGATTGCATTACATCATCTGGATGTGCCCTGGCGTCCGTCTGACATTGAACAGCAGGAAGGTCGTATTTTACGACAGGGCAATATGAATGATAAGGTCAAGATTTTCCGGTATGTGACGGAAGGCACCTTCGACAGCTATTCATGGCAGCTCATTGAGAACAAGCAGAAGTTTATCGGGCAGATCATGACGAGCAAGTCCCCGGTGCGTTCCTGTGAGGACATTGACGAAGCGGCGCTCTCTTATGCAGAGGTCAAAGCACTTGCAACCGGAAACCCTTACATTAAGGAGAAGATGGATTTGGATATACAGGTTTCAAAGCTGAAGCTCTTAAAGGCAAACCACACAAGCCAGCGTTACCGTCTGGAGGACAATATCGCAAAGCATTACCCGATGCAGATCACAGCCTTAAAAGAAAGGCTTGAGGGATACCGGGCGGACATTCAGACCTATGCGGCGCATAAGCCTGTGGATAAGGACGCTTTTTCCATGAAGATAGGAAACCGTACCTATACGGACAAAAAGGAAGCGGGTGCGGCGTTGATTGATATGTGCCGGAGTGCCAAACAGCCAAACATGGCGGTCACAATCGGAGAATATCAGGGCTTTAAGATGAGCGTGTCTTTTGACTCGTTCTTCTCCAAGTTTACGATCAGCTTAAAAGGAAGTCTGAGCCATGAGGTGGAAATCGGAGCCGATCCACTTGGAAATCTGCAAAGACTGTCCAATGCGTTAGAGGGAATGACCGGGAAAATGGCAGACGTGGAGCAGAAGCTTTCTAACGTGGAACATCAGCTCGAAACTGCAAAGGTGGAAGTTACAAAACCTTTTGCGCAGGAGCAGGAACTGGCGGAGAAGCTAGAACGCCTTGCAGAGTTAAATGCGCTTCTGAATATGGACGAAAAGGGCGATAATGCACTGGATATGGGCGATGATGAGCCGGAGGACGAAAACGGAGAGCAGAGCGCACAGACGCAGGAAAGTGAGCCGAACAGGGCAGAAGATATACAGGCGGTGGCAGAGGAACCGTTAAAGCCTGTTGCAAGTTTCCTGATGTCGGAGCGTATCGCAGAGCATGACAAGGAACGGATGTTAGCAGACGGTTCCAGAGGGCGGGTATCCGTCAAGGAGAAACTTGCCGAGATGAAGCAGAAAATTTCCGATCAGAAGATGCCGGAGAAACCGGAGACTGTAAAGAGCAAAGGAAAAGAAGAAAGTTTATAGGAGGGTGCTATGGAAGCAAACGAACCAAAGAAAGAACAGAACACAGAGGAAATGGACGTTATGAAGCAGTTCATGGAGCTTTTGGGACAGCAGGGCATGAAAGAGCAGTCACAGGACTTTATGGAGGTCTTGCAGTATATCGCCGGGATGCAGTTACAGCTTTCCGCTATGGTGGACGAACTGCAAGGAGTACGGAAGCAGCTTGAAAGGATGCAGGAGAGCCAGCCGAAAGCAGCGGAAAGTCAGCTTTTGGATAAGGTGTCATACCTTCAGGAGAAGGTAAGCAGTCTTGCAGAACGCTTATCGGAATTGAAAGACCATTTGATTGACACCGCAGCACAGGCAGTAACCGCCTTTAAGGAAAAGGGAAGGGAGGAAATGAACAGGGTTCTTCAGAAAGGAATTTCCGGTGTGCAGTCGGTGCTTTCCGGATGCCGGGAGAAGATGGTTGATGTGCTTACCAGTTATGAAAAGACCGCCAACCAGATAGACAGTATCGGGGACGAGTTCAAGCAGATAGGGAACAGCGTAGCCAACGTGGGAAGGCTCTTAACCGGAAAAGGTACAAAGGAAGTGTCGGACGAAAAAGAGGGCGTTGCCCTTACAAGGGTACTGAATATGCCTGTAAAGAAGCATATCTCAGCCTTAAAGAAACAGGTGGAGCGGATTGACGGTGCAGTAGCGAAGCTGGATAAGATCTGTGCCGGACTGGATACCGGAAAGGATAAGGAAAAAAGCAGGGTGTCCGTCAAGGAAAAGCTGTCACAGATGAAAGTGAAATCGGAACAGCAGAAGAAAGAACCGGAAAAATCAAAGACCAAGAGTCAGGAAGCAAGTTTATAAAGGTTTATGGAAAGAGCAGGTAGCAATCTATCTGCTTTTTCCTGTTATGTGGTTATCGTAAGCAGAGAAGATTAAGTGACGAGCAGAGGAAACAGGCAAGGTTGCGATGGAGAAAATCAATTCAGACGAAAACAATAGGCAAATTTAAAGTTGATAAGAATTCACCGATATACCTCAATAGTTTTTTGAAATTCCCGTGTGAGGGGGAAAGTTGATTACAAACAGAATAAATTACAGCAGTGAAAGTGACGATACAAATGCAGGAAGAGCAGAAATGTTCTTCCTGTTTTTTAACAGAACTTCAGCAGCTGGCGGGGAAAGGAGACAGTATGGCAAAGTTCTTAAATTATGAGGACCGGCTGGAGATAGAAAGCGGACTAAAGGAGCACATGACTTTCACAGAGCTTGGAGAGAAACTGGGAAGGGACAGGACTACCATCACAAAGGAGATCAGGAACTATTCCATCGAACAGGACACCGGTTATGGAAGTTACCCGCATAATACCTGCAAGTACAGAAAAGCATGTAAGAGGAAAAAAGTATGTGGGACAAATGACTGCAGGCATCCACTGGTAGCTGTCTGTAAACAGTGTGAACTCATATGCAACCGTTACTGCGAGCATTATGAAGAAGAAATATGTACCCATCGCTTTAAACCGCCATATGTATGCAACGGATGCAGTGAAGTAAAGAAGTGTACGCTGACAAAAACTGTTTACGATGCTCTGGGAGCCCAGAGGCGGGCAACGGATAAGATATCGGAATCCCGAAGCGGGATCCTTGCTACGGAAGGGGAAATCGCCAGACTCAATGAAATCCTGGTGCCGTTGGTAAAACAGGGGCAGTCTATCCATCAGATCTACCTGACACATAAGGATGAACTGATGTGCAGTGAAAAGACCCTCTACAACTACGTGGATGGATGCCTGTTTGATATCAGGAACATAGACCTGCCAAGAAAGGTAAAGTACCGTCCGAGATATAAAAAACCGGAGCTGAAAGTAGACCGTGGATGCCGTGTGGGAAGGAATTATCATGATTACGAAGTATATATGGAACAGCATCCGGACACAGCAGTGGTGCAGATGGATTCCGTGATCGGCAGCAAGGGAGGGAAAGTCCTGCTGACGATATATTTTGTAAATGTGTCACTGATGCTGGGGTTCCTGCGGGAAGCGAACACCTCAAAGTCAGTGATAGATATTTATGATGAACTGTACCACCGGCTGGGAGGGCAGGATTTTAGGAAGCTGTTTCCGGTCATCCTGACGGATAACGGAAGTGAGTTTTCCAATCCCAGGTGTATAGAGAACGGACCGGATGGAAAAGGATTTCAAAGGACGAGGATCTATTACTGCAATCCAAGTGCGCCGTACCAGAAAGCAGAGATCGAGGTGGGACATGAATTTATACGCAGGATCCTGCCGAAAGGAAGAAGCTTTGATGAACTGACGCAGGCAGACGTAGAGCTGATGATGAACCATATCAATTCCTACCGGAGAAAGAAACTGAACGGAAAAAGTCCGTATGAAGCGTTCAGCTTTTATTATGGAGAAGACCTGGCGGAGAGGCTTAGATGCCACGAGGTTGCAGCCAAAGACATCAACCTCACCGCAAGACTTCTCAAAAAGTAACCAGAAGACAGAATAAAGCACAGACCGCCGGCTGAAATAGGAACAGCAGAAGACGTGAATTATGGCTTGCAAAATTTGTAAGCCAAAACTGACGTCCGGTTTTTGTGCAAAAAAATACTCTGCCATAAGGTGATTATATCATAAAAGCAAGGGAAAAAACGGGAAAGTCATTACAAAAGTGGAAAGTCGGGTACAAAATTTGCAGGTCGCTTTCAAAATGTGAAACTCGTTTACAAAACGGGAATCTCGGATGACTATTGAACTTCACCGATATATTTATTAGACTATTCAGCATTACACATCATTACAGTTACATTTCAAAGCATTATAATTGTTTCACTTGAGGATAGATGCTAAAATAAATTTTTTAAGGAAAGAGGTGGTCGTGTGATTAACATAGCAATTTGTGATGATGAAAAATACATATTAGATAAAATCAAAAAGCTGGTATTTGATTTTTTTCATAGAAAAAACGTAGAAATAACTGTTTCACAATTCGGGAGTGGTGAGGAATTACTGAGACACAACAAAAATATAGATATTCTGTTCTTAGATATTCAAATGGATGGAATAGATGGGATGGAAACTGCAAGGAAGATGCGTAGTCAAAATTATAAAGGATACCTAATTTTTATAACAGTTCTAAAGGAAATGGTGTTTCAATCCTTTGAAGTCCAGGCATATGATTATCTGGTAAAACCGATTGAAGAAGAATGCTTTGAAAAAACGATGGAGAGATTATTTTCTGCTATGCAAAATGCAAAAGACGCAAGTTTGCTTGTCCAAAAGGGATACGAGAGTAATATTATTGCCTTTGATGACATTGTTTTTTGTGAAATTATAGACAGAAAAATATATCTGCATCTAAAAACGGAGGAAGTTATTGATTACTATGACAGAATTGAAAATCTTGAAACAAAACTAGATGGGAGATTTTTTAAATGCCATAGAAGTTATTTAATTAATTTGAGCCATCTGAAAAGTTATAAAAATGGGATGGCGTATATGATAAATGACAAACAGATACCTGTATCACGCTTACGGAGCAAGGAATTTTCAAGTGTTGTTTTGAAATATATGAAGGAACGGAGAGTGTGAAAGAATGGATGGATTAGATATTTTCAATGTATATATTATGGGAAGCATTGAAATGTTGACGGTTTTTCATTTCTTTACCAGATTTCTTAAGAAAAAGGTAAAGTTTATTTATTATATATTGTTTGCCTTTCTTGGAATGACGATTATGATGTTTTTTCCAACCGGCAGTATTATGGAATTATTGGTATATGTTCTGCTGTTGATGGCAGGAGGATTTTTTATATGTAGAACATACAATATATTTGTCGGGTTATATGCAGTTGTAATGATTGAAATAATGCACTTATGCTATGGAGTTTTTAATTCGATTTCGTGTATTTTATCTCCCTTGTTTTTTCAGGAAAATCCTAAAGCGGTTAGCGTTTTATTTATGGTAATGAGCAGTATTTTAGCTCTTGTTACATCTGTTTTGTGTTATCAGGTCATAAATAAAAATTTTTCATATGATGAAAACGTTGGGGCAAAATATGTTCTTCTGATTTTAATACCGACTTTAGTGATTTTTTTGGTAAGTGAATATATTAGTTCAAATATTTATGGACATACGATTACGATACAAGCAGATGGGAGTTTACCTAGCATAAGTCCGTTTCCATTACTGTTTATACAGATATTGGGGATAGCCAGTCTGTTTTGCATCATGTTTGCGTATAAAAAATTAGTGGATAGTTTTAAATTGAGCAGAGAGCTATCTTTATTAGAACTGGAAAAACATTCTTTAAATCAGTATGTGGAAGAATCAAAAGTACGTTATGAGAAAACAAAAGCATTTCGACATGATGTGAAAAATCATATATCTATTGTCAAAGAATTGGTACAGAATGGCGATATAGATACAGCATTGCAGTATATGAGTGATATGGAAAATTTAACAGCAGATATGTCATTTCCGGTAAGTACAAATAACCCTGTACTTGATATTTTAATTGGAAATAAGTTAGGGATAGCTAAGAGCAATCAGATAGAAGTACAATGTTCATTTATTTCTCCATATCCATGTGGAATTGCTGATATTGACTTTTGTATTATTTTTTCTAATGCATTAGATAACGCTATCTCAGCTTGTAACCGAGTGCCCCATGATAATCAGAAATATATTCACATAACAGGAAAAGTGCAAGGTGATTTTCTTTTAATTGAAATAATTAATAGCCATAGTGGGAGAGGGAGCATTCGCAGTGGGACAGGACTTGCTAACATAAAAGCAGTTGCAGAAAAATATCATGGAGCAATGGAAGTAAGAATAGATGGAGATATATTTGTTTTAAGTGTTCTTTTAATCATTCCGCAACAATCAGAAAGCATTTCACAACAAATCTGTTAAAAACAGATATATGAATGACGAATAAGAGATTGTAAAAACATTATAGTGTATTAAAGAAAAGGAGGACGTTTTATGTCAATGGAAATAAGCAGTAATTATAAGGATTACAAAAATGAGTATTTAGATAGGGTACAGACAGGGCAGGATAAAGTAAAAGAAGCTTCACAAGATCAAAGGGGGGAGGATAAAAACGAAGGTATTCCCGTTCCAAAGGACGAGTATATTAGTAGCGAAAAATCTGGTAGCAAGCCAAGTGGTCTGTATCGTTTAGGGCAAGATGAAAATGGTAATCCAAAAGTAATGTATGATGATCCTAAGAGAGTCGCAAAGGCGAAAGATGTTCAACCAAAGGAGGAGCCAGCGAAAAAGGCAGAGAAATGTACGACAAATACAGATAATGTTGACAGAGAGATTGAGAAACTCAAGGAGGAAAAGGAACAGCTTGAACAGCAGATAAAGGCTGCGGCGGGGGACAAAGAAAAGGTTAAGGTATTGGAGAAAAAGCTGGCTCAGATTGAGGGGGAGTTAAGCCATAAAGATAATGATACATACAGGAGAAAGAATGCAGTAATTTCTTAAACAAATTATGAATATGAGTGGGTGAATAAGAGGGAAAGGCTTTATTCACTCCTTTTGCAAAAGGAAAGAAGTTCAGATTAAGAGTAATTGCAGAAAAGGATTTCGATTCTATATCTCAAGGAGGACAGAGAGATGATGAATGGAAGGCATTCAGAATACAGGGAACATTGGATTTTTCCTTAATCGGAATCCTTTTAAAAATATCTTGCCTGATGGCAGAAAATAATATAGGCATTTTTTGATGTTGTATCATAAAAGTTGACACCACATTCTCAAGGATTTTGATATAATCAATACGAGAACAGGAGAAAACATTATGGCACGAAATCAAAGAACCTATGACAACGAATACAAAGCACAGGCAGTTAAGCTTGCTCAGGAAATAGGCGGAGCCAAAGCAGCTAAAGAACTGGGCATACCAGATGGCACGATTTACTGCTGGGTAAAAGCATTTAAAGAAGGACGCCTTAGCGCTTCAGAAGCATCCCATACTCCTAAAAATGCTTTATCACTTAATGATGAGCTTATCGAACTCAGAAAACGTGTGAAAGAGCAGGATAAGGAAATCCGTCGTTTAAAGGAAGAAAATGAATTTCTTGAGGAAGCAAGTGCTTTTTTCGCAGCCAGCCGTCGGAAGTCAGCAAAAAACAGAGATTAATGTTTATTGCAATCAAAACGGATGACGGCAGGATCAAGGGTAAAAATTCTTTTTATTGCAGAGCACTTCATGTTTCCAGACAGGCATTCAATAAATATCTAAAAACAAAAGCGACTCCTTGGAAATATCAGCCGTTGGCAGATGCGATGGTTGCTATTTGCCGAGAAGATGAATGCAATGATACATATGGAAGGATCCGTATGTATCAGGCGTTGCAGCTCAAACAGCCGGAAGGAGTAGACATTCCTGGTGAGAGAACTGTTTATCGTGTCATGGAAGAAATTGGTCTTACTCATAAACCGAAGCGTAAGCCTAACGGTATTACCAAAGCAGATAAAGAAGCTCGGAAATCAGATGATTTAATTAAGCGGGACTTTTCAGCTGAGAAACCTCTCGAAAAGTGTATTACAGATATGACTGAAATAAAGGCTTCCGATGGAAAACTGTATGTTTCAGCTATCTTTGACTGCTACGATTTAGCAGTGTTAGGTCTGGCTATGGATACGAATATGAAAGCTACCCTTTGTGAACAAACCTTAGATAATGCCTATAAAGCATATCCGATGCTCCGGGGTGCCATTCTTCACAGTGACAGAGGTACACAGTATACTAGCGAGTTGTACCGTAACGCAATCAATAAATATGGCATTCTTCAAAGTATGAACAGTGCCGGTGGCAGATGCCATGACAATGCAAGATGTGAAAGTATGTGGGCACGATTCAAAGAAGAATTACTTTATGGACGCTACGACGCCACCTCAATGACTGTAGAAGAGTTAAAAACTCTTATTTGGAGATATTTTATCAGTTATTGGAATAATCGGAGAATCTGCTCTGCTAATGGTGGACTACCTCCGATGGTTAAGCGGCAACAATACTATACTTCACTACAAGAGGCAGCATAAAGTCGAACATCCTTGTGAAAAAAGTGTAAACCAATATTGACAATATCATTTGCTATATCTACGTTTAATACGGATTATGTTTTAATAAAATCAAAAAATTTTTCAAAAGCAATAGAGCTGTTGTCAAAAACAGGGTATAGAGTTGCAGAATAACAAATTGTTAAGAGGATAGCAGTTTGGAACAACCGGAAAAATAATTTCCTTTATAGCATATAGGAAAAATAAATAAGAAAGATCAAATAGCAAGTACCACATTGTTTGGTTGGATATAGGAATTATTCTTTTGTATTGACCAGAGCTTTAGCAGTAGATAAATGTAATAAGGCAGGTGATGTGTATGGGAAAATGTTAGTTCTGACATTTGAGGATAATGAGGATGCTATGATGAACCGCATACTATCGTTTATAAATACCAGAGATGAAATTACTCAGATGTCAGATTTGAATAATCATCTGTTGAATTTCAAAGGTCTTCTGATTGACGAGGTTCAACGGGTGATAATTCGGGAGAATCAGGAGATAGATCTTACCTATACCGAGTTTGAAATCTTGAAGCTTCTTGCAAAGCATTCGGGAATAGTGTTCAGCAAGGAACAGATTTATGACATTGTGTGGAAGGAATCCTATTCCGGTGATTACAACATCGTCATGAGCCATATCCGGAATATCCGGGAGAAGATAGAGGATAACCCAAGTAAGCCAATCTATATACAGACGGTATGGGGCGTCGGCTATCGTTTCAATAAAAATTTGATAGCATAGAAACAGGCAATTAAGAAACAAAATCTTGGTTGTCTTTTTTATTTGTAAAAAACATTTACAGCGACAGGTGCAGAAAGGAGACAGGAGTACATTGCAGAAATCAAAACGAATCAGGGCAGTAATAATAAAGATATAAGTGAATATCGTAATTGTGCAAGGGCAGTCAATAATGGCTGCCTTTTGTCATGCAAAAAATAAGCAGATGGAGACCAGCTATGAAAAGTCAACCATAAATTAGCAAAAAATTTCTTTTTCATATCGGTGGTAAAAAAGGGTAACTTTAATAGAGCTCCCTTAGGGTGCTTTTTCAAAATCTATCGATATTGGTATACAGACCTCTTATTCGAGGTTGAATTCTACTTCGCCAGTGAGCATCTTCCAGATGACTCTGACAAGCTTGCCGGCACAGTGCCCAAGTGCATTGTAGTGAGACCGGCCTTCAGCCCTCTTGGCATCATAATAAGCCTTGAAGGTTGCGTTGTTTCTGACAACGTTCCAAGCTGCATTTACAAGGGCATATCGTAAAACACGAGAGCCACGTTTGGACATCCTTGTTGTCTTAGCCTGAAAGTTACCAGACTGATAAACAGAAGGATCCAAACCGGCAAAAGCAAGCAGCTTGTTAGGATTGGAGAAACGGTGAATATCACCTATTTCACCAAGAATCATTCCACCATTGATATAACCGATACCAGGAATGGTCATGATGACAGAATCGTTGAATTTCATGATATCCGTCATCTCAGCTTCAATCTTTTCTAATTGGCTATCCAGTAACTCGATTTGTTGAATGGTTTGAGTTATCTGAATAGATATAGCGCTGTCGTTAGCACCGACAGACTTCTGTGCGAGAACTCTTAATTCTTTGGCCTGTTCTTTGGTAAAGTGTCCGTGTGAGTTCACTTTGAGCAGATTTGCCAGATGAGTCATATGCATGGAAGCAATCTCTTTTGGAGAAGGTGCTTCTTTTAATAAAGCATAGACAGCGTGTTGATGCAGACCGGATTTGAAAAAGTATTGAATCTCCGGAAAGACCTGATCAACATAGGTTGTCAGTTGAATTTTCAATCGGGTACGTTGCTTTATGGTTTTCTGACGGAAACGTCCCAATGCCTTAAGATCCATCATATCGAGATCGAAGAAGCTGACGAATCTGAGGTTGTCCTGCATCATAAGAGTTTTAGCAATCACGTAAGTGTCGACCTTATCTGTCTTAGTTTTGCGAACGTTATTTTTTCGCATTTGACAGGTTTTGATGGGGTTCAACACACACACTTGGTAAAGCTCAGTAACAAGGTATCGAACAAGGTTGTCACCGTAGTGTGCCGTTGACTCAAGACCGATGATGAGGCTGTTCTTATCGAATGATTCGAGTTTAGAGACCAGCAGTTGGAAGCCATCAGCGTCATTTGTGAATTTGAACGGCTCAATGATTATTTCACCGTCGGAAGAAATCGCAGCGGCGAAATGATTAAGTTTGGCAATATCAATGCCTACGTAAATTTTCATGAGGTTGTACCTCCCTTTCCTAAAGTCTGATACCATGATGTCCACCAACGATTATCATCGTAGACTTGATAGAAATAAGTACTCTGAGTGAAAAACACTCCGGCAACATCCAGCTAATAAACAATTCAGATAAAGGTAGTGGCAATACACTCCAGTTGAGTAGTCAAGCTACAGAAAACAAATCAAAAGTCCATAGTATCTGAATTGTATTGAACCACGATATTAAAAGAAAGGAAATATGTGATAATTAACTTCCTAATTATCATACAAGGAAATACAATGGCAGATGCTAAAACAGAAAAACAGAAAGTACAGGAAATAACGGAGAAGCTGGAGCAGGGTATCAAGGAGCTTTTTGAAAGCGAGAAGTACAAGACATATCTGAATACCATGTCAAAATTCCACAATTACAGCTTTAACAATACCATGTTAATCGCAATGCAAAAGCCTGACGCTACGTTAGTGGCCGGATTTAAGGCTTGGCAGAAGAATTTTGACAGGCACGTTAAGAAAGGGGAAAAGGGTATCCGTATCCTTGCTCCGGCACCGTACAAGATTAAGGAAGAACAGGAGAAACTTGATCCGGTAACGGGAGAGATTATGCTTGATAAGAACGGAATGCCCATTACGGAGGAAGTGGAGATTAAGATACCCGCCTTTCGTGTGGTTCCGGTCTTTGATGTGTCACAGACGGACGGAAAAGAGCTGCCGGATATAGGGGTAAATGAGCTTTCGGGAAGAGTGGAGGACTATGAGGATTTTATGCAGGCACTTACGGAGGTTTCCCCGGTTCCCATTACCTATGAAGATATAGAAGGGGAGGCAAAGGGATATTTCCACACCACAGACCACCGGATTGCCATACAGGAGGGCATGAGCCAGAGCCAGACCGTAAAGACCGCTATCCATGAGGTGGCACACGCAAAGCTCCATGACCGGGAACAGAATCAGGATATAGATGCGGTCTTAGACAAAGACCGCAACACAAAGGAAGTGGAAGCAGAGAGCGTTGCCTATACGGTGTGTCAGCACTTCGGCATTGATACCTCAGACTATTCCTTTGGGTATATCGCCGGATGGAGCAGTGACCGGGATATGAAAGAACTGAAATCTTCCCTTGATATCATACGAAAGACCGCTTCGGAGCTGATCACAGGCATTGAGGACAGGTTAGCAGAGTTACAGAAGGACAGGGCAGTGGAGCAGGAACAGAATAAGGAGAGTATTCTTCTGATACAGAATGATGATCTGACACAATACAGCCTTGTGAGTGTTGTGGGCATGGACAGACAGGAGCTTATGGACGTTCTTTCAGCCATGAGTGAGGACAATAAGCTGAGTATTCAAGCATATCTGGAGAGTAAAGGGGCATGGACTACCGAGATTGCCAACGAAGATACAAAAGAATTTGGAGAATACCACCTTGATGTCCGCTACAATACCGATACAGAGGAACTTGTGGATATGAAAGAACGAAAGGAAATCTATGATAGAGCAATGGAGCCTGTTGCTGCCGGAGATGTAGTGGTAAAATTCTCCGGTTCGATGGGAAGTGAATGGGAGAT
Organism: Roseburia intestinalis L1-82; assembly: GCF_900537995.1. Lineage (NCBI taxonomy): Bacteria > Bacillati > Bacillota > Clostridia > Lachnospirales > Lachnospiraceae > Roseburia > Roseburia intestinalis. Next base: position 2,192,076 of record NZ_LR027880.1, on the reverse strand, counting down.
TTCCAAAATCACAAATATGTCCCCGGATGAAGTTAAAAAGCTGCTTTATGATATGGCGCTGCTTAACGAGAATGAGTGGGACGGAGATTATAATTTGTATCTGAAAGAACATGGGGCAGAAATGACTTTGATTAGTTCCAGTGCCGGACTGAATGAACACGCACCGCAGTTTTTTGATTTTGCATACGATGCAGATATAGGCGTGAGTGCATCAACGGAATTGTCTGCCATACAGCAGGCAGAGAACCTTATCAACCGCATGGAGCATGGGGCAACGGTCTTTACGGATGATGAGAGAAATCTGATTGTGAATTACAATTACAAGCTCGATGACATGGAAAAGACAAGAGAATTGGCGGAGAAACTTGCATACATGATAGAAAATCAGCCTGTCAATGAAGCGCTTACTGTCATAGATGCACAGGCGGAGATTGATGCACTTCCGGATGGCAGGATAGGTCTTTCTGAGATGCATGAGTATGGTTATTCCTGGAATGAAATGCTGCCTTTGACAAAGGATAAGGCAACAGAGCTTTTCGGGGAAGATGTGGCTGTGTATCAGCTCCATGAGGACGGTTCCGAAACGCTCATTGAAGATTTGGAAGAATTAAAGGAGCATGAGGGCATTTTCGGAGTGGAAAAGGACGATTGGAGTGCCTATCTGGAACACCAGAGTATGAAACAGGAGTTAGAGGAAAGCCCTGCAAACAGGGAAGCACAGCTTCTATTTGGCAGTGAGGACAGATTTGGCATATATCAGCTCAAAGATACAGAGGAAGCAAGGGACATTCACTTTATGGGAATGGACTATCTTGAAAGCAAGGGCATTGCGGTTACAAAGGAGAATTATGATCTGCTTTATACCGCACCGTTAGAGGGGGGCACAAACCTTGAAGATATTTACACCCGCTTTAATATAGATCGTCCGGCAGATTTTCGGGGACATTCCCTTTCCGTCAGTGATGTGGTGGTGCTTCATCAGAACGGAGAGAATACAAGCCATTATGTGGATTCCTTTGGTTACAGGGAAGTGCCGGAATTTACAAAGGAGCTTATGGCAGAGCATACACAAGAACAGACTTTGGTCATTGATGAAACAACGGAGATCCTTTCGGAGATAGCACAGGAACATGCAGACGATGAACCGGACAGGGAAAATGAAGTGTTCCTCGTCAATTACAACGAATGGCGTGAGGTCAGTATGCTTGACTTTGAACAGAATTACTTTGCCATTGACGATCCGTATGCAGACGGGGATTTCAGGCTTTTGCATTTGCAAAGCCAGATCAAGGACATCACACCAGCAGGAGTGCATTGCGATACCTATGAGGAAGCTGCGGCTGCTTTATATGAAGCAGAGCGGGAAATGGCGAATATGCCTTTCAACAAGGAAAATAACATTGGTTTCTACATGGTAAACGGAAGGACACAGCTTGAGCGCATCATGGAAGCAAGACAGCTTCAGAAGCATATGGATATTGATAATGACAAGGTATCCTACTATGTCATTGCCGATTTAAGCACATGGGCAGAGAACAGCTCAGAAAGGAGCAAGCTGGAGCGTTTTGACAGCATTTCTGAAGCAATGGAAGCCTTTCAGGCTTATCGTGGCAAAGATGCACAGTACAGCGATGACAAGGCAAGGACAACCTTTGGTGTCAGTGTGCATGGCATTGAATTTGATGTAATCCATGTAAAGAATAACGAAAACGTCCTTTCCCTTGATTTTACCCACAGCAGTGAAGCAAAGGAAAGTAAGCACTTCATGGACGATTTGCAGACGTTGAGTGACAGTATCGGCATCGACAAGGTAAGAGTACACCGGGATATGACACCGGAGGAAGTGAAAGACTTTGTGAAGCGGCGTTTTGAACATCAGTTGAAACAGGGCGGTCTTGATGATATTTCCCTTTATATGAGCCGGTTCGATACGCTCTATGAACAGGGCAAGATGGAGAAGTTAATGCCTACTGCCAACCAAAAGCACATCGAGGAAAATGTACCGATTACGGAGTGGGATAATCCGTATTTTGAGGTAAAAGAGCCGGAGCAGATGGCATTTTCCATAAAAGATAAATTTGTCAGCATACAGACCTGTACGGAGGGATATGATTATTCCGTTTTTGATGCGGATTATAAGCTGGTTGACGGTGGCGTGTATGATAATCCTGATATTTCCATTCATGCGGCGTTAAAGGACGTTCTGGAGGACTTTGGACTGTCGGAACAGGATAAGCGTATTCCGGTGGACTATGAGGAGCTTATGGAGAAAACAGAAGCGGTGGAGCGTGAACGGTTAAGCGAGCGTATCCGGGAGGAAGCAGACAGTGTTGTTGCTGATTTCAAGGCAAAGACAGAGGAATTATTTAACGGAATCAACGGACAGACACAGGACGATATAGAGCAGACGGTATGGGCATATCTGCAATCCAAGCTTGACGAGTATGAGATAGATGTTGAGCTTGTGGATGTGGTGGTGTCCGGAAGCAGATGCAGAGGTCTGGAGAAAGCAGGCTCCGATCTGGATGTGGTTGTGGAGTATAAGGGCAGGGAGCATGAAGATGATCTGTTCAATGTCTTTAACGAGGACGGTCTTATGATTGGCGGGGTAAAGGTTGACATCAATCCTATCACAGAGGGCAAGACCGGAACACTTGCAACTTATCTTCCGGAAGTGGAAAGCTATCTTGCAGAGAAACAGGCAATGCAGAAAGCGTCTGCTGTGGAAGCCATACCGGAGAAAACCATTACCTTAACGGTTGCAGAGTGCGGCGAATTTCACAGTCTGGGAGAGTTCCATGAGAATATCGCAAGCGTGGAGGAAGCAATCGCTGTGTGGAAAAGCATACCGCCGGAGCGCATGAATGGGATTCCGAGTATCGGCATTAACATACACACCGAGGGAACCGAGCGTTATGAGGACGTGGAAATGGATATTCTCTCCGGCAAGGTCATTGATCTGGAGGTTTTGGATTATGTACCGGACATAACAGACGAGCCGAAAGCAATCGAGGTCATAGCGGAGCTGATTGACAAGTTACCGGACATTGAGGTGCGTGGTTCACTGGAGAAGTGGCAGGCGGCTATCCTTGCTTCTCAGATAGACCAGTTTTCCTACGATTATGATACCTATCAGTATCAGGATACGGTTGAGGACAGGGAAGCACAGGTTGCTAACATCACTGAGGACATCAGAAACGGAAATACCGGGTATCTGAATGACTTTCTCAATGCGGTCATTTCTGAAGGCGTCAGAGAGGGTATAACGGACATTTTCGGAGAGGGTGTGGAGATTGATGACAGCGAAGCGGTTCAGACTGCGAGAAGGGCGAAGGAGCTGCTTGACAAGCTGGCAGAATACAAGCCGCTTGCAAAGGTGGAGGAGCTTGAAGAACAAAATTACAACATGATTGATAATGTCTTAAACAATGGAGCGGAGAAAAAGGAACAGGAGCAGATCAAAGGCAGAATTTCCATAAAAGAGAAGTTGGCAGAGAAAAAGGCAGTCATAGAGCAGAGGGATAAGGCGGAACGTACTTCACCGGAAAAGGAAACCGAGAAAAAATCACAGAGGGAGATGTAAGAAGATGAGTAAATTCACAGTAGAAGAAATCAATTTCATGTGTGTGTTTGAGACACAGGACAGGACGGATATGATTGGGCAGATCAGACAGGTAATGCCGCACATAAAGGACAGCGATATGGAGGAGCTTGGAGAGCAGGTGTTAGGTAAGCTCCAGAGCATCACCGATGAGGAATTTGCAGAAATTTCTCTGGAAGCGGCAGAAGATATGTAGGAAAGATAGGCAGTTGGCTGTATTGCTGGCTGCCTGCTTTTTTATTTTCTCAAAAAATATGGCATATAAAATTGATTGAGAAAAATGGTTTTGTAGGGTATAATTCTAATGCATATATTCCGATGTTAAAAATGGAACACAGTGTGTTCCGTTTTTTGAAATGTATTATTTGGGAGGTAGCAATGAAAAAGAATAACGAAATTATCACAAATGATATAGATAAATTCCCAGAATTTGAAAATATAAGAAATGCAATATTAGAAGCACGAGAGAAAGTAGCTACAACGGTTAACTTTGCTATGGTATCCGCTTATTGGACGATAGGAAAACAGTTACATGAAGCAATGAGTGGTGATGGTTCTATTTATGGAAAACAACTGATAAAGTATGTTTCGGTAAGGTTAAGTGAAGAATTTGGGCAAGGATTTGATGAAAGAAATTTGCGTAATATGCGACAGTTTTATGAGGTCTATCCAAAATGGAACACAGTGTGTTCCGAATTGAGTTGGTCGCATTACAGATTGCTTATGCGTATAAAGGAACAAGAAAAAAGAGAGTATTATCAAAATGAATGTGTAGAATGTGGATGGAGTGTACGACAGTTAGAACGTCAGATAAATTCATTTTATTATGAGAGAATATTAGCCACTAGCGAAGGTAAAAAAGCAGAAGTAAGGGGAGAAATCCAATCACTGGAGCCTAATACAGAACCAAAGCATTTATTAAAAGATCCGTATATTTTAGAGTTTTTGGGTTTAGAGGAAAATAAGACATACCTGGAGCATGAACTGGAGCAGGGATTGATTGATAATTTGCAGAATTTTTTACTTGAATTGGGAAAAGGCTTTTGTTTTGTAGCAAGACAAAAAAGAATTACTATAGATGGGGATCATTACTACATCGACTTGGTGTTCTATAATTACATTCTAAAGTGTTTTGTTTTGATTGACTTGAAAACACATAAGCTCACATATCAGGACATCGGTCAAATTGATTTTTATGTAAAATACTTTGAGGAAAACATTAAAACGGAAGGAGATAATCCTACGATTGGAATTGTTCTTTGCTCGGAGAAAAATGAAACAATGGTTAAGTATTCCGTATTAAATGAGAATGATCATTTATATGCTTCAAAATATAAGTTATATATGCCAACAGAAGAAGAATTGAAGAAAGAGATAGAGCGTGAACGATTTAATATTGAACAAAGACTTGATGATTCAGATGAATAATATCAAGGCAGATGTCCTGTGTTGGATATCTGCCTTGTATTATTATAAAGTCTGATTTTTACTTTTTTCCTGCTGTTCCTGTGCCGGATCGGGCTGTGTCCGTCCGAGATACTGATTGAGATTTTCCTGTTTCCGTTTCAGCTCACGCACTTCCTTTTCACAATTTTTATAGGTGGAAGTCAGCTCGCTTTTCTGCTTCATCAGTTTCTGATACTCAGCTTTTAGTTTATCGACATTCAATCCCTTTAAGCTTATGTCCGCCTGTTCAAGCATACGTCTGGCGCCGCCATAAAGAATAATCTGGCTTTCGTATCTGCGGAAATATGCGTCAGGGTTCTTGGCTTTTTTGTAGCCGATATGATAGGAGCGGTTGTCTTTGTACTGCTGTGCGTATTTGATGATTTCCGCAAGGTCTTTGATGCGGTGTTCCAGTTCCACCACGCTCTGCTTTGCAGACTTTCCGGCTTCGGTTTTCACTGCAATTTTGTGTTCCAGTTCTGCAAGGGAACCAACCTCATTATAGCTCTGTGCGGCAATCTTTAAATTCTCGATGGCAGCCCACCTTTGCAGTCCCGGACTGCTTTTGAATTTTTCGTCAGAGGTGTCAATGAGCCTGCGGGCAGAGTAGTCCCTTTTGGGAATCACTGCCTTTCGTTCCCGTTTCCTTTCAATGCGTTCCCTGATACGTTCCTTTGTGTATTCCTTACCCAAAGACTTCGCACTGCCACGCACAAAACGCTCTTTATCTAGAGGGCGGAATGAGATGTATTTGGCAGCTCCTTCTTCAAAAGTTTCCCCCTTGATTTCATACCCTTTGGCTCTCATCAGAAGCAGAAATTCTTCATAAGTGGAAGCCGACTTGATACAGAAATTGATGTCCTTTCTGATCTGCGTTTTCCATGCAGAACCATTCTGATCAGACTGCCATTCTTTGTATTTTCTGCCACGCTGATCACCCGGAATGATGACGGAAAGATTGTGCTCCCTGCACAGCTCATCACTCAGTTTCCGGATGTGATAATAGGACTGTTTGCAGTCGTGATATTTGTTATGTTCGATGTTGTCAGCAGCGCAAAAAATGATGTGATTATGAACGTGTCCTTTATCAATATGGGTGGTTACAATATACGAATATTTCCCCTCTAAAAGTTTATCTGCAAGTTCCTTTCCAATGCGGTGTGCTTCTTCAAAACCAACCTCTCCCGGAGCAAAAGCCTGTATCAGATGATAGGCTTTGTTGGGACTGTTTTCCCGGCAGTGGTCGAGAGTATATTTGAAGTCATAAGCTGCGGTTTCCGGAGAACAGGCATAAGAGGAAACGAACATTTTTTCATCGGTCTTTTCGGGGTTGCAGATGTAGTCTATCGCTTTATCAACGGTTGCTTTGATAGCATGGATTTTTGTGTACGCCATACCTCATTCATCAACTCCTTTACTTCGTCCATATCTTCCTGATAAATATTCCCGGTGCTGTTTATTCGCTTGGCAATCTGATTCAGATTTGAGCTGATACGTCCAAGCTCCGTATTATAATTTCTTAAATAACTGTAATCTACGTCATAGACATAGCCATACAAAATGAGCTTTCGCAAGAAAGCGGACTTGCTTTTCATTCCCGATAATCGGAACTTCTCGTCCAGGATATACTGTTCGTCATCATCGAGATAAAATTGCACAGGATTGGTGCGTTTTCTGTTTGCCATTTCTCTAACTCCTTCTTTTTTTGGGTACAAAAAAACTGCTGTAAAATGTTCGATGTTTTACAACAGTTTGTTTCAATGTGTATTCGATTTTTGGATAGAATTATCCAAGAAAAATTGTAGCAAAATTGCAGAAGAAGGTCAATGATTTTGCTGTGAAAAGTGGCTCAAAAAATATAAGAGGGTTAGGGATACTTCCCTATGGAAATTTACGGGTTATGCCTGCGGCATGAAAAGTAAATTTCAGCCTATGTGTCATGACATGGGCAGTGCTTGCTATGTGTGTTTTCGACACTCCAAAAGGGTGTGTCGGTGTTCCGATTGCTTAGGCAATCTGATTGGAACACATATCTTGGGCTGATAGAATTACTTTAGCTATTTTTTGTCCACTTGCGCTATTAAACTGTCCATTTGCGCTATCGGCTTCAGAAATTTTTATATAATTTCCGATATAATAATCGAAAAGAAAAAAGAGGTGGAACATGATAAGAATTGCAATATGTGATGATGAAAAGAACATACGAACCTATCTTTCATCACTTGTCAGGAAACAGAACATAGAATGTGAAATCACAGAGTATGCTTCCACTGATGAATACCTGTCAGATCAAAAGGAGCATGATTTGCTGTTTCTGGATATTGAAATGAAAAGCGTTGCGTCCGGTATGGACGGTATGAGCATGGCAAAACAGATCAGGGCAACGGAGCTTACAAAGCAGCCAATTATTATATTTGTTACAGGCTATGAAAAATATGTCTATGATGCTTTTGATGTAGGAGCATTTCAATACCTGTTAAAGCCTATTGATGAACAGAGATTTGCCCAAGTTTTCCGGCGGGCAGCCGAACAGATTATATCAGAAGCGGAGCAGCAGAAGAAAACGCTGGTTATCCAATATGCCAATACGAGCAAGGCTATACCGTTAGATCATATTTACTATCTGGAAAGCCAGAGCCACAAAGTTGTAATTCATATGAAAGAGGAAGAACTGGAATATTATGCAAAGCTCGGAGATTTGGAAGAAGAATTGCAGGGACAGTTTTTCCGTATTCATAAGGGATATTTAGTCAATCTTGCCTGCATAGATGAGTACAACAAGACAGAAGTAACGCTCGTCAATGGAGATAAGCTGCTGATTTCAAAATATAAATATCCGGACTTTGTAAAAGCATATCTCCGGTATATGCAGTAGGAGGACAGCGGATGAGTGAAACAGAGTTTGTGTTGTTCCAAAATATAATAGGCGGAATTGAAACTTTTTTATATGCAGTCTGTCTGACAGCTTTTTTCTATCCATTTATGACAGAAAAGAAAGAACGACAGGGAAGTAAATTAAAAAAGATACTAATAGTTTTTGGAAGTTATATAGCCATATCCCTTATTGGAAACTTTGTTCCTGCTTATGGGTGGTTAGGTTTGATGATTGTAATAATTTTATTGACGGCATCTTCTGGCTATTTAGGCATGAATAGAAATTTTACATTTTTTATGGGGATTATATTTTTCTGCATTAGAAATTTAAGTATGCTGATTGTGGAAAGTATAGATTTCTTTACAAGCAGATATTGGGTGCAGGAAAAAACATTAGTAGAGGATATTTTTCGTAATGCATCATTGAATTACATTTTTATTGCCGCATTTAGAATCTTCTTGTTTTTAATTATGCTTTTTGTTGTTGGACACCGATTAGGAAAACAAAAGATAGAACTGCAAATAAGGGAATTGTGCTATCTGATTTTGACACCGATAGTAGCAATTTTATTTGGAAATATTATTGTCCGGCTTTGGATAGTGGTGAAAGATGATTTGATTTTTCAACTTTATGAACAATATCCAATATTTCTGGGAATAGTGCCAGTAATTGCAATTTTATTCTATGCAGGAATTTTAATCACAATAGTGTCCTATCAGGAGATGGAAAAACTTCAGGAAGAAAAGAAAAAGCATTTTATTGAAGAACAACAGGTTCATTCAATACAGGAGCGAATGGAGGAAGTAGAGCAGTTTTATAACGGAATACGGCAGATGAAGCATGAAATGAGAAATCATTTGACGAATATCAAGGGACTTATGGAGAGTGGCAATTATGAGGATATGCAACAATATCTGTCAAAAATGGATGAGAGTATGAATGTGTTTGAGATAACTATTCAGACAGGCAATGCTGTTACGGATGTGATTGTAAATGATAAGCAGAAAGCAGCAAGCAAACAGGGAGTACAATTTCAATCAGAGTTCTCTTATCCGGTATCAGACAGATATGATGCGTATGATATTGGAATTATCGTCAACAATTTGTTGCAAAATGCACTTGAAGCCTGTGAAAAAATGAATACGGGGGAAAGATATATTACGCTGTCTGGAAAACAAAAAAGAAAATTTTTTCTGATAGAAGTAAGAAATTCTTTTGACGGGGAAATCAAGTTTGATAGCAATACAAATCTTCCAGTTTCCGATAAAGAAAAAGATATTTCCTTACATGGAATAGGATTATCCAATGTAAAGAGAGAAGTAGAGAAGTACATGGGAGATTTAGATATTAAGGTAAAGAAAAATGAGTTTAGTGTAACAATATTGTTACAAGAAAGGAGAACAGAAAATGAGTATTAGTGGTGTAAATGGTATTGGCGCAACTGCCTACGCTTATACGAATAGCAGTAAGAAAACAGTAGAGGAAAGTAATTTTGCAAGTGAAGTACAAAAGGCAGGGGAAAGTCAGAATACAACAGCAACTGCCTCTGCATGGGCGGGGGATATGGTTATTCCGTATCCGCCAAATTATAGTGGGTTTACATATGATAGCTCCATTTCCAATAAGTCGAAAGAGGAAATGACAATGGATGAATATAAGCAGTGGGTTATGAATGAAATGTCACAGATGCCTGTAAGTGCGTGGGTTCGTTCTACATATTCATCGGGAGCAACAGTGATTAAAGAAGAAGCATTTGAAAGGATGAAAAGTGATCCGGAGTATGAAAACTATGTTTTGAACCGGGTTCGTTCAGCATATTCAGTAAGCAGCCTGCCTGCCGGATCAAATAATGTCAGCTATGATGTTATCGGAGCATCGCCGGAAGAATGTTATGGATATGCAGGACCAGTAGGAAACAGTAGTTCCAATATTTCAGGTAATGAGAAATCGTGGTGGGAAAAACGACATGAAAAAATGGAAGAATTGTTAGCGGAGCAGGAAAAAGAAGCACTTAAAAGGGCACAGGCACGCAGGGCACAAGCACAGGAAAATTTTCTCCAAAGTCAGTTGGAAAGTAGGCAGAGATTGCAGAGTTTTTTCATGGAAAAAATGCAGAACGAGCAGGGCACTGTAAATATGTCGGCTTTTCAGTCAGCAAGTGTTTCTGCCTCCGCTGTATCAGCCTACGAGGATACAATAAGTACATTTAGTAAGAGCGTGATAGAAAGTCAAAAGCTTTAAACGAGGAGGTTTAAAAGTATGGATATACAGGCACTTGGAATGCTGAGTAATATAACAGCAATTGTGCAAAAACAAAATGTGAATACTATTTCAGGTGATATAAATGTAGAAAAGGATTTTTATGGGACTCTAAGGGAACAGCAGATAAACTGTGTAAAAGAAGATATATATAATAAATTTCATATTGATGTGGGGGCTGCAAATGGCTATTTTGAGTGCTACATTCCAAGTGATGTGCTGTACAGAATGAATACAGACACAGTATTAAGACAAAAAGTTTATGATATGCTTGCGGATTATAGCAGCGATAAATTTAAACTAACGATGCAGACACTTAATCCGCCTGTAAAAAAATGTACACTGGTTTTTGATGATAATGGAGAGGGAGTTGCCACATTAGAGCCGGATGTAGGTGGAGAGAAGGCTGCTTCGGAGAGATCAAAGAATACTGAAAAAGTAAGGATAATGAATGGGAGCGATATAAAAGCCTTATTGCAAAACGATATACAGGAGATGATTGAAGAGATAGAAAGACAAGGAGTTATGGCAACGGAATATAAAAAGAAAAGTATTTTATAAATAATGTAAAAAGAGAATGCTTGGACTCAAAAAGAGAAAGCATAAGCAATTCTGACTGACAGAGGAATTGCAGAAACAGGTAGCAGCCGGAAACGGAGTTTTAAGATATTGAATTGCAAGGTGGTGAATAAATTGAAAAAAATAGTTTTAACAATTACAAGCATTTTTATGATAATAATTAGGTTTTTAATAGCAAATGATATGGGTCAAAGCGCTTTAAGGCACGATGACACATCTATAACAAATAATATATTGAATAGTAAAGAGGAAACATTTCAAGGGGTAAAAAGTAATAAAGATAGCTATGAGAGTGACATAGGATATGCAGATAATGATTTGGTGTTTCGGGAGTATTCTTGGGGGTATCGTTTAGAAAAAGGATATGAGATACTAATTGAGCAAGATAAGATTATTGGTGAAGTAGAAAACACGCAAACAATAGTTGTATTTTGGAATGATAGTGTGTATAAAGAGTTTGCTTTTGATGGCAACGATATTGAGTTTGAAATAGATAAAAGTGGCAATTACAGTTTTTATGCAATTGATTCAGATGGTAACTCCTTTGATATTATGTCGATAGTAAAAGCGTATAAATCAGCAGATGGAGGTGTAATGCCATTGTAATCAGATGTGAGTATAAGTGATTCTAGCTGACAGAGGAATTGCAGAAAGGTTGAAAAAATTATGGATATACAGGCACTTGAAATACTGAGTAATTTAGCGGCAATTACAACAAAGCAAGGTTCAGGAGATGCCGAAGTTGTTTCTGGGGACTTTAGCAGACTCTTAAATGAAATAAATACTATGCAGAGTGTTAGCGATATGCAGGAGGAAATTTGCAAAAAGTTTAATGTTACACTTCATGTTGTAGATTATGCATGTAATACGACAGACCAAACTGCCGAAAATTTTGATCTAGCGATGCTTGACAGTGGGAAATTTTATGGAGCTGGAAATGTAGTCATTTCTAAGAAATCTCTATTGAGAATGCAAACAGATAGTAGGTTTAGGCAAAAAGTATATGAGTCAATAGAAGGATTGGGCTGTACGAGTAAAATGACAGGAGGAATTGTAAAAAGTACAGGAGTATTTATTCACGAAGATGGAACAGGCGGTTACTGGACGGAATTTGACTGGGGAGACGAGGAAGATAATGGAAAAGGGAAAAAACTGTTAATTAGTAAAAAGCCTTTAAATGAATTTTTTCAAGAGCGCAGCAATATAGGTTATCAGCTGACAGAAAATGATATAGAAAATATTATGCCACTCATGATAACGGGGTATTATAAAAAACAGGAGTAATATTTTTTGAGTTAGAGTAATGCTTGAAGATGCCTGTAAAGAAATGGGATTATCTGATGAAGCAGCAGAACAGATAACAACTGCATACGGTAAACAGGCAGAGGAGAAAATCAATAAAGTGAACAGTATGGTTGAGTTTGTTGCAAAGCAGGTAAAAATTGAAAGAGAGAAATTCTATCAGGAGCATGGAGAACCTGCTTACAGAGTGGGAAGCTCTCCGGCAAGGAATACGACAGGAAAAGACAGCGTGGAAGTAAATAAGGAATCGAACAGTGATATTTACAAGATGTTTGCAAATCTTGATGTAAGCAGCAAAGAAAACTTCAAAAGCAGCTTTGAAAATGCGCTGGCAGGGTTCGGAAATTATTTTGTTTCTGATCCGATTGAAAATTATAATGGAACAAGTCGGGAGCAGATGCAGTTAGATGAACTGGTGAAACGATTTCAGAACTTCTTAGAAGTATAGGCATCAATTTGGATATAAAGATTTAAAATTAGTTGTAATGAAACGGATTTCACATTTAATTTGACAAGGAGGTTGCAATTATGCCGAGAATTACAGATTACAGTTTCTTATTTCAGAGTATGTTTGGGACATCAAGGATGAATTTAGTCAACAACATTCAGTTGTCCCAAATTAACAGTAGCTCCGTACAGGCACAACTAAAAGCAGCAGGGATTGACACAAACAGTAAACAGTACAAAGCGGCACTTAGCGAAATGATGAAAAATGGAAATGGTGCAATGTTTACGAATGTTCAGGCGATCAAGAATCTAATGAGCCAGTATGATAAAAATGGAGATTGGGTTGATCCGAATACCGGATTAACAGGGCTTGCTGTAACTGATGAGAACAGAAATAGTTATAAACATATCATCTCTATTCCGGAGAGCAGCCGGGAAGAAATGTTTGAACTGGCAAAGAAGGAATTTTTAAGGGATAATGGCACTCTGAATGGTGATACCACAAAGAGGGAAGATGTATATGTTAACTTATATAGAAAAATGAACAAAGATGACCGTTTGTCAGCGGGATGGACAATGGAGCAATATGAACATCAATACAGGCAGGCATTTGCAGCAGCGGCGAAAGCTGCTGATCCCTCATGGAAAGCGGGTGATCCGATACCGTCTGGAGCATTGGATGGCATTACAAGAGAGTCTGTTGAAAGTACACTTGCAAATAGCGGAAGCGGTTTTGTGAAGAAATCAATAGATGTCAGTATTTAAAAACTGTAGCATTAAATAATGCTTGCGGAGCTGAGGGATAGGTGGCTTACATGGGTAAATATAAAGTATTAGATATTTTTTCTTTTTTACCTGCTAATGTGATAAGTTTAGAACAATTAGAAAAAATGTTTTTAGATAGCTTATCAGAAATATCTAATAATACAAAATTGGGTAATGAAGAAATTGTTGTTACTTGTAGTTCTCAATCTTGGTTTACTGAAAACATAAAAGAATGTGCCACAGAATTAAAGAGTGAGGGAAAGCAAGTAGCATATATCGTATGCAACGAAAAAGTAATTTCCGTTATAGGATATAGGGAAAATGAATAAGAAAAAACAAACAGCAGATAACATACTGCTTGGCTGGATATGGGAATCATTCTTTTGAATTTTCCAGAACTTAGGCAGTATATAAAAGTAATAAGGCAGGTGATGTGTATGGGAAAATGTTAGTTCTGACATTTGAAGATAATGAGGATGATATGATGAGCCACATATTATCGTTGATAAATACCAGAGAGGAAATCATTCAGATGTCAGGTTTGAATAATCATCTATTGAATTTCAAAGGTCTTAAGATTGATGAAGTTCAACGGGTGATCATTCGGGAAAATCAGGAGATAGAGCTTACTTATACGGAATTTGAGATTTTCAAGCTTCTTGCAAAGCATCCGGGAATAGTGTTCAGCAAGGAACAGATTTATGACATTGTGTGGAAGGAATCCTATTCCGGCGATTACAACATTGTCATGAGCCATATACGCAACATACGAGAAAAGATAGAGGATAACCCGAGCAAGCCTGTTTACATACAGACGGTATGGGGTGTAGGCTATCGTTTCAACAAAAATTTAAGCAGCGGTCTGTAAAGAACAAATACAGATCACTGCTTATTTTTCATTTCTGACACCTAAAAGATATTCACAAGATACATGAAAAAATTCAGCAAGGGCAACCACTTCATAATCCGGTACAAAGCGTGTCCCTTGTTCTATTCGTAATACGGTCAAATCGCTAAATTCATATCCGGCAAGCTGGAGCTGTTCTGCCAGTGCTTTTTGCGATAGCTGCCTTTCAGTTCGCAATTCCTTTACTCTCTGACCTATCAGATTTTTGGAATTGCTTTCTTTATTCCAGTAAATTTTCATATCATCACCAACTTTCTAAAGATGAAGTGCCACATGATTGATTTTACGGAATAATCTTGATAATATACTTCTAAAGATGAAGTACGAAAAAATATTGTTGTAAGAAATTTTAGGATTGATAATACTGCCTGTAAAATGCAATACTTATTTAGAGAAAGGTGGACACAAAATGAATGAAGTATTTGAAAGATTATCTGATGTTTTTGAGGAGCTTCGAAGCGATGCAGGCGAACGGGAGTATTCCATACAGACAGAGGAAGCAAAGAAGGCGGATAAGGAACTGAAAAAAGAAAACCGGGAATATGAAAAATTCTTATCTGACCTTTCTACAGAGCAGAGAAATTTTTTAGAAAACTATATGGATATTGTAGATCATGCGCACTTTCAGGAGCAACAGAGAGCCTATTATCAGGGTATCGTAGATGCAGTACAGATACTTGCCGGATTGGGGATTGTTAAAGAGAGTGTTAAGGTGAAAGAGTTACTGAATACAATAATGAAATAAGTAAGCAGGGTGGAGCGTTCAATCATGGAACTTCCACCCTGTTCTTCTCCAGAATAATTCAGAAACAATCCAGAAAAAATCGAAATCTTTCTGCTATTCTGTTTCATGGGTCTTATATGTACGAAGATAGGCTTCTACCAGTGCAAGAATGGTGGTTATCTGATCGTTTGTACATTCTGAAAGATAAACCAACAGTCTTTGGTAATCCAGATTATCAGTTGGAGCTGCCGGATAAAAGAACGGATCAGCAGAGATGTGTAAAGCTCGAATGAGCTGACCGAGTTTTTCAAGGCTTGGAACATTACCATGATTTTCGATCTCTTTGATATATCTTGATGAAACACCGGATTTTTCGGATAATTCATCATAAGTCAGCTTTTGGTCTAATCTGGCTTTCTTCAGGCGAAAACCCATGTCTTTATCAATTTTCTTAGATTTAGCCATGTCATGCACCTCCGTATATAGTGTATAGTTCACCATTTAAAAAGAAAATGAACTAATAACGCACTATATCAGAGGGATATAATGCACTTGAATAAAATAAGTAACTTTGGATATTGCATATAAAAAAACGCAGTATTCAAAGGTTTTTTCTCATGTTTTTATCCTTTGAATGTGTTTGGGAGAGTTATGGATTCTGAACCGTTGAAAGGATATTTTTGTATTTGGGAAATATTATCCTGCCCATTGCGTGGAAGGACAGCTAAATAGGTCGCATTTTAAGTAATGCGGCAAATTCTACAATTGAAAGTGTATTATATACACTCGTAGAATGTGGAGAAAATTTAATATCAGCTATAAACGGTGTCCTGTGGGTATATGCCCATAAGGGCGTTTTTTATATACAGAAAAATTTTCCTAAAAATTTTTCAATCCACCCGAACATCTTCCCAGTTTCATTTGGGAGATACACCGGAAGGGAAAAAGGGCAAAAGCCTTGGCATTCGGAACGGGAGGAGGTGAACTCGTATGGGGCAACCTTCTTCTAAGGATGAAATGACTATCCGGCACCAGTTTGACCGGTTATGCCAGATGGCATTAAAAGGCGAAGCTGTAAATTATTACAAACACATGGACTATCGCAGGAAACACGAAGTTACATTCTCTGAACTGTCGGAAAAGGAGTTGAGCAAATTATTTACTATGGATGAGTATGGAACAGAATATCATCATTTTGAAGTGCATGGCTATGACATTGAAGTAAAAAATACCCTGATTGCTGAAGCTTTGAAGGAACTTACAGAAAGAAAAAGGAATGTTATTTTACTTTCATATTTTATGGAAATGAGCGATGCGGATATTGCAAGAGAAATGAATCTGGTTCGCAGTACCATTCATGAACACAGGACACGCTCACTTGAAATTTTGAAGAAGATCATGGAAGGAATAGCAGATGAAAAAGATGTATAAAAGCAGAAATGAGGAAAATTTGTTGCCTTTCCATATTATAAAGGCAGCATCAGAGGGCGATGTAAGTGCCATCAATACAGTGTTAAAACACTATGAGGGATACATAATCAAATTGTCTACCAGAAAGTTATATGACGAAAGCGGACAGGTGCATTACTGCATTGATGAAACTCTGCGTCGCAGATTAGAAACAAAGCTGATCACAAAGATATTGGCTTTTGAAGTTGCATAACAGGCGGTTAGCATTGTCCCTTTCCATTCGCTGATTGCTGCGTATGCACCCTGTACCTTGACAACTGAATATTTTTTGCATACAGGACGTGAGGATATGTGGAGCCACTAGGTAGATTCGCCAAGATGTACCTGCTCTTTGATAGGAGTGAATGTGAGGAAATGTTGAAACATTACATTGAAGCAAAGGTATGGAGCGAGAAGATCTGACAAAATGTGTGGCAGTAACACAGGGCGATGAAGCATATCCGTGATAATGATACTTCCGGATTGTAAGGAAATTTGCAGTCCGGTCAATTTGAATGACGGTGCAAGACCGATGTGGGCAGAGTAATGATCTGTCACCTGTATTGCATTTTTATCTGCCTATGAGAGCCAGCAAGAGAATTGTGGGTTGTCATTGGCAGATATAAAATGCGTGTTAAATTTAAGGAGGATTTGAGTAATGCAGAGGATGCCAAAGGCAATAAATAAAAAAAGACTGGTCAGATATAAGGAAGGGGCAGAAATGTACAGCATGGGTATGAATAAATTTCAGACTCTTGCCAAAGATGCGGGAGCAATTCTGAAGATAGACAGAATGGTGTTAGTAGACCTTGATGTGTTTGACCAATATCTTGAGTCATTTCGGGTGAAATAAATTTTGCAGACAAGGAAAAAGATTTTGGTTTAACCAAAATTCACTTGACTTTTGGTTAAACAGAAAGTATAATGATTATGAAATGGATGGAGGTGTATATTGTGGCTAGAACAGGTAGACCGAAGTCTGATAATCCTAAAAAAACTCTTATCGGATTAAAACTGACGGAGGAAGAAGCTGCAAGACTGAAAGGATATGCGTCCAAACATGACATGACCATAACACAGGTGCTACAAAGAGGTATTGATATGCAGTATGCAATGGATAAACCGGCTGAGTAGCTAGTACAAAATCTCTTTCCTTGAGAGAGGAGACGAGATGGCGAAATCAAGAAAGGATAACAAAGGGAGAGTATTAAGAAAAGGCGAAACTCAACGCAGTTGCGATGGTAAGTATGTATATACTTATGTTGATCCGGAAGGAAAGCGCCGGAGCATCTATTCTAAGGACATCATGGAATTGCGGGAGAGAGAAGTTAAACTGATGAAAGATCAGCTTGATGGGTTGGATACGTATGCAGCCGGAACATCTACAATCAATTTTGTTTTTGACAGATATATATCGACAAAGGCAGAGTTGAGGGAAACAACAATGCGGAACTATAAATATATGTATGATCGCTTTATACGAGGTGGATTTGGCAAGAAGAAAATTGCCGCTGTGAAGTATTCTGATGTATTGCAGTTCTATCAGCATTTGTTGAAAGAGAAGGAAATGCAGATAAATACGCTAGAAACAATTCATACTGTTTTACACCCGACATTTCAGCTTGCTGTGCGTGATAACATCATTCGTGTTAATCCAAGCGATGGAGTAATGGCACAGATTAAAAAGCAACCGGGGAAAAATCATGGTGTGAGACACGCTTTGACAGTGGAACAACAGAGAGCCTTTATACGCTATATTGATGAAAGTCCTACATTTTACCACTGGGCATCATTTTTTAAGTTCCTACTTGGAACAGGTTGTCGAATTGGAGAAGCAATCGGTATCCGATGGGAAGACATTGATTTTGAAAAAAGGACGATCAGTATCAATCATAGCGTGGTTTATTACAGTAGAGAGTTCAAAGAACATCCGATATGTTCATTTGCTGTATCTCTTCCAAAGACAGAAGCTGGTATACGCACGATTCCGATGATGGATACGGTTTATGATGCACTCCAGATGGAATTGGATGACCAGAAGGAACATGGATTTAATGAAACAGTGATTGATGGGATGAAAGGATTTATCTTTATGAATCGTTTTGGCAATATCCATAATCCGCAAGCTGTAAACAGAGCAATCAAGCGTATATATGAAGCACACAATGCAGAAGAAGTGGTAAAAGCTGCAAAACAGCACAGAGAGCCTGTGATAATACCACATTTTTCATGTCATCATTTGCGACATACCTTTTGTTCAAGGTTTTGCGAAAATGAAACAAACTTAAAGGTAATTCAGTCTATTATGGGACACGCAAATATCGAAACAACCATGGATATTTATGCGGAAGTTACCGATACTAAAAAGCAGGAAGCAATTCAAAATTTAGCACACAATTTAGATGTATTTTAGGAAAGAGTCCGGCATGGACTGACGAGAGTACGACAAAATGTGTGCCATACGACAAGAGTACGACAAATTCGAGTGGTGTAATCAGCATAAATATGTTATTATAATAATGTTGGAACACCGAAAAAGGCTTTATTAAAGGAAAAAGCATTAAAGTAAATTAAATTGATGTGAAATCCGGACAGTGTATTTGCTGCGCAGGATGATACCGCAGTCATAAAGGAAGAAGAGACCGGGACAGAGAGCAGTGAAGTTACGGAAAGCGAAGAAACAGAAGAATCGGAAGAGACTCTGACAGAAAAGACCGGATCAGACGGTGAAACAGAACCGGACGAAACACAAGCGGCTGAAATCGTACAGACAGAGACGGACAATGAAGCAGATATGACAGAAACTGAGGAGACTGTCGAAATTAAAGAGACGGAAACAGAAGAGCAGACAGAGGAGTTACAGGAGACAGAGAAAACGGATGCCAGGGTTACCTCAGAATTGACGGTCAGAGGAACAGACAGTTTCGGATCAATGTTTGCACAGGAATTTTCTGGTGTTGCAGCCGAGCAGACTGAAAATAATGGATGCAATGTGTTTTCGATTGATATGAGCGGGAATCAGGCATCTGTTTCTTTTGAAACAACACAGGATGCAACACTTGTCGTTGCAGTATATGATGAGAACGGCAATCAGATGCTGGCTTCCGGGAAAAAGAACGTAACAAATACAGAGACAGAAACAACAGTAACGATCAATTCCGGCACGATTCCACAATATTATCTGGTGCGTGGATATCTAATCGAAACAGAGACACTTCGTCCAATCTGTACAGTATATGAATCCTCTATGTATACGCAGGAAATGCAGGAGTTTTTAGCAAAGACGACAGATGATTTTGACGAAGAAAAGGTGCTGAACCTGGATGACGATGATACGAACAATTTTGCAGTCTATGGAGACGATACCATTATTATTCCATCTGAAACGGGAAAAAATATTGTGGTGTCGGCAGATGATTCCACAAATACATATGTGATCAAAAATGCAGATACAGACATGACATCTTTGGAAGAAGGAGATATTTTTTCCTATGAATATGCAGATGGTCAGTTTATTATAACGAAAGTTGCATCGATTGATGTAAATGGAACAACGGTTACGATTACCGGTGATGACATCGAAATGGAGGATGTTTTTTCCTATGTCAAAATTGATGCATCAGATGATCTTGCAAACGCAACGATCGATCCGTCTGCCTGTGGGGATGGTGTCACATATGAGGGACTTTCGGATGAGCCGGAGAACAGTGAGTATAAAGCAGCCGACATCAGTGGAAGTGTCAAAAAGACAATGAAATTCAGATTGGATAAATCAGGAAAAGATTCTGATGGAAGTTACAGTATTTCAGGCGGTTTGTGGATGCGGATTACATATTCTGCAAAATTATATCTTACATTTTCCAAGTGTTATGTGGAATTAAAGCTGGATTATAAAGGCAGCCTTGATATTACAGCAAAAGGAAAATTTACAGCAACTGTACCGCTACCGTCTGTGGGATATATGTTTTATGGTATTATTGTGGAACTGACGCCGTCTATGATATATGAGTGGGAAATTAATGGTGCAGTCGGCGCTGATATCAGTGGTACTTTTGGCATTCAGGCAGATAACAATGGAATTACAAGCCTGACCACAATGCCAAAATGTACGCCTAAACTAAAAATCAGTGGAAGTTTTTACTGGGGGCTTTCTTTAGAACCGCGTGTAAAAATTTTGAGTAATAATGTTGCTTCTGCAAGCCTTACAGGTAAAGCGGGCATTAAGTTAAATGCATCATGGAAACCGGAAATCCTAAAACAGGAAAAGACGATTCACAGCTGCCAAAAATGTATTGAGGGAAAAATTAATGCAGAGCTTACGCTAAAAGCAGGCGTGAAAATGCTGAGTAAAATTTCCTATAATATAAATTTAATTGGGGAGTCGAAGAAAATCGCTGATTTTTATTATTCCATTGATCATAATGATTATGGTCTGACGAAGTGTCCGCATTTAAGTTATCGTTTGAATCTGGTTGTGGTTGACACAGATGGTAATCTGCTGCCGGATACTGTAGTAACGATTACGGATCAGACAGGACAGTTTGAGGAAGTAAAGAAAAAGACGGATATGCTTGGCAAATTATCAGTCTATCTGCCGGAAAGCCGGTATACGATCACTCCGGTAAAAGATGGGTATGTACCTACCAGAAGAAACATTGAAATCCATATGGATGAGACGATAGATGACTTGCGGATTACGTTATGTAAGACAGTTGGAGGGTGGACAGGAAATAAAATTGATACGGTCAGACCGGATTTGGGGTTAAATAGTTATTCACAGGTATTGAGCTCAGGCGTTAACTATATGGGTGTTATATCAGGAAATGGGAGTTTGTATATGTGGGGAAATAATGATTGTGGTCAATTAGGAGATGGAACAAAAACGTATCGAGATATACCTGTAAAAATAATGGACAATGTTGTTTCTATTAGTACAAGATGGGACTCAAGTGGTGCTATTACAAGAGATGGAAGTTTGTATATGTGGGGATGCAATGATTATGGTCAATTAGGAGATGGAACAAAAACAGATCGAGATATACCTGTAAAAATAATGGACAATGTTGTTTCTGTTAGTGTAGGAAGGTATGCAAGTGGTGCCATTACAAAAGATAGAAGTTTATATATGTGGGGGTATAATGCATGGGGACAATTAGGAAATGGAACAATTGTAGATGAAGTGATTCCAGTTAAAGTTTTAGATGATGTAGTTGCAGTGGGCACGAATGGTGCAACAAGTGCTGCAATTACTTCAAATGGCGATTTGTATATGTGGGGGGTAGACATATATGGCTATGAACCAACAAAGATAATGAGTAATGTAAGGGATATAAAGTTTGGAGATGATTGTTACGGAATAATTAAAGAAGATGGAAGTTTGTATATGTGGGGATGCAATGATTATGGTCAATTAGGGGATGGAACGACGGAAGGTAGATATGTGCCTGATGTGCCTGTAAAAATAATGGATAATGTTAGGAATGTTATTATGGGGGAATACAATATAAATGGTGCAATAACAAATAATGGAGAACTTTATCTATGGGGAACGGGACATTTAGAACCAGTCAGAATAATGGATAATGTTTTAGCAGCAAGTATATCGATGACCCTATATCTTAATAGTGGGGTATTAACAAAGGATGGAAGGTTGTATGAATGGGATGATAATGATATGATGGCATTTGGTGCGCCTACTGTAGAAATTACAATCCCCGGTGGCGTAGCCCTCCCCTCCGCCATATCCACACAATCCGAAGAATCATCCTCAGATTCCGTACCAGTTTTAACAGCAGCACCGGATTCCACACAGCAGGCATCCGAGTCTGAACCAGTAGATCAGCCGGAAGCACTCGAAGAAGAGGCAGTCTCCGTATTTAAAGCCGACGCCACCGAAACCAACACCGCCACCGGCACACAGACGGCATCTTTCAAAAACCTGACGCCGAACGATACCTACAATTTTTATGTGGCAAGATCCCTGACTGCAGATGACCTGCTCGCCTCTGACAATATTTTAGATATCCGTCAGGCAGTGGCAGGGGAAGATGGCAGGATGAGTGTGACCTACCAGCCGAGAGAGACGGACGATAATGCAGTTATTTTTGTTGTCGGAAGTACACCAAAAGATCTTTCCGGTGCGCAGATCACGATTGGAAACACCACATATAACGGTACGGCAAAAAGTGTGACAGCAGCGGTTGAATGTGATGGTAAAACATTAGTCGAGGGACGTGATTATCTGGTAACCGGTGGATTTGAAATTACCGGGTTAGGTACTTACACATTAACGATCATAGGTACAGGTATTTATACCGGAACGGCATCTAAAACATATACGGTGACCTGTCAGCACAATTATACGGAGAGCATAACGAAACAGCCGACCTGCACTGAACCGGGAAGAAAGACTTTAACCTGCAGTATCTGTGGGGCAGTCAAGGATACTACATCGATTCCAAAGACAGCGCATACTTATAAAAACAAAAAGGTGACAAAGCGTGCAACAACCAGTAAAAATGGTACATTTACAGCAGTATGTTCGGTATGTGGGGCAGAACAGACGGAAGTGATTTATGCTGCAAAAACGATAAAACTTTCCAAAACATCTATGACGTATAATGGAAAGAAGCAGAAACCATCTGTAACTATTACGGATGCGGCAGGAAAGAGGCTGAAAAACGGTACTGATTATAAGGTGACTTATCCGAAAAAGACACAAAATGTTGGAAAATATACAGTGACGGTGACATTAAAAGGCAATTATACCGGAACCGTAAAAAAGACATTTACGATTCTGCCAAAGAATACAGCCATTTCCAAACTGACAGCTTCAAAAAATACGGTCACAGTAAAATGGAAGAAGCAGACAAAACAGACCGCCGGTTATGAGATCCAGTATTCCACCAGCAGTAAATTCACAAAGAAAACCACAAAGACTGTAAAAGCTGCAAAGAACAGCATGACTTCCAAAAAGATTACAAAGCTGAAAGCAAAGAAAAAATATTATGTACGCATCCGGACGTATCAGACAGTCAAGGTTGGGAAAAAATCAACAAAGATTTATGCCAGCTGGTCGAAAGCAAAGACGGTTACAACGAAGAAAAGTTGACATTACTACCCGAAATTGATACTATAATTACAGAACAAGCGGTTGTAATAAAAAGTCCTCCGCCATAAGGCGGGGGACTTTTTTAGCACTATCAATATGCAATGTGAATAGTCATTGCATATTGATTTTAATGGAATTATAACAAAGGAAAAAGAGGTTATTTGTTCTCCTCATTCAAAATACTTAAGCAGAGTTGAAGAAAGGGAGGACATGTGAGGTGTTAAACGTGAAGCTGAAATGGATTGAATTCGAGAATTTAAGAACAGGACTAAAGATTGAACGTGTTGTATTTAATGATGATATCACATTGTTGGTTGGTCTGTCTGGTGTTGGTAAAACCCAGATATTAAATGCGATAGAATATTCTCTGAAATTGGCTGTAAATAAGAATTTACGTCTGGAACCATATAATACGACTTTATGTTTTCAAATTGGAGAGGAAGTATATGTATGGTCATATAGAATACAGCAGGATCATACAGAGGATATTTTTGAACCAAAAGAAATAAAGTATTTTTTTGCCTATGAAAAACTTCAGAATATAAAAGGTGATATACTGATGCAGCGTACACCTGATACGATTCAGGTGACAGGTTATGATAAGGTACCGACACCTAAAAAAGATGAAAGTTTATTAGTACAATATTCGGAAGATGCCTTTGTCAAACCAATAATTTCTGAAATGTTAAAATTATATCCAATAGAAATTGAAATGGATGTGAGAGGGGCAATTGCGCAGGAAAGTTTTAATATGTTTAAAGCAAAGATTAAAGAAAGCTTTAAGGAAAATGAAAAACAGCCTTTTGAAAAATTCAGCCATTTACCTGTTCCTCTAAAGATTTATATAACAAAAGAATATTATCCTCAAATGTACGCACAGATTTTTTCTGCGGTTAAGGAGCTGTTTATGGAGATTAACAGTATAGATATTGTTGAGGATCCTGATCGTGAAATATATATGGTGGCAATAGATGTATATGGAAAAAGATTATTGCAGCATGAAATATCCAATGGAATGTTAAAAACGATATACTATATTGTTGAGTTGATCACTATGTCAAAAAACTCTTTAGTATTAATAGATGAATTTGAGAATGGATTAGGGGTAAATTGTATAGATGTATTGGCAGAACTATTATTGGGGGAAAGAAGGGATTTACAGTTTGTTATTACCAGCCATCATCCTAAAATTATAAACCAGATTTCAAATAAGAAATGGAAGATCATTGAAAGAGACATTGCGACGGTAAAAAATTTTACAGCTGAAGAGTATGGAATCATGCATAGTCAGCATGATGCATATTTTAATTTGATAAACAGATGGGAATTTGAAGGTAAGATATAAATGAATTATTATTTTTTGCTTGAAGATGAAAAGTCCTTTATAAAGGTTTTGCCTGAATGGTTAAAATATATGGGGATACAAAACACCAGAGTGCAGGATATTACATATGTTCGGGAAAATAATTATGTGATGCAGAGCGGACAAGGTGTTACGCAGCTGATCACAAGAGTTTTATTCCAGACGATAGATACAATTCTGCTGAATCCGGGAAAAATAGATCAGTTAATAGTGATTTTGGATTCGGAAGAATATAATGAACAAGAACGAAAAAAACAGGTTGAAAACATTATCAAGGAATATATTGAAAAGAAGAATTGTGTTGTAGGTTTTTTATATAAAGTTTTTGTCTGCAATCATTGTTTTGAAACATGGCTTTTAGGAAATGGAAATTTATATCCGGATATTAGACCGGAAGGTGATTTTCAACCATATTACGACGAATATAATATAAAAGTAAATGATCCTGAATTAATGGCTGTGCCGTAAGTACGTAATCATTCGTATCTGTCCGCAACTATATTTTTCTGATACACTCTTTTCATAACAAAGGAAGGAAACTGTATCATTATGAAAACAGATGAAAAAATCACACTGTGGTCTGAACGAATCCATGAATTTCAATCCAGTGGGCAGACTTGCAAAACATGGTGTCAGGAACATCACGTTCCAGTCTCTACAATGAATTACTGGATGCACAAGCTGAAAACATTGGACGGACAATCGGATACAGATATGATTTTTGCAAAAATGCCAACGGAAACGGAAATTTCAAAGAATGGGACTTTGAACATCAGCCCATCTCCAGTCCGTATTTTTATCACAAACGCTATTCGGATTGAAGTGATGCCGGAATGCCCGCTGGAACTTTTTCATGTTCTAATACAGGGACTGAAAGATCATGCTTGATCTGGCAGGTGGCACAACCGTTTACCTTGCCTGTGGAGCTACCGATCTGAGAAAAAGCTATCACGGACTGGCTGCAATTATCAAGCTGAAATTCAAACTTGATCCCTATTCGCGCTGCATGTTTGCGTTCTGCAACCGCAGGCGGACTTCTATTAAGATTCTGCAATGGGACGGATCTGGTTTCTGGATTCTGATGAAGAGGCTTGACAGGGATTCCTTTCACTGGCCGGAAACTCCGGATGAATTACAGAAAGTGACCCTGAAAGAAATGCATTGGCTGTGTGATGGTCTTTCACTTACTCCGAAGGGAGCTTTTGAAGAACGTCATCCAAAGATTGTTGTATAAAGAACGGATTTGTCAATTCGCAAAAAACACGAAATACTCGTGGATATCGATATATATTCCTACACAGTAAAACGTTGATTTTTCTCGAATAACAGGCTTTTTTGTGTTATACTTGAATTATCATTTAAAAGTTTGGAGATTGCCGGATGGATCCGTTTTTTACAGAGGAACAGCTGAATAACATGAGCCGTGAAAACATGATGGAAGTTATGAGAATCATGCAGAATCAGGTTCAAAAAAAAGAGACCGAGGTACAGCTTCTGAAAGACAAGCAGAAAGAACTGGAATTTATGAATGCAATGCTTTCAGACCGTCTTGCGCTTGCACAAAGAAGACGTTTCGGTTCTTCCAGTGAAAAATACGCAGATGGATATGAACAGATGGATCTGTTTAATGAGGCTGAAGTCAATGCAGATATGGATACTGCTGAGATTGAAGAGGAAATCGTGATTCCATCGCACAAACGGAAAAAACGCACCGGCAAAAAAGAAGAAGATCTCTCTAATTTCGAAGTAACAGAAACAATCGAATATAAACTGACCGGCGAAAACCGCTATTGTCCGGACTGTGGAACAAAGTATAAAGTCGTCACAAAAGAAGTCGTAAAACGACTGAAATTCATCCCCTCCACCTTTGAAGTGGCTGAAGAAGTAACCTATGTATACAGTTGTCCAAAATGTGGTGCTATGATCCGGCCGGAAAAAGAGTTTCCGCTGATCAAGGGAAGCATTGCTACACCTTCGCTGGTTGCCGGAATCATGAATGCAAAGTATGTCAATGGCATGCCGCTGGCAAGACAGGAACGGGAATTCGCAAGGTATGACTTAAATCTTTCAACAAAAACAATGGCAAACTGGATCATCAGCTGTGCAGACCGGTATCTGGGACTGCTTTATAGGCAGATGAAGGAAGAATTCCTAAAGAGCAGATACATCCATTGTGATGAGACCAGGATTCAGGTAATTGATGAACCGGATCAGAAAGGATCATCTCAAAACTGGATGTGGGTATATCTGACAGATCATTACAGTGAATCCCCACAGATGGTTCTCTTTGATTATGAGAGAACGCGTGCCGGATATCACCCGGTAAACTTCCTTGGAGATACATTTCATGGATATCTGACGTGTGATGGATACCAGGCGTATCATGGACTGAACGATTCCATTACCGTAACAGGATGCTTTACCCATGCGAGACGCCGTTTTGATGCTGCGCTCACGGCATTAAAAAAGGATTTCACAAAGGAGCAGCTGAAAGAAACAGTTGCATATCAGGCAATGACGAGGATCGGAATCCTGTATAAAGTAGAGGAACTGATCAAAGATAAGACACTGGAAGAACGGTATCAGGAACGCCAGAAGCAGTCGCGTCCAGTAGTGGAAGCTCTGTTTGAATGGCTGCATTCGATGGAAGATTCTGTAGACAGATCTTCCCTTATTGGTGATGCCATTTTATATACGCTGAATCAGGAAAACTATCTTCGCAGGTACTTGGATGACGGGCATCTGAGCATTGATAATAATAGTGCGGAGCGTGCAATCAAAAATTTTGCAGTAGGCCGCCGGAATTGGCTGTTTGCCAAGAGTATCCGTGGTGCAGATGCCAGTGCTGTTGTTTATAGTATCGCAGAAACAGCCCTGCTGAATGGTCTGAAGCCGTATGTATATCTTTCCTATGTATTAGACGAGCTTCGTAAAATGGGACCTTTTCCAAAGCCGGATGATCTAAATCGGCTTTTGCCATGGTCAAATGAATTACCGGAAGGATTTCGAACCAAAAAGAAGAAATAAAATGTGCCGCCCTGATGGGCGGCATGTTTTTTAAAAAGGCAAGGTACAGATGATTACGTACTTACGCTGTGCCGGACGATATAAAAGAAACGATAGCTGTTTATCATTTCCATTATTTACATGAAATGTGCAGATATAACAGAGTACGGTACAGTAAGAAAAAACCTATGGAGATGGCAAAAAAAGTATACTTTGATGCTCTGGTATCAAGAATAGATAATAGTGATCACTTACATTCATTTGCTCAGTTTTATGAGTACTTTGTAAATGAACAAAAATGACTATTCAACCGATAATAAAATGCCGTACGATCAACCGACCGTACGGCATTTTCCTATCTTTCATAAATCGTATAATGATGTTTCTTAAGCAGTGCAACCGCCAGCGCTAATGATTCCCCGTCATACATTTCAAGTCTCAAAACACCGCCTTCAAACTCACGGTTATGAATGATCCCGATATTTTTAATACTTAAATTATTGCTCGCAAGGATCGTTGCGACGGTGGCGATCCCACCGGTCTCATCAATCAGGTCTAAGTACAGTTCGTAAACATTCTTCAAAGCACCTTTTGCCGTGATCGTGATGGAATCACGGTAATCTTTGGCTGCAGTAAAGGCATCTAACAGTGCAGGGGAATCTGCATCTGCAATGTTCGTGCGCATTACCTCTAATGTATGGATATAGTTGTCCAATAATTTTAAAATCTGTTCCTGATTGGATAAACAGATATTTTCCCACATGACAGGAGAAGAAGATGCGATACGCGTGATATCTTTAAAACCTCCGGCTGCGATGGTTTTCATGATCTCATTTTCATCGTCCGATTCCCGCACCAGGTTGACAAGGCTGTATGCGATCACATGCGGCAGATGACTGATCGCTGCGGTCGCATAATCGTGCTGCTCATAACCTAAAACCAGAGGAATTGCGCCGAGAGAGCGCACCAGCCCGGTCAGTTCTTCCACAGCAGGGGAAGGACTCTTTGTGGTCGGTGTGATAATATAGTAAGCATTTTCCAAAAGCGTCTCTGAAGCATTAGAAAGACCGGTCTTCTCAGAACCCGCCATCGGATGACCGCCGATAAAATTGGCTTCAAGACCGAGTCTTATCACTTCTCTGTGGATCTCCGTCTTGACACTGCCGACATCCGTGATGATGCAGTCCGGAGAAATTACATCTTTCAACTGCTGCAGATATTCAATATTTTTCCTGGTCGGCGTGCACAGAAAAATGTAATCGCAGTCTGCGAAATCCTTCAGTTCACATGGTGTATTGTTTATGATCAAATGTTCTTTATAAGCTTCGGCAACTGTTTCTGCATGGTGTGCAGTTGCAATCATTGTAAGTTCCGGATGAAGTGCATGCAGTTTTTTTGCAATGGAACCGCCGATGAGTCCGAGTCCGATAAAGCCTATTTTCTGAAGTGACATATATAAAAATCCCCCTGTTAGATGTTAAAATTCTATTCTCATAATTCTTTACCTATCATAGACATAAATCACAAGAAAGTCAACACGTTAAAGTATAAAAGTGCAGATTGCATGAAAAAATAATCAAAGTATGGATGAAATGTGAACACTATGTAAACATTCCATGCAAATGGTTATAAAATATTTAAAATGCATACATAATATATAAACAAATTTCAGGTAATATAAAAATAGTTAGTAAATATGAATAAATAAGTTGTAATAAACGTGTAAATTTAGTAAAATATAACCATACAACGAGTGCCGTTTAGAGGTATCGACTAAAAAATATGTATTGGAGGATTTACTATGAACGTTTACACAACTGACAAGATTCGTAATGTGGTTCTGCTTGGACATGGTGGATGTGGTAAAACAAGTCTCGCCGAGGCGATGGCTTATCTTGCGGGGATGACAACACGCATGGGAAAAGTTACCGATGGTAACACGATCAGCGATTATGACAAAGAAGAAATCAAACGTCATTTTTCCATCAACACAACTGTGATACCGATTGTCTGGGGTGATACCAAGATCAATATCCTTGATACACCTGGTTATTTTGATTTTGTAGGGGAGGTAGAAGAAGCAGTCAGTGCTGCGGATGCAGCAATTATCGTAGTATCCGGTAAGGCTGGCATTGAAGTCGGCACAAAGAAGGCATGGGAGTTATGTGAGACATACAAACTGCCGCGTATGGTATTTGTTACAGATATGGATATCGATGAGGCAAGTTACCGGCAGGTCGTAGAAGATTTACAGCAGCTATACGGCAAGCGGATCGCACCTTTTCATCTTCCGATCCGTGAAAACGGACAGTTCGTTGGTTATGTCAATGTATTACAGCAGCGGGCAAAACGCTGGAAAGATAACGGCGAAGTGGAAAAGGTAGAAGTGCCGGAGTATTCCAAAGAGAATCTTGGTATCTGCAGGGAAGCATTGATGGAGGCTGTTGCGGAGACGAGTGAAGAATTTATGGATCGTTATTTTGGAGGGGAAGAGTTCTCCGAGGATGAGATCCGCCAGGCACTCCGTGTCAATGTATCCGATGGAAGCATCGTTCCGGTGCTGATGGGTTCGAATGTTCTTGCACGCGGCATGTATACACTGATGGTCGACATTGTAAAATATCTTCCGAGTCCGGAAAAACGTTCCTGCACCGGAATCAATGCAAAGTCCAACGAGGTATACAATGCAGACTATGATTTTGCAAAACCAAAATCAGCTTATATTTTCAAAACGATTGCAGACCCGTTTATTGGGAAATATTCATTGATCAAAGTTAATTCGGGAGTTATCAAAACAGATGATCTTCTTTACAACCAGCATAAAGATACAGAGGAAAAAATCGGAAAGATCTATGTACTCTGTGGCAATAAGCCGGAGGAAGTAAAGGAACTGCATGCGGGAGATATCGGAGCGTTAGCGAAGCTGACTAAAGCAGCTACCACAGATTCCCTTTCTACCAAAGCGAACCCGATCCTGTATATAAGAACACAGATCTCCATACCATATACTTATAAACGTTATAAGGCAGTCAACAAAGGAGATGAAGATAAGATCTCGCAGGCATTGCAAAAGCTGATGCTCGAAGATCTTACATTAAAAACAGTCAATGACAGTGAAAATGGCCAGACATTACTTTACGGTATGGGAGACCAGCACCTTGATGTTGTGGCAAGCAAACTGTTAGAGAGGTACAAAGTTCAGATTGAACTGAAAAAACCAAAAGTAGCATTCCGGGAGACCATTCGTAAGAAAGCGGATGTGGAATACAAGTACAAAAAACAGTCCGGCGGTCATGGACAGTACGGTCACGTTAAGATGACCTTTGAACCTTCCGGGGATCTTGAAACACCATATGTATTTGAACAATGCGTTGTCGGCGGAGCAGTTCCAAAAAACTTCTTCCCGGCGGTGGAAAAAGGAATCCAGGAAGGAGTTGTGAAAGGACCGATGGCAGCTTATCCTGTGGTAGGAGTAAAGGCAGTATTATATGATGGATCCTATCATCCGGTAGACTCTTCTGAGATGGCATTTAAGGTTGCAGCTCTTCAGGCATTCAAAAAAGGCATTATGGAAGCATCACCGATTCTGTTAGAGCCGATCGCATCCTTAAAAGTTGTTGTACCTGACAAATACACAGGTGACATTATGGGAGACTTAAACAAACGCCGTGGACGTGTACTTGGAATGAATCCGACGGAACACGGTTATCAGGAGATCGTAGCTGATATTCCTTACATGGAATTATATGGATACAACACAGATTTACGATCCATGACCGGTGGAAGCGGAACATTTTCCTATGAGTTTGCAAGATATGAGCAGACACCTTCTGATATCCAGGAAAAGGAGATCGCAGAGAGGGCAGGCAAACTTGATAATACGGATAATTCATAAAACAGTTTCTGAAAGAAACAGGTCTTCCCGAAAGCAGGATAAAAACACAGACTGGATGTAACATTTTCCGGTGTGTGTAATTAAAAAGAAAACGGGGAGGAATGGATATGCGGTATGGCAGAAAAATTTGCAAAGAACTATTTGTAATTTTATATGTATTTATTTTTCTTGTAAGCGATCCGAAACTGGTTCGTGCCTGCAGTATGATCATCCTCCCTGATACTTCAAAGGAAACCATTACCAGTGATGATGTTACATTTGATTTTTTTGATACACAGGATCCGTCAGAGTATCACATTGTATATGAGGTAAATGGCGGTATTAACAGCAGCAATAATCAAAAAACAATCCAAAAAGAAGAACTTCCTTTTACACTGGACGTGCCGGTTAAAATGGGTTATAATTTTGCTGGCTGGTATGCAGACTGCAGCTATTCCAGAAAAGTTACGAAAATAAATGAAGACAGTCCGGCGAATATGGTTCTTTTTGCAAAATGGACAAAAAATATTGACAATCATTATAATGTGGAAATGTATTCTTATCAGACAGGCACGATTCGTGACAACAGTCAGAAAGAGTTAAAGGAATGTTCCTATACTTTTTTGGATGATCTTTCTATTCCGGGAATGCCTTCTACCAGGGAAAAAGACTATAAGGATAATCTGATCAGCAGTTCCAGCCAGTGTATGCAGGGACTTTGTTTCACACCGGATTATATTCTTATTACTGCATATTCGGAAGATCGCAAAAATCTTGGATCACTGATGGTGTTTGATCGTGAGAGCGGCGAATATCTGGTAACACTTGGCATGAAAAAAGAAAGTCATCTTGGCGGTATTGCTTTTGATGGCGAGAATGTCTGGATCTGCCATTCAAATTCCAATACCTTAGAGCGTATTTCCTATGAATATATTACAAAAATCGCACAGGATGCGCCGGAATATTGCATTGATGCATCGGCATTGTCAGACGAATACCGCCTGAAAAATACACCATCCTGCATTACCTGCTACGGTGGCAGACTCTGGGTTGCTACACACACCAGATTTTTTGATTCCGAGATGTATTCATACAGCTATGATAAAAAAGAAGATAAGCTGACGGCAGTCAGCAACTATAATCTTCCGAGTAAAGTGCAGGGAGTGGCATTCGATGATAACGGATCAATTTATTTAAGCACTTCCTATGGAAGAAATAATTCTTCTTATTTAAAAGTTTATTCTTCTCTTCTTTCATTGGACAAAAAACCAAATGAACCGAAGGTAAAAGTGGAGATGCCACCTTGTTCGGAAGAAGTTGCTATTGCAGATGGTACGGTGTTTGTTTTATTTGAATCGGCAAGTGCAAAATATTTTGAGGGTACAGATGGTATGGGAAAGAGTCCGGCGCCGATCGATAAATTATTAGAGGTAAGTGTAGCTTCCATCTGGTAGACTTGAGAAAATGTTAAGAAATCATAAATAAATATGCAGATACAAAAGGGGTGGAGTGTTCCATCCCTTTTATTAGTTAATTTTGCTTCCGGTCTTTCATGAGCCGGATAATTTTATCGGCCTTCTCAGATTCCTCTTTTGACATGTTTTGTTTTAGCAGGGTGACAAGCAGCTCTGTTTCGGGGTCTGTGAACTGGATATTATTTGTTTTTGCTGCATTCATGGTGCCAAGAAGAAACGGCATCATATCTTTAATGTTTGTTGGTTTTTCTTTTGATGCAAAATTCATTAAAAACTGCAGTTTTTCCGGGGACATATTTTTTAACCCCGGATTATTCCAGAAATCATTTTCCATCACTATTTATTCCTTTCAAAAATGTAATGCTTTGTTTTGGCAGTTTTCTTACAATATATTATGCAAAAATAGTCTCATAGGTTTCCATCATAGAGATCATATTTGTGATCATATCAAGTGTTTCAAGCTCTTTGTCTGTACAGAATTTCCGAAGGTCATTTAACATGGCAAGAGTAGAATTTTCATCCTCACTGACAGAGCACATGGACATGACTTTATCCTCCTGGTTGAATACTTGGATCGTATTCTGTAATTCCATATATTTGATCAGAATAGCAAATTGCTTTTTCTGGTCACCTTTCATATAGGGAATCGCAGTTTTTAACATTTGCAGTTCACGGGTCTGTGTCATATTATCAAAGGGCGTAAATGAATTTGGTTCCATAAAGATGCCTTTTTTCTTTTAGTTTATGAACCCGGAAAATAGATTATGCCAGATATCACATGGATGAGGGGACAGTTTTAGTGACGGTATCAGGCAGTCGGCATAAAATAAAACGGGAGGAGGAATCAAATATGCTGATTATTGATGGAAACAGTGTTTATGAGATAGATGAGGAATGTGTCAGAAAAAAGAAAGTGCCAAAGGAATGTGGAATCTACGAGAAGATGATGCAGCAGCAGAATCGGGAAAAAGACCGTGAGTATGCTGCACGGGATCAGAACACAAAGCGTCCGTAAATTCGGCTGACATACAAAAACGTCTCTTCCATAACAGGCAGAGACGTTTTTCTTTATAAATCTTATAGGGCGGCCGGAATATCCGACCGCCATTTCAGAACAGATGATCTGACTAGCAGAAACCACATCCATTGTTTCCGCCGCATCCGCCACAGCAGAAGAGAAGCAGGATGATCCAAAGACAATCATTGTTGCCTCCACATCCATTGTTTCCACCGCAGAAACCACCATTGCCGCCACAGCAGCATAATAAGATGATGATCCAGAGAATGGAATTGCATCCTCCCTCGTTACAGGAACATCCACCACCACAGTTTGTTGCAGCTAAATCACTCATATAAAACCTCCAGGTTTTTTCTTACACTGTATCTTATGTGAGCGCAGAATAAGTGTTACAGATTTGAATAAATTTTTTTGAATATATGATTATGTATACTTATAATTTCAGGTTATAGAAAATATAAAATTTTATGCCTTGACAAATAAGAGAAGAAATGTATAGAATATAGAAAAAGTATAATTGTATACAATTATGCATGAAAAAATATTCACTCTAAAAGTAAAAATATGCATTCATGGCACAGGTGTCAATGGCACAAGTGCCATGGCAGAAAGAAGGATTTACGTTATGAGAGAAGTTGTAATGAATAAGAAAACGAATCTGCTGCAGCTTGAAGAGCATTTTTATCAGTTGGCAGATGTAAAGGAACCAAATGTATTCCACAATCTGTTTCCGTATGATGAGATCCCGAAGATCGCATTCAACGATCGAATTGTTCCGCATAATATGCCGGAAAATATCTGGATCACAGATACGACATTTCGTGACGGTCAGCAGTCAAGGGCACCGTATACCACAGAGCAGATCGTGACGATCTACGATTATCTGCACCGCCTGGGCGGCCCAAAAGGTCTGATCCGCCAGAGTGAATTCTTTTTATATAGTAAAAAAGACAGAGATGCTGTTTACAAATGCCTGGAACGTGGTTATAAATTTCCGGAAGTTACCAGCTGGATCCGTGCAAGCAAACAGGATTTCCAGTTAGTAAAAGATATCGGTCTGCGTGAAACAGGTATTCTGGTAAGCTGCTCTGACTACCATATTTTCTATAAGATGAAAATGACAAGAAGAGAGGTTATGAATCTTTACTTAAGTGTCATCCGTGAGTGCTTAGAGACAGGTATCAGTCCACGTTGCCACTTGGAAGATATCACAAGATCTGATATTTACGGCTTTGTCATCCCGTTCTGTGTAGAACTTATGAAACTGATGGATGAATATAAGATCCCGATCAAGATCCGTGCCTGCGATACTATGGGTTATGGCGTTAACTTCCCGGGTGCCGTGATCCCGCGAAGCGTGCCGGGTATCATCTACGGTCTGACCACACATGCAGGTGTGCCTTCTGAACTGATCGAGTGGCATGGACACAACGATTTCTACAAGGCAGTTAACAACTCCACGACCGCATGGCTTTACGGTGCAAGCGGAGTCAACTGTTCCCTGTTTGGAATCGGAGAGCGTACCGGTAACACACCGCTTGAGGCAATGGTATTTGAATATGCACAGTTGAAGGGAACACTCGATGGCATGGACACTACCGTGATCACAGAACTGGCAGAGTATTTTGAGAAAGAATTAGGCTATGTACAGCCGAGCCGTACCCCGTTTGTCGGCAGCAACTTCAATGTCACAAGAGCCGGGATCCATGCGGACGGACTTCTCAAAAATGAGGAGATTTACAATATTTTTGATACTGGAAAATTTTTAAACAGACCACCATTAGTATCTGTTTCCAACACATCCGGTCTTGCCGGAATCGCTCTCTGGATCAACTCTTATTACCATCTTCCGAAAGATAAGAGCGTAGACAAAAACTCAGAGCTTGTGAAAAAAGTAAAAGTATGGGTAGATAAACAGTACGAGGATGGACGTGTTACGGTATTGACCGATAAAGAATTAGTGGAAGAAATTGAAAAATGCTGCAAGGAATTAAATGTAACAATAGGAGCATGAGGTGTCATATATGGGAGAGGATAATTATTCCTTAAGTTCCCGTGTGTTTCATACGATCCGTGAAAATATTTTGTCCGGAAAATATGCGACAGACGAGGAGTTAAAGGAAAAAAATATTGGTGAGGAGTTAGGTGTCAGCCGTACTCCGGTGCGTGAGGCACTCCGCCAGCTTGAACTTGAGGGACTGGTTACCATTATCCCGAATAAAGGTGCTTATGTCGTAGGTATTTCCAAAAAAGATATTCAGGATATCTACGAGATACGGTCGCGTCTGGAGGGACTGTGTGCAAAGTGGGCAGCGGATAAGATCACCAAAGAACAGTTAGATGAACTGGATGAAAATATATATCTGTCGGATTTTCATGCTGCAAAAGGAAATTCGGAACAGGTTGTGGAACTTGACAACCGTTTCCATGAAATTTTATACAATGCTTCCGACAGCAAAGAATTAAAACATGTGCTGCTTGATTTTCATCATTATGTACAACGCGTGCGAAAAATCACACTTGCAGATCCGAAGCGTTCCGTACAGTCAAATCAGGAACACAGACAGATCGTGGAGGCATTAAAGAAGCATGATGCCGGTCTGGCAGAGAAACTGGCGAATGAGCACATGATGAACACCATTCACAATATGGATAATTACGGATGGGACAATTTATTTCAATAGAAAAGGAGAACACAATGGAAAAAATCAAAATGACAACCCCACTGGTAGAGATGGACGGAGATGAGATGACAAGAATCCTCTGGAAAATGATCAAAGATGAGTTACTTCTTCCGTTTATTGATTTAAAGACAGAGTATTATGATCTTGGATTAGAGCATCGCAATGAAACAAATGACCAGGTAACCGTTGATTCTGCCAATGCCACAAAAAAATACGGTGTTGCTGTAAAATGTGCAACGATTACACCAAATGCAGCGCGTATGACTGAATACAACCTAAAAGAAATGTGGAAGAGTCCGAATGGTACGATCCGTGCCATGTTAGACGGTACGGTATTCCGTGCACCGATCGTTGTAAAAGGCATTGAGCCATGTGTCAAAAACTGGAAAAAGCCCATCACGATTGCACGTCATGCCTATGGTGATGTATACAAAGCATCCGAGATGAAGATTCCGGGAGCAGGTAAATGTGAGCTGGTTTATACTGCAGAGGACGGCACAGAAACAAGAGAACTGATTCATAACTTTACCGGAGCAGGTGTCGTTCAGGGACAGCACAACCTTTGCAATTCGATTGAAAGTTTTGCAAAGAGCTGCTTTAACTATGCACTTGATACAAAACAGGATCTGTGGTTTGCAACCAAAGACACGATCTCCAAAAAATACGATCACACATTTAAAGATATTTTCCAGGAGATCTTTGATGCAGAATACAAAGAAAAATTCGAAAAAGCAGGCATTACTTATTTCTATACTTTAATTGATGACGCGGTTGCCCGTGTGATGAAATCTGAAGGCGGTTATATCTGGGCATGTAAAAACTATGACGGAGATGTCATGAGTGATATGGTTTCAAGTGCATTTGGTTCGCTTGCCATGATGACTTCCGTGCTGGTTTCTCCGGATGGCTATTATGAGTATGAGGCTGCACACGGAACGGTACAGCGTCATTATTACAAACACTTAAAAGGTGAGGAAACATCCACGAACTCTGTTGCAACCATTTTTGCATGGACGGGAGCACTTAAGAAACGCGGAGAGCTTGATTCGAATGCTGCATTGTCCGATTTTGCAGAAAAACTCGAAAAGGCTTGTATTAAGACCATTGAAGATGGTAAAATGACAAAAGACCTTGCGCTGATTACTACGAATCCGAATCCGGTCGTATTAAACAGCGAAGATTTTATCAAGGCAATCAGAACGACGTTAGAGGAAAGTTTAAAATGATTTTGTCATGTCAGAGTATCTCAAAGTCTTTTGGAACAGATGAGATATTAAAAGATGTAAGTTTTCATATTGAAGCAAATGAAAAAGCAGCGATTGTCGGCATCAATGGTGCCGGCAAGTCTACGCTGCTTAAAATTATTATGGGCGAAGAAACGTCCGATGCCGGTGAAGTGATTCTTGCAAAGGATAAGACAATCGGCTACTTAGCACAGTATCAGGATGTATCCGGCCATAGAACCATCTATGATGAGGTTCTTTATGCAAGAACCGATATTCTGGAAATGGAACAGAAACTTCGTGATATGGAGTCTGAGATGAACAGCCGTACCGGTGAAGAATTAGAAAAGCTGATGGATATTTATCACCGCCAGAGCCATGAATTTGAACTGCAGGGCGGATATGCATACCGCAGTGAAGCGACCGGTATTTTAAAAGGACTTGGTTTTTCAGATGAAGATTTGAGCAAACAGATGAGCGAGTTATCCGGAGGACAGAAAACAAGAGTTTCCCTTGGCAAACTTTTAGTCACAAAGCCGGATGTACTGCTTTTAGATGAGCCGACGAACCATCTGGATATGGAGTCGATCCGCTGGCTTGAGAATTTTCTGCGGGCTTACAAAGGGGCTGTTGTGATCGTAGCACATGACCGTTATTTTCTGGATCGTGTTGTCACAAAAGTTGTAGAGATTTTCCAGCATAAAGCGTATGTATATCAGGGAAATTATTCGGATTTTGCAAAGAAAAAAGCAAAAGTTCGTGAAGATCTGTTAAAACAGTATTACAACCAGCAGCGTGAGATCAGACACCAGGAAGAAGTTATTACAAAATTAAAATCATTCAACCGCGAAAAATCTATCAAGCGTGCGGAAAGCCGTGAGAAAATGTTAGATAAGATTGAACGCATTGAAAAGCCGGTTGAGGATAATACGGATATTAAGATCGTGTTAGAGCCAAATGTGGTCAGCGGAAATGACGTCCTTACCGTGTCAAATCTTGCAAAATCCTATCCGCCGGTCACATTGTTTTCGGATATTTCATTTGAGATCAAACGTGGGGAACGGGTGGCGCTGATCGGTAACAATGGAACTGGTAAAACGACCATACTAAAGATCATCAATAATCTGATTCCGGCAGATGGCGGTACCGTGACACTTGGTTCGAATGTGCATATCGGATATTACGATCAGGAACATCAGCTTTTACATATGGAAAAGACGATTTTTGAGGAAATCTCAGATGCCTATCCGGGGCTGAATAATACGAAGATCCGCAATGTGTTAGCAGCATTTTTGTTTACAAATGATGATGTGTTTAAGCACATTTCAGATTTGAGCGGTGGAGAGAGAGGACGTGTTTCCTTAGCAAAATTAATGCTTTCCGATGCGAATTTTCTGATCCTTGATGAGCCGACGAACCATTTGGATATTACATCCAAAGAAATTTTGGAATCTGCGTTAAACCAGTATACCGGAACCGTATTTTTCGTTTCCCATGACCGCTATTTTATCAATCAGACGGCGACGAGGATCCTAGAGCTGACAGGTGAGACGGTTGTAAATTATATTGGAAACTATGATTATTATCTGGAAAAACACGATATCATGACGCAACTGTATGTAAAACCACAGGAAATATCGGATATTCAGGCAGGAAAACAGGATGATGCGGTCAATAAACTTGACTGGCAGGCGCAGAAGGCAGAACAGGCAAGGATCCGTAAGATTGAAAACAGTCTGAAAAAAATAGAAGATGAGATTGCAGCATTAGAAGAAGAGATAAGCGCGATCGATGAAGAATGTGCGAAGCCGGAAAATGCAGTCAATTCCGCAAAGTTAAATGAACTTGCTGCACGACAGCAGGAGTGCAGGGAACGCCTTGAAACCTGCTATGAAACGTGGGAAGATCTGTCAATGCAGCTGGATGGAGCTAAAGATAGTTAAAAATTTCACACATTGACAGACACAGGGGAAATCACTATAATAAACGAGAGAACGTAAGAAAGGTGGAACCTTTTGTGCAGGAAAAAGAGATATCACAGGCAGTGATCCGAAGGATGCCGCGTTATTACCGTTACCTCGGAGAACTATTAGACGCCGGTGTGGAGCGTATATCATCCAATGATCTGAGCAAACGGATGAATGTGACCGCATCCCAGATCAGACAGGATCTGAATAATTTTGGCGGGTTCGGTCAGCAGGGCTACGGCTATAATGTAAAATATTTATATGAAGAGATCGGTAAGATCTTAGGTTTGAATGAGAGACACAATATTATTGTAATGGGTGCCGGTAACCTTGGTCAGGCACTTACCAATTATGTAAAATTTGAGAAACTTGGCTTTGTTATCATAGGACTTTTTGATGTAAATCCGGCGCTTGACGGAGTGACTGTACGCGGGATCAAAATCCGTATGTTAGATGAATTAGAGAGTTTCTGTGAAGAAAATCAGGTAGATATCGCAGCGCTGACCATGCCGAAGGAAAAGGCAGATGCGATTGCAAACAGGCTGGTCGGACTTGGAATCCGTGCAATCTGGAATTTTGCCCATGTAGATCTTGAATTGATCGACAAAAATGTTGTCGTGGAGAATGTACATCTTTCCGACAGTCTGATGCAGTTGTCTTACAACATTGTCAGAAACAAAAAAGCAGAAGAAAACGGCAACTGAAAAGGTGCTGTAAATGTAGAGAGCAAATAGCTGCCGCACAGATTTATGTGCGGCGTTTTTTGCCTTATAAAACAAGGAGAAAAATCCTCTGCTCCTGCAAAGGCAGTCGCATTTTGCTCCGCAAAACAAGGAGAAAAATCCTCTGCTCCTGCAAAGGCAGTCGCATTTTGCTCCGCAAAACAAGGAGGATTTCATGAAATATCTTGTAGACAGCCGGGAAATGCAAAAATATGATGCAAATACCATTTCACATTTTAAGGTGCCGGGACTTCTCTTGATGGAGCGCGCTGCAATAGCATTTGTGGAAGAGCTGCATAGACAAAATGTGGATCTTACGGAAGTACTCATTGTGTGTGGCAGTGGAAATAACGGTGGAGATGGTCTTGCGATCGCACGCCTTTTATTTTTGGAAGGACATGCTGTCACGGTC
Source organism: Roseburia intestinalis L1-82 (assembly GCF_900537995.1). Lineage (NCBI taxonomy): Bacteria > Bacillati > Bacillota > Clostridia > Lachnospirales > Lachnospiraceae > Roseburia > Roseburia intestinalis. Next base: position 2,150,867 of record NZ_LR027880.1, on the reverse strand, counting down.
GTTTATGCCGGAAATAAAGAGCACTGTTCGGAGTCAAACAGGGTACAGCAGGATATTTTAAATGCATACGGTATTTCTATATACATGGATATCCCGGAAAAGATCAGACCTACTCTTGTAATAGACGCAATATTTGGTGTGGGACTCTCAAGAGATGTGACCGGTGAATATGCAGATATGCTGTGCCGGATGAATGAACTTTCCGGGGAAAAAGCGGCGGTAGACATTGCATCCGGGATCTCTGCGGACACGGGAGCCATTTTAGGCACAGCGTTTCGTGCAGATCTTACGATCACATTTGCATTTGAAAAATTAGGCAGTATCCTCTGGCCGGGAAATGAGTATGCCGGCAGGATCATTGTATGTGATATTGGCATCACGAAAGAAAGCTGGCTGGGTGAACCGCCGGCCGTGATGGCACTTGAAGAAAAAGATTTTTCGATACTGCCAAAAAGAAAAAGCCATTCTAATAAGGGCAGTTATGGAAAACTCTTGCTGATCGCCGGAAGTGTCAATATGGCAGGGGCGGCAGTTTTGTCTGCGAAAGCAGCTTATGCCACAGGGTGTGGTCTGGTGCGTGTGCTGACTCCGGAGGAAAACAGAGCTATTTTACAGTGCAGTGTTCCGGAGGCGGTTCTTACTACTTACGATAAAACTTTAGTACCGGAAGAACCGGTTCTGAGGGAGATCCTTGACTGGGCAGATGCCATTGTGATCGGTCCCGGACTAGGAAAAGAAAAAACTTCTGCACAGATATTAAATTTTGTGTTAGAATATGGAACGTCACATGAGAATAAAGCATTTCTTTTTGATGCTGATGCATTAAATCTGGTGGCAGAGCAGAAAAACACCGGAGTGCAGGGGGCAGATAGATGGAAAAATTTTAAGAATACTGCCGTGATTACACCGCATCTTGGAGAGATGAGCAGGCTTACCAGAAAAACAGTTGGAGAAATCCAGAAGAATCTGTTGCAGACAGCTGCAGATTTTGCAGATGAAAATCAGGTTATTTGCGTCCTGAAAGATGAACATACAGTGACCGCACTGCCGGATCATAAAAGGTATCTGAATCTTTCCGGTAATCCGGGAATGGCAACTGCAGGAAGCGGGGATGTACTAAGCGGTTTGATCGGTGCACTTATGGCACAGAAACTGACATCATATCAGGCGGCACCTCTTGGAGTATACCTTCACGGTTTGGCAGGTGATATCATGGTACAGACGACAGGTTTACAGGGCCTTACAGCCTCGGATCTGATCACCGGGATCAAAAAGGTACTAAATATTTACACACAACAGTAAAAGCGCGTATAGATTTTGTGTTGAACAAAAAAGTAATGAAAAAAATAGATTGGAGAACAACATGAACAGATACAGCAGAGTGCATGCGGAGATCGATCTGGATGCAATTCTTCACAACATGGATGCAATGCGTGGGAACATTGCAAAAGATACAAAAATTATGGCGGTCATCAAGGCTGACGGCTATGGACATGGTGCCGTAGAGATTGCAGAGACGATTGAAAAACTTGATTATCTATACGGTTATGCGGTTGCCACGGTGGAAGAGGGACTGATCCTTCGAAATCACGGGATCCAGAAACCAATCCTGATCTTAGGATATGTGTTCCCGGATCAGTATGTGGATATGATCAAAGCGGGCATCCGTCCGACCGTATTTACCAGAGAGATGGCAGAAAAGCTTTCCGTTGCGGCTGCAAGTATCGGCAGGGACTGCAAGATTCATTTTGCAATTGATACCGGAATGAGCCGGATCGGTTATCAGGTTACGGAAGAAGCTGCGGATGAGATGGCACAGCTTTCAAAACTACCGCATATTATAGTGGAGGGTATTTTTACCCATTTTGCAAAAGCAGATGAAAAAGATAAGGAGCCGACATACCAGCAGATAAAACTTTTCCGTAAAATGATCGACATGTTAGAAGAACGCGGGGTAAGTATCCCGATTCACCACTGCTCAAACAGTGCAGGAATTGTCGATATCCCGGAGGCAAACATGGATATGGTGCGTGCAGGGATTACGCTTTATGGAATGTGGCCGTCTGAGGACGTGGATAAGACGGCAATCAGCTTAAAACCTGCATTATCGCTTGTGACACATGTTGCATATGTAAAAGAGCTTCCGGCTGGCAGGGCAATCAGTTATGGCGGAACTTATGTCACAAAAGAACCGCGTATGATTGCAACGATCCCGGTCGGTTATGCAGACGGCTACGCGAGAGGACTTTCAAACAAAGGAGCTGTTCTGATCCACGGAAGGCGTGCACCGATTCTTGGCCGTGTCTGTATGGATCAGTTTATGGTAGATGTCACAGATATTCCGGATGTTAAAAATGAGGATGAAGTGATACTGATCGGCAGGGATGGTGATGAGTGCATTACCATGGAAGAGGTCGGCGGGTTATCCGGACGTTTTAATTATGAATTCGCCTGTGATCTTGGAAAACGTATACCACGTGTTTATATCCATGGTGGACGGATCATCGGTACGAGAGATCATTTTTCGGAATAATAGAAAGGAATGGAATACACCAGTAAAAATTGGCAATACTATCCGTAAAGCAAGAAAATGGAGTGGAAGTATATGGTAATTAGACGTGGTGATATTTTTTATGCAGATTTAAGACCGGTCATCGGCTCAGAACAGGGCGGTGTAAGACCGGTGCTCATAATACAGAATGATGTTGGCAACAGGCACAGTCCAACCGTGATCTGTGCAGCAATCACATCCCAGATGAATAAAGCGAAGCTTCCAACACACGTAGAACTTGACAGCAGAAAATATGATCTGGTCAAAGATTCTGTGGTGCTCTTAGAGCAGCTTCGCACAATCGATAAAAAACGTTTGAAAGACAAGGTATGTCATTTAGATTCCCAGATTCTGGTGAAAATAGATAAGGCGCTTGAGGTAAGCTTAGAGCTGTATACATAAATAGGCTTGCCAGAAAACGGAAATAGTGATAAAATAAAATGTATTTTCGAAGCAATAAACAAGTGAGAAAAGAGGAAGTATTTATGTCAGGACATTCCAAATTTGCGAATATTAAGCACAAAAAAGAAAAAAATGATGCAGCAAAAGGAAAGATTTTTACAATTATCGGACGTGAGATTGCCGTTGCAGTAAAAGATGGCGGCCCGGATCCTGCAAACAACTTTAAACTGGCTCAGGTCATTGCCAAAGCAAAAGCAAGTAACATGCCAAACGATACGATTGAGCGTGGTATCAAAAAGGCATCCGGTGAAGGAAACTCTGTCAATTACGAGTACTGTACCTATGAGGGATATGGTCCGAGTGGAACAGCTATCATCGTAAAATGTCTGACCGACAATAAGAACCGCACAGCTGCCAATGTCCGTAACGCATTTACAAAGGGACACGGAAGCATCGGTACACAGGGATGCGTTTCCTATATGTTCGATGAAAAGGGACAGATCATTATCGCAAAAGAAGACTGTGAGATGGATGCGGATGATCTGATGATGATCGCACTTGATGCAGGCGCAGAGGATTTTTCTGAGGAAGATGACAGCTACGAGATCATCACAAATCCGAATGATTTTGAGGCAGTACACGCTGCACTTGAAGCAGAGAAGATCCCTATGGCAGAAGCAGAGGTTACAATGATTCCACAGAATTATGTAGAGCTGACAGCAGAGGAAGATTTAACAAATATCAACCGTATTCTTGATCTGCTGGATGATGATGATGATGTTCAGGAAGTATATCACAACTGGGATGAATAAATAAGATTCAAGGTACATAAGATAAACGGCATGGATGAAAAGTCTGTGTCGTTTTTTATATGAAAATAAAAGTTTTTTTACATTGTATTAAATTTTTTTGCTTTGCAGTAAAAAAATATGGTATTCTTTTCGGAAATGTTATATGATAATAGTAATTAAGATTTGAAGAATAAACACAGGAATGGAGATTGCTATGAAGAAAATACTTTTTGCAGCATCGGAGTGTGTTCCGTTTATTAAAACCGGGGGTTTGGCAGATGTATGTGGAGCATTGCCGAAGGAATTTGACAAAAACGAGTGGGATGTCCGGGTTGTAATACCGAATTACAGCTGCATACCGGACAAGTTTCGCAGCAAGTTTGAATATGTTGCTCATTTTTATATGAGTGCCGGCAGTTATATTACGAATAAGTATGTCGGTATTTTAAAATATGTCATGGATGGCATTACATATTATTTTATTGATAATCAGGAATATTTTAACTGTGCAGTACCGTACGGTGATGTCCGTTATGATATTGAAAAATTCTGTTTCTTTGACAAGGCTGTTTTGTCCATGTTAAAACAGATCGACTTCTGTCCGGATATCATTCACTGTCATGACTGGCAGACAGGTCTGATTCCGGTATATCTAAAAAATGAATTTCAGGCTGATTCCTTTTACTGGGGCATGAAGAGTATTATGACGATCCACAACTTAAAGTTCCAGGGAGTATGGGATATCAAGACCATGCAGGGACTGACCGGATTTTCAGCTTCCCTGTTTACACCGGATAAGCTGGAATTTAAAAAAGATGCCAACATGTTAAAGGGTGGTCTTGTCTATGCCGATTATATCACTACAGTCAGTGATTCCTATGCACAGGAGATTCAGACCGAGTATTATGGAGAAGGTTTAAATGGTCTGTTGTCTGCACGGCATTTTGATATGCAGGGTATTGTAAACGGTATTGATTATCAGGTATATGATCCGGCAGCGGATACAAAGATTTATACCAACTATAAGCCGTCTGATTTCCGTAAGAAAAAATACATGAATAAGGTAAAATTGCAGGCAGAATTAGGACTTGCCGTTGACAAGAAAAAGTACATGATCGGTCTGATCTCAAGACTGACCGACCAGAAAGGTTTAGATCTTGTAAATTATGCAATCGACCGGATCGTGGACGACTATACACAGCTGGTTGTTATCGGTACCGGAGATCCGCAGTATGAAAACATGTTCCGCCATTATGCATGGAAATATGGAGATCGTGTTTCTGCAAATATCTGTTATTCCGATGAACTTGCACACAAACTGTACGCAGCAGCAGATGCATTCCTGATGCCGTCCCGCTTCGAACCGTGTGGCCTGACACAGCTTATTTCATTCCGCTACGGTACAGTTCCGATCGTTCGTGAAACAGGTGGACTGAGAGATACGGTAAAACCATTTAACGAATATGAAAATACGGGAGACGGTTTTTCCTTTGCAAATTATAATGGAGATGAAATGCTTTCTGTGATCAATTATTCCAAACATATTTTCTTCGACCGCAAGAAACAGTGGAACCAGATGATTGACCGCGGCATGGCAAATGATTATTCCTGGAACAATTCCAAAGGAAAATACGAGGGATTATATAATTATCTGCTCGGATGTTAGTAATGCTTTTTTAAAATAAAGATATACAAAAGAAGCGTAAAATTGATTTTCTGTATGATTATTTTACAGACGGATATACTAAATGAGAATATCGTATAAAAAACAGGATGTTTCAAACATCCTGTTTTTTATATCATGGAAAAAGAGTATAGTGTGAAAAATAAGATTTTTCACACGCAAGATTTGTGCTTGCGCACAAACTTGAGATGCGCAAAAAACAGCGCAGGAATGGAGAATATCATGGCAGAAAATCAGGAAAAGAAAAATGAGGAGATCAGAGAGTTTGGACAGATCCAGATGAAAAATAAAATTTCATTGCTGACGATCATCGGGGAGATTGAGGGACATGACTGTCTTCCGGCAACCACAAAAACGACGAAATATGAGCATGTTCTTCCAAAACTGGCAGAGCTGGAAGATAACCCGGATACAGAAGGGCTGCTGCTGCTTTTAAATACGGTTGGAGGTGATGTGGAAAGCGGTCTTGCAATCGCCGAAATGATCGCATCGATCCGCAAACCAACGGTTTCATTAGTCCTTGGCGGCAGTCATTCCATCGGTGTGCCTTTAGCGGTATCGACCGATTATTCGTTTATTGTGCCATCCGGAACCATGGTGATCCATCCGGTGCGCATGAGTGGAACCGTGATTGGTGCAAAACCGACGTACGACTATTTTAAACAGATGCAGGACCGGATCGTTCACTTTATCAGCACCCATTCGAAAGCAAGTGAAAAACGTCTGGAGGAGCTGATGATGAATACAGGAATCCTCACAAAAGATCTTGGTACAATCCTGGTCGGGAAAGAAGCGGTGGAGGAAGGACTGATCAATGAGGTCGGTGGTATTTCCGATGCATTTTCCCGACTGCATCAGATGATAGAAAAAAAATAACCAGTTAATGACAATCTGCCTCAAATATGGTAAGATAAAATATGTATGTAAAAAGTTACCGCAAAAGAACGATTTATTACGAAGATACAAAGAGGAGGCAGATATGTCATTATTACAGGCAATACTAATGGGGATCATACAGGGTTTAACAGAATTTTTGCCAGTGAGCAGTTCCGGACATCTGGCGATTTTTAAGATATTATTTGGTGTGGATACAGACACAGGACTTCTGTTTGATGTCCTTTTACATATCGGAACATTAGCAGCAATCTGCATTGTTTACTATAAAGATGTTTTAAAAATGATCGTGGAGGGAATCGGAATCATCAGAGACTGTTTTATTAACCTTATCCGGTTTATCGGAAATAAAACCGGTAAGACAGACGAACCTTACCTCCGGATCGTAAACAGCAGTTACCGTAAATTAGTCGTTTTGATCATTGTATCTACCATTCCAACCGGAATCATCGGTGTGGTTGGAAAAGATGTTGTCGAGATGGCATCGGAGATATTGCTGATACCGGGTATCTGCCTGATCCTTACCGCTGTCCTGCTTTTTATTGCAGATCATACCAGAGATGGAGAAAAATTGCCAAAGAGCGTTACATATACAAATGCATTTGGAGTCGGAATAGCACAGGGAATCGCAACACTTCCGGGATTGTCACGTTCCGGAACAACGATCACGGCATGTCTGCTCAGCGGCTTTAACCGCAATTTTGCCGTAAAATACTCATTTTTAATGTCAATACCGGCAATTCTTGGAGCACTGGTACTGGAATTAAAAGACTGCACGGCAGTTGCACTTTCCGGTGCAGAGATTGCATATTATGTAGTTGGTATGATCATAGCCGCAGTGGTGGGATATGTCTGCATTAAGACAATGCTTATCGTTGTACGCAGAAAAAAATTTACAGGTTTTGCCATTTACTGTCTGATCGTGGGTGTGATCTCGATTGGCGGATATATCTATATGGCATAAATAAATGCAATATATCTGTGCATTTACAGAAATTGAGTTGGAGGTAATATTTTGGCAACAGGGAATAGGAAGCGTTCTGCTACCGGAAAAAAATCATCATCCGGCAGGAAAACAAATTCTGGACATAAGAGAAATACAAAAAAACAGCAGGAGCGTGAAGCTGAATTTACGCGTGAGGTGATTTTATGGATCGTGGTTGCTGTTTCACTTTTGCTGTTTATCAGTAACTTTGGATTTGGCGGTACGATCGGCGGTACAGTCAGCCGCTTCTTTTTTGGTTTATTTGGAATTATTTCATATATATTTCCAATCGTATTACTGGTGGGGACTTTTTTTGCCGTTTCGAACCAGGGAAACCGGGTGGCAGCCGTAAAATTAGTGGCGGTCATTTTGTTTGTGGCATTTTTATGTATGTTTTTTGAACTCATTTCCGATGGAACTGATGCAAAAAGTGCAATGGATGCTTATCGGTACAGTTTTGATGCAAAAAGTGGAGGCGGGCTGATCGGAGGCGGACTTTCCCATATGTTATGCTCCGGATTTGGAGTGATCGGGGCATATGTGATCGATGTGATCGTACTCATTATCTCGCTTGTACTCATCACGGAGCGATCTGCATTTCGTGGCATGCAAAAAGGTGGGCGCAGGGTGTATGAGTCTGCCAAAATCAGCAATGAACGTCACAGAGAACGTGTTGAAATGCGAAGAGAAGAGCGTGAGCAGCGGGAACAGCAGCGCAGAATGGACAGAAAGGTTGAGGGCGTTGCCATTGATACAAAGCTGATTCCGGATACGCCGCAGAAACGTTCCCAGGATATCAGTGAGATTCTGCCGGAAGATATGATCGATTTGCCGGAGATCAAAGAGGAAAAACATGTCACACTGACTGCAGGAAGTACGATATCAAATACAACACCATCTGCATTTTCAGATGAGGCATTAGATGCAATGGGACAGGCGCTGACAGCAAAAACAGAGTTGTTTGCGGCAGAGGAGGAGCAGGTATCGTTCCCAATACAGATGGAAGAACCGAAAGCTTCACGGACAGTTGCAGAGGAAGCACCGTTTGCTATACCTGGACGCCCTGATCCGGCGATGGCATTTGGAATGGAGCAGGGGGCAGAGGAGATTCCATATGAGGAAGAAACGGATACTATACCGTTATTTGGGGCAGATTTAGAATCTGAGCCGCTGCCGGAAGAAACTGCTGAAGATGTGCTGCCGGTGCAGCATGAAACAGTAGTACAGACGAAAGATATGGATAACATTCCGGAAAAGATGGATGTTGAAATCGTACCGCCGGAGAAAGAATATGTCTTCCCGCCGGTTACGCTGTTAAAACAGGCAGAAAACAAGCAGGGAGATACCAGAAAACAGTTGCAGGAAACTGCCATGAAACTGCAGCAGACATTAAAAAATTTTGGTGTCAATGTCACAATCACGAATATCAGCTGTGGACCGGCAGTAACCAGATATGAACTGCAGCCGGAAATGGGTGTAAAGGTAAGTAAAATCGTCAATTTGGCAGACGATATCAAGTTAAACCTCGCTGCAGCGGATATCCGTATCGAAGCTCCGATTCCTGGAAAAGCAGCAATCGGCATCGAAGTGCCGAACAAAGAAAATGTCATGGTATCGTTCCGTGAACTGGTGGAATCAGAGGAGTTTCAGAACCATCCTTCAAAGATCTCTTTTTGTGTCGGAAAAGATATCGGCGGTAAAGTATCTGTGGCTGATATCGAAAAGATGCCGCATCTTCTGATTGCCGGTGCGACGGGGTCCGGTAAATCCGTCTGCATCAATACGATTATTATGAGTATTTTGTATAAGGCAGACCCAAAGGATGTCAAACTGCTCATGGTTGACCCGAAAGTTGTGGAGTTAAGCGTTTATAATGGTATTCCACATCTTCTGATCCCGGTTGTCACAGATCCGAAAAAAGCGGCAGGTGCGCTGAACTGGGCTGTGGCAGAGATGACTGACCGTTATAATAAGTTTGCGGAGGCGCACGTCCGTAACTTAAAGGGATACAATGCCAAGATCGACAGCCTTCCGGATGTGGAAGGAGAACCAAAACCGGAAAAAATGCCGCAGATCGTCATTATCGTAGATGAGTTAGCGGATTTGATGATGGTTGCGTCGAATGATGTTGAAGGCGCAATATGCCGGCTGGCACAGCTCGCGCGTGCTGCAGGCATTCATCTGATCATTGCAACACAGCGTCCTTCCGTCAATGTCATCACCGGACTGATCAAGGCAAATATGCCGAGCCGTATTGCATTCGCGGTAACATCCGGTATTGATTCGCGAACGATTCTTGATATGAACGGTGCGGAAAAACTGCTTGGAAAGGGAGATATGCTTTTCTATCCGCAGGGAATTCCAAAACCGGTGCGTGTACAGGGTGCGTTTGTTTCAGATAAGGAAGTATCGGATGTTGTCAATTACATCAAAGAAGAAAATGGACAGGTTTCCTACAATGCGGCAGTGGAAGAACATATGAACAACGCAGAGTCAGAAAATATGACAGTAAGCATTGATTCAAATTCAGGAACCGGAGATGGAAGGGATGCATATTTTGCAGATGCCGCAAAGCTTTTGATCGAGAAAGAAAAAGGCTCGATCGGAATGCTGCAGCGTTATTTTAAAGTTGGATTTAACCGGGCAGCAAGAATTATGGATCAGCTCGAGGAGGCCGGCATTGTCGGCCCGGAAGAAGGTACAAAACCGCGCCGCGTTTTAATGACGCAGGAGCAGTTTGAACAATATGAAGAAGAGTATTTATAAGACACGAGGAGGATCATTATGAAAACAGACATTGAGATCGCACAGGAAGCAAAAATGCTGCACATCCGTGAGGTTGCGGAAAAACTTGGCATTGCAGAGGATGAATTAGAGCTTTACGGTAAATATAAGGCAAAACTCTCAGATGAACTGATTGAGCGTGTAAAAGATGAGCCGGACGGAAAGTTAATCCTTGTAACGGCAATCAATCCGACTCCGGCAGGAGAGGGAAAGACCACGATCAGTGTCGGACTTGGTGAGGCATTTGGACAGCTTGGGAAAAAAGCAGTAATTGCACTTCGTGAGCCGTCCCTTGGACCGTGTTTTGGAATTAAAGGCGGCGCTGCAGGAGGCGGTTATGCACAGGTTGTTCCGATGGAGGATTTGAACCTTCATTTTACCGGAGATTTCCACGCAATTACTTCTGCAAACAATTTACTTGCCGCTTTACTTGATAATCACATCCAGCAGGGAAATGAACTTGGCATTGATCCAAGACAGGTTGTCTGGAAACGTTGTCTGGATATGAATGACCGTGTCCTCCGAAATATTGTGGTTGGACTTGGCAGAAAAATGGATGGAATGGTCAGGGAAGATCATTTTGTAATTACTGTTGCATCAGAGATCATGGCTGTTTTATGTCTTGCAGACGATATGCATGATTTAAAACGCAGACTTGGAAAGATCATTGTTGCATATACTTATGATGGAAAGCCTGTTACCGCTGATGATATCAAAGCAACCGGTGCGATGGCTGCATTGTTAAAAGATGCTTTGAAACCAAATCTCATTCAGACTTTAGAACATACACCGGCAATCGTTCACGGCGGACCATTTGCAAATATTGCACATGGCTGCAACAGTGTCCGTGCTACAAAGACAGCCTTAAAACTTGCTGATTATGTGATCACAGAGGCTGGTTTTGGCGCCGACTTAGGTGCTGAGAAGTTTTTCGATATCAAATCCCGTATGGCAGGACTTCACCCGGATGCCGTTGTTTTAGTTGCAACTGTCCGTGCATTAAAATATAATGGTGGTGTTGCAAAAGCCGATCTTGGAGAGGAAAATTTAGAGGCTTTAAAGAAAGGTATCGTAAACCTTGAAAAGCATATTGAAAACCTGCAGAAATATGGTGTTCCGGTTGTTGTAACATTAAATTCATTTGTAACCGATACCAAGGCAGAAACCGATTATATCGAACAGTTCTGCCGTGAGAGAGACTGTGAATTTGCACTTGCGAAAGTGTGGGAGAACGGTGGAAAAGGTGGAGTGGAACTTGCCGAAAAAGTATTAAAGACTTTAGAAACAAAAGAGAGTCACTTTAAGCCATTATATGCAGATGATCTGTCACTGGAGGAAAAAATCGAGACGATTGCAAAAGAAATCTATGGGGCTGACGGTGTGACATATGCATCTGCCGCAGCAAAGGAATTAAAACGTATCGCAGACATGGGAATGTCAGATTTCCCGGTATGTATGGCGAAAACACAGTATTCCCTGTCTGACGACCAGACAAAACTTGGCCGTCCGAGTGGATTTACCATTAATGTGAGAGAAGTTTATGTTTCAGCCGGAGCCGGATTTGTTGTTGCCATTACCGGTGCAATCATGACAATGCCGGGACTTCCGAAAAACCCTGCTGCATATGGAATTGATGTTGACGATAACGGTGTGATTACCGGATTATTCTAATAAGTCGAAAGCGAGGATATCCCATGAAATGTGCGAAGTGTGGGGCAGAGTTAAAAAAAGGCTGCCTTTACTGTTCTGTCTGTGGCCACGAAGCACAGATAGTTTCGGATTACAACGTACTTGAGGATGATTATCTGCGTTCACTTCTAAAAGACGGAGAAGGTGAAAAAAATCCGCAGGAGAAGGAACCGGAGCCAAAAAAAACAAAAAAGAAGAAAAAAAGTCATTTGGCACTTATTGTCTGCTGCTGTCTTATCATAACCGGTGCGGCTGTTGGCATTGCTGTAAAACTTTATATCGATAATAAGAATGCAAATTCCTATGATTATCAGATTGAAATGGCAGAAAAAGAGCTGGTGGATCGTAATTATGAAAATGCACTGCGATATTATAAGACGGCACTGGCATTGCAGCCGGATGATATCAAAGTTCGTGAGGCAATGGCAGAGATCTATACCAGCCAGAAAGAATATGATTCAGCACTCGTTTTATATATGGAAATCCTTCAACTTGACAAAACGAATAAAGAGGCTTATCAGCATCTGATCTCCATTTATGATGAAATGGGGGATTATGACAGCATTCTTTCTTTAAAAGAAGATGTTACGGATGAGAATATACTTGCATTATTCGATGATTATGAGGTTGGTGAACCGATCATATCTCCGCTTAGTGGGCAATATGATGATTATATTACAGTCGTGATCTACTCAATTGCCGGAAATGACATTTATTATACGACGGATGGCACTGTTCCGGATAAAGAAAATGGGATTCCATATCCACAGGGAGGTATTCCGTTAAATCATACTGGAAATTTTGAAATCAATGCTGTATGTTGTAATGAAAAAGGCATCTACAGTGATATCGTAACAGAAGAATACCAGATTCAGTTTAAAAAACCGGATCTGCCATCTGTCTCACCAGATGGAGGAGTTTTCTCTGAGGAGACCACTGTAACAATCACACAGCAGAAAGATTGCACGATTTATTATACATGGGATTCTACAGATCCAACAACAGAATCGGCTGTTTATACAGAACCGATTGTTGTTCCGGAAGGGGATTATGTATTATCTGTCATGGCAGTAAATAACAAGACAGGTTTAGTCAGTGATATCTATCGTGTAAATTTGGGATATCATCCGTAAGGAAACAGCTAAGAAAACATTGCATGAAAAAAGTCAGCCACAAACATGTGACTGACTTTTTTCATGCTTTTAATGTACACCAAAGGCATATATTTATTCTTCTTCAGGAATAAATTCGATCAGATCTTTTCCAAGTTTACTGATGCGGGCGAGAGAGTATACATCAATGCCCTGTTCCATTAATTTTCCGCGTCCCGGCTGGAATGATTTTTCAATCAGGATACCGACTCCGGCGATCGTTGCATGTGCTTTGCGCAGCAAGCGGATTGCTCCTGTTGCAGCTTCGCCGTTTGCAAGAAAATCATCCACGATCAATACATGGTCATTTTCATTGATAAACTGCTGGGATAATGTCAGCTCATAGCTTGTCCCTTTGGTAAAAGAAGTGATTACTGTCTGGTACAGATTATCATTTAACACCTTTGAAGGCTGTTTCTTTAAAATGATCATTGGAACATTCAGCGCTAACGCTGTCATAAGAGCAGGAGCGATACCGGAACTCTCGATCGTTACGACCTTCGTTACTCCACAATCTTTATAGTGTGCGGCAAATGCTTCACCGATCTGATGCATTAAAACAGGATCAACCTGATGGTTTACAAAACTGTCTACCTTTAAAATATCTTCATTGACTGCAATTCCTTCCGAAAGAATCTTCTCTTCAAGTATTTTCACAATAGCCACCTCATAAATTCAAATATTTTACCTATTATATCACATATATCTGACAGAAAAAAGTATTAAGCCAAAAATATTTTATCATAAATCGTTTCGATAATGTGATCTAAGAGGGAGGCATCTGTCTTCGGATATTTTTCAAGGAGCAGACTGCGCATGACCTCATAGCGCAGAAAATAATTCTGCTCGTCAGAATCGTCTGAAATGCCGGCATCAGCATTGATTGTTTCTGCTGTGTAGGTATCTAAAAACCAGTGGCAGATCTCTTCAAACTGCTTTTCTTCACGATCAGCTGCATTTGAAAGCGTTTTTAATTCCATAAAGGATTTTATGCCGACGAAAAAGAAGATGGCAAACATAACTCCCATGACGATAAGAATCAGTGTTTTCGTGTATGAAGCACTGTGAAAAGGAAGCAGATCCAGTCCAAACAAGATCAGAAGAATAAAACCGGCAACGCTTACGATTGTGAATGTGTAGGCGGTAGATGTGACGTCTTCTATTTTTGTTTTCTTCGATACATACGCGTGAGACGGTGCGAAATCGCTCTCGGCTGTACTGCTAAAATCAAATGGTTCCTGTGACATGGTTTTCCTCATTTCCAGATGTATGAACATCTATTGTTTTTCAAGTAATTTTAGTATAAATTATAATGTAGATGCATGCAAGCGGATTTGCTAGAATGACTATTAACAGTTCGCTGCATAATTCCGAAAACAATATAATTTTTATTTAAAATGTGAGGAACTATGAAAATTACAATTTTATGTGTCGGGAAGATCAAAGAAAAGTTTTACAGGGATGCGATCGCAGAGTACAGCAAACGTTTAAGCCGTTACTGTAAATTAGATATTATAGAGGTTGCCGACGAAAAGACGCCCGAAAATGCAAGTGATACCGTAGAAAATCAGATCAGGGAAAAAGAAGCCGAGCGAATTCTGATGCGTCTGGATAAGGAGGCAAAAGAGGGCGCATATGTATTTGCCCTTGCAATCGACGGCAGGGAATTTGATTCGGTGGAGTTATCAAAAAAGATTGAAAATCTTGGGACTTCCGGAATCAGTCAGATCGTGTTTCTGATCGGCGGATCACTGGGAATGTCGGAAAACCTGTTAAAACGTGCTGACTGTAAACTCAGTTTTTCGAAAATGACATTTCCGCATCAGCTCATGCGTGTGATCCTGTTAGAACAGGTTTACCGCAGTTACCGGATTATGAATGGCGAACCGTATCATAAATAATGCAGTTCGGCAGACAGAAATTTGAATCAAACAGTCTGTTGAGGAATGCTGCAGAAGGAGAAGAGCGACATGAGAGTACAAAATCCAGTTGTCCGTGGTTTTTACCCGGATCCAAGTATCTGCAGTGCAAACGGCAAATATTATCTTGCCTGCAGTTCGTTTGAATATTTTCCGGGGGTTCCATTATTTGAAAGCGATGATCTGTTAAACTGGAAACCGATCGGCCATTGCCTTACCAGAAAAAGCCAGGTCAATTTATATCAGGTTCCCGGTTCCGGCGGGGTGTTCGCACCGACGATCCGCTTCCATAACGGACGGTTCTATATGGTTACCAACAACAATACCTATCAGAAAAATTTTTATGTCTATACAGACGATATCTACAGCGAATGGTCGGATCCCGTTTTTGTGGATCAGGGAGGCATTGATCCATCTTTATATTTTGAGGGAGATAAAGTTTATTTTATCAGCAATGGAACTGACGAATCAGATGGAAGAGGCTGTATTTTCCAGTGTGAGATCGATATCGTAACCGGAAAACGATTGACGGAAAGCAGACCGATCTGGAAGGGCAGCGGCGGACGATACATCGAATCCCCGCACATGTATCATTTCGGTGATTGGTATTATCTGATGGTTGCAGAAGGTGGTACGGAATACGGACATATGGTGACTTATGCAAGATCGAAAGATCCTTACGGACCATTTGAGGCGTATGCCAAAAATCCGGTACTTACAAACCGAAATTTAGGCGGCAATGAAAATCATATACAGGGGATCGGTCATGGTGATCTTATCACCACACCTTATGGGGAAACCTTTATGGTATGTCTGGGATTCCGGATCCAGAGCGACTGGATGCCGTTCCATCATTTAGGACGTGAGGTATTTTTAGTTCCGGTTACCTGGGATAACGATGGATGGTTCACTGCAGGTGTAAATGGAACCGTGGAATCTGTGATGGATATGCCGTTAAATGCCACGGCACAGGAAATAAACGGACTTTATGATGTTTCTTTTGAGACATTAAAAAATGAGCCGCAGCGTTTTTGCCATCTGCGTGAGTACCACAAGGAATGTTATGCGTTTGCCAAAAACAGTGTGACACTTTTGGGCAATCGTTTTACCTTAAATGATGCAGAAACACCAACATTTTTAGGCGTCCGCCAGTCGGAGTTTGACACAGAACTTACCGTCGGACTTTCCGGGAATTCGCCGGAAGCGGGTATCACATTTTATCTGTCCGAGGAACATCATTATGATCTGGCTGTTTTATGTGATGAGAAGAAGCGCACATTGATCTTACGTCTGCGCATCGGGGATGCGATTATGGTGGTAAAAGAAATAGAACTGCCGGATGATGCAGAGGTTACCTTAAAAGTGGTATCCGATCCGGCGCAGTATCATTTTTATGGAGTGTTGGACGGAAAAGAAATTCTGCTTGGAAGCACACGTACAAAATACTTATCTTCTGAAGTTGCAGGGGGTTTTACCGGTGTTGTGATGGGAATGTATGCGGTAAACCCGGAGGAAGCTGAAGATTGTAAGGCCCTGTTTATGAATTTATGCTGGAAACAGGGGAAAAACAGAGGTTAAAGCGTAAACCTTAGTGTTTTATCATGAAAAAAACAGGGATTACATGTTACTATAGTATGTAATCCCCGTTTTTTAGATGTATTCGATCGAAATAAAATAAATCTTTTTTAAAATCTGTTATACACTCTCAAACTCATCAACGATCTCCTGTGAAGGTGGTGCAGTCAAAAGACTGACAACAACGATCGCAGCTGCAGAACATAAAAATGCCGGAAGCAGTTCATAAATTCCAAACAGGCCTCCAAGTGGGGCAATCAGATATTTCCATATAAATACCATAACGCCACCGACAATCATTCCGGCAAGTGCACCATTTCGATTGGTACGTTTCCAGAATAATGAAAACAGCATGACAGCACCGAAAGTCGCACCAAATCCTGCCCAGGCGAAAGATACGATGCGGAATACAGAACTGTTTGGGTTTCTGGCAAGGAAAACACCGATAATGGCGATCACAACAACTGTAAGTCTTGCCATAAGCATGGAAGATTTTTTGGAAAGCTTTAATCCCATGCAATCACAGAACAGGTTTTGTGAAACACATGAGGATGCAGCCAAAAGCTGTGAATCCGAAGTTGACATGGTACTTGCAAGGATTCCGGCAAGAATAAGTCCAGCCATGATAACGGATAAAACACCGTGATTACTTAAAAGGACAGCTGTTCTGACAATCAGTGTCTCAGACTGAGCCGAATTCTCAAATAACGCAAGGGCACCGGCTTTGGTCATTGCAGAACCGATAATACCGATAAAAATGGCAACAAACATGGAAATAACAACCCATACGGATGCAATCCTTCTGGAGGTTTTTAATTTGTTCTCATCCTCGATTCCCATAAAACGAAGCAGGATATGCGGCATGCCAAAATATCCGAGTCCCCATGCAAGTGTTGATGCAATGGTAAGACTTTTGTATGGAACGGATGCGCCGGCTGCAGGGTCATAGGAAGAAAAAAGACTTAAATATCCGTTCATGGATTTTGCGTTCGCAATAATGGCATCAAATCCTCCGGCAGTGTGGATACCGAAAATTACAACGATAAAGAGTGCAATTGTCATGATGATACTCTGAATCAGATCCGTCATGCTTGCGGCAAGGAATCCACCAAGAGTGGTGTACAAAACAATGACGATCGCGCTGATAATCATTGCCGGAAGATAGGAAACACCAAACAGTGTAGAAAACAATTTACCACATGCAGCAAAACCGGAAGCGGTATACGGCACAAAGAAAATCACGATCATAATTGCAGAAATTGCCATCAGTGCATGGCTTTTATCACGGTATCTGTTTTCGAAAAAAGCCGGCAGCGTGATGGAATTGTTTGCTTTGTGGGTATAACGGCGCAGGCGTTTTGCAACGATCAGCCAGTTGAGATAGGTACCGATTGCAAGCCCGATCGCAGTCCAGCCGGCCTCAGCACAACCGGAAAGATACGCAACACCGGGCAGTCCCATCAAAAGCCAGCTGCTCATGTCAGATGCTTCCGCACTCATTGCAGTTACAATCGGCCCGAGTTTACGGCCACCCAGATAAAAATCAGAAACATCATTGTTCTTTTTGGAATAGAGTACACCAATGCCAACCATCAGGATCAGATAAATGATCATGACGAGAAGCAGTCCTATTGTCTGTCCTGTCATAACAAAACTCTCCTTTGTCTGTTCATATAAATTTT
The DNA here is from genome assembly GCF_900537995.1 of Roseburia intestinalis L1-82. Taxonomy (NCBI): domain Bacteria; kingdom Bacillati; phylum Bacillota; class Clostridia; order Lachnospirales; family Lachnospiraceae; genus Roseburia; species Roseburia intestinalis. The sequence goes on along the minus strand of NZ_LR027880.1, from coordinate 2,132,760 downwards.
TGCAAGTATATCATGAATGAAACATTACTGCAATACTGTATCACAATAAAGTTGTAATGTAAAATATTTTTTATTGACATAGCGCGAAAGATATGATATTTTACAGAAAAAAAGTATGAAACGGGAATGAGGTTCTCCCACGATTAATTCGAAACCGCTAAATTTAGCTGATGACTTCTGTGTAGACTGCACGGGGGTATCAGCTTTTTTTGTGATTTCGAAAAATAATCAGATAAAGAAAGGATGTTTGTGCAAAAAAATTGCACAGCGAAGGATTAAACGGATGGAAAACAAATCACAAACGATTGTTTTATCTCTGAAATATGTATTGCTTGCCATTTTAACCGGTGTACTGGTTGGAATCATTGATACAGTATTTGGCAGAGGACTACTGACAATTTCTGATTTTCGGACAGGCCATTATTTGTATCTGATACCGTTTCTGCCGTTTGCTGGTCTTTTGATCACATGGCTGTATTATCATTTCAGCGAGACAAGCTTAAAGGGGATGACATTAGTATTTGAGACGGGACAGAAAAAAAGAGAGGATATTCCGTTGTTGTTAATTCCTCTGGTCATGTCTGGAACCTGGATCACGCATTTATTCGGAGGAAGTGCCGGCCGCGAAGGCGTCGCCGTGCAGATCGGTGCAGTGTTATCACATGTACTTGGGCGCAGATTTCATCTTCCAAAAGACAGCCGCGTTATGCTGATTACCGGTATGGCGGCGGGGTTCGGTGGTTTGTTTCAGACGCCGCTTACAGCCGTATTTTTTTCCATGGAAGTGATCGTTGCAGGAAAAATACAGTATGAAGCACTGCTGCCGGCACTGATTGCTTCATATACAGCTGCTTATACTTCCCATACACTGGGGCTGGAAAAATTATATGTGCCGCTTAAGGATACACTTGAGATATCAGATGCTGGTATGGCTGTCCGGCTCATTGTGCTTGGAATCATTTTTGGACTGACCGGACGGCTGTTTTCGTTTCTGCTTGCAAAATCAAAAAAGTTTTTCGGAGAAAAAATCAAAAATCCATATTTCAGGATAGGTGTTATTTCCATCCCGTTAGCACTGATTTTGTTTCTGCTTTACAACGGAAGATACAGCGGACTTGGAACCAATCTGATCTCGGCAGCATTTTCTGGCGGAATGATTTATTCTTATGACTGGATCTTAAAACTGCTGCTGACAATTTTAACTCTTGCAATCGGATATCAGGGTGGGGAGGTTACACCGTTATTTTCCATTGGTGCATCGCTTGGAATTGTTTTAGGGGGAATTCTTTCCATTTCGCCGGTTCACTGTGCGGCACTCGGATACGCAGCTGTATTTGCAGGTGCAACGAACACACTGCTTGCGCCGGTGTTGATCGGACTTGAAGTATTTGGAGCAAATGATATGGTGCCGTTTCTGATCGTATGCATTTTTGCTTATCTGGTGAACGGGGATAAATCTATTTATGGAGCGCAGGAAGTGAGAAAGTAATTTTGGCCCGTATTGCTTTCATTGTTTCAGGTAAGGTTTTATGATAGAATATCAGGTATCACAAGCTTGTGGTGCCTGCGCTAAAACTTGTGATACCTGAAAACAGACAAGAATAACGCTTAAAATAAATGTGTTTAAGGGAATATATTTTGTAATAAGACAATAAGGAAGTGAGGCTAACCATGAGAAAGAAAGAACTTGCCAAAGAAGTGATCGAGCGTCTGAAAAAAGAATACCCGGATGCCGGATGCAGTCTCGAATATGACCAGGCGTGGAAACTTCTGGTCAGTGTCCGCTTGGCGGCACAGTGTACCGATGCAAGGGTAAATATCGTTGTAGAAAAATTATATGAAAAATTTCCGGATGTGAAAGCACTTGCCGAAGCACCGGTGGAAGAAATTGAAGAAATTGTAAGACCGTGCGGACTTGGAAAAAGCAAGGCACGGGATATCAGTGCATGTATGAAGATTTTATGGGAGCAGTACGGTGGAAATGTGCCGGAAGATTTTGACTCCCTTTTAAAACTTCCGGGTGTGGGAAGAAAGAGTGCGAACCTGATCATGGGAGATGTCTTTGGAAAACCTGCAATCGTAACTGACACACACTGTATCCGCCTTGCAAACCGTATTGGTCTTGTCGATGGAATCAAAGAACCCAAAAAAGTAGAGATGGCACTCTGGAAGATCATTCCGCCGGAGGAAGGGAATGATCTGTGTCACCGTTTTGTGTATCATGGACGTGAAGTATGTACGGCGCGGACAAAACCGTATTGTGACCGCTGTTGTCTGAACGATGTCTGTAAAAAGACGGGAGTGGAGTAAAAAATATTGGAAATTCCAGATTTTACCGGTTGGATGGCAGTATAAATTATGATATTCTTCTGCTTGTAACAATTATGTAATATATTTGAAATGGATAAGAAATATTTAAACTGTTACATAATGCAAAATTACAAATGGAGGAATATCATGAAGAAACAGACAATACTAGCATTTACAACGGCACTTGGAATTGCGATGAGCGTATCTGCACCGGTAGAGGCAGCGTCCGCTAACCGTGTGAACATCTCAGTTTATGAGAAGGACTGCACAACAAATCAGTGGAACTCTGTTGAGACAGGTTCTATCAATGATGTATTGAAAAAAATATGTGATCGTTTTCCGGCAATCGTTTTACCGGGAGACTGCATACCGGAAATTCCAGAAGACGACAAAGAAGAGCAGACACCGGATACGTCAGAGAAACCAGACACATCGGAAAAGCCGGGTACACCAGAAAAACCAGACACATCAGAAAAGCCGGAAGAAAGTCAGCCGGGCGGTACTGAATCAGGTGGGAACAGTACTACAGACAGTGAACAGCCGAAAGATGATGTAACGGAAAATTTCTATGCAAAACAGGTTTTAAAACTGGTCAACACAGAGCGGAAAAAGGCCGGCTTAACGGAACTTACATGGGATGATACAGTTGCGACTGCCGCAATGACACGTTCAAAAGAAATTGAAAAATCATTTTCCCATACCAGACCGGATGGAAGAAATTTTGGAACGGCGATCACAGATCTTGGTATCACTTATCGCAGAGCCGGGGAAAATATCGCATGGGGTCAGAAAACACCGGAAGCGGTTATGAATGCATGGATGAACAGTGAAGGGCACCGTGCGAATATCTTAAACCCGAACTTTAAGAAGCTTGGTGTCGGTTACCGTACAGATAGTCAGAGAACGCCGTACTGGACGCAGTTGTTTACTTATTAGAAAAGAATAAGAGTTATTTAGAGAATGGGCATATTGCAAATGAGAGTTTGCGTAATATGCCCATTTTTTTGCGGGAAACCACAGTTTTCCAGAAAAAGTCCTTGGTTTTCCAGAAAAAGTCCTTGGTTTTCTGGGAAAAGTCCTTGATTTTCCCTTATTCCCGTTTGACGGCAGTACTTCTGTACAGTATAATATAAATAGCACCCTTTTATGCGTACACACAGGAGGAATCAATGTTAACGATCAATGAATACCGCAAGGTAGAAAGTTTAGAAGAAGCGTATGAGCTGAATCAGAAAAAGAATAATAAGATCATCGCAGGCGGTGTCTGGATGAAGATCGGTGACCGGAGAATTGCGACGGCAATCGATCTGTCAGGGCTTGGGCTGGATCAGATCACCGAGACGGATACAGAGTTTGTCATCGGTGCCATGACAACACTGCGTGAGATAGAAAAACATGCGGGACTTGCCGCATATACAGACGGAGCCATCCGTGAAAGTGTCCGCCATATTGTCGGTGTACAGTTCCGCAACTGTGCAACCGTAGGTGGAAGTATTTTCGGACGTTTTGGTTTTTCCGATGTACTGACCGTATTTCTGGCAATGGATACCCAGGTAGAGCTGTATCATGCAGGTATGGTTTCCTTAAAAGAATTTATTGATATGCCATATGATAATGATATTTTAGTAGCTCTGCATGTGGCAAAAAAGCCGATCCGCATTGCCTATTTAAGCCAGCGCAATACGGCTACCGATTTTCCGGTGGTTGCCTGTGCAGTGTCTGAATATGATGGCAGTCTGCATGTGAGTATCGGAGCAAGACCGGTTCATGCCAGATTGGTAGAGCTGCCGCTCGGTTCCGGTGAACCGGATGGTTTTGGAAAGCAGCTTCCGGAAGGATTTGAAAAAGATGAGGCACTGGTAAAGGAACTTGCAACCTGGTGCGCAGATCAGTTTACTTATGGCAGCAACCGCAGAGCCGGAGCTGATTACCGAAAACATGTTGCTGGCGTGCTGATCCGCAGAGCAATCTGTTCTTTGGAAAAATAAAAGACAGGCATTGGTGTAAAAAGGTATGAAAGTCTTTGCTTATAAAAAGACAATATCAGAAATGGAGAACGAACAATAAGATGAAAATACATGTATGGCTGAATGAGCATGAAATCACACGCGAGATAGCAGCAGATCTGCCGCTGTTAGAATTTGTCCGGTCAGAGGGCTGTTACAGTGTAAAAAGAGGATGTGAGACCTCAAACTGCGGTCTCTGTACCGTGTGGATCGACCACAAACCGGTGCTTTCCTGTTCCGTGTTAGCGGCAAGGGCAGACGGTACACATATCACAACCTTAGAGGGAGTGGAAGATCGTGCAAAAGAATTTGGCACTTATCTCGCAAAACAGGGCGGCGAGCAGTGCGGCTTCTGCAATCCGGGATTTATCATGAATGTACTTGCGATGGAGGATGAGTTGGAAAACCCGACGGAGGAGGATATGAAGGAATATCTTGCCGGAAATCTCTGCAGATGCAGCGGATATGAGAGCCAGCTTCGTGCAGTCAAAGAATACCTGAAGTTTAAAATGGAGGGAAAAGCATGAACAGCAGTACGAACTTAAGAAAACCGGGAAAATTTGTCAACGCTCCCGTAATGAAAAAAGATGCGATGGCGCTTGTGACCGGAAAACCGGTTTATATGGATGATGTGGCGCCAAAGGACTGTCTGGTCGTAAAAGTTCTGAGAAGTCCGCATGCGCATGCACTGATCAAGGAGATCCGCACAGACCTTGCAGAAAAAGTAGACGGTATTGTCTGTGTACTGACCTACAAAGATGTTCCAAAACGCCGCTTTACCATGGCAGGACAGACTTATCCGGAGCCGAGTCCGTATGACCGTTATATATTAGAAGATCGTGTCCGCTTTGTCGGCGATCCGGTTGCGATCGTTGCCGGAGAGACCGAAAAAGCAGTCGATATGGCATTAAAACGGATCAAAGTGACTTATGAGGTTTTAGATGCTGTATTAGATTTCCATACAGCAATGGATAATCCGGTTTTAGTACATCCGGAGGATGACTGGAAGTCACTCTGCCCGGTGGGTGCGGACAACAAAAGGAACCTCTGTGCGTCCGGTGTGGACGGAGAGGGTGATGTGGATGCCGTGATTGCGGACTGTGATATCGTATTAGACGAAACTTACCATGTCAAAGCCATGCAGCAGAGCATGATGGAAACTTTCCGTACCTGTACCTATCTGGATACCTATGGCCGTCTGATCGTGCTCAGTTCCACGCAGATCCCGTTCCATGTGCGGAGAATCGTTGCAAATGCACTCGATATTTCCAAGGCAAAAGTGCGTGTCATCAAACCGCGTATCGGTGGAGGTTTCGGTGCAAAACAGACGGTTGTGACGGAAGTATATCCGGCGATCGTAACATGGAAGACCGGAAAACCTGCAAAAATGATCTACACCAGGGAGGAATCCATGATCGCATCCTCACCGCGCCACGAGATGGAAGTCCGTGTACGTCTTGGCGCAATGTCGGATGGAACGATCCGTGCCATCGACCTGCACACACTTTCAAATACAGGGGCGTTTGGTGAACATGGTCCGACTACGGTGGGATTAAGCGGCCACAAATCCATCCCGATGTACCACACGGAGGCATTCCGTTTTCAGTATGAGGTAGTCTATACAAACCGGATGTCCGCAGGCGCTTACCGCGGTTACGGTGCCACACAGGGTATTTTTGCGGTGGAGTCCACAGTCAATAAATTGGCAGACAGACTTTCCATGGATCCGATCGTGCTTCGCCAGAAGAATATGATCCATGAGGGCGATGTGATGCCAGCTTATTATGGCGAGACCGCGAATAGCTGCCGCTTAGAGGAATGTCTGCTAAAGGCTTCTGATATGATCGGATGGAAAGAAAAAGGCATGCGCACTGTCATGCCGGATGGAAAGATCCGTGCACGCGGCGTTGCCATGGCAATGCAGGGATCTTCCATTTCCAACTGTGACGTCGGTTCTGTCACGGTAAAATTAAGTGATGAGGGAACTTATCATATCACGGTCGGCTGTACCGATATGGGAACAGGGTGCGATACGATCATTGCCCAGTTTGCGGCGGATGTGTTAGAGACACCGATCGATAATATTTCCGTGTACGGTGTTGATACAGATATTTCCCCATATGATTCCGGTTCTTATGCATCCAGTACAACTTATCTGACCGGAATGGCAGCAGTAAAGGCATGTGAACAGTTGAGAGAACACATTATTGCACTTGCAGCAGCCCGTATGAATAAAGATGCTTCTGCACTTACTTTTGATGGAGAAAATGTCATCGATGAATCAGACGGTTCTAAAATGAGCCTTTTTGACATTGCAACCGCGTCCATGTGCAATAATGAGATATCAATGGAGGTTACTTATTCACACAGCTCCCCGGTATCACCGCCACCATTTATGGCAGCCTGCGCCGAAGTCGAAGTTGACCCTGAAACAGGCGCGATTGAGTTATTAGACTATACCGCCTGTGTTGACTGTGGAACTGTCGTAAACACCAATCTTGCAAGGGTACAGACAGAAGGAGGACTTTTGCAGGGAATCGGCATGACACTGTACGAGGATATCTGGTACGATGAACGCGGGAAAAATCTTTCCAATTCCTTTATGCAGTATAAAGTACCAAGCCGTCTGGATACAGACCGTATCCGTGTGGAATTTGACAGCAGCTATGAACCGACTGGTCCTTTTGGTGCAAAATCCATCGGTGAGATCGTCATCAATACACCGGCCCCGGCGATCGCAGATGCAGTTTATAACGCAACCGGCGTCTGGATCAATGAGCTGCCGATCACACCTGAGAAAATCCTGAAGGGAATGAAGGTGATCTGATACGATACAGATAAATCTGATCTATCTTGCTGCCGGATACGCAAGGCGGTTCGGCAGCAATAAACTGCTTACGGAATTTCATGGAAAACCGTTGTTCCTGCATGGTCTGACAGAATTAGTGCGCCTGCAGAATATGTGCAGTTATCCGTGTAAGATCATTGTTGTGACTGCATACGATGAAATTGAGCAGTTGTGTAAAGAATTGTCTGCAATCGACTGTATCGTCGTGCGCAATCAAGGTACGCAAAACGACGGAATTGCCTCAAGCATTCGAAAAGGCATAGAGACAGCTGTCACTTATCCCGTGACAGCAACGGGTGATTCTGTCTCCTATGATATGTTTTTTCAGGCAGACCAGCCGTATGTAAAAGCAGAATTACTCCATGACTTTCTGGATGCATTTTTTCGCAGCAAAAAAGGGATCGGGGCTTTAGCGTGTGACGGCAGTCTGCGCAGCCCCAATCTTTTTTCGGAAACTTATCGCGGGAAACTGCTTGCACTGACCGGGGAGTGCGGCGGTAAAATAGTGATCCGTTCCCACCCGGATGATGTTTTCTCTTATCCGGTTTTAATGCCGGAATTTTTTGTTGATATCGATACAAGGGAGGATTATGCACATGAGAATGTATGACCTGATTGAAAAGAAAAAACTTGGCATGGAACTGACCACAGATGAGATCCGTTTTATGATCGATGGTTTTACGGACGGTTCGATTCCGGATTATCAGATGTCTGCCATGACGATGGCGATCTGTTTTCAGGGAATGAGTAAACGGGAAACGGTCGACCTGACACTTGCCATGCGTGACAGCGGGGATGTGCTCGATCTCTCTTCCATTCCGGGTGTGAAAGTAGATAAACACAGTACCGGCGGTGTGGGAGATAAGACATCGTTAGCGCTGACACCGATCATTGCTTCTCTTGGAGTTCCGGTTGCAAAGATGTCTGGAAGAGGACTTGGCCATACCGGAGGAACCATTGACAAACTTGAGAGCTTTCCGGGATTTACGACTGCGCTTCCGGAGGAAATCTTTTTTAAAAATGTCCGTGAGATCGGTATTGCACTGGCAGGGCAGACAACCAATCTTGCCCCGGCGGATAAAAAGCTGTACGCACTGCGTGATGTCACGGCTACCGTCGATCAGATGTCACTGATTGCCAGCTCGATTATGAGCAAAAAATTAGCTTCCGGCAGTGATGCAATCGTGCTCGACGTCAAGACCGGAAACGGCGCATTCATGAAAAAATATGAGGACTCTGTCGCACTTGCAAAAGAGATGGTGTCGATTGGAACGATGGCAGGCAAAAAGACGGCGGCAGTCATCACGGATATGGACCAGCCGCTTGGAAATGCCGTTGGAAATGCCATCGAAGTGATCGAGGCGGTCGACACCTTAAAAGGAGAAGGCCCTTCGGATTTTAAAGAGGTAGTCTTTGCACTGGGGGCCCAGATGTTACTCTTTGCAGGACGTGCAGATTCATGCGAAGAGGCGGTAAAACTCATGCAGGATTCCATAGACAGTGGAGCTGCGCTTGATAAAATGGCTGAGTTTGTGAGAGCGCAGGGTGGGGATGCATCTTATGTATATGACACTTCAAAGTTCCCAAAAACAAAATATTCGGTCGAAGTAAAAGCAGCGTGCGGCGGATTCGTGCATCGCATTCTGGCGGAAAATATTGGCATTGCCTGTATGACACTTGGCGGTGGACGTGAAACGAAGGACAGTGTGATCGATCTTTCTGTTGGCATTTATTTAAAGAAGAAAAATGGAGATGCTGTAGATACCGGTGACACACTGGCAGTCATTTATGCAAATGATCGTGAAAAAATGGATGCGGCTGCCGAAAAAGTACTGCATGCTTATGAAATTGCTGCCGTGCCGAAAGAAATGCTGCCGGTCGTAAGAGAATATATTTACGAATAAAGAATAAGATCTTTTTTTCCTTCATACAATCATATATGAAGAAAAATCAGAAAGAAAAAATAATAAACAGCTTAGAACTGCCGAAGGATCTGATGCTCGGCGCAGCGATCGTGACTGCAACCGGAAGGCATGAGGTTCTGATTTCTAATTATAAAGGAATCCTGGAATATGAGGATTCCTTTATCAAAATACAGACAAAAAACTGCAGGATCCTGATTTCCGGCTCACATCTTGCAATCGACTATTACACGAATGAGGAAATGAAAATTACCGGGTTTTTAGACACGATCCAGTACGAAAATTAACAGATGCTGCTCTCGGTAATTAAGTATTTTAAAGGATACGTGTATGTCCGTTTAAGCGGTTATGCGCCGGAACGTTTCCTGAATTTATGCGGAAGCCATGATATTCTGATCTGGAATTTGAAATCTACGAAGGATGGATACGAATTCTGCATCAGTGTAGCAGGTTTTAAGCAGTTACGTCCGATCTTAAAAAAAACAAGAACACATATCCGCATCCAAAAAAGATATGGCATGCCGTTTGAATTGTACCATTACCGCAAACGGAAAATGTTTGCAATGGGCATGCTGTTATTTGCAGGGCTGATCTATTACCTTTCCGGTTTTATCTGGAATATTGAAGTCAACGGCAATTCCTATCTGTCTGAGGAAGTCGTACTCTGCTTTCTTTCGAAAGAACATGCCTCTTTTGGCACAAAGAAAAAAAATATTGACTGTGCGGCTTTAGAGGAAACGTTAAGAAGCCGTTATCCCGAAGTGATCTGGACTTCCATCAAAATCTACGGCACCAAAATGACGGTTGATATCCAGGAAAATCTGCTCCCGGAAGAAAATTATGAGGAAAAGAAAGAGGAGACAGCGCACGATATCGTTGCTGCCGATGATGGCTTGATCACAGAAATGATCACAAGAAGTGGTACACCGGTAGTGACTGTAGGAACCCCGGTGAAAAAGGGAGATGTGTTAGTCAATGGGTATGTTGAGATTCTAAATGATGACGGAGAGACGGCACAATATCTTTACCGCACCGCAGATGCGGATGTCATTGCAAAAGTTACATATTCCTACCATGATGAGATACCGATGGAATATGTAAAAAAAGTATCGACTGGCGCAGAAAAAATAACTTATCAGGTCAGAATTCTGGATTATCTGATCGAAAATCCTTTTTTTTCACCGGTGGAAGAACCATATGAAGTTGTGTCGGATGTGTCACAATTTCACTTTACAGATAATTTTTATCTTCCGGTTTATCTGGTCAGACAGACCTATCTGGGCTATAAAAATGAACAAAAGACGTACACAGAAAAGGAGGCAAAACGACTGGCTTCTGAGAATCTTAAGAAATATCTTGACGATTTGGAAGAAAAAGGTATTCAAATTACAGAAAAAAATGTTATTATAGAGAGAACGAAGAAAAAATATGTGGTGAAAGGAACGATTGGCACTTTAAAATCCATTGTTTCCTATCAGCCGACAAAAATCATCGAACAATCGAGCGAAGAGAGGCAACCGACGGATGAGTCTGACTGAACTATCATTAAATATACCGACTGATCATGTGGCCAATGTATTTGGTCAGTTTGATGCGTATATCAAAAAAATTGAACGCACCTTAAACGTCACTGTGGTTTTACGCGGTGAGAGTATGAAGCTCCTTGGAGAGGAACATAATTTAAAAAAAGCGGAACAGGTATTTTTACAGCTGATCGAATTATCAAAAAGAGGCAATATCATTACTGAGCAGAATGTCAATTATGCACTGGCACTTTCGGAGGAGGAAAAAGAATCCGCAATCGTGGAGATCGATAAGGACTGTATCTGCCATACGATCAACGGCAAGCCGGTCAAACCAAAGACACTTGGACAGAAAGCATATGTGGATGCGATACGCCAGAAAATGATCGTGTTTGGCATGGGTCCTGCAGGAACCGGTAAAACTTATCTTGCAATGGCAATGGCGATCACGGCGTTTAAGAATGAAGAAGTGGGAAGGATCATCCTGACACGTCCGGCAATCGAAGCCGGCGAGAAATTAGGATTTTTGCCGGGGGATTTACAGAGTAAGGTCGACCCGTATTTAAGACCGCTTTATGATGCATTATATCAGATCATGGGAGCAGAAAGCTTCCAGAAAAATATGGAAAAGGGGCTGATCGAGGTTGCACCGCTTGCATACATGCGCGGACGTACACTTGACAACGCATTTATCATATTAGATGAGGCGCAGAACACCACACCGGCGCAGATGAAAATGTTCCTTACCCGTATCGGTTTTGGATCTAAGGCGGTGATCACCGGTGATGCAACCCAGAAGGATTTAACACCTGGCACAGCATCCGGTCTTGATGTTGCCTTAAAAGTATTAAAAAAAGTGGATGAGATCGGCATCTGTGAACTGACCAGCAAAGATGTGGTCCGTCATCCGGTTGTACAGAAGATCGTGAAGGCTTATGAAGATTATGAAAACCGCAGTAAGAGCGCATCAAAAAGAAGACAGGAGACTCGCCAGCGATGAATGACCGCTTTGTAATCAAAAGAGGATGGAATCAGGTCTGCATGTTTATCGTTACCATTGCAGCCATACTTTTACTGTGTGCAAAACAACAGATTTTACTGGATCAGATTTTAGGGATTGTCTGTGTTGCCATGATATGGTTTGTATTGTTTCTTTTCTTTATAGAACACGATCGTGCGGAAGGACTGATCAGCCATAACCGTGAAACAGATTTCAAAAAAGTATTATATAGTTATACGGCAGCAGCGGTGGTGGTTGTGTTTGCATCATACTTTCCTGAATTTGTAAAACCGCTGGTATTTGTACCGCTCATTATTGCAGCCTTTGTTTCCGAACGTCTTGCGCTTATCACCGGTATTTTCTGGGATTCCATGATATGTCTGGTTATGGGACTGCATTCACAGGAACTGATATTGTACTGTCTGTTGACAATCTTTGGTGTGATCCTTGCCGGGACGGCGGAGGAAGCCACAAAACAGGAAAAAAAACTTATCTGGTATGAAGTGCTGTTGTTCTGCCTCTCCGTTTTACTTCCAGTCACCTTTTATTATCTGACCTATCAGGAGGTACATTTTGTGCTTTTATTATGGGGAATTGGAGAGGGTGCCATCAGTGTTTTGTGGCTGCAGTTTGGCTATCCGCATTTCTCACATTTGAGGGAACAGGAAGTAAATGATATCCTGACGGATATTATAGATGATACTTATCCTCTTGTCCGTGAACTGTCAAATTTTTCGAAACAGGAATATCAGCATGCACGCAGAGTTTCAAGACTTGCAGCAAGCTGTGCGAGAGTTGCCGGGGCAGATGAAAAGACCTGCGCGGCGGCAGGATTTTATTACCGGATCGGGATCATGGAAGGTGAACCGCTCACAGAGAGCGGAATCCGCATTGCACAGGAACACTGTTTCCCGGAAGATGTCATCCGTATCATCAGTGAATATGATGGCGAAACAGCACCGCCTTCATCCATCGAGTCCGCGATCGTACATATGGTAAATGGCCTGGTCAAAAAGATAGAAGTTTTTGACAGTTATACAATGGCAAGCGAATGGAATCAGGATATGGTCATCTACCAGACACTAAACGAATATTCTGCAAGCGGAATTTATGATCAGTCCGGGCTCGGCATGAATATGTTTTTAAAGATCAGGGAATATCTTGTAAATGAAGAAACCTTCTTCTTTTAAAAAACGTATAAAATACAAAAGATATAAAAACTGCCTGTAAGGCACAGAAATGAGGAAATTTATGAGTCTTTTTATAGAAAAAGAAACAGATACTGATTTTTCATTTGATGAGGAGGCACTCGCAAAAGAAGTGACAGACTATGCAATCGAGCATGAGGGATTTCCGTTTGAAGCTGAGATCAATCTGACACTCACGGACAATGATGGAATCCACGCCATCAATAAAGAATACCGTGACATTGATGCGCCGACGGACGTTTTGTCATTTCCGATGCTTTCTTATGAGAGCGCAGGAGATTTTTCGAAATTAGAAGATGATTACGATGACAATTTCAACCCGGACACAGGCGAAATAATGCTCGGTGATATCATTATCTCTGTTGACAAAGTAAAGGAACAGGCAAAAAGTTATGGGCACAGTGAAAAACGTGAATATGCATTTTTAATCCTTCACAGTATGCTTCATTTATTTGGATATGACCATATGACACCGGAGGAAGCTGCCATTATGGAGGGAAAACAAACTGAGATCTTAAACGAGATGAACATTTTAAGATAACGAGGATTAAGTCATATGGGCAAACAAAATAAAAAAAGCAGTACAAGTTTTCTTGTGCAGGGTTCTATTCTTGCTATCGCATCCATCGTCAGCCGTATTATCGGTCTGATCTACCGTATCCCGCTGACAAATATTATCGGGGATACCGGAAATGACTACTATGGAACTGCTTTCCAGATTTATAATATATTATTGATCATTTCATCCTACAGTCTGCCGCTCGCAGTATCAAAACTTGTATCTGCAAATTATTCACAGGGCAGAAGACACAATGTATACCGCATTTTAAAATGTGCATTGATCTTCGGTGTATGTACCGGTACGGTCGCCGCACTGATCCTTTTGTTTGGTGCTGAGTTTATCACAGGCACGCTGATGAAAACACCGATGAGCGTCTTCGCTGTGCGTGTACTGATCCCTGTACTTCTGATTGTTGCAGTACTTGGTGTTATGAGAGGATTTTTTCAGGGACTTGGAACAATGATGCCGAGTGCAACTTCCCAGATCTTAGAGCAGATTGCAAATGCAATCGTCAGTGTATGGGCAGCGTATGTATTGGCTGATTATGGTGCAAAGGCTGGAGCACTGCTTGGTGATGCTGATAATTATTCCGCAGCATACGGAGCAGCAGGAGGAACGCTTGGTACTGCGATCGGAGCACTGGTTGCATTATTATTCTGTACCTTTGTACTGGTTGTATATCTGTGTGCGTTCAAACGCAGTCTGCACAGAGAGCGGAAAAGAAACGTTGATTCCTATGGCTCGATATTTCATCTGCTTATCATAACGATCATCCCGGTTTTACTGAGCAGTACGATCTACAACTGCAATACCGTCATAGATCAGGCTGTATATAAACACATTGCTGCATATCAGGGATATACCGCGAACCAGTATGGTTCCTGGAATGGTATTTATACTGGAAAATATACGGTTCTGATCAATGTTCCGATCTCCATTGCATCAGCGATGGCGGCATCCTCTGTTCCTGCACTGACTGCTGCCTATGCAGCCGGGAAAAAAGGTGAAGCAAAACGACAGATCGGGATTGCAACACGTTTTATCATGGTGATTGCTTTTCCATGTGCAGTTGGCATGGGCATACTTGCATCACCGATCTTACAGCTTTTGTTCCGTGATTCATCGGAGACTGCTGCACATATGTTACAGGTAGGAGCTGTTACGATTTTGTTTTTTTCACTGTCAACGCTTTCAAACGGTCTTTTACAGGGAATCGGCCGCATGAAAGAACCGATCAAAAATGCGATCATTGCACTGGTACTGCATTTAGGACTGCTGGCAGCACTTATGTTCTTGTTTGACTTAAACATTTTTGCAGTCGTTATCGCAAATGCAGCATTCGGTCTTATCATGTGTATTTTAAATGCAGGATCAATCCGCCGTTACAGTGGATATCATCAGGAAATTCGAAAAACATTTTTTGTCCCTGCAATCGCCGCTGCCGGTATGGGTGTTGTTGTATGGCTCGTCTATCATGGCATTCTGTACGTGCTGCGTGTTAATGCTGTAGCAACGCTTTTGTCGATCGTGATTGGAGCGGCGGTATATGCAGTGTTACTGTTGCTGTTAAAAGGATTAAATGAGCAGGAAATCTTGCGTTTCCCGAAAGGCCGCATGCTGGCAGATGTCGCAAAAAAAATGCACTTATTAAAATAGCTGACGGCATGTGTTTAGACATTCTATGACCATGAAAAAATATTTCTGACAAGTGAATAAAAAGTAAAATTTGGCAAATACTTATCGTAAAACCGGAATATGGAGTGATGGGATGAAAAAAACGACGAGTATTTGCCTTTTTACCGGAATGATCTTTCTTTTATTGGTCATGGTTGTTTATTTACTGTTTACACAACAGGATACGGGGGAAAAAGAACAGGATCTTGCTGCGGCAACCGAAGAAATGCCGGCAGAAACGGATACAGAAAAAGAACTTAAGACAACAGAGAGTCTTGCAGTTTATGAACCTTATGCGTATATCATAAAACAAAAGGATGGGATTCTGGTCGTATACCAGAGTGATGGTATCACAGAATTCTTTGAAACAAATATCCGCATCCGTGATCTGAATGAAGATATGGTAAAGAAATTGGAAAATGGGATCCGGTTTTCGGACGATCAGGAATTGTACGCCTTTTTGGAGAGCTATTCCAGTTAGATTGCTGCAGCCTTTCTGATATTGATGAATTACCAGCAATAACTATGGGTTTCACGGATTGAATGTTTGTTTTTTGTATGTTAAAATAATCAATAGTTTATCCTGTTACGGACAAATAAACTATATAAATATCGAAAAAGGTTTTTAATATGACAGAAACAGAAGTTGCAGTCATTGGCGGCGGAGCATCCGGGCTGATGGCTTCTATTGCGTCTGCTTTAGCAGGTGCAGATACAATCATCTTAGAACATATGGACCGTGTAGGTAAAAAAATACTTGCCACGGGGAATGGAAAATGTAATTATACAAACGAGGTGCAGGGATTATCGTGTTACAGAGGCGAAAACCCTGCTTTTGCTGTACCGGTATTCAGACAGTTCGATCAGAAAAAAACAGTGGCGTTTTTTCGTGAGATCGGTATCGAACCAAAAATAAAAAACGGCTATTATTACCCGGCGAGTGAACAGGCTGCTTCTGTTCTGGATGTCCTTCGCATGGAAGCCGCATATACCGGTGTAAAGGAGATTGTCTCCTGTGAGATCAAAGCAATAAAAAGACAGGGAGATTTCTTTCTGATCCGGACAGGCACAGGAGATTTTCGCGCAAAATCAATCATTTTTGCAACCGGTCTTTTCGCTTCGCCGAAGAGTGGGAGTGACGGCAGTGCGCTTCCATATATTGAACACTTTGGGCACCATATCATAGATATTGTACCGGCGCTGGTGCCGTTGCAGTGCAGGCAGTCATTCTTTAAAATGCTTGCAGGAATCCGTGCAGAAGTTTCGATAAGACTGTACATAAACGGAGCAGAAACGACCAGAGAACGTGGTGAATTACAGCTGACGGATTATGGAATATCGGGAATTCCGGTTTTTCAGATCAGCCGATATGCAACCAGAGCTTTAAAACAAAAAAAACAGGTATATGCACAGATCGATTTTATGCCGGACCGGTCTTTTGGGGAAGTGAATGATCTGCTGAAACTGCGTTTTTGCATGAATGCTCACGGAAAAGATGCCTCTCAGGCGATGATCGGTCTCTGCAATAAAAAGCTTGCAGAGGTACTCTTAAAAGAAGCCGGGATTGATCTTCATATTCCGTCAAAAAAAGTACCGGAAAAACAACTGACACGTCTGACAAAACTGCTGAAAGACCTGCGTGTCGACATCACAGGAAGCAAAGATATCGCGCAGGCACAGGTCTGTGCGGGCGGTGTGGACACACGCGAGATCGATGCAGCCAGCATGATGTCAAAATTAATTCCGGGACTGTTTTTCGCAGGAGAAGTCGTTGATATTGATGGTATCTGCGGTGGATATAATCTGCAATGGGCTTGGTCCAGCGGATATGTGGCAGGAAGCCACGCAGGAGAATATGCACATCCGGGAAAAAAAGCGCACAGGAAGAAACGAGGAAATTATGATTCGAATTAATCAGATCAAGCTGCCAGTAACACATGATACGGTGCAGTTAGAGCAAAAGATCAAAAAAGCGTTGAAATTAAAGGCGGACACGCCTTTTCAATACCAGATCGTCAAAAAATCCATTGACGCAAGGAAGAAGCCGGATCTGTTTTATGTGTACTCCGTAGATGTAGAGACGGCAGACGACCAGAAAATTTTAAAAAAGGTTAACAATAATAATGTTATGTCAATCAAAGTGAAAAAATACGTCCTTCCGGAAGTCATAAATCCTTCACGCACACCTGTGATCGCGGGGGCAGGCCCTGCCGGACTGTTCTGTGCCTATGCATTAATGTCAGAGGGTTTTCATCCGATCGTGACAGAGCGTGGTAAAAAGGTCGAAGAACGGACTGCGGATGTGCAGAAGTTCTGGGAGACCGGTGTCTTAGACACCGCCTCGAACGTCCAGTTCGGAGAGGGCGGTGCAGGAACCTTTTCCGATGGAAAATTAAATACATTGGTCAAAGATCCCATTGGAAGGAACCGTTTTGTTCTTGAAACATTCGTAAAATTTGGGGCACCGGAACATATTTTATATGAAAACAAACCACATATCGGCACAGACATTCTTGCAGATGTGATAAAACGGATGCGGGAATTTATGACAGAAAATGGCGTAGAGTTTTTATTTGAGACCTGTGTTACCGGATTTTCCACCGGCAAAAACGGGAACTTAAAATCTATCGAATTAAATCACGACAGACAAATCGATACCGACTGCCTGATCCTTGCCATCGGTCACAGTGCAAGGGATACGTTTTCGCTGTTACAGGAAAAGGGCTTAAATATGCAGGCAAAATCCTTTGCGGTCGGATTCCGTGTGGAGCATCCGCAGAGCGAGGTCAATCTGACACAGTACGGAGATTTATATGCAGACAAACTTCCTGCGGCACCTTATAAAGTGACGGCAAATCTTCCCTCCGGCAGAGGGGTATACTCCTTTTGCATGTGTCCGGGCGGTTATGTCGTAAACGCTTCCTCCGAAGAACACCGTCTTGCAGTCAACGGTATGAGTTACTCGGACCGTGGCGGCAGCAACGCAAACAGTGCGATCATCGTCTCCGTCACACCGGAAGATTTTAAGGCGGATGCGATCCGTCATGGCGTTTTAGAAGATGCCGATGGGAAAGAAGATGTACTGTCCGGCGTCCGTTTTCAGGAACGTCTGGAGGAGCGGGCATGGAAACTTGGAAATGGAAAGATCCCACAGCAGTTGTTTGGTGATTACTGTAAAAATCGTCCTTCCGTTTCCTACGGTGCATTTGAGAGTACAACAAAGGGTGATTCCGTACTTTGTAATTTGAGAGGACTTCTGCCGGAAGAATTAGAGGAATCATTCATAGAAGGAATGCATCATTTTTCCCGTGCGATTCCGGAATTTGACCGTGAGGATGCGATCCTTTCCGGTGTCGAAAGCCGTACATCTTCCCCGGTGCGTATCGTGCGTGATGAATCATTCCAGTCGAATATCCGCGGCATTTACCCATGCGGGGAAGGCGCCGGATATGCAGGTGGTATCATGTCTGCGGCAATGGACGGCTTAAAGGTTGCCGAGGCAATCGGTAGATATGCCATAGAGAGTAAATGATAGATTACAATTATGAAAAAAATAGATGATCCATTTGACGGACGCTATTATGATGAATAGAAAAAGAACAGAGGTTAAAGACGTGGCAGAATATACACCTATGATGCAGCAATATTTAAAAACAAAAGAGGAATATAAAGATTGCATTTTGTTTTACAGACTCGGTGATTTTTATGAGATGTTTTTTGATGATGCGATCGTTGTCTCAAAAGAACTTGAACTGACGCTGACCGGCAAAAGCTGTGGTGCAGAGGAACGCGCGCCGATGTGCGGTGTTCCTTATCATGCAGTGGAAGGATACTTAAATAAACTGGTTGCAAACGGTCATAAAGTTGCGATCTGTGAGCAGGTGGAGGATCCAAAACTTGCAAAAGGTCTTGTAAAGCGTGAGGTGATCCGCATCGTCACACCGGGAACAAACACAGACATGCAGGCTCTCGACGAATCCAAAAATAATTACATTATGTGTATCGTATATCTTGCAGATAAATACGGTATTTCATTAGCGGACATCTCGACCGGAGACTATTTTGTTACAGAGGTCGATACGGAGCGGAAACTGATTGACGAGATCAACAAATTTGCACCATCCGAGATCATCTGCAATGAGAGCTTTTATATGAGCGGTGTCGATCTCTCTGATATGAAAAATCGCCTTGGTATTGCAGTGTACTCTTTAGAGGCATGGTATTTCAGTGACGAGACGGCAGAAAATACGTTAAAAGAACATTTTAAGGTGCAGAGTCTTGAGGGGCTTGGATTATCTGATTATGCGTGCGGCACGATCGCTGCGGGGGCATTGCTCCGCTATCTGTATGAAACACAGAAAAATGATCTTGGCAATCTTTCTGCGATTCATCCATACTCAACCGGGAAATATATGATCATAGACAGTTCGACCAGACGTAATTTAGAGCTGGTGGAGACACTGCGTGAAAAGCAAAAACGCGGTTCACTGCTATGGGTGTTAGATAAAACCAAAACAGCGATGGGAGCAAGGACACTTCGTGCTTATGTGGAACAGCCATTGATCGATAAAACCGAGATTGAACTGCGCCAGGAAGCCATTGGTGAGTTAAACGATCATGTGATCACAAGGGAGGAATTGCGCGAGTATTTAAATCCGATTTATGACCTTGAGCGTCTGATCACCCGTGTGACTTACCGGACAGCCAATCCGCGTGATCTGATCGCATTTAAGAATTCTATCAGCATGCTGCCTCCGATCAAATCCCTGCTCGATGAGTTTGACGGTGCACTGCTAAAAAATATCCAGAACGACATTGATGCCATGGAAGAACTCTGCTCCCTGGTAGATCGTTCGATCATGGAAGAACCGCCGATCTCTGTGCGCGAGGGCGGACTGATCAAGGAAGGTTATAATGAGGATGTCGATAAATACCGCAATGCCAAAACAGAGGGTAAGACCTGGCTTGCAGAGTTAGAGGCAAAAGAGCGCGAAAAGACCGGAATTAAAAATTTAAAGATCAAATACAACAAAGTGTTCGGCTATTATCTGGAAGTGACCAATTCCTACAAGGATCTGGTGCCGGATTATTTTACCAGAAAACAGACACTTGCCAATGCGGAGCGTTACATCACACCGGAATTAAAAGAATTAGAAGATATGATCTTAGGCGCGGAGGACAAGCTCGTCAGCTTAGAGTATGATCTGTTCTGTGAAGTACGGAATAAAATTGCAGAAGAAGTTGTCCGTATCCAGCGGACAGCGAAAGCAATCGCAAACTTAGACGTTTTTGTATCACTTGCAGTCGTTGCAGACCAGAATAATTACTGCAGACCAAAGATGACCAACAGTGGAGTGATCGATATCAAGGGCGGCAGACATCCGGTTGTCGAAAAAATGATCACAAACGATATGTTCATCGATAACGATACATATTTAGATAACGGAAATAACCGTATTGCAATCATAACCGGACCGAACATGGCAGGCAAATCCACTTACATGAGACAGGCTGCATTGATCGTTCTGATGGCACAGATCGGAAGTTTTGTTCCAGCGACATCGGCAAAGATCGGCATCGTGGATCGTATTTTTACCCGTGTCGGGGCATCGGATGATCTTGCAAGCGGTCAGAGTACCTTTATGGTGGAGATGAACGAGGTCGCAAATATCCTGCGCAATGCCACATCCAATTCGCTTTTAGTACTCGATGAGATCGGACGCGGAACAAGTACCTTTGACGGTTTAAGTATCGCATGGGCGGTAGTTGAACATATCAGCAACCCGCGTCTGCTCGGTGCAAAGACACTGTTTGCGACACATTATCACGAGCTGACTGAGCTGGAAGGAAAGTTAAACAACGTCCACAATTACTGTATCGCGGTCAAAGAAAAAGGCGACGACATTGTATTTCTGCGCAAGATCGTGCAGGGCGGTGCGGATAAGAGCTACGGTATCCAGGTTGCAAAACTTGCCGGTGTTCCGGATTCCGTGATTGAACGCGCCAAAGAAATCGTGGAAGAGCTGAGCGCAAATGATATCACGTCTGTCACGAAAAACATCACGCCTGCAACGGCAGGAACGAAAAAGAAAAAAGAACGTTTGGATGAAGTTGATTTGACACAGATGTCTTTATTTGATACCGTAAAGGACGATGATATTTTAGAAGAGTTAAAAACGATTGATGTCGGAAATCTGACACCAATCGAGGCATTAAACAAACTTTATGAATTACAGAATAAAATAAAAAACCGCTGGTAGAAATGGAGAATAAAATTTATGGGCACAATTACAATTTTGCCGGAGACAACTAAAAACCCGATCACGCTGATGGGACAGCGCGCCGGTGTCTGCTGGGGAGGAAATGTAGAAGATCCGGAGAAAAATTATAAACGGGGCATGGACTGTATCATTTCCGGACATGGAAGAGTCATGGAATATGTAAATGTAGAGATGATCATTGCCGGCTATTCCGCGAGAGTAGAGCGCGAGTGGTATACACATATTGGCGGCTCACCGACACGTTTACAGTCAAGTACACGCTATATCAATTATGCCGGACGCGGATTTGATTACATCATCCCGCCGTCGATCCAGAACAACAAAGAAGCATTGGAAAAATATCAGGCATTAATGGCGCATATCAATGAAGAATGCCGCGCTTTGCAGGAAGACTACGGGATTCCAAAGGAAGATGTTGCAAACGGACTGCCGCTTGGCATGACGGCGTCGATCGTGGATAAAAGAAATCTGCGCAGTTTAACGGAGATGAGCCATCAGAGAATGTGTAACCGCGCATACTGGGAATACCGCCAGTTATTTGGTGACATCCGAAAAGCACTTTCGGAATATTCGGAAGAATGGCGCTGGATCGCAGATAATCTGTTTATGCCAAAATGTGATTACTTCGGATACTGCTCCGAGACAAGACCTTGCGGGAAACCGGTGTCCGGCGTTCCTAAGATGCCAAGACCATAACAGAATAATGCTGCAGGAAATGCAGCAGAAACGATTGAAACAAAGAGGTGAATCTGTATGCCTGAAATTACACTGCTCAGTCAGGAGACAATTGACAAGATTGCAGCCGGGGAAGTTGTGGAACGCCCCTCTTCCGTGGTAAAAGAACTGGTGGAAAATGCCATCGATGCAAAGGCAACTGCCGTCACAGTTGAGATCAAAGAGGGCGGTATTTCATTTATCCGTATCACGGACAATGGCTGCGGCATCGAGCGGGCGCAGGTTCCGCTTGCTTTTTTGCGCCATTCGACCAGCAAGATCAAAAGCGTGGAAGATCTGATGAGCATTACCTCTTTGGGATTCCGCGGTGAGGCGCTCTCAAGTATCGCTGCAGTTTCACAGGTCGAGCTGATCACAAAAACATACGGGGAACTGACCGGTACCCGCTATGTTATTGAGGGTTCGAAAGAAAAGGAAAATGAGGAGATTGGTGCGCCGGAGGGAACCACTTTTATCGTCCGCAATCTTTTTTACAATACACCGGCGAGGCGCAAATTTTTAAAGACAGCACAGACGGAGGGCAATTATATCAATGACCTGATGGAGCGTCTTGCCCTGTCGCATCCGGGGGTTTCCTTTAAATTCATCAACAACGGTCAGACGAAAATGCATACCTCCGGCAATTCCAGGGAAAAAGATATGATCTATCATATCTACGGCAGGGATATCACCTCCGGGCTTTTAGAGATCGACCATAAAAATGAGTATTTTCATGTCAAGGGTTTTATCGGAAAACCGTTAATTTCCCGCGGAAACCGTAATTTTGAGAATTACTTTATCAACGGACGTTATATCAAGAGCGCGCTGCTCTCAAAGTCGATTGAGGAAGCGTACAAAGGCTTTCTGATGCAGCACCAGTATCCGTTCTGCGTTCTGTACTTTTCCATGGATACCGATCTTTTAGATGTCAACGTGCATCCGACGAAGATGGAACTCCGTTTTTCAAACAATGAGGCGATCTATAAGACATTGTTTGAAATTATCCGGGGCGCGCTGACGCACAAAGATTTTATCCCTGAAGTACCGGTGCAGGAAGAAAAGATACGGAAACGTGAAAACATCAAGGCACCGCTCCCGGAACCGTTTGAGCGCCGGGGTGTTGAAATGGTGCGGAGTGGAGGAAGGTTTCAGCCGCAGGACATACAGCAGGGAACAGGCGGACAGTCCGGTTTCGCTGCGTCAAAAGAAAATGAAGACGTGCAGACAACAATTCCGATGCAGAGCGCAGCACCGCAGAAGGAATCAGCACCGCCGGAAAACCTTTCTGTCTTTAACTCGCTTCTTCCAAAGAAAGAAACGGCTGTCACAGAACAGTCCGCGGACCGGGTATCGGAAAGCAATACATACACCGTTTCCAAACCCGTACCGCAGCCAATACAGGCGGATAAAACAACGGCAAGCCTGCCAGAAGAGACAGCGGCAGCTTTACCGGAGTCAAAAGTCACTTACGAGCAACAGGAACTTGCGGCAGTCTCCGAAGGTTTTCTGACAAAAGATGCCAAGAAGAAACACAAGATCATCGGACAGCTGTTCGATACTTACTGGATGGTAGAGTATGAGGACAAGCTGTTCATCATCGACCAGCATGCAGCGCATGAAAAAGTACTTTATGAGACCAGCTATGAAAAGTCAACCATAAATTAGCAAAAAATTTCTTTTTCATATCGGTGGTAAAAAAGGGTAACTTTAATAGAGCTCCCTTAGGGTGCTTTTTCAAAATCTATCGATATTGGTATACAGACCTCTTATTCGAGGTTGAATTCTACTTCGCCAGTGAGCATCTTCCAGATGACTCTGACAAGCTTGCCGGCACAGTGCCCAAGTGCATTGTAGTGAGACCGGCCTTCAGCCCTCTTGGCATCATAATAAGCCTTGAAGGTTGCGTTGTTTCTGACAACGTTCCAAGCTGCATTTACAAGGGCATATCGTAAAACACGAGAGCCACGTTTGGACATCCTTGTTGTCTTAGCCTGAAAGTTACCAGACTGATAAACAGAAGGATCCAAACCGGCAAAAGCAAGCAGCTTGTTAGGATTGGAGAAACGGTGAATATCACCTATTTCACCAAGAATCATTCCACCATTGATATAACCGATACCAGGAATGGTCATGATGACAGAATCGTTGAATTTCATGATATCCGTCATCTCAGCTTCAATCTTTTCTAATTGGCTATCCAGTAACTCGATTTGTTGAATGGTTTGAGTTATCTGAATAGATATAGCGCTGTCGTTAGCACCGACAGACTTCTGTGCGAGAACTCTTAATTCTTTGGCCTGTTCTTTGGTAAAGTGTCCGTGTGAGTTCACTTTGAGCAGATTTGCCAGATGAGTCATATGCATGGAAGCAATCTCTTTTGGAGAAGGTGTTTCTTTTAATAAAGCATAGACAGCGTGTTGATGCAGACCGGATTTGAAAAAGTATTGAATCTCCGGAAAGACCTGATCAACATAGGTTGTCAGTTGAATTTTCAATCGGGTACGTTGCTTTATGGTTTTCTGACGGAAACGTCCCAATGCCTTAAGATCCATCATATCGAGATCGAAGAAGCTGACGAATCTGAGGTTGTCCTGCATCATAAGAGTTTTAGCAATCACGTAAGTGTCGACCTTATCTGTCTTAGTTTTGCGAACGTTATTTTTTCGCATTTGACAGGTTTTGATGGGGTTCAACACACACACTTGGTAAAGCTCAGTAACAAGGTATCGAACAAGGTTGTCACCGTAGTGTGCCGTTGACTCAAGACCGATGATGAGGCTGTTCTTATCGAATGATTCGAGTTTAGAGACCAGCAGTTGGAAGCCATCAGCGTCATTTGTGAATTTGAACGGCTCAATGATTATTTCACCGTCGGAAGAAATCGCAGCGGCGAAATGATTAAGTTTGGCAATATCAATGCCTACGTAAATTTTCATGAGGTTGTACCTCCCTTTCCTAAAGTCTGATACCATGATGTCCACCAACGATTATCATCGTAGACTTGATAGAAATAAGTACTCTGAGTGAAAAACACTCCGGCAACATCCAGCTAATAAACAATTCAGATAAATGTAGTGGCAATACACTCCAGTTGAGTAGTCAAGCTACAGAAAACAAATCAAAAGTCCATAGTATCTGAATTGTATTGAACCACGATATTAAAAGAAAGGAAATATGTGATAATTAACTTCCTAATTATCATACAAGAAAACGATGAAAAAAGTGCGTGAAAAAACATTTTCATCACAGACGCTCAGTCCGCCGATCATCCTGACACTCAGCATTGAAGAGATCGAGATGCTTGAAAAATACAGGGAGCAGATCGATGCGTTCGGCTATGAAATCGAACCGTTCGGCGGAAAGGAATATGCAGTGACTGCTATTCCGGCTGATTTTACCGGGATTGACACAAAAACAATGTTTCTTGAAATGTTAGATGATTTTGCAAATATAAATGAAAATGATTCACCAAATGCCATTATGGAAAAAGTTGCGTCGATGTCCTGTAAGGCAGCTATCAAGGGAAACCAGCACATCAGCAGGCCGGAGGCAGAACGGCTGATCGATGAACTGCTGGAACTTGAAAATCCGTACAACTGCCCGCACGGACGCCCGACGATCATTTCCATGACCAAATATGAAATAGAAAAGAAATTTAAAAGGATTGTCTGATATGCAGCAAAAACCAATGATTATTCTGACCGGTCCGACCGCGGTGGGGAAAAGTGCCCTCTCGGTGGAACTGGCAAAAAAAATAAATGGAGCGGTGATCTCTGCGGATTCTATGCAGGTCTACCGCCATATGGATATCGGTTCTGCCAAGATCACACCGGAGGAGATGCAGGGTGTTACGCATTATATGATCGATGAGCTAGAGCCGGACGAAGAATTTCACGTTGTGCGTTTTGTCACGATGGCAAAAGAATATTTAAAAGAAATCTATGCGGATGGAAAAATCCCGATCATAGCCGGGGGCACCGGATTTTACATTCAGGCACTTTTGTATGATATTGATTTTACAGAGCAGCAGTGTGATGAGACTTACCGCAGGCAGTTAGAGGATCTTGCCAGAGAACATGGCGCAGAATATCTGCACGGAATACTGCGCGAAGTGGATCCGGCTTCCGCCGAAGCGATCCATGCCAATAATATCAAACGTGTGATAAGGGCGTTAGAATTTTATCAGTTGTCCGGCAAAAAAATATCTGAGCACAACGAAACGGAACGACAAAAACAGTCTCCATACAATTTTGCCTATTTTGTACTCACGGATGAGCGTGCAAAATTGTACGAACGCATTGACAGACGCGTGGATGCAATGATAGAAGCCGGACTTGTGGAGGAAGTAAAAAAATTAAAATCCAAGGGCTGCAGCCGGGAGATGGTTTCCATGCAGGGGCTCGGCTACAAGGAGATCCTTGCATATTTAGACGGCGGGTGTACCTTAGAGGAAGCTGTCTATATCATCAAGCGTGAGACGCGCCACTTTGCAAAACGCCAGTTGACATGGTTTAAGAGAGAGCGGGATGTGATCTGGCTCGACAAGCAGGCATTTGGCTATGATGATGCAGCGATTTTAACAGATATGATATCAATTTTAGAAGAAAAGGAAATAATCAGTCATGAATAAGTGGATGGAAGAACAATACGAAGCCCTTGGTATTTCAAGAGAAGTATATGAATTTGGAGAAAAAATCGAAGATTCCTTAAAAGAACGTTTTGCAGCGATCGATGCTACGGCAGAATACAACCAGTTAAAAGTCATCAAAGCGATGCAGGACAACCGTGTGAGTGCAGAGTGCTTTAATATGTCATCAGGATACGGCTACAACGACCTCGGACGTGACACATTAGAAAAAGTATATGCATCCTGCTTTAAAGGAGAAGATGCTTTAGTACGTCCGCAGATTACCTGCGGCACACACGCTTTAGCACTTGCTTTAATGTCAAACCTTCGTCCGGGAGATGAACTTTTATCCCCGGTCGGAAAACCATATGACACCTTAGAGGAAGTGATCGGCATCCGTCCGTCAAAGGGATCTCTGGCAGAATACGGCGTGTCTTACCGTCAGGTGGATCTTCTGCCGGACGGAAGTTTTGATTTTGAACATATCAAAGAGGCGATCAATGAGCGGACAAAACTCGTGACGATCCAGCGCTCCAAAGGGTATGCAACCAGACCAACCCTGTCCGTGGCACGTATTGGAGAGCTGATCTCCTACATCAAAGGCATCAAACCGGATGTCATCTGTATGGTAGATAACTGTTACGGTGAATTTGTTGAAGAGCAGGAACCGCTTGAAGTCGGAGCGGACATGATCGTTGGTTCTCTGATTAAAAACCCGGGCGGCGGACTTGCGCCGATTGGCGGATATATCGTCGGGAAAAAAGAATGTGTCGAAAATGCTGCTTACCGTCTGACCTCTCCGGGACTCGGAAAAGAAGTCGGTGCATCCTTAGGTGTCATCCAGTCTTTTTATCAGGGATTTTTCCTTGCACCGACCGTGGTGAGCGGCGCATTAAAGGGTGCGATCTTCGCGGCAAATATTTACGAAAAACTTGGATTTGAGGTTGTTCCGAACGGAAGTGAGAGCCGTCACGATATCATTCAGGCGGTCGCATTCCACAATCCGGATGCACTGATTGCATTCTGTGAGGGAATTCAGGCGGCGGCACCGGTCGACAGCTATGTAACGCCGGAACCGTGGGCAATGCCGGGCTATGACAGCGATGTCATCATGGCGGCAGGTGCTTTTGTACAGGGATCATCCATTGAGCTGAGTGCAGACGGTCCGATCAAGCCTCCATATGCCGTTTATTTCCAGGGCGGACTGACCTGGTATCACGCAAAACTGGGCATTCTGAAATCTTTACAAAAACTTAAGGAACGAAAACTTGTCGACCTTGACTTGTTATGATAGAATATAATGTGATTTATGTATGCTTCCCGGGAGAGCAGAGAGGAAGCATTTATGAACAAAATTACTACGGTAAAAGAATTGCCGGATTCGGAAAAACCATATGAAAAGTTTCTTACATATGGCCCGGAATACTTAAGTGATGCAGAGCTGTTAGCAGTGATTATCCGTTCAGGGACAAGCGGTCTGAAGTCTGTGGAAGTTGCGCAGAATCTGTTAAATGACGGTCATCGCAATTTATTAAACCTCTATGACATTCCGTTTGAAAAGATGCAGAAAATACGTGGAATTGGTCCCATAAAGGCAATCCAGTTAAAATGTATTGCGGAATTATCAAAGCGGATTGCACAGACAAAATCAGCACCAAACGTATGCATGACTAATCCGAGAACCATCGCAGATTACTATATGGAGCATCTGCGCCACGAGAACAAAGAACATCTGATCGTCTGTATGTTCGACAACAAATGCCACATGAAAGGTGATAAACTGCTTTCTGTCGGCAGTGCAAACGAGACGATTGTTTCGCCGCGTGAGGTTTTTGAAACAGCAATCAACTGTCATGCAGCACATCTTATCTTAGTCCATAATCATCCGAGCGGTATACCGGAACCATCCCATGCAGATGATGTCGTTACAAAACGGATTTTAAACTGCGGACAGTTGATGGGCATTCCGCTTTCCGACCATGTTATTATCGGAGATCATTCTTACTTTAGTTACAGAGAAAATAACAGGATCGTGGTTTAAACCGCGTTCCAAAGGGAGAGAACAATGACAAACAACGTATACGGTATTGATCTTGGAACATGCAATATGAAAATTTACTGCAAGTCTTCCAACAAAATCTTAAATGAGAAAAACACGATCGCATTAAAAAATAAAGATGAGATCTATGCTTATGGTAACTCGGCATACGCAATGTATGAAAAGGCCCCGGAGTCTATCCATGTGACATTCCCTGTTACAACAGGTGTCATCGCAGATTTCAACAATCTTCAGTCCATGATACAGCTTTTCTTAGAAACACATGTCAAGGGAAGCTTAAAGGGGGCAGAATTTATTGTGGCAGTACCGACAAGTATCACAGAAGTAGAGAAAAAAGCGTTTTTTGACATGTTCTATAAGAGCAAGATGAAGCCAAAGAGTGTTCTTTTATGTGAAAAACCAATCGCAGATGCTGTGGGATTGGGATTAGACGTCAATGAACCGACCGGTATCATGGTTGTAGATATCGGTGCAGATACGACCGAGATTTCTGTTATTTCACTTGGAGGACTTGTACTTAGTGATCTTCTCCATTTTGGCGGCAATAAGATTGATGAATCCATCATTACTTATGTAAAACGAAATTATAATCTGGTGATCGGGCAGAAAACGGCACAGAGTATGAAAGAACGTTTGGGTTCCGGTATCCCGGGCAATGAAGATACGATGATCGTTGTCGGCAGAGATGTTGTAAGCGGACTTCCGATCGAAATGGAAATGTCAGGCGGAGTTGTCTATGAAGCAATCAAAGATAATCTCGAAAGTATCTGCAATTCCATCAAAATGATCTTAGAGAAAACACCACCGGAACTTGCAAAAGATATTATCCATTCCGGAATCTATATCACAGGCGGAAGTTCCCAGATTCATGATCTGGATAAATTGTTTGCAGATATCACAGGAATTGATATCAATACCTGTGAAGAACCGGAAGAGTGCGTTGTGCGTGGTCTTGTAAAAATTGTTTCCGACAGCAAATACAAACATCTTGCCTTCAGCATGAAAAGTAAGATCTTGATTTAGGGGAAAGTATGAAACGAAAACCAAAATTTGTTCTTCCCACAAAATATATATTGCTTATCTTAAGCGGTGTATGTATTGTGGCAATATTACTCAGTTTTACACTCGGCATATCCGGCGGACCATTAAATACTGTCGCCGGATATGTATTTATCCCAATGCAGCGCGGCATTAATTCTGTTGGCAGCTGGATTGGTGAAAAAGCAGACAATCTAAAAAAATTAAATGATGTTATGGCAGAAAATGAAGACCTGAAACGTCAGGTGGATGATCTGACCACGGAATTAAATACCATTAAATTAGAGCAGTACGAGCTTGACAATTTAAGAGAACTTTTAAAACTGGATCAGAAATATCCAAGTTACGATAAAGTTGCAGCAAATGTTATCGGGAAAGACGGCGGCAACTGGTTTACGAATTTTACGATTGACAAGGGATCTAACGATGGAATCGAAGTGGACATGAACGTGATCGCGGGAAGTGGTCTTGTAGGAATTGTCACAGACGTAGGACCAAACTATGCAAAAGTTTCTGCTATCATAAATGATACCATAAAAGTCAGTGGTATGGTTACAACCACATCGGATAACCTGATCGTAAATGGCAGTTTACAGAATATGAATGAAAATATGGTCATTGAATTTTCAAATCTCAATGATAAGGACAATAAAGTTGCCATCGGTGATCCCGTCGTTACTTCTTATGTATCAAACCGCTATCAGCAGGGAATTCTGATCGGTTATATCAGTACACTTACCATGGATTCTAATAATCTTACAAAGTCGGGTACCATTACACCGGCAGTCGATTTTGAGCATATCGAAGAAGTTCTTGTCATTTTAAATAAGAAACAGACAGCAGAATCTTAGAAATAGAGGTTATTTATGAGAAGAAAGATTACCGTATTTATTATTATTGGCGTCTGCTATCTGTTGCAAACGACATTTTTTGACACACTTTCCTTTGCATCCATATCACCAAACCTTCTGATTATCGTAACATCGTCCTTTGGTTTTATGCGTGGACGCAAAGAAGGGCTTTTTATCGGTTTTTTCTGCGGACTGCTCTTAGATATTTTCGGTGGAGGTGTTCTTGGATTTTACAGCCTTTTATATATGTATATCGGTTATATCAATGGAATGTTCCGTAAACTTTTTTATCCGGAAGATATTAAACTGCCGCTTGTCCTGATTGCAGGCAGTGATTTAAGCTGCAACCTTCTGATTTATTTTATCATGTTTCTTTTTCGAAACAGATACGACTTTAACTACTATTTTTTACAATTAATGATACCAGAGTTGGTTTATACCATGGTTATAACAATTTTTTTGTATTTCATAATTTTAAAGATAAACCAGAAACTGGAAGCAATCGAGAAAAGGAGTGCAAGCAAATTTGTTTGATAATATAAAAGAAGCATGCCGTATGTTTTTTAAATCGCGGCTGGTTGTAGCAACAGTTGTGATG
Source organism: Roseburia intestinalis L1-82 (assembly GCF_900537995.1). Classification (NCBI taxonomy): domain Bacteria; kingdom Bacillati; phylum Bacillota; class Clostridia; order Lachnospirales; family Lachnospiraceae; genus Roseburia; species Roseburia intestinalis. The sequence continues at coordinate 2,101,539 of NZ_LR027880.1, read as the reverse complement.
ATTCTGCTGTTTTCCATTCTTCTGTGGCGTATTTTTTCTCTTCAGATTGTAAATGGAAAAGAATATCAGGACAATTATACGTTCAAAATCGTCAAGGAACGCACCTTAAACAGTACACGCGGAAATATTTATGACCGCAATGGCAACCTGCTCGCCTACAATGAACTGGCATATTCCATTACGATCGAGGATAATGGTACTTACAGTTCTACGAAAGCAAAAAATGCAGCGATCAATGCAGAAATTGCACAGGTCGTAACCGCACTTGAAGAAAATGGAGACTCCATTGTCAACGATTTTAAAATATTGCTGGATGACAATGGCAATTACAGTTATAATATAGAAGAATCCGGCGCAACCTGGAAACGTTTTCTGGCAGATGTGTTTGGAGAGGCTTCATTTGAAAGTATGCAGGAAGATGAATCTGACATCATTTCCCGCAACAAACTTGATTTTAAACCGACGGAAGCAACCGCTGCACAGGTTATGCAATATCTGGCGGGCAGCAACCGTTATGCCATTGGAACCGAATATGATGATGCAATGGCATATAAGATTACTGTTGTACGTTTTTCCATGGCACAAAATGCCTATCAGAAATATATTGCAACAACGATCGCAACGAACGTTTCCGAGGAATCGGTTGCCTATATCAGCGAACACGCTGCAGAATTGCAGGGGGTTGAAGTATTAGAGGATACCATACGAAAGTACAACGATAGTGAATATTTTTCTTCCATTATCGGTTACACCGGAAAAATATCCACCGACGAATACAATAAACTTTCAGAGACAGATGATTCCTATACTTTAAATGACGTAGTCGGTAAACTTGGTATTGAACAGTATATGGACAGCGATTTAAAAGGTGAGAAAGGTCATGAAAAGCTCTATGTGGATTATCTTGGAAAAGCGGTAAAAGTCATTGAACACGAAGAACCGCAGGCAGGAAATGATGTCTATCTGTCTATCGACAAAGATCTTCAGATTGCAGTATATAAGCTTTTAGAGCAGGAGATTGCCGGAATCGTATACTCCAATATTGATAATCCTGGATCAGATATCAATATTCCGATCACAGATGTCTATTTTGCACTGATTAACAATAATGTGATTGATTTTTCACATTTTTCAGAAGAAAATGCATCCCCCACGGAACGGGAAGTACAGCAGATCTTTGCCAGCAGACAAAATGCTGTAATTGAACAGATACGCACCGAACTGACCGGAAGTGCACCGACACCATTTGCATCGATGACAGAGGAATATCAGGATTATTTTACCTATATCATAAAAAATATGCTTCATGATAACAATATCCTGTTAAAGAAAAATATTGATACGTCCGATGAGGTTTACCTTCAATGGCAGAATGGGGCGATTGGCCCGCAGGAGTATTTAAACCATGCAATTGCCAAAGGGTGGATCGACATTACAAAGTTTTCCGTAAGTGAAAAATATTCAGATTCTACTGAAATATATGATGCATTGTGTGATTATATTCTAAATGATATCAGTACAGATTCAGATTTTACAAAAATTATATATGAATATTTAATCCAGACCGATGCAATTACCGGAAGACAGCTTTGTCTGATCTTATTTGATCAGAATATTCTGGCATTTGACGAGGATGATATTGCAGGATTATCAGGCGGCACAATTGCACCGGCTTCCTTTATCAAGGAAAAGATCCAGAATCTTGAAATTACACCGGCACAGCTTGCCTTAGATCCATGTGCGGGCTCCTGTGTGATCACAGATACAAAGACAGGGGAAGTTCTCGCTTTGGTAAGTTATCCTGGATACGACGGTAACAGGCTTGCAAACACCGTCGATTCCGATTACTTCAACAGCCTGCAGCAAAATAATGCAAGACCTCTGTACAATTATGCAACCCAGCAGCGGACGGCACCTGGTTCTACATTTAAAATGGTATCAGCGACGGCAGGTCTTGCAGAACATGTGATCAGTACGACGGAGCAGATCCAGGATCTTGGAGTGTACAAAAACGTAAGCAATGAACCGAGATGCTGGATTTATCGTTCTTTCCACGGATCACATGGTCTTATTAATGTGTCTGAAGCACTTAGAGATTCCTGTAACTACTTCTTCTATGAAGTTGGTTACCGTCTCAGTACCAATAATTATGCAATGAGCTACAATAATGATGCCGCAGAAAACGGTATTGAAAAAATTCAGAAATATGCTTCACTTTATGGCCTGAATGAAACAACCGGCATAGAAATTGAAGAGAGCAAACCGCAGGTCGCAGATAGTTTCCCTGTCATGGCTGCCATTGGTCAGAGTAATAATAACTACTCCACGATACAGCTCGCCAGATATGTTACTGCCGTTGCAAACAGTGGTACCGTATATAATTACACACTTTTAAACAAAGTAACGGATTCTGACGGAAACACATTAAAACAATACGAACCGGAGATACGCAATACCGTGGATGTCTTAAGTGACAGTGACTGGGATGCCATTCATACCGGTATACGCATGGTGGTTGAAAATACAAAAGAATTCGATGGATTTCCAATCGAGGCAGCCGGCAAGACAGGTACGGCACAGGAGGATCTGAAACGGCCAAACCACGCTTTGTTTGTCGGTTATGCTCCGTACGATAATCCTGAAATATCAATTGCAACGCGTATTGCAAATGGATATACTTCCCACAATGCGGCAGAAGTTTCAAAGAAGATCCTTGCATACTATTTCAAAGTTGAAGATGCTGATTCTCTGTTAAACGGACAGGCTGAGAATATTAATGCTACATCAAATGGTGTAAATGATTAACATTTGAATAATTCCCGTTTTTTTGCGGGTTTTATTAATAAATCAAAACAGGAGGTTCCCTCATGGGTGAAGTGATTACTTTTACCTCAGGAAAAGGCGGCGTTGGCAAAACGACAACCACAGCTAACGTTGGCGCAGGACTTTCACTGTTAGATAAAAAAGTCGTATTGGTAGATACTGATATCGGCTTACGAAATCTTGATGTTGTCATGGGACTGGAAAACCGGATCCTCTATAATCTGGTGGATGTGCTAAGCGGCAGATGCAGGGCGAAACAGGCAATCATCCGGGACAAACGATTCCCGAATCTCTCTGTGATACCGTCATCCTGTACAAAAGAAAAAATTCTGCTTGATTCTGATCAGATGAAACATCTGCTTGATGATCTAAGACAGGAATTTGATTATATATTAGTTGACAGTCCCGCAGGTATCGATCAGGGATTTTTACTTGCCATTACGGGAGCCGACCGCATTGTAGTGGTCACAACACCTCAGATTGCAGCCATTCATGATGCTGATTGTGTACTTCAGATATTAAAAACACATTATACGGTAAAAACAGAACTTCTGATCAATGGTTTTCGCAAGCACATGGTAAAAGACGGAGATATGCTAAATATCGATGATATCTGTGAACTTTTAGATGTGCCATTACTTGGTGTCGTGCCGGAAGATGAACAGATCATCATTGCCCAGAACCATGGCGAACCGTTGCTGCATCTGGATGGAAATAAAAAGAATGCATTACTTTCTGAGCTCTGCTACAACAATATTGCACGGCGAATCACAGGTGAGGAAGTGCCTCTGTTAAATTACATAAAACAGGGCAGTATTTTTTCGAAGATATTTTTTAAAAAGAAACCTGTGAAAGGAGCGCTGCATGTTTAAAACCCATTCCGGAAATGTTGCAAAAGAGCGCTTAAAGCTGATGATGAATGCAGACCATCAAAAACTGGATGATGCCACTATGGAACTGATCCGTCAGGAGATAGGCTGTGTTATCACGAAATATGTGGTTATAGAGCCGGAGAACATTGAGATTAAAGTAATGTTAAAGGATTACAAGAAAAGAGAGTAGGATAATGTCTAAACTTTATAAACTAAAGAATTACAAATTCATACTGGTCATATATGTTCTGATATTAAATACCCTGGGGGTCTTTCTGGTTGGGAGCGCAAGCCCCGGGGATCAGAAAAAACAGATCATCGGTATGGTGAGCGGTATTGTCATCATGGTGATTTTATCTCTGATCGATTACAGTTTTATCCTCCGTTTTTCCTGGATCATATATCTGCTGGCAGTCGGTCTCTTAGCACTGGTACTTGTCGCGGGTGATTCTTCAAAAGGAGCACAGCGCTGGTTTGAGATTGGCGGTATCCGCTTTCAGCCATCCGAACTTGTAAAAATACTTTTGATTTTATTTTTCGCGTATTATTTCATGAAATATGAGGAGAAGATCAATACGGTAAGAGTGATTGTTTCTTCGTTTGTGTTACTTGCGATTCCGCTGTTTTTAATCTATAAACAGCCAAATCTGTCGACAATGATTGTAATTACCTTAGTTTTTTGCGCATTATTATTTATGGCAGGCTTAAATTACAAACTGGTCGTCGGTGTGCTGATCGTATGTATTCCGGTCGGACTGATTGGAATGACACTGATCATACAGGATAAAATCCCATTCATCCACGCTTATCAGCTGGGGCGTATCATGGCATGGCTTTATCCGGATGATTATCCGGATCTTGCCTACCAGCAGCAGAATTCGATCATGGCGATCGGTTCCGGACTATTATGGGGAAAAGGACTTAACAATACGGATCCGACTTCGGTCAAAAACGGAAACTTTATTTTGGAACCTCAAAATGACTTTATTTTCGCGGTTGCAGGTGAAGAACTTGGATTTGTGGGCAGTGCAGTGATCATAATTCTCTTGCTTTTCATCACGATTGAGTGTATATTTATTGCTAGAAAAGCAAAAGACACAGCAGGCAGACTGATCTGTTGTGGTGTAGGTGCGCTGATTGGTTTTCAGACTTTTGTCAATATCGGTGTGGCGAGCGGGCTTCTGCCAAATACAGGTGTAACACTTCCGTTTGTCAGCTACGGACTTACATCATTATGGTCTTTGTATATAGGTATCGGGCTTGTCTTAAATGTCGGGCTTCAGCCGAAAAAATATTAACAACAGGGGGTCCTACAACATGAACATTGGATTAATAGCACACGATTCAAAAAAGAAACTGATGCAGAATTTCTGCATTGCCTATCGGGGTATACTTTGCAAAAATGAGCTTTATGCAACTGGAACGACCGGAAGACTGATCGAAGAGGTTACAAATTTAAACGTTCATAAATATCTGGCAGGACATTTAGGCGGGGCTCAGCAGTTAGGGGCTCAGATCGAGCACAACGAGATCGATCTTGTCATTTTTCTTCGTGATCCGTTGACACCAAAATCACACGAACCGGATGTCAACAATGTCGTAAAAATCTGTGATACACACAACATACCGCTTGCAACAAATCTTGCTACCGCAGAACTTCTGATCAAATCTTTAGACAGAGGCGATTTAGAGTGGCGTGAAATGTACAAATAACAGAAACGAATAATAGAATACACACTTTGTGAACATTCTATTATTAAGAATAAAATATATACGCAGGATATACCTTTATCTGGTGTATCCTGCGTATTTTATGAAAGGAATTTTAACATGAAACGATTGCTATCTGTTCTGTGTATTACAGCACTTTTACTTGGCAGCATTACCGGTTGTGGCAAAGAGGAGGTTACATTGGAACAGCCTTATGATATTTATGAAACGACCGGAAGTCTTGGTCTTGGAACAACTGTTTCTGCCGGTGCACAGGAATATTTTTCAAAAGACCTGTGTGTAGCCGATGACGTTTCACTTGGTACAGATACAACGGATTCACAGGTTGCAGAAGGCGCCGGTACTTTTAATCTGGCAACAAATGAGATTGTCTATGCAAAAAATATATATGAGAGACTATATCCGGCAAGTACAACAAAAATTTTGACCGCGTATATTGCATTAAAGTATTGCACAGATTTAAGCCAGACGGTCACGATCAGTGAAAACGCTGCAAATCAGGCCTCCGATTCCTCTGTCTGCGGCCTTCATGCCGGAGATGTGATCCGCATGGATGACCTTTTATATGGTATGATGCTGCGAAGCGGTAATGATGCTGCGATTGCAATCGCAGAGTCGATTTCAGGGAGTGTGGAAGAATTTGCGGCACTGATGAACAAAGAAGCAGCCGCACTGGGGGCGACACAGTCTCATTTTGTCAACCCAAACGGACTTCCGGATGAAAATCATTATACCTCTGTATATGATCTGTATCTGATTTTCCGTGCGGCATTACAGAATGAAACATTTGTCCAGATCATAAGCACGACTTCCTATGATGTAACCTATCAGGCAGGAGATGGTACAATAGAAGAACATACCTGGGAAAATACAAACCAGTATCTGAGCGGTCACGCAAAATCTCCGGACGGTTTTACCGTAATTGGCGGTAAAACGGGTACAACCGGTGATGCAGGATACTGTCTGGTGCTTTACTCCATGAATGAACAGTCACAGCCAATTATTTCTATTGTTCTGAAAGCAGACGGAAAATCAAACCTTTATCTGTTAATGAATGAAATGTTATCCGGTTTTGCAAATTAATTGAAAATATTATTGTTTTTTTTGTGTTAATATACTATAATTAATTTATAAAACGAACCGTTTTTATTCATTTTCACGAATATGGACGTTGCATCGAAGGATCAGGAGGGAAATGACCATGATAGAGATTATTTCAGGCGAAAAGGGAAAAGGAAAGACAAAGGAACTGCTTAACAAGGTCAATACATCGATCACATCTGCAACTGGCAATATCGTATATCTGGATAAGAGCCAGAAACATATGTATGAGTTAAATAATAAGATTCGATTGATCAATGTAAACGATTTTCTGATTGATAACTGTGATGAATTTCTCGGTTTCATCTGTGGTGTGATATCACAGGATCACGATCTTGAAGAAATGTACCTTGACAGTTTTCTTACCATTGCATCGATAGATTCCGATGAACTTTTAAATCATGCGATTCAAAAGCTTGATGTGATCAGTGAAAAATACAATGTAAAATTCATTTTAAGCGTATCCAAAGATGAATCAAAACTGACAGATATTGCAAAAGCAAAAATCGTCATTTCCCTATAAAAATGAATATGTAAACAATCAGATAACACACACCATGTGAATATATCTTTTGTTATGAATTATGCGGTATGGAAAGATCTCTTATCCATACCGCATAATTCATGATAACAGAATGTTTGCGAAACATGCATTCTGTTATTAAGATTCTCCTACAGAACGGATTCTTCCGAACAAGCTGAGCAGATATAATCCCCCAATTCCCACAAGTGCATAAATAATTCTTGTAAGCCATGACATATCCCCGAAAAGAAATGCCACCAGATCAAATCTGAAAAAGCCAATCAGTCCCCAGTTAATCGCACCAATGATAACCAATGTAAGCAATGTGTAATCAAGCCAGTTTGTATTCATTTTTTTAGCCTCCTTTTGCAGATAGTATGCACGCAAAAAAAAATTTTTATTCGTATAAAACTTCTTTATCCTCGTTGTTTTCTATTGAATAAAATGTTAGAATAGGAATGTTGAAAAATTTAAGAGGTGAGTAAATTTTTGAATGAACATAAAAAAGTAGTAAAATATCGTAAACCGTTCAATATAAATATTGGTGTAATCATTTTTATTATTATTTTCATATATCTTGTATTCAATGTTTTCACTTACATTACAACAACGCATACTTCTGTTTATGAAGTGGAGCAGGGAACCATGGCAGAAAATAATGTTTACCGCGGTCTGATCCTTCGGGATGAAACAATTGTCACATCGCAATACGCTGGATCACTGAACTATTATGTACGCGAATCATCGAGAGTCGGATACGGAGATCTGATCTGTTCCGTCGATGAAAGCGGAAGCGTTTCCCAAAAGATTAATGATGTAAGTGCAGACGCCTCTAATCTGGATGCCGAAGGACTTTTAGAAATCGAAAATGATATTTCCGACTATGAAAATTCCTATCAGGCGCAGACATTTTATAATATTTATTCATTTAAAGAAAATATTGATTCTGCATTAAATGAAGCCTTAAGTCTGGAAGCTTTAAACGGATTATCGGATTATACATCCGCTGCCGGAAATGGTTCTTCCTTTCATACGATCACAACCGATACACCTGGGATCCTTGTTTATTACACGGATGGATTTGAAAATACGACCACGGACAATTTTTCAAAAGAACAGTTTGATGAAGCGTCCTATCAGCGCAATAATTTAAAACAGAATGTATCCGTTTCTAACGGGGATGCGGTTTATAAACTGATCAGCAACGAAGAATGGCATATTGTCGTTCCTATTACAAATACACTCGCAGATGAACTTGCAGATGACAATACTTTAAAACTCCGGTTTAATAAGGATGGTAAAACGGCATACGCTACCTATGTGATTACAGAAAAGAGCGGCGAAAAATACCTGATTTTAACACTTCGCAATTCACTGGTACGTTACGCAAAAGATCGTTTTATAGAGATTGAACTGCTGCTTACCGAACAGACCGGACTGAAAATTCCAAATTCGGCAATTACAGAAAAAGAATTTTTTACCATACCGGTCAGCTACTTTATGAAAGGCGGGGATTCTGATGCCGATGGACTGCTTGTTTCGTCCACAAACAAAAACGGAAAGACAACAACAGAGTTTGTTTCGCCAACGATTTATTACACAACTGACGATTATTACTATATCGACAGTGAGAATGTTACTGCCGGAGACATTCTGGTAAAACCTGATTCGAATGAAACTTACCGGGTTGGCTCAGACACTGCAACCTTAAAAGGTGTCTATAACGTCAATAAAGGTTATGCTGTTTTCAAACAGATCGATATCCTTTATCAGAGCAAGGAGTATACCATCGTAAAAACCGGAACTTCCTATGGAATTTCCTTATATGACCACATCGCTTTAGATGGAGCGAAGATCAATGAAGATGATTTGTTAAAATAATGGAGGGAAAATGATATGTTAAAAGAAAATCTTGCCAATGTCGAAAAAAATATTGAACAGGCTTGTAAAAATGCCGGACGCAGCCGCGATGAAGTAACCCTGATTGCGGTAAGCAAAACGAAACCCGTTGAAATGTTACAGGAAATTTACGACGAAAACATCCGTGATTTCGGTGAAAATAAAGTACAGGAACTCTGCAGCAAGATGGAGCAGCTTCCATCAGATATCCGCTGGCATATGATCGGACATCTTCAGCGCAATAAAGTAAAGTATATTGTGGGAAAAGTTGAGTTGATCCATTCCGTGGATACATACCGCCTTGCAGAAGAGATTAACATTCAGGCAAAAAAACAGAATGTGATCGTTCCAATTCTTGTCGAAGTCAATATTGCACATGAAGAGTCTAAATTTGGTATTTCCGCAGAAGATGCAATCCTTCTTGTGGAAGAGATTTCCAAACTTGAAAATATCCGTATCAAAGGACTTATGACGATTGCGCCTTATGTTGAAAATCCGGAAGATAATCGTCTGTATTTCCGAAAAATAAAGCAATTATCTGTTGACATAACTAATAAAAACATAGATAATGTATTTATGGAAATTCTGTCTATGGGAATGACAGGCGATTATATGGTTGCAATCGAAGAGGGCGCTACCATGGTGCGTGTAGGAACCGGAATTTTCGGTGAAAGAAATTATAAACAGGAGTGAGAACATGGGAGTTCTTGATAAATTTTTAAATGTTATGCGTCTGAATCCTGAGGATGACGACGATTTTTACAATGAAGATTACGATTACGATGATGATTATACAGAGGACGAGCCAAAGCAGACATTCCGTCGCGAGAAGAAACGTGAAACAGTAGAAAAAGATTATGATTCAGATCGTCCGAAGGAGACTCCGGTAAAATCCTCATCCAAGGTAACGCCGATCCGTCCATCGAAAAAACAGACTGGTCCCGGCGGTATGCAGGTATGTGTGATCAAACCTACTTCTGTTGAAGATGCGAGAGAAATTACAGAGACTTTACTGGAGAACCGTACTGTTGTCCTCAATGTTGAGGGTCTTGACGTTGAGATTGCGCAGCGTATCATTGATTTTACATCCGGTTCATGCTTTGCAATCAGTGGTAATCTGCAGAAGATTTCAAATTACATCTTCATTATCACACCGGCATCTGTGGATATTTCCGGAGATTTTTTAAGTTTAATGGATTCATTTGAGACAAGGGGTATTCAGACCGATTTTTAATTATGAATGAGCAGGAACTTTGTAAAAAACGTCTGTTGGATCTTTCCAGACAGGCTGACCGAAAGGGAATCGTTTTATTCAGCGATTTCCTTAATTTAAATGAACTGAATATTTACCACCAGTGTGAATCCGAATTTGCCACAAAGACGGAGAGTTTTGGCGGGGTTTCCTATGCAGAGCGTCAGATAATTGCTTTTATTCCTGATGCTCTTTATTATGAATGGACATACCCGATTGCGGCATTAAAGGTGGAACCCGCTTATCCGAAGTTTGCAGAAAAATTAGGTCACCGTGATCTGCTTGGATCTGTCATGACACTCGGTATAGACCGCTCAAAGATCGGTGATATTCTGATGGGAGACGGCTGTTATTATATCCTGTGTGAGGAAAATGTGGCTCCATACTTTATGGAACAGCTCACAAAAGTTCGTCATACACTGGTGCGCTTAAGTGTTGTAAGTACAGACGAAATCAGTTCGCATCAGGAGATGATCGATAAAGATGGCATCATTACCTCAAACAGACTTGATTCTGTCATTGCCTGTGTATACCGTTTATCCAGAAGCCAGTCTTTAGAACTGATCCGCGCAGATCGTGTATTTGTAAATGGAAAAAATATTCAGACACCAACCTATATCTGCAAGCCGGATGATATTATATCCGTGCGCGGTCATGGGCGTTTTCATTTTATTTCCATCTCAGGAGAAACCAATAAAGGACGTCTGAAAATCAAATATCAGCTATATAAAAGTTAACAGTACGCTCATATGCAAAAATGCAGAAACGGAGGAGTATTATGTCAAAAAGTATACCGGTTACAGATGGAACAAATGTGATCTATACGATTGAATTAAAAAAAGATTTTGGGGATCTTTGTAAAGAACTGATCAGACTCAAAATCAGTCCTGACCAGAAACTTTGTATTGTCACAGATTCCAATGTAGCACCCTTATACGCAAAGGAAGTACAGGATCAGCTTTCTGCGGTATTTTCAAATGTATTTTTACATATTTTTCCTGCAGGTGAAGCAAGCAAAAACACGGATACCGTAGGTGCGTTATATCAGTTTCTGATAGAAAATCACTTCGACAGAAGAGACATCCTCTTAGCACTTGGTGGAGGTGTAGTCGGTGATCTGACCGGTTTTACGGCAGCAACTTACTTACGGGGCATTGATTTCATACAGATTCCAACTACACTGCTTTCACAGGTGGACAGCAGTATTGGCGGCAAAACGGGTATTGATTTTATGCAGTATAAAAATATGGTCGGTGCATTTTATCAGCCTAAATTAGTTTATATGAACCTGTCAGTGCTTCATTCTCTTCCAGGAAAACAGATTGTTTCCGGAATGGGAGAGATTATCAAGCATGGCTTGATCAAGGATGCTTCTTATTTTGAATGGCTCATCGCTCATGAAAAAGAGATCTGGGCATTAGATCCTGAAATTTTAGAAGAAATGATCTACATAAGCTGTAATATCAAGCGTGATGTGGTCGAACGTGATCCCAAAGAGCAGGGAGAGCGTGCACTCCTTAATTTTGGACACACGATTGGTCATGCCATTGAAAAGCTTTCTGATTTTTCGCTTTACCACGGAGAATGTGTAGGACTTGGTATTGTTGCGGCATCTTATCTGTCCATGCAGCTTGGCCATATTTCAAAAGAAGATTTTGAGAAAATACAAAATGCTTTATCGCTTTTTGAACTTCCAACACAGATGGATGGATTTAACGCAGAAAAAGTTCTTTCCGCAACAAAATCCGATAAAAAAATGGTTGGAAACCAGGTTAAGTTTATTCTGTTAAAAGAGATTGGAAATGCTTATATCTACCGCGAACTGACAGATGAACAGATTCTTGACGGTATCCGTTATGTCTGCCGTTCCTAAAATGATTTCCAAAGAAATGAGGACTCAATGAAACAACAATCTAAAACCATTCAAAAAAAAGCTTTTATCGGTATTTTATGCTCAGTCATTCTGATTTTTTTAGACCAGTTTACAAAATATCTTGCAGTACAGCATTTGAAAGATCAGATGCCTGTTGTTTTGTGGAAAAACGTTTTGGAACTCAGTTATTTAGAGAACCGTGGTGCAGCGTTTGGTATTTTTCAGGGAAAACAGTGGCCGCTTATTATTTTTACCGTGATTGTTCTGATCCTTATCATATATTTTTATCTGATGCGCATTCCTTCGGAAAAACATTTTGGCTTACTCAATGGAATCGCCATTCTGTTTTTTGCAGGTGCGATCGGTAACTTTATTGACCGGGTTACGCAGAGATATGTGGTTGATTTCTTTTATTTCAGACTGATCAATTTCCCGGTGTTCAACGTCGCAGACATTTATGTGACCGTTGCTGCCGTACTTTTGATCTTATGTCTGCTGTTTTATAAGGAAGAAGACTTTGAACGTATTCTTCCCACAAAAAAGAAATCATGATTTTTGTATACCATTGAATATACATACCAGAATGGAGATTTTATGAAACAGGAAACTTTCGAAATAGAGGCAGAATATGAGGGAGAACGCTTAGATAAATATCTAAGCGTTATTTTTGAGCAGTCAAAAACCTCTTCAAATGCACCTTCACGTTCTTTTTTTCAGAAACTGATCAGGGACGGCCATGTAAAAGTAAATGATTCTATAGCAAAAGCAAATTACCGTCTGCGTATGGATGACCTTGTATGTGTGGAAATTCCAGACGCCGTGGAAACACCGATTCTCCCGGAAGATATCCCGCTTGATATTTTATATGAGGACGATGACCTTCTCGTTGTCAATAAACCGAAAGGAATGGTTGTACATCCATCAGCAGGGCATTATTCAGGCACCTTAGTTAATGCGATTATGTTTCACTGCAAAGACAGTCTTTCTGGCATTAATGGCGAAATACGGCCAGGAATCGTGCACCGGATCGATATGGACACAACCGGTTCGCTCATTGTATGTAAAAATGATGAGAGCCATATTAAAATTGCAGAGCAGATCAAAGAGCACAGTGTCAATCGCAGATACCGCGGTATTGTATATGGCGTTGTAAAAGACGATGAAGGAACGATCAATGCTCCGATCGGCAGACATCCGACCAACCGGAAAAAGATGGCGATCAACGAGAAAAATGGAAAGCCGGCGATCACACATTATAAAGTACTGGAACGTTTTTCGAATTATACCTATATGGAATTTAAATTAGAGACGGGCAGAACACATCAGATCCGCGTTCATATGGCAAGTATCGGTCACCCGTTACTTGGCGATACCGTATATTCCAGTGGAAAAAGTCCGTTTAAAACGCAGGGGCAGACACTTCATGCCATGACGATCGGTTTTATTCATCCGCATACTAATGAATATATGGAAATATCGGCACCACTCCCAGAATATTTTTTGAAAATACTAAAAAGTTTACATTAAATTCCGAAAAATTGTTTTAATTTTTGAAAAAATGTAGTATAATTATACAAAAGAAACAGATATCATCATATGAAAACGAGGCGTTTTGCATGTATTGCACAAATATTTCGTAATATGTAAGATATTCTGCTGCAAAAGAAAGTGGGGGATTCCTATGTCAAATAAGATATATACCATTGGTCGTGAATTTGGAAGCGGAGGTAAAGCAGTTGGTGAGGCACTTGCCAACAGACTTGGCATCAAATTATACGACAAAGAATTATTACAGCAGGCAGCGAAAGACAGTGGCTTTTGCGAAGAGATTTTTGAAAATCACGATGAAAAACCAACCAGCAGCTTTTTATACTCACTGGTCATGGATACATACTCCGTTGGAAGCTACAATTCTTCACCGTTTCTTGATATGCCGTTGAACCATAAAGTATTCCTTGCACAATTTGAAACGATCAAAAAGATTGCAGATCGTGAATCCTGTGTCATTGTTGGCAGATGTGCAGATTACGCATTGGCAGATTATCCGGACTGCATCAATATTTTTATACATTCAGATATGGAAAACCGCGTCAAAGCTGTCAGCAAACGCCTGAATATCACAGAGAATAAGGCAAAAGACCTGATCCAGAAAAAGGATAAACAGCGCGCCAGCTATTATAATTATTATTCCAGCAAGCGCTGGGGTGATTCTACTAGCTATCATCTGACACTGGATGCCGGAAAGCTTGGTATTGACGGATGTGTCGACATGATCTTAAAATTCCGTGAAATTATGGATGCACAGAAATAAAATAGAAATATCCCGGAAAAAAGTCCCTGTTAAGGTGTATAGCCTTAATGGGGATTTTTTTATAAAAATGATAATTGCAAATTGATTAGTTTTGTTGCCGACACAGCGTATATTGAGTTAATAAGCTACAGACTATTTGCTTCCGAATACAACTATTCGTTAAACTTGTGTTTTGCGAATAGAAGAAAAGACAATCAAACAACTCAAATACACTCTGCTACATATAAATTTATACAAACTTTATCATCAATGCATCCATACGAAAATCCCGTGTTAAGATAAATATCTGGTTAACACGGGATTTTTCTGATTGACAGCCTGCAAATAAATCTATATTATTTACATTTTACTTTTTTTACTACTGAATATGCGCCATATATTTTTTTACCTTTCACAGTTTTATATGCGCGTACCTTATAATAATACGTTTTTTTGGAAGAAACTTTTTTATCAAGGAAAGTTGTTTTTTTCGCGTTTTTAACGGTGGAAACTTTTGTAAATTTTCCTTTATTTGAAACAGCAGTAAGCGCATTCCAGCTTAAGGTAACACTATCTACTTTTACAGAATTCACCTTTACATTTTTCGGTGCCGTTTTATCTACGGACTTTACTGTTACTGTCACCGTTGCCTTTGCTGAGTCATCTGCTTTCGTAGTAATAATGGCTGTTCCTGTTCCTTTGATTGTTAAATTGCCACTGGAAGCATCTATTGTCGCCACCGCATTATTAGAACTGCTCCAGTTTACATTTGCTTTTACTCCGGTCAGTGTAGTTGTTGCTGTCAGCTGATAACTCTTATTTTTATTTGTGTCATAATCATAAGTCAGATTTGCTCTTCCATCACAGATCTGAACACCTGTTATTTCTGATTCTAATGTCGGTAACAACAATAAGTACTGGTTATCTCCCGTACAAACTTCATCTTCTGTTGTAACTTTAACAATATAAAGTTTGTCTTTTCCCGGAGTAACATTCATTTTACTTCTGTCAAGTTCAAATGGAACAACAACAGAATCTGCATTCGTGACATCTTTGATCGTTCTCTGGAAAACAATATCTCCATCTAACGAATCTTCGTATACTTTCAGTTCCACATCTGCATTTCGTGCTGTCAGATTAGAAATCTGTGCATACACATCAATGATATTATCATGATAATATTCCGTTGTTTTTAGCGAAACATCTGCATATCCGAGTTTAATTTCCTGTTCATTATTTTTTGTATTGCGATCTTCATCTTGATTGATCACAAACCTGTATGTTTGCACTTCTTTCGATACGGATTTTGAAAATGTAATTTCAATCTCTTTTTCTTCTCCTGAAGCAATACTTTCATTACATCCACGGTATCGATCCAGTCATCATCCTCATATACATCAACAGTAAATCCTGATGCATCTTTCACCCCTTCATTTCCAACGGAAATTGTCGCTGTCTGCCTGCCGTTTGCATAATTTTGTTCGCTGGCGCTCACATTTTCCAATACAAGGTCATTTGCTTCAACAGTTTCCTGGTAAGCAAGGATAAACTCATCCGCATCATTGAGATCATAATACCCGAATACAATATGGTAAATTCCATCGGACGTTTTATAAATTGCTGGTTGGTAAATGTATTGTTGGTAGTGTCAAATACTGCAAATGCAAGTTCAATTCTTCCGGCAAGATCTTTAATCTGCTCTGTCGTGTTCAAATTAACAGACTTCTTGTGTCTGTCTTTTGATTCTTCCGTTTCAGTCTCTTCAATTTCAGTTTCTTCTATTTCGACTTCTTCGGTTTCAATCTCCTCAGTTTCAATTTCCCCGGTTTCGGTTTCTTCGGTTTCAGTTTCTGCTTCTTCCGTCTGAATCTCTTCTATTTCTTCCGTCTCGGTTTCAACTTTCTCAGTTACTGCTTCTTCCGTTTCGACTGTTTTCTCAGAAGCCATTTCATCCGTTTCCTGAGGTTCTTCTTTGCTGTTCCGCCAATGACTGGAACATCTCCCGGTACGGTATAACCAACTCCATTTCCAAATTTGAAATTTTCGCTGACTTTTGTATCAGTACCAATGAATCTGGATGCTTTCGACTTTATAAAAATGTTGGTCTTAACAGCCTCTGATTTTACATTGTTTCCACATACAACCTGTAAGTAAAAGAACTTTCCGGGCGGATCAGCCCGTTCCCCGCACTGACATTTATACCATATAAAAATTATACTAAAATAATTCCAATCAAAATAAACCGTATACCACCCAGCATAAATCCTGTTATGCCAAATAGCATTCCAAAATCATCTTCCTCCTTTCCTTTTTCCTTTCAAAAAAATCAACCATTCTTACGATTTTCATCGTATGAGTTCATCAGAATCAAGAATGATCGTAAAAGGTCCGTCATTCACAAGGGATATTTTCATATCTGCTCCGAAAACCCCCTGTTCTACAACTGCAATCTGATTTTTACAGCTCTCAATAATATAGTGATAAAGTTCTTTTGCCATGTCCGGTTTACCGGCATCTGTAAAAGATGGCCTGTTTCCCTTCCGGCAATCTGCATATAAGGTAAACTGTGATATTAATAACAGACTTCCATTCACATCCTTCAATGATAAATTTGTCTTTCCTTCAGAATCTTCAAAAATACGAAGTCCGATCAGTTTTTTTATCATTTTATCCGCAATCTCTTTCGTATCAGAATCGGATATGCCAATCAGTACCATAAAACCTTTTTGAATACTGCCCGTTACCTCATCATCTACGCGACATGCGGCTGAACATACGCGTTGTACTATAAATTTCATGATCCATATCTACTCCTTTTTTCATAATTTCAAATCCATTTTTTATACCAAATTTCATAACCATAAATCCTACTATAAATTTAACATATTTTTAACAATTTGCATATACTTTTCCACATTAAACAAAAAAAGTAATAATTTTATCCTGCATCATCCGGATTAAAAATTAATATACCTTTGCCTTAAAATATTGTATAATAAAGAAAGTTCAGGAGGCCTGCATATGAAATTACAGCAATTATACAGCTACACGCGAAAAGCAATTGATCATTATCAGTTGATTGAGTCCGGCGATAAGATCGCCATTGGTATTTCCGGAGGCAAAGATTCTCTTACACTTTTATATGCACTGAGTGGTCTGCGCCGCTTTTATCCCCAAAAATTCGATCTGGTAGCTGTGACCGTAGATCTTGGCTATGAAAATTTTGATCTTACAGCTGTTTCAAAACTCTGTCATGATCTTGACGTCCCATACCATATCGTAAATACAGAAATAGCAAAGATTCTCTTTGAAGAACGAAATGAAAAACCCACCTGTTCCTTATGTGCAAAAATGCGCAAAGGTGCCTTGAATCAGGCGATAAAAGAACTCGGATGTAATAAAGTGGCATATGCACATCATATGGATGATGTGATTGAAACAGCATTTTTATCCATGATTTTTGAGGGACGCTTTTATGTATTTCCCCCAAAAACCTACATGGAAGATTCTGATCTTACCATAATCCGTCCTCTGATTTATGTATCTGAGGCAGAAGTAAAAGGATTCCGGAATAAGTATCCGCTTCCTGTTGTAAAAAATCCATGTCCGATGGACGGTAATACTAAACGCGAATATGTAAAGAAACTGATACAGCAGTTAAATATAGACAATCCGGGGGTTAAGACGAAACTTTTTCATGCAATCCAGAACGGAAATATACAAGGATGGCTGTCCGGTACCAATAATGCAATTTAAGCCTTATGTTACTTTTTTAAAATCCCCCCACAAACTGGAGATCACAATGAAAGAAAAAGCATATTATGAAACAATAAACGTAAAGAATGAAGTAAAGTTAAGAAAACTATTAGAAACACTGCCACCCTTTTGCAAACAGTTTTTTATTGGCATTGAAGCAACAAGCTCTTCCAGGACAAAAATTGCATACGCATATGATATCGGGTGTTTCTTCGATTACCTGCATGCTACCAATCCGGTCTGTGCTAAAATGGATATTACAGATTTTCCAATCTCTATTTTAAATGAAATTACACCAATGGATATTGAGGAATATCTTTCTTATTTAAAATACTACGAAAAAGACGGAACGGAACACACCAATGACGAAGGTGGTTTGAAGCGTAAACTTTCTGCCCTGCGCTCCTTTTATCATTATTATTACAAAAATGGTTTGATTGAAGATGATCCAACTGTTAAAGTAGACATGCCTAAAATACATGAAAAGAATATTATCCGTCTGGATGTCGATGAGGTGGCAAAGCTCCTTGACGAAGTGGAATCTGGCGAGAATCTTACTGCGAGACAGCAACAGTATCATGAAAAGACAAAAATCCGGGATCTGGCAATGATGACACTTCTTTTAGGAACCGGTATCCGTGTTTCTGAATGTGTCGGCCTCGATATGGAAGATGTTGACTTTAAAAATAACGGCATTAAAATCCACCGCAAAGGTGGCGCAGAAGTTGTCGTATATTTTGGAGAGGAAGTCCGCAGAGCTCTCATGGATTATATGGTGGAACGCCAGAAAATCACTGCAGCCGACGGAAGTATCAATGCGCTCTTCCTATCACTTCAAAACAAGCGCATAAGTGTCAGATCCGTGGAAAATATGGTAAAAAAATATTCCAAGCTTGTAACAACCTTAAAACATATTACGCCGCATAAACTTCGGAGTACCTACGGTACATCCCTCTACCGCGAAACCGGCGATATCTATCTGGTTGCCGATGTTCTTGGACATAAAGATGTCAATACTACCCGTAAGCACTATGCTGCACTTGAAGATGAAAGACGCCGGAGTGCTGCGAAATATGTCAAATTACGTGAGATCTGATTTCTGTGTATTATTAAAAAAGTGCTATATGACATTTTATATCATATAACACTTTTTCTAATTCATAACAATAGAATGTTCATGGAAGATGCATTCTATTGTTTCATATATTATGTCTCCGGTAACAATATACTGTCAATTTTTTCCTGAATCCTGCGCTGTACCAGTTCTGCAATCTCATGTGTTTTCAATGAACCATATTCATCAAATAAAATAGGTTTCAGATAGTGTACCTGTGTTGTCACAGGTCCCAGATTAAAACTGTTAAAAACCTTATAGGAATCGATCAGGGCAACCGGTATAATCGGTGCCTTTGTCTTTAAAGCAATTTTAAAACTACCGGCCTTGAAATTGCATACGTTATTACGATTATTGAAATCGTACCCGCCTTCCGGAAAAAGGATATAACGTTTCCCCTTTTTAACGTCTTCTGAAACTTCATTAATGATTGTAAGCGCCTGCCTTACATCCTTCTTATCCAGACGTTTTCCCTGCAGCAGATCGATAAATTCCCGAACGAGGATCGTATTGGATTTTGCACGATCCATGACGATAGAGCACGGTTTTTTATGGGTATAAATAATACCAAGTGCGTCATACTTTCCCTGATGGTTTGGATACATCATATAGCCGCCCTCTGACGGGAGATTTTCCAGACCATATGCTTTCGTCTTAATTCCACCAGTCGTTTTCATAAGGCGAATCACATGGCGCGCAAGCTCATATCGCTCTTCTTCTGAATATTTTTCAGGATGATCCGCTTCCTTATGCATCTTTGGAATCATATATGGTGCTCTGAAAAGGTTCATAAGAATTACATAAATAAACTTTAACATATCTTCAACGCTATCCTCCGTACCTGGCATATACCCTGAATATCACCACTTCCATCGGGATATTTTTATGCCGAATATAATTATTATAGCTTATTTTGAAGAAAAATACAACATCCCCACAGACTACTGTTTTGTTCCTACTGTTTTGTTGCTGTTTTGTTGCTGTTTTGCGCTGCTATTTGGGCACCTATTTTAAATATTCTGCTGAATAATATGGCACTGTCAGATATTCGCCCTCATGAATATCATCCGGAAAGATATGATTGATCATACATACCTCTTCTATATAAGCTGAGGTATCTTTATAATCATCGGTCATATAAATCCCTGCAATGTCATTTAACGTCTGTCCCGGGGTAATCTGTATGCTGGTATAATATTTATAGGCACTGGTTTCATCAGCCGCCTGTGCCCGGATCGTACCAAAACATGCGGAACACATTATTATAAATAGTACCATTGATAATGCGATCAAAAAAACTGATTTCTGCTTTTTCCTGCTTTTTCTTCTGCTTCTCATAAACACCCTCCATCACATGCAAACATTTGTTGCGAACAACTGTTTGCATATCTGTATCATAATACGCGAACATTTGTTTGTCAAGTGGTTACTGTTCAGAGGTAAACTTGTAACAAAAGAACCGATGGTATAGACTAATCGTAGTCAAAACCATCGGTTTTCTTATGCAAATATTTCTGCAATCTCGCGGAACAGATTGGTCTGCTCTTTTCTGCGCATCAAAACCAGCATGCTCATGCATTTACAGAGATGGTCGATGCTTGACGGACTCCGGAATGACACAGCCTGCGCCTGTTTTCTTTTATATTTTCTCAGCAGCCGTTCGGCTTCGTTATTCGTGGCAGGTACATTCTTATTATGGAGGAAAAGAAGATGATCTTTCTTATACTTTTTCATCCTTTTGTACAGGTTGTATCCATCACGGTAGTATTTCCCAGGCGGCTCATAGTCGTATTCATCCCCAGCTATGGACAGGATTGTTTTATAACGTTCTTCAAATTCGGAGACGGTCTGCGGATCTGGCTCTTCTGATTCAGATAAACCATTCCGGTAATGGATCATTTCCTGTATCAGGGAATGCATCTGCCTGTTCCAGGTACGGTCCTTTTCGTTGTCCATGCTGTCTTTCAGATAACGCAGTACATGTGCAAGGCATTCCTGGTGGCCGGTTCCATACTTATAAAAGGTTACATCATGATCGTGGACCAGTGTCCCCTGATAGTCTTCAACGACCGTGCCCTTTATTCCATCGTGTCCCTTTTTGCCCCTGGCAAAATAGAGCACACCGCCATCCGGAACCGCACATACAAATACATACGAACTTTCCCCGTTTACACAGGCATTGGTACAGTCTGTATGCATGACAGGGGAAAGCAGCATATCGCAGAAAATCTCTTTACGCTGGGATTCTGTTTTTTGGGCAAATGACCGGCAGAGATTATTGATCATGCCTTTTGATATGTTTATTTTTCCATCTGTCAGATCAGACAAAAACCTGCGGCTTTTATCAATTGATGTACAGCAGTCATTATTCAGCAGAAACAGGAAAGCACGTAAATTTCCTCCATAGTTAACGTCATCAATGACTCCCTGTGGAAATGGTGCATGGATCCGTTCACCTGTTTTGGAATTATAGTACACATCGGCATGATACTCGGTCACATGCACTTCTACGCTGATGTCGATTTTCTGCTTTGTAATGGTTTTCGATGTTTTCTTAAAGTCAGGGTCATGGAGTACTTCTTCGGGTGCCGGAAGATAGATTTCCCTTGTCGGGGTGAGTTTCTTTCTGCAGTGCCCCCTGTGTCCTGGCTGTCCACCGGGTTTCCTTCCTGTTTTTTCGCGGCTGTTGGATATTTTTTTGCGGGCGATAGATTTTGAAGACGGGATGGATGAGTTTTCATAGTTCCGGTTAATCTGTGCCGTCAGTTTCTGTACTTTTTGTTTTTCATCATCAAGCTCTGTCTTTACTTTGTAAAGTTCCCGTCTCTGGGAAGTTACTTTTTCAAGGGCGGTGTCGCGCTGTTTTTCTGCACGGATGGCCCTTTTTTCCATCATATCCGCCTTTTTTACTGCTTCGGCGACCATACGGTCGCATTCTTTTTGCAGCTGTTCAAAAATCTCAAACCATTGATTCCGAATCGTAATGGCATGGCTGTGTTCTTTTGCTACAGCTGCTTCCAGTTTTGCAATTCTGCGTTCCAGGGCACGCACCTGTGTAAGGTGCTGTTTTTCCATTCGGATATATTTTTCTCCCGATTGAAAGGCTGCAAGTTCTTCCTGTGCTGCTTTCAGCCTGTATTGAAGTACTGTAATGGTTTCAAAAGAATTCCCCATCCCCATGCCGCGTCCTTTCCTTAAATGTTTGTCAGATCATCAATGATTTTTTCTAATTCTGCATTATGTTCCTCAAGGGATTTGATCAATGAGGACTGGGTTTCGATGACCCTGTGCTGTAGTCCGTTTGTATGCTCAAGACTGCCTATAAGTTCTTCATATGCTTTGAGTTTGCTTTTATCATCTGCGTTCATTTGTGCCTCCTTAAGTATAGGATAAGTATAGCAGAAACAGGGACGAATGGGAAATCGGACGAATTACGGGACTGGCAGAATGACGGTGGATAACCGGCAGAAAAATGAAAGAAGCAGGAGTGGAAATCCGTATTCCAGCCATGTAAAAGCAGGAAAACATGCAGGTACTGTTTATAATTTCAAAAGAAAAAGCAGGATTCGGAAGTCGTTAACGAGACTTCCCATCCTGCTTGAGTTTATCCACAAATATATTTTTTTAAATTTCGTCAGTTTTTACAATGGTCTGAACAGTAACGTCAAGTGAAAAATCGAACAAATTTTCGGAATATACGTTTGCATTTTCATTTGTTTTATGATAAAATAAATACAGGGCAGAATCATCCCCTTACAAGATTGATAAAATACATTTTATCGTATAATAGGAGGCACTTTATGGCATATGGCAAAATCAGCAGTAAGCAGCGAGAAATTTTAGAATATATCAAACAGGAAATTTTAAACAAAGGTTATCCACCTGCAGTTCGTGAGATCTGCGAAGCAGTTCATTTAAAGTCAACTTCTTCTGTTCATTCACACCTTGAGACTCTTGAAAAGAATGGTTATATCCGAAGAGATCCTACAAAACCACGTGCCATCGAGATCATTGATGACAATTTCAACTTAACAAGACGTGAAGTCGTAAATGTCCCTATCATTGGTCAGGTAGCTGCCGGTCAGCCGCTGCTTGCCGTTGAGAATATCGAAAATTACTTTCCGATTCCTACTGAGTTTATGCCAAATGCAGAAACGTTTATGTTAAAGGTAAAAGGGGACAGTATGATTAATGCCGGAATATTTAACGGTGATAAGATTCTTGTACAGAAACAATCAGATGCACAGAATGGAGATATTGTCGTTGCGCTTGTAGATGATTCCGCAACCGTAAAAACTTTTTACAAAGAAGACGGTCACTTTCGCCTGCAGCCGGAAAATGATACCATGGATCCGATCATTGTGAATGAATGTTCGATTCTTGGTAAAGTATTCGGTATTATGCGATTTTTAAATTAAGGAAAAGGCAGCTGATTTTCATGTTAACAATCAGCTGCCTTTTCCGTTTATGTTCATAAAACTATTTACAAAACATATCACTATTTTTTACAGTTCATCCACACTGATCTCTTTCCCATCTTTCCAGATACGCTCAAGATCATAAAAAAGTCTGTCCTCTTTCGAGAAAATATGGATAATGATATCATTATAGTCCATCAGAATCCATGTAGAAGACTGATTGCCTTCCACCTGCCGTACTTTAAGATCTGCCTTATATAAAGCTTCATCTACCGCATCACGCATTGCCTGAATCTGATTCTGGTTCATTCCATCTGCAATGATAAAAAAATCTGCGATCGGTGAAATTTCACGGATATCAATTACTTTCACATCCTCTGCCTTCTTGTCTTCCAGTGCCTTCACTGCTATTTTACAATATTCTGCTGAAGTCATAAATCTACACTCTCCTATTATTTTTGTTTATTTTCCCGGCAATGGCTTCATACACCACACCAGAAAGGCATGTTTAAACTTGAAACATCAATCATGTTTTTTCCTGTATTGACGGTAAAAATCATAGGTCATCTTTGTTGTTGCATCGATACTTCCACCACGGCTGGATAGATAAGCCAGCGTATCATGCAGGATTTCCGCCATACAGACATCCAGATCTTCAAAAGCGATCTTCCTTATATAGGGAAGGTTTTCTGCCTTATCCCGCCCAGGCTCAATATAATCCGCAATATAAATGATTTTGTCTAAGAGGCTCATATCCGGTTCACCGGTCGTATGCACTTTGATTGCATGTAAAATCTGTGGATCCGATACTTCATATACCGTTTCCGCCAAAAATGCCCCTAATTTTGCATGCAGCAGATACGGGCTTTTATATTCTACCGGATTGATCAGAATGTGTTTTTTTTCACACATTTCTATTTTCTGATCATTTGGGATACACTTTGCACAGTCATGAAGTAATCCTGCAAGCATTGCCTTTTCCATGGAATACTCATGTGCCATGGCAAGACAGCCCGCAGTGTACATAACACCTTTCGTGTGCTCATAACGACCCTTATCCAGTTCTTTTTTTAACTTTTTTCGAATTTCATTTAATTCCATGATAATCTCCATTTCAGACCAGCTTATTGCGAAGAGACGCTGCCGTCAGATTTGCGCAGACATAATTGCATGTCTTATCATCTAATCCTCCCCATACAAATGATGTTCCTGAATATATGCCAGTACTTTAGGCGGAATCAGCGAAATATCTGTTTTTCCGCGTCTTAAAGCCGCACGGATCTCACTGGATGAAATATCTGTTTTTCCACCCTCGATTGGATAGATTTCAGCAGGAAATAGCTGTTTTAAGGCAGAAATCTTTTTCTCAACCTCCGACAAATCCATATCATCACGTACTGCGGCCAAAATAACTGCCTTCTCACAGATAATTTCAGGATGATACCATTTTTCTAAATAATCAAGGGAGTCAGCCCCCATAATAAAGAAAAAATCAGTATCCGGACAAGCCTCTTTTAATTTTGTGAGTGTCAGATAAGTATAACTTGTCCCCTCTGCATCGATTTCCATTCGTGAAAGTTTAAAATATGGAATATCATAGATAGCCAGAGCTGTCATTTCCGCCCGGATATCTGCCGCTGTCATTTTTTTCTCGTCTTTATTGGGAGAATGTCCGGCGGGAATAAACCATACTTCATCCAATGCAAATTCTTCATACGCACTCTGCGCAATATTTAAATGTCCCTTATGAATCGGATCAAAAGAACCGCCTAAAATGCCTACCCTCTTTAAATGCTTTTGTCCGATCCTGCACTCTGCATCTTCCATATCAGCCCGGCAGTTCGTACTTGGTATTTTTCTTCGCCTGACGGAATAAAACGATCTTCTTTCCAATTACCTTCACAACCTCAGAACGTGTCCGCTCTGCAGTCACTGCAGCAATCTCTCTCGGATCATCAATACAGTTTTTTAATACAGCCACCTTGATCAGCTCTCTCTTTTCTAATGCTTCGTCTAACGCTGTAATGATCTCCGGTGTAAGGCTTGCTTTTCCAATATGAAAGATCGGATCCATCGTGCTTGCACATCCGCCAAGGTATGCACGCTGTTTACTTGTTAATGCCATAACATTCCTCATTTCCGCACCGTTTCCCAGTGCCATTAATATCACATCAGTTTCTTATTATTTATAATAATCAAATTCAAATCCATACATACGCACAGTATCGCCATCTTCGATTCCCTGGGCTTCTAATTCTTTTAATATACCCTGTTCCTTCATAAACTTCTGGAAGAATAAAAATCCTTTTTCAGAATCGATATTGGTATAACCAAGCATTTTTTCGATCTTTGGTCCCTCAATCTCAAATGCTCCATCTGCCGCCTGTGAAATCGTATAAGGCTCATCCTTAAAGAATCGCAGTGCCGGATCAAATTCAGGCTCATAGATCACCGGCTCGCTGTCGCAGTGATCGAGCAGCTCCTGAACATGATACAGCAACTCTTTTAATCCCTTTCCGCTGACTGCAGAAATCGGGAATACACGGATTCCGTCTTTTTCGAACTCCCGTCTTAAAGACTGGACGATCTCATTCTCATCACCGTACACCGCATCCATCTTGTTTGCTGCAATCACCTGCGGCTTTTCTAAAAGTTTCGGATCATATGCCTCTAATTCCTTCATGATAGCACGGATATCTGCGATTGGATCACGTCCTTCGGTTCCGGCTGCATCGACCACATGGATCATGACTTTTGTACGCTCAATATGACGCAAAAACTCAAGTCCGAGTCCGACACCTTCAGATGCCCCCTCAATGAGTCCCGGAATGTCGGCAATGACAAATCCCTTCGCACCATCTAAGTCTACGACACCAAGGTTTGGCTGTAAGGTTGTAAAATGGTAATTGGCGATCTTTGGCTGTGCATTGGTTACCCTTGACAATAACGTTGACTTTCCAACATTCGGAAAACCGACCAGACCGACGTCCGCGATCACCTTTAATTCCAATTTTACTTCCAGTTCAATGGCATCTCCACCCGGCTGTGCATATTTCGGCGCCTGCATGGTAGATGTTGCAAAATGCTGGTTTCCAAGACCGCCGCGGCCGCCTTTTAAGATCACCTGTCTGCGGTTGTCACCGGACATATCAGCAATTACTTTTCCGGACTCTGCATCTTTGATCACAGTTCCTGCCGGAACTTTTAAGATCAGATCCTCGCCGTTCTTTCCATGACAGTTGCGTTTTCCGCCTTCTTCTCCAGGCTGTGCGGCAAACTTTCTTCTGTGACGATAGTCGGTAAGTGTATTTAAACCGTCATCGACCACGAATACGATATCACCGCCGCGGCCGCCGTCTCCGCCATCCGGACCGCCGTCCGGCACATATTTTTCCCTGCGGAAACTGACATGACCATCCCCGCCTTTTCCTGATTTTATAATAATTGTTGCTCTGTCTGCAAACATATTTTTCTACCTCAAATTTAACAAAAACACGTACATAAAGCAGGGTTCAACCTGACTTTGAATACATGTGAATTACCTGTCACATTCTTAATACAAATAGAACCCGGCTATCACATCCATCTGCGATGGATGTGCCATCTGTGATGGGTGTTCATAGTCGGGTCCACAGTACATCTTATTCAGCTACTGGATAAACGGAAGCCTGTTTCTTATCTCTTCCTTTTCTTTCGAATCTTAAGATACCATCTGTTAAAGCAAATAATGTATCATCTCCACCGATACCTACATTAACGCCCGGATGAATCTTTGTTCCACGCTGTCTGTATAAAATGTTTCCAGCTTTTACAAACTGTCCGTCTGCTCTTTTTGCTCCTAATCTTTTAGATTCGGAATCACGACCGTTCTTTGTAGAACCAACTCCCTTTTTATGAGCAAAAAACTGAAGGTTCATATTTAACATGTCTTACACCTCCCTGAATTTTAGAATGATATAATCATTTCCATAAGTGTTTTGTATTCCCTGCAAACCTAAAACCAATGACTTCATAAGTAGATCGGCATCATGTCCTGCCGGGGAAGAAAACGATAAGCTTATCTTTCCTGTCTCCTCATCCGAATCAGTGAAAAAGGCATCTTTCGTATATAAGCCGAGACTGTTTACCGTATTGATGACCAATGCGGAAATCCCTGCACATACAATATCTTCGCCTTCCTCTGCATATCCGGCATGTCCAAGACATTCAAAGCCTAAAAACTCGTTGTCACGGTTTCTGAAAATCGTTATCTTTGTCATAACAACTTTCCCTGTCGATTACGCGTTGATCTTTTCAATCTTAACCTGTGTAAACGCCTGTCTGTGACCGTTTTTCTTGTGATAGCCAGTCTTTCTCTTGTACTTGTAAACGATAACTTTTTTACCTCTGCCCTCTTTTACGACAGAAGCCTCTACAGAAGCGTTTGCTACATCAGAACCAACTTTGATACCGTTGTCAGATACAGCTAAAACCTGATCAAAAGTTACTTTCTCACCAGCTTCTTTTCCGAGCTTTTCAATGGTAATGATATCGCCTTCGGATACTTTGTACTGTTTACCACCTGTTGCTATAATTGCGTACATATGGCACCTCCTATTATCATTACTCGCCAGTTATGGTGCCTTCTATCTGTGATTGATACAGTATAGACGGACTTTCAGACCTCACTGTGCGGCATACTTCGTTACTTTAGCATATATTTTTTGTTACGTCAACCATTTTTTACAAATTTATAAAATATTTTTATCTGAAAGCAAAATAAACCAGCACCAGCGCTCCAAGCACGATACGGTACCATCCAAATACCTTAAAGTCATGTTTCCGGATATAGGACATCAAAAAGTGGATGACAACAATGGAGACAAGAAACGCAACCACTGTTCCAACTCCCAGGATCACAAACTCTGCCCCGGTAAATGCAAATCCAAATTTCAAGAGTTTTAAGAGGCTCATGCCGAGCATAACCGGAACTGCAAGGTAGAACGTGAACTCCGCAACAGCTACACGGGAGACACCTATGATCAGTCCACCTATGATCGTTGCACCGGAACGTGAAGTTCCAGGAATGATGGAAAGAACCTGAAACAATCCGATCATAAATGCAGTCTGGTAGGAAATATCCGCAAGTGTTTTGATCTTTGGCTCTCTTGTCTTATTCCAGTTTTCAATCAGAATAAAGGCAACACCATAAAAGATCAGAGCGATCGCAATCACAACCGGTGTGTGAAGATGTGCTTCGATATAATCGTCAAATAATATTGTGACAGCCGCTCCCGGAATACATGCTACCACTACTTTAAACCATAAAGAAAAAATATCTTTTCTTATCACAGGCTTCGCCTTATCCTTAAACTGGAACGGAAACATCCGGTTCCAGTAGAGGACTACAACCGCAAGGATCGCACCAAGCTGAATGATAATAAAAAACATTTCCTTAAAGGAATCACTTGCGTTTAGCTGTAAAAATTCGTCCACTAAAAGCATGTGTCCGGTGCTGCTGATCGGGAGCCATTCCGTGATTCCCTCCACGATTCCAAGAAAAATTACTTTTAAAATCTCAATAAAACTTAAATTCATTTTTATTCTCTCTATACTTTCTTAATTTTGATGATACTCAAATGTCCGTAAAATGTTCCAGATTGTGTCAGGACAAACTCTCCCGCAGTGATTTTTTGATTTTCTTCCGCGTGACCTCAACAAGACCGAGTTTTGTCATCTCAACGATCTGCGTTGGTACCGGATCTTTTTTCAGTGCCGCTCCAAAAACATTTAAAAGTTCACTCTCTGCCGACTTTGCTTCCAGATTGATAAAATCAACAATGACAATCCCTGAAATATTGCGCAGCCTTAACTGTCTTGCAATTTCTTCTGCAGCTTCGATATTTACTTTAAGGAAGTTTTCCTGCATTTCCTTTTTGGCAATGTTTTTTCCGGTATTTACATCAATTACCGTCAGAGCTTCCGTCGGCTGGATAATAAGGTATGCACCTGACTTTAACCATACTCTCTCCCTCAATGCATCGTGAAGCTGTGATGTGATCCCGCTAAGTGCAGATAATGAAACCATTTCATCTTCATAATAGCGGATTTTAAGACCATGTCCGGTGAGTATTTCATCTACCCTGGATCTCACACTGCCCCCGGTTACAAGCTGTTTTGCACCGACACCATACATGTTACAGATTGTCTCAAAGATTTCTCTGTCATCCGTCACCACTTCCCCCAGTTCTGTTTCATAAAGTCCGTTTAACATCTTCTGCCACGGCTGTTCCTCTTTATGTACCAGAGAATAGCGGATCAAATATTTTGCGCCTGAGATGATTTTTTGAACTTCTGCCTCAAGCTGTGCCAATTCCAAAAGCAGTTCCTCTTTTGATGCCTGCGCAGCATTGGTACGGACGACCACACCATATGGAATCTGTTCTTTGCCTGAAAGAAAATCTTCTACGATCTTTAACAGTTTTTCTCTTTTCTCTTTTGGCAGCTTGGAAGATGCACCGATTTTTCGTTTTCCAGTCGTAAGGATCACATATTTTCCGGTAAACGTAAGGTTCGTACTTACGGAAGGATCCTTCGTCTTTAATGCTTCTTTTACCACCTGAACTAAAAGTTCATCCCCTGCACAAATTGCTTTTTTTTCTGATTGTTTTTTGGTAAAAATAGGATTTTTCAGTTCCTGCAGCGGCAGGTAACAGTTCTGTCCCGGTGCGATGCAGACAAAGGCAGCATTCAGATTTTTTACAACATTTTCTACCCTGCCTATATAAATATTTCCAAGCACAGATGTCCCGGTCATGGATTCCGTGGTCACTTCGATCAGTTTTTGTCTGGCATCACAGAGTGCCGCAATGCGGTATTCTTTTTTTTCGATTTCTGTTGTTGTAATAATAAAACGGTTCATATTACCCGATCACTTCCCCCATTTTCCCAAGGGAAATAAATCCATCTCCTGCCGGATCCATGGCATAGACATCCCTGCGGTGAATCTGGATCGTATTCTGGTCATAAGTATATCCCATTGCCTGAAACATTGCTTCTAGTACAAGTTCCGGCTTTAGGTTATCCGTACTTCCTGTGGATACTTTTAAATAAAATACCGGTCTGCCGTCTCTTTCTGACACATCAAATGCATATACAAGCTGCTTTAAATCCATGACTTTTTCGCTTTTTTTCGTCTGTTTTGTGATCAGAAATTCTTCTTTTTCCGTAAAATACTGACGGATGCCATCTGCAAAAGTTCTAACGTCTGCAGCCGGTTCATACCCTTCTTTAAAGAAAAGGTCATAGTCCGCCGCTGCAACCATGGACATTGCTGTTTTTGCATTGTCCGGCAGCTTTACATACTCTGTGACTTCCACACCTTCCACCATGGTATCATTCAGTGCCTTAATAGACGCTTCGCTTGATCTGGTAGAATTTACTTCAATATCAAGATACTCTCCATCACTGGTGATTCCGACACCAAGCGGTGCCGCAAAAGACATGATCTGGTGCGGGGAAAAGCCTTCCGAGTAGCAGATATCAATTTCTGCCCTGCGCATTGCCTTCTGAAAATAACGCATAATATCCAGATGTCCGATAAAACGCATCACACCGTATTTACGGAATTTAATCCTTATCTTTATCATAATGTCAACCTTACATTAACCCTTTCTTCTTTCACATTAAGTATCTCATGTAAAACGTTAAATATCTTTTTTAACGCTCTGCCATACATACCCCTGTTTTAAACTGGGCGGCACCACATCCGGAGCAGCGCATCCTGCAGTTTGGAGTCACATTCTCTTCCATGGCATTTTGCCATTCGCGTTTTAAGAATTCTTTCGTCACGCCGGTATCAATGAAATCCCATGGAAATACTTCATCAAGTGAGCGCTCTCTTTTGGTGTAAAAATCCATATCCACGCCACATTCCGCAAATGCATCCAACCATCTCTGGTAATCAAAATATTCGGACCACGCATCAAATATGCCGCCACGCTCATAAACCGTGCGGATCACATTTCCGACCTTGCGGTCACCGCGTGCTAATACACCCTCTAACACCGTCACATCAGCTTCATGCCAGTTGTATTTGATGCTTTTACGGTTTAACTGCTCTTTTACCGTGTCATTGACAACTTTCGCACGCGCAATATAGTCCTCCGGGTCATGCATGGATGCCCACTGGAACGGTGTAAAAGGCTTTGGCACAAAAAACGATGTTGAAATTGTGATCTGGCATTTCCCATTCCGCTGATCTTTTGGAATCTCATAATAACGTACCGCAATATCGTTTGCCAGTTCCGGGATCGCCTTCATATCCTCTTCTGTCTCGGTCGGAAGCCCTAACATAAAGTAAAGCTTTACCTTATTCCAGCCACCTTCAAATGCCATTCCGGCACCTTCTAAGATAACCTCTTTTGTAAGACCTTTATTGATAACATCCCTGAGACGCTGGGAACCAGCCTCCGGTGCAAAGGTCAGACTGCTTTTCTTGATATCCTGCACTTTTCCCATAACATCTAAGGAAAATGCATCGATACGCAGAGATGGAAGAGAAATATTGACACCTTTTCCCTTAAATTCCTCAATTAAAAATGTCACAAGTTCCTGTAACTGTGAGTAATCGGAAGAACTTAAAGAGCTTAAAGAGATCTCTTCATGTCCGGTTGACTTTAACATCTGGTACGCAAGTTTTTTTAAACGTTCCACATCTTTTTCACGTGTCGGACGGTAGACCATACCCGCCTGGCAGAAACGGCAGCCACGGATACAGCCTCGCTGGATCTCAAGAACCACGCGGTCCTGTGTCGCCTTGATAAATGGTACAATCGGTTTTTCCGGATAAACTGCCTGCGTCATATCTGTAACAATCTGTTTTGTGACCGTGCGTGGCACATCCTCATACACCGGTTCAAATCCGGCGATCGTTCCATCCTCTTTATAGCTTACTTCATATAAAGATGGTACATAAATACCAGGAATCTTTGCGGCCTCATGTAAAAAATCCTTGCGCGAAGCTCCTTCCTGCTTCATTTTTTTGTACAGATCCAGCAGTGCATCATAGGAAATTTCGCCTTCTCCCATATAAAACAGATCAAAAAATTCCGCAATCGGTTCCGGGTTATAGGTACATGGACCTCCGCCAATTAAGATCGGATCATTTTCCGTCCTGTCTGCTGCCTCGATTGGAATCTGGCTTAGATCTAAGATCTGTAAGATATTGGTATAACACATCTCGTACTGTATCGTAATTCCCAAGAAATCCGCATCCTTTACCGGCTGTTGCGACTCTAAAGAAAATAACGGGATATTCTCTTCTTTTAAAATTGCATGCAGATCCGGCCATGGGGAATAGACGCGCTCACACCAGACGTCCTCTCTTTTATTTAACATATCGTATAAAATCTGAATACCAAGATGTGACATTCCAATCTCATAAACATCCGGGAAACACATCACAAATCGGATATCAACCGTATCTTTCTCTTTTACCACGCTGTTTAACTCGTTACCGATATAGCGCGCCGGTTTATCAATCTTCATCAGTATCTCATCGGATAAAGCTAATTTTGTCATTTAAAAAAATCCTTTCCATTTCTTCTTTCGCGCTCAAATTTCGCCGTTCGTCAATCATACATGTATGTTGACTCACTTGCGCTCAATGTATCATAACATAATTTTTCAGATTTGTATAATAATGATTATCACAGATCATTTCTGTGATCGTCTGCGTGCTGTAACCACACAAATCCGTATGGGTATACATGCAGCCTAAAAAAGCTGCAAATATACATACAGATAAAAAAATGCGCAGTTTCAGTGCTGCCGCAAGCCCCATTTCCGGTGCAGAATCATCCACCTCTCTGGTCTCTCTCTTCTGCATCCCGTTTTCCTCATAAAAAGAATTGCGGATATTCTGCACATATTCCCTGCGCCGTTCGACTGTCTGTCTGTCCATAGAACACTCCATTTCTGTGCCAGTCCATCTGCATAAAATTATATGACTGATTTCATACAGCAGTTCTGTGTCCCGGCACTGGTTTACCATAAAAATATTATGTATACCAGTGACCGTTTTTAAGTAAACATCGTTTTTTTATTCTGATTTTTGATATCATTTTATGAATCTATGGACAAATTCATACCTTGTATTTTTATTTCTGTCTCTGCTTTTTTGTAAAAGGTTTCTGGAGCCATTTCAGCAGCGTATTGTCAAGGATCATTGCACCGATTGCTGAGATAAAAAGAGTCAGTACCATCATCACAATACAGCCGCCGACAATGCCACCGCCGAGCACATTGACATGCAGTTTCTGTTTGACCACAAAATGAAGTACGCCCCAGTGGATCAGCAGAATAGAATAACTGTACCGGCTGATCCACTGCACAAAGAAACTGCTTTTTGTTTTTTGGGACGCAAGGCGCTTTACCAACAAAAAGATAGCTGCCGTAAAACACATCATTGTGGGCGAATTCTGATAAATATAATTGACATAATCATTTCCGTTCCAGATCCACATACAGGTTTCAATAAATGATAGAAATCCTGTAAACATGAAAAAATTTTCTACCTTTCTGCTGCATTTTTCAGAAAGAAAATATCCAAGTAAAAAAGTGCCCGCATAAGAATCCACCACAATGCCAAACACAGAGTTGATTCCGTAAAGTGGTAGATAGGTGTCCAATGCACAAATTGCAAATACGACCCCTATCACACCCGACAATACGGTATCGGGAATATTATGTACAATATACCGCATAAACGGCGTCAGTACATACAGCCAGATGATCACATAGACCAGCCAGAAATGAGGTGCCTCCATTGGAGCCCCCGTTAAAATACGCCTCAACATCAGAATCCAGTGGTCCGGTCTCAGCCAGACAAGCCCTTCCTTTGCCACGATATACAGAATGTAATAGACAACCAGCGGAATTGCAACTTTTGTGAAACGTTTCCGGAAAAAATTGCCGATCGATTCATTTTTTACCGGGAGCAATAATGCTCCGCTTAACATGACAAAAAGCAGGTTGCAGGACAAAAATATAAAATTAAAGATGGTAAGCACCCGGAATGGGATGCTTCCGTATTCTGTCATCGTGGCAGCCAGTGAGACTGTATGCACCCCGATCACAAATACGGTCGCTATGACGCGCAGATCATCGATGTAGACCTGCCTGCCGCCTTTTGACAGATTACCAGTCATAAGTTGTTTTATTTTTTCAAACATGGAGTCTCCAATTTTCATTTTCAGGATTTTATCTGATATACCCAAATTATTTTTTCATATAAACTTTATCTTTCGTTTTGCCTTTGCTGATCAGAACTTCTACTTTTTCAGCTTTTGACAACAGCCGGCTTGCGGTCTTTTTCTCTACATCCAGTAATTCAGCCGCTTTTGCACTGTTAATGGTATCATGAACAGTCAGATATTGTAATATTACCTGTATTCTGGCAATTTCTAATTCGGACATTGATTCGGACATTGATTCGGACATAATCTCATTTTTATCAAATCCATCGCGGATATGAATAATTGTATTCAAATATGTTCTGTCATCATCCATATCAAATTCCGGTCCAGGAGAACCATTTTTCTTAAGTTCACGTAATATTTTGGGAATACCTGTGCCTTTTTTCTCTGACAAATCAATTTCTTTAAATAATTCTCCAATCCGTCTGTTCCTGTATTTTCTGCCTTTGATCCTGCCTTCGGCAAATCGCTCAAGATTAATCCATTTTGCCAATCCCGGATAATTGAGTATCTGGATACTGTCGACGTAAATCCGGATTTCAACAGGTTCCTGTTCACGATATGATTTATGAAAAAATCGTTCTGATTCCGCCTGCCCCTGAAGTTTTACAACTTTTTCTTCAATAACATTTGTGTTAATGTAATCTAATGCATCCTGAACCTGTTTCCAGATAGGACCTGTAAAGGTTTTTTCAATAAAATCATCGGATGCCTCTGCTTCTTTTGTATTAAACCGGATTAACTCAATGTATGATCCTGGGATAAATTTTTCCGGATGTTCTGCAAACATTAAAACCCCGATATTTCTAATATCCAATTCTGTATCTGTCTCATCGGCGACTTCTTCGGCAAGGAGTAATTCTTCGAGCGTACTGTTATTGATTTCTTCGATCAGGCTGCTATTGCTTTTCTTAATAAAATCTTCCAGATATCCCCGTCTGATATTATCAATTTCCAGATAAACAGTTTTAGGCGCCTGATATGGACCACTGTCACCAGCAGAACATCAAAGATAAATCAAAAAAATTCCGGAATTCTGATAATCAATGATTTCCATTCTCGGAATATATCTTGGAACGATCTGATTGCAATACTGAAAAATTTCCTGTTGGATGGAATCCAGATCCTCTTTTGGTACCCCTTCTAAAGGAAATACCGGCATCCCATTTTCTTCTTTTACACCGATCACAATATATCCACCGTTTGTATTGTCATAATCATTTGCAAAAGCACAAATAGAATGAATGATATCATTTGGGTTCCATCCTGTTTTATATTCTACCCGATCATGTTCAACCACGCGGCCTTTTAACAGTGTTTCTATTTTTAATGGTATCATTGTAATCTCTCTTTCATAAATATTTGTTATTCATGACGAACCTGCAAAAGGACATTTACAAGTAATTTCTGCCTGTAAATGTCCTTCGTATATTACCTCTGTGAAAGCTCCTGTGTGATCTCCTCCCACGTAACTCCCTTTTCCGCCATCAGCACCATCATATGATACATGAAATCGGATATCTCATATTTGATATCTTCCGGATCCGGATTTTTGGCTGCGATGATGATTTCTGATGCCTCTTCTCCGATCTTCTTTAAGATCTTATCGAGTCCTTTGTCAAACAGATAGTTCGTGTATGACCCCTCTTTCGGGTTTGCCTTGCGGTCTAAAATAATCGCATAGACATCCTCTAATACTTTCAGCGGATTTTTCTCCATATACTCCTTTTTGACGATCTCATTAAAGAAACAGGAGACATTTCCGGTGTGACAGGCTGCACCGATCTGTGATACTTTCGCTAAGATCGTATCATAATCACAGTCTGCGGTCAGTGACTTTACATACTGGATATGTCCGGATGTCATACCTTTGATCCATAACTCCTGGCGGCTTCTGCTGTAATAGGTCATCTTTCCGATATTGATCGTCGTTTCAAAAGCCTCTTCGTTCATGTAGGCAAGCATCAAAACCTCATCCGTGCGGTAATCCTGCACAATAACCGGAACCATGCCATCCGAATTTTTCTTTAAATCTGCCCATTTTAATGCCGGTTCGAAATTATCCATCTTGATCCCGCCTGCAGAGAGCTGTGCTTTCATTTCCATGATATCTGTCTCAGGATCATTGATAAAAGATCCGGCAATTCCGCGTACATTTTCGCGTTTTAAGGTCTCAATAATTTTCTCGTAATCGCATTCCTCAAAATATACGACATACGGAACGTCTGTAATATTTTCGATTGCCGTCAAAACGCTGGTGTTTAAAACCAGAAGTTCGTGAAAATGCTCCTGCATCTCCTCCTGATGTTTGAATACAAAATCAACATTTGCCACGGAAACAAGGATGCGCTCTTTTCCAAAACGGTCGCTCGCCTCTCTTGCAATATCCATGCTGTTTGATTTTGCACCGTTTACAATAACCTGCAGGCATCCGGCATAAATAAACTTCTTGACATCCTCAAAGCGGCTGATGTTTCCACCTGCGCAGACTTTGATCTCGACATTGCGGTTGATATTTTTGATGGTATGAATATTCTTCTCGTGTTCTTCGTCATCGTCTGAGAGATCAAAAATGATGATTTTATCGATACCGCTGTCATTATAAAGACGTGCCAGACTGATCACGTCCCAGCCCATTGGTTCAAAATTATCCATGCCTTTTACTGCCTGTCCATTTTTTAAGTAAATGGTGGCAACAATATTTTTGTGTTCCATATTTAAAAACTCTCCATTCCTGCATTTTCTTAACAAGCCATACACGTTTTTCTTTTGTGATATATACCTAAGACAGATTTCTGCAGGAATCGCAAGTTTTCCTACAGGCTGCCTTTTGTGGACAACACATCCGTGATACGCGGATCATAGCCGGTTGCTTCATCTAACGCCCTCGCAAATGCCTTGAACATTGCTTCGATCATATGATGGTTATTGCCGCCGGACAATACACGGATATGCAGATTCATACCCGCTGCATAAGAAACGGCATAGAAAAATTCTTTAACCATCTCCGTGTCCATATACCCTACCCGCTCCACAGTAAATTCACCATCAAAAACAAGATAAGGTCTGCCGGAGAGATCCACGGCGCAGAGCACCAGTGTCTCATCCATCGGCAAAATACAGCTTCCAAAACGCTTGATGCCCTTTTTATTTTTTAACGCTTTGCGGATCGCATTACCAAGCACGATTCCGGTGTCTTCGATCGTGTGATGGCAGTCCACGGCAAGATCACCTTCCACTTTGACATCCAGATCAAAAAAACCATGTCTGGCAAATCCTTCTAACATATGATCAAAAAAGCCGATCCCAGTGTCAATCTCCGCTTTACCAGTTCCGTCTATATTCAGATTAATCTTAATATCCGTTTCTTTTGTTTTTCGTATGTACTCCGCCGTTCTTTCCATTTTACCACATTCCTCTCTAGTCTTCAAATCGTACACGGATTGAATTTGCATGCGCCGTTAACTGTTCACATTCTGCAAACTGTACGATATCTTTATAAATCGGCTCTAATGCCTCTCTTGAATAAGAGATAATGCTTGACTTTTTGATAAAATCATCCACGCTAAGCGGTGAGAAAAATTTTGCAGTTCCGTTCGTCGGCAGCACATGGTTTGGACCGGCGAAATAATCACCCAATGGTTCACTGGAATATTCCCCGACAAAAATTGCTCCCGCGTTGCGGATCTTTGTCATCGTCTCAAATGGATTATTTGTGACAAGTTCAAGATGTTCGGATGCAATCTCGTTCACTGTCGCGATCGCCTCGTCCATACTTTCTGCCACTAAGATATAACCATAATTATCCAAAGACTTCTGAATGATTTCTTTTCTGGATAACTGTGCCACAAAACCTTCCACTTCTTTTGATACCTGCTCTGCTAAATCCCTGCTCGTTGTAACAAGGATCGCAGATGCCATCTCGTCATGTTCTGCCTGCGAGAGAAGGTCTGCTGCAACAAAACGCGGGTTTGCAGTTTCATCTGCTAACACCATGATCTCACTAGGGCCTGCAATGGAGTCAATGCTTACAAAACCAAATACGGCTTTCTTTGCCAGGGCAACATAGATATTACCAGGACCTACAATTTTGTCTACCTTTGGAACGCTTTCCGTACCAAATGCCAGCGCTGCGATCGCCTGTGCACCGCCGACTTTATAGATTGCATCCACACCTGCCTCTTTTGCCGCAACTAAGGTCGCCGGATTGACTTTTCCGTCTTTTCCGGGAGGTGTTGTCATAACGATAGTTTTTACACCCGCAACCTTTGCCGGAACGATGTTCATAAGCACGGAGGACGGATAAACTGCCTTTCCGCCCGGTACATAAACGCCGACTTTTTCCAAGGCAGTCACTTTCTGTCCTAAAATAATGCCGGACTCCTCGGAATCAAACCAGGAATACTGGCGCTGTTTTTCATGATATTTGCGGATATTTACCAGCGCCTTGCGGATCACCGTAAGCAGTTTTTCATCCACTTTTTCGTAGGCCTCTTTAATCTCATCCTCCGTCACAAGGATATTCTCTGCGTTGATGTCAGCTCCATCAAAACGCTTTGTGTAATCAAAGATCGCTGCATCGCGGTTTGCCCTTACATTTTCTATGATCTCATTTACTCTGCCTTCAAATTCACCATAGGAATTCGGGCTTCTTTTTAAAAGATTTTCCAGTATATTTGTTCTTGCCTCTTCTGTCAGTTCTATAATTCGCATACTTCTCCTCCATTTCAAAACATCTGTTCCGTCTGTATTCAAAACATTGCTGTGGCAAACGGTTTTTGTTATCTTATATGACGGTCTTTAAATCGGAAATCAGTTTTGTAATGCGCTCATTTTCCATCTTCATGCTCACCTGATTGACTACCATGCGGGCAGAAAGCGGACAAACTTCCTCTAACACCGACAAACCGTTCTCACGCAGGGTGGAGCCGGTTTCTACGATATCGCAGATAACTTCAGATAAGCCAACGATCGGCGCCAACTCGATTGATCCGTTCAGCTTGATGATCTCCACAGTCTGATGTTTCTTATTATAGAAATAATCTTTTGCAATCCGCGGATACTTGGTTGCAACGCGGATCAGTTCATGATGGTTTAACAGCTCTTTTGCATTTTCCGGTCCACAGATGCACATGCGGCATTTTCCAAATCCAAGATCAAGTACCTCGTAAATATTTCTGCCTTCCTCTAAGATCGTATCTTTTCCAACGATACCAATATCTGCTGCACCATATTCAACATATGTCGGCACATCCGGTCCCTTCGCAAGGAAAAAACGGAGTTTTAATTCTTCATTTACAAAGATCAGTTTTCTGGTGTCTTTGTCCTTCATCTCCTCGCAGGTTATGCCGATCTGTTCAAACATCTCTAAAGTTTTCTTCGCCAGTCTTCCCTTCCCAAGGGCAAAGGTTAAATATCTCATCTCTTCCATCGTATCCGTCTCCTTACATAAATGTCACATTCACAAAGTGATTCTGCTTTGCATAGGTGCGATAATCTTCTTCGGTCTTTGAGATATCTCTTGCCATCAGCTCCACATTTCTGCCGTCAGTACGCAGCTCCATCGCCTTTTTGATCGCCTCACTGCGCATTTTCGAATCATAAATAATAAGTTCGTTCTGATATTGTACCGGAATTTCGATCTTCTGTCTGGAAAGTGCTGCCATCAGCTGGTCAATAACGATCGCAAAACCGATGGATGCTGACTCCTTTCCAAAGTAAGTCAGAAGTTCATCATAACGGCCGCCCTTTACGATCGGCTCACCGCTTCCAAACGTGTATCCCGCAAAAATGATGCCGGTATAGTACTGATAATTGCTGACAATTCCAAGCTCCACGGAGACATATTTATCAATGCCATAGATCTTTAAAACCTGATGTAACTCCTCAAGGCGCTCGATCGCGGCTAAGATACGCGGATATTCAGATGCATATTTCTTTGCCGTCTGCAATTCGTCAGATCCGGTATACAGATTGCCGAGCATTCCAAACAGAGCCTTTAAGTTATCGTTTAAGCTCAGCGTCTCAGCAAACTCCGTTACACCAAAATAATTTTTGTTGGAAATAAGGTCATGAAGTTCTTCTTCCTGTTCTTCCTTTAACCCTGCCGCATCTGTCAAACCGCGGAAAAATTCTGCATGACCGACGGAAAGCTGAAACTCTTTTAATCCTGCTTTTTTCAGGCAGTCGATCACCATGGCAATGATCTCCGCGTCTGCATCTACCGTGGAATCGCCTAAAAGCTCTGCGCCAAGCTGTGTGCTCTCTTTTAATCTTCCCTGATAGCTGCTGTTGTTTAAAAATGTATTTCCCATATAGCAGAGACGGATCGGCATCTTCTCCTCACCAAAATACATTGCGGCACATCGCGCAATGGAAGGTGTAATATCCGGTCGAAGTACCAACGTATTTCCCTCCCGGTCAAAAAACTTATACAGATCCTTCGAAGGTGTGGTTCCGATCTCTCTGCCAAAGGTATCAAAAAATTCAAATGTTGGTGTCTGGATTGGGTGATAACCGTACTGTTTCTGTACTTTTAATAATTCATCCTGCAAAATCAGCTTTTTCTCGCATTCGTCATTGTAAATATCCCTGACACCTTCAGGTGTATGTAATAACTGTCTTTTCATCAAATCTCCATTCCGGGACGTTATGTGATAAGTGATTTTTCTGCCGTCCCTGCACACATTTTTCTCTTGCACTTTAGTGTGCTACCTTGCTACCACATAAAACTGCTGTTTATTATATTGGAAAACAAAGGGAATGTCAATCCCTTGCCAGCAAATCTTTTTGCAGCGTATCCAAGTAAGGAACCAGTACCGCTTTTCCTTTCGGAAGGAAATAATCGGATTCTAATTCCTCATAACGGAAACTTTTTCTTCCACCTTCTTTTGCGCGGTTCCAAAATTCCAACAGCTTTGCAAGGCGCAGATAATAAAATTCGTTCCTTGCGGTAAAACTGATCAGAAAAAAAGAAATTCCCCCCTGCTTTTCAAAGTTTTCCATGAATGTTACCTGATGTTCATGGATATTCTGAAGCGGAAAGGTGTCTGTCGCACATTCCTTTGCGTCAAAACACACCGGGATTCCCTGGACGGCGCCAATATAGTCGACGGTACTTTTCTGTTCAAAATATGCCAGCGTAATATGCCTTGTTGCCTTGTCTATATTGATGGGTGTGATCGGCGTTGGAACTTTCTGAATCAGCGCAAGGCCATTTGTCAGATAAGTTTCATTGGTGCGGTTGATGAACTCCTCTAAGGTTGAACCCCTGAGTCCTCTTGAGTTCCAGGTTGCCATGATGGTACTCCTTTATAAAAATAAATTATTCCAAATTTTTTCGAACACTATAGTCTGAAAACATGCACATGACAGAATGTACATTCATCGGTTTATAAATTTTCGATCACATTCCATGCCCGCTCAAATTCAGCACCACATGGAGCCGTAATCTCCCTGCCGTCCTCAAATACAAAGCGGCTTGCATG
The DNA here is from genome assembly GCF_900537995.1 of Roseburia intestinalis L1-82. Taxonomy (NCBI): domain Bacteria; kingdom Bacillati; phylum Bacillota; class Clostridia; order Lachnospirales; family Lachnospiraceae; genus Roseburia; species Roseburia intestinalis. The sequence continues at coordinate 2,059,163 of NZ_LR027880.1, read as the reverse complement.
AAGAAGCTGTGACGTTATCCTTGCATTTTTCTTAAAATATACATTAACTCCAGAATCTCCATATTTATAGTCTCCTATGATCGGATGTCCGATAGACGCAAGATGCGCACGGATCTGATGGGATCGCCCGGTCATCAGATGAACTTCAAACTCCGTGTAACCGCCCATACAGCGAATCGGTTTATATTCCGTCTCGATCGGGAGCCATTCTCCCTCAGAAGGTTTTGTCCTGCGGATCAAAACCTGATTGGACGATTCATCTTTCTGCAGATAACCTTTCAGATAAGAAGCTTCTTTTACCGTCCCCTTTACGATACATCGGTAATATTTCTGAACCGAACGTTCCTTTAAGGCTTTTGCCATCTCCTGAAGTCCCTTTAAGGTCTTTCCGGCAGCTAACAGACCGGATGTATTGCGGTCAAGCCGGTTGCAGATCGATGGGCGGAAGGTACGGAAAGAACTTTCCGTCAGTTCCCCTTTCGCGATCAGATATGCAAGAATATATTCGTTTGCGGAAATATCTTCCGGTTTTGCCTTCTGGGAAAGCATGCCGGTCGGCTTATTGATAAAAATCACATCTTTATCTTCATAAACAACCGGAAGTTTCCGTTTTCCTGATGTAAACTCCCTCGAAAGTACTTTAAGTGCCTCGAATTCAGAATCCGGTGTGCCGCTTCCACTGAACTTCTCAAAGGTTTCATCGGAAAAAAACAGTTTTATATCGTCGCCCTGATTCAACTTTTCGGTTCCGTCTGCCTTTTTTCCATTTAAAGTAATATTCTTTTTTCGGAGCATTTTGTATATAAAGCTGCCCGGCGCATTGCCAAGCAGCTTTTTTAAATATTTATCAAAGCGTTGTCCCGCTTCGTTTTCATTGATTTTAAATTCACGCATAAAATTTTCTTTCTATTTCTTTTTATGGATGTTGCGGATCGTCTTTTTTTTCTTGGCGCCAGTATTCTGCTGGTTATTTCCAGACGCTGTAATCTTTTTACGGCTGCCGGATGTGACCGTCCGTCTGTCATTTTTCACGCTGTTTTTGCTGTGGAAATTGTCCCTGTCATTTTTTGAACTGCTTCTGTGGGAATTGTTTCCTCTGTCATTTTTCGCGCCATTTCGATCAAAAGAATGTTCTCTTCTCGGACGGATCAGGCAGTGTTTGTCAAATCCGATCAGGTCTGTTCTGCCAGCCTTTGTGAGTGCTTCCACCACCAGATCATAATTTTTCGGGTTCCGGTACTGGATCAGCGCCCTCTGCATCGCTTTTTCATGTGGATTGACAGCGACATAAACCGGTTCCATCGTGCGTGGATCCAATCCGGTATAATACATACAGGTTGAGATCGTAGAAGGTGTCGGATAAAAATCCTGTACCTGCTCCGGCATATAGCCGAGGTCACGCAAAAATTCAGCCAGTTCTACAGCTTCCTTTAAAGTAGAACCCGGATGAGAGGACATCAGGTATGGCACTAAGTACTGTTTTTTGCCAAGCTTTTCATTCATGTCCTTATATGCCTTCACGAACTTTTTATATACTTCCACGCTCGGTTTCCCCATCTTCTCCAATACCGCATTGGAGATATGTTCCGGTGCAACTTTCAGCTGACCGCTGACATGGTGCTCGCAAAGTTCACGTAAAAACGTGCGGTCTTTATCGTAAATCAGGTAGTCAAACCGGATACCGGAACGGATAAAAACTTTTTTCACATTCGGGAGCTGTCTTAATTTCCGGAGCAGCGACAGATAATCTTTGTGGTCTACTTTCAAATTTTTACAAGGCTGCGGGAACAGACACTGTTTATGCGGACAGACACCTTTGGTAAGCTGCTTGTCACACGCCGGCGCACGGAAGTTTGCAGTCGGACCTCCGACATCGTGGATATATCCCTTAAAATCCGGTTCCCAGACGATCTGGTTTGCCTCGGCTAAAATCGATTCATGGCTTCTGGTCTGGATGATACGCCCCTGATGGAAGGTCAGTGCACAGAAACTGCAGCCGCCGTAGCAGCCCCGGTTGCTGACTAAGGAAAATTTGACCTCCTCGATCGCCGGAACACCGCCTGTCTCCTCATAAGATGGATGGTAAGTTCTCATGTAAGGAAGCGAATATACCTGATCCATCTCACTCTGTGTCAGAGGTTTTGATGGCGGATTCTGTACCACAAACATTTTCCCGTCATACGTTTCAAACAAACGTTTTGCTACGAACGGATCCGTATTGCTGTACTGCACATAAAAGCTTTTTGCATATTCTTTTTTATCCGCAAGCAGTGCTTCATAATGCGGCAATTCGATTGCATCGTAAATATCCTCACGTTTTCTGGTCTTGTAAACCGTTCCGTCAATAAATGTGATGTCTTTGATATCTAACCCGCTATCCAGAGCATCTGCGATCTCTATGATACTGTGTTCGCCCATACCATAGGAAATGATGTCTGCACCGGAGTCTAACAGGATGGAACGTTTTAATTTATTCGACCAGTAATCGTAATGCGCAAGCCTTCTTAAACTTGCCTCGATCCCGCCGATGATGATCGGTTTGTGCTTATATGTCTGCCGGATCAAGTTGCAATAGACAACCGTCGCATAATCGGGGCGTTTTCCCATCACGCCTCCCGGTGTGAACGCATCGCTCTGGCGTCTCTTTTTAGAAACAGAATAATGGTTTACCATGGAATCCATATTTCCTGCAGAGACAAGAAAGCCGAGCCGCGGTTCTCCTAAAATATTAATAGACTCTTTGTCATGCCAGTCCGGCTGTGCAATGATACCGACTTTATAGCCATGTGCTTCTAATAAACGCGATATGATGGCATGTCCAAACGATGGATGATCGACATAAGCGTCACCGCACACATAAACAAAATCAAGCTGGTCTATGCCAGCCTCTCTCATATCTTCTTTGCTGATTGGTAAAAAACCATTTTTCATGTTGATCCTCATTTCTGTATATTGCACAGAGACAGCACAGATATCTAAGCCGCATCTGCATGTTTTCTTTTTTTCTGTCTGCCTGTCAGTGTCGGCGCAGTTCCTGTAATTCTTCTTCGGTCAGTGGACGGTATTCCCCGGGAGCAAGTTCATCCGGCAACACCAGTGATCCCATCTCCACACGTTTTAGATAAGTAACCTTCTTTCCCACTGCCTCAAACATCCGCTTTACCTGATGGAACCTGCCTTCTGTAATTGTTAACCTGATTTCCGAATTGTCACCCGAATGCAAAACCTCTAAAAGTGCCGGTTTTGCAGGCTTTTCTTCTCCTATGTCAACCCCATTTTCAAAAAGGTTAACATCTTCTTCCGTGACACGACCGTCGATTTTTGCATAGTAAACCTTCGAAACATGCTTCGCCGGGCTGAGCAGATCGTGTGCTAATGCCCCATCATTTGTGATGAGCAGCAGTCCTTCTGTATCAATGTCAAGTCTCCCCACAGGGAAGAGGTCATGGCGCGCCGTGTCAGTCAGATAGTCCATGACTGTCCGGTGCAGATTGTCCTCCGTTGCAGTCACACATCCCGCCGGTTTGTGAAACAGATAATATTCATACTCTGTATATGTTAACGGATTCCCCCGAAAACAGACCGTATCATTTTTTTCATCCACTCTCTGTTCCGGTTTCTTTACAACTTCCCCGTTGACCGTGACAAGCCCTGATCGGATATATTTTTTTACTTCGCTTCTGCTTCCTGTGCCGAGTTCGGTCAGTAATTTATCCAGCCGCATGGCTCTCTCCATTCTCTAAAATCTTACTATATCAATAGCCATTATTTACTATATCTGTATAATATTCAAATTATGCTGCAAATGATGTTGTCGAAAAATGGCGGCTCACCTAAGTGCGCCTCCTTGTCTTTCCCATAAATAAGAAAGCATCGGATAGGAATTTACCGAAAACTCTGTTCCATCTTTATCATTCAGATAGATTCCCATATGAAGATGGACTGCAAAATTCCCGGTCGTGCCCTCCACATCGCTGTAACCGGTGTCACCCATAAAGCCGAGAAATGTGCCCGCCGATACTGTTTCACCGATCTGAAAGTCTTTTGCATACTCCGCCAGATGGGCATAATAAAAATATGCACCGGACGGACTCCGGATTCCGATCCGGTAGCCGCCAAGACGGAGCCAGCCTATATTTTCCACAACGCCGTCGGTCATACTGTAGACCGGATATATGCCCCGCACATTTTCCGATGCCATGATATCGGTTCCCTCATGTCCGCGGTCGCCGCCAAAAGTCCGGCTCTGCATCCAGCTATTTTCAAATACAACGTTATCTTCCGGTTTTCCTGCGATCTTTCCCACCGGAAAACACAAAAGGTCACTCCAGACGCTTTTGACATATCCGTTTATCTCTGTAAATTCATTGCCACGATATTTTTTTGCATCTGCGACCTGTTTCTTCAACAGCTTAGGATCTGTCATCTGGCAGTCCGATGCAAAATACATCGTCAAAAGCTCACAAAACCCTTCCATATCGGATCCGGCATTGTTAAAAAAGGTATTGACCTGATCTTTTGTCAGATTATGGTTCCGCAGATTGCGAAATGCCGTTTCATAAGAAAAACAGTTTCTCCTGTGTGCACTCTCTAAAAGTTCTTCTGTCAAAAGTACCTGAAACACTGCCATCATACATAAAAACACAAGCAGCCACAATCTGACTTTTTTCATAAGACCAGTCCGTACTCCCTTATTTTTGCAATATTAAATTTATGACAAACGTTTTTATTTACTTCTCTTTAAAAATTCCACAATCAGTTTCCATACTTTTTCGGTAGAAGAAATGCTGAGACGCTCCTTCGGTGTATGGATATCAAAGTTATTCGGTCCGAAGGAAACGCAGTCGAGATCTGCGATCTTGCCGGATAAGATACCGCACTCAAGTCCTGCATGGATTGCCTCAAACACTGGCTCCTCGTGGAATAATTCTTCGTATACGGCACTGATTCCCTCACGGATATCAGACTCCGCGCGATACTCCCATGCCGGATAATCCCCGCTTACAGAGATCTCACCGCCTAAAAATTCGGCCAGATACTCTAATTTATCTTTTAATTCTTCTTTTCTTGTGGAGACACTGCTTCGCACAGATGCGGTCAGCTCAAGGCCATCTGTTGTCAGTTTCATGATTCCGGTATTTAAAGAAGTCTCTACCAGTCCAGGCATTACCATGCTCATATGCTGCACGCCGTTTGGCACGTTGCGCAGATAAAAGATCACTTTTGTCATGGAAGAATAAGATAATACATCATACTCCCCTGTTCCATTCTCTTTTATTTCAATGCAGACAGCCGGATCTGAGACAGCATACTCTTTTTTAAAAATCTTTTCCAGTTCTGTAATATAATCGGAAAGTTCTGCTTTTTTCTCTTCCGGAATGACGATCTCTGCCTCACACTCACGCGGGATTGCATTATCTTTTAAGCCGCCTGCAAGTGATACAACCGCCAGTTCCATTCGGTCGGAAAGATATTTTAACACACGTCCCATCAGGATATTGGCATTGGCATGTTCCTTATCGATCTCACTGCCGGAGTGCCCCCCCTCTAAGCCAGTCACAGTCAGTCCTGCGCCATATCCCTGCTGTTTCTGCCATGTGACAGGGATCACAGTATCCACAGTCATACCGCCAGCACAACTTGTCAGGAAATGTCCTTCCACATCGGAATCAATATTTAACATCTTATGGCCTTTTAACATGGAAAGATCTATGACCTCTGCTCCGAGCATGCCGATCTCCTCATCAACCGTGATCACAGCCTCAAGTCTTGGATGCGCAATCTCCGGTGAATCCATAATTGCGAGGATATAAGCAACCGCAACACCATCATCACCGCCTAAAGTCGTGCCTTTTGCTTTTAAGAAATCGCCGTCTACATAAAGCTCCAGACCGTCTTTCTCAAAATCGATCTCCACGCCTTTTTCCTTCTCACAGACCATATCCATATGTCCCTGCATGATGATCGGGTCTGCACTTTCATATCCGTCAGATGCCTCCTGAATGATCACAACATTGTTTGCCTCATCCTGATAGCACTCTAAACCATGTTCTTTTGCAAAAGAAATCAGGTAATCGCTGATCTGTCTGGTATTTCTTGAACCATGCGGAATTGCTGCCAACTCCTCAAAATATGCAAATACTTTTTTGGATTCTAACTCTGGTAAATTTAATTTGTTCTTCATAGATGCCTCCTGTTTCTCATATATTCTAATATGAAAAAGAAATTAATATTCTTGTGTATCCTTATTTTTATCGTTTATATTTTATTTTTCCCGCAGGACGCAGTAACTGCAGCAACCGACGGGCTGGTTCTCTGGTATGAGCGGGTGCTTCCCTCTCTGCTGCCATTTGCGATTTTATCCAATATCCTGATCTACTCTGGTTTTACCGGATATCTTGTAAAACTTCTCTATCCGCTCCTACGTCTGATCTTACCAGCCAGCAGAAATGGCTCTTTTGTGCTGCTGTCCGGTTTTCTGTTCGGCTTTCCGATGGGAAGCAAAAACTGTGCTGAAATGCTAAAATGCGGGCAGTTAGAATATCAGGAAGCCGAAATACTGTTTATGGTGACAAACAACATCAGTCCTGTATTTATCAGCAGCTATATTCTCTGCCAGGAACTTCATATGCCTTCCCTGATACCACTCAGCTATCTGGTAATATTTTTGCCGCCTCTCATTGCCGGTAGACTGCTCTTTTTCTTTACAGAGAAAAAGCAATCAGTATCAAACCACTCCACCACATACAAAAAGCCAGCATCTGGATCTCAAATAAATTTTAAAATCATAGACGCCGGCATCATGAACGGTTTCGAAACACTAACCAGACTTGGAGGTTATATTATGCTGTTTTCCATGATATCTTCCATGTTCCGGCTGCTTCCACTGCCAGAAACCACAAAACTGATGCTCACCGGATTGACAGAAATCACAAACGGGATCAAAGCTGCCAGCCAGTCACCCCTTACACCTGCCTGCCGTTATTTACTTGCCATGACTTTTACTGCCTTCGGCGGATGTTCCGGTCTGGCACAGACCAGTTCGATGATCAAAGGAACCGGTCTTTCCATCAAAAAATATGGAATCTTTAAACTGCTTATGACCCTAATTACTGCTGTTCTGGCATGGTCTGTTGTAACTCTTGTGTATCCGTCTGCGTTTCTTCCTGTATGTCTGCCGTAGGATTCAATTCGGCACGGTTCGTTGTAACAACATCAAGGAATCCCTGCAGAGTACTCATATATGCATCACTCCTTGCCTTAGAAGAATCCATGGCATGTGAAATTGTACTCTCTAAATTTTTCAAAATATCGTCTGTATACTGCATGGCACCCATACGGATATTATTGGCGTCATTTGTTGCATTGTCTAAGATTTCCTGAGCCTGTTTGGTTGCGATCATAACAACCTCATTTGCCTGTGCATATGCCTGCTGCATAATTTCATGCTCACTGACAAGTTCATCTGTTTTTACCTGTGCCTGTGCAATGATTGCATCCGCTTTCGCCTGCGCATCCGCTAAGATTGCTTCTTTATTGCTGATAATCTTCTGATAACGCTTGATCTCATCCGGTGTCTTGCTGCGGAGTTCATTTAATAGTTCTTCCATAGTTTCGCGGTTTACAATGATCTTAGACGGTGCAAAAGCCTGCGTCTTACAGCCGTCAATATAGTCTTCAATCTCGTCTATTATCTGTTCAATTCTGCTGGCCATAGTAACCACTCCTTATTTTTTAATCTGATACTTATCATATATCCGGTCTATAAAACGTGCCGGCACAAACTTGGATAAATCTCCTCCATAAGATGCAAATTCTTTCACGATTGTAGAGCTTAAATAAGAATACTGGAGACTGGTTGTCAAAAAAATTGTCTCCACTTCCGGATTTTCCACATGATTTGTCTGTGCAATCTGAAGTTCATATTCAAAATCTGTTACAGCGCGTAGCCCTCTTACAATGATCGTCGCATCGATTTCTCTCATATAATCGACTAAAAGACCATTAAAACTTGTCACTGTAACATTTGGCATGGAATCTGTCATCTCCTTAATCATACTAACACGTTCATCTAAAGAAAACAACGAATTTTTTGCACTGTTATTAAGTACTCCGACCACAAGCTCGTCCACAATTCTAGCAGATCGTTCTATAATATCTAAATGTCCTAACGTCAACGGATCAAAACTTCCCGGATAAATTGCTTTTTTCATAGGTTCCTCCCATACAAATGGATCATGTATTTTTTCTATTGATTTTTGATGATAAATGCATGTTCATTTGTCTTATACGTCTTTAATCGTTTCAATGTGAATCCCATATCCGGCAAATAGTCAAACGCTGTATCCAACGATGCTTCGACGATGATGATTCCATTTTCTTTTAAAAGCGAAGAATCTTTCAGGTAAGAAAGTACATCATATTCAAATTCCTGTTTATAGGGAGGATCCATAAAAATGATATCAAACCGGTATTTTCCTTCCATCGCTCTTAAAGCTGATAAAACATCCGAATTATATAATTTTGTTTCTTTTGTAAACTTGGTAAAGCGGATATTGTCCTCCACGCATGCAGCAGCTTTTTTATTATTTTCGACAAAAACGGCATACTGCGCACCGCGGCTGACTGCCTCAAGTCCCATCTGTCCGCTTCCTGCAAACAGATCCAAAAAATAGCATCCAGGGATCTCATCCTGTATGATATTAAACAATGTCTCTTTGATACGGTCTGTGGTAGGTCTGGTGTCAAGTCCTTCTACCGTTTTTAAAGGAAGGCTTCTCGCTGTTCCTGCAATAATTCTCATACTAATAACCATGCCTTTCTAGTGTAAAATATCTTTCCTATATGGATTTTTCACACTGCATACGTTTCTTCTATACATTTTTTTAACATGGAAAGTGCGCTTTCTGTGGCGCTCTTTCTTACATCCATGCGGCTGCCGGAAAACATATGACGCTCCGTCACTGTCTTTCCATTCAGATAACAGCCGATAAACACCAGCCCGACCGGGCATTCTTTCGTTCCCCCATCTGGTCCGGCAACACCTGTCACGGATACTGCCGCCATTGTTGCAGCCGTTTTTGCTGCAGAAGCAGCCATATCCGCCGCTGTTTCACTGCTTACCACGCCATAGGTATCGATTGTTTCCGGTGCAACATGTATCATTTTAACTTTTGCTTCATTTGAATATGTCACATACCCCTCTGTAAAAAACTCTGAGATTCCCGGAACATTGATCAGCGTGGACGCGATCATCCCACCCGTGGCGGACTCCGCTGTTGTAATTGTAATTTGATATTTTTTTAACAAACCATAAATGGAATATTCCAGCGGTTCCTGTACTGCACTTTTGCCGGTACAGGAATCACTGGAATCATATACATGTTCAGCCAACTGCTATTCTCCTATTTCTGTTCTTTTAAAACATTTTTATTTTTGGCAATATAATCGATCAGTGATACGACTGTCAGCGCCAAAGCAATGTATGTAAGAACCGTGCCAAGCACTGCAAAGAACGGATTTGGAATATCTAAGATCAGCACAATCACCATAAGCATCTGGAAAACCGTTTTAAATTTTCCCCAATAACTTGCAGCAATTACAATTCCATTATCTGCAGCGACCAGACGAAATCCACTGATGATAAATTCTCTCGCAATGATAATGATGACAATCCAGGCTGCAAGCTGCCCTTTCTCAATCAGACAGATCATTGCAGAGCAGACAAGCAGCTTGTCTGCCAGAGGATCCATAAATTTTCCAAAATCAGTAACCAGATTGTACTTTCTTGCAATTTTTCCATCCAGCATGTCGGTAAGACTTGCAATGATAAAAATAGCTACTGCAATATAATTGCCATAACCTTCAAAATACGGAGCAAGCATAAAGAAAACAAAAAACGGAATCAATATCATACGCATTACCGTCAGTTTATTTGGTAAATTCATAATTTACACTCTCCATTTCTGCACAATAAATTTTAAATACTGCTAGATCAATTCTCCAATCAGGTCATACTCATAGGCGCCTGTCACACGTACTTTCGCGATATCGCCCGTCATGAGTTCTTCATCTGTATTAATAAAAATATAACCATCTACATCCGGTGCATCACGGTAAGTTCTTCCAACATAAGCATTTTCATCACTCACTTTCCCTTCAATGAAAACGTATAACTCTCTGCCTTTCATGGTCTCATTTTTATCAAAAATAATCTCTTCCTGTAATTCCATGACATCTGCCTGCCAGTCTTTTTTCAGATTTTCATCCACCTGATCGGTAAACTCTGCAGCAGGCGTTCCCTCCTCCGGTGAATAGGTAAAAGCACCAAGACGGTCAAATTCCATGTCATTGATAAACTGCATCAGTTCCTCATGCATTTCCTGTGTTTCACCCGGGAAACCACAGATCAGCGTCGTACGCAGTGTAATGTCCGGAATGCGTTCACGCAGATGCGTAATGATCTTTACAAGATCTGCATTACTCGTTCTTCGTCCCATGCGTTTTAATATGGTATCATTTGCATGCTGGATCGGGATATCCAGATAATGGCATACTTTCTGATTGCGGATCATGGCATCAATCAGACCTTCGTATATTTCTTCCGGATAACAGTACATGATACGGATCCAGAACAGGTCTTTGATCTTGTTTAACTCATCTAATAAACGGTGCAGTGACTTTTCACCATAGAGATCAACTCCGTAGAGTGTGGTCTCCTGTGCCACCAGGATGAGTTCTTTTGCTCCTGCAGCAACCAGTTCTTTTGCCTGTTCGATCAGATCTTCCATCGGAACACTGCGGTAATTTCCGCGGATATACGGAATAATGCAGTATGTGCAGCGCTTGTTGCATCCCTCTGCGATCTTTAAATAAGCAAAATGTCCGCCTGTTGTCACAGAACGTTTGGTGTGCAGTGTCGGCAATCCCTCTAAGGTCTTGAAATTCTCATAATGTTTGCCCTCTAAGGACTGATGCACTGCGTTTACAATATCCTCATAGGAATTCGTTCCAAGAATTGCATCCACTTCCGGGATTTCTTTTACGATTTCTTCTTTATAACGCTGTGCAAGGCATCCGGTCACGATCAGAGACTTTAATCTGGCTTCTTTTTTCAGTTCTGCCATCTCAAGAATCGTATTGATACTTTCTTCTTTTGCATCATTGATAAAGCAGCAGGTATTGACAATGATAATGTCTGCTTCCTGCTCATCATCTGTCATTTCGATTCCATCATCTCTTAACATGCCAAGCATAAACTCTGTGTCGACCAGATTCTTGTCACATCCAAGTGATACAAATAAAAGTTTTAAATTATTCTTCATCCGATGTCTCCGGTAAAATCTTTACCTTTCCTTCGTAAAGTTCTTCTACTGCGATGGATAATGGTTTCGGGCACACTTTTTTCTCTGCCATCGGCTCATCTCCTGCAATGATCTGGCGTGCTCTTTTTGCAGCTGCAATCACAATGGAATAACGGCTGTTTACAACCGGCTCCTCACCAATTTCCACACCGTCGTTTACTACTTTCATTAATTCTACATAAGATGGATGTATCATGATAATTCCCCTTTCTTTGCGCATTGCGCATATGGCGGTCTCCCGCTCTTAGATTCTTATATTTATGTTACAGATTTTTATCTGTTTCATGAACAGACTATTTTGAAAATGTTTTTAGTTCATTCCGCATTTCCTGTATAGCTGACTCATTACGGTTTACACGGTAATGTTCATTCTGAATGATCTGATGAACTTCTTCCACACAGTCTTCTAACACGTCATTGACTACCAGATAGTCATAGGACTCAATTCCCTCCGCCTCTTCAACGGCTCTTGCAAGTCTTGACTCGATCACGTCCATCGTCTCGGTTCCTCTGCCTATCAGACGGTTTTTTAACTCTTTGGCACTCGGCGGTGTCACAAACAAAAGCAATGTATCCGGGAATTTTTCTTTGACTTTTAATGCTCCCTGGATCTCGATCTCTAAGATGACATCTTTTCCTGCCTCTAACTGTTCTTCCACATATGCCTTCGGCGTGCCATAATAATTGCCGACGAACTGCGCATATTCGATCAGTGCATCGTCTTTTATCATCTGCTCAAACTGTTCTTTTGTACGGAAAAAATATTCCACACCATCCGTTTCACCCGGTCTTGGATTTCTCGTCGTAGCCGAGATGGAAAGTGCATAGCTGTCAGCATATTTTTTCATTAATTCTTTCATGATGGTTCCTTTTCCCGAACCGGAAAATCCGGATACCACGGTAAGGATTCCTCTATTCTTTCGTATCATCATATACCTCTGTGGCATTGCCATTAAATCTGCCGGCAAGCGTCTCCGGCTGCAATGCTGATAAAATGATTTTGTTGTTTTCTGTAAAAATGACGCTTTTGGTCCTGCGTCCCTGTGTTGCATCGATCAGATTTTCCTGTTCTTTGCCTTTTTGCACCATACGCTTTGCCGGTGCGGAGTCTGAAGATACGATACAGACAATCTTATCGGTATTGACCATATTGCCAAATCCAATATTCATTAGCTTTGCCATATACCACCCGTCCCTATTCTATATTCTGGATCTGTTCCCTGACCTTTTCAATATCCGTTTTTAAACTGATACCGATATCAGAAATTGCAAGATCATTGGTTTTAGAAAGAATGGTATTTGCCTCGCGGTTCATCTCCTGCGCAATAAAGTCAAGTTTTCTTCCCACACTGCCACCAGCTTCCAAGGTATCTTTGGTACTCTTAATGTGGCTGCGCAGTCTGACTGTCTCTTCATCAACACAGATCTTATCTGCAAAGATCGTTACCTCCGTCGCAATTCTTGCATCATCGATCTGACGGTCTCCTAGCAGTTCTGCCACCTTAGCCTCTAACCGTTCTTTGTACTCCTTAATGATTACAGGGGAGCGCTCCTCAATGAAATCCACATAGGATAACATGCCATCAAGTTTCTCGCATAAATCTTTCTTTAAATGCTCGCCTTCCCTGATCCTGCTCTCCACAAACTGCTCTGCCGCACCGCGGATCGCTTTTTCAAGTCCGAGCCACAGAGATTTCTCATCTATGCCCTGTTCCTCCATCGTAAACACGTCCGGGTACTTTGAAAGCGTACTCACACGGATATCATTATCAAGTCCGAACTTTTCTGCCATACTGTTCAGATAAGTCAGATACTGGGCTGCAAGTGCTTCATTATATTTCAATGAAACATTATCCTGCGTATAATCTTCGCAGTTGATAAAAATATCAACCTTACCGCGCTCCATATACTCTTTTAACAGCGTACGGATCGCACTCTCGAAGAAATTCAGCTTTTTAGGCATCTTGATATTGACATCGAGATAACGGTGATTTACGGCTTTTATCTCTACCGTAAACTTGCGGTTCTCATCCGCAAATTCACACCGGCCAAAACCGGTCATACTTTTTATCATATTTCTCTCCGTTTCTGCAAAATATCCTGTCACGTAAAAATCACTTATGCATCACGGTTTCATCTCTTTCTCGTATGCATAAGTGATTTTATTATAAAGCGAATTTGATTTCAAGTCAATATCCCGGTTTTTTTAATTTCTTACTGTTCATATGGAAGTAATTCCGCAAGATAGCCTTTCTTTTTGAGTGCTTCCTCTATCTCATCTAACACTTCTTCACTCTCAGCGCTGATCTTATGAAAATGATATCCGGACGTCACATTGAGAAGTGGTGTCGATTTTCCTGTCTTTAAATCATCCATAAAGTTCTGCACATCTCGCCTGCTTTTGATATTTAGCGGAGCATCTAATTTCCCATAAACGCGGTGATTGACCATGACATTGACCACACATCCCCCAAGATCAACGATCGTAGTCAGTTCATCCTCCACCTGTTCATTGGTATGGCATACTTTAAATATCCTGACTGCCTGTTTTGGTTCATCCAGCAGATAACCTCTTGCAGTAGAAATAATCGGATACCCCTGTGTGCGGAGAAGTGCAATATCCTGCACCACGACCTGTCTGCTGACACCGGTTTTTTTTCCAATTGCCGTGCCGGATACCGGTGTATCTGTATCACGTATCATAGACAGGATTTCTTTTCTTCTGTCTGCTCCGGTCATTTCTTTTTCCATTTGCGATCCTCTCCTTTTTGACTCTGCATTTATTTTAGCTGAATCTGTCTATTTTTACAAGCGTTACTGAAGGGAATCTGTTACTTTCAAGTGTTTCAGGCTGATATCTAAGATCGGTGCTGAATGTGTCAGGGCACCGCTGGAAACATAATCCACTCCGAGTGCTGTGATCGTTTTGATATTCTCTTTTGTGATATTTCCGGAGCACTCTGTTTTTGCTCTGCCGTCGATCAGCCGGATTGCCTCCGACATCTGTTCCGGTGTCATGTTATCGAGCATGATAATATCCGCACCTGCTTCCACGGCTTCTTTTACCATGTCAAGATTTTCTGTCTCTACCTCGATCTTACGGACAAACGGAGCATATGCTTTTGCAGCAAGAATAGCTTCTTTTACACCGCCTGCCGCATCAATATGATTATCTTTGAGCAGAACACCGTCCGATAAATTGTAACGATGATTCTGTCCGCCTCCCACACATACGGCATATTTCTCGAAAATACGCATGCATGGTGTTGTCTTTCTTGTATCAAGTAATGTTGTGCTGCTGCCCTCTAATAACCGTGCAACCTGATGTGTATATGTTGCAATACCACTTAAACGCTGCAGATAATTAAGAGCTGTACGCTCTCCGGATAAAAGAACCCGCACGTCACCTTTTACCGTCGCAAGGAGCTGTCCTTTTTTTACAGCATCACCGTCTTTTACTTCCCTGCCATCCTGATTTTTCGCCCACTCAACTTTTGTGGACGCATCTAACATGGTAAATACACGTTCAAATACCGGAAGTCCGGCGATCACGCCGTCCTGTTTACAGATCAGTTCCACCTCTCCGGCCCTGTATTCCGGCATCACTGCGTTTGTGGATACGTCCTCACTGTGAATATCTTCCTCTAATGCAAGACGGATATATTTATCAGCAACAAGCTGCATGGTAATTGGATTCAAATTCATGATCTTCATTTCCTTTCTCTTCATTTTGTATTTTTACTGCTGCACGTTTTGCAAAAACAAGACTCTCTAACAGGCTGTTGCTTGCAAGCCGATTCTTTCCGTGAACTCCGTTGCAGCTCGTCTCCCCGACTGCATATAGATTTGGCATCGTTGTCGCAGAATCGCGGTTCACATGGACACCGCCCATAAAATAATGCTGTGCCGGCACGATAGGCGCCGGTTCTTTTAAAAGATCATACCCTTCTTCGAGACATTTTTCATAAATGTGCGGAAAATGCTTCAAAATGATTTCCTTTGGAACATGTGCAAATGAGATCCATTCATACTCCACACCTTCTTTTTTCATTTCTTCCTGTATTGCTTTTGTCACAACATCACGCGGCAGAAGTTCATTGACAAACCGTTCTCCTTTGTGATTGAGAAGAACTGCGCCTTCTCCCCTTGCTGATTCCGAGATCAGGAAACTCCTTCCAGGCTTTTTACTGTAAAGGCATGTTGGGTGGATCTGTACATAGTCCATATGTTCAAGTTCCACACCGTGTTCTTTTGCGATCCTGCATGCATCACCGGTCAGTATTGGGAAATTGGTGGAATGCTCATAAAGACCCCCGATTCCTCCGGTTGCCATAATTGTATTGTCTGCATGAATATGCAGCGTTTCACCTTCTTTTGTTTCTGCGGCCATACCGGTGCATTTGCCACCATCCACCAAAATATCTGTCATGGTCGTATACTCTAAGATGGTCACATTCGAACATTTTTTTACATGTGATAGTAGTGTCGTTGTGATCTCCTTTCCGGTAATATCCTCATGGAAGCAGATCCTCGGCCGGGAATGAGCTCCCTCCCTGGTATAGGCAAGGCTTCCATCCGGATTTTTTGCAAAACGGACACCAAAATTCAACAGGTCGTTGATCACATCCCGGCTGGAACGTATCATAATATCAACGCTCTCCTTTCGATTTTCATAATGTCCGGCCCGCATGGTATCTTCAAAGTACGAATCGTAATCAGATTCATCCCGCAGTACACAGATTCCTCCCTGTGCCAGCATGGAGTCACAGCTTTCCAAATCTTTTTTTGAAAGCATCAGAATATTCATTTCTTCCGGCAGATTCAAAGCCGCATAAAGTCCTGCCACACCACATCCTGCAATCACTACATCATAATACAGATTTTTCATATTTGACCTCATTTCTGTGCCGCCATCGGAAATGTTTCGAATTCCGTTTTAACACATGTTGCTTTTATTTTCCGGCAAGTTCTAACATTCTTGCCAGCGCATTTTTTGCAGCGCCTTCCGTTTCCGGTCTTGCATGGATCTCATTTTCCCCTGTTTTTAACACATGAAGCACTTTTTCCGGCGTGATTTTTTTCATATTCACACAGGTCGGTGTTGTTTCCGGGAAATAAAACTCTGCATCCGGTCTGCGCTCTTTTAATTTTGTAAGAACACCGCACTCCGTGCCAATGATAAATTCTTTGTCGCTGCTCTCCCCGGCAAAATTGATAATTCCGCTTGTCGATCCGATAAAATCTGCGATTTCAATAATTTTATGATTGCATTCCGGGTGAACCAGTACTTTTGCATCCGGATGCTCTGCCTTTAAATCAAGCAATTCCTCTACCTGCATAAATTCATGTACAATACAAAATCCTTCATTGTAAATGAATTCTTTTTCCGGCACCGCTGCGGCGACAAAATGTGCCAGATTCCGGTCCGGGATAAATAAAATATGTTTATTCGGCAGATTTTTTACAATCTTTACCGCATTTGCAGAAGTTACACAGACATCCGACCACGATTTGATCTCCTGTGTCGAGTTGATATAACACACGACCGCAAGGTCATCGTACTGGTCTCTCGCGGCCTGTACGGTTTCTTTTGTTACCATATGTGCCATCGGGCAGTCCGCAGCAAGATCCGGCATCAGTACTGTTTTATCCGGATTTAACAATTTTGCACTCTCGCCCATAAATGTCACGCCACAGAGTACGATCGTCTTATTTGCAAGCTCTGTTGCCTTTTTACTCAGGAAATAAGAATCTCCGATGTAATCGGCAAGTGCCTGGACTTCCGGTCTTACATAATAATGTGCCAGGATCACGGCATCTCTTTTCTTTTTCCACTCTTCTAATTCTTCCAAACTTATCATACGCCCTCTTAACTCTCTCTCAAATTTTTTGCCCATTCATTTCAGATTTTTAATGAAACTTTTCGTAGTATACCACTTATCATTACATATGACAAGACACATGTTTAAAATCATGTAAAGTTTTCTGCTTTTATTTTTCAAAGAAATGTTTTGTACTTCTGAAACAATACATAATTCATTCTGTTTCAAGACATATTAAACAACAGAATGCATGTTCCGCATTCTATCTATTGCGAATATAAAAATCATGAAAAAGAGGGATTCTATATGTTAAACGGAGATACTGTAAAATTATTGCGGGAATGTAATGCCGGCACAAAAATGGCAGTTTATTCCATGGATGAGATCTGTGATAAAATTTCAGATGCAGATTTTAAAAATATCATCCTGGCATCTAAAGAAAAACATGCGCGTCTCGGAAATGAGATCCATGCACAGTTAGAAAAATGCGATGATCCGGCAAAAGAACCAAATGCGCTTGCAAAAGGAATGTCCTGGCTGAAAACAAATGCCAAGTTAGCAGTTGAGGAAAGTGATGCTGTGTGTGCTGATCTTTTGACCGAAGGCTGCAATATGGGTGTCAAATCACTCTGCCGCTATTATAATCAGTATGCGGCCGCGGACAAACAGGCCCAGGGATTTTGCAAAGAACTGATCCATCTTGAGGAAAATCTTGCCAAAGAAATACGATGTTATCTTTAACAGAAAAACTGCCACTCACACAAAGCAAAAAAAGACAGTAACAACTTACTTTCGATTGTTACTGTCTTTTTATTCGGTTATTTACAGCCCCGTGTTTTCCGGTAAATGTGTTATCTTCCTTTTACCACAAATTCACGGATTTCCTCCATCACAGTATCATCTTCCTCATGTATGGTCAGTGTCAGAGGTTTTGACAGATCCATCGTACAGATTCCAATGATTGATTTTCCATCTACGGTATATCTGCCTTTTGCAAGGTCAAACGCTCCTTTATGGCCACTTAAGATATGACACAGCTTCTTTGCTTTTTCCGGTGCATCGATCAATACTTCTACCTGTTTCAAAACAAAATCCTCCTGTTTTGTTCTTGTATAGATATAGTATTCCACAATTTTCCACCGGTTATTCATTATTCGGCAAGCAATGCCTCGATTTCATCAAGCACTTCCCCAAATACATCCAGTGCCTCCTGGATTGGCTTTGGTGTTTCAAGGTTGACACCGGCGATCTTAAGCAGCTCAACCGGAGAGGCAGAACAGCCACCGGAT
The DNA here is from genome assembly GCF_900537995.1 of Roseburia intestinalis L1-82. Lineage (NCBI taxonomy): Bacteria > Bacillati > Bacillota > Clostridia > Lachnospirales > Lachnospiraceae > Roseburia > Roseburia intestinalis. Next base: position 2,040,689 of record NZ_LR027880.1, on the reverse strand, counting down.
AAAAACTTCTTATAACGTTCTACCGCAGGTGCTCCCTCTTTTAAGATTCCATGTGCCAGTGCAACTGCCGAAGAAAATCCCGTTGCATACTGATATACATAGAAATTATAGTAAAAATGAGGGATTCTTGCCCATTCGTAGGCAATCTCAGAATCTGATACCATATCCGGTCCAAAATATTTGCAGTTTAAGTCATAATATAATTTATTTAACGTCTCAGCGGTCAGGCTCTCTCCCTCTTCCACCATCTTATTGCTTAACATTTCATATTCAGCAAACATAGTCTGACGGTAAACAGTTCCCTTAAAGCTGTCAAGATAATGGTTGAGCAGATATGCACGCTCCTTTTTATCAGTTGTATTTTTCAGCAAATACTCCATTAAAAGCACTTCGTTACAGGTAGATGCCACCTCTGCAACAAAGATCTTATACTGGGAGTAAATGTATGGCTGACTGGAATTTGAATAATAGGAATGCATCGCATGTCCCATTTCATGTGCCAGCGTAAACATATTATCAAGGGTATCATTATGATTTAACAGCACATATGGATGTGAACCATAAGCCCCTGCAGAATAAGCTCCGCTTCTCTTTCCCTCGTTCTCATAAACATCGATCCAGCGGCTTTCAAATCCCTCTTTTACCTTTGCGACATATTCTTCCCCAAGTGGTGCTAATGCCTTTAACACGGTTTCTTTCGCTTCTTCAAAAGAAATCTTCTTTGCGGCATCTGCGATCATTGGTGTGTAAACGTCGTACATATGCAGTTCGTCCACGCCAAGGCATTTTTTGCGAAGACGTACATAACGGTGCATTTTATCCATATTCTTATTGATCGTATCGATCAGATTATGATAAACAGTCGGAGAAACATTGTTAGCATCCACTGCGGCTTCCAGTGTTGAATGATAGTGTCTCGCATTTGCATAGAAAACCTGCTGTTTTACCTGACCATTATATAATGCAGCAAGTGTGTTTGCATACTGTTTGTACACACCATAAAATCCCTCAAATGCATCCTTGCGCACACGGCGGTCTGCCGACTCCTCAAACGGAACGAAATTACCATGGGACAGTCTTACGGTATCTCCCTCTTCATCTTTGATCTCCGGGAATACAAAATCAGCGTTGTTGATGATGGAATATACCTGTCCGGATGTCTCCGCCATATCGCCTGTCATCGCTACCAGTTTTTCCATTTCAGCAGAAAGTGTATGTGCCTTGGTACGCTCGATTTCCTCGATCTGTTTACGGTAAAGTTCTAACTCTGGAAGTTCTTTATAGTATCCTTCCAGAACAGCCTCATCCATTGCAAGGATCTCCGGAACGATAAATGCAGTCTGGCTTGACACCTTCGTCAGCATAGAATACATTTTCTGGGACATTGCCTGATGTGCCGTATTTTTCTGGTCTTCATCAAACAGACGCTCTGCATAATTAAAATCATAATCCAGTTTTTCCTCTGCCTTAGCTGCGCGTTCTAATACAAATAACAGATTTTGCGCACAAGCAGCTACTTTACCTTCCATCTTTCCGATTTCATCCAGGATCTTGTCAATCTCATCCAGATCTTTTTTCCAATCCTCGTCGGACGCATACATATCTTTTAAATTCCATGTATATTCTTCTTTTACTTCGCTTCGTTTTAACAATTCTTTTGCCATTGTAAACCTCCATATTTTTACTGCCGGGAAATGATTCCAGCACTCTCTAATTTACGCTCTGCAAAAGAATTTGTAAAGGGAAATATTGATGTTTTATTATCTATTTCCTATTCGGTGCAAGGAACTGATTATAGAAGTTATTCAACGCATCCGGTTCTTTGCTGTTTCCAATTCCGTGAGTTTCCACATATTGTTTCATCTGTTTGATCGTTTCCTTTGAAAATACATAGGTTTCCGCCGGGGTATCATGATCCATGTTATTTAATGCGCTTTCCAGTGCTGCCTTGTATTCCGGATCGACTTTCCAGATAGAATTATCTTCAAGTCCGCCTTCTTCAAACGATTTGTTATAATATTTGCTGTTGATGAAACGGGTAACTCCGGCCAGATCCATCTGTGTGAGTTTTTTCGGTGTGGTATCGGTCACATGCACCATGATCTGTTTCACATAAGTATTTCCTGTATGGTCAACTACAGTCAGATTTTCCGATGCGGCAAAATCATGCTGCAGATTTGTAAATTCTTCTGCCTGGTAGTCCGGGATCGTGAAAGATGTGAACACTTCCGGATCACTCGGTGCCGGATTGGTTCCCGGTAAAATCGGACTTCCATCTTCCCGGTCGGTTGCCGTTGCATGGCTTAAGATTTCTTCTTCCGTGATAAAACCACTCTGTGCCTGCTCTAAGGTATAATAGAGATCCTGTGCCTGAATCCACGGGCAGTCGTCCCAGACAGCATAAAGTGTGATCTCTCCACCATCTTCTGCCACAAGGTTCCGAACGGCATCTCCGGCTTTCCACTGTGGGATAAAGGTGTCTTTGCCATCTTCTAAGGACCAGCCCATAAATACGGATGCGTAGACTTTTTTCTTTGGCTCCTCGGCTTTCTTATTTTCCTCGATGTCTTCTTCCTCTAAGTCATTGAGAGCATCAATATCTTCGGCATCATCTTTATTCTCTTTTGTCACGGCAACTTTTTCATTCTGATCCGTATCGTCTGTTACATCAGGATTGTCTGTATCATCTGATTCATCAGAATTATCTGCCATTTCTGCCTCGTCTGCTTCATCGGAACTGTCTGCCATTTCTGCATCGTCTGATTCATCAGAGTTGTCTGCAGTTTCTGCATTGCCTGCTTCTTCCACAGCATTCATGGAATTCTGTGCGTCTGCATCTGAATTACCTGCATCCGAATCATCTCCATTGTTTTCGGAATCCTCATCCTCTGAATTACCGGCACCCTCTGGGTCTTCCGCATTATCCGGATCTTCAGTATCTTCGATTTCTTCCGTTTCCTCTTCATATCCATCCATCATTGCCTTTGGAATCACTCCGGCAATAACATCCTCTGTCACGTTTTGTCCATCCAGTGTATATTTCACATAGGCTGCTGTTCCGTCTGCATTCCATACATCCGGTAGCGTTACGTCTTCATCATACGTTGCTTCAATATCATTGATATGTCCGGCTCCACCGTTCGGATCAAAATGGATCGTATATTTATTTGCCTCTGCATTGGCTGTCATCGTGACATTTCCGGCCGGCATCGTAAATACAAACTTCTTAGCATCTACGGTCTGCTCCCCACCGGATCCGCCTTTATAATTTCCTTTCCAGTTTAACCAGTGATAGCCTTCTTTTACTGCCGCATCGATGGTGACGCTCTGTCCATAGCGGTACGATCCGCCTCCGGTCGTCTTTTCAATGCCGGTTCCGGCATTTAATGTTACATTATATAGATGTCTTTCATAATAATAATCAATGACCATCTTTCCATCTGCAGTTACCTCTTTCGTCTGTGTTTTCGGGCTGTCAAAACCGGTGTATGTCTTTACTGCAGGAGTAACCTTGCTTCCGATCTGTGCTTTTTTCGTCTCTGTTTCGGCAAGTTCATAGTTTTTATCGTCATGGGTTGATGCAATACCATCTGCTTTCTGTTTCCAGTGGCGGACGGTATATTCTGCCTGATCCAGTTCCCAGTGTGCATACAGGGAAATGATCTTTCCTTTGGTTCCGTTGGATAAAGTACCACTCTTTGCATAGCCCCGCCAGTCACTGGCACAGATCTTGCCCTGATTATCTCCGGATGCTGCTCCGTCCACATTTACATAGGTTCCACCGCTTGCTGCAGTCCACCATCCGGCTTTCGTATGGGTTCCACTGATCACTTTACGGTAACCATTGATCGTGATACTGCTTGACAATGCAGCATTATAATAGGTGCCGTAACGGTATGTTTTATAGATATACGGTGTGTTATTTTTACAGATACTGCTGATCTGTGTTCCGGTATAACTCTTTGTCGCTGTCTCTGTAGCACTGTTTCCGATCAGCGTAAATGTATTACCGACTTTCCATACATCCGTACTCGTCAATGCCCTTGGTGTGTTTATGTAATAACGGACTTCGTATGGCTCCCCGATGCCGGTAAGTGTCAGCGTCAGGTTACAGGCCGGCATGCTTCTCTCATAGGCATAGGTCTTATCATTTACCATGTCCGATGTTACCTTGCGGTCTTTGGATTCGTTGGTCTTTTCATTGAGATCCGTCCATTTGCTGAACTGATAACCGGTGTTGAAAGCTGGTGTTGTAATAATTGTTGCACCGCACGACACCTCATACGATGCCATATAATAATCACCGGATACCGTGCTGCTACTGTTTACTGTACCTCCTGCATCTGGTGCAGCCGCTTTTATATTTTCAACTGCCTTAGCAGCCTTACCGCTTGCTTTTATATATACATCCGTTACCGCTTTGTTTGTAGCAGTTTTGTCGATTTTGACAGTGAGTACATAAATTGGAATTCCTGTCGATTCTTCCGATAATATGTCATCAATGGTAGTACCTGTTGCAACATTTTGCGATCTTAGATCTCCGGACAGTTTAGATCCATTCTTAAATTCCTCTTTTCCGGAATTTTTTTCATATGTACAGTCGATGCTGTAACTAATATAACTTCCTTTGCTTGGATTTACAAATTTACTTTTTCCAATAGCTGTTTCACCTTGCGTATCTACTGAAAACGTTACGGTATGCTCTTTTGCATTCCAAACGCCTGTAATTGTGGTTGTTTTATCAGCCTCCTTATTATAAACCGTGAGTTTTGGTTTTGTATTCGTCGGAGTTAATGCTTCGTCTAATGTAACAACCAGTTTTCCATTGTAATATCCCGTCTTAGACTGCAGCGTCTTATTGGTAATCTTCTGTGAAACAGTAACTGTTGTCGGGCTTTTTACTGTCGTAACCTGAGCTCCTTCTGCAAAGTTATCCGAAATATCTACCGCAATACCCGTCACAAACATGGTAACCCAGTGCGTTTCATCCCCTGTATTGGCCTGCAGCGTGTATTTATCATTTGCATAGGCAGGCTGTGTACTCTCTTTGGGAATTGTAAAATCAACCAAATCTCCCCTTGTCGTCGTTACTTCATCGTACAGTGCCTCTCCATTAATCGATAAATATGGACTCACTTCCTTTGACAGTCCGAAAATCCGTTTGTTTTTATTAAACTTTTCAGTTTCTTTCTGTGCATACAGATTCAGTTTTGTCAGATTAACTGCCGTGTTCCCACTATACACAAAAATCGTCAGATATTGTCCAGTTAACGGCTCTTTATCATTCGCCTTATATGCCTTTGACTTCACTTTTGTGACCATTCCGGTCTTGATATCTTTCTCTACCCATTCTCCATCGTGTTTTGAAACATCATCAATATTAAAATCCGCAGACATTCTAAGACGTACTGCTCTCATCGGAACCGTTATATCACAGTTTTCCACAACGATCAGCTGCCATCCTCCGGCGCCCTCACCGCCACCGATATGTTCATAATACGGAATGTTGAATACGGAATACGTTCCATAGATCTTGCTGCTTTTATTAATGATGTCTGTTACATCTGCATACATATTGACAAAAGTGTACTGTTTATTTACTCCATTTTCCTTTTTTTGATCTATATAATCGATCGACCGGTTATCATAAGTTGCATACTGTGCCTTTATCAGTTTTGCCGATCCATCCGGCAGTACAAAGGCGATTTCTGATTTTGCCAAAGCAGCTGCATCTGTCGTCGATCTGTCTACACTTGTTCTTGCCTGCCATACCAAATATGCAGCCCGTACTGTTCCATCCCCACCTGACGATTTTGTAAGCTTTGCAGATCTGTTATTTTTGATCTTCTTTCCAATCACGGAGTTATCTGCTTTTTTCAATACCGTTTCAGCGGCTTTATACTGGTCTTTTTCACTGTCATAGGTGTTATAGTTTGTAACAATATCGTAAGCCCATGTATCATAGTTCGTATTTCCAGTATAGTTGATATTCAACCGTCCATACAGCGGTTGTCCTGCCCCCGCCTGTGAATCCGTCATATAGGCTTCTCCTGCTTCTTCTACCGTGATCGCTTTCACACTCTGTGGGATCATGGTGAACAAAAACATTACTGCACAGAGCAGTAAAAATCTGCTTAATTGTGTTATCCTGTTTCTCATAAATCTCCTTTCGACTTTTTTGTCATGTGTAATTTATATTTTCATTTTGAAAATACCGTAATAATAAAAAATGAACTGCAAGGTAATCAGATGCCAAGCAGTTCACTTTTCTGTGGCAGCCTATAATAGACTGCCATCTACTTTATTAAATTTTCCTTGCTGTTTAAAGTTTTGTTACAAAACCATCCTTTTCTGCATTTTTATCTCTATCAGCTCCTGTAGTACATCCTGTCCTATATTCAGCAAATGATGTTGTCTTGTCACTAACAGTTACCTTCCATGAATAACTCCAACGTCCATCAGCTGTTTTTAAGGTAATAATAGCTGATCCTTTTCCTATAGCTTGAAGATAGGATTCATCCTTTACTCTTAAGATATTTTCATTGCTACTAGACATAATAATCTTATTATTGCTTGCAATAGCATCCGCATAATCACATGAAGTTGCCACTTTTTTATCTGCCGCGAAAAATTCAGTTGCTACTCCTCTTAATCTATATTCAATCGTACCATCATCATTTTTCTTCACATAGTACTTGATATTATCGTACATATCAAATCCAACTGCCAGCACCATGTCGTTTTTCTTAACCGTTACCTTGTATTTCGCCTGGACTTTCTTATTGGCTTTTGACGTAACTGTAATCGTTGCAGTTCCCACCTTTTTCGGTGTCACAAAACCGGTGGAAGAAACAGCTGCAACACTTGTGTTGCTGGACTTATAGGAAACAGCACTGTTCTTTACACCAGTGATCCGTTTTACTTTGATCTGTGCCTGTCCGTATTTCTCTTTCTGCACTAAAAGCTGTTTTCCAATAAAATGATCCTGACTACTATAATCTTCTGTATAATATTCAAGAGTCTCTGCATCTCCACAATGATCATAAATCTTATGGAAAGATTTTTCCGGATATAAAGTTACACTGTTTTCTGCAAGTACGATCTTACCTTTTCCTTTTTCGGAATAGTCCGTATCAATCATATCCGCCGTTTTTACGGTTACCTTAAACACAGCTTTTACTTTCTTGTTGATTAGGGAAGTTACAGTGATCGTTGCCTTTCCTGCTTTCTTGCCGGTTACTTTTCCTTTGGATGATACCGTTGCAACTTTTTTGTCACTGGAAGAAAAGGCAATGTTCTTATTGCTGATCCCTTTAAAGGATTTTACTTTGACAGTGGTTGTCTTTCCGACAACAATGGATGCTTTTTTCTCTTTTAAAGTGATCTTTGCTTTCTGCTTTCCTTTGCTTACAGTCAGACTCAATGTTCCTTTTACCTTGGAATCATAGATGGATGTCACAGTGATCTTACATTTTCCTTTTTTCTTTACTGTCACAACACCCTTTGCATTTACTGTTGCAATGCTGGTGTTCGAGGATTTGTATTTCAGTTCACCGGATTTGATACCGTCTTTACTGTTTTTTGATCCTACCACCACTCCATTTTTAAACATGGCAACCGGAACAATCGTGAACTTCTCTCCTGCATAAACAGTTTTCTTTTTCATGCAGTGATAATGTCTGTATGTAGAAATATTGCAACAATGTTCCTGCGTTTTATGCCATTTGGCATCATCCGATGTTGCAAACACGATCTGATTCTTTGGCTGATCCTCTCCAAAGTAATCAATGTATGTTGCCTGCTTTGCCGATACTTCCTCCGGCTGTGGTACTACGATGCTGCTGATGCACATGATAAGTGCCAGCATCAGTACGACTGCTTTTTTCCATCCTGCCAGCATTGTGGCACTGGTTCTGTTCTTTCTTCCTCTCTCTCTCATAACTTCTGATTCTCCTTTATCCTTTATTTTTGATTCTTTTACTTACGACGTTGACAAACGAAATGGAAACTTTTATAATATACCTATCAAGACAGCCGGGTGATAAGCAAATACCTATCTGCTCCGGTGAAACAAGTTTATAAGTTACAAAAATAACCGTCAACTTTTCTCAGGAGCTGGACGGTTATTTTTTTGTCTTATTATGTGTATCATTTCTGACACTTCTGACAAGCGTTATGATGGCACATATCATAATAACAAATGTGAATAAATCACTATATGTAACCATGCTACCACCCCTTTCTCCGAATCTCGGAGCAGATCTAAGTGGTAAAGCCGTCCTTTCGGCTGCCTTGATCAGTATACTATATCTGTTTTCCTTTTCTTTATTATAAACGTCATGTAATGGAAAAGCAACTTTCTCTGATCGAATATCTTCCTATTTATTTGTCAACGAATCATGAAAGCTTATCACAGCCTGTAATGAAAATGAGGTGTCTGGCTCCACTATTTTTTTGTTGCTTATTCTGCTTTATAATAGTCTTAGGTAGGATTAAGTTTGATTGCACCTTGGAGGATATGCACCCCGTTTGTCAACGTAAATGTTTTGCCCTTGAGCACAGCATATTGTCGCACCTTTTATGGATAGCACGAGTAGCAAAGTCCGCATTATCTCGGGCAAATCTCCTGCCAATTCTATTGTAAAGGAGTTGCTCCGCATGAAAGACCTTCTGGAAATTTCCTGTGGGCTGGATGTCCACAAAGAAAAAATCGTTGCCTGTATCCTGACTGGCCCTTTGGGCAAGCCAACACATTCTGAAATTCGGGAATTCTCTACCCTGATCCCAGACATGATTGCCTTACGGGATTGGATCGTTTCCCGAAACTGCCATCATGTCGCTATGGAAAGCACGGGCATTTACTGGATGCCTATTTATGAGATACTAGAGGACGCATTCTCTGGTGATATTACTTTACTGGTTGTAAATGCACGCCATATGAAGAACGTTCCCGGCAAAAAAACAGACATGCGGGATTCCGAGTGGATTTCCACCCTGCTCCGCGCCGGACTTCTGAACGGCAGCTTTATTCCTGAAAAAAGAATCCGGGAATTCCGTGATCTAAACCGCTACCGCAAGAGTATCATCCGTGATATTACATCCCAGAAAAACAGGATTGAGAAATTTTTGCAAAGCTCCGGCTTTCGCCTGTCCTCTTTCATTTCTGACATTTTTGGTGCTTCCGGCAAGAACATCATCCTGCACTTGATCGAGCACGGGCAAATTGACCGGACTGCTTTGGACTCCTGCTTAAAAACAAAGACAAGAAACCATATAGATGAAATCCTCATGTCTGTAAATGGAACCCTCTCAGAACACCAGAAAAAATTCCTCAAAATCCTCATGAACCATTATGACTCCCTAAAAGAGCATCTGAATGAAATCGAAAAAGATCTCGAACAGGATATAGAACCGTTTATTCTTCAGGTGCAACAGCTGAATAGTATTTACGGGATAAGTACCACCGCTTCCTGTGCAATTATTGCTGAAATCGGTGTTGATATGAAACCATTTAAAACCGCAGAGCACATCTGTTCATGGGCTGGCTTGTGTCCCGGGAATAATGAAAGTGCCGGGAAGCGAAAGAGCACCTCTGTCACAAAAGGCAATCCATACATAAAAAGTATGCTTTGTGAAATTGCCTGGGTAATTGCCGGAAAACGGAATACCTATCTTTCTGCTTGGTATTGGAGAATCAAACAGAAAAAAGGTGCGAAAAAAGCAATTGTTGCACTTGCCAGGAAACTACTTGTCATCATTTACACCATGCTAAAACAGGGAACTCTTTTTGACGAATCCTGTTTTGAGGCTCGACGCAAAAACTGTGAGCAAAAGCAGCTTTCCCGCTATATACGGGAATTAGAGAAACATGGTTATCATGTAGAAGCCCAAGGTTAGTCAATCTTTGTATCATCCATATTTCACTGTCGGCAGCCAATATTGTGACTGCTTTTTAGTGATGCTTTCATAATTGTTGAAAACATTTGTTGTCAAGGTTCAGATATTAGCTACAAGTTTTATTTTCGTAGCAAGGTACAGTTCTTGTATAGTGCAGATAAAAGCACAGTTTTCACTTTCATTACCATGGAATATTCTTAAAAGTATCTGTAATGAATAAAAAAGATTGTTTCAGATATGCCGTCTTTACCTATAAAACCGACATATAGAATACCAAGATTGTATTGATGTCTTAATCTTTCATATACGAATTTAGTATAGCAAATTTTTTTTATAAAAAAAGACCTTTTCATTTATTTAATTTTATTTTTATATTTGTAATTTATTTTTAATATAAAATGGAAGTTCGATTCGAGCTCCCATTTTTGCCATACTTTTATTTCTTTACAGACAGGTTATTATTTAATAGTTATAACCCTTAAAGAATAATTTTTATCCAAATGCCATCCACTGTACCATTTATAGTCTTTTTTATTAAATGTAATCTTCTGCGTAGTCACTCTTGAAATCTTTAAATCATCCACATATACATATCCGCTGGTCCTTGAGCAGGTGCCTATGACACCGATCCCCTGCCCTAGGTTATATTTCGTTTTTGTGTTAATTTTCGATGTCTGTTCATCCTTATAAACAACATTTTCCAGCGGCATATCATTGATCGTGATCACATAATATTTTCCGGATTTTTTATAGCTGGCTGTTTTCCCAGGTTTACACTCTTTTTCCTTCGCCGGATCCCACAGTGCGACACGCATTTTTTTGCCATCTTTGATCAGCATTACCGTATATTTTGTACGGATATCCCCAACATAATTACCGTTTTTACTATTTTCCAGACCTATCCACGCATCCACATGTACGGTATCTCCATTCATTTTTAAGGCTGCTGCCGGAACATACACTTTTGCAGACATTTTCATATTTTTCTTTATTTTTGAAGCTTTTTTGTAACCTGCCTGCATAACATAATTGTTATTCATCCACGCTGCATCAGATTCTTTATCTCCATTGAATACAACTTTTGAACGAAGAGCCTTATTTGCGGCTGCAAATGTCTGCTCTGACGGAACAGATGCAAATACACCGATCAGCAATGCTAACACCAGCACTCTTGCCATTAACACAATACTTTTTTTCTGTTTTACCATACGCAAATCCTCCATTTCTCATTCTCCCAATTTCACGCACTACACCTCATCTTCCAATACAATATCTGCCAATGAAAATAATTACTATCCAGACATGTAAATTATCAAAATCATCGTTATTTTTGATTATTTCATCTGTTTTCTGACTTTTTTGACAAGTTATTGTATTTAAATGAATTTATGCAATACTTATATATGTTTCATCATAATGTGTCAACAAATAAACATTCCAACAGCGTTGTTTTTATGCTAAAAATCCGTTATAATATCATTCTGCGGGAAATCCGTGGAAACACATTCCGAAAGGAGATCTAAAAATGGCTTTTGATGGATTAGTAATATCCAATCTTGTATATGAACTGAATCAAACAATTTTAAATGCAAAGATCAGCAAAATTGCCCAACCGGAAAACGACGAGCTTCTTTTTACCTTAAAAGGAAGTAACGGGCAGTTCCGTCTTGCCATGTCAGCGAGTGCTTCGCTGCCTTTTCTGTATCTGACAGAAACAAACAAACCAAGTCCGCTGACAGCACCAAATTTTTGTATGCTGTTACGCAAGCACATTGCAAACGGGCGGATCATAAAAATTTACCAGCCTCACATGGAACGTATCATTCGTTTTGATATCGAGCACCTCGATGAAATGGGTGATCTGTGCCAGAAAACACTGATCGTGGAACTGATGGGAAAACACAGTAACATTATTTTCTGCAGCTCCGACGGCACGATCATTGACAGCATCAAGCATGTATCCTCCATGATGAGTTCCGTGCGTGAGGTCCTTCCGGGACGGGCTTACTGCATTCCAGCCACGCAGGAGGACAAATTAAATCCGCTTGAAGTTACAGAAGAAGTTTTCATGGAATCTGTCATGAAAAAACCTGTTTCCATCACAAAGGCAATTTATGGCTCTTTTACCGGGATCAGCCCTGTGATTGCAAACGAGATCTGTTACCGTGCTTCGATCGACGGAGATATGCCGGTAGATTCGCTCGATGCAGACGGCAAGAAACACCTGTTCCATAACTTTTCATGGATGATGGAAGATGTAAAAAATCACAATTACTGCCCAAATATCATCACACGCGGCAGGGAACCGATCGATTTTTCCTGTTTTCGTCTGTCCGAATATGTGCACACTGCTCTGGATCAAAAAATTATGCAGAACACGGATCATGCTGACACGAATGCTTATACCATGACGGAATACGATTCGATATCCAAAGTTCTGGAGGAATACTATGCTTCCAAAAATATTTACACGCGCATCCGCCAGAAATCTGTCGACTTAAGAAAAATTGTGTCCACTGCGTTAGAGCGTAACCGTAAAAAATACCAGCTCCAGCAGAAACAGTTAAAAGATACAGAAAAAAGGGATAAATACAAAGTATACGGTGAACTGATCCACACCTACGGTTACGATTTAGAGGAAGGTGCAAAACAACTGGAAGCGCTTAATTACTATACGAACGAAAACGTAAAGATTCCTCTTGACCCGACCTTAGACGCCAAAGCAAATGCACAGAAATATTTCGATAAATACGGAAAATTAAAACGTACTTACGAGGCACTGACCGACCTGATTGAAGAAACGAAATCTGAGATCGACCACTTAGAGAGCATTGCCACATCTCTTGATATCGCCCTGACCGAGGACGATCTGGTACAGATCAAGGAAGAACTGGTGGAATATGGCTACATTAAGCGGAAACGCACTGACAAAAAAGCAAAGATCAAAAGTAAACCGTTCCATTATATTTCCTCAGACGGCTATCATATGTATGTCGGAAAAAATAATTATCAGAATGAAGAACTGACATTTAAATTTGCAACCGGAAACGACTGGTGGTTCCATGCCAAAGGAATGCCGGGCTCCCACGTCGTTGTGAAAACAAATAACGAGACAGATCTGCCGGACCGTATGTTTGAGGAGGCAGGAAAACTTGCCGGTTATTATTCCAGCGGCAGAGACAGTGACAAGATCGAGATCGATTATCTCCAGAAGAAAAATGTGAAAAAGCCAAACGGAAGTGCTCCGGGTTTTGTGGTATATTACACCAACTTCTCACTGACGGTACACCCGGATATCTCCGGTCTGACACTGGTGGAATAAATCAATAATCCAATACGCCATGACCTGCGTGCAAAACACTATCATCGTAAGCAATAGAATACACGCTTCGCGAACCAAACCATTATCATGAAAAAAACGCAGCCGTGAATTTTTATACGATTCACGACTGCGTTTTTTTCGCTTACAATGATTGAGTAATTTACGCTTCTTTCCTTTTCTGCAGTAACAAAAATGCGATCACTGCAAAAATCAGGTACGCTGCTATGGAAATAACAGAAGATTCCACACCGAAATCTCCACCTGTCAACAGAAAAGAATCGGTATCAAGAACATAATTATACCAGACCGCACTATCTGCCGCAGATCCGATATGAATCAGTCCTCCGATCATCAGACAATTCCAGATTCCATGCATGAGTGCAGAATACCAGATCGTTCCGGTATAGCAGGTCACCAGAGAAAACAGGATTCCAACGAGACTTCCTGCTATCACTACCTGGATCATTCCGGGAATACTCATTCCTTCTTCAATATGCAGACAGCCAAACAGGACAGATGGAGCTATCACTGCAATTTTCCGGTTCCATGCATATTCCACCGAACTCATAATAATTCCGCGGAATACCGTTTCTTCCACGATTCCGGTTGCCAATCCTAAATATGCAACACTTCCGGCAACAAGCTGTTTTAATGTTTCTGCTTCTAAGGTTGATTGCTGCCACGTTCCTGCAAATAACTGGTATATCAGAATCACCAACAGTGGCATTGCAAAAGCGGCGATGATCCAAAACGGATACAGATCCGGTTTCCCGATCTTAAAATCTGCCATTGGTATTTTTAACATTTTTTTACAGATCAGAAAGACTCCTCCAAGTACCAGACCCACATATAAAATTCCAGTGAAAATATTTCCTGTCACCGCTGACATTCCGCCTGCCACCAGCATATTTCCGATCAGAAGTGCCAAAAGCTGCGAAAATGCCAGAAGACAAAGTGCAAGAATACTTACGCCTGCTGCCTTTGTTCCACTAAATTTTGTTTGTTTACTACTGCTCATATCTGCTCCTTTTTCCTTTGCCGGCAAATGTTCTGATTTATTTTACATTTCCAATCGTTTCATCTCTGTATAAGCAAGTAAAAACGGACCAACGCCCTTTGCGTCATCCTTAACGACCGGTTCGGACATATAATAATCAAAAGTTCCGGAACGTCTGTTCGCACCGCCTAGTCCTGCAACCAGACAGATTCCGTCTAAATGAAGTTCACCATTCTCATCTTCCGATAAGTACTTCTCACAAATACCGTGAAATGCCTTCTCGCCATAGGTACGATAACTTTCCGGAAGGAATCCAAGGCGCACACCTTTTAACAGTGCATATGCCATGATCGAGCTTCCGCTTGTCTCAAGATAATTGCGATCCATGCCGCCGACATTTACAACCTGATACCACATACCGCTCTCATCCTGATATTTTAACATAGAGTCCATCAGCTCCACAAAAATCTGTTTCATTTTCTCATATGGTTCCCCGACAGATGCATCCGCTTTGTCCAACGTGTCGAGCAGAGCCATGGAATACCATCCTGATGCGCGGAGCCAGAAATTCTGGCTGAGACCGGTTACCTTGTCACACCAGAACATTTCTCTTGAGGAATCATATGCGTGATAATAAAGTCCTGTCTTTGGATCGCGCATATTCTTTACCACATTAAAAAACTGTGAAAAAATATCGTCATAATTTTTTTTGTCATGAAAACGCGTCTCATATTCCATGTAAAACGGCTGGCACATATAAAGGCCGTCTAACCAGACCTGATTCGGATAAATATTTTTATGCCAGAAATTTCCTTCTTTTGTACGAGGCATTTTCTGGATCTGACTGTAAACAAGATCGATTGCCTTGCGGTATTTCTCTTTTCCTGTCAGGTCATAAAGTTCAAACAACGTCTTACCTGCGTTTACATTGTCAATATTTAATTCTTCCACCGAATATCCTTTGATCGAACCATCCTCCATGACCTTGCAGTCAATAAAATGATCCGCAAATGAAAAATATTTTTCATCTTTTGTGATGGCATACATCTCTAAAATTGCCTTGATCATACATCCATCGATGTAATTCCAGGTTGATTTTTTCCCCTGTAAAATCTTTTCAATGTTCCAGATTGGACGATCCGGCGTACTCTTTTCTAAAAGTTCATCGATGTATTTTTCAATCTTATCCATACTGTTTTCTCCTTCTCCCGTGTGTTTTGTCCCCTTGTATTATGAGCCGGTTCACACAAATCACTTTACTCTTATCATAGCTTATATAATCCAGTTTGTAAATATTTTTTGTAAGCGCTTACAAATTTTATTATAATTCAATAAAATATTTTGTCGCAAACAGCCTTTTCATTCTGTACCGAAAATTTAAAGTTTATGTATCACTTGTTGCGGATATTACTTGCTTTTTTGACAAAAAATGCATGTTTAGCTGCTGTAATATTTCACATACTATCACTGAACAAAACAAAACGTGATCAAAAGCACCGCAGCAAAGTACAAACGCCGCGGAACCTATGATTAACGCGGCGTTTGTTCAAATCATACAAATGATACCTTATAAAACAAAAGATGTATCACACACTAAAGGAGGAAACTATTATGGCAAGTCGTTCATCTAACAGAGCAGCAGTTCCTGAAGCAAAAAGTGCATTAGACCGTTTCAAATATGAGGTAGCAAGCGAGATCGGCGTACCTTTAAAGGACGGTTACAACGGTGACCTTACTTCCAGACAGAACGGTTCTGTCGGCGGTTATATGGTTAAGAAAATGATCGAGGCGCAGGAGAGACAGATGTCAGGCAAATAATTTTGCCACAAATAATTTTTGCTGTAAATGACGGTTCTTCGAGCCACTAAGATCTATGATCCGCAAGGATCTATGCCTTTGGGCACACAAAAACGGGAGCTTTCCATAGGAAAGCTCCCGTTTTTGTAACCGTATTATTATTTCCAATTTACAGGCAGTATGTAAATGAAATCTATCATAAAATCAATTTTTAAAGATTGAGCCTGCTCTTCTGATCTTCAAAGAAAATTTCCAGATAGTGCTGCAGGTTTATATTTTCTTCCTCGCATAGTTCCGGGTCTGTCGCAAGCAGATCCTGCACCTCCTCAGATGCCTGCTGTAATACAGACGCATCCTGATAGATATCCGCCAGTAAAAACTGCATCTCACCGGACTGGCGGATGCCAAAGAAATCTCCCGGTCCGCGGAGTTTTAAATCTTCGCTTGCAATCTTAAATCCATCGTTGGATTTATTTAAAATATCAAGCCGCTTCATGGAATTTTTGCTGTCTGAGGCATTGACCATAATACAATACGACTGGACATCTCCTCTTCCGACACGTCCTCTTAGCTGGTGAAGCTGTGCAAGCCCGAACCGTTCTGCATTCTCGATCATCATGACCGTCGCATTCGGCACATTGACCCCGACCTCGACAACCGTTGTGGAAACAAGTACCTGGATCTCATTTTTTACAAACTGATCCATGATCTTATTTTTCTGCTCTGCTTTCATCTGCCCATGTAAAACGCCGATCACAATGTCTTCCGGCAGTTCTTCCCGCAGACGTTTTGCATAATCGGTGACATTTTCTGCTTCCATATTTTCACTCTCTTCCACTAACGGACAGATCACATATGCCTGATGTCCCTCCCGTATTTCATGTTCGATAAAAGCATATGCCTTGGGGCGGTATCTCTGGTCAACCACACAGTTTTTGATTGGAAGCCGTTTTGCCGGGACTTCATCAATCACAGAAATATCCAGATCACCGTAAATAATAATTGCCAAAGTACGCGGGATCGGTGTTGCACTCATGACAAGCACATGAGGCTCTGTTCCTTTTCCGGCAAAAGTCTCCCGCTGACGCACTCCAAAACGATGCTGTTCATCGGTGATCACGAGCGCAAGATTCTGATAGATTGCTTTCTCCTGAATCAGCGCATGTGTCCCAATGATCATAGCATTCGAATAAACCTCTAGTGCCTCATATGCACGGCGTTTCTGTTTTGCCGTCATGGAACCTGTCAGAAGCACGATCGGAATATGGAGTCCAAACTGTTCACACATGCTCTGATAGGACTCATAATGCTGTCTTGCAAGCACCTCCGTCGGTGCCATGATTGCAGACTGGTAGCCATTGTGGGCGGTATCTGCCATCGCAAGAAACGCAACGATCGTTTTACCGGAACCTACATCACCCTGGATCAGACGCTGCATGACCGTCTCGGAACGCATATCGCGTTTTACATCCGCAAGTGCCTTTTTCTGTGCGTTGGTAAGTTCATAAGGCAGCCGCTCTATCAGTTCATCTGTAAAATCATCTTCCGCAAAAACAAACTCGTTTTTTTCTTTAACGTGCTTTTCCTTCTGATACTGCATGCTTAGAATAAAAAGGAAAAATTCGTCAAACACAAGCCGCCTTCTCGCAGTAATGAGTGTCTCCATATCCTCCGGGAAATGGATCTGGCGGATGGCATAATTATACTCACAAAGACCGTATTTCTCGCGGATGGCATGCGGCAGATAATCCATAAACAAATGTTCGTCTCCAAGTGCCGCACGCACCGTCTTTGTGACAAGGTTATTGGAAAGCCCATTTGTCAGTGTGTATACCGGCAAAAACACCTGTTCCATGGAAGCATACTGTTCTTCGGTAAACATTGCTGCCTGTTCCATGACAAGTCTTCCATTCTTTTTATTGACTTTTCCATAAAAAATGTAAGTGCTGCCGACTTTTAAATTATTTTTCATATAAGGCATCCGGTACCATACCAGCTCTAAGGAGGCTCCCATCTCACTGATCGTCGTAACTGTGATCTGCATGGTGCGCACCTTCCGCACTACCGGTGTTCTTGTGATCCGTCCAAGAACCGCCGCCTGTTCCCCGTCGAGTACCTCATCCACATGTTTTGCCTGCGGATACTGTATATATGTCCGGGGATAATGAAGGAGTATATCACCTACGGTGTATACTCCTATCTTATGAAATAATTCTTCTGTTTTGGCGCCGACACCTTTAATTTCTCTTAAAGGGGAATTGCGATCCATTTTTACTCCATTCTTATTCTACTGAAATCACATAATAGTAGATCGGCTGTCCGCCATAGTGAACCTCGATCTCGACATCCGGGAATGCCTCTCCAATCTTCTCACCAAGTGCATTGGCGTCTTCTTCCTTCGTGTCCTCACCGTAATAAATGCTGACGATTGCAGAATCTTCATCGACTAACTGTTTCATCATATCCATAACCGTCGGCTCTAAATTCTGTCCTACGGAAAGAATACCGGAATCGCCGATACCCATAAAGTCATCCTGTTTGATCTCTTTGTCATCGATCACCGTATCACGGACTGCATAGGTAACCTGACCGGTCTTTACCATGGAGATTTCAGAACTCATGCGCTGCTCGTTATCTTCCGGTGTACTGTCAGGAATGTAATTGATCAGCGCAGTAATACCCTGTGGGATCGTCTTTGTCGGGATGACAATGATCTTTTTATCCTCCACAAGGGATGCTGCCTGATTTGCCGCAAGGATAATGTTCTTGTTGTTTGGCAAAATAAATACCGTCTTTGCATTTACTTTTTCAATGGCATTTAACATATCCTCGGTACTTGGGTTCATGGTCTGACCACCCTCAATGATGTAATCGACACCAAGACCTTTAAAGATCTCGTTGATTCCCTCACCGATGCTGACGGAAATAAATCCCATCTCTTTTGGAGGTTCTGCCGGTTTTTCCTCTTTTTCCTCCGGAATGCCGGCTGACTGCATCTCTTTTTCTTTCAGGGCGGAAATCTTCTCATCACGCTCTAACTTCATATTTTCAATGATGATCGTTGTCAGGGAACCATAGGTAAGTCCTCTCTGCATTGCAAGTCCTGGATCGTTGGTATGTACATGTACCTTTACGATCTCATCATCTGCGACAACAACGATGGAATCACCGATCGTCTCTAAATAAGACTTAAACTCATTCTCCTGCTGCAGTGTGATCGGTGTGTCAAGCATGATAAGGAACTGTGTACAATATGCAAATTTGATCTCCTGATTTGCCTGCGCTTCGATATTATAGGATGTTCCTGTGTTCTCCGGTGCCTTTTTGATTGTTTCAGCGCCCTCAATGGTATAATCTACCTCTTTGCCGAGCAGTGCGTCCATTGCACCCTTCATGACCTGCATCAGTCCCTGCCCGCCAGAATCCACAACACCTGCCTGTTTTAAAACAGGCAGCATCTCCGGTGTCAGATCCAACACACGGTCACCTTCCTTGATGACCTCTTCACAAAAATATACCAGATCTTCTGTATCATCACAAAGTTCTAACGCACGGTCAGACATCCCTTTTGCAACGGTTAAGATTGTTCCCTCTTTTGGCTTCATAACAGCCTTGTAAGCTGTCTCAACGGCCTTCTGGAAAGAATCTGATAAAATCTGTACATTGATCTCATCATATTCTGCGATCACCTTGGTAAAACCACGGAACAGCTGTGAAAGAATAACACCAGAGTTACCTCTCGCTCCTCTTAAAGAACCGGATGAAATAGCTTTTGCCAGCGCCTTCATCTCCGGTTTTTCCAACGCACTTACCTCTCTTGCCGCCGACATGATCGTCATTGACATATTTGTACCGGTATCACCATCCGGAACCGGGAATACGTTCAACTCATTGATCCATTCTTTCTTTGCATCCAGATTCTTTGCTCCGGCAAGAAACATCTTCGCCACAAGCTCAGTATTTATCGTAGTGATTTCCACCTTCTATGTCCTCCTTAATCAATTACACGCACGCCTTCGACGTAAATATTAATTTTTTTGATTTCCAGTCCGGTAAACTCTTCTACCTTATATCTTACCGTTTCGATTAAATTGTCGGAAACCGTACTGATGCTGACACCATAGGATACGATCACATGAAAATCAATCGTGATCTTATTATCCTCGTCAATCGCTACATTAATACCATGTGTCAAATAATCTTTTTTCAGTAACTTCACCAGACCATCTTTCATATTGACAGCAGCCATACCTACAATGCCAAAACACTCCACTGCTACAGAGCCTGCATAGGTTGCAATCACTTCCGGGTCTATTGAAACTCTTCCCAACTGGGTATCCATATGTCCATTCATATACGTTCCTGCTCCTTTCAAAGCCATATTAACGCTAGTTTATTGTCTATTATAACCGCTTTTTACCAAAATTCCTAGTCCTGTTTACTATTTTTAATATTTTTTTTAAAATTTGCTTGCAATATAAAAATGAATCTGTTAGAATAAACATGTTGTGAGTCTGATAGTACAGGCAGACTTAGTGAATTACAAGGAGGTGCAAAACTATGGCAAAATGTGCAGTTTGTGGAAAGGGCGCTCATTTCGGAAATAATGTCAGCCATTCTCATAGAAGATCAAATAGAATGTGGAAATCAAACATCAAGCGTGTGAGCTGTAAAGTAAACGGAACACCTAAGAAATTATATGTATGTGCTTCCTGTTTGAAATCCGGCAAAGTTGAAAGAGCTTAATTTTGAACACTGAAAAAACTGTCGTATCCGATTTGATATGGCAGTTTTTTTGTGTCTGGAATTTCCACTGAAACAAAAAATCCAAAAGACCGGATCTGCATTCCAGTCTTTTGGATTTTTCCTTTTTCCTATTTTACCTTAACCTTCCATGTATAATATTGCGTATTCTTGAAAGTCTTTGATTTTTTATTTACCTTTACATTTTTACTTGCGTCAATTCTTACATAATAAGTTTTTCCGCTCTTTAATGCCTTTTTCCCGAATTTTCTGATAGTTGCACTTGTCTTTTTGCTGTTATAGGTTCCAACCTTTTTGTAACCAGAGTTCTGTTTATCGGAAATATATACCGTATAATTTGATGCGCCTTTCACTTTCTTCCAGTTTAACTGAATCTTTTTTTTGGAAGTCTTTACAGACAGTTTGTAAGACGGATCCTTTGCAAAATACAGTACGTCAGACCATTCACCATATGCTTTCTTGTTATTGCTTAAGTTAACGTAACCTCTTACCTTGATCTGGTAAAACTGTTCTTTTTTTAATTTATTTGTAGAAACACGGAGTGAGGCACTTGAAGTACATGAGCCCGAATAAATTTTCTTTTTGGAATTGTCATAAATAATATATTCATAACCATTTGCAGCATTTGCTTTTTTCCATTCAAAATATGCAGCATTTGATGCCGGATAAAAAGCCGTGTTCTCTACACCTGTGATCTTAGTAGGTGTCACTGCTGAATTTGAATAATAACCACCGGAAGTTGCATATGCGGTATAACCTGTACTGCTTGTTCTTCCTGCATAAATATGTCCCTGATAACGACTGTTCTTCTTTAATCCTGTGATCTTGACACTGTTCTTTTTGGAAACAATCTCTGATGCATTGTTTTCGCTCGTTCCACTCTGATAACAGGTCAGTTTGTAACAGTTTGCCCCGGAAGCAGCCTGCCAGCTCAGCGAAATGGATGTCGTGCCTGCTCCGGTCTGTTTTACAGAATTCGATACCACCTGCTCCGGAACTGTCACAACTTCGATCGCTTTTGACCATGCAGTATCATCCGGTGCACTGGATGATTTTGTTGTAGATGTTCCGATCTGGACATAATAACTCTTTCCCGCAGAAAGACCGGAAATATAACTTTCGGATGCATTATAATTACGTTTGCTTCTGGTGGTATTGCTCTTAAAGCCTGCATCATCACTGACGCGGTAATAATAGCAGATATCATTCTGCATAACAGCGTTCCACTGCACTGTTACAGAACTGCTGCCCGCTTTTACCTGTTTCACGCCTGCCGGTGCAGCAGTCTGTGCATTCGCATCAACTCTTCCGGCAAGAACTAATGTCAGCGCAAACAGCATAACAACTAAAATCTTTTTTGTCTGTTTTCTTAACATTTTTATTCTCCTCTTTTTTATATTATCAATTTTATTTTACATCTTATATCACAGGAATGCAATCCTACTTTCTTCCCAGCCTGATTTTTTCTAAAAAACTTCTTTTAAATCCGGCACGAATCATACAATCCCTGAATATATTCTTTAGACTGTACTGCATTCTCCGGCGTTGTATTTTCAAGCGTCACATGTATATACGGCTTTCTCTCCTTAATGAAACGAATAATCTTCTCATAGTTCATCTCACCTGTTCCTGCAGCGACTGACACCAGTTTCCCATCCTGCACCACAAAATCTTTCATATGGACCATTGCAATATCATCTCCAAGCAGCTCTATCGCTTCTTCTATGATCACATCCCTGTTCTGATAATTGCTGATATCCAAAAGATTGACCGGATCAAAAATGATCTGAAGATTTGGAGACGCGATCTCATCAAGCACTTTCCGCGCTCTCTTCGGATTGCATACGATATGTTTCCACACCGGCTCGATTGCAAAAATAACGCCCATTTTTTCTGCATAGGAAATCACCGGTTTCACATTCTGTATAAAAATATCCAGCGCCTCATCCGAGTGATTTTTTTCCTCAAACTTATATGCCTCGTTGACAGCACCTGTCTCTGTTCCGACTACCCCGACGCCAAGCAGTGATGCAAACCGAATATGCGCCAGATAACGGTGTGTGATCTTTGCAAGCTGTCCTTCATCTGGATTTGCAAGGTTTAAATAACATCCCAGTACGGCAATATCAAGATCGTTTTTTGCAAATATTTTTTTCAAGTACATTGCATACCCCGGAGTCAGTGCCCCATCATCCACCGGATATTCCGTGATTACTTTTGAGAGTGCCAGATGTCCGCACAAAAACCCCTGCTCCTTTGCGATTGCAAGGCGCTCCTCAAGTGGTGCTTTTTTGATATCATGTAAACGTATTCCTAACTGCATATGTTTTCCTCTTTCTGTTCTACTGCACGAAATGGTCAATTCCCTCTGTAACAAGAAGTTCTCCATCCTGTCCCTCTATTTCCACGTTTTCTAATACCAGTTCTTTGATGTTGCGCGCAAAGATTCCCTTCTTTGTACACTCTTCCACACCGGAAGACATGGCAGGAACGCCGGATTTCGGATTCTTAGCATATGTCACTGTAATATTTTTCATAATGATCTGCTCAATTTTCTGTTCCGGCAGTCCATCAAAATATGCAGCTGCCACATGACAGTTTTGGGCTTTAATATCTTCAAAATCAAGTCTTAAGATCGCAGGTGTACCATCATCTACCGGCATTTTTTCACGGCTCTGGACAAACTCGGTCTTGCCGTCCGGATCACAGAAATAAAAACAGTTTATCACAAACGGCGTCATAACCTGATCCATATCGATTTTCCGGAAAATAATCTGATCTAAAACGGCATCTTTTCCCCGTCCTCTGCGTGTCTTGATACGTAGTCCCCGGTCTGTATCGTAAAACCGGCATTCTTCCACGACCAGATTTTTGACACCGCCAGCCATCTCACTTCCGACTGTTACTGCACCATGACCATTTTCCATCAGGCATTGTCTGATATGGATATTTTCAGAAGGTGTCCTATATTTCTTTCCCATATAGATCTTACCAGACTTAACTGCTATGCAGTCATCTCCAAGTGAGAATTTCACACCGACAATATCTACATTTTTGCATGATTCAGGATCCAGGCCATCCGTATTTGGCGAATCGCTTGGATTGTTGATCGTAAGTCCGTAGAATTTCAGGTTATCTGAAAAATACGGATGCAGTGTCCAGGACGGACTGTTCTTGAAAGTTACACCACAAAGTGTCACATTCTGACAATGGCTTAAGAAAAACAGACGCGGGCGGAATGCTCCTACCATGACTTTCGGATTTTTCCACCAGTTTTCTTTTGAAGCATTGCCATTTATCGTTCCTCTTCCGTAGATCAATACATTTTCTACATCCAGTCCGGTGATGATGCCGGCAAACATCGGTAATGGATTTCCTTCCCACGTTCCTAAATTATATTCACCCTGTTCATCATAACTTTCAATCATACCAGGAAATTTCGGATAGGCCGCCCTGTCTGTATCTGCGATAAGTTCTGCTCCCTTTGCAAGCTCAAGGCGCAGATTACTTTTTAAAAACAGACTGGTAATGCGATAGCTTCCCTTTGGAATAAGCACACGGCTTTCCTTCGGACAGGCTAGGATCGCTGCCTGTATAAACTTCGTATCATCCTGTTTTCCATCGCCTGTAGCACCAAAATCACGGACATTTAATGTGACAAATTCATATGCTGTAACAAACGATACCGTTCCTAGTTCGGTACCATCTGCTGTTCTTACAGAAACCTCATAGGAAGTCTGCGGTTTTAAATCAAACAATGAATTTATAACCGTATCCGTTGAAAATACCTCTTCACCGTTCAGCAGAACATGATATGTTTCTTTTGTATTGTAAATTCCACCATCTGCAATTTCAATGACCGCATTGCGGGCAGATTTCATAATCAGTTTTACTTCCATGACTCTTTTCCTCCCTATTCCGACTGTTCCATCGCAAGCAGATCATATTGTTCTATTGTTCTTGCTGTAATGTCTGACAGATATTCCGTCTGATCTGTCATGCCCGTATTTTTCAGATGCCCTGCCATTAAAGCACCTGTTTCTGCATATTTTTCTTTCAGCAAAATTCCAATATTGCAGCCCTTTAATATGGCATAGGCAAGTTCCGTTGTTTCTTCTCCCTCAGCTAACGCATCCTTTAATACGCGTTTATAAACTGCGGTCAAAGTGCGGTATTTTTCATAAATCTCAAAACTGATTCCATCAATCACATCCACCAGGGCTGCTAAATATGCATTTCTTGCTTTTGCATCGGCAAATCCGGCTGACGCCTCATCTTCCATCCGGTCAACGATCTTATTGTACCGCTCTTTTTTCCCACATACCGTTTCATATTCCATAAAAAAAGGCATGGCACAGATATCCTCCGGCAATTCGCCCTGCGCTGCACGGATCTGTTCTGCTTTCTCCTTATATACTCCATCTCCTGTTTCTTTATAAAACATGACTGCTAGTCTTCCGAGCCGGTCTGCCTCTGATTCATTCAGAGAAGCAATCGCCTCTTCCGGCATCTGCATAAGTTTTCTGATATCTTCCTGTCTTTTTGTTTCCATTTGTCTCCCTCGTTTTTCTGATACTGACTTTTTTATGCTTCGATATCCTGATAAATAAAATTAAAAAAATCTGCATACAATTTGTGTTCTCCGGCAACCGCATAAATACCTGTCATTGCCCCGGTAAAGCGCTTACCCATATGAATTCCTTCATCGCATAGATAATAAACATTCGCAATCTCTGCTGCTATATGTTTTTCTTCCCCCTGCAGCCGGTAAGTAAAACGCCGCTTTAAATACTCTGTTTCCACTTTCAGGCTGATCTTTTTCCCTGAACAATCACATGGAAGCATCTGTCTCTCATGCAGAACATCTTTATCCCCAATATGTTCTTTTACCTGGATATAATAAGAATTTTCCCTGCAGACTGCAAGACACACCCATGTATTTTCGTCATAATAACAGACTAAACCTGCTTCCTGACCACCTGTAAGTCCCGGTATCACAAGTTCCGTTTCCGCAGTAAAACAAAACGAAGTCTGTCTCTGCAATAAAATATTTTTAGCAGCCACATCTCTGAGTGGAAAACGGCTCCCTTTGATACGGATTCCTGATGAGAGAAAACGGATTCCTTCCGGCTCCGGTGCACGTGGTGTCATCCATTTTGGGTTCCAGCCAATATCCGGCTCTTCTTCCGGCATCCACACCGGAAGATCCGGTTTTTTCTGCAGAACCGAAGGTCCCTTTAAACCGTTTACGACCGGCCAGCCATCCGCCGTCCAGCTGATCGGATCAAGCGCCGTCTCCCTGCCAAGCATACTGTAACCATCTCCGATCATCCTGCCGCAGAGATATACCATATACCACTCCCCGTTCTGTGTGCAGACCGGCTTTCCATGACCACATCTCTGGATTGCTGCCCCCTCATCCATCTGCCGCATGATCGGGTTGTATGGACACGGTTCATAATTTCCCATAAGTGTCTTACTTCTCGCAACAGAAATCCTGTGTCCCATTCCGGTTCCTCCTTCTGCCAAGAACAGATAATAATAACCGTCTTTTTTTAACAGATGTGGTCCTTCCGGCGCACGTTTCTGATCTCCGTAATATAACAATTTTGCCTCAGAGATCTGCTTTGTGCAGTCATCATTCAGTTCTAAAATCCTCGCCCCACGGTTTAGCAGCATATAGTGTCTGCCATTCTCGTGAAAGATAGACGGATCAATTCCATCCTCATCAATGACCGCCGGTTTACTGTACGGTCCCTCCGGTCTATCTGAGCTTACCACGATCTGTTTACGGTACACAGTGCCTGTGTCATTCAGGCGGTAGGTTGCCGTGACATAAAATTTTCCATTATCATAAGAAATATCCGGTGCCCAGTAGCCTCTGCCGCCTTCCAGTTCATCCAGTGCCGCCCACTGTGGATCTGTGATCGCATGACCGATGATTTCCCAGTGTATCAGATCCCTCGAGTGCGAAACCGGGATACAGGGGAAAAATATGAATGATGAATTCACCATATAATAATCTTCCCCGACACGCACAATAGACGGGTCCGGGAACATTCCACAGCGTATCGGATTATGATACATCCCCTCATAAGATGCACCTGTTCGTTCTTTATAGTAAGAAAGAAGTTTCTCATCTTTTCTTTCATATGCAATCTGATACGGCGTCACACATTTACCATCTCCTGCCGTAATATCCATTCCAACTTTTTCCACAAGGTAACGGTTCATTTCCAGATTACCGGACGCCGCTGCATAATGCAGAATATTTCTATGATTTTCATCCACCGTATTCATACTTGCCCTGGAATATTCGACAATATACTTTACAATAGAAAAATCTCCAAGTTCCGCTGCATACAAAGCAAGCGGTACACCTTTTTCCGTCACATCATCAATGCAGGATGGATTTTCTGTCAGTTCACGGATCACACCATCTAAATTTTTTGCTTCTAATTCTTTTTGAAGTCCCATAATCTAATCTTCCAGTGCCTCTACATGCAGATACTCGAAATCTCCATAGCCTCCCAGTTCCTTTTCCCCGATGACATTCGCAAACAGCCCTATCTTCGCACCTACCCAGGTATGATCAGACGGTGTAAACTCTGCTCTCACTTCCGTCCAGGATGCACTATCTGTATCATCAGTCAATGAATAATAACAATGAAATACACTGCCGTTATCTCCCTCGCGCATCGCAAAGATCAGATAAACTTTTTCCTGTTCCTCCGGCAGTACCAAAAGCTGCTCTGCCTTCTCGCGCATTCCATCCTCACCGTCATAAGATTTTCCAAGGATCAGACGTTTCTGACCTCTGATCATGCGGACTGCAAGATATGCATAGTGACCGCCCATCATGACCATTCCCGCCTGCTCCTGTTCAGACAATGCTGAAATGTCAACACAGACAGACGCTCTAAAATATGGGCAGACCAGTTTTTCCGTCAGCACATTCGAACACTCCCAGAGGATCGGCTCCGCTTTCCCGGATGGATTTTTACAGTATAATCTCAAAATCCCCTTTCTCTCTTTCAAAGAATAAAAATCATCCTTCGGATTGCCAATCCACTGCCACTGCAAGCCGAGTTTTTCCGATGAAAAGTCATCTCCCGCCGCAAGGTAACAAGGTTTCTCTGTGATTCCGGTATTTGGTTTTTTATGGATGATACATGGTTCCCCACAGCCATCCACTGCATTGATCCCCATGACCGGCCAGTCATTTTCCCATACGACCGGCTGCATATGGACAATACGTCCGTAAAGTCCGCGATCCTGAAAATGAAGGAACCATTCATCGCCGTTTACCGTATCTACCAGTGCTCCCTGGTGCGGTCCGTTTACGATACTGTTCCCCTGATGAAGCACATTTTTCTCCTCATACGGTCCGTAAATGTTTTTTGAGCGCAGAATCACCTGCCATCCGGTCTTTACACCGCCTGCCGGAGCAAAAATGTAATAATATCCGTTTCGCTTATATACCTTTGGTCCCTCAATCGTCGGCTGTGTCTTAAGTCCACAGTAGAGGATATGGTCCTCCCCCGTCGCCTTTGTTCCATCCCATGACATCGGGAATATGCCAAGATGACTCTTAAATCCAATACGGCTCTTCGCATAACCATGGATGATATATGCATTTCCATCCTCATCCCAGAACGGGCAGGAATCGATCAGACCTTTTCCGGCTAACACAAGTACCGGTTTTTCCCAGGTTCCAAGTGCGTCTTTTGTGCGCACCATGTAGATGCCCTCATCCGGCATTCCGTAGTAAATATAAAAATATCCCTCATGGTAACGGATCGCAGGTGCCCATACGCCCTTTGCATGCTGCGGCAGATCATAGCCCGGCTCATCGATCTTTTCGATCGCATAATTTTTCAGTTCCCAGTTTACCAGATCTTTGGATGTTAAGATCGGCAGTCCCGGCACATAGTTAAAGCTGGATGCCGTCATATAATAGGTATCCCCTACGCGTATCACATCCGGATCGGAATAATCTGCAAAAAGTATCGGGTTTTTATAAGTCCCATCTTCCTGATCTGATTTCCATAACAATGACATAACCCTCAAATCCTCCTAAACACTGGTTTTATTTCCTGATACAAAAATGGCAAGGGATCACTCCCAAGCCACTAATAAATCACTATAGATACCGCCAAGTTCTTTTAAACCTCTCGCTATACATCCCGCGTAGACAACTGCACCCATATATTTCAGATGCGTATTGTCGGTCAGCCCGTCCATATGGGACGGATAGACACCTGCCGGCAGATGCATATACCATTCTTTGGTTTTTTCAGCTCCAGCCTTTCGCATTTCTGCGCGGCTCATACTGTAAAGATCGATCAGCGGAACATTTAAATTTTCAGCTGTCTGTTTCATTGCCGCCACATAATCGGTATGTTCCCCGATATCTAAATGTTCCTCATCAATAAAACATCTGCGCTCAAGCGGCGTAATAAAAACCGGCCATGCTCCTTTGTTTCTTGCTGCATTTACAAATTTTTCCAGATTCACCATGTAATCGGAATATGGATCTGTATACCGCTGTGGATCATTCTTTTTCTCATCGTTATGTCCAAACTGGATAAATAGAAAATCTCCTGCGGTAATTTTGTCATAAATCGGTGTCAGTCTCGACTCATCGATAAAGCTCTTTGTGCTTCTGCCGTTTTTGGCATGGTTCTCCACCCGCACCTCCGGCTTTAGGAACAGGTTCATCACCTGTCCTATGCCGGTCTGCGGAAATGTAAGAATGTCATTGTATTGTACGGTAGAATCTCCAGCCCAGAAAATAGTCGCCATACAAACCTTCCTCCTTATTCTTTTACAGCTCCGATATTTACACCTTTTACAAAGTATTTCTGTAAGAACGGATATACGATCATGAATGGAATGATGATAACAATGATTGCTGCATTCTTTACGGTGTTCTCAGTTGCACCACCGTTTGCCTGCGGAAGATCACTACCCATGATGATACTTCTTAACTTCATCTGGAAGTTATAAAGGTTTGAATCTGTAATATAAAGTTTGTAATGTGTATAGTCGTTCCAGTATGTAACGGCAAACATAAGACCGATGGATGCTAATGCTGCTTTTGACATCGGAAGTACGATACGGATAAATGTCTGCATCGGAGTACATCCGTCAAGTGTTGCCGACTCAAACAGGCTGGCAGGAATACCTTCGAAGAAGTTCCTCATCAATACCAGGTTATACACGTTCAGTGCCGGGAATAAGATAACGACCCAGATGGTATTGGTTAAATGTAATGATTTTAATACGAGGTAGGTAGGGATCATACCACCCTGAAAAATCATGGTAAAAAGTAATAAGTTTGCAAATAAGTTACGTCCCGGCATATCCCACTGGATCAGTACATATGCACCAAATGTAGATAAGATCAATGCGATGATCGTACCTGCAATCGTTGTGATTACAGAAATCATTAACGGATGGGACAGCGTTGGGTTTTTGAATACGGAAATGTATCCTGCAAGGCCAAATTCCTCCGGCCATAATTTCATACCATATGCGGTTTTTAAATCGAATGAGTCAACTAATACTTTCCACATCGGGATGATAATCAGTAAACTTAAGATAATAAATATTAACCCGTTTACGATCGGGAAAACTTCTATTTTTTTCTTGCTTTTCATATCTGCTGCTCCTTCCTAGACGATTCCGCGTCCATCACGTACTTTCTTGCTTAAGTGATTGCAGAACAGTACCAGTACACAACCAACCAGAGATTTGAACAGACCAACGGCTGTCGTATAACCGTAATTTGGAATCGCACCACTGTTGAAGGTCTGATAGTAAATATAAGTTTCAAGTACGTTTGCTGTACCTAAAACAGCATCATTCTGCATTACAAATGCGGACTCGAACAGGTTCATAACCTTTGCAAGGTTTAAGATCAAAACAGTAAGGATTGTATTCTGTAAAGCCGGGAAAGTAATATATCTCATCTTGCCCCAGCGTCCTGCACCATCCATTGCTGCAGCTTCATAAAGCTCTGTATTTATTCCGGCAAGCGTTGCCATAAAGATAACGGTCTGCCAACCGGTTTCTTTCCAAATATTAATGATATAGTACGCAAGTCTCCACCATTTTGAATCCCCCAGGAAATAAATCCCAGAATCAAGTACACCAGCGTTGATCAGGAATGTATTTACAAGACCTTCTGCTGTCGGTGCCAGGATCAAAGTAAAGACGGATGCGGTAACTACCCATGACATAAAATGTGGCAGATAAATAATTGTCTGCACGATCTTTTTAAAATGAATGTTTGCAATCTCATTTAAAAAGATAGAAACAATAACAGCTGCTGCTGTTGTCAAAAACAATTTGATAATACTAATCTGTAAGGTATTCCAGAATGCCGTCCAGAAATTTGGCATGGAAAACATTTTCTGAAAATTTTTGAGACCAACAAAACTTGCCTCTTTGATTCCGTTATAATCGGTAAATGCAAAACGGATTCCAAGCATTGGTAAGTAAAAGAATATTAATGCAAAAATTAATACAGGAAGAAACATCAGATAGAATCCTCTGTATTTATAGATTTTTGCTGCCAGGTGGTTCTTCTTTCCACCGGTTGTAGCCGTTACGGCTGATTTTTCATTACTTTTTCTCATATCTGTTCTTCCTTTTCAATCAAACATGAATTTGTGATCCATGATCTGTGCCGGCTGCGGATATCCGCAGTCAGGGCACAGATCATAGTTCTTAGTTCCGTTTACCGGAAAGTTTTATTATTTGTTTAAAGAATCAACGATTGCCTGTGACCACTCTGCACCGTGATTTGACTCAAACTGTGCATATGCATCATCAACAGTGATCTCACCCATAACAACTTTTGCGATCAGCTCGTTCTTTAACGTTGTTAAATCACCATTGTACTCGCTCATCTCATCTGTGGTAGGAACAAGATCCGCAGCTTTGCAATTATCATTGAATAACTGTGCAGACTCTTTTGCTTCTGCTGCTACAGATTCTTCCTGAGGATCGTTTGCAAGCTCAACTAAAGCAAGCATTGGATCAATGTGGGCTTTGGTGTACTGTGTACCCTCTTTCTCACGGTTCTCTAACATATGGAACTCACCATCCGCATATGTTTTCTCGTTCTCTGTTCCAGCAAATAATGTCTCTGCTGCTGTTGACCAGTGAATGCCTTCTACACCGTATGTCCATAAGAACTGAACGTCTCCGCCATCCTGCATCGGCTCAATGAAGTATTTGAATACGCCTTCCGGGTTCTCACATGCAGATGTGATGCACCATACTGGTGGAACACGGTCAAGGTACTGACCTACTTCAGCGATCGGAGGTAATGCTACTAACTCACCGTCTTTACCGTTTGCTTCAAGATTTGTCTTTAAGTTGGTTGCCCATGTACCTGCCCAGTAAGTAAATACACCAAAGCTGTCATCATAGAATTTGTTACGGCAGTCAGATGTACCATTTGTTAATGTGGTAGGATCAATCACGCCCTCTTTGTAAGCAGCTGCCATTCTCTCAAGTGCGCTCTTCATAGAATCCTCTGTGAATCCATCTTTCCATGTTCCGTCTTCTGCTTTATAGAAGCTTGGGTTTGCATCCTGATAGAACTCTGGTAAGTAGTTTGTATATGGAGCCTCTGTTCCGATGAAACCAGCAGCAGATACACCGTAGGTATCTCCGTTTACACCATTTCCATCCGGGTCACCGGTTGTAAATGCTTCGAGCATTGCAAGATACTCATCATAGTTTGTCGGAACATCAAGTCCGCAGTTGTCTAACCATGCTTTCTTAACATATGTAACACATCCGTTACCACGAGCTGCCGGCATACCGTATAACTTACCATCAAGTCTTACACCATCGATAACTCCTGTGCTGCCGTATGCATCCTGTCTTGTTTTTAAATCAGAAGATGCATAAGCGTCTGTCATATCCCACAGAACTCCCTGCTCTGCATAACCTGCATAATAGGTAGAAGATAAGATCATAACGTCTGGCCAGTCACCACTTGCAACTGTCTGTCCTACTACATCATAGTAAGCATCATGATCCGGCTGGATCACATTGATCTTCATTCCAAGAAGATCTTCCAATTTAGCAATGAACTCTGCCTGTCCGTTTTCCTGTGTGAAAACAGTTCCATCTACCATAATGGTGATCTCTTCTGGTTTCTCAACATCAGAATCTGTTGCTGTGCTTGCGGAAGCATCACCGCTCTCTGTGGTTGCTTCATTATTTGTAGAAGCATTTGAATTTGTTGTTCCTGCGTTACCAGTGTTGCTGGAACCGCATCCTGCCATACCAGCTACCATAGCGGCAGCCATAAGGACTGATACTACCTTCTTTTTCATAAGAACCTCCTTATTAGGAAAAAATTTGTTTCGACACTGCTCTGATGTAAGTGCTTTCATGTCTTGCTCATACATTACCATCTTATGGGATTTTCAGCAAGAAACAATATTTGACAGGGGGTACAAAATTTGTTTTAACACTACGCAAACCATTGATTTTACTGGGTTTTTGATTTTTTGTTGTATTTTTTTCATATTATGATAAAATAGAAAACGTACGATTAAAAAACATGAAAAAAGGACATTTAATACCTATGAGAATAAATTTGAATCCACCAGCGGATGCCACAGCAAAAAATGAATCCACTACGTTTCTCATGATTCGCTTTGCTATTACATACAGTGTCTTTTTACTTATCATTTTACTTCTGATGGTACACCTCCACCGTGTCTCAACAACACGCTCTGAAGAGGATTTCTGGAATCAGGATCAGTCTACCTTTGAAAGTGCCGTTTCACTTTTAGATAATAATTTCACAACCATGGATTCTATCACAAGACAGCTCAGCATGAATACCAAACTATACCATCTTGCAACGATGAAGTCCACAGACGATAATGATTTTTATCTGTCAGGTCTCACCATGAAGCAGTCCCTTGCCTCTTATATGTATTCCTACAATGAGCTTCCTTTCAGTACCTATTTTGTTTATCTGAGAAATAGCGGCTATATTATCAGTGTAAACACTTTCAATTCCGAACAGCTTTATTATATAAGAAACTATTTATCTTCCGGGGCGAATTTTAATGAATGGCATGATCTGCTCAACAACAATCTGACAAAAGATTCTGCCCTTTATCCACTTTCGGATTTTATGCTTCCCGAAAGCGGTAACGCATATCTTTATGTGTTAAATATGGACGTACTGACCTACAAAGATATTCCTGCTACCGTTGCTTTCCATATCAATGAGCAGACCTTACGCAAAATTTTCAGCGGTGTTTCTTTAGGTGATACCGGTTACATTATTGCAGTCGACGCACAGGATCAGCCAGTGTTTTCCCTGTCCGAAGATAAGAATACATCATCTGAAAAAGATTTAAATACGCTTACCGAATCCGTATTATCCTTATCCTATGATGACAATAATACCTGTGTTCACAATGACACACATATTATGCGGATCGCATCAAAAACAAATGACTGGACTTTCTATCTGGTACAGCCGGAATCCATTTATCCATCCGATTATCAGTTTATTTTTCTGCTGATCCTTTTTGCAGCAATCATCGGTGGACTTATCATGATATTTATTTTAGTCCGCAACAATATGCGCCCGATTCTTCATTTAGATGACCAGCTCCAGGAAACACTGCATGCAAATACGCAGTTAATCGAAGAAGCTGCTGCAATCCGTCCTGTTTTATATGACAATTATTTGAGACAGCTGATGAGTGGAGTTATCACAACCCCGGATGAGCTTTCATTTATCCAGAATTATCTGCATTTAGAAGATCCATCGCTTCATTATTATGTATTGTACGGTGTAACTTACGAAAATGATCCTGCTGCAGATACTTTTCCAAATGAAAATACTTCCACTGAAAGTTCTGAAAGTATGAAAGATATTATCGCCGGTCTTTTGGCCAGATATTTTTCTTATGAAAATAACTTATATCTGTGTTCCCCAAAGAAACATATTTATGCTGTGTTAATCCCTTTTAGTGGAACTGCCGATGAGATACTGATCACACTTCAGGAAAAAGCATTAAAATTTCATAGTGAACTGCTAGAAGAGTATTCGATCTGGTTTTTTGCAGGAATCGGTCTCTCCTGCTCCTTCACCAACATATGGGAATCTTACCAACAGGCGAAAGATGCTGCAGGGTATACCAGTAAAAACTATATTTTCCTTCCATATGAAATGTTGAAAAAAGACTCCCATGTTTACTACTATCCGGCTGAATTTTCAACCCGTCTGATTCGTTCCATCACTGGCGGAAATAAATCCCAGGTGATTGAAATTTTCAATCTGATCCACCAGGAGAACATTGAAGAACGTTCGCTTCCGTTTCAGTTATTACGGTTTTTACTTACCGATATCCGCAACACTCTGTTGAAAGCACGTTTTACATATACGGGAGAAAGTACTCCGCAGATAGCGGAAATTGATACTATGCTTTCACAGGACGAGTTAACTTTCCGTCTCTGTGAAGATATCAGCATTAAACTGTGTGATTTCTTTGCATCAAAATCCGAAAAGAATAATCTGATTGACAGCATTGTGACTTATATCCGTGAAAATTACAAAAATCCGGCGCTCTGCTTAAGCAAGATCTCCGACGAGTTCCACATATCAGAAAGTTATTTTTCTCATATGTTTAAAGAAAATATGAATGTGAACTTCTCTGTCTATCTGGAAGATCTGCGGCTCACAGAGGCGGCACATCTGATTGAAAAAGGCGAGTCCTGTATCAATGAAATCGCTTTGGAAGTTGGTTATAACAACCAGACGTCTTTCCGACGTGCATTTAAGAAAAAATATGGCGTTACACCAAGCAGCTTTGGTGTTCAGTCTTAATAAGAAATGGAGGATATTACAATGAATTTCAAAAAAGGTTCTCCAGAAAGTGCTGGCATCCCATCCGGATGCCTTCTTCACTTTCTGGATCGTTTACAAAAAAAACAGGTTCCAATGCACAGTTTTCTTTTAATGCGGCATGACACACTCATTGCCGAGGGCTACTATGCACCCTATCAGAAAGACACGCTGCATCGCATGTTTTCGATCAGTAAAAGTTTTACATCCATTGCGATCGGTCTTTTGGAAGCGGAAGGAAAATTATCACTGGATGATCCGATCGTCTCATATTTTCCAGACAAGATTCCAGCAAATGTACATCCGTGGATTGCAGCCATGACGATCCGGGATATGCTCATGATGCGCACCTGCCATGCCGCGACGACCTACAAAGTCGATATGAAAAGTGACTGGGTAGAGAGTTTCTTTACCGTGCCGCCAACCCATCCTGCCGGAAAGCTCTTTCATTATGATACGTCCTCCGCACATACACTCTGTGCGCTTGTAGAACGTCTTTCCGGCATGCCAATGCTCGATTATCTCAAAGAAAAGCTGTCTGTTTTGGAATTTTCCGGTGAATCCTACATGCTGACAGATCCTTTTGGCGTCTCCATGGGCGGAAGCGGACTTGTCGCTCTTCCATCCGACCTGTTAAAATTCGGTTATCTTCTATCTCACGATGGAAATATTGATGGAACACAGCTCGTTTCTGCCTCCTACATCAAAACAGCAACCTCCCATCTCTCTGACACACGCATCAC
Organism: Roseburia intestinalis L1-82; assembly: GCF_900537995.1. NCBI lineage: Bacteria > Bacillati > Bacillota > Clostridia > Lachnospirales > Lachnospiraceae > Roseburia > Roseburia intestinalis. Next base: position 2,004,270 of record NZ_LR027880.1, on the reverse strand, counting down.
GGCACCTCTTCCAAGTGAAGCCTGCGGCTATGGTTATCAGATCTGGCGCAGTGAAAAAAATGGTTTTGTCTGCTACGGCATGGGTGGTCAGTTCATCCATTACCTTCCGGATTATGATCTTCTCTTTGTCACTACCGCAGACACACAGGGACTTGCGGGTGGAAATCAACTGATTTATGATGCTCTGTATGATGAGATTCTTCCTTTCATACAGGCAGATCCACTCCCGGAAGATCAAAAAACGCATACAGAGCTTCTTTCTGTGCTCTCTTCACTTGCGATTGCACCTCTGGGCGATAGTGCAATGACGGCAGCGGTCACTTCACAAGTTTCGGGGAAACGATATATGTTCAAACCAAACAGTAGTGAGTTTACAGATTTTACAGCGGATTTTACAAATGATGAGGGATGTTTTACGTTTACACTGCACGGCAGACCGTGTTCCATTCATTTCGGTTTTGGAAAACTTGTCTGCGGACAGTTTCCCGTCTATGACCAGAGGTATGCTGCCAGCGGAGTGTGGGTTTCAGAGAACACTCTGTATGTGCGGGCGCATGTGATCGATGCGTTTGTGGGGAGTGTGCATTTTGAGGTGGTGTTTGGAGATGCGGATGTAACGGTGTTTATGAGGAAGCAGGAGGAAAGTTTATTTGGGGAGTTTCAGGGACATCTGGTTGGGATGGTTTGTGGATGCCTGTAGTGAGGCGGCAAAAGTCTTAACGCCACATGGACGGGGCGTTTAAGACGTACACGTCACTCCGTTGTAATCTAACTCAGGCAGACTTAGATTTTCTTATTTTCGGACATCGGAACAAAACAGACCCGACTTTGTGCAATTTGCCAATCAAAAACTTGAAGCCACCTTTTGACACCCGAATCCTACACAGCAAAAAACAGCTTCCTGCTTTAGCAGTGAAGCCACAATCAATATCATCTAAAATCCATCAGAAACTTGGAGGGTGTTTGCACTAAGGCACGCCGACAGTGCACCGGAACCGGCAGATTTTGTGATGACTTTGGGAGGAAATTAGAGGTTCTTAGTGCCCTTGTCACAAAACAGCGTTTTGCTGCCACGGATGGCAGCAAAAATCCCCGTCGAGCCATGGAAGGCTCGTCCGGGGATGCACGCGTCACTCTGCCACAACCCAGATCAAGGGCACTTAGAACCTCTTATTTCCGTACAACGGAACCCAACAAAACCTGCCGGTTCCGGCGCACGTCCCAAGGCTCAGCCACCTCCTGACTGGGTGCAGCATCAATTCACAACAAATCTCATCTGTTTTTACTGTGGCTGCTTACCAATATAAGCTAAAATACCACCATCTACATACAGCACATGACCATTTACAAAGTTAGATGCATCCGATGCAAGGAACACAGCCGGTCCCTGTAAGTCTTCTGCATTTCCCCATCTTGCAGCCGGAGTCTTTGCGATGATGAACTGGTCAAACGGATGTCTGGAACCGTCCGGCTGGATCTCACGAAGAGGTGCTGTCTGAGGTGTTGCAATATAACCAGGTCCGATACCGTTACACTGGATATTGAATTCACCGTACTCAGATGCAATGTTCTTTGTTAACATTTTTAAACCACCTTTTGCTGCAGCGTAAGCAGAAACGGTCTCACGGCCAAGCTCACTCATCATAGAGCAGATGTTGATGATCTTTCCGTGGCCTTTTTTGATCATGGACGGAATCACTGCTTTTGATACGATGAACGGTGCATTTAAGTCAACATCAATTACCTGTCTGAACTCTGCTGCTGACATATCGCACATTGGAATACGTTTGATGATACCTGCATTGTTTACAAGGATATCGATCACACCAACTTCCTCCTCTACTTTTTTCACAAGTTCATTCACCTGCTCCTCATTGGTAACGTCGCAGACATAACCATGAGCTTTGATCCCTTTTTCAGCATAAGCTGCTAATCCCTTGTCAACCAGCTCCTGTTTGATATCGTTGAATACGATGGTTGCGCCTGCCTCTGCATAAGCAGATGCGATAGCAAATCCGATACCATAAGACGCGCCTGTTACTAATGCAATTTTACCCTCTAATGAGAAATTGTTTAAAAATGACATAATTCTGTCTCCTTTTTTGTGTTATGTTTAAGATTCTTTCAATAAGAATCCAGTTTCTACTTTTTCTGCCGGATGTTTCTGAAATAACAGATTGAATTCTGCACAAACATTCTATTGTAGATATCCATCATATCAGATTGACAACTTTTTTCCGTTTCCTTACAAGGTAACACCCTGCTTAAAGATCGCCATATCATGGAATCCGGCTTCCTCACTGCGTACCTTCTTACCAGATGCAACGTCGATCACATAGTCAAATAATTTCTGACCTGTCTCCTCTAACTCTGCATCCTCCACAAGAACGCCCGCATTGAAATCGATCCAGTTCTTTTTCTTTCCGGCAAGTGTACTGTTGCTGGAAATCTTAACGGTCGGAACCGGGGAAGCAAACGGTGTCCCGCGTCCGGTCGTAAACAGAACAATGTGTGCTCCGCTGGCTGCTAATGCAGTTGCAGCAACAAGGTCATTGCCCGGTGCGCTGAGAAGATTTAATCCCGGCGTATGTACGCGCTCGCCGTAGGAAAGAACGCCTTTTACTGCAGCACTTCCTGATTTCTGTGTACATCCCAAAGACTTATCCTCTAAGGTTGAGATACCGCCTTTTTTATTTCCAGGTGACGGATTCTCGTAGATTGTCTGGTGATTATCTTTAAAATACTGTTTAAAATCGTTGATCAGGTTCACCGTCTGCTCAAATAGTTCTTCATTTTCACAGCGGTTCATAAGCAGTGTCTCTGCGCCAAACATCTCCGGCACCTCAGTCAGGATCGTTGTTCCGCCCTTTCCGATCAGGATATCAGAGAATTTACCAACCAGCGGGTTTGCAGTGATTCCGGAAAATCCGTCACTGCCGCCACACTTCATGCCGATGATCAGTTTGGATGCACTGATCGGCTCACGGGAGAATCCTGCCGCATAATTGATCAGTTCCTCTAGGAGTTTTTCGCCCTCTTCCATCTCGTCTTCGCATTCCTGACAGATTAAAAACTTCACACGGTTCTCGTCATAATCACCAATGTATTTTTTCAGTTCACCGATATTACTGTTCTCACAGCCAAGACCAAGTACTAACACGCCTCCGGCATTTGGATGTTTTACGAGATCAGCGAGGATCGTTCTGGTGTGTTCCTGATCATCACCCATCTGGGAACATCCATATGGATGCGGGAATGCAATCACTTCCTCCACAGAGCCATGTACCTTTGCGTTGGCACGTTTTGCCATCGCCGTCGCAATATTGTTTACACAGCCGACGGTCGGTACGATCCATACTTCGTTACGCACACCGACGCTGCCGTCCGGACGTGCAAATCCCATAAAGGTACGCTCCTCTGTCTTTTTCTCCTCTGTTTTTACAGGCTCGTAGGTATAAGTGAGCAGATCGCCGAGTGCTGTTTTGATATTGTGTACATGCACCCACTGACCGGCTTTGATATTCTCTTTTGCATTTCCGATACGGAAACCATATTTGATCACATCACCGCCCTGCGGGATGTCACAGATCGCCATCTTGTGTCCGGCAGGGATCGTCTCAGCCGCTGTGTATTCTTTTCCATCGACTGTGACTTTCTCTCCCTCTGCAAGTTCTTTTATGGCAACAATGACATTATCATTTTCATTGATTTTTATAAAATCTTTCATAAGTGTTCTCCTGCTTATGCGTTAAAAGTTTTTTCCATTGCTGCTCTCATACCAAGTGCACGGATATCTTCCATATAACCGGTTACAGCCTCTTCTACTCCGGCTAATTTGGTAAGATCTTCGCCCCAGAAATGCTCGTTGGATAAAACAGCATGTGTATACTCTGCTGCGTCCTTAGAACTGTTTGCTGCAAAGAACTCTAATACAGCAGCGTCATCTAAGATCTGGTATTCAGTACCGTCACGATGTCCGATCAGAGCCTTGTCACGGATCTCTGTTCCTGTGTAGAATGCCATCAGTGCAGCCAGTGAGAATGTCAGGTGTGTCGGAAGTTTTCCTTCATTCTTAATGTACTCTAAGAAACTCGGCATACATCTTGCGCGCCATTTTGAAACAGAGTTCAGGGAAATGGATAACAGCGCATGTTTTACATATGGGTTGTTAAATCTTGTGATCACTGCCTCTGCAAAATCAATCAGATCCTGTTTCGGAAGTGTCAGTGTAGGAATGACCTCATCAAAGATCGTTGCTTTCATAAAGTTGAAAATCAGTTCATCCTGCATAGACTCTAACACGATATCATTGCCGCAGAGATAAGATGCCAGTACAAAGGAAGTATGTGCACCGTTTAAGATACGGACTTTTCTCTGTTTGTATGGCTTCTGGTTGTCTGTAAAGATCACCGGAAGTCCTGCATCCGGAAGCGGGAACTCTTTGCTGATATCTTTTGCGCTCTCGATCACCCAGAGAGCAAATGGCTCACCTGTTACGATCAGATTGTCCTGATAACCGAACTCTTTGCAGAGCTCCTCTGCCTCGTCTCTTGGGTAACCGGTTACAATACGGTCAACTAATGTAGAAGTAAATACACAGGCTTCATCTAACCATGTCTTAAATCCCTCTTCTAAATTCCAGAGTACTGCAAGTTTCTCTACACACTCTTTTAAGTGGATACCATTGTCATCGATCAGCTCAACCGGAAGCATCACAAGACCTTTATCCATTGCCCCGTTAAAATGTTTATATCTCTCATATAAGAATTTGGTTAATTTGCCCGGATAGCTTTTTGGCGGTTCCATCTCTAATCGGTCTGTATCATCATAAACGATACCTGCTTCTGTTGTGTTCGAAACAATGTAACGTAAGCTGTCAAGTTTTGCATAATCTGCATATTTCTGATATTCACCATAAGCGTCTACTGCATCTGCAACGCTGGTCACAATGCGGTTGATACGTTTTGGCTCACCGTCTACGATTCCTCTTAACTGTACGGTATACTGGCACTCCTGATCATGGAATCTGTCAAGACTTCCAAATTCGATCGGTTTTACAAGTACGATGTCCCCGTTAAATTTCCCCTGCTCATTTGCAATGTCGATCATATAGTCAACAAATGCACGAAGGAAATTTCCCTCTCCGAACTGTAATACTTTAACCGGTCTCTCCACTTTTCCTGTTTTCTTTCTGTTTAATAATTCCATCATATTCCTCCTGCTTATCAGCTCATCACTGCACAATGTCATTTTGTAAGCGTTTACAATTTGTATTTTTACACCTTTTTGCCGTTTCGTCAATATGTAATTTTGCACAATTTAGTAATTTTTATTATTTTTCTTTAAAATCTCCATCTTTTCTTCTACATTTTTTCTATTTTCACAAAATCCGATATTGCTTTATTTTTTTTAATATTGTATAATTAGGCCAGCAGTAATGAAACTGCTTTCATTTTTTGTTTACATTCTATATTTAATGTAATCCGAAACGTTTCAGGATGCAAATTTGTTATAAAAGGATTTTTTATATGACAATATATGATATTTCAAAAAAAGCGGGGGTATCGATTGCTACCGTATCCCGTGTATTAAACGGCAGTGACAAGGTCCGCCCTTCCACAAAGAAAAAAGTCATGGATATCATTGAAAAATATGACTACACACCAAATGCTTTCGCACGCGGCATGGGGCTTCACTCCCTGCAGACGATTGGTATTCTCTGTGCAGATTCCTCGGATCTTTTTCTTGCAAAGGCAGTTTATTATCTGGAACAGGAGCTGCAGGCAAACGGTTATGAGTCTCTGCTTTGCTGCACCGGATATAATCTGGAGCTCAAGCAAAATTACCTGAATTTGATCCTTTCCAAAAAAGTAGACGGCATCATTCTTGTCGGTTCTAATTTCATCGGTACTACCGAAGATGAAAACCAGTATATTAAAGATGTTTCCACGCAGGTACCGATCATGCTGTTAAACGCTTCCTTTGATTATCCGAACGTTTACAGCACTTTATGCGACGACTACACGACTATGTTTGAGGCTACCGAGTCCATGTTAGATTCCGGTATCGCCGATCCAGTCTATATTTACAATTCTATTTCATATAGTGGCCGCAAAAAATTAAATGGTTTCAAAGACGCCTTAAAAAAACATGGCATCTCTGATATAGAAAACAGGATCCACAAATACGACGGAGATTCCCAGCAATTCAATGAAATTGCAGATTTTATGGATCAGGTTGCAAAAGAGGCCCCTCCTTTTCATGGAGTGATCGCTGCGGATGACGTACTCGCCGTCGGCGTAGTCAAATACGCACAACGCAATCATATTTCTGTGCCCGACGATTTATCGATTATTGGGTACAACAACTCCATGCTGACAACCTGCTGTATTCCGGAACTCACTTCCGTGGACAACCGCTTAGAAACACAGACTCATCAGTTAGTACAGACCTTAGTCGGTGTTCTTTCCGGTGAAGAAATGCCGAAGAAATCTATTTTCTCCGGCAAACTGATCAAACGTGGAACTACTTTATTCTAAAACAATTTTTATGGAGGAAAAAACAATGAAACAATTTATGGATGAAAACTTCTTACTTCAGAGCGAGACTGCTCAGAAACTTTACCATTCCTACGCAGCAGATGTACCGATCTTAGATTATCACTGCCACATCAATCCGCAGGAAATCTACGAGGACCGTCAGTTTGAAAATATTACCCAGGTATGGTTAGGCGGCGACCATTACAAATGGCGCTTTATGCGTTCCTGTGGTGTCGATGAAAAATACATCACCGGTGATGCTTCCGACAAGGAAAAATTCTTAAAATGGGCTGAGGTTCTTGGAAAAGCCATCGGCAATCCACTGTTTCACTGGAGTCATCTTGAATTAAAGAAATATTTTGGTTACAACGGCGTTTTAAATAAGAAAACAGCCGAGGAAGTATGGGAGTTATGCAATAAGAGACTTGCAGAGAAAGATATGTCTGTCCGCAACATCATCAGACAGTCCAACGTTACTCTGATCTGCACCACCGACGATCCGGTCGACTCCTTAGAATGGCACAAAAAGATTGCAGAGGATGATTCTTTTGACGTTCAGGTTCTTCCGGCATGGCGTCCTGACAAGGCAATGAATATCGAAAAAGTTACATATTTAGATTACATTGCACAGTTATCTGACGTTTCCGGCATCAAAGTAGATACCTTTGCAGCCTTAAAGAAGGCACTTTCAAACCGTATGGATTTCTTCGCTTCCATGGGATGCAGCGTATCTGACCACGCTTTGGAATATGTAATGTACGCACCGGCTTCCGATGATGAGATTGAAGCTATTTTTGCAAAACGTCTCTCCGGAGAAGGTGTTACCCGTGAGGAAGAGTTAAAATTCAAGACTGCATTTATGCTGTTTGTCGGCACAGAGTATACAAAACGTAACTGGGTTATGCAGCTTCACTATGGATGCAAACGTGACAACAACACTCCGATGTTCGACCGCCTTGGACCGGATACCGGATACGACTGCATCAACAACTATGCACCATCTTCTGAGATGGCAGATTTCTTAAATTTCTTAAATAAGAGCGGAAATCTTCCAAAAACTATCATTTACAGCTTAAACCCGAACGACAACCAGGCAATCGGCACGATCTTAGGATGCTTCCAGGATTCCACCGCTGTCGCAAAGATCCAGCAGGGTTCCGCATGGTGGTTCAACGATCACAAGACCGGTATGCAGGATCAGATGATCTCCCTTGCAAACCTTGGAAATCTCTCCGGTTTTGTCGGCATGCTGACAGACTCCAGAAGCTTCTTATCCTACACACGTCACGATTACTTCCGCAGAATTCTCTGCAACCTGATCGGTGGATGGGTAGAAAACGGTGAGTTCCCAGCAGATTATGATACATTAGAGGAGATCGTAAAAGGTATCTGCTACAACAACTCTGTAAATTACTTTGGATTTAACTTAAAAACCTGCTAAGATATAAAACAGGATGCATGCAGCTTTAATAACCTGATTTTCAGCGTTTTGGATTCATATATTAAGATATTTGTGATGCGCACAGAAAGGCGCAGGAAAGGATTTTTATGGAACTTCGTACTGCAGCATCTCCAAGAGATGTCAAACATTACACAACCGAACGTTTAAGAGAAGAATTTTTAATCGATGATCTGTTCCAGCCGGATGTCATCAAACTTGTATACAGCCATATCGACCGCATCATCACCGGTTCAGCTGTTCCGGTAAAGGAAACTTTAAAATTAACCGCCGGCGACGAGCTGCGCGCACAGTATTTCTGTGAGCGCCGTGAGCTCGGTGTGATCAATATCGGCGGTGCCGGCGTGATCACGATCGACGGAAAGGAATACAATGTTGCCCACAAAGAAGGCATGTACATCGGCATGGGTTCAAAGGACATTTCCTTTGCAAGCGAAAATGCAGATGCTCCTGCAAAATTTTACTTAAACAGTGCTCCTGCACATATGACCTACCCGACTGTCCTGATCAAACCGGAAGGCACACCGGAGGACGGTGTTGTCATCGTAAAAGACTGCAACAAAGTAGAACTCGGCTCCTTAGAGACCGCAAACCACAGAACGATCTGCAAATATATCCTTCCGGGACAGGTAGAGAGCTGCCAGCTTGAGATGGGTATGACAAAACTCGAACCGGGCAGTGTATGGAACACCATGCCATGCCACACGCATGACAGACGTATGGAAGTTTATCTGTATTTTGATATGCCGGAAGATGCACTTGTAATGCATTATATGGGCGAGCCGACAGAGACAAGACACATTGTGATGCGCAATGAGCAGGCTGTCATCTCTCCGAGCTGGTCAATCCACTCCGGATGCGGCACACAGGCATATACTTTCATCTGGGGAATGGTTGGCGAAAATCAGGACTTTGATGATATGGATGACGTTGCAATGACAGATCTGATGTAACTTTTATCAATGCCGGAATATGGGTGTACTGCCACTATTCCGGCAAAATAATATACCGGCAGTACAGAAATGAGGATATTCATGAAAATTGCATTAATCAACGAAAACAGCCAGGCAGCAAAAAATGAAATGATCTGTGCCACCTTAAAATCTGTGGTAGAGCCAATGGGACATGAAGTGTTTAACTACGGCATGTACTCTGCTGAAGATACACATCAGCTGACCTACGTGCAGAATGGTATTCTTGCAGCAGTTTTATTAAACTCCGGTGCTGCTGATTTTGTGATCACAGGATGTGGAACCGGCGAAGGCGCCATGCTTGCATGCAACGCATTCCCACAGGTACTCTGCGGACACATCGAATCCCCTCTTGACGCTTATCTTTTCTCACAGGTCAACGACGGGAACTGTATCGCTCTTCCATTTGCAGAAAACTTTGGATGGGGTGGAGAATTAAATCTGACCTATATCTTTGAAAAACTGTTCTGCGCTCCGGGCGGCGGTGGATACCCGAAAGAGCGTGTGGAACCGGAACAGCGCAACAAAAAGATCTTAGATGAAGTTAAAAAAGTGACCCACCGCGATCTCGTATCTATCTTAAAAGAACTTGACCGTGACCTTGTAGTCGGTGCTTTAAGCGGCGAACATTTCAGCGAGTACTTCTTTGCAAACTGTAAAGATGAAACAATCGCTGCCTGTGTAAAAGAGCTGATCGGCTAACAGTCATCACAGCAGAACAGGTAATAACCTGCGAGCATACATAAAATCATGAGCACAAACCCACAGAAACGGTTGTGAATGACGATCATCACAAGCATTCCCATTGCGAAGCAGAACAGTGCAAATCCGAGCATCCGTTTCATGGCAGACTCCAATAAAGAAACGCATATATTACTGATAATATATGCGTTTCTTTTGCGTTTCTATACTGTTTTAAAAAATTATTTGTTTGCGGAATCCTTTAAGATATCCTCCATCTCTTTTCCAGCTGCTGATTTTGCGGCATCATCGGTCTGATCCGCTGCGGAGTCCTCAGAAACCACATCATTTTTCGAGGTAAATTTGTTTACAAAATCCGGCACCATATCAAGGATTTTCGTGATTCCATCCTGATTCTTGATGTTTACCAGTTTTGTTGTCCCGTTCTGGATCACAAGAACTGCACTCGGCATGATCTTTCCACCCATACCACCGGCACCGTTATTTTTCTTTTCCTGTGAAAAAGCTCCGGCTGCAACGCCAAATGAAACATCCACCAGCGGAAGGATGATCGTATCACCAATATGGATCGCATCACCCACTACTGTTTTTGTTGTGATAAAACTGTCCATCCCCTTAAACAAGGACTCTACTGTTGTATGAAAACTGTTGTCTGCCATAATAAAAACCTGCCTTTCTCTTTTTCTTTACTTAAAAAATTTCTTTATAAAATTCCGGATATCACGCTCCTTTAACAGACGGATACCGGATATAAGTACATGTACGAGACGGATGTGCCCCTTTACCAGAAAAGTACCTTTCACATATGTCTTATCTGCTTCAAAATCGGGATAAATCCCAATATCATACTGATAGATTGCCGGAAACATGGCAAGGATTCCAAGTGCCTGTCCGGTCGCTGACGGCTCCCACAGTGCAAAATTCAGTTCTGTGTCAATCTTTCGAAAACGCGAATGTTTCAGTAAATATTTAAGTTCTTTCCAGATTGCAGAAACACTATTACGGTTATGTTCATCGGTCAGTGCAGCCTTTATTTTTCCTGCCTGCCCGGACAGGTCTGCCAGTTTTCCACGAATACCTTTGATTTTATTAGTGATATCGTGAAATTTACTTGTTATCCTCTGTCCAAACGATACTTTTTCAGAATCTGTCTCATCTATATTCTTTCGTACTATAGACGTCTGCTCTTTCGTATCTGTACCATCTTTTGAATCTTTCTTTTCATTGGCTTCTGCTGCATCTTTTACACTGACATCCCGCCGTTGCATTTTTGAATCTGATGGAAGTATGTTTTCAACCTCTGCTTTTGTCTCATGCACTGCCGTGTCTGTACTGTCTGCATCCGGTTCTTCCTCTTCGTCCTCCAGCTTCTCCCCCAGAGCGATACGTTTTCCAAAGAGTTTCAGCGTATAAGAAAAACCTTCCTCGTTATAAGAAAAGCCAAACGACAGAATATGAAGCAGCCAATGCACTTTCCCCTGAACCCGGATATTTTCTTCTATGCTTCCATCCGTCCTGTAACGAACCGGCACAACTAATACAAGAAAAACAATCAGCAGAAAAAGTGCAGGCAGCGTCAGCAGGATCCAGCCGATTATTTTTAATATGAGCAATATAACTGACATTCTACGCTCCTTACCCCTGTTTTTCTGCAAGATAGGCGCGGACGGCAAATGTGCCGGTACTGTGGTACACTTCATCCACAATGGATGCTGCGACCTCAATCGCTTCATCATAGCCCTTTGCCAGTCCCACAACCACCATATCTTTTTTCGGATACCCTTTTTGCATCAGTTCGTATGATGGTATGATATCAAGCAGATTCTGTGTGTTAGAGGCTAATGTGATCACATAAATCCCAATCTGTCCGGCATTGTGCATAATCTTCCATTTGACCTTCTTTGTCTTATGTACAATACTTTCTCCAACATACAAATCCTTATACCATATCATACATCCTGCTCCATCTTTCTGATGTGTTTTGTTTATTCATACCTGTGGCTGCCCCACAGATTATTCTTCTTTAATTCCTGATATTCCTCATACGCTCTTTCTAACATCTGTTTTTCATTCGGAAATTTCAAAAGATGATACGCCTCATGGTATTTGTAATAACCGGAATCGACAAAATATTCTTCACGCTGTGGTTTGCTGTAATAACTGTCTGCCATCATCAGATACCAGTGCACCGTCTTCTCCACAACATCCTCCGGTACCGTAAATGAATACTGACTTTTCCCGATATATTTCATCAGGGTTGCTTTCACACCAGTCTCTTCATATACTTCCCTCATCGCTGTATCCTTATATTCTTCTCCTGCTTCCACAGTTCCCTTTGGAAGTACCCATCCCTCGTATTTATTTTTGTAATTTTTGTACAAGAGCAATATTTTGCCGCGAAATATTACCACACCACCACAACTTGTTGCCTCGATCATCGCAATACCTCCTGATGTGGTTTTTTATAATACTGTCATGCTAATAAGTATAATACTTTTCAAAAGCACATGCAACATTTCATTCATTATAATATGCATCAAAAACCTCTTTTGCAATCGGCACGGCATATTCACTTCCGACACCTGCTTTTTCCACGATGACAGCGATTGCAATATCGGATTTATCATCCCGGTGTGCATATCCCACAAACCAGGAATGCGAGGAATCTGCACCGGTAGAATACTCTGCTGATCCAGTCTTTCCTGCCGCCTCATAGCTTTGACCGCTCAGTTTTTTACCGGTTCCTGTCTCCACCACATAATTCATATAATCTTTTAAAATTGCTGCCTCATCCGTTGTCATAAGCGTACCGTATTCTTCCGGCTCATACTGCTCGACCAGTGTTCCGTCGCTGCTCTCCACACGGTCTAACACATATGGCTTCATCAGTACTCCATCATTATTGATTGCACTGACAAGCAACGCCATATGAAACGGTGTCACAAGTGTCTGTCCCTGTCCAATGGAAGTTGCCATAATTGCCGAAGATCCGTCTGACTTATCCAACACAAAACTGCTCTTAGATGCCTGCAGATCCGTCGGAAGGCTGGTATTAAACAGCATTTTATTACACAGCTGTCCAAACTGGTCGATGTCAAGTTCCATTCCAAGCGATGCGTAAAATGCATTGCAGGAATTGGCAAATGCCTGGCGCAGATTCTGCGTTCCATGGCTCTTGTTTCCATAGCAGTGGATCGTATGATTTCCAACCGTATAACTGCCTGTACAGGTATAACTGTAATTTTCATAGTCTGCATGTTCCTGAATATACTCTAAAGTTGTCAGGATCTTAAATGTCGATCCCGGCGGATAAAGTCCCTGCGTCGCACGATTTAAGAGTGCTGCATCCGTGTTGTCATCTGCGGTCAGATTATCCCAGTCGGCTGCAATCGTGTTCGGATCAAAATCCGGTTTTGACACCATCGCAAGAATCTTTCCGGTGGAAGGCTCTAATACAACGATTGCTCCCTTATAATACCCCAATGCATCGTATGCCGTTGCCTGCAGTCCATAATCCAATGTTGTGACCACATTGTCCCCAGGACTTTTCTCCCCCTGCATCTCGTCTCCAACTTTATCTATAAAAGCTGTATTTGACCGTAACAGATTAAAATTTGCCAGTGACTCGATGCCTGATTTTCCCTTGGTAGAATACCCGACTATATGGGAAAATATACTGCCATACGGATATCTCCTTGTCTCATTTCCCTCACTGTCCGTCACCGTCTCCGCAAGCACCTGTCCATCATTCGTCAGAATCTGCCCGCGCACGATCTTCTGTGCAAATGTCTCCTGTCTGGTATTATAAGGATTATTGATAAATTCCTCGCTCTTAAAAAACTGGAAGTAAGAAAAATATCCCATCAGACAGATAAACAGTGCCAGAAATGAATATGTGATCACTGCAAATTCCCGGTTTTTTGTATTCTTTTTCTTTTTTCCTGTCTTAGTAGAGTTCTTCGACCTGTTGTCTCTCGTATCCGGTCTTTCGCTGTTTTTTTCTCGCATTGTTTTCTCCCTCATCCTGTCTTAAAATATACAGTCCCTGAATTACCGCAAACAGCATCATGGTTGCCAGTAATGAACTTCCTCCATAGCTGACTAACGGCAGTGTCACTCCAGTTGACGGGATAAACTTAGTCACTCCGCCAATGGTAAGAAATACCTGGAACGCATATACTGTACCCAGTCCTAACGCCACGAGCTTGTAAAACTGTTCTTTCATCTGCATTGCAATATTTAAAAACATCAAAAAGCAGCTGATGCACACCATGATCAGACAAATTGCGAAAATACCGCCTAATTCTTCTGATATTGCAGAAAAAATAAAATCCTGCTCAACAACCGGTATCTTATTCGGCGACCCCTGATACAGTCCCGTTCCAAACCAGCCGCCGGTTCCGATTGCAAACAGCGACTGACAGATCTGATATCCCTCGTTGTCAATCACACTGAGCGGATCCCGCCATGCCACAACTCTGACACGGACATGTGAAAACAGTCCATATGCAGCTACTGCAGCAATACATCCGACCAGCAGACCACCGGCAAAATAAAACAGTTTTCTGGTTGCAACATAGAGCATGACCAGATAGGTGACAAAAAAGATCAACGCACCTCCAAGATCTCTCGACGCAACTAAGATCAGCACATGCACTGCCGCCACGATCGTTGTGATACAGACTGTTTTAAAATCCGTATTTTTATAGAGCATGCCTGCCACAAAAAATACAAATAAAATTTTTACAAATTCAGATGGCTGTATCGAAAACAGGCCACCGATCGTAACCGAGATCTTCGCACCATAGCTCGTGGAACCAAATATGGTAACTGCAGCAAGTCCGACAATGCCGATCATCGCATAAAGCCAGGTCAGTCTTCGTAAGGACTGCACTTTCCGTATCAGTACCGGTATCACAATTGTAATAACGGATGCACAGATCGCAATCGCATACTGTCTGATCGCCTTCTCGTAAGAAAGCCTTGTCAGCATAATAAAGCCGACCATTAAAAGCATGCACATATTATTTGTCACAAGTCTGGACGCTTTTGGATACAGTAACTGATAATTAACGATCACGATCGTCACTAAAATTACCTGAAGAAAATAAAGAATGATCAGATTAATTTCATCCGTAACTGTATAGAGCACTAAAAATGCATCCAGATGGATCAGATACATTAAAAAAATCTGTCTGTCAAAAATATGATTCCGCTTTTCCGTACTGATCCTGCTGCGAAATGCCGAAAAACACTCATATGCATAACATGCAAACAATATGATCATCAGATATTTTGAAACTTCCACGATAAGATTTTCCATACCGTTATTCTACTCCTCGTTTATAGTGTCCACCGGTATATTCGCCTGTATACAGTTCCTGCAGACTTTTTTCCCCATTCAAAAATATTTTTTCATATAAATGTAAAATCTGTTTTACCTGTGGTCCCTGCTCCGTCGTAAAGCTGATCCGGTACGCATGGATCCCCATTTTCTCCAGCTCCTTCCGATATGGGAACAGGATCAGCGGAGCTGTATTATAAATCGTATTATAACATTCCGTACAGTTATTTTTGACCGGGAAATATTTTCCATAACGGTCCTTTAAATAAGTAACTGTCCGCATTTTGTCACACCCCCGGTCAGCCCCGGCATTGGCATGTACACACTGTGCCGACACCATCAGCGGCAGATTGCCATACAGAAACATCTCACTGTGTGTATTGTCCCTTCCCTGCAGCTCTTTCCGGTTCAGTTCCAAGGGAACGGTATCGCGCACCGGCTTCCTATCCCAAAACTGCTTTTTGGCATAGGAGTTCCATGTATACAGATTATGATCTAAAATCACATCCATATCCGACAGATTCTGACGGATAAACGCAAGTTCATCATAGCTTTTTACCACAAATCCGTCTACCCCGGTCTGCTTCATTCCGGAAAGATTCCTTTCATAAAATGAAAGTGCAGAAAGCCGGAATACTGCCGGCATGATATAATACGCCTTTTTCCCCGCCGAGTGGATACGGCTCACATCTTCTTTTAATGCTGTGAAAAGATTTTCCCTGGTATAACAGCTGCTGTCAAGATAAATGGCATCTACATAAGATGCATCAAGCAAAAGTGTGATACAGGAACGATTCTCGATGGAAACCGAAAGATACGGTGTTACGCTGCCTTTCTCTGTCTTTCGCTCTTTTTTCACAGATACCGTTTCCTTCTGCCATTCTTCGCCGGATGTTTCTCCTGCCGCCATTTCTGTTTTATGCGAAGCTTCCCTTCTTCGCATAGGTGCGGTCAATGCCTCGCTCAACCGTTCAAGTGCATTTCTCCGCAGCACATTCAGTGCCTGTACGGGAAGGAATATATCGTCATCCATATCTATGTCAAGTTCTGCAAACTCATACGGTGTATTTCCGGTCTTTTTTATGCTTGCAGCTACTTTTTCTTCCGCAAGCGGCTGTTTTAATGCTGCCTGTACCACATCTCCATCCACAGAGGTCCGGATATCATTTAATGCAACTTCCAGTTTAGCAGGACAATCTTTTTTTAATCTTAAGATTCCATTGATTTTTTCTTTTTTTTCGGACCTTACATACTGTTCTTTTATTTCTTCCCAGAGTGCTTCATTTCCTTTTGTATGTGATGGCTTATCAAGTGTGATCATCTCTCTGCCATTATGTCTTTTATAGTATCCATCGGTAAATCCACTGCGGTTTCCAAAATCATAAAGATGCTGTATATCTTCTTTCGTTACTTTGAAATCTTTCTTTGCAGTCACCTCATCCGTGCGCAGGCATGCATTGATGTAATAGTCTATATATTTGCGATAAACCGATACCACACCGGCTGCATATTCGGGCTGTTTCATTCTTCCCTCAATTTTAAAGGAATCCACTCCATTTTCGATCAGTTCCGGGATCATTGACACCGTACAGAGATCTTTCGGGCTTAAAATGTAAAGGTCACGCTCTTTTTTCCCCGTTTTTACCGGATGTTTTTTCTCATCCATGACCTCATAAGAAAGACGGCACGGCTGTGCACATCTGCCACGGTTTCCGCTGCGTCCTCCTAACATACTGCTAAACAGGCACTGCCCGGAATAACAGTAACAGAGCGCCCCGTGGACAAAACTTTCGATCTCAATATCCACATGATCTTTGATATCCCGTATCTCCGCAAAGGACATCTCACGCGCAGTCACAACACGGTCTGCTCCGAGTTCTTTCATCATCATTGCACCATAGCGGTTTGTCACGGTCATCTGTGTACTCGTATGTATGGAAAGTCCCGGAAAAGCCTCCCGCACCAGCCGAAAAGCCCCCATATCCTGAATAATGACTGCATCTAATCCCTGCTCATAATAAGGCAGCAGATACGAATATAATTCCTCTGTCAACTCACGTTCTTTAAATAATGTATTTACCGTAAGATACACTTTTCTCCCATGAATATGCGCATAATCAATTGCCAGAAGCAGTTCTTCCTCAGTAAAATTATTCGCATAGGCGCGTGCACCGAATCTGCCGCCACCGAGGTAAACTGCATCTGCACCGGCATGTATCACGGCCTGAAAAGTTTCCATGGAACCTGCCGGCGCTAACAATTCTATATTCTGATATCGTTTATTACTGTTCATTCTGATTCTCTCCATCAAAAACATAAAAGGACGAAAATAACCTCTCCGTCCCCTCACTTTTTCCTGTATGGCAGTTCTCTGCTACAGGTACCCATCTACTATTAATCAGCGGTATCTTCCTGTTCTGTTTCATCTTTTTCTGAGGTATCTTCATCCTCAATCTTCCCAAGAAGCGACTCCTCTAATGACGATTCCAAACGCGCCTTATTCAACAGTAATTCTCGATTTTCTGTATCTAAACGCTTGATCTCTTTCTTATCATTTTCCGACTGGATCTGTTCTGCGATCAGATCGTGTTTCAGGTTATAAATTTCTTTTTCTTTTGCCTCAATCTCACGCTCTAACTTTTCAGCCTGGGCTTTTGCCTTAAAATAATCATCTGCGATATTAAGCTGTAACAAAGTTGCCTTCATGTCAGCCGGAAATCTCTGATAACCCTCTATACTGTCAAATTCATTTAATTTCCCATTGATATAGACTGCAACCTTCTGAAGATATTCCTCGCTTTCGTATCCGCTTAATGTATATACTTTTCCGCCGATCACAACTTCTGCACTTGTTTTCTCTGCCATTTATCTTCTCCTCCGGTCTTCTGCAGTTTTTACTGTTTCTTTTACCGAACATCACAATATATGGTATATTATAATGACATACAACGTTAAAATCAACTATTTTGTCAATCCGAAATGCTGATATGCAAAATCAGTTACCACGCGTCCTTTCGGCGTACGGTTAATAAATCCGTTTTTGACCAGGTACGGTTCATACACGTCTTCAATCGTCCCGGAATCTTCGCCGATCGCTGCTGCTAACGTATCGAGTCCTACCGGCCCGCCGGAAAATTTTTCGATCATGATCTTTAAGATATTGCGGTCATTCTGATCGAGTCCCATCTTATCCACCTCTAAAAGATCCAGTGCAAAAGCAGCAACTTCTTTCGATATCTTTCCATCATATTTCACTTCTGCAAAATCCCTGACACGCTTTAACAGACGGTTCGCCAGTCTCGGTGTTCCGCGTGAACGTCTCGCGAGCTCAAATGCACCTTTCTCATCAATCTCCACTCCAAGTGTTTTTGCCGAATGCAGGATGATCGTCTTTAATTCTTCCACCGTATAAAACTCCAGATGATGTACCACACCGAAACGATCACGGAGCGGTGCCGACAAAAGTCCCGCCCTTGTGGTTGCACCAACCAGTGTAAATTTGGGCAGATCCAGACGGATTGCACGAGCTGTTGCACCTTTACCAATCATAATATCGATCACATAATCTTCCATTGCCGGATATAGCACTTCCTCCACCTGACGGTTCAGCCTGTGTATCTCATCCACAAACAGGACATCCCCCTCCTGCAGATTGCTTAAGATAGCCGCCATTTCGCCCGGCTTTCCGATTGCAGGACCCGATGTCACTTTAAGATGCGTCCCCATCTCATTTGCAATGATTCCCGCAAGCGTCGTCTTTCCAAGTCCCGGAGGTCCATAAAAAAGTACGTGATCCAACGCCTCGCCTCTCTGTTTTGCAGCTTCAATATATACTTTTAAATTTTCCTTCGCCTTCTGCTGTCCGATATAATCATCAAGCGTCTGTGGGCGCAGACTTTTCTCGATTTTAATATCCTCTTCCTGCACCTGTGTGGAAATGACTCTTTTTTCCATTTAATTTTTCACCACATTTCTATAAAAATGCCATATTCTTTAATGCCATCTTTAATATTTCTTCCACGTCCGTCTCTTCTGTAATCTCAATGCCGTTTAATGCACGCAGCGCCTCCGAGGACGAATATCCAAGTGCAACTAAAGCCTGCACCGCCTCGTTTTTGGTGCCCTGGGCGTGATTTTCTGCCGGTTCGCCCGTCTTTTCAAACTTCTGTTCAAACGCGTCTTCTAAGCTCATTTTATCTTTTAATTCCAGAATCAGTCTCTGCGCCGTCTTTGTACCGACTCCCGGTGCCTTTGCAATCGCTTTTGCATCATCACCAAGGACTGCAAACCGCAGATCATCGGTCGTCATCACGGACAGAATCGCAAGTGCTCCCTTCGGTCCGATCCCGCTGACACCTAAAAGCAGCTTGTAGATTTTCAATTCATCTTTGGTCAGAAATCCAAAAAGCAGCATGGCATCTTCCCTGACATGCAGATAAGTATATACTTTTACTTCTTCCCCGACAGAAGGAAGATACCGGAATGTCTGTCCGGTTGTGTAGATATGGTAACCGATTCCTCCGGTTTCCACCACAATGCTCTCCTCATCCATATCTCTCAAAATGCCTTTGATGTATGAATACATGTTAATCCTCCTAATGCTGCTGTCCACACTGATCGCATGAGCAGTAATCTAATTACACCATCCGGTTTCCAATCCGTTTTATCATTTCCTGTGCCGCAATGCCGATCAGAAACCCGGTCAGCGCACCGGCAAATAAAAGCACCGGCATATAATAAAAAATATTATAATTTTCAACAACATACGCTGCCACAATAAGCTGTCCGACATTGTGAAAAATTCCACCGCTCACACTGACAGGCAGAACGCCAAACCATTTCATCCTTTTTAATAGATACATTACAAGGAAACTGAGCAGTCCGCCTGCCAGACTATATAAAATACTGAACATATTTCCAAACAGAAAACCCGCCAGCACGATACGCAATGCAGAAACTGCCAGTGCCTCTTTTGTGCCAACGCAATATAGCATCAGTACCACAACAATGTTCGTCAGTCCAAGTTTTACACCTGGTATTCCAAAATAAAACGGAATCAGTGACTCCACATAGCTGCAGATCAGTGCCAGTGCCAGATATACACCTAAGTATGCCGTTTTTTTCTTATCTCGCAATGGAATCCAACTCACTTTCTCCTGTACCAATCACCTGCACCACTACTTTGTTTGGCAGACAGACGATTGTTTCATTTGTTTTTGAAATAGCTTTCTGGTGCACACAGAGTTTGTCCGGGCAGTCTGCTTCTGTCACATCCGCTTTTCCATCTTTGATCACAAGCAGATTCGTCGTTTTCCCGTCCTTCTGGATTGGGATCTCCTTGTCCACATCAAGCGGATAAGTTCCATAGATTGCTCCGTCTACTGTAACCTCCACGCTTGCACCGGTATCCTGATGTGTCAGATAAAATCCTGCCGCGATCCCTGCTAAGCCTATGAAAACTACAGCTAAAAAAGTAATATCTTTTTTCTTCATTCTTGCTCGTCCATATAATAGAAGCCAAAGGCTTCTTCCCGGAATTTTATATACACTCCCCATGTAATAGAAGCCGAAGGCTTCTTCCCAGGATTTTATATACTCTCCCCCATGTAATAGAAGCCTTTGCATTCCAACAGTTTCACATCCACGATTTTTCCGATCATATCCTCAGTTCCAGGAAGATGTACCACAGAGTTATTGCTGAGTCTTCCGGTCACAAGTGACGCATCCTGCTCATTTTTTTCTTCGATCAGAACCGGAAGTGTCTGTCCGGTCAGCGCTCCTGCTTTTTCTGCGGAGATCGTCTGCACTTCTTTTAACAGACGGTCAAACCGTGCCTTGATCACGTCCTCCGGGATCTGGTCTTCCATCACTGCCGCAGGAGTTCCGGTACGTTTGGAATAAATAAAAGTAAACGCACTGTCGTAACGCACTTTACGTACCACGTCCATGGTTTCCTCAAAATCTTCCTCTGTCTCTCCAGGGAATCCGACAATAATATCCGTTGTAAGTGCAATATCAGGCACTGCGGCACGGATCTTATCTACCAGTTCTAAATAATGTTCCTTGTCATAGCGCCGGTTCATCAGTTTTAAAATACGGCTGCTTCCTGACTGTAATGGAAGATGCAGATGTTTACAGATCTTTTTGGAATTTTTCATAACTTCGATCAGATCATCGGAAAGGTCCTTTGGATGGGAAGTCATAAAACGGATACGCTCAATGCCATCTACCTTTTCGATCTCCTGCAAAAGCTGTGCAAACGTCATTGGCTGCTCTAAATTTTTGCCATAAGAATTGACATTCTGTCCCAGAAGCATAATTTCCACAACTCCGTCAGCCGCAAGGCGTTCCACCTCACGGATGATTTCTTTGGGCTCTCTGCTCCGCTCCCTGCCGCGCACATACGGTACGATACAATAACTACAGAAGTTGTTGCATCCAAACATAATATTAACACCTGATTTAAAGGAGTATTTTCTTTCAACCGGAAGATCCTCAACGATCTTATCGGTATCTTTCCAGATATCGATCGTCATGGATGTACCATGACCTGCCGCATGCTCTGAATAACTGTTTTCCAATGCGGTAACGATCAGCTCTGCAAATTTATAGATATTATGTGTTCCAAAGATCAGGTTTACAAAACGGTAACTCTGTTTAATCTTTTCTACCACTGTCGGTTCCTGCATCATACAACCGCACAGTCCGATCATCATAAATGGATTTTTCTTCTGAAAGCCGTTTAAGTATCCCAGTCGTCCGTATACTTTATTGTTTGCATTCTCACGAACCGTACAGGTGTTATAAATAACAAAATCTGCTTCCTCGGAATCTTCCTCCACATAGCCGATCTTTTCCAGAATACCGACTAATTTTTCGGAGTCCCTTGCATTCATCTGGCATCCGAATGTGGATACATGAAAAGTCAGCGGACTTCCTTTTTCCTCGGAAAGCTGTCTTAAATACTCTTTTGCAATATCCATAAAGTAATACTGACGTTCCGGTTCCGTTGCCGGAATCTGGTTTTTATCTGCGATGCGCAATGTCGGGCGCACTCCCGTTGTAACTTTCTGACTCATAAAACTGTTAAATCCTCACTATTTCTATTGCTTTTTCTTATGGTCTTACCTGACCATTTCCATAAATGATATATTTTGTGCTGGTTAATGCTTCTAAGCCCATCGGACCTCTTGCATGAAGTTTCTGCGTGCTGATACCGATCTCCGCGCCAAAACCAAACTCAAAACCATCCGAAAACCGTGTGGATGCATTGACATAGACACAGGCAGCATCCACTTCATCTAAAAACTTCTGTGCATTGGTATAATTTTCCGTAATGATTGCCTCGGAATGTCCTGTATTATAGCGGTTAATATGGGCGATTGCCTCATCCACGGAAGTTACCGTCTTTGCAGAGATCGTATAATCTAAATATTCCCTGCCCCAGTCTTCTTCCACCGCCGGTTTGATTAGTTCTTTATTCAATGCAGCGTCGGCTTCTGCTGCCGCAAAACTTCTCTCATCTGCATGCACCTCCACGTTTTTTTTCTGAAGTGCCTCTGTCAGTTTCGGCATAAACGCATCCACGATCTTTTCATGAATGACAAGCGACTCGCAGGCATTACAGACACCGATCCTCTGGGTTTTGGCATTCAGAATGATATTTACCGCCATGTCAAAATCAGCAGACTCGTCCACAAAAATATGACAGTTTCCGGTTCCTGTCTCGATCACAGGTATCGTTGCCTGATTCACAACTGCACGGATCAGTCCTGCTCCACCACGTGGAATCAGAACGTCGACATACTGGTTCATTTTCATGAATGCTGTCGCAGTATCCCTTGACGTATCTTCGATCAGAGATGCTGCTTCTTTTGGAATACCAAGCTGCTCTAATGTCTTCTGGATAACCGAAACGATCGCGATATTCGAATAGATCGCATCACTTCCCCCCTTTAAGATCACAGCATTCCCGGTCTTAAAACAAAGCCCGAAGGCATCAACGGTCACATTCGGTCTTGCCTCATAGATCATGCCGACCACACCAAGCGGTACACGTTTTTTTCCGATCATCAGACCGTTCGGACGTTTTTTCATGGAAAGGACTTCCCCGATCGGATCATCTAAAGCCGCTACCTGCTGCAGACCTTCCGCAATCTGTGCGATTCTCGCTTCATTTAGCATCAGACGGTCTAATAGTCCTTCCGGCATATGATTATTCCTGCCATTTTCAAGGTCTTTTTCATTTGCGGCAATGATATCAGCAGATGCAGCAATAAGTGCATCTGCCACTGCGATAAGAGCCTGATTTTTCTCATTGGCGCCTAACGTGGCAAGGGTGCGGGATGCAGCTTTGGCTCCCTGGCATATTGGTTCTAGTTCCATGATGATACCTTTCCTTTCTGTGAAATGTTTATACGGTGTTGCGGCGATACTTGGGGCGAAACTCTGCGATAGGCTGTGGTTGTTGTAAAACGGGCACCTGTTTAACAACAGTCGAAGGTTTTGGGAGCGTTTCGCTTTGAATTGCCTCAGATTATCTTATATTCACTTTCTTCGGTATAGATACGATACATTTTTATATCTGTATCAAGTACTTCCAACTCTGGTTCAAGCTGGTTCTCGTAAGCTAATGCATAGCGGTTTAGCTTTGCAAATCTTGCAAAATAGCGGTCGTAAAAGCCCTTACCGTAGCCGTAGCGGCTGCCAGTGGGGGTAAAGACGACTCCTGGAACTAAGACTGCAACCTGTTGGTCGTATAAATCCATGGGATTTATACGGCGGCATTCCACAGTTGGTTCCATGACATGAAATGCACCCTCTGATGTCTGTGCGAAAGATGTGATCTCGTAAAATTCCATGGTACAGTCTGTTCCTGTCCGTGGCAGCGCGACATGTTTTCCATCATGTAACGCCTGTCTGAGAAACGTCAGGCAGTCTGCTTCTTTTCCAAGCGGATAATATCCAAAAATCCAGTCTGTTTTGGCATACCAGTCCGATTTTAACAGATTATCACAGATTTTTCTGCTCTTTTCATGTTTTTCAGGTTCTGACATTGCATTTCGGATGGCAAGATGTTTTTTCCGGATTTCTTTTTTATCAGGAAAGCTTTTTCTTATTTCCATATTCTTCGCCAAGGTTTGTGACCGTACCGTCCGGATTTTGCATATCAATGTTATTTAACTGTGCTACAAGATTGCGTTTTACATCCGCAACATAAGCCTTTCGCAGCATTGCCTGTTCTTCTTTTTCCGCCTCGGTAAGTCCTTCCGCCTGTGATTTGCGGTAAAGTGCGTTGATTCTGTCAATCTGTTCCTGTTTCATTAAAATCTCCATTCCTGCGCGTGAAAAATTTATTATTCACACTAATCTTTTTCTATCCGATTGTTTCTAATATAAAATCCTGTATACGGAATGTTTCCTTTTTCTGTGCCTTAAAAATGGTTCCCCTAAAGCTGTCATCAAAAATATGATGCAGTACACAGACATCTGCTCCGTTTGCAATGATCATATCTGTCCCGGAAAGTGTCGCGATCTTTGCCGCGGTCAGCTTGGTCGCCATGCCGCCGGTTCCGACATCGCTTCCGGTCGTACTCTTTGCCATTCCAAGAATGTCTGAATCCATCTTTTCGACCACTTCGATCAATTTTGCATCCGGATTCTTATGCGGATCATCCGTAAATAATCCGTCAATATCGGATAACAAAATCAAAAGATCTGCTCCAATCAGGGAAGCAACGATCGCAGAAAGCGTGTCATTGTCACCAAACTGCATCTCATAGGTAGATACCGTGTCATTTTCATTGACAATCGGGATCGCACCTAAACGGAACAATTCATCAAATGTATTTTTGGCATTTTCTCTGGAAACTGGGTTGACCATGGTATTTTTGGTCATAAGCACCTGACCTGCCACCTGGTTATATTCTGCAAACAGCTTCTGGTAGATCATCATCAGTCTTGCCTGTCCGACTGCTGCACATGCCTGTTTTGTAGAGAGTTCCCGTGGCCGCTCTGTCATGCCAAGCGACTGTCTTCCAACTGCGATCGCACCGGAACTGACTAAGCAGACATCCATCCCCCTGTTTCTTAAGTTGCAAAGCTCGCGCACTAAGTGCTCTAGTTTTGTAAAATTCAGACTACCGGTCTCCTCATAATTTAATGAAGAAGAACCGATCTTAACAACAACTCTTTTTTTCTCATGAAAGTGAAAACTTTTCTGGTCCATTTTCCCATTGAATCCCCTTTATTTCTGATTATTCTTTTTCGAACATATGCACTGTATTATACTCTATCATATCTGATGCAAAATATCAAAGAAAAAAAGTGAATGCTTGTAGCATATTCATTTTTATGCTACAGTGATGTTCGAATGACACGGGAGTTTGACACATTGAAATCCAAAAAAGTACCACAAAGCCTTGAAATAGGCTTATTTTTTTGTCAAATTTTTATTTTTATTATATAGTAATATTTGGTGATATGTGGTATAATAGTGACAGAGGTGATTATTGTGCGTATAACAACATCAAAATCAAAAAATTCTGAGTCCTTTTACATCACTCAGTCCTATACAAATGCCAATGGGAAAAGTACTTCCAAAACCATCCGAAAATTAGGTACGTTAGCTGAATTATCGGCGCAGCTCCACACGGATCGTGACGGAGTTGTTGAATGGGCAAATGAACA
Source organism: Roseburia intestinalis L1-82 (assembly GCF_900537995.1). Classification (NCBI taxonomy): domain Bacteria; kingdom Bacillati; phylum Bacillota; class Clostridia; order Lachnospirales; family Lachnospiraceae; genus Roseburia; species Roseburia intestinalis. The sequence continues at coordinate 1,978,566 of NZ_LR027880.1, read as the reverse complement.
GGCTCGTCTTGAAACACTGAAATATAAAAGTGAAAAAGAGGATGCTACTGTCATGATTCCATTTCATTCCAACAGACTCATGGACTATAATAAGCAGAAACTTTTTTCTGGCGGATATCTTTTTCTTCAGTCTATTTACTATGGACTTAAGCTCGATTCTGTCTGCCGAAAAATCAAAAGCCGACATAAATTCGAGTATGATCTTAATGCTATTTTATCTGATTTAATTTATACAAGGGTTCTGGAACCTTCCAGCAAAAGTTCTTCCTTTCGAGCAGCAAAACAGTTCCTTGAGCCTCCAACTTATGAACTTCATGATGTTTACCGAGCTCTTTCTGTTCTTGCTTCTGAAATGGATTTTATTCAATCAGAAGTTTATAAAAACAGCTTTTTTCTTGGTGACAGAATGGATCGGATCCTTTATTATGATTGCACAAACTACTACTTTGAAATCGAACAGGAAGATGGAGATAAAAAATACGGAAAAAGCAAAGAGCACCGTCCGAATCCCATTATTCAAATGGGACTCTTTACAGATGGTGACGGAATACCTTTGGCTTTCTCACTCTTTCCTGGAAACCAAAATGAGCAGAAATCCTTAAAACCTTTAGAAACAAAGATTCTCCAACAATTCGGCTGTGATAAGTTTATCTATTGTAGTGACGCCGGACTTGCTTCTGAGGATAACCGTGTTCTTAATCACATGGGACAGAGGGCATTTATTGTCACTCAGTCCATCAAAAAGCTGCCTGCTGAAGACCGGGCATGGGCTTTAAAGAAAACTGGCTTCAAACGTCTCTCAGATGATAAACCTGTTGATCTCACAAAACTGACAGATGATGACAAGAACCAGCTTTATTATAAAGACGAACCATTGACAACAAAAAAACTGGATCAAAAATTAATCATAACCTACTCCCCTAAATATGCCGCTTATCAGAAAGCCATCCGTGCGGAGCAGATCTGTCGGGCAGAAAAAATGGTTGCAAATGGCTCTCTAAAAAAACAGCGTAAAAATCCAAATGATCCTGCAAGATTTGTAAATAAGGTAGCTGTAACCAACGAAGGAGAAAAAGCTAAGATCCACTATTATCTCGATACGGATAAGATTGCTGAAGAAGAAATGTATGACGGACTTTATGCGGTATGTACAGACCTGCTTGATGATGACGTTGCAGATATCTTAAAAGTCAGTGAAGGAAGATGGCAGATTGAAGACTGTTTCAGAACTATGAAAACAGACTTTGAAGCCAGACCCGTTTACTTAAACCGTGAAGATCGGATTAAAGCTCATTTCCTCACCTGCTTTCTTGCTCTGTTACATTTCCGGTTATTAAACCGCTCCTTGAAAGGGACTTATACCACAGAACAATTACTTCACACTTTAAAAGACATAAAATTTACGGATATAGAAGAACAGGGCTTCATGCCGGTATATGAACGTCAGGAAATCACTGATGATCTCCATGAAACCTGCGGATTCAGAACGGACTATCAATTCATAACAAAACGGAAAATGAAAGGAATTCAGAAAAAAAGTAAGCGGAGATAAAACATTACTATATTTCGTGTATGCAGATAAAAGTGCCACCCCCCTTGTATTTACAGGGATTGTGGCACTTTTTTAACTAATCAACTGTCAAAGATGAGATTATACTCTATCATATCTGATGCAAAATATCAAAGAAAAAAAGTGAATGCTTGTAGCATATTCATTTTTATGCTACAGTGATGTTCGAATGACACCATTTTATGAAATGATGTTTCAGATAACGAACAAAAGCGTATCTGCTGTGTATTCTCACGGCAGACTGACTGGAAATGGAGAATAACTTGAAAAATAAGATTTTTATGAAACGAAACTATCGATTATTTTTATGTATACTGCTGTCTATGCCGGTTTTACTGCTATCGGGTTGTGATCTGCCATCCCGGCTCAATTTTGGCAAAACTTCCGGCTCCGGCGAATCGATCTCCAAATCGGGTTTTTATTTTAATACCGTCATTACCGTCACCTTATATGGAACAAAAGACGAAACCCTGCTCGATGACTGTTTTTCTCTGGCAGACACTTATGAAAATTATTTTTCCAACACGATCGCAGACAGCGATGTGTCAAAAATCAATGCGGCAGACGGTGCACCTGTCACCGTGCATGAAGAGACCGCAGAACTGATCAAAAAAGGTCTTTATTATGGAGATCTGAGCAATGGAAAATTTGATATTACGATTGGAAAATTATCGGATCTGTGGGATGTTTCTACCAAGGCTTTATTAGAGAAAACAGATGCCTCTATGATTCCATCTGATGATGAGATCAAAAAGGCTTTAACGACAGTAGACTATCAGAATGTAGTTGTAGATGGCAATACCGTCACCTTAAAAGATCCGTCCGCTAAAATTGATCTCGGCGGAATTGCCAAAGGATATATTGCAGACCGCATGAAAGATTACCTGAATCAAAAAGGAGCCGCCTGCGGCTATATCAACCTCGGCGGCAATGTGCTCTGTCTTGGTGCAAAACCGGACGGTTCTTCCTATAATATTGGCATCCAGCGTCCGTTTGACGATGAGGGCGCTGCAATGCTCGCTGTATCCGTGACCGACCAGACCGTTGTGTCTTCCGGTGTTTATGAGCGCTATTTTGAGGTGGACGGCAAACGCTATCATCACATTTTAGATACTGCTACCGGATATCCCTATGATAACGGACTGCTGGGTGTTTCGATCATCACGGACGAATCCGTGGACGGTGATGGACTCTCCACCACCTGTTTTGCACTGGGTTTAGCTGACGGGATGGCGCTTGTGGAAAGTCTGGATAATACAGAAGCCGTTTTTATTACGGAGGATTATGAACTGCATTTTAGTTCGGGGATGGGGACTAAAATTCCGTATCAGGTGATGGAGTGATGATCTGCCATGGTATGGATTTTATAACTGTATGATCTGATTATTTTCTTCCGTAAAGTTTCCACCATCCATATTCTTTCTCACAAAAGGAACTCCCTTGCGAACATAAAATATATTATCTGTAAGCAGTGCATCCGGGTTTTCGGACGGGCTGATGGTTCCACCTAAATCATCATAACTGACGTTATTACGAAATGTGTTATGAATGGCCTCCTGCATACAAAACATCACACAACCGCCTTCATTTTGCCTGCTGTAATTATACTCATACACCGTTCCATCCCCGGAATCTGCATCGTAAGCCATCCCGTCCTGATTCAGCCGCGTGTCTGCCACTTCATTATAACAAAACAACGCATCTTTACATTTCCATGGCCAGATTGCCGCAGCAACCTTTCCACCACGGTTGCCCGGATTGCAATAAATACGGTCATTGATCTCACATGCCACAGAATCGGTCATATTATGTTCCACAAACGGGCGCAGTGCATACATGACCGTTATTCCATCTCCACCTGCCATTTTCACATAATTATCCCGTATCACAATATTCTCATGACCATATTTCAAAAACCTTTTTTTATCCAGTTCTGCACCCGCAAATTTCTCATGTGCATAACTATACCCGACTGCGATCCCCCAACGGCTCACACGATATACATAGCATCCCTCCACCAGGATATCTGAAAATCTTGCCACTCCTGTCATTGCTTCTTCCGCTGGCTGTAATGCTGTCATATAGATGCCGCCATTATTCATATGCTTGTCATAAACATTTCCATGAACATCATGGATTTTAAGATTTCGAAGTGTGATTCCACATCTTAAACCTTTCTCTTTTGCAACGACTGCAACACCTGTACGCTCCATTTTATCTGCCTGTGAATAATTTTCGCCGATCACTTTATCCGCACTGTTTGTAATCTCAATATCCTGTATGATAATATACTCGGCATCAAATAGAAGTACTGCCGAGGAAACATAACCATGGTAAACATGCATCGGCGAATCCAGTTCTTTTCCATAATCCTGATACCAGATTCCCTGTCCGTCTGTCTTTATCAGAGGATCTTCACCACATCCATAACTTCCAATTACAATCGGCATCTGCTTTGTTCCGCTGTCACGAATCTGTAAAAACTGTTTTTCAAAAACACTTCCACACGCAAGCAATATGTGATCCCCCGGTTTTAGTGCAAGCCTATTGATGGCAAAAAGACTTGCGAATGCACTGTTTTCACTCAAACCGTCATTGGTATCACTTCCGTTTATCGAATCGACATAATATTTCCTGCACAAGTCTGTCATACACTTCCTCCCGCAATCTTTTTTCAATGATCTGCTCTACCTCTTCATAAGAAAAAAGATCTCCAAAATATCTTCCAAATAAATCTTTATTCCGTTCATAGAAAGCTTTTTTCTGATTTTCTGTAATCTCCGGACTGATTCCTGATTTTCTAATATTTTCTGTCGGCTGTACAAAATCTAACCGGAAACGCGTCAATTCATACTGTAGATACATCGGCAATGAATATCTGCGCGGTCCGTAAAATACCTTTTTCTCCATTTCAAGCCTGGCATTCTCTTCATTTTTTTCTGCACATCTTTTTTCCAACGCCTCTATATCGGCGTTTTCAATCAACCCCAGCTTTTCTGCAAGAACAAGTTCGGCTTTCGCATATGCCCACTCTTCTGGTGTAAGGCAGTATCTTTTTTCTATCATTTAACAGCCCCCGTAATTCCATTTGCAAAACTTTTCTGCAGACATAAGAAAATAATCGCCGTCGGAAGTGTACAGATCAGTACACCGAGCATCAACATCCCATAATCAACACTGTAGCCGCTTTTTAAGTTTGCCACAAGCATTGGCATTGTGATGGAATCATTATTTTGAAAGACAATCTTTGGCCACAGATAACTATTCCATGCGTTCATAAAAGTAACCGTCATTGCAGCTCCATATGTTGATTTCATAACAGGCACAAACATCCGGAAAAAAATCTGTATTTCACTTAGCCCCTCCAGACGAGCCGCCTCTATAATATCATGAGGGAAAGACCGCGCCGCCTGACGGAACATCATAATCATAAATGGCGTTGAAATAGACGGCAAAACAAATGCAATCCAGCTATTGACCAGATTCCAGGAAGAGATCATTTTAAAAAGCGGGATCATGATTGCAACAAATGGCAGCATCATAGCTAACAACAATACACTCATCAATATGTCTTTTCCCTTATCATGATAAATTTCAAATCCATAACCTGCAATTGAACAGACCAATAATGTGATAATCGTCATAAGAATCGCATTTCGAAATGAATTGATCATTGCCAGCCCCAGATTCTGATTGGCAATCAATGCCTTAAAATTTTCGACTAAATATGTTCCAGGAAGCAGTTTTCCCCTGACCACATCAATACTTTGATTGGTTGCACCACAAACCATGTAATATAGTGGAAATACAGACAAAAAACTTGCAAAAATCAATACAATATGTGATATACATAATTTTCCTTTACTCACGTTTGTCACCTACTTTCATTTGAATTGCAGACAAAATTGCCACTATAATAAGGATAAACACTGAAAGTGCTGCCGCATAATTAAATTTTGGTGTCTCCACAAAAGAAATGTTATAAATATAATGCGTCAATGTCATTGTTGACTTTCCCGGTCCACCAGCCGTTAAATTTACAGACTCGTCAAACAACTGCAGTGTTCCAGACGTTGACATAATAGCCGTCAGTAATATGGTAGGCTTTAACAGTGGAATGGTGATCTTTGTAAACTGTTGAAACGGTGATGCCCCATCAATACGACTCGCCTCATAGACGGAATAATCAATATTCTGCAGCCCTGCAAGATAAAACACCATATTGTAACCGGTCCATCTCCAGACCAACGCGATTATAATTACAAATCTTGCAGCCCATGCATTCTGAAACCAGTCTACGGTCGGAAGTCCAATCGCAGAAATAACGTGATTTACCAGACCATCCTGCGCAAACAGTGACTTAAAAATCATAGAATACGATACCAGTGATGTTGCACATGGCAGGAAAATCATAGTTCGATAGATTCCTTTTCCCTTTATATTCGGATTGTTCAGTAATTGAGCAAGAACAAGGGCAATGATCAACATGACTGGAACCTGTATGATAAAATAAAATACTGTATTGAAAAGGCACTGCAAAAATGTTTTGTCCTTCAGTATCCTGACATAGTTTGCAAATCCAACCCACCTTACAGAATCTCCCATACCATTCTTAAATGACAGCATAAGCGCCTGTATCATGGGATAAAAACAAAATACAAAAATCAATATAGCTGCCGGAAGCAAAAACGCCCAACCAGTGAGGTTATGTTTTCTTTCCAGACTTAATTTTCTTTTTTTCTCCATATATTTTCTCCTAATGTAATACCGGGAACATAAAATTTGTTCCCGGTACAAACCACTTTACATATTTAATTTTCAATATTAAATTCTAATGTTTCCTGTGCATTATTCATTTCACCGTCAATATCAGCATTATTCTGAACAACATTTGTGATTGCATCTGTCAATGCACTTCTTATGTCCGAATAGTATGCACCACAGTCAAATGCTGGAACCGAACCTGCATATCCAACGATATCTTTATATACTGCCTGTCCACCATAAAAATCTGATGCCTGATTATATACATCAGACTGTGCAGCCGGAATGTAGCTTGCAATCGCACCTGCATTCGGCAACAGATCATCATATAATTCCACACTGCTTCCAAATGTAGATTTTAAGAAATCAAATGCAAGTTCTGTATTCTTACAGTTAGAAGATACTGCCCAGCTTGCACCACCACAATTTGCATAATTTGTGGCTCCATCAACTCCATCCAGTTTTGGCATGTTTACAATTGCCCATTTTCCTGACTGATCCTCTGCCGCCTGAATGGATGACATGATCCAGCATCCATTGATCACTCCTGCTGTTTTTCCGTCATTCATAGAGGCAATATACTGATCCCAGTCCGTATACTCGGCAATAATACCCTCATCAACTAATTTTTTATAAACTTCCATTGTCTTTTTTAACGCTTCATTGTCTGCAATATGAACCTTTCCGTCAACAATTGGTGAGGCTCCTGCCGACTGCAGCATTTCCATAAGTAATTCGGATCCACCGGAGGAAGCGATCATTGGCACTCCATTCGCCTCTACTACTTTTTTTGCAAGTTCCTCAAACTGTGACCATGTAGTATCCTTAAAATCGTCAACCGTAAGACCTGCCGCCTCTACCATATCCGAACGAATTGCCATAATCGTTGCACCATTATCAAAAGGAAGTCCATAATTTTTTCCCTCTGCCGTGGAATCTGCAAGTTTTCCCTCTGTAAACTGCGAAAAATCAATTCCGGAATCTGTTAATTCTGTAAAAATTCCAGGAAAATTGGCAATATTTTTATGGAATGAATAGTCCTGCATCAGAAAAATATCCGGTAAAGTACTGTAATCTCCTGACGTTGCAGCTGTAATCAGCTTTGTCTCAATATCATTATAAATATTTTCCTGAATATCCAGTTTAAAATCTGGATGGTCTTTCTGATAAATCTTTTCTGCCTGTTCCATGGCATAAATATTAAAAGTGGGATCCCAGCACCATACCGTAAGTGTTTCATCTCCATTTTCATTTGTTTCTGCGGAAACACTCTGCGTATCCTCATTACTGTTCGTAACATTTTCTTTTTCGTTCGTGTTTCCTTCATTTTGGTTCCCACCACATCCGGCAAACACAGATACTGTCATAGTTGCTGCCAACATGAATCCCAATGCTTTTTTCTTCATAAAAAATACCTCCCTGCAAAAATTATTATTTTTTTATTTTATAAAATATGACGGTATGATACCACTCATAAATTATCAATAGTTACATTGTCTCATTCAACCACCGCATTTCTCCTGGTTCTAGTGTCAACCTTACGATAAAATCGCCATTGATATACAGATCTGTCTGACATTCTTTTCCTGAATTATTTATGACAGCTATTTTTTGCGTTTTCTGAAAAACAGTGACCTCAGTATCTACATTTGTTACGTAATATCGTTTCATCTCCTGTTCCATTCCCGCTGCATAATAAATTGCACGAAGCAGAATACGGCAGTTCTGAGGGGAATACGGCAATCCTGCAAAGTAAACACCGTGACCTTTTCCGTATTGATTAACAACCAGCTGGCTGTATTCTCCATCCATTGCAAGAATCTGATAATGATCTCCCTGCGCATAAATGCGGGTCGTACCTTCTCCGAAATCAATATCCCCTTCAATATCTTCCAAGATAAAATGCTGCGGATTTTTCTCGTTATATTTATCTGTACTTAGTGAAAAACCCATCTCACGATCTACACCAAGCACATCCGCCAGCTGGAAAAATCTTCCCTGATGCTGATATGCTGTCGGTTCTCCTACTCCGATAAATCCACCACCTTCATCCACAAACTGTCTTAACGTTGTTACAACTGCTTCATCAATCCAATTTTCAGCTCCACTGAATGACGTATATGCATCTCCAACATTGATGATCACCCTGATATCTTTTGGGATTCCTTTTTTCACATCATCAAAAGAGATAAATTCCACATCAAACGGCATTCCACTCAGACATTCCAGCACTCCCTCTGCAGAATAAGTTTCTCTGTGCCATATTGCATGATGCACCTGGTTTGACATCCATTTCCGCAAACCTCCCCAACAGTTTAAAACTGCTACTTTAAATGGTGCAACATAAGATTTCGTCCCGTTCATATTTTCATGTATCTGTCTGAATTCCCCGACAACACTTTGAATCTCTTCTATAAATCCCGGCCATTCACTGGCCAATTTTAAATATCCGCCATATCCGATGCGGTCAAGCGGAGAACGTAAAATTGCCCTTCTCGCTTTCATCCAGTTGTCCTTTGCCTCCCCTATGGGATCTCCGCCTTCTCCAAACACGTCGGGGAAAAAATATGGCAAAAGCCTTCCTTCTGTATATTTAACCCCTTTTATATCTGAAATCATACGGAGTGTCACACCACTGCCAACAGAACCAACTACTGCATCCAGACCAATTTCTGCAAAATATTTTCCGTATGGTTCCGTCCCTATCCAATGATCTCCCAAAAACATCATCGCTTCTTTTCCATAGGAATGAACAATATCTACAAGTTCCTTGGCAAGCGCACAAACTTCCTGCTGCTGGAATTCAATAAAATCCTTAAACTCACGACTTGGCACACGGAACATGCTGTTGTGATATCCCTGATCCACAATAAATTCCGGTCTGAATTTATACCCTGCCCACTTTTCAAATTTCTCTAATATGTATGGACTTACACTTGCACTATATCCAAACCATTCTACAAATTTTTCACGTTTTTTATCATCAAAGGTAAGTGTAAACTGGTGAAAAAAAGTTGTAAATCTTACCACGTCGATCTGCGGGTTTTCTTCACACCAGCGTTTTAATTTTTCTTTTACGTACTTCTGGGTTTTCGGCTGCCGCACATCATATGTCAGTTGATGTGGTGTATCTTTCCAATCATTTGTAATAAAGTTATACATATGTACAGGATCCCATATTAAAAACGCCAGAAAACTTACCGTATATTCATGATAAGGAATGGTTTTTATTTCAACTTCTTCCCGTTCTTTTTTAAATTCCCAGTCATCGACAGAAACCACTTCACCCGTTGTGCGATCAATTACTTCCCACCATCTTTTGGGATCATCCAACGTATTGACTTTTAACTGCTGTGTATGAAATCCTTCCATCAATCTTATACATAGTTTTTCACTTCTTGCAGTTACGCGATTGCTGATCAGGTATTCCTGTTGAATCTCTTCCGGATTTTGCTCGGCCCAGGCATTATCCTTTCTGGTCGTATAATACGTTGCATATTTCTTTACCGGCTCATTCAATAACGCATCCGGCATCTCCGTTCCGTCACAGTCACGCAATGCATCTGCTCCAAGAAGATTTTTCAATCGTATGGTTTCCTCGACAATGTCTGCATCGGTCGGCAATGTCAGTCTGCCTGTTTGTTTTGTCATTCCTGTCTTCTCCTTTCTTGTCTCATCACCTGATGTTTTTAAGTATATCTGTCTGCATCAACTGCTTCAATTTTTATGTTGCTCTAATTTTTATATATCTTGCTTTATACTCAATAAAATATTTGCATTTATCATAAATTACTGTATACTTGCAATAAGAAACCCTATTTAATTGCTATTTTATTCATCAGTTTCACAACATTATTTTAGTAATATTGCGGTTTTAATCTATAAGATATAAAATTTGATACAACAGGAAGATAATACAAATGAGTAATGAATTAATTAATTTTGAGTACAAAGGAGTACCCGATCCGGATTTTAAACTTCGTTATATTTCTATTTCTAAATACGAAGGGGATTGGCAAAGCCACCCTCACACCCATCAGTTTTCTGAACTTTTCTATGTTATCAGTGGAAAAGGTGTATTTTACATTGAAAATGATACGGTTTCTGTATGTGCAGACGATCTGATAATCATAAATCCACATATTGAACATACGGAAAAAACGATGTCAAACGATCCTATGACCTATATTGTATTTGGTGTAGAAGGGCTCGCTTTCTATTTTAATTCCCAAAACGCTGCTAACCCAAAAGGATACAGCTACTATAATTATGGTTCCGCCAAAACACACTTTATTAATTTTTCCCAGATTATGATAAAAGAGTTTAATGCAAGAAAGCCAGGTTTTGAAGCAATCTGTCATGGTCTCCTACAGGTTTTGCTTGTTTATATTACACGCGAACAGCATCTTTCTGTCATATCTGATACCACTTTGCAAATATCAAAGGAATGTTTTGTTGCGAAAAAATATATTGATGCTAATTATGCAAAAAATATTACTTTAGATCTGCTCGCTGAAATCACCCATATCAACAAATTTTATTTATCACATTCTTTTACGGAGTATGTTGGAACATCCCCCATCAATTACCTGATGGAAACCAGACTCGCTGCAAGCAAAGAACTATTGCTCAGCTCCAGTCGCTCGATTGCAGAAGTTGCATCCAGCACAGGTTTTTCATCACAGTCGTATTTTTCGCAGATTTTCCGAAAGAATACAGGTATGTCACCCCTGCAATACCGTAAACTGAAACAAACAGATTCGAAAACCATGCAGGATGATTCCTATTATATTTGAAAATTTTATAGAAACATATAGACTTAATTGATCATTTCATGCACAAAATGATACACATTTTCTTTATTACGACAAAACAAAAAAATCCGCCAAAGACCCACTGCATAGAAATGCAGTCCCAGTCTTTGACGGATTTTCTTATTCATTCATTTTCATTTTATTTCTGGTTAATATAGTTGACCAGTCCCTCACAGTCAATAATTTTCTGCATGAACGGCGGGAACGCCTGTCCCTGATATGAGGTACCCTTTGTCACATCCGTGATCACTCCGGTATCAAAGTCGACTTCTACTTCGTCCCCGGCCTCGATCTCTTTTGCCGCCTGCGGACATTCGATGATCGGAAGTCCGATGTTGATCGAATTGCGGTAAAAAATGCGTGCAAATGTCTCTGCGATAACACAGCTCACACCGGCTGCCTTGATGGCGATCGGTGCATGCTCTCTGGATGAACCGCATCCAAAGTTTTTATTTGCCACCATGATATCTCCTGCTTTGACATTCTTTACGAAGTCTTTATCGATATCTTCCATGCAATGCAATGCCAGTTCCTTCGGATCAGAAGAATTTAAGTATCTTGCCGGAATGATGACATCGGTATCTACGTTGTCTCCGTATTTGAATACATGACCTTTTGCTGCTTTCATGTTTACTCTCCTTTTTCTTAAACCTATGCTACTTCATCCGGTCCGGAAAGTTTTCCGGTGATCGCACTTGCTGCCGCTACTGCCGGGCTGGCAAGATAAATCTCAGACTCCACATGTCCCATTCTTCCTACGAAGTTACGGTTTGTGGTGGAAACGCAGCGCTCATGCTCTGCGAGGATTCCCATATAACCGCCAAGGCAAGGTCCGCAGGTCGGTGTACTTACAACTGCACCAGCCTCGATAAAGGTCTTTAACAGTCCCTCTTCCATCGCATCGAGGTAGATCTTCTGTGTTGCCGGGATCACGATCACACGCAATCCTTTTGCTACTTTTTTGCCTTTTAAAATAGATGCTGCCACACGCAGGTCATCCATTCTTCCATTTGTACAGGAGCCGATCACTACCTGGTCGATCTTGATGTCACCGACCTCGTCGATCGTCTTTGTATTCTCCGGAAGGTGTGGGAATGCAACGGTTGGCTTTAAAGTACTAAGGTCGATCGTATAAGTCTCCTCGTACTCTGCATCCTCATCTGCCTCATAGACAACATATGGACGTTTGGAATGTGCTTCCATATATTCCTTTGCAAGATTATCTACCGGGAAAATACCATTTTTTCCGCCTGCTTCGATTGCCATGTTTGCGATTGTAAAACGGTCATCCATAGAAAGGAAGGAAATGCCGTCCCCAACAAATTCCATTGATTTGTAGAGCGCACCGTCCACACCAATCATTCCGATGATATGTAAAATGATGTCTTTTCCGCTGATCCATTTTGCCGGTTTGCCGGTCAGGACAAATTTGATCGCTGCCGGGACTTTAAACCATGCTTTTCCGGTTGCCATACCAGCCGCCATATCCGTACTGCCGACTCCGGTGGAAAATGCACCCAGCGCACCGTAGGTACAGGTGTGGGAATCCGCACCGATAATGACATCGCCTGCCACGGTAAGACCTTTCTCCGGCAGCAGTGCATGCTCTATTCCCATCTCTCCTACATCAAAATAATTTGTAATATCATGCCGGCATGCAAACTCTCTGACGCATTTACAATGCTGTGCAGATTTGATATCCTTATTCGGCACGAAGTGATCTAATACAAGTGCGATCTTATCCTTATCAAAGACACCGTCCACCTTCATTTTATCCATTTCATGAATCGCTACCGGTGAAGTAATGTCGTTGCCTAAAACCAGATCCAAATCTGCCTCAATAAGCTGTCCGGCACTGACTGATGGAAGTCCTGCATGAGCTGCAAGGATTTTCTGTGTCATCGTCATCCCCATGGGTATATCCTCCTAAAAAATTAAAATCTGTGTCAGGAATGGTGTGTGCCCGTTCCCGTTTTTTGTGTGATGTGTGTGTAGAACAACATTCGCTGTCCTATCTGTATGTTATTCTAACACAGGTGTTACTATAATAAAAATACATATTAAATATATTTACCATAACTAAACTTCATGGTATAATGAGAAAAATTATCGATGTATCCAGTATCAGAAAGGAATTTTATCATGAACCAGAATTTATCATCTTACCGGATTTTTTATACCGTTGCAAATACCGGCAACATTTCAAAGGCTGCCAAAGAACTCTACATCAGCCAGCCTGCCATCAGTAAATCCATCCAGAAATTAGAGGAAGGTGTCGGCTGCAAGCTGTTTTCCCGAAGTTCGCGCGGCGTTGTCTTAACCGATGAGGGAAAACTGCTCTACGACCATGTGAGCAGTGCCTTTGAGACTTTAACCCTCGGTGAGGAAAAATTAAAACGTTCCATTGAGCTCGGTGTCGGACACTTAAAGATCGGTGTCAGCGCAACCCTCTGTAAATATCTGCTGCTTCCTTATTTGCAGGAATTTATAAGACAGAACCCGCATGTCTCTATCTCCATCACCTGCCAGTCGACCAACGAGACACTTGAACTGCTCGAGGACAATAAGATCGATATCGGTCTGGTAGGAAAACCGGATAATTTAAAAAATATCCATTTTGATTTTCTCGAAGAGATCGAAGATATCTTTGTCTGCACCAAAGACTATCTGCGGAATTTGCGCGCGCGCGGCGTCCACAAGGATCAGATCCTTACAAACTCAACACTGATGCTGCTCGATAAAAACAATATGACACGCCAATATATCGACGACTATCTTTCTGACAACCAGATTCAGGTCAAGGAATCCATCGACATCTCCAGCATGGATCTTCTGATCGACTTTGCCCGTATCGGTGTCGGCGTTGCCTGCGTCATCAAAAGTTTTGTAAAAGAGGATCTCGCCTCCGGCGCCTTAGTGGAGATTCCGCTTGGCATCCCAATCCATAAGCGTGAGGTCGGTTTTGCCTATAAAACAACGACAAAACCTTCCAAAACACTTGGGGAATTTATCCGGTTTTATAAAAACTTTTAACAGATACAATATAATAGAATGCACGCTCCGCGAACATTCTATTATCATGAACTATACAGCCAGGTTGGCAAAGCCAACTGCTAAATAAAACTTTACTTTTTCTCAAAACTATACAGCCAGGTTGGCAAAGCGAATTGGCTCAATAAACTTTATTTCTTTTCAAAACTATATAGCCAATTCGCTTTTAAGAAGTAAATCAAAAAGATCACCGAACTGATTGACCAGGTCAGCGGGTACGCCCAGAAGATGACCTGGATTTTCGGGATAAAATGCACGGTAACCGTGATGTATGTAATTCTTATGATGCACCAGGATGCAAGCATGACAAACATCGGCACGGTAGATTTTCCCGCACCGCGCATGATACCGGCGATACAGTGCGAAAATGCCAGGAAGCAATAGAAAAATGCTTCTATGTGAGCCTGTCTGGTTGCAAATTCAACAACCTGCGCTTCATTGTTAAATGCCGCTGCAAGCTGCGGAATTGTAAAAAATACGATCACACCGACAACTTCTGCAAGCAGTGTCGAACAGGTAATGCCAAAATACGCACCTTTTTTGGCCCTGTCATACTGTTTTGCTCCGAGATTCTGCCCGATGAACGTTGTGAGCGACATTGCAAAACAGGTGATCGGCAAAAATGCAAATCCTTCTATTTTCGAATAAACACCACATCCCGCAACTGCCATCACACCAAATTTGTTGATATTCGTCTGCACGATGATATTGGCAAATGAAATGATGGAGTTCTGCATACCGGACGGCAGTCCGATTCCGATGATCTGTCCCAACATTCCCCTATGAAAACGGATCTGTGAGATCTGTACCTGATAGACATCTTTGGTGCGCATCAGACGGAGCATACATAAAAATGCGCTGGAAAACTGCGAGATGATCGTCGCAAGTGCCGCAGCACCAACGCCAAATCCCAGTAAACCTACAAACAATAAATCCAGTACAATATTTACAATCGATGAGAAGATCAGATAATAAAGCGGATGTCTGCTGTCCCCGACCGCCTGCAAGATTCCCATCACGATATTATACATGACAAATGCGACCGATCCCGCAAAATATACCCTGAAATATACAATGGAGTTTGGCAGCACCGACTCCGGCGTTCCCATCAATACAAGAATCTGGGGTGCCAATATCATTCCGACCGCTGTCAGGATACAGCCGGACACCAGACCAAATGCAATATTGGTATGTACTGCTTTTTTCAATCCTTCATAATCTGCTGCTCCAAAATATTTCGAAATGACAACGCCGGCACCAACTGCAATTCCATTAAAAAAGCCGACCATCAGAAATATCAGACTGCCGGAAGAACTGACAGCTGCAAGAGCATCACTGCCAAGAAAATTACCGACGATCAGGGAATCGGCGGTATTATATAACTGCTGAAACAGGTTCCCTAAAAAGAGGGGGATTGCAAATGACACAATCCCCTTCCAGATGGAACCCTCTAATAAGTTTGTTCCTTTTTTCATCTTATTTCATTACAATATTGACAATTCTTCCCGGAACGTAAATCTCTTTTACAATGTTTCCAGTCAGCTTATCTGCAATTGATTCTTTTGCTTTTGCAATAACATCATCTTTTGCGTCATTTCTGCCGATTGCCAATGTTCCTTTCGTTTTTCCATTGATCTGTACTGCGATCTCAACCGTATTTTCAACTGTTTTTGCCTCGTCAAATTCCGGCCATTTCTGCTGGTATACATAACCTGTTCCGCCAATGATCTGCCAGAGTTCCTCTGTGATATGCGGAGCAACAGGGTTTAACAGAATTAAGAGTGTCTCATACTCGCCCTTAGTCACAGCATTTTTCTTATAGAACTCGTTAATCAAAGCCATCATTGCAGCGATCGCGGTATTGTATTTCAGATTTTCATAATCGCTGCTGACTTTCTTGATGGTCTGATGCATCTTTGTCTCAAGTTCTTTGGAATATCCGGTTTCTTCTGTCATGATGTCCTGTAACTTCCATACACGCTCTAAGAAACGACGGCAGCCCTTGACGCCATCCTCAGACCAGGATGCACTTAAATCAAATGCTCCAATGAACATCTCATAAGTTCTTAAGGTATCTGCACCATACTCTCTTACGATATCATCCGGATTTACGACATTTCCTCTGGATTTTGACATCTTCTCTCCGTTCTCACCAAGGATCATTCCGTGGGAAGTACGTTTCTGGTAAGGCTCCGGACATGGAACTACTTTCTCGTCATAGAGGAATTTATGCCAGAATCTGGAATATAACAGATGGAGTGTTGTATGCTCCATACCGCCGTTGTACCAGTCTACCGGCATCCAGTATTTTAATGCCTCCGGACTTGCAAGTGCCTCATCATTGTGCGGATCGGTATATCTTAAGAAATACCAGGAAGATCCAGCCCACTGCGGCATTGTATCTGTCTCTCTCTTTGCAGGACCTCCACAACAAGGACAGGTCGTATTTACCCAGTCTGTCATGGCAGCAAGCGGTGACTCTCCATTGTCAGTCGGCATGTAGCTCTCTACCTCAGGAAGCATCAGTGGCAGCTCGCTCTCATCAATCGGCACATAGCCGCATTTATCGCAGTGAACGATCGGGATCGGCTCACCCCAGTAACGCTGACGGGAGAATACCCAGTCTCTTAATTTATAGTTAGTCTTTGCTGTACCAATGCCTTTTTCCTCTAAAAATGCAATCATTTTTGCCTTTGCATCTTTTACTTCCAGTCCGTTTAAGAACTCAGAATTGATCAGAACACCGGTTGCAACATCTGTAAATGCCGCTTCGTTGATGTCAACTTCCTCACCATTTTTTGCAACAACCTGTACCATTGGAATATTGAACTTTTTGGCAAATTCCCAGTCCCTCTCATCATGTGCCGGTACTGCCATGATCGCGCCTGTTCCGTAAGACATTAATACATAATCGGAAATCCAGATCGGGATTTCTTTTCCGGTTACCGGATTGACTGCCATAAGACCGTCAATCTCCACACCCGTCTTATCTTTTGCAAGTTCTGAACGTTCAAAATCGGATTTCTTTGCAGCTTCCTCACGGTATGCAGCAATCGCATCCCAGTTCTTTAACTCGTCTTTATATTTATCAATGATCGGATGCTCCGGAGATACAACCATGTAAGTAGCACCAAATAATGTATCACAACGTGTCGTATAAACACGGAGTTTGTCCTCTTTTCCGGCGATCGCAAAATCTACCTCTGCACCCTGTGATTTACCGATCCAGTTTTTCTGGGAAACCTTGACACGCTCGATATAATCTACATCATTTAATCCCTCTAACAGCTTCTCAGCATAATCGGTGATCTTTAACATCCACTCGCTCTTTACCTTGCGGACAACCGGAGCACCACAGCGCTCGCAGACACCGTTTACAACTTCCTCGTTTGCCAGGCCTACTTTACAGGAAGTACACCAGTTGATCGGCATCTCTTTTTTGTAAGCAAGTCCTGCTTTAAACAGTTTTAAGAAAATCCACTGTGTCCATTTGTAATAACTCGGATCTGTAGTGTTGATCTCTCTGTCCCAGTCGAAAGAATAGCCCAAAGAATGAAGCTGCTCTTTGAAACGCTTTACGTTATTCTCGGTTACAATCTTCGGATGGATCTTATTTTTGATCGCATAGTTCTCAGTCGGAAGTCCGAATGCATCCCATCCCATCGGATACAGTACGTTATAGCCCTGCATTCTGCGCTTTCTTGCTACGATATCAAGTGCTGTATAAGGTCTCGGATGACCTACATGAAGTCCCTGTCCTGACGGATATGGGAATTCTACCAGTGCATAATATTTTGGTTTGCTGTAGTCGTCTGTCGCAGCAAAAGCCTTATTGTCATCCCAGACTTTCTGCCATTTTTTCTCAACGACTTTGTGATTGTAAAGTTCTGACATATAATCCTCCTTGTTTTTCGAAGAAAAATGCGACTGCCCTTGCAGGAGCAGAGGATTTCCCTCCTTGTTTTGCGGAGCAAAATCCGAGTCCTTTGACGAGGAGACGATTTTCCTCCTTGTTTTTCGAAGAAAAATCCGAGCCCTATGGCGAGGAGCGGATTTTCCTCCTTGTTTTTGCGAAAAAAAACTCCGTCTCCGAAGATATGCTTTTAAAATTGCACATCCTCTTAGAGACGAAGTCTATCTTACTCCGTGGTACCACTCTAATTCGTATTCTTTTGATTTCATTTCCCATCTGTCAATATTTAAAATCCATCTGCTCATCTGTCAGATCAATTTTAACATGAAAACAAGACAATACGCTCTTATGATCCTTAACGCGGACAACACGCTTTTGCTTACACACTATAAACCTAACTGATAGCTTGGACAAAAGGACTCAAAGGCGAGTTGGGAATTTTTCTTTACTGTCTCGCAGCATCCGGCAGCTCTCTGAAAAATAAAAAATTCTTACTATTCCTTATCAAAGTCTGATGTATTTTATTCACAACATGATTTATTTTATCATATACCATGGTTTTGTCAAGTACCAACCGCCCTGTCAGAAACGTTTCCTCCAGCTGTCATAAAAGTTTTTCTGATACCGGTTCACAAGTTCTTAAGGTAAAAAAAGAACCATCATATGAAATGTACCACATGATGATTCTTTCTTTTATCTTTCCAACAATAAATCTATACTCTAAAGTATAATATCCATTGTCTCATTACTCAGCTAAAAATTAGTTGTTGATCAGTTTGTCCTCTTCGTTGTTCCAGCTGTACAGTTTACGGATCTCTTTACCAACCTGCTCTGATGGATGCTCTGCAGCTTTCTTTCTCATAGCCTTGAAGTGAACCTGACGTCCTGCAGGAGACATATCAAGTAAGAAATCTTTTGCAAATGTACCATCCTGGATATCGGAAAGGATCTGTTTCATCGCTTTCTTTGTATCCTCTGTGATGATCTTCGGTCCTGTGATGTAATCACCATACTCTGCTGTGTTGGAGATAGAATATCTCATTCCCTCGAAACCTGACTGGTAGATTAAGTCTACAATCAGTTTCATCTCATGGATACACTCGAAGTATGCATTTCTTGGGTCATAACCAGCTTCGCATAATGTCTCAAAACCAGCCTGCATTAATGCACAAACACCACCGCAGAGAACTGCCTGCTCACCGAAAAGGTCTGTCTCTGTCTCGGTACGGAATGTTGTCTCAAGAACACCAGCTCTTGCTCCGCCGATACCAAGTGCATATGCTAATGCAAGATCCTGTGCTTTTCCTGTTGCATCCTGCTCAACAGCGATCAGACAAGGTGTTCCTTTTCCAACCTGATACTCAGAACGTACGGTATGTCCCGGAGCTTTTGGAGCGATCATGGTAACATCTACATCCTTTGGAGGTACGATACATCCGAAATGAATATTGAAACCATGTGCGAACATTAACATGTTGCCTGCCTCAAGGTTTGGCTCGATATCTTTTTTGTACATATCTGCCTGTTTCTCATCGTTGATTAAGATCATGATGATGTCGGCTTTCTTTGCTGCCTCTGCTGTTGTATATACTTCAAATCCCTGTTTCTCAGCTTTTGCCCAGGATTTGCTTCCCTCATAAAGACCAATGATAACATGGCATCCTGAATCTTTTAAGTTTAATGCATGTGCATGTCCCTGACTGCCGTAGCCGATGATTGCGATCGTCTTTCCGTCTAACAGTGAAAGGTTACAGTCTTCCTGATAAAATATTTTTGCTGCCATAATTAATTTCCTCCAATTTTGGTTTCTTAATAAAAAATATGTATTTGCATATTCTTATCTGCTTATTTTGTTATAATGATACTCTTTTGCCGTCTTCGTCTAACATAACGACATCGGAAATGCCTCTCGACAATCCGGTCAGTCCGGTTCGCGCAAGTTCTAAAATCTCATATCCGGACAGAAGATCTAAAAATGCATCCAGCTTGTCCTGATGGCCTGTCAATTCGATCACCATCGAATCGTGGGTTACATCCACAACTTTTCCATGAAAGATCTCGGTTACATTTAAGATTGGCTGACGTTCTGTATCTTTCGCACGAATCTTTACTAAGATCAGCTCTCTCGTCACGGATGAACCATTTTCAAGTTTTTTGATGTCTACAACATCTTCCAGCTTCGCAAGCTGTTTTTCAATCTGCTCTAAAATCTGTTCATCGCCGGTCGCGACGATCGTAATCCTTGTATATCTCGGATCTGCGGTCACGCCGGAAGAAAAACTGTCAATGTTGTAACCTCTTCTGCTGAAAAGTCCTGAAATATGACTTGTCACGCCCGGGTTATTCTCCACTAATAGAGATAATACCTGTTTTCTCATTCTGCATCTCCAATAGTTTAATACTTTAATCACACATCACACTAAAGCTATGATATCACATCGAAATATTTTGTCAATAAACAATTTTTCATCTGCCCGAAATCATAGTCGATTTTCAGAAAAATTTTGCGGTAATAATCCATATGACTGCTGCTGCCACAAGCCAGATGCCAATCTGCCGTATCCTTTTTTCTGCATTCAGATCACCTCTCTGGTCTTTTCTCGTGCACGCCCCCGGCACAACTGTCATAAGAAGTCCTGTCAAAAGTAATACCATTCGAATCAGTAACATTTTAAGCTCCTTCGTGTGGGATCAGATCATGATCTCCGTGTTTTCCTTGCTCTTTTCAATGACATGGTTCAGTTTACGGAACGGTATCGCAATAAGAAGTCCAATGACCAGCGAAACGACCAGATAAATTGCAAGTTTTCCAACATAGATCCAGTAGTTCATCTGATAAATTCCACCGATTGTCTCTCTCATGGCATTCATTCCATACGGGAATGGCAGATATTTATAAAGTGACTGGTATACCTGCGGTAATGTCTCAATCGGGAATGTTCCGCCCGCACCGGCAACCTGGATAACCATAACAACGATTGCAAGTGCCTCACCGACATTTCCAAATGCAACGGTAAGCGAGTAAATAAACAGCGTAAATACAAAACTGCTGACTGCTCCGGCAAGCCAGAACAGGAATGGATTATGACACTGTATCCGCACATAAAACAAATCTCCAAGCACCGTGATCAGTGTCTGTGTCTGCCCTATCAGGAAAAACAGGATATAGCGCCCGAAATATGCCTGATATGGTTTTATATCCGTGATGCCCTCTTCCGGTTCTACTTTCACATGAATAATCGCAACCAGAATCAGCGCACCTACCCACAATGCCAGAATCGTATAAAACGGAGCCATGGCAGAGCCATAATTTTCAATCTCATAAATTCCGACAGTGTCAAGATTTACCGGAGAAGAGATGAAACTGCCCAGCTGCTGTGGATCTGTCTCTAATATCTCCATAAACTGTTGATACTGTTCATCCTGTCTCAATGTGGTGAAATCCGCGATGATCTGCGTCAGTTTATTATATAACTCCTGCGCCATTTCTAAAGAATCATATAAATCTGCACTTCCCCTTGAGAGCGTGTCCTCGTATTTTGACAGCACCTTTTCCACATCGCCAAAATCCGCATTGATTCCGTTTAAAATCGATGTCGTTGCGATCATGGAATTCTGCATTGCATTCATCGTGGAATCAAGCTGTGGTTTTACGGTATACTCAAACGTATGCTGCAGCGCATCCAGAGCCGTCTTACAATTTTCAATCTCGGTTGTAATCTGTCCTTTTAAGGTATTGATATCCTCCGCTGTGGCAGTTCCGTTTTCTGCAAGTCCGTTCAGTTCAAGTTCAATCATCTTTAACTGGTCACGCACACCCTGGATCTGCATTCTTGTCTCGTCATCTGCTGGTCCCTCCCAGCTTGAAACCGAGTCATTAAACATTTTTTCCAGATAAGGCACTACGGATATTGTCGCATTCAGTCCGTTTCCTGCCGCATCTTCGTATTTTCCCAGTTTTTCCATGTCATTTTGTATCACCATGGACACATTATTCAGGCTGTTCTCAACCAGATCAAAACTGTATGTAACCATCTGGGTAACCGTATCCGTCGTTGCATTTCCGGCAAGTATCAGACTTTCCATGCTGTTTACCGTGTCCTGACCTGTAGAAACCATGGAATCAAGTCCCGGAAGCATGACCTGGCTTGTTGCGACGATACTCTGTGCAGAATTTAAAATACTTGCAAATGAATTTAAGATGTTGATGTAGCTCTGCAGATCACCGCTTACATCGTTTAACCGCTGCGTAATTGTATCCGCAAGTGAACCTCCGTCAACATCGTTTCCCGCAACTGCATCCCCGACCTGCATCATTGCCTCCGCAAGTGTGCTCACGAAGCTTGCATTCACCTGTTCCTGAACAGACGTTTTGGCTTTTGAGGTAATCTTCGGCGCTATCGCATTTTTCTTTTCATTTTCATAATAAATAATATCCGGGTGTTCGATCTGTCCACCAAGGAAGCTGATCATCTCCTCCGTAAAATCATCCGGAATCACAAGAGCCGCATAATATTCACCGCTGTATACACCATCCACCGCCTCGTCGGATGTCTCAGTAAATACCCATCCCATAACCTTGTTTTCCTGTAACGCTTCAACAACGGATGAACCGATATTGACAGAAATACCCGCCACCGTTACACCTTCATCTTCTGATACCACTGCAACCTTCAGGTTTGAAGTCGAACTTTCACCATACGGATCCCAGTTTGAAAATATATTAAACCATGCATAGAGGCATGGAATCACACAAAGTCCCATGATAACCACAACCGCAACCACGTTCTGGAAAATCCGTTTCACATCGGAGATAAAGATTTTAAATATATTTTTCATTCTGTTTTCTCCTTTGTATCACTCTCTGTTATTTTGGGTATCTCTGCCTCGGAATTAAACTTTTCATCTAATTTCTGAATGGCATTCTTAATATTTTCCTCTACTTCGTCAAGCTGTTTTCCCATAAGAACATCCACAGCTTTATCCTCTTCATCCCGCAGTTCGTTTAGCTTCTCCTGCAGGTTATAATCTACATACTCTACAAGGATCAGATAAGTTGCAAGTGCAAATAATGATACGATCCATAAAATCAGGAAAACCACCTTGTTACTGTCTGTCCAGAATAACAGGATCAAAAATATAGGCGGAATGATCGCAATACATTTGAGTCCGATCTTGATCCGTTTCTGATTCTGCAAATGGATATTCTGTTCATATGCAACGAGTTTTCCATACATTTCCTCGTATCTGCTTTTTTCTTCCATTCTTCTCTCTCCAATTCTGCTATCTATAAAAAAGACTTGCTTTTCACGCTTTGCTTCCGCTACATCATTTTTGTATCTTCCATTCGTTTTTCCACAAAGTGATTCAGTTTCACAAACGGAATACGGATTACAAGTCCGATCAGAAGTCCAACTACCGCAAAGATCATCAGTTCCGCCAGATTCTTCATATAATCGCTTCCATACATACCACCGATCGTCTCACGCATGGCATTGATCGCATATGGGAACGGGAAAAATATATAGATATTCCGGTAAACTGCCGGTAAAAGTTCAATTGGGAACGTTCCGCCGGATCCCGCAATCTGAATTACCATGATCACAACCGCAAGTGCCTTACCCACATCACCGAATGAAAGGGCAAGTGAATAGATCAATAGTGTAAATGTAACGCTGGCAAGCGATGCCACCAGCCAGAACCACCCCGGATATAAAATCTGACAATGCAGGATATAGATATCTCCTAATACAATGATCAGTGCCTGTAACTGTCCCATCACAAAAAACAGCAGATATCTTCCAAAAAAGAGCTGATAGGATTTTACATTTTTCAGATTTTTCGGTTCTGCCTTCACCTTGATCAGCGCGACGAGAATCGTTCCTCCAACCCAGATCGCAAGAATCGTGTAAAACGGAGTCATTGCCGAGCCATAGTTTGGAATCGGATAAACCTCCTCTGTCGTAACCAGCACCGGCTGGGAGAAAAACTCACCATATCCTTCCGGATCGCCCTTCATGAACTCCATAAATGCCTGTACTTTTTCATCATCCTCAACCGAATTTAACCGGTCTAACAGCTTCGTTAATTTTTCACTCACACCATCGATAACCGTCTGAATCTGTTCTAAACTGTCATTTGCTCCTGTAGCGGTCGTCTCAATGCCGGAAAATACAGAACTCATATCTCCTAACGTGTCATCTAGTCTTGTCAGAATATCTGATACATTGTTCAACATCTGACTCATGCTGTCGATCACATTATCTAACTGTGGAACCAGGCTTGTCGTATACATTTCCTGCATATTTGTGATTGCCTGTGAACAGGTGGTGAGAACCTGCGTCATATCCGACAACGATTTGTTGATTGCATCCGCAACCATACTGCCCGATACCTGTGTATTGATTGTATCCGTCTGGGAATCTCCGGAGAATCCCATTGCGATCTGATTAATGCTGCTGATCGCTTTTTCAATATCTGTTGCCCCGCCATTGATCGATTCAATCGTCTCAATGATTTTCTGAATGACGGTACGGTCTGCATCCGACACGCTATCTTCAACGACCACTTTTTTTAAATGTTCCTGCAAACGGTTCAGTTCCCGCTGCAGTTCCACTGCATCCAGTGCTGCCTGATTCAGACTGTCTGCCGTCTGCTGTGCATCCCCGGCAAGATTCGTCGCATTGATACTCCCCTGAATTTTATTCATAGAATCATTGATGCTTGTCATGGTCTGGTTCACATTTTCACTGAATGATTTTAAGGATGTCTTTGTATCATCCAGGCTGCTTCTCGCCGTACCAAAACTCTTTGCACCGTCGGATACCTTGTCACTGAGTCCCGGGATGCTGCCTTTCGCCTCTGCAACCGCCTGGGAAAGTTCCGAATTTCCGGCAATGAACGTATCGATCATTTTACTGTAACCGATCAGATTTTCATTCAGATTTTCCAGTTTATTCTGAAAATAAGCAAACTTATCGTTCTCTTCCATCTGTTCGGAAATATGATTTGTCTGCTCAAATATATTGCTTGCAAGTACTTCTATGAACTGCTCATTGATGCTCTGTTTTAAGGTGGACACCGCAGAATCCGTAATCTTTGTCGCCACGGCATTCTTTTTTTCATTTTCATAATAAGAGATGGTCGGTCCCTTAAAATCTTCACGAAATACATTATACATACTGTATGTAAAGTCAGAGCTGATGATGACCGCTGCATAATATTCGCCGCTGTATACACCCTCTAAAGCCGCATCTTTTGTATCTGTAAACACCCATCCGATCTTATCATTTTCCTTCAAACTCTCAATGACCGAATCGCCCATATTAACAGTAGTTCCGTCATCCATCTGGTAACCTGTATCCTCTGTGGCTACTGCAATCTTGATATTTTTGGTATTTGCGTACGGATCCCAGTTTGAGTATATATTAAACCACGCATACAACGAAGGTATGATACAAAGACCGATCGCGATCACCAGCGCAAAAGGATTCCGCACCAGTCTCTTCATATCTCCGCTAAAAATACGCCATATATTTTTCATGCCTCACAAGCTCCTTAACTCATCCATATTCTTTCATAGAGCAAAAGTCCCTATTATCGGGGAGATTATACCATCCGAAATATTGATTGTCAAATTTACCCATCTGTCCTTTTTCACTCTGTATCCCCAAATATTTCGCCATCCATCTCAAAAATATACTGCATGTGAACTTCCGTTCCATCCTCAAATAAAAGTCTGCGCAGATAAGTATCTATTTTCCGTATCCTGCCACGATGCGTAACATAAGCCCCACCGGCTTTCTTTTCATCCGGCACAAAATAAGTAACCATAATCTCCGGCTTTTCCGAAAAATATTCCTGTAAAACATGCATTTTTTCATCAAGCTGTTCTTTTTTGTCCTCATCGAGTTCTAAGAATGCTTCTGTTCGTCTTGCCGTCTCACGGATAGAGTCCTCATGCCCTGTAAGTGCTGCGAAAGGCGAAAACTGTGCAGCCCTGTCTGATAACGCCATCTGCGGATGTTTTGTTGAGACATGATGTGGCAGATGGATGATATCATCATATTTATGTGTTTCTTTTTCCTGAAATATATTTTTCCCTTTCATGCTTTATGCCCTCCGATCTGCCGGTTACGCTCCACACTGGTAGCCCCCTCCTGCAGATTCATCCCCTTTAGCATGGCATTTTTCCCATATTTCTTTTTCACACTGAGGACTGCCTCCTGCAGTTTTCTCTCTTTTTCCTTCTTTACCTTTTCCGCCTGCTTTTTCTGTTCTAATGCCGCATAATCTGTAAACAGATCAAGCTGTTCAAACGTATCTTCCTGTTTTGCCGATGATTCATCCGATAACCTGCAGGCTACCACATAGATCCGGCGGATCAGAAGATTCGGATCTACAATACGGTCATACAACTCCATCACTGCATCCATGATCTGTTTCGTGGAGGATGTCTGGTTTTTCAGATTGATCGTTCCGTGTGCGTGTTTTGGCACCCTTCTTCCATAGCGGTCAATGGTCACTTCCCCGTGATACGCATTTCTCCGTTTTGGATCCGTCAGGTTATCAATATCATAGCCGATCGTAAGCACCATCTGATCTGTGACTAAGTGCTTTTCCACCAGATCCAGCACAAGCAGATCTGTCATTTCCCGGACGATCAGTTTTCCTTTTTCAAACTCATAAGGACACTGCAGCACCTGCCCGGAACTGATGCTGTTTGTCTCCGGCTTGTACGCTTTGATCAGGTCAATCGTGGTCGGTTCATATCCCCACGCGTGGTCAATCAAAAGTTCTGCATTAATACCAAACATTTTATAAAGAAAATCTTCATTATAAAAATCCTGTTCACCGCCTAAGGAACAGCGTGCAATATCCCCCATCGTATACAGTCCTGCCGCCTCTAGTTTTTTCCGATAACCACCACCGACTCTCCAGAAATCCGTCAGTGGTCTGTGATCCCACAGCAGTCTGCGATAACTCATTTCGTCAAGTTCTGCGATCCGCACGCCGTTTGCATCCGGCGTTACATGTTTGGCAACGATATCCATTGCAACCTTACACAGGTACAGATTCGTGCCGATGCCGGCGGTTGCTGTAACCCCTGTTTCTTTTAAAACATCCCGGATCATTTTCTCTGCCAGTTCTCTCGCACTCATCTGATATGTTTTCAGATAATGTATTACATCCATAAATACTTCATCCACCGAATACACATGCATATCTTCCGGTGCCACATATTTTAAATAGATGTCATAGATTTGGTTACTTTTCTCCATATAAAGAGCCATACGCGGCGGCGCTGCAATATAGGTCAGTTCCAGTGTCGGATCTTTTTTCAGTTCTTCCGCATTTGCTGATTTTCCGGTAAACACACCTCCGGCGATCCTGCTTCTCCGTTCTTTATTAATCTGCTTTACTTTCTGCACGACCTCAAATAACCTCGCACGCCCCGGAATTCCATATGCTTTCAGTGACGGTGATACTGCAAGACAGATTGTTTTCTCTGTTCTGCTCTCATCTGCGACGACAAGATTTGTCGTCAGCGGATCGCATTCCCGTTCGACACATTCTACTGATGCATAAAAAGATTTGAGATCGATTGCAATATAGATATGGGATGAATCACTCATGACCGGATGATGCCTCGCTTTCTGTTTTTCTGGTATAGATATTATTATAGCAGAAAATATGTTCGATTATCACCCTGTTTTTGAAAAATAAAAATATTTTCTTCCTGTATTCCCTTTTCAAAATACTCTTCTGCTAATATATTTGTTTTCCATACTTTGCAATATCCTCCAAAAGGTACTGATTTCGAATTTCAAATAAATTTATACAAAAAAAGAAACGGGATTCTTGCAAATACAAAAATCCCGTTTCTTTCTATGCTTTAAATTTATCTTAGAACTTACCAGCCTTATGAGCTTCCTCAACGGAAACTGCAACAGCAACTGTAGCACCAACCATAGGGTTGTTACCCATTCCGATCAGACCCATCATCTCAACGTGAGCCGGTACGGAAGAAGAACCTGCGAACTGTGCATCAGAGTGCATACGTCCCATGGTATCTGTCATACCGTAGGAAGCAGGACCTGCTGCCATGTTGTCCGGGTGAAGTGTACGTCCTGTACCACCGCCGGAAGCAACTGAGAAATATTTCTTACCCTGCTCGATACATTCTTTTTTGTATGTACCTGCAACCGGATGCTGGAAACGTGTTGGGTTTGTAGAGTTACCAGTGATGGAAACACCTACGTTCTCATGATGCATGATTGCAACACCTTCCTGAACGTCATCTGCACCGTAGCATTTTACAGTTGCGCGAAGTCCGTTGGAATATGCTTTCTCATATACAACATTTAATTTTGCAGCTTTGTAATCATACTGTGTCTCAACAAATGTGAATCCGTTGATACGGGAGATAATCTGTGCAGCATCTTTTCCAAGTCCGTTTAAGATAACACGTAATGGTTTCTGACGTACTTTGTTTGCTTTCTCAGCGATACCGATTGCACCCTCAGCTGCTGCGAATGACTCATGTCCTGCTAAGAAGCAGAAGCACTCTGTCTCTTCCTCTAATAACATTTTACCAAGGTTACCATGTCCTAAACCTACTTTTCTGTGGTCTGCAACAGAACCCGGAATACAGAATGCCTGAAGTCCCTCACCGATTGCTGCAGCAGCATCAGCAGCTCTTGTACATCCTTTTTTGATTGCGATTGCAGCACCTACAGTGTAAGCCCAGCAAGCGTTCTCGAAACAGATTGGCTGGATTTTCTTTACCTGATCGTAAACATCAAGTCCAGCATCTTTTGTAATTTTTTCAGCTTCTTCGATAGAGCTGATACCATAGCTGTTTAACACAGCGTTGATCTGGTCAATTCTTCTTTCATATCCTTCAAATAATGCCATTTTCGTCCGTCTCCTTTCCTACTCTTCTCTCGGGTCGATGATTTTAACAGCATCTGCCACACGGCCGTACTGTCCTTTTGCTTTTTCCCATGCAGTGTTAGGATCATCGCCTTTTTTGATGAAGTCAGTCATTTTTCCAAGAGAAACGAACTGATATCCGATAACTTCGTTATTCTCGTCAAGAGCAATACCGGTTACATAACCTTCTGCCATCTCCAAGTAACGAACACCTTTCTCTTTGGTAGCGTACATTGTACCAACCTGGGAACGAAGTCCTTTACCTAAATCCTCAAGACCAGCACCGATTGCAAGACCGTCATCAGAGAATGCACTCTGTGTACGACCGTAAACGATCTGTAAGAATAACTCTCTCATTGCTGTATTGATTGCATCACAAACAAGGTCTGTGTTTAATGCTTCAAGAATAGTTTTGCCCTGTAATACCTCTGCTGCCATAGCTGCGGAATGTGTCATACCAGAGCATCCGATTGTCTCAACTAAAGCTTCTTCGATTACACCATTTTTTACATTTAATGAAAGCTTGCAGGCACCCTGCTGAGGAGCACACCAGCCAACACCGTGTGTAAAACCTGAAATATCTTCAATTTTTTTAGAATGAACCCATTTGCCTTCTTCCGGAATTGGAGCTGGTTCATGTTTTGCGCCCTTTGCTACAGGACACATGTTTTCGACTTCCTTAGTGTAAATCATTTTAAGACTCCTTTCACTTAATAGAACTGTATGTATCAGACTTTGTTATACATTTAACATACCTTACCTATTTTCGCACATTTTGTTGAAATCTACAAGTCCTAATCGAAAAAAATTATCTTTATTCCGTGTATTTGTTTTTATACACTAATCAAAATAATTCAATTCTGAAAAAACTTCCGACCCCAGTCTGCCGGCGTTGCTGATATTTTCCCCATCCACATGAATATATCCTTTTGTTCCGTCTTTGGCACGAACATAGATCCATTCCTTTGCATCGGAACTGATAAAGAATACATCCTGACCGGATGAAACCGTCACCTGGTCTGATGTCTGATCCATAGCCTCCCACAGTGGGAGATCCACATATAATCTGTGCGGTGTGAAATACTGATACCTGTGCATTCCGGTATCCATATACTCTAATTTCCCCGCATCACTGTCATACCACCAGTAGCCATTTAAGTATGCTGTCTCAAGAATATCTGTACGAATTGTTCCATAGATTCCGCTTTGTCCGGTAAAGCCGTTGATACCGCCATTTTTTTCTTTAAAAGGAAAACCAGTAACTTCTCCGGCAAATTCGAGTGTGTTTCCATCATACCGGTAAAAATATGTCACATAATCACCACTCGGCCCATCATCTAAGACAGCAATCTCTAACGAATCATCATAAGCATTAATATCAGTGACATAAAAGCAATCTGTTTCCGGTGTCACCATCGCCGCATATTCGCACAGTTCATATGAAGTTCCATTCACGGTAAGGATACAGGAATACCCTGCATAATCGCCACTCTCTTTCACATCATAACGTATTTCTTCTTCCCTGCCGTCTCCATCAATATCTTCCATAACTTTCTGTCCTGTTTTATACTCTTTCGGATATGGATGTTCGTCTGCATATGTTTTTTCTGCTTCCTGTATCACTTTCAGATTATCTTTCTCTGTCTGGCTTAACACAGACTCGTCAAATGCATCTGTCTCCGCCGTTTTTTCATACCAGGAACATGCATTAAAATAACTCTGCAGATATTCATTGGTAAAACCCCGTCCATGTCTTGCATAGATTTCATTGCGTGCTAACCATAAATCATTGTCCGACATATTGATAAGACTGTCTGCCGAAATTGTCTGTGTCATACTGACCGGAATGATATACTGGTCAGCATCTTTGTGCAGGTTCTGTGTATCAATGACCGCATTCTGTACTACCGTATCTGACTGCTGCATCATCCCTTGATATTCATTTAAAGTATCCTCATTTTCCACATCGCAGCTCACATCCGTAGGCCTCACAACCTCATATAACACTCCATCATCGGTATATCCTAAAATACTTACACCGGCAGCATCCGGATACCATTCCGTGTCCTTCGAAATGCCAAAAAGGTATCCCATCCCTTTTTCTTTCTCATAGGAAGCCTTCTGAAAAACCGTAAATCCATTTTCATCTTCCGCAACAACATACTTGTCTTTCCAGCTTTTTGGAAACTGTAATGTAACATCCTCCCAGGTATAACTTTCCCCATTTTCCTGTAATTCTGCGTTTTCATTTTCTGTCACAGATTTCTTTTCTCCGGATGCATTTCCATCCTTTTCTGTCGTTTTTTCCGTCTCCTGGCTTTCTATCGTTTTCTGCTCATCTCCGTTTATTTCCTTTTCTGTCAGATCTGTCTTCCCACACCCTGCTGTAAAAAGCAAAAGTGCGGCTGTAAACAACCACACTTTATTTTTCATATAATTATGCACTCCTTTCTGTCAGTGCAAAAACTTTTTTATATCATCTGCCGTACTGTGAATTTTCTCTACCGCATTCTGAACCTGTTTTGCAACATCAAGGTTTTCTTCACTGAGTGTATGTACCTGTTCTGCACTCGCCGTAACTTCCTCAGTCGCTGCCGAAAGCTGCGAGCAGTTTACCACAATCTTATTGTTGGAATCTGAAAGTCCGCTTACCTTTTTATTGACCTCTTCAATATGGGCAACCAGCTCACCTATATTTTTATTAAGCAGATTAAATGTTTCTGACGCAGCAAGAATCTTTTCTTTCTGATCTTCCGTTGCCTGTACAGAACCTTCTACTGATACAACCACATCATTTGCATTTGCATTCAGTTCGTTTGTAATTCTCGTGATCTCTTCCGTCGAATTTTTTGTCTGTTCCGCAAGCTGTCTGATCTGCTCTGCTACAACCGCAAAACCTCTTCCGGCTTCTCCGGCACGTGCACTCTCAATAGATGCATTTAACGCCAGCAGGTTTGTCTGGCTTGAAATATTTAAGATCATACCTGCAATCTCTTCTACTTCTTTTGTCTTATCCTGAAGTTTGGTCATTGCCTCAGTAACATCATGATTTGTATTTGTGATCTGCTCTGCCTGATCTTTCAACTCATCCATCACACGCATATTTTCCTGAATGCTGTCATTTGAATTCATTGCGATATCCACCATCTGTTTTGATCGCTCACTTGTTTCCTCGATCGCATCCTGGATCGTTGCAGTCATGGTATTCTGTTCTTCGATGCTGTTTGCATTCATTCCGGAAGCCGTTGTAATCTCCTGCATACTGCCAGTTACAGAATTGGTCGTCTCGACCAGTTTTCCGATCAGGCTGCTGCTCTTAACTGATTCTTCCTGAACAGTTTTGGAAATCTCAAGCACTCCCTGTAAAATTTCATTCTGCTTTTTGTGTTCCTCATCTATGGATCCAAGTGCATCTGCGTTAAACAATAATGTGATCTTTCCAATTCTTGAAACCATAAATAAAACGCCAAGCACGCCGACCACAGAACATATTGTATCCACGTTCAATACAGTAATACCCTTTATTCCCTGAACAATCGTAACGATCACGTAGAGAATACTCACTCCCACACAGGTTCTTTTTAATCCACCTTCATCATAGTACGGAATCTGTAACGCAACTAAAACGATCAGTACATACGTAATAAAATGTGCATCTGTCTGTACTCCGACTAACAGATACTCTAATCCCATCTCAAGCGTAGCAATCACTTTTAATTTTGCTGTTGCATGATCTTTATGATAAATAATCGTGTCCAAAACTGATGCGCCTATTATTAATACAGTATTCCCATATACTGTTGCATTTACCAGATTCTGATTTGCCATGCGGAGCCACAGATACAGTAAAAACAATATTCCAAGAAATATGGTTGCACCTATATAGAACCGGTTCATCTTTTTGATCCGTTCCGCTTTATCATTATAAATATATTTCTTTTCTTCTTCCATATATTTTATCTCCCTGTACTTAAAATATAATCAATATTTTCTGCCATAACTTATCCGACCTGTCCGGATCTTAAGTTTAAGAATATCATGCTTCTTTTTTCTGTACAACCTCGCCCGGTTTCTTAAAAATTGAGTTTGCCGGGATCACTCCCCTGACACTTGAAAGCGGATATACATTTGTATGTCTGCCGATCACCGTTCCAGGATTTAATACAGAGTTACATCCAACTTCCACATAATCCCCAAGCATGGCACCGAATTTTTTCAATCCAGTCTCGATCTTCTCATCACCGTCTTTTACCACAACCAGTGTCTTGTCGGATTTCACATTTGACGTGATCGAACCTGCACCCATATGCGATTTATAGCCAAGAATGGAATCGCCAACATAATTATAATGCGGCACCTGAACGGAATTGAAAATAATATCATTTTTCAGTTCTGTGGAATTGCCGACAACAGAACCCTTTCCTACGATCGCACTGCCGCGGACAAATGCGCAGTGACGGATTTCTGCATCCTCATCAATGATCAGCGGACCGTTTAAACATGCTGTCGGTGCCACTTTTGCACTCTTTGCAACCCAGATATCCTCGCCTCTTTTTTCAAACTTTTCCGGATCTAATGTTGGTCCAAGTTTTTTTATGAACTCACTGATCCCTTTTAAAGCCTCCCATGGATATGTAAACTGTTCTAAATATTCTTTTGCGATTGTTTCATCTAAATCATATAAATTGCTGATTTTTGCGTTTTCCATCTTTTCCTCCATCCCAGAATGTCTCTCTCACATGGATATGAATCCAGTGTGATCCTGGCATTTCTGTTTGCATACTGGTTCTATTGTAAAACGTTTTCACAGATCTGTCAAAATAATATTCGAACACTGCAAAAAAATTTCCGGACAGACAAGAATTTCTGTCTGCCGGAGATTTCTTATGGCATAAATTCATCTAAAAAATTACTTCCAGCGATCCATTCTGCTTCTTCCTGTTCCTGAAATGCTGCAGCCTCATCCGCCATAGTGGCATAGAAATCATCCGCACCATCCGGTGTCTGTTCTGCCTGCTGTGGCTGCTGTTTTTCAGTCTCATTTTCCTGCACAGCCATCTGCACTTCTGATTGTTTCTCTGACTCCTGTTTTTGTAGAGACAGGCTTCCCGGATTGTCAAAATCAAAACTGATCCGCTCATCCTCATATTTTAGGCAGGAATCAAACACATTCCCTGCTTTCGAGTTAAATCCAGTCACTTTTTCCTTTGTCTTTCCGGTTTCCAACAGTTCTTTTATGATTGCTTCCGAAAGCGGCACTTTCGCAACCGTATGCCCTACCTTAAAACCGCAGTCACACTCATAGTACCATTGGCTTTTCTTTAAGAGTTCCCCACACCTCGGACATTTTACTGTTGTCTCGACAGGTTTTGGTTTCTCCGGAAAATCAAAGGTGATCTGCCCCTCTTTGGTCAGTTTTAACGGAGCATCAAATTTCATTCCGGTCTTTGCGATAAATCCTTCGATCACACCGGTCTTTCCATTGGTTAAAAGTTCTTTGACCTGTGCTTCTTTTAATTTTACTCCTGCGATCTGTCCAACCGAAAAACGACAGCTTTCCGGATCATCTTTTTTATAATTTGCGCAGCCATAGCCGAACGGCGTTTTCACCATATCACCGCCGCAGACCGGGCATTTCACATCTTTTAATTTGGGGGCTTCCACATCCGAGAAATCGTATTTTAGTCCGATTACCTTGCCGGATTCGTCTTTTTTTAAAGCAATCCTTGCATCAAACTTCTTTCCTGTCTTTGACTTAAATCCGCGGATCGTCGCCGTCCGCCCCTCTGTCAGAAGCTGTTTTACCTGTGCCTCATTTAACGTTTTTTCTCCCATCTTTCCAATGGAAAAACGGCAGCTTTCCGGATCATCTTTTTTATAATTTGCACAGCCATACCCGAACGGTGTCTGCACAATGTCACCGCCGCAGAGCGGACAGGAAACATCTTTTATCTTTTTTGCCTCCGCATGATCAAAGTCAAACTTTAAATATTTCCGACCGGTTTCATCGGTTTCTAATGCCACGCAGGCATCAAATTTTTTGCCCGTCTTTGACTTAAAACCGCGGATCGTCTCCGTTCTGCCGTCGGTTAAAAGTGATTTCACCTGTGACTCTGTCAGATCACGTCCGGCAAGTGTACCGATGGCAAAGCGGCAGCTCTGCGGATTTTGCTGGTCGTAATTCATACAGCCATAACCAAATGATGTTTTCTGGATCTGTCCGCCGCACATCGGGCAGACTACATCTTCTAATATCTCTGCCTCATTCTTTGAAAAATCAAATTCGACTGTTTTTCTGCCATCCTCTCCTGTTTTCAAAAGCAATGCCGCCGAAAACTTCTTTTTATTTTTTGCGGTAAACCCTTTTAAGACCTCCGTCTCTCCTTTTTGCAGCAGATCAGTCAGGTCATCCACACTAAGGGATTTTCCCGCGATTTTTCCAATGTAGAAATAACAGCTTTCCGGATCTTCACGGTGTTTCACACAACTGTAACCAAAAGAAGTGATTTCCATATCAGAACCGCAGACCGGACATTTCACCCCTTCTAATATTTCAGGTTCATTTTTGGAAAAGTCAAAATTGACTGATGCTTTTCCATTCTCATCTTTTTCAAGTACCAGTGCAGCAGAAAAGCGTTTTCTGGACTTTGAGATAAAACCGGAGAGCACTTCCGTATGTCCTTTCGTCAGAAGTTCGACCACTTCCTCTTCCGCTAAATCTCTGCCCGCAATGGTTCCGATGGAAAATTTACAGCCGCTTCCGTCCTTTTTATAATTGCTGCATCCATAGCCGAACGGTGTCGTCTCCATCTCCCCGCCACAGACCGGGCAGACTGCCTCTATTTTTTTCTTTGCGGCAAGCCCTCTTCCGCCTTTTCCGACAAACGGATGAATCCTCGCCGCAAGATTGCCGGTCAGGTCATGTTCGATCATGGAAACCGTTTCTTTGCGGATAAAATCTTCCAGTTTACTGCGATAATCTTCCATGATGACTGTTCCACGCGTGATACCGTCGAGTCCCTTTTCCCAGGAAGCCGTCATCTTCGGATTTAAGAGTGCCGGCACGGTCATGCTCACCACCTCAAACACCATCTCTCCGATCGCTTCCGGGCTTAGCACCTGCGTCTTTTGGTTCAGATTCAGATACCCGATACGCACCAGTTTGCGGATGATCTCAGCTCTCGTCGCAGAAGTTCCGATTCCGGAGCCTTTGATCTGTTCCCTTAATTCTTCCTC
Organism: Roseburia intestinalis L1-82; assembly: GCF_900537995.1. NCBI lineage: Bacteria > Bacillati > Bacillota > Clostridia > Lachnospirales > Lachnospiraceae > Roseburia > Roseburia intestinalis. Next base: position 1,942,283 of record NZ_LR027880.1, on the reverse strand, counting down.
CTCAATAAGCTGTCCGGCATTTTCCATCGCAAGCACCATCGAACCGGAGGTATAGCGTTTCGGCGGTGCGGTCTTTCCCTCTTTGATCTCATAACCGTCCACCTTCAGGGGATCACCGGTCTTTAACTGCCCTGCCAGTTTTAAGAGTCCCGCACTTTCTTCTTCCTTATTTTCATCATTTCCCGGTCTTCCCATGATTTCAAGAAATCCCGGATTTTTTAACACCTTTGCAGATGCAAAAAGCTGTTCTGCCCCCACCTGTACCACCAGTTTGATCGTTTCATACTCAGCCGCCGGATAAAAGATACTTAAGAAGCGGCGCACGACCAGGTCATACACTCTTCTCTGTAAATCGCTTAACGAACCAAGTTCTGTGAGCTGTCCGGTCGGAATAATCGCATAGTGATCGGTGATCTTTGAATCGTCAGTATACTGTGTACGTGCAATATTCCGGTAAGTACCCTCTTTTAAAATACGCTCCGTATAAGTTTTCGTCGGCTCATAGGTTTTTAAACGATTTAAGTTCTTCCCGATCTCCTTTGCAACTGCCGTCGAGAGCACTCTCGCATCCGTTCTCGGATAAGTCGTCAGTTTTTTCTCATATAAGTCCTGTGCCACCTGTAACGTCTCATCCGGGCTGATCTTATATCGTTTCGAACACTCTGCCTGTAACTCTGCAAGGTTAAATAATAACGGTGCTTTCTTTCTGGATGTGCCGCGCTCTAAGGATTTTACGACCGCCTGTTTTCCGTCAAGTTCACCGATCAGATTTTCCGCGCTTTCGCGCTTTTTAAAACCATTTTCCTTATACAAAAGGGGCGATTCAAAATATTTAGAACCATTTACCGCCTTCCACTCTGCGGTTACTGTCTCCTCCGTTTCCGCGCCTTCCGGCAGGAATCCTCCCACCACACGGTAAAACGGCGTCTCCGCAAAGTTGCGGATCTCCCGCTCACGGATCACGACCATTCCAAGTACACAGGTCATGACTCGTCCCACCGCGATCGCCGTATAACTTTTAGTCGCCGCAGCATCATTCAATAGTTTCCCGTACTTTACCGACATCGCCCTGGAGAAATTGATTCCCATTGCATAATCTTCAATTGTGCGCATAATACCGGATTTTGCCAGATTATCATACTCTGCCATTGGCTTTGCCTCACGGATTCCGCGCAGAATCTCCTCTTCCGTCTGCGAGTCAATCCAGACACGGAGTTCTTTCATCCCCGGTCTGACCCCGCCAAAGCGTCTGATATTTTCCTCAATCGTCTGTCCTTCTTTTCCGGCATCGCCTGCCCAGTAGACAGTTTCTATGTCCTCTCTGAAAAGCATCCGATGCACCGTATCATACTGTTTGCTGACATCTGGTATTACATTGTATTTATATTCTTCCGGCAGAAACGGTAAATCTTCCAACCTCCATCTTTTGTATTTTTCATCGTATTCTTCCGGATAGACCATCTCCACCAAATGGCCGACACACCATGTAATGACATATTTGTCATTTTCAATATATCCGTCATTTCGTCCGCTCACGCCGAGAATCCTTGCAAATTCCTGCGCTACACTTGGTTTCTCCGTTATTATCAAAGACTTTGCCACTAAAGTATTTCTCCGTTTCTGTTTTATAATTCACTCATATCGATCAGAACAAAACGCTTATCCTGTTCTGCCATTTCAACAACTGCCTGTTCAAATGTGCTCGCAGAAAACAGGAAATAATAATTCGCACTGATCTTTGCTTTTTTCATATTTGCAAACAATTCTTCACACATCTCCATTGTGACCTGCGGTTTTTCCCAGTTGCACAAACCGACCAGATTTTCCCGCACTTCATTCTGGGCAATGATATCAATATTTCCTGTCTTGCCGATCCATGTTCCCATTTTTTTAATATGAAGCGGCAATTTTCCTGTAAGATTTAAAAGCCACAGATATTCCATGCAGACACCCACAAAGTAACGGTTTAAGTAGGTATTTAATCCCGGTTCGATGTAAGTATCATAAAACTCTTCCGCAGACATCATGTAGAGAGCTGACAAATGCGGATAAATAAAGCGGAACCAGAAATTGACATAGTTATCCCGGATCCGGTAAACTCCCTTTTTGGCATTCTCCCATCCGCCGGTCTCAAACGATACTGCCTTTTCGATAATGTCGGAAGCGGCAAGATTTTTCATATAGACGCTGATCTTTGCACGCGAAAATCCTGTCTTTAAGTACAGGTCGTTTAATTTGTCACACCCGCCCGCAATACAAGCTAAGATTGTATCATACACGGACAATTCCCGCAGGCTTGCACCGATAATATTTTCTGCCTTATTATACATATAGCCGTTTCTTGATAAAATCTGCCTGCAGATGTTGGTCTTTAAATCTACCTTCGGGTTCCAGTGATTGATATAACCGGTAACCCCGCCGATCACGCCGTAAACCCGGATACATTCGCTGACCGGATAATCCGGAAGTACACGCACAACTTCCAGAAAATTCAGATTGGAAAGCTTGATCGTCTGATCGATCTTTTTCACTGCATCTGTGCCGATACAATTTTCCATTTCCTTCTCAACCCACGATACAACAGAGCTGCACAGCAGGATCATGACCGGCCCCGGATACAATTTTTTTGCCTTTAATTTTAAAACAGCATTAATAAAATCCGTATCTTTTTTGGCAATATAAGAAAACTCATCGATCACTAAGATAAGCTTTTCCGGTCCACCGCTTTTGATCCGGTTAAAATATTCCTCATAATCATATTTTTGCAGCCTGACCTGCAGTTTTTCCTCTAACGCTTCCGCCATCATCTGTTTTTGAGACTCCGGTGACGCATACCGTGCACGATAATAAAAGGCTTTTTTGTTCTGCAGGAAAGTCTTCAATAACAATTCTTTTTCCAGATCCGGCCTGCCATATAAAACGCATAACTGATTGCCGGACTTTGCATACAGTGTTTCTAATTCCTTTAAAACAGCCGTTTTTACAACCATGTTTCCGCCCTCCCGTTTGTATTTCACATAGGAGAAATTATATCATTTTTTAACTTTTTAGGCAATATAAAACGCCACCGGACGTCCTGATCCGATGGCGCTTTTTGTTATTTCCTATTTTTATTATTTCTTTGTGATATATCCCTGTGCTTTCAACAATTCTGCGCAAAGTACTGCACCGCCTGCTGCACCGCGGACTGTATTGTGGGAAAGTCCGACAAACTTCCAGTCGTATACGGTATCCTCTCTTAATCTGCCGACAGAGATACCCATTCCATTCTCATAGTTAACATCTAAGGAAACCTGTGGTCTGTTGTCTTCCTCTAAGTACTGGATGAACTGCTTTGGTGCACTTGGAAGTCCTAACTCCTGCGGAACACCGCTGAAGTTTTTCAATGCCTCGATCAGCTGCTCTTTGGTCGGGTTTTTCTTAAATTTTACAAATACTGCTGCTGTATGTCCGTTTAATACCGGAACACGGATACACTGGCAGGTGATCACCGGTGATTCTGCAGGAACGATCGCTTTTTTCTCTGCATCCACATGACCCCAGATACGAAGCGGCTCTTTCTCAGATTTTTCTTCCTCTCCACCGATGTAAGGAATGATGTTTCCTACCATCTCAGGCCAGTCTTTAAATGTCTTACCAGCTCCGGAAATTGCCTGATAGGTTGTGGCAACTACTTCATACGGTTCAAACTCTTTCCATGCAGTAAGTACCGGTGCATAGCTCTGGATGGAGCAGTTTGGTTTTACGGCAACGAAACCGCGTTTGGTACCAAGACGCTCTTTCTGGTATTTGATAACTTCCATATGTTCCGGGTTTACTTCCGGCACTACCATAGGAACATCCGGTGTCCAGCGGTGTGCGCTGTTATTGGAAACAACAGGTGTCTCTGTCTTAGCATAATCTTCCTCGATCTTTTTGATCTCTTCTTTGGTCATATCTACTGCGGAGAATACGAAATCGACTTCTGCTGCTACTTTCTCTACCTCATTGACATTCATGACAACGATGTTTTTCACTGCCTCCGGCATTGGAGTATCCATTTTCCAACGGTCACCAACCGCCTGCTCATAGGTCTTTCCGGCACTTCTAGGACTTGCTGCAATGGTTGTCACCTCAAACCATGGGTGATTCTCTAAAAGAGAGATAAATCTCTGTCCTACCATACCTGTTCCGCCAAGAATACCAACTTTTAACTTTTCGCTCATTTTGCTCTAATCTCCTCGTCCCTTATTCTTTGTTTGTCCGTCTGTCGCAAACATGTGTCTTTCATAGTAAATATATTATGCTATTTCCCGGAAAAAAGCAATGCTTATTTTGTCAAAGTTTCCTGTATTTTTGGCGAAAACTTGTGCATTTGTCACAATATCACGTCAGTGTGTAAAAGTATTACATCCATTCCTTACTCAGATATTCACGCTCTTTTTCAATGACTTTCTCCATTGCCTCTTTGCCCGGAGCACCGACTGTCAGACGTTTATTGACGCATGTTTCCATAGAGATCGCATCATAAATATCCTCCTCGAATACCGGACTGATCGCTTTTAATTCCTCTAAACTCATATCATCGATCGGGATCTTTTTATCGAGGCAGTAAAGCACGATACGTCCGACGATTCCATGTGCATCACGGAATGGAACACCGTGGTTTACCAGGTAATCAGCCGCATCTGTGGCATTCGTAAATCCATGATTTGCGGACTGGCGCATTCTGTCTTTGTTAAAGCGCATGGTGGCAAGCATGCCGTTGAACAAAGCGACACAGCCTTTTACCGTATCCATTGCATCAAAAGAAAGCTCTTTGTCCTCCTGCATATCTTTATTGTATGCAAGCGGGATTCCCTTCATGGTTGTGAGCAGTGACATCAATGCACCGTAGACACGTCCTGTTTTACCGCGCACTAACTCTGCGATATCCGGGTTTTTCTTCTGCGGCATGATACTGCTTCCTGTGCTGTATGCATCATCGATTTCCACAAACTGGTATTCATTGGAGTTCCAGATAATGACTTCCTCGGAAAAACGTGAAAGGTGCATCATGATCGTCGCACATGCAGATAAGAACTCGATCAGATAATCACGGTCCGACACACCGTCCATACTGTTTAAGGTCGGTCCGTAAAAACCGAGCAGCTCTGCAGTATATTCACGATCCAACGGATAGGTCGTGCCAGCAAGTGCACCAGAACCGAGCGGACAGTAATTCATGCGCTCATAAATATCATGCAGACGCAGACGGTCACGCTTAAACATCTCAAAGTAAGCACCCATATGATGTGCTAATGTGATCGGCTGTGCTTTCTGCAGATGGGTAAAGCCCGGCATGATCGTCTCTGTATTTTCTTCCATAATATGTAAGATTGTAGTCAGAAGTTCTTTTAGCAGTCCGTCCACCGCGAGCACCTCGTCCCTGGTATAAAGACGCATATCAAGTGCTACCTGGTCGTTACGGCTGCGTCCGGTATGCAGTTTTTTACCAGTATCTCCAAGACGGTCGATCAGATTTGCCTCCACAAAACTGTGAATATCCTCATATTCCGATGTGATCTCTAATTTTCCGCTCTCCACATCCTCCTTGATCTCCTGCAGTGTTGTGATGATGTCGTTCATCTCCTGCTCCGTTAAAATGCCCTGTTTTCCAAGCATTTTGACATGTGCAATGCTGCCCTCAATGTCCTGTTTATAAAACTTCTGGTCAAATGTGATAGACGCATTGAAATTATATACAAGCTGATCTGTTGCCTTTGTAAAGCGTCCTCCCCATAACTGTGCCATATCTAAATCCTCACTTTCCTTACATAAATTATCTTCCATTCTACATGAAGTGTCTTTTCGCCGCAAGTCCCTGTTGTATTTTTATACAGGAATTTATGCATTCCCAGCTGCCGCTTTTGCCGCGATCTGTGCATCCCGCTCCCGCTTTGAGAAAACACAGCCACAGTAATACTGGCGGTACATGCCATACTCCTCCGATAGTTCCACGGAACGCTTATAGCCATTCTTCTTTTTAAAATCAGAATTCAAATATGCGATCCCGTATTCTTCCGACAGACGGTCTCCGATCTCATTTAATTTTTCCGCATTTTTGAGCGGGCTGATAGATAATGTCGTCGTAAAATAATCCATGTGAAGTTCCTTTGCAAGCTCTGCCGATTCCCTAAGGCGCAGCTCATAACAGCGGAAGCAGCGTTCCCCGCCCTCTTTCACATCCTCTAAACCGCGCGCCATCTCATAAAAGTACTCTTTGTCATAGGTTCCCTCCACAAAAGAGATCGGATATTTTGCCGGAAGCCGCTCAATAAAATGCTGCTGTTCCGCCACACGCTTTGTATATTCTTCCTCCGGATAAATATTCGGATTATAATAAAAAACCGTAATTTTAAAATACTGGGACAGATACTCCAGACAATAAGAGCTGCACGGCGCACAGCAGCTATGCAGCAGCAGGGAAGGCACTCGCTCTTCGCGCTGATTTTTTTCAATGGTTTCCTCTAACATTTTCTGATAATTCTGCTTCAATCTTCTGCCTCCCATGACAATATTTCTTTTGCACGCGCCCTCCAGGTATGTCCGGCACAAAAGGTCTGATATGCATTTTCCCGGATTTCTGAACGGAGTTTTTCATTTTCCATCAGTTCCCCGGCAGCCTCGGAAAGCGAATCTATTTTTGCCAGCGAATAAAACATCATATCCTTGCGGTTTTTAAAATGCGCACACCGGTACGGATTCGAATCTGTCAGCACCACGGTACGGTTCGCCATCCCTGCGATTGCCCGGTCATGGACGCCCCGGTTAAAGATCGGCGAAACATCAAGCATGATCTGTTCTCTTGCAATCTTTTCAAAGGAAAGATCAAAGGTGACCGGCTTCTCGATCGTCCGGTATCTCTCATACGGTGTCTGGTATTTTTCCCATCCCTCGCCGACTAACTGAACCGGTATTTTCTTTTTCAAGAGTTCATCGAGTGCCGCTTTCCGGAAATAATCCCTGATATAAGCATCCGACGCATACATCGTATTCATAAAAAGTGCAAACTGCGCTTCGTCAAGCTCCATGTCATCTTCTTTTAAACATGCCGCAAATGCTTCTTCCATTGGAAGTTCCGGCACCGCAATCCGCATTTCTATGATCCGCTTCATCATCCCGCAAAATGGCTCCGGTGCCGCCTTTACGATATCATATACTTTTTCCGGCGCATCATAAGTCCCCATAAAAAGGATATGGTCTGCGGGATTTTTTTCGCCGTCAAATAAAGCGATGGTTGCGCCAAGCGGAAGCATATGTACGCTCTTTACCTGCGGATGATATTTTTTCACATAATCTGCCTGCCCCTCGTCAAGAACAATCGCATGAAAGTTTTTTGCCCGCGTCATCAGACAATTATAATGAAACAACGGATGATCCACGATATAATCATAAAACGGCCCGTCGAACAGGTCGATCACCGGTGTTCCGTCATCCATCGCAAGCCGTGGCAGCAAGGAATTAAAATCAAATACTGCACGATATTTTTTCCCAAAAAACGGAGAAAGCACGGCATCAAGATCATCCTGGGATGTAAATTCACAAACAGTAGTCTCATATCCCAGATCATCAAATGCCGCCGCAAGCTGATGTGCAAAAAAATTTCCGGACAAATAGCAGATCTCTCTGGAACAGAATACTAAAATCTTTTCCTGCGATTCCATCGGTCATTCCTCGATTCCAAACATTTCTGCACAGATGCGTTTTCCATGTTCCGTGCGGAAAATTTTGTTGTATGCATGCATCACAGCCTCTTTTGTCACGCCATCCTCATAGAGATTGACCAGAAAATCTGCCTCCACCAGTATCTGGTAATCCAGACCGTCAATCTGGTCATAAGTGTGGTGATGTCCGACCAGATAGGACACTCTCCGGATGATTTTTTCGTCAAAATGCATTCTGCCAAGCATATCCTCTGCCACTGCCGGCCCTTCCTGCTCCTGAAGCCTGCCGTTACTGCTTCCATACTTTTCCTCCGCCACTTTGATCCCGATATCATGTACATAAGCAGCCACCTCGAGTGTCAGCAGTTCTTCCCCCTGCATGCCGGAAAGTTCCCCGATCAGCTTTGCATAGCTGTGTACCTTTGTAAAATGCTGGATTCTTTTGGGATCATTCCTGTAATACTGTATCATTTCACAAAATAACTGATTTAAATTCATCTTTTTCCTCCTGTAAATACAAACGGACTCCTGCTAAAAATCTCCCCATAGCAAAAGTCCGTTTCCATACTCATCCCTTAATCTCTCACATAACGCAGGCATAAAATCCCGACCAAATATTCTACCACACACAGCACCATAAAAACAGTGGCTCCGGTGAGAACCCCGGCTATGATCTGAACGATCACAGCGATCGCATGCAGCCAGATCGGCACATCATGCAGGCAGCAGGCAATTCCAGTCTCTAATAATACGATCAGGCAGACTGGAACGACCGGCATATGCAGTGCAATGATTCCTGTCAGAATCACCGCAAGTGCTGCAGCAATAGCTGCAAACAGCATCAGCATACTCTGATTCTCCGCAAACAGTGTTCCCAGTGTGCCTCCTATACTTTTTTTCCTGCGCTGTTTTATGGATACGCGCGGCTCCTCTTTTTTTACATAATTTTCAGGTTCACTCATACCTTAATCCCTCTCCTCTTTCTGCTATAATGTCATCCGGATAAATAATTCCATTTTCCTATGACATGCTGTCTTTGGTCATTATATCAATTTATAACAAAAAGAACAAGTAGTTTTCACTTTACCGTATTCTATGACTCATTTACCAGTTTCCCCGTTATATGTTCCGGATTTAATTCCAGACACAACACACTCGACCCGCATTTTGAAAGTTCCACTTTCGCATATTCCTTATCGTCAGTAAATTTATCACACATATTCGTGCATATCTGATTTATTGTGTCCTGATCTTCTACAAAGCGGACACGTCCGAACACAATAACGCTCTTTATATTCAGCGCCCAGTCATTTTCTTTCCGATAGCCTTTATCATAGACGCAGAAAGAAACCTTGTCACAATTTTTTATCGCATCTATTTTATGTCCCGATTTTGCACCGTGAAAATAAATTTTCCCGTTTTTTTCATTGTACCAATGAGTGACAGGCATACCATACGGATAACCATCGTCACCTAATACAGAAAGCACGCCTCTCGGTTCATTTTTCAAAATCTCCATACATTCTTCCTTGCTCAATTCCTGTTTAAATCTTCTCATTTTACGAAACATTGATATAGACTCTCTTTCTTTCATTTAATCATATAAACCATTTTTTCATTTTGAATGGCATCCTCACTGTCAGAATAATGTTACCACCAAAAGTGCCAGCAGACACAGGATTTCTCCGATCACCGCACTCCGGTACAAAAGCACATTTACCCGCACGATATCCTCCGCTTCCACCGGTCTTAAATCATCCCCGATAAATGGCTTTTTTACGATTTTTCCAAAATAGCTTGCATCCCCCGCCAGGCGAAGATGCAGGGCACCCGCACAGGCTGCCTCGGTCTGGGCAGAGTTCGGACTTGCATGATTGTAACGGTCACGCTTAAAAATGCGCAGGGCATCTTTCCCGGAAAACTGTTTTCCCGGCCCATAGGCGGCTGCAATCATCAGCGCCGCACTGATCCGCGCCGGGATATAATTCACCACATCATCGAGTTTTGCTGCCGTCCTTCCAAAATTCAGGTAACGTTCATTCTTGTAGCCCACCATCGAGTCCATCGTGTTGACTGCCTTATATAAAAACCCTAACACCGGACCTCCGATCGCCAAACAGATCATCGGAGCAATCACACCGTCCGACGTATTTTCTGCTACTGTCTCCACAGCCGCTTTCGCGACCCCTGCCGCATCCAGATTTTGCGTATCGCGTCCGACGATCATTGCCACTGCATTTCTTGCGCCCGCAAGATCATCTGCCCGCAGACGTTCATACACTTTCATGCTCTCAACTTTCAGGCATTTCGTCGCAAGGATCTGATAGGTCATGATACTTTCTAAAATACAGCCTGCCACCGGCGCAATCGCATAAGCTCCCCACAGCAAAAGACCGCTCACCGCTCCAGTCGCAAGCAGTACAACGGTCACTAGCAAAATACCTGCGCGCCGTTCTTTTTTTTCATTTCTTATGCCTGTCACATCAAGCAGTCTATGATCCAACGCTGCGATCAGATTTCCGATCAGGCGCACCGGATGATACAGCCAGTGCGGATCCCCGATCAGTAGATCCAGCAGAAATCCCGCCAGAAATGCTATCATATGATAATACATGTCTTTACTCTCCAAAAATTAATTTTTCATCACGCATGGAAATTGATGTCTCTTTCACCATCCCATTTGCGTCTACTGCATAGGACAGCGTACATTCGTATCCCTGTCCGCACCTGCACTGATAGTCAAAATAGGAACCCTGTCCATAACTGTCAAAAAGTGCCATAATCATGCCGCCATGTACAATGCAGACAACCTTTTCCGGTACAGTTACCTGTTTTTCTAATTCCATCAGGCAATCCAACAGTCCCGCTTTACACCTTGTGATAAATTCTGCCCGGCTCTCTCCGTCCGGAAACGGCAGTGTGCCGCCACTGTTGATCCATCTCTGATAATCTTCATTTCCATTTAAATCAAAGTAAGTCTTTCCCTCAAAACTGCCAAAGTTCATTTCTTTCCATTTTTCTATGATCTGATAAGGCTGATCTTTATATAAAATCTCTTTTGTCTGTCTGCACCTTAGCATGGGACTCGTAAAAATAAGGTCTGCTGCAGGATAATTTTTCCTGTTGCGCAACAGCATTTCACATCCGTCCTCAGAAAGCGGTTCATCTGTCCAGCCAAGATAACTTTTTCTGCGGTTCGACGCTGTCTCTCCATGCCGGATAAATGCCATTGTTATTTTATTTTCTGTGCTATCCCGCATATCACACGCTCCACACTCTCCGAAGATTTTGCCAGAATGACCTGCATCCTTCCGACCTGCTCCCGGTACTCTCTTTCTTCTTTTAACATCGGCACCACACCGCATCCGACTTCATTGCAGATCACGATACAATCCGGGTTTTTCTTTATAAATGTTTCTGTGAGTTTTGGCACATCTGCCTGCTCTTTCACTTTTCTTCTTACCCACAGATGGAACTTATCTACTGCTTTTGCACCGCATAACTGCTCAAGTTCTGCGTTTTCGCCCGAAAAAATGTCGTTCTCTGATATATGATACGCTGTTTTTACATAATTGCGTTTTCCCTGTGCCACTCCACCTAAAACCAGTCTCATTTTACACCCTCTTTTTTTGTTATTCCTTTATCATCGTATAATTCCACATACCGCAGCTGCCACAACGATCACACACTCACACACTGTCACAAAATATCCTTCGGTATCCCCGGTAATACCTCCAAGTTCCTTTTTACATTTCTTATAATAATACAGAAAAGTAAGACCTGCGCCCACTAACACTGCCACTCCCGTCACTCCGTCTAAATACAGCATCAGCACCGCCACCGATGCTGTCTGCAAAAACAGTGCGGTCTTTACGGCCCGCTCATGCGCTTTGCTCGTGAACATATACAAAAGTCCTTCTTTCTTTGCACCCGGAAAAGTCATCGCAGCAATACCGGAAAGACAGCGTGATAAGAAAAATCCGGCTGCCACGATCCCCGCCTGCCGTACTGCATCTATCTCTGAATATGCTCCGATATAAATCAGTTCATACAGCACCAGACAGATTACAGAAAAAGCACCTATATGCGAGTCCTTCAATATCTCAAGTTTTTTCTCTCTCGGCTGGTAAGAATGGAACGCATCCATCGTATCCATAAATCCATCCACATGAAATCCTCCGGTAACTGCAAGTGGAATGGCTGTGCCAATCATGGCAAATGCCACATTTCCAACCGAAAATTTTCCGCAGAACCACCACCAGAACATCGTGATACCGCCGATGGCCGCTCCAACCCACGGGAAAAAGCAGAATGCATACTTCATTTCTTTATCCTGCCAGGTAAACTGCGGCATCGGTATCTGGGAATACATGGAAAATGCAATGACCAGTGCTCTTAATGTTGTCATCATAATTTCTCCCCCTTTATAAAAATCGGGATTCCTGCCACAACCTCAATCACCGAATCCGCCATTTCTGCTAACTGTTGGTTGATCTGACCCAGATTTCTAATGTATTCCATCGTTTCCGGTTCATAGATAATTCCGTCCTCAAAGATCTGGTTTGTCACGATCACCAGATGTCCGGTCTGGTCTTTCAAGTGCCTGATCTGGCGGACGATATTTTCTACACAGTTTGCATTTATCTCATCACCGACAGTCTCCGGGAACATCTCATTCGCCACAAGGTTTGACATGCACTCCAATAAAGCCACGGGCATCCGTATTTTTCCATGCAGCCTGGCACATCCCTGTTCTAAAAATTCTGCCGTACATACTCTTCCATGTGATGTGTCACATGTCTGTTCCAAAGACTCTGACATGCATACCTGTGCAAACGCTTCATCCACCTTGACAGGACACTCAGCCGTTTGAAATCCTTTCCCGGCGCGAAGTTTTCTGTGCCGTTCCACACGGCGTACTCCCTCTTCTCCATAGACACGCATCGTCGCAAGATAATATAAGTCTCCTTTTCCCGCCAGCTTTACCGCCACACCTTCTGCATATTCCGACTTACCACTGCCGCTTGCGCCTGTCACTACAACCATCATACGTCTGTAAACCTCTTGTATGCTTCCACCCTAATATCTGAAAATGTTGTCCGGTTACCATAGACTGCATGTACCGTATCGAGCAGTCCAAACATCAGAACGGCACCGGTTCCCTCACCGAGCGCCAGACTGCCATCAATGACCGGATGTACACCAAGTTCCTGTAAGATCAGTGCCGCTGCCGGTTCCCTGCTTTTGTGGGAAGCGATCAGGAAATCCTTTACGCCCGGAACAAGACGTTCTGCCACAAGTGCTGCAACTGCACTGATCACACCGTCCAGCACAACCGGGACACCGTAAACTGCGCCCCCGATGCAGACACCGCACAGTCCTGCAATATCCAGTCCGCCGACCGAACACAGAATACGAAATACATCTTTGGAGTCAAACTGATATTTTTTCCGCGCCTCATCGATCACCGCAATCTTATGTAATAATCCCGCGTCACTGAGTCCTGCACCTTTTCCGGTAATCGCTGCCGTCTCACAGTTTAACAATGCCGCCGCCACTGCGCTGCTTGTCGTCGTGTTTCCAATTCCCATCTCCCCGGTTGCAAGCAGTGTCACACCATCCTCTTTGCACTTTTTTACACTGTCGATGCCAGCTTCGATCGCAGCCAATGCTTCCTCCTCCGTCATCGCCGGCTGTTTTAAAAAGTTTTTTGTACCCCTGCTCACCTTTTTATTCCAGACGCCTTCCGGTGTTTCTTCCGCTGCGATCCCGACGTCGATTGGAATGACTTTAGCATTCGCCTGTGCAGCCATAAGGCAGACAGAGCTTTTTCGTTTTCCCATGGATTCTGCAACCTGATATGTGACTTCCTGCCCGGACTGGCTGATGCCCTCCTCAACGATCCCGTTATCCGCACACATCACGATCACTGCCTTCTTTTGTAACGGCACCCTCTCGTCCCCTGTCACTGCACCGATCTGTGTAAATATCTTTTCAAAGATTCCCAGCCCATCTAATGGTTTCGCTAAGGAATCCCAGTTTTCCTGTACCTTTTTTCGGATTTTCTCATCCGGTCTTCTGATACAGACATACCCCTGTAGCGTATTCAGAACACGGTTGGTATACTTAATCAAACCTGTTTTATCGATATAAATTTCAGAATTTACACTCTTTTCAAAGCTTTCATTTCCCTGATTCAGGTATCTTCCCATCCCGCTGCCTCCTGCGTACTTCTTTTTTATTTCCGTTATCATTTATTATAGGGCAGTTTCCTGTGTTCAGCAATAAACAAATTTACTCCGTCAAATCGGTCCGTCCAGTCGCTGCTGTTCTCGCCTGTTGTGCGGTAACAAGCAGCCTTACATCCCCATCATCCTATACACCGCATCCATATCCAGATACTCCCGCAGCGTCTTCGCCAATTTATCATACTGTGTCTCTTTAAATTCCTGATAATTCTGCTGAGTCACTGCCTCCATGGAAATTCCTTTCTTTGTGGCAAGTGCCTCAACGATCTTTGCAGCAATGCCATCTGCATCAAATACTCCATGAACATAAGTACCATAAACATTACCTGCACAGATTCCATCTGCTTTTTGATTTTCAGCCTGATCTGTGATATGGCACAGATATTCATATCTTTTTTCCTGAAGCATTTCGGGCTTCTCACTCCGACCTAAATCCATCATAACCGTATCCATATCAATCTCGGCATGATCCGTCCTGCGGCTCGCTCCCATATGAATCTCATACCCCGTCAGCTTCACACCCGACAGCACAGACAGCACTCCGGTCAGTTCTTCAAATGTCCCGTCCACCTGCGTTCTCGTCTTTTCCTGTTCCATCTCTGTCTCCATCGGCAAAAGTTCCATACCGCGCAGCATACCGCCCTCCTCGACACCATAAGGATCTGTGATGCACTCTCCCAACATCTGATATCCGCCGCAGATGCCAAAGATCACGGCATCCCGATTTTGCGCATGCTTTTTGATGGCAGCCTCCAGCCCGTTCTGGCGCATCCATTTTAAGTCGCCCATCGTATTTTTACTGCCGGGCAGGATGATCATATCCGGGTGATGCAGTTTTTCCAGCGTGTCCACATAGCGGACAGAAACGCCCTCGATCGATTCAAATACCATAAAATCCGTAAAATTGGAAATGCGTGGGAAACGTATGACCGCAATATCCACCGCTTTCTCCTCATGTTCTGCAAACCGGTCTGACAGGCTGTCCTCATCCTCAAGGACTAAATGCATATAAGGCACGACCCCGGTAACCGGAATCCCACCTTTTTCTTCTAACATCTTTATGCCCGGGTCTAAGATTGATACATCGCCGCGAAACTTATTGATGATAAGCCCTTTGATGCGCTCCCGTTCTTTTTCTTCCAGTAAGACTAACGTGCCGATCAGCTGTGCAAACACACCACCGCGGTCGATATCACCAACAAGCAGTACCGGCGCATCTAAAAGTTCCGCAAGTCCCATATTGACAATATCATTTTCTTTGAGGTTGATCTCTGCCGGACTCCCGGCGCCCTCGATCACGATGATATCCGCCTGTTGTTCTAATGTATGATAAGCCTTTAAAATATCCGGGATCAGTTTCTTTTTATACGCAAAATAATCCCTCGCTTTCATATTTTCAAGCACTTCACCGTTTACAATGACCTGAGAACCGGTATCGTTGGTCGGCTTTAAAAGGATCGGATTCATACAGACCTGCGGTCTGATACCTGCCGCTTCTGCCTGCATGACCTGTGCGCGCCCCATCTCAAGTCCTTCCCCGGTAATATAAGAATTCAGTGCCATATTTTGTGATTTAAACGGTGCCACACGGTAGCCATCCTGTTTAAAAATGCGGCACAGACCTGCCACGATCAGGCTTTTCCCTGCATTTGACATTGTTCCCTGAATCATGATTTTTTTTGCCATAAACTTATTTCTCTTTCCTATGCTCTTACTCTCTGCGGCTGATCTCATCCCGCAGCAATGCGGTCATTTCCCGGTCTGCTTTTTCTAATCCGGCATCCTTTAAATTCTGCTGTAATTCATCCCATTTCGCATCAAAATCATCGGCTGGACTGACAACACACTCAATGAGTCCCTTCCACGATACATTATCTAACGCAACTAACATTTTTTCCAGTTCATCTGGCAGTGTCATCGCCCATAATGGGGAATATGCATCTTTTGAAAATTCTTCTTTCTGTGGGAAAATATCGGTCAGCATGTCAACATTCCATGCTTTCAGTGCTTCTTTTTCCATCTCATCATAGCCTTCTTTTACCATTTCCCTTGAGCTCTTACTATAGGAATTGCCCGTGGAATCAACCGACTGATTTCCATAACTTGGATATGGATAAACACGAAATCCCACACCTGTGCGCTCAGAATAATTGGTGTCTTTCCGGGACGCTTCAAGATCCTCCTCCGTAATGCACCGTTTTCCGTTTTCATCATAATAATAATCGACACCCTCAATCCCCCAGTTTAACAGGATCTGTGCCTCATCACTGCAGAGCCAGTCCAAAAACCTGACAGCCCGAACCGGATCTTTACAGCTTTTTGTAATACCAATCCCCCAGCCTACCGCAAGATTCTGCTGTTTTAAAGAAGGGCATTTCACGGATCGATCAATTGTGACCGGAAGCCCCGCATAGGTGTGCTCCTCCTGTCCATCTGCCCGCAGGGATATCTCAGCGCCTGTATAATCCCATTCCTCATCCAAAAGTCCAAGCACTCTTCCCTCTGCAACTTTTAAAACAAAATCCTCATGCGTCTGCGTCGCAAATTCAGGATCTAAAATGCCCTCATTGTACATTTCATTCAGCCATTTATAATATTCTTTCTGCCCGTCCGCTGCATGTTTATAATAAACTTCCTGTTTTTCATCATCCACGATCCACTGCCCGTTGTCTGCGGAACCATTCATATACCCGGATGGGTTCGATAACATGGTATACCAGTGCCAGTCGGAACAGACGATCGAAATACCAATGGCCGGCTTTCCGTTGATCATTGGATACTTTTCCATATAATCACGGATCATCTGCGTGTATTCTTCCAACGTATATGGTACACGATACTGGTTTTCCTGCAATACTGCCCACTGCAGCTGGGCAGTTCCGGATGTTTCTAAGGTTTCTTCCTGCACTTTGTCACTGCACAGCTGATAAATGGACGGATCCTCACTGGAATAACGCAGATTTTCATATTCATCTCCATACAGCTTTTTAATATTCGGACCATACTCATCTATCAGATCCGACATATCGATCAATGCATCGTTGCGGATCAGCGTTGATACCGAACCCTTGGCAAACACGAAATCCGGGTATTCCCCGGTTGCCACCATAAGTTCTATCCTGTTGTCATTACTGTCTGCAGGATAATCCATTTTCAATGTGACCCCTGTCTTTTCTGTAATCATCTGCGCAACCGGATCCGTCCAGGTATCCTCCAATCCATCCGCACTGTAAAATGTAAATGTGACCGGTTCTAATGATTCCTGTGTGGTTTCCTGCTGCTGTGTATCCACAGCCACCGTATTTTCCGCAGCACTGCAGCCATATAAACCCATCAACAGACTTCCTGTCATAATACCACATGCAATCCGCCTGCCTGCATGCGAATTGTACGCAAGTAAACTACATGCATACCTGTAAAAAAAACTCCTTCCCATATGTATCCTGCCCCTTTAAATTATTTCCTCATTATTTTATATCCAAATCTTCTAATATGAACTCATTTGTGTTCATTTTTTATCACATGATTTCCGATGTCAGCACCGGAAGTTTAATACATACTTTTGTTCCCGCTCCTGTCCTACTCTCAAATTCCACTCCATAATCCTCCCCATACTGGAGCTTGATTCTCTGATTGACATTGCAGATTCCAATATGTGTCCGGTCCAGATTTTCAAAATCGTTCAAACCTCTCCGTACTTCATCTAATTTTTCCATGGACATTCCGCATCCATTATCCGTCACGGTGATCCAGAGATGTGATCTCACTTCAACCCGGATCACGATCTCACCGCCGCTCTCCTTTGCTTCAAGTCCATGCACAAAAGCATTCTCCACAAAAGGCTGGATCAAAAGCGGCATAACCTTTAACGGCTCAATGTCCCCCTCCGTTTCAATACGGTAATGGATCCTGTCATGGAAACGGTAATCCTGTATTTTCAGGTAATACTCAACCAGTTTCAGTTCTGATTTTAACGGCTGCAAGGTATTACTTACCTGGATATTTCTCCGCATGATCTTTGCAAGCATTTTTGCCAGTTCCTCGATATCCGGCTGATTATGAATTCTTGCCTGCATACGGATCGTCTCTAACGTGTTATACAGAAAATGTGGATTGATCTGGCTTGCAAGCATTTTAAATTCCACTTCTTTCTGCCTTGCATTGACCTGTTCTTTCTGCACACGTTCTTTGATCACGTTATTCATCAGTTCCTGTATGGAATCGATCATTACCTTCAGATCCCGGTAGAGATCCGAGATCTCATCCTCCCCGCCGATATCCTCCGTGATATCAAAATCTCCAGTTGCAGCCTTATGCATCTGCAGACGGAATGTATTTACCCTCGTACTGAACTGATTGGAAAATACCAGAATAATTCCAAGACCAGACACCACACAGACAAGCTGTGGCACAAGACTTCCCAACGCACTGCGGGCTGCCGATCCTGCGATCTCTTCATACGGACATACACTGACTAAGGTATAATAATCATCCGAATAGTCCGGTTTTACCCGCACCGTCGATAACAGACAGGTATCTTCCCCCTGAAAACGCATTTTGCCGGAATAAGTATCATCTTTGATCTGCTTTAACAGCAGAATCATTTCATCCGTGTCCCGTTCATATTCATTGCGGTGCAGAACCACCGTGTCATTATACACTAAATAAGTATCCTGCACAGGCAGCTCCGTCCTCTTATACTGCATGTTAATTGCAAGTACACCGACCGGCTGCATATCCTTCGTATATAAAAGTCTCGACATCCGGAGTGAATCCTTGCGTTTTAACGAATCATACGAATAAGACCAGTACGGTTTTCCATTCAGTTCGAGCGTATTCTGATACCATGGCTTCTCTGCAATCTCCTGATCTACATGTACAAAATATTCATTATTGGAAATTGTATCATTATTCAGATACAACGTGATACTTGAAATTTCATGATAATAATATTTCAGATAATCAGAAATGGTATCATAGTCTCTGTAATCTGCAAGAATCTCCGAATAGTTTTCATACTGATGAAATGCGATATGCTCAATCTTTTCATCAAAGTACATCTGTTTGGAAATGTCGGAGATGACGGACATACTCTCGCTCATTGAATCCGCGATCATATTTAACCCATCCATCTCGCTTTCCTTCGCTTTCTGGATCAACACCGATCTCGTATTCTGATAAGTATAAATATCCAACAGCAGAATCGGCAGAATTCCTCCGGCAATGTATATAAAGAGCATTCTCTCCCGCAGTCTTAAATTGCCTATGAATGTTTTTATCCGGGCAAACAGACTCATGTTTTTTACGCCTTTCGTTCATTTTTCACTCAGAGCGGTGTTTATTCCGGACGCACACGCACAACAACCGGAAACTCACTGTCTATTCCAGGTGCGGTTACATGAAGTCCTTCCCCGTCCACAGACCATTGCAGCCTGCCATCATATCCTAAAATATCCACCGACTCAATGATACCATGAAACTCCGGCACATTCTGATCACTGCTGTCTGCCAGTGAACGGATACAGAAAACACCATCTTTAGGACATTGTAACGCAATTGCGTAAATATTTCCATGATTAATCGTAAAACGGTAATCTTTGTTTGTAAATTTCAGTTCTTTCTGATCCTGAAACTGTCCTTCTGCCGCTGCCGTCGGACCTTCCATGGATTTTCGCCAGACATTTGCACCGATAACGGCCTCACTGTTTACTCTCATCCATTTTGCAAGATCTTCCAAAATAGCACGGTCACCATCCGGGATCGTTCCATCCGCCTTCGGACCGATATTTAACAGAAGATTACCATTTTTGCTGACTACATCCACGAGTGTACAAATGATCTCATTGCTGCTTTTATAATCCAATGTGTCAGTATAGCACCAGGAATTTCTTGCAACTGCCGTATCGGTCTGCCAATCATAGGGCTTTGCTTCCGCAAACCCACCGCGCTCCACTTCCACAATTCCACTGCCAAACATCATCGCATCATGTTTATAACAGATTTTAACATCTTTGCCCCATTTCACGCCGCAGTTGTAATAAAATGCAGCGAGTTTCTTTAAATATGGTTTGAACGCCTGATGCTGCACCCACCAGTCAAAATACAGCAGGGATGGTTTATAATTTAATATAATTTCCGCTGTGCGTGCTAACCAGTCATTTAAAAATTCTTCTGTCGGATACGGCTCTCCGTAGAGATCTTCTGCATCCGGTTCCGGCATGGACGGCCAGTACAGATCTCCTTTTTGCAATGGTTCTTTGATATCACTGTCAAATTCTTTTCCGTGTCCTAAGAAAAACCAATGTTCTGCACGGTGGGATGATGTGCAGAACGTAAGTCCCTGTTTCTCAATCTCCGCTTTCAGTTCACCAAGTACGTCCCGTTTCGGCCCCGTCTCTGCCGAATTCCAGTGGGACAGTTCACTTTTGTACATCTGAAATCCATCATGGTGTTCTGCAACCGGAAACACATAACCGGCACCGGCTTCTTTGAATAAACGCACCCATTCTGCCGGGTCAAATTTTTCGGCGTGGAACATCGGGATGAAGTCTTTATATCCAAAGTCTTTCTGGCTGCCGTAGGTTTTTATATGGTGTTCGTATGCGGGCATTCCCTCGATGTACATGTTTCTTGGGTACCATTCGTTGGAGTTGGCGGGAACACTGTAGACGCCCCAGTGGATGAAGATGCCAAATCTTTTCTGTTTAAACCAGTCAGGGGTTTTCGCCTGCATCAGGGATGACCAGGCTGGCTGGTACGGGCCTTCTGCGATGATGCGGTCTACGGTTTCGAGAAGTTGTTGTTCTTTCTGCTGTTCCGACATAGTGTATGTCCTCTTTTCTTGCTCTAGATGGGGCGAAACTCTAATTTAGGCTGTGCCTGGGACTCAACTACTTCAGTTTTTTGAAGAGTTTCGCGGTTTCTTTGTGGAAAATCTCTACTTGCTTGAAATAACCTTTACCTGCTTTGAACGATCGCCACTGCTTTTGCCGGAAGTACAACTTTCTCTCCTGCCTGGTAAGTCATTCCGCCGAGCAGGTCAGTTCCGGCTTTTTTCAGCGTTACTTCCTGTGATTCGTCCGTCGGATTTAAGAGGAAGAGGAAGCTGCCGTTTTTGTTTTCGCGGAGAGTGATCTCTACTTTGTCACTGCCTTCTGCGAGTGGTTCTACGCCGGCTTCTTTCATAATGTCAGTTAAGAAAGTGCGGTAGAAGTCCTGATTGGAGCGGGTTGCGACGTAGCAGGCTTTTCCGGATCCAAAGGTGTTGCAGGTCAGTACGGGCATTCCGGCATAGAAGTCATTATCATAGGTTGCGAGTGTTTCTGCGCCTTCGGTATGTGATAAATCACAAAGCACTTCTGCCGGATAAGTCACATCTTTGTATGCAAAGGTATGTTTCATGCCAGCATCTCCTGCCGGAATCGCATCGGATTCTTCTACCCAGATACCCAAAATATCGCGCAGTCTGCCCGGATATCCGCCTGTGATCACAAGGTCATGGTCTTCCACATATCCGCTGAAATAGGAGGTCAGAAAGGTGCCGCCCGCTTTGACAAAGCTGCGGATCTTTTCATCATAACCGTCTTTGCACATGTATAACATCGGTGCCATGACAACTTTATAACCGGACAGATCATCGTCCACACCAACAAAATCCATTGGGATATGAAGATTTAACAGTGCCTTATAATACTGATAAATCTCCTCATAATAATTGATACAACGGCTTGGGCCTGCGGATAATACCGTTGCCCACCAGTTATCCCAGTCAAATACAACTGCCACTTCTGCCGGAGTTCTTGCACCAAGCAGTGTATCAGAAAGTTCAGTCAGTTCTTCGCCAAGTGCTGTGATCTCACGGAACACTCTCGTATTCTCATTGCCGACATGGTCGATCACTGCACCGTGATATTTCTCACAGGCACCAATGCTTCTTCTCATCTGGAAAAACATGATCGTATCTGCGCCGTGCGCTGCCGCCTGATAGCTGTATAAGCGCATCACACCTGGTCGCTTTAAGGCACAGTAGGTATGCCAGTTACTCACACTCGGTGTCTGTTCCATCAGTGCAAACGGTTTGCCACCCTTTAATCCACGCATCAGATCATGTGCCATCGCATTGTTTTCTGTCTCTGCGCCAAAGGAAGGATAGCTGTCCCAGGAAATAAAATCCATTTCTTTTGCCCATTTCTGGTAGTCTAATGATGGATAAAATCCCATCAGATTTGTGGTAACCGGAATATCCGGCGTGTACTCTTTTACCGCATCGCGCTCTAATTTGTAGCAGTCTAAGATACTGTCCGAATTGAATCTGCGGTAATCGAGTGAAATCCCCTGGAAATTGGTACGGATGCCATCCCAGTTAAACTCCTCTGAACGCATATCCGGCAAAACAACATCATCCCAGTCATAAAAGGTATGTCCCCAGAAAGAAGTGTTCCATACACGGTTTAACTCATCCAGCGTTCCATATTTTTTATGCAGCCATACACGGAATGCTTTTTCACAGTTTTCGCAGTAACATTCCCCGCCATATTCATTGGAAATATGCCATGCAACGATATTGTCATAATCTTTGTATCGCTCTGCCAGTTTTGCGGCAAGTGCCACAGAATATTTCCGGTAAGTCGGGCTGTTCGGGCAGGAATTATGACGTGCTCCGAATTTCCGCTTCATGCCATTATGCTCGACACGCAAAATATCCGGGTACTTTCTTGCCATCCACGCCGGATGTGCCCCTGTCGAAGTTGCAAAGCAGACTTTCAATCCGTTTTCTTTCACATACTCCATGATCTTATCCAGTTTGGAAAAATCATAGGTAATTTCATCCGGCTGCAGTGCTGCCCAGCTGAAAACATTGAGCGTCACGACATCAATGTGCGCTAATTTAAACAGGCGCATGTCCTCTTTCCAGATCTCCTCCGGCCACTGTTCCGGGTTGTAATCTCCACCATATAAAATTTTATGTACTTTGCTGCTCTCGATCATATTTACCTCCAATTTCTGTGCTGTATTTTTGCATCTTTTTCGTATTGCTGTTCCTGATTTGTTCTGTTAACCGGTTTTACCTGTCACTCGCCCTCGCGGTTCACACGCTCGATCTGTAAGAATACACGTTTGCTTACTGCTGCGACCGTGTAAATGATAAATCCAGGTCCAAATAAGATTCCAAGAAATATCATGGTTGAATTATACTGGAAGATCAGCACTTCTGCTGCGACGAGGATCACAAGGATCAGTGTTTTTCCAAAATATTTTCTTGAAATATCCATAGAATTCTGGATCGTGCGGACCACCGTATTTTCATATCTTGCCAGCAGTGAAAAGGAATAGATCATCGCAATGATCACAAGAAATACGGACACCATACCGATGATCAGCAAAATGACCGGATTATTTTTCACTGCTCCAAACAGCTGGAAGTCAAGATATACCGCATACCATGCAACCAGAAAGATCAGTCCCATCGGAACGCCCTGTTTAAAGTTTGCCTTGTACGCTTCAAAATATGATTTCGCGATATAGCCCTCCTCATCATCCGCTAACTTTAACGCAACCGACATTGCCGCCGTGGTCGATGCCCCGATCGTAAAAACCGGCAGGCTTCCAAGAATCCATAAAAAATTTAGTTTTAAAATATCAAGTACTCTGCTTAAAAAACGGTACAATGGACTGTCAACGCTAAAAAATTTCATTTGTTTTCCTCCAATCTCAAAGTGCTTCCCATGCACTTTTCTTATCTCTCATTTTATTTCATACCTCTGATCTGCTTTCATCATACAGGATTTTACTCCAGATATCCAGTATGATGAAAACAGACCGGGGCGATCCGGACGGAATGTCCGGATCTTCTGCTCTGGTCTGTCATTCATTTGTGATACAATTATTTGATGGTCCCTTTTACTTCGTTCTCAGCTGCTTTTCTAAGTGATGCCTCATTCTCCTGGAATGCGATACACTCGTCATAGCCGTAGTCTTTTGCCTGGGAGATCATGTCTGCAACGATCTGGTCGTATTCAGCATCTGTCTTAGCATAGATTGCTTTCCATGAATTTGTCTTGATGCACTCAGCAACCTGTGTCCATAATACAGTTAACTCATCAGATTTTGTAGACTCAGAGTATGTTGTACCAAGAGAAAGTTTGTAAGGTCTTGATCCCATGTACTCATCTGCTGTTGCAAAACCGGTCTTATCTCTCCAATCCTGCTCAATGTCAGAATTTGCATCTGTTGCAAAACTTTCCCATTTACGATAGTTGAATGTCTCACCGTTTGAATCAGGATTTAAGGAATCAATCGCCCACGTTGTATTGTTCATTTTAAAGGAACCATCATCAAATGTTCCGCTGTAACCATCAGACATCTGTGTGCTGATATCTGTCTTAGCTGCACGTCCTAAATCTGTAAACTGCGTTTTTCCATTTTCATCATAGTACCAGCAGACATCCTTTGGACCATACTCAGCTGTCATACGTCCTTCCGGAGTAGATAACCAGTTTAAGATAGCCATACACAATTCCGGATACTCTGTCTTAGCACCGATAGACCAGATACGGTTTCCACCGTAGATATTCTGACCATAGCAGATCGGGGTTGCATCTTCCGGTGGGCAAGGATACATTGCTTTGCCTTCCTGTGCATGTGAATCTGAGTTGTAGAAAGTAGAACCTAAGAAGTTGAACACATTTAAGAATGCTCCACCGTTCTGGTAATCTTCCTGCATACCGTCATATCCCTGTGTCTGGGAGTCAGGATCAAGTAGTCCTTTCTGATACAGGTTGTTATAGAATTTTAAGCATGTGAGGTAAGGTCCATTTTCCTCTAATGCTGGATGGAATACCTGCTCCTCTGGATCATACAGACCAAAACCAAATTCATCATATCCATAATAAGCAGTTGCTGTTGATTTTACGAACATTACAAGGTTTCCGTCCCAGTCGTTGAATAAGGAAACACCATAAGTTGTTTTTCCGTTATCATCGGTCGGGCAGATCTCTTTCATCTGACCTAAAACATCTACCATATCGTCTAAAGTCTTGATCTCAGGATATCCTAACTCTTTGTAAAGATCCCATCTTAAATCCCAGGTATACATGAAATCCTGACGTGCTGTCGCATCCCTTGCAACATCAAATCCGAATCCATAAACAGTACCGCCGGAAAGATTTGCATTTTTCTCTAATGCATATGGCATGTTCTGTTTGATGTATGGACCGTAATCGCTTAAGATATCATCCTCGTTCCAGTCAAAGAGCATTCCCTTGCTGACTGCCTGCTGATACTCATCAGAATCATTTCCCCAGAGAACCAGATCTCCAAGGTTTCCTGACTCCATACGTGTCTCATATACACCGTCAGAATCCGGGATGATATTTAATTTTACATTGAATTTGTCTAACATGATCTGACCAAACCATCCGATCTGCTCACCGGAATAGTTTGCTAACTGATCGAATACATCGAGAGTAACTGTCTCTTCCGGAATGATATCTGCGAGATCTTCCGCTTCATCTTCGGAAGTTTCCTCGGATACTCCACTCTCCGTTGCATCTTCGTCTGCAGCATCCCCCGCTGCATTGTTGCTGTTGTTCTTTGATGCACTTGTCTGATTGCTACCCCCACAGGCTGCCATGGAAACTGTCATTGCAGCTGCCAGAAGCAGTGATACGATTTTCTTTGCTTTCATGTAATTTTCCTCCTTGTTTTTGTGTTATTTTGATTCCGCGCCTCGCGGTTAACACCTCTTTAACCTTTTACGGCACCTAACATGATACCTTTTTCAAAGTAACGCTGCATGAATGGATATACGATTAAAATCGGGATTACCGTTACCATGGAAATCGTATATTTGATAACCTTTCCACTCATTGCTGATTTTAAAACAGCCTCGCTGACAGATCCGCCAGACTCCATTAATGCACTTAAGTTGGATGCCTGATTTAAGTAAATGTAAAGTCTGTGCTGTAAAGTATATAATTTCGGAGCTGATGTCATTAAGATCAGGGAATCCGTAAAGGAGTTCCAGTGACCAACTGCACCGAAAATCGCAATCGTCGCAAGGATCGGTTTACTGAGCGGCCAGATGATCTTGCGGAATACAGTAAAGAAGCTTGCTCCGTCGATCTGAGCACTCTCTTCGAGTTCCGCTGGAATTGACTCTATGTATGTTTTTACCAGAATGATGTTATACGGAGCCACAATACCAGGAATGATGTATGCCCAGAATGTATTGGTCAGACCTAACATCTGCATATTTAAGAACCATGGGATCAGACCCGCATTGAAATACATGGTAATCACAAGAAATCTGTACCAGAATTTTCTGCCCCACATTTCATCTTTGGTTACCAGATATCCGATAAATCCGGATGCTGCTACCATAAGTGCCGTACCAAGTACTGTTCTTGACAGTGATACGATCAATGCACTTGAAAGATCACTTACATTTAATAACGCTGTATAGTTATCAAAATGGATTCCTCTCGGTATGAAGTTGATTAAACCCTTGATTACCAGATCATTATCGCTGATCGTATTGATAAACAGGTAATAAAATGGAAATATACATGCTATTGTAAATAATGTAAAAAACAGGTAATTTAAAATGTTAAATACGATATCGCCCGGTTTTAAGCGATATTTGCGTTTATGTGTTTTTTCATAAAGTTTTTCGGCTTTTAAATCAGCCTTTTCCTGTGCTGTTTTTGCCATGTCTTACGCCTCCTTATACAATACTCTCGCCACGAATCAGTTTCGAAATACCGTTTGCAGCAAACAGTAACGTTACACTGACAACGGATTTTACCATACCGATTACTGTTGATAATGGAATCTGTCCCTGTCCGATACCAAGTTTGTATACATACAGGTCAAGTACCATGATAGAACTTGTATTGGTAGAGTTTTCAAATACTAAATACTGATCCATACCATTGCTTAAGATATTTGCAATCGACATTAACAGTAATACACAGAATGTCGGGATCAGGCTCGGCACGGTAATATTCCACATTCTCTGGAAACGTCCTGCACCGTCGACGGTTGCTGCTTCATAAAGCTGCTGATCAATACCGGAAATTGCTGCAATATAAATGATTGCACTCCAGCCGATACCTTTCCATAAGCCCCAGGCTAACATCTGCAGCCATACATGGCTGCCGCCCATCAGCATATTCACGCCCTCTTTCCAGATTCCGGCATTTACCATCAAACTGCTGACAAATCCGTCTGTAGAAAAGATACAAAATGCGATTGCATATACAAGAACCCAGCTGATGAAGTTCGGTACTGTTGTAAGTGTCTGTACGACGCGGCGGAACTTCATGTTTTTAATCTCGCAGAGGAAAATTGCAAATGCCATTGGAAGCCAGCTTGTCAAAATTCCAAGACCACTCATTGCAAGCGTGTTTTTCAGAACACGGATGATATCTCTTACCGTTGCAGGATTTTTAAACAACTGCGTGAACCATTTGAATCCAACAAAGTTATCCATGCTTAAGGTATCACCAACTTTGTAATCAAAGAATGCATATCTCCATCCCCATAATGGCAGATAACAAAATACACCAGCCAGTGCCAGGAATGGCATTAACATCAGGAACAGGCGGTACTTTGTTTCCATCTCATATTTAGCACCCGCCTCAACCTTAGGCTGTTTTGCCATCGCGATCAATGTTACGATCAGGATCAGTACTGCAACGATCAGGATCATATAAAAACCATTTGAAAAGATCGGCTCGATTTTCTTAGGTTTTTCTGTCTGGCTGATCTGACTGTATGCAAGTGCGATACCGCCAAGTCCTGACAGCATCACTGCACTTCCTGCTGCTGTGAAGATGTTACTTAATTTTTTCATTTTCAGATTACCGAGTGATAAACATCCACCGGCTGCAACTGCTGCTGTACCAACGCAGATAATCAGAGCTGATAAAGAGTCAAGCCGTAATGTTGATTTCATAACCCATCCTTTTCGGAATGCACGTCCAAACTCTGATGCCAGTGATGAGTATGAAATACCGGAAGTAAACAGTGATAAGTTTCTTCCGATCATTCCGCTGATCCTCGCTGGATTGATTCCAGGTATGAACATGAATAAGACTGCGAACAGAACTGCGATCCGAAGTACAATGTATAACTTGCCTGTAACACCGGAACCATCTGTTTTGTTGTTTTTTGAAATGCCCGTTTCTTTCATTTCTCCCTTTCCCTTCTTTTTTGGTTTTCGCCAGCATCCGGAGCTTTTCGAAAACGTTTAAGTATTGTTTTAAAAAAAATATTTCCGAACTGCTTTTGTTGTATTTATTATATAAAAGGGAAGAAAATTAAAATACCGTAAATAATTGATAAAATATACCTTGATTTTTGGTCATTCAAAATGAGACATCAAAAAATTGGGGT
Source organism: Roseburia intestinalis L1-82 (assembly GCF_900537995.1). NCBI lineage: Bacteria > Bacillati > Bacillota > Clostridia > Lachnospirales > Lachnospiraceae > Roseburia > Roseburia intestinalis. The sequence goes on along the minus strand of NZ_LR027880.1, from coordinate 1,913,953 downwards.
ATTTTTGTTGAATAAATACCCCAATTTTCTGACTCAACAGAATTGCATATGTTTTAAATATAATTCCTGAAACTCTGGTGTATCTGCAAGATTGATCTCATGGGATATGGCTGCAATCTCTTGCGGCTGCATATCACTGCTTTCTTTTGAGTGTGTCAGGCATCGTGCGGCTCCCTCTAAGGCACTGTTGCCGACCGGCGTGAGTTTTCCGCGAAGTCCGATTGGCAGAAGTCCGATTCCAAGTGCTTTTTCCATGTCAAGTCCCATGCCAAACCCGCCTGCAACATATACTTTTTTTATCTGTTCATGAGAAATATTTGATTTCTGCAGTAATACTTCTAAACCCGCACAGATAGCTGCTTTTGCCATCTGCACCTGTCTGATATCCTCCTGGGTAAAATAAATTTTTCCGGGTACGACCGGAAATCCTTTTTCAAACCACGGTTCTCCCAAAATCCCCTGAGTATCAACAATATGGTGCCGCACGAGTTCATACATTACATCAATGATTCCGGTTCCGCATAACCCAATGGCCGGTTTATTTCCAATCGTCTTTGTCACCATATTATTTTTACCAAATAAAACTGCACGGCAGACAGCTCCCGGCACACCGGGCATACCGCAGGATATGTTTCCACCTTCGAATGCCGGTCCCGCGGCAACGGATGAAACAAGGAAATGATCTCCCGCAGCAAGAACCATCTCACCGTTTGTTCCAATGTCGATCAGCATCTCGCATTTGTCCGGCCGCATACCACATCCCATCATGCCCGCCGTAATATCTCCTCCAACAAAAGCTGAGATTCCCGGCATGATCTGTACTTTTGTGGTCTGATTGATTCCGGTATGCCCGCATTCTCTGACATATCCGTGTTCTCTGGCATCACTACCGTCTCTGGCAACTCCACTTTCTTTGGCATCTCCACTTTCTCTGGCATCTCCACTTTCTCTGGTTTCCTCATACTCACCATTCAATTCTCCCCACGTCATATCCTCCGGCGCAAGGTTCACAGGAGTAAATGGTGCAGCGCCAAGCCCCACACAGGAATATCCCAGTAAAAGGTGAATCATTGTAGTATTTCCGGCGATCACGATTTTGCTGACATTCAGCACATTTTCGTCCTGCCCCGCAAGCAGTGTCTCTGCCAGATTCCTCACATCTTTTAAAATGCTCTCTCTCAACTTTTCTGCATCTCCGGACGCTGCTGCACGGATCCTTGAAATCACATCTGCGCCGTATGCCCGTTGATGATTAACAGAAGATGCAGTTTTTAAGCATATTCCATCGGTGAGGGAAATCAGTTCTGCAGCGAGTGTGGTTGTTCCGATATCGATTGCGATACCATAGACGGATTTTTCCGTATCCATATTTTCCGGTTTTATTTCCCCGTCAGACCCTATTTGTGCACGATCCTCTATTTTGTTTTCACAGATAACTGTTGTCGCCTGTACATCGCTCTCCATTTTTGTGTTCCGGACAAATTCCATCTGCACCTGTATCTGATTTTCTCTGATTTCCGGAATGCATACATACAGATCATCTGTCGGAACCGTCATACAGGAAAGACGCCATCCCTCTTCCAGTTCCCGCTCCGTAAACACTTCCTTTTCCCGCTGTTTTGGCGGATCTGTTTTTCGTGTTTCTTCTATTATAATACAACATTTTCCACAGGTACCTTTCCCGCTGCAGGGCGCATCTAAATATTCTCCCTGCTCCCTTAACAGCTCCAGTATCGTCTTATTCTGTTTTTTCTGTAAAAAAATGCGTTTCATCAATCCTTACCCGCTGCCTTTCTCTCACATTTCCGTTTTTCAACAGCACCTGTGGTGCCATAGATACACGCTCCATAAACTTACTTATTGACATAAATTATACCATATTATTGTTTAACTATATCAAAACTGTTTCGACCGTATTATTTTCTTTTCATGCAGAATCACATGTTTTCCTTGTTTCAATGAAATGATAATGTTATGATATCTTGCGGAAACAATCCAGTTTTATCTGACGGTAACAAAAAATTTTAACACCAACATATTAAGATGTTGAGACCAAATAGTGCATTCCCAACATCCTAATTAAAAGAATGGAGAATACTATGAAACTGATTTCCTGGAATGTCAACGGACTGCGTGCCTGTATCCAAAAAGGCTTTCTTGATTTTTTTCATGAAACTGATGCAGATATTTTCTGTATTCAGGAATCCAAGCTGCAGGAGGGACAGATCGACCTTCCTCTGCCCGGTTATTTTTCCTACTGGAATTATGCCAAGAAAAAAGGTTACTCCGGCACAGCGATTTTCACAAAAAAAGAGCCTCTGAATGTGACTTACGGTATCGGCATCGAAGAACACGACAAAGAAGGACGTGTCATCACCTTAGAATACCCTGATTTTTACATGGTTACCTGTTATACGCCAAATTCTCAAAACGAACTGGCCAGATTGCCTTACCGCATGCAGTGGGAAGATGATTTTCGTGCTTATTTAAAAAGACTCGATGGATCCAAGCCTGTCATTCTCTGTGGGGACTTAAATGTTGCACATGAGGAGATCGATTTAAAGAATCCAAAAACCAACCGGAAGAACGCCGGATTTTCGGATGAAGAACGAGAAAAAATGACAAAGCTTCTCGATGCCGGCTTCACAGACACCTTCCGCTATTTTTACCCGGATACAGAACAGATCTATTCCTGGTGGTCCTACCGTTTTAGGGCACGGGAAAAGAATGCCGGATGGCGTATTGACTATTTTATCACTTCCAAACGGATGAATGATAAGCTGACCGGCGCAAAGATCCACACGGATGTTTTCGGATCTGACCACTGCCCGGTGGAATTAGATATTGACCTGTCATAAAGCTTTTCACGGATATTTTTGATTCAGGCCACGGTACGATGTAACTCGATATCGACTTATCAACAGCTTTCTGCAGAGGATTTGCTGTGACTGCAGTGGAGTTCCTCTTCAATAAGATATACTCCACCGCAGTGCCATCTTCGTGCCTTTTTGATCATTCTGAACAGATATCATACTGTTACAAAGTTTTTAATCTAACGCATCCACTGCTTTTTTCAGTTGCAAAAATGCCTGTTCTAACGTTTTTCTCGGACATGCAATGTTAATGCGCTCAAAACCAATACCCGTTTTCCCAAAAATTGCTCCCGCGTCTAACCAAAGTCCTGCCTGATCAATCAGTGCTTCCAACTCTTTTCTTCCCAGTCCAAGTTCTCCGAAATCCAGCCATATTAAATAGGTTCCTTCCGGCTCAATCAGTTTAATCTGTGGAAGATTTTCCTTCAGGTATTCGCGGACAAAGGAAAGATTCTGATACAGATATTCTTTTAACTGTAAAAGCCATTCCTCTCCCTCTTCATAAGCGGCCTGACATCCGACAAGTCCCATCAGATTTACCTGGCTGTATCCTGCCTGATCCACCGCACGGACAAATTTTTGACGCAGTTTTTCATCCGCAATAAAAATGTTTGACACCTGAAGACCGGCAAGATTAAAGGTTTTACTTGGTGCCGTGCAAATTACGGAAATCTGTTCAAACTCCGGTGAAACAGATGCAAAGACATGATGTTTATGCCCCGGATATACAAAATCGCTGTGAATCTCATCACTGACGACAGTCACCTGATATTTGAAACAGATCTCTCCGATTTTTCTTAATTCCCACTCTTTCCATACACGACCTACCGGGTTATGTGGACTGCAGAGCAAAAATAAATGGATCTGATGTTCCTTTATTTTCGCCTCAAAATCTTCAAAGTCGATCTCATAATGACCATCTTTTAATACCAGATCGCTGCTGACTAACTTTCTGTCATTTGACTCAATGACCTGACGAAACGGATAATATACCGGCTGTTGGATCAAAACTGTATCGCCTTTTTCCGTATATGCACGCACAGCGGCCGCAAGTGCAAAAACAACTCCCGGCGTTTTTACCAGCCACTCCGGTTTTACATCCCAGTCAAAATGATCATGATACCATCCCGATACTGCTGCAAAATAATCTTCTTTGCTGTCACTGTATCCATAAATTCCGTGTTCCACTACTTTCTGCAGTCTTTCGGTCACTGCAGGCGCAGTCTTAAAATCCATATCGGCAACCCATAACGGCAAGACATCTTCTTTTTTCCCACGTTCTTTCGCAAAATCGTATTTTAAACATCCGGTTCCTCTCCGCTCCACAGCTTCATCAAAATTGTACTTCATGACATACTCCATTCCGGAATACCGCTCCTTTAACCATCTTTTGTATTTCTGTTATTGGCTGCTGCATCCTGTTTTCTTTCTATTATCATCTAATTCATATCAAATTAGTATGATATTAGCATTTTCACTATTATATGTCAATAGTACTATAAAAAAGACTGTCCAAATGAAATATACTTTCTTCTTTGAACAGTCTTTTTATCTTTTATAAAATTTTATGAATTTCCATGTCTGATATCGCGGATCGGAATATTAACAAACAATGCCGGTACCGTTCCATTGTTCGACTCTGACTCTGTCTGCGTGATCTGAATGTCAAGGCCTTCCATATCAATATCCATGTGTTTTGAAATTACCTGGATGATCTCGTTTTTAATCTGCTCCATCATTTCCGGGGAACAGCTTGCGCGGTCAGTCACCAGCAAAAGTTTTAAACGGTCTTTTGCAACATCACCGGAACTTTTCTTCTTAAATAAGTCCATCAATCCCATGACTGTTCCTCCTAATTTTTCTTAAATAAATCTTTTAATTTTGAAAATACTCCCTGTTTTGCATCCAGATCAAGAAATGCAACTTCCTCACCGAGAATACGGTGGCAGATATTCTCATATGCCTGTCCAGCAAGGCAATTACTTCCAACCAGTGGTTCCCCCTGGTTCGTAGAGATTACGATATGTTCATCATCCGGTACTGCACCGATCAGATTGATTGCCAGAATGTCGCACACATCTTCGACATTCATCATATCACCGCGTCTAACCATGTCCATACGCAGACGGTTTACGATAAGATCAACTTTCTGGATCTGATTTGCCTGAAGCAGTCCAATGATACGGTCAGCATCACGCACTGCAGAAACCTCCGGGGTTGTGACAACAAGTGCCCTGTCTGCACCTGCGATGGCATTTTTAAAGCCCTGCTCGATTCCTGCCGGGCAGTCTAATAAAATATAGTCAAAATCCTGTCTTAAATCTTCGATCAATGCCTGCATCTGCTCCGGAGATACCGCGGATTTATCTCTGGTCTGTGCTGACGGCAAAAGACATAAATTCGGATATTTTTTGTCTTTGATCAGTGCCTGTTCCACACGGCAGTTTCCTTCTACAACATCTACAAGATTGTATACAATACGGTTCTCAAGACCCATGACAACATCTAGGTTACGAAGTCCGATATCTGTATCGATCAGCACTACTTTTTTGTTTAACTGTGCCAGACCTGTTCCAACATTTGCGGTTGTGGTCGTCTTACCAACTCCGCCCTTCCCGGACGTAATTACAATAACTTCACTCATTTTAAAATATTCCTCCTGCTGTTAAATATCGCTTAATAGTTCTTTTGTCAGCGGTTCAATACAGATTGTCCCGTCCTTTAAGTACGCAATCTGCGGAGACGTGGTCGTTTCTTTGACCTTTTTTCGTATTCTTCGTCTGCTAAAAGGTTTGTCCGGACTTTTTGCTAAAATATTTCCAATCCGAATCTGGATTGGATCCATATCGAGTGCAACAATAAATGCACTGTCATCTCCCCCAAGTCCTGCATAGACGCTTCCCTTTACCGCTCCAAGTACAACGATACTGCCGTTTGCCATGACTGCTGCGCCCGGATTGACATCACCTACCACTACGATTCCTGTTTCACTCTCAAGTGTCTGGCCAGAGCGAAGCGTTCCGCGATAAAACTGAGTCCCACCATCCACATACGGCTGCTGTACAGATGCCTGATATTCTTCGATCTGCTGTTTGACGTATGCTTCACGGTCCGGATCATGATCTACAATGCACAATATCTCGATACTTGTATTCGATGTCACCGCATCAATGATAGCCATTTCCTCATCATGCGTCAGCTTTCTTCCCTCGAAAGAGATCGCCAGTTTTGCCCCTTTAAAGAACTTCTCTGACTCTTTGAATTTCTCGACGATGGCATCCAAAAGTGCTTTAAAAGATATCTCATTGCTCAATACAAGATGTATCCCGTATTTATTACTTTTTATAACAACTGCCTGTGACATATCGTCCCTCCACTTTACTATCCGATTTAGTATAGCAGATTCTTGAAACAGGTGCAATGCGACAGGAGAAATTTGATTGAAATTTTTATATTTTTTTATATGCAATCGGCAATACAGCTTTCATTGTCTGTCGTTTTTTGAAATAACTGCCCGTTTTTTATATTTATCATATTGCCATAAAAGCGGACATGATGCACGCACCTGCCGCACCACATTCACACACGCTGTCTATTTTTCCATCGTTCAGTCCAATTCCACCGATGGCATACACAGGAATATTTACGGTTTCACATACCTGCTTTAAAAATTCCATTCCGCGTGGCGGCAGTCCTCTCTTACAGTCCGTGGCAAATATATGCCCTGCGGTCAGGTAAGATGCCCCTAGTTTTTCTGCCTCAATAGCATCCTCAACAGAATGAACCGAACAGCCTAAGATCAGCTTATTTTTATTCTTCTGATCCATTGATAGGTTCCCAGACATAAATTTTATCTGTTTTTCTTCATTTTCTGTCTTTTGCATACAAGTTCTTAACAGTGGAAGCGGCAAATGAACATACTGCCTCTCTAACCGTTTTGCGGTTTCTATATAACTGTGTAAAATACAGATCACTCCATATTCTTCACAAATTGCCAAAACCTGTCTTGCCATCTCTTCATATTCCGTCTCCGGCAGATCTTTTTCCCTTAAGATCAGAGCTGCCGGCTTTGTTTCACAGACTCTTTTGATCTGTTCTAAAAACGGCCTCTCACAAAGGCTCCGGTTTGTGACAGCAATTATTTTCCCCGGAATCGGATTTTCTTTTTTACACATAAATATAATCACTCATAACAGGCTGCAATCCTTCCTCAAGCAGTGCATCATACACCTGTTTTACTGTCCTTCCGTCAGAAATTTCAAACTGCTCGTCGCCCTGATCCTCAAGTCCTTTCGCATGGCTTCCGATACCGGTGCTGACCCCCGCAGAAATCTTTGTCGCTGCGATCTCCATCAGACTGTCTCTCACCCTTGCACACTCTCTGGTAGAAACCGTAATACTTGCATATGGCATAAACAACCGGTATGCCGTCACAACCTGCAAAAGTTGTTTTTCATGCACATCCATCGGATTGATCTTATCATTGTTGATGATCGGGCGAAGCCTCGGACAGGAAAAAGCAATCTCTGCATGTGGATATTTTCTCTGTAACAGATAAGCATGCATTCCTGTTGCAAATGCATCTTTTCTGAAATCATCAAGTCCCAGTAAAGCAGCAAAACCAACGCCTCTCATACCGCCGCGGATCGCACGTTCCTGTGCCTCCATACGATAAGGAAAAATACGTTTATGTCCTGCCAGATGAAGTGTCTCATATTTGTCTGAATTGTATGTTTCCTGAAAAACTGTTACATAATCCGCGCCGCATTCATGCAAATACGCATATTCCTCCGAATTCATCGGATAAACTTCAAGACCAATTACTTTAAAATATTTCCGCGCGATCTTACACGCTTCTCCTATATATTCCACATCTGACATTTTCCGACTTTCGCCTGTCAGGATCAAGATCTCCTGTAGACCGGATTTTGCGATCTCCGCCATTTCCGCTTCGATTTCCTCTGCATTTAATTTTGCCCTGCGGATACGGTTATGACAGTTAAACCCGCAGTAGATACAATAATTTTCACAATAATTGGCGATATAGAGCGGCGTAAAAAAACAGACCGAATTGCCAAAATGATTTTCTTTTTCCACTTTTGCACACTGTGCCATCTCTTCGATAAACGGTTCTGCCGCCGGCGACAGCAGCGCTGCAAAATCTTCCGGTGTGCGGTTTCTTTTTGCCAAGGCACATCTTACATCTTCTGCTGTATAGCTGTCGTAATCGTATGCCTCCATTGCTTCAACCACCTGTTTTGTGATATCCGATTTTAATGCCTCCATGCCTGGCAGATATACCATATGGTCGATCCTTGCCTCTTTCTGATGTTCCTTTATTTCTTCGCTTAATATACTTTCATTGATGTGTTCCATGATTTTTTCCCCTGTGCTTATTCTGAACCCGAAATTTTTTATACTCAATTTCCATTCAAATCAGATCATAAAAATGTATTATATTTTCCGATTCCAAAATTTCCTAAAACTGATTTTTGTTCTACTCTCATATTTAACGCTCTGATCTTCTGAATTATTCAGAGAGGAATCCTGTCAGCGGCGAGGATGCGCTTGCCCCTCCCATTTTGACACGTCCACAGCCTGAGAGGTATGCCTTTCTTCCGGCTTCGATCGCTTCACGGAAAGCAGCTGCCATCGCCGGGATATCACCAGCCGTCGCGATTGCGGTATTTGCCATGACTGCAGCAGCTCCCATCTCCATGACTTCACATGCCTGTGACGGCTTTCCGATACCGGCATCCACGATGATCGGCAGGTCGATCTCATCGATCAGTATCTGGATAAAATCTTTTGTACAGACACCTCGGTTAGAACCGATCGGTGCTGCAAGCGGCATAATACATGCTGCACCGGCATTCTGCATATCACGCGCCGCATTGAGATCCGGGTACATATACGGCATCACGACAAATCCTTCTTTTGCTAATACTTCTACCGCTTTTGCTGTTTCATAATTGTCCGGAAGCAGATATTTCGAATCATGAATGACCTCAATTTTTACAAAATCACTTCCGCTGATCTGTCTTGACAATCTTGCTATACGAACTGCCTCCTCCGCATTGCGCGCCCCTGATGTATTTGGAAGCAGTGTCACATTTTTTGGGATGTAATCTAAGATATTAGCCACACCACCCTCATTTGCGCGGCGCAGCGCCATCGTCACGATCTCCGCCTTTGCCTCTTTCACTGCTGCATCGATCAGTTCTAAGGAATATTTTCCGGAACCCAATATAAATCTGGAAGAAAACTCATGCTCTCCTAATTTCCATGTATCTTTTGTTATTTCGCTCATCTTTTTTTCCTCTTTTCTGCTTTTCTCTTTTTTTACTTTTCTCTGTTTTTCTGCTTTTCTCTGGTTTTTTTATTTCTCTTTTTCCGGCATTTAACAACCGCCGCCCATGAAACTGACAATCTCTAAAATGTCGTCATCCTTCAAAACAACTTTTGCATAATCTTCTTTGTCCAAAATTACATAGTTGTGCTCGACTGCAATCTGCGCTAACACATAGTGATTCTGCTCTAAATAATCAAGTATCGTTGTTCCCTCCGGCAACTTTGTGTGCTTTCCGTTGATTTCCATACATCCTCCTTTAATTTTACGGAGTAAAATCCAAGTCCCTTTGGACGAGGGGAGGATTTTTCTCCTTTTAATTTTACGGTGTAATAAAAAAAGCGTTCACGAAAGAATACACCCGCGGTGGTGTACCCCTTCATGAACGCTTTGTTCACTCTGTTTGTGATAATAACATGATACAGTGGTGAAGTCAAGGAAAATTCATGTTTCACTTTACCCTCCCTCTAAAAGGATGTATACTGATACAAAATTCACAGGACACATTTTCCTATGAATCCAAAAATTTCTGGCAGAAATGGAGAACCCGATGAATACAACAATAAATAAAAACCAGACATGGTGTTCCATGTGGGGAAATGCAGTTTCAATCGCAGAACACCGCCCTGAGAGCTATGCAAAAGATATCACACTCCGCTATCCGGTCTATGCGCCGTTTGATGGAACTGCTTTAAGATTTACCTTTGATAATTACTGCGGCAGTGAACCTGTTTCCATCACGAAAGCAACTGTCTCCATCGCAGACTGTGATTTTAATTGCGATGACATTACAAGAAAAATAAATCTTTCCTGTCCCATGCAGGAATCTGCAACAGCACAGATTACTTTTTCCGGGAATTCTTCCGTGACGATCGCCGCACACGAGCGCATCATAAGTGATGACATTTTCTTTCAGGTCCAGGCAGGCCAGACTCTCTGTGTCAACCTTTATTTTGCGGATTTTACCCTGATGCAGTCAGCAGTTCTGATCACAGGCCCTCTCTCAAAAGGATTTTTTTCACTGGGAGATCAGACTTCTGCCGGCAGGCTTCCCCTTGATACAAGCAAAACGACAAACTGGTTTTATTTTCTGAGTAACATTGATATTTTGACATCTCCGGACAATCATGCCGTGATCTGCTATGGCGACTCCATCACCGCGCAGGCATGGCCGGACGAACTGATGCTCCGGCTGTTACGGGAAGGGAAAAAACATACTTCCGTTATACGCCGTGCTGCGAGCGGTACCAGAATTCTCCGCCAGTATGACTGTATTACCTATGATTCGTACGGTTTAAAGGGAAGTAACCGTTTTTCACATGAAATACCAACTTCCGGCGCAGACACCATCATTATCCAGCAGGGGATCAATGACATCATTCACCCGGTCGGATGCGACATCAATCCATTCCGCCCCATGAGTGATCTTCCAACTGCAGAAGAGCTCATAGACGGTCTCAAATGGTACGTTGATCAGGCACATGCCCTGGGATTATCTGTTTATATCGGAACACTGCTTCCAATCGAAGACTGGCGCACCTATGCACCTTTCCGTGAAGAGTTAAAAAATCAGGTGAATGAATGGATCCGCCTGACGGACGGTTTTGAGGGATGTATCGACTTCGACCTCGCAGTACAGGATCCTGATCATCCTGCAGCATTCAAAGCCGGCTATGACAGCGGCGATCATCTGCATCCGAGTAGTGCCGGTTACAAAGCCATGGCAGATGCTGTACCTAAATCCTTTCTCTATTAAAAGACGGTCTGCCCTGAGGACTTTTTGATCACAGGACGTAGTTTCCTATGAAGATTCGGGGTGGCAAAAAAAATCGCACCAAAGCGGATTTTCATCCCGTCCTGGTGCGATTTTTACAGCATTATATATGCCCGTCAGTCTCTCATTTGACCTCTTAGCTCTATGCTTCCTCTAAATGTTTTCTTACTCTCTGGATCAGCATCTCCAACGCAACTGCATTTTCCCCGCCTTCCGGGATAATGATGTCTGCACGCCGTTTGCTCGGCTCCACAAACTGCTCATGCATCGGTTTTACCGTCGTTAAATACTGATTTATGACACTGTCTAACGAACGTCCACGATCTTTTACGTCTCTTACGATTCTGCGCAGAATACGGACATCCGCATCGGTGTCTACAAACACACGGATATCCATCAGTTCACAGAGACTCGGCTCTGCAAAGATCAAAATACCCTCTAATACAATGACCGGTGCAGGTTCCACTAGGATCGTCTTATCGGAACGATTGTGGATCGTATAATCATAGACCGGCATCTGAATCGCCTTTCCTTTTTTCAGCTCTTTGATATGTTCACATAAAAGTTCTGTATCAAACGCATCCGGGTGATCATAATTTAACTTTGAGCGATCCTCATAGTTCATCTCGTCATGGCGTTTGTAATAATTATCATGGCGAAGAATACTGACTTCATCACGTCCGAAGCTGTCAACCACTTTATCTGCCAACGTCGTCTTTCCGCTTCCTGTTCCCCCTGCAATTCCAATTAAAATTGTATTTTTTGCTTCTGCCATAATACCGTATCCTTTCATATCCTGATACAGGAAAAATCCTGTTATAGAACGCAATTTCCTGCGAACGAAAAAAGCAAGCGGAACTTTTCAGGAACCACTTGCTCTCTCATCCATCCGGCATTCCGGAATCCATAAGCCAATAGTCGGACTCGAACCGACGACCTACGCATTACGAATGCGTTGCTCTACCAACTGAGCCATATTGGCAATCTGAGGTGTGTTGTCTTTCGACTCACGCCACACTTGTTCATTATATATAATTTATATAAAAAAAGCAAGACCTTTTTTATATTTTTTTAAAGCTTATTTTCTATTGACTTTTCCTATAAAATGCATAAAATAGTCTTGTTTACTTATTGTAAACAAAACATATATTTTTACAGTTACCAAAAAATTGCAGAATTGAGATTAGTCTGAAAAATAACATTTTTCACACGCAAGAATGGAGGTTCGCATGGATATCGGAAAGCGTATGAAAGAGCTTCGTATCCAGTACGGTCTGACACAGCAGGAACTTGCTGACCGCTCTGAACTGACCAAGGGATTTATTTCCCAGCTGGAACGCAACCAGAACTCTCCGTCCATCGGCACACTGCTTGACATCATACAATGTCTCGGCACAACTCCTGCCGAATTTTTTACGGACGAAGAACCGGAACAGATCGTATTTGAAAAAGATGATTATTTTGAAAAAATCAGCGAAGATGGAAATAAAATGATCGAATGGATCATACCAAATGCCCAGAAGAACAGCATGGAGCCGGTGCGCCTTACTTTAAAACCCGGTGGTTCCTCCGACACGCATCTGCCACATGCAGGCGAAGAATTCGGCTATGTATTAAAAGGAACCGTGCGTGTTTTTTACGGTGGAAGAACTTATACTGTCCGGGCAGGCGAATCTTTCTATTTCCAGGCGGGGAAAAAACATCGGCTGGAAAATAACGGCAACCGTGATGCCATCCTGATCTGGGTTTCCACACCTCCAAGTTTTTAATCTGTATTTTACATACCATTTAGAAAGGGATAACGTTTTTTACTATATTAAGAAGCGTTTTGAACACAAATGAGCAAAAAATTAATCAATCTGACAGGTATTTCAAAATCCTACGGCGATCACGTCGTATTAGATGACTTAAATTTATATATCCGCGAAAATGAATTTATCACACTCCTCGGCCCTTCCGGCTGCGGAAAGACAACCACCCTCCGCATCATCGGCGGTTTTGAGGCTCCGGATGCAGGAAGCGTTGTCTTTGACGGCAAAGATATCACGTCCCTGCCGCCAAACGAGCGTAACTTAAATACTGTTTTCCAGAAATATGCCCTTTTCCCGCATATGTCAATCGCGGAAAATATCGCATTTGGTCTGCGGATCAAGAAAAAAAGCAAAGAATATATCAATGATAAAATCCGTTATGCACTGAAATTAGTGAATCTTGAGGGTTTTGAAAACCGCTCTATTGATTCTTTGAGCGGCGGCCAGCAGCAGCGTATCGCGATCGCGCGCGCCATTGTAAATGAACCGAAAGTTCTCCTTTTAGACGAACCGCTCGGTGCCCTCGACTTAAAGCTCCGCCAGGACATGCAGTACGAGCTGATCCGCCTGAAAAATGAGCTTGGCATCACGTTCGTATTCGTTACCCATGATCAGGAAGAAGCACTTACCATATCCGATACGATCGTTGTCATGAACCAGGGGTACATCCAGCAGATCGGTACACCTGAGATGATCTACAATGAGCCTGTCAATGCATTTGTTGCCGACTTTATCGGTGACAGCAACATCATAAACGGAACCATGATCCAGGATAAAGTTGTGGAGATCTTAGGTGTGAAGATCCCATGTGTCGACGAGGGATTCGGCTGTAATACGCCGGTCGATGTTGTAATCCGTCCGGAGGATGTCGAGATCACAGAGCCTGGTGCCGGTTTTATGGATGGTGACATCGTATCCATCATCTTTAAGGGTGTACACTATGAGATCAGCATTATGGCAAACGGCTATGAATGGCTGGTTCACACCACAAAAATGTATCCGGTGGGCACGCATGTCGGCATCAACGTGATCCCGTTTAACATCCAGATCATGAACAAACCGGAATCTGAGGATGAGGAGGCCGTGGAGATCGATGCGTAAATTAGGCAGACAGCTTTTAGCAGGACCTTATCTGGTATGGATAATCGGATTTATCCTGCTGCCGATCGTTATTATCTTATATTATGCGTTTACAAATACTTCGGGTGCTTTTACCTGGGACAATATCGCAGCGATTGCAGACCCGGTACATGTAAAATCCATTCTGCTTTCCTTAAAGCTCGGATTTTTCTGTACAGTAGTCTGTCTGCTGCTTGCCTATCCGCTTGCGATGATCTTAAACAGTTTTCATTTTAAGCATCAGAGTTTTGTCGTATTTTTATTTGTACTTCCGATGTGGATGAATTTTATGCTGCGTATCCTTGCCTGGCGGCTTTTACTCTCCAACAACGGTATCGTAAACGCACTGTTTGGTCTCTTTGGCTTTGGCCCGGTGAAAATGTTAAATACACCGACCGCCGTTGTATTCGGCATGGTATATGACTTTCTGCCATTTATGATCCTGCCGATCTATAACTCCATAGCGCGCATCAAACCGGACGTTATCGAAGCTGCAAAAGACCTGGGTGCAAATTCAAGGATCGTACTGATCCGCATTATCTTTCCGCTGACACTCTCCGGCGTGATCAGCGGAATCGTCATGGTTTTCGTTCCGGCTCTTACCTCTTTCGTGATCTCCGATCTGCTCGGCGGTGGTAAAGTGCTTTTGATCGGAAATGTCATTGAACAGGAATTTATGCAGGGAAGCAACTGGAATTTGGGCTCCGGACTTTCCGTTGTACTTATGATTTTCGTCATCGCAAGTATGGCGGTCATGAATATTTTTGATAAAGATCAGGGAGGAACTGCTGTATGGTAAAGAAGGCTGCATCCCGCATTTATCTTGCGGTCATCTTTTTATTTTTATATCTTCCGATTCTTGTTTTGGTCGTTCTTTCCTTTAACAATTCCAAATCAAGAGTCGTATGGGGCGGATTTACTTTAAAATGGTACGCCTCCTGTTTTACAGACAAAACGATCATGAACGCACTGATCATGACGCTGCAGATCACACTTTGCGCCGCAGTACTCTCCACGCTGATCGGCACACTCGCTGCCATCGGCATCAGTGCGATGAAAAAACGTGGCACCACACTGATGCTCGGTGCAACCAACATCCCGCTGTTAAACGCGGATATCGTGACCGGAATATCACTCATGCTGCTTTTTGTAAAATTTTTAAATCTGGGCTTTGTAACGGTGCTCATTGCACACATTACATTTGATATCCCGTATGTGATTTTAAATGTACTTCCAAAATTAAAGCAGGTAAACCGGAACACCTATGAAGCGGCCTTAGATCTTGGTGCCTCCCCGCTTTATGCCTTTTATAAAGTGACCTGGCCGGATATCAAATCCGGTGTGTTTTCCGGATTCTTAATGGCTGTCACCATGTCCCTGGATGATTTTTCCATCACCTTTTTTACCAAGGGTGCCGGTGTGAACACACTTTCGACCATGCTCTACACAGAACTTCGAAAAGGTGTACGTCCGGAGCTTTATGCACTTTCCACACTGCTGTTTTTTGCCGCATTTCTGCTGCTGCTTGTCATGAACCGCAGATCGTCTAAGAACAGCCAGTAATTACAGATACGCCGTATTATCCGGCAGATCGTGAGGATATCATGAAAAAATATATTGTTTTTCCGCTTTTACTTCTCGGCGCTTTTTTTGCCGCAGGCTGTGGAACAAAAAATACCGCTGACGATAATTCGCTGGTCGTTTTAAATTATGGAAAATATATGGACAGTTCTGTTTTAAAACTGTTTGAACAGGAAACCGGCATCCATGTTAAATTAGAAGAATATGAAAGCCCGGAGGAAATGTATACGAAATATAAAGCCGGTTCGATCGGTTATGACTTAATCTGCACTTCCGACTATATGGTAGAACGTCTGATCTCGGAGGGCGAAGTAAATAAGATCGACTTCAGCAGTTTTTCGAATTACCAAAATATTGATCCGTCGATCATCGATGCGGCAAGGATCTTTGACCCGGATGCCTCTTACTCCATGCCCTATTTTTACGGAACGCTCGGCATCCTCTACAATACCACGATGGTCACAGATGATGAGGTGTCCTCCTGGAATATCCTGTGGGATGAACACTACAAAGATTCCATCATTATGCAGAATTCTGTCCGTGATTCGTTTGTCCCGGCTCTTCGCCTGTTAAATTATGACATCAATACAGAAAACGAGACCGAACTGAATAATGCCGTTGATCTTCTGATCAAACAAAAACCTCTTGTGTACGCCTATTATGTGGATGAGACTTCCGATGAAATGGCTGCCGGAAATGCGGCAATGGCATTAGTTTATTCCGGGGAAGCAGCCACTGCGATGGAATTAAATGATGACCTCTCCTATACGGTTCCAAAAGAAGGTTCCAACCTCTGGATCGATTCCTGGTTCATTCCAAAGAGCTGTAAAAATCAGGAAAATGCTGAAAAATTTCTCGATTTCCTATGCCGTGAGGACGTTGCCATGAAAAATTTTGATTATGTCTGCTATGCCACACCAAACCTTGCTGTGATTGATGCACTTGACGATGAGACTCTGAGTGATACCACCATTTTCCCGCCACAGGAAACACTGGATAACTGTACCGTGTACAAACAGTTTGATGAATCCACAACTTCGCTTTACAGCTATCTCTGGAAAAAATTAAAATCCGAATAATTTTTCTTGCATTTGTAGTATGCATGTGTTATAGTAAGTCCACGCAGTGTTTTGCGTGGACTTTCCCCATTTTAGAAACAGTAATATCTTCTCCTGCACCGCGGATTTATCGTGGATAGATTCGTATTTACAGGAGGTCTTTATGACATATCAGACATTTAAACAGCAGATCAGACAATCTTTACAGGACGCATTTGGTTCTGACGTTTCCATTATCCTGCAGGACATTTTAAAAAATAACAATACCCACTTAGACGGTCTGACCGTTTTAACTCCGGGCTGCAATATCTCACCGACCATTTATCTGAATGACTATTTTCATGCATATGAAAACGGCCGGCCCATTTCTGATATCTGCACCGAGATCAGGGACATTTATCAGCAGAACAAACCCGCCCACAGTGTTGATATTTCCTTTTTCACATGCTATGAGAAGGTTCAGTCCCGCATTATCTTTAAGCTGATCAATTACGAGCGCAACAAGGCGCTGTTAACAGATGTTCCCCATTTTCGTTTTCTTGATTTGGCGATCGTATTCAACTGTCTGATCGGCATTGATCCGGACGATATCAGCCAGTCATTTTCAGAAGAAAAGATTTCCTGCTCTCCGTCAGCCTCTGGCAGCTCTGCCACGATCCTGATCCATAACCATCATCTTTCCTTCTGGAATATCACAAAAGATGACCTGTATGCACTTGCATGCAAAAACACACCGGATCTCCAGCATTATGAGCTTCGCAATATGAGCGACGTGCTAAAAGAACTTCTTTCCGATGACGACAGCTCCGCCATCCTTGCTCCACCGGCACCTTTTCCGATGTATGTGCTGTCCAATCATACAAAATTAAACGGCTCTGCATGTATCCTGTATCAGGATCTGCTAAAAAACTTCGCAGAGCACTTAAGAAGTGATCTTTATATCCTTCCAAGCAGCATCCACGAAGTTCTCATCATTCCCGTCAATTCTTTTGCCACACCGGCCGATCCTCTGCTATCCTCCGCAAACAGTCCCGCAGATACCCGTCAGCAGTCCTATCGGGAACTCTCGGAAATGGTTCAGGAAGTCAATGCCACACAGCTTTCCACAGAGGATATTCTCTCCGACCATGTATATTATTATTCAAGGGAAAGCAGCCGTATTACCATGTAAATTATTTTTCAAAAAAGTGACCGTATTACCATGTAAACTTTGTCATCAGACTGTCGTACAACTTTTCATATTCTGCCACCGATGCGTTCCAGGAGAAATCCTGACTCATACCGTGTTTTATCAGTATATCCCAGTCATTTTTATGCTGGTAAAATACGGATAACGCATAACGGATTGTCGCTAACATCTCATGCGCATTATAATTTGCAAAGGAGAATCCGGTTCCCTCTTTCGTATATTCATTATACGGAATGACGGTATCCTTAAGACCACCCGTTTCACGCACGATCGGAACCGTGCCATAACGAAGGCTCATCAGCTGGCTTAAACCACAAGGCTCAAACAAAGACGGCATCAAAAATGCATCACAGGAGGCATAAATCTGATGGGCAAGTTCCTCTGAATAGCCGATATGTACCTTCATCTTATCCGGATATTTTCCCGCAAAGTAAGACAGCATATCCTGATATCGTGCCTCTCCGGTTCCTGCCACAACAAACTGGACACGCTCGGTACTGAGCAGTTCATCCATGATATATGCGATCAGATCAAACCCTTTCTGGTCTGTCATACGCGATACCATACCGATCAGAAATACGTCCCCGTCTACCGGAAGAGACACATTTTTTTGCAGACGTGTTTTGTTGAGAGCCTTTCCTTCCTTATAATTCACCTCGTTATAATGATTGGTCAGATAGACATCTTTCTGTGGATCATATTCTGTATAATCCAGGCCATTTAAAATACCGAAAAGTTTATCCCTGCACGCATACATAAGTCCTTCTAATCCTTCACCGCCCTCTGGTGTCGTGATCTCATAGGCATAAGTCGGACTGACTGTGGTGACTGCATCTGCATAGACCACACCGCCTTTTAAGTAATTCGCCTCACCGTAAGACTCTAACTTATCTGAGGCAAAAATCTGTTCCGGCAGTCCGGTAATATCCATAACTGCAGGCAGTTTCCATCTTCCCTGAAATTTCAGATTATGGATGGAAAATACCGTCTTTATACCCGTATAGTATTCCTCATCTCCATATAAAGTACGCAAAAATACCGGAAGCAGTCCCGTCTGCCAGTCATGACAGTGGATGATATCCGGACAGAAATCAAGATACGGCAATGCCTCTAACACTGCTTTTGAAAAGAATGCGAACTTCTCCACGTCCTCATAAATATTGTTGTACGGTGCATTTCCCGCAAAATAAAATTCATTGTCGACCAGATAGTAAGTAATTCCATCATACGTTGTTTCAAAAATCCCAACGTATTGTTTCCTCCAGCTTAAATTCACATAAAAATGGCATAAAAAATGAAGCTGTCCTTTCCACCGTTCTTCCATGCAGACATATTTTGGAAGAATGACCCTCACATCATAATTCTTCTTGTCAAAATATTTTGGCAATGAGCCTGTTACATCTGCAAGTCCTCCGGTTTTCATAAAAGGCACAGCTTCTGAAGCCGCAAATAATATTTTTTTCATGTCATAAACCCTCCAGCCCCAAAAATTTATTCTTCTATAAACTTTTGAAAATCTAAAGAATATTATAACTCTTTTTTACTTTTCTGAAAAGTATTAATACATTTTATGTTCCAGACGAATACGGTCTGTGATCAGCGCGATAAATTCTGAGTTGGTCGGCTTTCCTTTTCCATTGTGGATCGTATAACCGAACATCTCATCGATCGTATCCATCTTTCCCCTGCTCCATGCTACCTCGATCGCGTGACGGATCGCTCTCTCCACTCTGCTTGATGTTGTCTGGTATTTCTTTGCAATCGTCGGGTATAGGATCTTTGTGATGGAATTTAACATCTCCATATCATTCACGGACATAACAATGGCATCCCTTAAGTACTGATATCCTTTGATATGTGCCGGAACACCGATCTCATGGATGATCTCCGTCACATCCGCTTCAAGACTGCGCTCGCTGACCGGCTCTGCCTTTTCATATGCATTTATCTTACGTTTTTCCATTCCGGGCACACTGCGGTTTTTGATCCGTTTGATCCGGTCAATGATCATATCATTATCAAATGGTTTCATAATGTAATACGATGCCCCCATGTTGATCGCATCTTCCGTGATACGATCTTGTCCGATTGCACTGATCATGATAAATGCCGGGTGTTTTTTGATCGTTTTATCCTTGTTCACACGGCTAAGTACCCCAAGTCCGTCTAACTTTGGCATTACTATGTCAAGCAGCACGATATCCGGCTCTTTTGTTTTTATCACACGATAAGCTTCCTCACCGTCTTTTGCTGTTCCTACCACATTCAACTCATCATCACTTTCGATAATATCCCCTAATAACTGTAACATTATCTCATTATCATCAGCAATTGCTACACTTAATTTTTCCATTTCAAGCCCTCCTGTGACAAAACAATAGAAAGTGCGCCTCGCGAACTTTCTATTATCATAAATTATTTGTAAATTGATGATACTTATTTTCACTCAAATTATTTTGTCGAATGTAGTCGTCAAGCGCAAAAATTTACATAAATTATGGATTATTCTACAATAATACGAAATCCATCCCTTCCGTTTTCTTTTACTTCATACAATGCTTTATCCGCATGTTCAATCAGACTATTTCTGCTTTCCTGTCTGCTTGGCAGGAAACTTGCATATCCCTGTGAAATCGTGACGGCTGCCTGTCTGCCAGAATCCTTATCCTCTATATGCAGCTGCTGCAGTTCTTTTTTTATCGTTTCTGCAATGGAAGTGATCGTATTTTCTTCCCCGTTCTGGATAAGCAGTACAAACTCATCCCCGCCAAACCTGTATGCCTTTCCACGTTTTTCCACGGCATTCTTCAAAACATCAGCAACATGTCGAAGACAACGATCCCCCTGAATATGCCCATATGTATCATTATGCTGTTTAAAGCAGTCGATATCAAGCACTCCGACAGCAATCTTTTCGCCTGTTTTTATTGCATGTTCAATCACATCCACAGCATCCTTCTCTAACATATACCGGTTGCCCAGCCCTGTCAGTGCATCCTGATTGGAACGTACCTCCGCATGTCTGCGTTGTTCTTCCTTTTCCTGAAGTTCAATCTTTAAGTCGATCGCACATGCACGTTCCTCATTGTCTGCTTTTTTCTGCTGCTGAGCCACATCTACATAGTGAATGCAGAGCTTTACATACTGCTCGTTGTCCCCAAGCTCCTTATAGTAATCCAGCCACATTTCATTGAGAATCATTTCATAATAAATGCTGTTCTGTTTCTTTGCATGCTGCTCAAATGCCAGAATCACTCTTTTCCACTTGTCAAACTCCTGCATATCTTTCAGCAGGCCGCACAAGTCACTTACATCTTCAATATAATCTGCTGCATTTGAATCATCAATTCCACCCTTTATCAATTCATCCAAATGCTCATACACATATTCTTTTTCCCCAATGTTCCAGTAAAGTCTTGATTTCAATGTCAGATAAGAGTAACGATACATTTCATTCACAATACCCTGGCTGCATTTTTCTAATTTAAGAAGTTCCTTGCGTGCATCGTCAAGCCGGTCAAGTTCCCCATAGGACTTCATGAGATTCATGTGTGTAATCAGATACCTGATCTGAAAATTCTCATTCTCTGTGTCTGTCACTTTTTCAAGTTCATCTGCAGACCTTTCAAAATATCCAATCGCCTTTTGGTGCTGCCGTAACTCCTGATATCTGGAACCTATGTTATTATACGCCAATGCCAGAACGGATGTTATTCCATGTCTTTTTGAACACTCTAACACTTCTAAATAACAATCCATTGCAGCCGATTCATTTCCAAGCGACACATAGATGACACCCATCATATTCTGCGCAAATGCATACTGTTCATAATTTTTTTCCATCCGATAGATATCGATTGCATTCTGCGTTAAAGTTGCCGCCTTATTTAATTCTTTTGAAAAAAAGGCTGTCCGGCCTTCCTCCATATATTCCGCCGCTAATTTCTCTATTTCACTCTCTGTATGCATATGCCACCCATTTACAAAAACTGTCACTTTTTGTTTCATAATACCATATTTGCCTGTGATGTTAAAGCATTTTCTCAATGAATATCCCATAACCCCTGGTCGGATCATTGACGAGCACATGTGTAACGGCCCCGATCAGTTTCCCGTCCTGTATGATCGGACTGCCGCTCATTCCCTGTACGATCCCGCCTGTCAGCTCTAAAAGTTCAGGGTCTGTAACCCGGATCAGGATTCCTTTATTTTCCTCTTTTCCGCTGTAATCAACACTTTCCACCATCACTTCATATTTTTTACTCTCCCCGGAAACAGACGATACAATAAACGCACTTCCGGTCCTGATATCCTGTTTATAACGCACCTCATAACACTCCCCGGTTTCTAACCACTTTAAGTTTCCGTTTAAGACTCCATGAATCCCAAGACCGGTGTTTTGCATGATCGAACCTATTCTTGTACTGTCTCCGTATTGAATAATACCGGAAAGTTCTCCCGGAGTGCCTGACTTTCCTTTCTTTATGCCTACAATATCTGTATGATAAAGATACCCTTCCGCCATACTCATGATCGTTCCGGTATCGCTGTCACTCACTGCATGTCCAAGTGCTGCATAGGTTCCATCTGCTTTGTAATAAGTAAGTGTTCCTACTCCCGCAAGGTCGTCCCTCACCCAGACACCAAGCATATATTTTCCACTGACACTCTTTACCGGATCCAGGGAAACCTCAATATATTCCTCGCCACGCATGATTCCAAGAATATCTTTTTCTCCTCCGGCTTCGTTCACTGCTGCAGCAAGGTCTTCTTTCTCGCTGACTGCCATCCCATTGACACTGACAATATAATCTCCGCTTTTTACAAGATTTTCTGACGGCTTTACCTCCCGTCCATCTACCCTCTCCACTTCCCCATTCCCGATCACAAGTACTCCTTTTGTTTTCGCATAAATTCCAACCGGCATTCCACTGGCATAAACCGTTTCCGGTTCCACCAGCATAACCGTGATATCTTTAACGGGAAAAATTCCAAATAATCTGCAATTTACACAATACGTAAGCGGTGAATCTTTTGTCAGATATTCAAATACCTCCGTACTGTCCTGCTTTAGCACAACACTGACCGGAACATCAAAATCATAAGATACCGTTTCTCCCGCTCTCACATATATCTCATCCGGCACAGCATTCTCAAACGATTTTACCGCAAAAATCAACGTAAAAAAGAATCCCATACAGGTAAGATTTTGTATAATTCTGTAATAAGCACTTATCTTTTTCATTCTCTCTCTCCTGTTTTCCCCATCTTTCGCAAAAAAAGAAGATATCCTGTTTCGATATCCCCTTTTTATTATATGTGCTTTTTTCTTTTTCACGCTGTTATTTATCCAAACTGCCCTGCCACTTCCTGACACACCGGCCTTTTTTTGGAATTTTTATTTTTTCTTTTTTGCGGCAAGTTCTTTCATTTCCCGCGCACTTTCTCTTACCTTATCCGTGATTTCAACACCGCCAAGCATACGGGACAGTTCGTCCACGGTTTCTGCCGTATCAAGCCGTCTGATCTTTGAGACGGTTGCGCCGTTTGAGACAGCCTTCTCAATCAGATAATGTGCATCCGCCATCGCAGCGATCTGCGGCAGATGTGTGATACAGATGATCTGGTGTGAACGTCCTAAAAGATTCATTTTCTCGGAAACCATCTGTGCCGTGCGTCCGCTGATTCCACTGTCGATCTCA
The DNA here is from genome assembly GCF_900537995.1 of Roseburia intestinalis L1-82. NCBI lineage: Bacteria > Bacillati > Bacillota > Clostridia > Lachnospirales > Lachnospiraceae > Roseburia > Roseburia intestinalis. The sequence continues at coordinate 1,890,497 of NZ_LR027880.1, read as the reverse complement.
TCAAAGATCAGCGTCTCCACCTCGTCCTGATCGGCAAGCACTGTTTTTATCGCAAGCATAATTCTTGAAAGCTCTCCCCCGGATGCCACCTTTCCAAGCGGACGTACCGGCTCTCCCGGGTTTGTTGAGATCATAAACTCCGCATCGTCGTATCCGTTTGCTGTGTAGTTTGACAGCACGTCAAACCGCATTTCAAATACAACATCTAAAAAGTTCAGATCTTTCAATGCTTCCGTCACTGCAATAACCAGTTTTTCTGCATATTTTTTGCGGATATCGGACACTTTTTCACAGCTTTTCTGCAGTTTTTTCTCCGCGTTTTTTACTTTTTCTTTTAAATCAGCCAGATAAGTATCGTAATCTTTTAACCGGAGCAGCCGTTCCTGTTTCGTTTCACATGCACTTAATATTTCCTCAATAGAACTTCCATATTTTGACTTTAAGTGATTGATCTCATCCAGCCGTTTTTCCAGATGGTAAAACGTCTCCTCGTCAAAATCTGTATCATCCAGATAATCTGCAATCTCCCGGTTAAAGTCATTTAGCAGATTGTCGATCTGTGTAAGCGTTTCTTCCATATCAGCAATTTTCTCATCATACACTGATACGCCCGAAAGTTCCCTTAGCGCACGTCCGGTCAGCTCTGATGCCTGATCCATCCCTCCGGTATACTGATACGCCTGATTGAGTGCTTCCACAATTTTTTTCCCATTGATGAAACGCTTATACTGTGTCTCTAATTCCTCATCTTCTCCCACAGTAAGTCCGGCCTCTTCAATCTCACCGACTTCATATTCCAAAAACGAAACTTCCCTTAAGCGTTCTTCCTCATCCACGTCCGCATCGTTTAACTCTGACACAAGTTTCTTATAGTCCTTATATGCCTCTGCAAGCTCCTTTTTCGGCTGCTCGATCTCTTCCTTTGCATAACTGTCAAGGATCTCTAAATGCTTTTTCTTCGACAAAAGTGACTGATGCTCATGTTGTCCGTGAATGTCAATCAAAACCGAAGCAATTTCTTTTACTTTTGAAGCAGGCACACTCTCGCCATTGACCTTCGAGACACCGCGTCCACCCGTGATCCTGCGGCTTAAGATGACCTCATCATCCTCAGTCTCCACATCAAGCTGCTTTAACACCTGTTTCTGCTTTTCGGTAACAGAAAAAATGAGTTCCACCAGCGCTGGTTTTTCCGGGTCACGCAGCATTTCTTTCTGAACCTTGCCTCCAAGTGCAAGATTGATTGATCCAATGATAATGGACTTTCCGGCACCTGTCTCACCGGACAGGATATTTAATCCCCCGGCAAAATCGACCTCCGACTCATCAATCAGTGCTAAATTTTTCACATGCAGATTTTGTAACATAGAATCTCCTTCCTGCGCATTCCCGCGCATTCTCTCCCGGAAGTATCTCCTCTTTTCTGACAGTCTGTTATTCTTCTACAATTTTGCGCAGCCGTCCCATAACTTCAACAGTTTCCTGTACACTTCTGACTGCACACATGATCGTATCATCCCCGGCAATACATCCCACAACTTCATGCAGATGCATGGCATCAAGTGCCGCAGCCACCGCCATTGCCATTCCTGATACCGTCTTGATAACAAGGATATTCTGTGCCATATCCATGGAAACAAATCCATCGCGGAACACTCTGGTATATTTTTCAGACAGATCTTCGCTTGCCTCCATCAGTGCAACATATTTCTGCCTGCCCCCGTTGACTGCCACCTTTGTCAGCTTCAATTCCCGAATATCCCTCGAAACCGTTGCCTGCGTTACCTGATATCCTTCCCTCTCTAAATAATCCGATAATTCTTCCTGTGTTTCGATGTTATTCTTTTTTATCAGTTCAAGTATTTTTGCCTGTCTCTTTGTTTTCATACTTTCTCCTGTTCTAAAGATAAATCCACTATTATGTATAAGCGCTCATCTTCCTGCGCAATATTTCAAGGAAACTTTCACTGCTCAATTTACAGATCTTTGCCGTATCTTCCGCCCTGCGCACCACAAAACGATCGCCCACTTCCAAACGAACTTTGCTGTCTCCGTCAAAACTGACTTCCACCATCTCGTCTTTCTGGGAGCGACGCTTTCCAAGTTCTACGGTAACCTCCTCATCTGCACTGATCACGATACTTTTTGAGCTTAAGTTATGATCATTGATCGGCGTGATCAGCATCATCTGTGCCTTCGGGTCCACGATCGGACCTCCCGCCGACATATTATATCCTGTAGATCCGGTTGGTGTCGATATAATGATTCCATCTGCGCGGAACGTATTCAGATATTCACCATTGACATAGACGATCAGATTTACCACCGAAAGTGCCCCGGTTCTGTGAATTACCACATCATTAAGTGCGATATCCGCAGGCAGTATCTCACCACCCTTGATCCCGTATCCGCCAAGCATCATCCGCTCTTCGACCATGTAGTCGTCTTTCATGAGCTTGTCAACTGCTGCAAATACGTCTTTTTCTTCCAGCTCACACAGATATCCCAGTGTCCCTAAATTGACACCGATCAGCGGCAGTCTGCTCTTTACCAAAGCTGCTGCGGCACGGATCAACGTACCGTCTCCACCGAGCACCAAAACTCCCTGTGTATTTTCAGGGATATCTTCCCTGTGCGGAGCCGCCTCACCCGGTGTCTCCCCATTGCTGAAAAAAGTGCTGCAGGAACCACCCTTTTTCTCAATGTATTCTTTAATGTGATTGGTCAGCCTCGCCTCAGAATCCTTATAATAGTTTGTGATAATCAGAAAATTTTTCATTTATTTGTCCAGTTCTCCATGTGCCGCATCTACCACTTTTTGTACATCGACAGATTCTTCCACGCCTGCCTGTTCTGCCTCTGCCTCTTTTTTCAGATGCACCAGATACTCAATATTGCCCTCAGGTCCCTTGATCGGCGAATATTCCAGATGAAGCACGGAAAATCCGATTGAAAGTGCGAATGATACGACCTTATCAATTACTTCCTCATGTACGGATTTATCGCGCACAACACCTTTTTTCCCTACTTTTTCTCTTCCCGCCTCAAACTGTGGCTTGATCAGGCACACCATTTCACCGCCATCTGCCAACAGTTCTCTTGCCGGGCCAAGCACCTTCGTCAATGAGATAAATGAAACGTCAACAGATGCAAAATCTAATACATCATCGATATCCTGTGGTGTCACATAACGGATGTTCGTCTTTTCCATGCAGACCACCCGCGGATCCTGTCTTAGCTTCCATGCAAACTGACCGTATCCGACATCGACAGAATACACTTTTTTTGCGCCGTTCTGGAGCATACAGTCTGTAAATCCTCCGGTCGATGCCCCGATATCCATACAGACTTTGTCATTTAATTCTATATCGAAATGCGTCATCGCTTTTTCAAGCTTCAATCCGCCTCTGCTTACATATTTCAGCGTATTTCCCTTTATCTCGATCTTTGCCTCTGTATCAAACATGGAACCTGCCTTGTCCTCGCGCTCATTTTCCACGAACACATTGCCTTCCATGATCATCGTTTTTGCTTTTTCCCTGGACGGTGCCAGTCCTCTGTTTACCAACAATAAATCCAATCTTTCTTTCAATGAATCTGTATCCTTTCTGCCTTATAATGGATGATAAACCTCTTTGATCCGTTTTAATATGGTATCCGCATCAATACCGACTTCGTGGTATAGAATATCCACATTTCCATGCTCCACATACTCATCAGGGATTGCTATATTAAGTACATTCACATAGATTCCCTGTTCGTTATAAAAACGGGTGATATGCTCCCCGAAGCCACCATTTATGACATTCTCTTCCATGGTAACGACCAGTGTATGTTTCGATGCAGCCTCCATTAACATCTGTGTGTCTAACGGCTTTGCAAAACGGGAATTGATAAGACTTGCAGGAATGCCTTCTTCCCTTAATGCCGCATGCACTTTTTCAGCCGTCTTAACCATCGATCCTAACGCAACCAGTGCAATCTCTGATTCACGATAGATCCATTCACTCTTGCCGACGGAAATCGGCTGCCTGTATTCTTTCAACCCGTCATACGCTTCCCCACGCGGATACCGCACTGCGATCGGTGTCGGAAAATCGACGGCATACTTGATCATATCGGAAAGTTCCCATTTATTTTTCGGTGCCATGATCGTCATGTTCGGAATCGCAGACAGATAGGATATATCGAAAATACCCTGGTGTGTCTCTCCGTCACTGCCGACAAGTCCTGCCCTGTCGATTGCAAAAACAACCGGCAGATTCTGAATACACACATCATGCAGGATCTGGTCATATGCACGCTGCAGGAAAGATGAATATACCGCAAATATCGGTTTTAACCCTGCCGCCGCAAGTCCTGCCGCAAACGTAACTGCATGTTCCTCCGCAATTCCAACATCAAAGAAACGACCCGGGAACATATTATGAAAACGTTTGAGTCCCGTACCATCCGTCATAGCCGCTGTGATTGCTACCACTTTTTCATCACGGTCACCAAGCTTGCGCATCACAGTTGAAAAAATATCCGTGTAGTTTGCTTTCACTCTCGGTTTGCTTGGCAATCCGGTCTCAATATCAAACGGCTCCGTACCATGAAATCTTGCCGGATGGCGCTCGGCAGGCAGATATCCTGCACCTTTGTGTGTTAAAACATGTACCATGACCGGGCCTTCAATATTCGACGCTTCTTTCAGCAGTCTTAAGATTCCCTTCATATCACTGCCATCAACCGGTCCTAAATAAATGATGCCCATCTCTTCAAAAAGCATGCCCGGAATAAACAGCTGTTTGATTCCACTCTTCGTCTTACGGATCCGCTCTACCATTTTATTGCCGTAAACCGGAATCTTGTTTAGCGAATTCATCACGCCCATTTTCAGATCCAGATAGGCATCTGCCGTCCGAAAACCGGACAAATATGTCGAGAGTCCACCGACATTTTCAGAAATAGACATATTGTTATCATTCAGCACAATAATAAAATTAGATTTTAACTGTGCCGCATTATTCAGAGCTTCAAATGCCATGCCGCCAGTCAGCGCACCGTCCCCGATCACAGATACGACCTTATAATCCTCGCCCGCGATCTCTCTGGCATGTGCATAGCCTAATCCGGCAGAAATCGAGGTGGAACTGTGTCCCGTATCAAAGCAGTCACAGTCGCTTTCTTTTCGTTTCGGGAAACCGCTCATCCCGCCATATTTGCGGAGTGTATCAAAGTTTTCTCTTCTTCCGGTTAACAGTTTATGTGTGTAGGACTGATGACCAACATCCCAGATCAGTTTGTCCTTTGGCAGATCCAAAAACAGATGAAGCGCCATGGTAAGCTCCACCACACCCAGATTTGACGCCAGGTGTCCACCGGTAACCGATATTTTCTGAATTAAAAATTCACGGATCTCATCCGCTAATATCTCTAACTCTTCCTCTGAGAGTTCTTTGATATCATTTTCTTTTTTTATTTTTTCCAATATCATACTGACTTCCTCTGTTTCCCGGTTCTCTTTTTGTACCGATTTATTCAGGATATAATGAGCGCAAGAGAGTCAATATGCCTGCATGATTGACGAACGGCGAATTGGATCATGTGCTGTTTTTGCACAGGATATAATGAGCGCAAGAGAGTCAACATGCTCGCATGATTGACGAACGGCGAATTATTTTTCACGCGAAATCAGATAGCGCAATAATTCTGTCAGGAATTCATTTTTCACAACCAGTGTCTCCATCTGTGCGATCGCCTTTTCCGAAAGGTCTGCAACATCCTGTTTTGACTTCTCGATTCCTTCATACGTCACATAGGTGCTCTTGTGATTCTTCTCATCACTGCCGATCGGCTTTCCAAGCACTTCCATCGTACTTGTCACATCGAGGATATCATCCTGTATCTGGAATGCAAGCCCGACTTTTGATGCCACCGCTTCCACGATCTTCTGTTCACTTCCGGTCGCCCCAGCAAGAACAGCTCCAATCATCATGGACGCCTCGATCAGCGCACTTGTCTTGAGACGATAGATAAAATCAAGTTTTTCTTTTGTCATATCACAGGTATTCTCAGACTCAACATCCACTGTCTGTCCGCCGACCATTCCATAAATTCCCGCTTTTGCAGACAAAATACGGATTGCTTTTCCAATTCCCGGATTCTGTGGTTCGATATCCAGTGCCTTCGCCGCCGTCTCAAATGCATATGTCAAAAGAGCATCCCCGGCAAGGATCGCCATTGCCTCCCCATACACCACATGTGTTGTCTTTTTGCCACGGCGGTATTCATCATTGTCCATCGCCGGAAGATCATCATGCACCAGTGAATATGTATGTATCATCTCGATTGCAGCCATAAACGGCTCGATTACTTTCGATTTTCCGCCAAACAGCCGGTAAGTCTCTAACATAAGAATCGGCCGTAATCTTTTTCCTCCTGCAAGAAAACTGTAATTCATTGCTTCGATCACAGTTTTCTGGTATCCCTTTTCCTCTGGCAGATAGGAAGTTATGATCTGTTCTGCCTCATCTGTATGTCTGCCTATTTCCGCTTTGATATCCATATCTGCTCCTCCATATGCACCGTCTGCATCTTAAAAATCTTCCAGTTCCCCTTTGGCATTTAAAATCTGCATCTTTTTCTCTACGGTATCTAACATCACATTGCACTCTTTTAGTTTTTCCACACCGCTCTGATACAGCAAAAATGACTGTTCCAGTGAAATCTCCGGCTGTTCCATCTGTTTTAAAATATCCTCAAGCTCTGCAAAATTATCTTCCAGCGCAGGCTTGTTTTTTGTTTCATCGCTCATGCAAAACCTCCGTCACCTCTGCCTCTAACGCACCTTTTAACAGGCGGATTTTCACACGGTCACCCGCTTTCACACCCTCTGCATCTGTAAGTGTATGCCCGTTTTCATCTGTCACATAAGAATATCCCTGTGCAAGTTTTTTTACCGGCGACACACCCTCTAATCTTTCCGAAAGCAGCGCCAGCTTATGCCTGCGCAGCTCAATCATATGCTCCATGCGGTTTCTTAGCTGTTCTTCCAGATCTGCCGCATATTTTCTTTTTTCGCGCAGCTGCCCCTCAGGGCTCAGATAGGAAAGTCTGTCCTTTGCATGTTCTAATTCTTTTCGCATCTGCTGGATGCGCTGCATATTCAATAAGAACATCCGCTCTTTGATCTCGCCAAGTCTTCCCTCCACTGCCGCATAATCAAACACTGCAAGTTCTGCTGCTGCCGACGGCGTCGGTGCCCGCAGATCTGCCACAAAATCAGCGATCGTCCAGTCTGTTTCATGACCGACTGCTGAAATAACCGGAGTTTCACACTCAAAAATGGCTCGCGCTACCTCTTCCTCATTGAACGCCCACAGATCTTCAATCGAACCACCGCCCCTGCCGACAATCATGACATCCACCCCAAGCGCATCTAACGCATGGATTCCATTTACAATACTCTCTACAGCACCATCCCCCTGCACTAAAGCAGGGTATAAAATCAGCTGCACAAACGGGTTACGTCTCGCAGAAATATTGCGGATATCCTGCACCGCAGCACCGGTCGGTGCTGTCACAACTCCGATCTTCATTGCATACGGCGGGATCGGCTGTTTGTATTCTGCCGCAAACATTCCCATTTCTTCTAATTCCTGTTTCAGAGCTTCAAACTTCTGGTAAAGGTTTCCCGCACCGTCAAGTTCGATTTCTCTTGCATAGATCTGATACTTTCCATCACGCTCGTATACTTCCACCGAACCCGTCACGACAACCTGGTCGCCTTCTTTCATCTGGAACTTCAGACCTTTTCTGCTGCCCGCAAACATCACTGCGTTAAGCGTCCCGGCTGCATCCTTGATCGTAAAATAGATATGACCGGACGTATGATATTTGCAGTTAGACACTTCTCCCTTTACACTGATCCGCTGTAACATAAAATCCTGGGCAAACATATTTTTGATATATGTATTGACCTGCCCTACGGAATATACGTTTTTCATCATACCAGTTTTGCCAGTACACCATTTACAAACGAAGGTGAATTATCTGTGCCGTACTGTTTTGCCAGTTCCACCGCCTCGTTGATTGCAACTTTCGCCGGTACATCTTCCTCATACAGCATTTCATACACTGCCAGACGGATCAATGTCAGATCAACTTTTCCCATTCTTCCTGTTTTCCAGCCTTCTGATACCTCATTGATCTTCGCGTCAATCTCCTCAAGCTTTTCAGAAATCTTTTCTACTTTTTCAAAAATATATGTCTTGTCTTTTTCTTTCCAGTTGCAGGCATCATCCTCACACAATGCAATCTGCTCTGACATCTCTTCCTGATTATAAAATTCCACACGGAACAGCATTTTAAATACCTGCTCTCTTATCTCTCTTCTGGTCATATTCTTTTCTTCTGTCATCCTTTCTTCTTGTATTCTTTTACGCATAAGGAAAAAGGATGTCGCTTAAGACACCCTCTTTTCTTAGAATAGCATTATTTATTGTTGCCCATGTCCACACTTGCGATACGGATGTTCACTACGGATACTTCAAGTCCTGTCATATTTTCAATCGCATTTTTTACTCTGTCCTGTACTTTGGCAGATACCTCCGGAATGGAATAACCATAAGAGATATTCAGCGCAACGTCCACATTGACGGTTCCCTCAAGCACCTCTACTCGAATGCCTTTGGAAAGATTCTTCATGCCAAGCTTACTAACAAGTTCATTTGTAATGTTGCCAGCCATGGAACCTACCCCTTCAACCTCTGTAGCGGCAAGCCCTGCAATGATGGCAACTACTTCATCTGCTATCTTCACTTCTCCCAAATTACCATCCTTTATTTTAAATGTTTTTCTATCCTCACCCATCGCTAATTGCCTCCTAAGTGATATTATAAACTTATTATAACAGACTATTCTTGTTTTGGAAACTAAAATTTGTATAAAACCGGGATTATCTGTCAGAATGGTAGTATCTTTATCTTTAAATCAGTTTGATATAGACATCTAACTGCTCTTCTTACAATTCTGCCACTAAATCTGCAAATTCTCCGAGCTCTCCTCGTACCGCATAGGTTTCCAGGGCATTGTAATAATCCAGTCGATTTTCTTTTGCGATAGATACCGGCCATTCCCAACTGGCAGAACATGCCCCGCACCACTGATCCGTACTTCCTGATTCCGGTAAATACCACCAACTATAATATTTTCTGTCAAAATTGCATGAATATCCTTTACAATAGGTTCATCCAGTATTTTTCCTTCCGCAATGCACTTTTTAACATACTGATACGCCTTCTTGTGATTGACAACTTCATATATTTCACGCAGTTCTTTTCCGCCTACAGATATTCCATCTTCCAGTACTACCTTGGTTTCCATCAGCGTCAATGTATTACCTTCTATAGCTGTGGAATTATGTGTAAAAGTTAATTCAAAGTCTTTTTCATAGGAAGATAATATTGGCTTTGCACAGTTTTTGACTTTGAGTCATTTCGATAGTATGGCTCATGTGAACGTTAATACTTATCATAACCTAACTGATCGTCCATTTCGGCTTCTAACATTCCCTGAATTGTACTAGCCAGCAAATTTTTAAAGCGCCTTATATATCATTAACAGTTTCTATGCAAAAGTAGTTATTTTTTTAAACAAGAAGATTAAAGTGAAGAAACACCAGAATCGACATCCACCGAATCTAGCGTTTCTTTATCATAGAATCATTTTACAGCCCTTTGCTTTTACTCGTCCTTATAAGTATTTCTTACATTTTTAAGCTTTGTCTGTCCAGATACTGCTATTCCAACAACATCTAACACATCTACTTCTAATCCAGGATAGTACGGATAAAATCTATTTTGTTTCCATTGACTAACGGTCATATCTCCAGAAGCCTTTTTGAAAACCATTCATATGCTTGATCCAAGCAAGAAACGGCATCTCTACAAAATGTAATATTATATTTAGAATTATTCCGTATATAATAACAGTCAAAATAATATTGTGACATTTCTATTTTTGTTGTATCATATACAAATTTAATATCTGGATAATATACATCAACATTTGCAGAATAGATATATCCATTTTTCATCTCGTAAATCCATAATAAATCATCAAGACAACTTGATGATTTCAAATACCGAACCCAATCTTAAAAAAATAACTGCATCACAACACCTCTTTTTTACGCAAAAAAAGAGAAGAAAGTTTTCACGTTCTTCTCATATTTTTGTCATATCAGAGTTCTATTTTCTTTTGTTTTTTGGAGTGTGTATGCTACACACTATCTACACACTTTCGCTATCAAAATATGTGCCATTTTATACAATTTTATAATTTTCTGAAGCAAACCAAATACGGCTCTAAGTCTCTATTTCCGGGAAGACGACCTTATTTCCCTACAATCTCCGCCGTATCAATGAACTCATACGGTGTCGTCTGGTACACATAATAGTTCAGCCAGTTTGAGTAGAGGATATTCCCATGTGACCGCCACTCCAGCCTCGGCTTTTTCGTATCATCATCATCCGGATAATAGTTGACCGGGAGATCGATCGGCAGTCCTTTTTCTTTATCACGTTTGTACTCCTTGTCAAGTGTGACACGGTCATACTCCGGGTGTCCCATGACGAAAATGCGTCTGCCTTCGTCTGCGATTGCAAGGAACACACCTGCCTCATCAGACTCGGCAAGAATCGTCAGATCCGGTATTTTACGGATATCTTCCGCTCTCACTTCTGTATGTCTGGAGTGCGGTGCCATAAAATAATCGTCAAAGCCGCGGACTAACGGCACTTTGCGGTTCATGACATGATGTTCAAACACCCCGAATACCTTTTTGTCCAGCAGATGCTTTTTCAATCCATAATGATAATAAAGTCCTGCCTGTGCACCCCAGCATAAATGCATCGTAGATGTCACATGTGTTTTCGTCCATTCAAAAATATCACACATTTCCTTCCAGTAGTCCACTTCCTCAAATTCCATCTGTTCCACCGGAGCCCCTGTGATGATGAGTCCGTCAAAATAACGGTTTTTTACTCCATCAAACGTCTCGTAGAATTTGTTTAAATGGCTCATGGATGTGTTTTTTGACTCATGGGACGATACTGTGATAAATGTCACATTGATCTGCAGCGGTGTGTTCGACAGCGAACGCAAGAGCTGCAGCTCTGTGTCTTCTTTTAACGGCATTAAATTCAGGATTCCAATCTCAATAACGCGGATATCCTGATGTGTTGCTCGACTTTCATCCATAACAAATATATTTTCCTTCTCCAATATCTCTTTCGCCGGTAAATCACTCTGTGTTTTAATTGGCATAACATTCTCCATTCTCTGAGCAACTTGTTGCGAAGCGGCGACGGAAATTTCAAATTTCTGTCTGCCATAAAAGATATTTGTTTTGCTCAGAAACAAATATCTGTGTGGCAAATAAGCTATCGAGCTTATTTGCCACACTATTCTCCATTCTCTGCGCTGATTCCAAGCAGTACAAACAGTTCTGCTTCCGTGAGCACCGTGATTCCAAGTTCCTGTGCCTTTGTCAGTTTGCTGCCCGCACTCTCTCCTGCAACAACATAATCTGTCTTTTTCGATACGGATCCTGATACTTTTCCGCCGTATTTCTCCACCAGTTCCGCCGCTTCTTTTCTTCCAAGTGTCGGCAGTGTACCTGTGATGACAACTGTTTTTCCACTGACTGCCGAATCGATCGTCTCGGTCTCTTCCGCTTCCATGTTCACACCTAAAGACTTTAGTCGGGCGATCATTTCTTTATTTTTTTCATCATGGAAGAAACGGAAAATGCAGTCTGCGCTGACTTCCCCGACATCGTCCACCTCCATCAGGGCATCCCTGTCAGCATCCTCTAAATCAAGGATCGAAGGAAAACGTTTCATGATCGTCTTTGCGGCAGCTTTTCCAACATTCGGAATACCAAATCCGGTCAGAAGCATGTATGCATCATTTTCTTTTGCCTTTTCGATTGTTTCTAAAAGCTTGTCTGTATTCTTTTCTTTTCCGATAATACCCTGTTCGATCAACTCTTCCCTGTGATCTTTCAGTTCAAATATATCGGCAATATCCTTAATATACCCCAAACGAACAAGTTCTTCAATATAAACTGTACCAAATCCCTTGATATCCATGGCATCCCTGCCGACAAAGTTAATGATATGACGTTCTAACTGTGCCGGACAGTTTGGTGAAGTACACTTGATATCCGCAGTATCTTTTTCACGTTCCGTCTTTGCACCGCAGACCGGACAGACATCCGGAATCATAAAACGCTTCCAGCCGTCCGGTCTTTTTTCCTTGCGGACTTCTTTTACTTTCGGAATGATCTCTCCGGATTTGTAAACCACGATCGTATCGCCAATGCCGACATCTAAATCATCAATGAAATCCTGATTGTGCAGTGTTGCCCTTGAAACAGACGTTCCACACAGGCGCACCGGCTCAAACACGGCAGTCGGTGTGATCCTTCCGGTCCTTCCAACGGAAAGTTCAATATCAAGCAGTTTTGTTTCCTTTTCTTCCGGCGGATATTTGTATGCGATTGCCCATTTTGGAACTTTTGATGTATTTCCGAGCAGTTCCCTGTCCGAATAGCGGTTGATCTTAATGACCGCACCATCGATATCGTAGCCGAGATTTCCACGGTTTTCTCCGATCGCTGTAATTGCATTCCAGACTTCATCCGCTGTTTTGCATACTTTGTAATCTTCGATGATCGGGATGCCCTGTCTCTTTAAAAATTCATATCCCTGCGTGTGAGTCATAATGTCCATGCCACGCACCTGCTGGATATTAAATACAAACATGGAAAGTTTTCTCTCTTTTGTCACGCGGCTGTCAAGCTGACGCAGCGTTCCTGCTGCGCAGTTTCTCGGATTTGCAAAAATCTTTTTTCCAAGCAGTTCCTGCTGTTCATTGACTCTGTCAAAATCTTCATTTTTCATGTAGACTTCCCCACGGATCTCCAAATATTCCGGTTTGTCCTTTAATTTCTTTTTGACATCTGAGATCACTTTTGCGTTCGCGGTCACATCCTCGCCAAAATTCACACCATCACCGCGCGTCAATGCAAGTGAAAGATCGCCATTTTCATAACGCAGCGCCATGGACAGCCCATCAATCTTATATTCGACCACAAACTCCGGATCATCAAGCTGCTCTTTCATCTGCTCTACAAAATCAACGACCTCTTCTTTTGAGAAAACATCCTGAAGACTTAACATCGGCACATTGTGATGCACTAAGACTCCGGCAGTCCGCTTTGCCGTGCCGCCGACATGCTGTGTCGGAGAATCTTTTGTCACCAGTTCCGGATGCTCTTTTTCTAATTTTTTCAACTGCTGCATCAGCATGTCAAATTCATAATCAGAGATCTCAGGACTGTCCTGATTATAATATCTGTCACTGTGATAATTGATCTTATCCCTTAACTCTTTGATCTGTTCTTCCGGTGTCATCTGTCTCCTCCATCCCGTCCGTGAATCACTGTCGTATTTGATGAATCTTTTACCAGCCTCATCAACTCTTTATATTCCTGCGGAGTTACCTCGCGGTAAGTTCCGGCTTTTAAATCTCCCAGTTCAATATTCATGATACGGGTTCTTACCAGTTTTTCCACTCTATACCCAAAATATTCACACATGCGCCGGATCTGACGGTTCAATCCCTGTGTCAGTATAATGCCAAACTGCCTTTTCCCGATCCTCCATACTTTGCATTTGCGCGTCGTGGCATTTAATTCCACCAGTGGAACTCCTCCTGCAAGTCCACGCAGGAAACTGTCGGTCACGGGCTTGTTGACCGTGACGATATATTCTTTTTCATGCATATTTCCGGCACGCATGATGCGGTTTACAATGTCACCATTGTTTGTCATAAGCAATAAGCCTTCGGAATCTTTGTCCAGCCTTCCAATCGGATAAATCCGTTTCGGATAATTGATGTAATCCACGACATTATTCTTTTCCCTCTTTTCAGCGGTACATACAATTCCGGTTGGCTTGTGAAATGCCAGAAGTATCATTTCCTCTTCTTTTTTTACCGGCTTTCCGCAAAAAAGAACCGTCTGGTCTGGCAATACTTTTGCTCCCATGGAAGCAACCACACCATCTATCGTCACATTTCCTGCTTCTACCTGACGGTCCGCCTCTCTTCTTGAGCACACGCCTGCCTCGCTGAGATATTTATTGATTCTGACTGGCTCCTGCATTTTTCACCTTTCTCTTTCTGCACAAAAGCGGAGACTTATCTTTAAAGTCTCCGCCATTTCTACTGTGGCTACAAGTCTGTTACTAAAAATGTGCCATCCATTGTATATTGAACATTTACTGTAACAGGGAAGTCTTAATATAACCGGTCTGTCCATTCCAGGTTACCTTTGTCCATCCCTCTGCATAGCTCATAACTACCGTGACCTTCTCACCGGAAAAAGCTGTTCCGATCTTGCTGTCGTTCTCGCTCATTCCCGAACGGATATTTATGGAATCACTCAGCGTAATGACTGTTCCCTCAGCTATAAAATTGCTTGTGGTCGTCTGCTCTTCATTTCCACCGTTATCTGAATCAGAATCGGAATTTTTCGTTGTAAGATACTCTGTCTTAATATATCCGGTCTGTCCGTTATAATTTACAACACTCCACTCTCCATCTGTACCTGTTCTTGTAAGTGCTGTGCCTTTCTCTAACGTTCCAATTTTATCGGATTCTGTATCTGCGGCTGCTCTGACATTTACAGTATCTACTGCATAAACGGTATCCGGCTCACCCTGTGTCGGTGTATCTTCCGCCGGCTGCTCCGTATTCTCCTCCGGTGTCTCAGTCTGCTCTGATTCTGTTGTTTCTTCCGGAGCCTGCTCTGTGCTCTCTGTCTCGGTATTCTGGCTGACGATCGTGCCTGCCCACTCAGTGATCGCATTCGGAATCGTCGTGGAGATCATCTCACTTAACTTATCATCCGAAGCAATGGCCGTGTCATATTTACCCTGTACTTCTTTCTGAAGTGTATTGACATCTTCGCTGTCCTCGTACTCACTGATCAGGTTCTGAATGCTTGTATCTAACGCATTTTCTTTAATCTTTAAATTGTACTGGCTGTAAAGGTTATCAATGTATACACTGCCATCTTCATTCGTGCGCACATAGAAGAAATCCAGTCCCGGCGCAACCGTATCTACATCTTTAAATTTCACTTCAACATAAACGGATACAAGATAAGAAGATGCATCAAGCCCCTGTTTTGTGTAGCATTTGATATTCTGGTATGCATCTACATACTGGCTGAATACGGAAATATAACTTTTTTCATTTTCAGACAGCGGGGTTGCGATTGTTGAAAGTGTATCCGTGTCTCCCGCTGCATATGCGGTATAGTACTGGTTGATCAGTGTATTTACATCTTCATGTGCATCCACCTCAAACTCCTGTTTTGCGTCATCTGATGCCTCTGAAGCTACCTCTGTTGCCGCAACATTCTGTCCATTCTGTGGCTGTTTCGGAGATCCGACCTTTACTAAAATAAGTACCATTGCAAGGAACAATACCCCTGCTGTAATATAACGCACATTCTGTTTTATAAATGTAAGAATCTTATTTGTTTCTTTATTGCCTGTCTCTTTATTTTCTGTATCTTTTTTTAATTTATCATCAACATTTGAAGAAGCCATCGTATTTTCCATCCCTTTCCTTTTGTTGTATAAAACGCCATAAAATATGTAACAGGCGTAACATATAACATGCCGCCTGCTATCTGACTGTCAAAATGCACCCGGCGGGAATCGAACCCGCATTGCCGGAGTCGGAGTCCGGTGTTCTATCCATTAGACTACGGTTGCCTGCTCTTACTATTATAAGGGATCTGCAGCATAAAAAAAATGTTACTTTTTTACGCACGTTTTATCATAGCAGACCATAAAATAATTGTCAACAAAAAATGCCGGTGCAGGTTACGGCATTCTTCCTCATGCGTGTATTTTCCTGCTTTCCGGCATTTCTTAAAATTTAATGAAGATATTTTAACATGCGATCCATCAGATCTTTTTTCTCACTTTCAGATTCTTTTCCCATCATGACTGCCACCCACACTGCGGTCTTTGATATTTTCCCTTCGCCCAGAAAACGGATATCCTCTTCGCTCTCGCTGTTTTCGCGGTACCGGCTCACAACCCGGTTTAATTTCGAAAATATCTCCATCAGTCTGCCAAAATCATTTTCTCTTTCTAAAATCATGGTTTCGCCATGATTTCTTTCTTCCCCCGCGGTTGCAATGATCTGCATGCACAGATGCAATTCACCCGTGATATCAGATGCCTCCATTAATACATCCGGTCTTTTTTCTCTTGTCTCCAAAAAAATTTTCTTTGCCAGATCAACATCGCGGTTTCTGAAACATTCGGCAAGACACCTTTTTAATTCACCGGTCTCTGCCTTTTCTCCAAGCATTCCCACTTTGCACTCATATACACGCAGCTTTTTCACTGTAACCCACACAAGCAGGAGAAATTCGGAAATAAATCCAAATACTCTTTTATGGTAGGCATCTTCCCCCGTTTCTAATTCGATCCGCTCTGCCACCTCAAAGAAAATGGAAAACAGCCAGGATGCATATTCATCAAATAATATTTTTGAAGTGACAAGGATATTTCCAAAATAAGTCTGTCTGCCATTTACAAGCTGTTCAAATGCATCCGCATATTCCGGATATTTCTCTGTAATGACCTTTCCTGTCATCTCCAGTGCCCGTATATTGTGGTTTGCCAAAAATCCGTCGTAATAAGAATTGTTTAACAGGACTTTTTTGGTCGTGACCAGATCGTATTTTCTTAACAGTTCCCGGTATTCCTTCTCCGTATAGATCTGTTCTTTTTCGTTGATCAGATACCGTCTGTAATGGCAGGTGCCGACATAATCGGCATCATGGCAGTTTTTCCAGATCCAGTAAAACCCGGTCAGCTCACTGTAATAACAGTTCAGCGCTG
Organism: Roseburia intestinalis L1-82; assembly: GCF_900537995.1. Lineage (NCBI taxonomy): Bacteria > Bacillati > Bacillota > Clostridia > Lachnospirales > Lachnospiraceae > Roseburia > Roseburia intestinalis. The sequence goes on along the minus strand of NZ_LR027880.1, from coordinate 1,873,515 downwards.
AGATCTGTTCTCCCGTATCATCCCCCAAATATCCCAGATTCTCCCCGCATGCCCTTCCGACATGAAGCGGTACATAAAGCGGATCCGGCAGGGGTGTAAATTTTTTGTGTGTCATGGTATATATGCGCATGGACATGATGTGTCCTCCTTTGTATTCCTGTTGATACAATTTTTTTTACATCATCTGCTAATAAACTATACCACAACTATCCTGTTTTTTTAACCGATCCCGTGTTCTTTTTTTATCATTTCTTTCATCCCGGTTAAAATATCCGCTGATCTTTTCAACTGCATTTTTTCTTCCTCGTCCAGTGAGATCGGTATCACGTTCTCCACACCGTCCTTTCCGACAATGGCAGGCATGCTGATCACAATATCTTTCATTCCGTAAATGCCATGCATCATGGAAGATACCGGAAGGATCGACTGTTCATTTCGGATGATACATTCACAGATCCGCTTTACCGCCATCGCAATCCCATAATAGGTCGCATGCTTGCGTTCAATGATCTCGTAAGCGCTGTTTCTTACTTTTTCATAGATACGGTTTTCGGATTCCTCATGCATAAAATGACCACGCATTTCGCAAAAATCACTCAGACGGACACCGGAAATATTCGCATTGGACCATGCGGCAAGTTCACTGTCTCCGTGTTCCCCGATGATAAACGCATGCACACTGCGGTTATCTACCCCTAAATGCTCCCCGATCAGATATTTTAACCGGGCGGTATCAAGCACTGTCCCGGAACCGATCACGCGGTGTTCAGGGAAACCGGAAAGTTTCAGTGCCGTGTAGGTAAGGATATCGACCGGATTGGATACGATAAGAAGGATTCCCTCACAGCCGCGCTTTGCGATCTCCGGGATGATCTGTTTGTATATCTCCACATTTTTGTGGATCAGATCAAGCCGCGTCTCATCCGGCTTCTGGTTTGCACCCGCCGTGATGATAATAATTCCGGCATCTACAATGTCATCATAGTCCCCGTCATATATTTTTACCGGTCTTGCAAATGGAAGTCCGTGGCTTAGATCCATCGCTTCCCCCTCCGCCTTCGCGTGATCTGCATCAATCATGACCATCTCCGAAAAAATACCGCTCTGCATCAGCGCAAATGCCGATGATGCGCCCACGAATCCGCAGCCGATCATTGCCGCTTTTCTGATATTCATTTTGTCCATATGATTTTCCTGCTTTCTGCCGCATGAATGTGGCTTTTTCTCATAGTGTTTCCTGTTTGCCGGAAAATTTATGCAGCTATTTTTCTTTTATGTATCCGGAACGAAAATGAATTCCATACCCGGCAAAATCTACACGAAAAAAGGATGCCGCCAAACGACGACATCCCATATCCTCTTACGCAACAACATCCTCAAACTGTGAATTATAAAGATTTGCATAAAATCCATTTTTTTCAAGCAGTTCTTCGTGATTTCCCTGCTCCACGATATCCCCGTCCTTCATGACAAGGATCAGATCCGCATTGCGGATCGTTGAGAGTCTGTGTGCAATGACAAAACTGGTTCTGCCACGCATCAGATTATCCATCGCTTTCTGGATTGTGACCTCGGTTCTCGTATCAACCGAAGATGTTGCCTCATCGAGGATCAAAATCTTATTGTCCGCAAGGATTGCCCTTGCGATCGTAAGGAGCTGCTTCTGTCCCTGTGAAACATTGCTTGCATCCTCATTTAATTCCATCTGGTAACCACCCGGAAGTGTCTTAATGAAGTGGTCAGCATGTGCCGCTTTCGCCGCTGCAATGACCTCTTCATCTGTAGCTTCTAAACGTCCGTAACGGATATTTTCCATGATCGTTCCCTTAAACAGCCAGGTATCCTGCAATACCATTCCAAACGCATCTCTTAATTCCCTGCGGTTAAAATCCCTGACATCATGACCGTCTAATTTGATGGAACCGCTGTTTACATCATAAAAACGCATCAGAAGCTTTACCATCGTAGTCTTTCCTGCGCCGGTCGGCCCAACGATTGCAATCTTCTGCCCCGGTTTGACATGTGCACTGAAATCTTTGATGATCGTCTGATCCGGGTTGTAACCAAACTGTACATGATCAAAATCGACGGTTCCGGTTACGGCACTCACATCTGCCGGATGTTCTACGGTCTGATCTTCCTCTTCCTCATTTAAAAACTCAAACACACGCTCAGATGCTGCCGCCATCGACTGTACCTGATTGATGACCTGTGCAATCTGCTGGATCGGCTGTGTGAAGTTTTTTACATACTGGATAAATGCCTGGATATCACCGATCGTGATCGTTCCACGGATTGCAAGCAGTCCACCGGATAAAGCCACTGCTGCGTAACCGAGGTTTCCGACAAACATCATGATCGGCTGCATCATACCTGACAAAAACTGTGATTTCCATGCGGACTGATATAAAATCTCATTGGTGCGGTTAAATTCCTCAATCGTGTCTTTCTCACGGTTGAATGCCTTGATGACTAAATGCCCGCCATAAACCTCCTCGACCTGTCCATTGATATGACCTAAATATTCCTGCTGGTCTTTGAAGTATTTCTGGGATTTTTTGACCACAAATGAGATCAGTGCCATGGAGATCGGCAGGATCACGATTGCAATCAGCGTCATTAACGGGGAGATACTTAACATCATGATCAGCACCCCGACTAAGGTTGCAACCGACGTGATGATCGTTGTGATACTCTGGTTTAATCCCTGTCCTAAGGTATCGACATCATTGGTGATTCTCGATAAAACTTCTCCGTAAGTACGGCTCTCAAAATACTTCATCGGCATGCGGTTGATTTTCCTGGAGATTTCTTTACGCATGCGGTAGCAGATCTTCTGCGTTACACCGGTCATAATCCAGCCCTGGATAAAGTTAAATGCCGCACTGCACACATAAAGCCCTAACACAAATAAAAGGATCTGTCCGATATAGGTAAAATCGATGCTTCCCGTGCCCTGGATCTTTGCCATCAGTCCTTCGGAGAGCGCTGTGGTTGCCTTTCCTAAAGTCTTAGGCCCGATTACATTAAATACCGTGGAAGCCGCCGCAAAAATCATGACTACAATAATTGCAGCTTTAAAATTTCCAATGTAAGATAACAGTTTTCCCAGAGAACTCTTTAAATCCTTCGGTTTTTCTCCCGGCTGCATGCCGCGCCCCATCGGTCCTCTGCCACGGTGCTGCATTCTAACTTTTTCTCTTTCATTACTCATTGACAGACACCTCACTTTCCTCTATGCCAAGTTCTTTTGCCGAAAGCTGTGAACGGGCGATCTGCTGGTATGTCTCACAGTTTTTCAGCAATTCTTCATGCGTACCTTTTCCGACGATCTTTCCATCATCAAGCACAAGGATCTGTTCTGCGTGTAAAATTGTACTAATTCTCTGCGCTACAATGATGACTGTGCTGTCTTTTACTTTCGATGCCAGTGCTTTTCGAAGTGCCGCATCCGTCTTTAAGTCAAGTGCAGAGAAACTGTCATCAAACACATAGATTTTCGGCTGTTTTGCAATCGCACGTGCAATGGCAAGACGCTGCTTTTGTCCACCGGAAACGTTGCTTCCACCCTGTGCGATATCACTGTCGTATTTCTCCTGTTTCTCCTCAATAAAATCGGCTGCCTGTGCGATCGCTGCTGCCTCTTTGATCTCCTCATCCGAAGCATCACGTTTTCCAAAACGCAGGTTTGACGCAATCGTACCGGAAAACAGTACACCTTTCTGCGGCACAAAACCGATTTCTTCCCTCAAATCTTCCATACGGATATTCCGGATATCCTGACCGTCTAAGGTAACACTTCCGCCTGTGACATCATAAAGTCTTGGAATCAGGTTGACCAGCGTGGATTTTCCACATCCGGTACTTCCGATGATTGCCGTTGTCTTACCCGGCTCCGCTGTAAAATCAATATCCTCCAACACATCTGCCTCCGCTCCCGGATAGCGGAAGCTGACATGTGAAAAACGGATCACACCTTTGTGTTCTCTTAATTCTTCCGGATTTTTTGCATCTTCTATGGAAGACTCTGTGCGGATAACCTCATCGATACGTTCTGCTGCCACTGCTGCACGCGGAAGCATGATCGACATTGCTGTCAGCATTAAAAATGCCATAACGATCATCATCGCATAGGTGATGAATGCAGTCATGGAACCGACCTGCATGGAACCGGCATCGATTTTGTGCGCGCCTACCCATACGATACCTACGGTCAGAAGATTCATAATCAGCATCATACCCGGCATCATAAATGTCATGACACGGTTTGTAAACAGCATGGTCTTTGTCAGATCTTTATTTGCAGCATCAAAACGTTTTTCTTCCTCTGTTTCCCTGCCGAATGCACGAATGACGGAAAGTCCTGTTAAGATCTCTCTGGATACCAGATTGATCTTATCGACCAGTTTCTGCATCAGCTTAAAACGAGGCATTGTAACAGACATCAATACCATGACATAGCCAAGGATCACAAGGATTGCCAGAATAATGATCCATCCCATTCCTGCTCCTGTCTGGATGATTTTTAATACACCTCCGATGCCAAGAATCGGCGCATAGGCAACCATACGGATCATCACTGCAGATACCATCTGAATCTGCTGGATATCATTCGTACTTCTGGTAATTAAAGATGCAGTGGAAAAATGATCCATCTCCGCGTTAGAAAAACGAACCACCTGTCCAAATATCTTTCCTCGCAGGTCACGTCCGATTCCGGCACCAATGCGCGCGCCAAAGAATCCGACCAGAACCGTTGCCACACCCATAAGAAGTGCCATCGCAACCATTCTGCCACCGGCTGACCAGAGATAGGATGTCTGTACCTTATCAATATCCACTCCTGCCGCTGTATCACAGCTTACCGCATATGCAATTCCCATCGATTTTACCAGAGAACTTCCCATGGTATCAATCGTATCAGAAACGGTAGCGCGCATGGATAGGATCTGTTCCTCTGTCATAGCCCCTGATGCTTTCATAGCTGCAAAGACTGTGCGCATATCCACACAATTTGTTACCATAGTATTTCCGTCGTCATCCTCGACCTCTTTCTCAAAAGATGTAAGCGGCACTCCCATGGACTCCCCGATCTGCTCGATACTCATGTTATCAAGCATCGCCTGATCCATTCCGGTCTGTTTTGCCACACTCTCTTTAAATGTCTGCTCATCCACCGATGACATCTGATAGTTCATCAGAAGAGGAAGAAGCAGCGTATCATCCAGTTCATCTAACTGTTTTTTATCTGTAACGGTCAGACGGTAAACATCTCCGTCCTTTTCGTAACTGTTTTCCCAGCTTTCCTTCTCCTCATCGGTCATAAAAAGCTGTGCCAGTGTAAACTCGTCCTCCGTTACTGCCTCCGGCAGCACATGCTCCACACCTTTGTTCTGGATTCCGACATCAATAATATCCGATGTGTATGCCGGAAGAGACAGATCACACCACGCCTGTACAACTAACAGTGCAACAACAATGATCAGTCCCTTCCAGTACGGGAGCATATTTTTAAATATTTTGCTCATGTCCTATTCTCCTTTTTGTCTCATTTTTCGGTCTTCGATTTCTTCCCTCGACGCCTCGTAAAGCTCATTCAGGCAATCGATCAGCTGTTCCATGTCATCCCGGTCTATTTTTGAGATGACTGCATGCGCAAAGCTGCTCATGATCTGCTCGCACTCTTCCTGCTTCTGTTCCCCGGATGCCGTCAGCTTCACATAAGTATTGCGCCTGTCTGCTTTGTTGACGTCGCGCTCAATGTATCCTTTATCTTCCAACGTCTTTAAGGTGCGTGAAACTGCAGGTCCCTTCGCTTTCAGCTTTGCGGTCAATTCGGAAACCGTCAGTTCTTCCTTTTCCCCACTGCAGTGCTTGATCGCCGCCATCGTCATGCCCTCAAGTTTCGTGATATCCGGCACCAGATCACCCATATGCAGTTTGTGAAACTGATACAGCGCAAAAAAAAATCTTGTAAATAAATCATCCATTCCTGTTTTTCTCACCTCATTATTTAACATTGTTATATATTTTCTTTGTTATTTATTTACAGTGGCATATATTAACACAGGGAAGATACCACGTCAAGTATCTTCCCTGCACTTTATCCATTCTTTATATTTTCTTTATTTTTTATTCACATCCCTCATGCAGCATAGCGAGCGTTTGCTGCATTTCTTCCAGTTGAAACTGTCCCGGTGCACTTTTCTTTCCATGCGACGCAAATGTCACACAGGAACCAAAAGTTTCTCCGCTCACTCTGCTGACTGCCCCCAGTTTTCCCATGGACACGGTAATGATCGGTGTTTCCTGATTTTCACTGTGAAATTCAGAAGTAACGGCAAGCAGCCGCAATACATCTTCCGTTGTTTTTGGAGTCACAACAAGTTTGACAATATCCGCACCTCCTTCACACATATGGTCAAGCAGCATCCGCATTACATCTATCTGCGGTGTTCCTTCCAGATCATGATGTGATGCCACAACTTTCTTCCCCTTTTTTTGAATTTCCCGGATCCGCTTTGCCGCATGTTCCTCCTCAAAAAATTCCAGATCGATCAGATCCACACATTCTGACTCTGCCGCAAGATCGTGCAGATCATTTAATGTTTCCCGGTCAACCGACACCACTCCACCCTGTTTTGCAGTACGAAATGTATACAAAAACAGTTTTTTCTTTAATAAAGGCGCTATCTGCTGCAATATTTCCCGCACTTCATTGTAGTCGGTGTAATGTTCAAATGCATCCAGCCTCCATTCGATCATGTCTGCATCCGATTTCACGAGATATTCCACTTCTTTTATAACTTCTTCTTTCGTTTTTTCGAGAACCGGAACGCATATGAGCGGACGTCCCGTTCCGACCTCTGTTCCTTTTATTTTCATGCCAGACACCTCCCTGCCATCTCACAATCATCTTCTTTTTTCATTATAACCAACCCCCTCCTGTTATGCAAATATTTGACATCTTCTGCAATATCATTTAATATAATTTTTGATTTTAGCGCTTAGAATGGAGTTTTTAGTGTGAAAAATAAGTTTGATAGCTTATTTTTCGCAATAAGTTGCTCAGAAATGAGGATTATTATGAGTTTTACATTTTTAAACCAGCTTCCTTCTCCGGCAGAGATCAAACGTGATTTTCCGCTGTCAGAAGAATTAAAACAGTTAAAAAAAGAACGGGATGCTATGATCTCCGACGTTATCACCGGAAAAGATGACCGTTTTCTCGTTATCATCGGACCTTGTTCCGCAGACCGGGAGGACGCTGTCTGTGATTATGTCAGCCGCCTCACAAAAATCCAGGAGGATGTTGCCGACCGTCTGATCATCATTCCGCGTGTTTATACAAATAAGCCGCGTACTACCGGCGAGGGCTATAAGGGTATCGCCTCCCAGCCGGATCCGGAAAAAGCGCCTGACATGATCGAAGGTCTGATTGCCATGCGTAAAATGCACATCCGTGCGATTAAAGAGAGCGGTTTAACCTGTGCAGATGAGATGCTCTACCCGGAAAACTGGGGATATGTCGAAGATCTTCTCTCCTACGTTGCCATCGGTGCACGTTCTGTCGAGGATCAGCAGCACCGTCTGACGGTCAGTGGTTTTGATGTCGCATCCGGTATGAAAAACCCGACCAGCGGCGACTTTTCTGTTATGCTCAACTCCGTATATGCGGCACAGCACCCACATCATTTCGTATACCGTGGTTACGAAGTGGAGACAAGCGGCAACCCGCTGACACATGTTGTTCTGCGCGGCGCAGTCAGCAAACACGGTAACTCCACACAGAATTACCACTACGAAGATCTGATCCGTCTGTGTGACATGTACGAAAAAATGGATCTTGTCAATCCGGCAGCCGTTGTGGACGTAAACCATTCCAACTCCGGCAAAAAATATAAAGAACAGATCCGTATCGTAAAGGAAGTCATGCACAACCGTCAGGTTTCTTCTGAAATTCAGAAGATGGTAAAAGGTGTTATGATCGAGAGTTATATCGAGGAAGGCTCCCAGAAGATCGGCGAACACATCTACGGTAAATCCATCACGGATCCTTGCCTTGGCTGGGAAGATTCCAAAAATCTGATTTATACGATTGCAGATATGTGCCGTTAAGATTTTTTACCTGTACCGGCAGCTTCTTGAAATCTCATAATGAAAAAAGGAACTCCATTTCTGTGAGTTCCTTTTTTATTATTCATGACAATAGAGTGTTTGCAGAACATGCATTCTATTGTTTCTACTACTATCCTCTCGGATGTGCTTTCAGATACACTTCCCGGATTCTTCCCTGCCCCATCTGCGAATAAATCTGTGTCGTAGAAATATCAGAATGTCCTAACATCTCCTGCACCGACTTTAAATCTGCTCCATTGCTGATCAGATGTGCCGCAAACGAATGGCGCAGCGTATGCGGTGTGATCTCCGATTCGATCCCCGCCTTCTTCCCATAAAACTTGATCAGTTTCCAGAAACCCTGACGGCTCATTGCACCACCGGTACAATTCGTAAACAGCCACGGACAGTCCGCCTGGCTGATCAGATGATCTCTTCCATCCTGCATATATCTTGTCAGTGCCTCCCTTGCGACATTCCCAAATGGAATGATCCGTTCTTTATGGATATCCGTACAGATCACATACTCCATCTGAAGATTCAGATCCGAGACTTTTAACGATATCAGCTCCGACACACGGATCCCTGTCGCGTAAAGCAATTCAAGCATCGCCTTATCCCGCAGCTCTTTCGGTGTATTTCCGGACGGCTGCTCTAACAAAAACGTCACTTCTTCCGTGGTCAGGATACGCGGCATCGTTTTTTCAATCTTAGGTGCTTTCAAACGCCATGCCGGATCCGACTCGATTCTCCGCTCCTTTTCAAGAAAATGAAAAAAAGCTTTCATTGATGCAATGCTCCTTGAAACCGTCGCCGGTTTCCGTCCTTCACGTTCTAAAAACATAACATATGCATTCAGATTTGTCTCCGTAACGGCAGACACCCCGTATACATTCTGCGCTTCCAGATATTCATTCATCTTGCGGAGATCACGTTCATAGGAAACTTCCGTATTCTTTGATGTCTGTTTTTCATTGTGAATATATTCAATAAAATCCATAATGTCATGTGTCATGTTTTTTTCCTGACTTTCTTTTTATCCTGTGTATTTTTTCATTATAATGATAAGCAGACCGAAAAGCAATCTTTTCAAAAATTTTTTACGATCATCTTAAGGAGCGGAATATTGATATAAGCTTCTGCAAATACGCCGCCGATTACCAGTATTACTGCCACCCCATAAAATACAACAGATTCTACCGCCTGTTTTATGCGGATTTTCGGATTACATACCGGTGGCCGGTACTGTCTGCTGTTTTTGCCACAAAAGCGGCACCATAGTACCGCAGCCACATAAAAAAATGCCTGTGGAAGCAGACCGACAAACGCAACTGCAACACCACGGATTCCAAGATCCGCAATCGCCATTGCAAGAAAAAATCCAAATGTTCCTGTCAGAAGACACAACCATACCGTCGATGCCACCGCATATCCGCACCCTTCCCCAAACAAAAAGAAAAAAAATGCGAACTTTCCCCGTTTCCAAAACAGCAGCCAGAACAGTCTTTCCGGTGAAATGCTGCTATATGCGAACTGTTCTAAAATCCATATATTTAATATCCGGCAAAGATCCCCTGCCTTATACTTTAACAGGTTTGCAAGAAAAACACCCACAAAAAATACAGGCAGAAACAGGCATCCTTCTTTTTTCACACACGCCCCACATACACTTTTCTTCAGTTTATGCGTTTTTCTCCTGATTCAGAAGATTTTTATATGCCAAAAGTGCAGAAACTGTTTTGGCATCCTGTAATTTTCCATCGTAGATCATCTGACAGAGTTCATCGATGTCATGTGCCTCGACATCAAGGAACTCTCCCTCATCTAAATGCTGATGTCCCGGTTTTAAATTACGCGCTAAATACACATCAATGAACTCGTCACAAAATGCAACTGTTGTTTTAAGTGACAAAAGACGCGTAAGATCATCACTGCGGTATCCCGTTTCCTCCTCTAACTCCCGTGCAGCACACACCTTTGTGTCTTCTGTAACACTGTCTCTTGATCCCGCCGGTATCTCAAGTGTCATACGGTCGATTGCATTCCGGTACTGACGCACCATCAGAATCTTTCCGTCTCCGCGTACCGGAACAACGGCTGCCGCCCCTTTTCTGTGTGAAATAAAATCCCATTCTTCGAGTTTTCCGTCCGGCAGCTGCATCGTATCTGTATAAATATCCAGAATGGCTCCATTTTTTACCAGTTCTCTTTTTACTCTCTTAACCTGTTGGTCCATACAATATTCCTCCGCTTCAATATATTCCAAGTCTGTTATTTTTTTACAGTATCTGTTCTTATTGTACCACCCTCTGCCTTTATTTTCCATCTACTTTTATACAATTTGGACACGACGAAGGCGACTTGTTACTGTTCGCAGGCAAGTGAATGGCATAGCACCGGACACTGACACACCTTTCCATCAGCTCTTATCACGTGCGTATGAACAGATGTACTTGGCAAAACAACGTCTAAAAGCAAAAAATAAAGCGGCAGATAAATAAAACGTTAAAACTTTCCTCTTCTCTTTCCAAAAAAGATTAAGGAATACACAAAAATCTCCCTTTTATAAGTTTGACTGTTATACTGATAACATCAAATTTACGAAAGGGAGATTTTACTATGACAGTCATTGAGATTGTTTTTTCTGTCATCGGGATTGGCATTATCATCGGAGGGTTTGTTTACGCAATTTACGATTCTTACTGTCAGTCAAAAGATTATCGTACATCCAGAAAAAAATAAGCTGCACACCTCTGTGTGCAGCTTATTTTTATGCCATCATACGGATACCATTTCTGATATTCTGACCTTCCATCACTTTCATGTTTCTGCCAGCCTGATTTTCCAGCATCTGCATGCCACCTTTCTCAGCCTGACTCTCCAACATCCGGTATCCTACCCGCGGGATCGTTGTAATATACTCCGGTTCTAAAGGAGAACTTTCTATTTTTTTTCGGATATTCGTCATATTGACACGAAGAATCCTGCTGTTTTGCTCTGCATATGGTCCCCATATTTTTTCCAAAAGCATCTGATATGTTACAACCGTACCAGAATTTAACGCAAGACTTTCTATGATCCGGTATTCCACCGGTGAAAAATGAACCTCCGTTCCTCCAAGCAAAACCTGTCTTTTTGTAAAATCAACCTTAAGATTTCCTGCCTCGTAATATGTATGCGCACCTACCGAAATTCTTCTGCGTAATGCGGAAAAAATCCGTGCCGCAAGTTCCTTCTCATGAAACGGTTTTACCATATAATCATCTGCTCCGGCATATAATGCCTCCACTTTATCAAGGTAGCTGCTCCGTTCCGACAGGATTATAATCGGGCAATCCGTCCACTCCCTGAACCACTGGATCAAGGTGATCCCTTCCATATCAGAAAATTTATTATCCATCAGAATCAGATCCGGACAGACACCGGTACTCATCTCCATTCCCTGTTTTCCACTTCCTGCAATATAAATCTTGTAATTTTCTTTTTCCATTGCCCTGCGGATCAGATAAGAAATGCTTGTATCCTCATCGATCAGTAATATTTTTGCTCTGTCACTTATTCTATTTTCTATCACGTTAATACGCCTCCTGTAATATCATCTTTTTATTCAATTACAGGAATACGTTTTGCCTTCTTACCATCAACAAGATGTATGTATTTTATATTCTGCCACAGTATGATCATATGGCTGCTAAATCTTTTTAGTGCCATATGCAGAATAACTGCTGGGATCATTAAAAGTACATATACTTCTACTAAAAACCGTAACATCTGAAAACGGCTCTGATTCTGTTCACCCAGCGCAGCTTCACTCTGTGTCGTTCGCGCCAGTGTAGCCGCCGGTGTTTCTTCCGGGAGACCGCATGCCTGACGTTCTGCTATTTCCGGTCCCGTCAACCGGTCTATGTGATATTCTTCTAGTTCACATTCCCCTGCCTGGTCTGCATTTTGTCCTTCTATTCCATACTTCAGGAGCCCGCCTGCGGTCAGCTCAAAACTCTGTGGTGTCTTTTCATACAAATGCAGTGTATCTGTCTGCGGTAAAAACTGAAAGAAAGATATTACGATAAATCCAATCAGGATAAACAGAAACCACTTATGCTGTTTTACTCTCTGCATTTGCCACACCACCTTTCTTTCACTCATTTTCAGATGTATTTTAACATATATTTTACATCCTGGCACTATTTTTTTTCAGAATTCCGTCTTTCTCTGATTCCATATATGCAAAAACTGCCGTACCTGTCATTTATGACACCGGTACGGCAGTCTCTTTATTTTTCATACAATAGATCGCACGCTCTGCGAGCAACCCCATTGTCACGAATTACTTCGCGTAATCTGTTACCCTTGACTCACGAATAACATTTACCTTAATCTGTCCCGGATATTCCAATTCAGCTTCGATCTGTTTGGAAATATCACGCGCAAGCAATACCATATCGGCATCGCTGATCTGCTCCGGAACAACCATGATTCGAATCTCCCTGCCCGCCTGAATAGCGAAGGATTTTTCTACACCCTTAAATCCGTTAGAAATATCTTCTAACTGTTTCAATCTGTTTGAATATGTTTCCAGTGTCTCTCTTCTGGCACCTGGTCTTGCTGCACTAATTGTATCTGCAGCCTGAATGATACATGCAATTAATGACTCCGGTTCTACATCACCATGATGCGCTTCTACCGCATTGATAATAATTGGTGACTCTTTGTATTTTCTACATAAATCCACACCGATCTGAATATGGGAACCTTCCATATCATGATCGACAGATTTACCAATATCATGTAACAATCCTGCACGTTTTGCAGTTCTTACATCTACACCGATTTCAGCAGCCAGTAATCCGGAAAGCTGTGCTACTTCAATGGAATGTTTGAGAGCATTTTGTCCGTAGCTCGTCCGGAATTTCATCCGGCCTAAAAGACGCACAAGCTCCGGATGGATTCCGTGAACACCAACCTCTAAGGTTGCTGCCTCACCTTCCTCACGAATCATTGTCTCGACTTCTTTCTGAGCCTTCTCAACCATTTCCTCGATTCTTGCTGGATGGATACGACCATCCACAATCAGTTTTTCCAAAGCAATTCTGGCAACTTCACGACGAATCGGATCAAAACCGGATAAAATCACTGCCTCCGGCGTATCATCAATGATCAGATCCACACCGGTTAACGTTTCTAACGTACGGATATTACGTCCTTCACGTCCGATGATTCTTCCTTTCATTTCGTCATTCGGAAGCTGTACAACAGAAATCGTCGTTTCGGCAACATGATCCGCAGCACACTTCTGAATTGCAGTCACCACATACTCTTTTGCCTTCTTATCAGCTTCTTCCTTTGCCTTGTGTTCCATTTCTTTGATCAATTTTGCAGTATCAATTTTAACGTCTTCTTCAACAGTCTTTAAGAGATAATCCTTTGCCTGTTCGGAGGTTAAACCGGAGATCCTTTCCAGTTCTTTCACACGCTCTTCATTGAGCTTTGCGACCTGCGCTTTCTGTCTGTTGATCTCTTCTTCCTTGGCTGCAAATCCCGCCTCGCGTTTTTCGATCGCTTCTAACTTTTTGTCCAGATTTTCTTCCTTCTGAACAATGCGTCGTTCACTGCGTCCGATCTCCGCTCTCCGCTCTTTTACCTCCTTGTCTAAGTCATTCTTGACACGGATGGATTCTTCCTTCGCTTCAAGCATTGCTTCACGCTTCTTGGTTTCTGCCGTTTTTACCGCTTCATCAATAATCTCACGCGCTTTTTCATCTGCATTTCCGATCTTAGCCTCTGTTACTTTTTTATAGTAAGCAGTTGTGACGAAATATACAACGACCGCGGTAACCAGTAGAGTGATCACAACAGCGATAATCACACTTCCCACAGGAGCACCTCCTTTATTAAATTTTCATTGTACATATAACATAAAAACATGGTTTGTTATCTGTCATAATTACAACATATAAATTTTATTCTATTTTAATATTTATGTCAAGTAGATAACTGTTCAATGTGCATAATATTGCATTTTTATTTTGCAACAATACAACATATTGTACCAAAAATCCCCCGTTTTCCTATGTTCTTATTCCTCGTATTCATCCCAGATTTTCATGACATGCAAAATATCGCTGCTCTTAAATCCACGGCGCATCAGATACTGGTAAATTTTCTGCTGTTCTTTGCGGTCACATTCTTTTGGTTCATAATGTTTCTTTTCTAAAAGCTGACGGATCTTTAACTGTTCATCACTGTCGAACACCTCATCAAGTGCCTGTTCTATCACACTTTTTTCAATTCCTTTTGCTATAAGATCCATTTTTAATTTCTGACGGCTTTTTTTCTTCTGTTGATATGAAATATAGGTCGTCGCATAGCGCAGATCATCGATATAGTGATATTTTCTGACATACTCCACTGCAAGATCCACGCACACATCAGGATACCCGTTCTGCATCAGCTTCTCCCGCAGCTGATGTTCCGTCCGGTCCATTCGTTCCAAAAGAAACATCGCACGTTTCTTCGCCCGCATTCCAAGTATTTCATAGATGATCTCATCATATTTCTCCCGGGATATGACAGTCCCCTCCCGCAAGGATAATTTTCTTACCTCACCCTTATATAAAAGGACTTCCATCCCGTTGTCAAACCGAATGGAAGTCCTTCCTTTTTCCCGGGGAATTACTTCTACGACAAGCAACTCCTGCATCTTTTATTCCTCCGCTTTTACCTCGGCTGTATTCTCTGCTTTCTTTTCAGCCGCTTCCGCTTTTTTTGCGATCGCTTCCGCTGCTTTTATGCTCTGTGCCTCAGTCTCGTTTTCCTTTGTTTCCTCAGACTCTTCCGTTCCGTCCACATTTAACATTTCTCTGACTTTTGCCTCGATCTCCTCACAGATCAGCGGATTTTCTTTCAGATACTGTTTTGCATTCTCACGTCCCTGGCCGATCTTATCTCCATTGTATGCATACCATGCTCCGGATTTGTTAACCACACCCTTATCTGCTGCAAGGTCTAAGATATCGCCCTCTCTGGAAATTCCCTGTCCAAACATAATATCAAACTCTGCTTCACGGAATGGCGGTGCCACCTTATTCTTAACAATTTTTACCCTGGTACGGTTACCAACAACCTCTCCGCCCTGTTTTAATGCCTCAATCCTTCTGACATCCATACGGACAGAAGAATAGAACTTCAGTGCACGTCCACCGGTCGTTGTCTCCGGATTACCAAACATTACGCCTACTTTTTCACGAAGCTGGTTGATGAAGATAACCACACAGTTGGATTTGCTGATGACAGAAGTCAGCTTACGAAGTGCCTGGCTCATCAGTCGTGCCTGAAGTCCGACATGCGAATCACCCATATCTCCATCAATCTCTGCCTTTGGAACGAGTGCTGCCACGGAGTCGACGATCACGATATCAACCGCCCCGGAACGTACCATGGTCTCTGTGATCTCAAGTGCCTGCTCTCCGCAGTCCGGCTGGGATATGTATAAGTTGTCGATGTCAACGCCGATATTCTTTGCATAGACAGGATCTAAGGCATGCTCTGCATCGATAAATCCTGCGATACCGCCTCTTTTCTGTACCTCAGCAACCGCATGCAGGGCAACGGTCGTCTTACCACTGGACTCCGGTCCATAGATCTCGATGATTCTTCCTTTCGGAAGTCCACCTAAACCAAGTGCAATATCAAGACTTAATGATCCGGTCGGAATCGTCTCCACATTCATATGTGCGGAATTATCACCAAGTTTCATGATGGAGCCTTTGCCGTACTGTTTCTCAATCTGTGAAATTGCAGCATCCAACGCTTTTAATTTATCATTTTTTACTGCATTGATCTCTTTATATTTATCTTCCTTTGCCATTTCTTTCCTCCGTGCGAACTTATGTTCGTTTTTTCTGTTCTAATAGTATTATATTTTTCCCGAAATGTCAACCACAAAATTGTCTGCAATTTTCCATATGCTTCCCCATCTGACATATGACAGTCTGCAGCACACCTTTTCCAGTTATGCTATTTCTTTTTATTCATGGGATAAACCGGCAGATTTCTGCCTGTGAACCGCCACCAAAGGGCGGTGAAGATTTTTATCTGACAACCTTAGCGGAAATGATTTTCCTTATCGACAAGTGTATCATAGTGGTGGTTTCTTTACAAGTAGTTTCTTTCATAAAATTAAGACTTGCCATAAAGTTAAGACTGTGTTCAGCTGCAAAAGGTATAACTGAGTTTCGTGAATGGCAAATTGCATGATACCGGGTCTGTTTTGTGCGATTTGCCGGCCATCAGGTTTTGATACACCTTTTTGCAGCTTAATCTTTGCTATAAAACATATTTACACCCTGCTGCAAAACTCTTATAATATGTCTATTCTATAAATATGAAACGGAGTTACACATGGAAAAATTACTGGTATTTCATTTAGATGACAACAATCTCAAAAAATTAAAGCAGATCACGGGGGCTTTGAAGGTCCGTGTGGAGGAGGTTCCTTCCTCTGATTATTTAAAACCATTGGAGATGATTGCAAATAAGACTGCTTCCCCTTTGATTCAGCCTTTTTCCGGGAAGGTTCCTGCGGAAAGTCTGATTGTTTTCTGTGATTTTACAGAGAAAAAGATGGATAAACTTTTAGCATCTCTCCGCAGGGATCAGGTTGTCATAGATTATAAAGCAGTGCTTACGCCGACAAATCGGAAATGGAATGTGATGCGGATGTATTTGGAGATGCAGGCGGAAAAGGCTGCTTATCAGAAAAATAAGGCATAGCCATGTGAAACTCACAGCTGCTGATGAGTTTCACACGGCTATGCCTGAAGTGATTCATCATAATAGAATGTTCGCAAAGTGTGCATTCTATTGTTTTTAGTCTTCTTTGATCTGCTCGATCATATCTATGATCTCTTCTCTTGTCTGCAGTCCGACTGCACGGTTCTGAAATAATCCGTATTTCATGACAACCAGCGTCGGGATGCTCATAATCTGATATTTCAATGCCAGCACAGCCTCCTCGTCAACATTGACTTTACCGAAGATGACCTTGCCTTCTAATTCTTCCGCAAGCGCCTCAATCACCGGTGACTGCATTTTACACGGCGCACACCACTCTGCCCAGAAATCTAATACAACCGGAAGTTTTGCACCGAGTACTTCATTTTCAAAATTATCTTTTGTGATTGTGATAACTGCCATTTTCTGTTTTCCTTTTCCTGCTGTCTAAATTCACTTAACTGACAATACCCGCGTATTACAGATTTTGCCAGCTAAACCTGTCCTTTACTCACGCCCGAACTCAGAGAGCACCAGTCCCTCATTTCGGTCAAGCACCATACCAACACTCCATGCATTGACAAATAAGAGTAACGGTCTGCCCTTTAAATCCTGGATCTTCTTCATATCCGAAGTTCCGACAAGCTTGTCCATATCGATCTCCTCGTTTTCGATCCAGCGGATATGCTCGTATGGCAGGTTGTCCATGCGGATCTCAACATTATATTCATTTTCCAGACGGTATTTTAAAACATCAAACTGAAGGACACCGACAACGCCGACGATGACTTCTTCCATACCCATATTATATTCCTGGAAGATCTGGATCGCACCTTCCTGCGCGATCTGCTGCATGCCTTTCATGAACTGTTTACGCTTCATGGTATCCACCTGGCGCACTCTCGCGAAATGCTCCGGCGCGAAAGTAGGGATTCCCTCAAACTGGAACGGTTTTGCTGTGGTAAGCGTATCTCCGATTGAGAAAATGCCCGGATCGAACACTCCGATGATATCCCCCGCATACGCCTCGTCTACGATATGGCGCTCCTGTGCCATCATCTGCTGCGGCTGCGACAGTTTGATCTTTTTGTTGCCTCCCTGCACATGTGTAACCTCCATACCGGCGGTAAATTTTCCGGAACAGATACGCATAAACGCGATACGGTCACGGTGTGCCTTATTCATATTTGCCTGTATTTTAAATACAAATGCGGAAAAATGCTCATCAAACGGGTCTATTTCTCCGATGTCAGCTTTACGCGGCAGTGGGGAATAGGTCATTTTTAAGAAATGCTGTAAAAATGTCTCCACACCAAAGTTGGTCAGGGCAGATCCGAAAAATACCGGGGAGAGTTGTCCTTTTGTGACAAGATCCATATCAAACTCTGCACTTGCCCCGTCGAGAAGCTCGATCTCCTCCATCAGCTTAGCGTATGCGTCCTGTCCGATCTCCTCGATCAGTGCAGGATCATCCGCTGCAATATGCTTTTCGGTTCCCTCTTTCGTTCCCTTTAACGTGTCGGAGAACGTCATGACCTCTTTTGTGTTACGGTCATATACACCCTTAAAATTCTTTCCGGAACCAATCGGCCAGTTGACCGGACAGGTTGCGATCCCAAGTTCTTTTTCAATCTCGTCTAACAGATCAAACGTATCATTCGCATCGCGGTCCATTTTATTGATAAAAGTAAAAATCGGAATATGGCGCATCACGCAGACCTTAAATAATTTTCTCGTCTGTGCCTCGACACCCTTTGATCCATCAATGACCATGACCGCAGAGTCCGCAGCCATCAGGGTACGGTAAGTATCCTCCGAGAAATCCTGATGTCCCGGTGTATCCAGAATATTGATGCAGTAGCCGCCATAATTAAACTGTAACACAGAAGAAGTAACGGAAATACCTCTCTCCTTCTCGATCTCCATCCAGTCAGATACCGCATGGCGTGCAGTTGCCTTTCCCTTGACGGAACCGGCAAGATTGATCGCTCCTCCGTAGAGCAGGAACTTCTCTGTCAGAGTCGTTTTACCTGCATCCGGGTGGGAAATGATTGCAAATGTACGTCTTTTTTCTATCTCTTTTCTTAAATCAGCCAAAACTATTTTATCCTCCAAAAATCCTTATAAAATCGGGATTGCCTCTCCCGCACACTCCGGCTTAATGTCAAAATAAGCAAGAATGGTTGCCGCAATATCTGAAAAGCAGCCTCTTGTTCCGTAATTAACACCCGCTCTGATCGGTTTTCCATACATCACAAGCGGTGTATATTCTCTCGAATGATCGGTCGACGGTGTGCTTGGATCACAGCCGTGATCTGCCGTGATCATTAAGATATCCTCATCTCTCATTGCAGCTATTAGCTCCGGCAGGCGCTCATCGAAATAAGTCAGTGCCTTTGCGTAGCCTTCCACATCATTGCGGTGCCCGTAGAGCATATCATAATCTACAAGATTTGTAAAACAAAGTCCCTCAAAATCCTGTTTCATATACTCGATCGTCTTGTTGATTCCATCCTCATTTCCGGTCGTGCGCACATACTCTTTGATTCCTTTTTCTGCAAAAATATCAATGATCTTGCCCACGGAACGCACATCATATCCATGTCCGCACAACTGATCTAACATCGTCACTTTCGGTGGCTGCAGGGAAAAATCATGACGGCGTACCGTTCTTGTAAAATTGCCCGGCGTGCCGACAAACGGTCTTGCGATCACGCGTCCCACACCATTTTCCCCGGTCAGTATCTCCCTTGCAATCTTACAGTATTCGTAAAGTGTCTCAACCGGAATGACATCCTCGTGCGCTGCCACCTGAAATACTGAATCTGCAGATGTATATACGATCAGTTTTCCCGTTTTCATGTGTTCTTCGCCGTAATCGCGGATGACATCTGTCCCGGAATACGGTTTATTGCAGAGCACTCCTCTTCCGGTTCTCTTCGTAAACTCGTCTAAAATTTCCTGTGGAAATCCATCCGGGTAAGTCGGCAGCGGACTGTTTGAGATGATGCCCGCAATCTCCCAGTGCCCGATCGTCGTATCTTTTCCTTTCGATACCTCCGTCATTCTCGCGAAAGATCCGGCCGGATTCTTTTCTTTTTCTCCGATCTCCATTCCGTCTATATTAAAAAATCCCAGTTTTTGCATGTTCGGCATCGAAAAATACGGACTGGATGCCGCAGCTCTTATGGTATTACTTCCCGCATCGCCGTAAGCTGCCGCATCCGGCATTTCCCCGATCCCAACGCTGTCAAGTACGATCAAAAATACTCTCTTCATGTAAAAGTCTCCATTCCTGTATGTGAAAATCCTGCTTTCCAATCCAGTTCTCTAAAGAAAAAAGCTGAGCACATGTCTCAGCCTGGTCCCCAATGTCCAAAAAACTCGGGCAACTCTGTTGTTTTTAGTATATTCAAAAATATAGAAAAATGCAATAGTATTTCATATCCTATTTTAAAAATGAGACAGCTTTAAAAAGCTGCCCCATTGAAACTGTTATTTTGTTATCTTTACTTTTTTGCCCTGTCCCTTATTTTTCAAAAGTTTTTTATAAGCCGAAAGTTTCTTTGCAGGAACTTTGATCTTTGCATTTGACTGGATACCTTTCCATGCATCCTTTCCAACGCTCTTTAACGCTGTTGATTTGATTGTAATACTGGATAATTTAGAATTGCCTTTGAAAGTTTCTTTTCCAATTTTCTTTACGCCCTTTCCAAGCGTTACTGTCGTCATCTTTTTACATCCTGAAAAAGCTAAATCACCAATGGAAGTTACCTTATCCGGTACTGTAATCTTTGTCAGTGCTGTACAATTTTGAAATGCACCTTTTCCAATGCTTGTCACATTTTTCCCAATGGTTACTTTGGTCAGTTTTTTATTGCCTTTCAATGCATTTGCAGCTATAGAAGTTACCTTGTAAGTGGTATTTCCAATCTTAATTGTCGCAGGAATCGTTATCGTTTTCGATTTGCTTTTCGTTTTTACAAATGCTACGGCAGTTCCCTGTTTTGTCACCTTATAACTGTTTTTTCCAGAGGTTACTGTTTTTCCCACTGCCGGAAGTTTCTGATTATTTTCTGTATCGATCGAAGAATCTGACTCGTCTGTAAGATACTGATACTTAAATTTATATGTTTTTGCATATTTTTCTGCGGCGGAATCTTTGTAACAAAAAATAGTCAGATCAACACTGGTGTCAAATGCACTTTTATCTATGCTTGTGACAGTTTCAGGAATTGTAATGTTTTTTAAACTTGTACAACTATAAAATGCAGAGTTACTTATACTCGTCACTCCTTTTGGAATTGTCACATTAGACAGACTACTGCACCCTGAAAAAGTAGATTCCTCTATTTGTGTAACTCCTTGCGGAATTATTACACTTGTTAGGTTTTCACAAGATTTAAATGCTACTCTTCCTATGTTTGTTACACTTTCAGGGATTATTATACTCGTTACATTCTGACAATATTCAAACGCTTCTTCACCTATGTTTGTTACACTTTCAGGTATTTTAATTTCTCCACTTTTTGCTCTAGGACACTGTATCAAAACTTTCTTTTTTTTATCGTATAATATTCCATTCTCCGATGTAAAATATTTATTATCTTCAGATACTTGTATATCTGACATGCTTGCCTCCCCCGCAAATGCCCCTACACCTATACTTTTTACATTTTTAGGAATTGTCGCATTTAATAATCTAAGGCAAAAATGAAATGCGTACTTTCCTATACTGGTTACACTTTCCGGAATCGATATGCTTGTCAAATAATAGCAATTCCAAAAAGCTTCATCACCTATCTTCACCACTGTTTTAGGGATTATAATATCTCCTTCCATTTCTCGCGGACACTGCAACAGTACTTTTTTCTTTTTATCATACAATATTCCATTCTTTGAGGAAAAATATTGATTATTTTTCGATACTTTTATCTCTTTCAGTTTCATACAGAATGAAAATACATTTCCATCCATACTCTCTAAACTTTTCGGAATTGTCACACTCGTTACACTGGGACTATTCCCGAATGCATAGTTTTCTATGCTTTTCACCCCATCCGGTATCGTAATATCTCCTCCCGAACCAGTATATTTTTTCAACACGCCTTTTTCTATCACAAAACCATTTTTATCTGCTTTTGCCGTCTTCACATCATCTGCCACATCAATATCCGTTACATCTCCAGCGTTTTCTTCTAAGACAGCCATTCCATCCGCATTTACTATCACTTTACCATCTGTGCTTTCCTGTAACTGATATGCTGCGGTATCGTCCGTTGCAGCATTGACTGTTGCTGCGCTGCCTGTACATCCCCATATCAGGGTAACCGCCAATAATCCTGCCAATAATCTTTTTTTAATCATTCCTTTTTCTCCTCGTTCATTTCATTTTTCCCATAACATAAATACTGTTTCAGGAAATTATTTTCTTTGCCATACTTCCCAGATAAGGTATCAATGCAATCAACACATCTACCCCTTTATCTGTCAAAAATTTTACCAGTTCATAAAGAATCTTTTTCGCCTGCTTTGTTTCTTTTTTGTCTGTTTCTTTTTTCAGTTCGGACAGGATTTCCTTTATTTTATGGCATTCTTCTTCCGTCAGTCCTACATTCAGTAACTGTTCTGCTGCTGTAAGCATATTACCTGTAAGTATACCGATATCAACGATCTGGTTGTTTTCCATATGGTTCATAATCTGAATAGATGTCTGCTGCGGTTTCAATGCTTCCGCACGCTCTTTTTGCGCCATCTGTAAATTATCTTTGTAATTGATCAATTTAGCCTTTACCTTACAAATATCCTCATCGAAATCAATGTAATCCGAAGTATTCACCGCACTCACACAATAAGCAGACAATCCTGTTTCAAAACCTTTGATCTCCTCTCCGTAAACACTTCTCACCTCCTCAATAAAATTGTACTTTTCTTCATCATCGATCATGTTGTCATCACATCTTCCGATATAATCACTTAATGTCTCAATTTTTCCCATTTGTTTCCCTGACTCCTCCTTTCTTATGTCCATTATACTCCTTGGTATTCATATGAGCAATATAAATATTACGTCTGAATGCTATTTTCATATTCTGTCGAACATTAAAATAAACACATATGGGGGTGATTTTATCGACGTAATCAAGAAAATAGACCATCTACTCAAAGAACGTGGCTGGAGTGACTATCGCCTTTCCGCGGAATCCGGACTTTCTACTTCAACGATTGCAAATATGCGCAGACGAAACACAGTTCCATCCATCAGCACACTTGAGACAATCTGCCAGGCATTTGGTATTACGCTGTCGCAATTTTTTCAAGAAGAAAATAACCTTGTGGAATTAACTTCAGAACAAAAAGAATTTTTTGATAATTGGGTAACACTGACAGCCTCTCAGAAAAAACTTTTTTTCGACCTGATAAAAGAATTGAAATCACCTTAAAGAACTTTTTCCTTGTCAAAATTAAACTGGCAAAAAGGGGAAGGAAAAACAGACGCCCTACTCGGCGTCTGTTACCACGATCGGTGTGATCACGATCTTATCTGCGGAAATATTGGTTTTTCGCTTCACAATATCCTCCACCTGTGCTCTTTTTGCATCAGTCACTTCTCCCATATTCAGTACGACATCACAGTTATCATCGGTAATGCTGACCACGACATCTGAAAATCCTTTTGCCTCTAAGAGCATTTCTGCTGCGGCTTCTCGCTCCGCGATATCTGTCATTGCCACCATCTTGTTCACGGCATCCTGCTTTAAGTTATCTGCAACGGATGTATTGTTTACGATCTCTAATAACGCCTCTTTATTTTTAGACCGGATCTGTTCGCGGTTTAATTTCATTCTTGCTGCATAGTCGAGATTTGCAGTGCCGGTACTTGTGAGAACCGCCTCCCCGGGATTTTCAATCTCCTCTGCATCCTGGGACGTCATGTCTGCCACATCCGCTGCATCTGCGCTCACATCTGCCACCGCATTCTGTCCATCTGCCGCATTTTCTGCAACATCCTGACCGTCCGTCACAGCTGCATCTGCCGCATCGTATGTATCTTCGCCGGTTCCTGCATCCGCAGTCTCCGTCCCATCCACAATTGCAAGTTCTTCCCCGGTTCCCTCATCTGTAAAAATATTCTCCGCCGCCAGCGGATCTTCATCGGAGATCTCATACTCCTCCTTCAGTGCATCTGTACCTGCATTTGCCGCCGTCTCCGCTGCCGTACCGTCATCAATGTGATTGTTCATGTAACTGAAATATCCCGCCACCGCAATCATCAAAGCGAGTGCTGTAATAATCAGCTGGTTTTTCTGAAATATCTTTTTCACGTTCCATCCTCCTTCGAACTCATCTTTACTACCTTAATTCTATGTGCTTCCACCTGAAATAATGCCTTTACGGCATCTGAAATATCAGAAACGATCCGTGGGCTGTCTCCCCCCTCTGCCACCACAAGCACCCCCTCGATCTCCGGAAGTATTTCTTTGCTGACATACGGAGCTTTTTCGCCGCCGCTCTCCTCATATACCGTCTCCTCCCCGCTGTCCTTTTCCGTCGTCATCTCCATACTCCCGCTGTCCGTATTAGTGACTGTTGATGTATGCTCTGTCTTATCCTTTTCTATGATATCTTCCCCCTGATCTGCCACCGTGACCATGACAGAAACTTTCCCCACTCCTTCCATCTGTCCTAACACCTGTTCTAATTTATGCTCTAAATACTCCGCATAGTCCTCTTTTTCGTATTTCTGTTCCGTCTTCTCCTGTGCTGTACCTTTCTTTTTGCTTTCTGCTAAATACTTTCCATATCCACCGGAAGGCATTGCCGCCACAAGAAGAAGCACCCCAACAAGAGCAACTGCGATCCAGTCCGTTTTTTTTAACTGGAGCCACCTTTTCTGCTGCAAAAATTCTCTGATTTTCTCCGTCATCCTTCACCACCATACGAAATCTGTATCCGATCTTCCTTAACCCCATAATATTGCACAAGTTTCTGCTTCAGTTCGTCAAGCACAATCTGGCTGCCCTGCGCTTTTCCCTGTTCCACAAAGATTCCTTCTGTGTCCCTGGCTTCTTTTTCTGCTACCGTGAGTATAATTTTTCTCACTTCATAATTTTCTGTCAGTTCCACCGATGATTGCTTTACCATAAATCCAAACTGTTCTAAATATCCTTCTGCAGTTCCCTTTACATCCAGCGCTGCCGCATTTTCATATTCTCTGCGGTAATAATCATTCCGTAAATACTCCATACGGCTGATGTCTCTTGAAGCCTCACTTAAATTTTCCGTAAACGTTTCAGACCTGATCTTATCAAGCAAAGCATCATTATCCCCCCAAAAAGAAAAAAAAGGCTGCATGACACCAATGATGAGCACAAGTTCCGTAAAAAAATAAATATATTTTTTTAATCTTCCATTCGGGATCAGCTGTCTTGCAACCACAAGCAACAGAAAAAGGGCAAAAATTTTTTGAATATACCCGATCAATACGTTCATCCGTTTCTCACTTTCTTAATAGCCAAACCCGGAGGAAGCAACCGTAAGCGCGATCGTCAGAAAAATCAGCATCACACAATATCCCATCAATTTCAGGTACAGCATCCCCCCCTGTGCCATTCCCTTTAAACATCCGGCGATTCTCTTATCTGCAACAGGTTCCACCACAGCAGCTGCAATTTTATAAAAAAGTACCATACAGCCTGCCTGTACCATCGGCACTGCCACTAAAATAATCAGTACGATCAACCCGGCTGCCCCAACACAGTTCCGGATCATAATTCCTGAACCAAGCAAAAGTTCACTGACACCATTCACTGTATTACCAATTCCGGGTATCATTGCCATTGCCCGTCCTGCTGTCCCATAAAGCAGCCTGTCCTTTGCCGGTGCAACGATCCCCTGCACAACATTCAGCCCAAGTACAATGATTCCGGCAGATCTGATTGCCCACCCGATCAGTCCTCCAATCAATTCCATCATGTTTGCAAACTTTTCTTCCTCAAAGAAATAATTGATCAGCACAGTCAGTATATAAATATGGATCATTGGCACTAAAATGGTTAAAAACAGCCACTCGATCAGATATATGATCAGAAAAGCCGTCTGATAGAAGCCCGATGCAATGCTTTCTCCCGCCGAAAAAAGCATTGCAATACTAAATGTCGGTATAAAAATCTGAAAAAAATCCACACTCTTTTCCAATACACCGCACACAATCTCACGAAACGTCAGAAATGACTGCAGCATCAAGACTGCTAATACACAGAATACAAGGATAAAACAAAGATCTGATACATAAGATGACGCAAACGCACCGGCAAAATTTTTAAGTACAGAAAAACACACGGCAAGCAGCACCACCTCCACTAATATTTTGCGGTTTTCACAGACTGACTCACATAATTGCCCCATTAGCCATGGTCCGATCTGCTGATACAGCGCCCCTGGCTTCTCCTGATACAGTAGTTCTTTCACCAGTTCTGAAAATGTAATCCCACTATCCTCTGCATCCTGTCTCATAAAATGATCCAGCTTCGAAAAATCCAGTTCTTCTGTCATGTTCCCTAAATAATCCTGAGTATTTTTTTCAGATGCGAAAACCGGAACCGTCTCAATCACACAGAGTAACAGAATACATATCACACACACTCCCCATTTTTTCATAAAAAGCTCCCGACTGTCTCTAAAAAAACCGTCAAAACCGGAATACTAAGCACCAGAATCGACAGCTTAGCAAACAGTTCGATCTGATTTCCGACTGCCGCATATCCAGCATCTTTACAGATATTCATCGCAAACTCCGCCACATAGGTGATCCCAACCATTTTTAATATCAGTGTGATATACGTCTGATCCACTGCAACAAACGTCTGCATTTTTTTTGCAAAATTGATGACAGTCTCCACCTTTCCAAGAATATAAATAAAAATGCAGATGCAGACTGCCATACTGATAAACATGCTGTATTCACTTTTTTCTTTCTGCAGTAAAAGTGCCAGAAGTACTCCTGCGATACCAAGAACCGCTATTCTTAAAATATCCATTTCATGCCTCATTCCCATTCTGTAACATCTTATAATGCAAACAGTGACTGCATTGTTTCAAACAATTCATAAATATAAGGAACAATCCAAAAGAGGACAATCAGCAATCCCGCAAGGCTTGTCAGAAATGCATGTTCCTCTCTTCCGCTATGTTTTAGCACCTGACTGATGACCGTGACTAAAATCCCGACCGCCGCAATTTTAAATATCAAATTAACACTCATCCGTAATCCAGTCCCCTCTCTTGCTTGCCGTATACACACTTTATTTTTGCGTTATATAAAAAGTATCACTAACATCATTCCTCCTATTACACTGACCGCCCCGGCCACTCTCTGCTTTTCTCTCTGCTCTTTCCGCTCTTGTTCGATCACAAAATCAAGCCTCTCTAAATAAATAGAAAGCATTCTTTCATTCTCTTTTATATTTCTTCCAAAAAAAGCATTTCCGGCATTCGCAATAATCTCAAGTTCAGACGCACAGATTCCCAATTCTTTTCGATTTTTCCAAAATATATCCCACCAGATTTCACCTCCGCTTTCTCCCTTTTTTGCAGCAAGACGATCAGCAATCTGTCCGCATACTTTTTGCAACACCACATCGTTCGTCAGCGTCGGTTGATTCAAAATATGCTCCATCGGAAGTAATGCAAGTGCTGCCTCTCCCGAAATATTTATGAGAAGCTGACGGATTTCATACAATCTAAGCAGATGCTGCCTGATTTCAGCGATCATGTTTACTGCAAGTCCAACCCCGGAACCTGCAACCAGAATACCACCTATCAGCTTTAGCATAACTGTTCTCTTTTTCCGTTAAAAACCTGAAAATCCCGCTCGCCGGACCGGTTATGCCGGATCAGAATAAATCGTTCAAAAATTCCACGCTTCATCCACTTTTTCAGATATGGTTTCTCCCATAATTCTTCCACCGTATCCGCATGTACTGTTCCAAGAATCCGTACCCCGGAACAGGCTGCCTGTTCGACTGCCTGAAAATCTTTTTTCCCTCCAAGTTCATCCACCGCTATGATCTGCGGGGACATGGAGCGCAGCATGAGCATCATTCCCTCTGATTTCCCACATCCAGATAAAACATCCGTTCGTATTCCCATATCATTTTGTGGAATTCCAAGATGACAGGCTGCAATCTCAGACCTCTCATCCACCACACAGATTTTCATACCTTCCCAGCCTTCTTTCCCATTTGAGAGACTGCGGATACAATCCCGCAGACAGGTTGTTTTGCCTGCACCCGGTTTTGACACCAGCAGTGTATTATAAATACTTTCTCCGTCCTTCAGAAAAGGCAGAATTTTTTCTGCACATCCTTTTTTTTCATGTGCCACACGGATATTCATAAAACTAATATATTTGATCCCTGTAATACCTTCCCTGTCTTTTGCAATCTCCCCTGCAATTCCAACCCGGTGACCACCCTCAATTGTAATATATCCCTGCCTTAGTTCCTCCTGGTATGCATACAGGGAATACTCGCTGATATAGCTTAACATCTCTGCAATATCTGCGCCCGTTATTCTGTAACATGCTCTTGCATTCTGTACGCTTTCTCTGACACAGGCACACATTTCACCGTCCATATCCGTCAGATAACGTGTTTTCCCGGAATACGCAAGCTCGATTGGCTGTCCTGCCCGGATCCGGATTTCCTCAAGATCATTCAGCCACAGATTATTTTTTATTTTTTTTCTGATATGTACCGGAAACAAAACTTTTAGGTTTTCCATATGCCTCCTCCCTTTTCTTTTAATTCATTCTATGAGACAGGCTTATTTTTATGCATAAAAATACCGACCTGCCAAACGTAAGACTTTTCTTAACGTTTCGCCGCCGGTATTTTCTTTTATTTTTTATCTGTAATCCATTACAAGGAACATCGGTTTGATGGCTACGATTTCATCGTATTCCTCCTGTTCCACTACCACACTGGAATTTAACGCTTTTAAATCCTCTTTCAGCACTCTAAGTGCCGCCGGTATCGTCTCTGCGCGTCCTTCCTTTAAAATATCCTGCATCCTCTTTAGTACAACCGGATGTGCATAACATGCCGGAACCGGGAAATCAGGATATGTTTTGATATATTGTTCCATCTCGTCTACCGCATTTAATAACTGCTTTTCAATATAGCTTCTGTTATTATGTGACGTCGGCAGTACACTAGCACCGGAAAACAAAAAGATTGCTGCAAGACCGAACAAAAGGAAATAAATTCCAAATCCTGCGTGTGTAGCCAATGAATATATACCATACCCAAAAGCTCCAAGTCCCATCAGTGTAATTGCAAGTGCAACCCATTTGTATGCCGGATTACTCCGGTCATAAACTCTTTTCTTCTTAGCTGACTGACTCAGATTCAAATACAGATCTGTATCCTTATGAAGATATTTGATTGCATTATCGAGACAGCGGATATTTTTCTTTGCAGTTTCTGAAATATTTCCGATACGCTGCTTTTCTTCCATCCGCTTTGCCTTCTCCGCGAGTTTTTGCTCCGCAACCTCACTGTGCAACGGTATCTGCGGAAAGTTGACCTCCACATAAGCAAGCAGGCGGTCCACATCCTCCTCATGTTTAAAATTGCACTGCTTTTCTTTGCCATCATCATATTCAACCACGAGATAAGGCAGCGTGCCAAATGCACCTTTACCGGTAAATCCACCTTTGCTCATCGCAATTCTTTTGAAAATACGCTTCACCGACTTCATCGGAACATAGTATCTTCTTTCTATGTAGAAACTGTTCAGATAAATGGCTTTCTTACCAACACCACATGGTCCAAATTTTCTGCATGTCTTTTTGTCTTCCGTCAATTCCATGTCGGGCAGTGACAGGTTGCCCAGTCTCTGTGGTTTCAACATCTTCCTCAGCTCCATTCCTGTATTACTTTTTATACCTGTTAAGCATCGCTGTCATGTATTACATTTTTGCCGGTTTCTTTGTTGCGTGGATAAAAATTCCCAAGAATACAACAGCCAGAATGATTCCCACCGGATATGCAACTGCTGTAGAGAATCCAAGGCACTCATCTGCGCAGAAGAAATAAGTCATGGATACGGCACTCATAAAGGTTGCCGGTACAGCCGTGATCCAGTAATTCTTTTTCTCACGGAACAGATACATGCTTGCCGTCCATAATACGATCATGGCAAGTGTCTGGTTCGTCCAGCTGAAATATCTCCATACAACCGCATAATCCAGATGTCCTACAAAAGCACCAACTGCAAGAAGCGGTACACAGAGTAACAGACGTTTCTGGATCTTATCCTGATCGATCTTAAACCAGTCTGCCAGTACCAGACGTGCACTTCTGAATGCGGTATCACCGGATGTGATCGGGCAGACAATAACACCGATCATGGCAAGTGCTACACCAACGCTTCCCATTGTCTTGATACATACATCATAAATAGCTGCGGACTGTCCACCGGAAAGGATCTCTGCGAGTCCTGTGTTTAAACCACCTGTAACCTCATAAATAGAACATCCTGCTGCTGCCCAGATCAGAGCGATAACGCCCTCAGCAACCATTGCACCGTAAAATACGAAATGTCCCTGTTTCTCAGACTTCATACAACGTGCCATAAGTGGTGACTGTGTGGAATGGAATCCTGAGATTGCTCCACATGCTACTGTGATAAACATGAAACTCCAGATCGGTTTGCCATCCGGATGCATGTTACCGAAATGACTCCAGATCTCCGGAATCGTATATTCGGAATGTGTAAAAATACCAATGATAACACCCACCGCCATTATGATCAGGCAGATACCAAACAGCGGGTAAATACGTCCGATAATCTTATCAATCGAAATAAATGTTGCAATAAAATAATAAAGAAGAATGATCCACAGCCAGAACTCTGCGCTTGTGACAATTCCTGTCACACCACTGTTCTTAAACAGTGTAACGATAAGTCCTGCAGGTCCTACTGCGAAAACGGTACCTACCATTACAAGCAGTACAACACTGAATACACGCATGACATTCTTCATCACATTTCCAAGGTAAATACCACATACCTCTGAAATGGAAGCACCATCATTACGTTCGGAAAGCATACCGGAAAAATAATCATGTACACCTCCTGCAAAGATGGTACCAAACGTGATCCATAAAAATACAACCGGTCCCCAGAGAGCACCCTGCATAGCACCGAAGATCGGTCCTAATCCGGCAATGTTTAACAACTGCACCAAAAAGAGCTTCCATTCCGGCATGACAACATAGTCAACCCCATCGTTGATCCTTACTGCCGGTGTCTCTCTGTCATCCGGTGCGAATGTGTTCTCCACTACCTTACCATAAACAAAGTACCCACCAATTAATAACGCCAGGCAAATAAAAAAACTAATCATAATAACACCTCCCATATGTATAAATGCTAGTTTCTTATTGCTTACCCTTATTATAGTACTTATCACTTAAAATTCAATACGTTTTTTCATTTTTTTGTCTATTTTATACAATATCAACAATGTATTTTCGAAAAAAAAGAACCATAAGCCAAATCCGGCTTACGGTTCTTTTTTTCAATCTTAGTATCTTGTAGATGTATTAATCTGCAGACATTCAGAAACCTTCGTTTTTTCATTATAGCAATACACATATATGTATCCATAATTGTTTGACACTGTGATCTTCTTAGAGAAACTGGATTTATTTACTCTATAGTTATTATAACTTCCTGTTCCGGATGTCACATGAACGCTTGAGATCTTCCAGCCACTTTTCAGTTTGATGTCCAATTTTTGTTTTTTAAATGCCTTGTTCGTTCTAAGTACATCATTTTTATTAAATTTTGAAAGCAGGTTTGTTTTTCCGATTTTAAATGTCTTGCATGGATTGGTGTATTTTTTGACTGTAAATGTTGTTTTTAACTTTACACCTTTTACCGTACATGTGATCGTACTCTTAGCTGCTTTCTTGCCAAACTCAACACGAATGTAACCATCTCTCGGTGCAACCTTAATGTATTTGTTACTGCTCTTTAAATTTTTGATTTCTTTTGCTTTGCTGCAGCCCATAATACTGATTACACTTGAGAATCTGCTTAAGGCACTCCCTGGCTTATAAGTCACAACAGTTGCTGAATATGGATTCACATAAACCCTGCCGCTTGCCGCCTGTACTTCAACGTTTCCCTGTGGTGCCACTGCACCGGCTGTCAGAGTCATCACAACCGCAAGTGCAAACGCAATTACCTTTTTGCTTAACTTTTTCATATTAATCCTCCTTGTTTTGCTCCTTGTTTTGCTTTTCAAAAACAGTATACCATATTTTCTTCTGACAGAAAATAAGACATTTTTCCTACATACGCTCCGGTGCAGAGAATCCGAGCAGATCAATACTGGTTTCAAGGACGGATTTTGTCAGTTCTAACAGGCGGATATAGGATTTCTGAACCGTTTCATCCTCCTCGGACATGATCTTTGTCTCATGATAGAAACTGTTAAATGCATTGGCAAGATCATAGATATAGGAACAGATCTTGTGTGGTGCTGTATCCGCAAATGCTCCATCGATCACTGCATTAAATTTAGAAATCTCTAACATCAGGTTCTTCTCGCTCTCAGAATGTGCAGACGTAATCACTGCACCTTCTGCACTCTTTCCTAAGTCATGATACTTGTGCAGAATGGATTTGATACGAACGATCGTATACAGGATATATGGTCCGGTATTTCCCTCAAAGGAGGTGAACCGGTCAATATCAAAAATATAATCTTTACTTGCCTGATTAGAAAGATCTCCATATTTGATTGCGGCAAGTGCAACTGTTTTTGCAGTTTCCTTTGCTTCTTCCTCGCTGATTCCAAGATTCTCTTTTGCCTTCTGGTTTTCGGTAATCTTCTTTAACATCTCATTATCAATCTCAGATACAAGATACTCTAAACGCATGACACCACCATCTCTGGTCTTAAACGGCTTTCCGTCCTTGCCGTTCATCGTACCGAATCCCAAGAATTTTAATTCAGTCTCCGGTTTTACCAGTCCGGTCTTTCTTGCGCAGCGGAATACCTGTACGAAATGAAGTTCCTGTCTCTTATCTACCACATAAATGATCTCGTCCGGGTCATAATCTTCCTCACGCCATACGATCGTTGCAAGATCGGTCGTATTGTAGAGGGATGCACCGTCTGATTTTAAGATCATACAAGGCGGGATCTCTTTCGTATCGGTGTCTTCTTTTACATCGACGACCAGTGCTCCGTCACTGACATAGGCAAAACCGTCATCTTTCATCTTCTGCACCATTGCCGGAATATAAGGCTGTGCATCAGATTCACCTTTCCAGAGTTCAAAAGATACGTTCAAGTTCTCATAGTTTTTCTTTAAGTCTGTCACAGACACGTTTAAGATATGGGAAAGTAATGCCTGATAGCCCTTTCTTCCATTCTGCAGCTCATAAGTTGCCTGCATGGCTGCCTCTTTGTACGCCTCATCCTCTTTTGACTTTTTACTTGCGGTCGGATAGATCTCCTCCAATTCAGAAATCGTAAACGGTGCTTCTTTCGGATATTCCCCCTCAAAGTTTTCATCGAAGTAGACAAGATCCGGCTGACGCAGCTTTAACTCCGTAATGATCAGTCCCATCTGTAAGCCCCAGTCGCCTAAATGTACATCCCCGATCACCTTATGTCCGGCAAACTTGCCGATTCTTTTGATACTCTCACCGATGATTGCAGAACGTAAATGTCCGACATGAAGTGGCTTTGCTACATTTGGTCCGCCGTAATCGATCATGATCGTCTTAGGATTTTTTGCCTTCTCACATCCAAAACGGCCTTCATCTTTCTGCATATCTGCCACATAAGACGCTAAAAATGCTTCATCCAGCTTTAAATTTAAGAATCCCGGTTTTACGGATTCTGTCATGGAAAACATGGATGCCTCTGCAAGTTTTGCAGCAACCTCGTCTGCGATCATAAACGGTGCCTTTTTGTATTCTTTGGCAGCCGCCATTGCGCCGTTGCACTGATATTCACAAAGATCCGGTCTGTTAGATAAAGTAACCTTTCCATATTTTGCATCATAACCACAGTCTGTGAATGCTTTGGTCACTTCATCCGTAATCAAATCTAAGATTTTCTTCATTGTATTTTCCTTTCCATGCGGTATCACACCACTTTTTTCTTCTATTTATCCTCGTATCATTGTATACATTGCCGGAGAAATTGTCAAACAATAGTTTACGGCGGCAAAGACAACTGTCCCTGCCGCCGTAATTTCCAGACCTTGGTTTTAAAATAAACTTTTATTCGTTTTTAAAGATCACACTGCGGTAATTATTTAACACTTTATACAAGATCATACCTAACACATAGCAGGAAATCACTTCGCCGATTCCGACAGTCAGCATAAAGAATGGGATCGTCCCCTCTGCCATGTACACATATGCAAGTACAAATGGTACAATGACCGTGTTTGCCACGATCGGTGGTAACGGAGCCAGCCATTTGTGCTTTCTTAATGCATAAGTTCCACACGCTCCGATCAGTGTTGCAAGGCTGCCAAACACAACATCAAGCGGCATGCAGCCGGTGAGCAGATTGCTTAACAGGCATCCGATAAAAAGTCCCGGAATGGCTGCCGGCGTAAATACCGGTAAAATGGTAAGTGCTTCGGAAATCCGGACCTGAATTGCGCCGGAGGCAAGATTGAATGCGCTGATAAAATAGGTCAGCACAACATAGATTGCTGCGATCAGTGCAGCCTGTACGATAAGTAATACTTTTTTGTTTCTCATTTGTTTCTCCTTTAGTTTTGTTTTACGAGTGGAAGGTCTCGAACACTCGATGTTACTGTAACTCCCAGAGTCTAGCATAATTGTGAAAAAAAATCAACACCCATGCAAATTTTCAAACAATATTGATTACAACCGGTCACGTTTCCTGCGTAAAAATTATTCTGAATTATTTTTACGCAGCCGGCGCACCCATGCAGTAAATGACCAGAATATCCCTCTCACCGGCAGAAACATCAGCCACAATCCGGACCAAATCACATAAACCGGATTTTTCACGCTGATACGACGTCCATTCCGCACAAATGCGGTCAAAATCCCTCTGATCTGGTCCGCTTCCACCGGTCCTTCCACCTCCGTCTGATTATCCCCTGCCATATAAAACTGACCGCCTTTTCGTTTTACAACACGGTGCAGAACCAGAATGCTCCCTTTTCTGCGGTACAGCACAACATCTGCGCGCCGGATTTTTTTCACATCCGCTTTTTTTATGACCGCGGCATCTCTGCCCGGCACAAACATGGGATACATACTGTATCCTTCGGGATAGATCTGTATGATCTCTCCCGCTTCTAATAATTGTTCAATATCATATTTCATCGGAAACCTCTTGTTACTGTTCACTTGCAAGCTTGTCATCTTGAAATATTGTAGCATTTCCCCTGTCCAAATGCTATAATATTTCCAATTCATTTGTAATGGAAAGGAACCACAACGATATGAAAACATCTGATGGATTCGTAAAAACAACAATCGCAGGTATTCCCTATCTTCTGCCCTATGGTCAGAAAATTGCCGACCATGCACGCTCCCTGCGCCTAAATGACTCCGGTGCACTTTTATGGGATACACTCTCCCTGGGTGCGGACAAAAGCACGCTCTTATCTGTGCTGGCGAATTACTACAATACAGATGCTGATATGCTCCCTCAGCTTACCTCTGACTTAGACAGCTATCTTGCCTCTTTAAAGCAACTTGGCATGCTCTCTTACAATGCGCCGGCAGAAAATTTCCCACCGCATTCTGATCAGACCGACAATACGTTTCCTGCACTGTTTTCTGACGATCGTGCTCCAAAATATTATAAGATCGGCGGTCTCTGCTTTTCATGGTTTGGCCCGGACGATCTGTTTGATACCTATTTTAAAGATTTCTCCTGCGAAGCTGCTGTGGCTGATCAGCGCATTTTTATAATAACCGGGAAACCGTCTCATCTTGCAGATGGTACACTTCTGCTCCACACCACTGAACTTACCATCTTTGACGTCACCGACACCTACCGCTTTGTCTTTGGCACTCACTGGGGAATCCATGAAATGCGCGTAAAAAAAGACGGCTCTGCCGCCGTCCTCTACTGTGTTGATGCCGATAATAAAGATCATGCAGAAAATATTTTTCATGCACTGCGTTTTGCCTTCCTGATTGCCGCACAAAAGCAGGCTCTTTTTGTCCTGCACTCCGTTTCTATTTTTTATCAGGGAAAAGCCTGGCTCTTTTCCGGCAGCTCCGGCACCGGCAAATCCACACACGCGAACCTCTGGGCGAACCGGTATCATACTCCGGTTTTAAACGGAGACTTAAATGTACTTGGCATCAAGAACGGCCTGCCTTATCTATACGGTCTGCCCTGGTGCGGGACGTCCGAAACATACACCACCACCACCTATCCACTTGGCGGTATCGTGTTTTTAAAACAGGCTCCTTTCAACCGGGTGAACTCTCTCCCACCGGATGAACAGGCACTTTTTCTGATGCAGCGCATGATCTCCCCGACCTGGACGAAAGACCTGCTGTTAAAAAATCTGGCATTTGCAGAAACACTTGCCCCGCTGACAAAAATTTTCCGGCTGAATTGTACAAAAAATCCCGAAGCTGCAGCCGTCATGAAAGCTGCCATTGATCAGTCCATATAAGACGCTTTCTTTCAAAACTCATCCATCATTTTCTGTACTTCCTCTGCGGTCAGCACAACACACCTCTGTTCCCGGATTCCATACACCCTCCTGCACACCGACAATACCGTTGGGCGGTGTGTGGTCACGATACAGGTGCGCGGTTCATTTGTCTGCATGATATTTTTCAAAACCCTGCGCTCGGTTGCAACATCAAGTGCACTTGTCGCCTCATCCAAAAGCAGGATCGGCGCACGGCGAAGCAATGCCCTTGCGATTGAAAGCCTCTGTGCCTGTCCTTCTGAGAATCCGACCCCCCGCTCTCCGACTTTACTATATATCCCATCCGGCAGTTTCTGTACAAACTCCCAGGCACAGGATACTATCAGTACTTCTTTGATCTCCTCATCCGTAGCATCCGGTCTGACATTCCGCATATTTTCCGCAATCGTGCCGGAAAACATTGTATTTCCCTGTGGCACATAAGAGAACAGACGGCGTGCTGCCGGTGTGATTGTAAGCACTTCCCCTGTTTTTGCTCCCACCAGATCTTCATCCCCGCTTTGTATATGCAGCAGGGCGAGCATAATGCGCAAAAGCGTTGTTTTTCCTTCACCGGAAGGTCCGACTAACGCAACAATCTCATGTGGATGTGCCTCAAAGTCCGCCCGCATAAACACCTTTGTTCCATTGTGATAAGTATAAGACATCTTAGAAATGCAAAGACTGATGCCGTTCTCCCGGTTCTCTTCATAAAATTTCTCCGCATGCTCTGCATCCGAATAGTCCTCTTTTGGCATGCCAAGGATATCCATCAGCCTTCCAGCAGATGTGGTCAGCGAAATCGCCGTCGGTACCAGTGACACAAGCTGATTCAGCGTTCCTGTCAGTGAGCCGGACAATGATAAAAACATCGTCATCGTACCGTAGGAGATCGCACCACTCCAGACGCGGTAAATACCAAATCCATAACAGCTGTATGACACCGCAAGCCCGACGATCGATAACAGGATCGAGGTTGCCATGGACATTTTCTGAAACTCCAGCTTCATACCAAGATATTCTTTTTGCAGTCCTCGCAGACGTTCCCCGTAGAGCCGCACCAGATCAAAAGCCTTGATCGTCTGGATATTCGAAAATGCCTCCTGGTTAAATCCTGACATCTTTGCATTCATAGCTGCGCTTTTCTCATTATTTCCTTTCATTCGCCTTAAAATCCGCCTCGACATCAGCATACTGACCGGCATGCCAAGCATCGCAAGAAGTGCAAACATCGGATCATTGTAAAAGACAAGCACAAACGTACTGATAAACCGCACAGTATATATGATCAGATTCGGAATCCAGCTTAAAATACCATTTGAAATGTTTGAGGCATCCGAATTCCAGCGTGTCAGGAGATCTCCCGTGTGATATTTCTGGATTGCCTCAAGATCCGTCACTAACATTTTATCAAAAATATCTGCCTTGATATCATTGTCCACACTGATACTGATCTTATTGGAAAAATAACTGGTCACCTGTGAGATCAGCATATTCCCTATGGAAAACCCGATATACAGACAGAACGTACGCACCAAAAGCCCCGCCTGCTTTCCGGTGATAATATCGACCATATCCCTTGAAATCAGACTTGAAATCAGTGAAACAACTGTTCCAGACAGACCAAGCAGCGTGTAAAAAATCATCTGTTTCCAGTACTTTCTCGCATACTCATAGATCCAGACGGTCTCCCGCCACATATCTTTTAATACACCCTCTTTGATCCTTTTATGATAAAATTTCAGACTGTCTAACATAATATTTCCCCATTCTAGCCGATTTCCAGTTATTATAACAAATATGAACCACGAAAAAAGAGGTTACCACATGTATATGTCAGGCAATCTCTTCCTCACATACCATATGATAACCCCATCTGAACTCCATATGATCCTACATCGCCCAGTCAGTTACTGTATCATCCGGTCCATATCCTTTCTTTTCCCAGGATGGCTTGCGGTTTCCATTATCAGTATTGTAACTTCCAGCATATCCCGAATCCACATAATGCGTCTCGAGTCCACAGGCTGTAGCTGTATATGCCGGACATCCCAGACATCCGAACTGCTGTCTGTATCCTCTGGTGCCTCCATTCCAGCCTGAATAATCCGGTGCCTGCCAGTTACCATTCATATACTGGCTATCACACTTTATATTATTTGCCGTATCTGAATTATCAGCCGCTCCACCGCTTGCAAGATACACACCTTCTGCCGTATCTTGATATGCGATGATCATTGGTCTCTCATATCTGTTCATTTCTGGTTTATTTCTCAGTTCATTTGTTATCTTTTCTTATTGCGCCTGCCCCTTAGTCCGTAACACTCACACTTGAGATTGCAAGTCCCGGATCCGATTTTACAACCAGATCACCAAAACCGATATTATCGTTCGGATTCTGATGATATCCCAAAGAAACACAAAGAGAACTTGTTCCGTCTCCTGATGTGCACCCCCTGCCACCGGAAACATAAGTAACCGGCTGATTAAATGAGATATTTAACTGCTGTGCTTCTTTAGTATGATCCGCATTATGCACGGCATTCACCTGAATACGGTAATCACCTCTTCCGGTCTGCGGTGTCTGATGGATATATGCTGTTGTCGTATAACAACCGCTTCCGTCGCCACTTGCTAAATATACCCCTTCTGCAAGTTCATCACTGGTAAGTAACACTGGTTTCATATACTCTTTCATGCGAACTTCCCTCTCCCCTGTTCTTTTCACTTATTTCTATCTATTTTAACCATATCTTTTTGTGCTGTCAAGCATTAGTACACGCCTTTTTTCGCCCTGAACCGATTTTTTTATAATGAATTTTTAAAACCCACAATGCTCCAATAACCAGCATCAGGTAAAACCCCACTCCCCTTGTCACGCACATTGCAGGAACCAGATACTGTCCTGAAAATACCGGTAGAAATACCTTTCCATACATCGCCTCCGTGATTCCCTGTGCTCCCGGTACCGGAAGCATATCCACCGCAACATAGATGGCTGCCTGAAGCAGCAGGATCTGGTACATCGCTGTTCCAGACAGTCCAAATCCCAGATACACCAGAAAAGTCAGCAGAAAAGCACTGCTTCTCTGAACAAATGTCATCACAATTAAAATCAGTATTTTTTCTTTGTGATCCCGGAAAAAGAGAACCGTTCCACGGTACCCATCCAGAAATCCGTCCAGTTTTTCCAACCATTTCTCTTTTGGTATTTTCATGCCGCATTTTTGTGCCATGACAATTATTTTTTCGGCCAGATGACGGATCAGAACCGGTCTTAACATGACAAATAAAAGAAGAATTACGAGCAGAACATTTAAGGAAAGTCCCACGATATACCAGAAAAAATATCCGCCAAGATGCTCTTTCAGTAGTTTCTGCCAGAATAACAGGATCATCATTCCGACGACCGCCAGCACAAATTTATAAGCTGTCGCAACAGCCATCAGCACCGCGGTTCCCTCCGGCAGAGGAATACCGTCCCTTTTCATATAATAAAGCTGCATGGGCTGTCCTCCCGATGCAGACGGCGTGATCCCGGAAAAAAAGAACCCGGCAAATGAATATCCAACACACTGACGCACATGTACTATGATCCCGACACTTCGAAGCAGAAAACAGATCATACAGCCTTCCGCAGCAACAAAAAATACTGAAAGGAACAATGCCGCCCCGACATATACCGGCTTCATTCTGATTAGTGTAGATTTCAGTTGTGAAAAATTTTGTCCACGCAGGACTACACCAAATGTAAGCATCATGATCGCAAGAAACAAAAAAAATTCTTTTCCATATTTTCGGTCTGTACTCTTACGTTTCATAAGCAACCGCCTGTTCTTCCCGCACGATCAGATCTGAAAGACGTCCCTCAAACACCACGCGGCAGTTTTTGTATTCACAGACATCCTTCGGGGTGACCAGTGAAAAATGTTTCTCCGATATGAAAATCCCCTGTTCCCCTAACACTTCTGCCAGATAAGATGAACATGTATACTGGTTTTTTAGGTAAAATTTCCGGTGGCAGAGCAGGGTCAACAGTCCAGCAGCCGCATAGTGCATATGGAATCTGTTTTTGTAATCCTTATGCAGGCGTTCACGGATCGCTTCTTTCTGTTCACCGGTGCAGTCCAGTTCACAGATCCGGTACTCAGCCGTCGGAAACGCCCCCGCGATCTGTCTGCTCCACTCGCGCTCAAATCCTGCAATCAACGGGATATACGGATTTCTTCTTCCAAAACTGTAAGCTTCCGACAACTGTTCATCAAGTGACAGTACCACATGAACGTATTTCTGTCCCAGATAATGTCTGATCAGAGATGCAAAAAACCCTGGTGTGTCCACTAATGCAATATATATGTGTGCCATATTCTTTGGTTCCTTCCTGTTTTTTCTATTTTTTGCATTTTACTGAAATCTGTAAACTGCATTCGCAAGACGGTAACCGCCAATGGTCAGCCGCCTTCCAACTGCTCCGGGCAGATCCGTCCATCCGCTCAGACTCGCGTATTTCAATTTATAGTACAGTTTCGGATTGGATGTTTTGATCTCTCCCCACAGATTCTTTCGCTTTTCCAGTGCTTCCTCATTTCCGATCAAAAGCAGGTGAATCGATGAGATCGCCATCATGATCGAGATATTGCGGTACATATACGATGCCAGTTTTGGTTCCTTCTCTTTTATTTTTGTAAGATCTGCCCCCGCGATCACCATTCTGGTCACTTTCATCTGCTGGTCGATCCGCTTTTTTAACATCTGCTCGTTGACAGACTGGTCATCCCTGCCAAGATAATACTGGTACAGATCAATATCCATATAAAAAATATTTCTGACATACGGCAGCGGGCAGTAGGCAAACAGATTGTCCACATAAAACGTATGCTCCGGCAGAACAATTCCCGACTGCCGCAATATTTCCGTGCGGTAAACCAAGGCATGCATGACCAGATACTGGGACGGCAGGAAATGCCCTGTCTCACTCCAGTGGCAGATTTTTTCTGCAGGAAACACATTCCCGTATCCCATACTGCGCGTTATCTGCTGCTCCAGATGATTGTATACATAGTTGCAGACAAACAGATCCGGCTTTTCTTCGCCCCTTCCCGCCTCTTTGCAGTAATATCTGATTTTTTCTAAAAGTTTCTGATAGGCAGTTCCGTCCAGCCAGTCATCGGAGTCCACCACCTTAAAATAAACACCCCTTGCGCAGGCAAGTCCCGCATTGACACCGGAACCGTGTCCACCGTTCTCCTTATGTATCACTTTCACAAGATCCGGATATTGTTTTTGATATGCATCCGCGATCTCCACTGTCTTATCCTTTGAACCGTCATCTATAATAATGATCTCCACATCTTCTCCGCCCGGCAGAAGCGATTCGATACACCTCGCCATATAACTTTCAGAGTTGTAACATGGAACCACAAAACTCAGATATTTTTCTCTGTTCTCCATCCTAAGCTTCCCTCCCTTTCCTTTCACAGATAATCTTACGGGAAAACTCTTAAGAGAACGGACAGCTTTTCTTAAATATTTTCGAAATTATTTCTAAACAAAATCGGAACCATTTTACGATTCCAGTAAAATGGTTCCGATCTTATATCCTTCCTGTTCTATTTTCTGATCATTTGCGAATGTGATAAAACTGCCGGTCGCCGTATCCCGCACCGCAAAATATACACTGTAACATCCAGCCTTTACACCCCGAAGCGGTATATTTGTTAAAAAGTTCTCCTTTTTTTCTGCTTCATTTCCCCCGGCAAGTGACGCAATAGCCCCTGAGGGGATTCCCTCATAAATCGTCTGACCTGTTTCATCTTTCACAAGGAATACCGGTTCACACTCTTTATAGACCGGTGCAAATCCGACATTCTTAAGTGACACTTTTATTTCTGCCGTATCTTCCCAGAAATCATGCTGCATAAAAACATCCGACAACACCAGACGGTAACCTAAATGCCTCTCTATATACGAAAGTCCTTCCATCCCGTCAAAGCAGTCCGATGTCTGTACCGCAGATGACGCCCACTTTTCTAATACTGCCGCATCATAGTCCTGATTCAGATAAGTCACATGCATGGTTTTTAAATCCGCAATAGCGCACTCTAAATCATTATATTCATTGTCTATGATGACCTCCCCGCCATTTGGCACACGGGAACACAATTTTTCCTGAAAAGTAAGTTCTTCCATGCGGTTCCACGCCTGATCTGTACCTGCCTCTGCGGCACTTTTTTCACC
The DNA here is from genome assembly GCF_900537995.1 of Roseburia intestinalis L1-82. Lineage (NCBI taxonomy): Bacteria > Bacillati > Bacillota > Clostridia > Lachnospirales > Lachnospiraceae > Roseburia > Roseburia intestinalis. The sequence continues at coordinate 1,830,652 of NZ_LR027880.1, read as the reverse complement.
ATAAGTACCACAGTCATTGCCACTTCCTAACATTCCGTCATTGAACAGTCCAAGCCTGTCATACAGCGGATTTTTACGATCTTCCTGCAAGTCTGCATCTGCACTTTCCAGGATCTTCCGCCACTGTACCGGTGTCCGCACTGCAAGATACATCTGGCTATCCGTCGATTTTACAAGCTGTTTTGCAAGCTGCTGTAAAGACTGCTGATCTGCATACTTTGTCCCATTGAGTTCCCCCCAGTTGCCGACAAAGAGCCCCTGTAATGTAAACACAGAGTCACTGTATTCTGTTAATATTCCTCCAACCTGCTGCATATGTTTTATCACAAAATCGATACTCTCCGGTTCATACTTCTCATTTTCCCCATTCCAGTCATACAAAAACCGTACGATCCAGTGCTCTTTTGTCACAGACATCGCCTGAAAAAGTCTTTCGATATTCTGCAGACCTTCCTTTGATATTTCTTTGTCCCGGTATTCCCTTAAATTGATCTGCGCCATGGCAAGGGCATGATCTGTATCTTTTTGCATCTGCCTGTCTAACTGCTCACTCATATCCGCCGGTTCATCCGAAATCAGAAAACCATAAATATGATAAAATCCACGATTCGGATTCCAGATTTTCTCCGTAGATTCCGTAAAAGTCTCCGTGGTAAGCATTACCTGCCAGTGAAAATAATCATGTATCCCCACAGCAATTCCGGTGATCATTAACACAAACAAAATGAAAAACAGTAATTTTTTTCTCATCTTATTCCTCGTATTTATTCTTTTGAAACAGCTTCATCTTCGTTACCAGCCGGCTTCGTTTCTTTGCATTTTTTAAGATGGCAATACTTGATATTCCACGAAGTTTCCGGTTGCGGTATACAAAACCGAAAAATGTCCTTACCCACAGAATGGGATAAAGTATTTTATACTGCCCGGCTTTCGGATGGCTTAGGTGCATCTGATGATGAAACTCCCTGATATAATCAATCCATCCTGTTCCCCTCATGGCTACCATGCGTTTTGAATCTGCTTCACCAAATTCCTCGGCTTCCATGATCTCTGTAAAAAACTCTTCCAGGTAAGCCTCCTCTTTCATTGCCCCGGCTTCTCCTGCCTTTTCCAGAAACTGCACCTTGTTTTCTGATAATCCCAGATATCTGACACAAAATAACGTAACTACACATGCAAGATTTAAGATGCCGCATTCTCTGACCAGTGTTAAAAATTTTGCTTCCTCCTCTGCCGTACATCCATGTTCCCAGAATACAACCCAGTCGCAAAGAAGTTTTAAGCCAAATCCGGAACGCAAAAAATGCTGCAGCATATGTAATAACAGATAAAATGCCTGATATGATGGCGAGGCCAGGAAAAAATCCACTCCCATGACATTTTCAGTAACCCTGTTTTCAAAAAAATCTTTCTGACATTTTTCCAAAAAAGTGTTCACTTCCGTTGAATCAAACGGCTCCACTAATGCACTGTGCAGCTCTAAACGGATTCCTTCCGGGCTCATATAAGTAAGATGGTGATTTTCCTGATGTCCGCTCTCTGCCACAAATCCATGCACCTGCAGACATCTGCCAGCCTCCTGCGCCATCTTTCCGTTCTCAACTAAAAGATCAACATCCCCCGACTTGCGCAGTTCCGGCACCGGATAAAGTCCTGCTACGCCGCTTCCCTTTAATAATATCGTATCAATTCCCGCATCTTTCAAAAGACCTGTCACATACCGGCTCATAAAAAGCAGACGGTAGGACTGCCATACAGTCTGCGTACTTCTCTCCTGCACTCTTTTCCAGTCTGCCCCGTCCTCTGGCAGAATATTTTCCAATACGTCATACAAAAGCGGCAGCACACGATGACGATCCGCTATGGAAAGAATACTTTCCCAGTCCGTTTCCTGTTGTTTTAATCGTTCCCATTTCTGCTTTAAAGCTGCCTGATTTTCTACATGCGGTTCTGCATGTAGTGCTGCATCCAAAAGACTGCACAATATAAGTTCTTTCTCTTTATTTTTTTCTTCCATCTGTCCACCTCTTTTTCCATATAGCAAGTGCTTTTCTCTTTACAATTCCAAATTCTTTTGTGTGGCAAAAGCAAAGAAGCATCACAAGGCTCGGCACCACAGCACATATGAAAAATCTCTTTAAAAATACGATCACCCTTCCACCATCCGCAAATAAGCAAAGCCGGTCTGTTCCATACCAGATCACACCGGTTACCGCTGTATAGATCACATAGCGGACAAAAAACGGAGCCACCTTCGCATGCAGTCTGTGTCTGTACAGCACATATGGTTCCACCCATACAGAGGTGAGCATGGTAGAGAGAAATGTTCCGGCAAACACTCCGAATGTTCCAAATTTCCATACCAGAATCAGTGAAATAGCAAGGTTTAACACCGCTTCCACCAGTGCTTTATACCGGTCAAACCAGAACAATCCAAGCGAGTCCCGGAATGTCAGCACCGCTTTTCTCGTTCCATTGATATAAAAGTTAATACATAAGATTAAGACCACCGGCATATCAAACAGATACTGCTTTCCGAAAGCGAGCTCCACAAACGGATTTAAAAGTTCATACAAGCAGATCGCCGCCGCCCCGTAAAGCCAGTTTCCGATAAAAAAAGCAGTCTCAAAAATGCTTTTTACCCTGCCCTCATCTTCTGTAGCTCCCAGATTACCAACACTTGCGGTGATTCCCTGAAAAATCTGGTCTAACACCTGTCTGACTGAGCCGATCAGAAGGAAATAATTAGAATAAATGCCAACACTGATGACGCCCACAAAAGAAGAAATCAGCAGATTATCGGTATTATTGACCACCACATTTCCAAGTTTATGCATCAGCATGGCTTTTATATTGCGGAATATATCTTTTCTTTCATCCTCCGGCAGCTGCTCTTTCGTTTTCTCTTTCAGGTACGGATACATACGATCCGCCTTTCGGGAAATGCAGATATTAGAGAGCAGTGTACATACAATATAAATACTCAGGAAAAAAATAAAGTTGTGTGTCGTAAATAAAATGACGATCTGACAGATATCCTGTAAGATCAGAAATGCCGTCTGGTATAAAAGAACAATATAGTTTAACTGATGCACTTCGATCAGGGTACGTTTATATACCAGCAGATAAGAAACGACTGAATTTGCCAGATATAAAAAATAAATCAGCATCAGATGATCAACATCCGGCCGGTTTTTCATGAGAACATCAAAAAAGGGAATGATCGACAATCCTAACACTACCACACAGCCTGCCGTGATACGATAAAATGTCCTAAACATCCGCATCAGGATCTGCTGTTTTCTGATATCTCCCTGTGCGATTGGACGATAGAGTGCATAACTGATCGCCGTTTCCACACCAAGCTCTGTCAGTGAGAGTACATTTAAGATATCCGTGAAAAGTCCATTGATTCCGACATAACTCTCACTGAGTGTGTGTGTAAATACCACACGTGTCACAAACCCCATCAGAATCGCAGCAATCCTTGAGATCATGGCAACCACGGTATTCATGGTCGAATATTCTGTTCTGCTCTTCTCCATATGTGTTCTCACCTTTCTTTCATTTTTCTCAGAGTTTCTATCAGATTATTCAAATTCTGCGCAGTGCAGCATCCGATAGACCGCACCAAACGCTCTCACACTGACACTGACCACACAGGCACTTCCCTTTAAGTAAAGAGAAACCTTTTTATCTGTAAGATATTGTGGCAGTTTCTGCCTGACGTATTTTTTTATTTTTCTGCAGTCTGCAGCAACATAATTGCCATTCCGGCTCATTGCGGCAGCCATCCCCATCAGGTCAAACAGATAATGGTTCTCAAATATTTTTTTATATTGGGGATATCTGCGGGAATACACATTGCAGTAATCCTCAAACATCATCATTGCCTTCTGGTATATCCCGTCGTATCCACGATTACATATGCCGGATTTTCTCTGCATATAGTAATACTCCGCTTTTGTTCCGCACACAATCGTGTCACACTGTTCTAATACCCGGCAGAACATCTCGTAATCTTCCGCAAACGACAATTCCGTTGAAAAACGAATTCCGTCAAGGACCTCCCGCTGAAACAATTTGTTCCAGACATAGGCACGCAGGTAGCTTCTCTCATGCAAAACACCAAGCGCTTCTCTTCCGTTCATGCAGACCACATCTGCCGGACTTTCAAATTTTTTCCCCACACCGGCATCATATTTATACCAACCGGAGCATGCAGCAATCTGTGCTTCATGTGTTTTTAAAAGCCGGATCAGATAGGTATACATATCCGGTTCTAATACATCATCCGAATCAACAAATGCGATATATGCGCCAGCCGCCTCTTTCAGTCCTTTATTTCTTGCACCGGATACACCCTTATGTTTTTCGTGAAATACCCTGATCCGTGCATCCGTCATCTGAAGTCTGTCACAGATCTCCCCGGAACCATCATCGGAACCATCATCGATCAGAAGGATCTCCAGATCCGGATACGTCTGGTGTGTAATACTTTGCACGCAGTCTTCTAAATAGTTTTTCACATTATATACCGGCACGATCACACTGATCTTATCTGTTTCTTTCGTCATGTTTTTCCATGCTCCCTTTTTATCTGAGATACAACCGTTCTTCTCCCCCTTCATTTGCAAAACGGATTGCCACGTTTCCTCTGCATCTTGTCAGTTTCAGAAAATATCTGTCCTTCTTCTCATCCTGCAGTCCTGACAGCAGAAATACGATTTTTACCGTCTCCTGTCCTGCCAGCATCCGAAGATCATAATCTGCCTGATACACTTCTTCCGTTCCATCCTCATTCTCTCTTACAAGTGCAAGTTCTGTTTTATCACAGATATTTGAAAATCCTGTATTGGCTATCTCCACCTCAATCCTGTCCGTATAAAATACTGCACTCCCTGCCACAAAACGATACCCCAGATGTGCACCGATATACTGGTAGAAACTGCCCCATTCCCCATATTCCATCTGCTTCCACCGGTTCAGAACCTGCTCTTCATGGATACTGTTCAAATATGAAACCCGCAAATCACACAATGCCCGCAGCATTTCCTTTGCAGCAGGATTCTGACCGGAAAGCACCTCGCCTCCAAACGGGATCTGACCACAGGTTTCCTGCATATAACCGATTTCATCTGCAATGCACCAGTCCTCTGTCCATGCACTGTCCGCACGACGTTTCACTCCAAAAGTTCCCATGTGATTTTCTGAGCCAAAAATCGCATCATCAAATACCCCTGGTACTGCTTTGTCATTCTCATTTGTCACTGCCATACGGCAAAAAGACGGTTTTCTGAGTGCGATTCTGATGTCGGGTCCAATTGCCTTCCTCCATGCAGCATAGAGTTTCCGGATGTATTCCTGATCTAAAAACTTTGATCCATGCATTTCTCCCCAGTTACCGATAAATAACCCCTGCGTGATAAGGATATCGCTCTCATATGCACGCACAACAGCTCCAAGCTGCCTCATATGAGTTAAAACAATGGAGAACAATGTCGGTTCCCGTTCCATTCCTTTCCCCTGTGTATCATACAAAACGCGCAGAATGATTTCTTTTCCCCGGCTGTGAAAACATTTTAAAATTTCATCTGCATATTCCAGTGCCTCTTCTGAAAGGCTCATTCCACGAAATGCCCCGATATCAAACCGTACCAGCACTAATGTTTCATCATCCCAGTAAGGCTGATATAAAAGTCCATCTTTCTCTCTTTTATCCAGTGTAAATGTATAAATATGGTACCATCCTCTGCCCGGATTTGTACATACTTCCCTGCTCTCCTCCGGAAATCTGACTGTAAAATGTTTTTTATTTCTGTTCTTCCAGAAAAACATCTTCGTTCCCCGCCCCCGCATCAATTTTTAATACTTTTACACGGAATACCACTCCGATAATCGAAAACACCATGCGAAACATATAAATAACCGGTTTCAGTCCGGAATGCATACTGACTCCCGTCTGCCTGTTGTGCATGACTGCCGGTATCTCTTCCACTTTAAATCCAAGCAGCAGCATCTGAATGATCATATTTGCATCCGGATACTTATCATCAAAATGCTTATATTTAGAATAGTACAAAAATGCCTTCCGGCTAAGTCCCTGGAGTCCTGTCGTCGGATCACAGATATGACGTCCCGTCGTCATTTTGATCATCTGGCGGAACAGCGCATATGCCAGTTTTTTGGTCACGGAAACCGGAAAATCAGAACTCCCCTCCATAAACCTCGATCCAAGCACGATATCCGGATATCTTCCATCTGCATCCCTCTGCCGGAGTCTCTCATAAATCTTTGGAATATTGCAGACATCATGCTGCCCATCCGCATCCATCTGTATCACATATTTGTATTTTCTTCGTATTGCATATTTATATCCAAGCTGCAGTGCACTGCCATAACCAAGGTTAAACACATGCGTAACTAATGTATGGCCATGTGCCTTCACCACCCAGTTTGTTGAATCAGAAGATGCATCGTTCATAACAAGAATATCCGCAATGGATGAAATTTCCGGCTTTTCCAGCTCATAAAGCACCGCTTCAATATTCTTTTCCTCATTATAAGCAGGCATAATAATCAATAACTCTTTTTGCTTTTTCATTTCCATCCCACTCCTCTTTTTTGCTGTATGTATTTTTTCTGTCAGCGAAACAGTAAACCGGTAAGCAGCTCCATATCTTTCTCATAGACAACATTTTTCTTAAGAGATGCCTCCCGATACCGGTTTCTCAGTTTCTCATCTTCCATCATCCTGCATACAGCTTCACTAACCGCTTCCGGTTCTAATCTGCATAAAATACCATCCACGCCATTTTCGATCTGTTCCCGGTTACTCTCCGATGCAATGATTGGAAGTCCAAGCGTCTGTGCCTCCTGTATTGCAATACTTTTTCCTTCAAATCCGGTCGCATGTACATAGATATCTGCACTTTTGTAATACGGATACGGATTTTCCACAGAACCTGACAGAATAAAATCCTCCTGTAATCCCAAAGAATCGATCAGATGTTCGAGTCTCTTTCGTTCCGGTCCTTCTCCGAGAACATACCAGCGGACATTTTTATGTTTCTCCTTGATTTTTTTCATCGCCCTGATTGCTGTCGGGTAAGATTTCTGTTCCGTCAGCCGGCCGACTGTAAGAAGCCTGATGCCATCAAAATCATCAGAAAATCCGCCGGGCAGCGATGCTTTTGTTTTTATTTTCTCTGTATCGATAATATTATGAAAAACCTTTGTCCGGCCGGCACATTCCGGGTAGACTTTTAAAAACTGCTGCTTTACATCCTCCCCGATTGGGAAAATGGCGTCGTATTTCAGATAGCAGTCACGGTCTAACTTTCTGGTATAGCCTGCCTTTGTGTAATCAATATGTATGAATGCCGCCTTTTTCTTTGCACGGACATGATCTGCAACGTAATATGCAGATCCACCCTCTAAATAGGCAACTGCAAGATCATATTCTTCCGCAAAACGTTCTCCTCCATCGGAGAGCACACGCCAGAGCAGCTTATCCGGCAGCACCTTCCGCCGTTTTAACATATCCGCAAGTGATGACAAAAGATATGGCAGCAGACAGAATACGGTACCCCGGACGAACATGGTCTTTAAAATCGTCCTATACATAAAATATCTTCCCTCTTTCTGCAAAACCGACAGAGGCTGATAAGATTTATTTTTCAGCAGGACCTCTTTGGGCAGTTTTTTCACCAGTTCCCCCTGCCCCATCAGAACATAAAGAGAGATCTCATACTGCACATCTTTTGTCTTTTCATTTTCCTTTTCCAGTTTTTCAAGCAGTTCTAAAAGTGCCATCTCCGCACCGGCTCCGCCTAATGTATTAATCACGAACAATATTTTCTTTTTCATCCACAAGCCCCTTCAGTTCCTGCAATATTCTTTCATTTTCCTGATTGAGCAGTGATACCTGCATCGCCAGTTCCTGGTTTTTTACCACCACAACAGACACTGCCATACTGATTTTAAATAAAAACAGGATTATAACAACAAACACAGCAAATGCAAACAGTACCACACTTTTTGCTCCATTCCACAGGTATGTGGCTGCATCCGTACTTACCGCAATGCCAGATACAAGAAATGTCGCAGAAACAATCGCCCAGCCAAGTCCGATCCCATCCGTCAGTTTCTGCCTTGCATACATAAAAAGATCCAAAATGAGCAGAAAAATTCCAACAACAATCAACATCATTTTCAATATCATGCTTTTATCCCCTCTTTTCTGTCATAACTTTTTGCGGAAGGTTTTCTTCCCCGCTTTATCTTAAACAATTCACCCTGGCAGAAAATATGTACATCCATATGGCGTTCCACCCAGCGAAGCCTGAAATATCCGACGGTAAAGCCAAGGAAACTTCCCATGACAAGTCCTGCACCATACCAGATATCAGGAAGCTGTTTTGAAAACAGCGTTCCAAAAAACGTACCCAGACAAAAGCAGACCGCCGTTAAAAGTGCTCCTGTCATATCATTAAAATAATACAGAAAAATCAGTTCCGCATACAGCAAAAAAAGAATAAAGTAACCGGCTGCAAGACACGGATAAATCTGCATCACAAGTCCTGAAAAGCCCATTCCCGGCAAAAATATCACACAGAGCAGATAAAGCACGACCGAGACAATAAACTGGATTCTCACAAGATTCATAAGTTCAGATGCAAGCTGGCGGAACATTCTGTTTTTTGCATTATTGATATCTTCCCATCTGCCACCGATAACAGCCTCCGAATATGCCTTGTACCTCTCATGAAAATGCATTTCCACGCGGCTGATAAAAATGATGGTCGACGAAAGATTCGTAAACATTGCCAGACAGGTCGCCATATCATATGCAGGCGCATAGACAAACGTATGTGCCACCGTCATCTTTAAGTCCGTCGTCCAGAATATAAAATTATGTATATACAATCCTAACGTATACAATAGGTTTGTCGCAATAAGGTGCCAGTAAATTTTGAAATAATGAAGCACCTTGCGGTACTGGCGGCTGTTCCTTTTAAAATAACTCTTAATCGTTGCCGCTGATATCGCCGCCGTCAGGAAAAATCCGATCGTAAGTGAAAGAAGCATGCTGTATATGATGTCCCTGTGAAACACTTTCACGAGCAGCCACGCAAGCCCAAATGCCGCTGCCATACCCATCAGGAAAAATAATGATATTTTCTGATAGTCCTTGCAGATCGACAGATACAGCATGGAATAAAATACCAGAAGAAGCGATATAAAGCCGCAAAACCCGGTAAACACAAACACCAGATCCACCTGCCCCTTCAGATACTCTCTGACACAGAACGGGATTGCAAACAGACACCCGAAACAAATATTTAAAAATAATCCGACATCATAACATGGCAGGATATCTTCGTACTTTTCCTCATAAATAATATCGGACATATATCTCGATAATACAGCATTAAACGGTGCCGCAACCAGCAGGGAAAATATAAAAATATAAAGTACCGTGCCTGAAAATAATCCTCTTCTCGCATACCCTACTGTCTCGTATCCAAGAAAATGGCTCATTAACATCACATTTCCGATCACGACAAACATGGGTGCGATCGTGACCATGGTACTGTAACCGAATCCTGCCAGATTTGCAAGGATCGTGCGCCTGTCATAAATTTTCTGAAGTTTTACGCCTATTCCTGCCATAGATCACACATCCCCTTTCTTTCCCTGCACTCTGCCTTCATCCTCAAATTGCCGGTAAATCTGCCGGTATGTTTCTTTCATATCCTCCACAAGATACCGGCTCTTTAGTCTCCGGTATCCGTTTTTTCCCATGCCAATCCTCTTTTCTCTGTGGCATGCCAGATCTACCATCGCTGCCGCAATCTCCTCCACATTCATGATATGTGTAATGATCCCGGCTTCCCCAAATGAATCGCCTTCCCCGTAGATCAGCCCCCTGCAGTTGCCTACATCCGTTGCAATCACCGGTTTTTTTGCCGCAAAACTCTCTAAGATCGTCAGTGGCTGTCCCTCACTGATGCTTGTGAGTATGGTCATATCCATCTTCCCAAGATATTCTGTCACATCGACTTTTCCGGTAAAGATCACATCCTCCACGCCAAGAAGATCCACCAGTTCAAAACATTCTTTGGCATATTCTTTTTCCTCATCGGATGGTCCCATGATCCACAATGCGAGTTTTGGTGCCTCTTTCTTGGCATAAGCAAAGGCTCTTATCATCGTTTTGACATCCTTGATCGGCGCAATTCTTAACACCGCTCCGATATTGATGGTGTCATCTTCTTTTCTCTCTTCTTCAAGACATCTGACAAATCTCTGATCATCAATACCGTTCGGTGTGATCTTTATTTTTTCTGCCGGACATCCGAGTTCGATCTGAAGTTCCATGGCATGCTTGTAAAGACAGGTTACCTGATCTGCATACCGGTATGCGAGCAGGGACATTTTTTTAAACTGTTCGATCCAGATATTTTTATAGATACCGCCTACCCACTTTGCACGGATCAGCTCCTCCTCCCGCTCCCTGGTATAAATTCCATGCTCCGAAACCATTAGTCCGCATCCATATCTTTTTTTTGCCATGCTTCCGATCACTCCCGCATATCCGGTCGCAACACAGTGATAAAGATCCGCCTCGGGCAGTTCCATTTTCAAGGTCAGAAACAGTGGCAGATAAATGGAACGCATGGTCCAGAGGAAATCAGAAAAAACAACCTGTGGATATCTGAGCTGATAACATTCCCGCACAGCATTTAAAAAATCTTCTCCCATCAAAAGCGCGTTCAATGAAAAATTTTTCTTTTCAAACAACGTAAACAACGTATCCCACTCAACATTCCGGTTTAAAAGTAATGACCGCAGTGCCTCATATTCATTCTGACGCAGATGCAGTTTTTTATTTTTTTCCTGCTCTACCCAGTCATAATCTTCCAGATAAAGCTCATAAACTTCCGACACATTTTCCGGCAGTTCATAAACAAATTTTCCTCTGTATGAACGGTTTGCTACAATCGCAAGCACCACGAATTCTATGTCGGGAAAAGCTTTTATCATACTGTTGATCCAACTGGAAACACCGCCCACCACATAAGGATAACATCCCTCTGCTACAATACATACTTTCATTTTCAATCCTCGTAATAAAACAATTGCTTTTCTTCTTCCTCACTCAACCGGATTTTTACCTCATCCTCTTCTGCACAGATCAGGTAAACACCATCCTCCACTACAGAAAAACTTCCTCCCTGTATATCCTCTGCTTCGCGTGTTCCCGTATGCAGTAAAAACCACGCTTCCTCTTCTAATCCGTCAACATGCAGGGAAATCATATTATCTTCAGATTCTGCTGAATAAGAAAGTGCCAGAAATCTCCTTATCCTCTGATCGCTCTTTGAGATCGTTGTCTCATCAAATGCCGTAAACGGTTTCTGATAAGTACAGATATTAGACGCTGCTTCCTTCGAAAGGATCTCCCACGCATCATCCTTTTTCTCCGGATATGCTGCTGCAAGCAGATCCCATACCGTATTCGAATACCCCAATGCGGTCTGGATACATCTCTGTCTGAAATCATCCATAAATGTATGATTCACACCATCTCCGGTAGCACGCTGCAGTGTCACCTCTTCCCCTGCAAAGGAAACGATCGGTTCGTCGCTGGTCTGTGATTCCCTGGTTACAATCGTCCTTATTCCATCAAGTTCCTCGCATTCCAAAGCATCCCCCAGTTCGTCTTCATTTTGCAGGTATAATGACTGAAAACAATAATCTGGTGCCTCTTTTTTCCAAAACGTTTCGTCTTTCTCCATTTTTTCCGACAGCCCGGTTCCAGATACATTGCCGGATGAAAGTCCTGCCTCCCCGTATTCTTCTTTCAATAATTTCAGATAATATGCCACTTCTCCCTCCCGTGGCTCATTTTCATCTCCATAATCAAACTGCGGTGTCATCATACAGGTCAGTTTTGCATCGATCTTTCGTTCAATTGCGACCAGCGACGGCCAGATGATTTCTCGAAATAATGCCTTTTGTGACTGACTGTATATTTTTTCCATTTTATCTTCATTTTCCGACGCAAATCCAGGATAATTTGCAATCACAAGATTCTGTGCATTGATCACCGGATAAATCTCAAACGAATACGATTCTGCCATCATTGCATCCAGAATGCCAATACCGGAATTATCCTTTAAATAATTTCCATTAATGCAAAACACACAGGCATTTTCCAGTCCGTTTCTCCATATAATGGCAGGCTGTCTTCCGCTGTCCGGCCGAACATCTGAGAGTATTCCGACCATATAACTTTTTGTGCCCTCCCCCGTCACATACCATGGAATTTTAAGATCCATATCCTTATTTTTCTCTTCTTCCTCATCTTTTGCCTGATAGATCACTTCCCCGCCGAGCAGAAATCCTTCAAATAAGTGTATGCCGTCAAGTGTCACTTCATTCTGTTCCACATATCGGATTCCAAGCAGCTTTCTCAAACGGTCGTTCTTCTCAATTTCCTCTGCATCCGGCAGTCCTGAAACTATAACATTTACTCCCTTTTCGGCTGCATCACTGACCGCCTTTATATTATCCCTGGTATTCAGACAGGTTCCATCTAAAACCCAAATATCCGGCAGCCTGCTGTCTTCCGACACGATACCATCAAAAGAGTCCGCTGTCTGAAATTCACGTTTGCTATATGTACACCACCATTTTACGGTATTCTTTACTGCCTCACTGTTTCCAATATACAGCACACCTGCTGTTTTCTGTATATTCTGCCCGGATGCCAGATACATATTCTGTTTTGTCAGTTCCGTTGTGGCACTTTCCTTGTATTCATTGATCCCATATTTACTTAATTTATCCTTCATCACACCCGTAAATTGAAACATAAACAGTAAAATCATTAACATGATCGTGATTGCAGCAAAATTTCTTCGGGATACCATCACATTTTCCTTTCCAAATCCATCTCATCCTGCAGCCATTATTTTTTCCGTCAATTATATCCATAATCGATTGAAAAATCATATAAACTGTAGGTATTCTGTTCTACCACATAGCAGATAAAATCATCTGTTTCATAATACACCTGTATTTCTTTTCCATACAGTTCCATAAATGCCTGTGCCCAGTAATACATTCTTGACATTACGATCCATCGGTTTTCACCTTCATAAACCGAAATATCTCCTGCTGTTGGCAGCGGTTTTTTTGCTCCTTCTTCTGAAATGAGCTGTCCGCTTCCCTCATATGCCACGGTATAATCAAGTGGTATCTTCTCAATAAAGAAATATACGCGGTCTGTCGGCAGCGTCAGATTTCCATTGACCGCATCTCCTTCCATACTCCGTAAAAATGTAATTGTTTCCTCATGACGTGCATAATCTTCCATCATTCGCAGTTCATCATTCGCAGAACAGATTGTATATTTATACTTTTCGTTCTCCCGCTTTATATTTGCCAGACAGGTAATCGCCGCATTCGACTGCAGTGCCGTCAATATTGACGGCGTACGGATCTGATTTCCATTGACAAGTGTCGCAGCAAGTGCCGCTGACGTCATCAGTGAAACAAGATTCATCCAGATATTCCGCTTAAAAAATCCAAAGACCAATGTTACCATACCGTCCATTCCAAGTCCTATCGCTACCGGTATCATATAAGCGACGTAGATACTGCACCGGCTTGCATCCATGATATGTGGCAGTCCAAAACGCCATGCAGAAAGAAACATCATCAAAAGCAGCAGACCAAATCCTGCGGACATCAGCATTGATCCATAATCATGTTTTCCAATGAGCGTAAACAATAGTCCACCGATCAGGCAGAATCCCTCGCACCCAAAAATAAACAACATCCATGGCACGCTTGCCTGAAGCATTACAACATTGTGCACTCCTGTCCACAGATAATCCAATCCGTTTTGGGTAATATCCGTAATCCGGAAACGTATCTTTTCCACCAGCATACCAAACCTTGTTGTTTTTACCTGCGTCCCTTCTGTCATCTGTGCATTTTCCACACCATTTTCTGACATTGTCTGATCCGTTATGCTCCCGGCAGTATCCGTACTTTCCGTCATGCTCTGATCCGTCACACTCTGTGTATTTGTATTTATTTCTTCCTTTTCACTGCCAGGGATATCTGCTTCATCTTCCTCCTCAGCACCCGTATTATTGCTGCCATTAATTACATTGAGTCCCCAGCCCAGCGATCCCTGTAAAGGCGTACCCTGTAAAAAGGCAATTCCCATCGGAAGCACTGCCAAGAAGATACTTAAAAGACCAGTCGCAAGAACCCTGAAAAAATACTCCTTTTTGAAAATACGCAACAGGTATCCTCCTGCAATACCGATACAAAACAACCCTGCTACCATAGTATCATAAAAATGTACGATCAGCGTAAGTCCAAATCCTGCAATAAATCCCATAAGATAACGGGTACTTTTGCATTTCCAGGTTTTTAATCCGGCAGCATTTCTTTCCTTGTTGCATTGATTCACTTCTATCTTCCGCTGTTTTAAAAAGGCATACATAAAATAAATGCCGGGCAGGATAAATATCATGCCAAATTCCTGAGGCAGCGAACTGTAATAACGCGAGTAAGTATTCCTGTTAAAAAATGCAGCAAGTACATAGACAAATACAGCTCCCCATGCGCAATACGATGTCCTGCAGCACGCTTTCAAAAATGCCAGAAGTGCATAATGGATATATAAGACCTGCACCACATAAAAAAGCCGGAGCAGCACATACGTTTCAATCCCTGTTACCGTATGGATATAATAAATTACGCAGTGGAATCCAAATGGATAAATTCCAGCTACAAACACATCATTCTGCCCCATCGCATTGATCCAGTAATTGTGTACCGGTATATCGGATGCACAATAACCGTATGTATTTATCATATTGGTTCCATACATTACCAGAACCGTTGCAGTAAATACAACAAACAGCACTCCATCTGCAAAATGCCTGATGATCAGCCCACACATTCTGCCACACAGTTTCTTAATTTTTCTGCCAATCCACTGTACAATCTCCAGAAGAAGTAATTTAATGCCAAGCGTCTCCCGGATCACATGGGATGTTCTGTTTCCTATGATATGTCCGATTTTTTTAGGTGAAACTCTTTTCGTATGTACCAAGGATATAACGACTGGAAGTGCACTGCCCAAAATCAGCGTAAATCTGCCTGAAATATGAAGCAGCTGAAGAAATAATACCAGATTGATCAGATAGAAATGACCTAATACGATATAAAAGAAAAACCGTACACTAAATATTTCATCTTTTAACCTGCGGTGCAGAAGCAGTGCCGGAACTGCGATAAAAAGTCCCGTATAAATTGTGAAAATGCTGATAAACTGTAACACAGTCAGGACTTTCATCGACACTGCCATCACCTCCTTTAGCTAAAAATACGAATTAATTCCAATGTTTCCCTGTCGATCACAATATCTGAATTTTTTAATTTTTCCAATTCATCAAAAAAATGTTTTTTGTTTCCCTCTGTAAAATAAAGTTTTAAATAACAGGTATAGGTAGATAATTCTGCCGGATAGAGTTCCCTGCTCTTATCGCACCAATATTTCATGCGCTTAAAATCCTTTATCTTAAGAAGCAGAACGCAAAGTCCCTCAATATAGGAAGCCTGCAGTTTCTCCTGGTATTTTTCATCCAGAAAATTACATGCCTCCTCCATCATATCGATGTAGGTCTGCTGTTCCTTTTCATGAAACACCTCCTGGATCAATACCCCATGCATATACTCAATCAGGATACAGGCTGCTTCTGCCGCATCAACTCCCTCCTGTTTCATCTGAAGGTAAAGTTCCTGTGCACGCTTTCTGAAATCATTCAATGCATCCCTTAATACTGTAGCGGCATAATGTGATGTTTCCGTGTCCTCACTGTTTAACGCAAGCGAGATGGATGCCAGAGAATTCTGTACATCCCCACGGACCACATTCATGACCAGCGTTCTTAAACTGTCTTTGTCGCTGATCGCAAGTGCCTCCTCAATCGGTACTAAATTTCCTTCCCTTTCCTCATCTGCCCGAAGATGTGTCTTTACACGCTCCTTGCTGAAAATAACATCCTCAAGATCCACGTTCTGCCGGAAAAAAACCTTGTTAAACACCAGTCCCGCCAAAAAAAACAACGGTCCCACTACCGGGCAGAGAAACATCACGATCCCCTTCATCAGAATATCTGTATTTTTTTCTTTCTGCCTGATCCTGCTGTTTCCTATCACATATAAAACAGCAACAGCCGTATTGATCAGAAGAACGATACAAAATCTCTTTTCCACAACCGTCATACAAATACATCCTCCTGTATCTGGCAGGACACACCCTCTTTTTCAAATCTTTCTCTTACCATGGTCGCATCTTTTGCACTGGTATTTGCAAGAAGCGCATACATTTTTCCACCTTCAAGTTCACCGACATAATCGCTTTGTCTAAGGAGTTTGATAAGCCTTTTCCCGACCTCATCACGGTCATTTTCCTTTGTATCCACGGAAAGCAGTGCACACTGTGTCAATCCTTTATCACGCGCATTTAAATATGCCTTTACAAGTGCTAAAAAGGCTTCCGGTTCTAATATATTCGTTCCTTTTATGTAACGCTGCTGCTCTAAGGCAGAAATATAACGGTTTGCACGCACCACCGCATTCTGAATCAGATAACCGATAACCGTCAGCATATTCGCCTGTCCTAACGTCATCCGCTCCCACGGAATTCCCCAGATCATCAGAATCAGCTGCATCTCATCTTCCGAATAAATGGCATTTGCCATAAGCGGATATCTTTCATCCATATTTTTATTAATATAAACTTTCTTCCCGGCAAGCACCGTATACATGGCATCCATTTCGCTGTAATTGATTGAATTACCGAGGCTGCGTGCTTTCTCCGATGTTGCAGAAAAAAGACGTGCATAGGAACGGTTTGCCACCGTATAGATTGCCACATCTTTGCTTCCCATCAGTTTTGCAAGTACTTCCGCCGCATAAAAAAGTACCTCACAGGGTTCATACTGCTCTAAACTGGATGTGATCTCATATAATTTTCCAAAACTGTCATTCTGGTTTACGATCTGGTTTGCGAGAATTTCTTTTACCCTGACATTGCTGACATTGATATCCGAAATATCATCTAACTGCTTGGTTAAGTATGATACTTCATGCCGCTGTTCCTCCCTCATTGCACGAAGCTGGTCTCTCAGATATCCCACTGCCAGACCTAAGATCAAAAGCTGCGCGATCCAGACATAGGTATTATAGTCAAGCATAACATCAAATCCGCTTCTGTGGTACATCTGCCGGAAACAGTACCCTGCCACGGCAAGCAATGCAGAAAATGTTGCCTGCTGCTGCCCGTATACAAGTGCAAACAACAGCACATACAGAAGATAAAAATCAATATTCTGAAAGTATTCACTTCCGACTGCACGGTTATTCAACATGAAAAACGGAATAAAACAAATCAGGTTTTCCATAAAAGGAATCAGATTCGTTATGATTTCTTTTGTCCTGCTGCCTAATCTTCGAAACAGATATCCCTTTTTCTGCCCTGCATCTGTAAATTCAGATACATGTCTGCTGAAATAAGCCGCAATCTTTTCCACATCTGTTTCTGCATGATGAAGCACACGGCTTCCAAATTCTTCATCGTATCTTTTACCGGAAAGCATAACTTCCCGGTATTTTTTGTTTTCCTCTTCTACGATACTGACCTCATTCTCCATTCCTGCGGCAACAGCCTGGGCAAGCTCATACCGTGACATTTTCTCCCCGGAAGATAACTGATAGAGGGTATGTTTATGGTCTTTTGCCACCATTATCTGGTAGATAAACTCCACCGCATCCGCCTCATGCAGAAGCATTATTTTTTCATTCTGCGACGCAATGATCTCTCCGGTCTGGACTGCTTCGAGGCACATATCCGCACAGATCGTATCTGTATCCTCTTTCTTTCGTATTTCCCCATACAAATGATCGAGGCGGAGAATCACAACATCATTCCCCATCCTTGCATAATTTTTACAGATATCTTCTCCGATAGCGATCGCCTGGCCTTTCTTGCTGTATGCCCCGGTAGGATCATCCTCTGTCATAAACTGTGCGCTTCCACCGCCAAAAACACTCTCCGAAGAAAGATAGACAAACCTGCCTTTCTTTAAAGCGGTATAATTCATCAGTATATTCGTAAGTCCCGCTGCATAGGACGCCGCTGTGTTTTCCACCCTGTTCCAGGAAAAATTATGGTCATATGCCCCCAGAAAAACTACTACCTGTGGCATAATACTCTCTAATACCTCCCGCACACAGGCATCCTCATACGAAAAATGATACACTTCAAATACTTTCTTCAGGCTGTATCCCTTCTTTGGTTCTTCTGTCAGCACAAAGACCCTGTGTCCTTCCTTATTCAGTCTGTTGATCATAAGCCGCATAAAATTGCCGGCATTCCCAACTAGCAATATATTCATACCTGCTCCATTCTCAAATAATTCCCTGTTGTCTTAACTCCATCATAAACTGCCCTACGTCGCTTTGTGCGCAGGAGAATGACAATCCATATTCTTTTGCAAATGCCTGCATGATCTCATCCTCAGACATTCCTGAAATATACGCACGATATATATATGCACCGCACTCGTTCAACATGAATGGTTTTTGATATTGTTCCCCCTGCTCCATATCCAAAAGCCAGTATGCCCCCGCTGCCTGGCGTAATTGATACCGTTCTTTCATTGTAACTTATTTCCCCTCTTTTCGCCACTTTCGTTTTCTGTCAGGCAAAAAACTGTTCTGCCACAGTAATCTTTCCTATATATACGACTGGTCCTGTCATGAAAATTCTTCCATCCTTTTCAAATTCGATAAAAAGATCTCCACCGTGCATATGTACGGTCACTGCATCTTCGACTAATCCCAGACGGTGAGAAGCCGCTGCTGCCGCACAGGCTCCGGTGCCGGAAGCAAATGTATACCCCGCCCCGCGTTCATAAATTTCAACCTGTATATTTTTTTCATCTACGATCTGACAAAGCTGCATATTGATACGGTTTGGAAAATATTTTGCATTTTCCACATATGGTCCTAAATGCAGTGCTTTCTCACGATCTACCCTCTCAAGCATAATAACACAATTTGGATTTCCCATGGATACACAGGTCGCATTATAAAAATTGTCGCAGAAAAATATCGATTCTCCCACAACTTCTCCCTCAAATCCAAGTGCCGGGATCTGTTCTGCCTCAAAGACCGCATATCCCATATCCACACGCATACAGTTTCCAGCATCATCCAAAAATGTTACCAGTGTTTCCCCCGCTTTCGTGGTCAGATAATATTGCCTTTCTTTTACATATCCGGCATCTTTTAAATATCTTGAAAAAATCCGGATGCCATTGCCGCTTTTTTCAGCTTCACTTCCATCCGGATTAAAAATTCGTACTTTAATTTTTTTATCTTCCATAACCGGTCCGTACAAAATTCCATCTGCACCGACACCAATATTGCGTCTACAAAGCTGCCTTATCAATCTCTCATTTAAAACTACATCATTTTTCTTCGGATCAAAGATCAGATAATCATTGCCAACTCCATGGTATTTGCCAAGTATGATCTCAGACATCTTGATTCCTCTGCCATTTTCCTTGTGATATCATATGCAGAATAACAGGAAATGGTTACTCTACTCCCCCATTTTCAAACAACTGGTGAATATGTTCCGCCTTCTCGTGGAGGATCTTGTCAATCTGATCTTTCGTCACTTCGTCTAAGTCTTTCTCCTGACCATATTTACCCGAATATGCGTTCGTTGCTTTATTGTAGTCTTCCTGCATATTTGGATCCATAGTCTGGTCTTGCGCATTTTCTGCCTCCGCAGTCTGCTTCTGCATCCCGGAATCAGCCTGCGTTCTCGGAATATAGTTCACATTCCAGTACTTGATAATACTTCTTGCGATACGTTCCCGTTCATTTCTCTTATCGATCATGTCTTTCATCATCACTGCACCACACTCTGTTCTGATTTTTGATACCTTTTTATTTTAGCACGAAACCCATTGGAAAAAAAGTTAATTTCTGAATAAAATTCATCCTTTTGAAGCATGCTCTTTATGGTAAAGATAAAATTCCGGAGGATAAACAGCATGGCTTCTTATAAAGTAGAAATCTGCGGCGTCAACACCGCAAAACTCCCCATTTTGAAAGAAGAGGAAAAAGATGCTCTGTTTGCACGGATCAAACAGGGAGATACCGCCGCCAGAGAAACTTATATCAAAGGCAATCTCAGGCTGGTATTAAGTGTCATCAAACGTTTTTCCGGCAATCACGAAAATGTAGATGATCTGTTTCAGATCGGCTGTATCGGCCTGATCAAGTCCATCGACAACTTCGATCCGACGATCGGGGTTAAGTTTTCCACTTACGCAGTTCCCATGATTATAGGTGAGATAAGACGTTACCTGCGCGACAATAACTCTATCCGCGTCAGCCGTTCCCTGCGCGACACTGCCTACAAGGCAATCCACACCAAAGAAATACTCTCAAAGACGGAAAACAAAGAGCCGACTCTCGACGAAATTGCCGCCGAATCCGGCATTTCTAAAGAGGACATCGTTTTCGCCCTCGATGCCATCCAGAGTCCTCTCAGTCTTTATGACCCGGTCTACACCGATGGCGGTGACACACTCTATGTCATGGACCAGATCAGTGACAAGAAAAACCGGGAAGAAAACTGGATTGAAGAGCTGTCCCTAAACGATGCTCTCGACCGGTTAAACGAACGTGAAAATTATATCTTAAAACTTCGCTTTTTTGAAGGAAAAACGCAGATGGAAGTGGCTGACGAGATCCATATCTCCCAGGCTCAGGTCAGCCGCTTAGAAAAATCTGCGTTAAAATCCATTCGTCATTATCTGTCGCTCTAACGATCCCATTTATTGCACAGAGCATTGATCTGATCTGCAAATTTGCCAAGTTCTTTGTTTGGCATTCCCTCACACTTATTGATAACCGTAAGAAGTCTCTGGCCTGCAGCAAGCAGTCTTGCAAATACATTGCTCGATGCACGGCTCTTCTCTGTTATCTTCTTCTCTGCCCGTTCTCTGGATCCTTCGCGTACCTGCTCGCCGGTTGCAAGGTCAAATGCATCTCCCGGGAACGGCGCATAGGCCTCATACCCCAAAGTATCTTTCAAATGATCCGCGAACTGCTCCGTAACTTTGTCTTCCCCGTGTACCACAAATACTTTTTTCGGCTTATTTTCGAATGCTGCCGCCCATTTTGTCAGTTGTTCCACATCTGCGTGGCCGCTGATACCCGGCAGGTTCTCGATTCTTGCCGCAACCTCGATTGTCTCACCAAAGAGCCTTACCTCTTTTGCACCATTTAAGAGTGAAAAGCCAAGTGTTCCCGGCACCTGATATCCCACGAATAAGATCGTGGAATCTTTTCTCCACAGATTATGTTTCAAATGGTGGCGGATACGTCCCGCCTCACACATTCCGGATGCAGAGATAATAACTTTGGGATTATCATTAAAGTTGATCATTTTTGACTCATCACTTGTGATCGCCATTTTAAGTCCCGGAAATCCGATCGGATTAATCCCCTGCTGCACAAGTGCTCTCGCATCTTCGTCAAAACATTCTTCCACACTCTTGTTAAAAATGCTTGTCGCTTCAACCGCTAACGGACTGTCTATGTATACCTCAAAATTTTCAAATTCCGGCAGCAGATGCTCACTCTTGATCCTGCGGATAAAATAAAGCATCTCCTGTGTTCTGCCCACGGAAAATGCAGGAACGACCAGATTACCGCCGCGTTCATACAATGTTTCTTTGATCACTTTTGCCAGGGCGATCGCGAAATCCGGAGGTGTATTGTGTTTTCTGTCACCATAGGTTGACTCCATGATCACATAATCGGCATCTTTGATGTATTCCGGATCTTTGATGAGCGGACGGTTACCTGGTCCGATATCACCGGAAAATGCCAGTTTTACCTCTGTACCATCATCATCCCTCACCCACATTTCAATGCTTGAGGATCCAAGCAGATGACCTGCATCTACAAAACGGATCTCAAGTCCGTCACAGACTTTGATCTTTTTCTGATAATCACACGGCACAAAATGGCTCAGTACACTCATCGCATCATTCATATCATAAAGAGGCACCACTTCCGGTTTTCCGGCCCGTTTTGCCTTACGATTGCGCCATTCTGCCTCGAACATCTGGATATGTGCACTGTCTTTGAGCATAATGTTGCAGAGTTCATTGGTCGCTAAGGTACAGTATATTTTGCCGCGGAAACCATGATTGTATAAAAGCGGCAATAATCCGGAATGATCAATATGTGCATGCGTCACAAATACATAATCGATCATCGCTGCATTGACCGGAATCTCCTGATTTGTGTACAGATCCGGCCCCTGTTCCATACCACAGTCCACCAGTATATGCTTATCTCCAAAGGATAGATAATGGCAACTGCCTGTTACCTCATGTGCTGCGCCTAAAAATTCCAATACCATATGAAGTCCCCCATTCTGTCTGCTTTTCTTTCATTATACTATTTTTCAGCTATATGCACAATATTTTTTCATATTTTATATATTTTTTAACTATTTTGTCGTTTTACCAGACAAAAAGCAGAGAGACTTTACTCAAGACGCACGATTTCTTTTTTCAGTCTTCCCATGATCTTTTTTTCCAGTCTGGATATGTAGGACTGGGAAATACCAAGCATATCCGCAACCTCTTTCTGGGTTTTTTCCTCTCCATCGATGGAATTTAACCCAAACCGCAGTTCAATGATCATCCGTTCCCTGCCAGATAGTTTTCCAATCGCTGTCTTAAGCAGCCGATGTTCCACATCCGTTTCAATGTCGTGATAGATCACGTCCTCATCGGTTCCTAAGATATCCGAAAGTAACAGCTCATTTCCGTCCCAGTCCACGTTTAAAGGCTCATCAATAGACACTTCCATTCTCGTTTTGCTGTTTCGCCGCAGATACATCAGAATTTCATTTTCAATGCATCTCGAAGCGTAGGTCGCAAGTTTGATATTTTTCCCGGGATTAAATGTGTTGATTGCTTTGATCAGACCAATCGTACCGATAGAAATCAGATCCTCCACCCCGACGCCGGTATTATCAAATTTTTTTGCAATATACACCACAAGCCGCAAGTTATGTTCAATCAGCTGTTTTCTTGCAAGCTGTCCGCTCTCATCACTGGTAAGCATCTCTATGCATACCGCCTCATCTTCACCGGCAAGCGGCGGCGGAAGCACCTCTGCGCCTCCGATATAATGCACCTCATCCTTTTTCTTTCGAAAAATACCAGGAAATATCATCGTTCTTATCTTTGGTATCGCAAATTTTATGTACATTTTCAATTCCACCTTAATTCTTATTTTCTGTCTTGCCGCCCTGTGGCATAATGCTCGAAGCATTTAAGAGCATTTCATATTCCTTACCGTCAAACAGCATCTTATCTGCGGTTCCAATCGCTGCATGTGGGATTTTTACCGCACGTTTTCCCTGAAAAACAGTCATTTCATCCACATTTGTTACCGCGATCAGTCCATCCTTTTCCCCCAGTGACCGATATGGCACAAAACGAACCAGATCCTTTTCTTTTGTAAAGAATTTTTCCGCCACAGATCCCGATAGAATACTGATCTCCTGTCCTGTGTACGGATCCGTCAGCTGATTCCCGCTATCCCAGTATGCACGCAGCCTGATATGCCTTTCTCCTTTTTTTAACTCTGCAGGATATATATGATTTCCATAAACGCGCCTTTCACCAAAACAGATCACTGCCGTAACAACTACCGCTGCCGCAACAAGCATCTGTAAAATTTCATTTTGCGAAAATATATGCTGTTCTAAGAGCCACTCAAGCGCACCTCCCTGTATCACGCACATAAAATAGGTCACAACCCAGTTTTCTAAATAACTGCATTTTCCTTCCCAACCAAAACAAAAAAATACCATCCCTGTGTTTAAAACAAAATGTGCGATCAAAAAATACAGGATCCTGTTATTGATAAAGCACACCAGAAACAGATGAATCAGCGAAAACATCAGCGATACCGCAAACAGCCGCCCGGGATGTATCCTCCGTTTCAGCAGGCAGTTGCATCCAAGTATTGCCATATAGTCCATAAACAGATTTTCAAGCAGGAACACATCTGCATAAAATACATAGATCTCGTCTCACCCCTTTTCTCCAGACTCTTTCGTATCTTTACTGTTATTATAAAACAGTACAACTTTACTTTTTGTCAAAACAGGTACTCCAAATCCCGCAAATCATCCCTTATTTTCGACAAGCGTTGTTCTTTTCTATATATAAAAAGAGATTTATGTGTTTTCTCTTCAAACACATAAATCTCTTTTCAGATGTATAAACTGCTGCTGCAGCCCGCGTACTTTGCAGGCATATCTGTTGTTATGTTTTCTAATATTTTATCTCAGATATTATTTTCTTGAATTTTTAAGGAAATCCGGAATTTTAATATCCATTGGCTGTACTGTGCTCTCAGGCTGACGCGGTCTCTGAATACCAGAAAATGATGGTGCAGCCGTCTGTGTCTGCGTATGTGCCTGTACACTTGCACCAAGATTTGCCGCCTGTCTGTTGATGCCAGGTGTTCCAACCGGTCTTGTAACGTTTGTTGTATTTCCATAGCGGAGATCCGGCATAATCTTGCTCTTCGGTGCTGCCGCATTCTCAAGTCCTGTTGCGATAACTGTGATCGTAGCTTCATCTGTCATAGACTCATCATACTTCGCACCAAAAATAATGTTTGCATTATCACCTGCAAGATCCTGAACATAGCTTGCTGCATCGTTCGCATCCATCAGGGAAATATCACCGGAAATATTGATAATAACATGGGATGCACCATTGATCGTGGTCTCTAACAGCGGACTCGCAACTGCAAGTTTGACAGCTTCGATTGCTTTGTCATCTCCCTTGGCATTACCGATACCGATATGTGCCATACCCTTGTCCTTCATGACAGTGGAAACATCAGCAAAGTCAAGATTGATCAGTGCCGGCAGATTGATAAGGTCTGTAATTCCCTGAACAGCCTGCTGTAACACTTCATCTGCCTTCTTTAAGGCATCCGGCATGGTCGTACGTCTGTCAACGATCTCCAGAAGCTTATCATTCGGGATCACGATCAGTGTATCAACGCTCTCTTTTAAACGGTCAATACCGGAAAGTGCATTTAACATACGCTGTTTTGCTTCAAATTTGAATGGTTTTGTCACAACGCCGACCGTTAAGATTCCCTGCTCTTTTGCAATCTTTGCAACAACCGGTGCTGCACCTGTTCCGGTTCCGCCACCCATACCACAGGTTACGAAAACCATATCCGCGCCCTTCACTGCTGCAGATAATTCTTCCATGCTTTCCTCAGCGGCTTTCTGACCGATTTCCGGCTGTGCTCCTGCTCCAAGTCCTTTTGTCAGCTTTTCACCGATCTGGATCAGTGTCGGTGCTTTACAGAGTGCCAACGCCTGTTTATCTGTATTTACTCCGATAAACTCGACTCCCCCGATACTCTCATCAATCATTCTATTTACAGCATTATTACCAGCTCCTCCTACTCCGATCACGATGATCTTTGCACTGGTATCCGCTTCTGTTGTCTTAATCTCCAGCAAGGTAGTTCCTCCTTCATTTAGCTTAAAAAATTACAGCTAAAAAACTCATATAATCTATAATATAATTTTTCTTACAATTAATCAACTGATTTTTCAAAAAAGATTACACTTTTTTTTTACAAATCTGCACGGTCAAACACAATATCTGTCGTATCCGGCGTCCATGTCTCTAAATGCAGTATACCGGAGAGTCCCGACAACTGTGGCATAATTGCGGAAAGTCTCGCAATTTTCTGTGTCAGATAATCTTCTGAACCAACATTGACCGCAATCGTTCCGTAAGTGAGCTGTGGCTGCATTGCACTGTCATAGTGGATTTCTTCCGGTTCAAGTTCATATTTTTTCAGTAGTTGTGTCAGTGTCAACAGATTTCTCAGCAGTTTTGTATCCTCAAGCGGCAGTTTTTCGTATAAAACCACACTATCACAGGTAACTCCCGTGATCTTTGGCACTCCTTCGATTACATCCGACGAAGTTTCCACAACAAATCCGTCTTTATCAAAGTACGCATATTGTCCAAGCGTATCAATATAAAAACTGCCCAGAATACCTTTTTCTGTAACCGAAATCCGCAATGTATGCGGATCATCCAGCGAAATTTCCATCGTATCCACAAACGGTACTTCCCCGACATCCACAAACCGGTATTTCAGATCTACATACAGACTGTTCCACGAATAATCATCGTCCAGCACCATATTTTTGATCTGGTCGGCAGAATAAAGACTGTTTCCTTCCACAACTACATTCTGGACTGTAAATACCTTTACCACAATAAGTGCCGCAAGTGCAAACAACATCAGAACTACCAGAAAGATACAGATCCCGATTCTTCTTCTTTTTTTTCTTTTTCTCTGTTCTTTGATCCTCATAATCAGGCAACCTCTAATTTAATTCCCCTCGATACAGAAAGTGCCAGCCCCATCTCAGCCAGCAAAATCGATATGGATGTTCCTCCATAACTGATAAACGGCAGTGATACTCCCGTATTCGGTATTGTATTTGTTACAACCGCAATATTAAGCAGTACCTGAATGGACAAATGTGCCATAATACCAACTACGATCAATGCGCCATACAGATCGGATGCATTGTTTGCAATGATCATCAGACGCCAGATAATAAGCAGATACAAAAGTATCAGACAGACTGCACCAAAAAGTCCAAGTTCTTCACAGATAACCGAAAAGATCATATCATTTTGTGCCTCCGGGATAAATCCCAGTTTCTGCATACTCTCTCCTAACCCTTTTCCGAAAAGGCCTCCCGAACCGATCGCATATAATCCCTGCAGCGTCTGATACCCTTTTTCATAATCCTCAGGGTGCAGCCAGATCATAACACGTTCCGCACGGTAAGACGCCAGCAGAATAAACAGAGCACCAAAAAGGCATACTCCTATTCCCATTAAAATAAACTGTAAATATTTCGGACTCGCAACAAATAACATACAGACAGCAATTCCAAGGATAATGATTGCCGTACTTAAGTTATTATACGCAACCACTGCCAAAACCGGTGAAATCAAAAGCATGATCTTAAGCAGACTCATAATTTCCCCAATGCGTTTAGGCGTTTTATAGATGATCGTCGCAAGGAAAATGATAACCGCAATTTTTGCGATCTCAGATGGCTGGAACTGGATCGGTCCGATCCTGAGCCATCTCGACTGTCCCTTTGCACTTGTTCCGACAAAAATAACCGCTGTACAAAGTACCAGCGCCACAAAATACGCAAGCGTTGAAAGCTGCATCCAGAACTTATATGGGATTCTTGAAATAAAAAGCATTGCCACTATTCCAAGTGCACTTGCATACATTTGTCTTTTTACATAATATGCTGCATCGTTAAATCTTGTTGAGCCATAGTAGGAACTGGTACTATATAACATAATCAGTCCGAAACATAACAAAAATATAATCAGAAATAACAGGCTGTAATCAAAATACCGGATCGATTTTTGTCTTTTTTCATTTTTCCGTCTTCTTGCCATAATTTTTCCTCATTTACACAAAACCTGTCTGATCAAGCCCCACAACCGTTTTATTCCGGCAGTTCCATGACATATTGCCGGAACAGTTCTCCCCGCTGTGTATAATCCTTAAAATCTCCCCAGCTCGCACATGCCGGTGAAAGCAATACTGCTTCCCCGGGCTTTGCCAGCCTATAACAGATATTTACCGCTTCATTTAATGTATCACAGCATACAATATTCTCAAAACCATGTTTCCTTGCGCAGACTGCGATCTTATCTTTTGTCTGTCCGATCAGTAATAGACATTTTACTTTCCCATCAAAGCTCTCAATCCACGCATCAAATTCAAGATTTTTATCATAACCGCCGCCGATCAGCAGTGTCTTACGATTCATTGAACCGATCCCGCGGATTGCCGCATCCGGATTTGTCGCCTTAGAATCGTTATAGTACAAAACACCATGCAGATCTCTCACAAACTCAATGCGGTGTTTTACACCCCAAAACTCTTTTAGTACACGCTGCACAACATCTATCGGTGCTCCCATACAAAGTGCAGTGCCGGAAGCCGCCATAACATTTTCATAATTATGTATGCCCAGAAGTTTTAATTCACCGACATCAATCAGGCGCTGCCGTTCTGTTTCTTTTCCAGCGATCCAGATCGTATTTTCCTGCAGATAAATTCCCTCTTCCAATGGTCTTTTACTGCTGAAAAACAAAACGTTTACTTTTAATGTTTCGGCAAATTTCCGAAGTATTTCATCCTCATAGTTGAGCACACAGGTATCTTCCTTTGTCTGACACTTTGTAATGCCCTCCTTTGCACGGATATACGCCTCCATCGTGTGATGTCTGTCAAGATGATCCGGCGTAATATTTAAAATTGCAGAAACAGACGGATGAAATGTTTCCATCGTTTCTAACTGGAAACTACTGATCTCTGTCACTGTGACGGTCTGCTCTGTGGTTTTCTCCACAATTGAAGTATAAGGAATACCAATATTTCCAGCCACAAAGACTTCCGGATAACATTTTTTTAAGATTTCTCCCACCAGTGTTGTCGTTGTTGTCTTACCATTTGTACCCGTGATCGCTGCAACGCGCCCTTTTTCAAACCGGTACGCAAGTTCCGCTTCTCCTACGACCGGCACTCCCGCAGCCTGTAATTTTAATATCGCCGGCGTATCAAGCGGTATTCCGGGACTTACCACTGCAAGTTCCATCGCCTGTACTGCCGCATCCGGCAGTTCTCCAATCCACAACGGGCAATCCGAAAATACAGGATATGTTTTTTCCCATGCACTGCGGTCGAATTTTTCATTTCCGTCAAACAGGCAGACCATACAGCCCATTTTCTTTAGTAACGCTCCGGCAGCAATCCCGCTTTTTCCAAGTCCTGCCACCAATACCTGTTTTCCTGTCAGATCCATGCATTACTCCATTCCATATATCTAATTCATGACAATAGAATGTTCGCGGAGCGTGCATTCTATTGTTTTCAGTCATAGACTTCTATCCACGGGTAAACCTGCAGCCACAGACTGCATGCCGTCTTTTACATCGCCAGTAAAGCAATCAGGCATAAGATTGCTGTCGTGATTGAAAATACCGCAACGACCCTTGTCTCTGACCATCCGCCAAGTTCAAAATGGTGATGGATCGGAGCCATACGGAAAATACGTTTTCCGCCTGTTTTCTTAAAATAAGTGACCTGAATGATAACAGACAGAACCTCCACGAGGTAAATCAGTCCAACGATCAGTATAAAAAGCGGCATCTGCATCATATATGCTGTCGACACTACAAAGCCACCCAGTGCCAGAGATCCGGTATCTCCCATAAAAACGCTTGCCGGATATACATTAAATAGTAAAAATCCAAGCAGTGCACCCACAACCGCACAGGTGATCGGCGCAATCCCTGCATTTGTTCCGATCGCTACAACGGAAAAGAAAGTCGCAACCATGATCGTAACACTCGATGCCAATCCATCCAGTCCGTCGGTAAAGTTTGTTCCGTTTACAGTGCCGACCACTGCAAAAAAGAGGACCGGGATTGCCAGCCATCCAAGGTCTAAATACTTTCCTCCGGAGAACGGAATCAGCATGGTAAGCGCCACACCGGAATATTTGACCATATATACAGCAAATACACCTGTGACAATGATCTGAAGAATCATCTTCTGCCACGCAAGCAGTCCGTCAGAGCGGCGCAATACTACTTTTAAATAATCATCCAAAAATCCGATCACACCAAATCCGACTGTCATAAAGAGGATCGGAATAATCTTCGGATAATCTTTTACATAAAACAGGGATGTTATGATGATACTTGCAAGAATCATAATTCCCCCCATCGTCGGTGTTCCATTTTTCTTTAAATGAGATTCAAGTTCTTTTCGTTCGGTCTGGCCTACCTTTAGTTTTCTCAGAAACGGAATCACTACAGGGCCTAACAGTGCACTGATCGCAAATGCGATAATTACTGGTATTACAATTTCATATGTCATATTATTTACACCTCATGTACTTTTTTAACAACACAATAGTATACGTCATTTTTCATCATTTCGCAAGATACGGTAAAATGTTTTCCATAATTTCTTTGGCAACAGGTGCCGCGATCTGACCACCATAATAAGTTCCTTTCGGATCGTTGATCACAACAAGCACCAGTACTTTCGGATCATCCGCCGGGGCAAACCCGAGAAACGACGAGATATATTTATGGTCACTTCTCGGAAGTGTCTGTGACGTAGCAGTTTTTCCACCGATGGAAAACCCTTCTATTTTTGCATTTTTTCCACTGCCATCGGAGACAACCCTCTCCAAAAGATATCGCATCGTTTCCGATGTTTCTTTTGTGCAGATATCATTTTTCGTCTCATACCGCAGCGTTTCCACTTCTTTTCCTCCTTCCCCGGTGATCTTTACTCCAAAATGCGGTGTGATACGGTGTCCTCCATTGATAATAGAAGAAACCGTGGTCACAAGCTGCATCGGTGTAATCTGAAATGACTGCCCAAACGATATAGTCGCAAGTTCTACCGGACCGACATTTTCTTTTTTATGCATGATCGTTGCAGCTTCGCCGGGCAGATCCACATTTGTTTTCGAGAGCAGTCCAAACTGGCTGAAATATTTATAAAAATTTTCAACTCCAAGTCTTTCCCCAAGCTCAATAAAAACAGGATTGCATGAGTTCATAATCCCCGTTTCAAATGTTTCCGCTCCATGCCCGGTTGTTTTTGCACACCGGATACGCCGATCCTCCACCAGCTTATATCCGGGACAGTAGAAATTATCTGTCAGTTTCACAACACCCTGTTCTAAAGCTGCTGCCGCTGTGATGATTTTAAATGTTGAACCTGGTTCATAAGTATCGCTGATACACTGGTTTCTCCACATCTGATTTAAAAGATCCTGTTTCTTCTCTGCCGGGACATTTACCTCTTCCGTCAGTGTAAACGGATCATTCAGATGAAATTCGGGATAATTTACCATCGCAAAAATTTCTCCATTTGACGGGTTCATCACAATCACAGACACATACTTTGCATCCTTTTTGATATAGGTTTTCTCAGCCGCCTGCTCACAATATAACTGGATGTTATAATCCATGGAGATGTTAAGGTCGTATCCATTGACCGGCTCAAGCCGCGTCTCACCGGCATTTTCAATCTCAATTCCCCGCGCATCGGTAAGCGTGAGTATTTTCCCGTTCGTTCCCTGAAGATAGGAATCATATTTTACTTCAAGTCCGACGATCCCCTGATTATCACCACCTGTAAATCCTAATACTTTCGATGCAAGTGTATCATACGGATAATATCTCTTATAATCTTCATCGACTTTGATCCCTGCAAGTTTGTATGCCCGTATCTTATCCCCTGTCTCTTTGGGCACGTTCGTCTTTACACGTTCGATGGAGCTTACCTTTCCCACTCTTTTTCGCACCGCCTCCTCCGACAGTCCAAGTTCTTTTACCAATGCTTTTACGACTGCCTCCTCATCTTCAATCTGGCTGTGTATAACCGATATGGTGCAGACTGATTTGTTCGTGGCAAGCACCATTCCGTTTGCATCTAAAATTTTTCCTCTTGCCGCCTTAATATCACGTTCCCTCTCATGGAGGTTCTGTGCTTTCTGTCCATAATATTCCGAACAGAACACCATAAGATACACCAGCCTCCCCATCAAAAATAAAAGTGCCAGGAACACGGCTGTAAACATCACCATGATTTTTTTACGATGAAATGTCTTACTTCTATAGAAAGGAAGTTCCTGCTGCATATACAAAAACCTCACAAAAGTTTTCATAGCATTTTATTCTTACTTTTGTGAGGTTATGTGTTTTGTTTTATACTTTTCCCTACTGCTGTCCTTCATCTGATCCCGGATCAATATCTTCGGCAGGCTGTTCCCCGGTATTTTCCGGCAGTTCATCCGTCGTATCCGGCACATCCAGACTCTCCTCGGCAGTAGAATTCGCAACATCCGCTGCCGTCACATCACCGACATCTCCTTCATCTTCCCCCTTGATTCCCCAGCCTTCATGAATACCGGTAGTATCTTCATCCCGGTATATATTCATATAAGGAAGAACTTCCTCTAAGATCTCTCTTACAATATTCTGTGCATAAGTACTGTGGAACTGTTCTGCGACATTCGGTTCATCCACAACACAGTAAATGACAAGCTGCGGATCCTCGACCGGCGCAAATCCAATAAATGAAACCAGATAGTTCACCCCGTCACGTCCCGCTTTCTGCGCAGTACCTGTTTTTCCTCCCATGGAATATCCATCCACTTTTGCAGTTACCGCAGTACCGCCTGTAACCGTAGAATACATATACTGTTTTAAAGCATCGCTCGTTGACTTCGATACCGTTTCCCTCAGAAGAGTCGGCGTCACTTCGCTGATCGTGTTTCCACTTTCATCTGTGATCCGTTTTACCACATGCGGCTGATAAAGGCTTCCCCCATTGACCAGGGAACAATACGCCGTTGCAAGCTGTATCATCGTCGTATTAAAATTCTGTCCAAACGCATTCGTTGCAAGATCGACCGGTCCCATATTATCCGCCGTATAGATCAAAGAGTCTGTTCGCGCTTCTCCCGGAAGGTCAATTCCTGTCCGCTGCCCAAATCCGAAGATCTGCTGATATTTTGTAAAAATATCACTTCCCAGACGGTAGGATATCTGCATCATCGCATCATTGCAGGAATTCATAAGCGTCTGTTCAAGCGTTTCCATTCCGTGTCCACTTCTGTTTACACAGTGAATATCATGTCCTCCCACATGCTCATATCCATCACAGTAAAAACTGTCTCCTGTTGAAACTTTTCCCGTTTCAAGTCCGGCTGCTACTGTAAACGGTTTTGCAGTAGATCCGGGCTCATAGGTATATGTGGTGCAGAAATTCTGCCAGAGCTGGTTTAACGCATCCATCTGTGCATCTTCATCCATCGCATCAATCTCCTCCTGCGTATAATACGCCGAAAGATCCCTCGGATTACTCAGATCATAATTGGGATAATTTGCCATGGCAAGAACATCCCCGTTATTCGGGTTCATGATCAACACACCAACATGACTCGCTCCCGGCTCATCCTCGCGGAAATTTCCGGTATAGGCCTCGTTAAAATCCGCAATTTTCTGTTCCACTACAGACTGGATATGAGAATCGATCGTAGATACCACCGTGTTACCGTTTTTTGCGGCCTTGATGGTTTTTTCAAAGTTATTATCTGTGTTTAAATACCCGTATTCCCTGCCATCCACACCGTTTAATGTCTCGTTGTAATACTGTTCGAGACCGTTCACTCCAACGTTACCGGAAGCCGTAAATCCTACAATAGAACTTCCCAGCGCACCATAAGGATACTCTCTCTGGTATTCTTTTTCAAACCAGACACCCTTGATGTCAGGATTCACCTTTTTTCCTTTTTCATCAACAGCCTCCTGCATCTCAACAAACGGCTGTATTTCCTCATAGGAAGCTTTTTTCTTCAATACAATATAGCGGCTGTCTTTCTGATCTTTTGCATAGCCATACAGTGTATTGCTGTCTAAGTCCTCAAAACAACTTGCAAGTGCCTGAATGGTAGGCTCAATATACTCATCTTTGCTTGTCATGACGGAACAGTCTAAAATGACATTATAAACGGCGATACTGGTTGCAAGTACCGTGCCCTTGCTGTCCACAATATCGCCTCTCTGATACGGAATGGTCTGACTGTCATATTCCTGCTGTGATAAAACAATTTTCTCATATTTATCACCACTGGTATATTCAATATACATAAGTCTTCCAATCAGGCCTGTCAGCAAAACTGCGATCGCACTGAACATAACGATCAGTTTTTTCTGCATGCGTTTTGGAAATTTCAACCATGGTTTTCTTCTTTTCTTTGCTGCCATCCTTACCCCTGCATTTCTTATGTCAGTATCTCTCTGCTATTTCTGCGGTATCTCACTGTACTGATTCATAAAATCATCATTGTCAACAGTATAATAGATAATCTGGGATTCTTTTGCGTATGACATTCCAAGCTCATTGAGTGCCTTTTCTCTGACACTGTCAAGATCTACAGACATACGGATTCTCTTATATGCCTCATCATTGTCCGCCTTTAAATCAGCGATCTGGCTTTCTAAGCTGCTGATCGTATTCATTCTTGCCGTCATATCAGACTGTATTTTTATGTAAGTACCTGCAAACACGCCAAACACTGTCACTGCCATTGTAAGGAATACCACATACCTCTTGCTCATCCGAAGCTGGCGTTCCTGATTTCTTCTTACCTGGCGTTTTCTTCTGCGCAGCTGTTCTTCCCGTTCTCTCTCTTCTCTTTCCCGTCTTTCTCTTCGGTAATCAGGCACTGCTTCCATGCGGCGCACTGTATTGCCATCCACATAGTAATTTCTTTCGGAAGCTCTCCTCTCTGTCTGATTCTTCATGTTAATTCCTCCCTGCTTTATCTTCTCTCAAACACCCGAAGTTTCGCACTCTTTGATCTCGAATTTTCTTCCAGTTCCTTCTCCGATGGAAGGATCGGTTTTCTTGTAATCACTTTTCCTTTTGACACTTTTCCACAAACACACACCGGGAAATCACTCGGGCAGGTACATGGATTCTCATTTCTCTTGAAATTAGATTTTACGATCCGGTCTTCTAATGAATGGAATGTGATAATACAGATTCTTCCACCCGGATTCAACAGATCGATCATCTCGTCTAAGTGATCACTGAGCACTTCAAGCTCATGGTTTAACTCGATGCGGATCGCCTGAAATGTACGCTTTGCCGGATGGCCCCCGGTCACCTGTACTTTCATTGGAATGGCTGCGCGTATAATATCTGTCAATTCTCCCGCTGTCTCGATCGTTTTCTTCTGTCGTTCTTTTACGATATGTTTTGCAATATTTTTTGCAAATTTATCTTCCCCGTAATCACGGATAATACGGTATAAGTCCATTTCACTGTAGCCATTGACGATATCTTTCGCTGTCTGGCTCTGTCTGTCATCCATACGCATATCAAGCGGTGCATCCGGTTCACGGTAGGTGAATCCACGTTCCGGTGTATCCAACTGAAAAGAAGAAACACCAAGATCAAGCACTATGCCATCTACCCCGTTCACTCCGATCGCATGCAGTTCTTCTTTCATATTGGCATAATTGCTGCGGATCAGTGTAGCTTTGTTTCCAAACTCTGCAAGGCGTTCGCCTGCCGCCTGAATCGCATCTGCATCCTGATCGATTCCGATCAGTCTTCCATTCTCTCCCAGACGCTTTAATATCTGGTAAGAATGTCCGCCACCGCCTAAGGTTCCGTCCACATAGATTCCATCCGGTCTGATATTTAAATTTTCAATTGTTTCATTCAATAATACAGAATAATGATGAAATTCCACTGCCCTCACCTCTAAATGCTAAATCCCAACTCTGCCATATGTTCTGCGATGCCATCCATCTCATCCTCGTCATAGGTATTTTCTAACCATCTGCCTTTATCCCAAATCTCCACACGGCTCAACACGCCGACTAAGACGACATCTTTTTGTAAATCAGCATACTCTCTTAAAACCGGAGGAAGTAAAATTCTTCCCTGCTTGTCCAGTTCTAATGCCGCTGCTCCTGCGAAGAAAAAACGTGAAAACTTTCTGGCGTCCTTAGAGGTCATGGAAATCCCCCGGAACTTTTCCTCGATGTTGTGCCATTCTTCTTTCGTATACACAAACAGGCATCCATCCAATCCCTTTGTCACTACAAATTCATCGCCAAGCTGTTCTCTGAACTTTGCAGGGATAATCAGTCTGCCTTTTGGATCCACTGTGTGATTGTATTCTCCCATGAACATAACACAAACACCTGCCTTTCAGTGGAACTAAAATCCGAAAGATCTGATCTTCCACCAAACAGGATCTCATCTACCACTTCACACCATTTTGTACCACTTTCCTCCACATTTATATACATCTTAAACCACTCTTAAGAAAAAATCAAGAATTTCCTTGATTTTCCAACGGCTTTTTGCGGTAATGTTACTAATTTGTTGCACAAAAAAAGAACGGTAGTACCTTTGTCCTATCGTTCTTAAAATAATATTTTTCCTGTTCGCCTGTCTGTCAGCTCATCTGTACCTGCTGTTTTCTCTCTAAGTATTCTTCGATCAGTTTATCCAGTTCCGTACTCTTTCGATAGTATTCCTCGAATTCATCGTTCTGTAAAAATGATTCATTGAGTTCTGACCGGACAGACTCAATTTCTCTTTGAATTTCTTCGATTCTGTTCATATGAATCCTCCTTGACTGCCAAGATTCCTATGCCACTTTCATCGCGTTGCTGGCGTTTTATAGTACTTATGATACTGTTTTCGTTGATATTTACATATTACTCCTAAATCATGCAAAAATCAATCAAAACAGCATGCCACTTCTCACCATTTTTCGACACCAGATGCCATGTTTTCCCTTATTATGAGTGTTTCAGACGGTGATTTTCGCTCTTTCTCGCAAGAACTTCTATCATTCCCTCAATTGCCCTGCGATTTACCTCAACAATATGCGTGATATCATCTGCGACATCATGTTTTCGTTCAATATAATCATCATGCGCTTTCTGGATATAATCGCAGAGTGCTTTCGCATCCACAAAATGTCCGCCGGAAATATGCTGCCTCTCAGCCTCTCCGCTTTTGATATAGGATCTCAAATCGCGTTTCAGTCTTTCCTCATAGGAGCAGTGATCCTTAAATCCTCCCGGATATATTTTGTTGTGTGGAAATGTAAAATAATCTGCCAGATAATGACTGACCTGTCCTAAATCTCTATAGTATTTTCTGTTCTTTTTATTCATGACCTTCTGCCCTTCCGACAGCCGGGCAATATGTTTTTTTACATAAGGAAAGGTTCCATTGATCTCATGTCTTTTGTAAATAAAAGAAGGCTTGATATCCGGAAGAACGCTTCCGATATAAAATGAAAACCTGTGTTTTTTTAACTCTTTGTCATCCAGACTGTTTACGATATATCTTGCAAGCGAAATATGAGATTTTTTTCTCATTCTAAAAGCCTCCCATTCTTATGCATTCCTGACACTCAGAAATGTATTCTATGACTTATTTTCTATTCGCATTATAAGTCTCATCTAACCAAAATACAAGTTAAGATTACCTGAATTTTTTCTGTGCATTCTATGTCAGATTTCTAAAGATTCCGCTATAAGAAAAACCGGAGACTTCTATACAAAATCTCCGGTTTTACCGTCCTTGTTACCGCTGGCGCAAAAACTTCTTAGCCGCAGCAGAAACTTGCGCATTCCGTTTCTCTGCAGTTGCAGGCATTACCACCCGCGATACCGATATGGTCTGCGCTGCATTTCTCTTCCTTATTAAAAACACAGTTCGCAGCACAACATGCCACTTCAATATTTTTCGGTGCATCTCCCGTTACGTTTTTTGCGCATCGGTCCCCACGTTCCGCAAAACTTCCGCAGCAGGTATCTTCACTTTCTTTTGCGTCTTCTCCTTCCACCTTGATATTACCTTTGTGGCAGCAGTTTGCCTCGTTGTACATACAGCCTGTTACCGAACAATCCAGAATTGTCATTTTTTCTCCTTTTCTCCCTCATGAAAAAGGGGACAGTCCTTCGTATTTTTATCATTTCTTCCGTAATGATCTGACTGTCTTGTATTATTCTCTCTCCCTTTGTCTGATTTATGCTTTGAAACAGCGTTTACAGGTTTTCTTTTTATGACAATATCTGGTTTTTATGACAATTTTTATTCTGTATCCTCGTCATCCCAGTCCCAGTCATCTTCTCCATTGTTGGTAATATAAGTCGTACCGTTACCACAGCCATATTTTGCATTTTTGCGCGGTGAGATCAGCATCCCGATGATCACGCCGGAAAGCGCTGCGATCGCAACGATCAAAGTTCCATCCAGTTTTGTGACAGAAACAGTTTCCGTCATATCCGCAAAAAATTCTTTTATTTTTTTCATAATGATAATTTCTCCTTTCAGATACATAAAAATCCCTGTGTTCTGATATCATTCAAAACACCGGGATTTTGTTTTACTTATTTATTCATGCAGCAGTATTTATATTTTTTACCGGATCCACATGGGCATGGATCGTTACGTCCGATTTTCTTTCCGACAATAACAGTTCCGGACTTCTTCTGCTCTAAGTACAGTCTTCTCTTTGTTTCGCCATCGAAGATCTCATTCCACTGTGGAAGCTCATACAGCCAGTCAGCCTTAGCATCTACCATGTTTTTGTATAATTTTTCTTTGTCAAATGCAAGACTTACTTTTGTATCCTCCTCCATGGTATCGATTGGATTCGGCTCTACTAAGCTGTCATTGATTCCATCCAGAAAACCTGTCATCTCCATGACGCTCAGATTATATTTATCAGCAAGCTCTTTTACCGTTCCCTCGACCTTCTCATCCGGGTTCGTAAGAAGCT
Organism: Roseburia intestinalis L1-82; assembly: GCF_900537995.1. Lineage (NCBI taxonomy): Bacteria > Bacillati > Bacillota > Clostridia > Lachnospirales > Lachnospiraceae > Roseburia > Roseburia intestinalis. Next base: position 1,791,993 of record NZ_LR027880.1, on the reverse strand, counting down.
TCTCATATACGCCTTTTTCCAAAAGGAAATATCTCTGCCAGAATCTCTGTAATTCCCCTCTGTCTGTTTTCTCATTATAGGCAATTTTCTGCCACTGTTCTAATAATGCCATAGTCTGTTTCCTCGTTTTCTATGTGAATTGTGGTTGCATTTAACATGCATATATTATTATAGCAAATATCTGCTGTTTTTGCAATTCATTAATTCACGATGCAGGGATTTCGCTTTTAACTTTTTTATCTATGCATTTTTATAAATAATCCAGTTATCAGCATTCCATCTGCGGTTACCCTTCGTTCCTGGTCAATACGCGCAAAATTCCCCCTGCTTTTTCCCTATATATTTCTTCTGCTGATTTTCTATCCGCCTATCGTTCCTTCCCGGAATACCCGGTTACGTTTTATGATATCAATCATTTCTTCATGTATGCTGCGTATTTCATCCGGGTTTATTCTGGAGAGAAGGTCGCGGACTGCATCAACTTTTGGAATCCTTCCACTGATACAGTTTTTCAGTCTTTTCGACATGCTTTCAGGGGCTTTTATTTTTTAAAGTGAAATCTCTGTTCACGATGTTTGCATCTTGACTCTTCCGTCACTTTCGGCTAGGATAATCTTAATATATTTCCGGCATTTTGCGAACAATATGCCGATAAGTACACTAAAAACTGGAGGGTTGGATTTGAAAAAAATAAAACGTATTCTTGCCATTCTTGGCGCAATTATCTTAGCCGGTCTTTATATTTCCACCATCGTCTGTGCACTCTCTTCCAATGAGAACTATATGGATATGCTGATGGCCTCTGTTTATGCAACCGTGATCATCCCGGTGCTGATCTGGGCATATTCTTTTGTATATAAGATGGTCAAGAAAAATCATGAGCAGAAGGAAGATTAATTTTCCTCTGCTCATTTTTTTATCGCTCTTCTAACGGCACATATGCTTTCTCCGGCATGATGCTCCGGTATGCAGGACGAATGATTTTATCCATATTTACCAGCTCTTCCATGCGGTGCGCGCTCCATCCGACAATACGGGCGATCGCAAAGATCGGGGTATAAAGCTCTAACGGGATGTCTAACATACTGTATACAAATCCACTGTAAAAGTCCACATTGGCTGAAACCCCCTTATAGATATGGCGTTTTTCCGCGATCACTTCCGGTGCAAGATTTTCTACCATACTGTATAATGCAAAATCTTTTTCTCTTCCCTTCGCCACCGCGAGCCTTTCCACAAAGCTTTTGAATACGCGCGCTCTCGGATCGGAAAGAGAATAAACGGCATGACCCATACCATAGATCAGGCCTTTGCGGTCAAATGCCTGTTTGTCGACAAGCTGTTCCAAATAGTTTTTAACTTCGTCTCTGTCTCCCCAGTCCTTCACATGATTTCTCATATCATCCATCATTTCCACTACTTTGATATTGGCGCCGCCGTGCTTTGGTCCTTTTAAGGAAGAAAGTGCCGCTGCCATGACAGAGTATGTATCGGATCCGGATGAGGTCACAACCCTTGTTGTAAACGTAGAGTTATTTCCACCACCGTGTTCCATATGAAGTACCAGCGCAATGTCAAGCACGCGCGCTTCCAGTTCCGTGTACGCCTTATCCGGGCGAAGCATAAGGAGCAGATTCTCTGCTGCGGACAATCCCTCCTGCGGACGGTGGATATAAAGGCTGTCATCACAGATATAATGGTTGTATGCATGGTAACCGTACACCGCAAGCATCGGGAATACACTGATCAGCTTGATGCACTGTTCTAACTGCGTATGCAGCTCCTGATCAGCGATCGTCTCATCATAGGAAGCAAGTGTCAGCACGCTTCTCGTCAGCGAATTCATGATATCCTTGCTCGGTGCTTTCATAATGACATCTCTGGTAAAGTTTGTCGGAAGCTGTCTGCACTCTTCTAACATGCTCTTAAATGCCCCTAATTTTGCAGCATCCGGCAGTTCGCCAAACAAGAGCAGGTATGCCACTTCCTCGAATCCAAAACGTTTTCCCTCAAATCCATGGATCAGGTCGATCACATTGTAACCGCGGTACCAGAGCTGTCCGTCACACGGAACCTTTTTCCCATCCTCCGTTTTAAACGCATCGATCCTTGAAATATTGCTGATCCCCGCAAGCACACCGGTTCCATCCACATCTCTCAAACCACGTTTTACACCGAACTCCTTAAACAGCTCCGGCGGGATTCTGTCATTACGTTCACATATTGTCATCAGTTCTTCCGTTTCTTTTCCAAAATCTCCATATTGGTTCATGTCCCATCCTCCTGTTCTGCCTGAATATTCTTCATGATCTTGCCCATTACCCGCTTTAAGCAGCTTCGTTCTTCTTCTGTCACGCCCGCAAACAGACGCTCTAAAATATCTGCCCGGATCTGTTCAAACTCTTCCAGCACAGGTTTTGCCTTACCAGTCATACGAATGTGTATTTTCCTGTGATCCGCCTCATCAGCAACCAGCTCAATATATCCATGCTGTTTTAAATTGTCCACCGATTTTGAAATATGGGCCTTGGACAAATGCTGTATCTCGATCAGATCCTTTGCGGTATCCTTCTGTTTCTCATGGGAAATCAGATAAAGGATATCCAGCTCCACATGGCGCAGTCCATAGGTCTCCATCAGCCGTTCACATGCCTGCTCGATCACTTTTCTCATCTGCTGGTTGGTTCCAAATATTTCATACTCACTGTACATCATCCCTGCTCCACATTCTTTTTTCTTCCGGTAAATAACTTTTTATTTCCTGCTTTGCGGTTCGAATTAGTTCGTTAATGAACTTTCTCACATTCATGTTACCTCTTTTTTCCAAAAGTGTCAAATTAAAAATTTATGAACTTAAAATACCGGACTGCACATATACAATCCGGTATTTTCATCTCTGTGATTCAGATTTGTCATTTCACTCTCTTACTTCGTTTCCGTTTCCTCTGTTTCATTCGGCACCACGGTCGCTGTCTCCGTTTCATCCACGGCCTCCGATGGCTCTTCTGCCTCAGTTTCCGTATCATCTGCTTTTGCGGTCAGATCTTCGACGCTCTTATCAAATCCGGTCGCTGGCGCGCTGTCCACAACATATATGGTATCACTGTCGCCCGTTTTCAGATAATACTCATTCGTGATCTCATTCTGGCTGCCAATGTAGATCGTCGTTAGCCCGGAATCCGTTTTTAACGTAACCGTATTAGCAGGATCATCCAGCCCAAAGTCCGCCAGGTCATCATACTCTGTAACCTCGTCTGATGCCGTGATCGCTGATGCCTTATTTAAAAGTGTCTCCAAAGCGCTCTCATCAATATCAACCGACTGATCCCCGTCATAGGTCCACTCTGTTCCATTTTTTGTAAAGGAAAGTGTTGTTCCATCCAGCACATAAGAAAACTGTGTGATATCAGAGACCTCAAGATCCGTCACCTGGATCTTTTCCGCCTCTTCTTTGGCATTTTCCTTTTCTTCCTGTTTTTTACTGTAAAAATGGACGCCTATATACGCAAGGATCAGCAGGATCAGCAAAATGACCAGAACGATCATCTGTTTTTTCTGTTTCTGCATTATTTTTTCCTCCTTACTGCCCAGATCACAACTCCGATAATAATCAGTACAACCGGTATAAAAATACTTGCTGCCAGTCCACCAATAATTGTAGAAATTGAAGTGATCGTGATCGTGCTCATCTTATAGTCTTTTACCGGAATAACGCTGGTATTATCATCCTCCCCGCTGGTCAGATTCGTCATGATATCAGTAAACATCGATACGTTGCTTCCCGATACGATCTGGTCTGTGGAATCCGTAAATAACTCCATAGAACCTGCCACAACGACCTGGGATGATGTATCATTTTCTGTCTTTGCCGCCGCAAGTGCGATCGTAAATGGTCCTTCAATATCTCCGTCTTCTTTTTCAGATGTTGTTGCATTATCTGCATCAATCTTTGATACCGCCTTATCGGTTGTCTGCAGCAATGCGGTATATGTCACATTATCGGAAGACCCGTCATAACTGAACGCTTCGCTGTACGGTGCAAAAATATATTTTCCGCTGACAGAAGATGTGTAATCGCTGCTCTCTACTTCCGGAAGCAGATAGTATGGAATGTTATTGTAATAGTAGGAACTGTCGTTCTCCATGACAATACCATCCACACGCTCAATGCCGTATGCTTTTAAAATACTTTCAAAGTTCGTCAGATCCTTGTACTGGAAATTGGTCGTGATCAGCGCTTTTCCGCCTTTTTCCAGATAATCGGTCACTTTCTTTGCATCATCTGCGGAGAAATCCGAAGTCGGTGCGTTGATAATGATTGCTGATGCATCATCCGGCACAGCCTCCTCTTTTAACAATGTCAGCTCCGTGAGTGTCATATTCGCCTTCTCGATTGCTTCCGAAAATCCGCCGGAAAGCGAAGTTTCCCCGTGTCCTGTGATCTCATAGACAACCGGCAGCTCGCTCGAATCTTTGGTCACATACTGGAGTGCACTTGTGATCTGTCCCTCGGCATCATATCCATCAAGGCTTCTTGAATAGGAAGAATAATCATAGGAGTACTCATAAATATCGTTATAATCGATCACTCTGGAGCGTGCATCACTCGCAACAATCAGACTGTTCGAAGTAGGTGCATCCGTCGTATACTTCTGGAAAAATGTCGGATTGGTCGACGGATTAACATAGCTTACTTTTACATGACCGGACAGATCCTCATATCGCTGTAATGTCTCTGAAAGCGTACTGTCCGCATTTTTCTCTGCTGCAAGCACATAAATATTGACATCCTGATCCAGTGTCTTTAAGTAATCTTTTGTCGTATCCGTAATGGAGTACAACTTTGTGGATGTCGCATCGATTGCTGTGACCGTGGACGGCAGCTCATTTGCCACCAGGTTCACAACAACCGCAATGGCAAAGGCGACAACGATCATTCCGATGGAAAATGCCCCCGGAGCGATCTTTTTGGTGCTAACCGAATATCTGCGTTTCTGGATCAGCTGGCAGCTCAAAAACAGGCAGATTCCGATCACCGACAGAAAATAGATCACGCCTGTGAGGTCTAAGCAGCCATTCATAAATTTATCCAACGGTGTGTACAAATCATATGCGTTTAATATTTTTGTCAGAAGATTACCGCTCTGTGAGATCATGCTGGTAATACTCGACATCATGTAACCAAGAAACAGTGCTGCAAATCCAAGCACTGCTGCGATAACCTGACTTTCCGTTACCACTGACATCAGCATACCGATCGCAATACATGCGCAGCCATACAGCCAGAATCCCAAAACCGCCACATAGCTTTCTCCAAGCGGCACGGAACCATAAATGGATAAAAATAACGGTGTCAGCGCAACAACGATCATTGCAATGGAGAAAACTCCGACCATGGCAAGATATTTGCCAAACACGATCTTTCCAAGCGGAACCGGGGAAGTTAACATCAGCTGATCTGTCTTTGTATGCCGTTCCTCCGCAAAGCTCCGCATGGTAAGTACCGGTACCGCAATCATCACAATAAATGAAACTGCGGAAAGCGAATACGAAACATAAGGCGAACCGGACCTTAAGTTATAAGCATAAAAATACAATCCATATAAAGCGAGTACTGCTGCAATAAAAAGCCATCCCACCACAGTCTGGAAATAGGATCTGATCTCACGTTTAAAAATTGCAAACATTATTTTGTTCCTCCTTCCTGTGATGTGAGTTCAAGGAATACATCCTCTAAGGACTTCGATGCTGCCTTCATCTCTAAGATCGGCATATGGTGTTCCACGCAGGTGTGATAAATCGCCTCGCGTACATCCGCATCTTTTTTTGCCGTCACAAGAAGCTGTACCGCGCCATCCTCTTTCGACTCTGTTTTTTCACACCGCTCCACCTGTGCGACCTCACGGATCGCTGTTTCCGCAGTATCTTCCTCTGCTTTCACTAGCAGCTCGATCTCCTGTGCACCGGTCATCCGCTCTAACAGATTCTCCGTGGAATCACTGGCAACGAGTTTTCCGTGCGAAATAATAAATACATGATCACAGACAGCAGAGATTTCAGACAAAATATGGGAACTTAGTATGATCGTATGTTTCTTTCCAAGTTCCTTGATGAGATCCCTGATCTCTATGATCTGTTTCGGGTCCAATCCTACGGTCGGCTCATCTAAGATCAGTATTTCCGGATATCCAAGTACTGCCTGCGCAAAACCGACTCTCTGGCGGTAACCTTTTGACAGGTTACGGATCAGTCTTCCCGATACTTCCTCTGTTTTTGTAATTTTCATGGCTTCCTTCACATATCCTGCCCGCAGGCTTTTCTCTATCTTCTTTAATTCAGCCACAAAATCCAGATATTCTTTTACCGTCATATCCATATAAAGAGGCGGCAGTTCCGGCAGATACCCCACACACTTTTTTGCTTCCTCCGGCTGTTTTAACACATCAAATCCGTTGATCTTTACCTCACCGGATGTCGCTGCAAGGTAGCCGGTAATAATGTTCATCGTTGTTGATTTTCCGGCTCCGTTCGGGCCCAGAAAACCATAGATTTTACCCGGCTCTACCGTGAGCGACAGATCATCAACAGCAACATGACTGCCATATTTTTTTACCAGATGATTGATCTCAATCACGTTTCTCTCCTCCTTATTTCATTCTCAATATATGCCACTATCCGCACTTATCGTGTGACCAGTAACCAAATTATTACTTTATAAGAGTAACGTGTAATTGTGTTTAAAGGAGGATGAATCTGTGATAAAAGTGTGAACATATACAATAGAATGCACACCCTGCGAGCATTCTATTGTCATGAATAATAGAATGCACACTCTGCGAGCATTCTATTATCATAAATAAAAGCAGCCTCCACATCCGTGAAAGCTGCTCTTATCCTGTATCTCTTCCTGTGATACGATTTTATGCAGTCATGTACCATTTCCTACATAACACCATATGTTTTTAATTTTTCCAAAGCATCCTGATACGTCGTAAACAACACGGTATGAATACCCTGTGTTTCCGCTGCTTCGATATTTTCCCTGCGGTCATCTAAAAATACACATTCATCTGCCACAAGGTTAAATTTGTCTAACAGTGTCCGATAGATCTCCGGTTCCGGCTTGATCTGATGAACTTCAAAGGAAAATACCTGTCCGTCCACATCCGAAAGAAATGAAAGAGCTTCCGCTGTATGTTCATAAGTCCATTTTCCGTAATTGGAAAGGATATACACATGGTAACCTTTCTGTTTCAGCTCCCGGATCCATGCGCGCGAATAATCGTACTGATAAATTGCCCGTGCAACATTTTCCCAGAACAGGCAGATCTCTTTTTCATATTCCGGCGCATTTTGGACAAATACAGCAAGCTGCTCCTCTGCATCCAGAACACTGCGGTCTGATTCATTCCAGGCATCAGAGTAAACGGTCGCATTTCCAACCGCCTCCTCTGTCTTTTCATCAAAACCTAACTCCTGAAACGCCGCATGCGGATCCCAGTTGACTAACACCATTCCTACGTCAAAAATAATATTTTTTATCATATCGGATAGTCCTTTTTCCTATTTGCTACGGTAAATGATATCGTCTCTTCCCGGTCCGTTTGAAACCATTGTGATCGGGTAGCCGATCTGTTCCTCGATGAACTCTACATATTTTCTGCAGTTTTCCGGAAGATCCTCATATTTCTTGATTCCACGGATATCACATTTCCATCCCGGAAGGTTCTTTAATACCGGTTTTGCTTTCTCTAATTTTGCTGTGGTCGGGAAATCTGTTGTCACTTCACCGTCGATCTCATATCCAACACATACCGGGATCTCATCTAAGTAGCCAAGTACATCGAGTACGGTAAATGCAACATCTGTGGTTCCCTGCAGACGGCAGCCATATTTACTTGCTACACAGTCGAACCATCCCATACGTCTCGGACGTCCTGTGGTTGCACCGAACTCACCGCCGTCACCACCGCGTCTTCTGAGTTCATCTGCCTCATCACCGAAGATCTCGCTGACAAATGCACCTGCTCCGACTGCGGAAGAGTATGCTTTACATACAGTCACGATCTGTTTGATCTCATATGGCGGGATACCTGCACCGATTGCACCATACGCTGCCAGTGTAGAGGAAGATGTAACCATCGGATAGATTCCGTGATCCGGATCTTTTAAAGTTCCAAGCTGTCCCTCTAATAAAATAGTCTTTCCTTCTTTGATTGCCTGATCCAGATAAGAAGAAACATCACATACATAAGGTGCGATGGTATCGCGGTACTCATGTAATGTCTCTAATAATTCATCCGGGTTGATCAGTGGTTTATGATATAAATGCTCTAAGAGTACATTCTTTGTCTCTGCAATACGGACAACTTTTTCTTTTAACAGCTCCTCGTCAAATAACTCGCTGACCTGGAAACCGATCTTTGCGTATTTATCAGAGTAAAATGGTGCGATACCTGACTTTGTGGAACCGAAAGATTTTCCGCCTAAACGCTCCTCCTCATACTGGTCAAACAGAATGTGGTAAGGCATAACCATCTGTGCACGGTCTGAAACTAAAATCTTTGGCTTCGGAACGCCTCGCTCCACGATAGACTGGATCTCTTTCATAAGTACCGGAATATTTAAAGCGACACCATTGCCGATCACGCTTGTGGTGTGTCCGTAAAATACACCTGACGGTAATGTGTGAAGTGCAAACTTTCCGTAATCATTTACGATCGTATGACCTGCATTTGCACCACCCTGGAAACGTACGATAATATCTGCTTCCTTCGCAAGCATATCTGTGATCTTTCCTTTTCCTTCATCGCCCCAGTTGGCTCCAACGACTGCTTTTACCATTTGAATATCCTCCTAGTTTCTCTATGCTATTCCTGTTTACTTACTGATTATACATGATGTTTCTCTATAAGTAAAATTAATATTCTTTATATCTGATATAATCATTCATTATGTGAATTTATAAAAGTCCTTTTAAAAGCTTTGCCGCAGCCGCAGACATCGGGATCCTCTCATTTAATACGATACAGAATTTTCGTGCCGGAATTTCTTTTTCAAACTGCAGCTTAAAAAGCCTGCCATCCTCCTCATACTCTTTTGCAAACTCTTCCATCACACTTGCGATCCCAAGATTGCGGAGCGCAAACTGAATCAGCATATCACTGGTGGCAAGTTCAAATTCCGGGGACACCGTCACACCTTCTTCTTCTAAAAATGCCTCCACATAATGTCTCGTCGAGGTGCTTCCCTCTAAACACATCAGCGGATATTCCGAAAGTTCTTTGTATTGCATCTTTCTCCCACAGAGCTCTTTGTATTTTTTCCCTGCCACAAAAACGTCGCGGATCTCTTTGACCGGGATGATCTTAAGCCATCCCTGCGGCTCCACCGGAGAGCTCACGATTCCAAAATCGATCCTGCCATCCGCAAGATGCTGTAAAGTTTCCGGTGTTGGCGCATTGGTCACGGTCACGCGGATATTGGGATATTTTTCATGAAACCGCTCTAAATATGGAAGCAGATAATATTTTAATGTCATATCACTTGCACCGATGCAGATTTCTCCCTTTTCAAGGTTTAGCATCTCAAGAAGTCTTTTTTCTCCGGAAAGAATCGCCTCATAGCCGCGTTCCACATAGGAAAACAGCATCTCACCCTCCTTGGTCAGACGTACTCCCTTTGCCATTCTTACAAACAATGCACAGCCAAGATCCTTCTCTAAATGCTTGATCGCCTGGCTGACTGCCGGCTGTGAGATTGACAGTTTTTCTGCCGCTAACGTAACACTTTTCTGCTTTGCCGTATAATAAAATATCTTATAGTATTCCAAATTAATGTCCATCTGATTCTCCCTTAAAAAAATTAGGAAAAAAGTCTTATTTTCCGCTTGTATTTCTGATTTTTGTGACGTATACTAAGCCTTACATGTTTATTACATTATACTGCATATATGTGCACTGAATAATTACATCATACCAAAGTTTGAAAGGAGTTTCCAGTAGCATGACAAAAGATATGACCACCGGCAGTTCATTAAAAATCATACTGCTTTTTTCCATTCCGGTTTTATTAGGAAATCTGTTCCAGCAATTTTATAATATGGTAGACACGATCATCGTGGGAAGATACCTCGGCGAAGATGCACTTGCTGCCGTCGGTTCCACCGGATGTATCATGTTTTTAGTGCTCGGCTTTGCCACCGGAATCGCACAGGGATTCGGTGTCATGATTTCGCATGCCTTCGGTGCAAAAGATTTTCGCTTGTTAAAACACTACGTTGCACTCTCCCTGATCTTAACCGTGATCGTATCTGCAATTCTTACGATTCCGACCGTTGCCGCTTCCCGCCTGTTTTTAGTCTGGATGCATACACCGGATAATATCTTATCCATGGCAGATGCTTACATCAAGGTCATTTTTGCAGGTATCATCTTAACAATGCTCTACAATGTATCTGCCGGTATCTTAAGAGGTATTGGAGACAGCAAAACACCGCTCTACTTTTTGATCTTTTCTTCTATATTAAATGTGGTACTGGATCTTTTATTTATTATCGTGCTGAAAGCAGGAACCGCCGGTGCCGCCTATGCCACCATCATTGCGCAGGGAATCTCCGCAATTTTATGTTTTATCCATATGTTCCAGCAGTTTGAGATCCTTCGCACAACAAAAGCGGACTATTATCTGGATCGCCCGGGTGTCATTAACATGCTCTCGATCGGTATCACAATGGCATTAAATTACTCCATCACCGCCATTGGAACCATGATCTTACAGAGTGCTGTCAACGTGTTTGGTTCCAGTGTGGTTGCTTCCTTTACAGCCGCTTCTAAAGTCAACAATATCGCAACTCAGACCATGCCGACGCTCGGCACCGCCATGGCAACCTACTGTGGTCAGAATCTCGGTGCAGGAAAATACGACCGTATTTTCGACGGTATGCGCAAAGGATTTTTCATCTGTATCGCTGCTGCAGCCATCGGTGCTGCCATCTGTATTTTCGGTGGAGAATTTATCGTAAGCTGGTTTGTAAGCAATCCTTCCGATGAGATTTTCTCCTATGCCATGATGTATTTAAAAACAGTAAGCTGGTTTTTCCTCCCGCTTGCCATGATCTTTTTATACCGCAATGCCTTACAGGGATTAGGCGAAGGACTTGTTCCAATGTTGAGTGGCGTGATCGAGCTGGTATGCCGCTTTGTTGCGATCGCACTCCTGCAGAAACCACTCGGTTATCAGGGGATCTGCCTTGCTGATCCTGCTGCCTGGGTGGGCGCCGGTATTCCTCTGATGATCACTTATATCATTTGGAAAAGCAAAAAGATACGGCAGCACAGCAATTCTCCAGCCTAAACAGCGTGAAATTTTTCTGTCTGCAAAGGACTTTTAATTTCTATAGGTAAAAATCGCCTGAGATCCGAATTATCTCTTGTAATTCAGATTTCAGGCGATTGCTTTATCTGGCTTTTCTCTCTGTTCTCTTTTATTTTTCTATTACGCTTCCAGCTCTGGAATCTTTCTTGAACATGCCACTGCTAACGCTCCCGGTCCGATATGGCAGGAAATGCTAAGTGAAAGCGGATCCATACGGATCTCCATCCCCGGAAATGCCTCCTGCACTTCTTTCTTGAAGTTTTCTGCCGCTTCTAAATCATGCGTATATGCCATCTCAAGATACATATGCTCTCCGTTCGGATCGTTAAACCGGTTGGCAAAATCATTCTTCATTGCCTCAATCATGATACTCTTTGCCTGTTTTACCGTTCTTGCCTTGGCAAATGCATCTAATTTTTCACCCTGAATCTGAAGCACCGGTTTTAATTTTAACAGTGTTCCAAGCGCGGCAGCAGCTGGTGTGATCCTGCCGCCTTTTTTCAGATAATACAGCGTGTCCACCATAATGTAAATCGATGATTCAAATTTATCACGCTCTAAAATTGTCTTGATCTCAGATGCAGTTCTTCCCTGTTTTGCAAGCGCAAGTGCATCTAAAACAGACTGGCGCTGTGTAACAGAAATTCTCTGATTGTTCACCACCTGCACCTTTCCATCATAATCCCGGGAAAGCATCATGGCTGTCTCACAGGAACCACTAAGTCCGGACGACATTGGGATATGTACGATCTCATCGTACTCTTTTAACAATTCATCCCAGGTATCTGTCACATTTCCTACAAGCGGCATGGATGTATGGATGTCTGTCTTCTCGGAAAGCATCTGGTAAAACTCTTCCTGTGACAGATCGATATCTTCATACAGTGTCTTATCTCCCACAAAAAAAGGCATCGGCATTACAGTAACTCCAAGTTCCTTTGCCATACTCTGCGTGATTCCGCTGTTGCTGTCTGATACGATTGCTACTTTGCTCATGAAAAATGTTCCCCCTTATAATGTCTCTGAGCGTTTTTTGATGTTTTCTTTGAAGTTGATCACCTCATGCTCATACTCTTCATTCATATATTCAGATCTGATCATAAAGTCTGCCGATGCCTTATTGTTTGCGATCGGGATATCATATACCTGTGCAATACGAAGCAGTGCCTTTACATCAGGATCATGAGGCTGTGCAGTCAATGGATCAGAAAAGAAAATGACAAAGTCTACTTTTCCCTCAACGATCTTTGCACCGATCTGCTGGTCTCCACCAAGAGGGCCGCTGTTATATCCACGAACCGGAAGTCCGGTCTGGTCTGTAATCATACGTGCCGTGGTCCCTGTTCCACAAAGGAAATGATTTTTCAGGATCTCTTTATTTGTTTCGCACCATGCGATCAGCTCTGCTTTTTTATTATCATGCGCGATCAGTGCAATATTTTTCTGTTTTCCAATGGTAAGTGTTACATAATTTTCATTCATATGCGCCATCCTCCGTCATTTATCTGTGCCTTTATCTATTGCATATCAGATCAGTTTTTCTGCAATACATATTGTTAAGTATAACATATTTTTTGTCGTTCTTCCACAAAAAAATAATAGAATGCGCGCTCCGCGGACATTCTATTATTTTATGTACCGGATTTCTTCTTTGCCTTTTTATTCCGGCAATTTTACTTTTCCATCCAGAATCATCTTCACAAATGCAGTGTCACGAATGATCCACGGATCCTTTTCTATGCGTATATTGGTATTGTATACAGTCTCCGGCTGCTCCCACTTAAGATAATACCCCTTTGCCACTTCACTGGGTGTCAGATGAAGTTTCTCCTGTTTTTCCCCTACCTTACAGTAATAAAAGTAAGAATGACAGATATATTTACAGGACGGATCAAATATATCGCGGCGCATCTCAAGGATCTCCCCTAGTTCACACACAGACTCTTTTAAAACGGTAAGCCCTGTCTCTTCACGGATCTCACGCACAAGGGTTTCTAAAAAACTCTCTCCCTTTTCCATCCCGCCGCCGGGCATCTTATATTCGCCATCCGTACTACACTGCATGGCAATCTTTCCATCCCGGAAAATTACACCACGCACATTATATTTTTCATATACTTTTGTTGTGTCGTCATAATTCTTCTCGTCAAAAACAGCAAGCACTTCCATCTGTTTTGTCTCCATATTCTGCAGCTTAAGGCCATATTTTTATCATATATCAAAATGTCTGATATTGTGTGCAAGCATATCCGCCATATTACGCAGATTTTCGGTAGAATCCTTGATATTCTGAAAACTGTCCGTAATCTCTGTGATGGATGAACTTGTCTGCGTGGTTCCTTCCACATTCTGCTGTGCAATCTCTGACAAAGAATCAATGACATCTATGATCTCTGTTCTTGCACTCTCTAATTTCTTTGTACGTGTTTCAATCTGGCGAATTCGTTCAATAGATGCGTCGATCTCACCCATAACACCATTTACCATCTGCTCCGTACTCTCGATATGCATATTCTGTTTTTCAATGATCTCCTGTGTCTTGCCCATTGTCTCAACCACACGCTGGGAGTTTCCGATCAGTGTATTTACGATTTCGCCGATATTGCCACTCGCCGTATCAGACTGTTCTGCAAGCTTCTGTATCTCAGATGCCACAACCGCAAACCCTTTTCCAGCCTCGCCTGCACGCGCAGCTTCAATGCTGGCATTTAAAGAGAGGAGATTCGTCTGGGATGCAATTTCAGAAATAAACTGCGATGCCTTCTGAATACTCTGTGCTGAAATATTTGTCTGTTTCGTCTGTTCCGCGATCGTTGCAACAGCTGCCTTTACTTCTTCGCTGATTCGTTTTAGTTCATCGATCGTAACAACAGCCGCATCACTGGACTGTTTCATCTGATCTGCACTTTCATTCAGCTCATCTGCTGCTCTGCCGGTCTCAATGATCAGATTTCCCATATATTTTACATTGTCAGAAGCTTTTTTTGCATCCTCTGCCTGTAAATTTGCCCCGGTTGTAATAGAATCTACCGTTGCCTCCACCTCACGCATTCCATCGTAAGTCTGATGGGATGTATCCTCTAAAGTATTGGATGCTTCCATCAGCATATCGGTACTTTCCTTGATTCCCTTAATGATCTTTTGCAGTTCTTTCTGTAAATGCTGTATCGCTTTGGTCAGATCTCCGACTTCATCTTTCCGCCCTAAGATCTTCTTGTCAAACTCTACGTCAAGATGACCGGCAGACACTTCCTGCACATTTGCAATTCCTTTCTTTAATGCACGTGTGATCGAGGTTGCACTGATCTCCACGATAATGATACAGATAACAAGTACCACAAGCACGATGGCTACGATCGTATTAATGATCTGTATCACGCTGTGGGAGATTTCCTGTTTCTCCGCCCCTGCAAACACCATACCGATCGGAGTACCGCTGTCGCCTTTCTGATATACCGGAACATAATAGCCATAGTATATGGTGCCATCCATGGATACATTATCACTGAAATATTCCTCACCACCATTTAATACCTTTTCAACAACCTTGTCACCCGCCGGACTTCCCAGAATCCTGTCACCATTTTTGTCGACTGCAGAAGTCATGATTCTCTGTGATCCATAGAAAAATGTCACATCCATCCCAGACTCCTGTTTGATGGTATCCACCAGATTCTCTGACTGTGAAATGTTATAACTTCCTTTCCAGATATCACCATTTTCCGTCTGCAAATAGGTACCTGCATTCTGGTCATAAGCTGCCTGCGTCGCGATTGCAGTTCCTTTTAATGAATTTTCCACCTGATCGATAATTGCACCCTTTACGATCGTGGACGCGATCAGAAGGATAATTCCTCCTAACAGAAGCAGCGGTATCAAAGAACAGAATAAAACTTTTTTTCGAATCGTCAATTTCATCATCTCATTCTCCCCCTAGTCCACAATCACAACGTTTTTATAATACCAGTCAATGCCGCCGGTAATCATTGCATCATCTAAGGTTCCATTCTCTGTTCCAACCGTCTCCCCTGTATTTGTCTCCATCACTCCGTCAAAAACATTATTGCTGCCATTTAAAATTTCTGCAGTCGCTTCATCCACCTTCTCCTGCGTACCCTCTGCCGCAAAAGATGCCAGATTCGTCAGCTGTACCAGCCCCTCTGCCATACCTCCATAATAGTTTGATCCATCCCAGGTTCCATTGATAATACTCTTAACTGCCGAAGTATAGTATGCACTCCAGTTCCAGATAACACTCGTCAGACAGGCATCCGGTGTTTCCTTGCTCATATCTGAGTTATAGCCGATACCATATACACCACGTTCCTGTGCGAGTGTCTGCGGATACGGCGTATCACAATGCTGTGCCATCACATCACAGCCCATATCCAACAGCTGTTCCGATGCTGCTTTTTCCTTATCCGGATCATCCCAGCTGTTTGTGACTGCCACATAGATCTTTGCCTCCGGGTTAACAGCTGCAACACCGATCGCAAATGCATCAATTCCACCTGTCACCTCCGAATTGGAAGAATCCTGCGCTGCAACATAGCCGACCTTATCCGACTTTGTATTCATGCCAGCCACGATACCGCTTAAATACCTTACCTGGTAAATACGACCAAAATAATTGTTGAAGTTCTTTCCATTTGACATATAACCGGTTCCATGGGAAAAGTAAATATCCGGATATTTTTCAGCCATCTCTGCTGTTGTTTCCATATACCCCCAGCTGGTTGTAAAAATAATATTGCACCCATCCGAAATACATGCTTCGATTGCTTCCTCCGTCGCCTTTGCGTCAGAGTCATCCACGATCTTTCTCTCAATCTAATCATCGCTTAAACCCAGATTTTCCTGCATTCCCACAATTCCCAGATCATGCGTGTAAGAATATCCGCTTCCCTCATCCGGATCTGAAATATAAAGCACGCCGACTTTTATATTTTCTTTCGAAATTCCTGCCGTGCCCGATGTGGTATCCGACTGTGCACCGCCTGTACTGTTCCCGGCGGTTTCCGTTGTAATATAGCCATCGTTTGTCGCATAATCATCCGGCGTAGTACCTGTTTTTCCACCACACCCGGCGAGCATTCCCGCCACGGCAAACAGTGCAATTATCTTTCCAGCTGTTTTTCCTTTCATCTTTTGTTCTCCTCATCATAAATTTTCACAACATCTTTGTTTCATTATACAAAACCGGAGAACATTTGTAAATAAATATTATTTTTATGACAATAATCTGATACTTATGACCTATTTTTCTGAAAATATTCTTTTTGCACGCAGATAAGACAGATTAAATGTCCGGAGCGTCACAGGCTGGTTCATCCTGTCATTTTCCTGCATATATTCCCACTTCCAGTTATATATTCCATCCCCGTAATAACTCTTGTCCGGATGTTCTTTTAAGTACTCAGCGATCACTGGTGCCGCATCCGTTGATAAACAGGAGAGATAACTGTAATCTCCCGCAGTATTTCCATTTTCGATCTGCGCCAGATCATAGGCGGCAATCCCCGCATCTACATGTGCAAAGGCAAACAGGACATAACTGACGCACACAACCGCCATTCCATACTGAAACAACGGGAACCTGCGGTTCCAGATATAACAGATCGTCCCTGCCATCAGAAGCGTGATCACTGCCAGTGCCACAAGTACCACAACACGCAAAAATGTGAGCTGGTATGCCCGGATATACAGGATCATTCTCCACCCGCTCGATGCTGTCATAATGATCGTACATACAGAGATCACCGTCAGAACGGCATCGACCGCCCTGTTCCTCTGAAAGAAATGCTCCATTGTAAGAACCGCCCCCAGATTTAAAATACACACCACAAGGAGCTGGAAAAATCCCTGCCTTGCATATTCGGCATAGGTCACTCCTGCCGGCAGCTCCCCGCCACCGCCAAACAGATATATGATCTGTATACCACAGAATATCACATATAATACCGCCACTAAGACCGAAACCGTAAACATTGCTGTCGTCTCTGTAAGAATTTTTACTTCCCTGTCCTGCCGGTCTTTTCTGTATGCTGTATATCTGACTCCACAGTAAGATGAAATAAAACCAAAACATAACATGAAACAAATCCCTGCCAGGTTTGCCGGTATCCTGATTCCTTCGAAAACTTTTGCAATCATATTTGAAAATACCAGATCCGCCGACATTAACAATCCACCGATCAGAAGAACCACCGGTATCGCTACTGCAATTCCGATCAGGATCTCACGCGCTTTGCCATTTTCTTTTTTCTCCCGCAAACGTGCAAAATCGTTTCCATCGCCAAATGGTCTTGCAATGCTGCCAATTGCTCCAAATACAGCATTTACTCCACCGCACAGGTAATCCCAGAAATTCCATTCGTTTTCATCTGCCATATTTCGTATCAGGAAACACACCGTGAATGCAAATATCCAGCAATAATTCATCCAGATGATCCACTCATTTCCGGTTGTAAATGTACTGACCGCAAGGATCAGCATATACACAGCAAAAATTATTGTTGTTTTAAAAACTTTTCTTTCCTTTACCGTTTTAACGATGTAACAGATATATCCGATCGTTGCCACCACCCACAGAAGTACTGCGGCACCTGTCATATTTTTGTAAATACAGACTGTATAGATCAGTGCGTAAATGAGGCTTGCCGGCGCAAGTTTTTTAAAAATCCCCGCATTTTCTTTCTGCTGCTGTTTTTTTCTTTCCTGCCACTGCGCTTTCTGCTCCTCGTAACTGACTGTAAGATTCTGATCCATTTTCATGCTCCCTTCCTTTTCCAATAAGCTGTCCTGTTCCTGCTTCAGTTTTTCATAAACTGTCATATTCCTGCTTCATTCCGTACAATATATTAAATTTCATCATCCGATGGAACATATTCTAAAATATCTCCCGGCTGGCAGTCCAACGCCCGGCAGATCTTGTTTAATGTGTCTACTTTGATTGCTTTTGCCTTTCCATTTTTTAGTATGGAAATATTTGCCATTGTAATACCTACTTTTTCCGAGAGTTCAGTTACACTCATTTTTCGCTTTGCAAGCATTACATCTATATTTATGATAATCGCCATTTGTCTCTCCTTATATCGTAAGTTCATTTTCCTGTTTTAATTCGTAGGCTTTCAGGACCAGATGTGATAATGCCGCTGCCAAAACAGATATCATGACCGAAAGCAAAACTGCGGTGATCATAAAAATACTGATTCCGGGCTGCCTGACCGCTAAGATTGCCAGAAAAACAATTCCCGCAAACCACACAACTGAGAGCAGCAATGCGAAGTGACTGATATTTCGAAAACATTTTGCATTTTCTTTTGAGAATGAATTGTCTTTTCCGATCTGCACACATACTTTCCAGAACTGGTACAGGATCGCATAACAGATCACCGCAATGCACCAGCCGTACAACAGCCCCGGCATAAAAAGATACGCCAGTGATTCATCCGCGTCCCTCCATGACATTGCAAGTACCGGCATAATATATAGAAAGAACACCGCCCCCATCAGCGCCAGTACAATCGTGATTGCTTTTAGCCACCGTGAAATTTCTTTTTGCTGCATAAATGATTCTCCTCCTGATCTGATTCACTTTTCTTTGAGTTTGTTTTTGATTCCAGATTTTTCTTTCTGGTTTTATTGTTTTCCTTTATTATACACATATATCTTGCTTTTGCAATATATTTTTATTGTTTTACAATAAATTTTTATTGGTAAATAGTAATAATAAAATCCTCTGCAAACAGTCAGGTGCTATTTGCCACCTGTTTTTCTGTTTACAGAGGATTTTATTATTTACTGTTCATTTCATTATTTTTTTATATAGTTTTATCAACAGTTTCCGTAATCTTTTTAAAATATTTATTGTCTGTTCGATTGTAAATATTGTTCTATTTCCAATGGCGATTTTCCAGTTACTTCTGCAATTTTTTCTATTGGGAAATCCAGCTTAATCATATTATGGATCATTCTCTCTTCTGCGATCTCGATTCCGTCACTTTTGCCAGCCTCATATTCTGCCTTTCGGAGTTTTTTCTCTTCCCACTCTTTATCATATTCCAAAATACTCACCATCTTTACCTCCGAACGATTCTTCCGAAGAAATTCCACCAAAATTCCTTCTTTGATACATTCATCGATTGCCCGTGCAACTGCATCGTTTAAGTTCATTTCTGATGTATATTTGCGGACTCTCGCTACATAAATGGCATATTCCTTCAATGTCTGACACTGCTCCATCAGCTCTTTGTTATGTCCTTCATTGACGTTTAACATCAGGGCTTTTAACTCCAGGTCCGGCTCGCCAGCCAGATGCTCATAAGCGTTTGACAGTCGAAGTTCCACCCGGTCATCCACTGCATCCGTTCCATTATAAAATACCATAAATTTCGGTGCCGGTATCTTCTGCAGGCGGGACGAATACAAGGACTTATCATCAACATACTGCTGATATTCGATTCCTATGTAAATCAGATCCCGCAGCGGTATGTTGGGATTTAACGTGGACTGGTGCTCGTAGAGATAAATATTCGTCTCTAACATAAATGCCAGGTCGTTTTTCATCCCCATGTAGATTGCATTTTCCAGCGTGACGATTTTCAGATCATCTGCGTTCTGATAAGCTTTCCCGGTTACTGCATTGTACAAAGATAAAAGGTTCTCTTTCTCTGAAAACAACATGCGGAATACGGTGTCTTTGTACTGACGGTTGGCTGCTGGTATCTTTTCTGATACCTGTGTACCCTTCTTCATATTCAGTTCCTCCTATGTGCAGGAGGCTCATCCAGATCTCCTGCTTTTCATTTTTGTGAATAAAAAGCATAGATTTCTGAAATGTTTTTTGAAATGTAGACGGATGTGTCATCCTTATGGTCATGTAAAGCAAATGCAACTGTCTGAATAACGCTGTTCACATGGTAGAAATATGCTTTGATTTATCTTAGCATACGTCATTCTTCGTATGCAACTGATTTGAAATTTCTTGTGCAGTCTGCACAAAAAAGAAGTCCGATTTTTAAAGAAAGACAGTGTCCGACTTGAACACCGCCTCTTTTTTACACTGCTGTACACGGGAGTTTGACACATTGAAATCCAAAAAAGTACCACAAAGCCTTGAAATAGGCTTATTTTTTTGTCAAATTTTTATTTTTATTATATAGTAATATTTGGTGATATGTGGTATAATAGTGACAGAGGTGATTATTGTGCGTATAACAACATCAAAATCAAAAAATTCTGAGTCCTTTTACATCACTCAGTCCTATACAAATGCCAATGGGAAAAGTACTTCCAAAACCATCCGAAAATTAGGTACGTTAGCTGAATTATCGGCGCAGCTCCACACGGATCGTGACGGAGTTGTTGAATGGGCAAATGAACAGGCTCGTCTTGAAACACTGAAATATAAAAGTGAAAAAGAGGATGCTACTGTCATGATTCCATTTCATTCCAACAGACTCATGGACTATAATAAGCAGAAACTTTTTTCTGGCGGATATCTTTTTCTTCAGTCTATTTACTATGGACTTAAGCTCGATTCTGTCTGCCGAAAAATCAAAAGCCGACATAAATTCGAGTATGATCTTAATGCTATTTTATCTGATTTAATTTATACAAGGGTTCTGGAACCTTCCAGCAAAAGTTCTTCCTTTCGAGCAGCAAAACAGTTCCTTGAGCCTCCAACTTATGAACTTCATGATGTTTACCGAGCTCTTTCTGTTCTTGCTTCTGAAATGGATTTTATTCAATCAGAAGTTTATAAAAACAGCTTTTTTCTTGGTGACAGAATGGATCGGATCCTTTATTATGATTGCACAAACTACTACTTTGAAATCGAACAGGAAGATGGAGATAAAAAATACGGAAAAAGCAAAGAGCACCGTCCGAATCCCATTATTCAAATGGGACTCTTTACAGATGGTGACGGAATACCTTTGGCTTTCTCACTCTTTCCTGGAAACCAAAATGAGCAGAAATCCTTAAAACCTTTAGAAACAAAGATTCTCCAACAATTCGGCTGTGATAAGTTTATCTATTGTAGTGACGCCGGACTTGCTTCTGAGGATAACCGTGTTCTTAATCACATGGGACAGAGGGCATTTATTGTCACTCAGTCCATCAAAAAGCTGCCTGCTGAAGACCGGGCATGGGCTTTAAAGAAAACTGGCTTCAAACGTCTCTCAGATGATAAACCTGTTGATCTCACAAAACTGACAGATGATGACAAGAACCAGCTTTATTATAAAGACGAACCATTGACAACAAAAAAACTGGATCAAAAATTAATCATAACCTACTCCCCTAAATATGCCGCTTATCAGAAAGCCATCCGTGCGGAGCAGATCTGTCGGGCAGAAAAAATGGTTGCAAATGGCTCTCTAAAAAAACAGCGTAAAAATCCAAATGATCCTGCAAGATTTGTAAATAAGGTAGCTGTAACCAACGAAGGAGAAAAAGCTAAGATCCACTATTATCTCGATACGGATAAGATTGCTGAAGAAGAAATGTATGACGGACTTTATGCGGTATGTACAGACCTGCTTGATGATGACGTTGCAGATATCTTAAAAGTCAGTGAAGGAAGATGGCAGATTGAAGACTGTTTCAGAACTATGAAAACAGACTTTGAAGCCAGACCCGTTTACTTAAACCGTGAAGATCGGATTAAAGCTCATTTCCTCACCTGCTTTCTTGCTCTGTTACATTTCCGGTTATTAAACCGCTCCTTGAAAGGGACTTATACCACAGAACAATTACTTCACACTTTAAAAGACATAAAATTTACGGATATAGAAGAACAGGGCTTCATGCCGGTATATGAACGTCAGGAAATCACTGATGATCTCCATGAAACCTGCGGATTCAGAACGGACTATCAATTCATAACAAAACGGAAAATGAAAGGAATTCAGAAAAAAAGTAAGCGGAGATAAAACATTACTATATTTCGTGTATGCAGATAAAAGTGCCACGCCCCTTGTATTTACAGGGATTGTGGCACTTTTTTAACTAATCAACTGTCAAAGATGAGATCTTAGCATACGTCATTCTTCGTATGCAACTGATTTGAAATTTCTTGTGCAGACTGCACAAAAAAGAAGTCCGATTTTTAAAGAAAGACAGTGTCCGACTTGAACACCGCCTCTTTTTTACACTGCTGTACACACCTGTTGTGTGACCGGCAACATTACACCATGCACGCCCGTGCATTATAATTTCCCGATATTTCCGGCAGCTCCGACATCACAGACAGTTCTAAAATATCTCCCGACGCCCACACAAGGATCGTTTCTCCAGAAATCGAAGCCATCCCGGTTTTTGAAACATTCATGGAATATTCTTTGACGACTTCCATGGAAGATCTCATAGAATGCTCCATAGAATATTGGTTTCCACCCTGACTATTGCCCACGTTCCGACTTTCAGGCGGCATTTCAACATTTATCCCAAGTCCCGAACGCCCCTTCTGTAGCCGCTCCGCCGGTTCATTGGACAGTCTTATTTCCGGCATGACCTGCATATCCTGCACATTCTGTACGGACTGCACAGACCGCCCCCCGGATACCGCCGGTTCTTTTGGCCTATGCTCATCACAGGTTTTTGCGACAGGTTCATTTTGCTTTTCCATCACGTTGCAATTTTTCGGATCCGGCTCTTTTTTTCTCCGCTTCACCCGCACAACCCGCGGCGCCCTGACTGACTCAATGTAGAGGACATCCTCTTTCCGCTGCATTTTGTCTAAGAGGATTTCAAGGAAGATCGTTCCATAATAATTTCTACGGTATTTTTCCTGTTTTCTGAATTCGGACTGTACCCAGCCTGTCTTTGCCGTCTGCTTTATTTTGATCGATTCTTCACCGTAAAACTGATCTGTCATTATGCCTTACTGTTATAATAGCTATTGTTATAATAACTGCTGTTATAACTCTGTGAATTATTCACGTAGCGTGCATAACGGTTATAATTACTGCTCGCCTGCGCACTTGATTTCTCGAGTTCCGTCACCTTTTCTTTTGCATATTTGCCGATCTGGCCTGACAGATTCGACACCTTTTTGGCAAATCCATCTTCACCGGTAAACAGTTTCTTTACCTGGCTGATATCGGCTGCCTTTAATTTGTTTTCGTCCAGTTCTAATGTCCCGTCACCTTTTATCGTAATTCCGATCTCACGGAGTTCCTTGTTTTCCGCATTTGCATAATTTTTCAGTTTTTTGGCATAATTTGAATCAACAATATCGCCGGACTGTGCGAGACGCTTCATCAGATAATTATAGTCATTCACAAACGACTCTATATGATCTGTCACATTTTCCTTCAGCTTTGTCTCATCTTCCTCGTCAAATACGGAAGTACCATCCGTTTTTAAAAACTTTCCCAACCGTTTTTCCACACGTTCCGCAGCCGTCTCCATACCACTGTACAAAAGCGTCTGCGTCCGGTTTGCAAGTAACTGCTCCGCAGATGACGTCTTTCCACTGTTTGCATTTAATTTTGAAAGAAGCTGACTGATCGACTGTCCGGAACTCCCGGAAGTGCTCTTTTGTGTTCTCTGCCGTTTTGTCGTAAATGTCTTCGTCTTTGCAATACGTTTCATCCGCGCACGCACAATGGTGCTGTTTAGTCTGTTTCCAACTCTCATACTCATTTTCCCCATTTCACAACTCATTTTATGACAACAGTTAAGTTCTTCCCGTTATACAGCTGATTTTTCATCCATATAACAAAATGGCGCCTGTTTTTCCGGGTATTTCATTCCTTGAAAATCAGACGCCATCCTTAGCTTTCTCCTGTTATGTAATTTATATCGTCATAAAATCAGAATACTTTACAAAAAAATCTCTTGACACTTTTCTTGTATTATTGTATTATTTCACTAGTACAAAGAAACGAGGTGATACAATGGCATGGAACCTTAATTCCGACCGTCCTATTTTTATACAGATCGTCGAACGGATCGAAATGGATATCATTTCGGGCAAATATAAACCCGGAGACAAACTGCCTTCTGTCCGTGACCTTGCCGCCGAGGCAGCGGTAAATCCAAACACGATGCAGAAAGCTTTCACAGAACTTGAACGAACCGGTCTTGTTTTCTCACAGCGGACAACCGGACGATTTATTACGGAGGACACTTCCATGATCGATGAATTAAAATCAACACTTGCAAAAGATAAAATTACAGAACTGCTCTCATTTATGCAGCAGCTCGGCTTTCAGGAAAATGAGATTCTGGCTATGATCGGTCAGACCATGAAAGGAGAAAAATGATGGGCACATTACTTGAATGCAAAGATCTCACCAAAAGTTTCAGTGGAAAAACAGCGATCGACCACATTGATCTTTCGATTGAGAGCGGACATATCATTGGTCTGCTCGGTCCAAACGGCAGCGGAAAGACAACACTGATCAAAATGATCAACGGACTTTTAACCCCGACCTCCGGCACCCTTTATTACAAAGAAAATCCGATCGGTGTCGAGAGCAAACGCCACATTTCCTATCTGCCGGATCATAGTTATCTGAATATGAACCAGCGTGTGAAAGAGATCATCGCCTTCTTTCAGGACTTTTATGAAGATTTCGACAGCGAACGCGCCTATGATATGCTGCAAAAACTAAATATCAATCCAAATGATTCTCTAAAAAGCATGTCAAAGGGAACGAAAGAAAAAGTGCAGCTTATCCTCGTCATGAGCCGCAAAGCAGAATTATATATTTTAGATGAGCCGATCGCAGGTGTCGATCCCGCTGCGAGAGATTACATTTTAGACGTGATCTTAACCAATTACGATCCGTCCGCTTCCATCCTGATTTCAACGCACCTGATTGCAGATATCGAAAACATTTTAGACCAGGTTATTTTTATTCAGAACGGACAGATCCGTCTCTCATCCTCTGTGGACGATATCCGCGCCAAGGAGGGGAAATCCGTCGATGCACTGTTCCGGGAGGTATTCAGATGTTAGGAAAATTATTTAAATACGAATTTAAAAACACATACAAGTTAATGTTCATCATCTATGGCGTTATGGCGTTTGTTACCATCCTTGGCTGTATTGCCATGTACGGTGACAGTGATCCTGCCGGCACAGAAAACCAGTTACAGGAGATCTTCTTTACAGCAGCTATGGTATTTTATGTACTCGGCGTATTTGCACTTTTCGTGGTAAGCTATGTATATATGTGTGTACATTTTTATAAGACAATGTATTCTGATCAGGGATACCTGACACACACACTGCCGGTTGGCCAGATGTCAATTTTTAATGTAAAACTGCTCGTTTCCCTATGCTGGCTGATGCTCTCCCTGATCATTATGTTTGTATCGATCTTCGCCCTGGGCTGTGCGGCAAACAGAGGATTTTCCTTTGATGCAGATTTTGATATGCTCATGGTAGATTTCCAGAATCTGTTTGGCATGTCTCTCCATACGTTTAGCATTTATATGATTTTTGCCATGATCTTATCCTGCCTACAGTACCTTTTGATGGTATTTGCAAGCGGTTCTATCGGTCAGCTCTTTACAAAACATAAAGTAGGAGCTTCCATCGGTGCCGGAATCGTCTTTTACATGTCAGGTCAGATTGTATCCTCGATCATCCTGGTACTTACCGGATATTTTGGTGTCATGAACAACGTCAATGTTGTAACTTATAATGCCACTGAAAACGTTACATTCAGCACAACTGTTTCCTCTATGCTGTTTTCCGGATCGCTCTTTTCGATCATCGAATGTGTTATTTTCTATATTGTGTGCATGGTTATCATCAAAAAACACCTTAATCTGGAATAACTGCAACATTTCATTTTCACAAAAATTGATTGCTAAACAGCCGCTCTGCTTTAAAAACGGAGCGGCTGTTTTTTTATCCGGTTTTTATCCTTACCGAATACCTGTCCTCTTTCATGCTGTTGCCTGATGTATTTTCTTTTTTAACACTAAAAGACTTTCCCGCATCCACTCCACAAATTTCGACAGATACCGCAGAATGGACTCCGCTGCAACCGTAAATACCGCAGTCAGCATCATACACTGCCCTGAGATATCCCTGATTGCAAATAAGTGGCTGACAAATATCATGCAGAACAGCCAGCCGGCGACCATTCCAACCATCAGTACCCGGTGTCCAGCCGTCATCGGTTTTGCGATCTGATATAAGATCATAAATCCAACAATAGCAACAAGTATCGTACAGGATGTCGAAATGTCCTCTTCGTTCACACCAAATACCTGACAAAACAATACCAGACTGCTGACAGCAAAGAAATCGGTAAGTCCGGCAGGCAATGCCTTCAACAACACATTTGTCATAAAATGTCCCTGTATGCGGTCTTTGTTTGGCTCTAATGCAAGCACAAAAGACGGAATTCCAATCGTAAACATACTGATCAGCGAAATCTGTGACGGTTCCAGTGGATAATTGATCATAGAGATCATGGAAAATACTGCAAGCAGCATGGAAAAAATATTTTTAACCAGGTATAAGCTTGCCGAGCGCTGGATATTATTTACCACTCTCCGCCCTTCCATCACTACAGAGGGCATCCTTGAAAAATCATTGTCCAAAAGAACAAGCTGTGCCACCTGCGATGCAGCCTCGCTTCCCGATGCCATTGCGATACTGCAGTCCGCATCTTTTAATGCCAGCACATCATTGACACCGTCACCCGTCATGGCAACCGTTCTTCCCTGTGCTTTCAGCGCTTCCACAAACTTTAACTTCTGATCAGGTGTCACCCTGCCAAAAATCTGATATTTTGCTACAGCCTGTGCGATACTCTCATCTGTTGTCAACGTGGATGCATCCACATAGTTATCTGCGCCACAGATTCCCGCTTTTTCCGCAATTTCAGCAACAGTCTTAGGATTATCCCCGGAGATAACCTTGATCTCCACACCACGCTCTGTAAAATAGGAAAAGGTTTCCTTTGCTCCTTCCCGTATCGCATTTGTCAGCATGATAAACGCGATCGGTAATACTTTTTCCGTAAGCTGCTGTCCGTCTAAAATTCCCTCATATCTGCCATACACAAGGACACGATACCCTTTCTCACTATACGCTTCTATTCGGTCTTTGTACTCTGCATAATCCTCCCGAAGCACAAATTCAGGTGCCCCGATCACATAACTTTTTCCCTCTGAAATGATTCCACTGTACTTTGTCTTTGATGAAAATGCAAATACCTTTTCTGCTTTCTTTATCTTTGTTAAAGTATCCGGCTTAAAATATGTCTTTAATGCCTCCATTGTTGCATTATCGGCATCCATGTCTGCCGCAAACTCACCGATCATGCCCTTTATCTGCGCATGTTTTTGTTCCTGTTCCTCACCGCACTTTACATCGACATATACTTTCGTATCACCGTCTTTCTCATAAACTCTTTTCGTCAGGTCTTCTGCAAGAATAAACTGATCCACTTCCATCTCCGGCACTGTAATTGTTCCTGTCTTGTCCACACAAAGTACATCTACGCGGGCTAACGTTTCAATACATTTCATATCATGGATCAAAACCTGCTGCTTTGCCAGACGCATGGCACTTACCGCCATGGCAACGCTCGCTAACAGATAAAGTCCCTCCGGTATCATTCCAATGATCGCTGCGACCATACTTGTCACACTGTCCCGCAAAGGGGTTCCCGCATATACAAACTGCTGTATAAAAAGAACCACACCAATGGGAATGATCACAATACCGACTGCCTGCACCAGCCGGTTCAAAGAGCGGATCATCTCTGACTGTTCTCCCTCTTTCGTCTGTGTTGCACGGTGGGTAAGTTTTGATATATAAGACTCTTCCCCAACTTTTGTCAGCTGTGCCAGACAGCTGCCGGACACCACAAAGCTGCCGGACAGCAGTTCATCGCCATTTTTCTTTACAATTTCATCCGCTTCTCCGGTAAGGAGTGATTCATTCACATTTAACTGCCCTTCTAACACAACCGCATCCGCCGGTATCTGCCCGCCCGCAGAAAGCTCCACGATATCATCCATCACCAGTTCTTCTGCCGGTATTTCTTTTTTACTGCCCTCCCGGATTACCCGTGTTTTCGGACTGTTTAAGATAGACAGATCATCCAGAACCTTCTTCGAGCGGATCTCCTGCACGATTCCGATCAGCGTATTTGCAACAATGATTGGAAGAAATGTCAGATCCCGGAAAGCACCAACGCCGATTAACAATAACGCGATCACTAAAAATATCAGGTTAAAATATGTAAATACGTTTGATTTTACGATCTCTTTCGTCGTCTTTGTCGCCGACTCCGCTTTTTTATTCCAGAGACCCTTTTCTTTCCGCTCTGCCACCTGCTGTGCGGTCAGTCCCCGGATCGTTTCTGTCTGTTCCCGGTCTGCATTTTCTGCCACTTCTTTTCCCGTCTGATTCTGTTTTTCGTTTTCTGCCATTTCTTTCTCTGTCTGGTTCACATTTTCCTCCATATAGCTATACCTCTTAGTATTCATCACTGTCACTCTGACTCATTTACAATTCATCATAACTTTGCTTACAAGTATAACCAATATTTTTGAAAAAAAGTAGGTTTTGGATAAGATTTAAGGAATATTTTAGATGTGTTAAGAAATTTTTATAAAAAAAGTTTTTAAGAAAAAATGCCGGACATCAGCAGTTTCCACTGACTCCGGCATTTTTACCATCACTGGTCTATTATTTATTGCTCAGATATTCATCGATTCCCTTTGCGGCAGCTTTTCCTGCACCCATGGCAAGAATTACAGTTGCAGCTCCGGTTACGGCATCACCACCGGCAAATACACCGGCTTTTGAGGTAGCACCGTTTTCTTCCTCTGCGATGATACATTTTCTGCGGTTGATCTCAAGTCCCTTTGTAGTGGAAGAGATCAGCGGGTTCGGTGAAGTTCCAAGTGACATGATCACGGTATCTGCCTCGATCTCATACTCAGATCCCGGAATCTCTACCGGGCTTCTTCTTCCGGATGCATCCGGTTCACCGAGTTCCATCTTAATGACTTTCGCGCCTTTTACCCAGCCATTCTCATCTACAAGAATTTCTGTCGGGTTCTGGAGCAGATCAAAGATCACGCCCTCTTCTTTTGCATGATGTACTTCCTCCACACGCGCCGGAAGCTCTTCCTCGCCACGGCGGTATACGATATGTACCTCCGCGCCAAGTCTCTTTGCAGTTCTCGCAGCATCCATAGCAACGTTACCGCCGCCGACAACGATAACTTTCTTGCCTGCTTTGATCGGTGTATCATACTCATCTTTAAATGCCTTCATCAGGTTGTTTCTGGTCAGGAACTCATTTGCAGAAAATACACCCATTGCCTGCTCGCCAGGAATACCCATAAATCTTGGAAGTCCGGCACCGGAACCGATAAATACGGCCTCAAATCCCTCGTTTTCCATTAATTCATCGATTGTAACAGATTTTCCGATAACAACGTTTGTCTCGATCTTAACACCGAGTGCTTTTACATTTTCCACCTCAGCAGCAACAACCTTCTGTTTCGGAAGACGGAACTCCGGGATACCGTAAATCAGTACGCCGCCTGCCTCATGAAGTGCCTCAAAGATTGTCACATCATAGCCAAGTTTTGCCAGATCTCCGGCACAGGTTAAACCTGCAGGGCCAGAACCGATGACTGCAACCTTATGTCCGTTTAATTTCTCTGCTTTTTTCGGTTTAATATCATTTTCTCTTGCCCAGTCGGCAACAAAACGCTCTAATTTACCGATTGCAACCGGTTCACCCTTGATTCCGCGGATACATTTTCCTTCACACTGGCTCTCCTGTGGGCAGACACGTCCGCAGACTGCCGGAAGTGCGGAAGACTGACTGATAATGTGATATGCCTCCTCAAAGTTTCCTTCCTTTACCTGTGCGATAAATGCCGGGATATTGATAGATACCGGACAGCCCTTCATACACTGCGCATTTTTACAGTTTAAGCAGCGTGCTGCCTCAGCTTTTGCCTCTTCCTCGTTATATCCTAAACATACCTCTTCAAAGTTAGCCGCACGAACCTGTGGTTCCTGCTCGCGAACCGGTACTCTATTTAATACGTCCATTCTCTCTATCTCCTTTTCAAACGCTCAACCCTACTGACAGTTGCCACAGCCGCCGTGATGTGTATCACCTTCCTGCAGCTTTAACATCGCTCTTCCCTCTTCTGTCTTGTACTGTGCCTGACGTTTCATCGCCTGGTCAAAATCAACCTGATGCCCGTCAAACTCCGGTCCGTCCACGCAGGCAAATTTTACTTCCCCGCCTACTATCAGACGACATGCACCGCACATTCCGGTTCCGTCTACCATGATCGGGTTCATGGAAACAACGGTCGGGATTCCAAGCTCTTTTGTCAGCTTACATACGAATTTCATCATGATCATCGGTCCGATCGCTACACAGTGATCATAGCGTTTTCCTGCATCCCAGAGTTCCTGTAACTGATTAGTTCCCATACCGTGGAATCCATAAGAACCATCATCGGTCGTCACATAGAGATTTGTCGCAACTTCTTTCATCTGGTCTACTAAGATCAACAGATCTTTTGTCTTAGATCCCATGATCACATCACAGTCCACACCGTGCTCATGCAGCCATTTTACCTGCGGATATACCGGTGCTGTACCAACACCTCCGGCAACGAAAAGGATCTTCTTTTTCTTTAATTCTTCAATATCTTCGTCAATCAGGTCAGACGCACATCCAAGCGGGCCTACAAAATCCTGGAATGCATCTCCTTCCTGTAAATATGCCATACGCTCTGTAGATGCTCCGACAGTCTGGAATACGATCGTGATCGTACCTGCTTCCCTGTCATAATCACAAATGGTAAGCGGAATACGCTCGCCCTCCTCATCAATCTTTACAATTACAAACTGCCCCGGCTCACAGTACTGTGCCACACGAGGTGCTTTGACATCCATAAGATAAATCTTATCTGCCAGTTTTTCTCTTCTTACGATTGGATACATGGTCTCCTCCTAACATTTTTATATACATCAACATGCCCGTCAAAGTATTTATTTTCATACTTTAACATAATAAAGGAAAACACGTTAAATTTCAACGGCTTTCCTCTATTTTTTCTCAATTAGTTCTGTTTTTTCTCAAATTATTACTGCCAGATCCTGCAAAAAATCCTATTTTTCCCTTATTCTGCCTGTGAAAACAGGATCCTGTCGTTGACTAACCATCATTCCGCCTGCGAAAACAGGATCCTGTCATTGTCCAAACGCTTTCCGGCACAGACGGCAAACTGCTCTAACAGATCCTCCACCGTCATGCCCGCACGTTTTTCTCCGCTCACATCTAAGATGATATTTCCGGAATCCATCATCAGGGTACGGTTTCCAAGTTCTAATGCCTGGTGCATATTGTGGGTTACCATAAGGCAGGTGATCTTTCTCTCTGCAACGATCTGTTTGGTCAGGTCGAGCACTTTTTTTGCGGTTGCCGGATCCAATGCCGCCGTATGCTCATCTAACAGCAGGATCTTTGGTGTGACCATCGTCGCCATAAGAAGCGTCAGTGCCTGGCGCTGTCCTCCGGAAAGGAGTCCTACCGGCTGCTTCATGCGATCCTCTAACCCCATATCAAGCAGTGCAAGGTGCTCCCTGAATTTTGCCTTATCCGCCGCATTGATACGGCTGAAATATGCATTTTTTGAGGTTTTGGCGCGAAGATAGGCAAGTGCCATATTTTCCTCGATCGTCATATGCGGCGCGGTTCCCTTTAAAGGATCCTGAAACAAATGACCAATCACCTTGCTCCGCACATGTTCTTTCTGGTAAGTGATATCCTCCCCATCTAACACAATAAGTCCCCGGTCGATAAAAAATGCTCCGGTGATTGCATTAAATAATGTAGATTTACCTGCTCCATTGCTTCCGATAATTGTTGCAAAGTCGCCATCCTTCAATTCCAGATTCAGATTTTTTAATGCGCATTTTTCATTGACAGTTCCCGGATTGAAGGTCTTGCTGACATTTTTCATAATTAACATCACGGTTCCTCCTTCTTCTGGTTCTGTTTCTGGATCTGTTCCATATATAACTGGTTTTCTGCCTTTGCAAGGCGGCGCTGTTTCATAAACGCTGCCTGCTTTTTCAGATAAGGCAGTGCGATCGCAAATGCAACGATAAGTGATGATACCAGTTTTAAACATTCTGCCGGAACATTTAATCTTAAAGCAATCGCTACGATAAAGCGGTACAGGCAGCTTCCTAATACCACGCCGATCACACGCTTTAACACACCGCCTTTTCCGATGATCGACTCCCCGATGATCAGACTCGCAAGTGCGATCGTTACCATTCCCGTTCCAAGATTGATATCACAGGATTTCTGATACTGTGCGAGCAGTCCGCCGGAAAGTCCGGTCATGGCATTCGCAACACAAAGTCCGATCGTGATCATAAGTCCGGTATTGATACTTGATGCCCTTACCATATCCGGGTTATCGCCGGTCGCACGGATGGAAAGTCCCAGTCTCGTATTTAAAAACCATGCCAGTATCACACCGACAATCACAACAAATACAGCTGCAACGATCAGTTTATACCAGGTTCCCCCGATATGATCTTTCGCCCATGAAAAAACCGTGTCACAGGAAAAAAGATTGATATTGGATGCAAAACCCATCACCGCAATGTTGATCGTGTATAATCCTGTATTTACGATGATTCCAGCTAAGATGGACTGAATACCCATTCTGGTCTGTAAAAATGCAGTAACGAATCCCGATACAACTCCTGCTGCCGCCGCCGCAAACAGTCCTAACACCGGATGTCCGGCAAGCGTCACCGTCGCACAGACTGCACAGCCTAATGTAAAGCAGCCGTCTGTTGACAGATCCGCAATATCTAATATGGAAAATGATACAAATAATGCAAGCGCAACCAGTGCATAGATAAATCCAAGTTCTAATGCGCTCTGTACAATGGAAAGTGTAATGATCGAACCCATAATCCCCTCCGGTTCCGTTTTTCTTCTATTCCGCTTTTATTCAAATTCTTCTGCGGTTGTAACTTCTTTTAATTCCTCACACATATCTTTAAATACACTGTCATCAATGCCAACAGCTGCAGCTGTCTCCGTGTTGACAGTCACGATACCACTGTCTAATGTGCGGACTGCTGTTGCTGCAGGATCAGCACCATTTACAAGGATGTCTGCTGCCATATCTGCCGTTGCAGTTCCAAGCTCTGTATAATTGACGCCATATCCTAAGAATGCTCCGTTTAACGCGAAGGAATCAGCTCCTGTATAGTGCGGGATCTTTGCATCTGCAAACTTTTCAAAGATTGCAAGCTCGGCTGTCATGATTGTGTTATCGGTCGGTGTGAATACTGCATCTACCCCTTCTGCCACAAGCGCATCTGCTGCTGCAGATACCTCTGCATTGGTGGTTCCTGTCTTTTCAATATATTCAATACCGTTTTCCTCACAGTAAGCGATTGCATCTGCAACCGGCACTTTTGAGGAATCCTGGCTCTTATCATATAACAGTCCGATTTTCTTTACATCCGGGTTGGCTGCCGTGATCAGTTTCATAACAGCCGTGGTGTCAAGTGCATCGGATGTGCCTGTGATATTTGCACCAGGTGCATTTAAATCTGCGACAAGTCCTGCGCTGACCGGATCTGATACTGCGGAGAATACAACCGGGATCTGATTGTCCTCTGTCGCATTCTGCATGATCATGGCTGCCGGTGTTGCGATCGGGATGATCACATCCACTTTTTCTGCAACCAGATCCGTTGCGATCTGATTTAAGGTAGAGGAATCTGCCTGACCATTATAGGTATAATCTGCATAATCGAATGTCACACCAAGTTCTGCACCTTTTGCATCAAGCTCTGCCTCGATCGCCTTCTCGATCTGGTTTAAGGAAGCATCATCTACATACTGGACGATACCAACTTTATATACCGTGCCATCTGCATTGGCGATCTCTGTCACATCCGCATTGGCATTCTCTTTTATTTCTGCGGTATTTGCATTATTCTGTGCATTTGTGTCTGTTTTCGCATTATTTCCCGTGCTGTTTCCACATCCACCAAGCACACCTGCTGTCATTGCCATCATTAATACTGCTGCCATCATTTTTCTTTTCATTTCTTTCCCCTTTCTGCGTCGTTCTCTGCGCATTACAGGTTTGTGCATAAGCACAAATCCTGTGTGCGAAAAATTCTATTTTTCGCACTTGTTCCCTCCAGATTTTAAATTTGGAAAAAGCCGTTTCGAGAGGTGGAATTCGTCATCATGCAAACTTTCGTTTACAATGTAAATGAATTTTACATTAAAAAACCGCCTCAGGTTCTTGCCTGAGACGGTAATAGTATCTATTATCGCGGTACCACTCATATTGACTGAAAAGTCCACTCACTTCATGTACAACCATACATGCCGGATGGGTAACGGGTCCGGTTCCCGGCGGCGCCTACTAAATTCTGTTCAGGCCGCCCTCAAAAGTCCATTCAGCAAATCCATCCATACTGCAATCCCACCACCTGCAGCTCTCTGTAATATCAAAAAATGCTTACTACTCTTTCTCAACGGTTTTTCTTTATGGGTATACTTTAATATATTAAAGTGATTTTGTCAACACGTTTTTTATTTTCTTTTTTTATTTTCTTTTTTCTCACACGGATTCATGTTATAATGTTGATGTATTATCCCATATAACTCCATAAATATAATTATGGGCTGGGAAATCCATATTTTTATTCAAAAGAAAAGTGGTATTTACCACGGAATGGAGGATTTTATAATGTATAAATTTACAGACGACTATTTAATTGGAATTGACGAGATTGATAATGAGCATCGTCGGTTATTTCAGATGATAAATGAAGCGATTGACCTTTCAAAAGAAAGTTCAGATATCTCTGTTATCTCCAAGAATCTGGTTTCCGGATTGAAAAATTACGCTGCAACACATTTCGCCCATGAGGAAGCTTACATGGAGCATATTCATGATCCTGAGCTTCCGATCCAAAAAAAAGAACATGAAGCATTTACAAAAAAAATCAACACTTTTGCTCTGGATACTTCTTCCCCGGAAGCAGCAAGGCAATCCCTAAACGACCTGCTGGCTTATCTGGCTCGCTGGTTATACCGGCATATCTTAAGCAGTGATACGATGATCGGAAAAATGTCTTCTATTTCTGCTGATGAAGAAGATCCATTTGCATTTTGCGAAAAATACAAAACCGGCGTTGAGTTAATTGATACTGAGCACCGACGGCTGTTTGAGATCATTCACGATACCAACGATCTGATTCACGCAGAACTTCTGCATGACAAATATGATGAGATCATGCACCTGCTTGTAGAATTAAAAGACTATACAGAATTTCATTTCCGTGATGAAGAAAATCTCATGGAACGCATCCATTATCCGGAAATCAGTGCTCAGAAACGTGCACATACTGCCTTCGTGGAACGTCTTGTTGAGGTTGATTTAACAGATTTGGACGAAATGGATGACAATCAGCAGGAATATCTGATTGACCTGATCAATTTTTTGTCCGGCTGGCTGATCAATCATATCTTAGGTTCCGATAAAAAGATTGGTGAGTATATGCGTGAACATGGAATCAAGGAAGAATAGGCTCAAAGAAAAACAAGAACACAAAAAATAATATCTGATTACTAAAAATTTTAAAAGGACAGAAACTGGATTCTTCGGATTCCAACTTCTGTCCTTTTCCTATGCATCTATTTGTTACTGTTCACATCTCCAAGTGTGACCAGCAGCGATTATTCTTCCCAGCTTACACATGCAGAACATATCCGGTTTACGAGAAATATACCAGCTCATCTTCCGGTTTTTCTGCCGGTTCGATGGATACCGGATAAAGTACCGGTCCTTTTCCCTTATACTCTCTCGCAAATTCCACATGCACTTCCGCAGTGATATTGATCCAGGATTTGTGCGGGATCTTGTCCTCATCCGCATATTTACACTTAAATCCGATAAATGTCACATCCTCGATGCAGCATGTCATCGCAAAACGTCCCGGCACAAACACTCCTTTTTTAAGTTTTTCCGGATTGTATACCAATGCCAGGAAAGATACTTTTTTGCCCTCATATTTTTTCGGATTATCCATACAGTCCATGTACCAGATTGCATAGTCTGCATCGGTGATCTCGATCACATCCGCAGAAAGATCAAACGGAAGTTCCTCCGGACGTTCATCCAAGCTGCCGTCCTCACGCTCGAAGACGAGCTGTGCCTTGCGGTTCTGTGCCTTGACATTACGGCGGCATTTGCCTTTGTCCGTGCTGTCATCACAGCGGTTAAAGATCACGACATCTGCCTGAAATAACTGCTCCATTACCATGGTACGCATATTTGCAAGATACATGTCAAACGTTGTCGCATCCACAGTCGCTAACTGCTGTACGATCACCCAGTGTTTCGGGAGTTCCATATCCATCAGTGTTCCCATTCCCCAGGTACCATTGTATTCGATAAACACCTGCTCCGGCAGATATTCCGCCTGCACTTTGTTTAAAAACTCTTCGGTAAAATCCTCTTCATTTTCTACCATGACAAGTCTGGCGTTGATTTTTTTTAACTCCTCCTCGTCATATTCGACATCTCCGTCCTCACAGCAGATCACAACACTTCTTCCACCCTCAGTGAAACCATCATCAAATAACGTCTCCTTCACCAGAGTCGTCTTGCCGCTGTCCATAAAACCGGTAAATAAATATACTGGTATTTCGTTCATATAAATCTCCATTCCTGAGTAACTTTTTCCCGCTTTTACGCGATTCCAAACAGTTCCTCTAATCTGTGTTCGTCAATATGTGTACCAATCACACAGAGTCTTCCGGTATAATCTGGCTCTCCCTCACGGATCTCGTACTCACCCGGAACCATGTCAAAGTAGATCCAGGAACCATTCACATCGGCTACCATACCTTTTGCACGAAGGATCTCGCCGTAGTCGTCTGTCTCGCAGAGTGTCTTTAACACTTCCTCAATCTGCTCTTTTGTAAACTTATGAGGTGTCTCCTTGCCCCAGCTTGTAAATACCTCATCTGCATGATGATGGTGATGATGATCATGGCAGCCGCAGGTGCAGTTCTCGTCATGCTCCTCATGATCGTGGTCGTGATCATGGTCATGGTGATGTTCATGTTCTTCGTGATCATGGTCGTGATCATGGTCATGGTGATGTTCATGTTCTTCGTGATCATGGTCATGATCATGGCAGCCACAGGTGCAGTTCTCGTCATGCTCCTCGTGGTCGTGGTCATGATGATGCTCATGCTCATGTTCTAAAGCTTCCTCTTTTGCATGCTGCTCTGCGAGAAGTTTTACTTCCAGAGAGTCCTGTCCCTCCACTACTTTTAAGATCTGTTCGCCTTTGATCTCATCCCATGGAGTTGTGATAACAGCAGCTTTCGGATTTAATGCCTGGATCTGTTTTACACACAGCTCTAACTGCTCTGGTGTTGCCTTCTGGCTTCTGCTTAAGACAACCGTTGTCGCATATTCGATCTGGTTGTTGAAAAATTCACCAAATGCTTTCATCTGTTTGCTTGCCTTTAATGCATTTACAACCGTGATCAGTCCGTTTAATTTGACATCCTCGTCTTTTTCCACGTCGATGACAGATTTCATAACATCGGATAATTTACCAACACCGGACGGCTCGATCAAAATACGGTCCGGATGGAACTTCTCGATGACTTCATGTAAGTTTTTACCAAAATCGCCTACTAAGGAACAGCAGATGCATCCGGAATTCATCTCTGTGATCTCAATTCCTGCATCCTTTAAAAATCCTCCGTCAATGCCGACTTCACCAAATTCGTTCTCAATCAGAACGATCTTCTCGCCCTTAAAAACTTCCTCGATCATTTTTTTAATAAATGTTGTTTTTCCGGCTCCAAGGAAACCAGATATAATATCAATTTTTGTCATTGTCTTATCTCTCCCTTCACAAACACTACTATTTTACTCTAGTTTTTCCTCTTTTGCAAATTTTTGCATGGATTTCATGAAACTTTTATATTTTACGCTATACACTTCTCTTCTACACAGCACTCTTATTTATGAAACTGCATCTGATACAGTTTTTCATACACACCGCCTTTTTCTAACAGTTCCTCATGCGTTCCTTCCTCCGCAATGCCCTCCTCCGTCAAAACCAGGATTCGCTGTGCATTTTTGATTGTGGAAAGCCGGTGTGCGATCACAAATGTTGTACGATTCTTTGCCAGTTTTTCCAGAGAATCCTGCACGACTTTCTCACTTTCATTGTCAAGTGCACTCGTCGCCTCATCAAAGATCAGGATCGGTGGATTCTTTAAAAATACCCT
Source organism: Roseburia intestinalis L1-82 (assembly GCF_900537995.1). NCBI lineage: Bacteria > Bacillati > Bacillota > Clostridia > Lachnospirales > Lachnospiraceae > Roseburia > Roseburia intestinalis. Next base: position 1,753,276 of record NZ_LR027880.1, on the reverse strand, counting down.
TGCAATGGACAAACGCTGTTTCTGCCCGCCGGAAAGCTTGATTCCCCGCTGTCCGATATCTGTTTCATACCCATTTGGCAGCGACATGATAAAATCGTGTGCATTGGCATTTTTCGCCGCTTCAATCACTTCCTCACGTGTTGCATCCGGTTTTCCATAACGGATATTATCAAAAACGGTTCCGACAAACAGATACACATCCTGCTGTACGATACCGATATGGTCGCGCAGGCTCTTTAACCTGATATCCCGGACATCGCAGCCATCAATCTTAACTGCTCCTGCCGTCACATCATAAAACCTCGGAATCAGTGAACACAGTGTACTCTTTCCGGCTCCTGACGACCCCACAAGTGCCATATAAGCCCCCGCCGGAACGTTCAGGTTAATATGATTTAACACACATTCCGTATTTTCCTCATACTGGAAAGATACATCCTCAAAGCTGATATCGCCTTTGACATTGACCAGCTCTTTTGCATCCTCTTTATCTGCAATATCCGGTTCGATCGCCATGATCTCCTGAAAACGTTCAAACCCGGTATATCCGTTCTGAAACTGTTCCGTAAAATCAATTAGTGTCCGCACCGGCTCTGTAAACACGCTGATATAAAGCAAAAATGTGACCAGATCACTGATATCCACACTTCCCTTTGCGATCAGAATGACACCCGCAAGTATGACATTTACCTGGATCAGGGTCGTAAAAGTACCAAGTCCTGCCGAGAAACTTCCCATATAATAATAACTGTTCTTTTTTGCGCGCAGAAAGCCTTCGTTTCCCTGACGGAATTTTTCTTTTTCGATATCCTCATTCGCAAATGACTTTACCACACGGATCCCGGACAAATTATCCTCGATCTGTGCATTGATATCGGCGATCCGCTCGCGGTTGCTGCGAAACGCACGTCGCATTTTTCCGTTCATGTAATAGGCAAACAGAAACATGAACGGCAGCACTGCAAATGCGGCAAGTGCAAGTGCCGGTTTAATACTCATTAAGATCACGAACGCACCAATAATTTTGATCAGGGAAAGGATAATGTTTTCCGGTCCATGGTGCATCAGTTCTGTGATATCAAATAAATCCGTCGTAATACGGGACATCAGCTGCCCAACCTTCTGATCATCATAAAAGGAAAATGACAGCTTCTGAAAATGTGCAAAAATCTCCGCACGCATGTCATACTCGATTTTAGCGCCCATCACATGCCCCTGATTTGCAATAAAAAAACGGCTGTAACAGTCTACCGCCACCAGTGCGAATAACATAAGCGCAATCCAACGGATCTGTCCTAAAATCGCCTGCGGTTCCATATAGATTAATGTAGATGTCACATAACGGATCACAAGCGGGATCACAAGCGCGACCGCCGCAGATACCGTTGCAAAAAACATATCTGCCCAGAACACTCCCAGATACGGCTTATAATATGAAATCATCTTTTTCAGGTTTTTACTCATAGTATTCCTCCATTTCCAACTCTTTTATTTTATCTATCCTGTCCCAAAAGTCAAGAATATGTGCTATACTAAAAGAAGCACACAGTGACATTGAGACTGCCAAAGTGCGATCCAATGTCAAATACGATAAAAAGGAGTACATGTATGGATACAATCAAAAGCAAATACCATGAAACACTTGCTGCAACAGTGATCAAAAACCTTGAAAAACGCCAGATGGAAGGCTACTACTGCCCGACCGTAGAAGACGCAGAAAAACTTGCATTTTCATTCTTAAAAGATGGGCAGACCGTATCTTTCGGCGGCTCCATGACCTTAGAGGAGACCGGCATGCTGACAGCGCTCCGCCATGATCCTTCCATCCATCTGATCGACCGCTCAACCGCAAAAACACCAGATGAAACAAAAAAAATGTATCACGACGCTCTTTCCAGCGACGTATATTTTATGAGTACCAATGCAATCACAACCGGTGGCGAGCTTGTCAACATCGATGGAACCGGAAACCGTGTTGCCGCACTGATCTATGGTCCGGAAACTGTTGTTATTTTAGCTGGAATGAATAAAATTGCCGCAAATGTAGACGAGGCCCTGAGCCGTGTACATAATGTTGCCACAGCACAAAACTGTATCCGTCTTGACAAAAAAACACCTTGTGCCATAACCGGTGCCTGCGCAGACTGTCTTTCTCCGGACTGTATCTGTAATCAGGTTGTCATCACCAGAAGAAGTGGAATCAAAGGACGTATCAAAGTACTTTTGATTGGAGAATCTTTCGGTTATTAATTAAAAAAGAACCGTGAAAATATGAATTTTTCAGTTTGTTAACTGTTTTTCATATTTTACGGTTCCTTTTTTCGTATCTTTTCAAAATAATTTCTCATGGCTGCTATTTCTTTTTTGCAACCATTTTACAACCATACTCTTCGGTCTCCGGATTGCTGTTCTGCTTACGAACCACTTTATACTCATAACGCATTCCTGAATCAGTTACATCCATATAAAGCTGTAGCTGCATTCCAACGTCCAGACAGCCGGAAATTCCTTTAAACAGTACACCATTTGCGCTCATATTTTTGATGGTAACCGGTATCGGCTTATGGAGCGTTATCATGTTATTTTTTATCCTGACACCTTCGATCTTGCCAGATGCTTCAATCTCATAACGCTCAAATTTTCTGCCTTTTTTCTGTTCTTCATCGTATAGCGCAATCGACATTTCGTTTGCGATCACCGCCCCCTGTACGGTACCTAAATAAGAATATATTTTGTTCTCCAGAAAAACAAGCAGTCCCACTGGTTCTTTCGGGCGATATGCCATCGCACTCGCCCGCACTTTGATGATATTTGTCAGCAGATTATGACCAAGAATTACCGTGTCTGCAAGTACACTGTTTTTTTTCTGTTCACGGATAATTACCCGGCAGTTTTTTAAATTAATCATAAAATATCATCTCCATTCTACTCATTTCGTATATTCTGTCTCTATCTTAAATTCGTATTTCATACATCTTTTCTCATATTATAAACATATTTATGCATTTCTGCAATACTATGCCCTTTGCTCCACGATATTTCTAAAGATTATCCACCTTACGAATAGACTTATTATCGCAATAAAATATATCTGGTAAATAACCTCACTCAGAGAAAAAAAAGACTACCACACATGCGGTAGTCTTTTTGCATTACAACTAATTATTAGTTGTATTTTCTTTTTCTAGCTGCTTCAGATTTTTTCTTACGTTTTACGCTTGGTTTCTCGTAGTGTTCTCTTTTACGAATCTCCTGCTGGATACCTGCTTTTGCGCAGTTTCTCTTGAAACGACGTAAAGCGCTATCTAAAGTCTCGTTTTCTTTTACAATTACACTAGACATTATCTCACACCTAACCTCCCTCCAGTTGCGTATTGTGCATATTCAACTGTTTGGGTAATATTTATTGCACTATATAGCATTATAACATATTTTCCCGGTTCGTCAACCTATTTTTGAAATAATTTCAGATTTTTATTTGAAATTATTTTACGGTAATCTGAACTTTAACAGTTTTCCCATTCGCTGTGACAAGAATGGTTGTCTTTCCTTTCCGAATGCCCCGGACAACACCTTTACTGTTTACTGTAGCGACTTTCTTGTTCTTAGACTGATATGTTATTTTTGTTTTTGGCATTGCAGTGGCTTTGATCGTCGCTTTTTTACCCTTTTTTATAGTAAGCGATGTCTTAGTCACATCCAATGTCTTTCCTGAAAATGAAACAACAGCAGGTGTATATTCCTTTTCTGATCTGTTAAGATAATACCAGCAACCACTGTTTTTTCCATTCTCATAATTTTGCTTTACAACTGATTTCTTATCTACAGTAAGTGTCACATCATCAACATAAATACTTCCCTTATATGCCTTATTAAAACCAGAGATGAACAGATGTCCATACACACTTCCCTTTGATGCAGAAATCCTGTCACAGTTATCCAATGATATTTTCACATTGACAACATAAAAATCACCATATTTTTTTACTTCTTTCGAATTCTTATCATAAGAATATCCTTCTTTCGAAGACTGTGCCATTCCGGCATATGTATCGCCATTTTTGCCTGTAAAAAAATTAACTGCAGGTTTTACCCATATTCTTCCAGTTTTCATATAAACGGCTGGCACATAAATTTTTGTCTGAAATACATAAGTCTTTCCAAAAGTAATTTTTTTATTGGAAATCAGGCTCTTTACATATATCCCGCTGTCATCTCCACTTGCTGCATTCCTGGCAAAATCAACATTTATCTCTAATGCTTTTGTTTTCGCAGCAGCGATTACTTCACTGCTTTCACCTGCAAAAATAAACGTAAACATCATTGCAAATGCCATAACCACAGCAATCATCTTTTCCTTTATTTTCATCTGCATTTTCTCTCCTCTGTATTAAACAAACATTTAACGCAGTTTAAAACGCTCTACAAGGCCCTCTAAGGAATCTGCTTCTGCAGAAAGTTCTTCACTGGTAGCAGATGTTTCTTCCGATGCTGCAGAGTTGCTCTGGATTGCGTCGCTGATTTGTTTCGTGCTGTCTTCGATCTCTTTTACAAAGGCTGCCTCACGATCAGATGCCGTACGGATCGTTGCTACCTCACCCACAATAGCATCCAGTTCGTTCAGAACATCCGTCAGAGATTCTGCCGTCTGCTGTGTCACCTGATTACCGTGTTCTACTTCATTCTGGTTCTCTGTCAAAAGCTGTTTTGACGTATCTGCAGAATTTGCACTGCTCTCAGCAAGCATACGGATCTGCTCTGCAACAACTGCAAATCCTTTTCCTGCCTCACCGGCTCTTGCTGCCTCAATAGATGCATTTAAGGACAACAGATTTGTCTGTGATGCAATACTCTCAATTTCTTCGATAACCTGTCCGATTTCCTTGGATGTCACGGAAATACGCTCCATTGCCTCTGTCAGTTCTGTCATCTTCTGCTGGCTTACCGCTGCTGTTGTTCCAACGTCTTTCGCTTTATCATGTACAATATCAATCGACTTACTTGTTCCAAGAATCTGTTCTGTGATTTCTGAAACGCTCTGTGCTAAAGAATCAACGGCCACTGCCTGATCCGTTGCATTTTTGGCAAGATCCTGTGCGCTGACTGCAAGCTGGTCGGATCCCTGTGCCACCTGATTCGAAGATTCACGGATTGATTTTAAAGCATCACTAACATGTTCTGTTGTTGCAATCAGTTTTGCATGCACCGTATCAAATTCTCCCACATAAGCATCCCTGCATCCGGATTTTACCGTATAATCACCTTTTGCAAATGCATCCAGAATATGATTAAGATCTCCTATAATCCGTTGCAGCGTAGTTGCTGTTTTGCGAAAATCTTCTGCAAGTTCTCCGATCTCATCCTCCGACTGATAAGCAATTTCAATATCAAGTTCTCCACCAGAGATTTTTTCTGCCACACTGCTTAGTTCCCTGACCGGTTCTACAATATAGTGTATCAGCATCTTAGCCCGTTTCAATGTTGCCAGAATACTGCAGACCGTTATAATCGCAAGCACAACAATACCTCCGGCAAGCACAAAATACTCTGTTGCAGACGGAACAATTTTTACTGCAAACATTAAAAATACTGCAAACGCCACGCTGACCACATATAAAACTATGATCATTTCAAAGCTTCCGTTTACCTTTTCTTTAATACTCTTATTTTTAAATTCCATTTCTTTATCCATCTTTTGCCTCCATAGCTAAAAAGCTGTCATCTTCCGTGATTCTTCAGTTGCGGGACAATCATGCTAAACAGCTTTTAGGAAAGCTGTGCCTCAAGTGCTGTTTTTGCCTCTGCGATCGCCTCCAAAATACCAGCCGGATTTTTGCCTCCCGCCTGTGCCATATTTGGACGTCCGCCGCCGCCACCGCCGACTTTGCCGGCAATGCTCTTGATCAGGTTTCCTGCATGCGCTCCCTGTTTCATTGCTGCATCAGTTGCCATAACGATCAGATTTACTTTTCCTTCACAGGAAGAAGCAAGTACGATCACACCTTCACCAAGCTGTTCTTTTAACTGGTCTCCAAGATCACGCAGACCGTTCATATCTACACCGTCTACGGCAGAAGCAAGTAATTTCACACCTTTTACTTCCACAATCTGATCCATGACATCTCCAAGCGCCTCTTTTGCTGCTTTGCTCTTTAAGGACTCGTTTTCGCTGGTCAGTGCTTTGATCTCTGCCTGCATATGCTCGATTTTCTCTGTTAATGTCGCCGGTGTTGCCTTTGCCGCTTTCGCTGCCTCTAAAAGTTCTTTCTCTAAATTGCGATAGTAAGCAAATACGTTGTCTCCGGTCAGTGCCTCGATTCTGCGGACGCCTGCTGCAACACCATTTTCAGAGATGATCTTGAATGCTGCTATTTCGGATGTATTCTTTACATGAGTACCACCACAGAATTCTTTGGAAAAATCTCCCATGGATACCACACGGACAGTCTCACCGTATTTTTCGCCAAATAACGCCATGGCTCCTGTCTTTTTCGCCTCATCTACAGTCATCACATCTGTGCGTACCGGAATTGCCTCTGCGATCTTATCATTGACGATCTTTTCTACTTTTTCAAGTTCCTCCGGTGTCATGGCTGCAAAATGACTGAAATCGAAACGGGTACGCTCGCCATCCTGATAGGAACCTGCCTGCTCTACGTGGGTTCCTAATACTTCACGCAATGCTTTCTGCAGTAAATGTGTTGCGGAATGGTTCTTACAGATCTTTGCACGGAGTGCTGCATCTACCGAAAGATCTGCCTCATCTCCTGTTTTCATCATACCGGAGATCATCTTTCCGACATGTCCTACTTTTCCGCCAAGTAATTTGATCGTATCCTCTACCTGGAATTCTCCGGCTGCAGTGCGGATGATACCCTTATCTCCCTGCTGTCCACCCATGGTAGCATAGAATGGAGTCTGTTCTACGATCACGGTTCCAACCTCTCCATCAGATAATGCCTCAACGATCTCCGTCTCTGTGGTAAGTACGGTAATTTTTGACTTGCAGTTTAAGGAATCATAGCCTACAAACTCTGTGGTAACAGAAGGATCGACAGACTCATATACTGTCTCATCAGCGCCCATGTAGTTTGTCACTTTGCGGGCTTTTCTCGCTGTGGTACGCTGTACTTCCATCGCCTTTTTGAATCCCTCTTCATCGACAGAAAATCCTTTTTCTTCGAGGATCTCCTGTGTCAGATCCATCGGGAATCCATAAGTATCATAAAGTTTAAATGCATTCTCACCGGAAAGAACCTTTACGCCGTCTGCTTCCATCTGTTTTTCCATATCAGAAAGGATGGAAAGTCCCTGATCGATCGTTTTTCCAAATTTTTCTTCTTCCTGGGATAATACTTTAAAGATAAAATCTTTTTTCTCTTCAAGTTCCGGATAACCATCCTTGCTCTCATTGATTACGGTAGCAGCCAGTTTCGCCATGAAGATACCGTCAATGCCAAGCATTCTTCCGTGTCTTGCCGCGCGGCGGATGATACGGCGGAGTACATAACCGCGTCCCTCATTTGAAGGCATGATACCATCGGAGATCATAAACGTTGCAGAACGGATATGATCGGTAATCAGACGGATGGACACATCATCTAATGCATCTACCTGATACTTTTTGCCGGACATCTCACATACCTTGTCGCGGATCGCTTTCATGGTATCAATATCAAATACGGAATCTACATCCTGCATCACAACAGCTAAACGCTCCAATCCCATACCGGTATCAATATTTTTCTGTGCAAGTTCTGTGTAACCGCCCTTACCGTCACCCTCAAACTGGGTGAATACGTTGTTCCATACTTCCATGAAACGATCGCAGTCGCATCCTACTTTACAGTCCGGTTTGCCACAGCCGTATTTTTCTCCACGATCATAATAGATCTCAGAACAAGGACCGCAAGGACCAGCGCCATGCTCCCAGAAGTTATCACATTCTCCGGTTTCCGGATCACGGTAAAATCTGGTGATCTTCTCTGCCGGAACACCCACTTCTTTGTTCCAGATTTCGAATGCCTCATCATCTTCCCCGTAAATAGACGGATAAAGTCTGTCCTCCTCAAGTCCAAGAACCTGGGTTAAAAACTCCCATGACCAGTGTATCGCTTCATGTTTAAAGTAATCACCAAATGAGAAATTGCCAAGCATCTCAAAAAATGTCAGATGACGCGCTGTCTTACCAACATTCTCAATATCGCCGGTACGGATACACTTCTGACATGTGGTCACTCTTCTCCTCGGCGGTATTTCCTGACCTGTGAAATATGGCTTAAGCGGTGCCATACCTGCATTGATCAATAGTAAACTGTTATCATTGTGTGGTACCAATGAAAAACTCTTCATCGCAAGATGTCCCTTGCTCTCAAAAAACTCAAGATACATTCTGCGCAATTCATTTTCTCCGTAAAACTTCTTCACGACAAGTTCCTCCAACGTTGTATAAATTATTTCATGCCCTGTCTTTTTGCAGGGTCACGACGGCATTATTCTTTTCCGGCATTTCCGGAAGCTGCAGTGTCTTTTTTCGCTTTGCTTTTCTCTGCCCATTTTCTGCCAGCAAATACTCCAGCAACTGCAACAGCTGCAAGAATTACCATTATTAACACATAATGTACAAACCATCCAAATACTGCCATAAATACCCCTGCCTTTCTATCTTCTATAACTTACTCAGTATAACGCACTTTTTTCCTATGCGTCAAGCGTTAACACTACTTTTCCTCAATCAGGAAAACCTGATTTTCATGTGTGATTTCCACCACACGCTCCGCCATCCCCGGATTCCATATTTTATTCTTATAAACCGGGATGTGGGAATAATCCTGCCACATATGCATCGGGAACACATATTCCGCGGATGTGGTCTCCAAAAAATAATCCATTCCGAGTTCCTGATCTGCGCCCTGTCGCGGATCCATCGGAACAAATGCAAGATTGATTGGTTTTCCCGCCAGTTTTTTGATCTGTGTCCGGTATTCCCTGCGCATCCTGCCGTTGATCAGATCTCCCGCCCCTTCCCATGTCCAGTCATTCAAATCTCCTGCATGGAAAAAAGTTGCCCCTCGTGTTTCCACATAAAATGCAACACCTGCATCCGTTGACCGCAGTGTCTCGATCTTCACATCATCCACCTGATATTTTTCGCCTGCCGAAACATAAGTGATCTTCTCTCTGATATCATCCGGGAATCCATGTTTCTGTAAAAAATGCGGGCTCATTTTACAGTCTTTTGAAAGTATATAGTGGATATTTTTATATTTTTCTGCCCAGTGCAGCACATCCATATCAAAATGATCCTGATGTTTATGACTTGCAAACACATAGACTGGTGTGTCCGGCTCGTATTCCGGAATCACACCGCAAAATGTGTATCCTTTGATGCGGTCTCCTGCAAACCAGTCAAAGATCAGCACCTTCTCATCCACTTCCACCAGAAAACAGCTGTGATGTATAAATATTACCTGCATAATTCTCCTTCTGTTATTTCATACGGCGGATGATCTCATTTGCACGGCGGTAAATATCTGCCGGATCAAATCCGATGTCAAATTTCTGGTCTTCATATAAAACTTTTCCATTTACCATAGTCAGTTTTACATTCTGCTTGCTTCCGCTGTATACAAGATTTTTCACGATATTATTTTCCGGCTGCATGTTCGGCTGGTTCAGATCGATCATGACAAGGTCTGCTTTTTTGCCAACCGCAAGACTGTCACAGTCAAATAACTGCATGGCATGTGCACCGCCTGTGGTTGCCATATATAAGATCTCATCGGCGCTGACGCACTCCGCATCCATTTCACGCACCTTTGCAAGTGCAGAAGTCAAAAACATCTCACGGAACATATCCAAGCAGTTGTTGCTTGCCGGGCCATCGGTTCCGATCGCCATGGAGATTCCCTCATCCACAAAACGTTTGGTCGGACAGATACCGGAAGCAAGTTTTAAGTTGGAAGCCGGGTTTGTCACTGCTGTCAGTTTTTTCTTCTTGTAAATTTCAAAATCAGCATCCTCAAACCATACACAGTGGTAACCGCCGCCGCCGTACTCGTACATACCAAGTGCATCCGTAAGCTGTGTCGGTGTCATGCCCCAGCGCTCTTTGCACTCTGCCACTTCCAGTTTTGTTTCGGAATTGTGCAGCCATACCGGGGATTTTAATTTCTGTGCCAGTTTTGCCACGCCCTCCATCAGTTCTTTTGATGTCGTGTATTCTGCATGAAATCCCACGATAAAGCTTGTCAGGTCACTCATCTCATTGACAATGTGATAATTTTCCTCCATCAACTCTACCGTGCCGCCAAAGTTGTTCAATCCGCTGGTCTGAACGGTACGGAATCCGGTATCTACCGATGCCTTTGCATCGACCGGCGGGAAGAAGTACATATCAAAGTTGGACGTAATACCGCTGGTTAAATATTCCATAATTCCAAGGATGTTAAGCCAGTATACATCATCTTCGGTAAGCTGTCCTTCTTTTGGGAATACCTGTTTGTTCAGCCAGTCCTGCAGTGGAAGGTCGTCCGCATAGGAACGCAAAAATGTCATTGCCGTGTGGGTGTGCGCATCTTTAAATCCCGGCATTAAAAGGTTGCCTTTTGCGTCAATCTCGCGCTCCCATACCAAAACTTCACCGTTTTTGCAGACAGCATCCACGCCTGTCTTACCGTCCCCGATGTAGCAGATTTCTTTTCCTTTTACCCAGAGTTCGCCTTCGGTGATCTGGAATTTGTGGTTTTCTGCCGGAACTAATATTTTTGCGTTGTAGAAACGTATGTTCATTGTTTTTCCTCTTTTCTTTTTGTGTTTTTCGTTCAGTGGATCAAAAAGTGTGACCGCCGTTTTTGATCTACTGAGTTGTAGTAACTTTAATTCTGCTGTGCTCCGATCGCTTTGATCGTTTCAGTTACGAGCGCCTTAAATTTCGGGGCAACGGCGTCAGCCGTCTCCTGAACTTCTGCGTGTGAGAGCGGAATTGATGAGATGCCGCTCGCAAGGTTGGAGATACAGGAGATTCCAAGCACTTTCATTCCCATGTGTTTTGCAGCGATCGCCTCACAGGCAGTACTCATGCCGACGGCGTCAGCACCTAAAGTGCGGCACATGGCGACTTCATGCGGTGTCTCAAACTGCGGTCCGGAGAGTTGGATGTAAGTGCCCTCTTTGATGCGGATCTCAAGTGCTGATGCTGCACGTTTTACAATATCCTGCAGATCTAAGTCATAGATCTGGCTCATATCCGGGAAACGCACACCAAGTTCCTCAATGTTGGCTCCACGGAGCGGTGATGGCACAAAACTTGCAATCTGGTCTTTGATCAGCATGAAATCCCCGGCATGCATGCCAAGCTGGATGCCACCTGCTGCATTGGTGAGAAACAGAACTTCTGCGCCCATCATTTTCATCAGCCTCGTCGGCAAAACAACATCGCTCATCTCATATCCCTCATAATAATGCACACGCCCCTGCATGCACACGACCGGGACATCATCCACATATCCGAAGATAAATCTGCCCTTATGTCCCGGAACCGTCGACACTGGAAATCCTTCAATGTCATGGTAATCTAACGTATCCACCACGCGGATATCATCCGCATAGTCGCCAAGACCAGAGCCTAAAATCAATGCCACCTTAGGAGTAAAATCAATCTTTGCTTTATAGCTGTCATAGCATTTTAATAATTTTTCGTATGCCGGATTCATAATCATCCTCCATTCTTCTCCTTGTCCTATATTCTGTCAATTCCGGCTTCTCCGGAACTTCTCCCTTCTTGTCTTTCAAAAACAGCTGATGCTTCCTTACTTCATTTTTTCATAATTGAAAATTCTTTACAACACTGTCATTTTCGATTATAACAGAAGAAATCATAAAATCCAATCTCCATCCTAAACAAAAGCTGATTTTCCCCGATATATTTTGTAAGAATACATCACAGGCTATACTTTTCATATGCACGGAAACACAGTGCAGGAATGGAGAATTTTATGACTCAGTTCAATCTTTCCGGTTTAAAAAAGATTTTAAACCCATCTTCCGGCAAAAGGAATGTGGTCGATCAGATTACAGACCGTTTATCCAAATCTTCCATCGGTCTTTCTTCCGGTGATGATACTTTAAATGCAGTCAGTTTTTCCGGCATGGATGCCTTTGACCTGACGCAGAACATCTCCGAGCTTTTAAGCCCCGCCTGCGGTATGACCGAAGAAGAAAAGCAGGCAGAATTAGCCAGAATTCAGGCAAAATTAAAAAGTGGAAAAAAACTGACCGAAGAAGAAATGCGTTTTCTTCAGGCAGTAGATCCCCAGCTCTATATGCAGGCAGCCAGAATCCAGGCGATGCGCGACTCTCTCGAACAGCAGTTAGAACACTGCAAAAGCAAGGAAGAAGCTGCCAAAGTATTTTCGGACACCATGTCGATGGTAAGCGACAAAGATCCCATGAAAGAATACATTGTCGCCGCTTATCAGGATGCCTACAACGAATTTCAAAAAAGCGGGAAATACCAGCATCTCCCGCAAAAATCATCAGATGATAATAAATCTGATTCTTTAGTCGCACTCGATAAAACGACCGATTTTCTCACCGACAGCACCGATCACCGGTCCGAGCGTAAATCCCATCAGGATCGTTACGATTCCGATCTTGCCACCGAATAAAAATGCGATCACAATAACGGTAAAATCAAATGCCATACGGATCAGACGGAACGGTACCTTCGGCATCCATTTTGCAATGATAAATGCAATCGCGTCATAAGGTGCTGTTCCTAATTTCACATCCATATATACAGCTGCTGATACAACAAATATCGCCAGTGCCGGAATCAGCACCAGAATACGCACTGCCATCGAATCAAACAGTCCTGCCGGTAAGATCTTATCCCATACCCAGGAAAAAAACTGCAGTGAATATCCAACTAAAAACATATTGGCAAGTGTTCCAAATCCGATATTTTCCCTGCCAAGCAAAATGACAAAGACAAATATGATCGTATTGAGCAGTGCCTGCCAGTTTCCGATTCCCATTCCAAGTTTTTCCGAAATAGCAAGATTCATGCTGGTACAGGGATCTGTTCCAAGATCCACAAGCACCAGCAACGACAGTGCAAATCCCATCACAATTACGGACAGGATCACAGCAGCCAGCCTTACCCCAAAATTCTTTTTCTGATACATTCCCTGAATAAATTTTTTCATCTGTTTTTCTCTTTTCTTTTTAAGGTTACTTATTTTTGATTTTACGTTTGTTTTCGCAATACTACCGCATCAAATGATAATGCATACCATACCACCAGTATTATCATTTACAATTTTCTGCATTGTATCCTGCAATTTCATCTGACATTCATCATCCATCATTGCGATCTTGTTACGGATTCCATCCTCCATCAGTTCTCCAACCGATTTGCCGAAAATATTTGTTTCCCATGCACCCTCTTCGCTCTGCTGTCCCTGTTTGATGTAAGAGATCAGATCATTTGCCTGCTCCTCGCTGCCGACAATTGGAGCGATCTCGGTCTCAATATTTGCACGGATCATATGGATCGACGGCGATACCGCTTTCATTTTGACGCCAAATTTATTGCCATGCCGGATCAGCACCGGCTCTTCCATTTTGATATCGGAAAGTCCCGGACTCACAACGCCATAACCTTTTACCTGAACCGCTTCAAAAGCATCTGACACTTTTTCATAAGCCTCTTTCTGCCCTGCCATCTCTTTTATCATGGAGATCAGCTCATATTCACCTGCGATCGGCACACCAGTCAGTTCACTTATATTTTCATAATAATATTTATCGTCTAAATCCATCCGCACCACCACGCGCCCGGTCGCAAGATCCGTCTCGTCGATCTTGATCTGCGAAACATACTGCTCCGGTGTAAAGGAAAGTGCTCTTACATCTCCCGTTTTATGCATACTGTCTAAAATCCCGGATGCAGTTTTAATGATTTCCGCTTTCATCGGATGCTCCGGCTTTAGCATTTCCGTCCATTTTGGAATAAAAAATTCGACACGCGTCACTGGAAATTCACAGAGGATATTCTCTAAAATGCGGACAATATCATCTTTCCGCAGCTGCTCACAGTTGACCGGCAAAACGGCAGTCTGATATTTTTCTTTCAGTTCGGCTGCAAGTTCCATCGTCTCATCACTGTACGGTTTTTGTGAATTTAACAGAATGACATATGGTTTTGCGATCGCATTCAGTTCCTCCACCGTCTGTTCTTCCGCTTTTACATATGCATTTCGCGGCAGTTCCCCGATCGTGCCATCGGTCGTCACAACGATTCCGATCGTTGCATGATCCCGGATCACTTTCTGAGTACCGATCGACGCAGCTGTCGTAAATGGAATTTCCTGCTCCGACCATGGTGTTTTTATCATGCGGCTTTCATTTCCTTCCATATGACCGGATGCTCCCTCCACCATAAACCCGACACAATCGATCAGACGCACCTTTATCTTCGGCTGTGCGGCAGATCCCTGTATTGCAGTCCCCGGCAGTACAGACTGCGAAAGTGCCGGCTGTGGCATGCCGGCACTGCTCCCCGGCAGTTCCGGCAAAATGATCTCTGCCGCCTCCTGCGGGATAAATTTCGGTTCCGTTGTCATGATCGTTTTCCCAGCCGCGGATTGTGGCAACTCGTCTATAGTGCGCTCCCGCGCATGCTCATCCTCCATAAACGGAAGCACCATAAGATCCATAAACCGTTTAATAAATGTGGACTTTCCGGTTCGCACCGGCCCCACAACTCCTATGTAGATCTCTCCATTGGTACGGGTATTGATATCCCGGTATAAGTCAAATTCCCTGTTATCACTGAAATGTTCCATCAGATATTCTCCTCCATATGTTGTAACATTTTATGAAGAAGAACGCCTGTTTATGACGGCAGTGTCCGCAATTTCATTATTTTAACACGCGAAGTTTTCCCGGCAGACAGTGGAAATGAACTTCCGTCACTTCCCCACAGTACTCCCCGTCTGCATGGACAACCATCGGACGGCTTAAACGGATCGTACAGTCTTTGGCATCCGTCACAGAAAATCCATGGATAGACGTATGCTTTGCCGCCACTAAAAACGGCAGACACAGAAATGTTCTCCACTTCGGGATCCCCGCTGCTTCACAGAATGATAATTTCCCGTCACAGGCGGATGCTGCCGGAGCCATCGGCACACCGCCTCCCTCAGCTTTAAAATTCATCGCAGCCGTAAAGATCATTCTTTTTTTCTGTAAACCTTCCTCCCGGTCAAAAAAGATCTCTGCATCCGCGGTCTGCATCGTAAATAATGACTGCACGGTCAGTACCAGATACGTCAGTTTTCCAAGCCGGATTTTATTCAGGATATCTTTGATCGTTGATTTTAATGCTTTTTTACAGACTAACGCATCCAGTCCAATCCCCGCGCTGATGGCAAACAGTCTTTTTTTCTCCCCAAAGTTCACCTCTCCCAAATCCATACACCAGGTATCCTCACGCGATTTTTTCATCGCATTTAAAATATGTATGGCACCGTTTTTCGGATCCTTCGAGAGTGACAATCCTCTGGCAAGATCATTGCCGGAACCGGTCGGGATCACGCCGAAACGTACCTTTTCAAAATCCGTGATCCCATTGATCACCTCATTTGCCGTTCCATCCCCACCGACTGCGACCAGGCAGATATCATTGTCATCCATGGCACAGATCTCTGTAGCGAGTTTACCGGCATGTCCACGGTACTCCGATACAAATGCCTGATAGGAAACGTTTCTCACCTTAAGCACTTCCTCGATCTCTTTCCAGATCTGCTTTGCGTTCCCACTTTTTGACTTTTCATTGACAATAAAATATAGCATGTATCCCCCCATATAAGCTTTCGATTATTTGTTATTTTAAAACATTTTCCGACAAAAAGGAACCCATAATATAAAAAGGAGGATTCTAACCTGTGACCGGTCAGAATCCCCCCTCTAAACTTCTGTTTTTCATGCCATCAGACCTGTATGCGGTCTGTTATTTTTCCTCTGCGGATACTTTCTTCTCCTCCGCTTCGGTTTCTTCTTCCTCTTCCTGATCTTTGTTTAAACGTCCATACATCTCCATATATTTATAGAGACGTTTTGCAAGTTTTCCGGTGATCTGGTCTGAAGTTGCTCTCCACTCCCAGTTACCGCCGAGTGTGGACGGTGTATTCATACGTCCCTCGGAACCGATTCCGATCAGATCCTGCATCGGAACGATCGCCATATCTCCGACTGATGCCCATGCACCGCGCATCATACCCCAGTTAAAACCTTCTTCCTCCGTGAGATTTAAGTACTCTTTCGCAAATTTAACACTTGCCTTCGGTGCTGTCTTCATCCAGCCCATCAACGTATCATTGTCATGTGTTCCGGTATATACGACACAATGTTTCTCATAGTTGTGTGGCAGATAATCACTGCCCTCTCTTGAATCAAATGCGAACTGGATGACCTTCATTCCCGGGAAACCGGAATCTTTTACCAGTTTTAAAACGGAAGGTGTAAGGAAACCAAGATCCTCCACGATGATATTTAACTTTCCGAGTTTTTTCTCCATCGTACGGAACAGATCCATGCCAGGACCTTTTCTCCACTCACCATTTCTCGCCGTATCATCTTTTGCCGGGATCGCATAGTAAGAATCGAAACCGCGGAAATGATCGATACGGACGATATCGTATAATTTTGACATCGCTTTTACACGCTTCGTCCACCAGCTGTAACCGTCTTTTTTCATAGCATCCCAGCGGAATAACGGATTGCCCCAGAGCTGTCCGTCTGCCGAGAATGCATCCGGCGGGCAGCCTGCTACATCGATCGGATTTAACTCCTCATCGAGATAAAACTGTCCCGGATTTGCCCAGACATCAGCACTGTCTCCGGCAACATAGATCGGCACGTCACCGATGATCTCAATGCCAAGATCATTGACATACGCTTTTAAATCCCACCACTGTTTAAAGAACAGATACTGTAACATTTTATAAAACGCAATATCTTCTGCATAGGTAACCCGCGCTTCTTTTAAGGCTTCCGTTTTTCTGGTTTTTAAGTCTTTTTCCCACTCATACCATGCAACACCGCCGTTAGCATCTTTTAATGCCATAAAAAGTGCATATTCATCCAACCACTCTGCTTCATCCTTGCAGAATGCTGCAAAATCTTCCGGCTCATTTTTCCGGAACCGGTCATATGCTTTCTTCAACAAAGGATAACGTGAGGCATACATCTGACCATAATCCACATACCGCGGATTGGTTCCCCACGAAAATGATTCACATTCTTTTTTTGTCAGTAATTTTTCTTTGCAAAGATATTCTAAATCAATAAAATAAGGATTACCTGCAAAGCTGGAAAAAGACTGATACGGAGAATCTCCGTAGCTGGTCGGACAGATTGGCAGGATCTGCCAGTATTTCTGACCTGCCCTTTTCAAAAAATCTGCAAATTTTCTTGCTTCTTTTCCCATGGTACCGATCCCGTAAGGAGACGGCAGGGAAGATATGTGCATCAGCACACCGCTGGTCCTCATAATATTTGTTCCTCCTACTATCTGTATGTGTTACCTGATTTTTTGAATACTTTCTCCACTTGCCAGTTCAAACGGAACGATCTCATGAATCTGACTCCGCTTTAACTCAATCTGCCCAAACAGGATTTCCACGCTTCTGGTTGCAAGTGTCTGATACTGCTGTTTGATCGTTGCAAGTTTCGGATTATAGTATTCTGCCAGAGCTGTTCCGTCAAATCCAATCACTGACACATCCTCCGGCACACGGTATTCTAAATCCCGCAGTGCACGGATCACACCGATCGCCATGACATCCGACATGGCAAACACAGCCGTGATATCCGGACACCTGGCGATCAGCCGTTTCATACCGCGATATGCGCTGTCATAGGAAAATCGTGCTTTTTCGTAGCTTTTTTCCGGCACAAACACAGTATCATGTTCCAAAAAGCTCTGCTGACAGCCGATAAAACGCTGATGGCTGGTGTACGATTTTTCAATATCTCCACCTAAAATACCAATCTTCGTATGACCTGCATCAAATAACGCATCCACTGCACATTTTGCAGCGGCGATATCGTCTGTCGCAACAGAAGAAAGGTTTGGAAAATCCATCTGGTCTGCAAGGTTTGTCACAAGCACACACGGCACATCGACCTGCGCAAATTCTTTTTTGAAATACTCCGGATTACCTCCTAAAAAGAGCAGTCCAAGCGGCTTTCTCTCCCTGCAGAGGAGAACTGCCTGCTCCACCTCATCTGCATCCTCATCTAAATAGGATACGATCAGCGTATAGTCTGTATTTTCAATCATACACTGGATTTCTTCCACGATGCTGGCAAAAAGCATATTTTGGATACCTTTTACCAGCACACCAATGGATTTGGAATTACTCTGTTTTAGATGTTTCGCATTATTGTTTGGCACAAAATTATACGCTGCGACTACTTTTTCGATTTTCTTTTTTGCATCCGGACTGACATCATTTCTGTGATTCAGCACACGTGACACGGTACTGACGGAATATCCTGATTCCCTGGCTATGTCTTTTATCGTAACCATATTTTTCATTCCTGTCTACTATTTTTTCGTATTTTTTCGTGAAATTTGAATTTTTGTCAAATTTCAACAAAAAATATACATTTCTTAATAAGATATCAGCCTTTTACCGCTCCTGCAACTACTCCTTCAATAATATATTTCTGACAGATTCCATAAAAAATGATGATCGGGATGATTGCGAGTACCAGCATCGCCATCATGGTACCCCAGTCTACCGCACCGTAACCGCCTTTTAAATACTGGATTACAATCGGGATTGTCTTATATTTTTTCAGGTCAAGTACCAGATACGGCAGCAGATAATCATTCCAGATCCACATTGCCTGTAAGATTGCAACCGTGATAACCGTCGGTTTCATGATTGGGAATACGACCTGGAAGAAGGTCTGGATCGGTGTACAGCCATCGATCATGGCGGCCTCCTCGATCTCTAACGGAATGCTCTTTACAAATCCACAGAACATAAATACCGCAAGCCCTGCTCCAAATCCCAGATATACTAATATAATACCGATCGGGTTGCTCAAATGCATCATGTTTGCCAGCTTAGATAACGGGAACATTACCATCTGGAACGGCACGATCATGGAGAAAAGACATAACATGTAAAGTGCCATGGTAAATTTATTATGTACTCTGGTGATAAACCATGCACACATGGATGTGCAGAATATGATCACTGCCACGGAACCTACCGTGATAATAACCGAGTTACCGAACGCTGCAAAGAAATTCGTCTTCTCAATTCCCTTTACAAAGTTTGTCATACCGAAGAAAGAACGCTCATCCGGAAATGCAAAAGGACTTTTCATAATAAATCCTTTTTTCTTTAACGAGTTGATCAGCACCAAAAAAATCGGATACAGATAAAATACAGCTAAAATGCTGAAAAACAGTGTCAGTATCCATCCGTGTTTTGCACGCCTTACTGCACTTACCTGATTGTCTGTCTGTTTTGCCATTACTGCTGTACCTCCTTACTTCTGGTCAGACGGTTCTGTGCCAGTGCGATAACTGCCACTATGATAAAGAAGATCACCGCTTTCGCCTGTCCGACACCTTCCCATCCATTTCTTCCATAAAATGTATCAAAGATATTTAACGCAAGCATCTGTGAATTATTTGACGGCTCTCCTGCTGTCAATGCAAGGTTCTGGTCGAACAGCTTAAAGGAGTTCGTCAGTGTCAGGAATGTACAGATCGTGATGGATGGCATAACCATCGGAATCGTTACTTTCTTTAACAGCTGCCAGCTGTTTGCACCATCCATCTTTGCCGCCTCGATCAGTTCACCCGGAATGTTCTGGATACCCGCAATATAAATGATCATCATATAACCGATCTGCTGCCAGTTCATCAAAACGATCAGTCCCCAGAAACCATATGAGGAAGAATAGGTCAATGTTTTTCCGAAGTTTGCCAGAATTCCGTTTAAAAGGATCTGCCAGATATATCCTAAAACGATACCTCCGATCAGGTTTGGCATAAAAAATACGGTCCGGAACACATTTGTTCCCCTAATTCCCTTTGTTAAAAGCATCGCTATGGTAAATGCAAATACATTGATTGTAATCACTGATACCACTGTAAATAATGCGGTATACCACAGCGCATGTACAAATGTTGGATCGGTAAATACACGCAGGTAATTTTTCAGTCCAACAAAGGACGCATCCGTTACTGTGGTAAATTCACAAAATGATAAATAGATACCCATAAGAAAAGGAACTATAAAACCTATGGTAAATGCCACTAAAGTCGGGAGCGCAAAAATTGGAAAATATTTTTTTATTGATTTCTCCATAGTCTTTAACCTCTCATAAATCCGTTCAATCTCTAAATACAGTTCTTTCAGAAAATTTCCGTTATATATGGTTTGTGCGGTATCGGCACAGATACCGCACAAATTTACTATTTTCTAAAAGAGAAATTATTATTTTACTGTCCGTTTGCTGCTGCATACTCAGTTGCCCAGCCGTCTACGAATGCGCTTACAACTGCATCCCAGTCACCGGTACCCTGTGCATACTCAAGTAATGCGGAGCCAACGCCATCTTTCCATGTCTCAGAAGGAATGGTTGAGAAGTTCCATGAAACAGGAGTCTTGCCATCTGCAATATACTGGTTTGCATCCTGAATGAATACGTTGTCAGCTACATAGTCACCGGTAAATGTTAAGAATGGTGTTGTGAATCCCATTGCATGCGCCATGGAGTCACGTCCTTCATCCGAATTAATTACCCAGCTTAAGAAATCAAGTGTTGCCTGGATATCTTCCTCCGAAGCCTGTTTGTTTACACACCAGTAGTTTTCGGAACCTGTGCAGAGTCCCTGATTTTCTTCACCAGGAGCACCAATGTAAATCGGCATCATGCCCATATCATCTGCTGTTACTAAATATCCATTATCCTCGTTTGTCAGATTGCCGTACTCCCATGTACCATTCTGATAGAATACTGCTTCTTCCATACCGAACTCTGACTCAGCTTCATCACCTGTCTTGCTGGAGAGGACACCTGGTTCACAGGTAGAATCTGTGATGTATAAATCCCAGATTTGTTTATAATTGTCAAGGTATGTTCCCTCAATCGCATCTGTGCTTGTGATGCCTTTGTCTTTGTATTCATAGTAAATTGGAAGATTTGCAAGATGTGTCTTAAATCTCCAGTCAGAAGATCCATCCATACCTGCAGATGTAAATGCACCCTGAAGATCGTATCCGAACTGGCTGTTGATCTCATCTTTTCTCGCCTGAATATCATCTGCCACTGCTTTTAATTTATCAAAGCTGTTGATCTCATCCGGAGAAGAAATCACTGCGTTATCCATGGTACAGTAATCATTTAAAATCTTCTTATTGTAAATGAGACCGTATGTCTCGAGCACATATGCGACACCGGAAACCTCACCAGCGTCATTCTTTAATGCAAAATCTTCACTGGAAAGCTGTTTGCAGATCTCGCTGTCGGATAAGTCATAGCAGTAATCTTTCCAGTTTGCAAGTCCTACCGGTCCATTTACCTGAAATAATGTAGGAGCTTCGCTCTTTGCCATTTCAGATTTTAATGTCTGCTCATATGTACCGTCTGCTGCGGTAATAACTGTTACCGGCACACCCGTCTGCTCTGTATAGATACCTGCTAAATCCTGCCATGCCTGATCCTGCTCCGGTTTGAAGTTCAGATAATATACAGAACCGCTTCCTGATGCACTGTCTGCAGTCTTTTCTGCATCAGATGCCTCGGTTGTCTTTGCAGCCTCTTCTGTCTTTGCAGCCTCTTCTGTCTTGTTTCCTGCATTTGCTGTTCCGGAAGTATTCCCCGCATTTCCGTTACCACATCCTGCAAACATGGTTGCTAACATAGCGGATGCTAACATCACTGATAAAACTTTTCTTTTCATATTTTTTACCCTCCTGAAATTGTGTATGGTATCTTATGGAACGTTTCCGGTATTGTTTACGGTAATGCTACCGGTAACGTTTTCATTTGATGGTTAAATTATAAGACACTCTTTGCAAAAGCGCAAGACTCTTTTGACATTTTCAATGTTTTATCCAAATATTGCATCCGTTTTTTGTGCACATTGCACTTGTTACTGATTTATATTGTAAAAAAAGCTGGAAAATGCTAAGATTTTGTTAGAAATTTAAACTTATAAGTTTATAAAAATGGAGTTTACAGATATGAAAGAAATCATCAGACATAAAATAAAACACAATTTAAAACGCATTGAAACTTCTATTAAATGGGTTCTGTTTGCAATTATCTCCGGTGTTGTTGCCGGAGGCGCCGGAACATTATTTTATTTTGGCATGACGTTAGTCACACTGATCCGCACCAAACATCCATGGCTGATCTTTCTGCTTCCTTTTGGCGGTCTTGTGATCGTCGGCTGTTACCGTCTGCTTCACGACGAGCATGACACCGGTACCAATCTCGTGATTTCTGCGATCCATTCCGACGATAATCTGCCGCTAAAAATGGCACCACTGATCTTTATTTCCACACTGATCACCCATTTGTTTGGCGGATCTGCAGGCCGTGAGGGTGCTGCTTTGCAGCTTGGCGGAAGCATCGGTAACGGAATTGGTAAACTGTTTCATTTTGACGACAAGGACAAGCATATTATGATCATGTGCGGCATGAGTGCCTGTTTCTCCGCATTGTTTGGCACACCTATGGCTGCTGCTATTTTCTCCATGGAAGTTGTAAGTGTCGGCATCATGTATTACGCTGCACTGGTTCCATGCGTAATCTCTTCCCTTGTTGCGCATGGGATTGCCGTTTCTTTTGGGATTTCGCAGGAACTTTTTCTCATTGATTCGATTCCTTCTTTCGGAATCGGCAACGCCGTCCGCATCTCCGTGCTGGCAATTCTCTGCGCCGGTATCAGTATCCTGTTCTGCGTGATGCTGCACCAGTCCGAAGCGCTTTATAAACATTTTTTCAAGAATCCTTATGTAAAGGTTTTCGTTGGTGGATGTATCGTGATCGTGCTGACACTGCTTGTCGGTAACCAGAATTACAACGGAACAGGCGTCAATATCATCGCACAGTGCATCGACGGCACCGTGCGCCCGGAAGCATTTTTACTGAAAATGATCTTTACAGCTGCCACGCTTGGCGCCGGCTACAAAGGCGGCGAGATCGTGCCTTCGTTTTTCACGGGTGCAGCGTTTGGATGTCTGTTCGGAAACCTGCTCGGCTTTTCGCCTGCACTCTGCACCGCTGTCGGCATGGCTGCTGTATTCTGCGGTGTAACTAACTGTCCGATCACTTCTCTTTTGATCAGTTTTGAGCTGTTCGGTTATGACGGAATGCCATACTTTTTACTGGCAGTTGCTTTCAGCTACATGCTTTCCGGTTATTTCGGACTCTACCACAGCCAGAAGATCATTTACTCAAAGTATAAGACGAATTATATTAACAAGAAAACGGAATAAAATATTGATTTCCCTTGTCAGGCATATTTTTCATACCGTTTATCCAGGAAAGAACCCTGTTAAGCAAAAGACTTCAGCATACTTATGCTGAAGTCTCTATACTGATACTAATATACTGTTTGCAGATCTGATTCTAAAATTCTTTAAGAAAATTTAAGATTTTTCTGGCATTTTCGAGCCATTCTTCATAACTGCACAATCCCTGCTGATACCATCTGCATCGTCCACAGCTTTTTAAAAAGTTTTCCTTATCAAGCTTTTTTTCTGCACACTGCAGCAGTTCCCTGTAAGAATAAAGCTGATTTTCTTTTAATCCGAACAGTTCTAACAGCTCCAGATCTTTTGATTTTACATGATTTTTATCATCCACACAGGTATCATCCGGTGTCCGGTTCGGACAGCGCGTACAGATCATATCCGGGTCTGTCACGAGCATGAGCGGTTCTTCCTGGTCTGCCTTCAGTTCCCGCACCTTCTGTGTCATATTGTCACAGAAGGTGCCACTGTATCCCTCTCCCCGGTAAAGGACGGTACACAAAATATGGTGCACACGAAATTTTTTCATAGATATGCCACCTTTAAGCTGCCTTTGCATCCTGTAAAATATTTCCTGCATAAAGCGCCTTACGGACAGCAATGGCAACCAGATAAGCACCAACCACTGAAATCACATCTTTTACAATATAAGGCAGTGACACTGCCACTAAAGATGCTCCAATAGTAATATGCGCCAAAACTGCATACTGAACAGCACCAAGCAGATGACAGATCAAAAGACCGATTACTCCAAGGATGATCTTTACCGCCGGATTTTTTCTGCGGACAGAAATGCCACATAACAATGTCAGAAAAATAAATCCAAAAATAAATCCACCGGTATAGCCAAACAGCACTCCCGGTCCTGCACTCATTCCCGCAAAAATCGGTACACCAACAGTTCCAAGTACAATATAAAGTAATGTTGCTGCCACTCCAGACTGCCATCCTAACACATAACCGCACAATGCCATTGCAAAAGTCTGCAGGGTGATCGGCACACCGGTCGGCATCGGAATCTGAAGAATGGAAAGAACTGCGAGGACTGCAGTAAACATCCCAACGGTAACGATTGTTTTTGTTGAAATTTTCATTTTCTCCTCTTTTCTGCGGAAAAAATGTTTCCGCATTTGTTTTTTTACAGTCTAGTCCGATTCTTTCCTATTGTCAACTGCATATTTCACTTTTGTTTACAATCTGTTTTAACATTTTCTGTTTTTTCCAAAAATCACATCATAATTAATGCTGCGGTAGAAAATGTCCTCCACATCTATGCTGTGCAGATCAAAATTTCCAAGCATCCACATTGTCTTTGCGATGACCGATTCAAGTGTCATATCATAAGATTCTAAGAAACGACAGTACTTTTTCATATCGTGCCCGACCTCATATACGGTCATATCACTACCCTCGTGTGCCACCTGTGTTGCCATGACTACCAGTTTGTCCGGGTACTGTCTGCACAGACGGTAAAACTCATCCGCTATGGATTTTGGAATACCGCCCACACCAAAACTTTCCACTATAATACAGTCATAATTTTCAAAAATACTCTGTAACACCCGCGGACGGATACCGGGGATCAGTTTCATCAGGAAAATGTTCTCGTCAAGTTCCTCATAGAACCGTACTTCATCCTCATATGGGAGCATCGGCAGATAACGCATGATATTGCCATCCTGAATCACTGCCAGTGACGGAAAATCAATGCTTGAAAAAGCATTATAGCTTTTCGATCTTACTTTTTTTGCACGCGTTCCCGCAATGACTTTGCCATCGAAAACAATCTGCACGCCCTGTGATTTTTCATCTGCCGCATATAAAAAACTGTCGATCAGATTTGATTTTGCATCCGTAATTTCAAGGTCGATCGGTTTTTGTGCTCCCGTGATCACGATCGGCTTTGTTGAATTCTGGATCATATAAGAAAGTGCAGCAGCTGTATATGCCATTGTATCCGTGCCATGTGCAATGACAAATCCATCATAAGCATCATAATATTCCCGGATTGCATGTACAATTTTTTTCCAATGTTCCGGTTCCATATTAGAACTGTCGAGATTCAAAAGCTGTATTGCAGATACCTCACAAAATTCTTTTACCTGCGGAATATACTCTAACAGTTCTTCCGGTGTGATCTGTGGCTTTAATCCATTTTCAGACTTTTTGGAAGCAATCGTACCCCCTGTTGCGAGTAATAATATTTTTTTCTTTGCCGACATACCGGTAATCTCCATTTCTATATGATTGCTCTTATGTCTGCAAGAAGTGCTTCAACATTTTCTTCTTTTGTTGCCCAGCAGGTACAGAAACGCACTGCACTGTGTGTTTCATCCACCCTTGCCTGATATGCAAAGCTGTATTTTTCCCGCAGCTTGTCTAATACATCATCCGGCAAAATCGGGAACTGCTGGTTTGTCGGGGAATTGATATAGAACGAAATGTTCATTTTTGTTAATTCATCTTTTAATTTTTCTGCAAGTCGTGCTGCATGTGCTGATATTTCAAAATAACGGTTCTCCTCAAATAAAGTCAGAAACTGAATTCCTAACAATCTTCCTTTTGCCAGCATACCGCCACGCTGCTTGATGCTATAACGGAAATCTTTTTTCAGTTCAGGATTGGTGATCACGACTGCCTCACCAAACAAAGCACCTACCTTGGTTCCTCCGATATAAAAAACATCCGTATTCGCAGCAATATCTGCCATCGTCAGATCATTTTCCCGGCATGCAAGTCCGTATCCAAGTCTCGCTCCGTCTAAAAACAGATACAGATCGTTTTCCCTGCAAACCCGGTATAACGCCTCAAGTTCTGCCTTTTTATAGATGGTTCCAAGTTCCGTCGGATTGGAAATATACACGAGTTTCGGCTGTACCATATGTTCAAAACTCTCATCTGCAAAATGTGCTTTTGTATATTTTTCAACCTGCTCTGCCGTCAGCTTTCCATCCGGCGTATCGATCGTCAGGCATTTATATCCGCACGCCTCAAGTGCTCCGGTCTCGTGCACATTGATATGTCCGGTCGTCGCCGTGATGGCTCCCTGATAGGGTCTTAATGCAGATGCGATCACTGTGACATTGGTCTGTGTTCCCCCAACCAGAAAATGTACATTGGCATCCGGTGCTTCGCAGACAGCTTTTATCCGATCTGCCGCCTCCCTGCAATATTCATCCTCTCCATATCCCGCTGTCTGTTCCATGTTTGTCTCTTCGAGTCTTTTTAAAATTGCCGGATGGCATCCTTCCGTATAATCGCTGTTAAATCGTATCATTGTTTTCTCCATTCCTGCACTTTTCGTGCTTTTCTATGAATTTGAAACTCTGACTAATTCCTCAAGTTTTTTCATTGCTTTTCCGGAGTCGATGGTTTCTGCCGCTAATTTTACACCAGATTCTATGGATTCTGCAACCCCTCCGATATAAAGAGTTGCTCCGGCATTCAAAAGAACAATCTCACGTTTTGCTCCTGTTTCTTTTCCACTTAAAATTGCCTTCGTTATCTCGGCATTCTGTGCACCGTCTCCACCGCGCAATTCCTCTAAGGAAGCTCTCTTTAATCCAAACTGCTCCGGTGTTACCTCATAGGTTTTTACATTTTCCCCATCAATCTCTGATACTGTGGTCGTTCCGCTTAACGTAAATTCATCCATATTATCATTTCCACTGATGACAAATCCGCGCTCCACGCCAAGTCTGCCCATAGCTTTTGCTATTTTCTCCGTCAATGCCGGACTGTATACACCAACGACCATATTTTTTGCACGGGACGGATTTGCAAGAGGTCCTAAGATGTTAAATACCGTACGGATTCCCAGCTCTTTTCTCACCTGGCCAACGTATTTCATGGATTTATTGAAAAGCTGTGCAAACATAAAACCTATTCCGGTCTCATCAACACATTTCTGTACCAGTGCCGGTTCTGCCATAATGTTGACTCCAAGCGCCTCTAACACATCACCCGCACCGGATTTTGAGGAGATGGAACGGTTGCCATGCTTTGCAACCGGAAGTCCTGCCGCTGCGACCACAAACGCAGATGTGGTTGAAATATTAAATGTATAGGTACAGTCTCCACCGGTTCCGACCAGATCCACATAGTTTTCAGATTTCGGTGTGATTGTCTCCGCCTTATCGCGCAGCACCGATGCCAGACCGATGAGTTCCTCTAACGTTTCTCCTTTCATGCGCATTGCCGTTAAAAATGCTGCGATCTGTGCCTGCGTTGCCTCTCCGCTTAACATGATCTCCATTGCTTTTTTTGCTTCTTCCTGTGTTAAATTTTTTCCATCTACTGCTTTTGCTATGTATTCTTTCATGATAATCCTCCCTGTTTTGCGGAGCAAAATGCATGCTATGTTTTTTATAGCATTTGCCTCTTGCAGGAGCAATGCCCAGCATGCTGTGTATGATTTTCCTCCCTATTTTTATTTAAAGTTAATTTAATTCTTTCTTAAATGTACTGCAATACTCTGCTGCCACTTTTGTGCTGTAATCATTTTCTTCCATCAGACGGATGAAATGGCTTCCCACGATTGCACCGTCGATCGTATCTTTCATCGGTTTTACATCCTCCGCTGTGCGGATACCAAATCCCATCATGACCGGAATCTTTGCGACAGCCTTCACGCTCTTCAGATAACTTAAAACTTCTTTGTGGAAATCTGCTCCCTGCCCGGTTACACCCATAGAAGATACGCAGTATACAAACCCTTTTGCGCCATCTAATATCTTTGGAATACGGTCACCGGAAACTGGTGAAACAAGCTGAATCAGAATAGTTGTTTCATCCTGATTTAAGTATTTTGCGATTTCTTCCTGTTCCTCAAGCGGCAGATCCGGGATAATAAGACCATCCACACCGACCTCGTTACATTTTTTCACAAATGCCTCTACCCCATAATGAAGTATGGTGTTGTAATACATCATAAAGACGATTGGAAGCTCTGAACCTTCTTTTCTCAGCTCCTCTACTGTCACAAATACTTTTTTTAAATTGATGCCGTTACAGATTGCTTTGTAGGATGCATCCTGAATGACCGGACCATCTGCAACAGGATCAGAAAACGGGATTCCAAGTTCCACAACGTCAAGTCCGGCCTCCTCCTGCGCCTTCAGCAGTTTCTTTGTTCCCTCAAGATCCGGAAGTCCTGCTGTAATATAAGTGATAAATGCTTTTTCGCCTTTTTCCTGTAAGGCTTTCATTTTTGCTTCAATACGATTCATATCTGTCTTTCCCTTCTTTTCGTTTATTAAATCATGTTTATATTATTTTAATTTATTTTTTCTGAATCAGTTCAGGTAGCCTTTTCCTGCCAGATAATCCGCAATCGTATTGACATCCTTATCTCCACGTCCTGACAGACAGATGATCATTGTCTTATCCTTTGCTTCCGCTGCACCAAGTTTTTCGGTAAGTTCTTTCGCATATTTGCTCGCATAAGCTACTGCATGTGCACTCTCAATCGCAGGAATGATTCCTTCTAATTTACAGAGTTCCATCAGCGCATCCATTGCCTCTGTATCGGTCACGGAAACATATGTGGCTCTTCCGCTGTCTCTGAGATAGGCGTGCTCCGGTCCGACCCCCGGATAATCCAGTCCTGCGGAAATAGAGTGTGCCAGTTTTACATTTCCATCTTCATCCTGCAGCAGATAGGAACGCATGCCATGTAAGACTCCCGGCTCACCAAGTGCCATCGCCGACGCATGCTCACCTGTCTCGATTCCCTTTCCGGCCGCCTCAACGCCGATCAGTTTTACCGAAGGTTCCTCTATAAAATCTGCAAACATTCCAATGGAGTTCGAGCCGCCGCCCACGCATGCCATCACGGCAGCCGGCAGCCTGTGTTCCACTTCTAAGAACTGTTTTTTTGCTTCTCTGCTGATCACGCTCTGAAATTCCCTGACCATCTTTGGATAAGGATATGGACCTACCGCAGAACCTATGATATAAAAGGTATCCTCCGCTGTCTTTGCCCAGGTACGGATTGCCTCGTTGGTGGCATCCTTTAATGTATTACTGCCGGAACGGACACTTACGACTTTTGCCCCTAACATCTCCATTCTCATAACATTCAGTGCCTGTCGCCTGATATCTTCCTCGCCCATGTAAACGGTACATTCCATATCAAACAAAGCTGCACCTGTCGCAGTTGCCACGCCGTGCTGTCCGGCACCGGTCTCCGCAATAACTTTCTTTTTTCCCATACGCTTTGCAAGGAGGATCTGACCAATTACATTATTGATCTTATGTGCTCCGGTATGGTTTAAATCCTCACGTTTTAAATAAATCTTTGTGCCATACTTTTCACTGAGACGTTCCGCAAAGTAAAGAGGTGTCTCGCGTCCCACATACTGTTTTAAATAGTAATGGTACTGCTCCATAAATTCCGGATCATGGATTGCCTCCTCAAATGCTTTGTCTAATTCCTCTAATGTATTCATCAGAGATTCCGCTACATACTGTCCTCCAAATTCTCCGTAATATGCTTTCTGGTTCATAATTTTCGTGTTCCTTTCTTAAATTTAAAATTAACTTATATCTCTTTTACTTTATTTATCACTTTCTATAACGAAATACTGTTATATTTCTGATTTTCCGCCGTCTAAACAATAGAATGCATGTTCCGCACAAATTTCTGTATTTTTTCCCTGTCTTTTCCGGTTCCCTGTCCAGGTTCTTTTTCCACACCCGAACTGACATCCACGATATCCGGTGAAAAAATATCTATCCCCCGGCTGACGTTATCCGGGGTAAGACCTCCTGCAAGTACAAACTGGATTTGTTCTTTCTCAAGTATCTGTCGTAACTGCCTTAGCATTTCTTTGCCCTCGTCTCTCTCATATGCATCCCATCCAAAGGTTTTTCCGCTTCCAAACTCTTTGGCATCCATGAGAAGTGCCGTGATTTTTTCATCTATGGATAAATCTCTATATTCCCTCACTAGTTCCTCAAATATATTCGCATCCGTAAGATTGACTGCCTGCCAGACCGGGATCTCTGTCACTGCGAGGACTTCCTCTGTCAGATTGCCATGCACCTGCAGGATATCAAACCCCGCATCCATAACTTGTTTTACCATCGTCACATCCGGGCTTACTGCGACAGCTACCTTTTTTATACTGTCATTTAATTTTTCAAACAATTCTTGTGTTTTACTGATTGGAATGTAACGGCAGCTTTTTTCATATAAAACAAATCCTGCATAGGAAACATCCGCTTCATTCAGCCATTGTATTTCCTCATCCTGCGTGATCCCACAGATTTTGATCTGTGGAACTTTCTGTTTTATGCTTTCCACCTCTTTGCAACCTCCTTCGGATGCTCCGCTTCCATCAGTGCCCTGCCGATCAGGAATGCATCCACACCACATTCCTTTAAAAGTTCCACATCCGCATCCTGTAAGATACCACTCTCCGCAACCAAAACTTTGTCTTCTGGTACCAGTTTCGAAAGCTGTACCGTCGTATCGAGACTGATTGTAAAATCTTTGAGGTTGCGGTTGTTGACTCCAATGATATCTGCATCGATCTTCATTGCCCGCTCCAGTTCTTTCTCATCGTGTACTTCCACCAGTGCATCCAGCTCTAATTCTTTCGATAACTGATAAAAATCTTTCATCTGTGCATCATCTAAAATTGCTGCGATCAAAAGTACTGCATCTGCCCCAATCGCCTTTGCCTCATAAAACTGGTAGGGATCGATCATAAAATCTTTTCTTAAGATTGGGAGCTCCGTGATCGTCCTTATCTTTTTCAGATAGTCCACATTTCCATCAAAATGATCTTCCTCGGTCAGGCAGGAAATTGCGTCTACCGATTCGTTGTATTCATCAATTCTGTCCAATAAATTTATTTTACTTTTAATTTTCCCAAGACTTGGGGAAGCATTTTTAAATTCTCCGATAATGGAAATACCACTTTTACTTAATGCCTGATAAAAACCGTGTTTTTTGCCTTCATACTTCTCTGCCAGTTCACGCATTTTTATTTCACTGATATTCTTTTTATGTTCCGGCAGACGCTTCTTTTTATCCTCTACAATGACATCGAGTATCATAACTACCTCCTAATTGATTCCATTGATAAAATTTTCCACCATTCGTTTTCCATGTTCTGTATAGATAGATTCCGGATGAAACTGTAAACCGATCACCGGATATTCTTTATGCTGCATTGCCATGATCTCTCCGTCTTTGGTCTGTGCCATAACCGTCAGACATTCCGGCAGATCATCCATCTGCACTGCCAGCGAGTGATATCTTGCCACCTTGACCGGTGAGGTAATTCCTGCGAAAATTCCGGTTCCGGTATGTGTGATCTCTGACTGTTTTCCATGGAACAATGCTTTTGCGTATGTCACGGTTCCCCCAAATGCCTCACCGATACACTGATGTCCAAGGCAGATGCCAAGGATTGGAATCTCTCTGTAAAATTCCTTTACCACATCCATACAGATTCCTGCTTCCTTCGGACTTTTCGGTCCTGGGGAAAGAACAATTTTATCCGGATGTAACTCTCTTATCTCCCCGATCGTAATCTTATCATTGCGGACAACCTTTATATCCTGCGTAAAAGTTCCAATATATTGGTACAGATTAAATGTAAATGAATCGTAGTTATCGATCAGCAATATCATAAGTTTTCCTCCTCCACAAGGGTTTTTGCCAGAGCCATGACCTTGTTACAACATTCTTTGTATTCATTTTCCGGAACAGAATCTGCAACGATTCCGGCTCCTGCCTGTAAATAAACGTTTTTTCCTTTTTTGATCATCGTACGGATCGTGATACAGAAATCCATATCGCCGGAAAAATCCACATATCCGGTTGCACCACCGTAAAGGCCTCTTCTCACACTCTCCAGTTCTTCGATAATCTCCATCGCCCTGATCTTTGGTGCTCCGCTCAAAGTTCCTGCCGGGAGGAAGGATGCCAGCAGATCAAACGGGTGAAAACTGCCTTTCTTGCGTCCCTCGACCATCGAGACGATATGCATGACATGTGAATAATTTTTTACGCTCATAAAGTCTGTAACTTTTACCGTACCAAACTCTGTGATGCGTCCCATATCATTGCGGGCCAGATCAACTAACATGACATGTTCGGCACGTTCTTTTTCATCGGCAAGCAATTCCCTGTGCAGTCTGTCATCTTCTTCCTTTGTCTTTCCCCTTGGTCTTGTTCCGGCGATCGGGCAGGTAAATACCCTATTCCCCTGTTGTTTGACCAGCATCTCCGGGGAACTTCCAATCACTTCAAAATCTCCAAAATTAAAATAATAAAGATATGGAGATGGGTTTAGCTCACGGAGTTCGCAGTACAGATCAAATCCATCCTGTCCCGTCGCGATCGTCCAGCGCTGTGATAATACGGTCTGGAAAATATGCCCGTCGCGGATATACTGTTTGATCTTATTTACCTTTTCACTGTATTCCTCTAAAGTATCTGACTTTTTCGTGATCACTCCATCCGGAAACAGTCTTACTTCTGATTCTTTCTGTTCCTGCATGGCAGTTTTGATCAATTCTGCTGCTTTTTTCGCTGCCGTTTCTTTTCCTGTCTCATCATCGGATTCTAAGATCACCGCGGTCAGTGTTTCTGCCACATGATCAACCACAATGAATTCTTTCATCAGCATAAGCTGAACCGTCTCAATCCCGATCTCATCCGGGTTTTCTTCCGGCAGCACCTCACTGTATCTCACGAAGTCATAACCAACACTTCCCACAAGACCTCCCGAAAAATTCAGTTCCTCATTGTCCTTCCGGATTTCAAATTCGTTATAATATTCTTTTAATAATGTAAGCGGATTTCCCTCCCTTACATCCTCGGTACCATCTTTTTTTGTAATCACCAGTGACTGTCCCTTCGAGGAAATGATCTCTTCCGGTTCTACGCCGAAAAATGTATAGCGGTCATAATTCTTGTCATAACTCTCTAACAAAAATCCTTTTTTCTTTCCCACCAGATTCCGGTACATCCCGGTTGCTGTCTCATTTACAATACTGACTGTCTTTTTGTAAACTCTGTAAATTCTTTTCATCCCAATCTCCATTCTCGAATCACCTGTTGCAAAACCATGTTATCAAAACAATAAAGTTCACACTCTGCGCGAATTTTATTGTTAAAAAACGCCCCTGACCGGAATTTTTTTCCAGTCAGGGGCGTTTTCACGCGGTGCCACCCTGTTTCGCCAGACATTATGATTCCATGTAGGACAAAGAGTCGCTTGCGACTCTTTCGTGCCCGAGCGGTGCTGTTTACAGCAAACTTCATCTCCGCAAGGTGCGCATCCCGCCCGGAGGGCTTTTTCATTCATAGGACGTAATTTCCTATGAATGAAAAAAACGGATATTTCCAAAAACTGGAAATATCCGCCACCAATCATGTCTGACCTCATCCGACACACAAACAGCTATCTTTCTTTACTGTCCGATATCTTACCTCTGTAACGTGAGGACACGGCATCCGCTACTGACCATACCATCTGGTACGCTGTTCGCTTTGCTCTCGCAAACCCATTCCTTTCATATTCATCTGTCCGTTTCCACCAGCCACGGACTCTCTGTGAGATATCCTATGAAGTACTCTCTTTGCTCAACGATTTAACGTTTCTTTGTTTTTTAAGTTGTTTCGATTTTAGCATGGTAAAGCGGTAGTGTCAAGAACTTTTTATAAAATATCTCCGCTCCGTCTCCATCCCCGGAAACTGCTGTCCGATCTTTTTTTCATAGACCGCCATCAGTACATCCAAATCCGTACGCGTCAAAAGATGCGCTCCGTCGCAGTCTAATGCTTCCTTTACGCACTCTGGTCTGTGGCACACTTCATCCACACTTCCTCCGACTGCGTGAAGTCCCATGACGATCACAACTTTATTGCTCTGTGCATACACCGCCGGCTCCCATGCTTCCGGCGCTTTTGCCGCCTTATGTGCAGCGCCGTCCGCCTCGATCAGGACAACATCTGCCTCTTTGCATACTGCTGTAAGCTGTTTAATGCTTAAAGTTTTAAACTTCTCCGGTTCCATCTTCTGCTGTTCTTCAACAGCATCGTTTCCGGCACATTTTCCAACCGCATAAATCTCTGTTTTTTTATTATCACTTAAAATTGTGCCACACACACAGATCCCGTTTTTTTTCAAAATCCCGGCTACTTCCTCTCGCAGCTTCTCACAACTTTTCTCCCTGCCATCAATGAACACCCGGTCTTTTGGCACATACATATGCGTTGTAGTTGTGATCATGACTTTTTTCCCCTCGTTTACAAACGCTGCAGCATCCTGATAAATGCTGCTGGTCTTTCCGCCGGCTCCGACGTAGGATATGATATAAGACATTTTTTCCCCTTATATTTTTTTATTCAAGCTGATTTACACCACTTTTTGCCAAAATCTTTCTCCGCAGCAACGTATACGCGATCATCATCGCAATTCCCGTCACAACCCACGAAATCGGGTAAATTATCATCAGCACCCAGAATTCGTGCACTCTCTTACATACCGCAGCGATCAGGCTGTAAAGCGGGTGCTCACTGTCCCCGATGCTCCTTAAGATCGACGAACCAAAATCATAGAGTATGATCTTCGAAAGCCTCTTCCATAAAATACATCCGCGCCCCGAAATCCTGAAAATATCTCACATTCTCATTATATCCATTGCCGGAAAATGCCTGTTTCAACTTCACGCCGCCATACATCAGGGTATCCCCGTATGCCGTAATATTCTCCTTTTCCCCGTCCATTTTCACAAACTTTGCAACCAGATTGTGCGCAATGGAGTCCTGTCTGATATGGATCGGTGATACGGTGTTAACCAGATCCCCGAACTCTTTGACATTATATTTTAAAGAACGGTTATAAAAATGATACTTCTTTTCCTCACAGAGTCCCTGTGGTTTATAGTACCCGAACTGCGTGTTTGGCACGACAAGCTTTTGCATGACGAAGCCGACCGCCTTCGACTGATCCGGCGAGACGCACGTCCATTCCGTCACATTGCTGTCATCATTCCAGAGGACACTGTTTTTTCCAAACGCATTTCCTCTGCCGTTCCCTGTAAAACTCCTGCCACGGTAAAAAATTCCCTGTTGCAGCACACTGCGCCATTTTTTGTAAAGAATGATCTGCGCTTTGATGGCTTCTGACTCTTCTTTTTTCAGATCACAGAAATTGCACTCATATCCGAGCAGTCCAAACGCCGCTACCGCAAAACGTGTTTCAAGCGGTGTCGTGCGCAGTGTCTGATGATTTGGGCAGCCGGAGACATGTGCGCTTATCACGGACATCGGGTAGCCGTAGCTGTACCCGGTCTGGATCTCGGCACGGCAGAGCGCATCTGTATCATCGCTCGCCCAGATCTGTGGGAAATAACAGAGCATACCAAGGTCAAAACGGTTTCCACCCGCAGCACAGCCCTCAAACAGGATGTCCGGGAATCTCTTTGTCAGCTCCCTCATGCAGCGGTAAAGTCCCATCACATACCGGTGTGCCACCTCCCCCTGCCTTTCAGGACGGATACTCTGTGAAAAATAATCCGAAAATGTGCGGTTCATATCCCATTTTACATAGGAAATGTCCGCGGAGGAAAATACTCTGCCCATCTCCTCAATGATATGATCCTGCACGTCCTTTCTGGTCAGATCAAGGATCCTCTGATTGCGCCCTTCCGAGTGCGCCTTTCCCGGAATCTCGATCACCCAGTCCGGATGGCTGCGGTAGAGATCACTGTCCACATTGACCATCTCAGGCTCCACCCAGATTCCAAAATCCATGCCAATCGCCCTGATCTTATCTGCAATCCCCTTTAAACCGCCCGGCAGTTTCTTTGGATTTGGCTGCCAGTCTCCTAACGATCTCGTGTCATTATCACGTTTTGCAAACCAGCCGTCATCCATGACGAAAAGCTCAATGCCCGCCTCTTTTCCCGCTTTTGCAAGTGAGAGCAGTTTTCTTTCATTAATGTCAAAATAGGCTGCCTCCCAGCTGTTTAAGAGCACCGGGCGCTCCTTTTTCTTCCAGGTTCCCCTCACAATGTGCTCCCGCACAAAACGGTGCATATTCTGGCTCATGGCATTATATCCGTCTGATGCGTAGGTCATTACCGCCTCCGGCGCCTCAAAACTCTCCCCTGACTCAAGTGTAAAACAGAACGACTGCGGATTGATCCCGGATACGATTCTTACTTTTCCAAAACTGCCGACCTCCGCCGCCTCATAGTGATTGCCGCTGTAGATCAGATTAAATCCAAAACATTCCCCCGCATCCTCCGTGGTATGTTCTTTTCCAAGCATCACAAACGGATTGTCACGGCTCGACGACGTTCCCGTGTAAGAGGCGTTTACATATTTTCCCGGCACCAGCCGTACGTCCGTGCGCCCCATTTCACGTGCCCAAGCCCCGTGAAATGTTGTAAACACATAGTCGGACGGTTCTAAATCAAGCTGCAGGCTCATCAGGCGGTTTAACTTTACCACATCCCCGCTCTCATTGATGAGTTTTGCGCTCCTTGTGATCACATCACAGTCCTCATAGACATAATAATGGAGTTCTAATATGACTCCGCTGTTTTTATCGCGCAGTGTCACACCAAGCCACTCCACCTCACCGGACTCATCATACGATCCCGGAAGTGTCTCAAATTCTTCCTTTCCGGTTCCCTGTTCAAATTTTTCAAACAGGAAATCAGACGTTTCGCTTCCATCGGAAAGTGTCAGTTCCACAAAAGGCTCCCTGATATCGCCTTTCCCGAAAGAGGACATCTCAAGACATGCGTCCTCTAAGGAAAACTGCAGATGTTCACTGTCATAAATATTGGTATTACCCGGCGCAAATGCATGCTGTTCCATCAATCCGTCTATGGCTGGATGAATTTTTCTTCCATAATATAAGTGCTCCAAATGTCCGGTTTCCATGACACGGAACAGATAAGAAGTATGTCTGGTATGCAGGGAAAATAACTGGTTTTCGACTGTGATCATGCTTTTTTCATCTCCTTGATCTCTTTTGCGATTTCTTCCACTTTCTGCTCACTTAAAATATATTTTTTGCGGAAATAAAATACCGCAACAAGCAGTCCTGCGATCGGGAATACTGTCATGGTCAGGCGCAGTCCTGCGACCGAACTTCCCGCTGCCGCAACTGCTGCCCCGTCCGTATTCTGGCTTAAATTGCAGACGGTCAGGCAGATCGATGCCACAAGCGCAGCCACACCGGAAGCAAGTTTTACAACGAAAGTCTGCATGGAAAAGATCACGCTCTCATCCCTTCTGTGATTCTTCCACTCTCCGTAATCGACCGTATTCGCAAGGAATACCGTTGTGAGAACGGATAACATTCCATTTGCTGAAAAGATAAAAAATGCAGGAACAAACAGCAGATACAGGTTTGACATATTGACAAACATTAAAATCAGAAGAACCGCATATCCTAAAATCGCCATCACAAAACTGGT
Organism: Roseburia intestinalis L1-82; assembly: GCF_900537995.1. Lineage (NCBI taxonomy): Bacteria > Bacillati > Bacillota > Clostridia > Lachnospirales > Lachnospiraceae > Roseburia > Roseburia intestinalis. The sequence continues at coordinate 1,715,240 of NZ_LR027880.1, read as the reverse complement.
ATAAAACACCTGGATCGTTCCCAGAAATTTGCGCAGGATCGGGAAAAACAGCATCATGGCAAGAATCTGCATTGCTCCACCAAACGTATTAAATAAGGTATAGGCATTGTACCAGCTATCACCGCCAAAGTCATACTTGAAAAAGTAAATGACGAGATTGGATGTAATGTAAATCGAGCAGTTGATCAAAACGATTGTCACAACGACCGTCATCGCCTGATCGTTCTGTAACAGGGAACGGAACATCTGTCCAACCGAAGGTGCCTCCACATCCACGGTAGATTTTTCTTTGATATTTAAACAGGTGATTAAAATAAATACAAAAAACAGAATTGCAACCACCAGCGCAAACCATTTGAAACCGACTCGCTCATTTCCCTGCCCTAACATATAGACACATTTCATTGTGATGATCGTCACGATCGCAGAACCGACTCCGGCGCAGGAGCGCGCGAGTGTGGAAAGTCCTTCTCTCTCTTTTCCGCCCTCCGTAAAAGCCGGGATCATCGACCAGTATGGGATATCCATCATGGTATAGGTAACACCCCACAAAATGTAAGTCACTGCCGCATATGCCACCAGTCCGTTTCCGTCGAGTTTTGGCGGTGCCGCAAACATCAGATACAAAATCACTGCATTTGTCAGTGTCCCGATAAACAGCCACGGGCGGAATTTGCCCCATTTTGTGCGCGTCTTTGCAACGACCACACCCATGATCGGATCGTTAAATGCATCAAACACACGCGCCGCCATCAGAATGATTCCCATTGCGATCGCGCTGACTCCTAAAATATCCTGATAATAATATAAAACATAACTTGCCGAAAACATATAAACCATATCTTTTCCGACCGCCCCAAGTCCGTATGAGACTTTCTCTTTTCCTGTTAATTTCATAAATCCTCCTTGTTTTCCGAAGGAAAATGCGAGTCCTCTGGCGAGCAGAGGATTTTTTTCCTTCCTAAAATTTTTTCTGCTTCATCGAAAATGCAAGTTCCACGACCTTATACGCCCCGTCGTAGATTCCGGCTTCTTTATTTTTTACAATGTTGTCGCACATATCGCAGAGCAGTGTTTTTTCTTCCAGAAACAGTTTCATCATCTGAAGCGTGTGCGGGATATCCCTGCACTCTAATGTGCCATCACCGATCTCCGCGGAATGGATTGCTCCCCACTGCTCGTGTCCTCCAACACGTCTGATAAATAGTTTCGGCACCGGATAAAATGAAAGTTCACTCGGCTTTGTGACGAGCACATCGCAGCTTCGCATCAGAAGATTCGTGCAGTATACCGCTTCAAAAATATTTTCATGCCAGAAGCCGTGGATTCCGATGACATCTTTGTTAAGCGCATCCTCCGCAAATTTTTTCGTATCCTCCCAGTCGTTAAAATGTTCTTTCGCATAATGTCCCATCTCCGGGATTTCCTTTAAAAGTTCCTCCCAGACATTGCGGTAATCACCGACATTGACATAAAGCGCCGCTTTCTTTTCTTTGATCTGTGGCAGCAAAAAACGGATGATCTCTGCAAAAATTTCTTTCTGTGCACCGGCACCGCCGATCGTCAGGAGAAAACGCATCGGTTTTCCCTCCTCTTTTCTCTGTTTTCTCGCTGCGCAGTCCGTCTCGATATTGCTGACAAGCTCATGGTCGATATAATGTCCGGTATAAAAAAGAGCATCTTCCGGCATCGGATTCAACACATCATTCCCCTGCATTCCGTTTAAAATGCGGTACCCCTGGTATGCATAGTGCGTCTGCACCGTGTGAATGCTGCCTTCCGCTAAATGAAGCGCCATCTGCCAGTTGTCCGGGATCGCATTGACCACATATTTCATTCCGGCGTGAAGCGCAGCCTGCGCCGGCCACACATGCGTTGCGACGACCGGGATATCCTTTGGGATATTCGCATACACCGGAGCCATCAATTCTGCATTTTTCTGATCTGCTGCATTGTAGGTCAGTTTGCGAAATCCCTCATAGTTCATCGGCTCCCACACCAGACGGTTAAAGAGTCTGCTCTTCTGTGACAGACGGGAACCCATGGAGTAAAGATCATTCTGCGCACCGATCACTTTGGTACAGGTGGTCTGTCCGTAGGAATTTAAATCCATCCAGTACGGTTCATACCCCAGCGCATGTGCTGCGGAAGCGATCGCCATGGAAATGCGGTAATGACCAAATCCCATACGGATGTTTCCGACAATGATTCCTTTTTCCGTATTAAAATCCGCTGTGCCTTCTTCGCCTACACGGATATCTGAAACACCGAGCTCCGGTCCGATATACGGATTTGCCTGAATCGAGGTCGGATAAATTTTTGTGCTGTCATCTCCGAATTTACGGATAAATTTCTGCTTTGACCGGACTGCTTTTTTATAGGCACCCGGTGCAATGTCGTTTCCAAAAATCTGTTTTGATCGTTCTGTCATCTTACACTTCATCCTTCCTTATTTTGTGTTTATTAAAATTCTTTTCAAAATTTCTTTTCACATTGTAAAACACAGTGACCGTTTATTTTCTGTCATTTTTCACTTCAAACAGTATTCTCTGCTCTTCCATCTGTGCCGCTTTTATCTTTAAAATCCCGACGCCTTCTTCCCCGGTCGTTCTGACATAAGTGCCGCCCATGCCTCCCTGCAGGGAAATGATTTCAGGTCCAATGATGGCGATTGGTCCCTCCGTCGACAGTACAACCGGTTCCTGGTAAAAGCTTACGATATTATCGTTCTGATCCAGGGCACGGATACGGATTTCCGCAGCTTCATAAGTATTTCGTTCTGTCAGGTTTTGATGGTCCGGTTCCGCGGATAAATGCATGGAAGTGACCGGCTCTTTTCTGACCACTTTTACCACTTTTCCATTCTTTACTGCCTCAAACCGGTAGCTTGTCGAAGTACCTCCCCAGTCACCGATATAACGGTTGTACAAAGCCACTGCATCCGTCGGCTTCATGTGATACATGAGTATAAGCTTCAATGCCGCCAAATACACGCCTTTCGGAAGATCGGAAAGTCCATACCGCGCCGCCGCATTCAGGATATACTTCACTTTCCTTGCCTGCTCCGGTTTAAAATCTTCCTCTTTTTCAATGGCATCCCCGATAAAGTCATCCACTGCGATTGGTCCGTGTGAAAGATTTTTATACGGCGAATCTGATGCGGTATACTCCTTTAAAAACCGGTCATTTTTGTACATCCGTACACTGTCCGCATTGGTAAAAATCCAGATCGTTCCGCGGTTACAGCCCGGATGTTCCCCGATATCCATGGACGAACTGATTTCAAGTACCGGCTCCTTTTCCTGCTGACACATGTAGACCGCAGCCGCAAGTTTCGGATTTCGGAACATGTCCATCACACCGTGATAACAGATACGGTCGCCGCTGCCAAAATCCTTATGTGTATTGTAGTCAAACATGCACCAGCCAAAACTTCCTGCAATATCCGCTTCCCCGGCAACTGCATCTAATACATTTACATGTCGCATGGCATGCCACACACGGTGTTCCTCCCAGTCGTAACTTTTCGTTGGATACATATGTCCGTTATATTCGCTGATGAGATACGGTTTGCTGTTATCAGACGTAACAGCACTTTTTTTCTCACATCCGTGGTTTGTCCCATTGTGGCTGAAATCATTGTAGGTATAGACATCCTCTAAAAGGCTGCTCTTTTTATGTGCCCGGACACCCCCAGTCTGTCTTGTTGGATCCAGTTCATGTGCCACGCGGTTTGTTTCCCGGTAAAATGCGTCATCATCCCCGGACTCGTTGATCCGCACACCCCACAGGATCACAGACGGATGATTCCGATACTGCTCTACCATGTCTTTTACGTTTTCGACCGCCTGTTTTTTCCAGATTTCATCCCCGATGTGCTGCCAGCCCGGTATTTCCGTAAAGACCAAAAGTCCCAGTTCATCACACCGCTCCACAAAATGCCGGCTCTGCGGATAATGGGACGTCCTCACCGCATTTACGCCCAGTTCATTTTTCAAAATATCTGCATCCCGTTTCTGCATGGATTCCGGCATTGCATAGCCGACATATGGATAACTCTGATGGCGGTTCAATCCTCGCAGCTTTACTTTTTTGCCATTTAAATAGAAGCCGTCCTGCAAAAAAACTGCAGTCCGGAATCCAAACAGCGTAATATTTTCATCCAGCACATTTCCATTTTGCAAAAGTTCTGTTTTGACTTCATAGAGCAACGGATTCTCCAGATCCCAGAGTTTTATATCCGGCACCGGAAAAGAAAGCTTACGATCTGATGCCACCCGGCTCTCACCGATCTGTCTGTAGTTTTCTGTGCCGCGCTCTCTGATACTCTGCCGGATGAGAAATTCCTTTTTTTCATCGGTTTTGCCACTGTTTTTAATTTCTATTTCAGAGATCAGCTTTGCGTCTGGCTTTTGACCTTTCGGTATTTCGCTGTGCAGAAATATATCCGCGAGATAAGTCTCATTTTTCAGATCCACATAGGCTTCCCGGTAAATTCCGCCGTAAGTCATATAATCGATCACATACCCGAACGGCGGGATGTTTAAGTTCTCCCTGCTATCCACCCGCACTGTAAGCACATTTTCTGCCCCGATTCGCAGTTTTTTGCTGATATCGATGGAAAATGCCGTGTAGCCACAGTGATGCTCCCCGATCCTTTCCCCGTTCAAAAACACCTGTGCTTCATGCGCGATGCCTTCAAACGTCACGATCACGGTCTGATCTTTCCATTCTTCCAGTGCAAAAAAATGTTTTCTATAGCAGCACACCATCTGGTAACTGCTCTCATCAAAATAATGAAACGGTGTCTCCTTGCAAGTGTGCGGCAGTCTGACATCCTCCCATGCGTCATCCTGATAAGCCGTCTCTCTCATTTGATTTTCGTATGTTTCCTTAAATTTCCACCCGTCATTCCAGTAAATGCGTTTTTGCATCATCCTCACTTCCCTTCCGCAACGATTCCCTGCACTAAGATCGTGACTACTTCATCCAGACCATCCTGATAGGATATCCCGTTAGAGATCAGGATATCTCTCTGGAAAAATTGCTCTAATGCCGCCTCCAGCATCATTTTTACGATTGGGATCTTAACCGGCCGGATCACGCCCTCTTTCATTCCCTGCTCTAATAAGGAAATCGTTGTCTCCCAGCCGGTTTCTAACCGTTCCTCCACATGTTTGTAGATGTTCGGATACTTTTCCCGCAACAGATAGAGCTGTCTGAAATCAACTTCCCGGTAACTCTCCGGCAAAACACCTAAAACCGCCCGGATTTTTTCAAGTGTGGATAATTTTTCATTCTCTAACACCTGTCTTTCGCTCTCTTTGATTGAATCGAACAGATAATCTACCATCGCTAAGAAAAGTGATTCCTTATCACGGAACACGGTATAAATCGTTTTCTTACTCATGCCAAGGATTCCAGCCAGATCATCCATGGTAAATTTTAACCCTTTCTGGTTAAATGCCTTTAAGGTTCCCTCTAAAATACTCTCCCTTAATTCCATCATGTTCTCCGTTTCTTCTTTATTACATGGAAACTATTTTTGTTATTTGAGTTTCCTATATTGTATCATCTTGTTTTCGTACCCGCAAGAAACTAATTTACCAAAAATAGTTTCCATTTTTTATCTATTTCTTCCAAAACCCAGAGAATCGTGTGCATTTTATTTTTGCAAATAAGGTGGGATGTGAGTATAATAGGCAGTGAATTGCAATGAAGGAGAAATTAGTGTGAAAAATAAGCTCGATAGCTTATTTTTCGCACGGCTATTTGTTTCTGAGCAAAAACAAATAGCTTCTATGACAAGGCATAAAAAACATGACAGACGAGAATTTGAGATTCTCGTCGCCTCTTCGCAACAAGTTGCTCAGAAATGAGGATTACTATGGAAAATGATCATATCAAACATATATTAGAACAGTTAGAATCGGGGCAGCTTACTGCTTCCGATGCTTATGACCAGTTAAAGCTGGCACCTTTTGAGGATCTTGGATATGCCAAGGTGGATCATCACCGTGAAGTCAGACAGGGTGCGCCGGAGGTGATCTACGGTGCATCTAAGACAAAAGAACAGATGGAGGGCATTATAAACAGCCTGCTCTCCCACTGCAAAGAAAATATCCTGATCACAAGACTTTCGACAGAATCCGCGGCGTACCTGTCCGAACGTTTTGATCTTTTTTACGATGAGCTGTCAAAAATCGGCATCGTAAACCGCACCGAGCATTATTCCGCTGACGGCACGATCGTTGTCGCCACCGGAGGGACAAGCGATATCCCGGTTGCAGAGGAGGCTGCGCTGACTGCAGAGGTACTCGGCAATCATGTCATCCGTCTCTACGATGTCGGCGTTGCCGGGCTCCACCGTCTGCTCTCAAATATGGAACTTTTATCAAAGGCAAATGCGATCATTGCAGTCGCCGGGATGGAAGGCGCGCTTGCGAGCGTCATCGGCGGCCTGACCGACTGTCCTGTCATCGGCGTCCCGACGAGCGTTGGTTACGGCGCAAGTTTTGGTGGTATCTCAGCACTTTTATCGATGCTTAATTCCTGCGCCAGCGGTGTTTCCGTCGTAAACATCGACAACGGTTTTGGTGCAGGTTACCTTGCCAGCATGATCAATCATCAGGCAGCCCCTAAAACAGATGACAGACCATCATCCTGCCATAAAAACACGGACAAACTGTAAATCTTCATATTAAAAAATATCAAATTCAGCACCAGGGAGGATTATTTATGAAAACACTTTATATAGAATGTAATATGGGTGTTGCCGGCGATATGTTAATGGGCGCCCTCTATGAACTCTGTGATCAGAAAGAAAAATTTTTATCGGACATGAATCAGGCTTTTGCACCTTACGGTGTGACACTTTCTGTGGAACCGGCAGTAAAATGCGGGATCAGCGGCACACACATGAGGGTAGCTGTACACGGTGAGGAAGAACATTCCCATGATGTTCTGCCTGAGCACATTCATGAAGATGGGCACATGACAATCCATGCACAGGAAGAATCCCCTACACACGATCATGGTACACAATGCTGCCATGAACACGTTCATGATGAAGATACACTCATGCATTCACATGAACACACTCATGATGAAGATACACTCATGCATTCACATGAGCACACTCATGATGAAGATTCACTCATGCATGTTCACGATCATATTCATGACGAAAATGAGCACACACATACTCACGACAACAACTCGCACCATGAACACCACCACACGCATGCCCACACCAGTTACACCCAGATCTTAGAACAGATCCACACACTTCCATTCCCATCATCGGTAAAAGACTCCGTAGCCGCAGTCTACCGTCTGATCGGGGAAGCAGAATCAAAAGTGCACCACTCCACCTTAGACCAGATCCATTTCCACGAAGTCGGATCGATTGACGCGCTTGTGGATGTGACCGGATGTGCCTATCTGTTATCACTGCTTGAACCGGAAACCATTCTCTGCTCTCCGGTTCATGTCGGAAATGGCTTTGTACACTGTGCCCACGGCACACTCCCGGTTCCGGCGCCTGCCACCGCAGAACTTTTAAAAGGGATTCCTTTTTACAGTAGAAATATTCAGGGCGAACTCTGTACGCCAACGGGGGCTGCTGTTTTAAAACATTTTGTGACCTCTTTCGAAGCCATGCCGCCTATGAATGTAACAGAGATCGGCTATGGTATGGGAACAAAGGATTTTGCTGCCGCCAACTGTGTGCGTGTTTTCCTCGGCGAATCTTCTCCCGGTTCCAACACAGCTCCATCCTTTGATGACTCCGTGCTGTCCATCTCCTGCAATCTCGATGATATGACAGGCGAAGCGGTCGGATTTGCAACTGAACTGCTCTTACAGGCGGGCGCTTTGGACGTATACACAATACCGATTCAGATGAAAAAGAACCGTCCGGGTATTCTTTTAACCTGTATCTGTGAGCCAAAAGACCGTGAACGTCTGACTTCCCTTTTCTTTTTACACACCACAACACGCGGTGTGCGCTATCAGATGTTTGACCGCGCCAAACTTACCTCTGAAATCGAAACCTGCCATTCCGCATACGGCGATATACGGATCAAAAAAAGCTGCGGGTACGGTGTCGAAAAAGAGAAAGCAGAGTTTGAAGATTTAAAAGCCATTTCTGCCGGCCATAACTATGAGGTGTCACTCGACCAGATCCGGGATACGATCGTGAGATAATTTTAAACAGATGACAGGGCGAAAATCCGATTTTTTCAGACATTTTCGCCCTCTTTCTTCCTCATTTCAGCGTTTCCACAGGCATTTTGGGGGAATCTTCTTCATTTCTGCTGTTTTTCGCCCTGACTTTTTGATTTCCGTGGGCTATTGAAATGAATTCCATCACTTTTCGCCCATTCTCTTTTATATCTGATAAATTTCTATTATAAATCGGGCGAACCACTTTTATTTTCCTCATATTTCACCCATTTTTTATCTTCACCCCCAATCCAGCTAATACAATACTTTGACATCTCATCCGTGACCTCATACACCGGAAGAAACATGGTTTCCGTGCCACGGGAACGGGATCTGTAACTGCTCTGCTGCCAGGGGGGAAAGCTTCATAGGTGTGCTCAACAAAAAATCTTATACACAAAATAGCTGCGTATAAACTTCGTAACCATCTAAAATTTCTTCTTTTTCAGACAATTCATGCAGATAAAGACTCACCATATTTTCCAATACATGATGTTGTATAAATAAAGTTGACACCTTATTCTCAAGGAATTCATGTATAATAAAAGAGAATAAGGAGGAACTCTCAATGTCACGAACCCAACGTAAATACGACCAGGAATATAAGATCCAGGCTGTCAAACTTGCCAAAGAAATCGGCGGTGCTAAGGCAGCCAAAGAATTAGGTATCCCAGAAGGAACCATCCACACATGGCTGAAAGCAGTTAGAGCAGGCACATTGGATATTGGCGACGGTGCACATACTCCGGAAAGCGCGATGAGTCTTGCTGAGGAGCTTGCCATGCTCCGCAAACGCGTTAAAGATCAGGACAAAGAAATCCGACGTCTGAAAGAGGAAAATGAATTTCTCGAGGAAGCAAGCGCTTTTTTCGCAGCCAGCCGTCGGAAGTCAGCAAGAACCAAAGAATGATGTTCATTGCCATAAAAACGAAAGACGGCGTGATTAAGGGAAAACTCTCATTCTATTGCCGGATGCTTGGCGTCAGCCGCCAGGGTTTCTACAAATATCTTGCTATTAAAGATCGCCCTTGGAAATATCAGGATCTTGCTGATGCCATGAGAGTGATCCATGCTGAGGATGAATGCAATGATACCTATGGACGTATTCGCATGTACCAAGCACTGCTCCTTAAGAATCCGACGGGAATCAAGATCCCCAGTGAACGAACCGTTTACAGGGTTATGGATGAAATAGGACTTGTCCATCGGCCAAAGCGCAAGCCAAATGGCATTACCAAGGCTGATCGGGAAGCACGTAAGTCAGATGATCTTCTGAAGAGAGAGTTCAAGGCTGATAAGCCACTTGAAAAATGCGTAACTGATATCACAGAAATCAAGGCAAAAGATGGAAAACTGTATGTTTCAGCCATCTTCGACTGCTTTGATTCCAGCGTTCTGGGACTGGCAATGAAAACAAACATGAAGGCAACTCTGTGTGAGCATACACTGGATAATGCCTATCTGGCGCATCCTGATCTGCGAGGTGCCATTGTGCACTCCGACAGAGGAAGACAATATACCAGTGAAACCTACCGTCAGGCGCTTTCTAAATATGGCATTATACAAAGCATGAACAGTGATGGTGGCAGGTGCCACGATAATGCTCGATGTGAAAGCATGTGGGCCAGAATGAAAAGCGAGCTTCTCTATGACCGCTACAATACGGAAAGCCTGACCACGGATGAGCTGAGAGTTCTTATTTGGAGATATTTCATCAGTTACTGGAACAACAGGAGGATCTGCTCTGCCAACGGTGGGCTTCCTCCTATGATTAAGCGTCAGAGATACTACCAATCTCTGGGCCTGGCTGCATAGGAAATGATATCTTTGAGATAAATGTGTCAACCAATATTGACAATATCATAATTTTAAATGCCTTTATATGAACACTTAAAGTGCAGAAAAACAAGCAATTTCATAAATGTTATTATTTTGAGCGCAAATGTAAAGCAATGTTGATAGAAAAAATTGTTTATTTTATTTAAAATTGCTCTTAAAGGAGGACACAAAATGGAAATTGGAAATAAAATCAACCAATTAAGGAAACTTTCGGGAATGACACAAGAACAATTAGCAGAAAAACTTAACGTATCCAGACAGACTATTTCCAAATGGGAGTCAGATAGCACTTCCCCTGATTTAGAAAGTATCGTTAAAATAAGCAGAATTTTTCATGTGTCATTAGATGATTTGCTAAAGGAAGGAGAAGCAGGTGTGGCAAACAAAACTGATGAGCAAATAACTTTAGAAGATTTGATGAAAATAAATCTTCATAACAGAAAAATGACGCTGTTGCTAATTAGTGGTCTGATTTTTATTATGGTTAGCATATTAAATTTCGCCTATGTAATTGCGCTACAAAGCACAACACTTAGTACCCAGTATATGCTATACCGATATATCGTTACAGGACAATACGAAAATGCCCCTATTGATTATATGCGGTTAATGATACCGTCTATTATTGCGGCAGCAATCGGAGTGATATTGTTCATAAGTTATACCATTGAAAGAAGAAAAAAAGGAGACTGAAAATATGTATAAGGCAAAGAAGTTTATTTCATATATGGCTTTATGTGTGTTAATCTTTTCTTTATGTGCATGTGGAGAAAAAGGTAGTGAAAACGCTGCTATTTATGGAGAAACCGTCGGAGGATTGGAAGATAATGAGCTTTTTGCAATTATTGATACAAATGCTTCTTTACCTGTTTTACTTGTTACCTCACAAGTATATAATGACGGTTTGGGAAATCAGGCAGCACTTAATTGTGATGTATATTATTTGATAGATAAAGAAGTTAAAAACATAGGAACAATAGAAAGTATGGGAACAGCATATCCTATCGCCTATGATGAAACAGGTATTTATGCTGCTTCCGGTCACGATATGCAGCGTTTTGAAATTGAAAAATCCGGTTCGCTCAGACTGGCAGAGGGGATTTATGAGCAATTTGACGAAAGTGGAAATGCTGCTTATACCATGAAAAAAGGAGAGGAAACAGATGTAATTACAGAAGAAGAATACTATGCAGCTTTTGAAAAATACAGCAATGCTACCATAGTAAATTTCTCTTATGGTGCATCGGACGCTGGCAAGGCAGAAGTGGTAACTAACAATGAGCTGGAACCCCGTCAAGGAAATATAGCAGAAGATGTCAATGTACTAGAAATTGTACAAGAGACAGCCTCGGAATTTGCAGTCAAAAAAATGGAAACTTCTTATTTTTGAAAGGCAGGACAATGAAATTTTTTATGCCGCTACTTTGGTAGAAAATGATTGTGCGCCGGAGATGATATTTTTACAAACGACTTACAGACAACACTTAAAGAATAGCAAACCCAGTCGAGCCAGTCAACGGCAAGATGAACGGCTCTTGCAGAGCCGCCGTTGACAGCCCCGCCCGGTTTTGCAGTTAGGCAGTCAAGGAGCGACAGCCTAAAGTGCTGCCGCCCCTTACTTTTATGATACAGCATCAACTTTGGAAGTATATCCTGATGCTGTATCAGAGGAACACAGTACACAAGTGAGTTATATCGTAAAGCAATCAGCAAATATGGCATTCTCCAAAGCATGAACAGTGCTGGCGGCAGATGCCACGACAATGCCAGATGCGAAAGCATGTGGGCAAGATTCAAAGAAGAATTACTTTATGGACGTTATGATACCACTTCAATGACAGTAGAACAGTTAAAAACACTCATCTGGAGATATTTCATCAGCTATTGGAATAACCGAAGAATCTGCTCTGCTAATGGTGGCTTACCTCCGATGATTAAGCGTCAACAATACTACGATTCATTACAGGAGGCAGCATAGGTCGAACATCCTTGAGAAAAAAGTGTAAACCAATATTGACAATATCAACACTTTCTTTTCCAGCGTCAATTATTTCATCTTTAATCTCCTGCAAACACATATGAATCTCCCATTTTTCATTTTCTACAATATATATTCCATCTGTCTCTCTTTGGTTTTTAATCCCATTTTTTCATAGAATTTTTCCGCGGAGGTATTTCCTGCCCAGACATTTAATGTCACTTCATAACAGCCTAACCGTTTCGCTTCGCCCTTTACATATTCAAACAGGCTCTCACCTACATGCTGTCCTCTGGTTTTTGCATCGACGCACAGATCATCGATAAAAAGCGATGTAAACGGCACCATATTATTGGAGAATGGCTGCTGTTTCAACTGGCAGAAAGCATATCCTAAGCATACGTCATTCTCATCTGCAGCTACATAAACAGGCTTTGTATCATCTTTTAACATTTCTTTCAGTTCATCCTCTGTGTACTTTGTCGTCCCCGGAATAAAAATATCCGGTCTTATATCTGCATGGATTTGAAGCACCTGCTCTAATAATTCAATCAGTCTTGGGATATCTTTTTCGTTTGCTCTTCGAATATTCATTTCACTTGCCTCCATATTTTTCATTATATCTGTAGTTTGAGTTTCAGGAATTTATTTTGATCCCCGCTTCCATTTATACATTTTCAGACACTGCGGATGCTCAAAATACTCCTGATCAAAGATCCATGCAATGTCAGTTTCCGATAATTCTTCTGCCTTAAATCTCCGATATTTGCTGTTCAGCTATACACTTCCCACTATCTGGGCGTGTTCGGGACTTGCACCCGTTAGAGTGCGCCCATGGCGCGCAAACTAAAAAAAGGCTCCGCCAACAATAGCAGAGCCTCCGACATTTTCTTTAAAAACCCACGGTATCCAGCCGGATCGTGGTAAATGATAATCCAAAATTTTTGATTTCTATCTTACTCTTCTAAACTTTCCTTCATTCTGCCAAGCATACCTGATTTTTTCAACGGCAGAGTAATAATAATGGCAATGATCGTTCCTCCACAGGTGCTGATCAGAAACGGAACAACAAATGTGAATAACGCCGCTGCTTTATTACCCATGACAAGATATGCCACCGGATAAGAGAGCATTCCACCAATGATTCCGGTTCCAACTACTTCGCCAATATAGGCAAATGGAAGTTTTTTCCCATACTTATAGAGAAGTCCGCCAAGCAATGCACCACACATGCTTCCCGGGAATGCCAGAGGGCTTCCCAGTCCTAACAGATTACGGATCAGCGCCGCAATAAATGCCTGTGCCAGTGCCCACCACGGTCCTACGGTAACTGCGCATAAAATATTTACCAGATGCTGTACCGGTGCACATTTTGAACCGAATACCGGGAAGGAAAATAAACTTCCCACCACCGCTACTGCTGCTAAGATTGCTGTAACTGTCAATTTCTTTAAATTAAATTTTTTCATTTTGTCCTCTTTTCCCAGAATCTGCCACATACCACATTCTAAAAAAAGAATGATAAGACTGCAACAGTTCCTATTTTGATTTTACTGCCCCTGCAGCTTTTTCCACAATCAGGCAGAGAATGACTGTGACCACCATATCCGGCAGCGTATTTCCAACCGGCGTATCCACCTGCATCAATATGCGGTAAATCACAAATCCGGCAAGCCATACGATCAGATTACGCCACTGAAATGCAGATTTTCCGGCATCTGCTTTCTTTAAAATGAAGTAATCTGCGATCTGCACTGCGATCATCGGAGCAAAAACAGAACCGATCAGATATAAAAAGTTTGTAATGTTATCCATCGGATAAACGATTGCTGCGACAGTTCCAATCACAGTAACAACAATTGCCGCCCATTTTTCCTGAATCTTTGAGGAAATGGAAACACTAGAAACTCCTGCGGAATAGGCATCCAGGAAGGTTGTTGTAACCGTGGAAAATACAATAATGAGAAGTCCGACAACGCCGAAACCGGTTTTTAACATAATCTGCGCAATGTCATATTCACCGGTAAAAATAGCCGCTCCCATACCGATCATGTACATAAAAATGCTGACCAGACTGTAGACAATCACACTTGCGAGTGTTGCTGCAAACGGTTTTTCTGCTTCTCTTGTATAATCACTGATCAGCGGCAGCCAGGAAAGCGGCATTGCCACCGCAAGCTCTACGGCAGCTCCGAATGTCAAACTTCCGTCATCCACGATCGGCGTCATGCTGCCGCTGCCAAAGAAGATCACTTTAAAAAGTACCAGTGATAAAATAAAAAGTGCTGTCATGGCAACCGTATTTAATTTGCCAAGATTGGTCAGTCCAATGAAAATCCACACAATGATCAAAGCACCAATGATGACTGCCCACACCCAGTTTCCGGTATGTAAAACGCCGTCTGCCGCAAGTGCGCCATCATAGATCATGATCGCAGTCCATCCAACAAGCTGTAATACATTTAATACGGCAAAAAGAAGGCTTCCCTTCTCGCCAAAGCTCATTTTTACAGTTTCCATGGCACTTTTGCGCTCTTTCGCTCCGATCATTCCTGCCGCAAACATCATAAGTCCGCCGATCAGATGACCGAGCAGAATCGCTGCCATTGCTTTTCCAAAGCCAAGCGGTGCAAAGTATGTACCTGTCAGTATTTCGGCTAAAGATACGCCCGCACCAAACCAGATTAATCCGTTTGAAAAAACGGAAGTTCTCTTTTCATTCATCCTTCGTACTCTCCTTCGATCGCAAATGCATGGTTCATAGGTCCGCTTCCTTTTCCAAGGTCAAGCATGGCGGCAAGTGCGCCGGAAATATAATTTTTCGCATACCTGACGGAAGTTTCTAAATCCCTTCCTTTTGCAAGATTCGATGCGATTGCGGAAGAAAGCGTGCAGCCTGTTCCATGGGTATTTGGATTGTCAATTCTCTTTCCATGAAACCACACCGGCTCTTTTCCTTTCTGGAAAAGAAGGTCGTTGGCATCATTTAACTGATGTCCACCCTTCAATAAAACCGCACAGCCTAAAGTGTTACAAATGACTTCTGCTGCTTTTTCCATATCTGCTTCTGTTTTGATCTCCATTTCGGAAAGCACTTCTGCTTCCGGGATATTCGGAGTAATAACAGTTGCAAGAGGCAATAATTTACTTTTCAATGTGCTGATGGCGTCCCCGCTGATCAGTCTTGCCCCGCTGGTTGCCACCATGACAGGATCCACCACAATATTTTTTGCATGATACTCTGTCAGTTTTTCCGCAATTGTCTCGATCAATTCACTCGACGAGACCATTCCGGTTTTGATCGCATCCGGATGAATATCCGTAAAAATACTATCCAGCTGCTCTGCCAAAAATTTCGGAGTTACCTCCATAATATCTGTTACGCCGGTCGTATTCTGGGCAGTCAGAGCCGTGATCGCACTCATCGCGTATACGCGGTTTGCGGTCATTGTCTTAATATCTGCCTGGATGCCGGCGCCTCCACTAGAATCACTTCCAGCGATTGTTAATGCTGTGTACATAAAATTATCTTTCCTTTCCATATTGCATTAATTTTGTATAGCGACCTAAGGTGGTGCCCCCAATCTGCCGCTGTAATATATCATTTATCTTCATGCAGCCTTATCGGCGCAATCGACCAAAAACAAAAAGTGCAGGAACCCAACCAAAGATTCCTGCACAAAAACCACTTGTGATTCATTATCTCCCTACGTTGGCATTATCCAAATCAGGTTCCGGGTTAAAGCGTCCGCTTACTCTCAGCCCGCCTGTGCGAGCACCCCATTTTTTGTTTTCGACATCACTTTTGTGATGATCTGTTTTTTTTATAACAGCTTTATTATACACGCCTGTTCTCAAAATGCAAGTTTTTTATCCTGTGACATATAAAGTTCCGTAAAATACGGATCTGATTTCATCAGTTCCACAAAAGTCCCCTGGCAGAATCACGAACCAGGCAGGAAAGATTCTCCTTTTCCAGTGCCATCATGATCTCATCGTCCGGGACATTTCTGTCAAATAAAATATTTTCTCTGATCGTCCCATCAAAAATCTGAAAATCCTGGGATAAATAAACAATTATTTTCTGAAAATAATCTGCCTTATAGTTCAATAGAAAAGAATGAAATACCCCAGGCACAAGATAACCAGATGTAACTAATAGATTATGATCGATCACAGTGGTAATATTACATCAAAAACCGTTCCTCCAGACGGATTTGATCTGACTGCAATACTGCCATCATGCACTCTCACGATTTCACGGACAAGCGCAAGTCCAAGTCCTACACCGCCAAGTTCCCGGCTTCTGGATTTATCCACACGAAAGAATGGTTCAAACACGCGTTCCCTGAGTTCCTCAGGGATTCCGTTTCCCGTATCCTCCACGGACAGATAAACATGTTTTTCCTTCCGGTATGCAGTTACTGTAACCTGTCCGCCCGAATGATTATATTTTATGGCATTCTCAACAAGATTGTATACCAGCCTGTAAATAAGAATGTCACTTCCAACCATCGTTATATTTTTACATTTTCCAGTAAGTTTTATGTTTTTTTCCTGTGCAAGGGGATCCAGATCTGCTAACACTTCATCAACAAGCGCGTCAACCATAATTTCATCATCCCGTCCCACAGTCTGGAGTTCACTCATATCAAGGAGCGTTTTTACCATTTTACTGAGTCTTCCATTCTGCTCGGTAACCATCTTTATTGTCTGCAATGTATCAGCATCATTATCCGGATGCCGTGTAGAATTATAAAGATCAAGCTGTACCTGCATCAAAGATAATGGCGTCCGCAGTTCATGTGCTGCATTTGCGGTAAATTGCCTCTGTATCTCAAATGCGTCCGAGAGACGTTCAAGCATCTTATTATACGAAACGCTAAGCTGGTTCAATTCTTTAACTTTATTTTCTTCTATTCGTGAAGCTGCCAGATTTTGCGCCTGTACTTCTTCAATTTTATCAGAAAATTCACGGATTGGTCTGAGTGCATGCCCACTTATAAAATATGTAACTACCCCGCCAATAAGAGCCAATATGGCTGATATCAGCAGACTGTTTTTTTTGTAATCTTCCTTATTATTATATGCCTGGATAGAAAAATCATTGGCAAACTCATCCCACTTATCATCTGGAATGCTGATATATATTTCATCCGTATCCTCCCCGTTATCCTCTCCCTGGGCATCCACAGTCTCCTGCAGGGAATCGATATAATACACGCCATTTTTATAGACAAACATCGTCAGACATCCACATATAACTGCAATATATACTGTAATGATACAGGTAAGCCTCCACTGCAGTGACATTCTTTTCATCGTTCAGACTCCTCCCGTATTTTATATCCCTCTCCCACCTTGTTTAAAATCGGATCATATCCAAGTTCAGCCTTAAGCTTTTTCCTAAGCGAAGACATGTGTACTCTGATGGCACCACTAAAGCTATCCACGGATGCATCCCAGACATGTTCCATCAATTCCTCCTGACTTACCGGTCTTCCAGGATTCAAAAGTAAATATTCCAAAATACCATTTTCTTTTCTTGTCAGGGAAATCATTTTCCCTTTTGCATATGCCTCACGTCTTACCGTATCGAACTTTATCCCACCACTTTCCAGACACACATCTTTCTGCACAAATTTTCTTCTTGTCAGACTTCTGATACGCGCCTCAAGTTCCTGCAGATGAAATGGTTTTTCCATATAGTCATTTGCCCCTGCATCCAGTCCTTCAACCTTATCCGCAATCTGCCCTCTTGCAGATAATATAAGAACCTTTGTCTCCTCATTTCTCTGTCTGAGTTCCTTTAAAATCTCCATTCCATCCATACCGGGCAGATTCAGATCCAGAACGATCAGATCATAATTCTCCGTCAGGACACTTTCAAAAGCCTCTTCCCCATCATAACAGGTATCCACCTCGTACCCTGCATCATACAGCCGTTTTGCAACCATGTCACACATTTGTTTCTCATCTTCAACTATCAATAATCTCAAAATTCATTCACCCGCTTCTTAACACAAATTTTACAACAGCTATTGTATAATACTAACATCAGCTGGTCAATAAATACAACAAATGAAAGGAGTAAAATATCTTGAAGTGCAAAAAAATCTATCAGTCGATCCTGCTCATCTCAGGTATCACCATGATAAGTTACGGTGCGGTCAGAGGAGAAGCAGCTGTCGTGCTCGGTAAAGCAATAAAATTATGTCTGGAGTGTGTCGGAATTGGATAAAAAAAAGACTTTTCTATCAAAAAATATAGCTGTACTACGCGGATGGATACAGGCAGCTGCCACGCTGCTTACGAATATCCATATTCCTAATTTATGGAAAGGTAAAATATATCAGGGCAGCGTAAAAAACGTATGTGTACCAGGATTAAATTGTTACTCCTGTCCTGCGGCAACCGGAGCATGCCCAATTGGGGCTTTTCAGGCAGTTGTCGGTTCATCAGGATTTAAATTTTCATACTACATAACCGGATTTTTTATTTTACTCGGTGTAACACTCGGAAGATTTATATGTGGTTTTCTGTGTCCGTTTGGATGGTTTCAGGATTTACTTCATAAAATACCCGGGAAAAAATTTTCTACAGCCCGGCTCAAACCGCTGCGCTATTTAAAATATATCATCCTGATCATTTTTGTTATACTTCTTCCGATGCTGGTAACGAACTCTATCGGAATGGGAGATCCTTTCTTCTGTAAATATATTTGTCCTCAGGGTGTCCTGGAAGGAGCTATCCCTCTCGCACTTGGAAATGCCGCTATACGTTCTGCACTGGGAAAACTTTTTTCTTTTAAATGCCTTATTTTAATCACAGTTATTGTGTTAAGTATTTTGTTTTACAGACCATTCTGTAAATGGATCTGTCCTCTTGGAGCAATCTACTCATTATTTAATAAAGTCAGCTTTCTTTCTATTAAAATTGAGAACAGCAGATGCATCGGATGCGGGCAATGCCAAAAGGCATGTAAAATGGATGTGGATGTGTGTAAAACTCCAGATCATCCGGAATGCATACGATGCGGAGCCTGTATAAAAGCCTGTCCTAAAGATGCGATCCACTACCAGTTTATGGGGAAATCATGTAAAAAACAGAACAACAGTAACCAGCAGTCATAAACCAGTAACTATCAATCTTATTACAATTTAAAAAAGGAGCAATTATCCATGAAAACAAAAATTACATTTATTTCAGTTGTCACACTCAGCATCGCACTGCTGCTTACATCCTGCAGCGGAAAAGGAACTGTAAGCACCACAGAACCACAGAATACCACGGCTGAAGACAGCACGGCATCTGCGGACAATTCCAACACGAAATTGGATGATTTATATCAGCAGGAGAACCAGATCTTTGCAGAGCATAAAGATATATGGGACAAATTATTTGGTCTGATGAATAAAAACACTGCAGATTCAAACGGAAATTATGCTGATCATCTGGCTGATACCGCTGAATCAAACAAAGATTCTTTTACTGATGACGAATTCAAAACACTTACTAATGATATTGAAACCATACGAAAAATCGAAGAACAGATCGCAGAAATTGAAAAAGAAACTACAGAATCCGATAACAATGGGCAAAATACTAATTCTGAAGATGCATCACCATTCAAAAATTTCTCAGGTCAGGATTTCGATGGTAATTCTGTTGACGAAAGTCTTTTTTCCGAAAATGCAGTAACTGTCATCAATTTCTGGTTTACCGGCTGCAAACCTTGTGTTGCTGAGTTATCCAAACTGAATGAATTAAATGATGCAGTCAGGGCAATGGGAGGAGAAGTAGTCGGCATCAACACAGAAACCTTCGATGGAAATGAATCGGCTATCAAAGAAGCTGCCTCTGTTCTTGAAAGCCAGGGTGCTAAATACCGCAATCTTTCTATTGATTCATCTTCAGATGCAGGTAAATATGCCTCCAATATCATGGCATTTCCTACCACAATACTCGTCGACAGAAATGGTAACATCGTGGGTGATCCGATGCTCGGCGGAATCGATAATCAGGATAACTATGATACTCTGATGAAACAGATCCAATCTGTAATCGATGCAGACAGCTCAAATAAATAACTCTTTTATGATATTCTTTTGTACATAACCGGCACATCATACCCAACGGTTCTATTTTCATTCACTCCCGGACTTTCAGATACCTCCCGGCAGGTATCTGAAAGTCTCTCCCATTACCGGTATAACTTTCTTTTTATCTGCATTCTCCTTATGCTTTCTTAAGTCGTCCTCTTTAACGTTCCAATATAATCTCCATTATGATAAACAAATGGTCCGGGTTCTCCCTCTTCTCCAAAATATTCCGGTCTTAAGGACAAGATATCGAGCAGTTCATCAATTGTCTGCACCCTGGTTGCCTGATATGGCTGTTCAAATGCAATCTTTTCTACAAACAAATAATAATCACTATACTTTATCAGGATACCTGTATGACCTACAAAAACAGCATCCGAATATGGATCATATATTACGATACTAAGAAGTGATATTCTGTCATTGTCTATTTGAAATCCATATTCTTTCCAGCTGTCGCAAAATGCAGATTCCGGATGTCTGTCATCCGTAACACTCTTTTCACCATAAAGTGTGGTAAACATGTCTTTGTTCTCTTTTAGGATTTCATATCTGTCCACATTATCTATCGCTTCTGTATCAAACATCAGATAGGTTCCCTCATAATGATCTTCCGTTAATTCCGAGCGGATCACCCCATCTAACAGAAGAAAAGCTGTCATTCTACAGTCCGCATCTGAATAATCATGATTCTGTTCCCAGCCATCCATACATTTACCGATATCCGCTTTCATTTTCCCAGGATCTGACCATGTATCTTCCAGCTTCGCATTTTTTCCTGCGGAATCTGCAAAATCAACCGCCCATTCCCGAAATATGTCTACATGCGCAGCTCCCGCAGAGTCAAGTTCTTTACAGATCTCAGTAATCGTATTGTTCCCTCCCATATATGTTGCACCAGGTATCTTTTGTTTCTGCACTGTTTCTGTGCAGGCCGCCAGCATCATAAATGCAGACACAATCATAGCAGACAGTTTCATTGCTGTTTTTGTTCTGGTTTGTTTTTTCAACAGATATTACCTCTTCTCCCCTAAATGATCATGACGTAAAAATCGTTCCTGTCAATTCTTTTCATCCTCGATCGTGAGTGTTCCAGGTCTTACATTCAAATAGATACTGCCCTTGTCCACTTTATACATATCAAGCAGCATTACCCAGAGACGGTGTATTGCGTCAAGTAATACATTCGATACCTCTATGCTGTATGGCAGCAGTGCATGAATATCAAAAAAACGCATGCCAAGTGGTGGTAAAAATACCATATTGCTTGATTTTACTTTCTGCTCTCCTATGCTTCTGTTTGCAGTTTTTAACATTTCATAAGTGATCAGACAAAAATCTTTTCCTTTATATTTACAATAGTAAGAAACATAGCACTCATCAATCGTCCAGTCTAATCCGTCCTCATGCTCAACGGGTTTTTCTTCTGCCGGATTTGCCTCGGTAGTCATAACCTCTACACTCCAGCGGATTCTTCCTTCTTTTGTCTCTCCCATCATCTCCTGGATCTCACGAAAAATTTCTTCCTGTTTTTTCACATTAATCTCCATTTCTAAGCAGCTAATGATATTATTTTTTTCATAAAAGCTATATATTTTGCCCGGAAACAAATAGCCGTACTAATCCCTCACATAAATATCCGAAAGGTTCTCAAGGATCGCTCCTGCGACATCCGGTTTGTTCATCGTATAAATATGCACATGATTGACACCGTTTGCGATCAGATCGATGATCTGGTCTGTCGCGTAGGCGATACCTGCCTGTTTCATGGCAGCCGGGTCACTTCCAAAACGGTCAACGATTGCAAGGAAACGGCGCGGTACCAAACTTCCGGACAAGGCAATGCTCCGTTTTACCTGGTTTGCGTTGGTGATTGGCATAATTCCTGCTACGACAGGAACATCGATTCCATGTTTTAGTGCTTTGTACATAAAGTTATAAAGAATATTATTGTCAAAGAACATCTGTGTTGTGAGGAACTCACATCCGGCATCCACTTTTTCTTTCAGATGGATCAGATCTTCCTCTAATGTCTGTGACTCAGGATGTCCTTCCGGATAGCAGGCTCCGCCGATACAGAAATCTCCCTGTGATTTGATATCATAGATCAGCTCACTTGCATGTTTATACTGATTTGGCAGCGGGAAATCCGCATTCTGCGGGATATCTCCGCGCAGTGCAAGTACATTTTCAATCTGCTTTTCTTTTAACTCCTGAATCACAGAGGCAACTTTCTCCTTAGTCGAAGATGCACAGGTGAGATGTGCCAGTGCCGGAATATGATTCACATTTCGCACTTCATTTGCAAGTTCTACCGTATAATCAGAAGTTCCGCCGGTTGCACCATAAGTAACACTCATATATGCTGGTTTCAATGCTGCCATATCTCCGACAATCTTTTTGTAGTTGTCTAACTGTGCACCCTGTTTCGGCGGGAACAGTTCACAGGAAATCGTTACATTCTCTGTATTTAATAATTCTGTAAGTCTCATAAATCCCTCTTTCTGCTAAAAGCTTCGTAATTTATCGGAACCGTCATCCACGGTATTCTCGATCTTTCGTATCACAACATAATAGGAATAATTCTCATTGACAGCCACTTCCACGCGGTCACCGACCTTATGTCCAAGCAATGCCTTTCCAAGCGGTGACTCATTGCTGATCAGATTCTTTAAAGAATTACCGCGGACGGTGGTCACAAGTTTATAAACTTCTTCCTCATCGTCCTCCTCAAAATAAACCGTCACCGTATTATTCATACCAACTTCATCCTCCGCAGAATCCGTTGAAATCACTTTTGCTGTTTTGATCATTCTCTCTAAATAGCGGATACGGCTCTCATTCTGGTTCTTATCTTTCTTTGCCGCATGGTACTCGAAATTCTCACTTAAGTCTCCCTGCGCTCTTGCCTCCTTCACTGCCTCTAAGGCCTCTTTGCGCACCACAAGTTTCCGGTATTCAATCTCCTCTTCCATCTTTTTTATATCCTGTTCGGTCAATTCGTCGTACATGAATCTTCCTCCTTACTTGTCATTTCAGCGATTATTATAAATTCTTTCCAGTTTTCCGTCAAATAAATTTCTGTGTAAACATCTCTTTACTGATCCATTGAATCTCGCATTTTGTACATTTTTTGGCACATACTGACAATATATATCCACTTGCGGGATCATAGCTTTGCAGATACCATTCTCCCGTCTGCCCCGCTTTTAAAAATTTAACCTGATCCTGCAGTACACAAAACGATGCAAGATCCAATGCTATCCCTTTTCCAACCGCTTTGATATAACTTTCTTTTCTTGTCCATAACTCTGTAAAATAACAGTCTGCTTTTTTCATTTTTCCCTTTTGTAATGCCAGATATTCCTCCGGACAGAAAAAACGTTCTGCCACTTTCATCTGTCCTTTCCGGATCTGTTCCACATCAATTCCAACTTCTTCATCTGAAAAAACACCTGCCACATATCTTCCCGAATGTGACAGGTTAAAATGTATACCGGTTTTTCCATTTAATACCGGTTTTCCTTTCTCTCCGAATCTAAGATACATCTGCTGCATTTTCCCTGGTAACAGACTGATTCCATATTCCCTCAGGGCATACTCTAACAATAATCCTGCTGCTAAAGATCTGCACCGGTCTTCTTTTTTTTTCAATTGCATTATTTTATTTTTCCGGTCTTCCGTGATAAAAGGCAGCATCTGTGCAAATATCTTTTCATCCCCAAATGGAACAATATCCGTCATATAAATCTTCACGCGTCTTATTCTCCCTCGATCCGGATAATGCTTCTAAGATGTTCTCTTTCCCTGGACAATTCCTCATATACCGGCATCAGTCCATCATTTATTCCGGCACGAAGCGGCTCTACAATTTTTTCGACCGTATCAAACATCGGTGTGATTCCCATATTGGCAAAGACACCTTTTAAAGTATGTGCACAGTCAAACGCCTTTTTTCTCTCATCTTCTGCAAGTGCCTCTTTTAATCCATCAAAAGCCTCGTCCTCTGCCACCATCGGAAGGCAGCTTTTATATAATTCCTCATCTCCTAAAAAACGCTCTAAAGCTCCATCTAAATCGCATCCCCATGCTCTTAATTTTTCCAATACCTCACACATTTTTCTATCATTCCTCCGATTGTTCTTTTTCCTGTTCCATCTCCCTGTCTTTCGTTTTTCCGGATAATAACAGCCTGTATTTTTCTAATTCCCATTCCAGTTGTTTTGGTTCTGTCACATTTAAGAAAACACCATATATGATATGTTTATTTCCTACAATTCCTACATCATACAGCTTTAATGATATAAAAATTTCTTCTCCTGCTTCATTCTTCCTGGAAAATTCACATTGTGTTTCACGTCCTTTATCTGCTGTATAAAAAAAGGCATCCAGAATACGTTTATGATATCGTTTTGGAATTCCCTGAAAAATATCTTTTTTCTGACTGATATTCTGATATCCAAACACCTCATAATACGCATTATTTACGCGTATTATCTCAATCTGTTCTTTGCCGTACTCATAGACAGCCACACCCTGTTTCGCATTTAAAAAGAGTGACTCCAGCTGGGAGGCCGGCGTCCACAGGCTATCTATGTCAACTAAGCGTTCTGTCTCTTTCTTTCTCTCCGCATGCGGCCTGTCAAACTGCAGTTTTTCGTATTCTTCCACAGGCATCGGTTTTGCAAAATAATATCCCTGTACATATTCACAGCCAATACTCCGCAAAAATTCCACCTGTTCGATCCGTTCCACGCCTTCCGCAACAACCGGCATATTCAGCCATTTTGCCATACGGATCACTGCCGCCATGATATTTTCTCCGCGTCCTTCCCTGTCATCACCGGCAAAAAACTTCATGTCCATCTTTAAAACATCAACCACAATATCCTTTAAAACATTTAAAGAAGAATAACCACTTCCAAAATCGTCCATCAGAATGTAAAATCCCTCTTCGCGCAAACGCTGCATCATATCCTGCACTGCTTTGGGATTTGTATTGTATGCGCTCTCTGTCAGTTCTACCTGAAACAGTCTGCGTGGAATCCGGTAACTGTCCACCAGATTGCAGATCACATTCACGATATCTTTGTTGTAAAGACTGACCCTCGAAAGATTGACGGATATCGGAAGCGGATTCTTTCCTTCATCCATCCACTTTCTAAGCTGGATGCAGGTCTGCTCCCACACATAATAATCCAGCTTTGTGATAAATCCATTCCGTTCAAATACCGGTATAAACTCTCCCGGTGAAATCATTCCCCGTTCCGGATGTTTCCAGCGAACCAGCGCCTCCGCTCCTGCGATCTGATTATCGCTGAGCCCGTATTTTGGCTGATAGAATACAACAAATTCATGATTTTCCAGTGCACTTTTCATGCTGTTTACGATCCGCTGTTCCTTCTCGATCTCCTGGCTCATCTGCCGTGTATAAAATGCATAGTTACGGATATAATTGCCTTTGCAGTGCTTTGCCGCAAGGTTGGCACGATCGTACATGTGATCCGGTGTTATTTTCTTTCCAGCGATCAGGTAAACACCAAATATCGGTACGATATCAAAATCAAGCGGGTATCTGCTTAAGATATCACGCATTTTATCAAAACTTTCGACCAGTTCTTTTGTATTTTCATAGGATACGCAGAAGCAGAATATATCCGCATCCATCCTGCCAAAGGTAACGTCACTGCGGTTTCTGACTGCACATATCAAAAGGTCTGCAATATATTTCAGCAGCATGTCCCCTGCACTCATTCCAAAGAAAGAATTGATCAGCTGGAACTTTTCAATATCCATCCGCACAAAAGCAAAATGCCGGTCCGGATATCGCTCTAACATAGCAGATGTCGCCTGAAACATATTGGTCTTATTATAGATGCCGGTAAGGATATCATATTCTGCACGGTACTTTAATGCTTTGCTGATATTCTGACTGCTGCTGCCAATCACATTCTTCAGCCGGAACCGGACAACATCCACATCATACGGTTTCCGGATAAAATCCCACGCTCCCATGCCCAGGCATTTAATCTCTGTCTCAATGTCAATCTCCATCGTAAGTACAATGACAGGTATTGCCTGATACATCTGCGCTTTATGATACCGTTCCAGAAAATAATACCCGTCATACTCCGGCATAACGATATCTAAAAGTACCGCCGTTATCTCCGTGCTTCGTTCATAAAGAATCTCAAATGCTTCCTTGCCATTTTCTGCCTCTATCACCTCGTACGTACCGCTCAAAATTCTTTTCATCATGACACGTTCGACCTGTTTATCATCTACGACTAATACCTTGCTCTTTTCAGACATATTCTCACCTATCCGCCCCCCAAAAAATCCCATAAAAAAAACCTGACTTTATCATAGCAAAGTCAGAGTTTCTTTTCAATAGTCATCATTTAACCTTCTGCAAAAAAAAGGTCTATTTTTCCACAAAGGCAGATATCTGTCGAAGATGCGCCAACCTGAATTTCATACGTTCCATTTACCGGAACCGGCATCTTTTTGTCTGTGTCATAACGGGAAAAATCTCTTTCCTCCAAAATAACACAGATCCTCTTTGTTTCCCCGGCATCAAGCCTGACTTTTTCAAACGCTTTCAGTTCATGAACCGGTCTGTCTTTTTTCTGTTCCGGTGCCACATAAATCTGAACGGTCTCTTTCCCTGCATGTTCTCCTGTATTGGTTACCGAACAGGAAACTTTCACGGTCTGTCTGCCATTTTCCTGCTGCCGTATAATTTCAAGATCATTATAGGTAAATGCCGTATAGGAAAGTCCATGACCAAACGGGAACAGGACATCTGTTTTTTTTGTGTCATAATAACGGTAACCGACCATCACACCTTCCCTGTACTCCACACGGTCTTTCTTTCCAAATGTTCCGATCGTATGTGCCGGACACTGCGACGCATCACGGATAAATGTTTCTGCCAGCTTTCCGGATGGATTTACTTTTCCAGACAAGATCTCTGCCAGGGCTGTTCCCCCTTCCATACCGGCATAGTAGCTCCAGAGGATTGCTTTTGCCTTTTCTGCCCACGGCATCTCAACCGGTGCACCTGCATACATGCAGACCACCGTATCCGGCACGGCCTTTAGCAGAGCATCGATTACTTCATCCTGCCCGTATGGCAGTTTCATGTTCACGCGGTCAAGTCCCTCCACATCAAAATCGTGGTTCAGTCCGCCCACAAAAATAACAATGTCACTTGCTTTTGCCAGCGCAACTGCTTCCGCTAAGGCTTCCTGCTGTTTTTCATCCAGTGTTCTTCCACTTACAGTGCTTTCCTTTTCGGTATTCTCTGCAGTCTCCGTGCTCGCCGCCTGCCAGTTGATCTCAGATGTCTCTTTCTTATCCGGAATCACATAGCCCGGTGCGTAAGAAACTTTCACATTTCCACCAAGTAACTTTTTGATTCCCATAAGCGGTGAAATCTCATACAGTGCCTTGATTTCTGCACTTCCTCCTCCGTTTGAATGGATTGCAGCGGCATTTACACCGATCACGGCAACCTTACAGCCGGATTCTGCCTGAAGCGGCAATACCTGATCTTCATTTTTCAGTAAAATCATGGACTCGCGCGCCACATCGAGCACTGCCCTGCGGTGTTCCTCCGTATTGTATGCGCCTGTCTTACGATGTTTTCTCTCCGGTCCGATCATTTTTAAACGCAGCATCATGCGGAGGATATTGCGCACTTTCTCATCCACCAGCGATTCTTCGATTTCTCCATCCTTCACTGCTTTTAACAGAGGATCTGCCATGTACTGTTCGTCGAACTGATACTTGACATCCATCTCAAGATCCAGCCCGGACTCTGCCGCCAGTTTCGTATCATGCACAGCACCCCAGTCGGAGATTACCACGCCGTCAAATGCCCAGTCTTTCCGCAGTTTTTCATTGAGCAGGGATTTACTCATACAGCAGTGCTCACCGTTTAACAGATTATAGGCTCCCATCAGAGCAAGGGTGTGTCCCTTTTCTACCGCCGCTTGAAATCCCGGAAAATAAATTTCTTCCAGTGCTGCCTCATCGATGATTGTATCCACCCAGAGTCTTTCAGTTTCCTGTGAGTTTGCCGCAAAATGCTTCACGCATGCCGCAACATCGTTTTCCTGGATTCCCTCGATCATCGGTACAACCAGTTCTTCGATGAGTCCCGGATCTTCGCTCATATATTCAAAATTCCTGCCACAGAGCGGACTTCGTTTGATGTTGATGCCTGGAGCTAAGATCACATCTTTGCCCCTGCCTCTTGCCTCCTCACCCAGCACTTTTCCGGCTTTCTTTGCCAGATCACGGTTCCAGGTGGATGCAATGGCGCTGTTGCACGGAAGATAAGTCACATAATCTTCCGTTGTCCCGACATTCCGCCATTCATTGTCCGCAAATTCTGCTCGCACTCCCATCGGTCCATCCGACATATAGAGCGGTGGGATGGAAAGCCGCTCCACTCCTTCGGTGCGGAATAAACCCGCACCGTGGATCATACCGATCTTTTCTTCTAAAGTCAGCTCTTTTAAAATTTCTTCAATGTATGTTTCCTGCATTAAAATACAACCTCAGCCTTGCCGTCCCCGTTGAACTCTACGATGACATTTTCTCCATCCTGTGTATAGGATGCACCATTTACCTGCTTTGGAACACCGACATTCATCAATGCCACTTTGGATGCCTTTTTGCTCTCCACTGTGATTTCATAAGAAGTTCCATTCTTCACAACGCCTGCAGATGCTTCCTTTTCATTTTCTGTTCCATAGACAACAGTCTCCGCTTTAATGCCATCCTTCAATGCATAAGCACGGAATGTCACTCCGTCCGCATAATCATAAACCGCATTGTCATTTCTTGCACCCATAGCCACGATGCTGCCCTCTTTGACATAGAGAGGAATGCTTAAATAACCATGTTTTTCTGTATACCATTTACCGCCCTCTTTGACTTCTCCGGTCAGTAAGGATGTCCAGGTTCCCTCCGGCAGATAGTACTCTGCGATGCTGTCATCACGGAAGATTGGTGCAGCCAGTAAGGAATCACCTAACATATACTGGGTTGCCAGGTAAGCACAGTTCTTGTCCTCGGTAAATTCAAGCACCATGCTCCGCATCATCGGGATACCGGTCTTTGATGTCTCGATCGCATTGCGGTACAGATACGGCATTAAGGATGCCTTAAGCTGTGCGAAATAACGTACCACATCTACTGCTTCCTCATCATATGCCCACGGCACACGGTAAGAAGTAGATCCGTGCAGTCTTGAATGGGAAGAAAGCAGTCCGAATGCACACCATCTCTTATAGACGTCCGGTGTGGATGTACTCTCAAATCCTCCGATATCATGGCTCCAGTATCCAAAACCGGAACTTGTCAGTGACAGGCCTCCGCGAAGGCTCTCCTCCATGGATTCATAATCAGACCAGCAGTCACCGCCCCAGTGAACCGGGAACTTCTGTCCGCCTGCAGTTGCAGAACGTGCAAAAAGAACAGCCTCTTTTTCACCTTTTTTCTTCTTTAATACGTTAAATACCACCTTATTGTAAAGGTATGTATAGTAGTTGTGCATCTTGACCGGATCAGAACCGTCGTAATATACCGCATCTGTCGGGATTCTCTCACCAAAGTCGGTCTTGAAGCAGTCAACACCCATATCGAGCAGTGCCTCTAACTTTTT
The DNA here is from genome assembly GCF_900537995.1 of Roseburia intestinalis L1-82. Lineage (NCBI taxonomy): Bacteria > Bacillati > Bacillota > Clostridia > Lachnospirales > Lachnospiraceae > Roseburia > Roseburia intestinalis. The sequence continues at coordinate 1,685,419 of NZ_LR027880.1, read as the reverse complement.
GCTGTACCACTCGCAGGCTGCAGGGTTAGTAAAGTCCACAATGGCAAGTCCCGGCTGCCACATATCCCACTGCCATACATCGCCATTTGGACGTTTTAAGAAGTAACCGCCCTCGACACCCTCTTTGAACATGGAGGACTCCTGTCCCACATAGCTGTTGATCCAGACACAGATCTTTAATCCTTTTGCTTTCAGACGTTTTAACATGCCCTCCGGGTCCGGGAATACTCTTGAATCCCAGGTAAAATCACACCAGTTGAAATCTTTCATCCAGAAGCAGTCAAAATGGAATACGGATAACGGGATCTTGCGGTCAAACATTCCATCGACAAAACTGTTGACTGTCATTTCATCATAGTTTGTCGTAAAGGATGTGGACAGCCAGAGACCGAATGTCCACGGTGCCGGAAGTGACGGTTTTCCAGTAATGTCTGTATATCGCATCAGCACCTCTTTCATCGTCGGTCCGTTGATCAGGAAATAGTCAAGGTTTTCACCCGGCACGGAAAATTCAACCTTGGTTACCATCTCTGTTGCAACTTCAAAGGACACGCGCTCCGGATGGTTTACAAACACACCGTATCCTTTATTGGAAATATAAAACGGGATATTTTTATAAGACTGCTCTGTGGAAGTACCGCCGTCCTCGTTCCAGATATCCACGCTCTGTCCATTTTTTACAAACGCAGAAAAACGCTCGCCAAGTCCATAGATCAGCTCGCCAACGGAAAGTGATAACTGCTCTCTCATATAAGCATCTTCCGGTCCTTTATCATAGGCAAAACCTTTCCAGTCGGTCTTCATGTATGCAAGATCTCTCCATCCGCTTGCAGTGATTTTCTCCTCACCGCGGTAAAATGTGAGTGCTCCGTTCTCTTTCTGCACTTCCAGACGCAGTGTACCGCTTGAAATGACCAGTTTGTCCTCCGTATCTTCTGCCTTTAAATGTCCGCTCTCCGCAGGTGCGATCTCAAATGACGGTGCCTTTTTCTGCACGCCCATGTGATGATAAGTCTGAACCCTAAGCACTTCCTCATACGGTGCTGAAATCACGATCGTGAGGTTGATTCCGCCAAGGGTATCGCCGCGCTGTGTGATCTTGCTTGTCGGCGCACAGATCGTCACCTGATCTTTCTCGATTTTTGAAAAATATACTTCTGCCGGAGAAAAGCACTCGCAGCGCTCTTTCTGCAGCCAGCATCCATTACTGAATTTCATATGATAATCCTCCCTGTTTTCCGAAGGAAAATGCGACTGCTATCAGGCGCAGAGGATTTTCCTCCCTGTAATTATCTCATTTTGTCTCATCTTACTATACCCACCCTGCAAAAAATACCCTCTAAATTGTACATAAAACACTCGATAAATTTGACAAACAAAACGTTCGCATTTATACTTACGTTTAGTACTTTTATCATTGGAACAGGAAGGTTATTTTTATGTATCGCGTTTTAATTGCAGATGATGAATCCATTATCCGGGAAGGTATCAAATGTCTGTTCGACTGGGAATCTCTCGGCTATACGATCGCCGGAGAAGCTGCAAACGGTGAGACGGCCTATCAGCAGATTCTTGCCTTACAGCCGGATATCGTTCTCTTAGACATCCGCATGTCGGGAATGTTAGGGCTTGACGTTATCCGGGAGGCAAGAGCACAGGGTTTTACCGGAAAAGTCATTATCTTAAGCGGTTACTCTGATTTCAAATATGCGCAGGAAGCCATCCGTTACGGAGTGCAGTATTATCTGACAAAGCCGATCGACGAGGATGAACTTGAGGAGATTCTTCGTTCGATCAAAGAAAACTTAGACAAGGCTGCTGCAACTGCAAATACCCGGGAACATTACCGTGAAAAGGCAAGAGAGACCATCATCCGCGATCTTTTAACGAATGATATCGATCTTTCCCACATAAATACAACAGATCTCCATCTGACAGCAGACACCTATCAGGTTGTGATCTATGAGAAATACAGTCACAATACTGCAGATGCCTCCTATCGTTTTTCGGATCTTCTGCGCGTGACGAATCAGGATAATAACTCCTACGATAACATTACGCTGCAGTATCATGAGGTTATTTTGCTGAAAGGCACTTTTGCCATTCAAAAGTTTAACGATTTTCTGGAGCGTTACCAGAGAGAACGGCGTCCACAGGAGAATTCTCCTCTTGACAGTCTCTTTATTACATATGGTGCGCGCGTGTCAGACCTGTCGGAAGTCTATATTTCCTATATTCAGGCGAAACAGCTCTTAGAACGCCGTTTCTTCTGCGAGCAGGAACAGCACACGATCGGTTATGCCGAACTGCCGGACCCGGACAGTTTAAAATCCATCTTAAACGACGCTTTTTTAAACCGTTACGCTACCAGCCTGTTTGAATATCTTCAGGCATTCAACCGCAATATGTTAGCGGAGACTTTGACACAGCTTACCAATGAACTTTACCATGCTGCAGATTCGATTGATTCCATACGGCTTTTCCTGACAGACCTTTATCTGCAGATCAAGGAACAGGCAAACCGGCTTTACAATGGTGCAAATATCCCGTTTCCGAGCAATGCGGATATCATCCGTCTGATCGAAGAAAAATATTATCTCTACGAGATCATCCTGTACTTCACGGAACAGTTTGAGATGATCATGTCCTCGATCGGTAACTCTTCCCGTGAAAGCGTGCTGGATGATATTCTGCACTACATCAACCACAACTATGCAAGCAATATCACATTAGAAAATATTGCACCGCTGTTTGGTTACAACAGCTCCTATCTCGGAAAGATTTTCCGCAAAAAGATGGGTGAAAACTTCAACTCATACGTCGACCATGTCCGCATCAAACACTCGATGGAGCTTCTCTGTTCCTCAGAGTTAAAAGTTTATGCGATCGCAGAAAAAGTCGGTTACCGGAATGTCGATTATTTCCATATCAAGTTCAAAAAATACGTTGGAAAAAGCCCGGCAGAATACCGGAAAGAACATAAAAATGAATAAACTTTCATAAAAACTGCCGCCTCCGGGTGAATATATGTACCCTTTTCTCTGTAAGTTCAGAAAAAGGGGGACATATCACCGTGAGGCGGCAGTTTTTATTTATAAGATCCGGGTGTCAAATAGTGTTTTCCGGTTTTTCGATTGGCAAATGGCACCGCAGTGCCTGTCATTTTAAGAAATCATACTGTGACATATAAAGTTTGTAATACTCACCCTTCTGTTCCATCAGTGCGTCATGATTTCCACGCTCTAAAATATCGCCTTTGTCTACATATAAGATGCAGTCGGCATTTTTGATTGTGGAGAGCCTGTGTGCAATGATAAAGGACGTTCTTCCTTTCAAAAGCTCATTTAATCCCTTCTGTAAAAGCAGTTCCGTCTCGGTATCAATGCTTGACGTCGCCTCATCTAAAATCAGGATCTTCGGATCGGCAAGCAATGCCCGCGCAAAGGAAATGAGCTGCCGCTGTCCGGCGGATAGCCTGCTTCCTCTCTCATTGACTTGTGTCTTATATCCGTTTTCCATTTCCATAATAAAATCATGGGCGCAGACTGTTTTTGCGGCACGGATGACTTCCTCGTCCGTCGCACTGCGGTTGCCATAGCGGATATTATCCATGATCGTCCCCGCAAAAATAAAGCTGTCCTGCATCATGATTCCCATCTGGGTGCGCAGTGAATGAAGTGTCACCTTCGAGATATCAATGCCATCGATCGTGATTTTCCCGGAATCCACATTGTAAAAACGGCTGATGAGATTTACGATCGTGGATTTTCCTGCCCCGGTCGGACCGACGATCGCATAAGTTTCACCCGGTTCTGCCGTAAAATTAATATCTTCCAGAATCTTCTGCCCCGGCTCATAACCAAAGGACACATGGGAAAACTTCACTTCTCCTGCCACCTCCGGCATCGGGATTGCATCCGGCTCATCCCTGACACCCACCGGCTCATCGATCGTCTCAAAAATCCTCTCAAGATAAGAGATTGCTGTCAAAAGAGAATTGTAAAATCCGGCAAGTGTGTTGATTGGTGCCCAGAAACGCCCAATGTACGCGGTAAATGCGATCAGAACACCGACGGTCAGTGTCATATCCGGTGCTAAAATCCAACGGACACCCAGCACATAGATCAGTGCCGTCGTAAATGTCGAAATAATATCCACGCTCGGTCCCATCGTAAAGTTAAACATTACCGCACGCATCCAGGATTTCCGGTAATTTTTACTTAGGTTATTAAAGATTCCGGTATTCTCATTTTCCCTTACAAAAGACTGCGTCACACGGATTCCATTGATACTCTCCGCAATGTACGCATTTAAGTTTGACTGTTTGTTGCTCTGGATCTGCCATGCCCTGCGCTGTTTTTTCTTGATTAAGATAATCACAAATGCAAGAACCGGCAATCCGCACAGACAGATCAGCGTCAGCCGGACATCGAGTGCAAACATAAACATCAGGATAAAGATCAGGTTGCACAGATCTGTGAATGTGTTGACAATACCATTGCTCAAAAGATCACTTAGGCTGTTCACATAATTGACCACACGCACCTGAATTTTTCCATGTGGTCTGTCATCATAATAGGAAAATGGAAGTTCCTGCAGATGACAGAAAATATCATAGCGGATGTCATGTACGATATTCTGCCCGATCACACTCATGGTCTTGATCTTGATCCGCAGGGAAATACCCGAATAAAGTGCGATCAGCAATGTCGCAATACTGTAAAATGTGATCGATTTCATATCTTTTTCCGGGATGCTGTGATCCATCACATTCTGGAAAAAGATCGGGATCGCCATGGTAAGTGCCGAGGAAGAAAGCATCAGAAGAATAACGCCTGCCATCTTCTTTTTGTAGGGAGCAATGTAACCTGCAAGACGTTTGAGCTGGTTTACATCAAAACTGTCCTCTAATATCTCATCCATATCATATCTGTTTCTTGCCATCTTATTTCTCCCCCTTTCCGTTTAAAATTTCCTGTGGGATCTCACCATACTGGTTATGGAAAGCTGTCGCATAATAACCGCCTGCTGCCACCAATTCCTCATGGGTTCCCTGTTCAATGATACGTCCGTTATCCATGACAAGGATCAGATCTGCATCTCTAATGGAAGAAATGCGGTACGCAATGACAAAGATCGTGCACTTGTTATCTAATTTCTTCAACTGGCTCTGGATATAACTCTCCGTCTCCATATCGACCGCCGATGTCGTATCGTCAAGAATCAGAATCGACGGATCTTTCAGCAGTGCCCTCGCAAGGGAGATACGCTGTTTCTGTCCGCCGGAAAGTCCGACACCGCGCTCACCCACAATCGTATCATATCCATCCGAAAGTGCCTGGATAAAATGATTGGCATCCGCCATGATCGCAGCCTGTTTGACTTCTTCGAACGAACAATTCGGCCTTCCGTATGCGATATTTCCTTCGATCGTATCCGAAAAAAGGAACACATCCTGCATCGCCATGCCGATATTGTCACGCAGGTTATAAAGATCCATGTCGCGGACATTCACACCATCCACAAGCACTTCACCGGAAGTCGTATCATAAAACCGGCAGAGCAGATTCATGATCGTTGATTTTCCAGCTCCGGTAGAACCAATGATGCCGACGGTCTGCCCCGGTTTTACCTTAAAATTGACATCCATGACAATATCTTCGTCATCCGCACGGTAAGATACATTTTTAAACTCGATCTCACCTTTCAGATGTTTCTTCACTACTCCAGATACCGGTGTTTTTACATGCGGCTCTTCACTGTAAGTCGCATAGATTTTCTCCACGGACGTTGTAAAGTTACTGATATCGTTGACCAGCCATCCTGCCTGGCGCAGCGGGTTGTTTAACATCCACAGATAGCCGTTCACCGTCACGAGCTGTCCTAACGTGATCTCTCCCTGAATGACCATATAGCCGCCGTAGAGGATCAGGATGATCGTCAGCGCATAGGAAAGCACCTCAAATATCGGCACATATTTCATCCAGATCTTTGACGCATCGATCTGCGCCGCACGGAATTTATCATTTTCCTTATTGAATTTTTCAATCTCAAAATCTTCTTTTGCAAATGCTTTTACCACACGGTTTCCACTGACATTTTCCTGCACAAACGCATTGAGTGAGGAAAAACAGTCACGGTTACGCTTGAATGCCGGACGTACCTCTTTCGTCTGACGGCAGGTTGCAAACGCCGTAAACGGCAGCACCACAAGCATGGCAAGCGCAAGTTTTGTGTTGACCGTAAAGATCATAAGCAGTGCAAACACGAACATCAGCACACTCTGGTAAACCATATAGACCACATATGCCACAAAGTGACGGATTGCATCCATATCTCCGGTCTGGCGGCTCATCAGATCTCCGGTACGTTTCTTATTGTAAAATGCAAAATCTTCCTCTAATAATTTCCGGTAGACTTTGTCTCTCATATCGTACAAAACGCCCTGCGACGCCGTCTCAAATGCGACCTGAAACAGAAAACGCAAGACTCCCATCACGATCGTGATTCCGATCAGACATCCGATAAACGGCATCAGTCTGTCATATTTTCCACCGCTTATGACCTGATCTACGATCTGCCCGGATATGTACGGATTTACCACCGAAAGCACTGATACCGCTGTGGTCAGCAAAATTCCAACTATCATTAATCCCCGGTACTTTTTCAGAAATGAAAAGAACCACTTCATTGGTGTCATAATAACCCTCCTACTCCATTTTCGTTTTTCCTTTCGGATTTTCAGTATAGTACTTTTGGGGTAAAAAGGAATGTAATATCTTGCACCGTTCATGTTATTTTTTGCACCGGAAGGGATGGTTTCTGGTGGAGAATATGTTATACTGTGATGTGGATCACAAAAAGTGTATTTAGACTTTGAAACTGGAAATTTGCGCGAAGCTGGTTTTCATTTTGTTCCATTGTCCGAAAATAAGAAAAACTAAGTATGCCTGCTTTATGCTCTTTCAAAGTGACGTGTACGTCTTAAACGTGCCCTCCATGGCACGTTAAGACTTGCGCTGCCATCCGTGGCAGCACAACACTGTGTATTTACAGGCATACTAAGATTTTCTAATTTTCTCCCAAGTCACAAAAAGATCTCCAGCTTCGCGCAAATTCCCATATTTCACATTTTGACACACTTTTTATGATCCACATCGCATTGTATTTTAAATATAGACAATAAGTTTTTATCGACGATAAAATGAAGAAATGGAGACCTTACTATGTGCTGTGACAACCGGGAACAACTGCTTGACCAACTGAATCCAACTTTTCTATTTACCTGGAAAGGCACACGTTTGAAAGATGAAGCACGCTATCACAGCCACGATTTTATCGAGATGGCATTTATTTTGTCCGGCCACGGCAAATACAAGATTGCGGACAGGCTCTATGATGTGTCCGAAGGAGATATCATTATTTTAAATCCGGGGCAGAAGCATCAGGCACTCTGCACAGACCCTTCCAATCCGGCTACGGAATTTTTTGTTGGATTATGTGACGTCCGTTTTGGGGATTTCCCGGAAAATTATCTGCCGCTGCATTTAAAAGATCTGACATCCGATCCAGCCACACAGTCTCCTATTTTACATACCTCCGGCGAACTGCGCCAGAAGCTGTTTAAGATCTGCACAGCCATGAGCGTAGAAAATGACGTCTGCCGCAGCGGACGTTATATCATGTTGAAAAGTTATCTGATGCAGATGCTGATCCTGCTGCTGCGGGAACAGAGTGAACCGGTAAAAATCAATACCGGCTGCTCTTTTGAATCTACCAGCAAAAAATATGTAGTTGACCAGATCGTAAATTATTTTGAGGATCATTACAGTGAAAAGATTTCTTTAGATCAGATTGCAGAAAATATGTACTTAAGTCCTTTTTATATCTCACGTATTTTTAAAAGTGAGACAGGCGATACACCGATCCGCCACCTGATCAATATCCGCCTTGAAAAAGCAAAAGAATTGTTGGAAAACGGCTTTGACGGCAGCATTCAGGAAGTCGCAGCCAAAGTTGGCTATGATGACGTCTATCATTTCAGTAAACTGTTTAAAAAACGGTTTGGTATGCCGCCGTCAAAAATCCGCAGATTATTATGATTCATTTAAAAATTTTTTCCAGAAATCTTTCGAGCCTGCGAATTCCAGTTCCTTGCCATTCTGGAATCTTTTACTGATAATGCCATCCTCTCCAAAACTTGGTGTGTATGTCAGATTTTTATATATTCATCGTCATATATGGGGGAATGCATATAATTCCATCTTTTACAATTAAATTTCTTGGATGAATAATATAACTTTCCCCTATGCGCTCCTTGTATTTTTCTCTGAAATTATTTAATGAGGTCGTTTTGTATTGCTTTCCTGACTTCACTTCAATCGGAAACATCTTATATTTTAATCTGCTGTTATTGGAAATGATAAAATCTATTTCCATATCATTTCGATGCTTATTTTCATTATAGTGTGTATAAAAATATAATTTATGTCCATTTGCCACCAGCATCTGAGCTATTGCATTTTCATAAAGCATTCCTTCATTAATCTGTAATTTGCCTGCCAATATCTGTTTATATACTTCATCTTCAAGTAATTCATTTTCATCAAATGCATGGCTTACCAAAAGTCCGGTATCACCCATATAACACTTTACATAGCTTCTTGTCTCATTTAATGATAAGCCAACATTCGGATCATTACACAAAAAGCACTCATTGGATATCATAGAATCCGACAGCCAGAAAAAAGTTTCTTCGTACTGGTCTGCGTAACTACCATCCTGCAGCTTTTTGAATACAACTCTTTTTTCATGCTGTGAAAGAAATCCCGGAATCTGATCATAAATTGCAAGTACCTTACTTCGATACTTTGCATCTATTTTCATAATATCTTCCCGATACAATTTAAGAATGTCCCTTTTTTCTCTATCCGCTTCTGTAAAATCTTTTTTGCTTTCAATAAATGTTACTACAGGCATAGGCATCCCACCAACAAGCATATACTGATGAAACAAAAGCATTGCCTGATTATGCATACTTCTTTCCAAAGGTTCTCTTTTTTCAAAACATTTTTTTATATATTCAACCAGCAAATCTTCTTCTAATGCTATTGCAAATTCTTCAAAATCCAATGGATACATATTGATATGTCTTTCTTCTGACGGTATGACGATGTTCTTTACATTTTCTCTGATAGATATCAATGAACCAGTTTCGATATAATCATATCTTCCATCTGCCACTAAATATTTTATTGCAGCTCTTGCCTGTGGAAACATCTGCACCTCATCAAAAATAATAAGAGAGTTTCTCTCTGTCAGTTTTGTTCCAAAATGTGTCTGTAATAACATAAAAAATGTATCCAGATCATTCAGATATTTCTCAAAATACCCCTCAACTTCCTTATCTTTTTTAGCAAAGTCAATCAGAAGAAAACTTTTGTATTCGCTTTTTCCAAATTCTTCGCAGATGGTAGACTTTCCAATACGTCTGGCACCTTCTATCAGTAAAGCTTTTTTCCCCTGACACTCCTTTTTCCATTCCAGTAGTTTTTTATATATTTTTCTTTTTAATATCATAGCTCCTCCAGATTATGCGCATATATATTTGTTCTATATTTTATGATTATACGCATATTGTAAATTGTTTTTTGATTATACGCAAGTATTATAACCATATTTTTTATGATTATACGCACATTCTATAAAGTCATATGTTCATGCTTTTCCTCATTTCCAATCATAAATCTTACCTAATTATATTGGGAAAAGCATTTTATATTATATACTGTGTTATTAATTTTCTGGAATTTGCGATGATATATTATATAGTACTGATTCTAAACGGATTTTGAATTTATTTGCAGGGAGGCTTTTATATGTCAATGAATATTAACGGTTTAGGTAATACCTATAATAGTATCAATACAAATAGTAAACAGTATAAGGCATTGAAAGAAAAAGGCTGGTTATCTGGAGTAATTGAAAATGAATCCATGATGTCTCCGGAAGAAAAGATGATATATGAAATATTCGGTGGAAGGGATACGATTATTAAAAATCTGATGAAGCAGTTTGATTCGGACGGAGATTTATTAAATTCAAATGGTGTTGCAGGTATGGATGTTACTGGAAAAGGTACATCATGGCAGAAACTTACAAATATATCCGAAGATCATCGTCAAAAAATGTTTGATAATGTGAAGCGGGAATTTATTCAGGAAAAAGGTCTTTCAAATGGTGACACAACGAAACGTTCCGATATTTTCAAAGATTATCAGTTAAGTGTCAGCAAAGATAAGCGTTTAAGTGGTACATGGACTTTAGAACAATATGAAGGACAGTATAGAGCTGCTATGTACGCAGCCGTAAAATCAGCCAATCCAAATTGGAAGCCCGGACAAGCATTTGATGCAAGCATTCTTGATAATGTCACAAGAGAATCCGTAGAAGCTACACTTGTCCAAAATGGTAATAGAATTGTTCGTAATTCTATTGATGTATCGGTATAAAGGAGAGAAATGTATATAGGCGGCAAATTATTAACTAATCTGCCGCCCAACTTTTAGCTTCCTTATTTCTGATATTTACACCATTGATTTCACAGCATTTGCTATTTCTGTACACTATTCTTCATTATTAAAGGTGTCATTTTTTCCATGAGTGCATCCGCGATACCTCTGTTGGCACACCACAGGTGCGAACCCCTTCACCGACGCCGCGCTCGGCGGAATATTGTCAAGTGTGTATGTAAGATTTTATGAAATTGCTTCTATTCTCATCTGAATAAACTAAACTGAAAAATCAAATCTTCCGCCGATTTTATTCTCCTCCGACTTGATGGAATCCCAGTCAACGTTTTTGATCTTATCCAAAAGTTCTTCTTTTGAATTTGCCTGAACCGTAGTTTTTCGTACTTCGATTTGCTTGGATTGTTCCTTTTTCTTTATCTCTTTCTTCTCAGCAGCTTTCTTTTCCTGAATTTTTTCAAGATATTCTTTCTGACTGGCTGATGATTTTTCTAACTCTGCATAGAATGTTGTAATTCCGTCACTATTAAAAGAGATGCCAAATTTTGTAATTTTTGTATCAGTATCTGCATTGCCGTTAGTCTTACCGAATACTCTTTCAAATCCGAACTGGGCATTGATTTCATCTGACATACGCAAGGCTCCCTCAATGCTATGCATTTTTTCTGCATAATACTTCGAATCTGATTATTTACACCTTCAAATCAACCTTGTTCTTTTTTATAACTTCTTTATGCTTTTTCATCGAGAATACTTCTTTTTTCTTCCTTTGTATCCTTTGCTTTTTCCAACTGCTTCTGTGGGATTTCTTCGGCTTTTTCACTCATATTCTGGAGAAAGGATTTTACTTTTGAATCTTTATGTCCTATTGCCCATGAACTAATATTTCCATCTTTATCTATTGCCCATCCCTGTTCAACTCTCCATCCAATATCTGCTTGTTGCTTTGCAAACTGCTCATCTATTTTTTTCATGTTACCAATTTCTTTTATGTACTCATCTTCTAAGTCTGAATCATTTGCCATTTTTGTTAAAAACTGAGGAAAAATCGCTACATTCGTGGTAGTTGATTTACCATATTTCATCCCCGGACTATAATTTGCTGATACAAAACTATAATTGTCATTTTTTTGGAAAGATAGGAAAGTTCATCCGCTGCAGTTTTTCGGGTTGTCCCTGTCTTTACATCTTCTGTTTGCTCCACAACCTGCTTTTCTGTGGTTTCCTTAGCATTATTTTTCCATATATTACCGGTATAAGCATTTGTGTAAATATTAGAGTAATTGTTTACACCTGTAACTGCCATACTAACATCTCCTTTCGTATTACAAAGCTTTCATTACCTTTTATTAGCATAATAATCCCAAATACCATTAAGCATTTTCCGATCACCATCTGATACATTCAGATTTAGCCTTAAATCTTTCCAGTCACCCGAATACTGCTGCGATAATTTCTGGTTATCCGACTGGATGGCGGATAAAAATGCCTGATATGCCGAATTTTGGATAACCCCCTTTTCTTTAGATTTTGCAGTATTCTCCTGGTTCTCACCTATGTTCTGTTCATTTGCTGTCTGTTCACTTCCTTTATGGTAAACTACCGATGGGGTAAAATCCTGTAATTCTGACCATATTTCTGTTGAAGTTGCCATAAAATTACTGTGATTTTCATATGCCTGATTCAGCATATCCAGTTCTTTTTCTTTGGTTAATTCCTCAATTTTGCCCGATTCTGTCACATAATACTCCGGCTCATAATCTTGTTCCGCATATTTTTCTTCAATGCTGTTTTTCATTTTGTTATATGCTTCTGCCATTCTGTTTACATGATGTTCAAAGGAATCAGTTTTTACACTCTCTGTATCTTCTTTGACAAATATATCCGTCACTTCCTTCTCAAAACGGTTCTGATAATCCATAGAACTGACAGAAGATAAATGTCGAAAGCTCTCCTGCCCTGTTTTGGAAATGGAAAGTGTATCTGTATACTGTGTCATTTTCCTTTCTAAATCTGCCGGAACATTTTGCTTTGTATTTTTCCTGCTGTTATGTTCGATTGCAGAATATGTAATATTTGTATTATTGTAAATCTTCATAGCTGTTTCCTTCCCAGATAAATACCATCAGACTCTAATATCAATCGGCACATACCTTTTAATTGTGTCTGTTTGTACCATTTCTGCTGCCTCTAAACTATCTGTAGCAAGCTGCTCCTGCAAAACCTCGTCTGGAAGTTCTTCCATATTCTCCACAGTTTTTTCCGTCATCTGCTCTGTCATTTCTTCGGTTGTCTCCGAAAGTTCGTCCATGATTTCAGACATCATGCCCTTGTTTTCCTCTGTTCCAAGAGCTTCATCCACCATTTCTTCCTTTCGTTCTTCTTCTGTTTTAGGCTTATTCCTCTCAGCAGCTTCCGCAATCTTTTCGCCATGTTCTTCTGCCTCGTCCATGACATGAAACATCTGTGAATTATTATACTCCTGATTTGCTGCCGCAATTTCATCCTCATAATTATGAAACATTTCCAGCTTTTCAGAGATTTCTTCCAAACTGTCAGCCTTTCGGTTTTTCAAATTTTCTTTTTGTGCTTCAAAAAAAGCCACCTTATTATCCCGTTCCTGCTGTCGCTGCAATTTTTCCTGTGTACTTTTCAACATATTAGAACTATTAAATCTATTTATCAGTAAACCTCCACCGGATAAATTGACTGTAAAACTCATCTGGTTCCTCCTTCCCGACAAATTAATACAAAAGATTTTTCTTCTTGTCATTTAGGCTTAACATACTATACTTCCTTATCTATCTTACTTGACGTTAGAGAGGAATCCTTTTTCGAATATGTACCATTGTTTGTATAAGTCGCACTTGCCCGGTTCGCAGCATTTGATATACCAGTTGCTTTCTGGGCTGTTTTGCCTGCAAAGGAATTGTAACCTGTAAAAACCGTTTTCAATGAACTGATATCTGCTTTCTTCAATTCATCTTCATCCAGCTCCAGCTTGTTACCCTTTCCTATGGTAATACCTATTTTAGAAAGTAAATGACTGGTTTTGTCTGTCATGCCTGTCATCCATGAAGCATTTCTAAGGACATCTTTTGTATTGGATTCTCCTGCCTCCTTAACAACATCATTATAATCATCAATAAAAGATTTCACTTTTTTGGTAATTGCATCCCAGTCATAATCCTCTACCTCTGTTTCTTCCCCGGTCTTTTCATCCTTCTTTTTTATTTTCTTTTTTTCCCAGAGTGACGCATCGTTTAGTGCATCTGCTGATTTTTTCAGGTAATCCGCACTTGTTTTCATCAGTGTAAGCTTCTGTGAAGTATCGCCTTTCCCCGATAATTTTTCTGCATCCTGCTTTGCATAATATGCTTTCATAAGTTTTCCATAGCTTCCGTTTTTAATCGCAGCATAATCAGAAAGCATATTGGTGTTTCCTACGGATGAACTGTCGGAAGTTCCTCCAAATAATGCGGAATAATCTACATTGCTGTTATATTTACTTGTGTAATCACTAAAACTCTTAATCTCTGACATAATACCATTCTCCTTTACCAACTATAAACGAATATCAATCGGTGTATACACTGCCTGCTGTGTTGCATTCTGTGCATTTTCCAGAGTCGGTGTTTCTACTGTCACCTGCGTTTCCCCTTTGATATCCGTATTCTTTACGCTGTCTGTCTCCTCTGCCGCAGCCCCCGCAGATTCCTGTGTTTTCTCGGATTTATCAGTATTGTTCTTTGTTGCAGTGTCTTCTGTATTGCTGTTCTCCGCTTTTGCAGCTTCTTCTACTGATTTATTTGCATCTGCAAGTGTAGACATCTGTGCTGCTGTCGCAGACTGTGCCTTTGCCTGCAGCTCTGCCAGTTCTTCTTCCTTCTTCTCAGTATTTCCTTTTCCGGCATCCTGTTTGATTTCAGATTCAAGCACACTGGCACGTCCCTGTATCTGTGTTGCCATACTTCCCTGCACCTTTGCCTGTTTCATGGAAGAATCTGCACAGATCATCGCCTGCATACTTGCCTGTGACAATCCGGTGTCTTTCTTTTTAGAAGTGTTACTTGTTCCAGCCACCATATCATCCATAGATGACGAATTTTTACTCTGCTGTTCCTTTCTCTGCTCGATCTGGTGCTGTCTTAACTGCTGATTGAGATTGTTAATCTCCTGCTGTATCTCCTGACGCTTTTTCATCTTATCCTCTAATGACATTTCTTCATTCGAAGATAAATCCTGTAGCTTCTGCTGTGCATTTGCAATCTGATTCTGAATATTTTTACTTACAGAATCATTCCCCTGTGTCATTCCCATTGTTCCTGTCTGCGTATTTGTCCCACTAAATCCATTGATTCTCATTTTAATCCTCCTTGTTTTGCGAAGCAAAATCCGAACCCTTTGGTGAGGAGAGGATTTAGCCTCCTTGTTTTGCGAAGCAAAATCCGAGCCCCATGGCGAGGAGAGGATTTAGCCTCCTTGTTTTGCGAAGCAAAATCCGAACCCTTTGGTGAGGAGAGGATTTGGCCTCCTTGAGCTTAAATTCTGAAATCCGTTTCCTTAAAAATCTGTACAACATGATTTCTCTTTACTGATTCTTTCGGCATATCTTTCTTTACAATAAACAGCGATGTTGTGAACCGCCCTTTTTTTGTTGTGAAGCAAATAAAAAGCACCTTGAAGGTGCTTTTTGTCCTTATTCTACCTGTAACATAATACTTAGAACCACTTCCTGATTCTCCTGCTCTAAAGATATATCTCCCATATACATCCTTGCAACCCTCCGGATATTATGCAGTCCAATTCCATGCTCCTTCCCTGATTTCGTTGTTTCTGGCAGATCACTGTCCTTATAATTTAACTCTCCCTCATATCTGTTCTTTATGGTTATCATAAAAATACTGTTTTTCCGAAAAGAAGAGATACTGATATAAGGATTTTCTCCACTTACATTTTCCATGCAATTATCCAGTGCATTGTTTAAGATCACGCTTAAATCAAATGCATTTAATTTCGTATCCCCCGGATAATGAAAATCTGATATAAAACGAATCTGCTTTTCCTTTGCTTCTCTTAACTTTTCCATCAGAATCACATCAATGACAGGACTCCCCGTTTTAATCTCAGGAGATATTTCATTCCACTCCTTTTTCAAATGCTCCATATATTCTGCTGCATCATCCATATGATTCTCTGCCACAAGATGTTCCAGCATCTGTATATGATTCCCCATGTCATGACGCAGACTGCGGATATCCTGATACAGTTTTTCCACTTCCCCGATATGCTTTTTCATATCACTGACCTGATTTAATACCAGCTCCTGCCCTGTCTGTTCTTCCTGTGCCACCTTCCAGTTTTGAAACATCGTAGTCATAACAAGAATTGCTATGATAGAAATAAAATAATGCACAAAGCTTAAAGCTCCATAAAATCCATAGGTATCTGTCAGGCTCTTTCCTGTATCTTTTTCATAAATATTCAGATAATATTGCAGAATGCCATATCCTGTAACTCCCACAAGAGAAGGAATGATAAGCATTACCAGCTCTTTAACGTTCATTTCATCATTTTTGTATACATATGCTTTATTGATCAGACCGATTGCAACTGCAAGGAAAACGATACAAAGCACAATATCCAGAATTCTCGTTCCAGCATAAAGTCCATATTGCAGCCATTGTCTTCCTGCAATCGTATTCCCAAAAACCAGAGCTTTTGTGATAAAATCATCCAGTCTGTCTGCCATTGCAACCGCAAGCCAACGGATAGAAAAAAATGTCACTGCAAGAAATATTTTCTGATAGATGTTTCTTCTGTCCTGTACATACATCACAAGAAATGCAGCCACAACCCCCAGCATATATGCAGAAAAATTGCCAATCTGCTGCGGTATCAGATACAGCACAGACATAATTCCAATATAAACAATACTGACCAGAGCAGCTTCCCTTTTCTTTTTCATATATGGATATACAAAAACACCAAAACAGATTCCTGTAATAATCAAAATTGCAATAACAGAAAACTTCGATGTGATCATCCAACATCTTTCCACTAAACTCATCTGACTTCATTTCCTTTCCTCTGGTTATACTTCAGATACCTCCTCACAAACTCCGGATAATTCTTTTTTGCAATCAATGCAGTTCCATTTTTCATAGTTACACAAGTTGCATCATATTTTTCTACATATTTAAAATGTACAAGATAGGCTCTGTGTGTTCGGAAAAAATCTGTTCCTGCCATATCACTTAATTCCTGTAATTTACCATAGTATTCAATATCCGTACTTCGTGTATGGATAATAACTTTCCGGTTATACACCTCGGCATACACAATATCACGCAGGAAAATTTTTATATGACTTCCGGCGGTCTGTACCATAATATACTTTTCGTCTTTTTCAAGTCTGGAACTCCTTTTTATGTTATGGACTGCCTTTGTCACAACCTCTTTCAATTTCTCATCGGAAAATGGCTTAACCAGATAATGAAATGCTCCGACATCAAATGCCTGAAAAACATACTCCTCTGCTGCTGTCACAAAAATGAGTATCATATCCTCATTGTCCTGACGAAGCATCTTTGCCGTTTCCATCCCATCCATTCCCGGCATCTGAATATCCAGAAAAAGAATATCCGGCTTACTGCCACTTGCGATCAGTTCATCACCCGATAAATATTTATCTATAACCGCATCCGGCAATAACTTTTTTATCTTTTCTTCCAGTATCTGAACCATAGATACTTCATCATCACAGATAGCTATTTGCATTTTGCCACTTCCTTTTTGTCTGATAAATATATTTATTATATCGGACGAACAGATTATATCTGCCACAGTTGTTGTGAAATGACCTTTTTTTGTTGTGAAAAGAGCAGTAAACCATTATTGGTTCACTGCCCTGTCTTTTAGTCATGTCTGCACTATTAAAGAAATGAAATAAACTCCTTCATTGGTATACGCTGGGATTCGTGTCTATTTGCATCTGCTTTATCTTTTAACTTATCGGAATACTACTTTTATCTAGAGTAGTAGTAATTTATGAACTCAATGCCGCTACCAGCGATGAATATCTTTCCGTTTTTTATCTACTATTTACTAAAACGCAATCAACAATCTAAATCTGCAAATCAATAGTATTTCCTTCATTATTGTTCTTTTCCTTTGATTCCTCTGCGGATATATCTACCTTTATTTTGCTATAAGAAACATTTCCTTTCGCTTTTTCGCCATACTCTTCCTTCAAACGAGCTAACTCATCATTATAAATTGATGTAAACACTCTTGCTCTTGCAAATTCTTCATCTGTACTTATAGCTTTCCAGTTTCTTGACTCTGGATTATAAGAAAGCGTTTTATTACCTTTTGAATCCCAAAACATACATGCAGCATTCATTTTGCCACCAGTTTTTTTCATGCTTGATTCATATATAGCCTTTCTATCAGGAGATACTGTTTCTCCATGCTGCATACACAATTTTCGATAAGCATCATCATCCCTTTTTCCAGTAGCAAACTCTTTTCTTGCAAGTTCTTTTATTGCTTCGTCAAATTCTTCCTCTGACATCGCTGGTTTATCTCGTTTTGTCATGATAGTATCCCAGTTTGGTTTGGTAAAATTAATGTCCACAGGCTTAAATCTTAATGAGAAATTACCATAATCACATTGTGCTAACGGATCATTTGAACTTGCTCTTTTTCTGAACATCTGCTGAACCATTTGAGCATATTGCGAATAATTATCTCTTGTTATCTGCATAATATATTCCTCCATATTGGCATATATTTCATCTGTTCCAAATTCACTAGTGTACTGACATATTGATATTTAGTTAAATATTTCTGGCTGTTATTGCCGTTTTATGGTACAATAAAAGAAACGGCGGTGATATCCTATGGCAAGACCAAAAAAGTACAAAATCAAACTTACGGATGATGAATTAAAAGAATTTAAATCTGTCATCCGAAAAAATAAAACATCCAAAACAATCCGATGCAGATGCCAGATTATTATTGACCTGGATGAGTCCCACGGAAAAGTATTGACTCATGAGCAGTCTGCAAAATCAAATGGTGTATGTCTGGCAACAGTAACCAATACTGTGAAAAAATATTTTGAGGGTGGTATTGATGCAGTAACTGAGTTTAAGCGTAATGTTAATTCTGATAATGCAAGGCGTGTGCTCGATGGACGTGCTGAAGCCCGTATCATTGAACTTGCCTGTGGTCCGGTGCCGGAAGGACATTCAAGGTGGACCATCCGGCTGCTGGAAGAGAAATCAAAAATTGTTCTTGATACTCCGGTCAGCCGTGAGGCAATCCGAAGAGCCTTAAAAAAAACAAACTTCGACCTCACAAAAACGACTACTGGTGCATCCCCAAAAAAGATGATGCCGAATTTATAGCATGTATGGAAGATGTCCTTGATGTATATGAACTCCCATACAATCCTGAAAGACCAGTTGTATGCATGGACGAAAAGCCTTACCAGTTACTGGGCGATGCAAGGAAACCACTGCCCATGCGTCCGGGTGACAATCAGAAAACAGATTCGGAATATGTCAGGAATGGTACCTGCAGCATATTTGCTTTTGTCGAACCGCTTGGAGGCACTCATCATGTCAGCGTGCGAGAACAACGTACTGCCTTTGACTGGGCAGAAGAGATAAAATATCTCGTTGATGTCATGTATCCTGATGCAGAAAAAGTAATTCTTGTTATGGATAACCTTAACACCCATAAAACGGCGTCCTTGTATAAAAGGTATCCAGCAGATGAGGCAAGACGAATTATCAAGCGTTTGGAAATTCACTATACACCCAAACATGGAAGCTGGCTTGACATTGCAGAAATAGAACTGAATGTAATGACCAGACAGTGTTTGTCACGAAGGATTGAAAACATTGCAAAACTTCGTGGAGAGTTAGCTGCGTGGGAAGTCGAGCGTAATACAGTCGCAGCAAAAGTTAATTGGCAGTTCCGAACTGCCGATGCAAGAGTGAAGTTGAGTTCATTGTATCCTAGGTTTACAACAGCTTCCGAATAGGAAGTTGTTGTAATGCTAAAAATCAATGTGCCAATACACTAGATTGAAAAATCAAACCTTCCACCGATTTTATTCTCCTCCGGTTTGATAGAATCCCAGTCAATGTTTTTGATCTTATCCAAAAGTTCTTCTTTTGAATTTGCCTGAACCATAGTTTTTCTTACTTCGGTTTGCTTTGACTGTTCCTTTTTCTTTGCCTCTTTCTTCTCAGCAGCTTTCTTTTCCTGAATCTTTTCAAGATATTCTTTCTGACTGGCTGATGATTTTTCCAATTGTGCAAAGAAGGTTGTAGTTCCGTCACTATTAAAAGAGATGCCAAATTTTGTTATTTTTGTATCAGCATCTGCATTGCCGTTAGTCTTACCGAATGTTCTTTCAAATCCGAACTGGGCATTGATTTCATCTGACATACGCAAAGCTCCCTCAATGCTATGCATTTTTTCTGCATAATATTTCGGATCAGACGCCATCTTCTCCATTTCTTCCTTTGAGAAAATAACCGTATACTCCTTATCACTTTGGGCTAAAATATCTTTGGCATTATCACCATTTTCAAAATCGGCAACCATAAAATCCATGTCGTTTCTTGATCCACGCAAATTCTCCAGCATTTTTTGTGCCGCTTTACTGAGATTTTTTTCAGCGATGCTTTCAGTTGTATTTTCCTTTAATTTCGTATTTTCTGTTGTTTGTGCTGTTTCTTTTTTCTTATTTGCTGTACCAGTCTTGTAGTTGTTCTGGTAATTTGCATAAGCAGCCGTGGTTGTGCTTACATTCATTGACATATCCGTTGTCCTCCTTGTACATATCACATCGTAAATCTGTTTACCTGTTCTTTTCTATATATCGGCATAATTGTTTCGATTATGAATCTTATCATAAAGTTCTGGACTTCACTTAAAAAATCAAAAGTGCCACCTGGCACTACTCCTATGCTCATTTTTTCTTGCGTACAATATTTATTTTATGCTCTGGCTTCAAAAGAAGGTCTATCCTGATCCAAATAATCCGGCATCTCTCTCAATTCTGAACTTCCATTCTCTTTTACGAAATTATATTCGCTCCAATAAATAGAATAAAATTCATCTTTTTTTGCAAGTTCCGCTGGTGTCATCTCATAGCCCCAGCCATTTCCGAGATTAGATAATACCGTTACTCCCTGATACTGAATTTCAGCACCATAACCACCAGTAGTTAGAATTGGACAATTCAATGTTCCTCCTACCGCCAGTGCAAACTTCTTTTCAGCAAAATTACTGCTTTTTCCTTCTGCCTTCTCCAAAAAATCCAATAATGATAATTCTCCACATCCTTTGCATTTCGGATTGCCAGTTTGTTTTTTTATAGTATTTTTAGCCTGTTCATATAATTGTTTTCTATCAGGTGCAACATCTGATAGATATTCTGCCCGTAAACCAAGAACCTGTCTGGAAATATATTCGTACTCTGTCTTATTTGCTGTCGTAGCTGCTCGTCGTGCCAGTTCTTTAATTTCACTAACAAATTCCGCATGCGTTTTTGAACTTTTCCCTTTTGTTGGAATATAAAGCCAATTCGGTTCTCCGTTACTGCATGAGGAAATTAATTGCTCTTTTCCAACAGTTCCTATACCTGACAATGATATACCCATTAACTCAACTCCTTATGTGACACTTCATAATCACCAAATATGTCATTAATTCTTGTTTCATATGCATACCACCGTGTAAATACAGACATATTCCCCAGGAAATTTTTAACTTTAGAGGTATCTTCTGACTTCGGATAATAATCTTCCATCAAATCCCAGACATTACAAATTTCCCCTTCCGATCCGGTGCGTAACGTCTGAAATGGAACCTTTAAATCGTAATTATTCTCTCCGATTGTTATTTTCAGATTTCCATTAAATTTATTGTCCTCTGTAAAAGATGTTACCTGTTCCTTGAAAAACATCTTAAAATTCTCAGGCGGTATCGCTGATTCCTTTGCCAGACTACTCCTGCCAGCCTGATTTCTAAACTCAAAATTCCATGTGCTGTTAAAATCAAAACCACCATCTAATGTAAGACTGGAATTTGCTTCGATTTTATCACAGTCAATCTCATCCAAATCCCATTTTTCGATCATTTGCTTGACAGATTCCCTCAATGCCGCATTGGTTTCATTGCATTGATAGTAATAATCTGAATTATAATAAGTCCAGTCACTGTGACTATCAGAATAGTATTTCTCATTCAATGCTTTTCCTTCCTGATAGTTTGCCTGACTTGCTGCCCTTGCATTTTCTTTTGCAAATACCTCATACATCTCACTTACGATTTGTGTATTATCTGCTTCATTGGTTCCGGATGTCTGATGCTGACTTGTCCGATAGGTACGCATGGAAGTACAACATTCCTCAAAATAGGAATTAAGTTCATCCCTGCTCACCTTTCCGGCATAAAAATCGGTCATATGACTGGATATATCTTTCTGCATATCATAACCAAAGGAATCTCCGAAGGTACTCTTGGGCATCCCTGTCACTACATTAAATTTTTGATAACAGTCACATACATATACCAGTGGTTCTGCCATATATTGATTTATATTTTCATTTTCCTGAACCGCACATTCCGTACTAAATTGAGGGATATTATTCTGCTTACGTTTATTATCATACGGCACGCCATTCACAGAATAATTAGCATTAATCTGCATAGTGCAAGTCCTCCTTATTAATCACGTGACACTTTATAATTAACATAATCACCGTCACTTTCATAATGACTCATTAGATTTTTTGTTCCCTGAACATTGCCATACATTGCTCATTCCCATATAAGACACATTATTAAATCACACATTTTACGCTTTCATATCGAAGTTGCCTTGTGATATTATGTCTTCGTTTATACTGCCAGCCTTTTCTTCACTATTTAATGCTTTTCTCGCCTCACTAAATGCCTCATAATATGTCATTTTTAATGCTGAATGAACCTGTGACTCTGCTTTTGTTTCTTTTTCCTGCCAGCCTACTCCCCCTGTATAGGTCAAAACTTCTTCGCCATCTTCATTGTATACATGAATTGCCGAGCCTGTCCCTGTTCCCTGATATTTTGCCTCATAAGGTATTCCAAACAACATACAGAGCCATTTTTTGTCTGCTTCCTCAACTTCTTTCATTGCTGACATATTACCTGAATTCATTGATTGACTAAACTTTCCAATTAAAGCAGCTCTATTCGGGGCTACTTTGCTTACTTCCGTCTTTCTCAAATTCATAAATGCATTTCCCATATATACATTGTCCTGTGCATCTTTTTTTGCCAGATCAACAATCTTCTCTTTTAAAGAATCCGTTAATTTCCATTTGCTTTTTTTAGAAGATTTAGAAACATTTTTATTCGATGTGTTCCACACTTTTGCTGTGCTATAATTATTTGATATTTCCATTTAATTGAATCACCTCTCTGTTCTGTCATTTATGTAATCATACAATTCCTTATATGACAGATAACCTGATAAGTTGTTCGAATCATATTGTAACTGCATAAATTCTTTAATCATGCTCACATAGTCTTTCTTTTCATTTATGCTGTCAGAATCATAAGTGATGTTGCCATTCACACCACCAGCCGCATTCATGAAATCTCCAAAAGCATTTTTCGTAAAGCCTTCTACATCACTATATGTTGTATATGCAAGCATTTCCAAATAACTTGCATTTCTTGGATCAACATCATTTATCTGTACATTTGTATCTGTGTAATTTCCTTCTTTGTCCCAATATCTTACCCTGTATTCTAGGTTTGCCGAATCATATGCATCTGATTTATATACAGATGCACTACTGCCATCCGGAAATCCTACTGCTGTTAATGCATTTCCACTATCTTCTGTTCCCGACATATGTAATGTAATATTAGAAGATGTACTACTTACATTTGATAACAAACCGGAATTCATACCGTTTGCTTTCGCAGTGTTTCTTTTTGTTCCTGTATAATAATTTGAATAATTATAACCGTTAATTCCTGCTATACTCATTTTCGTTTCCTCCAATTATTTTCATTCCTCTGTCATTCGGAATCTATTCACTCTCCATAGCATAATAATCCCAAATACCATTAAGCATTTTCCGATCACCATCTGATACATTCAGATTTAGCCTTAAATCTTTCCAATCACCCGAATACTGCTGCGATAATTTCTGGTTATCCGACTGGATGGCGGATAAAAATGCCTGATATGCCGAATTTTGGATAACCCCATTTTCTTTAGATCTTGCAGTATTCTCCTGGTTCTCACCTATGTTCTGTTCATTTGCTGTCTGTTCACTTCCTTTATGGTAAACTACCGATGGTGTAAAATCCTGTAATTCTGACCAGATTTCTGTGGAAGTTGCCATAAAATTACTGTGATTTTCATATGCCTGATTTAGCATATCCAGTTCTTTTTCTTTGGTTAATTCCTCAATTTTGCCCGATTCCGTCACATAATACTCTTGCTCATAATCTTGTGCCGCATATTTTTCTTCAATGCTGTTTTTCATTTTGTTATATGCTGTTGCCATTCTGTTTACATGATGTTCAAAAGTATCTGACTTCACCCCCTGTGTCGTATCTTCCTTTGCAAATACCTCTGTTACTTCATTTTCAAACCGATTGACATAATCCATAAAACTAACTGATGATAAATGCTTAAAGATTTCCTGCCCTGTCTTTGAAATAGAAAGTGTATCTGTGTACTGTGTCATTTTCTTTTCTAAATCTGCCGGAATATTTTGCTTTGTATTTTTTCTGCTGTTTTGTTCGATTGCAGAATATGTAATATTCATATTATTATAAATCTTCATAGCTGTCTTGTATGATAATTAGGAAGTTAATTATCACATATTTCCTTTCTTTTAATATCGTGGTTCAATACAATTCAGATACTATGGACTTTTGATTTGTTTTCTGTAGCTTGACTACTCAACTGGAGTGTATTGCCACTACATTTATCTGAATTGTTTATTAGCTGGATGTTGCCGGAGTGTTTTTCACTCAGAGTACTTATTTCTATCAAGTCTACGATGATAATCGTTGGTGGACATCATGGTATCAGACTTTAGGAAAGGGAGGTACAACCTCATGAAAATTTACGTAGGCATTGATATTGCCAAACTTAATCATTTCGCCGCTGCGATTTCTTCCGACGGTGAAATAATCATTGAGCCGTTCAAATTCACAAATGACGCTGATGGCTTCCAACTGCTGGTCTCTAAACTCGAATCATTCGATAAGAACAGCCTCATCATCGGTCTTGAGTCAACGGCACACTACGGTGACAACCTTGTTCGATACCTTGTTACTGAGCTTTACCAAGTGTGTGTGTTGAACCCCATCAAAACCTGTCAAATGCGAAAAAATAACGTTCGCAAAACTAAGACAGATAAGGTCGACACTTACGTGATTGCTAAAACTCTTATGATGCAGGACAACCTCAGATTCGTCAGCTTCTTCGATCTCGATATGATGGATCTTAAGGCATTGGGACGTTTCCGTCAGAAAACCATAAAGCAACGTACCCGATTGAAAATTCAACTGACAACCTATGTTGATCAGGTCTTTCCGGAGATTCAATACTTTTTCAAATCCGGTCTGCATCAACACGCTGTCTATGCTTTATTAAAAGAAGCACCTTCTCCAAAAGAGATTGCTTCCATGCATATGACTCATCTGGCAAATCTGCTCAAAGTGAACTCACACGGACACTTTACCAAAGAACAGGCCAAAGAATTAAGAGTTCTCGCACAGAAGTCTGTCGGTGCTAACGACAGCGCTATATCTATTCAGATAACTCAAACCATTCAACAAATCGAGTTACTGGATAGCCAATTAGAAAAGATTGAAGCTGAGATGACGGATATCATGAAATTCAACGATTCTGTCATCATGACCATTCCTGGTATCGGTTATATCAATGGTGGAATGATTCTTGGTGAAATAGGTGATATTCACCGTTTCTCCAATCCTAACAAGCTGCTTGCTTTTGCCGGTTTGGATCCTTCTGTTTATCAGTCTGGTAACTTTCAGGCTAAGACAACAAGGATGTCCAAACGTGGCTCTCGTGTTTTACGATATGCCCTTGTAAATGCAGCTTGGAACGTTGTCAGAAACAACGCAACCTTCAAGGCTTATTATGATGCCAAGAGGGCTGAAGGCCGGTCTCACTACAATGCACTTGGGCACTGTGCCGGCAAGCTTGTCAGAGTCATCTGGAAGATGCTCACTGGCGAAGTAGAATTCAACCTCGAATAAGAGGTCTGTATACCAATATCGATAGATTTTGAAAAAGCACCCTAAGGGAGCTCTATTAAAGTTACCCTTTTTTACCACCGATATGAAAAAGAAATTTTTTGCTAATTTATGGTTGACTTTTCATAGCTGGTCTCCCCTAAAAGCCTTACCTGTACTCATATATTCACTTGTTTTCGCATTAATCTGTGTCCCTGCATTATCAATTATTTTTTGATTTGTTTTTTGGGCTGAAGCTATATAGGATTTCAAATCAATACTTTTGTCAACATTTGTATTATGTGTTCTTCCTTTCGTATTTTTTACAAGCTTTTCCTTTCCTGATGCGCTTATCGTTAAAGTATCTCTTGTACCGCTGCAACCAGCATCTTGACTTCTTGTAGTCTTTTGTTGTTTTCCAAACAGCGCATTAACGAATGACTGATTGGTATAAATTCGGCTGTTAAAAAAAATATTCATAATATCACCTATATCCTTAATATGACTTATATCATGTTCCATTCTTTTATAATTTCATCGGCACTATTCTTCACATATTTTATACGCTCTGCACCAACTACGATTTTTTTGCACCAACTACGATTTTTTTGCACCAACTACGATTTGAGCACAAAAAAAGGACGAAACCGCCCTTTTCATGAATTCAGAAACAAATCTGCTACAAATCTGTTTCCATCCTGTTTTAATTGTAAATCCCCATCATACTTATCTATGCTCTGTTTCACATTTAAGAGTCCTATCCCTCTGCCTTTTCCCTTATCTGATACCGGCATACGTTTTTTCCATTTTACCTTTCCACAACTGTTTTCTATATGAACTACCGTCATCTTATGATAGGCACTGATTTTAATAAAAATGTATTTGTCTCCGTCAGCATTTGCGGCAGCTTCAATCGCATTGTCCAGCAGATTGCCGAAAATAGTTGTTATGTCTATCGGCTCTATGTAAGATAAGTCTACATTGTCTATCTTAATGTCCGAATGTATCCCTTTCTCCTGCATGACAGCATTTTTATCTGTCAGCAAAATGTTCAATATCGGATTCTCTGTGTAAGATATAGGAATCAGTGGTGCCAGTGTACTTCTGATTGCCTCTGCATATTCGCCAGCCGTATGCTCCCTCTCTGTTCCATACAAATTCTCGATAGCCCTGATATGCTTATCCACATCATGTAATATCCGTACTGTCTGACTATATTTTTCAGTCTGTGCAAGATAATACTCATACTGCATTTTTGCCTGTTGCTCCAATGCCTTTACGCGGTTTTCATAGTATCTCTTTTCGTCTGCCATTTTGACATAATACAAAAGATACAGGTCAGCCAAAACGATGCAGCCCATATTTACCGCTGACAGATAGCTTTTCTGCCCATCCCTGAAATTCTGCACAATCACAAGCATATTGACCAGACTGTAAAAAAACAGGATTCCATATATGATATATTGTTCTCTGGAACAGGCTGCTTCTGTCCTTTTTATCAATCTGTTTATCAAAACATAGTATAGGAATATCATTATTAGTTTTGAAAATGTCACTTCCAGACAATATTGCATGACAACATCAATATTTGATATTCCACAAATCTGCAAAAAACAGTGTAACAGAAGCACTCCCAGCGTTTCACATACAGACATACATAAAACCAGTACTTCACACTCAGTGATTCTACGGATTGGTCTGTCTGCATCTTCGTAATACAGAAAATATACCGTTACACCAACTCCAACAAACCATATCAGCAGATTCAATATTGCAAAGTTCAGCATATTTATGCCAAATGCAGTGATTCCCATCGCTATCTCTGCCGCTATGTACAAAGTTTTATTGCTGTAACTTTTCTTATATCTTTCATTCATAAATTGAAAAAGAATTGTACAGATAATAAAACAGGAAAGTCCATTACATATCGCAAGTAAAATCTTATCCATCTTCTATTCTCTCCTCTGGGTTTTCTGCAAAAATTTATTCATTTCTTCCCGGAAATCAGAGCTTCTTTTTTGTGCAAGGGACAGTTCTTTCCCATTGTCCAGATAAATATGAAATCCCTGTATCTTCTCAATATGTCTCAGATTTACAAGACAGCCTCTGTGATTTACCGCAAAATCATATGGTTGTAATTCTTCCACAAGGTTTTCAAATGTACATTCACATTCATATCTGCAATCTTCCAGAATAATTGCTGCTTTTCTGGATCTTTTTATGTACTCAAAATATAATATCTCGTTTAATTTCAAACGCACACAACCTGCTTTTGTTCCTGATTCATCTAGTATTTCAAATTCCTTTTCTATTTCCGGACATTTCTCCTGCCCCAGAATTTCCATAATCTGCGTTTTCATTTCTTCTTCATTGATCGGTTTACACAAAAAAGAAAACGCATGTACCTTATTAATCGCCTGTGCCATGTATTCTTCATAACTGGTAATGTATATAATTTTTATATCATGATTTTTTTCTTTCAGCTTTCTTCCGAGCGTAATTCCGCCCAGTTCTTCCATGGAAATATCCAGTATTCCGATATCAATCTTGTCATTATTGTTCAGCAGCTCATTCGCCGATAGAAATGACCGAATCTGATATTGAACCTGATATTCTGAAAGAATTTTATCCAGCATCAGCGCCGCTTTGTCAAGATCTTCCTTATCATCATCGCATATTGCTACTTCTAACAATCCATTCTCCTCCCTGTAATAACTTTTGTTTTTCTATTATACCATATCGGCACTTTTTATAATTGCCGATATGGTATGGTCATCAAAATTATTTTTACCTTCCCTCTCTGCCTCGTTTCCTTGTACCCTGTCTGCCATATGCCTTCGTTCTGCTGTTGGGAAAATCCCGGTATCAACATATACTTTGTTTTCCCCGGCAACTACCTCTGCGATATGTGCATCATTATCTGCCATAAGCAGTTTTCCGCTTTTGCACTCGCATTCTCCAAAGTTTCTTTTATCTCAGCCTCCTGCACCTTCGCACGGATTGCTTTTGTTTTTGGCATGAACTTTGCCCTGCGCCGTCTCTGGTACATGGCATTGCGCTCACGAAGTCTTTGTTTTTCCTTTATTTCAGCCAGTTCTTCTTCCGTCAGTTCCTGTGCCGGAAGTTCCACTTTACCGATGAAGTTAAGGTAAATCTCTATCTCCATCACACGCTCGCCATCAATCTTTTCCGCTTTGTGGACAAGTATCTTATCCACAAATTCATTGATGATGACAGGTGTTAATTCCGTGATATCCGTGTATTTATGGACTAATGCCAGAAATTCCTCCGTCCGGTCTGTATCCTCGTCATACTGCGTAAGCTGCTCCCTGCATGCCTTAATGGACTGTTCCAGTTCTGCCTGTTCTTTTTCATACCCTGCCGATAGCATTTCATATCTTTTGTCAGGCAGTCTGCCAAGGGCATTGTCCTCATACACTTTTTTAAGAAGGATATCAAGCTCTGCATACCGCTTCTCCTGATGCTTTAACGCAGCCTTCAGCTTCTTCGCCTCACTCTGTTCCCGGATTTCTGATGCACTGCGGATGCTTTCGACAAATGCTCTCTCATCCATCCTTACACTTTTACACGCATACTGAATGGTTTCAAGCACAAACTGGTCAATCACCTTTGCCTGTATATTGTGCGAACAGCAGACCTTTCCTGACTGGTCATGGCTGTTATTATAATTGCCGCAGTTATAACAGGCTGGAGTTGTTCTGACACTGCCATCCGGCAGTCCTCTCCATTTTCTTCCGGCACGCTTTCCCTCATTACGATAATGCATCTTTCCACCGCAGTCCGCACAGAAAATCTTACCCACAAACGGATTTGACTCGCCCTCTGTGTTTATCCTGCGTTTGGTCTTTCTAAGCTCCTGCACCATATACCATGTTTTTCTGTCAATGATCGCCTCATGGGTATCCGTAAAGACCACTATCTCGTCACTGTCATTCTTTACAGCAACCTTATCCTTATAGGAAAGCTTCTTTGTACGGAAATTCACAGTATCTCCCATATACTCCGGTTTTTCAAGCATTCTTACGACACTTACTCCTGCCCATTCATATGGCTTTGACATATCACACCGGTTCTTATCTTCCGGATCTTTGATATATCCGTATGGCGGATTGTTGGTAATTGGTTTCCCGTCCCTGCCCTTTGCCTGCAATACCGCCTTTATCTTGCGGCTGCAGTCACGCAGATACCATTCATTCATGATATTTAAAAAAGGGGCGAATTCGCTGCTGGTGTTAATATCACTGTCAACACCATTAGAGATAGCAACGAAATGGACACCTTTTTCCCGAAAGAATACCTCCGTGTAAAATCCTACCTGTAGGTAATCCCTGCCGACTCGGCTCATATCCTTTACAATGACTGCGCCAATGCTTCCGTCCTCAATCTGCCGGAGCATTTCTTTCCATCCCGGTCTGTCAAAATTCCCACCGGAATATCCGTCATCTGTAAAATGCACCAAATCGGTATATCCATTACTCTTTGCATAGTCCTCCAGCATTTTCTTCTGGTTCACTATACTGTTGCTGTCTCCCGCAAGCTCATCGTCCCTTGAGAGTCGCTCATAAAGAGCAGTTATTCTGTTTTTCGATTTGTCAGTTGTCTGTCTGGTTCTGTTCATGCCGAACTCCCTTCCGGCAACTGACTTATTTGTGGTAGCTCTATCTTATCATAATCCGCTTTCTCTGTCAGCACCTCTCTTGAAATAATGTGGGAAATCTTGTCCGAAAAGGTATCTATACTGTTTTCACTCGTTAATACCCTGATTTTGTAAACTGTCCCACCAATCCTGCGATAAGAAAATCCAGCTTCACATGAGCCGGACTTTCTATCGCCATTATTTAGTTTTTCTGCCTCCATAATCAATCCTTGCCTTTCTCTCTGATAAAAATTATAATTGTTTCATGCTTCCGCTTCGTGTAACCGAAGCTTTTGTTTATCCATACTTCATAGCCTTTTTGCTCCTTTCTGTAATTACTTTAGTGATAAAAAGGATTACTCTCTTCACTAATAGGAGAAATACGGCTACAAAATCGGAAGTGTTTTGAAATTATTTTTGAAAAAATTTTTAAGGACTGATTAAATTGCCAAAATATGAGGAACTAAAAGCTTTCCGCAAACAAAACTTAATACCGGCATACAACGATTCTTCCAGTGAGAAAACTATGCTGCACAGGGAAGCCCGTGCATTGGCAATCAGCCGTCTTGAAGAAAGTGCACGAACCGAGGAAGAATTTGCAAATTGGGCATTTACCTTTACCACAAGTTTCTTATATTATATGGACTACGACAGTCTTGATGAACAGACAAAAAACCTGTATCGTCAGGGTATGTCTGCATTTGGCGGAATATCCCCGACTTACCATATCTCATTAGCGGAAAATGCCCCGGTCATCGTATGGAACTTCCATTCCCTGCTCGTCATGATCCAGATGTGCTTTTCTTTTATGCTTACGGATTCTGACTGCGATATGAAGCTGTGTAAGCACTGTGGCAGGGCATTTATCGCAAGCCGTAAGGGAAATGAGTTCTGCTCTCCGAAATGCAAGAATCAGTATAATGTCTATAAGACAAGGGCTAAGAAAAAAGAGGAATAGCCCCTATATACAAACAAAGACGGCAAATCATCAACAACTTGTTGACGATTTGCCGTCTTATTTTTAGATCTTTTTGGTTAATAAAGCTTACGCCATTGCAGGCTCTTTTTTCTTAATAATCGCCTCAACTTCATCAACACTCACACCAACAGCATCTGCTATCTGATTTGGTGTATAACCTATTTTATACATATTCATCACAATTTTAGCAATTGCTTTATCTTCAATACCCTGACTCAGATTACACATAATGCTCACATCCTCTCTAAATTCTTGACTGATTGGAATATTATATTCATGTTCTATAATATCCAATTTTTCCTGTTCTTTCAGTTCACTCGAAAGCAAAGCCCCAATCAGGCGGTGCATTTCATATTTTTCATCATGTTCCGGAATCTCATTTGTGATTCCTATTAACACAATGTTTAACAGATCGAGATTACCTTTCCAGTTACATGGTTTTAACATCTCATCTTTTGTCAAATGGATATGGCTTAGGCTGTTATCATCCATGTTCATACATATCCATATGCTGAATACCTGCTTAATGTCATCGTAGTTAGTATTTACAAAATCTCTTTCCTTTTGTGACGAAATCAGCCTGCTCACATAAAAGATTGCCCGATTTAAAATTTTATATTCCGTCGGCTCATCCTTCTGAGCCTCAATATTCACAATAATCTGCGAAAGTCCATTTTTCCTGCCAACTATGGATGGCATGCGGACATAAAAAATAATATCAAATCTGACTAATCCTTCATTAATTTCAGCATTTTCTGTATTAAGACCTACAATACGCTGTCCTGTAGCATCTGTTTT
This sequence comes from Roseburia intestinalis L1-82, assembly GCF_900537995.1. Lineage (NCBI taxonomy): Bacteria > Bacillati > Bacillota > Clostridia > Lachnospirales > Lachnospiraceae > Roseburia > Roseburia intestinalis. Next base: position 1,653,159 of record NZ_LR027880.1, on the reverse strand, counting down.
TTCCATATTTGCTAATCCCGGCTCAACCGGAACAACGCTAATACTCGGTTCGCCTTCGATATATTTTACAACATCTTCCGGCTTCATTCCTTTAAATTCATCGACTGTTTTCACCAGAATATGTGCTAATATACTCTTCTGTGCCAGTAACCTTTTAACACGAGTATCATATTGTGCCTTATCTCCTGCTGCATTCACAGCATTTGCTATTTCTGTATTCAAGTCGGCATCCCTCCTTTTGTATTGTGCATAACACTTCTAAGATTCTGCAAAAGGCTCTCTGCCTCAATATCATTATAAGCGAGGAACTTTACGGAATCAACTGAATTTTCTATGAACTTTTTCATATGCCAAACAGCGGGAAACCAGTTAAGATTTCCCGCTATTTTTAATCCATATAAATCAGATCATGCAACACTACTTCCTCTGCTCTGCTCCGGATGTTATTCATCTTCCGCACCCATCCGAGCTGATCTACTGACTTCAGATGCTCCGTCACACCTTCACGCTCAGCCATTCTTACCGTAAGCATATCCATCATGTCATTGTATTCCATATCTACTTCTTCCAAATGTTTCCACAATTTTTCCGTAAGAACCAGATGTGTATACATGGCATGATGATTTTCAAACAAATACCTCTGTCGCATTTTGCCATATTTGCCAATCTGATAATTGCTTCCATCTTCCAATTCCAAATCTGGAATCACTACATCGCCTTCTCAATGATATGTTAACTCCATACGCTGCTCCTTCCTTTGTGCTAAATGTTTACAGTTTCGATTAAAAGAGTATCACCTTCTTAATACAACATCTGCAATCTATCATTTACCACAAATGAGCCAGCCGCCTATGTTGTGTTATATCCGCGAACAATGAGCCTAGCTGACACGCTGGCGTGTCAATTTGGCGAATGTCGCGAGAGTCAAATGCTTGCATTTGACTAGCAGATGGAGGTTTCCGCTAAACAACACTGTTTTGGGAAATCTGACATCTACACTTCACAACATATCACTTCATTTGCATATGCCTGTGCCGTGTCGACATGACGGTATCCTAAACGGATCGCTGTCTTCACCGGTTCCGCAACCTTATTATCATCAACAATCCATGTTCCAAGTGCAAGCTGTGGGATTTCCACACCATTATTTAATGTTATCATTTTTTCTGTCATCATGAACATTACCTCCTTTTTTCGAAGAGTATAGTCCATGAAGTGGACTTCAAGTCAAGAATTTTTTTAAATTTTTATTTTTCAGTTGAATTTCTGCCTGCATGTTTGCATGCATACATATTTCTGTCCGCCTCTGCAATCACATTTTTTAACTTTTCATGCTCGCCGATGGCATATCCAACCGCCGCTGAGATCGGTATCTCACAGTCCACCTGTACCGCTGCAAGTGTCTGTTTCCAGGTTTTTATCATCTTTTCCGCAGTTTCGCCGGTTCCTCCCGGAATGAGCGCAAGCATTTCATCTCCACCATACCGGAATGCCATCCCTGCATCTCCTAAAGCAATCCGTATTGACTGTGCCACTTTTACGATCATCTGATCTCCGGCAAAATGTCCGTATGTATCGTTTACATATTTCAAACGGTTAATGTCCCAGTAAACGATGGCAACCTGCTGGTAATCATATGTTTTTTTCTCAATGGTCGCAAGCAGCTTGTTTTTATTGTATAGCCCTGTCATCTCATCCGTCGCTGCCTTCTCTTCCATCTTCATCGCATTTTTCAGTGATTTTCGGATTACCTGATTTACAATGTTGGATACTTAGACAAACGCCATTGCCATCAGACAGCGCGGCAGCACATAATACAGTGCAAGCGTGACTCCCGGATTTTCATTTACCTGATTCAGTAAAAAAGTTCCATTTTCAACCAGATGATTCATAGAAGTAGTTGTCAGAAGCACCATATTGGCATCGCACACACCATAATAATATCCTGCATAGGTACTGATAATAATGGAAAGCACTGTAAGTACAAACGTATATATGGACAGTTGCTTTGACGTGTACATACCGGCTATGATGATCGGCATCATAATAATAATGATCATATGATAGGTTAAGGACACACTCGCAGCCATGATGATAAGGCTGACCGCCGTAATACTGACATACTTCGTCAGCGGATGCTCCAGTCCAAGATGCAGTAAAATCAAAACATATACAGCTGCAAACAGACATCCTGTAACATACCCTCTTGTAAAAATCGTCTTGTCAACGATAAAAATATCAACACTGTTTAACAGCATCTCAAATGAGTAAACGATAATGCAAAACAGTATAAACCGGAATACATAAATATTTTGCGTCACGTTCTCCTCTTCATCGTTTGGATCTTTACTGAATAACCTGTGTATGGTCATACTCCATTTTTCCACTGACTGCACCTTACCCTTTCGGCTGATACCTGATATCCGACACATGATACACTGTAATAAATGCTTTCGGATCTTCATGATTCATATAATTCATCAATTTCTGATACTCGTTCTTGTCCACGATGGTAATGATCTCGTTTCTTTTCTGCATATTATAAGCACCGATGGATTCATAGATCGTCGCCCCGCTATGAAGATCATTGAGGATAAAATTGCGGAGTTCCTCCTCTTTTTCCGTAATGATACACACACGGCGTTTGATATTATGATCAAAAATAAAATGATCTAAAACGATCCCATTAAAATAGGTTCCCAAAATACTGAGTACCACTGTTTTTTTATCATAAACGAAAGCTGCTGAAAGTGCAACACACATCCCCGATAAGGACATTGCACGCCCAAGATCCATATGCAGATATTTATTCATGATCTTCGCAACGATATCAAGTCCGCCGGAGGATGCATTGCGGTTAAATAAAATACTGAGTCCCACACTGACCACTAAAATATAACACAGCACATCTAACTCCTGGCTGTCCGTCAGTGATCCAAGATTCGGGAAAACCATTTCAAATATCCCTAAAAACACGGGGAGCATAATGCTGGTATAAACGGTCTTTACCCCAAATTCCCTTCCACAGGTAAAAAATCCGATGACCAGAAGCACCACATTTAAAATCATGGTGATTGCCGATAACGGCAGTGGAATAAAATTAGAAAGCACGATTCCAAGACCGGAAATACTGCTGACTGACGCATGGCTTGGCACCAAAAAGAAATACACTGCAGCCGCAATGACTGCCACCGCTGCCGTCAGTATCACGGTTTCTTTCGCAATCTCTATATAGTTCACTTGTTTTTTCATAATATTCCTCGTTTCTGAGCAACTTGCTGCTGAGATATATTCCCATGCGAATTGCTGTTTTTTCGATTCTACTGATGTTTTCTAAGCTGTCTTCTTTTGGTGAAATACAGGATTTTTTTTCAGCATGACAATTAACGGTATCACCATAATGATCCATGTAACCGGCTCTGTCCAGATGACGCCCCAGTAACCGAAATACCGGACGAATACCGCCGTGAACACGATCTTACATGCCAGTTCCAGAAAGCTGGAAAAGATCGGTGTCTTATAATCTCCGACTCCCTGCATCGTGTTGCGCAGGATCACGATCCACACACAGACCATCTCAAACAACATATCAACCCGCAGATACGTTGTTCCCCAGTATAGAATTTCTGCATTTTGCGTACTCGCTATAAAGCCAACCAGACAGGTAGAAATCGTATATGCCATGATCATGACCATCACCGCCCAGCCACAGCCAAGCATCAGCGCCGCCTTTAAGCCGGAAGTAATCCTGTCATATTTACCAGCGCCATAATTCTGTCCGCTGTAGGTTGCCATGGTCGCTCCCAGCACCGTGACCGGCAGTCCCCATATTTCAAAAACCTTTCGTGCTGCAGTATGTGCCACGATCACGGAAGTTCCAAGTGTATTGATTCCGGTCTGTAAGATCAGTGTACCAAGATTTACAAGACTTGACATCATTCCCATGGAAAGCCCGCCGGACAACATCGTACGCACTTCTGATTTTTCCAGTTTAAAATGTCTGCGTTCCACCTGAAGGATCGGGAAATGTCTTTTGATATGGATCACACAGAGCACCACGGATACCACCTGTGAGATCACAGTTGCCGCTGCGGCTCCGCCAACACCCATGGAAAATACCAGAATACAGACATAGTCCAGAATGACATTTAACACCGCCGCAAGGATCAGAAAAATAAGCGGTGTCATGGAATCTCCGATCGCACGCAATACATTTGCACACATATTATAGGCAAGTGTCACAAACATCCCAAGCACCAGGATGCTGATATAGGTATATGCCATCTCTTTCTGTTCTGCCGGCACATGCATGATGCTAAGGAGTGGACGTAAAAATACAAATACGCCGGTCACCAGTATCGCCGCCGTCACAAATCCTAAAAGAATCGTTCCCGCAACACTCTTTTTTAATTTTTCCGTGTCCCCTGCCCCAAAATATCTTGCCGTCACGACCGAAAAACCAAGCGTTAAACCGTTAAAAAATCCCGTCAGCAGATTATAAAGGATCGAGACGGAACCGACTGCCGCAAGCGCTCCCTCACCAAGGGTACTGCCTACAATCTTTGTGTCAATCAGCCCATAAAAAAGCTGGAACAGATTTCCCAAAAATACCGGGATTGCAAACTGCAGGATCAGTTTGACCGGCTTTCCTTCTGTCAGATTTGCACCATTTCGTTTCATTTCACTTTGTATCCCTTTCTCGTTTTCTGCTCTCAAAATAAATAAAATGATCGATTGCATCTAAAATATCGGAAAAATCTTTCCGCGGTGCAAGATCGATATAGCGTTTTAAGAGTTCCTCTTCCTGATCTTTGTATCTTCCATAAAAAATATCATACAGATTGTGTCCGCGCAAATAGATTTTTATTTCTTCCATATGTGCTTTGATATCAGAAATGCTCTGCATCTCAAATCCAAGCACCTCCGTCAGATGTTTCCCGCTGCTAAGGCGGTGTAAATACTCCTTCCATTTTTCAAACAGCGTCTCATAAAATGTCTCCTCAGATTCGACCACACCAAGTTCAGTCATCACTTTGGGGTTGAAAAAATAGTTTTCAAATGAGTAGTATTTTAAAATCAGGACATTTTCCGGCCGGACCTTTGGCAGAGTGTCAACATCCTCCAAATTCCGCTGCTCATAGTAACGACAGAGCTGCCGCCCTAATTCCATACGGTCTTTTCCATCCCCGTCGCGTATCATCAGAAACTGATCCCGCAGGTAGATCTGGTTCATATATTTCAGGTTTGCGTAAGTCTTGATGTTGGTACAGCTGTTTGTCGTGATGATCGCAATTCTTGAGAGTTTTCCACTCTCATCGTAAGTCTCCGAATAATATTTCCGGATCAGAAGCGGCAGGCGGCTCTTGTCCTGTTTCCCCTCCACAATAAATACAAAGTTCACATTCATCAGATCACTTGCCGTGTAACCGAGATCTTCGAGGATCGCACTCACATCCGTCTTTTCACACATCTTCGAATATCCTTCTCCGTCTAAAACAATCTGTCTGATCTGCCTGCTGTTAAAGTTCGCCAATAGATTTGGCGAGTGCGTGGAAAAGATCACCTGGTTCTTTCTGGACAGGCGGTATAAAATCTCCCCGGAAACTTTCTGTAATTTCGGATGCAGAAATATCTCCGGATCCTCGATCATAAGAATGCTCGGGATCCGACTTTCCGTTCCCGTATATGTTTCAAGCAGCGACAACATGTAAATACTGCGCATGCCTTTTCCCATCTTTGCCACCGGTCTGGTCAGGTTCTGCGCCGGATTGTGGATCTCGGTCGTAACTTTTAACATCCGCTCCACATCCCGGTTCATCGAGTATAAGATCTCATCCTGTCCGCCGTTCTTTTTATAATTCTGATTTACTTTTCTCGCAAACTCGTCCAGATTTAACTGGTATAACTTGTAGTCCAAAAGTTTCGCTGTCTCAAATGCATCCAGCTCTGCCGGTGCTTTCTTCTCGATCAGACCGATACACGAAAAGCAGTGCCCGCATTTTTTTGCCTGATTGAACATACAGGTGTCCGCACGCATTCGTTTTAACAGTTCATCCTCCTGCAGCATTAAAAGGTCGCCCTGCAGCTGGTTTAGATCACGCTCCGCATCCAGATAGTAGATCTTCGGAAACACCTGTGGGATACAGGAATTATTTTTGTGCTCCCCATCCTGATAGCGCACCCAGCCATCCCGGTGTGCGATAAAGGTAAACTGCAGTACACCGCCTGACTCTCCTTCGTTCACGGAAAATGATGGCAGCTTTTTACAGAAATCCTCAAGCCACGTCTCATATCTTTTATACTGGCTGACTATGCCGTTCTGATGCAGCCATTTTAAATCTTCAATGGAAAATTCTAATGACAGATCCATCTCAATGTTGGCACAGTCACCGTCAAAATCTTCCGCAGAAATATGATAATCTCCAAAAGCCGCACGGATCGCCTCTAAGATCGTTGTCTTTCCTGTATTGTTCTGTCCTACCAGAATCAATGCATTTTCGATACTGTCGATTTTCATCTCGTGGATCGCTTTAAAATTTTTTATATGGATACCGGTCAGCTTCATATGCTTCCTCCCACATTATTTTCATTCATATCATGTGCAAAATCGTCACATGAGCCAATTCGCCGTTTGCTTACGCCCATGATACCTTTTATTCTAACACTGAAATCCTGATCCGTCATCAGCCTTTACAGGAATCTGTTTTATCAGAAATATTTAAAAATACATCACAAAATATAAGTTCTTCTTTACAAAGCCTTATCAGTATGCTATAACAAAACTTGTCAAAACTAATATTTCATATTAGCAGAGTAGAACTCTGTGCGTTAAGTGCCATGTGAACAGGGAGTTGTCACACGGACGAAAAACAAAAGCGCTGCTTTTGTTTGCGGTACAGAATTCGCATCCCGCTGCTGCATAAAGGTATTTATGTCTCCTCTATGTGGTTTTAGGAAACTGCTAAGGAAGGAGGCTTTTTTTATGAAAAAATTAAAGGAACTGTATCAACAATCACTTCAGGAACTGTGCCACACAAAGACGGTCGTGCTCTGCGGACTCTTAGCTGCACTCGCCATCGTCTTAAGTATGGTCGCAAGCATCCAGCTCGGTCCTTACATCAAGATCGGCTTTTCCGGGCTGCCAAACCGCATCGTTGAATTTTTATTCGGTCCGGCGGTCGGATGCCTGTTCGGCGGTGCGCTCGATCTTTTAAAGTATGTCTTAAAGCCGGATGGTCCATTTTTCTTTGGATTCACCTTTAATGCCATGCTTTCCGGTCTGATTTACGGCACCCTGCTCTACCGCCGTCCGGTCTCAATCAAGCGTATCGTGATCGCCGAGTTTTTTGTAAAGCTAGTCATCAACTGCGGTCTGAATACGCTCTGGATCTCCATGCTTTACGGAAAAGGCTTTATTGCACTGCTTGGTCCGCGTGTCATCAAAAACGTGATCATGCTGCCAATTGACAGCTTTATCCTGTTCTTTGCACTGACTTATGCGAAAAAGATTGCGGCGCAGTTTGGATTTTTCACAGTAAAATCAGGTGCGAAGGAACGTGCCTGATGGGTAAAATCTGATAGTGGATTCTTTTTAGAATTGCAAGTCAAAGTTCAGAATCATAGATTGTATCCTGCGCAGGCATAGCTATAATCGTAAACAAAATGCAGAGATGTGTATCCGTAAATGAATATACATCTCTGCATTATTTTTTCTTTATTGAAACTGCTTAAACGCCTCTCTCTGGCAGTAATCATATCAGAAAGCCGATGTAATTGTAATGATTACATTTAATATTTCTCGCCATAATGCCATTTCATTGATTTTTGATCCATAAGCAGTACGATCAGCGTTCCACCCTGCACAATGGCATTCTGCCCCGACAAAAATCTCATTTTCACACTACCACATTTTTCGAAGTCCTTTCGGATAGTGGTTTTTCATGATTCCACCCGCCAGTTTTCCCCAGCCGCTGCTAAATCCGTCTGCCATGATCAGATACCATCCCTTTTCTCCCTCATAAGAAAAAGTTCCGCCATTTAAATAACCACGAATCACCTCTCCGTCCGAAGCCAGATCTGCCGTATAGCGCACCTGTTCTTTTTTTAGTGCCAGTGCAAGCGCATGTGACGGCTCCATGCGGTTCTTTTTTACCGTTCCAAGATGCAGTCCCGGTCGCAGGACTTTAAGACCTTTTACAGAAGGCATACCTTTCGGTGCAAGGTAAAGCTGATCTCCAAATTTCACATATGTACCATTTTTCTCCAGTCCGGCTAATGTCTGTGGATCTAATGTATCTTTCGCAAAATCCAGAAATTCCACGATTCCTTTGCCCGGTACTTTCAGATCTTTTGCAGGGATTCCTTTTTCTTCCCCATTCCGGCAATAACCCTGTCTTAGTGTTCCCTCTTTTTCAAGGACAGCCAGATAGTGGCCCTCTCCATTCAGATGCTGTGGCCAGAGACGGATCGTCTGTGCAATCTCAGGCAATACCTGTCCCATTTTTTCCCTGAAATAAGCCCATTCCGGTACTCCTGCCGACATGCCATCTGCCTTTTTTACTTCCACGATACGAAACTCCGGGTGCCGCAGCAGAAAGCGTGTCATGCTTCCCTCATTCTCTGCCGGGGCAAACGTACAGGTGGAATACACGATCCTGCCGCCCGGTGCAAGCATTGAAGCCGCACAGTCTAAAATTCCATCCTGCCTTTCGGCACAAAGGCTGACATTTTCAGGGCTCCACTCTTCACATGCCGCTTCATTTTTGCGGAACATGCCTTCCCCGGAACACGGCGCATCCACCAGAATACGGGTAAAATAATCCTCGAACACCTCCGCTAAACGCTGCGGCGACTCGTTCGTGACCATTGCATTTGCAATCCCCATCCGCTCCACGTTCTCCGATAAAATCTTCGCGCGTGCCGGATGGATTTCATTGCAGATGAGAAGTCCCTGCTCCTTCCACTTCCCGGATGTGTACATTTCATGCATTCTTGCCGCGATCTGTGTGCTTTTTCCGCCAGGAGCCGCGCACAAATCTAAGATCCGTTCCTGACAGTCTGCCGCTTCTTTTTGCACCACATCATAATCTTCCATCAGATAGGAAACCGGCGCCATGGCACTCGGCTCCTGGATATAATACACGCCCGCCTCATGAAGCGGATGCTTGCCCGGAGTGTCATCTTTTTCATAGTAAAATCCATCTTTCGCCCAGGCTACCGGCTGCAGGGAAAAAGGTACTTTTTCCTTCATCTGCGCAGTATCTCCCTTGATACTGTTTAACCGCAGTGCCTGATATTTATCCTTGTCATAACTTTCTAAAAATGCCGGATATTCATTTCCGAGCATTGATTCCATTCTGTTTAAAAACGCTTGTGGAAGCATTTTAATCCTCCTTGTTTTGCGGAGCAAAATGCGACTGCCCATGCAGGAGCAGAGGATTTCCCTCCTTGTTTTGCGGAGCAAAATGCGACTGCCCATGCAGGAGCAGAGGATTTTCCTCCTTGTTTTGCTTTTCCGTTTCTTTCTGCTGTAAATAAAAAACCGCCTTTTGTGCTTCTATTTCTTCACGCAGTTCTTCTTCCGTAGGCAGATATAATTTATATTTGCTGGCAAATAGCTGTTCATTTCCATGCAATATAGAATACCTTGCAATATCCTCATCTGTTTCCGAACACAAAACAATGCCTAACGTAGGGTTGTCATCCGGTGACTTTTTTAATTCATCATACATGCGAATGTACATATCCATCTGCCCTACATCCTGATGGGTAATTCTGGTTGTTTTCAGATCAATCAATACAAAACATTTTAAAATATAATTATAGAACACCAAATCTATAAAATAATCCTGTTTCTCAGTGTGAATATGCTGTTGTCTTGCAACAAACGCATAGCCTTTTCCCATTTCCATAAGAAATTTCTGCAAATTTGAGATAATGCTCGATTCTAATTTTGTCTCATTAAAAGAAGCGTCCAATGTCAATCCTAAGAATTCTACCACAACTGGATTTTTTATAAATTCTAACTTGTCCTGCTGATACTCAAACGTCTTTTCCTGCATCTCATGCTCTACAGCATCTTTATCTTTCGACTGCAGTAATCTGTAATAATATTGTGTATCTATATTCCGCTGTAAAGTACGCACACTCCAGGTTTGCTCATATGCTTCTTTTTCATACCAATCACGCGCTGTCTTATCATGCACCTGTAATAAAGTTCTATAATGAGACCATGAAAGTCTAATATTAGATTGTCGACACAGTGTGTCGACAATCTCTGGAAAAGCTTTATAAAATCGTACACAATGATAAAGATTACTTCTGTCATAACCTTTTCCATATTTATCTGTAAGTTCTTTTGACAATTTTTTGATAATCTCTACCCCATACTCTGCACGATCTTCACCCGCCAGTTCTTCCTCTGCGATCCGATACCCGATCAGCCAGTTTCTCTGTGACAATATTGTATTAACTGCACGATAGGCTTCTTTCTGTGAAACTTCTATGATATTTTGAACATCATTTAAGATATTTTCCGTTTTTTGAAATTTGTTCATAATATCATTATTTTCAATTTTCAATGCATCATTCATCTGCCAGTCTCCTTTCCGGGAGATAATATCTGCCTTATTTTTCTGTATAGACCTGACCTGTACTAGATCTGGTTGTATATTTGTTCTTAATCTTTCAATACCCGTTTATTGTACCATATCCCCACCGTATTTACACCAGTTTTCTCCCCTCTCATAATCTAATCGTAAAATCAGTACATTCCCAGATGCACGCAAAAAGCTGGCATTCTCATCTATAGAACACCAGCCTTTTATTCTCATTTACCATTCTTTCCAGACTTTCAACATCCGGTTATATGCTTCATCCAATACCTTCCTTGGTGATGCCAGATTCAGCCTTATACATCCTCTTCCATCTTCCCCAAATACACTTCCCATATAAACTGACACATTTGCTTTTTTCAAAAACCACTCTTCTAATTTCTGCTCGGTTAGTCCGGTTTTCTGATAATCTATCCAGAGCAGATATGTTCCTTCTCTCGGATAAACATGAAATTCTGGAAAATGTTTTGCGAAAAAATCTCTTGTAAACACTTCATTCGCATCTATATATTTTTTGACAGCCTCATACCAGTCATCACATTCTGTATATGCCTTTTCTACCGCAGTTACTGCAAAAATTGTCGGATTATGCATCCCAATACGATCAATAGTAACCTCTATCTCTTTTCTTAATTTTTCGTTTGGAATTATCATATAGGAAACAATAACTCCAGGAATGTTAAATGTCTTTGTCGGCGAACTTGCTAAAATCAGTCTGTCATTCATCTCTTCTGTAACATCCAACGCTGTCTGATGTCTCACTCCCGCTTTCATCAGATCACCATGAATCTCATCCGTAAATAAAATCAGATCGTGTTCTCTACAGAAGTCTGCAACTTGCACCAATTCATCTTTCGTCCATGCCCGTCCTGTTGGATTATGCGGATTGCACAAGATCATCATTTTAGTATGTTCATCCACCATTGACTCCATTTGCGCAAAATCCATTTCATAGTGTTCCCCATTTTTTTTAAGCGGACTGGACAGCATTTTTCTGTTATTTTTTAAAATTGAATTCTGCAATGGACCATATGCAGGTGTATGCATAATAATACCGTCACCTTTTTCTGTATATGTTTCCACACATATACTGGATGCAATATTGATTCTTGGACAAAAAACGATCCATTCTCTAGGGATATCCATATTGTATTGTTTTTTATACCATCTTTGAATACTGAGAAAAAATTTATCACTTAAATCGGTATATCCCAAAACACCCATATCCAAAATTTTATGCAGACTATCTCTGATTTCAACAGGTGCCCGAAAATCCATATCAGCAACACCCAAATGAATCATATCTCTTGTTCCATATTTTTTATCCATGGTATCCCATCTGCCACAATTTGTATTTCTACGATTCACTATATCATCAAAATCATACTGTGTTTCCATATACAATCTCCTCGTCATATTGGTTATACTGTTTCATTTTCCTTCTGAAGTGCCAGATACTCATCATAATACTCATCCCCAGGTTTTATCTTTGCAATACCAAAGCCTGTAAATCCCCATATAATCGCAAATATAACACCTGTGTAACAAATAACAGCCCAAGGAAGATAGGATAATGTAGGCACTCCAAGTGTTGTTGCCATATAAACACCTGCTGCTGTCCACGGAACAATCGGTTCTACAACTGTTGCAGAATCTTCCAGAGTTCTTGATAAATTCTTAGGCTGTAATCCCTTTTTGATATAGGTTTTTGCAAACATTTCTCCCGGTATTAAAATGGATAACTGACCGTTACTCGTCACAAAAACAGCCGTAATACATGAAACAATCGTTGCAACAATCAATCCTCCAGTCGTTTTTACTGTTTTCATCAACTTGTTTAAAACAATATCTAATGATCCCGTTACTGCCAGCGTTCCTGCAAATCCATACGCACAGAATGCAATCAAAACCGTGTTTAACATGGAAAGCATACCACCACGCTCTAAAAGTCTTGGAATATCTGGTATCAATGCTGCTGCATCAAACCCTGTCTTTGTTACCATGTCAAGACTGAATCCACTGATTGCTGCCGTAAAACACTGCTGTAAGGAAAATCCTTGAAAAACAGTCGCATTAAAAAACGCAACAACGCTTGATATCAACATGACTGGGATCGTCGGTTTCTTTCGAATTGAACCATATAAAACAATGAGTGGCGGTAATATTACAAGCGGATTAAACCGAAACAGGCTCTCTAATGTTGTCAATATTGTTTCTACTTTTTCCGGTGTTGCCACAGTACCTCCACCTGCTGCTGAAAAACCGGCTATTGTATATACAATAATACAAATGATACATCCCGGAATTGTCGTATAAAACATATGCCCTATATGATCATACAATTTCGAACCTGCTGCAATCGGTGCAAGATTCGTTGTATCTGACAACGGAGACATTTTATCTCCGAAATATGCTCCTGATACCACTGCACCTGCTACCATCGGAAGTGGAGCCCCCATACCTGCTGCTACTCCCATCAAAGCTACTCCTATCGTTCCGGCTGAACCCCACGATGTGCCTGTACAAACTGATACAACCGCTGTAACAAGAAATGATGTAACCGCTATGTACCGGGGACTTATAATTTTAAGTCCATAATATACCATCATCGGGATTGTTCCACCAATCATCCACGAACCAATCAAAAAACCAACAATGATTAAAATAAATATTGCCGGCATTGTTTTTGAAAGTTTACCAACAATAGAATCCATGATATCATCCCATGTATATCCCAACGCGATAGCAATGACTGCCGCCACTGCCGCCGAAACCAGCATCAGTACCTCTGGACTCAGTCCCATAACTGCATAACCAACTCCGAGCAGTAAAATCATCGCTAAAATAGGAAGTACTGCCAGAAAAAATGTTGGTTTTTTCTTTTCTCTCACTTTTTGATTACCCATAGATAAATCCTCCTCATGGCTGGATACATTTTTTCCAGCTAATCTTCATTTGTTTTTCTCTATTTCACCACCGCAATTACTTCTACTTCACATAATACATTTTTCGGAAGTGTTTTTACTGCTACACAAGATCTTGCCGGTTTGTCTGTGAAATATTTTGCATATACCTCATTAAAAGCAGCAAAATCATTCATGTCATTCAAGAAACATGTTGTTTTTAAAACCGAACGATAGTCCGTTCCGGCCTCTTTTAAAATAGCCCCAATATTTTCCATAACCTGTTCTGCCTGAGGAACAATACCTCCAGAAACAATTTCCCCATTTTCCGGATTTACAGGAATTTGTCCTGAACTGAACAAAAGTTTATCGTATTGTACAGCCTGTGAATAACATCCAATTGCCTCCGGAGCATTTTTTGTAAAAATTTGTTTTATCATTTCATCCATCTCCTTTATTTTTTGATAATTTGATTATAGCAATAAAATATATTTTAGTCAATAGAATTTTATTCATTCAATAAACTTTTATTCATTTTTTCTTGCACATTATTTCTTTTTTACTTATAATGATTAAGGTAGTATCAAACTTTACTTTATGATAAAATATATTTTAGTTCATGCATGATTGTATGAACCAGTAAACACAAATGATATGAACTATGAAGAAAGAGGTATTTATTATGGATAATCCTTTTTTAAAACTTACTGTAACAGACCGACAAATTCTTAACTCTTATGCTCTCATGTTAAACGGACTTGGTGCATACCTTGGTGACGGATACGAATTAGTACTTCACAGCTTAGAAAGTCTTGATCACTCTGTCATAAAAATCATCAACGGACATTTTACTGGAAGGAAAGAAGGCTCTCCCATTACCGATCTCGCTTTAAAAATGTTAGGGGAGCTTGAACAGGATCCTTCACGTACTGTTTCTCCTTATTTCAATAAAAGCAGTTCTGATTCAATGCTTCGCTCTTGTACAATTCCTATTACAGGCGAACACGGCCGGATTATCGGTTTACTTTGCATAAATTTTCATATGGAAATGCCACTCTCCGAATTTCTGCAAGGAATGCTTCCTTCACAGGACTCCTCTTCTGTAACACAGGCTTCCTCTGAAACTTTTTCAGACAATATTGATGACCTGATACTTTTTTCACTTACAGAAACCAAAGAATCCGTATACAATGATCCCGGCATTTCTTCTTCCAATAAAAATAAAGAAATTATTTTCCGTCTGTATCAACAAGGCATATTTAATCTTAAAGATGCTGTGATCAAAGTTGCCAACCAGTTAAATATTTCAAAAAATACTGTCTATATGCACATTCGAAATTTCAAAGTTTCATCTCCATCCAATTAGAAAGAATCCCAATCGGATTTTTCTGATTGTTCATACTATAATCTGCTTCTTCACAAAAGAATCGCATAAGTTCTTCTTGTCCAGCACAATAGTTTCACAAAACAAATGCCAAAATCCTGCATAAATACAGGATTTTGGCATTTTGGTCCGTTATTTTAAATCCACTTCATCAGTCACAGATCGCTATATGGTATTTCACCTTGCGGAAAATCTTCCACACCAGAATTATCGGCATAGCCAAAACAAGATAAGCCGTGGACAAAAGTCCTGCGGCACCACCAACGATCATCATAACCCAAATAAGAATCTGCATTTTTTCTACCTCTCATAAAATAATATTTTTATTTTTTATTTCATGAGAGCTAAAATGCCATTCTTTTTTCCGTCCGCCCTCCTCACAAACTTCACTAAGAGCAGTCCACGCGGCACGATCTCATCAGCCCTGCGGTACCAGATGCTCCAAAACTGCAAAATCAGCGCTGGGAGTATGACAAGCAGAATCCTTATTGTAACGCCTGCCATTCTGCGCCAGTTTACGGATGCAAACTCTTTTACCCTCCCACTCTCTAATGTTTCGCTGCGTCCTCTGGCTGTCTCTAACAGTGCATCATACGTTTTTGCCAGCCGCTCGCCTGAGAGCATTGTCTGACCGGATGCCTTTTCTGTAGATTTCATTCGTAAAACATCCGACTGACTGCCAGCACAGGTCGTAAGCAGGATCATCCATGCGAATAATAATGGAAATATTCTTTTATAGTAAGTTGGTAAATTTACCAATTTCCTTCGCTTTTTTGTAGATCTCATCACAGTTCATCTCCAGATAGATTTCTAATCCTGCTACTTCCTTATCGGAAAATCCATGATTCTTTGTGATTTTTCCCGGCGGAAGCATGCCCTCTGCAATATCACTTCCACGTTCAAATCGAACCGAAACTCTTTTTTTCCCATCAATTTTTAAAAAGCCGGACTGTGTAAATTTTACTTCTTCCTGTTTATTCATGAAAATCCGCCTTTCTGACTGCTTCTGCCACCTCATCCGGAATGCGCTCTGCCATGTGCACCTTCTTTTCCGGTTCACGTTTTGCCTGATATGTTTCTAACATTTCCCCGCGTTTGCGTGTGATCTCTTTTTCCAATTCTCTTGCAGAGATCAGTCCGCATCCGGCTCCCCGGATAATGATCTGCTCTAATCCATCCGATGTTGCAACCGTCACACGGTATTTTCTTCCATTTTCATGTGCAAACTTCTCAATGTACTGATCCGCAGTCTCTGCCTCCCGCGTGTAAACCACATGAATATTATGGTAATCATACATTTCAGTCTTGTGTCCCTGTACGCGGTATGCATCAAACACCACGATCAGTTCACATCCACGCATTCCCTGATAATCACATAAAATATCGAGAAGCCTTCCACGCGCTCCATCCACATTGTCACGGGCAAGCTCGTTTAACTCATCCCATGCAAATATCACATTGTAACCGTCCACGAGCAGATATTCTTTGTTCGATAATGGCGGTGTGTAAGTCCGTGTTACCGGTAATATATTCGTGCTGCTTCCGCCTGACCGTTTCCAGACATTGCGCCCCGGAGCAGATTTTTCCCGTTTATTAGCATTGTATGTCTGATTTAAAATTCTGTCAATCTCATCTGTGCCGATCCACGCTTCTTCCCTGCTCTGCTGCTGCATATAGATCTGTTTGGGCTGCCATTCATCCGCTTGTTTTGTCGGTTTTAATACGCTTTCCAAATGCATATAATCCATGACCTGATCCCACGGGACCACAAATCCTGCGCCATGCGCACAGAATACGGAGCCGGTTGGATTTGCCAGATCACGTTCCGAATCATAACCGATAATTTCCACAACCTCCTCCGTATTATGGCAGGGCAGATAACCGTGAAGTGTACAGGTAAGGCTTCCATGTCCCTTGGTGTATGCCGTCACATCTTTTGCATAGTCACGCATCGATGCAACCGGAACAATTCCTGTCAACACTGCCATCTCCCCGTTTCTGTCCGGAGCATCAAATTTACCGGACATTCCCTCAATGTCGTTCATGGCACGTCCAATACATTCATTCGGTATCTCCAGCCGGAAATCATACCACGGCTCTAACAGCACGGACTGTGCCTGCTTTAATCCCTGTCGGAACGCACGGTAAGTCGCCTGCCTGAAATCGCCGCCTTCCGTATGTTTTATATGTGCACGTCCGGCGACCAATGTGACTTTCATATCTGTGACCGGCGATCCTGTCAACACACCGACATGCTCCTTTTCTTCCAGATGTGTAAGCACCAGTCTCTGCCAGTTTCTTGAGAACATATCCTCACTGACATCCGCCGCAAAGGTAAGTCCGCTTCCGGTCTCTCCCGGCTCTAATAAAAGATGAACCTCCGCATAATGGCGCAGCGGTTCAAAATGCCCCACTCCCTCCACGGTATCTGCAATCGTCTCGCGGTAGAGAATTTTTCCGGTGCCAAATTCCACCTCCACACCAAAGCGATCTGAGATCAGTGCTTTTAAGATTTCGATCTGCACCTCCCCCATAATCTGTATCCTGATCTCCTGCAGTTCTTCATTCCACACAATGTGAAGTTCCGGCTCTTCTTCCTCTAACATCGCAAGTTTCGGCATCATCGCCTGTGGCTGCACACCGTCAGGCAAAATCAGTTCATAGGTCAGCACCGGCTCTAAGATCGGCAGTTCGGACTCCTCCTGGCTTCCCAATCCCTCACCCGGATAGGTGTAGGATAATCCGGTCACGGCACAGATGGTTCCCGCTTCCACCTCATCTTTTGTCTCATATTTTTCACCGGAATAGATACGGATCTGGTTTACCTTTTCCTCCCAGATATCCTCTGCTTTATTCTGCTTATGTCCTGACAGCAGATTTCTCGCCTTCAGCACACCGCCTGTAACTTTTAAATGTGTAAGACGGCTGCCCTGCGCATCACGTGTGATCTTAAATACGGTGGCACCAAACTCTCCCGGATACTCCGGCATTTTCGTATATTCGGAAAGTGCAAAAAGCAGCTCCTCGATCCCTTCCATTTTCAGTGCAGAACCGAAGAAACATGGAAATAACTCCCTTTTCTGTATCATTTCACGGACAGATTCATCTTCGATACTGCCGCCTTCTAAGTACGCTTCTAACACTTTTTCATTGCAGACCGCCACATTTTCATAAAAATCCTTATCCTGGTAAGTTCCGTCTTCATTTTTTGAGAAATCCACACAGGCACTGCTCAATGTATCCTTGATCTGATCTAATAATTTTTCGTGATCCGTCCCCAGCTGATCCATCTTATTGACAAAAATAAATGTCGGAATATCATAGCGCGCCAGAAGACGCCAGAGAGTCCTCGTATGTCCCTGCACACCGTCCGCACCGCTTATGATCAGCACAGCATAGTCAAGCACCTGCAAGGTACGCTCCATTTCCGCAGAAAAATCCACATGTCCCGGTGTATCTAACAGTGTAAATTCACATCCTCCATACGAAAAAACAGCCTGTTTGGAGAAAATTGTGATTCCACGGTTTCTCTCCATTTCATTGGTATCTAAAAACGCATCTTTATTGTCCACACGTCCGGCTTTCCGGATGCTGCCGCTTTTATATAATAACGCTTCCGACAATGTTGTCTTTCCTGCATCAACATGTGCTAACATTGCAATATTTATATGAGTCTGTGTCATAAAACAATCCCTCTTGCTTTCTTTCACCTGCACTCATGATAACACAAAATTTGCATTAATGCCTTGCTTTTTTCTCTTCTCCCGGTATTGTTTTATGACACAAAAATATCTCAACGGATATCTCTCCCTCAAAGCCTTCCTCCATTGCTTCTAACTGACATACCCTGTTTTTGTATCCCATCGGTCCAATCTGCGTGTCCGGACGCATCGCGAAAAATAATGCCGTAGAATGATGCTTTGGTGCGCGTTTCAGATATTCCGTCGTATAAAACTGCATCTGATAATCCCTGTCGCACTCGTATTCGATCATGGGCAGGACACAGCCTTTGGGACATATCTGCGGCAGAAGTTCCATAAATTCCCGTTTCATCTGTGCAATCTGTTCTTTGCTGAAATGTTCCAGATATCGTTTATCTTCAAAACGTGTCTCCGCCTCTTTCCAGACATCATGGAACCGGATGCCATGAATATAAACACTGCTTTCTGCCTCTCCGGTCAGATGGAGCACTTTGGGTTTTGCATATTCCCCGATCTTTAAGCGGAATCTTTTTTGTACCAGAACAGATCGGTGCTGTTCTGACAGCGTAACCGTAACATCCTCATTTCCCATATTCCAAAATGCTTCTTCGGATAATTTCTGCCCGTCTTTTCCCGTCAGTTCATAGCAGGTGATAAACAGCCTGTCAAGCTCCACCTGTTCTAACTCCCCCAACTCCGCTCCCTGTCCAAGCATATATAAAAACTGTATCTGTTCCTCTATATTATATCGCTCGCCAAGACAGGTGCCTGTTGCTGAAGCGGCCTCAAAACAGCAGCCACCGCTTACAATTTTTTCGATCCACACCTGGTCTGCTTCTTCCAGATTCTGCTTTAACTCTGCCCGGTTTGTCTTCGCTTCTTTGTATGTTCCGTTTCTGTGTTCATATTCCTGTTCCGACATGGCTGAAATTTCCCACAGATAAAATGTATCCTCTTTTTGGGCAATCATGGGAAGCACTGTATAATGTTCTCCCTCGCCATATGACAGATTCAGTATTTTTTGTTTCGTTACAGTTGGAAAAAGGGTTCTTAAATTTTGTGTATTCATAATATCTCCGTTCCTCCTAAATATGAAAAATATCGATCAGAAATACCATCGCCAATCCATAATAAGTGATTACTGCAACCAGATCATTCACCGTCGTGATCAGCGGACCGGATGCAACTGCCGGATCAATATGGATCTTGTGGAAGAACATCGGGATGATCGTACCTACAAAACCAGAGATTACCATCGCAACGACCAGAGAAATCCCAACGCACCCGGAAATCAGGAATGCTGACATCCAGGCATATTTTTTGAACAGGTGGATGTAAATGCCAAGAAATACAAGTGCCATGACGCCAAGGCTCGCTCCATTCAAAAAGCCGATCTTCATTTCTTTTCCAAGAAGAGCCAGTTTTTTTCTGGTATCTAAATCCTCATCCACAAGTACACGGATCGTTACTGCAAGCGACTGCGTACCAACATTTCCTGCCATATCAAGCACCAGCGACTGAAAGCAGATCACGATCGGCAGAACTGCAACCACAGATTCAAATATTCCGACAACAGAGGACACTGCCATCCCAAGGAACAACAATATGATCAGCCATGGCAGTCTCTTTTTCATACTCACGATCGTCGGTTCCTTTAAATCCTCCTCGGAGGTCAGACCTGCAAGTTTTGCATAGTCATCTCCCATCGCATCATCTACTAACTCCACGATATCTGTTGCAGTCAGAATACCGGCTATCTTTCCATCCTGTGTCAGTACCGGGATGGAATCCTCCTCATAATCTGCAATCTTTTCCACACATTCACTGATATTTTCATGTTCATACACATACGGATAGGAACTGCTGACGATCTCCTGCAGAGGTGTATTTTCTCTCGCGATGATCAGGTCTTTCAGATCGATCGCACCGGCAAATTTTTCCTCTGTATCGGTAACATAAATCGTTGAAATATTATCATGTTCCCCCGCCTGGCGGACCAGTTCGCTCATCGCTTCCCGGACGGACAGCTCCTCTGAAATACAGACAAAGTTGTTCGTCATGCAGCTTCCAATCTCATCCTCCTCATAGGAGAGCAGTTTCTGCACATCTTTCTGTGCGTCCGCATCCAGATGGCTCACGATCTCATTTTTCTTTGACTCGGACAGATCATCTAACACGTCAAGTGCATCATCTGCATCCATGTAGGAAATTACTTTTGCTGCCTGCTCTAAAGACAGTTCCTCCAAGTACATTTCCGCATCATCAAAATAGGAAATTATCTCTGCGATCCTTTCAGAGCCGAGCACACGGTAGAGATGCTTCCGCTCAGTCTCCGTCAGAAATGTGATTGCCTCCGCGATATCTTTCTCATGATAATCTGACAGCAGATTCCGTAATTTCTGCTCATCTTTTGTAACACGGATGATCTTTATCAGTTCTTTTACATAGTCTTTTTTCGGGATTAATACTTTTCTCATTGTGACCTCCTTTTCGCCTGAAATGGGCATAAAAATACATCGCTTCATTGTGATTGCAAGGATCCTCTGATGCGATGTATAAAAAGGTGCACAACAATATAGAATATGGCGGTCAGACTTTCACAGACAGCCACATTCTTTTTTTACATCTTCGTACATCGCATATTTTACTTCGTCCTACGCTATCGCAACTGTCCATGAAAATTCACCTCCATTAAAATTTGAATTTTGATATGTCTGAAAATGACGTGGTCATTGTAGCAGAAATGAATGAGAAACGCAACCCCTATTCTTTATAGATATTTCCCCGTAACACTCTCCTCATTCGCTGCAATCTGCTCCGGTGTCCCGCAGGCGACCACTCTGCCGCCCTCCTCTCCACCGCCGGGGCCCATATCAATGATATAATCTGCATTTCGGATCACATCCAGATCATGTTCAATGACGAGCACAGTCGCCCCGTTATCGACCAGCGCCTGAAATACGCCAAGTAACGTCTGTACATCCAACGGATGCAGTCCGATGGTCGGCTCATCAAACACAAAGACAGAATCCGACTGTCCTTTTCCCATTTCACTGGCAAGTTTCAGTCTCTGTGCCTCGCCGCCGGAAAGACTCGGTGTTTCCTCCCCCAGCGTCAGATATCCAAGTCCTAAATTTTTCAGGACACCAAGCCTCTGGTGCACCAGTTTCAGATCCTTGACTGCCTGCAGCGCCGTATTGACATCCATCTCCATCAGTTCCGGCAGGGAATACCTGTTTCCCTGTTTATTTTCATAGCTGATCTGCCATGCCTCTTTCGCGTACCGGGAACCGCCACATTCCGGGCATGGGATGTCCACATCCGGTAAAAACTGTACATCCAGACTGATCTGCCCGGTTCCGTCGCAGACCGGGCAGCGCAGCTTTCCAGTATTGTAGGAAAAATCCCCCGCTTTGTATTTCCGGTCTTTCGCATCCGCTGTTTTTGCATAGATTTTGCGGAGTTCATCATGTATGTTTGCATAAGTTGCCACCGTTGAACGGACATTGATACCGATCGGTGAGGCATCGATCAGTTTCACATGGGCAATTCCTTCCGCCGAAATACTCTTCACATGTTTCGGCAGATGTTCCCCGCAAAAAGAGGCTTCCAGTCCCGGAATCAGACTCTCTAAAACCATCGTGGTCTTCCCCGAACCGGAAACACCGGTCACCACGGTAAGTCTGCCCTTTGGAATATCCACTTCCAATGGCTTTACCGTGTGAATGTTATCCGTAGACAGATGCAATTTTCCAAGTGTAAAAACTTCCTCTTTCCCTGCCTGTGTGCGGACATGCATATCTGCCGTTTTCGCCAGAAAAGGACCGATCATGGATTTTTTATTGGAAATAATCTGCGGAATGCTGCCCTCCGCGATCACATATCCGCCTCCCACACCGGCTTCGGGTCCCATCTCGATCAGCCAGTCCGCCTCCGATAATATCTGTGTATCGTGGTCTACCAGAAGAACGGAATTGCCGTCCGCGACCAGATCATGCATCACGGCATTAAGCCCTTTGATATTCGACGGGTGCAGACCGATCGAAGGCTCATCTAACACATACAAAACGCCTGTCGTGCGGTTTCGTACCGCTCTGGCAAGCTGCATCCGCTGCCTCTCTCCGGTCGACAATGTTGAGGCCGTCCGGTCAAGCGACAGATAAGAAAGTCCCAGATCCATCAGCCTTTTCGCAACGGCCTGAAACGATTCACAGATGGATTCTGCCATGGGACGCATTTCTTCCGGCAGGGAATCCGGCACTCCTGCCACCCAGTCCACCAGTTCTTTTAAGGTCATTTTGCAGGCTTCATCCAGACTTATCCCACGGAGCCTTGGTGCTCTCGCAGCTTCAGAAAGCCTGCTGCCGCCACATTCCGGACAGATATCTTCCTTTAAAAATTTTTCCACGCGCTTCATGCCCTTCTCATCTTTTACTTTTGCAAGCGCATTTTCCACGGTGTAAACGGCATTATAATAGGTAAAATCCAGTTCACCCGCCTGGTTGGATTTTTTTGCCTTATAAAAAATATGTTTTTTCTCAGCCGGGCCGTGATAGACGATCTCTTTCTCCTCGTCTGTCAGTTCCCGGAATGGGACATCCGTGCGCACACCCATCTCACGGCAGACATCTGTCATCAGTGACCACATCAGACTGTTCCACGGTGCGACCGCTCCCTCATCAATGCTGATCGAATCGTCCGGCACCAGCGAATCAAAATCCACTGTCCGCACACTTCCCGTACCGCCGCATCTTTGACACGCCCCCTGTGAATTAAAGGCAAGTTCTTCCGCACTCGGTGCATGTACTTTTTCCCCGCACACCGGACATAAGATTTCCTGCTCTGCCGCTACTTTTAACGTAGGCTCTATGTAATGTCCATTCGGACAGCGGTGGGATGCCAGTCTCGAATACATCAGCCTTAAGCTGTTCAAAAGTTCGGTTCCGGTTCCAAACGTACTGCGGATCCCCGGTATTCCCGGACGCTGATGGAGTGCTAAAGCTGCCGGGACATATAACACCTCGTCCACCTGTGCTTTTGCCGCTCCTGTCATACGCCTTCTTGTATAAGTAGAAAGTGACTCCAGATATCGTCTGGAACCCTCTGCATACAAAACACCAAGTGCCAGCGAAGATTTGCCCGAACCGGAGACACCTGCAACCCCCACAATCTGATGCAGAGGTACATCCACATTTACATTTTTCAGGTTGTGGACTCTCGCCCCTTTTACCCCGATATATTTTGGTTCATTATGGTTGGTTTCCATGATGGTACTCCTTATTTATTCGTCTTATCCTGCTCACCGATCGCAGCATGGAAATTTTTAAAAGATCAGTACAAACACTGCGACCAGCATTACCACTGCCCCGGTCAGGTCAGGAAGCTGATGTGCCAGAAAATTTTCGGTCAACCCTGCATTGTCATCGATCACTTTCCGCAGACGTCCGCTGGCGTTTGCGCTAAAATATCCCTAACAACACTTTCATTTCCCGCCACAATCCTATCAACACTTCCGCACTCCAGACACAACAATCCCGGCGAAAAAGTCCAGTATTCCACCAAGCGCAATCGTGCCTGCAAACAACAGTATCAGTTCCAAAAGATCACAAAACCGATCAATAAAAAGATGATCGTATCAGACGCAAAGAGTTCTCCCAATATCGGTAAATACCTCATATTTTCCCCCCTCTCTAATCTATTCCAGTTTTTTCATAACAAGTCCAAACAGCTCTGCCTTTTTCCACCATCACAAAAAACTGACAGACACAAGATGCCGCTCAGCACAGTTCCTTCACAAAATTTCCACCTTCAAAATAAATATCATTTCCTTCACTGTCTTTATGAAACGAAATCTGCTCTGTTCCAACCAGTTGAAAACCAACACTGTTAAGTAATCCAACAGAAGGGAGATTATTTTTTGCTGTTCCGGCATATCTCTAACAATGCCTCATCCCTACAGCCCCAGCCTCCGATACCGGTTCACGCACGCAAACACTTCCTGCTTTCTTGGCATCGCAAGTCCGCACGGCAGATAACTACTCTCGCAGACTGCTGCGATCCCCTTCTTCTGCAAAACATCCCAAAGCGCATCGACTGCCTGTGTCAGGGTGTGTTTTCCATCAAAAAAGTGGATCTGCATATATTTTAACATATATCCGAGTGCTGCAAGCTGCTCCGTGTCCATAAGCTGTTCCACATAGCGGACGTCAATGACTTCCCGGTTGATAGAGATGGAATCCCTTCCCATCGTTTTCATCTTTAAGCGGTTGTCCTCTTGAAACATCCGGTCCGGCTTTATTTTTCTGTCAAAATCAGGCTGCTTTGACTGGGCAATGTCCTGTTTTGGAAGCGGGAACTCTGCCGCTGCCTGCTTTGCTGACTCTGTGATCTCAAACGGCTCGTAACGGTTCATCTGGATGATGCAGTCCGCCTTGTGAAAATAGGAACCGGAGCTTCCGGCAACAAGGACCGTCGAGATACCGTATGTGTGATACAGCTCCTCTACCCGGTCAATAAAAGGCACGATCGGCTCGGCATCACGGTTGACCACGCGCTGCATCAGTTCGTCACGGATCATAAAATTCGTTGCACTGGTATCCTCGTCGATCAGAAATGCTCTTGTGCCTGCCTCCATCGCCTCGATCACATTTGCTGCCTGGGAAGTACTCCCGCTGGCATCCTCCGTATAAAAGGATACCGTATCTTTCCCGTTTGGCAGGTCATGGATAAACATGGAAATATCCACGTCACGGATGCTTCTTCCATCCTCGGCACGGATCTTCATTGCTGTATCGTCCGTGATGACATACTCCCTGCCATCCCCTGCAATGTGGTTATAGACACCTGTCTCAAGCGCTTTTAACAGTGTTGATTTTCCATGGTAACCACCGCCGACGATCAGCGTGATGCCCTTCTTTATTCCCATTCCGGTCAGTTTTCCGTGGTGCGGCAGCGTCAGCGTGACGGAGAGACTTTCCGGTGACTGAAAACGCACCGCATCTTTCATCGGTCTGCCGGAGACACCGGACTCCCGCGGCAGGATTGCACCGTCCGCCACAAACGCACAGAGTCCCCTCGGATCTAACTGCTCCCTGATATACGCCTGATCCTCGGCGAGATCTGCGGCTGCCTCCACCGCTTCTTTTCTCAGGGAACGGAAATAAAGGGAGCCTTTTACGCACTCCGGCAGGAAATCGAAGAAGATCTTTTCTAACTCCCTGGAATTGACCGTTCTCCCGTTTGCCGGGAAACCGATCTCCATACGCAGCACGATATCGCCGTTCTTTGCATCCATCTGGCAGGCACTGCGCTCTAACACTTCCTGTCCCGGACAGCTGACCGCCATAAGGCCGCTCTTTCCAGATCCTTTCGCTTTAAAGGAAACTTTCTCGACCTGGCGCGCAAACTGGCGCAGCAGATAATCCTGCACGGCGGTCCTTCTGCAGTCTTTCTGATAAAGATGTTCCGGGAATCCCGCCTGTTTCCCGCGGACATGGATACTTACCTTCGACGGTGCTGCAAACGGATCTCCCTGCACATGGTCAATGGAAAGCACATATCCCGGAAATTCATAAGAACCTCTTGTGTCCTTATATGCCGGATATCCCTTATGATCGATACGCTGTAATAAATTTTTTAACTCTGCCGATGTCTGCATAGTCTTACTCCTCCTCCACAACCAGCTGTGAAAAATCCTTCTTCTCAAACTCCTGGATCGATATGCTCTTCTTATTCGGATTCGCATAAACAAATGTCTTATCTACATTTTCAATATAGTTCTGAATCTTGTCGTTCGTCGCACTGATGATCGCCTGGAAACCGAGTCCGCGGATGAGCTCGATACAGCTTGCCACCTTCTCGGCATCCATCTTGGAAAACGCCTCGTCTAACACAACAAGCCGGATCGTCGGGCGTCTTGTCAGTCTTGCAGACAGATTGATGTGGTACGCCTGTGCAAAACTTGCAAGCAGTGCAATGTAAAGCGGGTTCTGACCCTCTCCACCGGAATTTTTCTTGATCATTTTGCTAAGACCAATGACAAGCCTTTCGTCCCCCTCCACGATCTGTTCCATCTCAAAGGAGAGGTAGGTACGGTAATCCGCATATTTCACCATGTTCTGTTTTGCTTCATCAAGCTCCTGCTGGGATGCATTTTCCGGTGGGATAAAGATGCGGATCAACTCGCTCATGAGCATCCCATATTTGTTCTCGTGTTCCATGGAAAACAGGTTCATCTGATGTTCCACCGGCGACGCAAGTGAGGACGGATCGATCTCTAAATCCTCATCCATGAACATGTCATAAAATGCACCGTCTGCTCCCTTATTTCTTGTTATTTTAAACTGATAGCGGTCTTTACCAAAGTTCAGGTTGCGGATAATGCGGTTTAACTCATCCCTGCGCACATATGCTTCTTTTATGGCACTTCGGATCTTGTATACAAAATCCTCCTTAAAATGCTCTACCGCTGCCTTTGCCTGCTCGGCTGCCTTTTTCTGGTATTCCTCTAACTCATTGCAGGAAAGTTCCGACAGCAGGTTATCATAATCATCATTGTTCTCCGCACTCGCCGAAAAATCACGCTTCGGGTGATTCTGCAGATAATTCATGCGGACATCGACCAGCTTATTTTTCTGCTCTGTGCACTGCACCGCCGCCTGATTCATATCCTCCTGCGTCGCCGCTTTCATGCTGTCATACTTCTTATTTTTCTGCCCGGCAATGTAGGCTTCAAATGCCTCCTCCGCTTCAATGGAACCGCGGAGTTCCCGTTTTTTCGCAAGAAGTTCTTCATTTCTTGTGATGAAATCATTGCCGTCCTTTTCAATGGCATCTTCTTTTTTCCGGATCTGGTATTTTAAATCATCAATTTTTGCTTCTAACTCTTTCTGTTTTGTGTGGATCTCCTCCGCCTGTTTCTTTAAGGTTTCCACAGTACCGGCACCGATCTCTGCCATCTTCTTTTCTGTTTTGATTTTCTGTTTTTCTTTTTCCTTCTTCTCCGAAAGATCTAAGATCAGGTTCTGGTATTCCTCAACCGTATCATTTAAAAATTCCTGGGCAAGGATATTTCTCGCCTCTGTCTCACGCTCCTTATATTCCGCTCTGTCCTGCTCTAATTTCTCAAGGCTGGCGGCAAGTTCCTTCTGGCGCTGTTTCTTACTCTTTTCACCAATATATACATGTTTCTTATAATTGTCTGGATTTAAACGGCGTAACTGATAACTCTGGTATAATAAACAGTCTGCCGTCACACCGATCTTGCACTGGCGCAGTTCGTCCACCGAAGTACACTTGATGACATTTCCGAGTAAGAAGTCCACAAATGCCCTCACATATGGCTCTTTTGCTTCTACTTCTTCCGCAAGCGCATTGTCTTTTACGCGCCAATCCTCCTGCATCAGCTTTTCCGTATCCACTAAAGATACACGGAAGAAACGCTTCTCGTCGAGTGTTTCGTATACTTCCATCGCCTGTTTGACATAGGCAGGCTCCACGATCAGCGCAAGTTTGTTCCAGGAAAGATAACCCTCGATCGCATTACGCCATGTTTCATCTTTAATATCAATGAGATCTGCAAAAATACGGACCTGGATATTTTTTCCGGTCTGTTCAGAAAGTTTTCTTGCAATTTCGGATCTCGCAAGTTCTAACTCTCTCGGATATGCTTTTTTACCAAGTTTTAACTCTGTGAGTTCTTTCTCTAACACATCCGCTTCTTTATTCATGGAACGGATCTCCGAGGAAGCCTCCTGCCTGTCCTTTTCTGCCTCTTTCTGTACTTCGACCAGGCTTCGTTTCAAACGTTCGATCTCCTCTCCGGTGATCGTGCCTTCTTTGAACTTCTCGATATCCCATAAGATCTGGTTCGAAACAATATCTACATCTTCCCAGCCGTTTAACCTTGCACAGATACCATCCCACTTGTTTTTACTTCGCTCCAGAAGGCTTAGGTTTTCTTCCAAACTCTTTAACTGCTCTTCTAATCTTGCATAACCGGTTCCGGCGATCTGCTCATTGATCTCGCCGTATTCTTTTTCATAATTTTCTTTTACCTGAAGCAATTCTGTAAGACTTTCATTCTGCAGTACGACATCCTTTTTCCAGTTTTCCACACGCTGCTGCATTTCCTCTATGGTCTGCTCTAACTGTAAGATCGTCAGTTTGTCCATCCGGTAACGGCAGTTTAACAGTTCTTTTTTCTTCTCCTCCATCACCTGATACTGTGCACTGATCTGCTTTAATTCTTCGATTTCCTGCATCGTGGCTTCGATCTTACGGCACATTCTGCCATAAAGCATCGCCCCCTCCTGCATGTCCTCGATATGGATGTCCTGCTCCATGCAGATATATTCTTTTACAAAATCCTCTAACCGGATATTCATTTTAAATGGGATCGCACGCTTAAACAGGCGCGGGAATTTTTCCATATCCAGTCCGCCTAAATAGACATCATAAAGGTTTCTGCGGAATCTCTCATTATTAGAAGTGTAAAACATCTCATCTTTGGGGAAATTCTGCTGTAAATAGCTGCGCACTTCACCGATCGTCATTGCACGGCTCTCTGTCCGGTAATCCCCCGGGATCAGCTCGCCCTTATGCCAGAAAAACAGCCTGTTTATCTCATTGGTAGCGGTCTCCACATCAAACACAACACCGATACATTCTTTTTCTTTTGTGATCGTCTGTTCCATCTCAAGAACGATCGTCGTGGAAAAGTTTTTGTTTCGCTTATACTCTGCCTGATTATTCTCACCAATGTTGATCATACCACGCAGGTACTCGATCAGGCTTCGGTCAGAGTCATCTGCCGCCGCCTTATTGAAAAATCCACGTCCATCCGTGTTCGCATAAAGCACGATCTGCATCGCATCGATTACGGTGGACTTTCCACTGCCGGAATGTCCGGTAAAAAAGTTGATGCTCTCATTTAAGCCTAACACCTTGCGGTCAATATAATGCCAGTTGTTGAGGCAGATTCTGGTAAAAACTTTATATGCCTGATTCATCTGTTCCATCTTCTGTCTCTCCTTCCTCATCCACATTCATTTCTTCTGGTTCAAGATCACTTTCTTCATCCGTCATATCATTTTCTGAAAGTGTTTCCTCACTGCTCCACTCCAGATTCTCCTGCCCGTCTACCTCGTTATCTTTTACCTCATCGGAAAAACTGCCAAGAAGCCCGTTCACATCTTCTCTCATCAATACTAAATTGATACACGGATAGATCATGATCCTCGTATTTTCAAGCTGTTCGTCAAACACATCCAGAAACTCTACCATCTGATATTTTTTCAGAATGGCAAACGCTCTTTTGATCTCCGTCATCGATGACGGTCCCTTGATGAGACGGAATTCTCCCGCTTTTCCATTTAATTCTCCAAACGTCGTTATTACATTTACACTGGAAGAAACAGCCGCCATTTTTTCATCATAGATCAGTTTTAACAGCAACAGATAAATGGTCGCAAGTTTCGGCAGTTTCTCACCGATTCCGTCTGCTCCCTCTAAATAAATGATGCCAAGCTCCGTATCCTGACAAAGTTTTATCCCTGCAACCGCAAAATACTCCGTCAGAAATTCCAAATGCCTGTCGCAAAAATCATACATGCGATCCGGCATCATGCGTCCGTATTTTTTATCATATTTTCGTTCCGGCAGAAATGTCTGGGAGAGCAATGTTCTTATCACTTCCTGCATCCGCTCCACATCCTGCGCATTTAACTCTTCGTAACCTTCAAACATTAATTCTGTTCACTTTCTATTGATTTTTGCTTTGTGCTAAAAGTCATTTTCGGATAACAATAATTGCCATTCTGAATCTGACTATTCTCCACCTGTACCCGGTATCTGCTGTTTTTGCGCATACTGATATCATAGGCAAGGATCAGCTTTTCAAATGACTCATCATCCGCTATATCCATATGTTCTGTTTCTAAAATACCATCTGTCATCTTCTCTTCGATGAACTCTTCGATCTGTTTTGCCGTATAACGGTGTTCAATCTTGTTTAAGCGCAGTACATCCTCCCTGGAAAGCTCTGCATCTTCCTCTTCTTCCTGCAGATCATCCTCAAATTTTCTGCGGCGTCTTCTCTTATAAAGAGGATTATCACTCAAAACATCAAAAGATGACAGATTCATGTGCCCCGCCACTTCTTTTAACATCTCACTCTGTTCACTTTCCGTCTCAGCCGCTCCAAGTCTGTTCAAAAGCAGGATCAGCATACCGTGACGCTCTGTCTCATCACTGAGCAGATAATTTAACCGGCTCACAGTTGCACGGATATACTTGCTGTGTTCTTTGTCCATGTTTGAGATCCGGTGTTCAATGTCATCAAATCCACGCTCGATCTGGTCGATCAGATCCAACACATCTTCCTGTCTGTTTCTTCTCGCATGTAAAAATGGCAGATCCTCTTCTGACCGCTGCGGTTCAAGTACAGAAGACCTGCTTCCTGCATTTTTCTGCTCCATGCGCTGTTTCTGCCGGATGCGCTCCACCCAGGCATCATCTTCCCGCATTTCTTTCAGCCAGCGTTTGATGTCCATTTTATAGATATAAAAGTTATCACTCGTCTTTAAAATATGGTATTTGCGTCTGACTACTTCCTCCACATAGCCCTCTAAATGCTCCTTTAAAAGTTCATCGTAGGACTGTTTGTTTAAGAGACGCTCAAAAAATTTATCCATGTTATGGAGCATGTCCTGCAATGCCTTATTCAGCTTTTTCGTATTGACAAGCGCCGTTTTTAACATGGTAAGATTCATGCGGTGGTCATTTTTAAAAGAAAAAAGAGTCGCATAAACATTCTGGATATAAAGATCCGTGTCATCTAACGGTTCGTCCGCTAATTTTTCAAATGCCTCGATCATCACTGCCGCATAATCCGGTATGACGATATTTGTAGTCATTGCCTCATAATCTTCAATTTTTCTAAGCCATTTTGTACGCACCAGCCAGTTTAAAATTCGCCCCGGCAATGCGGTCTCCTCATCTTCCTCCGTCTCGTTATCCTCCCTCATAAAGGCATAACGACGAGAGGAGCACATGTCGCTTAAGATCTGGACACATGCTTCTCTGCTTAAAAAGTAATTGTTGTACTGGTATTCGTCATTGATGGTCAGAAGTGCTTCTATATAGATGTCCCGGTTTACGGACCGGAACAATCCCCAGAAAGATGCTGGGATGTCGTATATCAATTTCACGTTATTCTTTCCTTACTATCATTTCTTACAATCTCATGATACACTGCTTATCTGTATCTGCACACGTCTTATTTTTGCACAATGCATGCAGCATATCCGTCTGCACACACTTTATCTGGTGCGTGATTCATGCAGCATATCCATCTTCATCTCGTAATATGCCGGGCTCATATCCAGATAATGTTCATGTGGATTTTCAAAACGCTGTTCTTCTTCCCACACTTCGGTATTAAGCTGTTTTTCCACATAAGCTCTGATATCTTCTAAGGATTCCGGCTCCACGATACGTTTTCCTTCCTTTACGACCTGCTGCTGAAGTTTTTTCGCTGTGCAGTTTTCAAAAGAACGGTTTTTCCATGGTTTTACCGGATCTGCATAACGGTATGGTGCGGACATATCAACCGTCTCGCCTGCCTTTGTGATCAGATCCGCAACGGAATGTCCTGCTTCATCATAGATACGGTACACATCTTTAAGTCCCGGATTTGTGATCTTCTCCACATTTTCTGAGATTTTGATACGCGGGGCAAATGTACCATTTTCTTCCACTGCAGAGATCTTATATACCGCACCGAAAACAGGATCGGATTTTGCAGTGATCAGACGCTCGCCGACACCGAAACTGTCGATCTTGCCGCCCTGCTGTAAAATGGATGTGATCGTATACTCATCAAGACTATTAGAAACAACGATCTTACAATCCTCTAATCCTGCATCATCTAACATCTTACGGATCTTTTTCGAAAGATATGCAAGGTCACCACTGTCGATACGGATTCCCTTTAATCTCTTTCCCATCGGCTCTAAAACTTCTTTTGCCACACGGATTGCATTCGGGATACCGGAACCGATGACATCGTAGGTGTCAACTAAAAGTACCGTTCCGTCCGGATAATTCTCTGCATAGTGTTTAAATGCCTCAAACTCATCTTTATAATACATGACCCAGCTATGTGCCATGGTTCCGCTGACCGGGATATCAAACATCTGACCGGCAAGCACGGTTGCCGTTCCGACTGCGCCACCGATATATGCGGCTCTCGCACCATAGACTGCAGCATCCATGTTGTGGGCACGGCGCGCACCAAAATCAGAAACAGCCCGTCCCTCTGCTGCACTCACAATACGTCTTGTCTTTGTCGCAATCAGGGACTGATGATTCACCTGCGCAAGCAAAGCGGTCTCGATGAGCTGTGCATCAATTAACGGTGCAACCACCGTGATGATCGGCTCATTTGGATACATGATCGTTCCTTCTTTGAACGCATAAATATCACCGCTGAATTTAAAGTCTTTCAGATAAGCAAGGAAATCTTCTGTAAAAATGTTGAGAGAACGAAAATAGGCGATATCCTCCTCATCAAAATGAAGATTCTCAATGTACTCTAAAATCTGCTCTAATCCTGCAAAAATTGCAAATCCACCACCATCCGGATTACTGCGGTAAAATACATCAAATGCTACCCTGGTATCCTTGTCCTGATCGTTGAAATAACCATTTGCCATCGTCATTTCATACAGATCCATCATCATTGTAAGATTTCTTGTTTCACTCTGTTTCATCTTAATCCTCCATACATGCACTGTTCTCTGTGCAGTCTGTATTTCCTATCGATTCAGTTCTGATAAGATTTCCCGTTTTCTCTTTCCGATCAGAAGCTGTTCGTTATATGTCATATACCGCTCACAGGTATGCTCTGATAAAAACATTGCCGCTTCGGGTGTTAAAGTCAGTTCTGTCACAAACACGACCATCTCTTCACCATTTTCAAACGCCTGTTCCATAAAATCAAATGCATGCTCTAACGCATTCACCGCTTCCTGTTCCGCATTCTCTAAAGTTTCTCTTTGTCTGTCAAATCCGGCTTTTGCCTGTGTAAAACTCTTTTTTGCATCCAATCCGCCGTTCGGTACATTTTCTTTCCAGAGCGCAAAAATACGTTCCCATCTGGCTGCCTGTGCCCTGGTGCAGACTTCCGCCTGCTTCTCTGCTTCCACCACTGCCATTCTCTCCTCAAACAATGCCTGATAGCAGTCCACCGGCACCTCGCCTTCTTTGAGGCTTCTTTGATATTCTTTTAAAAATTCGTACCAGTTATCCGTGATCTGCTTGTTTTCCTGCACTTTTTCAAAAAATGCCGACAGACCGTCAAGCAGCAGATTTACCACGCTCAGTCTTTCATCGAATGCCGCCGCATAGATTCTTGCAAAGGTCTCCGGTCTTACTTTTCCGGCAAGGATATCCGCGATCCCGTAATCATCCCGGTACTTGCGGTACAGTTCAAAATATGCTGCTGCATCCTCTGCCACATCCTCGTGATGGATAAATTCACGGATGACACTCTCATCCACCGGCAGATCCATCTCCTCGTAAACCTGCATCAGACTGCTTAAATCCTCCCAGCCACGCGCCGTCACAAAGCGGATGCCGTCCACATCTGCCTCCACACGGTAGAAGTTTCTCTGCCTCAGTTCCAGATAACTCAAGATGGCATTATGGAGATGTTTCGCTCTCGCATATTCTTTCCAGACTTTATAGTCAGCCTCGATATTCAGATAACGGACGCGGTCTAATGTGACCATATCAAAATCACGCACCGACTTATTGTACTCCGGCGGATTTCCCGCTGCAACGATCAGCCAGCCTTCCGGAATCGCCTGATTGCCAAATGTCTTGCACTGCAAAAACTGCAGCATCGTCGGTGCTAAAGTTTCCGAAACGCAGTTAATCTCATCAATAAAAAGGATTCCCTCTTTCTGCCCGGTCTTTTTCATTTTACGGTAAATACTTGCAATGATCTCACTCATGGTATACTCCGTGACCGGATACGTTGTTCCATCGAAAGATTCCTCTTTTATCATTGGAAGTCCGACTGCACTCTGTCTGGTATGATGCGTGATCGTATAAGCGACCAGACCGATCTTACACTCCATGGCGATCTGTTCCATGATCTGTGTCTTTCCGATGCCTGGTGGTCCCATCAAAAGGATCGGTCGCTGCCTGATCACAGGAATACGGTATTCTCCCTGTTCATCCTTCGAAAGGTAAGCCATTACCGTATGCTTAATTTCTTCTTTTGCCTGTTTTATATTCATTTCTGAGATCTCATTTCTTTATTTGTTCGCCTATTATCTTAATACATTTTGGCAGTTTTTCCAATCATTTTATGCTTTTTTTCTCTTTCTCTCATAATAAATCACACAGGAAGCACTCAAAATGAGTCCAAACACAGTTGCAAGCGGTGTCGCAAATCCGATCTGGAACAATGTCACGCCAGACACTTTACTCATCGCGTACGAAACAGGGATTCTCACAAGAAAAGTACTTAAAATTCCCTGCACCGCAACTGTTGCAAGTGCAGCCCCTGCCACGCCCATCTTCAGTGCGCCGACCAGCGCAAAGTCACCTGCAATATTGACGACACATGCAACACCCATGAGGGCTAACGGTGTTCTCGCATCCCCCAGTCCGCGGAACATTCCACCGATTGCGTTAAACATGACGATACAGATGATACCGATTCCGCAGATACGGATATAATCGGTCGTCTGGGAAAATGCTTCCGCCGGCGCATTTATAACAGATGCGATTCCGACTGCCAATACAGCAACGATCACTGCGAGAAGGATTCCCACCGTGACAAACAGCCAGAGTGCAGAGCCGACTGTCCGCTCCGCTGCCGCCTCATCTTTTTTACCGATATTCTGTCCGAGCAAAACGGTACATCCCATCGTAAGTCCCGTGATGATCCCGGTGATCGTCTGCATCGTCATGCTTCCGGTCGACACGGCTGAAACTGCCGATGCATCCGCAAATAAGCCGACCACAAACAGATCAACCGTTCCATAGAGTGCCTGCAAAAGGTTTGCTCCAAAGATCGGCACTGCAAATAATAACAATTTTTTCCATACGCTTCCGCTTGTAAAATCGTGTTCCATAAAACTCTCCATAAAAAAACTGAATAAGAAACCGGGATTTCCACCCGGCTTCTTATCCAGCTCATAATATCGTAAGTATTATAAACCCTCCGAT
Source organism: Roseburia intestinalis L1-82 (assembly GCF_900537995.1). Taxonomy (NCBI): domain Bacteria; kingdom Bacillati; phylum Bacillota; class Clostridia; order Lachnospirales; family Lachnospiraceae; genus Roseburia; species Roseburia intestinalis. Next base: position 1,617,317 of record NZ_LR027880.1, on the reverse strand, counting down.
GACCACATTATTCTATAAAATCTTATGGTTTCTGTCAAGAGTTCTGACTTTATTACAAAACCATTATAAACCCATGAATTCATGACATGGAATCTGTTATTCTGCATATTTCATCAGTGCATCCACGATCTTTGGATATCTCCAGGTAACTGTTTTCCGGTCGAGCAGTCCGAACAGTTCGCCGTCCCCGGTAAACGCATTGTTATCCCACCAGTTACAGCTCATGCCGTAAGCGCGCGCCGCAGCAATGTAGTATGCCGCATAGTCCACACGGCTCTGCAGATTTCCGTTTTTATCCCGGGCACCAAACTCTCCGATCACGACCGGGATCTCATTGCTTATATATTTCGCATATAGTTTTTCCATCATCTGGTCGATATCGTTGGTACTTGTCTTTTCAGAAGCATTAAACTGATCAATACTCTCATTTTCCGTTGCCGCCTGCAATGCAAAATGATAAGGAATGTAAGCATGCACTGAGACAAGTATCTTTCCCTCATTTTCCGCAGTGTCCGTCGGCAGCACAAACTTGTCATTCAACACCCCATCCGCAGAGGCATCATAGCCAGGCACCATCAGATAACGTGTGGCATTATTGCCCCCTGTCTTTCGCACAACATCCACAAAGTTCTGATTCCACTCGTTGATACATTCTACTGCTTCCACACATTCCGCAGCATTCATATCCAGCCACCACTCATGATCTGTCTCTACCAGACGCGGTTCGTTGATACTCTCAAAGATCACATGCTCGTCATAATCTCCAAAACGGTCTGCAAGCTGCTCCCAAATGAAAGTCATGTAGGAAAGAGACTGCTCTAAATGCTCTTTGTCCGGGTAACAGTACTCTTTATCCGTATCATGATGGATATTTAAAATCACATACATGTCATCATCAACCGCATAATCCAACACTTCCTGCACCCTGTCAAGCCATGCCTCACTGATCGTGTAATGATCTCCCGATACATGATTATGCCATGACACCGGCAGGCGAAGCGTTTTGAAACCTGCTGCCTTTACTGCATCGATCATTTCTTTTGTCGTCTTCTCGCCGCACCACGACCACTCAATACTGAGATCATCTTCTTTCTGTGCATTCGTAATTGCATCAAATGTGTTGCCAAGATTCCATCCGATCTTCATATCCCGCACAAATTTCATTCCGTCTGTATCAGGTATCTCCTTCGGTTCAATTACAACTTCCGGTATCGCCACACCACTATCCTCCGTTTCTGTTTCTGCACTTTCTGTCTCCGCTGCTGTATCTTCTGCTGCCATATCATTTTTTTCTGTGGTATTATTTTCAGAATCCATCCTGGTCTCACTTTTTTCTGCCGACACATCAGCGGCATTGCCCGTCACCGTTTTTTCATCTGCCGGATTTTCTGCGCCACAGCCACCAAGCAGCATGCATCCTGCCATACACAGTGCGGCGAACTTTCCCAACTTATTTAACTTCATAATAATCCTCATTTCAAAACAATTTGTTTTGCCAGGGAACAACTTGCTTCAAGTTTTATCTTCTTCCAATCTCCGTATCAGATTCCCCTGTCACACTGTGTTCCTTTATATATGAAATGATCTCATCTGCCGTTGTAAATGCAAGACCGACATAACTGTCCGCTGCCCCATAATAAATGGCAATCCTTCCGGTTGCAGAATCATGGATCGTTGCACACGGGAAACAGACATTTGGAACAAATCCACGTTCCTCATACCATTCTTCCGGTGTTAACAGGAAATCGGTGCAGCGGTATTTTACAATAGATGGATTTTCTTTGTCTAAGATCGCCCCGCCAATCGAATATACATATCCGTTACAGGTTCCACTGACACCGTGATAAAACAGCAGCCATCCATCCTCAAGTTCGATCGGTGCTGCTCCTCCTCCGATCTTTAAGGACTCCCACCATTCATTGCCGCGTCCCATCACATGACGGTGTTTTCCCCAATAGGTAAGATCTTTACTCTCACTTATAAAAATATCACCAAACGGGGTATGTCCGCTGTCGGAAGGTCTTGACAGCATCAGGAAATTTCCATTTACCTTGCGCGGAAAAAGTACAGCATTCCGGTTAAACGGCAGGAACGGATTTTCAATTCTGGTAAATGTCTTAAAATCTTTCGTTTTTGCCATTCCGATCGCTGCACCGTAAAAATCCCCACACCAGATGATATAATAGGTATCCTCCACTTTTACAAGCCTTGGATCATACGCATATACCGGCATAAAATCATTGCCTTCTTCATCCACAAAACGTACCTTGTCTTTGTCAAAATCCCAATGAATACCATCCTCGCTTCTTCCCAGGTAAACATACGGGATTCCATTCGTCTGCTCCCCACGGAATACGCCGATGAATTTTCCTTCATACGGTATTACTGCGCTGTTAAAAATCCTTGCCACCCCTTCTACCGGATTTCTTCCAATAATCGGATTCTCCTTGTAGCGCCACACCGGCGCATTTACGATTTTCTCCGGCCTCTCCTGCCACGGCATGTTCGGCACTGCCGGACTGATCATTTTTACATTTCCCATCTTGTCTGCTCCTCCATTCTGCGCATCTCTCTTTTCTGTTTTTATGTTTCTGACAATAAAACCCGTGCGCTCCTTCCCCTTTTTATTCATAGCGGCATCTGTTCTGCCGTTTCTGACTCATTTCATTTATAATTCTGTTAATCCGCTTTCTGACTTATTTACGGCTCTGTCGCCGCTTTCCCAGTCTTCTCTGGCTCAGTTTACGGCTCTGTCGCCGCTTTCCCAGTCGATTTCCGGATCACAATATGTCCGCTTACGACACGTCTCACAAATGTTTCCCGTTTATCATTGAGGCGTTCTAACAAAAGCTCCACGCCCTCGGACGCCATCATCGCGATATCCACATCCACAGTCGTGAGTCCCGACGCATTGCGTCGGATAAACGGATAATTGTCAAACCCTGTGACCGATATATCCTCCGGCACACTGTATCCCATTTTTTCTAATTTTTCGATCAGGATACAGGCAATTTCATCATTGTTACAGACAAATGCCGTCGGCATATCCTCTGGCAGAGCCAGTTCTTTAAAAAGTCTGTCCTCACCTCTGTCCTCAATCAGATAATCCTCGCGATATAGGATATTATAATGATGTAATGCCCTTCTATATCCTAAATAACGATCCATAATGCTCGTAGTGGCATTGATCGAACCGACATAGGCGATCTTTTTATGTCCAAGTTCAATTAAATACTCCGTCATCTTGTATTCCGCGCTGATATTATCCATGCTGACAGAATCCGTCTCCATGGAGAGATCATAAAAATCCATGTAGATCATCGGAATATTCATCTGTTTTAATCTTTTTAAATATGTCTCGTCTAACTCTCCCATCAGAATCAGTCCATCCAGCCTGTTATCCCCCACAATCTGCGGCAGGATCATCATTTCCTGCATCCTCGTATCCACCAGTTCCAACATCGTCGCATAATCGTAATTGGTCAGGCATTTTGCAACACACTGGTACATTTTCATATAAAATGCATTGCTCGTGTCATCTGTATAGTAGGAAGGAATGATTACACCAACATTATAGTTTCTTCCCTCCTTAAGACCCTTTGCTCCGAGGTTATAACGATATCCAAGCCTGTCGGCTTCCTTTTTTACTTTTTCACGAAGTTCCTCACTGACTCCTTCTTTTCCCGTGAGTGCTTTCGACACGGAGACGATACTGACTCCCAGCTTTTCCGCAATATCACGCATAGTCACGTTTGCCATCTGAATTCCTCCTAAAACCGCTTACCGGTAATACCATTTTTCTTCCTCTTCTTTGCTCTGTGGCTTTGCCATATATTTTCTTAAGATCCGCTCCATAAGGAAACTTCCAAAATAACAGCACACTCCAGGCATCACAAAGATCATCGGGATCGGGATCAACAGCGCAAGCACTACACCAACAGCCACAAGTAATAACAGCAGAATCGTTGTCGGAAGGTGTTTAAAGACCATAAACAGCGCCAGCTTAAAACACGAAAATACATCCATCGTAAATCTCGACAATACCGGGAACAGATAGAGCACGATCCCTGCGATCACAAACGCAAGCAGAAGATATACCATTTCAAGTGCCCCTGCCACGATTGAAACCTGCTTTACCGTATAACTGTGATCAAGCCACAGCACCGCTGCCAATCCAGGAAAAATAACCGTCAGCACGATCCCTGTCTTTAAATTCTGCCGGTAAGAACGGAAAAACTCTTTTGTCACATACCCTTCCTCACAACGCACGGCTTTTACCATCGCATAATACATCGCGATCGTCGATGTTCCGATCGTAATGACCGGAATACATCCGATCAGCCACAAAACCGACACTAAAAGTATATTTCCAATCTGATTTGTCACCTTAAAAAACTTCGTCTCCGGTCCAAACATACTGTTCATGTTCTTCGCCCCTTTTCCCTGAAAAAAATTCTGCAAAACAGATATCGGTCAAATATTTCTTTTGCACAGTTCTTTTCTTAATAAATACTTTGATTCTGCTCCGGATGTCAAAAGGTTATGCCAAACACGGAATACCTTTTGACATCCAGATCATACCAGTTCACTACTGGATCTTCAACGTATCAATCTCATCCTGTAAGATCTGTTTGTTAGACTCAATCGCCTGTGATACTGTGCTGTCGCCATTTACAACATCACCGTAAAATACTTTGCTGACTGCACCCTCAGAGTCAATGCTGTTCCAGAGATCATTATTTGCAAGTGCGCCAAGTTTGTTTGCAAGTGTAACCTGATCCTCATCAACAAAACCAGACTCAAACCACTCCGGATCATCACGATAAGAAATATCATCATGATACCAGTTCATCATCTCCTCAAATACACAGTAAACAGAAGTTGCATCCTCAACACCAACCGGAATCATATAGTTGTTTGTGATCATAGCCGGCGTCATGCTTCCATCTCCGCTTGGTCCAACCGGTGCCGGGCAGATTCTCATATCAAAATCATGATTGTCGATCTCCTGGATTAAGATCCATGGCTGTGCAAATGCGAAAGCTACTTTTCCGGAAGAGAAAGCTAAGAGGTCGTTGTTCCAGTCATCCTGGTAAGGTCTTGCAGATTTATCTACATTGTATAACTGGTCGATAAAGTTGAACGCCTCAACCGTCTTAGGATCACTTAATCCCTCTGTGGAGGAATCTGCGATTGTAGCGTTGTTCGAAGCGCAGAATCCCTGAACAGTCAGAGTCCATGCACTGCCGTATCCGTATACATCCATGTTGCCGTCGCCGTCCGTATCCTGTGTACATGCTTTTGCATATTCTGCAAATTTATCCCAGGTCCACTCTCCTTTTTCAGCAAGAGATTCCGGTGCCTCTAAACCTAAAGAATCGATCATGGCTGCATTGTATGTCATATACATGGCACCGGATGGGATCGTGGTTGATTCATGGAATAAATAATCATCATTACCGAGCAGGTTCTGTTTTGTAAATACGGTTCCGTCTGTCAGGATATCAGAGTCAGCCGGTGCATAATCAGAAATTTTCTGTACATATCCATTTGCAACCGGTGAGATACCAAACTGAAGATCTGTCAGGTAGATATCGCAGTCCGGTGTACCTGCTGTGACAGATGTATTGATGCTGTCAATGATTCCATCCCATCCAAGGTTTACCCACTCGATCTTGCAGTTCCATTTTTCCTCTACGGCACGGACTGCATCAAGTTTCATCTGCATGGTCTCCTCATTTGTCCAGGAACCACCTGCTGCTTCGATATCATCTAAAGACTGATAATTGCTGTCCCAGTATTCATCCCACCAGAGACCGATCTTTATGGTTCTTCCGCCTAAATCCTTTGCCTCGTAGCCACTGTCAGCCACTGCTGCATCTGAACTCTCCTCCGTATCTGCTGCGGTTTCGGTTTCTGCACTCTTTGTATCTTCCTTTGTGCCAGCATCTGCTGCGTTATTTCCTGCATCTGCCCCCGTGTTCGCAGTATTTCCGCCGCATGCTGCAAGTGATGCTGCAAGTGCACCTGCCAAAAGTACTGAAACCACCTTGTTTCCAACTGTTTTCCTTCTCATGTGAAAACCTCCTTCTTATAAATAAAAATATATTGTTTTCGAAGTTACCATTCTAACCAACGATACCGCTGCGGCTGGCTCCCTCGATAAAACGCTTCTGTAACAAAATGTAGATAATAACGATCGGTATCACCATCAACACGATTCCGGCATACAGATAAAGCTGTGACACTGCCGTATCCTTGATCTGATCGATAAACTCGATCGATGCCCGCAAAGTAGAAATCCGCATGCTCATGAGCAATTTTGAGTTGATGGAAAATAATTTTGCATAAAATGTATCATTGTACTGCCATACCAGTGAGAAAATGCTGACGGTAAGGACAGACGGCATCGCATTGACCAGCATGATGCGGAAATAAGTGTAAAACGATCCCGCACCGTCCACGACCGCTGCCTCCTCGATTTCCTTTGGCAGTCCGCGAAAAAACTGGTTAAAAATGTAAATGTAAAGTCCTGACCGCAGTCCGCATCCCAATGCTGTCATGATATACATTGGAACTTCCGTACTAAGAAGATTGATGCCGTGTCCTGTCACAAGATGTATGATTCCGAAGATATCAAAGTTACGGAACTGTGTATAAAGCGGAAGCATCAGCGTATCATTCGGAATTACGATCGTTAAGATCACACAGCCAAACAATACTTTCTTAAACGGGAACTCATATCTTGCAAATCCATACCCTGCCATGGAGCAGATAAAGATCTGGATCAGCGTCAGCGATATCACATAGGCGAACGTTGTCGCAAGCGTCCTCGGGTACGTCATTCTTGTAAAAGATGTAATATAGTTCTGCAGAGTACCCTCTGCCGGAAGCAGCATGACAACCGGATTGTAGAGATCGTTTGCCGTAAAAAATGAATTTGCAACGATCGTGATCAGCGGTCCTAATATAATGTAGGAAATACCGACAATGATCACCACCTTAAGCAGCCAGATCAGAAAACCCTTGATCTGTCTTCCCGCTTTCTTTACCTGAATCTCATCGAGAGGCTGGTCTTTTAAATTTCTGATATTCATATACTCTGCCACCCCCTAATTATAGTAAAATACTTTCTTTGAAATCAGCTTACATACAATGACCAGCAATGCGATGACGATCACGGAACTGAGTAAACTCATCGCAACACTCACGCCCCAGTCAAAATTGACAAACGCCATATCGTATGCCTTTTCCACAACATCACTGTCTACGAAGGAATCCACGATCGTATACACAACATTTGTGATGATAAGCGGAGATACCATCGGAAACGTCACTTTCCAGAATGTCTCATACCCTGTCGCGCCTTCGATCTTTGCCACCTCATACAACGCTCCCGGCACGGACTGCAGTGCTGCGATAAAGATAATGATCTGCACGCCGGACGCCTGCACAATGTCAAAGATCCGTCCGACTGCCGCTGTGATATAATCGAGCAGTGCAACCGGAAATCCGAGATCCATAAACAGGTTCATAAAATAGTCTACATTCACACCCGATGCAACTGCCGCCTCCGCAGATACTGCTGCAACACCACCGGTAACCGCCTCCCTTGCCATCTCGATCGCATTATTGATTGCTCCGGCATTCATGATGATCGGCAGAAACAGAATCGCACGGACTAACGTTCTTCCCTTAAACTTACCATTACAGATCATCGCGATAAACAAACTGAAAAAAATAATCAGCGGAACATCAATAACGATATCCCGGATGGAAGTCGCCAGAATCTGGTTGTAAGTCGGATCCTGAAACAGTGCATATTTGAAATTATCAAGACCGGTAAACTTCAATGTATATCCTCCGGATTCAAGCATCTCCATCTTGCTTAAACTAAACCGCACTGCCTGGATCAGGCTTTTTACATAGAACCATAAAAATCCGATCAGCCATGGTGTGATAAATGCAAAACCTGTCAGGGCACGTTTCTGCAGTAAAGATAACTTTTTCTTTTTCTTCATTATGCCTTACCTCCCTTTACCTGATAACTCATTGCATCTACAGTCACACCGTCCTCTGTGATACTCTTATCTGTCTTATTGATATAAATGCTGACACCATTGTCATACTCGGTCCTGACAAGGCCGCCCTCTGTCACTTCGTGATGGATCATCGCAGCACCCTGCACCTGATTTAAAGCTCCGTTGATCGTCTGGTAAACATTTACGGCATCACTCATCCAGGTCTGGTAACAGGTGGAATACTGGTCCGCCGAGGAAGTATATTTCATGACGCTTGAATCTTCCCAGGAAAATGTAAATCTCGGTGCACAGCCATACTCGATGTAAGTAAGAAGCAGTGCGTCATCAATGTCAGCATCCCTGAGATTTAATGCCTCCCCGGAATAATCAATACTTCCGTGAATGACCATCTGATAAAACGGCACCTGCTCATCAATGATGTAAAACTGACTGTACTCCACCGGTGCGTCGATGATGTCGGAGACATAACCGAAGGTGTAAGCGTTGCCGCCCTCCTCCATCAGCGTCTTTTCCGTCGCTGCAAGTTTTCCATACTGCGCTTCCACGATCTGTTTTGCTGCCTGTCTGTCGATCAGCTCGGTTCTCTTTTTATCAGAGACTAAAACATTCGAAAGATCCCTCAGACAGATACCGCTGATCTCGTAATTTGTGATCTTATCCGTAAATTTGTCTACATAGCGGCTTAAAAACTTCGGTGAGATCATATAATATGCGAGCTCGTCATACCAGTTTAAGGTACTTGTCTGCCGCATCGTCGCAGGATTGACGGCACCAAGCTCAACCACATAACCGGAATAATACTTTGACGCCTCAAGCACATCGTTAAAACGTTTGGAAGTATACGGTACTTTCTGGAAGGAAACATTTCCATATAAAGCTCCACCATTTTCCTCTAAGACATCACTTAAATGTTCAAAATCTTTTTTACTTCCGACTTTCTTAACCAGTTTGATCTTATCTGCCACATCATGATAGATGCCGCCGTTGAACCAGCCTTCGTAATTCATACGGATCTTTGTGATATCCTCGCCGTAAAACTCCTCTAAGATCTTTTCCGCTTCCTCGTAAGTGGTCATCGCAGAGATTCCTGTGTAAGGAACACCCATCACATGTTTTTTCGTCTCCACACCGCCAAGAACATCTAAATACAACGGGATATCTCCAGTGTCGTTTGTCTCCTTTAACACACCCTCTTTGATGAGCTGGCTACGGTAACATTTTGCCATGCCGGAATAATCTGCCTCATCCCCAGAAAGGAAAGAATAACATACCGTAAGATTTTCATCGTAAATATCATTTTCAAGTACCGGCACATCCGCCTGATTTCCGCTGACACCGAACATATTCAATAGTTCGATCTCCCTGACACAGAACTCCGGGTAAACGTAATTATAACTGTTAAGTTTTCCGGACACATCCGCATTTACGATTGCGAGTGCATCGCCGCCTGTGATCCTGCCAAGAAATGCACTATCGCCATTTTTCATTCCAAATACCGGAATCCTTGCATCCTCTGTATACTCTGTCACAACATAGCTCTGTACGACCGGGTCGATCCCGTAGATATTCTGGCTGTACGCTGCGTTTTTACAACCGTTGTTTAAATTGATCAGTGCTCCCGATCCGTCCGGCACGAACATATAGCCATCTGCATCCGTCCCCGCCGCCCCGAAGAATGGAAGGACACGGATCCTTGAGATCACGGCTCCACCCTTCTCCTCGATTTCCTTTGTCGGAACAGAAACGCTCAGCCCGTTTTCTGTCAGCCGGTACTCAATCGGGATTGTAAAGGAAATATTCTCCTTCTCATCCGTCTCTGACATATCCACGGCATAGTCATCTGCGGTGTATCCAGCCTGCTCGAACAGTTTATTTAATTTTCCCATTCCGACTTTCGAGGACTGTGCCTTTTCATTCAGCTTATAGACGCCGTCTTTCAGACGAAACTTTGCTTTTACCGTTCTTGCATCCTTTTTGTCTAACTTATCTAACACCAGTGTCTGAAGCCGCTCCTCTGTGATCTGCAACGGTACGATACCTGTTGCCGAATCAAGATCTGCAAGTGTATAGGTATAACGGATGCCATTTTCAATACTCTCTGCGGTAAACTGTCCTTTTTCGATGCTCATATCATAATTGTTCATCGTCGCACTGTTTCTCGCCGCATTGTAATAGGTAAGTGTCAGTGTCGCATTCAGTTCTGCCGCATTCACACCAGCGGCAATCGCATCGGAATCGCGCTCCACCGGATTGGAATAGGTGATATTTCCGGATTCTTTTTCGTAGACTGCGATCTCTGTCGTTTCTGTATTGGTATAAAGTTTTAATGTATCGTTTTCCGCAACCAAGACCATGCCGGGAACTGACGGTTTGTCATCCTTTGCCGCCTGAAATTCGCTTCCACTCTCCACTTCATAGGAAGAAAGATACTGTTTGTACGCATCATATCTGAAATAACGGAATACGACATTTGCGATCACTCCCACGGCGATGACCGCTGCCCCGGCGGCCACAACCACTTTCCATTTTATTTTTCGTTTCATAGTAAACCCCATTTCTGCCCCCATTTCCTATACCCGCAGCATGATCTCATTATATAAGCTCTCTATAAACGAAATCACCTGACCGATCAGTGAAAACAAAAGCATCACCACAAAAATAATGACCAGCATTGCGATAAAAGTCAGTATCATCGTTGCAAGCGTTTTTCCCAATGTATAATTGTGTACCGTCATGATACCAACCAGCACCAGGAACAAAAACCATGCAATTCCGACTGCTAAGAGCAGATAATAAAACGCTTCTTCATCTTCTGCCACCACCTGTGAAAACAGGATCGCCGGAATAAATGTAAGTATCATTGGAAGCATTGCGTAACCGCACACCGTAACGATATCCTTAAATCTTCCCTCACCGTCCATCAGGCAGGTGATCGACCAGTTTCCGACACAAAACAGAAAGAACAGAAGAAATACCGCACAGATCTCCGCGAGACTGTTGATCTCCATCGGATTTACATTGTTGACCACAAAGCCCGCATACTGCCTGTTTGCAGAAAAGCAGACTGCAAACAAAAAGACGAACAGGATCGAGAGTCCCACGCTTCCCCTGCCGCGGTGCCTGATCTCATAGAAACCGTCGGACGGATGCCCCAGTGTATAAAATGCATACTTTACTTTTTTCTTAAACATGAGACGCCCTCCTCTCTTTCCATTTCTTTTTGCCGATCTTATTCCAGAGCACCAGCAGAATGATAAGAACCAGTGCCGCAGTCAGATATCCGGTTAAGTTTTCCTTTAAGATCTCATTCCGGTAACGCTTGTATGCAATGGAATAATACTGTCTGTTATTTCCGGTCTTAAAGCACTCCATCGCCTTTTTATTTTCTCCTGCGGCGAGATAACTTTTTCCGATTCCGACATAGGCGAGTTCAAAATTGGAATCTAATTTTAAAACTTGTTTCCAGCACTCTACGGCGCTTGCCTCATCCCCGTCGTAGCGGAGACCGACTGCCTGGTTGATCAGGAAACCGTAATTGGTTGCCCTGTATTTATCCACAAGATTTTTGGAACCGTCCAGTACAATGATCTCATCCCCGATCGTATCGATCGCGGTCGGCGTATCAAAGGTACCCTCCTGACTTCCGATACCACCAAAGATATAGAGAAGATTCCCTTCATGATCGTAGGTAAAGATCCTTCCCCGCGTGGAGTCGATGACCGAATAGATTCCTTTCTCCCTGACCACTACATCGATGATGCGGGATGCTCCCGAATAATCACCGGTAAGCCGCCATAAAATATCACCGGATACCCCGGCAGCACCTTTCTGGATCACATCCTCCCCGCTTGGATTTAAGCGGCGCACGGACTGGGACTGTTCTCCCTCCGCATCCACGTTCGTCGCATAGACGAAACCGTCGGAGTCGATCTCCATTCCGGTAAATTCCGTCGGAATGAAAAGCTGCTGTTTTGCACGCTGTGCTTTCGTGGAAAGTTTTCTCCAGATGATCTCCGCTGTTGTGATCTGTACATTGATCGTTCCGGTAAAACCGGTGAAGTTTCCTTCTGCATCAAACGCCATAATCCCTTCAAACTGGTTCTGTGCAATGACATAGATCCTGTCTGCATAGTCAACAGCTACTTTAAGCGGAGAAAACACATAATTTTCTCCAAGGATATCCGACTGCGGATTCTCGATGATCTGGATCAGATTTCCATTTTTGTCTAACTCGACCACGCGGTAATTACCGGTGTCCGCAACATACAGATATCCGTTTTCCGAAATATAAACTCCATTTGGAGAGGAAAAGTTGTCTTCCTTTCCGTCATTTAAAAACCCCTCAATCACCGTCTTTAACTGAAAATCAGAGTCTGTCACAACGATCCGGTTGTTTCCGGTATCTGCGATATAGACATTTCCATCTGCATCGGTATTTAAGTCCTGCGGACTGGAAAAATTTCCACATCCAATGACATCCCCCGTTACGGTACCGTCCGGCACATACGCCGCCGGTGTGTATTTGATGTCTTCATAATAATCATAGTTGTACGTTTCATAAGGCACATTCTCCCCGGCATAGACAGCCGTTCCTCCGATATCGGAAAGAAGTACTGCAACTGCTGCCGCCGCGGCGAATATACACTTTCGCATTCCTTTTTCTGGCATTTTCTTCTCCCCCCATTAGTCCTTCATACCGGATGTGGTCATCGTCTCGATGACGTTACTCTGACAGATGATAAAGAACGTGATCGGTATCGCTGCAATGATAAGCTGTACCACCGCTCCTGCACCCTGTCTTGCCGGGCCTCCTGCGACGATCTGATACAGTGCGTACTGGAGAGGTTTCAACTGCTCACTCCGCAAAAATCCGCTTCCGGTGTTTGCCCATAATGTCTGAAACTGGAAGATCGCCAATGTCAGCCATGCAGGTTTTACGTTTGGCATGATAATGGAAAAGAAGATCCGAAACTCCCCGGCTCCGTCAAGTCTTGCCGATTCGATCAGCGAATCCGGGATCTGCTCCATGAACTGCTTCATCAGGTAAAGCCCAAGTCCATATGCAAATGCCGGTAAAATGACTGCTAAATATGTATTGTTGATCCCCAGCCAGGAAATGATCATATAGTTCGGGATGGCAGTGACATTGTAGGAAAACATCAATGATAATACGACCATCGAGAATAAAAATTTCTTTCCCGGAAAATCATGTTTTGCAAGCGGATAGGCTGCTAAGGATGCAAACAGCACATGCCCTACGGTTCCGAGCCCTGTAATGATCAGTGTGTTTAACACATACCGGGTAAACGGCACCCAGGAACTTGACATCAGTACATACAGGTCGCTGAAATTATCCAGTGACGGGTTCCGCACAAAGATCTGTGGCGGATAGCGGAACAATTCGTCCAGCGGTTTTAACGCATTGTTTAAGATCATCACAAGCGGCAGTGCCATAAACACACCACAGATCCCCATGATCACAAACAGGATCGTGTTCCCCGCCATGGAACGGTTTAACTGTTTCGTATGTCTGATTTTCCAGCGGGATGGTTTTTTATAGTAATCTTTTTTTCTTTTCAAACTATTCACCCACCCTTCTGATTGCTTTTTGTACGATCTGGTTTGTTCCAACCATCAGCGCGAATAAAACGGTTGCGATTGCGCAGGCGTAACCCATCTCATAGCGGGTACCGCTGCCGTAATCGATCAGATGTGTGACGATGGTCGCACCGGAGTAATTCACACTCGGATTTCCCGCAAGGTTGATGGAGATATCTGCCACCGCAAACGACTGTGTGATCTGCATGACGGCTCCAAACATGAGCTGTGGACGCATGGACGGAATCGTGATGTACCACAATTCCTGCCAGCGGTTTTTGATGCCATCCATCGCACCAGCCTCGTAAAGACTCTTGTCGACCGTCTGCAGACCTGCGATAAAGGTCAAAAATCCGGTTCCAAGACTCAGCCAGAGCTGTACGATAATAAGGATCGGCAGCACATATTTTTCTGTTTTCATCCACTGAATCGGCTCGTAAAGGAATGACCACTTCATCAGCCAGCCGTTTAAGTATCCGTAACGGTCACCGGAAATGATGATTGCCCATACCATAAAGGCGTTACCGGAAATCGACGGTGCATAAAAGATCAGTGTCAAAAACGCCCTTAATTTTCCCTTAAACTCATTGATGATCCACGCAAACAGGAAACACATGATGTAACTTAACGGGCCTGTGATCACTGCAAAGATGATCGTGTTTTTGAATGCTTTTTTAAATACATCATCATCCAAAAGCAATTTGATGTAATTTCTCCAACCGACAAAATTCGGTGTCTCTAACATGTTGAAATCGGTAAAACTGATCCCGATCGAGGCAAGCACAGGCAAAACCGTGAATAAAAAGAACAGTATAAAATACGGTGCGATCATCACATAGGACATCCTGTATTTTTTCATTTCCAGTTTTGTCTGCTGCCACTTACTCCTTTTTTGCATTTTCTTTGTTTCTCCCATCCCAATCTCCATTCCCTTTGTCCAGCCTGCGTTTACTGCTTCGCATCGGACGCGGTTTTCATACCAAACTCCTCGCGTTTACTTGTGATCTCGGCATTGATATATTCGAGATATTCATAAAGGGCTTCTCTTGGCTGCATTCTCTTATCTTCATCTGCGACTGCAACCGTATAGAACGCATTGTTCACGTTTCTCCAGGTAAAGTAACTTCCCGGTACCTGACGGATTCCCTTTACGTTTGCAAACTGTGCCTCCAACGCCTCGTAGTCATCGGTCGGCCACGGCAGGTTCGCAAATGCCTCAATATTTGCTGTCGGATAACGTGCTGCCTCACCCATCAGACCTTCCATCTCTTCTCCATAGGAAGTCTGGATCTCTGCAGAAAGCCACCACTTCATGAACTCCCAGGATGCTTCCTTATCTTTCGTGCCGCTCATCATCATACATGCAAGTCCTGTGCTTGCGGAGATATTATTGATGCTTCCATCCTCCTCTTTCACGCCCGGCAGTGCCGTAAATCCCCATAAGCCCTTGATATCCGGTGCTGATACTTCAAGTACATTGTAAGTCGTATAGTCTGCAATGATGATCGGTGATTCTCCGGTACGGAAACGCTGTTCCACGGAGGTCTCACGGTCTAATTTGTAATCTGTGTAGAACTCACAGTAAGTCTTAAATGCATTGACCGCCTCATCCGAATCTAACGCGGATGCTGTCGCATCTTCATTGTAAAGCTCGCCGTCGTGCTGATATAAAAGACTGGTGAAAGTCAGCTCCGTCGGCAACATGCCAAGCGACATCTGATTTTTGGAAAGCTCGGATAACACGACTTTCATATCATCCCAGGTCTTTGGTATCTCAATTCCAAGTTCGTTTAAAATATCTTTCCGGTAAAACATCATCTCAAACGACTGTGTCTCCGGCAGCGCATACAGTGCACCGTCATACATAAACGGTTCCACCGCGCTCTCGCGGAAACGTTTCACTACATCCTCATAATCTGGAAACTGTGTCAGATCCACAACTGCACTTCTGAGTCCGTAGTTGACCGGAAGATCATTCGAAGATGCCGTCGTTCCGGTGGATGAGGTTGCTACCGTTCCGTTTGTTCCGTTTGCCACCTGCAGTGCCACATCCGGTCCCTGTCCGGCTAACGTCGCCTGCAGTAATGTATTCATATCCACAAGCTGTACATTGACATTGATATTCGTCTCCGGTGTAAAAGTCTCATCGATCAGTGCTTTGATGACGTTCGCCTGGTCACGTCCGCTTCCGATCCATACAGTGATCGTCCTGCTGTCCTCGCCTTCCTCCGCAACATTTCCGATCGCATTGTAATCTACGATAAAGGAATAGAATAATTTCTTAAACTCATGTACGACGCCTGCTGCCACGGATCCGTTTTCTTCCGTTACCTTCTGATCCGGAGAAGTGATATAGATGGCGTCTAACTGTAATGGCTGCTGCTGTGCGTTCGTGATCCACGTTCCAAGTGCGCTGACATTCGTTTTAAATGCCTTCACCATCTTCGTGATCTTTTCCGTATCCCGCAGGATTTCATTAAGCTGATCCCGCATGGTGATAATGACGGTCTCCTCACTTCCGGCAACGCCCAGTGTATCTAAGGTGTTTAACACCTCATCGAGTTCATCCCGAATCACTTTCAGTTCGCCCTCGAGTTCCGGAAGACGTTTCTCGATCTGGTAATCGCGGTACTCATCCGGTGACACGCCGGTGATCCGGATGATCTTGCGGTACTCGCTGTTTAACTCTGTCACAATGCTCTGCACATCGCTGATGACTCCGGCAAAATCGCCGAGCACCACCTGCATACGCAAGGTGTGGTGGCCTTTGTTCAGATAAAACCGGTATGGTTCCCCTGATGCATCGGAGAGTGTTGTCATTTTCCAGGTACTGTCATAAGTAAAACCGTAATGGTTTAATTCCTCAAACGGTACTTCCCCGTCAATCATGATCTTGCGGGAAACATAGATTCCTTTGACGAAGTTCTGTTTCGAATGTAAGGTGATATTGTAAAAGCCATCCGCATCCGCGTCAAATTCCCATTCGATCCACTGTCCCGTCAGTCTCCAGCTATTGCCGCCGATGGAGTTATTTTTTAACTCTTTCGCACTGTACGGCGTGATCGCCGGTGAGGACTGATCCTGTACCGGATAAAGCATTCTCGACGACTTTTTCGTCGCATATTCTGCCTGGATCTCAATGGACTGTCCGCTGGTATCTGATACCCCGTCCTTTTTCTGCTGTTCGTACACGGTCTTGTAATCAAAAAGCGATTCCTCATTCTGTAAATAAATGGAATGAAGGATCATCGGCTCTCTGCGGGAAACGACGGTGATCTCATGTTTTCCCTTTGTGAGGAAAATGGAGAGCGGTTCCGTCACATAACCGTCCTGATCGTAAAACCTGGAAAAGAGCCATTCCGGTGCCTCCATCTGCGTAGGCTTTAAATCATTTCCCTGATTGTCTTCATCCCAGATATCGGAGGTGTTTACCCACACTCTTGAAAATTCGATCAGTGAAAGTTCCCGGTACGAAAGTTCGCCGTCCACAAAAAAACTTCTCTGAATGGAGGAACCGTTTCCCGCTACCGGATAGTAGGAAATACCAAACTCATACATGCCTTCCTCCGCAATGTCCACCTCATAGGTAAGCATCCCACTCTCTTCCGTGTAGACAGAGGTTCCTTCCATCCCCTCATAATCGGTAAGAACTTCCGGCTCCATGCCCTCACATGTCACATAATCGGCTCCGTTGATCTCATAAGACGTCTCCGGTCTTTTTACATTTTCAAGTCCCTCTTTATAGGCTTCATACCCCTGATATTCTGCCGTATAATTGAGCACTTTTTTATAATCCTCATACGTCTTTGCCTTTGTCTCTGCGTGAATCGTCACACTCTGCCCCACGCAAAGCCCTCCGGATGTCAAAACCATCACTGCCGCCAGTGCACCCGAAAACCCCTGTTTCAAAAATCCCATTCTCACGGCTATCCCCCTCTTAATTTATAACAATATTTCTTCCCCTCAAACCCTTCCAGCTAATTTTATTAGTCCTATTAACTTTTAAGTTATCGTTAACTTAATTTTAATTATATATATTGCATTATTATATGTCAATATTTGTGATTATTTTTGTGTAATATGCACATTTTTCTTTTCTGCTTTTTGTAGAAGATATTTTATTGGATTTTCACACTTTGTTCACATTTACTTAATTTTTTATTTTTTAAGTTATTTTCGTGCCGCTTTTCGTTCAATATCCACAGAAACCGTTGTGTGGTAAATAAGTACTATTTTATATTTTTTCTCTTATTTCCGCGTCATATTGCGTGTTGTCTGATAACTTTAGGTAAAAAAATTTTTGTTTACCACATGTACTTTTTTCATTTGTCGACGCAGATTTCATTATAGCAGTTGTCATTTTCCGGATATACGGTAATTTTCAGACTTTATTCGCATGTATTTTTGTGAATTTGCGTTTTTTGACATGAATCCCAAAAAAAGCATGCCGCTTCTAAATTTATATAGAACCGCATGCTTTTTGCTTGCAACTATAAGTCTTTTCATTTACATTTTTCTTTATTGAAATCAAAGAGCCGGTTTCGAGATAACTATATTTCCCATCCAAAACAAGATGCTTTATTGCCTGCCTTGCTTTAGGAAAAAGTTGTACTTCATCAAAAATGATCAATGACTCATGTTCATATAATGTCACTCCGGTTTCCGCCTGAAGTCTCAAAAAAACATATTCAAATTTCCTATATCATCAAAACATTCCCGTATATTATTCGCTGTTTTTGAAAAATCTATTAAATATATGATTTATATTCATTTTGGGCAAAATTTTCCGCGATCGTCGATTTTCCAACCCGTCTGGCACCTTCAAGCAAAACAGCGTATTTATCTGAATAAGTCTTTTTCCATTCTAATAATTCGTTATATACTTTTCTTTTAAAATACATAAGTATCTCCCAAATATAAGATCACAAAATGTGCATTTCTTCAAAATTTTCTGTTTTTATCCATACATTTTTTCGATCTGTCCGGGTTCCATAGTCTGTTCCGGCACAAAACGCTCTGACGCGGCATACTGATACAAACTGTAGAACAGCCATTTTGCCGCGATCTCATCTTTATGCAAAAGATCCGGCTGACAAAACAGTACGCTTCCATTATCCACTTTCGCCTCATAGATCAGTCCAAGCCTGTGATTGCGGGCAAAATTGTCGATTACCCAGACGATCGGTTCAATGTCTGTCCCGTCTAAAATTGCATTTTTTTCCTCTGTTACGATATCCCACCACTGCGGTGTCTCATATTCCTCCGTCACAAACTCCGCCAGCGCCGGATGCTCTGAGCGGATGTAAAGTCCCATCGTTCCAACCGGTTTTGGTCTGTTCATGCTCTCGGAGATCGATGCAAACATCGGGTAGCACCAGAAATCCGTACAGTAGGTTCCGATCATTGCATAGGCATCCCGGATACCGGTGCCAAAAAATAACACTTTCCTGCCTTCTGCCACCGCACGCTTTAACTCTTCATACCGATCGGTGATGACCGGCAGCGTATCCGCCTTCTGACGCAGTATGTTCACAACATCCCCCAGTTTAGAATGGCATTTCGGAAAGGCATAGATCTCATAACTGTTCTCTATACTGCTTCCCTCTATCTCCACATGGACCTCATAAACCTGCGGCACACCACACTCCGGAATCCGAAATGTTCCGTCAGCGTATTCACTCAGACGCGTCTGTGTAAAATGCATCCGCTCTGTCTCATTTCTCATGCGCTCCCCGGTCACTTTATTTTGCATGGTCACAACGATTCTTGCATCTTTAAGTTCTGCCGGATTCATGTTTGAAAACAGGACGCGGTAGGAAAATTCCATTCCTTCTTCATACACGAAGGATGGAAAAGAAAGCATCAGCACACAATCCGAACAAAAACTTCTCCAATCGTCCGCCGTGATCAATCCCTTATTTTCCATAAAAGCATTTAAGATACCGACCAATGCCGTCCCCTGTCCGGTAAAATCCTGGAGATCTAAGATCTGAAAACCTGCAAGTTCCCTGCTCTTAAATGCCGTCTCTAACTCACGTTTATAACACTGCACAGCAAGTTTCCCGGACGCCTGAAAAAACTTCTGCGCCATATGTACCATGCCGGCCTGCTCCAGCCGTTCCTTAAATATCTTTAAATTCTCCGGCACAAGCACTCCGGTATATTTTTCGATTTCCCGGTAATCCGGGTATGTCTCGTACTGCCCGATCTCGTGGGATACGACCGGGATGTGAGGGATCAACTCTTCCTTTCCTTCTGCCTTTACCTTCTTTGTCCCTGTTCCAAACTGGATCTCGATCTCCCCGACACCACTCTCCATCTCTGCTTTCTGTGCCGGACGGATTTTATCATCATAACTGTATTCCATTTCCGGTCTTTTAACCTGCACATGGCCCTGCGGGGCATCACACATGGCATAGGATCCACGGAACAGCCGCTCTTTTGAAAAACGTACCCCACAGAAAAAATCATCATTAACAAGCACAGTCGGCACAAACTGAAAATTATTTGATCCCTGCACATACCAGTGACGGCGGTCCACCGCTTTATAATCACCGAGGATCTCATCTAACACTTTCGGATTTCCCCACAGCTCATTTCCCAGTGAAAACAGGAGAAATGACGGATGGTTTCCGTATTCCCTTAAGATATCATAGCCTTCCTGTTTTAAAAATTCCTGTCTCGTCTTATCATACTCCGGCTCCCCTTCCGCCACGATCGTTCCCCAAAACGGAAGTTCCGGCTCTAAATACATTCCGACCTCATCCGCTGCCACAAATGCAGCTTCCGGCGGACAGCAGGTGTGGAACCGGTAGTGGTTGATCCCGTAATCCTTTGCGGTCAGAAACACCTTTTCCCAGGACTGCACATCCATTGGGGCATAGCCAGTCAGCGGAAAGATCATTCCGTCGTGTTTTCCACGCAGCAGCAGAGGCTGTCCATTCAGATAAAAACTCCGCTCATCCGTTGTGAGATCCCGAAAACCAATGCAGATCTTTTTTTCATCCGCATAAGTGCCGCCGGACGTCTCTCCGGAAATTTCCACCCTCATTTCATAGAGAACCGGCGTGTACTCATTCCAGCCTTCCGGTTCATTCTGTCCTTTTAGATCAAATGTATGTGTGATCTCATTTGCTCCCGCAGTAAGCTGTACCGGCACGCTCTCACAAAACCAGTCCACGGATTCCCCTTTTTTGCAAAGACTGACCGCAAGCTTTGCATAAAACTGCGATATTTTATCATCCACCGCTGCATTTACAGCGATCTTAAGCTGCCGTTTCTTCCAACACGACTCTGCAAAAACATCTTTAAGCCGCACACCGCGATACACCCGAAGTGAAATTTCACCTAAGATGCCGTTCCAGTTCGTCTGAGTATCCGGGGATGTCATATGACCGCCCGGCGCCTTATAATCCACATTGCTGATCATGACAGAAAGGTGTCCCCTGCCCTGCATTAAATATGCAGTCAGATCATAGATATGGCTTGTGCAGAAACTCTCACGGCTTCCCACAAACACGCCATCGATCCACACATAAGATTTTCTTGTGCGCTCTAATTTTAAAATGACCTGATCCCCCGGCTGATAATCTTTTACTTCCACCTCTCTGCCATACCACGCATACCCCTCAAAATGATAAGGTTCGGTCAGATATCCTATCTCTCTTTTCTCTCTCCGCCCGCCCTTTTTTGCCTCCGAGGTCGTTCCCGGCAATGCGATCGTGTCCGAAAAATGTCTGTTATAAAATTCCTGTTCCATGCCTTTTTTGTCCCCGTCAAGGCAAAATTCCCACATTCCGCTCAAATCTATTTTTGATTTCATTTTCCCTTCTCCTTCATTCAACTTTCTGATTCATGTCCCCCTTATGGCATCCCTGCAAATTCCTCCGGCTCTAACTTAAGCCGGATTGCCCATGGCGGAACCGCCGCATTATCATAGTCCTCTAAAAACAAAAATGCCGTCTGATAGTCCGGTCTCATTTTCGGATAAGTCCCCCTGCCATCCGTAAAATACAAAAGCCCACCAATATTTTTTAACTCTCCGCGCTCGATCAGGTCATTGACATACGAAAATACCGGACGAAAATCCGTGCTTCCACCGCCCGCAACCGTAAATTTCTGCATCAGTGCCGCAATATCCCGCTCGCTTCTTAATTCCACATCCGACCGGACCTGATTATCACACTGGATCACACGGATCTTTGACTGCGCAAAAAAGCTGTTTTTCTGCGTCAGAATAGAAAACGTCTCCTTTAAAAACTGTTCCACCAGAGTACCACTCGTCGAGTAACTGGTGTCGATCGCGATTACAAACTCGCGGATCTTTTTTACCTCACGACTCTCAAGCGGCTCCATCAGCGGCATATTTCCATATAATTTCAATCCATAGGTATAGTAGTTTAAGTCAAACTCCTCCGGATCCACTCCGATTTCCTCGCGCAGCACGGAAAAACGCTGCAAAAAATCCTTATAACTTCTTCTGCTCTTTTCCGCTGCCGCCTGCGCCAGAAATAAATCTTCGCCGTCCGTCGTCTCGCCGCCGCGCATCTCCTGTTCCATCTTCGTCTGCCTTGCGATCTTGTTCCACTGGTTCTGGTTTCTTACCGCCTGTTCCTGCTTTGCCTGTCCGTCCTCTTTTTTCGGCCAATAACAATGGTCATCCGTGTAAAATTCCTTTTGGAGCAGAATCTTTTGTTCCAGCTCTTCGTTCTCGATCATCCGGTATATCACTGCCGCGGAAATCCCCTGTTTCTGCTGTTTCTGCTCTTTCAGCCTGTCATACATCTGTTTTCTCGTCCAGCTTAAAATACGTTTTGTACACTCCGCCTGCATCTGGTCGATCGTGTATTCCACCGCAATATCACACGCTAAATGCCACGTTTCTCTGTCCCTGTTTCCGCCGATCCACAGATGGGAAAAAATGCAGTGTAATACCGTGTGCAGATATGCACGGCCTAAATACTGTGCATTTTTCTCAAAAATCCCGATCAGCCATTCCGGTGCCACATAAAGATACGCACCGTCCGTCGCAAATGCCCGCAGATCTGGATCGGACTTTAACTGTAACTGCGATAATGCCAGTTTTAAATACCGCAGTTCCATGTATAATTCATGCCGTACAAATTCCACGATCTTTGCCGACATCTCTTCCTGCCACTCTGACTCTGTCTGTATATGCGCCATTTGGGTTTCTCCTTTAAATTACGGTAGATCAAGATGATGTTTAGGACAAATATGCCATTAACAACATCTTAACATTTTTTACCATAAATCATCAAATGAATAGCGTTCTTTTTTCTGCTCCGTAAAGTATTTACTCTGCAGGTGCAAAAGTTCTGCTGTTCCTTCTGCCCACTCCATCCGGGAAGCCTGTTCTAATCCGGCTTTGACTGCCGCCTGCGAGATCCAGCCATTTTCACAGAAAAATGCGGTCATTTCCATATTTTTCTGCTCTACAAGTTTGGGTATGATATATAATTCCTGCTCCCTTAAATGTGCCACATAACGCTCCTTCGCCTCATCCGTGAGACTGACCGGATACCGTAACCGCAGGCTTAAAATGTGAAGCAGCGTGTGCTCTTTTTCTTCTGCACATGCCTTTGGAAAAATCGTATCATACAAACTTAGATCCGGGACTCCCTCCTTAAAACACTGCCTTGCCCGGAAACCTTCGCCCTCGATACTCCGCCCGAAAATATGCGCCGGAGCGATCTCATCATAGCTCTCGTAATATTCCGGATAAAAGACAACCGTCTGCCCTGTTTTTCCGGCAAATGTCACTTCCATATCCGCTGAAATCCGGCTTAAGATCTGTTTTGCCCCGCTGCGCTCCCCCACATCACAGCGCACCGTCAGAAAGTGAAACTTTTTACAGTTCATAAAGGCATCGCTTCCGATTTCTTCCAGATACTTTCCGGTCACGAGCATCTCTAAGGCAGTGCAGTTATAAAATGCATAGTTTCCCACTTTGCGCATATTATCCGGCAGTGTCAGCTTTTTTAACCTGGCACCACTAAGTTCCACAAGGCGTGTGTTCCAGTCCGCCCCATCTGCCGGTATCTCCTGCCATGTTTTTTCCTCTGTGTCATAGATGCAGACCGTGCACCCATACTCTGCCGGCAGATGTTCGGACACCGCAAAGCAGTAATCTCCTGCCTCCACCACCGCACGTCCGGCTATCATCTCCGGCACAACTGCCTCCTCTGACTCACCAAACATGCGCAAAATCCTTATATTTTCCTCACTGGTTTTGTTCCAGTAACATTGATAATATGTCTGCATGGTACTCCTCATTTCTGTACTGTTCAATGCAATTAAGATTCTATGCTTCCAGGCAGCTGCGTATCGCATCCTCATCCAGCTGTTCCCCGATCACAATGATGACTTCCTGCCCCATTTTGATCGGCGAGATCACCAGATTCTTTTTGGTGGCATTCATCTCGATCCACTGCTCTTTTTCATTCTTCATAAATCCCTTGATACGGAATATTTTTCCGCAGGACTTGTCCAGGAACAATTTTTTTGCGGCTTCCTGTAATTTTTTCTCCGTCAGGTGCATATTCATAAAATAGAGGGACTGGAATGTTTTTTCCTGTGTCAGATCCGGCTTGCGATAGTTTTCCATGTGGTATCCGCAGGATAACAACTGCTTAAAGTCCTCATCCGTCAGCTTATCCCAGTCTTTTGCAAAAACTTCGTCAAACTGTCTCTTACATCCAATATTGTTCAGGGAACGGTTTAAATGGGAAACGGCATTTTTCTGTTCCTCTTCTGTTGTCTCCTGTGTCTTGCTAAGAACAACACACCCTGCATTTGCCGCCTGCGATGCAAGCAGAAATTCTGCGCCTTCCGGCAGGTCTTCTTCCAGATTTGAATCCAAAACTGTGATGACATTTCCAATCTGATACCAGCCGTCTAACGGCTCCTCATGAAGTGTGTCAAAAAACTCGTCCACATCGTAGATCCCGGACGGCTCCACGATCACACGGTCATATCCGCACATTCCCATGGAGATCAGTTTGGTCTTAAAACGTCTCCGGTGCGTGTCAGTATCACAGCCACCCGATATCATCTCAAGTTCACAGTTATCCCCCCTTAAATCACCAAGCAGCATCATATCCACATTGACTGCCCCAAAATCATTTTCCAATATTCCGATATTCTGCCCCTGTGCAATCAGATGCGAAGCATATTTTCTTAAAAATGTTGTTTTTCCGGAACCTAAAAATCCGGTAATCAGATCTATTTTTACCATATTTCACATTCTCCTTTTTCAGCCGCCTGTTACGCTGTTTTAAATTTCCATTTTTACCCACTTTTCAATGAAAATAACCTTTCCATTTGTATCACAGGTTTGTGTGCAGGCAGAGAATCCTGTGGGACAGGATTCTTATTTATTCTGCCGCTTCTTTTCTTCTGATTTTAGCGCAACTGTGTCATACCACCAACCAAAATTCCCTTATTGTCATGATAAATCCTCTCAACCTGTGTCATTGGCAGTGGATTTTCTCCCATACCCGCCTCGACCGTATAACCCGGTCTGTCATATTCCTCGATAAACCAGTCTTTATATCCGGCATAACCGGAGGCACTTGGTGTCTCTTCCACCGCATAACCACTCACACTGGCAAAATAATCTGCGATCTCTTTTGATCTTGCCGGTTCATAATCAAGATATTTCCAGTAAATGACTTCACCCTGTGTATGATATGCAAGGATCAGTAAAAAATCATTCTCTTTTGTCAGCTCATATACTGCCACACTCTCCGGTGCGGTAAGCGGTGCCTCCCCCACAAAATCCCTCGGTGCCGGTTTATCATACCCCTGGGAAAATTTGATCTGCTTTGCCATCTCCCAGCCCGCCGGAAACTGCAGATTTAAATCCACCCCATCAATGTTTGCCTTCCAACCATCCGGAAATGGTATTGCCGGATAATCATCCGCAATCTGCCTTGCCCTGCGGTAATAAATACCGCTGTTTAACAGGCCATTGACTAAATCCACCCCATCCGGGTTCACAAGCGGCACCATGCAGAGCCTGTATTCATCAAATAACGTCCTCGCATCGACGGATTCCTGCCCCATGCCCGTCTGTCCACTATGTTCCTCCCGGACAGCCGATGAAAAAACAATGTTTCCACCTGCCGCATAAGCTGCTGCATACTCCTCCACAAATGTTAAGAGCACCGGCGTTGTAATGCTCTCATTGGCATGATAAGATGCGCTGTAAAATACCTGCTTCTCACCGGTTCCGATCCAAAGACTGTGAATATCCTTTCCCATCACACTTTTTCCTATGACACCAGCCGACAAAAACGGATAGCGCACCACAAGCCCGTCTATGATCCACTGTGTTAAGACCGACGTATATTTTACCATCTGCGGAACCAACGGAAATCCGAGCGGAACCGCTAAAATGGCATCAACAACCAGATCATCCGGATCAATCAGCGGATTTGCCGTAAGGATTGCCTCCTCCGTTGTCCCATATCTGCGCGATAGTCCAAAAACCGTATCTCCTTTTTCAATCGTGTGCATACGGTATCCGGTCAGATATGGGTTTAATTTCTCCCATACCTCGCGATTTACTGTACATACATCCGTATTTCCGGTAAAATTCTTCAATGCCTGACAGGTGCGTTCCCCAAAAATGCCGTCAATCCTGGTCGGATGTCCCGCTCTGGTGAGTGCAAGCTGTAAATATTCCACCCACACACCGCGGTCCCCCTGTATCAAAAATTGCATAAATTCCCCTTTGTAGCATTCTTTCCACTATTATATGCACCTTTCCGGAAAGATTTTCTTTTTTCTATTTTACAAAAGCGATATTATCTAAGTTTACTGCACCGTTTTCCAGTCTGTCAAACACAAACCGGATACTTTTGATCTGTTCCTTATCAAATCCGTTTTCGTCTGCAAACTGATCTGCCGTGATATGTACCGTCTGAAGCTGCCTTTTATATTCATTTTTCCCGGTAAGGTACTGAATCTTTGAAAGTTTTACCGGGAATGCCGGATAAAGGATTACAGAATCACTCACGGAACTGACTGCACAATTTCCATAGATATCTGTCAGCACCACAGAAAAATCCATCGGCTCACTCTCTGCTTCTTCCCTTAAATCCATGGCATCAAAACAGATTCCGCCCTCTCCCATCGCCATCGGCTCGTCCAATGCGATCTCATAATATGCTGCTTCTGTTTCCTTCCATTTCAGCCGCACCGCATGATTTTCTCTTTTTCCCATCGCGAATTCGGAATATGCTAATTCTTCCTCTGTCCACATCGTAAAATGTTCCGCAGATATACTGCCTCCCGGCGCAGTCTCTAAATCAGAGTCCTCCTCATAGTCGGTAATAAACGAAATATCCGAAGTCTCATATTGCTGTACATAAAGTGTTTTTGGCAGATATGCGGCATACTTTGCATAATCTGTCAGGAAATCTGCATAGGTGTCATTTCCTTTCAAACTCTTATCTAAAAAAACAAGTGAAGCAATTTTTAAGATTTCCTGCTGTTCTTCTGCCGTAATAAAATTCTTTACATTCAGCCACAGGGAAAACGGTCTTCCGATATCATACTCTCCCCATTCCGTATTGAATTGTCCGTGATTCGCACCGGCGATATAGAGCGAGGATGCAATGTAATACCCGTCTTTTGAAAATGAAACATTCTCATACTGCTCATTCCCAAGGAAAACGCTGATATCCTGGTCATTCGCTCCCTGCAGCACCAGATAATCGATATCCGAAAGTTCCGTCTCATGTCCCGCCGGCAGATACTGGTTGACTGACGGTGCCACCGCGATGAGCGCCCGGATCTTGTAATGATAATCAAACGTAAACATGCCATTGCTCGGATATGCATCATACTCATTGAAAAGATATGCATCCGCGATCATCTCACCGCCCCTCGAATGCCCCATCAATGCAATATTCTGTTCATCGAGCTTACCATAGATTGGCTGTGAATCATCCCCATTTTTCTTTAAAATCTCCCCGATATTTTCCAGAAGAAGAACCGCACGCGCATCATTTTCCCCACTTCTCTCGTTTAAAATATTTTCATCCACAGACACAAACACATAGCCATGTGATGCCAGATATTCTCCAAGATAATCATATCCCAGATACGACTCTGCCGTAATGCTGTGGTTGCCGTGCGCCATAAACACAACCGGACAGTTTTCTGCTTCTTTGGGAAACCAGATTTTCCCCGCGACCGGCGCATCTTTTCTGGTGTGTTTCGTAAAAAAACTCCGGTAGATTCTATGCCACTTTTTCTCTTTTGCCACATATGGACTTAGATCCACTGTGCCTGTTGTCATATCTGTTCCACCATCCGGACCATAGGTCACACAGGCAGGCGTATATTCTCCTTTCGCACAGTAATCCGCAAATCCAGCCACTTCATCCGCCTGTGTCACATAAATGTTGTTCTTTAGATAATCCGAAATATAATCATCCAAAAATCCCTGTCCAAACAAAAATGCCAGAAACACACACCATATAACACAGCCGAGTACAAAATGGATTCCGCCAATCAGTGTATGCCGCCGTTTTACCAGCCATGCCCAGATAAATCTTCCCGCTAACAGCAATAAAATATAAAGGAATGTAGAAAAAAAAGTGCTGACCATATGTTCATTGCCAACACTTCCATATACACAACAGCAGACAAATATCAAAAATCCCACAATCCCATACAGAATATTTCCGATATTGCGATGCCAGATGCGGTCACCAAAACGCGAAAGCAGACATACTGCCACCATGAGCAGCATATCACCTAAGAACACTCCTCCAGCAAAAAAAATCAGTTTCGTCCCAAAATATTCGGATGCCAGTGCACCGCAGAAAAATCCTGTGATCACCAGCACCACCAATTTCATTCCCCATCCGGTATCTTTCAGATTCAACCGGCATGCCCTGCCATATTCACGCAGTCTGCCGCATAAAAAATTTCTCATCTGTCAATTATCCCTGCTTACTTTTTTCTCCGCTTTTTCCTCATACATCAGCTTCTCTGCCTGTTTTATATAGCTGCCAAGCACATTTTCCTCTCCAGGCTGCGCGACAACGGCACCAATACTGGCACTTAATTGAAACGGCAGCTGCATTTTTTCCTGTACTTCACTTAATTCTGCCCTGATCTTTTGTGCTAACAGTCTGCCTGTCATCTCATCTTTTGCCCCCTCTAGCACAATAAATTCATCACCGCCGGTCCGCGCTGCAATCGCATCCGCAGCACAATATTTTAACATTGCTTTTGCAATAGAAACGATTGCAAAATCACCATATTCATGTCCATAGGTATCATTAATATATTTCAGGCGGTCTAAGTCAATAAACATTACCAATACCGGTACTTTTTTCTCTTTCATAATAGAAAAATAGCTTACCGACAGCTTCTGGTATCCCATGCGGTTATATAATCCTGTCATGGAATCTTTGACATAAAGATCTGACAGAACCTGGTTCATGTATTCTAACTTTTCTTTTTTATGGAGATTTTCCATCGCATTTGTCAGTGTCTTTACCACCTGGAACAGATACTGTTTTTCCATCAGATAAACTGCATTTTCAATGACAAAATATCCAACCGTACGGTTTCTGAAATGCATCGGAAGAAATAAAAAATCTGTTCCACCCTTGTGCGGTTCAAAAAAAGGAAAAATACCTTCAATCTCCATCCGGTCTGTATCTAACATTCTGCCATTTTTATATGCAAACTTTACCTGCATACATTTCGGATACCCCTCTACATGAAAATCGTCCTCATCAAAAAAACTAAGACTCCGGTGTAATTTTACCTGTTCCTTATATACATCCATATGTGAATCAAGGATCAGATACATTGCGTCACATTTTAAAGACGGAATACATTGTGGTATACAGTACATCATCTCACGCACCGTATTACATTTGAGCAGCTCATATTCTAAAGAAAACACCTCATCCTCAAACTTTGCTGTCTCAATTCCATACATGATCTGTCCCTTAAGATAAGCCGACTGATCTGGCACCTCTGCCGCCGTACACCCACAGCTGTCCCAGAAAACACCTTCTGTATCTGTATAATAAAACCGATCCGGTTTTTCCCCTTTCCAGATACGCAGGAATAAATCTGCACATGCAACCCCCACATTTTCCCGGATATGACTGATCGTCGAGATCCTCGGCACATAATATGCCGCTTTATCAAAATTGTCAAAACCGGTCACGCAGAAATCTTTCGGAACCTGATATCCATGTGCCGCTGCCGCCTCACATACGCCAACCGCAATATTGTCATTCGCACAGATGACTGCCTGCGGCAGTGCATCATGTGTTTCTAACAGTTTTTCAAATCCATTGACACCGCACTGATATTCAAAGCTCTCGCAGTAAAAATCCGACTCTGAATATATAAGCTGCTTTTCATCCATGAATGCTTTTAATGCAGCCATTCTTTTTACATTCTCATAATTATCCTCCGGTCCCATCACAAACCAGTATTTTTTACACCCATGTTTCTCATAAAGATGTTCGATCATCACCCGCATTGCTTTTTCGTTGTTGATCCCGACATAATAAAAATCTTCGATCTCTTTTGCAATGGAAATGACCGGTACGCCGGACTCTTTTGCGCGCCGTATCACATCTTCCCGCACCTTCGGATATCCAATATTATTCAGATCAAGAATAATCCCATCAAACTCGCGCAGATTTGGAAGCCTGTATATATTATACTCACCGGTATTATACTCCTCATCACAGCTCCATCCGCCCGAACTGTTAAAGATGTACAGACTCACTTCCTCGCCGGTCTGTCTGATTCTCTGAAGAATTCCTGCCGGCCATGCAAAAGTAAACCACCTTTTCCAGCCATCCATAATCAGTGCAATTTTCTTCATGATTCTCTCCTGTCCACCTTAATCCCTGCAAAATTACTATATTGAACGAAAAACCCCCGGAAACAAAATGCTTCCGGGGTCTTCTATGACAAATCAGCACCCGTACCCATTAAACTCTGGATAAGTACTCACCTGTTCTTGTATCAATCTTGATCACATCATCCTGCTCAACAAATAACGGAACAGATACAGTTGCACCAGTCTCAACAACTGCCGGCTTTGTAGCACCTGTTGCTGTATCACCTTTGAAACCTGGCTCTGTCTCTGTAATTCTTAACTCTACGAACAGAGGTGGCTCTACTGCGAATACGCTTCCGTTGTGAGAGCACATTTTTACCATCTCGTTCTCTTTTACGAATTTTAAGGCATCACCGATATCATCTTTGGATAAAGCGATCTGATCATATGTCTCAACATCCATAAAGTAGAATAAATCTCCATCTGCATACAGATACTGATAATCTTTTCTATCAATACGTGCCTGTGGGCATTTCTCTGTAGGACGGAATGTTTTCTCAACAACACCGCCACTCTTAATATTTTTTAACTTAGTTCTAACAAACGCTGCACCTTTACCTGGTTTAACGTGCTGGAATTCAATAATCTGGTAAATGTTACCCTCTAACTCGATGGTAATACCATTTCTGAAATCTCCTGCTGAAATCATGTAACTTCCTCCTTAAACATACGCCCGAGTTTTGGACTCTCTGATTTTTCTATTTTATAATAAATGCCTGTACATTTCAAGCTTTTTTTCGTTTTGCACCATCAAATTGACAAAAACATGGTTATTTATGAGTTTCGTTCTTCTATCTCATGGATCAGATCAATCCTCGTCTGATGTCTTCCACCTAAAAACTCTGCATCTAAATATGCTTTTACGATATCTTTTGCCAGCTCGGTTCCGACAATTCTTGCACCAAATGCAATAATATTCGCATTATTATGCTCCTTGACAAGTCTTGCAGTTGCGCAGTCAGAACACACTGCCGCACGGACTCCCTTTACTTTATTTGCAGCGATTGAGATACCGACTCCGGTTCCACAGATCAGCACTCCACAGTCTGCCTCCCCTGCCACAACGGCACGTCCGACTTTTTCACCATACTCCGGATAGTTACAGCTGTCTGACGTATCTGTTCCAAAATTAATGACTTCATGTCCCAATTCTTTCAGATAATCCATGATGACAAATTTTAATTCTGTTGCTGCATGATCATTTCCAATAGCGATTTTCATTGTATTCCTCATTTCTTTCTATTTTATTTGCTCTTAAATGAGCATTTTATTCATGACAATCGGTTTGCCCAAAGTATGCCGTCTATTGTTTTTCTTTGTTTTTCTTTGCCAGATCTCTTCTGTAAAAATACAGCACGATCTTTTCCAGATATCTTTTTAATACAATCTGTATCTCCTCTTTCGGATGAATCGGTTTTACCAGAATCGAGCGGATACCGGCACGCTTCGCACCATATATATCCGTAAAAATCTGATCTCCGACAAAAATGGTATTGCCGGTATCTGTCCCCAGTTCCTCCATCGCCTTTTTATAATTTGCCGGATTCGGTTTGCCCGCCTTATAGATATAAGAAACATTGACTGCATCATTAAACATTTTCACACGCGGTTCCTTGTTGTTTGACAACAGCATACACGCAAATCCCAGTTCTTTTAAATGTGCAAACAGTGCACATGCACGCTCATCCGCCGGTGCTCCATGCCGCACCAGTGTGTTGTCTATATCAAAAATCACACCGCGATACCCCTGTGCATACAATTCATCAAAATCTATCTCGTAGGTTGAATCCAGATACTCATCCGGATAGAACTTTTCCATCATATTTTCTTATCCTCATTTTCATACAAATTTGGGTTTGTATGTATATTTTTATTTGCCTGCAAATTTGGTCTGCATACATATTTTTTCATGTAAATTTTCATACAAAGTACAGTGTACTATACTTTCCAAAAAATATCCAGTAAAAAAGAGAATCACCCACAGGCAATCCCCTTTCCATCATCAATGTTCTGTTTACAATGAGAAATTCTCATTCGGACGAATATATAATAATCCGGTCTGGCTCATACGCTCTCCAACAAAAAACTGATACTGCTGTAACACCTGATCCTTCTTCATATCGGAGATAGCTTTCTCTACATCCAGACTTGTAATATCGCTCGCGATTCCTTTCAGATCATACTCTGCATCCGGCTGATATTGTTTCGCATACTCTGTGGCACCATGATCCGGCTTGTTATCCCTCTCACTCTCTGTAACCTCAGCCACACGGGTATCTTCCCCCGCCGTATCTATGACATTTGGTACACTTTCCTCCTGAATCTGAGTATTCTTTATGGTATTGTAATCATAAAACCCCGCCTGTATACGGATACCTGAAATATTCATACCACCCAATCCCATCCATCTGCATCTTCTTCTTGGCAAAAACTATATCGGTCTGCCTTTGTAAATACTTTAGCATAATTTTAGCGTTCCGTTACTTGTCTAACATCTTTTTCAATTCGCTCATAAATGTATTCACATCTTTAAACTCACGATATACCGAAGCAAACCTTACATATGCAACTGCCTCGAGATCTTTCAGCTTATCCATCACAAGTTCTCCGATCAGACTGCTCGGGATCTCCTTCTCCTCACGATTAAATATTTCCGTCTCAACCTCATCGACTAACTGATTGATCTGGTTGACAGAAATTGGTCTCTTATGACATGCCCGCAGTACCCCTGCTTCAATTTTGGAACGGTCATACTGCTCCCTGTTATTGTCCTTTTTAATCACGATAAGCGGTATCGTTTCAACCTTCTCATATGTTGTGAAGCGCTTCCCACATTCATCGCATAACCGTCTGCGGCGAATCGAATTGTTATCGTCTGCCGGTCTTGAATCAATGACTCTCGTATTCTCACTGCTGCAAAACGGACACTTCATAAGCTACCTCCTATGCACAGACCCCATTTATTAAAAGTATATCCATTGTTTTTGTAATTGTCAACATAATTTTCCCTGTTATGTCCACCTGTTTTTGGTTATTTCAACGAAAAGTTTCGAAATATTTTCGTTTTACTGTATTTTCTTACGAACTTCTTTTTCTTCTATATCAACCAATATGATATCGGGTCCGATTTTTACGATTTTGCAACATGGAATATGCAGTTCAAATTCTCTTCCCACACATCCAAAAAACTTTGCCGGTCCAGGAACAATAATCGTCCGGATACATCCGTCATGCTCATCAAACTCCAGATCACAGACATTTCCAAGACACTTGCAGTCACAGACATTGATCACTTCTTTTTTCTGAAATTCACAAAAACGCATATAGTCTTCCAAATCCGTTCATTTAGAAAACCATATGCGTCCCGGTATATTTTTAGACTATTTTTTATACATTAAAGCGGAATAAGATTACATCTCCGTCTTTGACCACATAATCCTTTCCTTCCATTCCGACGATTCCTTTTTCACGCGCTGCGGAAAGACTTCCATTATCTAATAGATCCTGATAGTTTACAACCTCAGCCTTGATAAATCCACGTTCAAAATCCGTGTGGATCTTTCCTGCTGCCTGTGGAGCTTTTGTGCCTTTTTTGATCGTCCATGCACGGCACTCATCTTCCCCGGCAGTGAGGAATGATATCAGTCCAAGAAGTGAATAGCTTGCAGCTACAAGCTTGTCAAGTCCGCTTGACTCAACACCGAGATCCTCAAGATATTCTTTTTTCTCATCCTCATCAAGCTCTGCAAGTTCCTGCTCTATCTGCGCACAGATTACGAATACTTCTGCGCCTTCTTCTTTCGCCATCTCTCTGACTTTCGCAACGTGCGGATTCGATGCTCCGTCATCTGCAAGATCATCCTCTGCCACGTTTGCCGCATAGATCATAGGTTTTGCTGTAAGAAGGTTATATCCCTTAAACCAGATCTGTGCATCATCATCGTCCGGTACTTCAAACGTTCTTGCCATCTTGCCATCTTCAAGATGCTTCTTTACTGCCTCTACAAGTTCAAGCTCTTTCGCAAGCGTCTTATCCAT
The DNA here is from genome assembly GCF_900537995.1 of Roseburia intestinalis L1-82. Classification (NCBI taxonomy): domain Bacteria; kingdom Bacillati; phylum Bacillota; class Clostridia; order Lachnospirales; family Lachnospiraceae; genus Roseburia; species Roseburia intestinalis. Next base: position 1,582,727 of record NZ_LR027880.1, on the reverse strand, counting down.
TCTTGCCTGCTTTGCAATTTTTGAGATTCTTCTGTCAAGGATCTCAATATCTGAGAAAATAAGTTCAAGATTGATCGTTTCAATATCTCTTGCCGGGTCAATGGATCCATCCACATGGATGATATTTGTATCCTCAAAGCAGCGTACGACATGAACGATTGCATCTACTTCACGAATGTTTGCAAGGAACTGGTTTCCCAATCCTTCCCCCTTACTTGCACCCTTTACAAGTCCTGCAATATCAACAAATTCAATCGTTGCTGGTGTAACTTTTTTCGTGTGGTAGAGTTCACCAAGCTTTACAATTCTCTCATCCGGCACGGATACAATTCCCACATTCGGATCGATCGTAGCGAATGGATAATTCGCCGAAAGTGCGCCTGCCTTCGTAAGTGAATTAAATAATGTAGACTTTCCGACATTTGGGAGTCCGACGATGCCTAATTTCATTTTATCTTTTACCTGTCCGAAAACCCTTTATTTATGCGGGTTTTCGCCTTTCTCTATATTTTTATTACACCCTTTTTACACCCTTTTTTCAACTGTGGGTGTAGCTGCTTCAAATTGCTGAACAGCTTTTGCAAGGGACTCGTCCGTAACATGGACATACCTGTCCATTGTTGTTTTAATACTTGCGTGTCCTAATAGTTGCTGTAAAACTTTAGGTTGTACGCCGCGTTCAATCGCGCGTGTAGCATAAGTGTGTCGTAAGGCGTGCATACAAAAACGCTTAATACCAGCTTCATCACACAATTTATATAAATGTGTATCGTAGGAACTGTTTTTAGCAGGTTCTCCTGTTCGCCAGTTGATAAATACCAAATCCCGCATGACAAGACATTTCTTTTCTCCCGTTCTGCTGTCTGTGTACTCCAAAATCTGTGAAAGCATTTCAGACTCTTTCCGGGTATCTTTTTCATCATAACAACTTTTTAGGATTGTATATGCGCGTTCTGTAAGCGGAATAGTACGATAACTTTTTTTCGTTTTAGGCGGACCGGCACGCCAATATCTCCGGCTGTGTCGATACTCTAAACTCTTATTTACAGTTAAAGTACGTTTTTTCCAATCAATAGCGTCCCATGTCAGACCAATCAATTCAGCCGTTCTCAAACCCGTTTCTAATAACAAAGCATACTGTCTATAATTATGAGAACGCTCTGCGGCTTCAAGAAACTTTTCCTGTTCCTCAACGGTTAAGTATTTAATATCATCTACTGCCCGGACTGGTTTCGTATATCGAACACCATTCATAGGGTGCTTTGCAATAATATCATTCATAACTGCTGATTTGAACATAGTTCCCATTGAAATATAGGTCTGCCGGATTGTTGAGCCTGCATATTCTGTTTCCATTCGATTTAAGACAGCTTTACAGTGCATAGGTTTTACATCAGCTATACACATAGTTCCTATCAATGGTTGAATATTTTTTTCGTAACGCTCACGATAATTTCTTATCGTATTTGGCGCAAGGTCACAAATGATATTATCAATCCAATAATTGAACCATTTATCTACTGTCATATCAGGCGCAGTAACGATTAGATTATGTGTATCTTCATACTTTGCGTCAGCAAGCCATTTTTTTGCTTCGGGCAGCGTTTTGAAATATCCATTTTGACGCGCACCATTTTTAGCATAAAATCTTGCGAAATACAAACCGTCCTTTCTTTGACAAATACCTTTCCCACACTCTTTGCCTTTTAAATTTTTTCCCATGACGGACTCCTTTCACGTTAAAAAAAGAGTCCAACGCAAATATAAATTATATCACAAGGACTCCGTTTTTTCAATCTTAACAGACAAATATTTCAGCTATTAAAGGCTATATAATCAATTCTCGGCGAATGTATTCCTCAAATTCTTTACGCTTCACTAACTTTCGTGTTCCAACATATAAAACAAAAGGGCAGTTTGGCTGTTTTAACATGGAGTCAATCTTATTGATACCTATGTTGCTATATTCAGCCGCTTCCTTTATTGTTAATGTTATTTTCAAATGAATAGGAACTTTTACTTCTGTTTCCTTATATAAATGCAGTTCTTTTTCTTCACTGCTATTTGATTTATTCATTCAAAATCCCCCTTATCTTCTTTCAATTTAATGGAAAATAGGCTCATCAGACGGTCTTAGCAAACCTCACAAGAATTTCACTTCCGCATGGTTCTCATGCAGCTCTACCCGTTGCCTGCGACGCTTTTAACGCTCGGACTACGGCGGTAAAGGAGTATCATTATACCGCTATATGGATTGTGGCGGCAGAGTTGCTAAGTCTGCTTTGGAACGCTGATAATTCTCGCTCGTTTTGTCCCTCCTTTCGGTCATGGCGTATCAGCCCAACGGCTCCCCATATATCGAATGTATCTGATTTGCCTTATGCTGCGTCGCCGTTCTATTGCGCCGCTTTCTTTGTCAAAGAGCAGGGGGCTGTTCTGCGATATGGAACGGAAAAGGGGGAAGCGTTCCAATACCGCGTTGCTTTATTCAGCCCTAAATGTGAGGATTGCCCTCATTAGTTTTGCTTGCAGCCTTTCACGTATTTCTTCGTCTACTCCAAAATAAACATTTCCTCGCTCATCATAGAGCTTCCGCATGGAAAGACTTGCTATGTAGCCGCTGAAATGCTGCAATACAATCTTCATTGCATCCGGGTCGCCTTTGCTCGCCGCCAAAATAACGGGATAGGGAACAAGGGCATTTTCCGGGTACTCGGTCGGTTTACCATTCAATCCATTCATCAGCGTTTTCCTCCAAATATTTTTTTAACTGCTCAAAGGAGCTTGTCCGGCGATACTGTACCGTACTTCTTGAGATATTGAGCTGCTTTCCGATTTCTACATCAGTCAATCCCTCAAAGTAATACATCAGTACAATTTTGCGCCGTTCTTCGGGTAAAGCCCGGATAGCTTCAAGCAGCAGTTTTGGGGTTATTTCTTTTCCTGCCATTTGATAAGACGGCTCTGCTTCTTCGTCTTGAAAATACTTATCGACGGTATAAAGCTGCCGTTCCTCATACAAGGCAAGGTCGGAAAAAGTAACTTCCCGAACTCTGCGCCGACGAATTTCTTCATGGGCGTTGCACGCTTCATTGTGCAGCACTGATTTACAGAACTTTTGAAACGTACATTGCTTTTCAAATTCCCTGCGATTAGGTGTCATGGTGTTCACCTCCTTTCTGCCGAAAGGCGGTAGTACCTCCCCTTTTCGCGGGATAATACAGGCGACTTTTTGCTTTGCCAAAAAGAGGGCAAAGTTTTTGAAAAATCTTCTGTAAAATGCGAAATGCGCCTGCCTGCAAAATGCAGACAGACGCATAGGAAATAACAGCAGTATTTAATTGATTTGATAGTTCATCTACATAGCCGGAATACCCCGTCGGTGGATAATGGCTTTTTTTGATAGTAACCCATTAGGGTATAGAAAAAAGGACATGGCGATACCTCCTTGATACCGTCGTGTCCCCAAATAGCAGGATTTTAATATGTCCTCTGTTTTAGATTTTCAAAAGAAAACGACGGTTTTGATTGTTATTTCAAAACCGCCGTTAAAATGGCATGAGAACTTTCTACTTCATAAGCGGTTTTTTTTATTTCATGCTTATGAAGTAGAGAATTTTTACCTTATCGTAAATTCGCAAGATAAATTATATGTATCGTAATCCCAATCTCTTTCACTTTCAAAGAACGCAAATTGTTTAATCAAACGATAGTGTCCCGCAGGCAATTCTCCATAAAAACTTTTAACATCAATTTCTAATGTTAATCGTTCGTTAGGCTTAATAAAACAATCCTTTTCATTGCTCTTTGAAGGGTCATCAAGCTGTTCAAGTTGATACCAAGTGCCGGATTGTTCAGTTTCTATTTCAAAATAATTTGGTGAATATCGGTATTCTTTATCAGAAGTATTTTCTATTAGAAATGAAAGGTGCTTTAAGTCTAAATCCTTTTCTGCACTCATTGAAATTTTCAAATCGTCCAAAGTGTCAAGTGCTTCTTCACTTCCATAAGGAGAAACCTCATATTCTTCGGAATAATCTTGTACTACATGATTATCACTGTTCTTTGTTTGACTACACCCAACAATACACACCAATAGCAATAAAGTTAGAAACATACATATTATTTTTTTCATTTGTCATTATCTCCTTTCTTTTAAATTTATAATAGCAATAAAATGTCTATTTTCAATCAACTTTCATTGCAATTTATTTTCACTGTAACACATGCTCCCCCTGCTTTATTATTAGCAATTTGGATATTTCCGCCATGTCTTTCACTTAAAATCTTACTAATATTCAGCCCTAACCCCAAATGTTCAGTAGATATATCTTTCGATGATTTATAAAATGGTAATGTTGCTTTTTCAATCTCAATATTTTTAAACCCGCAACCATCGTCTGAAACAGATATAACCAAATTATTATTCTCTATTACTACGCTAATAGCAATATCACTTTTTGCATATCTAATACTATTAGAGAGTAAATTTTCATAAATCTGCATGACTGTATCTAAATTGATAAACAAGGTTATATTATCACCGCTTGCAGTAATTGAAAAATGTTTGTCATAACAAAGTGCTTCTGCTGTGTTATTAAAATTATCAATAAGTGAATGAAATGTAATCTGTTGTCGTGGAATATCAATATCCTCTAACCTGTATAAGTTCGTCATAGCATTTACATATTTTTCAAGACGTGAAATATTTTTTGACATTACTGATATTTCGTCTAATATTTCTTCTTGTGATACTAAGCCTTTGGGAATAAAGGAAAGCAACATAGTAGCATGTCCCTTTAGTAAAGTCAAAGGAGTGCGTAAGTCATGTGAAAAAGCAGCATTCAAACGGCGCTGTTCAGCAAATTGTCTAAACATAGTTTCATTATTTTTCGACAAACAATCTTTCATTTTTTCAAAGGCGTGACAGAGTTTCCCCATTTCATCATTTAATGGATATGATAATGTAAAATCTAAGCACCACACCGGGATTGCCGCCTTTTTCTTTCGGTTCTTCCGGCTGCTCGGTTGGTGTTGGGGTGGGTTCTTTGCCTGTGCAGCCTGTCATACTGGTAACACATACCGGGCAGGACGTGTTTACCTTTCCGGCTTCGCATTTTTCCGTACAGTTACAGATTTCCGGTTTTTTGGCAGCTTCGCCGTTTTCGGTCAGTGCCATAAGGTCGGCTTCGTCCACTTGATTTAGGAAATGTACGGTCTGTTCGCCCTCGGCGGCGCGGTCAATGAGGATATAGAAACAGTTGCCGCTTTTGGTGGTAACAGTGATAAGCTGCTTATTGCCGCCGTAATCGTCAACCAGTGTTGCGTTTCCCTTTGGGGTAAGGGGCGGCGTTTCCTCTTTTTCCTCCACAACTACGTTGCTGTCGTTGGTCGCGTCCCCGGCGTTCGGCTCTGTGGCTGCGCCCTGTGCATAGGCAGGGACAGAAAAACCGCCCATAAGGATAAGGGCGGCACAAAGGGCAATCATGGTCTTTTTCAGTTTATTCTTCATCTGCATTTTCCTCCTGTTCTTCGTAGTCTGCCGCTTCGATAGTGGGCGCGGTGTTCATGCCGGGAATACCGCCGCCGGACAGCATAGCGTTCAGTTCCTGCGGTGTCAGACGCATAGCTCGTACAAGCTGTACGATTTCAAGGTTTTCCGCTTCGGTTTTCTGCGCTTCCAGTCCTTTTAACTTGTTCTGATACTCTGTGATTTTCTCGCGGGTCTTTGCGATTTCCTTATTGATACGGTCGATTTTATTGTTTGCCATAGGTCATTTCTCCTTTCTTTTTTGGGCTGCTTTACCAGTTCATCAGCCCGTAGCCTTTGATACATTGATAGTTAAGGTCATAGCTCTTTATCTTGCAAGCGTCGCCGGAATTGCCCTCAACGGTATAGACGCGGCTGCCGTCCCTGCCAAGCACAAGCCCCACATGGTCGGCAACGCCGTCTAAATCCCAATCGAAAAAGATTGCGTCGCCCGGTGCGATATTCTCATAGCCGCGTGCGCCCCATTGTCCCCTTGACTGAAACCAAGGGACACCCTGCCATTCGCAGCCCGCAAATCGGGGTTCGCTTTTTCCGGCTTGATTGTAGCACCATGATACAAAACAGGCGCACCATTCCACGCGGCTGTTAAAGCCGTACCAAGACCAGTAAGGGTATCATAATGAGGAAGCCTTGAAAACCAAGAGCGAACAGCCCTTTTAGGTAGTTGTTTCCAATCTGTCCCCATTCTCTGTTGGTCATGGTCGCAAATGGAATAGGCGATACCGAACAGTAAAGGTAAATCTCTATCATTCTGCCGTATAAGATAACGGTTATCAGTACGGACATGATTTTCATGCAAAGGCTCACAAGGCTTGTTTCAAGCACAAGTAAGAGCAGTTCGGGGATTTCCATATCTTCAAGCCCCTCCTGCATGGCGGCAAGGGCTTCGGCAACGTCGATATTCGTATCGCCGCCGATAACCCCCGCTGCGCCGGAAACGATATGCTGCGCCATATCAAAGACCGCCATTGTGATGTTGAACGTGTTGGTTACGATAAACACCGCGACAAAGGCTTTGAATATCCACTTAAAGAACATGAATGTTTCTATGTCGTGCATATTGTTCTTTTCCGTTACCATGCTGATTAGCTCGTAGCATAGGACATAGGTAATGACAAGCCCCGCAATCGGGACGATTACATTTTCAGAAAGGGTCTGTATCATGCTGAAAATGTTGGCGTTCCACCCTTGCGGGGTCTGTCCTACCTCGTTTGCGATAGTCCCGACTTTTTCGTTTACGTCCCCGAACATAGTTGACAGATTACCGTTTATCGCTCCGATAAGGATTTCCTTTATCCATTCGTTAATCGCGTCAAGTATGCTCTGCATAGGCAGCTACCCGCGCTTAACCGAACAAGCCGGAAAGCAGAGGTACAAGGATAGTGCCGATAAGGGCAACACCGCCGCCTGCCATGAGCTGTTTCATACCAAAATAGGTGTAAAACTCTGCTCGATGGCGGGCGGCGGCGTGTCAAGAAATTTATGGAATTTTTTTAGAACCGCCCCGGCGGGAACAGGTCAGGCCGTGACCTGTTCCACCTCCGGGATGGGTTTGAGATTAAAATGAATTTCAATAGAAATGTGTCGTGTCTTATCGCTGTCGATGTGTTCATGGACAACGATTTCTTTAATCAGACGGTTGAGGGTGGCAGCGTCCAGCTCCGTGATGTCGGCGTATTCCTGAATGGCGTCCACCCATTGCTTGGCGTCCACGGCAAGGCGGATTTCATCAGCCAGCTTCCTGCGCCCCTGTTCAACCCGTTCCTTTAGTTCAGCCTGTTCCTTCTGCGTCTTATCCAGCATGAGATTGAAGTTTGCTTCGCTGATACGTCCGGCAACCATGTCCTCATAGAGCCGCAGCACCATTTTTTCCAGTACCTCAATCCGTTCCTCGTGCTTCGTCAGGGAACGCTCCAACGCTTCCCGCTGGCCTTTCTGCTCGGCTTCACAGGTGTTGGTAAGCCGTCCGGCAACAGCTTCCCCGTCCATCAGGGCGGCCTTCGCACATTCCCGGATTTTGTTCAGCACAAGGCGGTAAAGGGTTTCGTACTCCACACGGTGCTGGGTACAGTGCTGTTTCCCATAGGCATTATAGGTCTTACAGGAATAAATCTGCTTCGGGTGCTTGTCGTTGGTGTAGCGGATAGTCAGTGATTTCCCACACTCGCCACATTTGAGAAGCCCCGCAAACAGGCTGATTTCCCCGGTCTGGCGGGAACGCTGCCGGGATTTCAGCTTGTCCTGCACGATGTCAAAGCTCTTGCGGTCAACAATCGGCTCATGCCGTTCCTCCACCACAATCCAGTCCTGCGGCTTTTTTTCCCCGATGGTGCCGATTTTGAAGCGGTAGTCCTTCTTCTGGGAAGCGATAGCCCCGGTATAGACGGGATTCATCAGGATGTCCTTGATTACCGAAAAATCCCACATATACCGCCCGTTTACCGGGTCTTTCTTTTCCCATTTAGTGCGGACATTGCGGAAGCCCCGTTCCCGGTTCCACCATGTAGGGCAAGGCACCTTCTGTTCTTCCAGCCTGCGCCGGATAAAGTTCGGGCCGTGTCCTTCCAGCGCCCAGCGGAAGATTTGCCGGACAATGGGGGCGGTTTCCTCGTCCACCAGCAGATGGTTTTTGTCCTCCGGGTCTTTCTGATACCCGAAAGGGGCGATACAGCCGGTAAACTGGCCTTGCTGGGCTTTCAGAAGGTAAGAGGAATGTACCTTCTTGGAAATATCCTTGCTGTACATCTCGTTGAGGATGTTCTTGAACGGCGCAATGTCGTTATTCTCCCGCATGGTGTCGATACCGTCATTCATGGCGATATAGCGGACGCCGTGGCGGGGAAAGAAGTCCTCAATGAGTGTGCCGGTCTGCAAATAATTTCTGCCCAACCTCGATAAATCTTTCGTTATGACAAGGTTTATCTGCCTGCGCTCGATGGCTTTGAGCATCCGTTTCAGGTCGGGGCGCTCCATGTTCAGCCCCGTGTAGCCATCGTCCTGATAGACTGCCACAACCTCCCATCCCTGCTTTTCGCAGTATTTTTCCAGCATATCCCGCTGGTTGGCAATACTGGCGCTCTCCCCGTCAAGGTCATCGTCTTTGGAAAGCCTGCAATAGATGGCTGCCCGGAAGCTGCCTGCCAGTATTGCGTCCATGTCTGTATATTCATATCCGTTCATCATAACCGTTTACCCGCACAATCCAGACGGAACACGGTTCTTCTGAACCTCATCCTTATTATACTCTAAATCTTGTGTTTTCGCAAGATTTTCTTTGCTGGTATTCTGCCCATATTTTTGGGCAATCAGGCTCACAAAGACGTCTGTGGCGTCCAGTTCGCCGTCAAAAACTGTGGTAACATGAATCTCTGTTTTCGTTTTTGCCATAGGCAGTTATCCTCCATAATAGAATAAGCCAGACAAGGAGAAGGTCGGCAACGAAGTCCGGCAACGGGCTTCAAAAAACCTGAAAACTATCTCTGTCTGGCAGTTTGGCTCTTATTTTTATTTTCTTTTATTTTTCTGTTGTTTTGGTTGCTGATAAGGGGAAAAGCCCGCAGTTACGGGGGGTTTCCCGGCAACCGGCTCGGCAACGGGAGTGCAACAGGGTCGGCAACCGGCTGCATTTTTCAGAAGGGAAGCTCCATCTGTTCCGTGACTTCCTCAAATCCTTCCGGGATTTTTTCAGCTCCGTTGCTGATGTCCGTTGCTTTCGTTTCACGCTCCCAGCCCTTTTGCCTGCCGTATTCCGGGAACACACGGGGGTTGGAAAAGTAATTCCAGCCCGTCACGCAATGGTTCATGATGTCGTTGACTTCCCGGATTTCCCATTGCTTCGGCTCGTCAAAGGGGTGGTTCAGGGCTTCCTTGAAAAGCTGCTTGGAACACACCATGCCGCCGGTATAGCGGTCAAGGTATGCCTGTATCATCCCGGCCTTGGTGTCCTCCGGCATGAAATCCCGCTGGTGTTCTTTGAGATAGCGCACCATTTCCGGGCTGAAAGACAGCTTAAAATCCCCGCTGCGGTAAACCGTCATGGCTTCTGCCCAGACCTGTGCAAGATAGGCTCTGGAAGCGGCTTCGTCCTCCAAAATGTGAACCTCGGCCTGTTCCGGGTACACCATGACCGGCAGGAAGCGCCGGTTGCCGGAACGGTCAAGGGGCAGGAAGTCAAGGGCATTGGAAGTGCCGCCGAACACACATTGCCGCAGCCTGTCCTCCGGGTGGGTTTCGTATGGGATTTTATAGACCTCCTTCTGTCGGCTTAAAAATGACTTGATTTCCTCAATGCTCTTGGCATTGGCGGTGGCAATCATCTCCGACATCTCGATAATCCAGTGGCCTTGCAGCTTGCGGTACACGTTATCATCATCCAGCTTCCGCAAATCATCGGAAAACCACTCGTCTTTTACTGCCAGCAGCCGGAAAAAGGTGGATTTCCCGGCTCCCTGACCGCCCACCAGACAGAGCATGACTTCAAATTTACAGCCGGGGCAAAATGCCCGGTGGATGGCTCCCAGCAGGAACAGCCGCAGGGCTTCATAGGTGTACTGGTCGGTGTCGGCTCCCAGAAAGTGGCGCAGGCAATAGCGGATACGCTCCTGCCCATCCCATGAAAGGCCGTTCAGGTAGTCCCGGACGGGGTGGTAGCCGTTTTCATTGGCAACAATCCCGATGGCGGCGGTAATCTTTTTCTCACTGGTAAGCCCATAGGTTTCTTCCAGATACAGGAGCAGATAGTTCATATCCGTGTCCGTGATGGCGGTGCCGATGCGGTGGTAGCCGATGGGCTTTACAATGTCCACTCGCTCGGTCAGCAGATTTTTTGCGATTGCCCCGGAAAGCAGCGGGTCATTCTGAAAGACGGTCAGGCAGTTGCGGATACTGTTGCGGACGCTGCCTTTCTCGGTGCTTTCCAGCATGGCCTTTACTTCCTCAATGCTCCGGGGCGGGGCTGCTTCTTGTATGGTCTGTTCTGCGGCCTGCCGTATCTTGGGCGGCAAGCTCTGCCATTCGTCTTTCAAGATTGCTCACTTCCTTTCCATAGTCAACGATAAGGACTGCCCGTTCCTCCATATCCGGGGAGAGCAGCACATCCAGCAGATATTCCACATGGGATTGCTTCTGCAAGGCTTCCACAAAAAGCGGGTGCCATGCTTCTTCCGGCATCTTAGGGGCATAGTCCCGTTTCCAGCGGCGCAGAAGATGGTAATAATCGGACAGCACCCGGAAGCAGTAACGCTCCATGCGGCAAAACCGCTGTTCCGGGGTTTCCTGCCGGGGTTTGGGTTTTCTCCTGCCGGGTGGTTCCCTGTCCTCATAGGGGATGGAGAACTCCTGCGCCAGCATGAGGGCGGCTTCCTTCGGACTGACAGCTTCCAGACGGGAAACAAAGTCAATCACATCCCCGTCTGCCTGACAGCCGAAACAGTGAAAGCGCCGGTCAACCTTCATGCTGGGGTTTTTATCAGCATGGAAGGGGCAGACACACATCCCGTTTCGTCCCACCCGGATTCCAAAATGCTCCGCAGCCTGCCGGGTGGTAACAGACTGCTTGACAGCTTTAAATACATTCAAATAAATCCTCCTGAAAATAAGAAAAGCGCCTGTCATTCTCGAAAAAGAAAATAGCAAGCGCCTATTAAAGTTCCATATCCTGTTTTTTCTCTGTGCGGGGCTGCTTCCGTTTCTCGGCCTGTTCTTCCCGGATACGCTGCGTCCGGCCTTTGACTGCCTGCTGGATGGACGGTTTCTTTCCCGGCTCGGCGGTCTGGCGGTACTGTTCAGACGGAAGAACCTGATTGAGCCAGTGACGCACATCCCGGAGAATCTTCACATCCTCCTGTAATGCGGACAACCGTTCCTTATATCCGGCAACTTCTCCGGCAAGCTGTGTCTGTTCCTCATTCAGCTTTTTAATGCTGTACTTCTTCTCCTTCAAATGCACCTTGAAATAACGGATAGCGGCATTATAGGCGTCCAGCTCGTCCCGATGGGCGGCGGCAAACTGTTCCCGTGGCTTCTTAAACCGGATGGCAGCATACTCCACATGAACCGGCTTATGGGCTTCAAAGTTGGCGATATGGGAAAGCAGGGTGTTGATTTCTTTCATACGCTGTTCTTTCGGCTTCATCTCTGCCCGGATGGAAACGGCCTGCCCGCTGACGGTATCCAGATAAGCGTCCAAACTCTGCACAGTGGACAGCTCCTTTTCCCGCAGATAGCGGATAGCTTCCATAACCTTGTTGAAATCGGCAACGCTGCCTGTAAGCTGGCCTTTGCTTGTCCAGCCTGTACGTTCCTCCCGGCGCAAATCCAGATATTTCCCCAGCAGCTCCGGCAGGGTGGGTTCCTTCGATTCCTGCAAGGCTTCCAGCAGGGCGGCTTTTTTCTCCTTCAGGTCTGCAATCCAGCCTTTCAGGTGGCGTACCATCTGCCGGATAGATTGCATAAGGGAATTGGCGGCTTTGATGTCCCGGTTCAAGTTGCCGATGTTGGTCTGTATCCCTCGTTTCTCCATCTGGCTGACTGCTGGCCCCATATGGACGGTGGGGATTTTATCAAGCCCCTGCCGTTCATAGGAACGAAGGTCAAGGCGCTCCGGGCGTCCGTTGGCTTCCAGATAGCGGTTAGCGGTAGCCGCCCAGCCCTGCCGCCAGATCTCTCCGTACTTCTGGTCGTTCCAGTCCACGGTATCCTCCTTGTGGCTTTTCCAGCTCCCGGACGGGAGCCGGATACGCTCGCCGTTCTCGTCAAGGTCATAAACCTTCCGGCTCTTGGGAAGCCATTTCCCGTTTTCGTCCATTGCCCGCATGGTCAGCAGGATGTGGGCGTGGGGATTCCCATTCCCTTTGTCGTGGATGGCAAAATCGGCAATCATGCCTTTAGAAACAAAAAACTCCCGGCAGTAGTCCCGGATAAGGTCGGCGTGCTGTTCCGGGGGGATTTCCCTCGGTATGGCAAGCACGATTCTCCGGGCAAGCTGGGAGTTCCATTGCTTCTCGATAGCTTCGGCGGCGTTCCACAAAGTATTGCGGTCTGCATACGCTGGTGGGGCGTGGGGCGGCAGCATGATTTCTGTATGGACAATCTCGCTTTTATGGGAATAGTATTTCTGCTTCTGGTCGTACTCGGAAAACAGCCGTTCCCCACTCTGGTAGGCGGCAGACGCAACGGCTGACTGGTGGTTGCTGCGCTGGATTATTTTTATATCATGGTGTGGACAGGGCATAGCGTTCCTCCTTCCTGTGGTTGATTTTGGGCAAAAGAAAAGCAGGAAACCGTTTCTGATTTCCTGCTTAGTGGTGTCGCTGGTAGGCGATTAGTATTCAGTTTTGAAGGTTCGGGTCAGGTTGGCTCGATGATGGAAAGCTGTCTAATAGCTTAAAAGTTTTTGTTCGCAAATTTACTTGTAATTCCAGTTTCTGTTTTATAAAATCCAAAAATCAGAAAAATAATTCCAACAACTACTCCTGCAAATACGGTAGTCTGTGTAGAAATATTAAGAAGAAGTAAGGATATACACAAAACGATTTCTACCAAACCTAATGTTTTGCCAATACCAATAAAAATATTAGGTGCTATGCTTTGTGCATAATCCCAATGCTCTTGTGACTTCCGAGATGTAGGCGTATTGTATCCGTTACCGGATGTCATATCTTTTACCGGGTGCTTCTTTAAGATATATCCTACAAAAACCATAACAAAGGGTATGATGAAATTCAAAGCAATCAATCCATACATAAAACCATCTCCTTAGATAGTGTTCGTCATTAGCTTTATTATACTACGGGCAGTCCTGTTTTGGAATAGATAAATTGTAAACTTGCTGGACGGGAACAGCTTGCAGCGCAAGGTGTTCCCGGGCGGCAAGTCCACAAAGGGGTAGCTGGCGCAGCCAGCGCAGGGGAAGTGTAGCGTCCCCTGTGATGATTGGAAGCAGCCGCAACGGTGCTGAAAATCATCCGCTTTCCGCAGGAAGCCCCCGGCAGGGCGCAACGCACCGGCTTGACCGGTGTATAGTTGCGCCCTTACTCCGTAAGGGATTCCCCGGCTACCCGCCCTTTCACGCTTTCTGCAACTATTTCCTTCATGCCACTTTGAGAAAATGCCTGTTTCAGAATGTCCATCACATCCTCGTCTGTCAGCACTTCCGGCCTTAAAAGGAAACTTTCCAGCATAGCTCCTCTGGTACAGAGCCGGTGCGTCCGTTCCTTCCGGGTAAGCTGCTTCACCTGGTGTTCCAGTATTTTTTCTTCATGCTGCGCCCGCCGCAGTCTGGCTTCGCCTTTGGCAATCTCCTGATTCAGCTTTTCCAGCTTCTCATTTATCATGGCAGCCCTCCTTTGGGAAGCAGCGTGTAAATGCGGTTTGGTTCTCCCACACCCCGGCGCACCCGCAGGATAAGCCCGATGTCCTCCAATTCTTTCAGGGAACGCTTCACAGTGACGGGGCTGCGGGAGAGGGCTGCCGCTAATTCCATGATAGGAAAACGGACAAACAAAATGCCGTTGCTATCCTCTATCCCTGCCGTAAGGGTGGTGTTCAGCAGACGGGCATACATGACTTTTGCTGTGCTGCTGATCGGCAGCCGAAGCATTGCGGCGGGTAGCGGCATACAAGGCGGCAGAACCGTGTCTGCGCTCATAAATTCAAATTCCATTTAACTGATTTTCTCCTTTCGCTTGGCTCGTTTTGACAGGTAATGGGGGCAGTCTATCACGACAGCCCGGAAACTCTGCTTGCACTTATGCTGGCACTTCCGGCACAGGTCGTTGTAGGCCACACGCCCCCGGTCATTGAGGAAGAAGGAAAGCTCCAACTTCCGTTTCTTGCTCATTCTCGGCATAGTGCCTCCTATCATAGAAAATCCGCCCATTTCAGCCGTAACAACGGGAACAGGCGGATAAAGGTTTTTGGTGTCATGTTTCGGGGCGATTTTCAAGGAAAATACGGCCATAGAGCCGCTTTGAAATGCCCCATAGTATTACGGACGGGGCAGACTACACCCCGCCGATTTGTCGTGTTTGGGTAGCGTTTTGGTATCAGTTCTGCCGGGTTGTCCTGCTGTCGTTCCTGCCCCTGAATCTCACAGCGGCGTTTCGTTCCCGTTGGTACGCTCGCTGCGGTCAAGGTTCCTCCATTTCCTTGCCGCAGGTCGTTGCGCTACATCGCCGGGGAGCATATCCCATCAGGCCGGTCATTCGATTGGAAATAATCCATCGATGAACTGACTTAATCATAGCTCATTTTTGAACCCTTTCCCGTATGTCCATAAAATAGGAAAACCGCCCCAAAATCGAAAAATTCCACGATTTCGGAACGGTATATGGTATAATAAGGAATAACAGCGGCAGCCAGCCGCAGGAAGGAGCGATGTGTTTATGAAAACCCGCATTTCCGTACAGGAACGCCTGAAAGATTTACGGGTGGAACGGGGCTTGAATCTGGAAGAACTGGCACAGGAAACCGGCATTTCAAAATCAGCCCTCGGCAGTTATGAAAACGACAACGACGAATACAAGGAAATTAACCACGGCAGCCTGTTGAAGCTGGCAGACTTCTATCAGGTGTCGGTTGACTATCTGCTCGGCCTTACCAATAATCGGAGATATGAAAACACCCCGATAGAAGAATTACATTTGAGTGATGAAGTCGTGGAACTGCTGAAAAGTGAACGCTTCAATAACCGGCTGCTGTGTGAGATTATCTCCCATGAAAAATTTAAGGAATTGCTGGCAGACGCAGAAATCTATGTGGACGGGATAGCAACCATGCACTTCCATGACACAAACAGCTCACTGGCTGCTTTACGGGCTATGGTACTGGAAGAACACCCCGAAGCTGCGGCAGACCGGGCAATCAAAGTGTTGGAAGCCTGTCAGATAGAGGAAGAAGATTTTTTCTGCCATGTGACGCACAAAACATGGGACGTCATTCTCCATGATATACGCAAGGCGCACGAAAATGACAGCGAAAGTGCGCCGGATACCACGCCTGCCGATGAACTTATACGGGAAGTACAAAAGGCCATGCAATCTCCGGGGGACAGGGTTCAGCAATTCACGGAGATATTCTGCAAGGCGTTCCGGCTCAAATACAAGCGGCTCTCACAAGAGGAACGAAGCCTTTTGAAAAAGCTGTTCAAGAAATCCCCGCTGATAAAACAGTCTGGTATGAACTTCCGGCGCAGGCCGTGGAAATAAAAACAGCCGTTGTAGGATTTTGTTCCTACAGCGGCTGTTTTTATTTATGAATCTTCTCCAACAAAAGACAGGATATTTTCATCAGTTTGTAATGTAATTGTTGCGCTTTCTGAATCATCAGAATAAACTCTTGTTCCATATACGCCTGTAACAGGCTCCTCTAAATTTTCAAAAGTTAATCCGAGTTTCGAAGAAGAATTGTCAATCTTTTCAAGCGAATATGTACCTGTCCATTCTTGTTTATGAGTGTTATCTGTTAAGATAAAACTTTTTTCTTCAAAACTCAATGTCAAATCCAATACTGGTATGTCATCATGCACTGAACCTGAGAATAACATATTACCATCTAAATCAGTAATAAATTCTAAAGACCAGTTATATGATGATACCGACCGAGTTTGGGAAGAATCACACGAACATAAGCCTACACACATAAAAAAACATACGCATATTGCCAATAACCGTTTCATTTTACCTATTACCAACCTTAATTCACAACTGTTTTGCATTTAATTAGGGAAGTGTCACAGGGTAAGAAATAGCGAAAGCTCCACCGCCTGCCAAGGCATTATTAGCGGTAGCAACACCAGAAACAGAAACCGTTCCCTTATCTCCGCTATTACCTGTTCTTCCAGTATCCACATCAGTTTCGATTGTTTCTTCACCGTCGGCTAATTCTGCAAATGCCGTATTGGTGGATTTTTTGTTCATAAGCACATTAACTGTACCAGTCATACCAGTGAACTCCGGTTTTGGAGATTCATACCACGGTACATACAACTTCACATGAACTTGAATCCCATCATCCTCATCATAAGTTGCATAAGAGTTAATACGAACATTAGCGACTGCTCTTTTGGTGACACCATCGGAAATCATAACATCGGTTAAGTATCCGTCATATTCTCCAATGACTACCGGCTGTTGAGTATCCGTTATTTCCGTTGTTGTTCCCGCTGCAAAAGCAGGAACCGCACTCACAGAAAAAAGCATACAAAACGCTACCAACGAGGTAAACAATCTTTTACTAAATTTTTTCATAAACAATGCTCCTTTCTAAAATGACCAGAACCTACATTTTTTGTATTCAGTTATTGGCAATATGCTACTAACCTGCAAGCACACTCTCAAATCATAAAATGTTTCAAATGTACTTGTTTTATTTTATGATAGCACTTATTTACATTGGGTACAATAGAAAATATACACCATTAAAATTTAATTTTTTGTGCAAATCGAATCAAATATAAAATTATATCGCTTTAGATATTGTCCTGTTCTAATTTAATCACATTCATAATACCACAATTCAAGGCTTCACAAATGCGAACCAGCGTTTCCATGCTGATATTCTTTCCCTTGCCCATGTTGGCAATCATATTTGTGGTAAGACCGGCGGCAAGCCGCAAATCCTCTTTCCTCATGCCACGCTCTTTCAGTGTGTTCCATAGTGGCTGATAACTAATGTGCATAGGCTTCCCGCCTTTCTTTCCATCGTCAAGTGTTTTATACCCATTATAGCAGAAATCTTGCGTTTCCACAATATTTCTTGACTACACCGCCGGTTCCGTCTGGATTGTGCTTTTCCTTTCTCCGCTTTTATTACATCTAATTAGCCATGAGCTGCTTAATGCCCTGTGATTTTGCTTATGTGTGATAAAGAAGTAATAGAAGTGTAAAAAATTTTGCCGTTCCTATCCGGCACATGAGGTATGTCGGATAGGTCGGGCGGTTAGGTGTCGGGCAGTTCTACCTTGCCGACAAAAGAATAATAGATTTCGATTTCCTGTCTGCGTAACTTGCCCCGGCGTTTCCCGTCAAGGGCAACGCTTTCATGGACAACGATTTTCTCCACAAACTCCCGCAGCAGAGTAGGGGTAAGTTCTTCAATGGTAGTGTGCCTGCGTACCACATTCATAAACTTTTCAGCGTTTGCGGTGGCTTCCTGCGCTTTGGAAAGTTCTTCCCGCAGTCTGGCGGCACGTTCTTTCAGTTCTTTCTGCTCGGCTTCATAGTCTGCCGACAGCTCTGTGAAACGCTCGTCCGATATGCGCCCGGTTACGCTGTCCTCATACAGCCGCTTGAAGATAGCAGATAACTCGGCTATGCGTTTCTCGGCGGCTTCCAGCTCCTTTTTCTTGGCGGCGTTCCTGCGTCTGTCCCCGTCCTCATTCTGCTCGATTAAAAGCTTCATAAACCGGGCTTCATGCTTTGCCGCATAGCTGGTAACTTTCCGCAGATTGGAGAGTACGCCAGCGGTCAAGAGGTCAGTGCGGATAAAGTGCGCTGTGCAGTCGGCGGTGCGTTTCTTGTAGCTTCCGCAGATATAACAGTCCTGCTTGCGCTTGTCCGTCTGGTATCGCTGCTGGTACATGACGCTGCCGCAGTCGGCACAAAAGAGTATGCCGGAGAACAAGCCCACTTCGTCATAACGGTTGGGGCGTTTGCGCTGCTTGCGTAACTCCTGCACCCGTTCCCACGTTTCCCGGTCAATGATAGGCTCATGGTGGTTCTCAAAAACCGCCTGCTTTTCCGGGGGATTTTCCATGCTGTGTTTCAGCTTGTAGGACGGCTTCTCGGTCTTAAAGTTTACCAGACAGCCCGTATATTCCCGGTTTTCCAGCAGATGAACCACGGTATTGGTCGCCCACTTGCACTCATAGCCGGGGTGGTAGCGGCGGGTGCTGCCCGTCCTGCGGTATTCCAGCGTCCCCGGCGTGGGGATTTGCTGCTCGGTCAGCATACGGGCTATCTTGGTCGGACCGTTCCCGGCAAGGCAAAGGCTGTAAATCTGCCGTACCACCGGGGCGGCTTCCTCGTCAATGATAAAGTTTTCGTCCTCGTCCATGAGGTAGCCATAGACGGGCTTGCTTGTGATGGGCTTTCCGCTCATGCCCTTAGAGCGTTTTACTGCCTTGATTTTCTTGCTCGTATCTCTCACCAGCCATTCGTTAAAAATGTTCCGCAGCGGGGCAAAATCATTTTCCCCCTGTGCGCTGTCCACTCCGTCATTGATAGCGATGAAGCGGACACCTTTCTGTGGGAAAATCATTTCTGTGTACATTCCCACCTGTAAGTAGTTTCGCCCTAACCTCGACATATCCTTGACGATAACTGTCCCGACTTTCCCTGCTTCAATGTCTGCAAGCATGGCTTGAAATCCGGGTCTTTGAAAGTTCGCACCGGAATAACCGTCGTCGGTGTACCAGCGCAGATTAGAAAATCCATTCTGTTTGGCATAGGTTTCCAAAATCCTCTTTTGGTTGGAAATGGAATTGCTCTCGCCTTGCAGCTCGTCCTCATGGGACAGTCTTGGGTAAAGGGCGGTAATGAGTTGCTGGGTGGTCTGTCTTAACATAAATTCCTCCGTTTCCGACAGCCAGCCCCACTATTCCGTACCTTGATTGTACCACATGGGGCGGCTGTCTGTATAGCGGCAAAAGCGTCAAATCTGCTTCTTTACGGTCGGTAAAAATGACGGTTTTTCAATCAGGCTTATCACAGGTCAAATATCCGGCGGCGGCTTCTGCTTCCAGCACTTTCATCATCTTGTCAGCGGCGGTGTCGGTCGCCCCCTCCTTGAAAAAGCCAGACACCACAAGGATTGTGTTGCCTATCCTCGTTTCGGTCACGCAGTCCGGGCGGCGGGCAGGGCGTTTGTTTCTCTGGGTGTCGGTCATAGGCAAATCTCCTTTCCGGCAAGCAGCCGTTTCAGCTGTTCCATTTTTCCCTGTGCGGCGGCTTTCCTCAAATTCTCCCCGGTAAAGCAGAGAGGGGAACACATTTCAAGCAGGCGGTCATAAATCCGGGCGTGGGCGGTGTCCTCCGGGTGCTGCAATTCCTCCAGCGTGAGGTTGGTCGTCACAATCAGCGGCTTCCTGCTCCGGTAGCGGCTGTCAATCACATTGTAGACCTGTTCCAGACCGTATTCTGTGCCACGCTCCATTCCAAAATCGTCAATGATGAGCAGGGGGAAGCTGCAAAGGCGGGAAATATATTCGTTCCTGCCCGCAAAGCTGGCGGCAAGGTCGTTTAATATTGCTGCAAAGTTTGTCATGCACACCGGGACTTCCTGCTCCATGAGGGCGTTTGCAATACACCCGGCAAAATAGCTTTTCCCAGTGCCTACCCTGCCCCACAAGAGCAGCCCGTAGTTCCCGTCCTTTATCTGTTCCCAGCGTGCCACATATCCGGCGGCGTTCTTCATCTGCGGGCAGCTGCCGTTATCGTTGGCAAATGTCCAGTCCTGCATGGTCTTGTCTGTAAAGCCCTGCCGTTTCAGCCGTTCCACCGTTTCAAGGTGGCTGCGCCGCTTCTCGGCGGCTTCCCGTTCCTTACGGGCTGCCCGCTGGCAGTCGCACTCTGACGGGTGGCGGTCACGCCCGAAAAAGGTCTTGCCCTCCGGGAAATAGGCTTCTTTGGGTTTCCGGCATTTGCCGCAGTATAAAAGCCCGTCCTCCCCGGTGTAATCCTCCGGCTCGGCTGTGGTGTCGGTCATAGGCAGTATGGTGTTGTGGATTGTATCGGTCATAGGCTTTCTCCCTCCTTGAATGAATAGTCCGGTATGCCTTTCTTTGGCTTCTCTTTGGCAGCGTCCTCCTGCGCCCACTTGTAAATGGTGGCTGCATGGCTCTGGTACTGCTTCCCGGTGGAAGCGATGTGGCAGGAAAGGCGGTCAAGGTAATACTCCCACTTGCCGGGGAAGTCCTGTTCCAGCTCCAAAAGTTCTGTGTCAGAAAGAAATACATTTTTATATCTGCCATAAGCGGCGGGGGGCTGCCCCTCACTCGCTCCTTTTGTTTGGCTCTCTATTAGGTTGTTTATATTAGTTTGGTTAGGGGACGGTTTTCCGACCGTCATAAGGTCAGTTTTCCGGCTGTCAGTTGGTCGGTTTCCCGCCCTTATGAGGGGCGGTTTTCCGTCCGTCAGTTGGTCGGAAAACTGTACCACTGGGATAGGCGGCACTTTCACATACAGACGGTTGGCGGCAGAAAAGCCCGTCCGTCTGCGTTCCAGCAGCCCGGCAGCGTCCAGTTCGTTCAGTGCGCCCTTTATGGTGGTGCAGCCTTTATCCAGCATTTCCGCTATCTCTGCTATGGGGTAGACAATGTATGTCCGTCCCTCGCTGTCCTGCCAGCCGTTCTTCTGCGAAAGGGTGGAACGGTCTAACAGCAGCGCATATAACTCTCTTGCGGTGTGGGATAGGTCTGTTTCCAGCAGGAAACGGGGGTAAGGCAGGTAAGCGGGCAGCTCCGTTCCTGCGGTCATATAATCAGCGATAGGGTTCACCTCCTTGTGGTGTCTGTCTGTGGGTTCTGTTACGCTTTTAGGGGGCGTTTTTAAGGGAAAAGGATAAATGTATCACGCACCCTTTGACACCCTCCAAAAAAGCCTTGATTTATGCGGGTTTGAAATGCCCTAAAGCGTGACATTTCTCCCTTTGTTTCCGCTTCCGTTTGGCGGCGTTTATCCGCTTCATGCGTCCGGCGCAGTCCGGGCAGTATTTCCCCCGGTTGGATTTTGGGAAGAAGAACGCCCCGCAGACAGCGCAGCGTTTCCGGCTTCCCCGGCGCAAGAGGGCGGCTTCCAGTGCTTCATCAAGGGGCAGGACAGCGGCGGTAAACCAGCGGCAGAGCAGCGAATAGCTGATACTCTGTACACACACGCAAGGCTCGCCGTCCTCCAACAGCAGGCAGTTCCCGCTGTCATAGTTGCAGCACTCATGCACAAGGCGGCGGGCTGCCCGGTACTGGCGGTAGTCCATGCGGGGGATATTACCGTTCATGGCTCTGCTCCTTTCTGCGCTGCGGCTCGCTCCGGCGTAAAATCTGGTCGATATTGCCCTTGACAGTCTGCAAGCGGCGGTACTCCTCCCGTTTTGCCCGGTAATCGTTGTAGCCGCTGTTTTTCTCTTTGATAAGGCTTTCAATCTCTGCTTGCAGGGATTTATAGCTCGGCAGCTTGGAAATGCCGTTCTCCCTGAAATAGCGGGCGGCTGCGTCTGCTATGATAAAGTCACTTTCATGCTTCTGACGGTAGGCTGCTTTTGCTTTGGCGTTTTTCTGCTGTTTCAGCCCGTCCCGGACAGGGCGGGTCTTGGAATAGGCAAGCACCTGCCGTTGCAGCTCCTTTTTCCCGTTCAGCGTCTTTTCCACCTGCTTCAACCACGCAAGGCTTTCCTGCATGGCGGCATAGGCGGCAGAACAGGCTTCGTCCAGTTCCTCCGGGGAGGAAAAGCCGTACTGCTGATAGGCGGTAACGGTAGCTGCCATTTGCTTTAGGTTGTGCTTTGCCGCCCAGCGGTCATAGCCCACGCCCTTGCCCTCGGCTCGCTTGGCTTCCCGGTCAACCATGCGCTGCAAGGTGTTGTCTGCCGGGGTGGTTTTTGCAGCTTTTTCCCCTTGTAACGGCTTTTTAACTGCGGCAGGGTATTCGGGTATGGCTTTGGTCTGTTCGGCAGCTCTGTGGGCGTTCTGCGTGAGCAGGGCAAGGACAGCAGCCTTGTCAAAATCGTCCCCCAGCTTTCGGGCTGTGATAGGCTTTGTCCTGTCCGGCGTGAGGTAGGAAAGCCGCCCCCGGCTCTCCTTGACGGTCACACCCTCCCGCAGCAAAAGGGAAGAAAACTCGTCAAAGCTGCCAGCTTGGGAAAGTGCCTGCCGTATCGTCCGGCGCAGCTTCGCCTTGTCCGTTTCAAACTTGGTGGGCTTGGTCGGCTGTCCGGCGGCTTCTCTGGCGGCGTTCTCTTTGTCAAGGGCAAGCTGCCCTTTCTTTGCCGCCCAGTATTCCCGTTCGGTTATCCGTTCCTTGCTGCCGTTCAAGAGGTCGATTTGGTAAAGCCCCTCCCGGTGGCACATTTCCATGACTTCGCTCTTGAAATATTCCATAGCGGCGTTGGTGCAGCGGTGCTTGCAGCCCTCCAGCGTGTCGGCTGGTCTGTCCATGTAGGGCAGAAGCGGGACTTCGTAAATCCGCAGGGAGTTGATGACGATATGCACATGGATATTCCCGCTGTGGTTATGCCCGTCCGGGTGGGTGCAGATTAGGGCTTGGTGTCCGGGGAAATGCTCCTTGCAGAACTGCTCGCCCAGCTCCTGCGCCCGGTCTACGGTCAAGCCGTTGTCTGTCCCGTCCCGTGGGTCAAAGCTGATGATATAGTGGTGGCTTTTCACATCTTCCCGTTTTTGGTTTTTCTCATAGCGGAGATTGGCTCGCATACAGGCAACAGCGAAATCCTCGCCCCCGCAGTTGAGGGAAGAAATGCGGTAATCCTCCCTCGGTATCAGCCGCCCGTTTTCATCAAGGGTGGCTTTCATGGTAAACTCGTCATGCTCAAATGTGAGATAGGCTTCCGCTGCGCCATAGTCGGCGTTTTTAGAGCTGATATGTTTGAATGTTGCCAACAGCGTCACCCACTTTCTGCAAGACTTCAAACTTTAGGGCAGCAAGGTCGGAAACCGCCGCCCGTACCTCCCCGGCAAGCTGCGGATAGGGACTGTGCCACTCGTTCAGCGTCCGGGCTATCTGGTTTAAGTTGCCGCCGATCCTCCCGTATTCGGCGGTCAGCTTCCCGACAGCGGCAAGCAGCTCGTCATTGATGGGGGAAACGGTTATGATGGGGCGTATGGCTGCCCCGGTTATGGCTTGCCGGATAAACTCGGCTTGGCTCATGTGGTAAGCAGAAAGCCGCTGGGCAAACTCGGCGTATTCTTCCTCGGTCATGCGTGTTTTGACTACCCGGCTGCGGTGCGGCGTGTTGTATCGTTTCATAGGTGGTTGACCTCCTTTCTGTGCGTGGTGTCCTCTCACTAATAGGAGAAAAACAGGGTGTGAAGCGGAACTGTTTTTGAAAAATCCGAAAAATATTTTGAGGGATTTTTCAGCGGCGCAAGCCGCATAAGCAGGGTTTGGGGAAGGCACTCCCCAACAAGATTCCCGCAGGGGCAAAATGAGCGATAAGCGAATTTTGGCACCTCGGTAGAATCTTGCTCTAAGAAACTGCCGGCCTGCCGTTCACTTGCTACTGCCACTTTTTCAGAAAATCTATAACCAGCTTTTTTTATAAAAGGCTGCGGGCTGGCGTTTTTCCCTTACTCCCTACAAACCACAAAAGAGCAGAATGGACGGACTTTCCGGCAAGAACTTTTCCGGCGGCTCGGTCTTTCCCGACAATAAGGCGTTTCGGAAGCTGCGTTTTGCCCGCTGTCTGAAAAAAATGGCAGCCTTTTTTGGTTTCACTGTCTAATACGGAACTTTTGGAAATTTGCCAAAAATGGACGCAAAAAAAGCAGCAAATCTTTTTCGGATTTACTGCTTCATGTGCCGCTGCGGTGCGGCGGGATGGATATTCAGTTGAAATAAAAGAGGATGGTGGTACTTTAGTCTATCGACTCTTTACTAACTATTAGGTAATCTTGAAAGATTTTCCTTGAATTTATCTAAAGAATGTTCATTGTTTCCCGCAAAAATAAGTGGAATTGTATATTCATATGATATGCCATTTTCATAGTCCGATAATTGTATTTTTATAGTATCATCCCTCTCATCTTTAGGTGCTATATATATGAATGAATTTTTATTTATATCAGATATTTTCCCTTTTTCAGAAGAAACAGTATAACCCCAGTCTGTTAAATTTGTCTTTATTGTAACTTCTGTTTCTGTTTCTTTTCTAGTCTGCAATGCTGTTTTATCGATTTGGATATCAAAAGGAGTCGAACCTAACAATTCACTGTTTATATTTACAAGTTCTTCTCCATTTGTTTTAGAAATATTAGATTCATCTTCATAATTTTGTTGAGATTCATCTTTTGGTGTTTCTCTGTTACATCCTAATAAAAAGCATAAAATAATTAGTACTAATACAGAAAGTTGTTTTTTTTGCATTTATTTCTCCTTTCATATTATCAAAGAAAGCACTGAGAGTACTTTCAAGAAATTTTGAAATATTCTCAATGCTTTCTATTTTTTGATTATAAACTTGCCGGTAATGATACTATGTTAATTTATCTCTTTCGCGTAACCTTTGTTGCAATATACACATGCACCATTCACCCATTTGTGAGACATTTCAATCGTCTCAACTTCATAAATGCTTACTTCTCCACAAATTAAACATTGTTTGTAATTATATACATGACGTGTCGCACATTTATCCCAGTCATCATATATACCAGGCATTTCATCTTCATATCCATAGTACTGGGGAGAACCCCAACTATGAGTATGAGCGGCAAATACAGTCATTGGAGCAGCTACAATTCCAGCTACTACTGAAAGTGCTAAAATAGATTTTCTTAAATTCATAAGTTCCTCCCTTTCCTTAAAAATACATAGCTCTTTGTTACATTGTCATTTTA
Organism: Roseburia intestinalis L1-82; assembly: GCF_900537995.1. NCBI lineage: Bacteria > Bacillati > Bacillota > Clostridia > Lachnospirales > Lachnospiraceae > Roseburia > Roseburia intestinalis. Next base: position 1,557,615 of record NZ_LR027880.1, on the reverse strand, counting down.
ACATAATAATTGGTAAAATGCAATAATTTATTTTCTATTTACGAGAAAATACTGTGCATATTATCTTATTTAGGAATAGTTAAGGCGGCTACCTAAATCTTTTTATTACTTTACCGCACATGAGCATTTGCGCCCGGATTGTCGTTTCCATATCCCTCTAAGAGATTGATAACGCCCCAAATGCCAAGTCCTGCTCCAAGAGCGATAACCAAAGTCTGTAATACGCCGATTGCGCTGTTGAAAAATTCCATAAAACTCCTTTCTGCCGCAAATGCGGCTTGCCCCGTAAAAGGGTATAAAAAACGGCGGTCAGTTTTCAAACTGCCGCGGTCATAAATCCCCGCGCTGCGTAAGTGTCTGCCGCGCGACGGTATTCAGTTGTAAAAAAATATGTGCTGCGGCTTTGATACGCAAGGGGCGCGTATCATGCAGCCTTTGTTTTGTGCTGTGATTATTTCAGCCCTCCTTTTCGGATAGTTGCTATCCGGCGTGCGTACATATTTTCCATGCCCTGTAAAAATTCTTCGTCTGCGCCATGAAAAATCTGCTTCATTTTTTCTAAGCTCTTTTGGCATTTTCGGATTGCGACTTTTTTCTTGATACGTTTATTCATACGCTGTATTCCTCCCTTTGCTCATAGTGGCGCATAACCGCCGCAACAAACTGCTTTGTGCTTTTCTCCACCCATAGCTGCCAGTGTTTCCGCTGTGCTTCCTCAACTACTTCTAAAAGCCCGGCAATCGCCTGTTCAATCTGTTCCTGCTGTTTCTGCTTTTTCTTTCTGATACGTTTATTCATGGTCGGTGTCCTCCTGCAAATCGCTTTCGCTGATTTCGTAGTAGTCAAATATTTCGTCCGACTTTACAAGGGCGGGTCTGCGCCTTAAATGCTTTTCTATATCAAAAGTATTTTTCTTGTCATAGTCGGAAAGATATTTATAGTTGGGGTGCTTTGTAATGTCGTACTTGTCAGAGAAAAACGGGCGCACCCCTCGTAGCTGTAAAATACATTTCCCGCCGTCCATGACCGCTATTTCATCTTCCGTCATAAGCTGCTTACCTAACTTCTGATAGTTCAGCCCATGCGATACCTCGCGCCCCCGGTTCTCGGAAGTGTTGAAGCTGTCAATGGTTTCTTTCCCCAAGATTTCCGACATTTCTTTGAGGGTGGTTTTCTCCTTGCCGCCCAAGAAAAGGGTGGTGTCGCAGTTGCCGACTATGGTATCGGCGTTGTCCTTATAGATTGCCTTTAACTGGCTTTGCGACTGTAAGATAATCGACGCGGAGATTTCCCGGCTTCGTATGGTGGCTATGAGCTTTTCAAACTTCGGTATCTGCCCGATATTTGCAAACTCGTCTAACAGACAGCGCACATGGACGGGCAGCCTACCGCCGTATTCATCATCTGCCTTGTCGCAAAGGAGATTGAAAAGCTGCGTGTAAAGAATACTCACGACAAAGTTAAAAGTATCGTCGGTGTCGCTGATGATAACAAACAGGGCGGTCTTGCGGTCGCCTATGGTGTCAAGCTCCATTTCGTCGGTTTCCATAAGGTCGCGCAGTTCCTTAATGTCAAAAGGAGCAAGCCGCGCACCGCAGGAAATGAGGATAGAGCTTCGTGTCTTTCCCGCAGACAGCAGGAATTTCTTATACTGCCGGACGGCAAAGTGTTCCGGGTCTTTTTCCTCCAACCGTTCAAACATGAGGTCAACGGGGGACTGAAATTCCGGGTCGTCCTCGCGGGCTTCACTGGCATTTATCATTTCAAGCAGCGTCGTGAAGTTCTTTTCTTCCTCCGGGGCTTCGTACCAAATGTAGCCGATAAGGGCGCAGTAAAAGAGCCGTTCCGATTTTACCCAAAAATCCTCCCCGGCTTTTTCCCCGTCCCCTTTGGTGTTGGCAATCAAGGTATTTACCAGTTTCAAAATGTCTTTTTCGCTGCGGATATAGGCAAATGGATTGTAACGCATGGATTTCTTAAAATTTATCGCGTTCAGCACCTTTATCCGATACCCGCCGCGCTGTAAGAGCTTCCCACACTCGACTAAAACCGTACCTTTCGGGTCGGTTACAACGTAGCTTGAGTGCATCTGCATTAAGTTGGGCTTCACAAAAAATCTCGTCTTGCCGCTGCCGCTTCCCCCGATAACAAGGATATTTTTATTCCTTGCATACTTCGGCTGCTTCGGGCGGCTGTTCATGGTAAGCCGTTCCGTCTGCGTCAGCAGCACGTTATTCTGAAATACCGGGTCGGTGTAGGGCTTTATATCTTCGGCGTTGCCCCAACGGGCAGAACCGTATTCGATACCTTTTCGGTATTTCTTCGCGTTCTTACCTTTGAAGTACACCATAAGCCGGATAAGGACAGCCCCCACAATACCGATAAGCAAATCCATAGGGGCAAGGCTCGGAAGCGGGTTTGTAAAGGCAGCAGAAAAGCCGTCTGCAAGGGAAAGCACCTTGCCGGAAAGGTCAGTTCCCGGAGAGAGCCGCACCGCCTGTCCGATTTTGTCAAAGAGATAGACAAAGAGCAGATAGGGGGCATTTAGGATAAGCAGCTTTTTAAGTTCCGGCTTCATAGCGATACCTCCCTGTCCTTTTTCTTCACTTTGTCCCTCTGTGCGTTCAGAGCTGCCGCCTTGTCTTTTAGAGTGGAAAGCAGCTTGCGGATAGAGGGCTTTTTATCCCTGCCTAATTTCTTTGCGGTAAATTCCCGAAACGCTTCGGTCATAACGTCAATATCCTTGCCCCGAAAAGACACAAGATAGGTCGGCGGCTTGCCGTTCTCAATCTTCTTGACGTTGTAATCAAGCCCGTTTTTCCTTGCGATAGGGTCAAAGGCTTTGATATTCTGGTCGGTAATCTCAATGTTGGAAACCTTTTCTCCCGGCTTCATAAGCTGCCGCATAGTGATTTTCCCATGCGGGGCTTTGGTTATCTGCCCTTTGCCTTTGGCAAGCAGGGCTTTCATAGCCTTTTGCAGCACTTCGGCGGTCAGCTTAGATGTTTTGATTGCTAAAGATACGACTTTTTCGTTGACTTCATCTTGCATGAAATCCCTCCTTTCGTGGTTTTATTAGGGTGGTATGCCGCTTCGGGGCATAAAAATAAGGCGTACATTTTTCATGCCGCCTTTAGATACGCACCCGCAGCCCATTCAAATCCGAAGCCCTCACACCCACAAGATACCAGTTGTCCCCGTACTCCATGCGGGTCGGCTTCCATTTGCCGCGTACAAATACTTCAAAGCAATCCCCACAATGCAATCCTCCGTAGTAGTCGTTAAGGTCAAAGCGAATGTCGTAACGGTCTGCCGTTTCATCAAAAATCAAAGCTCCTGTTTTCTGTGCCATATTAAAATCCTCCTGTTTTTAATAGCCGCCGTACATATCGTGGTTGACAAGGGCGGTGTAATAGCTGTCAATGGTGTTGGGTGCGTTGAAAAGTACCGCTTTCAGATATTGCTTGATGTTGCGGATTTTCGTGGTGTTCTCTTTCATGCAGTCAAAGACAAATTCAATGTGGCTGCTGTTGAGTTTCATAAACTTTGCTTTGACAAGCTCTGCCGGATAATCGTCCCCGGCGATACGGATTGTCTTTCGTTTGGTGCAGACCGTTTCAAGGATAAGGGACACAATCTCGTCCAAGCGTTCCCTGTCAATGTCGGTATGCTTGATAAAATGCTCATACTCGATATTGTCCTTGATGATTTCCTCATACACACTGTATGCGTCTGCCGCTTCCGTTCCTTTCCGTTCCGGCTCTGCCGTTTCCTCCCTCAAAGGAGAGGGGTTAGGGGAAAGGATAGGAATGGAATGGTTATTTGATAAATCCGTATTTGATTTTTCTTTTTTTGATAAGTTAGTCTTTTGTATATCTTTATTTAATTGCATTGGATTTTCCGACGTCGGGTTATCCGGTGTCGGATTTTCCAATATCGGGTTATCCGCTGTTGGATTTTCCAATACCGGACAATCCAATGCCGGGGGCTGTGGCTGTTCGTAAATGGTGTACTCGATAGCGGTCATTTTACCTTTCTCGTCGCGTCCCTGCCGTCTTGTGATATATCCGGCTTTTTCAAGCTCCCATACAGCGGTGCGGATAGCGTCGATACTTTCCCGGTTGATATAGGACAGTCCTGCAAGGGTATAGTCCCAATCCTCCGGCAAGGACAGCATTTGTGATAACAGCCCTTTTGCTTTTAGGGAAAGCTCCTTATTGCGTAAATGGTGGTTACTCATAACCGTATATCCTGTGTTTCTCTCCACGCGGAAAACTGCCATAGCTTCATCAACTCCTTTGCTTCATATTTGTTACGCAGTAGAACAGCAATTTTGAGGGTTTAGGTATCAATCCCTTACTGTGTGAAAACCGCACCCGCAAAGCCTTATGTAGCAAAGCTCTTTTTGCCCCTACTGCGTAACATGAGGGTAAAAAAATAGCGGCGTTCCTTGTTTCCCTGTTGGGATAAGGTAACGCCGCCTGTGCGGTACATTATAATATTTTAACTTCTGTTCTATCATGCTATATGGTTCTATCCGTAGAAATCTGTATGCCCATTTATCAATACATAAAATGCGTTGGACTCTGGTTTTCGACTATCTTTTTACACCCATTTCTACACCCAAATGGCATGAAAGTATATGATTTTGTATGAAGTTTTATGAATTTACAATTTCAAAAAACTTTGTAACCATGCGGTTTTACGGACTTTTATTGATGTATATAGATTTATGAAAAAAGGCTAATTTACAACGATTCCAAGTTTCATTTTATTTTCCTTCTTTCTTATTTTTCTAGTGTTTCAAGGACTTTTCATGTGGTTGTCCCCCATCTTGTCCCCCATTTTATATATTTCATTTATGACCTTTCATGAACTTATGCAAAAACCATTCTATCCATATAATTGGAAAACTTATCTATCTCGGTTTTCACTGTTTCTTCGGTCAAGTGACTATATAAATCTAATGTGATTTTTATTGAGCTATGTTCCATCATTTGGGATAGCATTTTATAACTTTTTGCATACTCTCCTGATGCACTTTCCAGAAATCGTGTTGCAAATGGTTCTATTTCTTTTTTTAGTTTTGGGTAGTTTCCATTTCTAACCGTATTAAGTCTCTTGTTGTTTTCTTTAAATCCATTCCATTGTTTATACCAGCAATCTACAGATGTTTTATTATTAAGGATTAATATAGAATTGGCATCTTCATATTTTGCATTTGCAAGCCATTGTTTGGCTTCTTTTACATTATCAAATATCCTGTCTACTCTTTTTCCACTCGCCGTTATAAAACGCGCTCTATATTTACCATCTTTTTTTCGTTGGCTTAGATTTGGACCTAAATCTTTTCCTTTTAAATCAACTCCCATATTCTTATTTGCTCCCTTCATTAAATAAAGGAAGCCACCATATGACAAATAGTATATTAACATGGCTAGTGCTAATATTCAAGAAAAATCCTCCCCACCATAGGGTAAATGAAATGACCCAGAAGCATATTTCTGGGTCATCATTTTTTTCAGATAAGTCTATTCATTGGCTTCATATTGTAACATTCCTTTTTGTTGCTTATTTTTTATGTTCTTAACTTAACATGACTCACTGCTTACAGATACTTTAAAACTTTGCTCCCCAAAGGAAGTCAATCGAATACAGTTACAAAAACTGACATATAATATTCTCACATTCATCCTGCGTGCCGCTGACTACATCGAATTTACACTGAAGAACCCCACCGCAGCCGAGCATCTGCTTGATGCAGCTACAAAACAAATCAACTCACTCTCGGATATGCCCGAAAAATATTATCTTGTAGATGACCCCGTTCTGGCGAGTTGTGAAATTCGTTTTATTATAATCAATAATTACCTTGCCTTTTACACTATTGATAAAGAAAAGCAAACGGTAATTGTTGTACGATTTCTATATCAGAAAAGCAACTGGAACTCCATTCTCCGTCAGAGTTTTTCCCTTGCTGCACCTGTAAGCCCGATATACCTGTAAAGCAGAAGAACCAATCCTCCGCTGACTACCACACTGGCTGCCGAAAACAATAACTGTTTTGCAAAAAGACGGAACCCGCCATAAAAATTGGCTGATTCCGTCTTTTTCTATGATTCATCCGCCATTGCCGCATCATCCCGCGATTCAATGACGATCAATATTCCATTTTCAAATGTAATTTCTGCCTGTTCTTCAGTTATCTCATTACTCACACCAATTGAACAGAAACCCTTTAAGCAATAATCGGCAAGCGGATATTTAAATCCCGCAAGATACAGATGCTCTACCTGCGCGGTATACGGAATCAGGGAAACATATTTTCCAAACTGTTCCTCTTTTTTTAGTACCATGCCGTGATCTGTCATACGGATACGGTTATTTGCATCCAGCAGTTCAATTTCAACTCCCAGCTCTAACCCTATGCCCAGAAGTTCAATATTCCCCAGCACATGATCTAACCTTGAACCGGTACCTCCAAGTACCGTAATACACTCCGCTCCCATGGAAATGGCAAGACGCAGCGCAAATTCTGTATCTGTGTCATCCTTTTGAGGATTCAATCTGTGCCAGACGATCCCTTCTTTTTTCTGAAACCATTCCAGTGTCTCTTTGCTTACCGAATCAAAATCGCCGATAATGACCTGTGGAACAATTTCATTTCTCCGCAAAAATTCCATACCGGAATCTGCAGCGATCACTGTTTTTTCAGCAAAGCCTTTTAAAACCTCTATCGCAAATGCATCTTCAATTTTTCCACCCGCTATGATAAAAAAATGTTTCATCCATCGGCTCCCATCATTCATTAATAATATTTAAGAAACGAATCGTATTCTCGGTCACATCCCCGGAAAAAATTGCACTGCCAGCAACAATAATATTTGCTCCTGCATCCATCAATTCTTCCACGTTTGACAGATTTACGCCGCCATCTACTTCAATGTCCGTTTTTAATCCCTTCTCATCCACGATTTTTCTTAATTCACGGACTTTCTCCACCGTATAGGGAATCAGTTTCTGTCCTCCGAATCCCGGATTTACCGTCATAACAAGAACCATATCCACTTTTTCAAGGACACAGGATATTGCAGAAACTGGTGTTGCAGGATTGATGGCAACACCTGCTAAAAGTCCTTTTTCTTTGATTTTTTCAATAGTACGGTCAAGATGTCTGCAGCTCTCTGCATGAACAGTGATAAGATCTGCACCAGCCTCGGCAAACTCATCAATATAGCGTCCCGGTTCCTCAATCATCAGATGAACATCAAAAATACGGTCTGTACATGCTCTTATAGCACGGATGACCGGCATTCCAAATGAAATACTCGGAACAAACATTCCGTCCATAACATCAATATGGACATACTGTGCCCCGGCTTCATCAAGCTCTTTTATCTGTTCTCCAAGACGGCTGAAATCAGCCGATAATATAGATGGCGATAAACAGTTCATTTTTTTCTCCGTAATCTTAGTCATTTATTTTAATACTTTCGGACAGCCTTTAATTCCTCATACAGCAATTTATAGTTTTCATACCGCAGCAAACTGATACTTCCTTCTTCTAACCCCTGTCTTACACCGCAGTCCGGCTCACTGATATGATTACATCCCTGAAATCTGCAATATGGTTCCCATTTCCGGAATTCCGGATAAAACCCTTTTAAGTCTTCTTTTTCCATTCCCGGAATGTAAAGTGTGGAGAATCCCGGTGTATCCATAATATAAGTATCCCCGCCGATCGGTATGATTTCAGAATGACGTGTGGTATGTCTTCCGCGCTCGATCTTGCGGCTGACTTCCCCTGTCTGCATGGTGATGTTCGGCTGCAGGCGGTTCACAAGAGAAGATTTGCCAACTCCCGATGGTCCTGCCACCGCCGCTGTTTTTCCTTTCAAAAGTTCTAACAGCGCGTCCACACCCTTTTCCTCTTTTGCACTGGCAAAAAGAGTCCGATAACCACAAGCTGCATAAATATCCGCAAACGCATGCAGTTCCTCCTCCGTAACCAGATCTGTTTTGTTAAAACAGATTGCAACCGGTACATTCTGATATTCCATCATAACAAGGAAACGGTCTAACAGATTAAAATTAGGCTGTGGTTTTGCCGCCGCAAAAATGATCAGCGCAAGATCGATATTTGCAACCGCAGGACGAATCAGCTCATTTTCCCTCGGCAGGATCTTTTCAATATTTCCTTTTTTATGTTCCTCATCTAACACAGCAATCTCGACATTGTCCCCCACCAGTGGCTTGATGTTCTGGTTTCGGAATACGCCTTTTGCCTTGCACTCATAAATTCCGGATCCCGCTGCATGAATGTAGTAGAATCCGGAAATTCCCTTGATAATTTTTCCCTGCATAAATCTTCCTATTGTCTTTATTCTTCCTGGAACTGTACATCAATCGTCTGGTCTTTTAAATCATTTCCATTTAAGTCCAGCCAGGTAACTACGATTTTACCACTGTCCGAAAGAATACCGGTCTTTGTCAGAATCAGTCCGCCAGTACCAAAATCTGCAATCGTTTTGCCGTACCAGGTCTGTAAAACATTGCCCTGATCATCATATAAAACAATGTCTGCACCGGAGATATTCGATGTATCTGATGGAAGCTGCAGGCTGACATTCAGCTTATAAGTCTTTGTGGTGATCTGCTGTGCCGGTTCCGGTCCAAGACTGACTGTGATCGTGATGGATGCTCCCGGATCTGCCTGTGTTCCCACCGCAAGTGACTGTCCGATTACGATTCCGGCATCCGTATCACTGTATTTTGTGACCGTTGAAACATTAAACTGTGATAAAAGTTCTTTCGCCTGTTCCTCTGACTTATAGCTTGTCGATACATCAGGTACTGTAATCTTCTCTGAGCCAAGGCTGATCTCAAGTGTGATCGTATCGCCCTCTTTTCCCTGGGTATCCCCATTTGGTGTCTGGGAAATTACATATCCTTCCGCAACGGAGGAACTGTAGGAAGTTGTCTTTGTGACCTGAAATCCCTTTGCCGTCAATGCCGCACTGGCATCAGTTTCACTCTGTCCCACAACGTTTGGTATTTCGACCGTATTCTCACTGGTTCCGGCGGCAGATCCGCTGCTGATGATAACTTCGATCGTTGTATTCTTTTCAACAGTCTTACCATCTGCCGGATCCTGGCTTATGATCTGTCCCTTTTCTACGGTATCAGAGGATGCGGTTCCAGCCTGTCTGATGCCGAGTCCGGTTCCGTTTAACTCCTGTTTTGCCTGATCCATGGTTTTTCCTGTCAGGGAAGGTACTACTACACCGTCCTTGATCTGGGTACTCTGACTGTCTCCCGTCTGTGTTTCCGTTTTTGTTGTTTCTGTATTCGAAGAATTGTTCTTGTTAGACTTCATACCCCCGGCTAACGTGATGCACAGGTAAATAATGATGATAATGATCACTACACCTGCTGCGATTCCCATGATCGTGATTGCCTTTTCCATCTTCGGATTGATATCGCCATCCTCGTCCTCAATATCATCATCGTCGTCCTCGTCATCATCATCGATCACCGGCTCCTGTATTTTGATCGACGCCGGATCTATATAGACGTTTGCAGTCTGTTTCTTGATCTGATTTAAATCATCTGCTCCGATCACCCTCGTCTTATCCTGATTTGCAAGAGGTACCATCACAACAAAATCCTCGTTCGGGCTGATCAGTGCTTTTCTAAGATCGGCCAGAAGCGCTGTCATGGAAGCATATCTTCTGTCAGGGTTTTTCTGTGTACATTTTAAGATGATCTTTTCCATACTGATTGGAAGATTTGGTGCATAAACACTTGGCGGTACTATCTCTTCCTGCAGATGCTGGATTGCAACTGCGACCGTCGTATCCCCGTCAAACGGAACACGGCCTGTTACCATCTCATACATCACGATACCCAGTGAATAGATATCACTCTTGCCATCCACAAATCCATTTCTCGCCTGTTCCGGAGAAGAATAATGTACGGATCCCATCACATCCGAACTGATCGTATTTGATGTTGCTGCCCGCGCAATACCAAAATCTGTTACTTTTACTTTTCCCTCTGTGGAGATCATGATATTCTGCGGTTTGATATCACGATGCACGATATTTTTATTATGGGCGGCTTCAATACCTCTGCCCACCTGAATTGCGATGCTGACTGCCTCCTTAAAAGAAAGCTGTCCTTTTTTCTCAATGTAGGTCTTTAATGTGATTCCTTCCACATATTCCATCACGATATAATGCAGGCCATTCTCACTGCCGACATCATAAATATTTACAATATTCGGGTGCTCTAACCCTGCAGCTGCCTGTGCCTCGGAACGGAATTTCGTTACGAAATTAATATCCTCGGAAAATTCTGCCTTTAATACCTTGATTGCTACAAATCTTCCCAGTGTAAGATCTTTTGCTTTATATACATCTGACATTCCGCCAGCGCCAACTTTACCTAAAATTTCATAGCGGTCTGCTATGTACATACCTTCTGTCAACATTCTTTCACCTCATCAGAAAATGGTTCTATCAATACAACCGTAATATTATCCTTACCACCATTTCGATTGGCAGTCTCAATCAGTTTCTCTGCTTTCTCAACAATGTCCCTCTGTCCCAACACAATATGCCGGATCTCATCATCTTCAATCATATTTGTCAGTCCGTCGGAACACATCAAAATCTCATCCCCAGGTTTTAAACTGATCTCAAAGAAATCAGCTGTCACCTCCGGCAATACACCGACTGCCCGTGTAATGATATTTTTATCCGGATGATCTTTCGCATCTTCTTTTCTCACTTCACCTAAACGAACCATTTCCTCAACCAGAGAATGATCCCTTGTAATCTGTGTAATATCTTCCTGATTGATCACATACAGCCTGCTGTCTCCAACATTTGCGGCATAGAGTGTATTCCCGATCACCGTTGCAGCAACGATCGTTGTACCCATTCCATTTTTGGCCGGATCTGCCTGTGCCTCTGTCAAAAGCAGACTGTTCGTCATGGAAACAGCACTCTTCATAATCGCCACCGGTTCTTTTTCACCCGATTTACCAATCAGTTCCACAAGTTTCTCAACTGTAAATCTGGAAGCATAATCACCTGCAGCGTGACCACCCATTCCATCCGCTACTAAAAAAAGATTCGGCAGATTTCCCACAGCGGTCTCTGATGTAAACATATAATCCTGATTCATTTCCCGTCGCTGCCCGATGTGCGTCATGGAAAACGTCTTCATCTTCTCTACTTCCTACCTTTCTGCATGGCTGATATAACGTTTGCGCAGCTGTCCGCATGCACCGTCTATATCCCTGCCCATTTCCCTTCTAATTGTAACGTTAATCGCATTTTTTTCAAGCCTATTTTTAAAATTAAGAATTGCTTCATGATCCGGCTGCACATAAGAACGCTCTTTGATCGGATTGACCGGAATCAGGTTTACATGACAATTCATGCCATGGATCAGGTCTGCAAGCCTTCTTACATCCTCATCGGTATCATTGACACCACCGACTAAACTATATTCAAATGTGACACGCCTTCCTGTCTGTTCAAAATAATAACGACATGCCTCAATTACTTCATGTATCTCATATTTATTGGCAATCGGCATCAGTTCAAGTCTCTTTTCCTGCGAAGATGCATGCAGCGAAAGTGCCAGCGTGATCTGCAGTTTTTTATCCGCCAGTTCCCGCATTTTCGGAACAATACCGCAGGTCGACACCGTCACATTCCGCTGGCTGATGTTCAGTCCGTTTTCATCTGTCAGAAGTTCGATGAATTTGAGCAGATTGTCAAAATTATCCATCGGTTCTCCGGTTCCCATCACAACAACATTTGCAACCCTCTCCCCGGTATCTCTTGTGATCCGGTATATCTGGTCTAACATCTCTGACGGCGTCAGTCCCCGCACCAGTCCGTCTAACGTGGATGCACAGAACCGGCAGCCCATCCGGCAGCCGACCTGCGAGGAAATGCAGACTGAATTGCCATGTTTATATCGCATCAGAACGCTCTCGATCACGTTTCCGTCATCTAATGCAAACAGATATTTTCTGGTACCGTCTATCTTTGATACCTGTACCGCCTCCTGCTTTAAACTTACAAAATGACATTCCTTCTTAAGTTTTTCCTGAAGGGATTTTGACAGATTTGTCATTTCATCGAAAGATGCTGCCTGTTTTTCATGCATCCACTGATACAGCTGTTTTGCACGAAACGGTTTTTCCCCGATAGATTCCATATATGATTTTAGTTCTTCCAGATTCATGGATTTGATATCTGTTTTTTCCTGCTGCATAATTTCCTCTTTTCCATTTTCTTTCCGGGTGGCTATGAGATACGTCTTAATCTGGCGTAGAAAAATCCATCTCCCACCTGTGTTCCCGGATAAATCTGTTCCATATCAAGCAGTTCAAATTCAGGATGTTTTCCTAAAAACCACGCGACATTCTCCTGATTTTCTCCCGGGTTGATCGTACAGGTAGAATATACCATGATCCCGTCCTTTTTGACATAAGAACAGACCGTATCTAGAATCCGACGCTGAAGTGCTTCTAACTCTTCCTGCTGCCCCCGGCTCATTTTATAGCGGATGTCTGTCTTTTTGCGCAGAACCCCCAGACCGGAGCATGGCAGATCTGCGACCAGCACGTCCGCTGTATCTTCTGCACTCTCGTCCGGCACCGTGGCATCCCACACTTTTGTCGTCATATTTTTTATCTGGTAACGGCTGATATTTTCCTCGATCAGTCCGGTCTTATACCCTGTCAGGTCACGCGATTCCACACTTCCGGTGCCGTCCAGCATCTCAGCAAGATGAATGCTCTTGCCTCCGGGAGCCGCACAGACATCGATCACATGTGCGCCTTTCTCCGGTGCTGCGGCCTCAGCCACCATCATGGAACTGATATCCTGCACATAAAAAAGACCGTCCTGAAATGATGGAAGTGCCATCAGATGATCAAAACCTGAAATTGCAAATGCATAGTGATATGCATCCGTATATGGCAGTCCGGCATAAGAAAGTTCTTCTAACGTCTGCACCGTCACGCCTTCGGCTTTTAACTGTTCCTTTAACGCATCCGGCGTAATTTTGGTCACATTGGTACGGATCGTAATCGGTGTTTCCTTTGAAAAAGCATCTAAAATTGCCTTTGTCTGCTCCATGCCATAGGCGTTAAGCCATTCTTCCACAATCCACTCCGGCATGGAATAACGCACACTTAACGCCAGAACCGGCTCCTTTTCTTCATCCGGATACCGGATGGAACCACTGTTTCTTGCAATATTTCGAAGCACTCCGTTCACAAAACCGCTCAGTGTGGAAAAACCGCTTTTTCTTGCCAGTTTTACCGCCTCATTGCAGGCTGCCGAATCCGGTACGGAATCCATATACTGTATCTGATACACACCCATTCTTAAAATATTGCGGATGACCGGTTTCATTTTTTTCACTTTCACTTTTGAGAACTGGTCGATCACATAATCAAGTTCGATCATGTGCTGGATCGTTCCCTCCACCAGTCTTGTCAGAAACGCCCGCTCATATTTTTCCATATACTGATATTTTTCGAGCACGGCACGGAGCACCTGATTGCTGTATGCCCCATGTTCCGTCACCTCAAGCAGAACATCAAGTGCAAGTCTTCTTGTATTTACGGTATCAGTCATCACGATTACGTCCTCCAAATAAAAGAACCAGCCTTAACAGCTGTAAGATTGCTGCCGCAGCACTTGCAACATAGGTCAATGCCGCAGCCTTCAATACTTTTCTGGTATAAGGCAGTTCACTGTCTGATAAAATTCCCTGCTCACCTAAAATATGGAGTGCCCGGCGTGAAGCATTAAACTCTACCGGAAGAGTGACAAGCTGGAATAATACTGCAAATGAAAAACATAAGATTCCAAGATTGATCAGCATTGCACCGGTTGAGCGGTTAAAAAACAGACCGATCAGAATTAACGGCCATGCAAGTGTAGATCCAATGTTTGCAACCGGAACGATCGCCGTGCGGAGTGTCAGCGGCACATAGTTTTTCTGATGCTGGATCGCATGTCCACACTCGTGCGCTGCAACACCGATCGCTGCGACAGAATTGCTTCCGTATACGGAGTCAGACAGATTCAGTGTCTTTTTTGACGGATTGTAGTGATCGGTCAGACTTCCCGATATATGGCAGACCGTCACATCATAGATACCGGCTGAATTTAAAATACGTTCCGCCGCCTGTGCCCCGGTCATACCGCTCATACTGCGGTACTGGGAATATTTATTGAAAGTACTCTTTACTCTTGCAGATGCGATCAGGCAGATCACTGCGCCGATCAGAACCAAAACATAAGTCGGATCAAAACCATAATAGTAATAAGGCATATCAGGTTACCTCCATTCATTAACCACGTGTAAAATAAGTTCCCTCTTCCACCGTATAGCCATTTAAAAATGCATCCGTGGTCATACGTTTTTTTCCTTCTAACTGTACCTCAAGAAGCTCTAAGACACCGTCTCCTGTCTGTACCAGAAAACTTCCCTTTTCCGCTTTTATGATGCATCCCGGAGCCGCTTTCTTTTCATCCGGCAGCACATTTGCCCTCCATATCTTAAGTGTCTTTCCGTCAAGTCTCGTATATGCACTTGGCCACGGATTTAAACCGCGGATCAGACATTCGATCTCTTTCGCACTCTTCGTCCAGTCAATACTTCCCAACTCTTTATGGATCTTTGCTGTATGTGTGGCTTTACTGTTATCCTGTGGTGTGTAAACAGCCGTTCCATTTTCGATTGCTTCGATCGTCTTTACGCAGAGTTCTGCTCCAACCTCTGCAAGGCGGTCAAATAAACTTCCACCTGTCTCATCCGGCCGGATCTCCACTTTTTCTTCTAAAATGATATCTCCCGTATCAACACCTTCGTCCATGCGCTGTGTGGACACTCCGGTATACGGATCGCCGTTGATGACAGCCCACTGGATCGGTGCTGCGCCACGATATTTTGGCAGTAGCGATGCATGTACATTCACACAGCCATATTTTGGCATGTCTAACACTGCCTTTGGTATAATCTGTCCAAAAGCCACCACGATCATAATATCCGCATGGAACGATTTCAGATACTCGATACATGCGCTGTCCCTGACACGCTCCGGCTGATAGACCTCAATGCCGTGTGCGATGGCACATTCCTTCACCGGCGTATATTTTAATGCCTTACTTCTTCCCACCGCTTTATCCGGCTGTGAGACAACCAGCACAACCTCATGACCGGCTTTTATAATCTCTTCTAATGTCCCCACCGAAAAATCCGGTGTTCCCATGAAAATTACTCTCATTGTTTATTCCTCCGGATCATCATAAGTTACATCATGTAACGGTCCTTCTACGATCTCCGTGTACATATGTCCGTCAAGGTGGTCTAACTCATGACAGATTGCACGTGCCATAAGCTCGGTCCCCTCGATCTCATATTCTTCCATATTTTCATCAAACGCGTGTGCCTTCACATAATTCGGTCTTGTAACGGTACCTGCTTTTCCCGGAAGACTTAAACAGCCCTCATCCCCGGTCTGCTCGCCTGACTTTTCCAGAATCACCGGATTGATCATAACAACCGGGCCTTCCCCGATATCGATGACTACGATTCTTTTTAAAACACCGACCTGTGGTCCTGCAAGTCCGACTCCGTTTGCCTCATACATGGTATCAAGCATATCGTCGATCAGTTCTTTGATCTTTGGTGTCATTTCGGTGATTTCTCTGCATTTTTTGGTAAGTACAGGATCTCCCTGTATTCTGATTGTTCTAAGTGCCATTTTTTTATCCTCCATTTTGTATTTTACAATTTTAAAATCCGTTGACCGGGTTAAAGTCAAATCCTACTGCTACATTCTGATACAGACGGTTGTCTTTTATAAAAGCTTCCAGACCATCTTTCAATATGACAAGTGTCTGATACTCTCGGGTTTTCACATAGATCACTTTGCGGTAGACATCGGAAATTTTTGCAACCGGTGCATCTGACGGCCCGATTGGAAAAATCTTTTCACTGTTTTCTCTCACTATCTGATCGATTTTCCCCATCAATGCCACCGCCGCCTCACTTGCTTCCGCCTCGTTTTTCGACGCGCACAAAATATAAAGCATGTTCCACACCGGCGGATACCGCATCATTTTGCGGTACTCGATCTCCTGCCCGTAAAAAGCCTCATAGTTCTGCTCTTTTGCAGTCGTGATACTGTAATGATCCGGATCATACGTCTGTATGATGACATTGCCGGGAATGTCACCTCTGCCGGCACGTCCTGCCGCCTGCGTCAGGAGCTGGAAAGTCCGCTCTGACGCACGATAGTCACTGATATAAAGTGAAAGGTCTGCCGCAAGCACACCCACTAACGTAACCCCCGGAAAATCATGTCCCTTTACGATCATCTGTGTACCGATCAGTATATCTGCCTCGTGATTTGAAAATGCAGATAATATCTGCTCATACCCATCTTTGGTTCTGGTGGTATCCATATCCATCCGGAGCACACGCGCCTGTGGAAAACGCGCCTTTACCACCTGTTCTATTTTCTGCGTGCCCGCCTTAAAACCACTGATATACTTAGAGCCACAGACCGGACACAAACCGGGCTGTATCGTCGTATATCCGCAGTAATGGCAGACTAGACGTGTCGCCGCGCCGCTTCCATGCTGGCTCAGTGAAACATCGCAATGCGGACATTTTATCACATGACCGCAGGCTCTGCAAGAGACAAAGCCTGCCATACCGCGCCGGTTGATAAAAAGCATCGTCTGTTCTCCCTTTTTCAGACGGTCCTCCATCAGCTCACTCAGACGGTCACTTAAGATCGAGCGGTTGCCCCTCCTTAACTCCTCGCGCAGGTCGATGATCTCACACAAAGGCATGGGGCGCTTTTGTACCCTGTGTTTTAATTCCAACAGGCAGTACTCGTCATTTTCTGCCTTATAATAACTCTCAAGGGAAGGCGTCGCGGAGCCTAGCACCACGACCGCATCTGTCATTTTTGCCCGCTGTATTGCGGTTTCTCTCGCGTGATATCTTGGCACGGTCTCACTCTTATAGGAAGCCTCATGCTCCTCGTCTATGATGATGATCCCCAGCGCCGGAAATGGTGTAAAAAGTGCCGAACGTGGTCCGATCATCACAGAAATTTCTCCGTTTTTTGCGCGTTCAAACTGGTCATACCGCTCCCCGGCCGAAAGTTTTGAATTGATGATGGATACCTGTGCACCAAAACGGTTGTAAAAACGCCGCACCGTCTGATAGGTCAGCGCAATCTCCGGGATCAGAACGATTGCCTGTTTTCCCTGCGCAAGCACATGTGCAATCAGTTCCATGTAGACTTCCGTCTTTCCGCTTCCGGTGACACCCTTGATCAGGTAAGTTTTCCGCTCGCCTGCATCGTACTCCATCGTAATTTTCGAGACGACATTCTGCTGCTCCTCATTCAGCTTCTTTTGTTCCCCGCCCGGATCAAGACCGCCGACCGGATTGCGGTATGCGGTCTTACTCACCACTTTTACGATACCGGCTTCCTCCATCGCACGAATCACGGACGCGGAAACAGACATCTGCTGCGTTGCCGTCTCCCACTCTAACTCCCGCTGTTCTAACAATGCCACAAGAAGTTTTGCCCTTGCCGTTTTATGCTTTCTCTCGCATTCCGCAAGCTCATTTTTCGCTTCGACCGGATGCAGTGCAAGTCTTATCGTTTTCTGTTCTTTTGCCTTCTTTTTTTCTTTGACCGGCAGTACTGTCTTTAAGGCATGATTCATGGTGCCGCCATAGTTTTCCCTCATCCATCCTGCAAGGGCGATCATCTGCGACTCGATCAGGACACCGCCCTTTACAATCGAAAGGATCTCTTTGATCTTATCTTCCTCATACTCGCAGACATCCGTCAGCTCGATCACATAACCCTGCATTTTTCTTGATCCAAACGGAACTGCTACCAGCATACCAACTGCGATTGTACTCTTTAGTCTCTCCGGCACCCGGTATTGAAACGTCTTATCTAATTTTCCCTGATAAATATCCACAATGATATTTGCATATTCTGCCATTCCAATTTCCATGCCTTTCTTTCTATCTGCCACGTCCTTCTGCTGCTTTCTTTACCAGTTCTTTGTCCTCCATCGGATAACGGACACCACCGATCTCCTGATAGTCCTCATGCCCTTTTCCTGCGAGGACGATAATATCGCCCTCCCTGGCATGATCGAATGCATATGCCACCGCTGCTCTCCGGTCAGCAATGCGTATGTATGCCCCGCTCGTACCCTTTATCCCGCTCTCAATGTCATCTAAGATCAGTTCCGGATCTTCCCACCTTGGATTATCGGATGTCAGGATCGTAAAATCCGCGAGTCTTCCCGCTGTCTCACCCATCCTGCCTCTCCTTAATTTTGAGCGGTTGCCCCCACAGCCAAAGATCACAACAAGCCGCCCCGGATCAAAGCCCCGCAATGTTCCAAGCAGATTGCGCAGGCTCATCTCATTGTGTGCATAATCGACCAGAAATACAAATTTATCTGATATCCTGACGTTTTCACACCGCCCCGGCACAGTCTGTCTTTGCAGTGCATCCTTTACCACATCCTGTGCTATTTTAAAATGACGTGCCACAAGGATCGCAGCTAACGCATTGGAAACATTAAAAATTCCGGGCATCTGCAATAGGAATTCTTCTTTTCCATCCGTAAAAAAGTGGCTGTATAACCTTCCTTCTTTCATGGAAAAAGTGATCCTTTCTGCCACGATATCCGCCTTTTGTCCCGGGGCATCCACACCGTTTTCTCCCAGCACGGAAAAAGTTTCTATGTCACAGGTATGACCAAACAGTATTTTTTCCGTATTCCGGTCATCACGGTTGACAATTCCTGCCTGACACTGCCGAAGCAGCCGGCTTTTACAGTACAGATACTCTGCAAATGATGCGTGTTCTCCCGGTCCGATATGATCCGGTTCAATGTTTAAAAACACCCCGATATCAAAAAAAATCCCTTCCACACGCTGCATCTTGATTCCCTGTGAGGATACCTCCATCACACAGCACACACATCCGTTGCTTACCATCTGCGCTAATTCTCTTTGCAGGTCGCTAGATTCCGGTGTCGTATGTCCGGCCTTTTTTACATCTTTCCCGTTATATGTCCATATCGTACCTACCATGCCGGTCTTGTATCCCGCTTCTTTTAAAATTCCTGCCGTAAGAAACGCCGTCGTCGTCTTTCCTTTTGTTCCGGTGATCCCGATGATCTTAAGCTTTTTTGCCGGGTAATCGTAAAATGCAGCCGAAATCTGCGCAAGAGCCTGCCTGGTATCCTTCACACCTATCACAGCCATACCGTAATTGCGCACGAGTTCATGCACGCGCACTTTTCCATGTTCTGTGTAAATGAAACATTCCCAGCGGACATTTACCATACAGCTTTCATCCACCACCACTGCAAATGCCCCCGCTTTTACCGCATCCATAATATAATCATGTCCATCCGTGTACTGCCCCTTTATACAGACAAACAGGGACCCCCGCTTTACTTTTCCGGAATGATAACAGATATCCGTAATGATAAGGTCGTGGCTCCCCTGCACGCTTTCGTATGAAAAATGTTTGAGTAATTGATCTAACCGCATTCTCTTTCCTCAAGAATACACTTTTTTTATTATATGACAGAACGCCTGTTTTTACAAGTTTTCCGCTTTTATTTTAGAAAAATGTTACATATTTTTAAATTCCGTGTGACATACTGATACCATGATTTTATATAAAAGGGACATGCAAATATGATTACAAAAAACTTCTTTGTCTGCGGACTGACCGGCTGGTGCATGGAGATTCTTTTTACCTCCACAGGCTCTTTTTTGAAACAGGATAAACGTCTGATTGGGCGGACATCCGTATGGATGTTTCCCATCTACGGGACTGCTGCCGTAATTGCACCGTTGTACCACAGTATCAAAAATCTTCCGGCACTTCTTCGCGGCTGTATCTATTCCGTTGGCATTTTTTCTTTTGAATACATCAGCGGCACATTTTTAAAACGCCACGGCATGTGCCCCTGGGATTACAGTCATGCCAAAACAAACATAGACGGGGTCATACGACTCGATTATGCTCCCTTGTGGATGGCTGCCGGACTTTTATTTGAGCGCATTCTCATCCGGTGTAACACCTCGGAATCCCCCTGAAATTTTTATTTTCAATTACTGATATATAACCTTCCCTGTCTGAAAATATCTGAAAACGGACGCATATTTTATCAATATAACGTAAATTTTTTTCTTCTTGAAATCAGATGGTGATTATTATATGATAGAAAAAATGCTGAAAAAAGTCAGCATCACATAAGGAGGATTTATATGCGTCATTTAATGAGCCCATTGGACTTCTCCGTCGATGAATTAGACAGGCTTTTAGACCTTGCCAATGATATCGAGAAGTACCCGAACAAATATGCACACGCATGTGAAGGCAAAAAATTAGCCACCTGTTTTTATGAACCAAGTACACGAACCCGGTTAAGTTTTGAAGCTGCCATGTTAAATCTTGGCGGTTCTGTTTTAGGTTTCGCCAGTGCTGATTCCAGTTCCGCATCCAAAGGCGAAAGTGTTTCCGATACAATCCGAGTTATCTCCTGTTACGCAGACATCTGCGCAATGCGTCATCCAAAAGAAGGTGCACCTCTCGTAGCTTCCCAGAAATCAAGAATTCCAGTTATCAATGCCGGTGACGGCGGTCATCAGCATCCAACCCAGACATTAGCCGATTTACTTACCATCCGTTCCTTAAAAGGACGTCTTGACAATATGACGATCGGACTCTGCGGTGATTTAAAATTTGGCCGTACCGTCCATTCTCTGATCAGCGCCCTGATCCGTTATCCTGGCATTAAATTTGTACTGATCTCACCGGAAGAACTGCGTATTCCAAGCTATATCCGCGAAGATGTCCTGCGTGCAAATAATATTCCTTTTACCGAGGTTGAGCGTTTAGAGGATGCCATCCCACAGCTTGATGTCCTCTACATGACCAGAGTCCAGAAGGAACGTTTCTTCAATGAGGAGGATTACGTCCGCTTAAAAGATTTCTATATCTTAACCAAAGCAAAAATGGAGCTTGCTCCAGAAGACATGATCGTATTACATCCGCTGCCACGTGTCAACGAAATTTCCGTAGAAGTAGATGACGATCCGAGAGCTGTTTATTTCAAACAGGCACAGTATGCTGTCTATGTGCGCATGGCGCTGATCTTAACGCTGCTTGAAATTAAGGTTGAATAAGGAGGAGAACAATGTTAAATATCAGTGGAATCCATGAGGGATTTGTCCTTGATCATATTCAGGCAGGCATGAGCCTGCAGATTTATCATGATTTGAAATTAGACCAGCTCGACTGCCCGGTTGCGATCATCAAAAATGCCAAGAGCAGCAAAATGGGAAAAAAAGACATCTTAAAGGTAGAATGTCCGATCGATGCACTCGACTTTGATATTTTAGGCTTTATTGACCATAATATTACCGTCAATGTGATCCAGAATGACAAGATCGTCTCCAAAAAAGAACTTCGTCTTCCAAAGCAGGTCAAAAACGTGATCAAATGTAAAAATCCACGCTGCATCACTTCAATCGAACAGGAACTAGATCAGATTTTCATTCTGACTGACCCTGAAAAAGAAATATACCGCTGCAAATACTGTGAGGAGAAATATACAAATCCAAACCGCCGTTAACAATAAAATACTGGAATAAAAAATACTGCCGGATCCATCAATCCGGCAGTATTTTATGTTTTTCCGTGGCAAGACTTTATCCCGCTTCTAAAACGGCCTTAAACAACAGCAGTTACAGAGCATATTTAAAAACAGCATGCTAAGACACCAGTTACCCGCACTCGAATAAGGTCTGTCATAGCTGCTTCCCATATTCGTATACCATGTTCCGCCATACTCTAAATGCTGCAGGAACTGCCGGTATTCAAAATTGCTTGGTTCCATCTCCACTGCACGCGCGGCATGCTCTTTTGCGATGATATTATTTCCTGCCCCCTGATTTGCCATGGCACTGTAATAATACCAGCGTGCACTTCTCTCAGAGAAAGGAATTCCGTTTAAAACATTAAGTGCCTCTGCATAACAGCGGTTTGCTATGTAATTTGCAGCAGCCTGCAGCTTCGGATTTTCAGTACTCTGATTATAATGGTAACTCTGTCCGCCCCCATATCCGTAACTGTTTCCTGAATTATATCCATAGCCGCTTCCCTGCTGCTTTTCTTTCATAATCTGGTCATACGCCTGCTGTACTTCTTTGAACTTTTCCTCCGCCTGTGCCTTGTTCGGATTATTGACATTGGCATCCGGATGATACTTGCGGCTTAGGGAACGATATGCTTTTTTTATTTCTTCATCGGAGGCACTTCGTGACACACCAAGTACCTGATATGGATCCATCATAAATCAAACCTCATTGTTTATGCTCTTTTTTCTTTGCTTTTTCCTCAATCCTGCGTTTTTTGATCTGCAGATATTCATATTTCGACCACACACCCGAATACAGGATATTGCGCAGAATATCCGCATGCAAAAGAATCGGCAGACGCTCAAACGATTTCGCACACTCTGACATCATACTTGTCAAAAGCAGCCGGCACCAGGTATCAAGATCCTGCGCCTGTTCTTCCTGAACAAATGTGAGCGGATTATAGCAGTTTTTCTTCTTATCCCTGTCATAATCCTCGTACGCATCCATCAGGTAGATAAACTTTCCCATGTAAAATCCCATCGTGCGGAGTTCCTCTGCCCATTCGTCTTCCTTCCAGCAAAACACCTCCGCAACCATCTCTCCGGTCAGACCGGCAACGAGATCAAGATTTGTCTCCTGGTGTTTCTCAACATCCCCAGTCTTTTTCATATATTCCTCAATGGCACCTACCTGTCTCGGATATTTTGACATGATACGAGTATAATCCTTATCCAGCATTTTTGCAAATGCCTTCTTGGTATACGACCTGTCATCATTCCAGTCGTCAATCAGATTGTGGTACGCTAAGATCAGATTCATATCCGCCGCATATTTTGTGGCGTCATTGATCCATGCAATACGCTTCTGCGTCGGATGCAGCGCACATGTAAACTTTGTTTTTTCATTCGGAAGTTCATACAAACCGGTCAGCAGAACAATCAGAAACGTCATATCATATGCAAGCAGCATCTGTCCCTTGGTTCCACAATTTGATTTCAGTTGTCTGCAAAGCCCACAGTAATATGCCTGATATGCTTTTTTGCCTTCTTCCGTCAGCTCTTTTTGATTGATATTGATATAACCAAACACAAGGCCTTTCTCCTTTGTCAGCTTTTTTTAATAAATTCTGTTTTACATTTTGGACAGGTAATGCAGATCTTTCCTCTTCCCTTCGGCACCCTGACTGTCTGCTTACACTGCGGACATTTAAAGAAACGGTAAGTACTGCGCTGTGCCCAGCGTTTTTTCAGATTGTTTTTCTTTACCACTGCCCGGTATTTCGCATTTAAATATCTCTGGTTCTCTTCGTAACGCTTTGACACATTCCGTGAGAGTATTCTGAAATAGGAATAAATTAACAATGCGAGGCCAAGCCAGTATAAAATATTTACCCGGAAAAATGCAGATAAAAATGTGGATACAAGTAACAGAACCATCGACACGATAATCTGTGCCCGTGAAAGATCGTCCACTCCATATCTGCCGATCATAAACTGTCGTAATTTTTCTTTCATCTATGACATCCCTTTCTACCCAGATACAACCGCGTGTAATCACATGCAGCCTTATATAACTGCATGTATCCCGTCAATCGCATTTTTATTTATGTACGGAAAAACGGCACCTTTCTGGCACCGTTTTTTGTCCATGACGCTATGGTAAACCCAATACTCACAAACGTCAACATTCCTATTGTCTTTTAAGAAACATTTTAGATTTTGGTTATATTTCCACATATGGATATCTTCTTATCTATTGATATCTGATTTAAGCAGGACGATAAGCCGGGTTATGTCTAAACTGCAGCAAGCCACAGTCGGAATGATCATCTATCTAGGACGACTGTTACCAGCCGCCTCAAGCAACCTACCTAAAGCTGGCGGGCCACGTCAACGCTTTTGTTCGGTCTTGCTTCGGATGGGGTTTACATATGCCCCCTCTGTTACCAGAGAGGCGGTAGTCTCTTACACTGCCCTTCCACCCTTACCCGGCATATACCGGGCGGTATATTTCTGTTGCACTATCCTTAGAGTCGCCTCTACCGGACGTTATCCGGCATCCTGCCCTGTGAAGCCCGGACTTTCCTCACCCCGATAAACGGGCCGCGATCATTTGTCCTACTTAAATCCATCATTTGTCTTCCGGCACATTCTGCCAGCATGACACCCGATTAACTATACACTTTTTTTCTTATTTGTGCAAGCCTGATTTTCTTATTTTCTCTTAGACCTGCCGAGACAAGGTTTTTTCCATGTTTTACACATTAAAACACGAACCGCCGATAAATTCACGGATAATGGAATTCTGCCCGATTCCATCCGGAGACATCGGAAGGAAATAATCCAGGAACTTTAAGAGACGCTTTGCCTCAAGGTACTCCGGACAGTCCTTATCGATCGCAAAAAGCAGCGGTTCGGCATATATCTTTAATACTGCCAGTTCATAGATCAATGCGGAATTAAACATCACATCCGCTCCCTCCTGAAATGGGAAAATATTCTTCTCCTCACCGCGGCGCACGGAATCCCACATAGCGATCGTTTCTTTCGCTGAGGTACCTCTTGTTCTTGCATCGCGCACAATACGGCGGATCATCCTTCCATCCGTGGTCGGCAGATAGTTGTGCTCGTCGATATTTAGCTGTGTTAGTGCGCTGATATAGATCTTAAATTTGCTCTCCACCGGAAGGGAATAGGACAATTTATCATTCAGTCCATGGATCCCCTCAATGACTAACACATCATCTTTTCCTAACTGCATGATCTTATCTTTGTATTCTCTTTTTCCGGTCTTAAAATTAAAGATCGGCAGATTGACTGCTTTTCCTGCCAGAAGTTCATTCATGTCATGGTTGAAAAGCTCTACATCCAGTGATTCCAGGCATTCAAAATCAAGTTCACCATTTTCATCACGCGGACATTTATCACGATCCACATAATAGTCATCAAGCGGAAACGGATGCGGTTTTAATCCCTTTGCTGCAAGCTGTATGGACAGGCGGTGTGAAAAAGTCGTTTTTCCGGATGAAGAAGGTCCCGCGATCATGATAAATTTCTTTCCCTCTTCCTTAACGATCATTTCCGCAAGTGCACCGATACGCTCTTCAAACAATGCTTCCTGTGTCAAGATCATCTCCTGCGTTTTTCCCGCTGCAATGGCATCATTGAGTGCACCGATCGTATCAATCTGCTGCAGTTTTCCCCAGTCTCTTGAACGTTTTAACGTGAAAAATAATTTATCCGACGGCACAAATTCAGAAACTTTTTTCGCCTCTTTTCCCGGAAATAAAAGTACAAAACCATCCTGATATGCTGTCACATCGTAATATCTCAAATATCCGGTCGACGGTACCATAAACCCGTAAAAATAATCCTTATAATGATCCAGTTCGTAAATATTTACCCTGGAACTGCGGCGGTAACGAAACAGTTTTTCTTTATCTTTCATTCCAAGTTCATGGAACAAAGCTACTGCCTCATCCGTATTCATACTGTATTTTTCGATTGGCAGGTCCGCCATCACAAGACGGTACATTTCTTTTTTCAATGCCCCGATCATTGTCTCCGTGATCTTACAGCTTTCCCCGTCTTTCATCAGTTCACAGTAATATCCCTGACCGATGGCATATCTGACATAAACGCCAATATGCTCTCTGCCCCACAGATTGTAAACTGCTTTTTGCATCAGCAGCGTAACACTTCTGCGGTATGCACGCTTTCCGGTCTTATCAGACGTTGTAAGAAAAGACAATTCGCCGTCTTTTTTTACGGTCTTTTTTAATTCGCGCAGTCTGTTATTATACAGTGCAAGCACGATATCATCCTCATACTGATCCTGATATTCCTGTGCTATACTTAAGAAACTGACTCCTGCCGGATATGTTTTTTCTTTCTCCCCGATTTTTACAACGATCTGTTCTTCTCCCATATACAAGGTCTCCATTCTCTTCGCCTGCTGTCATTTTTCCTGTCCGCCCCTTCTGACAGAAACCGGCTTTTCTACGCAGCCTCGTTTCCATCAATGACAGCTCACGTTCTATAATATGCAAGCGCAGCTTCATTATAACCAAGCGCTTCTTTTACCTCTTCCATGCGCACGGCTATTTTTTCTGATTCAGGCTGTTTAAAAAGATTGTCCAGAATGTTTTCAAACACCTGGCGTTCTTTCACCAGATATTGATGCAGTACCGGATTTTTTTCCATAAGCAGATATCTGCCGTATAAACATTCGACCTTATATCTGCTTTTTTTCTGCTCTTTACTGTTTTCCATATCTTTTATTGTTTTATCTGCATCTTCGTTTTTCTCTGCCTGATAGTGTACACGCATCATCGGATAATATTTGCCATCCTCAAATACCATGCGCTCTGCTTCCGTCACATATCCATTTTCGGCAAGATACTCCCTGACACTGCACAGTTCCGATTGGGGCTGCAGGATCAGTTCTCCCGCCGCCTGACAGATATCTTTTCCTTCTTCTAAGATATGCATCACAAGCCCGCCACCCATACCGGCAATCAGTATGGAGTCCGCCTCGCCCTTTTCCAGTGCTGCGACTCCATCCGAAAGCCTGGTCTGTATGTATGCATCCATACCATATAAATGAATATGTTCCCTTGCGCGTTCCAGTGGTCCCTTATTGATATCCATTGCGATCGCGCTCTTGATCTTCTTTTGCTCTAACAGGTAGATTGGAACATAACCATGATCTGTCCCCACGTCTGCAAGCACCGCACCTTCCCGAATCAACGAAGCCGCCGTTTTTAATCTGTCTGATATCTTTACCATCTTACTCCAGATAATCCTTTAACTTGCGGCTTCTGCTTGGATGACGCAGCTTACGCAGTGCCTTCGCCTCAATCTGACGAATACGTTCACGGGTGACATTAAATTCTCTTCCAACTTCTTCGAGTGTTCTTGCGCGTCCATCTTCAAGGCCAAAACGAAGTGTAAGTACCTTCTGCTCACGCTCTGTCAGTGTGCCAAGAACCTCTTCTAACTGTTCTTTTAATAACGTAAATGCAGCGGCATCTGCCGGAACAGGTACATTATCATCCTGGATAAAATCTCCAAGATGGCTGTCCTCCTCCTCACCAATCGGTGTCTCTAAGGAAACCGGTTCCTGTGAAATCTTTAAAATCTCACGCACACGTTCCACCGGCATGTTCATCTCTGCTGCGATCTCCTCCGGGGTCGGTTCACGTCCTAACTCCTGCAGTAACTGTCTGCTCACACGGATCAGTTTGTTGATTGTCTCAACCATGTGTACCGGGATACGGATCGTACGCGCCTGATCAGCAATCGCTCTTGTGATTGCCTGACGGATCCACCATGTCGCATAAGTTGAGAATTTATATCCCTTGCGGTAATCAAACTTCTCAACTGCCTTGATCAGACCAAGATTTCCCTCCTGGATCAGGTCAAGGAATAACATACCACGTCCCACATAACGTTTTGCAATGCTGACTACCAGACGTAAGTTTGCCTCTGCAAGACGTTTTTTTGCCTCCTGATCACCAAGTTCCATACGCTTCGCAAGCTCGATCTCCTCCTCTGCAGAAAGCAGCGGCACTTTACCGATCTCCTTTAAGTACATACGCACCGGATCTTCAATGGATACACCGTCCGGAACAGAAAGGTCGATCTTCTCCACCTCGATCTCGTCATCATCATCCACTTCAAGCAGAATGTCATCATCCGCATCATCATCTGTGATTCTTAAAACATCGATATTATTTGCCTCAAGGAAATCAAGAATTTTCTCAAATTTATCAGAGTCAAGCTGCATATCTGCAAAGAAATCACTGATTTCCTGATACTCTAACATATTTTTTTTCTTTTTTGCGAGACTTAACAGCTCTTTTAATTTTTCCTGAAATTTTTCTCTTGCTGCTTCTGCTTCCGCATTATTTACTGCAGATGCCTCCGCTTTTTTTCCGGAAACCTTCGTATTTTCGTTGTTTTCTTTCTTTTTTGTTGCCATTTTGTTTCATCCTCTCAGGTTTTCTACTATTTTGTCCTTAATCAATGGAAATATGCACTTTCTCTAATTCTTCAAGTGCCTTCTTATCCGCCACTGACCGTTGCAGCGCCGCCATATCGGTCGGTGCCATGTTCTTCAGGTGATACTCAATGCTGTTTTGTTTTACCCGGACAATAGTTTCTTTTAATGCTTTTTCAAACGTTTCTTTGGAATACCCACCATTTTCTTTGTCTCCTTCTGTCTCTACGCCGCGGATCGTGGCATGAAAAAGACCTGCGATCTCGCGCTGTTCTTCTTCATTTTGAAACATACTGACAATTTTTGCCGGGTTGACAGTACCGGTATTCCGATACTGTTCATATAATATTTCCGCCGCTTTGTGATAAATTTCTTCTGTGAAATCTTCCGGCGAAATATATTTCTCAATCTTAGGGAACAGTCCGGTATGTTCGATCAGCCAGGTCAAAAGCAGCTTCTGTGACTGTATCATACCGTTTTCTTTTTTCTTTTCGCTGCCCTGTTCTCTCCGGAGTTCCGATCTTTCACGCACAGGAGGTGCTCCGCCTGCCGCCATGCCGATCTTTGCACCATACTGGTTGACCAGCCTGCGCAGATCTTCGATACCGATCATATACTTATCTGCTACCGCAGCAATATAATTATCACGCTCTAATTTTTCTCCGAACGTGCAGAGTTTTTCTGCAACTGCATTGTAAAACTTTGTCTTGCTCTCGGGATCATGCATATCATACTGCTGCTCTAAGATACGGATCTCAAACATAAAACTGTTTTCCGCCGTATCGATCCGTTTCTGGTATTCCTCTGCACCGAGCGCCTTGATAAACTCATCCGGATCCTTATAAGGCTTCATATTGATGACCTTCGTGGTGATTCCTACTTCTTTTAAAATCGGAATTGCACGAAGTGCCGCCTTCACACCTGCACCATCACTGTCATAGGTCAGATAAACATTCTTTGTGTACCGCTTTAACAGGTTGGCATGTCCACTTGTGAGCGCCGTTCCTAAAGATGCAACCGCGTTGTCAAACCCTGCCTGATGCAGGGCGATCACATCCATATAACCCTCACACAGAAGAAGCTGTGGTTTCTTGGTGCTCCTTGCAAAATTTAATCCATAGAGATTCCGGCTCTTATCAAAGATCTTTGTCTCCGGTGAGTTCAGATATTTCGGCTCGCCATCCCCCATGACACGTCCTCCAAAACCGATGACTTTGTTGTGGACATCCATGATCGGGAACATCGCCCGGTTCCAGAATTTATCGTACCCGCCGCGCCTCTCATCGATGCTGACCAAACCGGATTCTTTTAAGATGTCATCCTCATATCCTTTTTTCCGAAGATACCGGTAAAGATCATCGCTGTACTGATCGGAATAGCCGAGACCGAATTTCTGCATGGTCTCATCTGACAGTTCCCGTTTTCGGAAATAGGAAAGCGCACGCGCACCTCTCTCCCCACGCAGCAGCATGTAAAAATACTTTGCTGCTTCTTTATTAATTTCAAGCAGTCTTGCTCGTTTGTCTGCTTCCTGCCTCTGTGCGCTGGTGTATTCCTGTTTCGGCAATTCCACACCGGCACGGTCGGCTAACGCTTCCATCGCCTCGCCGAATGTAAAGTTTTCATACTCCATCAGAAACGTAAATACATTTCCACCCGCGCCGCATCCGAAGCAGTAATACATCTGCTTGTTCGGCGACACGGAAAAGGAGCCTGTTTTTTCATTATGGAACGGGCAGAGTCCAAAATAGGTACTGCCCTTTTTTGAAAGACGCACATATTGGGAAATCACATCAACAATGTCATTCCTGGAACGCACTTCTTCTATGATGTCATCAGAATAATACGGCATCTTTTTCTCCTTTCGTATTAATAACCATCTACTTGCCATGCCATGCGGCATGCCGCAGACTTTTTACTTTCTAATAACCATCTACCTGCCATGCCTGCGGCATAAAATATTCACTGAATTTCGTGATCGCGTACTGATCTGTCATGCCTGAAATGTAATCGCAGATGATACGCTGGTCTGTTTCACCGGCATCACGCATGCGCAGATATTTCTCAGGGAGAAGCTCGATATGTTCCATATAATAGAAGAACAACTGCTCGATCATTGCTTTTGCCTTTGTCTCTTCCCCTTTTGCCACAGGATTTTTGTAGACATGATCGAACATGAATTTGCGCAGTTCGATCATCGCCTGTTCCACTTCCTCTGACATGATGATATCATCTTTTCCAACGCTGTTGCTGATGATGTTATGTATCAGGGTGTTTAAACGCTGTCTTGTCGAAAATCCCAGTGTTTTTCGAAGCTCTAATGGGATGTTTTCCTCTGTCAGTATCTGTGCCCTGATCGCATCGTCAATATCGTGGTTGATATAGGCGATCTTATCCGACAGGCGGACGATCTTTCCCTCTAAGGTATGCGGCATCAGCCTTGTCTGGTGGTTTAAGATACCGTCTCTTACCTCCCAGGTCAGGTTCAGTCCCTTACCGTCTTTTTCTAACTTCTCCACAATTCTCACGCTCTGTTCATTGTGATGGAAGCTCTCATCACAAAGTCCGTTTAACACAAACTCTCCCGCATGCCCAAACGGTGTATGCCCCAGATCGTGCCCTAAGGCGATCGCCTCAACAAGATCTTCATTGAGCCGCAGTGCCTTTGCGATCGTGCGCGCATTCTGTGACACCTCTAATGTATGGGAAAGCCTGGTTCTGTAATGATCCCCTTTGGGTGTCAGAAACACCTGTGTTTTATTTTTCAACCGGCGAAATGCCTTACAGTGTAAAATCCGGTCTCTGTCACGCTGGAATACAGGTCTTATATCACACTGCTCCTCCGGATCATCACGTCCTCTTGAATGTATACTGAGCGTAGCATACGGACTTAAAGTCTCACATTCCATTCGTTCAATATCTTCCCGTATCGACATGTTGTTCCTCCTCTTTGGATAACCTGCCACACAGTAATTACAATATATATATTCCGCGTTCTTTTCCGATTTCCTTTTTTTATTACAAATTACTGACAAATTTTTGTTATTTTTTCATTAATCATTCTGAAAACGTGATAAGTGCTCGTACGGCAGGATCAGTCTGCCACGATAAAGCCCACAGCCATCATTGATCAGACTGTTGTCAATCGCTGCGAACATATTCACATCCAGCTTTGACAGTTCAAGCTGCTGCAGTTTCATTCCTCTTTCATATGCCTCATCAAAATAAATGCATTCTCCCACCGGAATAACATCACGTCTTGCACGCTCACGCTCCTGCTTTTTCTCATATCCCAGATGGTTCGCAGGCCCGATCTCCGCGATATCATCCATCGTTTTTGTCCGAAGCTGCATCTCCACATAACAATGTGCACTGTTATCAAAAAAGGTAATATGCAGTGACCGGTATCCATCGGATTCTTCGTTCACGATATAATCTCTGTAATATGGCCGCACATCTTCATTCAGTAACGGGGAATCACTCAGTTTTACGCCTCCTGCCGGTTCCACTGTAAACCCCCGCTCCTCCAAAAACACCTTCAGTTTGTTTGCAATTTCATATAAATGCCTGATTTCTTCCTGTTCTCTTTCCCTTTCATCTCTCACATGACATTTGGGCATGGATATCACAATGCGGTAAGCGATCAGATCCCTGAAACGGGTCAGCCGCTCTTTTAATTCGTCCACGGGCGGATATGCGTGATTTTTCAGATAATAATCATACACATACGCCACAATATAGCCGTTAAATTTTGCCTCCGCACGGATCAGCGATTTGATCCGCCCTTTAAATGTAAAAGAAAGATACGGATACTGTTTTGCCATATACTGATAAAACTCCCGGATTTTCTGTGATTGTGCTGTCAGGAAATCATTATGCTCTAACAACTCCATGATCTGCAGCAGAAAATAATAATGTAACAAATCCACTTCACTCTGATTTTCCTCTGCCGCACGTTTTAGATCTTCTGAATATTTTTTTAAAATCCGGAATACCGTATCTCCGGAATAAAGATAATCATTTAACGTAATCATTTTTTTATCCTTTGTTTTTGCATTCTGCACCGCATTGCTATCTATTATAAATGATTTCCTCATAAATGCAAACAGCGCAGCATTTTTTCTGCCGCGCTTGGATACTATTTTCACGGATTTTAATTTTCTCAGATGAGAAATTTCCTACTAAAGATTCGGGTGCCAAAAGGTGGCTTTCAATTTTTGGCACCCGAATCCTATAAAGCAAAAAAAGCACCGAATCTTCAGTGCTTCTCTCATCTCAACATATAAAATGCAGGAGATGGGACTTGAACCCACACGATATTGCTACCACAGGCACCTGAAGCCTGCGCGTCTGCCAATTCCGCCACTCCTGCGAACCGTCATTCAAAGAAATCTTTTGATGCGGAAGATGGGACTTGAACCCACACGTTCGCAATGAACACAAGATCCTTAGTCTTGCTCGTCTGCCAATTCCGACACTTCCGCGTATCAATCACTCTCTCGCGACGACTCATTCATAATAACAGATAAAAATAAATATGTCAACAGTTTTTTGATATTTTTTTAATTTTATTTATTTTTTTAATTTTTGGAACTGTTTTAATTGTTTTAACATTAAAAGACAGTACCCTTACAGGTACTGTCTTTCAAACATCTCCGCCTTCATCGGCTTTCCAAAATAAAACCCCTGGATCAGCTGAACCTTTGACCCCACCAGTGCATCTAACTGTTCTTTTGTTTCCACACCTTCCACGCAGACATTCACATGGATCGCTGTTGCAAGTTCTCCGACCATTTTTACAAATGCATTGGAGAAATCATCTTTTCCGATATCAATGATAAAGCAGCGGTCGATTTTTATGACATCGATCGGCATCTCCCTGATATGGTTTAAAGATGAATATCCCGTACCGAAATCATCGAGAGCAACACGCACACCAAGATGCCTGATATCCGCAAGGATCCGTTTCATGCGGCTCATATCGTTGACTGCAAGACTTTCCGTCACTTCCAGAGTCAGATTCTGTGGGGTGATCCTCGTCTCCTCGATCACATGCGCAATCCGCTCCACAATATCGTTCTGTAAAAGCTGTACGACAGACAGATTGACATTCACCTTATACTCCGGGTGTCCCATATCATTCCAGTATTTGCAGTGGATACATGCCTCCCGCAGGACGAATTCTCCGATCGGATTGATCAGGCCTAAATACTCTGCAAGCGGAATGAAATCTGCCGGCGGGATCAGACCGAGTTCGCCGGAATTCCAGCGGATCAGTGCCTCCGCACCGGCACATGGATTTCCCTCTTTTGTAATATTTACAATCGGCTGGAAATATACCTCAAATTCACTGAAAGCATTTCGTGTGGCATTGCGCATGTTTTTTTCAAGGTCAAGCCGTTTGTAAGAGGTGGACTCCACGTTGTCATCATAAAACTCGATACGGTTCTTTCCTGCACATTTTGCAGAATAAAGTGCAATATCGGCTTTCTTGATCAATTCTTCCACCGTATCCCCGTCTGCCGGGAAGCGAACGACTCCCATACTCATCGTACAGTAATAATCCGTCCCTTTTAGCATCCACGGTTTCGTGAACAGCGCCTTGATCTCATCTAAGATCTGCTGGAGCATCGCCATATGATGATGCGCCAATATGATAATGAACTCATCACCACCCATACGGTAACAGTTATTCTCCACACCGGGAATTCTCTGCAGACTGCCGGAAATATTCTTAAGCAGCACATCTCCATACTGATGACCGAGTCCGTCATTGATATGTTTAAAATCATCCAGATCGATGTAAAGCAGCGCTCCCTCACCGCCAAACTCCTTCGTCTGACGGATATAACGCTCTAAATCCTGTTCACAGCGCATCCGGTTATACAATCCGGTCAGGAAATCATTGTTTGCCTGACGCTCAATCTTCTGCTGATACAGCTTTTTGTCTGTCACATCATAAATGGTACACAAAAGGACCTTTCTTCCATCCACCCAGTTAATCCTTGTACTGTGCAGATCAAACCAGCGGTTTTCTTCTTTCGAATAAACCTCCCTGAAATACAGGCTGTCCTCCGATTGCGCTCCCTGTCTTAAACATTCCTCAATACCTGCACTTCGCACATCTTCCCCAAATGCTTTACGAAAGTGCTGGTTTGTATACAGGATCGTATTTTCCTGTGTATCCATCACATAGATCCCACATCCCACATTTTCAAGGATTGCTTCTAACGATGCATACGAACTGGCAAGTGAATTTTTTGCAATGCGTTTTACCAGAATCGTCTGTATGATTCTTCGGACATCATTGACAAACTTGATTTCTCCGCCGTCCCAGATGCGCTCTTTTTCATCCTCGCAAAAGCAGACGTACATTCCCGTTTTCCCGCTGACGTCGATTGGAAGGAATAACCCGGCTTTCATCTTCTGTACTTCAAACATTCTGCGGAACGCTTCCGGCATCATTGAATCTGCCGAAATCATATATGGTTTTCCATTAAAAAATGGCAGTTCTTCTTTTGAAATGTTCTGTGATGCCTCCATCCGTGATTCTCTTCCCGCAGAACAATACTCGCTGATCATGTTGACCGTCGTGCCGTCTATATTTTCCCGGAATAAAACAGCCGCTGAAATTCCAAGATACTCACATGCTTCTTTTAAGATATCATGAACAATCTTATCAAAACCCTCCTCCGACTCGAGCATACGGACGATTGCCGTCATCGCCTCATTGCGTTTTAATTCCGTCTCCATCTGTATTTCCGACTCCCGGCTCTTTAAAAATGCCTCCTGCGCCAAAAGTTCTTCTAATTTGACGGCAAACATCTGCTTTGACAGCGTCTCTAAAAACTCGATCGACTTATAATAGCGTTCCGGTGTTGTCCGCATAATATAATCCGGCACATCGCAGCCGGCATCTTCCATAACGCCGGTCACGATCCAGATCGCAGACACCTCTCCACTTACCTTTACTGCCACTCCACACATCCGGATCCCGTCTGCCCCACAATCCTCTTCGATCACACTTTCGATCCTGCTGTTTAACAGCCTCTCTAACAGTCCGATATGTCTGTCCATGTCGATCACACTGCCCAGATACTCAAGTTCTTCCTTTGAACCATATGTCTTCGTTACTTCCGTGCGATTTTTGTCAAGACATCTTAAATACAGGTTATTTGCGTCGCAAAACCGATCCTGCAGATTCTGCATCAGTGTTGCATCCAAAAGTATCTGTTCTGATTTCAAAGCATCCTCTTCCTTCTTCCTGCTCAAAAATGCCATTTCCCTCTACCCCTTTATTCCAACGATATACAGACTAAAATGACGCTTTTCCGAAATCACAAATTCCTGTATCAGCCTGTATTCTGAATGTAAACGAAGATGTTTCTTTACCATGCCTTCTTCATTCGAATAAAAAATCATTACTCCACCCGGTGTTAAGATTTCTTTTGATTTTTCGAAAAAGGAAGCATAAAGTGCATCCATCTCACCGCGCGACTGTCTGCCCCTCACCGGCATATTGGTAATAATCTCATCAAACAGATAATCGTGTTTAAAATCAAAATAATCTCTATGGATAAAATTGATCTTTTCCCCTGCTAATGAGGCATTCTCCCTTGCGCCTTCGATCGCCGGTCCAAAAATATCGATTCCGTACTTTTCTCTTGCCGGTTGTGCAATGTCCCTCTCAATAAGCATCGTGCCGACTCCGCAAAACGGATCTAAAATCTGTGCGTTCTCTTTCAGATAGGGTTTTGCCAGCGATACAAGCATCGCTGCAAGTGATGGATGGATAGATGCCGCCACCACATTTTTCCGGTAGGAAAAACGTCGCATCGGAATGGTATACAATTTTAAAAATGGTGCAAAACTTCCATCTTTTTTCTTTATCAGACGAATCTCTGTCTCATAATCACCGGTCGAATTGATCAGCCATCTCGCCGACACACGCTCTAACTGTATCGCAAACTTTTTCGCAAAAGAAGCTCTTTTGTCATTCTCCATATCAGCCCGGATCTCCACGCGGAACCGAAACGGCGTACCCTGCTTATGACACTCCTTTAAGAAATCCCCAATACCGCTCTGCCACACCTCATCCGCCAGCACTTCTGCCTGTTCTGCTTCCTGTTTTAAACGAATTGGAAACAATAGTTCACGGTAAGTTCTAAGGTTCGCCATAGCGCGTACATCCTTTGTATACACTGCCACTCCAAGCGGATGTTTCGCCGTTTTTCTCCGGATATCCGCCGGAAGTACCCCGATTTCCTTTAATGTCACATCCGTACGCGCATGTCCCGTCAGCAGCAGCATCTCATGCGGGTTTTTAAATCCCGTAAAAGTGTGGCCTGTGCTTTCTTCTGCCTTTTCCAACAGTCTGCTAAGTGCGCGGACTTCCTCATCAATATGCTTTTTTTCTTCTGCTGCCGGGGTATAAGAAAGAAGTTCTTCCATTCTCGTTTTGAACCGTTCCTGATATGCCGTAATGTCAAGATAAGCAAGTGCCTTTAAATACGTGCTTTTTACAAAAAGAGTCTGCTCCCTTTCATATGCCGTAACAAGTGCATCTGCAGCCCCCATCCATTCCAGTTCCCCAAGGATCATCGCCACATTTTTGCGCACCTTTGGATCTTCTTCCTCTAATAATTCTAACAGCAATCCGCCATCCCCGATCATCGATACAAATTGCTCTTTTGCCGCCTCATCTTTGATCTGGGCACGCAGCCCAACAAGGTTTTCGCGGAGGTTTTCTCTTTTTTGTAATGCTTCGTAATATTTCTCTATCATACTGCTTCCTTCGACATAATTGATACTCTCATTTTACTGTATTTCCTCTGTTTTTGCAATACCGTTGGTCTCTATGTAATCGACAAGATCCGACTTAAACTGCTCCCATGCAGCCTCATTTTCCACATAATATTTCGGACATGCCTTTCCTGTTACATCATAATGTCTTATCACATTATCCGTAGTCAGATCATAACGTCCCATCAGCCATGTCACCAGATGAACCAGCGATCCATAAGTCGCATCCGTAAATTTCCCCGTATCATCCGGAATACAGCACTCTATGGAAATCGTATCGGCATTTCTCTCATTCGAAGCATATGCGATTTCATTGCATGGAATGCATTGGATGATCTCCCCACTGATTCCGATGACAAAATGGCTGCTTGCATGTGTCTCCCCGGATTGTGCCAGTCCTTCAAAATAATCCCGGTTCTGCTGTGCCGTTGTTCCCGGATTTGCCGTATAATGCACGACGATCCCGTTTACTTTTTCCAGTGCCGTTCCCGGTCTTGAATATTCATTGTAGTCTAAAAGCTCCACAGAAAAATCCGGGCGGTCTGCAATATATTTCGTTTCCTCTGCCACGATCTCTTCCTGCGCCTGTGCCGTCCTGTGGGACAGACGCCATCCCCCATACAAAATAACGCCCACAAATACAGCTCCTGTCAGAACCATCACACTGCGCGCAAACATCTGCTGCCTTTTCCGCTTTTTCTGTCTTCTTCTTCTCGCTTCGTTTTTCCTCTTTTCCGCTTCACGTCTGCGGACTGCTTCTCCCTGTTCCATATTCTCCCCTTTTCCCAGGTCAGAAATATTTTGTATAATTTTTTTATTTTACCTGTTCCTTATGAAAAAAAATGTTCATTTTTTATTTCTTAAGTAATATTATACAATTTCATTCTGTAAAAATCAGTAAAAATACCCACTTGTTGTTTTTCTGTTTTTGTGAATTTTTCATTCACTCATTCCATTTTTGTATATATTGTACAATCTTTCATATTATTTTTTGTCGTTTTTCCCGATGCATTGTGCTATATTATAGAAAACAAATAAGGAGGTGTATTGTATGACATATGCAATCGATCCGGCAATGTCTTTTTGCGAAGTTATTTCTTTCTATGAGAAATATATCGACGAGACAAAAGCCGCTGGAAAAAAACCTGTATCTTTCCTGCATTTTCTCACAGGCAGATACTAAAAGCCGGTTGATCAGGCCGTCAGCTTATGAAAGCTGTCAGGTGCCCTGTCACCCGGCTTATTTTTTACATAATCTGTGCAAGCAGACCTTTTACGGAAAATACATCTTCAAACAAAAATGATTCCCCTAACATTTCAATATTTTCTTCCGAATGTTCCACTTCTTTTGCGTAAACTTTCGTTGTTTCTATGCGATCCTGTAAATCAAATTTCTGTCCGTTTTTCATCCAGACCATAACATCCATATCACGCACCATCAAAAATGAGGCAACTGCAAACTGAGCTTTTTCAAGCAGATTATTATCGTAGAATGCCCTCATAAAATAGCGGAAAGTATAATATACCATCAGATGTTCATACTGATATTCATTTTCCATCTGCGCTTCCATGAAAGCACGATGTGTCTTTTCATAATTTTCTTCATGATAAAAAGCTTTCAGCTCTTCTTCCATCCCAGACCATGCATCACCGATGGATTCAAGCTCCTCGTATTGGGACAGCCGCTGTAGAAATGCCTCATACAGGCTGATTTTTTCCGGTTCCTCCTCTTTGGGTACTGTCTCAAATAATTCTTTCTGCATCTGACAGCAGTAATTCAGATACACCGCGATACGCTCTGCAATCGGGCGGCTGCGATCCTGAAGCAGTCCGATTGCATGCGACCTTACTGATTCGAGTTTTTCTGCAAGCTCATCATCGCCATCTTCCCACTCATATTCATCATAGTCCTCCGAGAGGATCTGCTCATCAAATCCGATCTGTTCTGTATCTGAAAAGACAATTCTTCCAACCTCTCCACAGGATAGACATAAAACTTTTTCTCTTGTTTTCGGATACTCCGTTGTAAACCTCGGATACTCTGTGCATACTTCTGAAAGCGAATCCTCCCCTAAAGTCAGACACACCTCACAGAGTCCTTTCTCATTCAGAAGCGGGCACCATCCCTCTTCATTCAATACAAAACTTCCATCCTCGCTGATCGACGCACGGATTTTTTCTGCCATCGGTCCTTTCAGATCTTTATAATAATCCAGGGTATCTTCGTCAATATCAATTTCCCATCCTCTGCAGCAATTATCCGGACATTTGTCCGCAATACACCGAAAATTCTTATAATATGAAGGCACTCTAAAAACCATTTTTCTTTTTGTTCCTCTCTATGTATTTATCAATCTTCCCTGAAATGACTACTTAACATATACCCAATGCACCAGACTCCGCCTGCCAGCGAAAGATATATAAATCCCTCGATCAGGGCCGCCACCAGTCGTCCCAAAGACATACTTCCCGCCATCTGTGCAAGGATCAGTCCTCTCACCGGACCGGTCAGGATCTTATAGCCACCTACATAACACCAGCCTAATACACCTAATGCATAACTAAAAGCCGCAGCAATCATTCTCCATGAAAACTTCATTTTACTCTCCATTTCTAGCCCGTTCCTCAGGGCATCTCAAGTTTGTGCGCAAGCACAAATCTTGTGTGTGAAAAATCTTATTTTTCACACTACTCTCCATTTCATTTTCTTTATTCCATCAGTAATACGATTTCCTGGTTCTTTCGCGTTTCGGGTACATCAATGATTCTCTGGTTCGAAGATCCTCTGAAATTCAGGGAAATATCCTTTTTTTCTAAAATAAAAGGTCCATCCACCATAACATCGATCATTGACAGGAAGGGCTCTGACGCCTCACAATACACCTTTCCTCCCGGAAGGAAATCCTCATACAGATATCCACTGTATGCCCAGATATTTTTATCCGGCAATTCTTTTTTTATTCTCTGTAACAGAGGAAGCAGTCCCTGCTGATTCTCCGGCTCACCCGGATCTCCGCCAAGCAGCGTCAGCCCTGCAATATAGGACGGCGCTAACGCCTGCACGATCTCATCCTCCGTCGTTTTTGTAAAAGGCTTACCATAAGAAAAATCCCATGTTTCCTCATTAAAACACTCTTTGCAGTGATGTCTGCATCCGGACACAAACAAAGACACCCTCACGCCCGTGCCATTCTCAATAGAACAGGGTTTGATCTGCGCATAGTTCATCTTTTATTCCTCCTTTTTCCGGGATCTGCAGGATTCCCGGATCACTAACTCCGGCTTTACAAGGATCTGTCTTTCTGACTCCGGGATGTTTCCCTCTTTCAGCAGTCCAAGAAGAAGTTCTGCAGCCATTTCACCTAATTTTTCCTGCGGATGCGCCACCGTGGTAAGCGGCACTTTTCCACTTGACGCAAGATAGGAATCATCATATCCTGTCACTGAAACATCATCCGGCACTTTAAGTCCTTCATCCTCTAATGCCCGGATGACCTCTAGTGCAATCTGGTCATTATACGATACCACACTGTCAAAGAAATGCTCACATCTCATCTTAGCCATATGACACATCTGTTCATATGGATGCGTTTTCCGGTCTTCCGTATAAAACCATACCACTTTATCCGGGTCATACGCAATCCCTGCTTCCTGTAAAGCCTGCACATACCCTTTGTGCCGCTGCTGTCCCTGCGTATCATCCGCTTTAAATATCCCTATGATGTGATGGTGCCCCAGTGAGATCAGATATCTTGTAACCAGATATCCTCCAAGGCAGTCATCTAAAAGGATATGGGGCTTTTCTGCAAGCTGCGCATAACTGCCCTGAATAAATACATATGGAATCCGATATTCATCCAGCGTCTGGTATA
The DNA here is from genome assembly GCF_900537995.1 of Roseburia intestinalis L1-82. Lineage (NCBI taxonomy): Bacteria > Bacillati > Bacillota > Clostridia > Lachnospirales > Lachnospiraceae > Roseburia > Roseburia intestinalis. The sequence continues at coordinate 1,516,684 of NZ_LR027880.1, read as the reverse complement.
AATTAATATGTTTGCAGAAGATCTGACTTTTGCTTGGTTCTATGATCAGCCCATCAATTCCCTTCTGCAATAATTCTTCTAAACATTTTGCTTCCATATTTCTGGAATTTCTTGTATTCTTTAAAAGAATACTATATCCATTTTCCGTAAGGACTTTATCAATTCCCTGGATCACTCTCGGGAAAATATAATCAGACAGATATGTCGTGACCACTGCTATATTTTTTGTTTCACCCGTGCGTCTCGCCATCTCCGAACAAAACGTTCCACGTCCATGTTCCGCATAAATATATCCCTCGTTCTGAAGAATCTGCAGAGCTTTCCGTACAGTCTGTCTGCTTACCTGATATGTCCCGGAAAGTTCATTTTCCGATGGCAGTTTTTCTCCCGGCTTTATTTTTCCTGAAACGATCTGTTTTCTTAAGTCCTCCATCAGATCATAATATTTTAACTTTTTATCCATATATCTGCTCCCGGATTCCGGTTTTATATCTCATTCCCCACTGCCTGCTTTGCTAACATATCTGCTTCCTCATTGCCATCGATACCGGAATGTCCTTTTACCTTTACAAAACGGATCACAATCACATTTCTCACCGATGCCACATAATCACGGTATGCTGCTGTCCCTTTTTTATTGCACTTCCACGCACCGGTTGCCCACATTTCGATTCCCATGTAATCATAATAAATCGTTACTTCCGGCAATCCTAATTCGACCGCTTTTCTGATCGCAGCCATACTGCCGCAGATTTCCCCTGCGACATTGCGCATCGCTGCCATCTCTGCATCCTTATCACTCCCCTGCAGCACTTCTTTTATGCCATCATGAATCAGAAAGCCACCATATCCGTAGACATGCGTTGCCACATTGTAAGAACCATCCACAAACGCATAGACAGACGGCATTGCCCCATCTTCCTGCTGCATTGTTTTCTTCATTGCATTTTGCATCTTTGGCGCAGCATCTGCTCCGGTATATGTCGCAGCTTTGGCAAAAGCCACTGCTTCTTCTCTTGTTTTAAAACTCTTATATACTGCTCCAGGAAAGCCGTCCACCATCGCTTTACATTCTGCCCAGCTCTGGTACACTCCCGGTTTTCTTCCTTTTTTTACTGCATAATATTTTCCTGGCATCTTTTCCTCTCTCTGACATTCCACTTTTTATTACTGCACTGTTTTTATAAAAATACTTCCACACTAATCCCAATGACGCAATTCATAATATAAAATGCCATACAGTTCCCTCACATAATAGGTGGGAAAATATACAAAAAATGTATGTGCCGGGGTACTGTAACTTTTCATTCCCAGCCTGGCTGCCATCTGATTCGCCCGATATTCATGAAATTCACTGGTAACCAGTGTCACAGTCATATCAAGTCCACGGTCTTTTAAAATTTCTCCGGTATATTTTAAATTTTCTTCCGTCGTTGTAGATCGTTCTTCTAAAATCAGACGATTTTCACTGATTCCCCGTTTTGTCAGCACTTCATACATGCACTGTGCTTCCGTGATATCTTCACCCGGTCCTCTGCCACCGGACAAAATACATACTGCATCTTTATTTACACTCAGATAATCATATGCAGCATCAATACGTTCCTCTAATATTCTGCTTGGTTTTGTACCTTTTACACTGCATCCTAAAACAACAGCTGTCGTATTTTGCGGCGGAGTGTGTAATGCTGAGTGGATCATCAGAAATGTCTCTGCCAACACTGTCATGATCATTATAAGTACAAGGACAAGCAGGAAAACACATATCCAGTGTGTTTTCCTGCCATTCCACAATATCAAAGCTCTCCTGTTCATACGCCCGAAAAAAATTCCATAACATAACAGGAATAACGAGATCAGAATCCCGGTCGCCGTTCCTATATTAAAAATTCCTTTGCATAACAGCGGCGCGAAGAACCAGAATAATAAAATGCCTCCGACCGCTATAATGACCATCTGTACACCGCGCATGAATTTCCTTTCTACATAAGCTCAAGTTTACAGTTTGCACGCATTTTCAACGGACATTCATAAACATTTTCATTTTTTTCTTTCGCAATATAGGAAAGCGGACATTTTCTGCAGTCTCCCTTTGTAAAATCGCCTGCCACCTCAAATTTCAACACTGCTGTCATCGTCCCCTTTTTTTGGTTTTCCTTGCGGATATGATCCCAGGCAAGCACCTGTCCGCATCCCGGACATTTATCAGTTCCTACTGTAACTGCCCTCTTACAGGTCGGACAGCCATAGTATGGTTTACCACTCTGATCCAGTATCTCTACCACATCTGATGGAAACTGTTTGATCAGCTGTTCTCTTATATCGTCCTGCATATTTATTTCCTCCTTTATCCCAATGCGACATCTAATATCATCATGATCAGAAAACCTGCCGCAAATCCAATCGTATTAATATTGGAATGTTCTCCTTCTGATGCTTCCGGAAGAAGCTCTTCCACGACCACATAGATCATTGCCCCTGCTGCAAATGCAAGCAGATATGGCAGCATATGTGTGATGATTCCGGCTAAAATAATCGTAATTCCCGCCGCGATCGGTTCTACCACACCGGATGCCACGCCATACCAGAAGGCTTTTTTTGTACTGCCGCCTTCACTTTTCAGCGGAAGCGATATAATTGCACCTTCCGGAAAATTCTGAATTGCAATTCCTATGGACAATGAAAATGCTCCCGCCAGTGTAATTCCGTTGTTTCCTGATAAAAGTCCGGCGAACACAACACCGACTGCCATTCCCTCCGGTATATTATGAAGAGTAACAGCCAGTACCAGCATGGTTGTTTTTTTTAGGTGACTTGGCAATCCTTCCGGTTTGTCTTCATTCATATGAAGATGCGGAATGATTTTGTCCATCAGCAGTAAAAACAGGATTCCAAATATAAATCCGATTGCTGCCGGTAAAAATGCAAATTTTCCCATTCCCTCTGACATGTCGATGGATGGTATCAGCAGCGACCACACAGATGCCGCCACCATAACGCCGGATGCAAAACCAAGCAGTGCTTTCTGTACCAGACGGTTCAACCCGTTTTTCATAAAGAAAACACATGCTGCCCCCAACGAAGTTCCCAGAAACGGGACCAGTAACCCGATAACTAAATTCAATGTTTCCTCCTATCTATTTAACTTGGCATCCGCCTTATTCTGAAATTTTTCCGCCTGTACAATAAAACGCTCATGCGTTCCTTCTCCGACTTTTCCGGTCTCATCCTCTACTTCTACGGAAAATACAAGACGTCTTTTATCCACTTCCACTAAAGTGGTATTGCAGGTCACCTTCATTCCCACCGGTGATGCGGCAAGATGTTTTACATTAAGGCTCGTTCCCACAGTCACACATCCTTCTTCAAGTTCATCTGCAACACTCTTCCATGCGGTCTCCTCGATCAGGGCGATCATTGCCGGTGTTGCGAATACTGCTAACGTACCGCTTTTCATCACTGCTGCTGTATTTTCTTTCTCTACTATAATGGTATGCTGTCCTTTGATTCCTGCTTCTAACATTTTATCCTCCAAAGTTAAATTTTTATTTTAGTGATTTAGTACCATTACAGTTTATCATAAAAAGAACCGCACATCAATGTTGATATACGGTTCTTTTTCACAATATGAATTTTATAAATGAAGCACTCTCTCTTTAATTTCCTGTGTTCTGCCCTGATTCCAGAACTGTGTTCCAATGTAGCCGCAGGTTCTGCGCGCCACGCTCATCTTGTTCTGGTCACGGTTACCGCAGTTCGGGCACTCCCAGACAAGTTTGCCGTCCTTGTCATTGACGATCTTGATCTCTCCGGAATAACCGCATTCCATACAGTAATCGCTCTTGGTATTCAGCTCTGCGTACATAATATTGTCATAAATATACTGCATCACTGCAAGTACAGCGTCAAGATTATTCTGCATATTCGGCACTTCCACATAGCTGATCGCACCTCCCGGAGAAAGCTCCTGGAACTGTGACTCAAACTTCAACTTATCGAATGCACTGATTTCCTCTGTCACATGGACATGATAGCTGTTTGTGATGTAGTTCTTATCCGTCACTCCCGGAATAATGCCAAAACGCTTCTGAAGACATTTCGCGAACTTATAAGTCGTTGATTCCAGTGGTGTTCCGTACAGGCTGAAATCGATATTGTGTTTTTCTTTCCATTCCGTACATGCATCATTTAAACGGCGCATTACTTTTAATGCAAACTCTGTTCCTTCCGGCTCGGTGTGGGAAACCCCCTTCATGTATCTGGTACACTCACAAAGTCCGGCATAGCCAAGAGAAATCGTGGAATAACCGTCATATAAAAGTTTATCGATCGTCTCACCTTTTTTCAGACGTGCCAGTGCACCGTTCTGCCAGAGAATCGGTGCCACATCAGAAGGTGTACCGAGCAGTCTCTTATGACGGATAATCAGAGCCCTGTAACAAAGATCTAACCTTTCATCCAAAAGTTCCCAGAATTTATCCATATCTTTTCCGGAAGAGCATGCGACATCCACGAGATTTAAAGTGACAACTCCCTGGTTAAATCTGCCGTAATACTTCTTACCCGGAACGTAATTTTTTGCATTTGCATAATTTCCTTTTGTGCGGTCAACAGTCAGGAAAGATCTGCATCCCATACAGGTATAACAGTTGCCGTCTTTTAACTTTTTCATGATCTTCTCTGAAATATAGTCCGGAACCATTCTCTTTGCCGTACATTCCGCTGCAAGTTTTGTCAGATACCAGTATTTGGTACCCTCACGGATATTATCTGCCTCTAACACATAGATCAGTTTTGGGAATGCAGGTGTAATGTATACGCCCTGCTCATTCTTTACACCAAGGATTCTCTGATGGAGCATCTCCTCGATCACTGCGGCAAGATCATCGCGAAGCTGGCCTTCCGGTACCTCATCCAAATACATAAATACCGTGATAAACGGTGCCTGTCCGTTTGTCGTCATCAGTGTGATCACCTGATACTGGATCATCTGCACACCACGGTTGATCTCTTCTTTCACACGGATCTCCGCAATTTTATTGACTTTATCCTCAGTCGGTGTCACTCCGATTGCTTCCAGTTCCGTACGGACCTGCTTGCGGTATTTTTCACGGCTGACCTGTACGAACGGTGCCAGATGGGAAAGTGAAATACTCTGTCCGCCATACTGTGAACTTGCGATCTGGGCGATTGCCTGTGTTGCAATGTTACATGCTGTTGAAAAGCTCTTCGGACGGTCGATCATCGTCTCACTGATGACGGTTCCGTTCTGGAGCATATCCTCTAAGTTGACCAGACAGCAGTTGTGCATATGCTGTGCAAAATAATCCGCATCATGAAAATGAATGATTCCCTGCTCATGCGCCTCCACAATATCCGGCGGCAGCAAAAATCTCTTTGTGATATCCTTGCTGACCTCACCTGCCATGTAATCCCTCTGTACACTGTTTACGGTCGGGTTTTTATTTGAATTTTCCTGTTTTACTTCCTCATTATTACACTCTAACAAACTTAAGATCTGTTCATCCGTTGAGTTGGACTTGCGCACCAGTTCCTGTTTGTAACGATATGTAATATAGTTGCGCGCCACATTAAATGCACGCTGATTCATGATCTGGTTCTCCACCATATCCTGAATTTCCTCTACACTTGGGGAACGCTTCATATTTTCACAGGCAACTTCCACATTTTTTGATATCTCGTCAATCTGCTTGTCCGTCAGCTTCTCATAATCAATAACGCTGTTGTTCGCTCTGCGGATCGCCGCCTCGATTTTTTTAATATCAAAGGTATCCTCCATACCGCTTCTTTTAATAATTTTCATTTCCGATCAAATCCCTTTCTGTTCTGACTGATGGCTGCCTGCCATACCCATACGGCCGCATAACCTACGAGTATTTATTATACAATATATTGTGTCTTTGTCAATGCGTTTTGCCAACGGTCAAAAGTCCCATTTTATGGGCACTTTGGCAAAAGCAGATGCCTCAACCCCAGTAAATATGCGGTATTTATTCACTATTACCAAATTTAAGTTGATTTCTTCGTCATTTTTTTCACTTGTATCTGGTTTTTTATTAACCACAACATCTAGTGTTTCTGTTTTTCATGCCGCCACAAAAAGAATTCTTCGGACACTCGACATCCACGTCTAAATTAGAAAGCATCTGGTCTAAATATCTCTTCAGATCCCGTATCTCCCCTTCACTCAGTCCTTTCGCTAAAAGTGCTTCCATATCCCGCATATCCTGCTCTGATCTGTCCACTAAAGCGCGTGCTTTCTCTGTCAGCACCAGCTTTTTTAATCTCGCATCATGCTCCACCGCCTCACGGCGCACAAGCCCTTTCCTCTCCATGACTGCAAGCATATTTGATGCAGTTGCCCTCGATACGGAAAACTCTGTTTCGATATCCTTCTGATAAATATCTTTCCCGTCATGATCCCTCAAAAAGCCAAGCGTCCAGCGCTGCATTCCCGTCAGCGGTTCTTTTTCATTTTCCTGCCTTTTTGCCTCCATCCGCTTGTGGATCTGGTTGTGAAGCAGCCGTATTTTATATCCGATCGTGTCTGTATGCATCGTTTTTCTCCTGCTGAAATAAAATTATTTTTTCATTGACATTCGTTTTTCTATGCCTTATAACTATATTGTTAGCACACTAACAAATAAAAATCAATTATTTTTTGAAAAGGATGTGATGTTATGTTAAAAACTCTGGGAGCCCAGATCAAAGAATTTAAAAAGGATTCTTTCCTCACTCCTGTTTTCATGATCTTAGAAGTGCTCATGGAAACGATCATCCCACTGATGATGGCATCGATCATCGATAACGGCGTAGAGGCCGGGGATATCCACCATATTTACGTCATGGGCGGATGTATGGTCATTGTCGCATGCATTTCCCTGTTTGCAGGAACGATGGGTGGAAAATACGGTGCCCGCGCTTCCGCAGGATTTGCGCGCAACTTACGAAAAGCAATGTATGAAAATATACAGACTTTTTCTTTTTCCAACATTGACAAATTCAGCACCGCAGGTCTTGTCACCCGTCTTACCACCGACGTGACCAACCTGCAGAACGCATATCAGATGCTTTTGCGCATGTGCGTCCGCGCACCGATCTCTTTGATCTGCGCAATGATCATGGCATTTTTCATCAATGCAAGACTTGCTTCGGTTTATCTGATCGCCGTTATCGTACTTGGTATGATCCTCGCAATTATCACTGTGCGTGCACATCATTATTTTATGGAAGTATTTCCAAAATACGATGACTTAAACGCATCCGTGCAGGAAAATGTCTCCGCAATCCGCGTAGTCAAAGCCTATGTCCGCGAGGATTACGAGAAGAAGAAATTTACACAGGCAAGCAAAAATATTTACAACATGTTTGTCAAAGCGGAAGGCGTACTTGCCTTTAACTCTCCGGTCATGCAGATCGTTGTATACAGCTGCATCATTGCATTAAGCTGGCTGGGTGCCAAAATGATCGTCGCAGGTTCCCTTACCACCGGAGAGCTGATGAGCCTTCTTACCTATTGTATGAACATCATGATGAGTCTGATGATGCTCTCCATGGTTTTCGTCATGTTAGCCATGAGTATCGCAAGTGCCGAGCGTATCTGTGAAGTCTTAAATGAAAAGAGTGATATCACAAACCCGGAAAATCCGGTCTATGAGGTTGCCGACGGCAGTGTTACCTTCGACCATGTGACCTTCCGTTACAACAAGACTTCGGATAAACCGATCCTTGATGATGTCAATCTTTCCATCCGCTCCGGGGAAACGATCGGTGTCATCGGCGGCACGGGAAGTTCGAAATCCTCGCTCGTCAACTTAATCAGCCGTCTCTATGACGTCTCAGAGGGCGCAGTCCTTGTCGGCGGCAAAGACGTCCGCTCCTACGACCTGGATACGCTGCGCGACGAGGTTTCCGTGGTACTGCAGAACAACGTGCTCTTCTCGGGAACCATTTACGAAAATCTGCGCTGGGGTGATAAAAATGCGACCGACGAAGAATGCCGCCACGCATGCCGCCTTGCATGCGCAGATGAATTTATCGACCGTTTCCCGGACGGCTACAACACTTACATTGAACAGGGCGGAACCAACGTATCCGGCGGTCAGAAACAGCGTTTATGTATCGCGAGAGCCCTGTTAAAGAAACCGAAAATACTTATTTTAGACGACAGTACCAGTGCTGTCGACACTGCAACCGATGCTAAGATCCGCAAGGCTTTTGCCGAGGAGATCCCGGATACGACAAAATTTATCATTGCGCAGCGAATCTCCTCCGTCCAGAATGCAGACCGCATCATCGTTTTAGATAACGGTGTTGTAAACGGTTTTGGAACCCACGAAGAATTGTTAGCGTCCAATGATATCTACCGCGACGTCTACGAATCACAGACCAGCGGAAGCGGTGATTTTGATGAAGGAGGTGCTGCATAATGGCAGAAAAGAATACCAAACCGGTTCAGGGACCGGGCGGCAGAGGTCCAAAAGGTCCGCGCCCGAAAGTTGAAAATCCGGGAAAATTATTTATGCGTCTGCTCGCCTATATCATGAAAAATTATGCAGTGCACTGTATTCTCGTCGTGATCTGCATCTTCATTACCGTACTCGCCAGTGTACAGGGTACCTGGTTTATGCAGACTCTGATCGACGGCTATATCCTGCCGCTCATCGGTCAGGCAGATCCTGACTTTTCCGGTCTGCTGCACGCTATCATGCGCGTTTCCATTTTCTACCTGATCGGAGCACTTGCTTCCTATATATACACACGCATCATGGTAAATGTTTCCCAGGGTACCTTAAAGAATCTGCGTGATGACATGTTCACCCATATGGAAGAACTTCCGATCCGCTACTTTGACACGCACTATCACGGAGATATCATGTCCACTTATACGAACGATATCGATACACTCCGCCAGATGATCAGCCAGAGTATGCCGCAGTTTTTAAACAGCATCATCACCATTGTCAGCGTATTTGTCAGCATGCTGCTCTTAAATGTTCCCCTGACGATTGTAACACTCCTGATGATCGGTGTCACACTGTTTGCGACTAAAAAGATCGGCGCACTCAGTGCCAAATACTTTATCGCACAGCAGAAAGACATTGCAACGGTCAATGGTTATATCGAAGAAATGATGAATGGCCAGAAGGTTGTTAAAGTCTTTACTCACGAGGAAGAAAGTATTGAAAACTTTAACAGATTAAATGACCAGCTCTTCCATAGCGCAGATAACGCCAACAAATTTGGTAATATTTTAATGCCGGTCAATGCACAGATCGGTAATATCAGCTATGTGCTCTGTGCTTTAGTCGGCGGTGTGCTCGCCTTAAACGGTGTAGGTGGCTTTACTCTTGGAAAACTTGCAAGTTTCCTTACCTATAATAAGAGCTTCAGCCAGCCGGTCAACCAGCTTAGTATGCAGCTCAACAATATTGTCATGGCGCTTGCCGGTTCTGAGCGAATCTTTAAACTGCTCGACGAAGAGCCGGAAGTAGATAACGGTTATGTTACACTCGTCCGCGCCAGAAAAGAAAACGGGCAGATCGTCGAATCCAAAGAGCGCACCGGTATGTGGGCATGGAAACATACCCATCAGGCAGACGGCAGTGTGGATTATATCGAGCTGAAAGGTGACGTAGTCTTTGATGATGTCAATTTCGGTTATAACCCGGATAAGATCGTGCTCCACAATGTAGACCTCTATGCAACACCGGGTCAGAAGATCGCATTTGTCGGAAGTACCGGTGCCGGAAAGACCACGATCACAAACCTGATCAACCGTTTCTACGATATCCAGGATGGTAAGATCCGTTACGATGGCATCAACATCAACAAGATCAAAAAAGATGACCTGCGCCACTCTCTCGGTATCGTACTGCAGGATACACACCTGTTTACCGCAACCGTGATGGAAAACATCCGTTACGGAAAACTTGACGCCACCGATGAAGAAGTCATTGCAGCGGCAAAACTTGCCAACGCCGACACCTTTATCCATCAGCTTCCGGACGGTTACAACACACTTTTAACCGGTGACGGTGCCAACTTAAGTCAGGGACAAAGACAGCTTCTTGCCATTGCGCGTGCTGCGATTGCAGATCCGCCGGTACTGATCCTCGATGAGGCGACCAGTTCGATCGATACCAGAACCGAAAAGATCGTTCAGGACGGTATGGATAAACTGATGGCAGGACGCACCACATTCGTGATCGCCCACCGCCTCTCCACCGTTAAAAACAGTGACTGTATCATCGTATTAGAGCAGGGACGCGTCATTGAGCGCGGTAACCATGACAAACTCATGGAAGAAAAAGGAAAATACTATCAGCTTTACACGGGAAATCTTGCGGAAGGCTAACATTTTGCATGAAAAACGGGCATATATAAAGTGAAAACTTTATATATGCCCGTTTTAGTCTCCATTTTTGGTCAAACTCACAAACATTCTATAATTCTGAACGAATCTGTTTCCTCCACGGCAGAACGATATGCTCCGGCAGGCGTCCTTTCACGGTTTCTGCCCCGGAACAGATCTTATCTGCACAGCATAAGATCCAGCCTTCCATGTATTTTGGCGGAACGATATTTAATGGAAACATATGACATTTTATCATATCCTTCTCTATCTCGTTCAAATCCGGGATATCACGGGCTGCATTCTCACACGCCTTTTTTGCATGATGAAATCCATGCCATTTATGTGATGCATCTTTCTCATGCCAGTCATACAAAAAATAATCATGTAACAGCGCACCGCGAACCAGCGAATGGATATCCACCGGCGCATTCATTTTCAGTGCCAGATAATAGCTGAAATATGCAACCGACACACTGTGGCGGAACACGCTGGTGTCACCGTGCTGCATATAGCGGTGTGACTCTAACAGACGGGACTGCCTGCAGAGTTCCTCTAAGGTGTCATAAAAGTATTTTTCCTGCTCGTCGGATAAATGATAGGTCATTTTGCTCCTTCTTTCCATGCTATTCAATAAAACAGTTACCTGGGCGAAACTCTGCTTTAGGCTGTGAACGTTGTGGGAAATTGACAGCTGAAACGAAAGCACGCTCTCGCTGCGTGTCGCTCGTAGCGGATACTAAGTGACCAAAATACAGTCACTAAGTACCGACGGCTCCCCAGCACTTTCTTTTTCATCTGTCAATTTTCCACAACATCGCCAGTTCATGAATGAGTTTCGCAATTATCTTAGTATATGCACGCATAAACAAGATTGTCAAGCTATCGCAAAAATATGAGGACTTTTTTTCAGTCCTCATATTTTTATACACATGATGTTGGTATCAAATATAATACCTTACAGTAACTCTTTTAATATCTGGTTCACAAGCGCCGGGTTTGCTTTTCCTTTCATGGCTTTCATGGTCTGTCCGACTAAGAATCCGATTGCCTTTTCTTTGCCGTTATGGTAATCCTCAACCGACTGTGGATTTTCTGCTAATATTTTCTGTACTGTCTCACGGAGTGCACCCTCGTCGTTGACTGTCTTTAAGCCTTTCTCTTCAACATATTTTTCCGGATCAATGTCATCTTTAAAGATCAGTTCGAATACTTCCTTTGCGACCGTGTTTGTAATGGAACCGGAATCGGCAAGATTGATCAGTTTTGCAAGATTGACCGGAGAAAAACGGATGTCTTCCGGATCCATGTTGTTTTCCTTTAACAGACGCATAGTTTCGACCATGATCCAGTTGGACACTTTTTTCGGTTTGCCGCAAAGCTCGGTTGCCGCCTCAAACAGGTCTGCAAATTTTTTGTGTCCTGTGATGATCTCGGCATCGTATTTTGGAAGATCAAACTCTCTCTGGTAACGCTCTAATTTTTCCGTGCGCAGTTCCGGCTGGTTTGCCTTTACTTTTGCGATCCACTCATCGCTGATCACGATCGGGACGAGATCCGGCTCCGGGAAATAACGGTAATCCTGTGCATCCTCTTTGGAACGCATTGCATGGGAAGATTCCTTATTGTCATCCCAGCGGCGTGTCTCCTGCACGATCTTCTTTCCGGCTTCAAGCAGTTCGATCTGACGTGCACGCTCTCCCTCGATAGCTCTTGCGATCGCTTTAAAGGAGTTTAAGTTTTTCATCTCGGTACGGGTTCCAAACTTCTTTGCGCCGGCTTCACGGACGGACAGGTTGACATCGGCACGCATGGAACCTTCGTTTAATTTACAGTCAGATGCTCCCAGATACTGGATGATCATGCGCAGCTTTTCAAGATATGCGATAACCTCCTCCGCGGAACGCATATCAGGCTCGGATACGATCTCAATCAGCGGTACACCGGAACGGTTGTAATCTACGATGGAGACATCCTCCCACTCGTCATGCACCAGTTTTCCGGCATCCTCTTCCATATGGATCTCATGGATACCAATAATCTTCTTTCCGGCTGCTGTCTCGATCTCGACACCACCGTTTCTGCAGATGGGCAGATATAACTGGGAGATCTGGTAGTTCTGCGGGTTATCCGGGTAAAAATAGTTTTTACGGTCAAATTTACAGTACTGGGTAATACTGCAGTTTGTGGCAATTCCCACTGCCATCGCATATTCCACCACCTGACGGTTCAACACCGGAAGGGAACCCGGCATACCGGTACAGACCGGACAGGTATGTGTGTTTGGTGCACCGCCGAATGCCGTGGAACAGCCGCAGAAGATTTTTGTTTTCGTTGCTAACTCAACATGGACCTCAAGTCCAATGACAGTTTCATATATTTTACTCATGTCTATTCCTCCATTTTCGGACTATGCAAGCGGGCTGTGCTCATAGGTTCTTGTCTGTTCAAATGCATATGCCGCGCGGATGATCTTCTTCTCTTCAAAACAGTTTCCAATAAGCTGTAACCCGATCGGCAGACCGTTTTTATCTTTGCCGCACGGCAGTGAAATTCCCGGTAAGCCGGCAAGATTTACGGAAATCGTGTAAATATCTCCTAAATACATCTTGATTGGATCACTTAAGGACTGTCCCAGTTTTGGTGCAGTGGTCGGTGCCGCCGGTCCTAAAATGACATCATATTTTTCAAATGCCTTATCAAATGCCTGTTTGATCAACGCCTTGGTGCGGAGTGCTTTCAGATAATATGCATCATAATAACCGCTGCTCAGCACGAAAGAGCCAAGCATGATACGGCGTTTTACCTCCGACCCGAATCCTTCAGAACGGGATTTTTTGTACATGTTGTGAAGTCCCTCATATTCTTTGGTGCGGTAACCATATTTGACACCGTCAAATCTTGCCAGGTTGGAACTTGCCTCTGCACAGGCGATAACATAATATGCAGGGATCGCATATTCTACCAGACTTAAGTCAAACTCTTCCACGATGGCGCCCTTTTTCTTTAATTCCTCTGCTGCCTGTAAAACTGCTGCTTTTACTTCCGGATCTAAACCCTCCCCGAAATAATCACGCGGAATACCGATCTTCATTCCTGCAACATCATCCACCAGTGCACTGGTAAAATCGTAATCTTCTCTTTTTACAGAAGTGGAGTCCTTCGTATCATAAGAAGCGATCGCCTCTAATATCGTGGCACAGTCTGTCACATCTTTTGCGACCGGTCCGATCTGGTCTAAGGATGAACCGTAAGCGATCAGTCCGTAACGTGATACCGTTCCGTAGGTCGGCTTGATTCCGGTCACGCCGCAGAAGGAACTCGGCTGACGGATGGAACCGCCGGTATCTGATCCAAGTGCAAAGACACATTCCTCTGCTGCAACCGCCGCACAGGAGCCACCCGAAGAACCTCCCGGCACATGCTCTGTGTTCCACGGATTTTTTGTCTCGCCATAAGCGGATGTCTCTGTCGTGCTTCCCATGGCAAACTCATCCATGTTGGTCTTTCCTAAAATAACTGCCCCTGCTTTTTCCAGATTTAAAACTGCCTCCGCCGTGTAGGTCGGAATAAAGTTATATAAAATCTTAGAAGAACAGGTGGTAAGCAGATCTTTCGTACACATATTGTCTTTGATGGCAACCGGTACACCTGCAAGCGGCCCCGTCAGTGTGCCGTCATCAATCTGTTTCTGTACTTCCTTTGCGCGTTTCAGTGCTCCCTCTCTATCTACTGTCACAAAGCTGTTTACGAGTTTTTCTTTTTTCTCAATCGCGTCAAGCGCCGCCGTAACAGCTTCCTCTACTGAGATTTCTTTTGCTTTTATTCTTTTGCCGAGTTCCACGGCAGTCAAACTCATAATATTCATATAAATCTCCATTCCTGCTCCTGCTTTTTATCCGAACATTTTCTTTGCCTGCTGCACAAAATGTTCTTTGAGCAATCTGATTAATCTCCAATTGTCTTTGGCACTTTAAATCCACCGTCTTTCTGTGCCGGTGCATTCGAAAGCGTCTCTTTGCTGCCGTCTCCGTTTGTCACTACATCTTCCCGGAATACATTGTTTACCGGGAACACATGTGACATCGGCTCCACTCCTGTGGTGTCAAGTTCATTTAATTTATCAATATAGTTGAGCATTTCTTCCATATCTTTCTTTGCATGCTCTTTCTCTTCCTCATTCAGCTCTAATTTTGCAAGGATTCCGACATACTCGATCGTCTCGTCTGAGATCTCATTTTTGCGTCCTGTTTTAATGACTTTCGGTTCTTCCTCTTCGATCTCCGGTTCTAGGGTTTCCTCCGGCTCTTCAACAACAACCGGTCCAACAACCAGACCATAGCAGGCAACATCCCCTGCCCCGGAGTTGTTCCACTCTGCCTGGATCGCAGTTCCTTCATATTTTAATCCACATTTTTCCATCACTTTCGCAGAGTATGGATTTCTGGTATCACATCTCGCCTGGATCCTGCGTGCGCCGACTTCATTGGTCAGGTATTCCACAACGGCTGAAAGCGCCTCGGACATGATTCCCTTATGCCAGTAATCGCAGCTTAAACAATAGCCGACTTCCATGGACTGTACTTTTTCATTGACCATCACCACACCGATGCTGCCGATTGCCTCACCGATCTCTTTTAATTCGATACACCATTCATATTTTTCCGGTTTCTCATAGGCGGCAATCCAGCCTTTCAAAATACCTTTTGTCTCCTCTTCGCTCTCGTGTGCCGGCCACAGCAGATATCTTGTCACTTCCGGATCCGATGCCCAGTTGCGGTACATCGGTTCTGCATCGGAAAGTGTAAATCGTCTTAAAACAAGACGTCTTGTTTCGATTGTTTTTGTTCCCAAATGTTTCACGGCTGTTCTCCTTTTTCATTCATATGATCCCTGTTTGCAAAACTCAATTTACATTCAATTTTGAACCTGATATGGATCTAAAATTATTTTGTTTTGGATTCTTTGCATCTGTTCTAACCTGATTACGGCTCTAATCTGCTTAAATCACGAGGGAATAAAGTGGTTTCACGAACATTGTCCTCACCGACTAATTTCATGGTCAGACGCTCTAAACCGATTCCAAGTCCACCATGTGGCGGCATGCCATGTTTGAATACGGATAAATACTGTTCCATTCCCTCAGACTCCATACCACGCTTTTCGATTTTTTCCATCAGTTTGTTGTAATCGTGGATACGCTGTCCACCGGTCGTGATCTCAAGTCCCTGATATAAGAGGTCAAAACTTAAGGTATAAGTCGGATCTGCCGGATCGTCCATCGCGTAAAACGGACGTTTCTTGGATGGATAATGTGTAACAAATACGAAATCCGCATCATACTCTTCTTTGAAATACTGTCCGATGAGTGCTTCCTCCTCCGGCTCAAGATCGTATGGGTTTCTGATCTGGCGGTGATATTTTTCTGCCACTTTTTCTTTTGCTTCATCGAAACGCACGGTCGGAATTTTGTCGACGTTCGGCAGTGTGACGCCTAATAACCGAAGTTCCTCTGCATAATCTTTTTTGAGCAGTGCGATCATATACTGCAAAAATCCGGTCTCCATCGCCATGATATCTTCAAATCCATCAATATATCCCATCTCAAAATCAAGGCTGGTGTACTCGTTCAAGTGACGTTTGGTATTATGTTTTTCTGCACGGAATACCGGCGCCGTCTCAAATACCCGGTCAAATACGCCGACCATCATCTGTTTGTAAAACTGAGGACTCTGCTGTAAAACTGCCGGTCTGTGAAAATATTCCAACCGGAACAGGTTTGCCCCGCCCTCTGCACTTTTTGCACCGATCTTTGGTGTATGGATCTCTGTAAACCCCTGACTGTATAAGAAATCACGAAATCCCCGTACCACACCTTCCTGAATACGGAATTTTGCACGCTCCCTGATATTTCGAAGGGCGATCGCACGGTTGTTTAAATTCGCCTCCAAGGAGGTATTTAATTTCCATTTTGAGATTGCAAGCGGCATCGGTGCAGCCGGTTCGGACAATACCTTGATTTTATCCAGACGGATCTCAAATCCGTGTGGTGCACGTTCCTCCGGTTTTACGGTTCCCTCCACCTCAATCGTTGCTGCCTCTTTTAAATCTTTTAAGTCAAACTGTGTTTTTCCTTCTTCGTAAACACACTGGAGCAGTCCTTCTCTCTTTCTTAAGACGATAAATGCAACTTCACCCATATCACGGATGGTATGCACTGCTCCGTTTACTTTTACACTTTTTCCCTCATAGCTGCCGGTCAGTAAATCACCGATCTCTAAGGTTTCCTTTTTGTTTACACCTGTCATGAATTCCATATTCTGTACACTCCTTTAGATATGATAAGGTGCGGGACGGGAACCTTTTTGAAAAACAAAACTCTGTCTTTCAGATTTTCAACAAATAATAGAATGCACGCTCCGCGAACATTCTATTATCATGAATACAAAAAACCCCGGAAAAGCATATGCTTTTCCGGGGCGAAATCTCTTAGTATCCCGCGGTACCACCCGCATTGAAAAATGATGTCGTTCTCATCATCTTTCCGCTCTCTGTGCTTAACGCGCACCCACGTACTGACCTACTTTCGATCCACTGCCGCTGTTTTTAAGATCAACCGCTCGTGCAAATTCCTGTTCAATCAGTCTGCTCCAGAGTGTTCCCTTGACCTTCTCTTTCAAACAGCGCTCTCAGTCGGTGACGCTGTATTCCTGTCGACGTCTGAAGATCAGAGTCTCTTTCATCGCTTTACTGTTTTAACGTTGTAACATTTATACCACATAGATTTCTTCTTTGCAATATTTTTTTGCAACTTTTTTTGTTTTATGCTGCATTTTTATTGATGCACCAACATTATTTTACAGTAATTTTGCAGGTTGCTTTCTTTCCACTTGCAGTTTTTACAGTAATCGTGGCTGTTCCTTTTTTCAGCGCCTTTACTTTACCATTCTTATCAACTGTTGCCACTTTTTTGTTGGAACTCGTCCAGGTAAGTTTATCTGTTGAGGAAGAAGGTGTCATAGTCGCTTTTAAGGTCAGAGTCCTGCCCTTTGCAACAGTCGCCTTGGTTTTGTTTAATTTTACCTTGGTTGCCGGTACTTTTACCGTCACTTTACAGGTTGCTTTCTTTCCACCTGATGTCTTTGCGGTAATCGTTACAGTACCTTTCTTTACAGCCGTTACAACACCATTTTTATCGACTGTAGCTACTTTCTTGTTAGAACTGCTCCATGTCACTTTGTCCGTTGCATTCTTATCAAGAGTAGCTTTCAGCTGTTTTGTTGCATTTTGCTTTAATGTCAGTTTCTTTGCACTCAGTTTAATACCTGCTGACTTCTTATTACTCTTTACAACGGTCACTTTACAGGTTGCTTTCTTTCCACTTGTTGTTTTAACTGTAATCGTAGCTGTTCCTGTTTTGACTCCTTTGATCTTACCGCTCTTTGTTACTGTCACTACCTTTTTGTTTGATGTAGACCATGTAAGTTTATCTGTCGCTGTCTTCGGAAATACAGATGCTGTCAGTTTTACGGAACTTCCCTTTTTGATACTCATCGCCGGTGTCAGATATACTTTGGTTGCCGGATCTGTAACCGTGATCTTACAGGTTGCCTTTAAACCATTCTTTGTGGTAGCTGTAATTGTAGCGGTTCCTGCTTTCTTTGCAGTTACTTTTCCGTTTGCATCTACTTTTACAACAGAGGATTTGGAAGATTTCCATTTCACGGCTTTATCCGTACAATCCTTCGGAGTGACTGTTGCCTTTAAGGTATATGTTTTTCCTTTTTTCAGGCTGAGTTTTGTCTTGTTTAATTTGATCTTCGCTGCCTGTACCTGATCTCCTACAGTTACTTTACATTCTGATGTAAACAGTCCGTCTTTTGTTGTCACGGTAATTGTTGCAGTTCCTTTGGCATTTGCAGTTACATTACCATCTTTGTCAACTGAAGCAACTGTTTTGTCAGAAGTCTTGTATTTTACTGCTGTGTTTGTTGCATTCTGCGGTGCTACTACTACATTTTTAGAAATTTTTGCTGTTTTACCTTTCTGTAAGGTGATCTCTGTCTTTTTCAGTGAAACTCCTGTTACTTTGACTGCACGTTCTTCTGCCTTAATCTTATATGTAGGATCAAAACCAGGTTTTAAGTTTTCTTCATCCACAGAAACCTGTTTTACATGACACTTGTCTGTTAAGATCACACCATTGTATGCCGGAACAGTTACCGTCACGCTGCCTCCTGCAGCACTGTAACTATTACCTGCGATCACATCTGCAAGTTCTGCTGCATTAATTCCAAGTTCTGCAACATTTACTGTCACAGACTTGTCTGCTGCACTGTTGTTCATCAAAACAAGCATGATATCCGAATCATCACTTCTGACATAGCCTAAAATTTCTTTATCTGTGCCATATACCGGCTCTACGGAGCCTGTTCTCAATGCACTGTAACTGCTTCTTATTGCAGCAAGTTTTGCATACCATTTTACCAGATTCTCATTTCCTTCGCCCCAGATCATCGCACGGCGGTCATCTGGATCATCTGCACCTACCATGCCAAGCTCATCACCATAGTAGATCGTCGGTGCACCTGCATAGGTAAACTGCATTAACGCAACTAAATACTGTTTCTGTTTTGCTGCATCTGAAGTATTCTCGTAAGTCGGGAATGCCTCTGCAATTTCTTTCTGTTTTCTATCGTCATCAATACCATCTAAGTAAGATAACAAACGTGTTGTATCATGAGAATCAACAAGGTTCATCATTGCATAAAATGCTTCTTTCGGATAACGCTCTCTCAAACGCTCTAAAGTATTTAATGCATCTGCGGAATTCCCGCCCTTTGCATAAGCGATCGCTGCTCCACGGAACATATAGTTCATAACGGAATCATACATGTCACCCATCAGATATTTTACCGCATCCGTCCAGATTTCTCCGATGATCACGTTATCACTGTCAAGTGCCTTCACGGATTTACGGAAGTGCTGCCAGGTCTCATCCGATACTTCATTGGCAACATCGAGTCTCCATCCGTCCATTCCTTTTGACAGCCAGTACTGTGTTACACTGTTATCTGCGGTCTTACTTGTCTCATTTTTTCCGATTACTTCTTCTGCCCAGGTACCGGTCTGATATTCGGAACCGTTCGTTGCCTTGATGATCGGCATGGAGTCATAACCCCACCATCCATCATAACCATATACTGGTTTTCCGGCACGAAGTCCTACGGAATCACATACTTCATCGTCATTGTCATCTTTTAAAGTTGTATCGGAAAATACATCAAACCATTCTGTATAGTCATAGTTTGTAATTCCATACTCTGCCGTAAAATATTCTTTTGCCTGTTTTTCTGCTTCCTCTTTGGAAATCTTTTTCTCGCTCATGGCATCGTATACATATGCCCAGTAAGGATAAGCTCCGATCGTATCGGTTCCATCTTCCAGATACTCATAGTAACGGTCAAAATAAACAGAATCATCCGATACATGATTGAATACACCATCCAATACAACATGCATATTATTCGCTTCTGCCACACTGACGAGTTCCTCAAAATCTCCGAGGGTTCCAAGGATCGGATCAATGTTTTTATAATCACTTGTATCGTATCTGTGGCTGGAAATGGACTCAAATACCGGGTTTAAGTAGATCACGGTAACACCAAGTGCTTTTAAGTAGTCGATCCGTTTTGTAATACCCTTTAAATCTCCACCATAGATCTCATTGCTCCAGTTTCCATCGCCCTTATATGCGTAAGTCGGATAGGTATCCGGATGTAATGTGATCTGCTCCGGGTTCTCCGGTAAAATATACCAGTCATTCATATATTCATACTGCACCGAACCTCTTGCATCCGAAGTGATGGTATCGTTTGTCACATTGCCATTATAGAAACGATCCGGGAAGATCTGGTAGATCACTGCATTTTTCATCCAGTCCGGTGTCTTATAACCTGACTGATATACGATCTGATCATACGGTAACAGGCTTAATAAATCTGTTGCCATACCGGTTCCGTAATATCCGTCATCATCGCCATACATTACCACTGCCGTCTCATTATATACTGCAAAGAAATACTGGTATTCTCCAAGTCTGTCATAGCTTGTAGTAACAGACCATCTCTGTTTTCCATCTTCCGCACCCGCTGTTTTTTTCATGGAAAGTGTTTTCTTTTCCACACCTTTTACAACCAGTTTGACTGCAGTAACATCATCTCCGGTATCGATGGAGTAGGTAACTTCCTCTCCGGTTGCCACCGCACCGTATACTGATTTGTAAGCTGTATCCTTAGAATCAAATACAAGTTTGTTTGTTGCAACTTCTTTGTCAGAAGCATTCGAATAATAAATGCCTGATTCCGGATCATAATAGAATGTAACATCCTTTGTGGTATCTACCGTATATGGATCCATTTCAACAGTCTCATCCTCTGATACGATCTTCGTATCGGAATAAGTACCAGCTTCCATGTTTTCCACAGTTGCGCTGTAAATTCCGGTCAATCTGCTGTCAGAAAATCTTGTATCTGCCAGAATTCCTGTTCCCTGCAATAACAGGCTTGCCCCAAATTTATAATCAATACTGCATTTTGAATAATGGCTGAAGTCCGAATAATAAATCGTAACATCCTGAGGTTCTGTCACGGTAACTGCAATGTTAGATCCGCTTATAACACCGCCTGCTCCATAGTTTTCGCTCCAGTCACCCAGCGCAATCTTGTACTCGTAATTTGCCGCCGGAACATTTTTAAATGTATAGGAATATAACCCCTCTCCCATGTATGTCATTATATTTGATGCTGCATCCCAGCTTTTTCCAGGAAATGTACCCGGTATACAGACCATTCTGCCGGTAAATTTATCCCTGGTATAAGAAAGATAAGTATCTTTTCCAACTGTAACACCAGCGGATGTTTCAATGTCTTTTTTTACACCATCTACTTCGATGTAATATACGATGTCCAATGCATCATCTCCAAGGAAAATCGCATCCGTGGTATATGCATTTGCAACACTTTTATCTGCTGTCATGGTAACCGTCTTTAATGCAGAAGTTCCTTTTTCCTCCACCTCTGATTTTTTACCATAAACAACCTTTACTTTATCTTTTACGTTTTCTGCAACAGCCGTGAATGTGGTAGTTCCATCTGCATTGTCGACTGCCTGGTCCGATACCTCTTTTGTGGAAGCAAGTGTAATTGTTCCATCTTTATCCATGTACCAGTTCCAGGTGCCGTCTTTCTGGATATAATATACATCGGTTGGCGTTTCTGCTACAAATTTATCCAACAGTTTGTCGTAAGTATTGTCACCTGTTTTTGTATCATCCGCATTATCTGCATCTACAAACTGAAAGCCTCCGAATGTTCCTTTGACAGTGAGTTTGTAAAATCCATTCTCTTCTGCTGTGAAAAGATCTCCTTTAACACCCCATCCTGTAATCGTTTCCTGACCTTTTGTATCAGTGATGGTCAATTTGTCATTCCAATGCTGCATTGCAGGTTTTGACCATTTCGTTTCCGGTTTGATATGCATGGTAAGATAAACAAGTTCCGGCTCTTTTAACGCTTCTGTGCCTGCTGCATCTAAATACCAGCCCCAGTTGCCATCTTTACAGATATAATAAAGATCTGTCGGTGTTTCATCTGTGTATGCTTTCATGGTGCTGACAAATCCCTGTCCTGCTGTGTTCTTTGACGGATCTGCATAATCTAAAAACTGGAATCCTGTAAAATTACCGTTTAATGTTACACTGTAAAATTTTCCGTCTTTATCCGCTGTCAGAAGCTGTCCTACTGCGTCTTCCCAACCTGTAATCTCCTGGTTTTTTTCCGTTGCACCAGATACGATTGTGTTATCATCTCCCCAGAACTGAAGTGCAGGCGTTTTGTACTTTGCAGAACTGTTATCCATGTGCAGTGTCAGGTTCATTGCTCCTTCCACAGCTTTCACTTCCTGCTCTGTTTCCGTTTCTTCTGTTTCCTCGGATAATTCAGTCTCATCTTCCGTTGTTTCTGTTACAGGTGCCTCTGTTTCTGCATCTTGGGTCTCTGCTTCTGTTACTGCTGCTTCCGCATCCTCTGTTTCTGCATCTTCGTTCTCTGCTTCTGCATCTTGGGTCTCTGTTTCCGGCTCTTTCGTTTCCTGACTCTGACTTGTATCAGTTTCTTCTTGTACCGCGGTATCTGCTTTCGTCCCTGTTTCCCCGGTTTTTTCTGTCACAGCATTTTTTGTTTCTTCCACACGATCTGCATCGCTGGATTCTTCATGTACCGTTTCTTCTGTCCCCGTTTCAAGCTCCGCCGCCGCTGCAGATATGGCTCCCGGCGTCTCTGGTAACGTTACCAGCATACCTAAAATTAAAAGCCAGCTAAGTGATTTCTTAGCGGCCTTCTGTAAAATCTTTTTGTTTCTCATTTTTCAAAGTCCCCCATTTTAGATTTTCAATCATACCCCAGTTTGCCGGATAAGATCATTAACCGGTCTTATACATGTCCCTCTCCCCCCTCTTTCAAATTTTCGTATTTTTTCGTACTTCTATATCTTATATTTATTCGTTGATTTATACAAGTTGTTTTCGTATTTTAATTCTATTTTCGTCTGTTTGACCAATTTTGCAAATTGATTTTTATGATTTATTCGGGTATTGACTTTTGGCGAAAATATACGAAAATATTTTTCTGTTACTTTTGGGCAATAAAAAACAGTGTCTCCTGTTCTGACCGATTCCACCCTTTCATTGTCAGATTTTGGTCTGACTGACTTTCGTGGCAGATACGGACATATATCATCGACACTGTCTTTCTCAATATTTTTTTATCAGATCTGCCCTGTTTCTTTCAAGTATGCGAGCAGTCCCTCACAACCGGAAACAACATCCTGGTAGGTCTCGTCAAACCTGCCAGAATACCATGGATCTGAAATGGATTTTCCTTTTCTTTTGGGATCTGCAGCAAAGTCCAAAAGAAGTTTTATCTTGCCATCGACATCCGGTCCCGTGATGCGTATGGTGTTTTTGATGTTGTTTGCATCTGCACAGAGCAGATAGTCATAATACCCGTAATCTTCTTTTGTTACCTGCCGTGCACGTTTTTTTGAAAAATTTGTGTATGCTGTTTTCCCTATCCCATGCTTCCTCAGCTCTGCCTGCGCCGGCGGGTAGATCGGATTGCCGGTGCCGTTCCAGATTTCTTCGCTGCTGGTGGCAGCGGAAGCGATCTCGAAGTGGGAAGTGAGGTTTTGTTTTTCCACCAGATCCTTTAGGAGGTACTCGGACATGGGGGAGCGGCAGATGTTGCCGTGGCAGATGAATAATACTTTAATCAATGCTCTAAAACTCCTTAAAACGCTGTATTTACGCCACTTCTATGATATTCTCCGGCAGAACGTATTCCGCTTTTTCTTCGCATATAGTGGCATAAATTGGTATATTTTCTCATCCAAATTTAGTAAAAATCTTAGTAAAACATCTCGATTTTCTCATTTTACTAAAGACTTTTCCACTTAGGATTTTGCTTAATTGTAACACATTTCCTATGCTTCCACACACGATAATGCAGTAACTCGGTCAATTTCGTTTTTTACATCATCAAGACCTACATGAGTGTATGTATTCAATGTTACGCCTATATCTGCATGTCCCATCAGGTATTGAAGTGTCTTAGGGTTCATTCCAGACTTAGCCATATTGCTGCAGTAAGTATGCCTACATACATGAGGTGTTACTTTTGGCAATTCCTCTTTATAGATGCTGTTGTATTTAGTTATAATATGTTCAAAATATTTTTCCCAATGCAGAGCTACCATTGGCATATCATTTTTATCCAGATAAAGGAATCCATGATACAGCTTTCCGTTCTTATCCCTGACCGTAGGCTCTATCTTTGGTCTTTTTCTCTTGGCAATAATACATTCGAAGCACTCTCTTACTTCCTTTGTCATTGGCAGAAATCTTACGCCATCTGGAGTTTTGGTGTCTTCAATAATACACTCCATATCTCTTTTTCTCTGTAACTGATGATCCACCCTTATTGTACCACTTTCAAAATCAATATCTGACTTTTGCAGACCAACAAATTCTGAAATACGCAGTCCAGTTTTGAAAAGAATATAAATGCCCTCATAATATCTGCTGAAATGTTTATCATTCTTGACAAACTCAAGTAAAGCTCTCTCCTGTTTTCTGGTTATTGCTTCTCTGGTAACACTGTCATTGACAACAACTGTTGATAGTTGAAATTCAAACGGATTCTTGCGTAAAAGTTCATCATCTACTGCCATTTGAAAAGCCGGTCTGACAACTCCCCGTATGCTGTGAATAGAACTGTATCCTCTGCCATCTGCCTGTAACTTAATCAACCATTCTTTCGCATCAGACAATTTAATGGTATCAATACGCTTCTGCCCAAAATCCTCTTTCGCAATAATATTGATTACAAAATTGTAATTAGCTTGTGTATTATGGCGAACCCCTGTCTTTTGTCTAATGTACTTTTTTACCAGTTCAAGGACTGTCAAATTGCCCCCATAAGGAGTAATGCAATCCTCTATTTCTCTTAGGACAATTTTTTCTTTTTCTCGAAGTGACTGACAAGGTCTACGTCCGACTGGCAAGGAATCTGTCGGCTCCAGTTTCCAGCTATACAAGAATTTCTGCTTTCCATAACAATCTGTATATACAAACGCATATCTTCCGTCTGCTCTTTGGCTTTCTCCGTTACGCAAAATACGACCCTTTTTATCTCGTCTTTTCTGGTCACGTTTTCTTTCGTTCAAACGCCTTCGCTCCTTTCCACGAAGAAACCCTAGCACGATAGGACAATTATATCATACCAAGCTTTCTTTTTCCACTTTAAAGTATTAAATTATCTTTGTTTTTTTCAATCAAAGGGATGTAATCTGATTAAGAAAAGTTTCAAATTTTTGTCTATTTATCAATGATTTATTCCCCACCTGAACCGTAAAACAATATTCCGTATTCATATTCTCTGCAATTAATGATCTTATCTTCTTTTCTCCAATCCCAAAATACTGTACTGCTTCATCTACAGTCAGCATATACTTTTCCCATATCGGCACAGACATTTTGCCTGCTGTTATATTTGTATTTATCGCCAACACCTCCATTTCTCTAATTCTCTGCATGACTTTATCTGCCCATGACAACCACGAAAACTTTTCCCGGCTCTCATCAGCAGACAAATTTTTTAAATACAGTACAGGTGGCAGCTCATTACACCGCCCACATCGGTATCGCACCGTCAATCCTTGTTGACCGGAAATCTCCAGAAGTATCATTATTAAAAATATGTATCATCGCCCTGTGCAACTGCTTCACTTTTTGCCAGACATTTATCGCTCCTTGTCTTTACTTCAATACCCTATTTCAGCATTTCTTCGTATAAGAACCTTCCTTATTTGTATAGGAAAGCAGACAGCTCTTGGCGTGTCCGCATAGTGGCTCCACATATTCCACACGTCCTGTACGCATTTGTCTATAAAATTGTCAAGGTACACTTACAGGCTCACGCCTGTATTTTGGATAAAATCAACTTCGGACTTATCAGTCCAAAAAGCACATAAGCCACTTCCGTCTGCTATGAACGGTGTTGTAAAAATTATGTGCTTTACAAGAATGACAAGTTTAGAGTTCCAGTTTATCCGGTCCATACTTGCGGATAAGCTGAAATAAAACTTTTTTATGTATTCCATCTGCCAACTCATACATTTCATGCAAAACTTTCAATTCAAGTGGTGTTAATGTATTCATATATGGTTTGTAATTATCCCCAACAAAAATCCCACCATCTCCTCCCTGTCTTGTATAGATTGGAAAACCAAGAGATAAAGCCTGAATATCATTTTGTATCGTGCGAATGGTAACATTAAATTCTTCTGCCAATTCTTTCGCCGTGATGCGACGTCTAACCATCAGAATACTAATTATTTCAGCTCTGCGATCTGCTGTATTCATGCTTTACCTCCTTTCTGTAAATTCTCCTATCTCATTGTAAAAAATGAACCGGAAAAAACCTTTCATATTCAGATAAGCTTTTTCTCCTAATCGCTTTCGATACAATCAGGGCTTCCTTTTACATATCCAAAAGTTCCTATCTCCTCCGCTTTCTCTTATTGACTTTGCTATTTTCTGTTGCTAAAATCTTTTATGGATAAAATCATAAATTTATAAAAACACTCAAACTGCTATGGAGCTTCACGGGCATCTCTTGCCTGCAATAAGCCATAGCAGTTTTTTATTGCTTATGCCAATAGCTCTACAAAGCCGGACCGCATAAAGGCAGTCCAAAAATGGACAATAATGTCCTTATGTGTTGTGGAACACTCGCTTAAGCTCGTACAACACGCAAATTCCCTACGGGAAATTTGCCAAAGATAGCAAGCACTGCCTGTGTTCCCTCACAGGCACCATTTCCACAAGTTCCTGTCATTCAGAAACTTGATAAAATTGGCTTGCAATGGGCATATCCCCCTGACCCCCTTTCAAAGACAAAACACACCGCCGGATACGGCATATTTCAAAATCTTCTATATAAATATGGAAAGGAAAGATACTACAATGGCGAACAGAGAAAGACAAAATGAATTGAAAATCTACCTCAGTGATGACGAGCAATACATCTTGCAGCAAAAATGGAAAGCCTCCAGCATGAAAAGCAAATCTGCATTTATCCGGCATCTGATTTTGTACGGCTATGTATACGATGTGAACTACGAACACCTGCGGGAATATAACACCACTCTCGCCCGGATTGGCAACAATCTGAACCAGATTACCAAGCGTATGAATGCCACTGGTAATGTCTATGAAGCCGATGTAAAAGAAGTAAAGGAGCTGATGAAACAGGTATGGCAATCACAAAAATCCATGCTATCAAAGCAACCGTCCATAAAGCAGTAAACTATATCTGCAACCCTGCGAAAACTGATGAAAGTATCCTCATTTCTTCCTTTGGGTGCAGTCCGGAAACCGCTGCCTTTGACTTCAAATTTACCCTGTCAAAGACCAATCAGGCAGACCCGAACAAAGCCTTTCATCTGATACAGGCTTTTGCTCCGGGAGAGGTAGCTTATAAAGAAGCACACCAGATTGGCCTAGAGCTTGCCGACAAACTGTTAGAGGGGAAATATTCTTACATCGTTTCCACTCACATCGACAAAGGACACGTTCACAACCACATCATTTTCTGTGCTGCAGATAATGTAAATCACGAAAAATATCATGACTGTAAACAGACCTATTACCATATCCGTCGCATGAATGATGAGCTGTGTTCCGAACATCAATTGTCCGTCATTTCTCCCACAAACCAGCGAGGTAAAAGCTACAAGGAATGGTCATCCGGCAGGAACAGAACTTCATGGAAAAACAAGCTCAAACAGGACATTGATGAAACGATCCAGACCGCCGACACCTATGAGGAGTGCATTGAACTGATACGGGCAAAAGGCTATGAAATCAAAGGCGAATCCTTTGGAGAAAACACCTTAAAATACATCTCCTTCCGTCCTCTTGACCGGGAGCATTTTGTCCGTGGCAGTGTCAAATCTTTAGGTGCAGAATACACCAAAGAGAAGATTAAGGAACGGATTGAAACAAAGGCTCTGGAACAACCTCAAAAGCGTGTCCCATTCCCTGCCCGGAAGAAACCACTTATCAAGGACTATTCCTCCAAAAAGCTCATTGACACATCGGAAGAAAAGTTCACGCAAAGTCCCGGTCTACAACACTGGGCAACGATTGAAAATCTGAAAATTGCCGCCAGCAGTTACAGCAATGCAGGATCTATTTCCGAGCTTGAAAAACAGATTGAAAGCAAATCTATTCTGTCAAAAACCGCACGAAGCAGCCTTGTGGAAACGGAACGCCAGTTAAAAGATTTAGGACAGGTATTGAAGTACGCTGAGCAGTATCAGACCAATCATATCTATCACATCCGTTACCGGAAATCGAAAGACCCGGACGCTTACCTCCGCCGCCATGAAACAGAGCTTCTGCTTCATGACGGTGCTGAAAATATGCTGAAACGCTTTGACATCAACTTAAAAAATCTTGATATCGATAAGCTCCGCAGTGATTACAATGCCCTGTATACCAAAAAAGAATCCTTGCAAAAAACCTATAAATCTGCTGAAAAAGATATTCAATCCCTCAACCGAAAACTGGATAATCTGAACCAGTATCTTGACCGGGTTCCGAATCAGGAACAGACCTTAAACCGCAAGCCGGAAAAGGACTCCACCATGCTCTGATTTCTCCATCAAAAAAGGTGTACCGCATTGAAGTTTTTTACTTCTTTGCGATACACCTTGATGTGTGTAATAATCCGTTGCAATATTTCTTTCCACTATTCTTTTCCTATACAATTTAATGTATTTTCTTTTCATGTATTGTACTCCATATTTATACTGTATTTTGTTGCAATTCACGTCATTCAATATGTAATGTAAACTACTATTGAGGTGAATTATAATGCAGGACATAAAACAATTACTTGCCATCGCAGTGCGTGAAGCACGCACAGAACTCGGACTTTCACAGGAAAAACTGGCTGAAACTCTTAATTTAGATACTCGCACCATACTTAACATCGAAGCTGGGCGTGGCAATCCCAAATTCGAAAAGCTGTATCCTTTAATTACATATCTGAAGATACCAGCTGATAAGATTTTCTATCCCGCCAACACAAACCAGCGGCCAAATCTCCAAAAGCTCTTAACCCTACTGAACGACTGCACGGAACAGGAAGCTGCGGATTTATTACCTATGGTTCGTTATTTACTTGACGTGCTTCGTAAGCAAGACCATCCCACTCTGTAAGAAAGCCAATAGACTCCTTGTGAATCTATTGGTTTTCTTGTTCTAAAAAAGAAAAGCCGATGAACTGTGGGTAATTCCCCACAAATTCATCGGCTCTGCGTCTAAGCGTCTGGCTCTTTGATGACTTTAACTTGTAAATTTTTAACTTCAATCAAACTTTCCTTTTTGCACTTTGGGCAAAACAGTGGAAAATTCGTTAAAACTGTATCTTTTCTAATTCTGTCACGTGTTTTACTATCGCAAATAGGGCAGCGTATCCATTCCCTATTTTCCATATCCGTACCTCCATAAATGTTTTATTTTCCATCTCGAAAAGCGGGAAGTTGTTGCAACCCGTATTTAATGTTTTTCTATAGGATAGTATCCTTCTGGATTAAAGTTCATCATCCAGTAATTGAATTTGTTCAACTTGTGTTATTTGCATTGGATAAGTTTCCATAATCTCGCCCGCAAAGGTAATTGCTATCTTATCGCCAGTGTCTAAATCGCTAAATGCAATATCCGTGTACCGCCAAATAATTTCTGTTTCTTTTTCTATACCGAAAACAAATTCCCCTCTAAAATTTATATCATTAACATCCATTCCCGTTACTGTTACTGTGTCCTCTGTAATCTCTGAAATCGTAGCATAGAATGTTTGAGTAATGATGGCTGGTTCGGCATTTTCATAGCGGATATAGGCTGTTCTATAGCCTATATAAAAAAATATACCCGCAATTATTACACCTCCAATAATCAAAGATATTATGTGCGAAATCTTACTTTTTTTCATCAACAATGCCACAATAATCATATTTTACTGTACTCAAAAATCATAACATACCTGCTTTGCGAATTTTTTCGTTGGTCGTCATCCAGCAGAAGTTCTTTTTCTTTTGTGGTAATTCTAAGCGACCTGATGCTTTTTCCAAGCCCTTCGTGCAAACGGGATACACACAAGCATAATCACCGCATATACAATCATCCGAACAGTCACTATGTCAAAAGTCATTCCACCCAGTGGATAGCCGAAATAGCCAATGAACTCATCTGAGAACACAGGCTGTGTTGCTCGATATGGCAGCAATACAAGAATGCGGTTCCAGATTCCACTTGTCTCACTGATACCAAGGAACATCGGAAGTATACTGACGAGGATAATCATTACTAGAACCGGGACGGACGATTTCATTTTAGCTGACAGCAACAACGTAAAAGAAACCATCCCCAGCAGAATGAGATACAGTGTGGCAACTGCAATCAGTGCTGCACTCAGTAGAGACATCCGATACGGGGCAATACTGCTTAACACCTGAATAGGCAAATTCCATCCATCCACACCAAAGGCAGCAAGCTGAATCCCACAGCCGACCAGAATGAACAGTGTGAACGCTGACAGGCTATATACAAAAGCAGCAAAAATTTTGGCTTTTACCAGTTTGGATTTTCCATATCGAGAAGATAGAATCACACTTGCCGCACCGGATTGATACTCGCCAGAAAAGGTTCCTGATACGCAAATACAGATACCCAATATTCCGACAACAAACAGTTCCATGCAGCTTAACAGCAGTTTCCAGCCTGCGTGATAGCCGTATTCGTAAGGTGTCTTAACAGATGAAACCCGATTCTGCCAGAACGCCTTTTCGCTGTCAGAAAAATTCCAGTCTGCATAAGAATAGTTCAGCATTGTGCTGACCTTTTTATCACGGGCAGCATAAAAATCCACCCCATCCTCAAGGTTCATATTTGTAATAGCCGAAAAAGAGGAATCATAAGTAGATGCTGCAACATAATTGCCATTGATTAACTTCCAATAGTCGATGTATGGGAAGAAATGCTTAAAATACGCCGTCTTACTCAGTGCCTTTGTGTCTGAATCCTGTGAGACATTTGCGGGGTCATCAAACAGGGCTTGATATGCCGCAATATCAGATGTAATCCGCTCATTGGTTAATTCGCCAGCATAGGCATTTTCAAAGTCCCTTTCCATGGCGATTGCAGCAGTTCCCATGATCTGTTCTCCCTCGGTGTTCAATACGATAAATTGCTTTACCGGGAGAGCGAACAGCAGACCAACCAAAACCAGACAAACAGCAATCACAATGATATTCATTCTTTTTTTAGCCAGTTTCTTAAACTCTAAAACAAATAATGTTTTCATCTCTCATCCCTCCTTACTTCTTCATCTTCAAAGTGATACAAGTATATGTCATCCAGCGTGGGAACAACATTGACGGCTCCCGAAATCGGCTGGGTATCGCTTACGATTCGGAGCGATACTTCATTACCTGCTTCATGGTGCAGGTTCACAATACGAAAGCGTTCACTCATCTTGTCGATTTGCGCTTGATGAAGTCTACATTCCCAAACCTTTCCATCCATACTGTGAATCGCTTCTTCGGTTGGACAGTTCAAAATTAGACAGCCGCCCTTCATCATCAGAATATCGTCTGCAATATAATCAATATCCGAAACAATATGTGTTGACAGAATTACAATTTTGTCCTTTGCCAACTCTGCAATCAAATTGCGGAACCGCATTCTTTCCTTGGGATCAAGACCTGCGGTCGGCTCATCCAAAACAAGGATTTTGGGATTGTTGATTACTGCCTGAGCGATTCCAAGCCGTTGTTTCATCCCACCCGAAAAGGTACGGATTTTCTTAGCTGCCACATCAGACAAATTTACCGTTTCTAAAACCTGTGCCACATTCTTTTTAGCCTTTTTACCCTCAAGACCTTTTACTGCAGCAATAAACTCTAAATATTCTTTTGCAGTAAAATCCGGATAATACCCAAAGTCCTGTGGCAAATAACCGAGAAGATTACGATAGTTATCTTCCAATCGATTAATATCTTCTCCGTCATATAAAATCCTGCCAGATGTCGGTTTTAAAATATTGCATACCATACGCATCAAAGTTGTCTTTCCGGCACCATTAGCACCAAGTAAACCATATACCCCCGGCTGCAGCGTGACGGAAATATTACTTACTGCGCTTTTCGTACCAAATCGTTTGTTTAATTCTTCAATAGATAATTCCATTTCAAATCTCCTTTCCAAAAAAGCCAGACTGCTTTCAATATTTATTCTACTGAAAACAGTCTGGCTTTGTATTAAATTCAAGATGTTAATTTCCTAAGATTTGATAAAGGATTTCGTTAAATTTTCCTCATAGTTGAATTTTTGCATCCGGCAAAGTAATCGTAAATGTTGTTTTTCGTTCTTGGCTTTCCACTGCAATCGTTCCTCCATGCAAAACAATAATATTTTTTGCAATTGCCAGACCCAGACCAGCTCCTCCGGTATTTCCCTGCCTTGCTTCATCTGCCCGGTAAAATTTTTCAAATATATGAGCTTGCTGTTCCGGCAAAATAGTATCACCTGTATTTGAAACATTGATAATTGCATTCTCTTTTTGATAATATACCGAAATGGTAATGACTGAACCTCTATCACTGTAAGCCACTGCATTTTTCAGCACATTCTGAAAGGCTCTTGCGAGATAATTTGCATCCCCTCTGATTTGTACATCTTCTGCCATTAAAATTTCTACTTCTACATGACTTGCCTGTAATTGTGGTGTAAATTCATCTACGAGTTGTATCAACATATAGTGAAGGTCAATATTAGTTTTTGAAAGTGTAATTTCAGATTGACGGAAACGTGTAATTTCAAAAAACTCGTTAATCAGCTTTTCAAGACGCATCGCTTTATCTAAACCGACACGAATACATTTTTCCCGTTGTTCACGGTTCATTCCCTTATTTTCATCTAAAATACTTAAATAGCCAATAACAGAAGTCAGCGGTGTTTTTAGATCATGTGCCAGATATAGAATAAGCTCATCTCTTTTCTGCTCAGCAAGCTCCGCCTCTGCACGCTGCTGTTCCAATGTACTCTGTACAGTCTGTAAATTTTTCTCTACAAAACGCATCTCTTTGGGCATGGAGATCAACTTATGCTCTGAACTTAAAAGTGCATTAATCCCCTTATTTATCGAATCAAAGTATTTTCCAAACCATGTAAGAGAAAAGTGAAACAGAATAAGAAAAATAACCATCATTGCAAGGAGCATAAATTCCCCCCAATGATTTCGGAAAATTGCTTCGTACATGGTATAAGCCTTATCATAATCCATTCCCGGCAGAAAAGAAAAAAGGGTTATTGTCCATACTCCTATTTTTCCTCTTAGGAAATTATAAAGAAACAATACGGCAATACTGGAAACTGCAATCATTATAATCAACTGATAGAATACTTTTCGCTTCATTCTTGAATAATCGTTTTTTTCAGCTTTCAACTTTATACCCCACTCCCCATATTGTTTTAATATATCGTGGTTCTTCTGTTGTATCTCCCATTTTTTCCCGCAAATGTCGTATATGAACCGTAATCGTATTGCTGTTTTTATCATAAAACTCATCTGGCCAGACTGACCTAAAAAGTTCCTCTGACATTACAGCCAAACCCTTTTTCTCACAAAGAGTTTGTAATATTTTGAACTCTGTAGGAGTTAATTCTACTGATGTACCATCTACTATACATACATGAGCACTTATATTCATAACTAAACCATTGCTGGTTGTTATAATTGTTTCCTTCCCTTCGGAATCCATTGGCTCCGAAAAACTATTATATTTTTTGTATCTTCTAAGTTGTGCTTTTACCCTCGCCATAAGTGCCAATGGCTTGAAAGGTTTTGTAACATAATCATCTGCTCCAAGTGTCAATCCTGTAATTGTATCAACTTCTCCATCTTTAGCAGTAAGCATAATAACCGGGTATGTGTATTTTTCTCGAATTTTCTTACAAATCTGAAATCCATCTATATCCGGAAGCATGACGTCTAAAATTGCAAGATCAAGTTTTTCAGACTCAATATACTCTAATGCACTCTGTGCGGTATAGGATTTGTAAACTGTATAATTCTCATTTTGCAGATACATTTCAATTAAATCTGCAATTTCACTTTCATCATCAACAACAAGAACTTTATAGCTCATGATTCCCCATCCTCTTCTTTAATGTTTTAAAATCATTGTACCAAATCTGCGACAAGAGATGTATAATTTTCTGCATGAGAATTTATTAAGATTTTCCTTATGCCACATCATTGTACGAAAAAACGGACAGATGATATACACCTCCCGTCCCGCTAATGAAATATTTAGATTAGGTCATTACCTATGCCTTCCCACTGCTCAATATTATTATTGTATAACCGCTTTATTTTGCAAGTACTTTATATTACATTTTAAAACAAAAAACAAGTGGCGGAGCACAGCACATCCGCCATGCCCTGCCACCTATCCATTTTAATCTGCTGCTACAAATTCCAGTTCTGCAAATTCTACATCTGATATACTATCTAACTTTCCAAGCACTCTTGATACCAATTCCACCATCTCCTCATCATCCAAATGTTCTCTCACATCACGGATATTATGAATAACCTTTTTCCTGCTCTTATCTTCAAAAATGCTGATTAAATTGCTTTCCTCTACGGTAAATTTTGTATTCATCCCTACATCTCCCTTTGCTTATTCTTCATGTTTTCCTGCGTATCCTGTGACTGTCCTGCTATCTGTGCCTTTTTCTCGTCAAGACGAGCTTTCAGAGAAGTTCTTGCGGCAGGCTGATTCTGCTCTTTTCGGGCAGCTTCTTTCTGTGATTTTTCTGCACCATTATTCAGCACATTGTCAATCATGTTGTAATTCTGTTCTTCCAGTTCCTCAATCTTAGCAAGTGGCTTATATTCTGCCAGTTTTTCCAGAAGTTCTTTTGCCCGGTCTGCTTCCTCTGGCACAGCTCCTTCAGATATGATTGCTTTCAGCCAGTCTGTCAGATGTTCTGTATCTCCCTGCCGGATTCTCTCTGCCAGTTCCGATACATTTTCCGTCATGTTCCGGGTACTGTCATGGTAAAGAATCGTATCATAATCATAAGAAAGACGGTCAAATACAACCGCAAGCTGTTCTGCAGGTGACAAATCCGCTATACGCATCTCCCAAACCTTTGCTTCCATTTCTTCCGACATAACGCCCTCAATCTCCATATTCGGGAACTTCGCCACCAGTTCTGTAACTACTGCCATCGCTTTTGGTTCATTCTTGATCCTCGGTATATGCTCTAAAATTTCCAAATCAATCCCTCTGCCGGACAACAAATCAATCTCATCATCCATATAGCTTTCTTCTCCCGGTCTGTGAACGTGAATACCGATTGCAGGGATACCATTTATTCGCTCCGGCGGTATCTGCCTCCAGATTGCAGCCGCTTCTTCCACCGTAGGAATGTTCTCATAAAATTCGCCCAGATTGTGAAATTCACTGCACTCTGCCACTGTCAGAGTTACTTCGACCTCATTTTCTTTCAGCTCCGACTTTTGGACATCGTGTCCAGAAGTCTGCTGAATCTGCTGTGCCGTTTCCTGTTGCCTTGCTTCCCTGACACCTGTAAGATACTCTTCCACCGGTGGCAAATAAGTTTCCAGTGTTCCGGTACGCTGTGCGGTAATCGGGTTAATATCCACTTTCACATCTCCAATATGAAGTCCGTCCTCATTAAAAACATCAAACAGCACATCTTCTCTCTCGTTGCCAGATAGTTCCACTACCACATCAAGGTCTGAACTTTCCTGTTCCAGTCCCCTGCAACGACTTCCTACAACAGCAACATCAACAATAATCGCATCCATGCCGTATTCATCAAGTTTTGCCTGCACATGACATTTTATGGTTTCCTCTATTTCTGCCGGGTTCAGCTCGCTGATGTCGTGAAATAACTCATCAGTTTTTGCCTTAAAATCTGCCACAACACTGCTCTGCGTGTTCTCCGGCACAATATGATTTGCTTCCTCTACTTTTTCCATCAATTTCTCATAATCAATCGGTATCAGCTTATCATCCCTTTGGATATTTCCTTTTGCCCCATTGTAATCCGGCTGTGACTTCAAATCTTCCACAATATCATCCAAGGCTTCTCTAATTGTCACTTCTGGATTATCATATACTCCGCCGTCAATCTCTTTATAACCCGTACCTATTATCGAATAATCATAGCCACCCTCGGTTTCCTGAATACTGATATAACGGTCTGCAATCGAAAAAGCAATCTCCGTTTCCTTTCCGTTTTCTAAAGATTTTTTCATATCTGCAAGCACCTGTTCCGCTTCATCGCCAAGATCAATGATTTCATCTTCATTTATTTCTGGTACTGGCTTTTGGACATCATATCCAGAAGTGTCCTGCACTTCTTCCTTTTCCGATATCTGCTCCCGCAAAAAATCCGGTATTTCCGTATATCCAAAAGAATCCACAAAATGAGCCGTATTCTGTCCGTTCTGATGAAGCAGCACTATATCGCTGACAGATAGCGAATGTCCTCTGAAATCTTCTGGGTGGTCAAGGTTGAATTTTTCAAAGATTGCTTCTAAAGTTGCCCCTTGTGTCTGTCTTTGCAGTTCAGATAATTCGCCCACATATACAAGCGTATAATTCTCCGGTTTAATGGCATCAAAATTATCTTTTGTAATGCCCATACGTTTTAAGGATTCCGTCCCCTCAAACCGAAGATGTTTCAACTCCGGTTCATGCTTTAACTGATAGATTCCATACATATCTGAGGTGCTATGCAAAAGCTGTTCTTCTTTTCCGGCGGCACTCTTCTCCAATTCTGCAAACATAGAACGCAGCTTCTTTTCATTTTCCCAATCGCCCTTTTCAATCCCGAAAATTCCGTCATGCTCTAATATTTGTTTTCTGTCATCTACCGTAGTTTCCGCACCATCTGCATGAAGTAAATATATAGGAAAATCATGGTCAAACAGTTCTAATGCCCTCTCTTGTGTCAATGGCAGCATTGCATTCCATGTATAGCCATATTCCCTCATTTCCGATAAACCAATCATCGGATCAGGCAGTGCATCTAGCTCTGCCCGTGCATCAATTATGGTAAGAGCTACATTGTTAGGACTGTTTTCTTCCATAAATGCCAGCTTTTCTGCAAGTTCTCTCGTTTTATCCATATCATCCAGCTTATATGCGTAATTCACGATAAGGTTACGTTCATCGGCAGTAAAAATAGTTTTCTCTGCTTCTAATTGATTGATAAACTGCTCTGCCTGCCCCATAACAAATAAATTGGTGTCTATCGACTGCTCCATTCTTACCTTTACATCAATCAGCTCGTTCGTATCCACGTTATAGCGGACATCCAAGTGGTATTCCTCCACTTCTTCCGTCTGCTCGTTGCCAAGCTCTGTAGTCCATGCTCCTTTGCTCTCCAGATAAGACAGTATGTTTAATTTATCTTCCTCGCTCATGG
Organism: Roseburia intestinalis L1-82; assembly: GCF_900537995.1. Classification (NCBI taxonomy): domain Bacteria; kingdom Bacillati; phylum Bacillota; class Clostridia; order Lachnospirales; family Lachnospiraceae; genus Roseburia; species Roseburia intestinalis. Next base: position 1,479,155 of record NZ_LR027880.1, on the reverse strand, counting down.
AAGAAAGAGCCGACATAAGTTCTTCCCTGTCCATCCCCCGAACACTGACAAGGCTATACTCTGTGAATTTTTCATTATGTATCAGCAAAATGCTCTCTTTGCTCTGTTCCTGCTCCATTTCACGATTAAGCTGTAGTTCCTGCAATGCTCCCTCAATCCCCGTAATCAGCTCCGATGCAATCCTACGAATTGTATCAAGAGAATTTTTCAGTTCTTTCATATCCCTGCCGCTGCTCCAGCCTGCAATATATCCGAAAGAATACTCCGAGGTATCTATTCCGAAGTGCTGACACACGGTAAATGCCACACTCTCCGCTTCCACCTCTTTTGTATTCCTGTCTTTTGCCGGAACGTCCATGCTCTGATTAACTTCCTTATCATGCAGCATGGAATGAGCCACCTCATGCACCATTGTTTTTAAGGTCTGGCTCTCACTCATATTTTTCTGCACGGCAATCCTCTTTTCTACCGTATCAAAATATCCTTTGGAATCGCCGGGAATCTCCTCAAAACTGACAGGAACAGGAAAAACATTCATGAGTGCCTGTACAAAATCCTCATATCCCTCCACCGTAGATAAAAGTTCCTGTGCTTCCAATTCTGGAATAGGCTTGCCGTCTGTCTGGGACACATCAAAAACGGATACGGCACGAAAAGCAGGGATTGTGACCTCTGTTTCTTCTTTCTGCGGCATCCCATTTTCATCAAACATCATTTCTCCGGTCACAGGGTCTAACTTGTCCCTTTCCTCTTTGATTTTATACGGAGCAGGGGCAAGAATACGGATTGCTTTTTCTCCCTTATTGACATGACGTTCAAAATTCTTCTGCCATGCCTTGTACCCGGCCACAAGCGTAGCTTCCGGCTTCTGCAAGGCAATCAGCAGAGTGTTATTAAAACTGTAATTGTGAAATTTCGACATGGTGCTGAGATAGCTTTTGTACTTTTCACTCTCGAAAAGTTCCTTTAGACCCGCTTCCAATCTGTCCGTTATCTCTTTGACTTTTTGCTTTTCTGTCATCTGAACTTTTGTATTTTCATCTGCCATAATTCTATTTTCCTTTCTTTTTTCCATAATCGAGTAGGAGGGAAATCTGAGTGATTTCCCGACCTCTCACACCACCGTGCGTACCGTTCGGTACACGGCGGTTCAATCAACTTAACAAGTAACACACCTTTCGGTGTAGTAATCTAACATTGAGACTAATCCAAATGAAGTTAGTCTCTTTGTGCTTATAGCCTTTTGTATCCATCCATTGTGACACATGTGTGCATACCGATTGCCAGTATTTGCCACTTTATGTGCCGCCCATCTTGGAACGCCGAGTTTAACCAAATTCTTCTCTTTGTTTTGTGGTGTTTTCCAATGTTTCCAAATACACATGCGTATTCTATATCTAATGTTTCCATCAAGTTCTCTACAGAGAGTTTTCATACTACCTATCTTAAAGTAGTTAATCCATCCTCTGATAAGCTGATTAAGTCTCTCTACTTTATAGCTGTTGCTAACGCCCCAGCTACGACAAGTGAGTTCCCTCATCCTCTTCTTATACTTCATTACTGATTTTGCATGTGGTTTCGCCTTGAATTGCTGTGCACTTGTATCGTAGTAGAATCCAAACCCAAGGTATTTAATTCCTCTTGGTCTATCTACTTTGCTCTTCGTCATATTGACTTTAAGTCCTAGTTTTTCCTCAATGAATCGTGAGATATTTCTCATAACTCTATTCGCAGACATTTCACTTCCGACCATAATGATACAGTCATCCGCATACCGTACAAAGTTAAGTCCTCTCTTTTCCATTTCCTTGTCTAGTTCGTTCAGCATAATATTTGCCAATAATGGCGAGAGATTTCCACCTTGAGGTGTTCCCACGATAGAATCCTCATACTCATCGTCAATCATGATTCCACTGACTAGGTATTTTCTGACAATAGAGATAACATCTCCATCTTTAATAGTTCTACCTATGATAGTCATAAGTTTGTCATGATTTACTGTGTCAAAGAACTTTTCCAAGTCAATGTCTACAATCCAATCATTTCCGTCATTCATCATATCGAGTGCTGTAAGGATTGCTTGCTGTGCACATCTGTTCGGTCTGAATCCATAGCTATGGTCATGGAATTGTTCCTCATAGATTGGTGTTAAAACCTGTGCAATAGCTTGTTGTATGAATCTGTCTGTTACTGTCGGTACTCCCAGGTTTCTGACACCACCATCAGGCTTTGGTATCTCCACTCTTCGTACTGGTTGAGGTTTATATTTTCTTATCCTCAACTGTTCCTTGATAATTTCGCCGTTCTTTGCAAGATATTCCTTGAGTTCTGTGTACTTCATTCCGTCTACTCCCTCGGCACCTTTGTTTCGTACGACTTGCAGATATGCTCTGTTGAGATTATCGTTAGATAGTATCTGCTCCATTAGACTACTTGTGTCCATGCGTTCTTTCCTTTCCGTCCCGCTTGATTTGACCATCTTTTACCCGATTGGTTACGGCAGATGTTATCTCTTCTGCAATACGAGACATACTCAAACTTATTGATTGTTCGCCCCTTTGCTCTATCTCCATTACAGAGACTTCTTCACTACTATGGGCTCGGCTGACTTCTCACAGTTCGTTGTTACTAGGCTAATGAAACCCCTGTGAGACCTCCACGCTTAAGGTGCACGCTCTTTCCTCTCATCTATCCGCCACATCTACTCGTACTTCCAGCAACTTTAGGACTTCATCTCTTTTGGCAGACTTATCCGTATTTCCGAGCCTTATATGTGATTTCTGTCCGTCGGACCAAGAGTTTGCTTACAGCTTCCTTCAGATTCCACCTCACGATGGACACCCTTGCTGTTCTGCTATACACTTCCTCGTTGCCTAGGCGTGTTCGGGACTTTCACCCATTAGAGCGCGCCCATGGCGCGCAAACCAAAAAAGACAACCATTTCTGATTGTCTTTTCAGGTAGTGCCTATTAAATTTTGATATATAGCTATCCTATATTACTTCGTTATTTATCTGCTTTCTTTTTTTCATCCTGCTCTAAAATATTATTTACTAATTTTTGAAGCTCTTTGCGATCAGGCAGATACAACTCATATTTTGACACAAACAAATTACTGTCCATACCATAAGTTGCATATTCCACAAGCAGCTCATCTTTATTATGGCTCAGAATAATACCAATCGGTGGATTATCGTCTGCCATGTTTTCTTCCTTTGCAAAATATCCCATGTACATATTCATCTGACCAATATCTACATGCTGTACTGAATTTTTCTTCAAATCAATCAGCACAAAACATTTCAAAATTCTATGATAAAATACCAAATCCACATGGTAGTGAATATTATTTACCGTCAAAGGATACTGCCTGCCGACAAAGGTAAAGCCTTTTCCCAATTCTAACAGGAATTTTTGAATATTATCAATAATTTTCTGTTCCAAATCTTCCTCACTGTAACGATCTTTTTCCGGAAGTCCCAAAAATTCTAATGTGTAAGTATCCTTGATGATGTCCTCCGGCTTATCATAGGTAATTCCCTCATTTGCAAGTGCCAAAATCCCCTCTTTATCCCTGCTTGTCGCTAATCTAAGAAATAATGCTGAATCCATCTGCCGTCTGAGCGTTCTTACGTCCCACTTTTCTTTATAACATTCTTTTTCGTAAAAACTTCGTTCTAATTCATCATCAATCTTTATCAGTTCACAGATATGCGACCATGTCAATTTGTCAGACACTGTCTGACAATTCTCATAACAAAGATAAAACTTCCTCATATTGTTAAGATTGGGTCTGCTGTACCCTCGCCCCAATCGCAAAGTAAGCTGATGAGATAATGTTGTTAATAATTTTGAACCGTATGCTGCTTTTACATTTCCATCCTGCTCAAACTCAACAATATATTTTCCGATTGTCCAATAGGTTTGGGTTATCACACTGTTTACTTTTTCGGCTAATTCTTTTTTTGCATTTGAAACCGTTGTTTCAATCTCATCCACCAATGGCTGAAGCATATTATTCTGCTCTAAATCATTCATAATATATCCTTTCCGAATTTGTCAGACAGTGTCTGACAAATTCAATTTTCGTTTTTATGTATTTCATTATGTCCAGATCTTTTTATTTCAACTTTTCACAATTTGCTCTATTAAAATATTGCCCTTGAACTAATATTATATTTCATATTGGAATAAAAAGAAATAGCGTAATTACAAAAACTCCTCCTTCCTCTTATCTCGATTTCCAGATTTTTCCATACTATTTCCCGTAGCTTTTATTTTCATCTCTGCAAGCCGTTCCTTCAAAGACACCCTCTGCACTGGCTTATCTGCCACCCGTTCTGACTTCAAACCATTCTGCCTTGCAGATTGGTTGACATCCTGTCCAAAAGTTCCCGTCCGTTCCGTTCCCTGCTCCGGTGTATCATCGTCCATGCCGGTACCATCATCGCCCTTTTCATCCATATTAAGCAGGGCATTTAGGGCAGACAGGCGGTCTAATTTTTCTGCCAGCTCCTCTTCCTGTGCAAAAGGTTTCTGCACTTCCACCTTTGCCGTTTCAAGCTGATGCTCCACATTGTTCAGTTTGGTCTTTGCTTCTGCAAGCTCTTTTGGCATAGACTCCAGTGCATGATTGATACGGGCGATATTACCAAGCGGATCAGAACCTATTTCCAGATTATGGGATAACTGTCCTTTGACATTCATCACAAATTTATGGTTAAAGGAATCAAAGGATACAGACATTTTAAAGCCCGCATACTCGCCTATCATTGCCGGGGCATTAACACTCTTTATCTCTTTGCACATTTCCACAAGAGCAGTTCCGGCTTCTTTTTTATCTGTGTAGAGCTTATCCCCGACTTTCATTGTAAACTGCTCTTTATCTGCCGGAAGATTTTCCTTTGCAGTCTGAATATCCGTCTGCATACCACTGATACGTTCCTTTAAAATAGTTATCTGTTGCGGGTAGTGCTTCGTGATGTTGTCCTCCAGCCTGTACTTCTGGCTTGTATGGTTTGCCTTCATCAGCTTCAGCTTCGATACCTGTATATCCAGGTCCATCTTTTCCTTGATGTAGGGATTGCCCGTTGCAAGTGCTTTGACCTCCGCATAGGTAAGTGCCGCTTCATCCACATCCTCACAGCTTCGTACCGGAGATTTGCTTGTCATGATCTGTCCGATAAATTTCTGCTTGTTCTCGATAAGCTGCCAACTGTACGAATCGAAGGTTCCTTCCGTCACATACCGGAAAATCTTTACTTTCGGATTAAGGTTTCCCTGTCTTAAAATACGTCCTTCCTGCTGTTCTATATCAGAAGGACGCCACGGTACATCCAGATGATGTAATGCGATGAGTCTGTCCTGCACGTTGGTTCCGGCTCCCATTTTCTGCGTGGAACCAAGCAAAAAGCGAACCTGTCCGCTTCTTACTTTTCCGAACAGCTCCGCTTTCCTAAGCTCCGTATTTGCATCATGGATAAAGGCAATTTCATTCTCCGGCACTCCCTTTTCCATCAGTTTCTTTTTGATATCTTCATATACATTAAAAGTACCATCTCCCTTCGGCGTTGACAAATCGCAGAAAATAAGCTGCGTGGACTTCTGTTCCTTTGTCTGCTCCCATATTTCAAATGCTTTCTCCACACAAGTAGCAGCCTTTGAATTTTCATCATCAGGAAGCATGTCGTTGATAAGCCTCTGATCCAGTGCTAATTTTCTGCCGTCATTGGTGATTTTCAGCATATTATCCTCATGGGGCTGTACCATTCTGTCACGCACTGCTTCGGCTCGTTCTGCAAGGGAAGCCACCATATCCTTCTGGTATTCACTCGGCTTTAACACCACATTTTCATATTCTGCTTCCGGCACAGGAAGGTTTAGCATATCCGGTGTCTGAATATCTGCACTCTCCTTAAAAAGTGCAATCAATTCCGGCAGGTTGAAGAATTTCGCAAACCTTGTTTTTGCCCGGTATCCTGTTCCCTCCGGTGCAAGCTCTATGGCGGTCTGTGTTTCGCCAAAGGATGATGCCCAACTGTCAAAATGACCAAGTCCCAGCTTCTGCAGCGTACCATACTGAAGGTATCGCATATTGGTATAAAGCTCTGTCATACTGTTGGAAATCGGAGTACCTGTTGCAAAAGTAACGCCTTTTCCACCTGTCAGCTCGTCAAGGTACTGGCACTTTGCAAACATATCCGAGGACTTCTGTGCTTCTGACTGTGCAATACCCGCCACATTCCTCATTTTCGTATAAAGGAACAGATTTTTATAATTATGTGACTCGTCCACAAAGAGCCTGTCCACACCAAGCTGCTCAAAAGTTACCACGTTGTCCTTCCTTGATGTATCGTTTAGTTTCTCAAGCCTTGTCTGCAAAGACTTCCGTGATTTTTCCATCTGCTTAATGGTGTACCGCTCCCCATTGTCGGCTTTTGCCTGCTCTATGGCAAGTTCAATCTCATCAATCTGGCGTTCTATAATGGCAATCTGTCTTTCCTGTGAAAGTGGGATTTTCTCAAACTGCGAATGACCGATAATGACCGCATCATAATCCCCGGTGGCAATTCTGGAACAGAATTTCTTCCGGTTGGCAGGCTCAAAATCTTTCTTTGTAGCTGCAAGTATATTCGCTCCGGGATACAATCGTAAAAAGTCACTTGCCCACTGCTCCGTAAGGTGGTTCGGTACGACAAATAATGATTTCTGGCATAAGCCAAGCCGCTTACTCTCCATAGCCGCCGCTGTCATTTCAAAGGTCTTTCCTGCTCCCACGCAATGGGCAAGCAGTGTATTATCCCCGTAAAGCACATGTGCCACCGCATTTTTCTGGTGTGGCTTCATCTCAATATCTGGTGTCATGCCAGGGAATTTCAGATGTGAACCGTCATATTCCCTCGGTCTGGTGGAATTGAAAAGACGGTTATATTTTTCCACAAGTACCTGCCTGCGTTCCGGATCACGAAATACCCAGTCTTTAAATGCTTCCCTTATGGCTTCCTGTTTCTGGCTCGCTATAGTAGTTTCCTTCTTATTCAGGACTCTCTTTTCCTTGCCGTCCTCCTCTATGGTGTCATACACACGACTGTCCTTCAGATTAAGGGAATCTTCTAAAATCTGGTACGCATTTCTCCGGCTGGTTCCATAGGTCACATTTACAAGGGCATTGCCATAATCCGCATTTTTTCCCTTTACGTTCCATTGTCCGGTGACATCGGAATATTGAATACCCACAATGTTCCGGTCAAACAGATGATGTGGTGTTTCAATAGTATCCCTCATGAAATCCTCGATATATTTCGGATCAATCCATGTGGCACCAATACGCACCTCAATCTCGGAAGCATCCAGTTCTTTCGGCTGCACCTGTGTAAGTGCCTGCACGTTTACGGCATATTCCGGGTGGTTCTCGGCATAAACTTTCGCAATTTCCAGCTTATCACGTACATTTCCACTTAAATACTCATCCGCTGTTTCCCATCTGTCCGTCACAGGATTTTGAAAGATAATGCCTGTCAGCTCCTCCTTGATTTTTCCAAGCATCTTATCATATTTTTCGCTGTCCATATAGTCAGCTTTGTCCATAAGCAGCCCTGCCATATAGTCAAGGTCTATTCCCGCCTTTTCCGATAAAGACACCGCCAGTGCTTCACTTGCCGTATCCACGCTTGTAACGACTTCTGCTTTCTTAATGGTACGCTTCGTGAACATATCCGCCTTGCCCTTGAAATTGCCCTCATCATCCAGCTTTTCCAGAGAACACAGCAGGCAATAACTGCTGTCCTGATTGAAAGCTCTCTTGTTGGTCTGCGAATTGATTAAACCGAATTTCTTGGAAAAAACATCATACAGCGTGTTGAGTTCTGCTTGTTTTTCCTTGATTGCGCTGTCGGAATATTCTTCCAACTGCAAATTGATAAGTTCCTGCGTACAGTTACGGATACCCACCATCCCCTTAATACGCTCCTGCATGGTTTCCGTCATATCCACAGGCTTCATAATGGAATTTTCCCGGTAATATACCTTATTGTCCACAAGCGTGTAGCTGTAATTCTTTACATCCGGGTCTGCCGGAATAGTGGCATCGGCAAGCTCGTCTGCCAGTTCATCCATTTCTACGGCTTCTATCTCCCCATCTATACGGCTTACCGCTTCCTTTAACTGCTCCACAAATGGTCTTGTGGTATCGGGCATACAGGTACTTTCCATACCATATGGTCCGCTGACCATTTCCATTTTTCCTACAATCATCTCAGGATGTTCAACAAAATAACTGTTCATGGCAATGCCGTTCTCATCTTCTGACAAATGCACCCATTCCGGCTCCAAGTCCATCACACGGTCACGTTTCTTTAAAAATAAAATATCGGAAGTAACTTCTGTTCCTGCATTTTCCTTAAATGCCGTATTAGGAAGCCTGACTGCACCGAGAAGCTCTGCCCTCTGTGCAAGATACTTTCTGACCTCCGGGCTTTTCTTATCCATAGTTCCTTTAGAAGTAACAAAAGCAACCACACCACCAGGACGAACCTTATCCAATGTCTTTGCAAAGAAATAATCATGTATCAGGAAATTGTTTTTATCATACTGTTTATCGGCTACCTTGTACTGTCCGAATGGCACGTTGCCGATTGCAACATCAAAGAAATCATTGGGATAATCCGTTTTTTCAAAACCTGTGATTTTAATATCCACTTTCGGATAAAGCTGCTTTGCTATCCTTCCGGTAATCCCATCAAGCTCCACTCCATAAAGTCTGCTTTCCTGCATCTTCTCCGGCAGCATACCGAAGAAATTTCCGATACCCATTGCCGGCTCTAAAACATTTCCTTTTTCAAAGCCCATGTTCTCCAGTGCTTCATAAATACTACGGATAATCATAGGGCTTGTATAGTGGGCATTTAAGGTACTCTCCCTTGCGGAAGCATACTCTGCATCCGATAACAGTTCTTTTAATTCCCGGTATTCTACCGCCCAGGCACTTTTGCTTTCATCAAAGGCATCTGCCAAACCGCCCCAGCCGACATACTGTGATAAAATCTTTTGTTCCTCCGGTGTTGCAAGACGGCTTTCACTTTCTATCTGCTCCAGCATACGGATTGCTTCCACATTCCTTCTGAATTTTTCCTTTGCCCCGCCAATGCCAAGAGCATCATCCGTAATACGGAAATTGACTGCATTTGATCTGTCAATCTGTGGTTCTGACTTTTGGACATCCTGTCCAGATGTGTTCTGCACAACTTCTGCCACCAAAGGCTGCTCCAGACTATCATCACTGCCCTCAAATCGTGCAAAAACTTCTGCTTCATGGCGGTCAATATCCCTCTCTACCATGATGTTCAGATAATCTTCCTCTATCTCTGTCCTGTCCGGCTTATGGTCATATTCTATATGAATATCTCCATTTACCTCTGCATAATAAAACTCACTATCCTCTGTGGAATTGCCAAGCAGATAAGTGTCCTCCCCGGACTTCCATTGATCAACATGTATGCAGTTCTGTCCGTCAATAGTAATAGTGTTTTCTTCTGCCGCTTGTGCTGCAAGTTCCTTCTCATGCTCAATATATCTTCTTGTCTGGTTAATAAATCCATTTAATACAGCAGGATGGGAAGTCACAATCAAATCCCTGTTTTCAATCATGGCATAAGGCTCGATTTCCTTTGCCCATTCCTTGTTATCCGGTGAAAATCTGCCATCATGACTAAAGTGCATAACTGTATTGGCAAGTACATAAGCAACTCTTTCGCTTCCATATTCACGAATAACATCTTCCGCAGTTTCCTTTGGCAGTCGGTATCCGTCAAACTTCTCCGCAATCGCTTTTTCTATTGCTTCTTTGCAGGATACTTTTGTGTCACGTTCTATTTTCTCCTGTGCTTTCTGCATAGCCTTTCTGGCTTCATCTTCTTTATACGCAGCATAGGCTTCTTTCCCTTCTGGAGATAAATACCTATCCTCCTCAATCAGTTTCCGGATACGCCTTTCTACAACATTCCATGATAAAAGTACCTCTGTGTAAGGCTCCATGATACTGCCTTTCTCCAACTTGATACCCTTTGCATCATGATTTTCATTACTTCTGTCAGTTCCAGCAAGTGCCGGGGAACTGCCTCCTGTTCCATATTCGTTTTTAAGAAAAGTAACTGCCTCCTTGCTGTCATGCCCCTCCTTAAAATAATCATAGATTCGGAAAGAGCCATGTGCAAACCCGCTTCCCCTTCCAAGCCTGCGGTCTATCTCATCCTGTGTAATAAAATCCTCTTTCTTAATCTCCACATTATCAGCAGTAGGAAAGGTTAGCTTTTCCAAAAGCAGATTATCAAGTTCTGCTCTAAGCTCCTCCTTTGATATTATGGAACGAAAACGAAGTTCCTTCTCTCCGATTTCAATCTGCTGTAATGCTTTGTCCATATCAGATGCAACAAGTTCCACTCCTTCCGGCGTTGATAATAATTCCACCAGTCTTGAATGAGCATCCGGATAATTACTAAGTTTCAGCTCCAGCTCCTCCGGCATTTCTCCAATCCCATCACGGAAAAAGAAAAAAATATGATTTGCAAGACGAACATGTTCGCTTTCATCCACGAGATAGGCTTCATTTGCTCCCATGTAAGTGCCATTTTCCACCTGTAAACGTATTTCCTTTTCTACTTCCTGCCAACTCATGATAGCTACAGGATATTCCAACGCAGATGTCCCATGTCCGATGCTCATTCCCTGCTCATCAAACCATACCGATACCTGTTTTCCATCAAATTCAAAACCCTTTCCGGTAGTACCGTATTCCTTTTGAAGAAAAACCGCCATTTCTTCCGGCGTCTTTCCCTGCTGATACTTGGCATAGATACGTTTTCTGCTGTTTTCCTTTCCTCCACCGCTTCTGAGGATTGTGTCAATTTGCTCCTGCGGTATTTGAGTAGAGAGTGGTACTATACTTGTTTCCTCTGCCTGTTTCATGGCAATATTTCCTACCTGCTCCGAAAACATGGAAAAAAGGTCGAGCTGTTTATACATTCCATCCGTATCAATCTGCTCTGCCACTTCTCCCGGAAGAAGATACACCCCGTCCTCTATATAAGAATTAACAAGAAATCTGGCATCTTTCCATGAGATTCTCGTTTCCGCTTCACGGGTGAGATAACTCCCTTTCCACATGGTAAGTCCATCTTCATCGGCACGATACCCTGCCCTTGTTTGTCCTATATACAGCTCTGTAAACTCCTCCATGCGGAAAGAATTTTTCAGATAGTCCGTCTGGAGTCTTGCATCCTGCTCCATCTGGAAATAGCCTGCTATCTCCGGTCTTTTATGAACGAAGTGTTTATCAAAGCACAAGATACCTTTTTTAAGGTCAGTAAAATCTTCCTCTTGTGCATTATCCAAAAAAGAACCGGATAATGAATTACTTCCACTATCCGGCTCCGATTGTTCCTCATTCTGTTCTATTCTGCTGTCTAAATGTAAATCAGCTCCTTCAGCACGATTTCCTCCGCTGACTGTCTGATGTTGTTCATCTTCGCTACCCAGCTCATCTGATCGGCTGCTTTCATTTCCTCGTTCACTCCCTCTTTCTGCGCCATCTGTCCGGTCAGCATTTCCATTCTCTGCTCTGCCTGCTCCTGTGTCTCCAGACAATGCTCTTTCAGAGTTCCTTTCAGAATCATTCCCTGATAAATTCCTTTCCTGTGTTCCTTCAGAAAGTTCTTCCTCATCAGACCGTACTTCGTAAGTGTCCCCTGCGGCTCCTCGTTCGGCATCAGGTTCGGTATCAGATAATCCCCGTTCTTCTCGTATGTCAGTTTCATATGCTGTTTCCTCCGTTTCCATTTTATTTGCTTCATTTTCGCTTTCACGCTTTAACGCATTATAGCGTGGCTCAGACTCATTTGCAAGCTCTTTTTTGGCATTTTTCTCAAGGCTTTCATACTGTTCCCCATTTACCTTGTTTTTTGCCTTATTTCGGGCAATTTGTCGATCATAGGCTGCAATGGTTCTTCCAATTTCCATCAGCACTGGTTTACACATTTCCGTAGTGGCGGTTCCGAGAACAGAAAGTGTATCCATTGTGCTGAAATCACTGATATAGCTGAAATCAAGTTCATCCTTCCATATCTCCATATCCGCACCACAGCGGGATAAAAGCGTGTATGCGATACTTGCGGATAATGTCTCCCGAAGTCTGATTCCAACATTAAATTCGTCTAATTCATCAAGAAAGCTCCCTTCCTTTGCATAGGAAATTTCCGGAAGAAGCTCCTCATAATAATCTCCGGCAATCCTGGCAGCCAGTTCTATTATCCTGTTTTCAAATGGCAGTGTGCTGTCCGTTTTCCCATAAGTTTTTTCAAGCTGTTCCATAACAGCATTTTTATGTTCCTCCTGAAGCTCCCACAGATAAGGGTCACGCCCAATTCTTCTTGCTTTATGAACATCTGATACATCAAAGACATATTTTAATCTGGGACGTTCACTCTCCGTATCAATGAGTGCAATACCCTTTGCTCCACGGTTGACCCAGCAATTCATTTTCTCATTCCATGTTTCAAGAGAAGCACAGGCAGACGCATCCGGTCTTTGAGCATAGATTAACATCTGCTCATTAAAAGGATATTTGTATAACCTTGCAGCCGTGGTCAGATATCTTGTCCATGCCTGTTCATTTTTTGCAATCTCTCTGGCGGTTTCCTCCGCCATTATGGAGATCATCTGGTATTTTGTTATCATCGACTTTCCTCCTAAAATAACGGTGAGAAACCCACCGCCTTATGCGTCCTACTCTGCCTTTGTCCCAAAGGAAAAAGTTGCATTTTCCCTTGTTTTCGTTACCGTAAATTTTGCTTTTACATCTGCCACCCGTAACTCCAGCGTAGAGAACATGGCTTCCACCTGCTCCGGTGTGTATTCATAAGCTGATTTGTTGGCAAGATGCTCCAGTCTGCCAATCGCATCCATCGCCTTATTCATGCGGTACTCTCCAAGACGGATAAATTTCTCCGCTTTCGTTTCCTCCTGCTTACTGGTCACTTCTGTGTTGTCTGTTACATTTTCTACTGCTTCATTCATGTAGATTTCCTCCTGTTTTCTTTTATTTGCGTAAAAAAATAGAGCATATAGATTTCTATTCTATACGCTCTAACGCTGTTTACTATAAAATTATTAGTGATGTGAAAAAGGTAAATAAATTTATGGAAATGACCATAAATCTGAAGTTTTCACACTTTTTGTGGAACATAAATTGCATATCTCCAATACCAATATTTCTGTCCACTACTTCCTCAATACCCTATAATTAAATAACCTTTAATAATTTAATCAATCCGACATCTGTTCCATCTGTTTCTAAATATTTATTTACAACTGTTCTACTAATTCCTTTCCCATCAAATACCCTATAAAATGAATCTAACACTTTCTGGTTATCTATCCCTTTTATTACTTCTGGTTCTTTGCGTAATTCCTCTGTTCTTCTATACTTATGAATTTTAGCTTTCACTAAAGAAATACCAAATGCTTTCGCACAACATGCTCGATGATTACCATTTTCTATAATATATATTCCGTCATACTCCCCAACAGTTAAACAATCCGAATCATTGCCTTTAGTAGGACCAATAAATCGTCCTTCTTTCATCAACTCTATAGTTTTCATGCAATTATTGCACATCTTACATATATTTCTAACTTCTTCTGAATTAGCCGTAAGGCAATGCATTTCATACTCATCAAAAAATATATAATGATTTTCATATGTACATGTTGTAAATATACCCTCCTCCCTAAATACACCTTTCAAACTACATCTCGTTCCCTCACCGCCTGTTCGACAGGGAAAAAGTATCCTTTCAGTCGGTATTTCTAAGTATTCTGGCTCTTCTTTAACATATTCATATTCATACTGAAATTTTGCTTCATCTTTTCCTTGAAATTTTTTCTCATTTCCATATACTTTCTCTTGGTCGATAAAAAAAGAATAACTGTCTCTAATATTTTTGAATTGAATTGTAATAATCCTTTTTCCGAATTTTTCATTTAAAATCTTTGGAAGTAATTTTATTAACTGCGACTCTCCATTATATAAACATAAAACAGCTACTATGTTTTTTAACAAAACAGAACGCTTTAATTCAAACTTATAAAAAATACCAGGCAAAAATTCAACTTCTTTTCCCATGACATCTTCATGTGAATAAAAGCACTCAAAATCATTTTTTGTATATTCTGCATTTTGAAAATGCAATGTATAATCTCTTTTATTTGTTATAAATTCAAACACATTTTTCATACACTTATCCCCATTTCATCATACAGCAATTTAACTGTAAAGCTGCTCTTCTTGCATGTATAAATCTACTTCCCAATAATTCAAGTTATTGTAACTATATATTTCCGCAACATAACTTTACATTGCTATATCTATATAATTTAAATTTCACGCATAGGTGCATAGCACCTATGCAAAGAAATTATACCACTTTCACATCTGTCCCTCTACCAGATTTTATTTCTTCCTCTGTGGAAACTCCATCTTAACCTTATACTGTGAGCCTTTGATTTCCTTCCCGTCTTTCATATAGGAATAATCTTCAATCCCCTCCGGGATAAGATACGCATCATAGCTGCCTTTCTTCCCTTTCAGTCCTTTTACAAGAGTCTTTTTTCCCTCCAGCATACTTTTTATCTGACTATCGGAAAGTACGGCTCCCATTGCCCTTCCAACATTCATGCCGCATTTATTCTTACAGTAAGCTCCAAATTTTCCCTTTACCACTTCGCCACCACATTTCGGGCATTTGCCAAGTGCTTCCTGTGTCCCAGCTCCAAACATGGACTTCTGCTCCTCGCTGATGCTGTGGTAGGTCTGCACCAGATCACGCACCATGTTCTCAATACCATCCATAAATTCCTGCATGGAATATTCGCCCTTTGACACAAGGGTAAGAGCATTTTCCCAATCGGCAGTAAGTTTCGGGGACTTTACCACATCTGGAAGCACCGTAATCAGCTTCATGCCGTCCTTCGTCGGTATCATCTGCTTTTTCTCACGCTTCACGAAACCGTCTTTGACCAACTTCTCAATAATGTCTGCCCTGGTGGCAGGTGTGCCAAGACCTTTGCGCTCCACATCATCCCCCATATCCTCTGCTCCGGCCCGTTCCATTGCAGAGAGCAGAGAATCTTCCGTATAGTGTTTCGGTGGTACAGTGAAATGCTCACTTACCTTTGTTTCCTCCACCGGAATGTTCATTCCTTCGGAAGGCTCCGGCAGCTTCTTTTCCTTTTCATCGGCAGTATCCTTTTCCTCTGTTGTTTTATAGGAACGCTTAAACGCATCCTCAAAGTCCCTCCAGCCATTTCTCACAACCTCTTTTCCGGATACCTTAAAAATAATATCTCCGCAGCGAAGCTCCGCTTTTGTTGTGTTATAAATGTGCTTTTCCCCGGTGGCACACAGCAGACGGTTAGCACACAGGGATAAGATTTTCATTTCCGTTTCCGGCAATACTGTAAGGTCTGCCCTTGTTATCTCCATTGTGGGGATAATGGCATGGTGGTCTGTAACCTTCTTACTGTTTAACACCCGCTTAATATCCGGATGAAACATGATATTCTGTTCAAACAGAATGGAAGCAAAAATTGCATCAATCACACTTTTTGCAGTCTGCTCCATATCATCGGATAAATACTGGCTGTCCGTTCTCGGATAAGTACAGAGCTTCTTTTCATAAAGGCTCTGGGTATATTCCAATGTCTGCTTTGCGGTGAACCCAAATAATCGGTTGGCATCCCTCTGAAGCGTGGTAAGATCATAGAGCTTTGGCGGTGCCACGGATTTTTCTTCCTTTAATACTGATGTGACAAGTGCCTGACCACCTGCACAGATATTTGCAACATTCTCCGCTTCTGTTTTACTGTTTATCTTATCGGTGACGGCATCCACACCACCACCAATGATGTGTGCCATGTAATAGGCTTCCTTCTTAAAATTCATAATCTTTGTTTCCCGGTCAACCAGCATGGCAAGGGTAGGTGTCTGTACCCTGCCCACTTTCAAGACCTTGCCGCCATAAAGCACCGTAAAAAGTCTTGTACCGTTCAATCCCACAAGCCAGTCTGCCTGCTGTCTGCAAAGTGCCGATTCATACAAATGATCATAATCACTTCCCGGTTTCAATTCTGCAAAACCCTCCCGGATCGCACTTTCCTCCATAGACGAAATCCACAGACGCTTCATGGGCTTATTACAGCCTGCCATTTCATAAACCAGACGGAAGATAAGCTCTCCCTCCCGTCCGGCATCGGTAGCACATACCACACTGTCCACTCTCGCTTCATGCATCAGTTCCTTTAACACCCTGTACTGTGCTGCTGTATCCTTCTTTACTTCATGCTTCCATTGTTCCGGTATCATGGGAAGACTCTCATAGCTCCACTTTTTCCATGCATCAAAATAGGCATCCGGCTGTGCCAACTCAACCAAATGCCCTACACACCACGAAACAATGTATCCGTTTCCCTCCATATATCCGTCTTTTCTCTCATTCGCCCCGATTACGCCTGCAATGGACTGTGCCACGCTTGGCTTTTCCGCTATTACCAACTGCATCCTTACTCGTCCTCCTTCTCGTCAAAGAAATCATCTTCGGAAACTTCCTCCGATTCTTCTTCGTTTTCGTATTCTTCATCTTCTTCGTCCTCATCTTCATCCTCGATGAAGTCCTCTTTTTTCTTGCGTACTACCTTGAAATAATATGCTCCACCGATAAAGGCTACTGCAAGAACACCCATAAGCACATAGGAAACCATAGGATTCGGTTCCTCTGCCGCCTCCTGCTCCGGTTCTGTGGTTTCTGTGCTTTCCGTATTCTCCGTTTCCCCGGTATCTTCTGTTTCCTCATTCTGCTGAGCTTCTGTACCACTGTTATTGTTTGGCAGTGCGCTCTCCTCTGTCGGAATTGCAGACTCCAGTGCTGCTGAATTTTTCGGTAATGTCTCACTGTTATCGGAAGTTGTATTGAGAAGGTCATTTTCTGTTACTTCTGTAAGGAAATAAACCATTTCCTCCTCTCCGTCCCTGTCAATAATCAGGTAAAACACCTTATCCGATGCAGTCTGAATGGTATAAAATTCCTTGCCCTGCCCAGACTCCGCTTTTGTATCCTCTCCCTTTTCTGCAGCATCCGCTTCTGCCATCGCCTGCTTTTTCTGATCTGCCAGGCTGGTCTGTGAAGTAGTGTTGCCGTTACTGTCTGTAACTGTATGCTCTGTAACTGTTCCTGTGGCATTTCCTGGCTTGGTGGCTTCCGCACTGACCGGAAGCTGTTCTGCCGGATTTTCGTCACTGTCATCGGCAGGGTCTTTATAATATGGATTCTTTGTCTTGTAAACCTCAGACATATTTCCGGCATTGTCCATAGCGGAAATCGTAAAATACTCATATCCCGCATCAAACTGTTGCAGACGGATATTTAAGGTTCCGTTTGTCAGGTCTGTAAATTCATATCCATTCACATAGACTGCTTTTGCACCGGAATCCGTATCATGTACCTGTATGCTTAACAGTCCGTCGCTGACTGCCGCATTTAAGGTAGGTTTTGTCGTATCAAAGCATTTGATTGTCCTGCTTCTTTCATAGGTATTGCCCTTCTGGTCTGTGACAAGCACATATACGGTACAGTTCTCGGAAATCTCAAGTTTTCTGTCCTCAGTTACATCCATCCAGCTTCCATTCTGCCCGATTCTTGCCTGTATACTGGCAATCTCAAAATTGCCTGTGTGTGCCACATCAGATACAGAAATGCTGACTTTTGCAGTATCGTTGTACCAGTCATCCGGTTTGTTGATGTTTATGGTAACATTAGGCTTTTTATAAGCACATTTTTTGTAATCCCCGGCACATACCTCACAGGTATGGTCATAACCGTAAGAACTGCATTTATCCTCACAGGTACATACCGGCTCCGGCACATCATTCCCTGATACCGTACTCTCCGTTTCCGGCTCTGTACTGCTTTCCGTAGTGCTTTCTGTCTCCTGCTCTGTTGCTGTTTCACTCTCTCCAATGGAATCTTCGGCATGAACCTCCGTAGCATAATTTCCGTTCATGGCAAAGCCCACAGCAGGCATACAGAACAATACTGCTGATAACATAAGCGATAACACCGCTTTATAAGATAACTTCATTTTTTTCTTCATGGCATTCTGCCCCCTTTTCTGATTTCTGTAACTGTTCTTCCTGTTCCTTCTTCTTTAACAGATGCCGGATTTCTTCCTCGCTGACCTTATTCAGTAGAATCAGCCGTTCCAGAGAGATTTTATTTTTTTCAATGAATTTCATCTTCTCCGCATCCTCTGCCATCTGCAACTGCTCCTCCAAGTCCTTCTGTCTTGCCTGCAATCCTGCAAGCTGCTCACGGACTTTTGTAAGCTCCTTTTCAATTCTTTCCTTTGTCATTGTCCTCACTTCCTATTGTCCCTTTACAATTATGTTTGATAATAAATAAGCTAAAATTACAATTATATTTGATAAAACTTAACAATCAAAGGCATCACTTCCAATCCATTTTGGGTACAAAAAAGGATGCATCTGCTTTCACGGCTTTTGCATCCTTTCATTCTGAAAAATCATTCTTTATTCTGTTTTCTTATATAACATTGTCTTACTCACCATCAGGAATCGGATCCCATATTCCTTCCGTTTCAGCACGATTTCTGATATAAAGTCTCATGTCTTCAATCGACTGCCTCAACTCACTTTGAGTAAAGTGTGTGTTGCTATGGTTTTCTGGATGATGGATTTGATGTCTGACATATTCCGTCAAATCAAGGTTCCATGTCTTTGTGTTACCATTTTTCACATACAGATATGGTCTTTGCTGCCTTCCTGCTTTATAATCATTAAGCCATTGTTGAAATTCCAGAAAACCATACAACTCATTATGGTACTCTTCAGTTGCTTCTCCATATGCTGCATAATTCACTTCATTTAATGAAGGATACTGTAGAACTGCAGGTTCTACCGAGAGTACACGTTTTCCAACTTCATCTTCGAAAATTAGGCGAAGATTTTCAAAATCAAGTTCTTTTACAATAACAGGGCTATGTGTTGTAAGCAAAATCTGTGTATTGGCCGCTTGAGCCAGTTCCTTTAGCGCCTTTATCAACACTCGCTGGTTGTTGGAATGTTGGGAAGTTTCTGGTTCTTCAATTGCATAAATAATTCCAGTACTATCACCTTCGGCTGCCCTACGTTCAGCTTCTGCTCTGAAAAAATTCAGCAGAACAAGCCTCTTGACACCACTCCCCCTTTTATTGATAGGGATATCCTCATCACCTGAAATTGACACTGCCTTAAATACATCAGCCCATTTTAACTTGTCAGCGGTAGGGATAACCGGGTTTAAGCTGTTTGCAACAGCGGGATCCATTTCCCGTAACTTTTCCAACGTTCTGCTTGAAACTTCTTTCAGCTTTGTTTCTACAACCTCAGCTACAGAAGCCAAAGTTTGCTGTAATTCTTCATCATTGATGATTTGTTTAACAGCTTCCTTTAAAGGATCCTGAACTTCGCTATCTCCATCACTGTTTTTACGATCTGACTGGAATAGAGAGTACACGGGCATATAAGAGGAGAGTTTATCCCAGATTTTTTTTGCATCCTCCTTTGATACATCAATCTCCATATCCTGCAAATCAAGGCTCCCCTCGTAATGCTCCCATATGGCTCTCCGCATTGTAGTATTGATTCTCTGATTCTCACATTCTATACCCATACCTTTGATTATACTCTTAAGTTCTGCATTCTTCTTGAGAAGCAAATCTTTACAATCAGGGTTCATCGGATGTTTTGCATGGATAAATACAGAAGCTTTGCCACCATTTTTATATTTCTTTACGACTTCCAACAAACCATCCGCATTCAACATGTATTCATCAGCCAAGGTAGTCTGCACCGCAGAATCTATAATAATCGACTCTGGCAGTTCCGAGAAACATACAGATATCACAGTTTCACTATCACCATTTCGTGCCGCTTGAATATTCAGGTCAGACTTATCGATCTTAATTATTCCACCGCCATCATTGAAAAAAATATCCAACGCCTCAAGAATTGTAGATTTACCTATATCATTTCTGCCAACTAACACTGTAAGATTATCAAAGCGAATTATTGTTTCTTCCTTATAACTCCTAAAATTTTTTATCTTGATAGACTCAATCTTCATAACACGATTTTCTCCTGTTCTGGTATATTTTTTTGCTTTTTACTCGCCGTCACTTTCTCTCAAATCTTCTCCAGATTCATGTATTTACTATACGGACAGCATTTCGATAATATCTATAATTTGTCTTTGCTTCAAAGACATCTGACACTGTTTTTGTGCATTTGGTGGGAATTTGCTCATTCATAACAATCTATTAACTTTGAAGTTCAGACCTAATACTTTTTAATACATTTTCATCATTAGAAAAAACTTCTTTATAACAGTTTTTAGCAATTGCTAAATTCAGCTTTTTAACCTCATTTTCATCAGTCATATCCAAGCATATATTTTTTGCCTTGCCATACTTACTTCCCTTCGATGTTACGCACAATTTAATTGCGATTTTAGGCGAAATAGGATAATAAAATTCATTTTTTTCTAAAAATTCCATACCCGTAAGATTAACAACTGGAGTATCTGTTGTTACAAACGGAACATTCGTTTTGTTATCATACCGTTCAATCCATGTATGCATTTTAGTAGACACATTAACAGACATTGTCTCTACAAAAAAAATCATTAATGAGTTAGCATAAAAGTTTGAATTAGTATCTTTAATAGCTGGATACTGCAACTTTAGAGTTTCAAAATTTTTCACTTGAGTTTCATAAATTACTGGAGACCTCTGATGCTGCATAAAGAAAAATCTATGGAACTCATGCTTTAAATCTTCATCTTCTATATGCTCCATCGCTTTTAAAGTATCTACCATTAATTCAACATCACTTTTCTCTCTGCTACCCCAAAGAGCATTCATCACTTCATCATGCAATTCATCCAGTGCTACTTGTACAAGAGAATCTTTATAAAATGATAAATCTCCGGATATCATTTTATCCAAAAATTGATGTTTATTGTCTATATCTTCATATTGCCCCATTAATGTTTCTATAAAATCTCTCTCGGCATTGGCATCTCCCAGCAGTTCAGGATTTAATCCTAACGGCACAAGCTTATCTTTCTGAATATACGCTATAAGCTGTGAAACTACGCTTACATCAGCCTTAGAAAATCCTGTCATATCATAAAAGTATTTTCCAAACCCTACATTTTCCAAAAGTGCATATTCTATTTCTGGTTGATTACCTAAAACTTTTTTTCTATAAACATAAACTCTTCCAAATCTATCCTCACTTTCATTCCAGCGCTTTAAATAACCACGCCATACATAATGTTGCTTTTTTGTCGCCAATACAATCCCTCCCGCTTGATGTGATATCCATAGAGACACAATTTTAATATCAAACATTATTGTATCTTTTCTATTTTATCAACTTATTTGTAATTTTCTTTTACAGATATATTTTATTATATAATTGTATATTATCAATCTTTTTTGTAATTTTATCAATTATAATTGTCACTCTACACCTATGGTTAATTTAATCTTCCAAAACTGTAAAAATGGCTATGCCAGTATGATGTATTGATGTTTGCATACTTAATCGGATCGCCGCAGTGTATCATCACACCGTTTCCGCAGTAGATACCTACATGACTGACAGGACCCGGTGAATTATAAGTGCCTGTAAAAAAGATAATGTCCCCTGCCTTTGCATCTGCCGCCGAAACAGGAATACACTGGTCATAAATGCCCTGTGCTGTGGTTCGTGGCAAATCATGGACACCACTGTTGGTAAACACCCAGCACACGAATCCGGAACAGTCAAAACTCGTTGACGGGGACGAACCGCCCCATACATAAGGATAGCCCAAGTATTTTGCGGCTTCCTCCATAAGTGCCTGCACCGTTGCATCATCATAAGAATCCGGCGGTATTGCATTTCCTCCGCCACTTCCGCTTCCCGGTGCTTCTCCGTACAGTGTTCCTTCCCCGGCTTCAAAGTAAAATAACGGGTTATAATACTCCCCGTTATACAGACACTCGATATGAAGATGGCTTCCCGTACTGCTTCCGGTATTTCCTGTTGTTCCGATGACCGTCCCATGTGTGACAACCTGTCCTGTGCTGACACTTAACGTGTCCATATGTGCGTACTTGGTTATATAACCATCTTTTTCAATCACCACATAATTCCCGTAAGAAGCATCATAGGTGGCTGTTGTAACAGTACCATCCATAGATGCAAGAACCTGAGTACCTGTCGGTACTGCAATGTCCACACCACGGTGGAACTGCTCCTCTCCGGTAACCGGATTGATACGATAGCCATAATAGCTGCTCACATAGTTGTACCAGTACAAATCAAGTGGTGTATAAAACTGCTGGACAAGACCATGTGTTTCATTATAAAGAGCATATATTTCCTTCTGCTCCTCATTCATGTGTCCTGCCACAACCACATTCAAATCCACAGCTGTCAGTGTTACATCAAGTATGGTTACGGTATATTCTTCTTCCTCCTCATACTCATATTCTTCCTCTGTTTCTTCTCCTGTTACCGGGTCTGTCACGGTTCTGGTTCCTGTCTTTGTTACTGTCCGAGTCCTTGTTTCCGTTGTCGGCGTTAAGGTCAGCTCATACATCTCGTCAAACAGGCTTTCCACCTCGCTCTGTACCTCTGCCGCCGTAAATTCCGTATGAACTGCCGACAAATAACTAATCAAAGCAAACGGGTCATGCCCGATAGCATCCAGATTGTAGCGGTATTCGTCATAATCCGGATAATCTGTTTCTATGGCATTAATTTCTTTCTGCAATTCCATTTCCAGTTCAGAAAAAGCTAAATCTGCTGCATCAATCTCTGCCGGAACACTCATGTAACTGCCTGCCATCGTGGTACTCATACCCTCCGAAAACATTGCACCACAGGAGGATATGCAGGTCATAATCATAATCAGCAGTAAAGCAAAAACGCCTATGGTAACAAGCAGTCCAGCGTGTTTTGCTGCAAGTTCCTGCACTTTTTTTGCAACTGTTGTTGTAAAACTGGCTGTCTTTGCTGCCGCTTCCTTTGTATTCTTTGCTGCCTGTCCAGCCCTCCTTGCTTTTGCATACTCACGCTTAATCCGCTGTTTCTGCAAACGCCTCTGCATTTGCTTCTTTAAGGTCTTTTCCTGCATTTGGGGATTTTCCTCAAGAAATTTCTGATAACGGAAATTGACCTCTTTCTGAAATTGCTTCTTCTCCAGCTTTTTCACTTTCTCATGCTGGCGCTGTAATCGGCTCTTATGGTGCCGTTTTACAAAATGATACACATCCTCGGCTTTCTGCTCCGTCTTGTGTGCGCCCTCTACTCCGGAATTTTGTTTTTCCACCTCAGCTACCTTGCCATGCGTAAAGTTGGAAACCTCTGCACCCGCCCTGCCTGTTATTACTTTCACGGGATTGTCCGGCTTAAACTGCTTTTCCTTTTTATCCGCAGTCAGAACATATTTCGCTCTGCCTGTCTTTTCATCATAAACACGCTCAAGGGAATACTCTGTTTTCTTCGGAATCTTCTTTCTTGCCGCTTCTGTTTTTCTCCCGGCTTTTTCTGCCTTTTTCTGAAGCCTGTCTAACTTTTCGCTTCCTTCAAACTCTGTCCTTTCACTCTCCGTAAAAGTGCTGTCCTTTGTCTGAAAGTCATGCTCAAAATCAGAAGTCCTGTTTCTCTGCCTGTCCTGATATTCCCGCCTGCGATATTTCCTCTTTTTTTCGGATTGGTGGTAAGTATTCCTGCGGTGGTAATCATCCTGTGGCTGGCTTTTCTCCTGCCCAGAAACATTCTCCTCAGTAAAAGCATTATTTTCCTGTGAAAAATCACTTTTCTGATTATTACTTGTATCCGTATTCCCGGACTGCTGGTCACTCTGTCCAAAGGTATCCTCTTTCCGGTACTGACCTGTCTTTCGCTTATTTTGTCCAGACTTTTGTTTCTGTTCCGACCTCTGGACATCATGTCCAGAAGTTCTATTTTCATCTCTCGGCTGATTTGTGCCGGAACATTTTTCTTTTCCCTTATGAGTGGTATTAGCTCCCTTTGCAGAACTTCCATTCACAAAAGTACTTTCATCCTTTGCAAATACAGCCGCCTGCTTCTTCTTTCTCTCTGCCACTAATTATTTTCCTCCTGCCTTACACTTTCCTCCGGTTTGGTATTCATAATCGCATAGGTCTTGGTATCTGTCGGATATTTATCCACGAATGGAATTACCACGTTGTCAAACAGGATAAGACCGGAACCCGGCTCTGAATTAGTCACATGGGCAAGCTGCTTTTCCGACAACCCCAGCTTATCTGCAAGGATTGTCTGATCCTTTGCGTTCTGATTTAACAGATACACAAAATCAGAGTTACCAAGAATACCCTCGATTTCCTCCGATTTTAGGAAGTCACCCACATTCTGCGTCAGACCTGTGGGAATACCGCCCCACTTTCTGAAACGCTTCCAGATTTCCACAGAATAAATGGCTGTCTGCCTTTCCTTTAAGAGCAGGTGGAACTCATCACAGTAATAGCGGGTAGCAATCTTTCTTTCCCTGTTCTGCGATACCCTGTTCCATACCGCATCCTGCACGATTAACATTCCAAGCTCTTTTAACTGGTTTCCCAAGTCCCTGATGTCAAAACACATAATGCGGTTCTTACTGTCTACATTGGTACGGTGGTTAAAATAATTCTGAGAACCATGCACATACAGCACAAGGCTATTGGCAATACGTTCTGCCTTGCTGTTCTTATGCTCCAGAAGGGCATTATACAAATCTTCAAGGATTGGCATGTTCTCCGGCACCGGATTTTCAAAATAAGCATCGTAGATATGACGGATACACTCGTCAATGATACCCTTCTCATCATTTTCCAGACCGTCCTTTCCTCCGGCAATCAGATCACAGAGGGTAATGATAAAATCACTCTTTAATTTCAGTGCTTCTTTATCATTCTTATGACTTAACTGGATATCCATCGGGTTTAAGTAATCCTTTGAATTGGTGGCAAGTCTTACCACCTGTCCATGCAAGGCTCCCACAAGGGCAAAATACTCTCCCTCCGGATCACAGATAATCACATCATCCCTTGTCATCAAAAAGCAGGATAAAATCTCACGCTTTGCACTGAACGATTTACCCGAACCAGGTGTACCAAGTATGACTCCATTCGGTGTACGAAGCCTTTTTCTGTCTGCCATAATCATGTTGTTTGACAAGGCATTCAGTCCATAATAAATTGCCGGGGCAGGCATGAATAACTCCTGCGTACAGAACGGCACCAAAATAGCGGTACTCTTTGTGGTAAGCACCCTCTCAATACCCGTATCATTACAGCCAATCGGTGCAGATGCCATAAGGCCCTGCTCCTGCAAATACTGCATACATCTCAAATTGCAGTTTGCCTGCTGGATAATGCCAGATACTCTCTGAATCAGATTTTCAAGCTCCCTCTTGTTTCTGCCGTAACAGGTAATGAGAAAAGTCATCTTGATAATCTTCTGGTTGCTTGTATTCAGGTCATCCAAAAGCTCCAGCGTGTCCTTCTCGTAAGTGATAATGTCCGTTGGCAGAATATCCATGTCATAGCCGGAACGTACCGCTTTTTTCTGCTCCTCAATCTTCATTTTCTGGATATTGGTCAGAGCCGCCTTTAACATCTTGATTGCCTTTACCGGGTCCATTGTCTGCATGTGCATGGTAACGGTTAAGTTATCATCAATGTCAAGGAGCTTCTTTAACAGCTCGTCATTGAACCTCGGTGCAATAATGTCCAGATAGTGGACGCAGCCGTACAGCTTTCCCGCCTTAAAACGGCTCGGATAACGGAAATCAAAGCCCGGCGGTGCAATATAATCCTTTACACTCTTTCCCGACTCTGACAGTTCCTGAAATGAAAAACGGAAAGGTTCCATTGTATCCTGGTTGAAATATTCATGCAGGATACGCAGTCTTTCCTTTCCGTCGAGGCTTCTTGCGTGTGTGCCAAGATTCAAAAAATTTTTAATCACATCAGCTTCAATATTATTCAGCTTTGATTTTGCTTCTTTAAAGCCCTTGCACTCCGTACCAAAAATAAGGTACTTTGATTTAATTATGCCGTTGTTGCCCTTTGCAGCCTGCTTCTTTAACATCTCCGAATATTCCTCCCGGATATCATCAAAATCATCTCCCTGCAAAGGAATGTCAAACTGGTCTATTAAAGTCTGTTCGTTTACCTGTCTGTTAAACAGAAATAGCTGGAACTTAATAGACGGGTCAAAATAATTGATAAATTTACTGTACTCCTCCAGAATCTCTCCCTGATCCTCTATCTCAAGAAGGTCATAGTTGATATCGAAAAACTCCACCATTTTCGTGTAATAGGTGGAAGTCACCTGACAGATGCCGTCACGGAACATCTTTTTAAAAGTAATCGTATTCTGTGCCGTGGTTGGCTTTTCCTGCTTTTTGTCATTTCCTGCAAGAGTACGTTTCAGCTCTGCAAGCCTTCTCTTTTCTGAAAAATTCAAGCCCGCTTTTACAGGTTTACCTTGTTGTTTTGCCTGCGGCTTTTTCTTCAAGATAACGCACCTCCTTCTCTATTTTCTCCCGTTTCTCCAACTGCCTGTAAATGTTTTCGGATTTATAGGGACGTATTTCCGGTGTCAGTATTTTCTGCCGTATCATAAAGTACAGAATCTTCTCAGCCGGAAAGCCGTCCTTTTCATACATTGCCAGAAAGAAAAATGGCAGCATGACTGCCACCATGAGCAGTGCGGATGCCTGTGTGCCGATTGCCCCTTTTGTGAAAATATAAAGGGGGATACCCACTACACCCGCACCACCAAAGCAGATTAACTGGCGTTTTGTCAGATTCATCGCCACCTTTGTCTTGATGCCGCTTAAATCTTTTGGCACTGCTACTGATATTGCCATAATCATTTTCCTTTCCCACTAATGTGCATTAAGTATTGATTTTGCAAGGGAGCCTGTCTTAAATAAGCTGAAGCACAAAATGACTGTGTAGGCTGCCACTGACCATAATGCCGTATGAAGGTTGGAAGCAACCGCCACACTTGACACCAGTACAGAGTAAATGCCTACGCACACCATGATGAAAAATCCCTGAAATGCCAGAGCACACAGTCCCTTGATGTAATTGTTGCCGATACTGCCCCATTCCCGGTTGCTTAGTGTCGCAAACGGAACCGGAGCCACTGAAATATAAAGGTATATCTCTATCATTCGTCCGTACAGAACGACGGTGATTAAAACGGACATGATTTTCATACATAAGCTGACAATCATGGTTTCAATTCCAAGCCCTATCAGTTCGCCTATTCCCATAGTGGAAAGCTGATCATTAAACATGGTCTGTAACGTGGATGACACATCAAGGCTCGTAGAGCCGGTAATGACACCCGATGCACTGGTCACGATATGGTTTCCCACATCAAAGATTGCCATTGTAATGTCAAACGTCTTGCTGAGCAACATTACTGCAACACATGCTTTGATGAGGTAGCGGAAGAAAAACTCACTCCCCATCTCGTGCATGTTGTTTTTATCCATTACCATCGTAATCAGCTCATAGCAGAGTATGGCGCTGATAATCATTCCTGCTATGGGAATCATGACATTATCTGAAAGGTTTCGGATCATGGAAAAAATGCCTGCGTTCCATGAGCTGGGTGTCTGCCCGACTTCCCCTGCGATAGAACCTACCTTCGTATTTACGTCGGTTAACATCGTTTCAAGGTTGTCAAGCACCCACCCCTGCAGCATTTCCTTTATAAATTCAGTGATTTTGTCAATGATTGTTCCCATGAATTATGAGAACAGACTTGTAAGCTGTGGAATCACCGTCTGAGCCACAATAACGATACCTCCGCCTGCCATGAGCTGTTTTATCCCCAATTAGGTGTAAAACTCTGCTCGATGGCGGGCGGCGGCGTACAAAAAATCTATATGGTATTTTTAAGAGAACCGTCCCGGCGGGACAGGTCAGGCAGTGACCTGTTCCACCTCCGGGATGGGTTTGAGATTAAAATGAATTTCGATAGAAATGTGTCTTGTTTTATTTTCGTCAATGCGCTCATGCACGACGATTTCTTTGATTAAGCGGTTGAGGGTGGCTGCGTCCAGCTCTGTGATGTTGGCGTATTCCTGAATGGCTTCCACCCATTGTTTTGCGTCATTGGCAAGCTGGACTTCATCGGACAGCCGCTTCCTGCCCTCGGACACTTTTGTTTTAAGCTCCGTCTGCTCGGTCTGTGTCCTTTCCAGCATGGTGTTGAAGTTCTGCTCACTGATACGCCCTGCAATCATATCCTCATAAAGCCGCATTACCATTTTGTCCAGAACCTCAATCCGTTCCTCGTCCCTTGTAAGGGAGCGTTCCATTGCTTCCCGCTGTTCCCGCTGCTCGGCTTCACAGGTATTGGTCAGGCGGTCGGCAACCGCTTCCCCGTCCATCAGGGCAGCTCTGGCACATTCCCGTATTTTCCGCAGCACATGGCTGTAAAGGGTGTTATAATCAATCCGGTGCTGGGTGCAGTGGTTCTTTCCAAAGGCATTGTAGGTCTTGCAGGAGTATATCCGCTGGGGATGTTTTGCGTTTGTGTAGCGTATCGTCAGCGACTTCCCACACTCGCCGCATTTTAGCAGTCCGGCAAACAGGCTGATTTCATTGGTCTGCCCCGGACGCTGGCGGGATTTCAGCTTGTTCTGCACAATGTCAAAACTCATGCGGTCAATCAGCGGTTCATGCTGTCCCTCCACCACAATCCAGTCCTCCGGCTTCTTTTCCCCAATCGTGCCGATTTTGAAGCGGTAGTCTTTTTTCTGGGAAGCAATCGCCCCGGTGTAGACGGGATTCATCAAAAGGTCTTTGATAACGGAGAAGTCCCACATATACCGCCCGTTTTCCGGGTCTTTCTTTTCCCATTTGGTGCGGGTATTGCGAAGCCCCCGTTCCCGATTCCACCATGTGGGGCAGGGGATTTTTTCTTCCTCCAGCCGTCTGCGGATATAGTTCGGACCATGACCGTTCAGGGCATATCCGAAAATCAGCCGCACAATCGGGGCGGTTTCCTCGTCAATGAGCAGATGGTTTTTGTCCTCCGGGTCTTTCCGATACCCAAACGGGGCAAGACACCCGGTAAACTGTCCTTTCTGCGCTTTCAGAAGATAAGAGGAATGGACTTTCTTGGAAATATCCTTGCTGTACATCTCGTTCAGGATATTTTTGAACGGGGCGATGTCGTTGTTATCCCGCAGGGTGTCGATACCATCATTCATGGCGATATAGCGGACACCGTTTCTTGGGAAAAAGTCCTCAATCAAATGCCCGGTTTGCAGATAGTTCCGCCCCAGTCGGCTGAGGTCTTTCGTGATAACAAGGTTGATTTGCCTTCGCTCAATGGCTCTCAACATCCTCTGTAAATCAGGACGCTCCATGTTAAGACCTGTGAAGCCATCGTCCTGATAGACTGCCACAACCTCCCATCCCTGCTTTTCGCAGTATTTTTCCAGCATATCACGCTGGTTTGCGATACTGGCACTTTCGCCTTGCAGGTCATCGTCCTTTGACAGCCTGCAATAGACCGCCGCACGATAGCCCCCGGCAAGTGCCTTTCCGATTGTTCTGTATTCCATTTCGTTCATCATAGCCATTTACCCACACAATCCAGACGGTATCTGGCTCTTTTGAACCTCATCTTCATTATAGCCCATATCTTTCTTTTTAGCAAGATATTCTTTCGTATTTATCTTTCCGTATTTCTGGGAAATCAGGCTGACGAACACATCAGTGGCGTCCAGTTCTCCGTCAAACACAGTAGTCACATGAATCTCTGTTTTGTTTTTCGCCATAGGCAGTTATCCTCCATACATGAAAATAGCCAGACAGAGGGTGTCGGCAACGAAGTCCGGCAACGGGCTTCAAAAGACCTTGCAAACAATCTCAATCTGGCACTACTTACTATTTATACTTTTCTTTTATTTTTCTGTTGTTTTGGTTGTTATAAGGGAGAAAAGCCCGGAAATAAGGGATTTTCCCCGGCAACCGGCTCGGCAACGGGATAGCAACAGGAGGTGCAACGGGCTGTCATTCTCAGAATGGAAGCTCCATCTGTTCTGTGACCTCCACAAAACCGTCCATCGTTTTTTCAGACGGGTTGCCGGAGTCCGTTGCCGGGTTTTCACGCTCCCAGCCCTTTTGTCTGCCATATTCTGAAAACATTCTTGGGTTCGGGAAGTACCGCCAGCCGGAAATGCACTGGTTCATAATCTCGTTGATTTCCCGGATTTCCCATTGCTTCGGCTCGTCAAAGGCATGGTTCAAGGCTTCCTTGTAAAGCTGCTTGGAGCAGACCATGCTCCCGGTGTACTTATCAAGATACGCCTGTATCATTCCGGCTTTGGTGTCCTCCGGCATAAAATCCCGCTGGTGTTCTTTGAGATACCGCTGCATGGCGGGGCTGAAAGCCAGCTTGAACCTGCCGCTTCGGTAAATCTCCATCGCTTCCGCCCACATCTGCCCGATATAGGCTCTGGAAGCAGTTTCGTCCTCCAAAATGTGAACCTCGGCTTGCTCCGGGTACACCATGACCGGGATAAAGCGGCGGTTGCCGGAACGGTCAAGGGGCAGGAAGTCAAGGGCATTGGAAGTGCCGCCAAACACACACTGACGGGGGCGGTCTGCCGGGTGGGTTTCATAGGGTATCTTGTAAACCTCTTTCTGCCGGCTTAAAAACGACTTGATTTCCTCAATGCTCTTGGCATTGGCGGTTGCCATCATTTCCGACATTTCGATAATCCAGTGACCTTGCAGCTTACGGTACACATTGTCATCGTCCAGCTTCCGCAAATCATCGGAGAACCACTCGTCCCGGACTGCCAGCAGACGGAAGAAGGTGGACTTGCCAGCCCCCTGACCTCCGACCAGACAGAGCATGATTTCAAACTTGCACCCCGGCTGAAAGGCTCGTGAGATAGCACCCAGCAGGAACAGCTTCAACGCTTCATAGGTGTAATCGTCTGCGTCAGCCCCCAGAAAGTGCCGCAGGCAGAAGCGGATTCGTTCCTTTCCGTCCCACACAAGGGAACTTAAATAATCCCGGATGGGATGATACTTGTTTTCATTCGCCACAATTCCGATGGCGTTATCAATCTTTTTCTCATTGGTAAGCCCGTAGGTTTCTTCCAGATAGAGAAGCAGATACTTCATGTCCGTATCGTTTAAGGCGGTGCTTTCTCTGTGGAAGCCGATGGGCTTTATGATGTCCTTGCGGTCGGTCAGGATGTTGTATGCGATAGCCCCGGAAAGCAGAGGGTCACGCTGAAATACGGTCAGGCAGTTCCGTATGCTCTGACGGACACCGCCTTTCTCGGTAGTTTCCAGCCCCGCCTTGATTTCCTCAATGCTCTGGGGCGGCTGCATGGCGTTCATGGTGTTTTTTAGTTCTTGCTGCGTCTGCGGCTGCAAGCTCTGCCATTCGCTGTTCAAGCTGTATCACATCCTTTCCGTAGTCCGTAATCAAAGCCGCTTTTTCCTCCGTCTCCCCAAACAGCAGCACATCCAGCAGATATTCCACATGGGCTTGCTTCTGTAAGGCTTCCACAAACCGGTGATGAAAGGCTTCCTCCGGGGAGTGCGGGGCGTAGTCCATTCTCCATGCCATCAGCAAGTGAAGATAATCGGCAAGGGTACGGAAGCAGCGGCTCTTTGCTTCCTGAAACTGTTCCTCCGGGGATTTCTGCCGGGGCTTGGGCTTTTTTGCCTTTCCCGGCGGTTTCCAGTCCTCATAGGAAAGCCCGAAGTCCTGTGCCAGTTGTACGGCGGCTTCTTTCTTTCCCAGCCCATACAGGGCGGCGGCAAAATCAATCACATCCCCATCCGCACCGCAGCCGAAGCAGTGGTAACGCCTATCCAGCTTCATGCTTGGGGTTTTATCGTGATGGAACGGGCAGCAAGCCATCCCGTTCCGACCTATATGGATTCCATAATGCTCCGCAGCCTGCCTTGTTGTGACGGACTGCTTCACAGCTTCAAATACATTCAAATCTATCCCTCCTTGAAAATAAGAAAAGCACCTGACATTCTCTGATTGAAAATGGCAAGTGCCTGTTAAAGTTCCATATCCTGTTGTCTGTGTTTCGCCTGTGCCGGGGCAGTTCTTTGAGCCTTTTTCTCGTCTGCCTTATCCTGCAAGACTTCTTTGATAGGCTGCTTCTTGGGCGGCTCTTTGCTTTCCTCTGTGCCGGGGGTGGCTTTCCGTACCCAGTAGCGGATGTCCCGCAACTTCTTCAAATCCTCCTGTACCTCGGTTAAAGGTTCTTTCAGCCCTGCGATTTCGCCAACAAGTTTTTCCTGTTCCTCTTGCAGCTCCTTTTGGGTGCTGTCCTTATCGTCCGGGTGCTTGGCAAGGTAGGCGGCGGCTTTCTCATACCGGGCAACCTCCGGGTGTTCCTGTTTGAATTTCTCCTTTGTTTTCTTAAAAAATATCTTCCGGTACTTCTCATAGACAGGCTCACATTCCTTGCAGTCTGTCCGGCTGGCAAGAATCCCGTCAATCACTTTGCTGCGGGCTTCCTTGGGCTTCATCTGATTGCGGTAATCGGCGGCTGATTTCCCGGACGCTTCCAGAAATGCTTCTAAATCCTCCACAGTGGAAAGCCCCTTTTGCCGGAGATAGGACAGGGCTTCGCTGACTGCCTTTAAGTCCTGTGAAGTCCCACGGTTCTGTCCAGCCCTTGTCCAGTCCTTCCTTTCTTCCTTTCGTATCTCCATATACTTCATCAGCAGATTGGGAAGAAGCGTTGCTTCCTCCGCCGCCTTTTGTGCAAGCAGCTCTTTCCGTTTTTCGCCCAGCTCGGTAATCCAGCCTTTGAGGTTTTGGATAAGCTGCCGGATGGACTTCATCAGATTGTTGGCAGCTCTGATTTCCCGGTTCAGGTTGCCGATATTCGTCTGGATACCTCGCTTTTCCATCTGCCGGACAGCAACTCCCTCATGGACAGTGGGGACTATATCAAGCCCCTGTCTGGCATAGGAACGCAAGTCCACACGCTCCGGGCGGTCATTGGCTTCCAGATAGCGGTTCTGGATGACCTCCCATTCATGCCGCCAGATTTCACAATACTTCTGGTCGTTCCAGTCAACCGTATCCTCCTTGTGGCTTTTCCACCTGCCGGACGGAAGTTTGATCCGTTCCCCATTCTCGTCAAGGTCATAAACCTTGCGGCTCTTGGGAAGCCATTTCCCATGTTCGTCCATTGCCCTCATAGTGAGCAGGACATGGGCGTGGGGATTGTGTCCCGGCGGATGGGGGTCATGGATTGCAAAATCAGCAATCATGCCTTTGGAAACAAACTGCTGCTCACAAAACTCCCGTACAAGGACAGCGTACTGGTCAGGCGGTATCTCTCTGGGGATGGTAAGCACCCACCGCCTTGCAAGCTGGGAGTTCCATTGTTTCTCCACCGCTTCGGCGGCGTTCCATAGGGTATTGCGGTCTGCATATTTCTGTGGGGCATTTGCCGGGAGCAGGATTTCATTGTGGACGATACCACGCTTTTCCGGGTAGTGCTTCACTTCTTGGTCGTATTCACAGAACAGCTTTTCGCCACTCTGGTAAGCAGCGGCGGCAACCGCAGACTGCCGCTGGCTGCGCTGAACAATCGTGATTTCGTTGTGTGGACAGGGCATTTCGTGTCCCTCCTTTCGGTAATTGGTGGATGGGGTGGCGCTTTACCACCTCATTTTGGGCAGAAAAAAAGCAGGCAACCTTTTTCAGATTTCCTGCTTGGTGTGCCGCTGTGTGGGCGGCGGGTATTTAGTTGTAAAAGTTCGGGACAAATTGACCCGATGTGTGGGTGGCAAATTGAAAGTTTTCTACTTTATACTTCCTAGATTAAAATCGTACGCATCAGATTCTCGTGGATTCTTGAAACCTTCAAACGAATCTACTTCTGTAAAGGAAAAGAAAAAACCACAGTTGGGGGTAGGAAATTTCTGTTGTTCCTTTCGGGTGTAGCCTTTGATGGACAGCAGATATTTTCCAGCAGGAACATTATACTTGATGTCCGTATAAATTGTACAGATACCATCTGGTGTTTCTGACTTATACCACCGTTCCCACGGGGAGTGGTAGTGCTCCACAGAACCGAAGTACCCCGGTGTGGTATAAAATTCTTCTTCCTTGATATGGTATTCCTTTGGCTCAAAAGGTTCAAGCTGTTCAATAGCAGAAATCCAAAGTCCATCTTTTACTTCCAGATTAAAGCCCTCATAGCTGATTTTTTGCACCCACTGGTCATCAAAGGGCTCGTCCTGCCCTTCCAATTTGATTGCATAATTATAGTGATCAATCCCTACCAACGGGATGAAAATTCCCTCTCGTTGCGTGTTCAGATAAAGCTCCTTATCCTTTTGCAGAAGACTTAACAGTTTTCTTTTCCGAATTTTCTCACGCTTCAAAAAATCCTGTAAGGTGTCTGCGGAAAATAAACAGATCCCATAGCCACCTGCAATTACCATTCTGTCCATAACTTCTCCTTCCCAATACAATAAGCCACTTCCGATTTGTCGTCGACTTCATTATACTTTATTCGACCATCAAAGTACAGAGAGAGTTGTAAAACCTGTCGGCTGGGAACAGCTTGCAGCGCAAGGTGTCCCCAGATGGCAAGTTCACAAAAGGGTAGCTGGCGGCAGCCAGCGCAGGGGAAGCGTAGCGTCCCCTGTATGATTTGGAGCAGACCTTGACTGCGGAAAATCACAGCCCTCCGGCAAGGAGCCTTCGGAGAACGCAATGCACCAACCTCTGGGTGGTGTATAATTGCGCCCTTAGTAAACTAAGGGGTTTCCGGCTTCTCCCGTTCCAGCAGTTTTTTCAATAGTTCCTGCGTGTCCTGCCTGTGAAAAATGAGTTTCAACAACAGCATGACATCATCATCTGTCAGGCGTTCCGGCTCTTGCAGAAAACTTTCCAGCATACCGCCACGAGTGCAGAGCCGGTGCGTCCGTTCCTTTCGGGTAAGCTGCTTCAACTGGTGCTGCAATGCCTTTTCATCATTGATGGTTTTCCGCAGTTTCTTTTCGCTTTTCTCCAGTTCCCGGTTGAGTTTTTCCAGCTTTGAGGTATCAGGCAAGGGCAGCGTCCTCCTTTCCCGGTATCAGCACATAAATCCGGTTTGGTTCTCCCACGCCCTGACGCACCCGCATGATAAGTCCGGCGGTTTCCAGTTCATTCAGAGAACGCTTGACCGTCATGGGGTTGCGGGACAGGACTGCGGCAATGGCTGTGACAGGGAAGCAGACAAAGAGGATTCCGTTCTCGTCCTCCTGTCCTTTGGACAGCATAGCGTCCAGCATCCGGCAGTACATGACCTTTGCGGTGCTGCTGACTGGAAATCCTGTCAACGCTATGGGAAAGGGCATACAGGGCGGCAATGGTGTGTCTATCGTCATAAATTCAAAATTCATTCGGTGTGTTCCTCCTTTTTCTTTGCTCGTTTGGATGAATAACGGGGGCAGTCAATCACAACCGCCCGGAAGCTCTGCCTGCACCCATGCTGGCATTTCCTGCATAATTCGTTGTAAGTGACACGCCCCCGGTCATTGAGGTAAAAGGAAAGCTCATGCTTCCTCTTTTTGCTCATTCTCGGCATATTGCGCTTCCTCCCGTTTTTGTGTATGGTTTCGGGGCGATTTTCGGAAAAATTACAGCCATAGAGCCGCCTAAAATCTCCCGAAGTATCAGCGATAGGGTAAGACTATCCCCCTATCAGATTGTCGTGTTTCGGTATCATTTCGGTGTCAGTTCGCCAGTTCTCCCCGGTGTCGTTCCTCCCCTGAATCTCACAGCGGCGTATCGCTCCCTTTGGTATGCTCGTTTTGGTCAGGGTTCCTCCATATCCCTGCCAAAAGTCATGGCACTACATCGCCGGGGAAGCATATCCCACACAGGCTGGTCATTCGATTGGAATAATCCATCGATGAACTACCTGTATCATAGAACATTTTTGTACCCTGTGCCGTATGTCCACAAAGTAGGAATTAAGGGTAAAAATCAGAAATTTCCACGATTGCGGAATTGATATGGTATAATCAATTCAACGGTTATAAATGTTGTCAGAAGGGGGAACTGCTTCAATGAACGGAGCTACTACAATACAGGAACGGCTAAAAGATTTACGATTAAACAAAGGATTAAAACTGGAAGAACTGGCAGAGCAAACAGGTATTTCAAAATCAGCTCTTGGAAATTATGAAAAAGATGATTTTAAAGAAATCAACCATGGTAATCTTATCCTGCTGGCAGATTTTTATGGGGTGTCCCTCGATTATCTCTTTTGCCGGACAGAGAACATGGTGGAGATCAACACGCCATTAAGGGAGCTGCATTTGAGTGATGAAATGGTGGCACTTCTGAAAAGCGGTCGGATTAACAACCGTCTGCTCTGCGAACTTGCCACCCATAAGGACTTTATCAAGTTTCTTGCGGATATTGAGATTTATGTGGATGGGATTGCCACCATGCAGATTCAGAACCTCAACGTCCTTGTCGATACCGTCCGGCATGAAATCATTGAACGGTATCGCCCCGGCGAAGATGACCCCCATTTGAAAGTGCTGCAAGCCGCACATATCAGCGATGATGAATATTTCAGTCACATGGTACGGGATGATCTCAACCTTATTATCCGGGATATTCGGGAAAACCACAAAAAGGACAGTGAGAGTGCGCCCCAGACCACCGTTGCCGATGAACTGAAAGAAAATCTGGAAGCGGTCGAAAATTTCAAGGGCAGCCGGGATGAAAAGCTGGTTGTTCTTTACTGCAAGCAGCTCGGCATCAACTATAAAAATCTGTCAGACGAAGAATTTCGCTGGCTGATTCGGATTCTCAAAAAATCAAAGAAAATGGGAACGCCTATCAGCCAGAGGAAAAAACGGTAAAGAAAAACCGCTGTTGCATGGTTTGTTGGCTTCCATGTAGCAGCGGTTCGTGCTGTGGTTATTCAGTTAAAATTTCAAAGCGACAAGTTCATTTCCTATCTGCAATTATTTTATCAGCAATTTGTTCCAAAGTAGCGTCGAAGTCCAAACCAATTAAGTCAGGATAAAAAATATAGTCGGTAAGATTGTCTAAGCCGGTGTTAATCTCCAGATATTCCAACCACCAATCTCTTTCCCCTTCCCCAAACTTCAGAATGTGTAAAACGATTTCCTTGAGTTGCTCATTTGATAAATTAGATTTCATTGGCGGAGGCATTAAGGCTCTGCGTGCTGTTGTTTCTAAATCGGTGTAACTCCAATAAGCTTGAAAGATATTAATTTTTATCTTCTTATTTCCAGTAATTTCTCTCAAGTTCTTTTGTAGCTCCCCTAACTCTTTTTTTGCTTCTTTATCACTATCACAATCTTTTTCGTCCATGAGTAGTGCCGCCTTTTCAATAATTTCCATTACGGCTGGAAGCTTCGTTTCGTCGATACTGATTTTTTTCATATTCTACCTCCAATTCCGATTTTTTACTCTGTTCAACTCCCCTATAAACTGGAATTGTTATTCAGGAAAAACAAGCACACAGTTTTCTAAATCGTCAGTATCTTTTTCGGAAATATATATCTGAGCCGACAAAGATAAATCATTTCCTATAAATTTTTCCCTTTGAAACAAATCCCTCACTATATGCCAGTTTCTATGTGCATTTTCAGTTTCCAACCAAATACCCATCAATGGTCCAGGGTCTCCGTCCTCTGTGTCTATATAATCATATCCATTGCTTTGTATCAAAGAATTTGATACCTCTTCGATACGGTCTGGTATGCGATATCTCAAATCCAAATCAGCATTTTCAAGCATTCCTGGATTTAACAACACAATAATCGTCTGCATATTTCTTCCCTCCAAATTCTTATTTGTCATAATCATTCTACCATACCGTTATGAATAAATCATCTCATGTAAAACAATTTCTTCTGCCCGGTTATGAATGTTATTGCAACGCTGCACCCATTCCATTTGATGGGTACGCTTTAATTCTTCGGTCACGCCCTCGGCAGTTTTCATTTGCTCCATGATGGTGTCTAACCGTTCCTGTGCCTGTTCGTTCAGGTCTGCAAGATATGTCCATAGCTCTCCGGTCAATATCAATGTGTTCAATCTGGCTGGGTGGACTTCTCTTAAATATTCCCGGTGCAACCGTCCATACTTTCCGATGGGGCGGTGTTCCTCCGGCAGTTTCAAATCCGGGATGTAGTAATCTCCGACAAGGATATAATCAATTCCGTTTTCCGTTATTCTTGGTTTCAATTCGCTCATGTTCCTTACCTCCTGTGGAAGCAGGCTCGTCTGGTACTAACTCAATCACATCGGTAATCTCACAATTCAGCGTTTCACAAATACGGGCTAATGTGTCCATGCTGATGTGCTTTCCCTCTTTGCTCATATTGGCAATCATATTCGTTGTCATACCAGCGGCAAGCCTTAAATCCTCTTTTCTCATATCACGCTCTAACAGTGTATGCCAGAGTGGTTTATAGCTGATGTGCATATTGTTTTCCTGCCTTTCTATCCATACCACCGGGGCGGCTGCCCCAGCAGGAACTTTTCTCTTATTATAGCACCAATCTTGTGTAATCACAATTTATTCTTGTAGCCTGCAGGGATTTCGCTTTTAACTTTTTTATCTATGCATTTTTATAAATAATCCAGTTATCAGCATTCCATCTGCGGTTACCCTTCGTTCCTGGTCAATACGCGCAAAATTCCCCCTGCTTTTTCCCTATATATTTTTTCTGCTGATTTTCTATCCGCCTTTTTCACATAAAATCTGTTTCACTTTTTCTGTTAGCAGCTCATCGCAAAAAATCCGGTTTATGCTCTTTCGGCTTATACCACTTCCTGCAAAGTTCCGGCTTCTTCGGTACAAATATAACTCTCTTACATTAAAGCCTATGATTATCAGATTAAATATGGTTTCAACCGCATCTCGACAGTAACAGTGCTTTGCGTGGTAATACGTTTTCAATTGATGGAAACCATTCTCCTCAATGTCCCACCTGCGGTGCATCATTTCCCATAAGACTCGGTAGTCTGCCGCTTCCAGAGTCGTTACAAGCCACATGAAACGCTCTGTTTCTTTTCCATTTTCTTCCCACTGCTCATGATACCGCACCACACGCAGTTTATATGGACACCCTTCCATCTTAAAACCAGAAAGATCCCATACTTCAATCTTCTTTTTCCCTTTCCAGAAAGATGCCTTTTTTCCCTCATCCTGTTTGAACAGACGCTCTGCATCCTGAAAAATCATTCTTCTTTCGTCTTTCAGGCGTATCACCCCTTCCAGACCATTTTCCTTCAGAGTGTTGATAAATGGAGCATTCAGATATAACGCATCCGCCACAATCACATCCGCAAAATGTCCATGCCGTTTCTTCAGCCGCTCAATCAACCTTTTTCCGCCTGTCAGTTCTCCTTCGTCTTTCCCAGAACCATCCCTTGGTTTTAACATTTCCTGCCCCAGAATTACGTGTGGCGATTTACCTATAATCATGCACACCACACTCCGGTAAAAGTATTCGGTTTCCCCTGTGTGTTTTTTTCGGCTCAGACAGTTCGGACAGGATTTTTTTGTACTGCTGAATAATTCCACACCATCGAGACCTGCCACAACATATCCGCCTATCGTTCCTTCCCGGAATACCCGGTTACGTTTTATGATATCAATCATTTCTTCATGTATGCTGCGTATTTCATCCGGGTTTATTCTGGAGAGAAGGTCGCGGACTGCATCAACTTTTGGAATCCTTCCACTGATACAGTTTTTCAGTCTTTTCGACATGCTTTCAGGGGCTGAAAAAATGGTATGGAAACTTTCATACTGCAGCATCAGAAAAAGCAGTACCGGCATGACAATGTTAAACAATGGAATAGATTTTCTTTTTCTTTCGTCCGTTAAACACTTGATTTTTTGCGGGATTTTATATACACTCTTCATATAAGTTAGCAGTTTCTTCAATGCTAATTTTTCATTCAGGACACCTTCTTTCGTATGTTTTGTTCCATAACATAATTATACAATAAAAGGTGTCCTTTTTGAGTGATTATACAGAAAAAAACAGTAATTTGATACCCAAAATTGATATCCCCTGCTTTGCCTGGAATTCACAGGCAGAACAGGGGCTTTTATTTTTTAAAGCGAAATCTCTGTGTAGCCTGCCGCTGATACCGTCTGGATTGTGCTTTTCCTTTCTTTTTGTTCCCTTTAATTAGCCATGAACTGTTTGATACCCTGTGATTTTGCTTATGTGTGATAAAGAAGTAATAGAAGTGTAAAAAATTTTGCCGTTCCTATCCGGCACTTGCGCAGGGTGTCGGATAGGTCGGGCTTATTCTTCGGGCAAGTCAATCTTGCCGACAAAGCTATAATAAATATCAATGCGCTGGTGGCGTACTTCGTTCTCGTCATACTCACATTCATAGACAACGATTTTCTCCACCATTTCACGCAAGAGGGTGTGTGTCAGTTCCTCGATAGAAAGGTACTTGCGGACAACGTTCATAAACTTTTCAGCGTTTACCGTGGCTTCCTGTGCCTTGTCCAGTTCGCCCTGCAATGCGGCGGCTTTCTCCTTCAGTTCCCGCTGCTCGGCTTCGTAGTCTGCGGACATTTCCATAAAACGCTCGTCATTGATTTTCCCGTTTACATTGTCCTCATACAGACGTTTGATATAGCGGGAAAGTTCTGCAATGCGGCTCTGCACCTGTTCAAGCTGCTTCGTGGCTGCCGCCTGTTTCCGCTTGCCGCCCATTTCATTCTGCTGGATAAGCAGCTTCACGAACCGGGCTTCATGCTTCTGTGCATAGGCGGTCACTTTCCGCAGATTGTCCAGCACACCCGCCGTCAAAAGGTCGGTTCGGATGAAGTGCGCCGTACAGTCGGCGGTGCGCTTCTTATAGCTGCCGCAGATGTAGCAATCCTGCTTTCTCTTGTCGGTCTGATACCGCTGCTGGTACATCACATGACCGCAGTCGGCGCAGAACAGCAAGCCGGAGAACAAGCCCACATCATCGTAGCGGTTGGGGCGTTTGCGCTGCTTGCGTAACTCCTGCACCCGTTCCCATGTCTGCAAGTCGATGATTGGCTCATGGTGGTTCTCGAAAATCGCCTGTTTCTCAATGGGGTTGTCTATGCTGTGCTTCATCTTGTAGGACGGTTTTTCCGTCTTGAAGTTCACAAGACAGCCTGTGTATTCCCGGTTTTCCAACAGATGAACAACGGTATTGGTCGCCCACTTACATTCATAGCCGGGGTGGTAGCGGCGTATGCTGCCTGTGCGCTGGTATTCCAGCGTTCCCGGCGTGGGGATTTCCTGCTCGGTCAGCATACGGGCTATC
Source organism: Roseburia intestinalis L1-82 (assembly GCF_900537995.1). Classification (NCBI taxonomy): domain Bacteria; kingdom Bacillati; phylum Bacillota; class Clostridia; order Lachnospirales; family Lachnospiraceae; genus Roseburia; species Roseburia intestinalis. Next base: position 1,437,623 of record NZ_LR027880.1, on the reverse strand, counting down.
TTGGTCGGACCGTTCCCGGCAAGGCAAAGCTGGTAAATCTGCTTGACTACCGGGGCGGCTTCCTCGTCAATGATGAAATTTTCGTCCTCGTCCATGAGGTAGCCGTACACGGGCTTGCTGGTAACAGGCTTACCGCTCATGCCTTTTGCTTTCTTAACTGCCTTGATTTTTTTGCTCGTATCTCTCACCATCCATTCGTTGAAAAGATTACGCAGCGGGGTAAAATCGTTGTCGCCCATTGCGCTGTCCACTCCGTCATTGATAGCGATAAAGCGGACGCCTTTCTGCGGGAAAAGCATTTCTGTATACATTCCCACTTGAAGATAATTTCGCCCTAAACGGGACATATCCTTGACGATGACTGTGCCGACTTTCCCGGCTTCAATGTCTGCAAGCATGGCTTGAAATCCGGGTCTTTGGAAGTTCGCACCACTATAACCGTCATCTGTGTACCAGCAGAGATTGGTAAAGCCGTTCTGCTTGGCGTAGGTTTCCAAAATGCGCTTTTGGTTGGATATAGAGTTGCTTTCCCCTTGCAGTTCATCTTCATGGGATAATCTCGGATAAAGGGCGGTAATAAGGTTTTGGGTTGTCTGTCTTAACATGGTTTCCTCCGTTTCCGACAGCCAGCCCCACTATTCCGTACTTCGATTGTACCATACAGCGGGGCGGCTTGTATAGCGGCAAAGTGTAAAAGTGCTTCTTTACCGCCCGTCAAAATGACGTTTTTTTGTGTTAGGGTTATCACGCAGATTCAACTTCATAAATATTTTACTTTTATTTGATAGTCCATTTCATTCTGCTGTGTTATAATGGCAAAAATTGAATTAGCGAGGTAAAAGGCTTATGAAAAAATATATTTCTTTGTTTTTATGTCTGACTTGCATTTTAACTTTAGTTGCGTGTGGGAAAAAAGCTGCTCCCATTCAGTTGCCCCAAACAAGCGACATTACATCTGTTGATGTAACTGTTGGGGAAAACACCACAAATCATTCAGACACAGCTTGGATAAGTGAAATAATTTCTGACATTTCCAGTTCTGAACCAACCAGTAAGCAAAGTGTTCAAGATTTTCCGCAGACTGAAAGTTATATCAAGATTGATTTTCAGTTTGAAACAGGAACAAGTACCATTTTTGCCTATGAGGAAAACGGAAAACACTATATCGAACAGCCTTATCAGGGAATTTATAAAATTGACAGTCAGCTGTACGAACGGCTGCAAGAAACAAACTAAAATTTAACTTATCCATTCAGCGGTCATGTTTCCGGGCATGACCGCTTTTCCATGCCCTCATTTTGTAGCAGCTTCCGCTTCCAGCACCTTAGCCATTTTGTCGGCGGCGGTTTCCTTTGCGCCCTGCTTGAAAAAGCCGGACACGACAAGAACAGAGTTCCCTATACGGATTTCCGTCACGCAATCGGCGGGTGCGGTGCTTTTCATGCTGTGTCTGATATGCTCTTTTTTATCGGTCATAGGCGAACTCCTTTCAATCGTTCATCAGTTGCTTTAAGCGGTTCAGCTTGTTTTGTGCGCTCTCCCTGCGGAAGTTCTCGCCGGAGAAGCAGACAGGGGCGCACATTTCAAGCAGTCGGTCATAAATCCGGGCGTGGGGCGTGTCCTGCGGGTTCTGCAACTCGGTAAGCGTGAGGTTGGTCGTGACGATCAGCGGCTTGCCGCTTCGGTATCGGCTGTCAATCACATTGTAGACCTGCTCTAAGCCATACTCTGTGCCACGCTCCATTCCAAAATCATCAAGGATAAGCAGCGGATAGCGGCAGAGGTTGGAAATATATTCGTTCTTGCCCTCAAAAGTGGCTGCAAGGTCATTAAGAATAAGGGCAAAGTTCGTCATGCGGACGGAGATTTCTTTCTCCATGAGGGCGTTTGCGATACATCCGGCAAGGTAGCTTTTGCCTGTGCCGACGCTGCCCCAAAGCAGATAGCCGATGTTCCCGGCTTTCATGTCCTCCCAATGTTCCACATAGAAATGGGCGGTTTTCATCTGCGGGTTTCTGCCGTTGTCATTGGCAAAAGTCCATTCCCGCATAGCCGGGTCGGTAAAGCCCCGGCGTTTCAGTTCTTCCACCTTGTCCCGGTGCTTTCGCTGCTGTTCGGCGGCTTCACGCTCCATGCGCTGCGCCCGCTGGCAGTCACATTCAGCCGGATGTCGGTCACGCCCAAACAGGGTAGCCTTATCAGCCGGGAAATAGGCTTCTTTCGGTGTCCGGCACTTGCCGCAGTAGAGCAGACCGTCCTCACCTGTGTAGTCCTCCGGCTCGGCGGTGACTGCTGGTATCTGTAAATTCATATCTTCAAAAGCTGGTTTCATAGACTTTCTCCCTCCTTGTAGCTGTAATCGGGTATGCCCCTTTTCGGGGCAGCTTTAGCGGTATCGTCAGCCACCCATCTGCGGATAGTGGCTGCATGGTTCTTGTATTTCCTCCCAGTGGAAGCGATATAGCCGGATAGCCGGTCAATGTAATACTCCCACTTGTCGGGCAGTTCTGCTTGCAGTTCGGAAAGCTCCGTATCTGTCAAAATCACATTTTTGTATCTGCCGTAAGCAGCGGGAGCGGCTCGTCCTGGTTCTGACTCTCTCTCTTTTTCTATCTCTATATCTATCTCTTTCTTTATCTCTATCTCTGGTGGACAAATGTCCGCTTTTGCTTCGGACACTTGTCCACTAAGCCGTTTTTGCTCTGAAATCTTCATTCTTGCCCTGCGCTTGCGCTCCCCCTCGGTAGAGGACTGACCGATGAAAAGCTCGATATTGCTCATATACAAAGCCCCGTTGTCCAGCGGTTCGACAAGCCCCAGCTTCATAAAGATTTGCAAAGCCCGTTCAACTGTGCCGACCTGCTGGCGGGTAATGGTGGCTATCATTTGGGCGGTGTAGGGGATATTCTCGTCAAGCTGCAAAGTGCCGCCGTATTTCAGCGATTTTAAGTACAGCTTCAAGAGGATATTGGAATACAGCATACCGTCCTGCATACTTTCCAGCAGCACGATAGCGTCATCGTCAAAATAGCTTTCTTTCAGTTTGAGGTAATAATATTTGCGGTTATCTGACATAATCTTGGTTCTCCTTATCTGCGGGGCGGGCTTTCCATCTCTTTGAGTAATACCGGGGGCAGAGTACCACGATAGCCCTAAAACTCTGCTTGCAGTCATGGGTACAGCCCCGGCAAAGGGCATTGAAAGTAATGCGGTTTCGCTCATTGAGGAAGAACGCCCATTCCAGCCGCCGCTTCTTGCTCATTCTCGGCATGAAAAAACGCTCCTTTCTTCGGTTTGGTCGGGTATGAGGGGACAGGGGCAAAATCTGTATGTTCCCGGTGTCATTTTCGGGAAAAATCTGCCCTGTAAGCCCCGTTTGCAAGGGTGGGTGTGTTGCGGGTAGGGTAAGCTATACCCCCAGCCTTTTGTATGGTTTCGGTATCATTTCGGGTCGGTTTTTAACGCTCCTGTTCGTGCTTTTTCTGACGGCTCGGTGTGCCGTGTAGTATCTGCTCGGTGTTCCGCTTGGCGGTGGCAAGCTGCTCATGCTCGGCTTTGGCGGTGCGGTAGGTGTTGTAAGCTGCGTTTTTCTCGGAAATGAGGGCTTCAATCTCCGTATTCAGCTTGGAAATGGCAGGCAGCTTCTTTCCCGGTGCAAGCACCTTTAGCTGGCGCAGGGTGGCTTCATAGATGATGAAATCTGCTTCATTTGCCCGGTAGTAGGTTTCTGTCTTTTTGCCTTTCAGCTTCTTGTGTTCCTCAATAGTCGGGCGGGTTCGGCGGTAATCGCTGACAACCTTTCGCAGATTTTTCTTGTCGGCTATGGTCTGCTCAATGCCCCGCAGACTTTCCCTTGCTTCGGAAAGGGCTTTCCGGCTGCTCTCCACGGCTGCGTCCAGCTTGTCAAGGTCAAGCAATCCGTTCTCCATGAGAAAGTTGTGGGTAGCCGCCATCTGTTTGAGATTGTGCAGGGAAGCCCAGCGGTCATAGCCTACGCCCTTGCCCTCGGCTCGTTTCGTTTCCCGGTCAACCATGCGCTGTAAACCGTCCTGTTTCGGGGCGATTTTGGCGGATTTTTCCCTCTGCAAATGCCCCGTCATGCTACCGGGGTATTCGGGTATGGGTGTGGTCTGTTCGGCGGCTCTGTGGGCGTTCTGCTCCAAAAGGGCAAGGACGGCGGTACGGTCAAAATCATCCCCCAGCTTCCGGGCGGTAATGGGCTTGGTTCTGTCCGGCGTGAGATAGGACAGCCGCCCCCGGCTCTCCTTGACGGAGATTCCCGACTGCAAAAGCAAAGCTGAAAATTCGTCAAAGGTGCTTGCCCGGTCAAGGGTGTTGCGTATGGTCTGCCGCAGCTTCGCCTTGTCGGTTTCAAACTTGGTTTGCCGGGGCGTGATACCGTCCGCTATCATCGGGGCATTGGCTTTATCAAGGGCAAGCTGCCCTTTCTTCTGCGCCCAGTATTCACGCTCGGTCACTCGGTTCTTACTGCCATGCAAGAGGTCAATCTGATACAGATTTTCCCGGTGGCACATCTCCATGACTTCGGACTTGAAATATTCCATAGCTGCGTCTGTGCAGCGGTGCTTCATGCCGCATTTCGTGTCCGCTGGTCTGTCCATGTAGGGCAGAAGCGGGACAGCTTCAATCCGCAAGCTGTTTATGACGATATGCACATGAATGTTGCCAGAGTGATTGTGTCCGTCCGGGTGGGTGCAGACAATGGCTTGGTGTCCGGGGAAATGCTCTTTGCAAAATTCCTCGCCCAGCGATTGTGCCTTATCAACGGTCAAGCCGTTGTCCGTTCCGTCCCGTGGGTCGAAGCTGATGATATAGTGGTGGGACTTCACATCTTCCCGTTTTTGGTTTTTGCCATAGCGGAGATTGGAGCGCATACAGGCTACGGCAAAATCTTCATCGCCGCAGTTCAGCGTGGCAAGGCGGTAGTCCTCACGGGGGACAAGCCGCCCGTTTTCATCAAGGGTAGGCTTCATGGTAAACTCGTCATGCTCAAAGGTAAGGTACTGCTCGGCTGCCCCGTAGTCGGCATTTTTAGAGCTGATATGTTTGAATGTTGCCAACGGCTTCACCTACTTTCTGCAAGACTTCAAACTTCAAGGCTGCAAGGTCGGAAATGGCGACTCGGACTTCGCAGGACAGGGCGTTGTACGGCACACCGTATTCGTTCAGATACCGGGCAATCTGATTGAGGTTGCCGCCGATCCTGCCGTATTCGGCGGTCAGCTTCCCGACAGCGGCAAGCAATTCATCATTGACCGGGGAAACGGTAACAATGGGGCGTATGGTTGCCCGTGTAATGGCTTGCCGGATAAATTCGGACTGGCTCATACCATAAGGGGCAAGCCGGGCGGTAAAATCGGCGTATTCTTCATCGGTCAGCCGGGTCTTGACTACCCTGCTGCGGTGGGGCGTGTTATATCGTTTCATAGGTGGTTGACCTCCTTTCTGTGCGTGGTGTCCTCTCACTAATAGGAGAAAAACGGGGTGTGTAGCGGAACTGTTTTTGAAATAATCCGAAAAGAATTTGCGGGAATTTTTCAAGCGGCTTTAGCCGCCATAGCAGGGTTTGGGGAAGGCACTCCCCAACAAGATTCCCGCAAGGACAAAATGAGCGATAAGCGAAATTTGGTACTGCGGTAGAATCTTGCTCTAAGAAACTGCCGGTCTGCCGCTCACTTCCTACTGCCACTTTTTCGGGAAATCGCAACCAGTTTTTTCATAAAAGGCTGCGGGCTGGCGTTCTCCCTCTCTTTCTGGCAAAGACTTTTCCGGCGGCTTGGTCTTTCCCAACAATAAGGCGTTTCAGAAGCTGTGTTTTGCCCGCTGCTTGATAGAAAACGGGAATTTCCCCCTGCTCACTTATCAGTACCGATACTTTCTCGATTTGCCAAAAATGGGCGCAAAAAAAGCAGCAAATCTTTTTCAGACTTACTGCTTCATGTGCCGCTATGGGGCAGCGGTTATTCAGTTGTAAAATAAAAGAGGGCGGTAGCACTTTGGGCTATCGTCCTCTTGGCTACACATTTGCAAAGACAGGCGGGGCTGTCAACGGTGGGCGAAGCCCATTTACTTGCCGTTGACTGGCTCGGCTGGATTTGCTACTTTCGATCTGATGTTTTCTTGTGAAGAATACACTGTATTGACTTTACCTTGATTTTCCTCCTGTGTTACTGTAATATTAAAGTCGTGAATTTCAGAATTTGTACTAGAGATTTCCAAATTCAAAGAAATAGAAATTACGTTTTTATCAAGTTGTAATCCATCTTCTTTGCAATATGTCGCTGAATAACCACTTGCAAGAACTACCTGACCTACCCCATTTTCATCAAGCACAAATAATGTAGCTGATGAACCAGTTTCTTTATTTCGGGCTATCGCAACCAGTTGTATTGGGGCATTTTCAGCGGAACCAAAAACATATTCTAATAATTCAAATGAAGGATAGTCTTGTGGAAAATTTTCAATAAATTTCTCGCCCCGGCTTTCAATAGAACCGGCACTTTCAAGCTCTGGCAGTACTTCTTTTGTGTTGTCATCAGGTGGAGAATTATTAGAACAAGCACTCAACAAAAGTACAAAAGCTAATAGTAATATAAACAATTTGTTTTTCATTGTGCTTTATATACTCCTGTTGGCGTGTATACCGTCATTCCCTTTGGAACTTTTATGGCTGAGTAGCTAGAAGTTGTTACTTTATAATGGACAGAATTTTTTTGTGGTGCATAAGATTCTGTTAATGTTTTATATTCATAAAAAACATTTTCAGGATAGCCGTCCATATAAACCTTGTATTTTAAACGACCAGCTGTTCTAACAGCAGGAATATAAACATTTAACACTTCAAATTTCCCCGGTGCAATACTATATGAGACACCCGCTGATGTTCCTTTTGTCCAACTACGTGAACCGGTAACTTCAACTCCTACTTCCGCCTGCATTTTTGCAAAAACAACATTTGCTTCTGTTGTGCCATTGGCATAACCCGCAATAGATGCGGTGGTTGTTCCGCTTTGTTCATATTGATATGTAATTTGCATAGGACTTGAGCCTTGAGTATTATCGCCTGAAACAGAACCTAATAATTTATGAGTATAATCAATATTCGTATAATTAGGCTCATAACCTACACATTCTCGTATATATACTCCTCTACGTTCTGGTATTCCTGAATCGTTAGCTGCAAAAACAGTAGTGTTCATTGTTGTTACAATAGCTAAAGAAAAAACTATCCCTAATATTGTTTTGATTTTTCTCATTATGGACTTCCTCCTTTGCTTAAAAAGTTATATTTTGTTGTGTGTTTCATCAAACCATTGGCATCATCTCCTTTTGTTTTATAGTACCATATTTTAGCTATTATACCAATTATCAAATTCAATTTTGCTTTTTTTTGGTTAATTTTTCTGAATAGTGAAGGCTGTCTATCAAATTCTTGTGTGTTACTTTACCGCACATGAGCATTTGCACCGGGATTATCGTTACCATATCCTTCCAGAAGATTGATAACTCCCCATACGCCGACACCTGCACCGATTGCGGTTACTACTGTTTTAAGTCCTGTTACTGATGTTGTAAAAAAGCCCATTCGTTTGTCTCCTTTTTCAAAAAAATAAAAAGGGAGCTTCTCTGAATTATAATTTTTAGAAAAGCTCCCATATCATATGTTCCATATTCAGTTGTAAAACAACTTCTGGTCACAATGTCCAGAAGTTAAGCTGTGATTTCTCCGACATCGCATACCTCATCCACCACATCATTCCTCTTAAAGCGGAGTCTGTTGCGGTTCTTGACGTATCTTTCAATGTCAAACTCATTCTTTTTGTCATAATCAGATAACAGCGGGTACTGCTTATGCTTCGTTATATCAAACTTATCTGAGAAAAAAGGTCTCACGCCCCTAAGCTGCATGATACACTTGCTGCCATCCATGACCGCAATCTCATCCTGGCTCATCAGTTCCTTTCCGGTCTTTTGGTAATTCAGACCGTAGGACTGGCTCGTTCCCCTTGTATCTGAGGTATTGTAAAGGTCAATCGTTTCTTTCCCAAGAATTTCTGCCAGATCTTTCAGAGTATCTTTCTCTTTTCCTCCCAAAAACAGGGTTGTGTCGCAGTTTCCTTCAATGGTCGATGCGTTGTCCTTATACAGAGCCTTTAGCTGTGACTTTGACTGCAAAATAATAGAAGCTGATATTTCCCGGCTACGGATAGTAGCAATCAGCTTCTCAAACTGTGGGATCTGCCCGATGTTTGCAAACTCGTCCAGTAAGCATCGGACGTGGATCGGCAGTCTCCCGTTATATACATCATCTGCCTTGTCACAGAGCAGATTGAATAACTGCGAATACATGATACTTACAATAAAATTGAATGTCGCATCGGTATCGGAGATAATGACAAACAGTGCTGTCTTTTTCTCCCCCAATGTATCAAGCTCCAGTTCATCATAAGCAGTCAGGTCACGCAGTTCCTTGATGTCAAATGGTGCCAACCTCGCACCACAGCTAATCAGAATCGATTTCGCTGTCTTTCCAGAGACGAAAAGTCAAGGACTTTTTCATCAAATTCACAAAGAAGTCACATTTTGCGGACTTCCTCACGGAGCATACGCTTGATTTTGTCCTCCATTGTCTCTTTTGCGGTCTGGCTGAAATGGACACGGACGATATAGGTGGTCTTGCCGATCTGCTTTCTGACAGTCGGGCAAGTGGCGGTGTTGGTTGCGGTATTGTTCATTCAAAATCCTCCTGTAAATGAAAAATGTCCGGTGACGGTTCATCATCGGGCGGTGTCGGTATGAGGGAACAAGGCAAGGCGGCAACATTAAGGTATCTATAAAAACCTTGCCGTCTTTGCCACGCTTGCCGTGTTCCTGTTGTCAGTTTCGGAGATAGCAGACCCATGCTGTGCCGTCTTTCTCGGTCACAAGTCTGTCCCCGATACGGCTCTTTGCCGTTCTCATGGTGCGTGAGGAAATCCCACGCTCATTAACCGTCTTTTCCAGCTCTGCGCTTGGCATACGCTTTCCGTCTGCAAGCAGTTCCAGAATGAGCATTTGCGCCTGTGCGGTCTTGCTTTCGGTCTTGGTGTTGTCTGCCCCGGCAAGAAGCTGGATTGTCAACACTTTTTCAGACAAATTTTTTTAGGTTATTTTTCCGATATTGTACAGGCGTTTGATACCCTAAGGAAGAATGTATGCGGTGATGATTATACCAGTTTACATAATCCCATAGTTTTATCTTCAGTTCTTCCTGCGTATGGAATGTTTCATTCCATACAAATTCTGTTTTTATAATCTTGAACGTAGCTTCTGCCACTGCATTGTCATAAGGACATCCCTTATGGCTCAGGGAGCGTTCCATATGGAACGTTTCTAACAGTTCTTCAATTGTCTCGTTTTTAAATTCATTTCCACGGTCTGTGTGGAAAATATGGATTTCCGACAGATTTCCGTCTACTTTCATAAATGCCTGTTTTACAAGTTCTGCTGTTTTATGTTCTCCTGCACTGTATCCAATAATCTCCCTGTTAAAAAGATCAATCAGTACACAAATATAATTCCAGCGGTTTCCTACCCTTACGTAGGTCAAATCACTTACCACTACATTGCGGTATGGCTGGTTTTGAAATTGTCGGTTCAACACATTCTCTACTTTTGATTCATTACATCTGTCTTTTTGCGGTTTAAACTGTGCTGTAGTATAGCTTGATACCAGACCTTCCTGTTTCATAATCCGTCCAATCCTGCGTCTTGATACCTGTTTCCCGCAATCAGCCAGTTCTTTCTTGATCTTTCGTGTACCATAATGGTTCCGGCTTTTTCTAAAAATTTCCTGAATGTCTGCAGTGAGTTCTGATTCATCTTTTTTTGCTGCTGCTTCATAATAATAGGTGCTTCTGTTTACCTGTAGGACGCGACACATTGCTGATACAGAGTATTTGTGGGCATTTGCTTTAATCACATTTACTTTCGTCCTAAGATCAGCGCCGCTTGTTTTAAAATATCATTTTCCATTCTTAACTGCTGGTTTTCTTTCCGAAGCCGGATCAGTTCTTCCTGCTCCGGAGTCCGGTTATCTTTTTCATGGAAAGAACCGGAATTGGATGCCTGCTTTACCCACTTGTCAAACAGGGAAGTAGCAATGTCATATTCACGGCAGATATCACATCTGCGTTTGCCGGAACGATATAGTTCCACCAGTTGCTGTTTAAATTCATCTGTATATTTGCGAGGTTTTCGTCGTTGTTTTTGTTCGGTCATAAAGAGTGCTCCTTCGTGTATTTATTATAGATTATATGACCTTAAAAAATCTGTCCAGTTAATTGTAACCTATCCATGCTTCAAGCATCATCGTTCCGCCATCCACACGCTCAGTATAAGTTGCTTTGCCTATGGTAATGGCAAATTCCGGATTATCAATCAGCTCTTTATCCCTTGCCTTTACATCCTCACGGACATTGGCAAGCTTTTCAGTTGCTGTCTTAATGAGCTTCGGGTACTTAATCATAAAGTTATCCTGCAAGCCATATCTCTGATTGTCATAGGATGCCTTCAAAAGCTTTAATCTCTGGACATCATTGTCAATCTCCATCTTTTCCTTGATTAAAGGATTGCCTGTAGCAACCGCTTTAATCTCTGCATAGGAAAGTGTTGCCTCGTCGATATCCTCACAGCTTCGGCTTACAGCCTTGCTTGTCATAACCTGACTGATAAAACGCTGCTTATTCTCGACAAGTGACCAGTTGTATGCATCAAAGGTTCCTTTGGTGACATATCTGTAGATTGCCACCTCTTCATTTTCGTTGCCCTGTCTGATGCCTCGTCCTTCCCTCTGTTCAATAGAAGAAGGCTTCCACGGACAATCGACATGGTGCATTGCAACAAGGTGTGTCTGCACATTGACACCTGTTCCACACTTATCTGTTGAACCGATAAGAACTTTCTTTTTACCTGTCCTCATCTCCTTAAAAAGTGCATCCCTCTGTGCATCTGTCTTGGCATCATGGATAAAAGCTATCTCCTCTGCCGGAATACCATACTGGATAAGTGTTTCCTTCAGATAATCATAGATGGTAAAGTCCTTATCCGGTCCCGGTGTGCCGATATCTGAAAAAATAAGCTGGCAGCCTATATGACCGTTGGCATTTCCTTTCTCATATTCTTTCCACACATTCTCCGCTACCTTATTGAGTTTTCCATCCGGATTGTTCGGCGCATCCTTATCAATCAGTCTGGCATCCGTTCCAAGAAGTCTTGCCTCATGGGTAATCTTTAGAAAGTTATCCACGCTTGGATCAACTCCACCGCCTCTGATACGCTCTGCCCTCACAACAAAGTCTTCCATGACCTGCTTCACATACCAGTCAGGCTCCGACTCCACAATAATAGGCTTGCCGCCACGAAGTGCAGGCACATCAAGGTCAAGCATATCTGCTGTCTGCACATCAGCTACCTCACGGAAGATATTCATAAGCTCCGGCAGATTCGTAAATTTATTGAATCGGCTCTTAAAACGGAATCCGCTTCCCTCTACAGTAAGCTCCAGTGCTGTTGTCACTTCACCAAAGTTCGCTGCCCAAGAATCAAAGTGATAAATCCCCATCTCTTCAAGTGCCGCTTTCTGCAAGTAAAGCTGCATGACATACATCTCACACATGGTATTGGATATCGGTGTACCTGTTGCAAATACAATGCCTCTGCCATCATTTATCTCTGATAGATACTGGCATTTAAGTTGCATATCCGTTGACTTTTTCGCTCCACTGCTGCTGATACCTGACACATTATTCATCTTGGAAAAAATCGCAAGGTTCTTGAAATTATGTGCTTCGTCCACCATGATAGAATCTACACCCAGTTCCTCAAAGGTAATAAGGTCATCCTTCCTGCTCTCATCTGATAGAGATTTCAGCTGTTCCTCCAGTTTTTTCTTCTGGCTTTCCATCTGTTTTACAGTCCATCGCTCTCCGTTACGCTCCTTCATCTCATCAATCGCATAGCTGATTTCATCAATCTGCTCGTTAAGCATTCGCTCCTTTCTCTCTGCGGAGATTGGGATTTTCTCAAACTGCGAGTGTGACATGATAATGCAGTCATAGTCACCTGTCGCAATCCTTGATACGAACTGCTTTCTGCGGCTTTTTTCAAAATCACGCTCTGTGGCAACTAAGATATTTGCTGACGGATAAAGCCTTAAAAACTCTGATGCAGTCTGCCCGATAAGCGGCTTTGGAACAACCATGATTGTCTTATTGGCAAGTCCAAGTCTCTTCTGCTCCATGCAGGCAGCCATCATCTCAAAGGACTTTCCGGCACCGACACAGTGTGCCAGCAGTGTGTTTCCTCCGAGAAGGATTCTTGCCACCGCATTCTTCTGATGTGGCTTTAACTCAATCGCCGGGTTCATTCCCGGAAACTGTAAGTGGCTTCCGTCATATTCACGCAGACGGATATTATTGAATGTCTCGTTGTAATATTCCACATATTTCTGTCTTCGCTCCGGCTCTGCAAACAGCCACTCCTTGAACTTCTCCTTAATCATGTTCTGCTTTTCCCTTGCAAGCATTGTCTCATTCTTATTGACTTCGTAATGATATTTGCCATCACCGTCATCAATCCTGTCCCTGACTGTTACAGTCTTTAGGTTCAGCGTATCCTCAAAAATAGAATAAGCATCCATGCGGCTTGTACCATAAGTCTTAGTAGCTGCCACTGAATGCTTATCCATGCTTTTATTCTCAATGAACCATTCCATGCTCATCTTATTTAAGTGTACCTGTATTGTAAAACTGGCTTCTGACTGCCCTTGCACGCCTTGGCGTATTGAGAAGCTCATAGATAAACTGCTCATAATCAAGTGGTTCAATCCATGTCGTACCAATCTTTACATCAATATCTGAAGCTTCAATCCACTCCGGCTGCACCTTTTCAAGTGCTGCCACATTGCCTGCAAATCTTTCTGCCTGTGGATTGTCTGTATCCGCTGCCATAGCCTTTGCTACACGAAGCTTGTCTCTCACATTTCCGGAAAGATACTCGTCTGCTGTCTCCCAGCCGATATCCGGATTGTTCTCGTTGTAGCGGTCTGGATTGAGGAAGATGAGACCTTCAAGCTCTTTTGTGAGCGCTGTTCTTTTGAGCTGTGCTATTGTTTCCACCGGTATTTGTTCACTTGAGTCGTTACTACGATTTTTTAATTTTTCAAGCTCATCTGTGATATCAGGCTCATAAATAGAGAGCATATAGGCAAGGTTTACATATCCAAACTCATTGACGGATACATTTAATGCTTCCACGGCAGTCTCAACTCTCTCTATGACAGTTTTTGCCTTAATCGTCTGCTTATAAAACATATCCGCTTTTTTCACCTGCCCGTCTTCATTTACTTCCTCAAGACTGCAAAGTAGAGGATAATCGCTGTCATCCCTGAATGCCGCCCTGTTTGCTTTTGAGGTAATGGCTCCATACTGCTTAGCGAATGAATCATATTTTTCATTTAAGAGTCTTTGCTTATCAGAAAGCTCCTCCTCACTGCAGCCCTCCATCTGAATATCAATCAGCTCTCTCGTGATAGTTCTGATTTCATCAAGACAGCGGATTCTCTCCTCAGCTGTCTTTGATACTTCTTTTCTTACCATCTCAGAATTTTCCCTGTAATAGAGCTTTCCTTCAAAAAATGTGTAAGTGTAGTTCCTCACATCTGGATCAGCCGGGATAACTTCCTCCGTCTGCTCCGCCTCGTCTGCCACTCTCTCAAAATCTGTCATCTGGGCTTTGATATTTCCGATTGCCTTATTGAGAGCCTCGTACATATTGAAGTTCTCGTCATTATTCACACAGACTGTATATCTGCTGTCCTGTCCATAAATCCTTGTATCATATTCCATAGATCCAAGCATCATCTCCGGATGCTCTGCAAAATAAGAGTTGACTGCAATTCCGTTCTCGGTCACACCAAGGTGTACCCAGTCAGGCTCAATATCAATCTTTCTCTCCCTCTTCTGCAAAAACAGGATATCTGCTGTCACTTCGGTTCCTGCATTGTCTTTAAATGCAGTATTCGGAAGTCTTACTGCTCCCACAAGCTCTGCCCTTTCAGCCAGATATTTTCGGATAGCAGGATTTGCCTTATCAAGTGTTCCCTTTGTGGTAATTACAGCAACCATGCCTCCCGGTCTTACCTGGTCAAGTGCTTTTGCCAGAAAATAATCGTGGATACGGAAGTTATACTTGTTGTACTTTGGATCAAATACCTTGTAATCTCCAAATGGCACATTTCCGACAACCACATCAAAGAAGTTATCCGGATATGTGGTATTCTCAAATCCTGTGATACTGATATTGGCATTCTGATAAAGCTGCTTTGCAATTCTTCCCGAAATGCTGTCAAGCTCCACCCAATACAGCTTACTTCTCTGCATAGGTGCCGGCATACTCCCAAAGAAGTCAAAAGGCATGATCAATAATCTCTGCCGGTCATTTGCCCAAAAAACAGAATCCCAGCGTAAAGAGATTTTCTGCGACATGCTGCTTTCCCCTGTCATGCATACAGACTGTACCAATGCCCGTGTAAACGGGGAAAGTTCGTATGTATTTGTATGTGCGGTTCCGGATGGCGGTGTGCTCTATTTTGCCAGGGGCAAAAAGGGACCCGATGGAATAAAGGGCACGGTCGTTGAAGACTATCAGGGGAACACTGATCCACGATCATGATGTAACCTTTTATAAGTATGGAACCGGCCACCAGGAATGCCTTGCATATGTACTGCGTTATCTGAAAGACAGCATGGACAACGAAAAGGACCGTACCTGGAACAGGCAGATGCATTCCCTGATACAGGAAATGATCCATTACCGGAATGGTTTATCTGAATCAGAAGAGCCAGATCCGCAGACCGTCTCCGAATTTGAAGAACGTTATAAAACAATCCTGTCCATAGCTGGGGATGAATACGACTATGAGCCGCCTGGGAAATACTACCGTGATGGATACAACCTGTACAAAAGGATGAAAAAGTATAAGAAAGATCATCTTCTTTTCCTCCATAATAAGAATGTACCTGCCACGAATAACGAAGCCGAACGGCTGCTGAGAAAATATAAAAGAAAACAGGCGCAGGCTGTGTCATTCCGGAGTCCGTCAAGCATCGACCATCTCTGTAAATGCATGAGCATGCTGGTTTTGATGCGCAGGAAAGAGCAGACCAATCTCTTCCGCGAGATTGCAGAAATATTTGCATAAGAAAACCGATGGTTTTGACTACGATTAGTCTACCATCGGTTCTTTTGTTACAAGTTTACCTCTGAACAGTAACGTTTATAGATTTGTCCCCGTCCGATGCCTGCCGCGATCAGATCCGCCTCATAATTTTTCTCTTCGATCTGCTTTAATGCATTCGCGGCTGTCTGCTCTAAACTCCGTTCTTTTTTCGCATCAAACACTTTGAACTCCATGATAAATGCATCCTTATTTCTCTCTAACGGATACATTGCGATATCATACCTCCCCTGTCCGCTTTCCCTGTTTGATACGATCCGGTATTGATCCCGCAGAGATACGATGAGTCCTAACACCAGTCCACGATAAAAATTTTCCGATGTACGCTCCGGGGGACATTTTCCAACATCAAAATAACTCATGGAAGTGTATGCAATATCCAGCAAAATATCATTCAGATCTTCCATGCGGTGTGAGAGCAGTGCTTTTGTAAAATCATTATAAACGGCATTTCCATTTTCAAACATCGCAAGGATTTCATAGCGGAACATTCCCATCACTTCCCGGTTTGTGACCGACATATCGCACCATGTGCTCTCTCCCTGCTTTACAACATTTTCCGCTTTAATATAGCCAACTGCCAGAAAAAGTGACCATAAACTGTTCTCGTCACCGTCAAGATATTGAAACGTGACATTTTCATTGATCTCTTTATGAATGATTTCCCCTGCCATAAGCTGTTCGATCTCATGTTTGCTACGCACAGGATGTCTGCGGATGATCTCCCCGATCAGTTTGTTACTGCTGGTATTGATCCAGTAGGACTGCAATTCCCCGGACCTCATATAATTACAGATGGACCACGGATTATACATATCTTTTTGTTTTCCAAAAATAAATCCATCATACATTTCTTTCACATCATGCATCGTATCCATGTTCTGGCACTTTAATGCATCCATTACTTCCTGTTCCGTAAAACCGAAGCAATCACTGTAAGCCTCGCAGGTAACCGTATCCGTTTCAAGGTTATTCAGATCCGAAAACAGCGAATTCTTTGAAACCCTCGTCACTCCGATAATCAAAGCCCTCGCATAGTAAGGATTTTCCTTAAATGTACTGTGAAATAACTGACGACAGGTACCGATCATCTCACTCCAGTACCCATCCGTATATGCTTCAAGCAGAGGTGTATCATATTCATCCCCTAAAATGACCGGCAGGATCTGGTAGTGCAGATAGACGAGACGGCACAGCCTCTGTATTGCAATTTCAATCCTTCCGGTATCTCCCGCACGGAACAGTTCTCTCAGACTCTTATATTCCTTTAGATCCTCCGCTTCCAGTCTGGTGCTTTTCAGCAGACATCTGTGTGCTTCATACATATTATAAAAACTGTCTGCAATTCCTTTTACCGCCTGTTTATAGTCTGCTCCCTTACAGTTCCCAAAACTGATGGAAATAACAGGAACCATTCCAAACAGTTTTCGGATCTCTTTATCCCCCAGACCCTTAACTTTTCAAAATATTCCGGATGGTCTGCAAATCTCGGATCAAAAAAGTCTCAACTGTACTAAGAAGTGTCGTCTTGCCAAATCTTCTTGGTCTCGTGATCAGCGTGACTTTTGCATCCCTGTAAACCCATTCTGCAATAAAATGTGTCTTATCCACATAAAACTGTCTGCCACATGCAAAATCTTTAAAATCCTGATATCCGCACCCGACTCCCGCATTCAGATATGGATTTCGTTTTAAAATATTCTGCAGTCCATCCACATACGCAAGCAGCCGCTTTTTCTCTTCCGAAAGCTTTCCCCGTTCTTCAAACTCTGCCAGTACCTGTTCCCGCTGTGATAGCTTAACATAACAGCTGACTGACTTTCCCTCCACTGTCCGCTGGATATACGGCTGTTTTTTACCGTTAATATTCTTATAAGTCAGTGTTCCCTTCGGCAGTTGTTCTAACCGGTTATCTATCTCTCTGATACGATCTTTCGGATTTCGTATTCTATTCCTCCATCTGCAATCTCATACTCCTATGCATTAAAAATGGTTATGTATGGTTATATTCATAATATAACCATACATAACCATTGTCAATTCGTATCAATCAGTTTTCTTTCAATGTTTCCCTGCAAGCCCCTCCTGCAGCGCATCTAACACACTCTCCATATGGATCGGCTTTGCGATATAACCATCCATACCTACCTCAAGTGCACGCTTGCGATCCTCCTCAAACGCATTGGCAGTCATCGAATTCTTCAAATAGATGTGGCACTGTTTTATACATCATCTTTTATTCATGCTGACAGATCTACGTCTGAGCATACTGCCTGTTACTTCACAGAAAAACAATACTTTGTCTGAGAATGATAAGTTTCTCCCACATGTAAAACCGGGGATTTAAAATTCGGTTCATTCACTGCATTCGGAAAATACTGTGTTTCCAGACAGAATGCGTGGCGGGAATCATAAGATGCACCGCCTTTTCCGGTCTGTTTTCCAATGAAATTTCCGGCATACAGCTGGATACCGACACAGTCCGTATAGACATCCATACAGATACCGGATTTCTCTGATCTTGCGCGGGCTGCAAGCTGCATTGTCCCATCAGCCTTATCTAACACAAAATTGTGGTCATATCCACCGACAAACTTAAGCTGTTCAAAATCTACTCCGATGTCCTGACCGATTTTTTTCATTTTGCGGAAATCCATCGGTGTTCCGGCAACCTTTTCCACATTACCGGTAGGAATCGCTTCGCCATCTTTTACCGGCGTATAATAGGATGCTAAAATTTCAAGCTCCTGATTTTCCATACATCCGGAATCATGACCATTCAGATTAAAATAAGCGTGGTTCGTGAAGTTCGCAACTGTGGTCTGATCGGAAACCGCCTCATAGGCAATCGAGAGCGCATTATCATCTGTTACTGTATATGTAACCTTTGCAGTCATATTTCCTGGGAAATCCTGCTCTAAGTCCTTGCTCAGATACGAAAATGTAATCTCATCTTCCTTCTGCTGTTCCACATTCCAGATGACTGAATTGAAGCCATTTTTCCCACTGTGCAGGTTGTTCCCGTTGTCATTTTTTTCAAGCTGGTATTCCTTTCCATCTAAAACAACTTTCGCACCGCCGATCCTGTTTGCATTGCGTCCGATCACCGCCCCAAAATAACAGGTGTGATCCTGGTATTCCTGCGATGTATCATATCCCAACACAACATCACGGTTCACACCTTCCCGATCCGGCACAAGCACGGATACGATCGTTGCCCCAAGATCCATCACAGCAACTTCCATACCATTTTTATTTTTCAGCAGATATTTTGTAACTGTGTTTCCTTCTTTTGTTTTTCCAAACTCAATACCACTCATCTTAAACCTCATTTCCGCGCAGCTTTATTTCCGCCGCTGTTTTTAATTTTGACCGTAATATGCATTTGCGCCGTGTTTACGGTAAAAATGCTTTTCTTTGATGCAGTCCGGCGCCGGAAGTACTTTCGGGTTCAAAAGTTCTGTATTCTTTGCCATTTTGGCAACTTCCTCTAACACAACTGCATTGTGGACTGCCTCTGCGGCATCTTTTCCCCAGGTAAACGGTCCGTGATTCTTACAGAGTACCGCCGGTGTATACATCGGTTTGATGCCTCTTGTCTCAAATGTCTCGATGATGACTAATCCGGTATTTTTCTCGTAGGCTTCCTCGATCTCCTCCGGCGTCAGGTTTCTTGCACACGGGATCGGACCGAAAAAGTAGTCTGCATGTGTGGTTCCATAAAGAGGGATATCTCTTCCTGCCTGCGCCCATGCGACAGCTTCCGGGGAATGGGTATGTACGATTCCACCGATCTCTTCGTATTTTTTATAAAGTTCAATATGCGTTGCCGTGTCAGATGACGGTTTGTATCTTCCCTCGATCTTATTGCCCTCTAAGTCCATGACAACCATATCATCCGGGGATAATGCATCATAATCCACACCGCTTGGCTTGATCACAAAATATCCGCTCTCTCTGTCAATTCCGCTGACATTTCCCCATGTGTAGGTGATCAGCCCGCGCCGCGGCAGTTCCATATTTGCCTCATAGACCTGTTTTTTTAATTCCTCTAACATGATTTTTGTTCCTCCATAATACGTTTTGCAATGCCCTCTGCATCCAGTTCATATTTATGAAGCAATTCTTTTGCCGGTCCGGACTCTCCAAACACATCTTTTACACCGATTCTTGTGATTTTTGTCGGACATTTTTCACCGAGGAGCTCTGCCACTGCACTGCCAAGTCCTCCAATAATCGAATGCTCCTCCACCGTATACACACGACCGGTCTGCTTTGCTTCTTTTAACACCAGTTCCTCATCCAACGGTTTGATCGTATGAATATTGATGACCTGTGCGTCGATACCATTTGCAGCCAGAGTTTCTGCTGCTTTTAACGTCTCCGACACACAAAGACCTGTCGCAAAGATCGTGATATCTTTTCCTTTTCGCAGTTCCACACCTTTACCGATTTCAAACTTATATTCCGGATTATCATTGATGACCGGAACCGCCAGACGTCCAAAACGCAGATAAACCGGACCCACATACTCGTAAGCCGCACGCACAGCTGCCTTCGCTTCCACATCATCACTCGGATTAATGATAACCATGCCCGGAATTTCACGCATCAGTCCGATATCTTCATTGCACTGATGTGTTGCTCCATCTTCGCCGACAGAAATGCCTGCATGTGTTGCTCCGATCTTTACGTTCAGATGTGGATAACCGATTGAATTGCGCACCTGCTCATAGGCACGTCCCGCTGCAAACATGGCAAATGTGCTGACAAACGGTACTTTTCCACAGGTGGAAAGTCCTGCTGCAATTCCTGTCATATTCGCCTCTGCAATCCCGCAGTCAATATGGCGCTCCGGAAATGCTTTCTTAAAAATACCTGTTTTTGTTGCCGCTGCGAGATCCGCATCCAGCACAACCAGATTTTCTTTTTCTTTTCCAAGTTCGGCTAATGCATTACCATAGCTTTCTCTGGTCGCGATCATTTTTACTTCTGACATAATGCTTCACCCGCCTTTCCCAGTTCTTCCATTGCAATCGCATATTCCTCATCGTTCGGTGCTTTTCCGTGCCAGCCTACCTGACCTTCCATATAAGAAACACCTTTTCCTTTTAAGGTATGTGCGATGATTGCTGTCGGCATGCCTTTTGTCTCCCTTGCCTCTTTAAAAGCCTCCGCAAGCTGTGCAAAATCATTTCCATCTGCGACATGGATCACATGGAAATTAAAAGCCTCAAACTTTTTATCGATCGGATCCGGTGAGCAGACTTCATCTAATGTTCCGTCAATCTGCATGTTGTTATTGTCGACGATCACTACCAGATTGTCAAGCTTACGGTGTCCGGCAAACATGGATGCCTCCCACACCTGGCCTTCCTCGATCTCGCCATCACCTAACAGCGTATAAACACGGTAATCTTTGTGATCCATCTTTCCTGCAAGTGCCATTCCGACCGCACAGGAAATTCCCTGTCCTAAAGAACCGGATGACATATCCACTCCCGGAATATGCTTCATATCCGGATGTCCCTGTAAATAGGAACCGGTATGACGCAATGTCTCCAAATCCTTCACCGGAAAATATCCGCGGTTTGCCAGCGCAGAATAAAGTCCCGGCGCCGTATGTCCTTTCGATAAGACAAAGCGGTCACGATCCTCCATTTTCGGATTTTTTGGATCAATATTCATCTCTTCAAAATATAAATATGTAAAAATTTCTGTCGCCGAAAGCGATCCCCCCGGATGCCCCGACTTCGCAGCATGCGTTGCAGTCACGATGCCCTTGCGAACCTCGACTGCAGTCTGCTTCAGTTCTGTGATAGTCATTGATACCCTCCTTTAGTGTCATATAAACTCTGCGAAACCCACCTCAAACTCTTCTCACGTTAAGCTGCTGACGGGTTTCGCAATGATTTTTATTACTCTCCGAAGACGGCAGAGCGGTTTCTACCGTCTTTCACAATCTTTTATTCACCAAAAACCGCAAAGCCGTCTTTGTAGTTTTTCAAACCATTTTTACTCTCCGAAGACGGCAGAGCGGTTTCTATAGTCTTTTTTTAAAACCTTAGTCACCGAAAACCGCTCTATAGTCCTTCTGGAATTTTTCGATTCCTGCGTCGGTCAGTGGGTGTTTTGTCATCTGGACGATTACGTTGTACGGCACGGTTGCGATATGTGCACCTGCTAATGCGCAGTCTGTGACATGGATCGGGTTACGGATGGATGCTGCGATGATCTCTGTCTCAAGTCCATAGTTGTCAAAGATCTGAACAATATCCTGAATCAGATCGATGCCTGCTGTACTGATATCATCTAATCTTCCAAGGAATGGAGAAACATAGGTTGCGCCTGCTCTTGCTGCGAGGAGTGCCTGATTTGCAGTAAAGATCAGTGTTACATTGGTCTTGATGCCCTCTGCAGAGAGAACTTTTACTGCCTTTAAGCCTTCTACTGTCATAGGAATTTTTACAACCATGTTCGGATGGATCGCTGCGATCTCACGTCCCTCTTTGATCATGCCCTCTGCATCAACAGTTGTCGCTTTTACCTCACCGCTGATCGGTCCGTCTACGATGGATGTGATCTCTTTGATTACTTCGTTAAAATCTCTTCCCTCTTTTGCGATCAGGGATGGGTTCGTGGTAACACCACAGATCACTCCCATATCATTTGCTTTACGAATATCCTCTACATTTGCTGTGTCAATAAAAAATTTCATACTATACCTCTCCTTTTCTTTGTGTGCTCGTGCACACAACTTGTTTTACTTATGATAATCTCTTTTATTTAAAACTTCAACCGTGTTTTTGTGTTTTCATGATTTTGCACAACTTTTTTGCGTGCATGTGCACACTTTTCACAAAACAAGTTTTTGTTTCAAAATATGCACATGCTTTTCCAGTGTTTAACGATAAAACAGTTCCCCAATCTGTAAGTCACGTTTGAAATCACGGATCTTCGTATCTTTGTCAATATAAACAGCCTCGATGCCCATTGCATTTGCCCAGTCGCCCATCTGCTCTGCGGTCAGATCGTATGTAAATGCGGTATGATGTGCGCCGCCTGCAAGGATCCATGCCTCTGCACCGGTATAGAGATCCGGCTGTGGTGTCCAGAAGTTTGTCGCTACCGGAAGTTTCGGCATCGGTTTTTCCACTTTCTTGCAGTCCACATCATTGATGATCAGACGGAAACGGTTGCCAAGATCGATCAGGGAAGTTGCGATACCTTTACCTTCTTTGGATGTGAATACCAGTCTTGCAGGATCTTCCCTGTCACCCATGGAGAGTGGCTGGCACTTGATGCTGATCGGGCCATCTGCGATGGACGGACAGATTTCCAACATATGTGCCTCTAAGATTCCTTCTTTGCCTTTGACAAAGTTGTAGGTGTAATCCTCCAACATGGATGTTCCCTTTGCATCCTTTTTGCCCTCGGTCATAATCTTCATCAGACGGACCATGGCAGCAACTTTCCAGTCACCCTCTGCTCCAAATCCGTAACCTTTTCCCATCAGACGCTGGATTGCAAGTCCCGGAAGCTGTTTTAATGCACCAAGATCTCCAAAGTGGGTTACGATCGCCTGGTAATTCTTTTCGTCTAAGAAACGTTCAAAACCAAGCTCGATCTGTGCCTGGACTGCAACATGACGGCGGAATTCTTCCGGATCACGTCCCTCTAATAAAATGTCATATTTCTCGTAATATTCATCTACAAGGGCATTGGTATCAGATTCGGATACTGCTGCGACGGACTCCGCGATCTCATTGACCGGATATGCATCCACTTCCCAGCCGAATTTTAACTGTGCTTCTACTTTATCGCCCTCAGTTACCGCAACGTTTCTCATATTGTCAGCGACACGCATCACACGGATATGGCTGCTCTCGATCACGCCGACTGCGGTGCGCATCCAGGAAGCGATCTTCTCCTGTACCACCGGATCAGACCAGTGTCCGACAACCACTTTGCGCTCGATTCTCATACGGGTCACAATATGACCGTACTCTCTGTCACCATGCGCAGACTGGTTTTCATTCATGAAATCCATATCGATGGAATCATATGGGATCTCTTCATTGAACTGTGTATGTAAATGTAATAATGGTTTTCTGTACTCCTGTAAACCTAAGATCCAGGATTTTGCCGGTGAAAATGTATGCATCCATGTGATGACACCTGCACACTCTTCATCCATATTTGCCTCATTAAACGTTTTACGGATCAGCTCGTTTGTGATCAGTGTCGGTTTCCAGATGACTTCATAAGGAAGTACCCCTGACTCATTTAACTTTGCAACGATGATCTTTGCATGCTCTGCCACATGCTCTAAGCACTCATCCCCGTATAAATCCTGTGATCCGGTGCAAAACCAGAATTTATAATTTTTTGTTTTTAACATGTGCAAATTCCCTCCTGATACACTTTATTTTTTTATTATTTTTATAAGATCGGCATCGTCTCTACCGCTGCCATTTCTGCTTCCAGTGCCTTTTTATAGTTTTCAATATAAGCATCAAATCCTGCCACATCCGCCGGATCCGGCTCCATGACAGTTCCTGTTTCCCCACCAAAGATCTTACCGGATAAATACTGCTCTAATGTTTCGCCTTCTGCTTTGTGTACCATGTATGATGCAAGCAGTGCCATGCCCCATGGGCCGCCCTCGCCTGCAGTTTCCATAACTGCTACCGGCGCATCCATTGCCGCAGCAAGGATTCCCTGTCCGACTCCTTTTGTCTTAAACAGTCCTCCATGCCCGTAAATGCGGTCTACTTTTACTTTTTCCTCTTTTAACAGGATATCCAGACCGATCTTTAACGTGGCAAGTGATGCATAAAGATGGCTTCTCATAAAGTTTGCCAGTGTAAAATGTGCATCCGGTCTGCGCACGAAAAGCGGACGGCCTTCATTTAAACCGGTTACCGGCTCACCGGAGAAATAATTGTAGGCAAGCAGGCCTCCACAGTCTTTATCTCCCTCTAATGCTTTCCGGTAAAGTGTTCCAAACAACTCATTCATATCCGGTTTCATGCCAAAGGCTTCTGCAAATTCTTTGAATAATCCAACCCATGCATTCAGGTCTGATGTACAGTTATTGCAGTGAACCATCGCAACGGTATCACCGGACGGTGTGGTTACCATGTCAAGCTCCTCATGTACATTCTTTAAATCTTCCTCGAGAACGACCATCGCAAACACGGATGTTCCGGCAGATACATTTCCTGTGCGGACTGCAACGGAATTTGTCGCAGCCATACCGGTTCCTGCATCTCCCTCCGGCGGGCAGAGTGGAATGCCTGCGGAAAGATTGCCGCTCTTATCCAACAGTTTTGCTCCCTCAGCAGACAACGTTCCTGCTGCCTCCCCTGCAACTAAAACTTTCGGCAGGATCTCACGCAGTTTCCACGGATATCCTTTTGGTGCGACAAGTGCGTCAAATTTATCGATCATTGTCTGATTGTAATCTCTTGTCTTTGCGTCGATCGGGAACATACCGGATGCCTCTCCGACACCAAGTACTTTCTCTCCGGTCAGTTTCCAGTGAATGTATCCGGCTAAGGTTGTAAAATACGAAATGTTTCCTACATGTTCTTCCCCGTTTAAGATCGCCTGATATAAATGTGCGATGCTCCAGCGCTGTGGAATATTAAAGGAAAACTCCTTTGTAAGTGCTGCCGCAGCCTCCCCCGTGATCGTATTGCGCCAGGTGCGGAACGGTACAAGTAACTCCCCGTCTTTGTCAAATGCCATATAGCCATGCATCATTCCGGAAAATCCGATCGCTGCGAGTGATGTGATCACCGTATCGTATTTTTCCTTTACATCCTCTGCTAATCTGCCATAACAGTCGGTAAGTCCCGTCCAGATATCATCCAGACTGTATGTCCAGATGCCATCCTCCAAACGGTTTTCCCAGTCATGTGCACCGGATGCAATCGGCTCCCCCGTCTCATTTACAAGAACCGCCTTGATCCTAGTTGAACCGAATTCAATACCAAGTACTGCTTTTCCGGTTTCAATCGTCTGCTTTGCGTTACTCATTATCCCTTCTCCTTTCAGATGTAAACCACTTCTTCTATACTTTCAGCATACAACTTGTATGCATGTGTTAACAAGTTGTTTTTTCTTAAAATACCACTTTATAAAATCTCTATAAATTCGCTTTATTCCTGACCATGTATGGTATAATGTATTAAGCTATGAGCAGTGCCAGATAAGAAGGAACACTGCGGAATAAAATACAGACCAGCACGAACTAATCACAACGTAAAAAGAAAGAGATTTTCCCATGCCATCAGAACATAAAACAAATGAAACCATCAAATACAAACTTGCCACCGCAATGAAAGAATGCATGAAATCCGCCTCCGTAGAGAAGATCACCGTCACGGAGATTGTGGAGACCTGCGGCGTGACACGCCAGACCTTTTACCGGAATTTTAAGGATAAGTATGACCTTATCAACTGGTATTTTGATAAAATTTTACTGGAATCTTTCGAACATATGGGTGAAGGGAAAACTGTGTATGAAGGACTGGTAAATAAATTTCATTATATCCAGCAGGAAAAGCTCTTTTTTAAAGCAGCTTTTAAAAATGACGATCAGAATTGTCTGAGAGATCATGATTTTCAACTGATCTGTGCCTTTTACACCGAACAGCTTGAGACACGCATGGCGTGCAGACTTTCCCGTCAGCTGCAGTTTCAGTTAGAAATGTACTGCCAGGGTTCCATTTATATGACCGTACAGTGGGTGCTTGGCTATCGCAAATGCTCTGCCGAAGAACTCGCACATGCCCTTGCATCTGCCATGCCGGAAGAACTGCAGACTGTATTTCATAAATACGGGTTGGTTTGATGCAGGAAAATGTTACATTCATAAACATTTCTGTTACAAAAAAACCTTCCAGGCAAAACAATTATGCCTGAAAGGTTTTCTTTTACTTATGACAATATACGAATCATAAAGCATACATTCTATGATTTCACCGCTGCAATTACATCAGTTTGCGGAAAAGATTCTTAAGATCTTCCACACTGGCATCTTTCGGGTTACCCGGAGCACATGCATCTGCATGAGCAGATTCTGCAAGAAAATCAAGATCTTCTTCTTTTAATGCCTCAAGTTTTGTCGGGATTCCCACATCAACAGAGAGTTTCTGTACGGCATCAACTGCTGCTTTACGATATTCTTCCACAGACATATCGTCCACACCTTTGACTCCCATTGCACGGGCGATCTCACGGTATTTCTCTCCGGTGCAGTCCGCATTGTACTCCATAACGATTGGAAGCATCATGGCACATGCAACACCATGTGGTGTATCATAAACAGCACCTAAGGTATGAGCCATGGAATGTGCAATTCCAAGACCTACGTTAGAAAATCCCATTCCGGCAATGTACTGTCCAAGTGCCATTCCCTCACGTCCCTCTTTCTTGTTGTCAACTGCATCACGCAGGGATCTTGAAATAATTTCAATCGCTTTCAGATGGAACATATCTGTCATTTCCCATGCAGCTTTGGTTGTATATCCCTCGATCGCATGTGTCAGGGCATCCATACCGGTGGAAGCTGTCAGTCCCTTTGGCATGGAAGACATCATATCCGGATCCACGATTGCAATGACAGGCATATCATGTGGATCGACACAGACGAATTTTCTCTTTCTCTCCACATCTGTGATAACATAATTGATCGTAACCTCTGCTGCCGTACCGGCGGTCGTAGGTACTGCAATGATCGGTACGCATGGTTTTTTCGTGGGTGCAACTCCCTCAAGACTTCTGACATCCTCAAATTCCGGATTGGCAATAATGATTCCGATCGCTTTTGAGGTATCCATAGAAGATCCTCCACCGATTGCGATCAGGTAATCGGCTTCCGCTTTCTTAAATGCCTCAACACCGTGCTGTACATTCTGGATCGTAGGGTTTGCTTTGATATCTGAATAAATTTCATAAGCAAGTCCGTTTTTGTCAAGAATATCCGTTACCTTTTTTGTAACACCAAATTTGATCAGATCCGGATCAGAACATACAAATGCTTTTTTGAAAGCACGCGCCTTTGCCTCTGTTGCGATCTCTTCGATCGCCCCTGCTCCGTGGTAAGATGTTTCGTTTAACATAATTCTGTTTGCCATAATAACCTTCTCCTTTTCCAATACTTATGATACTTTGATTGTAACAGGATCCTATCGTTTTCGTAAGTGACAAAACAGCAAAATTGTAACAAAAAACCTGTATCAGCAAATTACTGATACAGGTCATGTTATGATCCATTATTATACATTGATTTCCGCTTTTACACCAAGTTCTTCCTTGTTTGCATCCAGAATCGGTTTTACCACATTTGCAATGAATTTATCCACCTGGATCGGTGCACGTCCCACATATTTTGCCGGATCCATCGTGGACTGCAGTGCCTCTAATGTCAGGTTAAATTCAGGATCTGCAGCGATCAGTTCAAGCAGATTGTTGTCTTTTCCTTCCTCTTTTACAGTCTTTCCTGCCTGCATGGATAAGGTACGGATCTTTTCATGTAACTCCTGACGGTTGCCGCCATTCTTTACAGCGTCCATCATAATGTTTTCCGTTGCCATAAACGGGAGTTCTGCCATTAAATGTTTGGTGATTACTTTATCATATACAACCAATCCATCCACTACATTTAAGCACAGGTCTAAGATACCATCGATTGCAAGAAATCCTTCCGGAATGGAAAGTCTCTTGTTTGCAGAGTCATCTAAGGTGCGCTCAAACCACTGTGTTGCGGAAGTGATCGCCGGGTTTAAAGCATCGATCATGACATAACGCGATAAGGATGCGATACGCTCGGAACGCATCGGATTGCGTTTGTATGCCATGGCAGAAGATCCGATCTGGTTCTTCTCAAACGGCTCTTCCACTTCTTTTAAGTGCTGTAACAAACGGATATCATTTGACATCTTGTGTGCACTTGCCGCAATACCTGCAAGAATATTTGCAACGCGTGTATCCACTTTTCTGGAATAAGTCTGTCCGGAAACTGCATAGCACTCTTTGAATCCCATTTTTGCAGCGATCATCGGGTCGATCTTGTCAATCGTCTCCTGATCTCCATCAAACAGTTCTAAGAAACTTGCCTGTGTTCCGGTCGTTCCCTTGGAACCGAGCAGTTTTAAAGATCCCATGACATACTCTAGGTCCTCAAGATCCATGATAAATTCCTGTGCCCACAGTGTTGCACGCTTTCCAACAGTCGTCGGCTGTGCAGGCTGGAAATGGGTAAATGCCAGTGTCGGCAGATTTTTGTAAGTATCTGCAAATTTTGCAAGTTCTGCGATAACATTGACCAGTTTTTTATGAACCAGCTCCAATGCCTCCCTCATTAAAATAATATCGGTGTTATCACCAACATAACAGGATGTTGCTCCAAGATGGATGATTCCTGCTGCCTTCGGGCACTGCTGTCCATATGCATATACATGACTCATAACATCATGACGAACCAATTTTTCACGCTCTCTTGCTACATCATAATTGATGTCCTCAGCATGTGCCTTTAACTCGTCGATCTGTTCCTGTGTAATAACCGGCTTTCCATTCTCGGAAAGTCCTAACTCCATCTCTGTCTCAGCTAATGCAATCCATAATTTTCTCCAGGTACGGAACTTTTTGTCCTGTGAAAAAATATACTGCATCTCCTTGCTGGCATAACGCTCAGATAACGGACTTGTATATCTGTCTGTACTCATTTCTGTTCTCCTTAACATTTGTTATTATCTATCTCTCAAAATCGCCCCGGATGTCTTCTTTCGGCGGTTCCATCGGGTAGGTACCCGTAAAGCATCCCTTACAGATACTTAATCCGCCGACCATTTCCTCTAAACGCTCAACTCCAAGGTATCCAAGGGAATCCGCACCAATGATCTTACGGATATCCTCGATGGAACGATTGTATGCAATGAGCTGTTCTCTCTCCGGGATATCTGTTCCAAAGTAACACGGCCATAAAAATGGTGGGGAACTGATCCTTACATGCACTTCGGTTGCACCGGCATCACGCAGCATTTTTACGATGCGGTCTGATGTCGTACCGCGGACAATGGAATCATCGATCATAATGATACGTTTTCCATCGACCGCCTCTTTTAAAACATTTAATTTCACGCGCACGCTGGACTCTCTGCTGCTCTGTTTCGGCTTGATGAAAGTTCTTCCGACATAGCCGTTTTTCACAAATGCAGTGCCATACGGAATCCCCGACTGCAGGGAATAACCGAGTGCTGCAGCATTTCCGGACTCCGGAACACCGACGACAAGGTCTGCATCCACCGGTGAATCCATGGCGAGGAAACGTCCTGCCTTGATCCTGGATGCATAGACACTGACACCGTCGATATGGCTGTCCGGTCTTGCAAAGTAAATATATTCAAAAATACAGCGCGCCTCTTTTTCTTTTGGCAGTGCTAAAGAAAGGTCAGACTGAATGCCGCCCTCCGGTGTGATCGTAACGATCTCACCCGGCAGTACATCACGGACATACTCCGCGCCGATCGTATCAAGTGCACAGGTCTCGGATGCCAAAATGTAGGCATTGTCACGTTTTCCAATACAGAGCGGTTTAAAACCGTACGGATCACGCGCTCCGACTAACTTTCTCGGGCTCATCACTACCAGTGCAAACGCACCCTTGATCTTCTGGCAGGCACGTCCCACTGCCTCTTCCACACTGTTTGAATTTAAACGCTCACGGGCAATGTGATAGGCGATGACCTCAGAGTCGATCGTCGTCTGGAAAATTGCTCCGGTATACTCTAAATCCTTGCGCAGTTCCATTGCATTGATCAGGTTTCCGTTGTGTGCGAGCGCTAACGTTCCCTTTACATAATTAAGAACCAATGGCTGTGCATTCTCACGGGTGGAAGCTCCTGCCGTCGAATAACGGACATGTCCGACACCGATATCGCCATGCATAGGTTCTAAATTATCCTGCGTGAATACCTCATTGACAAGTCCCATGCCTTTGTATGAGGTCACCTTTCCCTTGGGTCCGTTCGTTTCACTGACCGCAATACCACAGCTCTCCTGTCCACGGTGCTGCAATGCAAAAAGACCATAATAGATCGTAGACGCAACGTCTCCGCCATCAAAGTCGTACATTCCGAATACACCACATTCCTCGTGCAGTCCGCTGTCCCCATTCGTCTGCCATGGTGTATCTTTCACAAATCCATTGTTGTCCATAAATGTATCTCCATTAAGCAAATTTCTTACCTGTCAGAAGCTCATATGCCTCTTTGTATTTATTCACGGTCTTTTCGATGACATCATCCGGTAACAGGTAATCACTGTCCGGATTTGCTTTTAACCAGTCTCTTACAAACTGTTTGTCAAAGGACGGCTGTCCCTGTCCCGGTTTGTAACCCTCTAATGACCAGAATCTGGAGCTGTCCGGTGTAAGCATCTCATCCCCTAATACAACATTGCCATTCTCATCTAAACCAAATTCAAACTTGGTATCTGCAATGATGATACCTTTTGTCAGTGCATATTCGGCACATTTTTTATATAAAGCGATCGTATAATCTTTGATCTGTTCTGCGTAGGAAGCACCTTTTCCCGGATACTCTTTCTCTAAGATCTCTCTGCAGCGCTCAAAGGAGATATTCTCATCATGCAGACCGATCTCTGCCTTGGTACTCGGTGTAAAAATCGGCTCAGGCAGTTTGTCGGACTCCTGTAATCCCTCCGGCAGTTTGATGCCGCATACGGTACCGTTTTCTTTATAGCTCTCCCAGCCGCTTCCTGTGATGTATCCGCGGACGATGCACTCGATCGGAAGCATCTCTAATTTTTTGCACATCATGCTGTTGCCGTCAAATCTCTCCTCCTGGAAAAACTCCGGCATATCTTTTACATCAACAGAAATCATATGATTTGGAACGATATCTTTTGTTAAATCAAACCAGAATTTAGACATCTGAGTCAGAATCGCACCCTTTTTAGTGACTTTGTTCTTCAAAATATGATCGAAAGCAGAAATTCTGTCTGTCGCTACAATGATCAGGCTGTCGCCGTTATCATATACTTCACGTACTTTTCCCTCTTTAATTGGCTGAAATACTTTGCTACTCATCCTCTTTGTCCTCTTTTCCGGTGTTATAAGCACCATATCATTTTCTGATGTTACTCAAAAATTATAATACATAGTCTTTTGGAAAGTCAATGATTTTGCCCGTATGGACATCGATATGTGATATAGAAAAATCAGTTCTTTTTATTAGTATTTTTGTATAGTTTTAATCATATTATAAGTTGTACTTATATTTTTGTTTATATTCTCTTATTCTCACTTTCTCAGCTTCTTTCCTGCATGAATTTTACCGGAAAATGATCCTTTTCCTTTCAAAAAAAGTGCCACAAAACTGATAAATTTCTTTCTGACAGCAGCTGCCCTGCCTGTCCAAAAATAAATATACCAGTCTGTGGCATCTTTTTATCCGGCTATATTATATCGCTCTTTTATTTTTTGATCAGTAAAGATTTTCCTGTCATCTCTGCCGGCTGCTCCATTCCCATCAGCTCGATCATAGTCGGGATGATATCAGCAAGGCATCCGTCCTCTTTTAAGGTGTAGGAAGGATCTGCATTTACGAGAATAAATGGAACCGGGTTGGTTGTGTGGGATGTTAACGGCTCGCCGGTCTCGTAGTTTACAAGCTGCTCAGCGTTTCCGTGATCTGCGCAGATGAACATCTGTCCGTCTACTTCTTTTAATGCCTCAACTGCTTTTCCAACACAGGTATCTACTGTCTCAACTGCTTTGATCGCTGCGTCTAAGATTCCGGTGTGACCAACCATATCCGGGTTTGCAAAGTTGATGATGATGACATCATATTTCTCAGAACGGATTGCTGCACATAACTTGTCGCATACTTCCGGTGCGCTCATCTCCGGCTGTAAATCGTAGGTAGCTACTTTCGGAGATTTTACAAGAATACGATCCTCACCTTTGTTTGGCTCTTCCACACCGCCGTTGAAGAAGAAGGTAACATGTGCATATTTCTCTGTCTCGGCGATTCTTGCCTGTGTCATATCATGTGCTGCTAAATACTCACCAAATGTATTTTTCAGTTCTACTTTCTTAAATGCAACTTCTTTGTTCGGAATCGTCACGTCATACTCTGTGAAGCAGATGTATTTTACGTTCTTTCTTGCGCCACGGTCAAATCCATCAAAATCATCCATACAGAATGTTCTTGTGATCTCACGCGCACGGTCAGGACGGAAGTTAAAGAAAATAACAGTATCGTTGTCTTTGATTGTTGCGATCGGTTTGCCGTTCTCTGTAATTGCAGTTGGAACGAAGAACTCATCTGTCACATCTTTTGCATAAGATGCTTCCATAGCTGCTACTGCGCTCTCAGCAGTTTCTCCCTCGCCAGTGGTCAGCACTTTGTATGCTTTCTCCACACGATCCCATCTGTTATCACGATCCATTGCGTAGTAACGTCCGGAAATAGATGCGATCTTGCCAACACCAATTTCTTTCATCTTAGCTTCCAGTTCTTCGATGAACTCTTTACCGGAAGTCGGAGCAGTATCACGTCCGTCTAAGAAGCAATGTACATATACATTCTCAACGCCCTCTTTTTTTGCCATATCAAGCAGGCCAAACAGGTGTGTGATGTGGCTGTGTACACCACCGTTTGATAACAGTCCGTATAAATGAAGGTCGGAACCGTTTTTCTTTACGTTTTCCATACCATCTAATAATGCCTGATTTTTGAAGAAATCGCCATCGCTGATTTCTTTTGTGATTCTCGTCAGTTCCTGATATACGATTCTTCCGGCACCCATATTTAAATGTCCTACCTCAGAGTTACCCATCTGTCCGTCAGGAAGACCAACTGCAAGACCACTTGCATTTCCTTTTACAAACGGATAGTCTTTCATAAGTCCGTCGATCACCGGTGTCTTTGCCTGTGCTACGGCATTGCCCTCTGTTTTTTCATTCAGTCCAAATCCGTCTAAGATCATTAATACGGTAGGTTTCTTACTCATGTTTTGTTTCCTCACTTTCTATTCTCTTTCCATTTATCAAAAGTATACGATTCTCCTAATCCAGAACCATTATACTGATAACCTCATCTGTTTTCAATAGTTTTTCTGGCTCAGCTGTTTTTCAAACTTCTTTGCCTTTGCCTGGCATTCTGTTTCCGTGACCGGATCCCCTCCGGCATCCTTATTAAGCTTTTCTAATATATAGGAATAAATCGCCCAGTTCGTGGGCGCATCATAATGGAGTCCGTCTCCTTTTGTTCCAAACCCAAGATTCGTCAGATATCGGTAACAATCGATATATGTAGCATTCTCCACCTTCTTGATGCGGTTATTAAATGCTTCAATCCTCTGATTATTACATCTTACCGGAGCACCTGACTTTGTCGGATTCACAGACAACAGATAAAGTTTTGAACTTTCCGGCCATCTGCGATATTTGTTCAGATAGGAACGGATCGATGTCAGGTCATTGACTCCCAGTCCACAAATCACAATCCAGTTTTTGATTTCCGTATGCTGCCGCTGCAGCAACTGTACCTTCGGGAACGCAGTATCTGCCAGCCACGCATATCCCATTCCAGGACAGGATACCACAAAAAAATTCGGCACATCTTCGATTTTGCATTCCTCATTCATCAGATAAAATCTGGAATCTCCCAGAAAAATATACCCGGTTTCATATTCATAGGGATCTTCGGTCGGCTCTTCTTCTGCCGGTTCATTTTTTATTTCCATATCCCCGTTGACCTGATTGTCCGCAATATCCGTTTCATTTTTCGTTACATCTGTTTTTATGCTGTCATCGGCATCCGCTTTTTCATCGTCTCTTTCATTTTTTCCCGATGAGTTCCCGGAATTACCTGTTATATTCTCATTTTCTGATCTGTTATTTGATCCACTATGTTGTATGGATGTCTCCGTTTCCTGTAAATCGTCTTCCAGTGAAACGTCCTGACTGTTAGAGCTCTGTGCCCTTGCATTCGCATTATTTTCTTTATATTCCGAATCCGTTTTTCCTGCCTGGTTCCATTCTCTTACCATCACGTTCCAACCGCAGATTATAATCAGGACACATATCAGGATCCGTGCTATTTTCTTTTTCATATATTTCACATTTTCCGCATATATCAAGGGAAAAGGGGATTCCTTCTGCTTTCACTCCCAGAGAGAATCCCCTTAACCTGATTATGATTTATTTATAGTTTACGATCTTACCGAAATCAGCTTTTAAGGAAGCTCCGCCAACTAAACCACCATCGATATCAGGCTGTGCAAACAACTCTGCTGCATTACCTGCATTTACAGATCCGCCGTACTGAATACGAACTTTCTCTGCAGTGTCAGCACCGTATACTTCTTTGATGCAGTCACGGATTGCCTTGCAGACTTCCTCTGCCTGCTCTGTGGTTGCAGTTTTTCCTGTTCCGATAGCCCAGATCGGCTCATAAGCGATTACCATAGAAGCAACCTGCTCTGCAGTAACGTCTTTTAAGTCAGATTTGATCTGCATACGGATCCAGTCTAAAGTGATTCCCATCTCTCTCTGCTCTAATGTCTCACCACAGCAAAGGATTGGTGTTAAGTTATGCTCGAAAGCTTTTTTCACTTTTTTGTTTAACATGCAGTCGCACTCTTTGAAGTAATCACGTCTCTCGGAATGACCGATGATAACGTATTTTACGCCAGCGTCAACTAACATCTCTGGAGCGATCTCTCCGGTGTAAGCACCTTTCTCCTCATAGTACATGTTCTCAGCGCCTACTGCTACGTTGGTTCCTTTTACAGCCTCAACAACAGGTACGATGTCGATTGCCGGTACACAGTAAACAACTTCTACATCATCACTTACTACTAATGGTTTTAATTCCTCTACTAATTTAACAGCCTGGCTTGGAGTCATGTTCATTTTCCAGTTGCCGGCTACGATTTTCTTTCTTGCCATGATCTTATCCTCTTTTTCCCATTTTAAAGTTTGTTGATCTTATTTGTCGTCGGCTGCCATAACTAAGGTGTCATGGCAGCCAACTTTACACTGCAACTATTTTTACTTATCATCGGCTGCCATGACACCTGGTAATTCCTTACCCTCTAAGAACTCAAGGGAAGCTCCACCACCGGTAGAGATATGGCTCATCTTGTCGCCGAATCCTAACTGGTTAACAGCTGCTGCGGAATCACCACCACCGATGATTGTTGTAGCATCTGTATCAGCAAGTGCTTTTGCAACTGCGATCGTACCAGCTGCTAATGTCGGGTTCTCAAATACACCCATCGGTCCGTTCCATACAACAGTCTTTGCTGTCTTAACTGCATCAGCATATAACTCCTGAGTCTTTGGTCCGATATCGCATCCCTCTCTGTCAGCCGGCATATCTTTTACGTCACATACAGTAACTTCTACCGGAGCATCGATCGGGTTCGGGAAATCTGCGATGGTTACAGCATCTACCGGAAGGAGTAATTTCTTTCCAAGTTTTTCTGCTTTTGCCATCATCTCTTTACAGTAATCGATCTTAGTATCATCTACTAAAGATTTACCGATCTCATATCCCTGTGCTTTTAAGAAAGTATATGCCATACCACCACCGATGATTAATGTATCGCATTTCTCTAATAAGTTCGAGATAACATTTAATTTATCTGCAACTTTTGCACCACCAAGGATTGCTACGAACGGTCTTACCGGATTTTCAACAGCGTTTCCAAGGAAATCGATCTCTTTCTGCATTAAGTAACCAACTACGTTAGAACCACCCTTTGCAGTGATGAATTTTGTAACGCCTGCAACAGAAGCATGTGCTCTGTGGGAGGAACCGAATGCGTCGCATACATAATCGTCTGCAAGATCAGCTAACTCTTTGCTGAACTCTTCGCCGTTCTTTGTCTCCTCAGCACCACGGAAACGTGTATTCTGTAATAATACAACATCTCCTTCGTTCATTTCAGCAACTGCTTTTGTAGCTGCCTCACCTGTTACATTGTAATCAGATACGAAGTTTACTTTTTTGCCAAGTTTCTCAGAAAGTTTCTCAGCTACCGGAGCTAAAGACTCGCCTTCGTTTGGTCCGTTTTTTACTTTTCCAAGATGTGAACAGAGAATTACTTTTCCACCATCGTTGATTAATTTCTGGATGGTAGGAAGAGCTGCGTTGATACGAGTCTCATCTGTGATTTTTCCTTCTTTTAACGGAACGTTGAAATCACATCTTACAAGTACTCTTCTTCCCTTTACATTAATGTCGTCTACTGATTTTTTGTTTAATGACATAAAATATGTCCTCCTTTTATATAATTGAGGTATAAAAACAGGCCCGGTCCAATA
Organism: Roseburia intestinalis L1-82; assembly: GCF_900537995.1. Lineage (NCBI taxonomy): Bacteria > Bacillati > Bacillota > Clostridia > Lachnospirales > Lachnospiraceae > Roseburia > Roseburia intestinalis. The sequence continues at coordinate 1,400,952 of NZ_LR027880.1, read as the reverse complement.
GGACCGGACCTGCTAAAAGTCGCATATAGTTATCGTAACCCGTCGATTATGCTAACTCACTGAAGTATTTGATTGTACGAACCATCTGAGATGTGTAAGAGTTCTCGTTGTCATACCATGAAACAACCTGAACTTCGTACTGGTCATCAGATACCTGGTTAACCATTGTCTGAGTTGCATCGAATAATGAACCATATCTCATTCCTACGATATCGGAAGAAACGATCTCATCCTCGTTGTAACCGAAGGACTCGTTAGCTGCTGCTTTCATAGCTGCGTTGATGTCTTCTTTTGTTACGCCAGCTTTCTTAACAACTGCTGTTAAGATTGTTGTAGAACCTGTTGGGGTCGGTACACGCTGAGCAGATCCGATTAACTTACCGTTTAACTCTGGGATAACAAGACCGATTGCTTTTGCAGCACCTGTGCTGTTAGGAACGATGTTAACTGCTGCTGCACGTGATCTTCTTAAATCACCTTTTCTCTGAGGTCCATCAAGAGTCATCTGATCACCTGTGTAAGCATGGATTGTTACCATGATACCAGACTGGATCGGAGCATATTTGTTTAATGCATCTGCCATTGGTGCTAAGCAGTTTGTTGTACAGGAAGCTGCTGAAATGATTGTATCAGAAGCTTTTAATGTCTCGTGGTTTGTATTATAAACGATAGTAGGAAGGTCATTTCCTGCTGGAGCAGAGATAACAACTTTTCTAGCACCTGCATTGATATGAGCCTGTGCTTTTTCTTTGCTTGTATAGAAACCGGAGCACTCTAATACAACGTCAACTTTTAAATCTCCCCATGGGCAGTTGTTTGCATCTGGGAAAGCGTAGATTTTGATCTCTTTACCGCAAACGATGATAGAATCATCTGTGCTGGAAACTTCATCAGCATGCTCATATTTACCCTGAGATGAATCATATTTTAACAAGTGTGCTAACATTTTAGGACTTGTTAAATCATTGATTGCTACTACTTCATATCCTTCTGCTCCAAACATCTGTCTGAAAGCAAGACGACCAATACGGCCAAAACCATTGATTGCTACTCTTACTGCCATTTTTAATTCCTCCTAGAATTTGTAAATGTGATAACTTGATGGGACTTATGCCCGTCCCAAGCTTCCTTTATTTTAACCAATTTCTTTTGAAAGTTCAAGCCTTTTTCTCGACTTTATTCTGTGTTTGTTAAATTTTTCACTATATGCAATTTTCCGGTCGTTTTTTCATGAATTTTATACAAAATATACAAATATGACTTCTTTTCTTTTGTGGGATAGGCTATACTATATCATAAGCTACTTACCAAATGTTGGTTTGTTTATGAAATAAATCGCCCGTCCCAATGGTGTGTCGCAGGTCTGTGAGTGGCATCTTGCGCAAAGCCGGAGTTAATTTTGGTTCCATTGTACGAAAATAAGAAAAGTCTAAGTGTGTCTGAGTTAGATTTTCTCGGAGTGACGTGACCGGCGTTCAACGAGCCATCCGTGGCTCGTGAAGCCTTGTTCTGCCATCCGTGGCAGAACATCACTGTGTATCTACAGACACACTAAGATTTTCTAATTTTCTCCCAAAGTCACAAAATCAGCTCAGGCTTTGCGCAAGATGCCAGCCTCCAGGTTATGAAACACCATTTGGGTGGGCGGTTCATCTCAAAATGGGGGCGCGGGTGTGAATTTTTGATATTCGCACGAATGGAAATATGCTTAAAATCCTAATGTGCAATATCACTGATATTCAGCCTGATGACTTGTCTGAAGTTTCATCTGCTATGTTGCATTACATTAATCATTTCGTAAATTAACAGACTAATAATGCAGATTATTATTCCAAGTATGTATGTTTAAAAGCATAGATATAACAGATTGCGTCGAGATTTTTCAACCTTTTTGAAATGAATGTCACAAAAATTTACGCACCCCCAAGGTTGTAAAATGAGTTTCCCGGCTAAGGGTGGTTCACAACCTTGCGGCTGGCAAATCGCATCAAGCCAGGACTCGTTTTGTGACTTTGGGAGAAAATTAGAAAGTCTTTGTATGCCTGTTCACAATACAGTGTTGTGCTGCCATGGACGGCAGCACAAGTCCTAATGTGCCCGGACGGCACATTTAGGACGCACACGTCACTCCGCCTCAACCTGAATCAGGCATACTTAGACTTTCTTATTTTCGGACAACGGAACAAAACAGTCCCGGCTTGATGCAATTTGCCAATCGTAACTCCCCAGAACCACCCTACACAGGGAAACTCATATCACCCACAAACCAGCATTTGTGATATGCGTAATTGCGCAAATAAGATTTCACATTATGTGCCAGCCCGGCACAGGAAAGAGGATTTAATATGTTATGGGATACGCATATGCACAGCCAGTTTTCCGGCGACAGCCACACACCGCAGGAAGACATGATCGCTGCTGCAAGACAAAAAAATTTAAAAGGAATCTGTTTTACAGACCATCTTGACATTGACTATCCGGACGAACCGGAGACATTTTTGCTGGATCTGCCGAATTATGTTTCTTCCGTGGATGCAATGCAGGAGAAATATAAGGAAGTTCTTCCGGTTCGACTCGGCATTGAACTTGGGTTACAGCCGCATCTTGCCTGCATACATGCTGACATCCTGTCACAATACCCGTTTGATTTTGTGATCGGTTCCTCACACGTCATGCACGGCGTTGATCCTTATTATCCGGCTTATTGGGAAAACCACACGGAGGAGGAAGGCTATCAGGAATATTTTGAATCCATTCTGGAAAATATCGCAGTTTTCGATGGTTTTGACGTCTATGGTCACATCGACTACGTGGTAAGATACGGTCCAAATAAAAATGCCAGTTATTCCTATCAGAAATATGCCGACATCATCGACGAAATCTTAAAGGCTCTTATTATCAAAGGCAAAGGGATTGAGATCAACACCGGCGGTTTCAAATACGGACTCGGTCATCCGAACCCGACAGAGGACATCATTAAGCGCTATCATGAACTCGGCGGGGAGATCATCACGATCGGTGCGGACGCACATCAGCCGGAGCATGTCGCATTTGATTTTGAAAAAGTTCCTTCTATCTTAAAAGAAGCCGGCTTTACGCATTATACGGTATTTAAGAACAGGAAACCGGAATTTATCCCGATTCCCTGACCGGAACTGCTGTTAGGATGCCGGGGCAAATAGTGCACTCAAGTTTATTAATTGGCAAATTGCACCAGCCGATATATTGTGAATGCACTATTTGCGCCCCAGCCTCCTGTCATTTTAACGTCTCACTGTGATTTAACACCGACGTACTATATAAAAACAGCACATCCTGATCTTTAAAATCAATATAGTTTCCAATCCGCTCCACGGGCAGATACCGGATATCCACCAGTGTGATCTTCGCATAATCTTCTGCCAGGAGTGGGGCGATGCTGCTTCCAAAGGAATCCCGGAACATGACCAGTTCCCGGTCTGTTTTCGCATTCGGATTTTCAATCGATATCAGGGATTTCGATCCTCCCAGAAAAATCTCATACATATCATTCCCCGTTGTTTTTTCCATGTCGTAAATCTTATTTTCCGCACGGTTTTCATAATCATACACGATACAGTTTTCAAGCACGTCATTATCCAGATAATACAGTGTATCAGGCTGTCCATGAAGTGCGAGCTGTCCATAATAGACACCGTAAAATGGATTTTCCAGTTCTTTTGTTTCGTATTCTGTCGCCGGATTTACCCCCATTGCCCCAGCGAGGTGCCGTGCCACATCCGTGATCTGTTCCTGCCGCCAGTGTGCATCTGTGCGGTAATAGTCCGAAAGTTCAAGATCCCCAAATATGTCAATATACTGTGCATATTTCGTCCCATCTCTCATCTGCGCCGTCAGCATATCATAATCCATGGACGGATAACCATTTTCATCTGCCAGAAAATAACTTTTATCCGGCACGATCGCCAGATAGATATCTGTGTCTGTATCCGAAAGGTAACGATCATAGACTTCCCCAAAACGCGTGACGGCATACTGCAGTGAATCCGCATGAAGCGGATATTCCATTTTGGCAATATAGCCATCTTTGATATAAAGTCCATGCTGGTCTCTCTGCCCCAGCACATACATGGAAAACGCTGTCTTTAATGCACGAAACTGCTCCCGTAACGGAAACTGGTCTTTTGCATACGACTCAAATCCACTCATAAAAGTACCATCTTTCATGTTTTCCACATTTATTTTCGGAAACTGTGCAAGTTTTCTGCGCTCTGAGACAGAAACCGTATCATCACTTTTCGCAATATTTCCTGTTAAGAATCCAAACAGGATCAGTGCCGTCACTCCAACAGTGATCCTGTCTTTTCGCTTTGTTCCCATAATTGCCCTCAAAATCTGAAATATAAAAACGGATTGAATGAACCATCTACCAGAAATGCCACACAAAGAAGCAGTAACATTACCAGCAGGAGAATTTCTGCAATGTCAAGTGTCTGCTTTAAGCCTTTCTTTTTCTGCAATCTTCCATATAATCTCACAGGAAGCGGCGTCGCCCCGATCACCGCAGTCAGGATGATCCCTGCATAACTTTTCAGATAATACAGACTCTCTGTCGTAACCGGTTTTATCTGTCCCCCGCCAAACATAGATACGATGCAATCCCAAAAATCCGCCACGGAGGATGCATCAAAAAGTACAAACCCGATCAGCACAAAAAACAGCACATGCAGGTGTCCGACGATCTTATGTTTTTTTAAATAAGGCAACAGCCATGCTTTTTCAATCAGTAAAAGCACCGCATACATTAGTCCCCACAGGATAAAATTCCATGCCGCCCCATGCCAGAATCCGGTTGCCATCCACACAAGAAAAATATTAAAGATCCACCGCACAGGTTTTACATGACTGCCGCCCAGCGGGATGTAAAGATAATCCCGGAACCATGCGCCAAGTGAAATATGCCATCTGCGCCAGAATTCGGTAATGCTCGCAGAACAATAAGGATAGCGGAAGTTTTCCGGAAAATCAAATCCAAAAACAGCTCCCAGTCCGACCGCCATATCGCTGTACCCGGAAAAATCAAAGTAAATCTGAAGCATAAACGCTACCGCATACATCCAGAAAAATAAAACCGATTTTTCCTCGGAAGCCTGAAACTGTCCGATCAGCTCCCCGAGTACATTTGCAATCAGTATCTTTTTTGACAGCCCGGTCACAAATCTTCGAATTCCATATGCACACTTTTCCACGCTGTGCATACGGTTTTCAAGCTGACTTCTGATATCCGAATAGCGCACGATCGGCCCCGCAACGAGCTGCGGAAACATTGCAACATAAGCAGCAAACGTGAGCAGATTTTTCTGTGCCGGGACATCTCCCCGGTATACATCTACCGTATAGCTGATGACCTGAAATGTATAAAAACTGATGCCAAGCGGCATTGCAATGCTAAGCAGTGGAATTTTCTGCCCTGTCAGCACATTGAGATTCTGTATGAAAAAATCGGCATATTTGCAATAGATGAGCGGAAAAATTTCCAATAAAACAGCGGCAGCCAAAAGAATTTTTGACTGCCGTTTATTCTGACATGTACCGATCAGACGGGCAGACAGATAACCAGCTAAGATGACTGCTGCCATCACCGGCAGGTATTTCGGTTCTCCCCATCCATAAAAGATCAGACTCCCCAAAAGAAGCACTGTATTTTTCATCCGCCCCGGAGCCAGAAAATAAACCAGCACCATACACGGAAGAAAATAAATCAAAAACGTGATACTTGAAAATAACATTTATACGATCCCGTCCTCACTGATGACTTTCGCGTTTTCATAAGTCTGCGTGAGTTTGTCTTTAAACGTGTTTACCAGTTCTTCATTTCCAAAAACAGATACCAGATAATCATCCAACGAAATTACAACCAGCTTGTCCGGAAATCCACACATCCACTGTCTGCCCATCACATTTTCCTTGAGGTCTGCCGCTACGCTCTTTACATCATCTGCATTTTTCAGATGATAGGCACCGCAGGTAAATGTGTTCGCATTCATCATGTGCATGATGGAAGCCGCATTATCGATCTTTTCCGCATCCGCCGCCGGAAAGCCAAGCATGCGGTCTAATTCATCCGCATCCGTGATCCCAAATGTCCCCGGCGCATCCTCTGTCATATTTTCTTCCGTCATATCTCCGCCTGCGATGGCGAATTTCTCGTCTTCTTCGTAGCTGTTCCAGACTGTGGTAAGAAGCTCTTTGGCATCTTTGATCTCTGTCTTTCCTGATGAATCCCTGCTGTCTGTTTTATTTCCACAGGCAGCAAGTGACATTGCAAGAAAAATTGAAAGCAATAGTATTATAAATTTTTTCATGTTCGCCTCCATTTTTGTTTTGTTTGGTTTTATTTTTCTCATCGTATCATGTTTTATACCGGGTGGAAAGAGAATATTCCATTTTCTTTAATATCTTCTCACGATCCGATCAACACATTTTTTCCTTCAAATGCAAATCCATAATGTCTGATCTTCTCTTTTGGTATTCCCCGTGCCAACAGTTCGGCATCATATTTTTTTCTTTGATCTGCACTAGTGATGACTGTACTGTTTTCTTCAAGTGTCTGCTCTTTTTTATTATTTTTTACCTTAAACTCCAATATAATTGCTGGTATTTTTGTTTTTTCCCGCTCTTTCGGAACCATCATGACATCATATCTGCCAAAGCCGCTTTCCCGGTTTGACCTGATTTCATAGATATCTGTCTGGTCTGCTATTAGTCCAAGCACAAATCCATGATAAAATCTTTCCGGTTCCTGATTTCCAGTGTCTTCCCTTCCGACATCAAAATAACTAAACGTCGGTTGGGTTCCCCACACTTTGAAATCGGAATAACAATATATTTTTTTAAGATTTATTTTATAAAAAAACTCACAGAAAGGATTTTTTGATTTTCCTTTCTGTGAGATCTTTTAAAATTGTCCAAGGAGAATAAATATCTCTTCCCTTTTAATATTGTCTCTTATTTAAAATAAGCCACACCGGACTCAAAGATCTTCAGATCCTGTTCTCCGTAAATGTTCATTGCCACGCTTCTGTCACGTCTCTCGGAATGAGCCATCTTACCGAGCACACGTCCATCCGGGCTTGTGATACCCTCGATGGAACAGTAGGAACCATTGACGTTCCACTCTTCGTCCATGGTCGGAACACCTGCCTCATTGACGTACTGTGTTGCAACCTGACCGTTTGCAAACAGTTTATCAAGCCATTCTTTCGGTGCAACAAAGCGTCCCTCTCCGTGGGATGCCGGGTTGCAGTAAACTTTTCCAAGTTCCGCCTGTGCTAACCACGGGGACTTGTCGGTGACAACTTTTGTGTATACCATCTTGCTGATATGGCGTCCGATCGTGTTGTAGGTCAGTGTCGGGGAATCTGCTGCCTGCGGGCGGATCTCGCCGTAAGGTACCAGTCCTAATTTGATCAGTGCCTGGAATCCGTTACAGATACCAAGGGCTAAACCGTCTCTCTCATTTAACAGTTTCATAACTGCCTCTGTCATCTTTGCGTTGCGGAATGCGGTTGCAAAGAATTTTGCAGATCCTTCCGGCTCATCACCGGCGGAGAATCCACCCGGGAACATGATGATCTGTGCCTGATCGATTGCCTTGGTAAATTCATCTACGGACTCACGGATGTCCTCAGCATTTAAGTTTTTAAATACTTTTACGATCGTATCCGCACCTGCGCGCTCAAACGCTTTTGCACTGTCGTACTCGCAGTTGGTTCCCGGGAATACCGGAATAAATACGGTCGGTCTTGCCACTTTATGTTTGCATACATAAACAGAATCTGCATGATAAAGATCTGTCTTTACTTCCTCTTTATCTTCGGTTGCACGAGTCGGGAATACTTTCTCCAATGTGCCTGTCCATGCGTTCAATGCCTCATCGATCGCAAGTTTCATATCGCCACAGATAAATGCTGCTTCCTCATTGACAGCACCTGCTCTCTTTACGTTTGCAGATAAACCTGCATTCTGCAGTGCCTCGTAAACTTCTGCAGTCTTGCCTGCCGGAACTTCTGCCACGATATTACCAAAGCCCGGAGCAAACAGTGTATCAGTTGTCACATCGGTATCTACTGTCACGCCAAGTTTGTTACCGAATGCCATCTTTGCAAGTGCTGCTGCAAGACCTTTTCCGTCAAGCGCATATGCGGAAACGATCGCACCTTTCTGGATCAATACATGAACCGCATCATAAAGTTTCATGACCTGTGCGTAAACCGGCACGTCATATTCGTCTTTGTCGATTGTAAAGTATAACAGTTCATTTCCTGCTGCCTTTAACTCCGGTGTGATGATATCCTGCTCTTTTGCCACATCCACTGCAAAGGAAACCAGTGTCGGCGGTACATCAATATCATTAAACGTTCCTGACATGGAATCTTTTCCACCGATAGATGGAAGTCCAAAACCGATCTGTGCATTGTAAGCTCCGAGAAGTGCTGCAAATGGCTGGCTCCAGCGCTTCGGATCCTCGTTCATTCTGCGGAAGTATTCCTGGAATGTAAAACGGATCTTTTTATAATCACCACCTGCGGTCACGATTCTTGATAAGGACTCTAATACCGCATAGATCGCACCGTGGTACGGACTCCAGCTTGCTAAATACGGATCAAAACCATATGCCATCATGGTTACGGTATCACATTTTCCATGTGCAACCGGAAGTTTTGCCACCATGGACTGTGTTTCTGTGAGCTGATATTTTCCACCGAATGGCATGTAAACACTTCCTGCACCGATGGAACCGTCAAACATCTCCACAAGACCTTTCTGGGAGCAGACATTCAAATCAGCCAGCTCTGCAAGCCATGCTGCCTTCATATCGTTTTTCGCAACCGCATCTGCAACTTTTGGTGTAGAGATCTTATTTAAGTAATTATCCTCCGGTACCGGCATATCCACTGCAACGTTGGTCTCCTGATGCGCACCGTTGGTGTCTAAGAAGGCACGGGAGATATTTACGATCTCTTTGCCTCTCCACTCTAAAACAAGTCTCGGCTCCTCCGTTACAACGGCAACTTCCACTGCCTCTAAGTTTTCCTCCGCTGCGTAGCCTAAGAAGGTCTTGACATCCGAAGGAGATACCACAACTGCCATACGCTCCTGGGATTCTGAGATTGCAAGTTCTGTTCCGTCTAATCCGGCATATTTCTTCGGCACTTTGTCAAGCTGTACGCGAAGTCCGTCTGCAAGCTCACCGATTGCTACAGACACACCGCCCGCACCGAAATCGTTGCATTTTTTGATGATATGGGCAACTTCCTCACGGCGGAACAGGCGCTGGATCTTGCGTTCTGTCGGCGGGTTACCTTTCTGTACCTCGGCACCGCAGACTGCTGTGGACTCTGTGTTGTGCGCTTTTGAAGAACCTGTGGCACCACCGATACCGTCACGTCCGGTTCTTCCTCCAAGTAAAATGATGATGTCACCCGGATCAGAGGTCAGTCTCTGTACGGCACGTCTTGGAGCAGCACCCATGACCGCACCGATCTCCATACGTTTTGCCACATAGTTTGGATGGTAAACTTCTTTGACGTATCCGGTTGCAAGACCGATCTGGTTACCGTAAGAGCTGTATCCGTGTGCAGCTTCTCTCACCAGTTTTTTCTGTGGAAGTTTTCCGGAGATCGTCTCGGAAACAGGAACCGTCGGATCTGCGGCACCGGTCACACGCATTGCCTGGTAAACATAGGTACGTCCTGACAACGGGTCACGGATCGCACCGCCAAGACAGGTAGCGGCACCACCAAACGGCTCGATCTCGGTCGGATGGTTGTGTGTTTCATTTTTGAAATTAACCAGCCACTCCTCTGTCTTTCCGTCTACTTCTACCGGAACAACGATGGAACATGCATTGATCTCATCGGACTCTTCCTGATCCTGTAACTTTCCTTCTTTTTTCAGACGTTTCATTGCCATCAGGGCAAGATCCATCAGACATACAAACTTATCACTGCGTCCTGCATACAGGTTCTTGTGGGTATTTAAGTAATCCTCATAAGTCTCTTTCATCGGCGCGCAGTAATAGCCATCGTCAAATGCTACGTTCTTAAGCTCTGTGGAAAATGTGGTATGACGGCAGTGATCAGACCAGTAGGTATCTAACACACGGATCTCCGTCATGGACGGATCGCGTTTTTCATCGTTCTTAAAATAATTCTGGATATGTAAAAAGTCTTTGAATGTCATCGCAAGATTCAATGAATCGTATAACTCTTTTAATTTAGCCTCCGGCGTATCACGAAAACCGTCAAAGATCTTAACATCCTCCGGCTCCGGGAAACTCTGCACTAAAGTCTCAGGTTTCTCTAAGCCTGTCTCTCTGGAATCGACCGGGTTGATGCAGTGTTTTTTGATCGCTGCAAACTCTTCGTCACTGATTGTTCCCTCGATCGCATAAGTCACTGCGGTGCGGATGATCGGCTCTTCCTCTTCGTTTAATAATTTCACGCACTGTTCTGCGGAATCTGCTCTCTGGTCAAACTGTCCCGGTAAGAACTCTACGGAAAATGTTCTTGCTCCGTTTAAATCAAACTCTTCCTCATAAATATCGTCTACCGGCGGTTCGGAAAAAACGGTTACTAAGGCTTTTTTATAAGTTTCCCCGGAAATATTTTCAATATCATAACGGATCAGCTCGCGCACCTTCGTCACACCACTGATTCCAAGATAACTTCTGATTTCAGACTGCAATTCTTTTGCCCGGACTGCATATTCCGGTTTCTTCTCAACATATACACGTTTTACACTGCTCATGTGGTAACCTCCATTCTCAGTTTCCATTTGTCTTTTCAAAGTATAACATAGGTTATAAAATAAGCATAATTAATATATTTAATCTTATTTATTAATTTTATTAATATTTCTATAAATAATAGAATGCACACTCTGCGAGCATTTTATTGTCATGAATTATATCTGCTTTGTTGCAGACATGTTCTTATTTTTACTCCTGAATCATTTTCTTTCATTGGAAAATTCTTTCACGCATCCCCATTATCAGTCTTTATTGACAGATTTATAAGCACGTCTTATAATCATGATAGTTATTTTTATTAACATTCTTCATTCAAATGATATGCGGCCAGCCCGCAGAAAGAGGACTTCATGGATATCAATTACGAATTATATAAAGTGTTTTATTATGTGGCAACATCCTTAAGTTTTTCCGAGGCAAGCAAGCAGCTTTTTATTTCCCAGTCCGCGGTCAGCCAGTCGATCAAAACGCTTGAGAAAAAGTTAGACCAGCCGCTTTTCATCCGCAGCACGAAAAAAGTACAGCTCACTCCTGCCGGAAAAGTATTATTAAAACACATCGAACCGGCAATGAACCTGATTCAGCGCGGTGAAAGCCAGCTTTTAGACTCCGGCAGTCTCGGACTCGGTCAGCTTCACATCGGTGCAAGCGACACCATCTGCCGTTACTTTTTAGTACCTTATTTAAAACAGTTCCACAAAAAGTTCCCGAACGTGCCGATCAAGGTGACGAACGCGACATCCCTTAGCTGCGTGGTTCTCCTCGATCAGGGAAAAGTCGATCTGATCGTGACCAACTTTCCGAACTCGAACCTGAATCACTCCTACATTCAGAAGACCGTCTGCAATTTTACCGACGTATTCATTGCAAACCCGGCATATTTTAACCTGAAACAGCAGGAGATCCCGTTTGAGGAACTGAAACAGTACCCAATCCTCATGCTCGACCGCAAAAGTACGACGAGCCAGTTCCTGCACAACCTGTTTTTACAGCATCAGCTTGAGCTGATCCCGCAGATCGAACTTAGCAGTAACGACCTTCTGATCGACCTTGCGCGCATCGGTCTTGGTATCGCATTTATACCGGATTACTGTTTAAGCCGGGAATCCAAAGATCTGTTTATCGTAAAAACAAAGGAAAAACTGCCATCGAGACAGATGGTCGCAGCCATCAACCCGACGCTCCCGGTTTCACAGTCCACCGAGGAATTCTTAAAACTGCTGCCTACGATCTGACACAGACTTAAGAACGGTTCCAGAATTCTTCTAAATACTTTTCCACCGTATCTATCCTGCATACCGTCTGCCTTTCCCATTCTCTTGGGAACAGCGCACGGTATTCACTCTGCAGGAAACGCTCATCTAAAAGTTCTATGACTCCGACATCCTCCACCGTCCGTATCACTCTTCCTGCCGCCTGTAACACCTTGTTCATTCCCGGATACCGGTAGGCATAATCAAATCCGACACCAAGCCGTTTTTCAAAATATCCCATCAGGATCTCCCGCTCATTGCTGATCTGCGGCAGTCCCGTGCCGACGACAATCGCACCGATCAGCTGTTCATTTTTCAGGTCGATCCCTTCCCCGAAAATACCGCCCATCACACAAAATGCAGCCAGCGATCCTTTCCGCTCTCCCGATAATTCTTCCGAAAATGCCTGTAAAAAAGACTCTCTTTCTTCTTCTTTCATCCCAGGCTGCTGAATCAACGTTTCCGTTTCACAGGATGGATCTGACTGGCATTTTTCCAGAAAGACATCGCAGACCTGCTCCATCATTTTGTAGGATGGAAAAAACACCATATAATTTCCTTTTTTTGCATCTGTCGTCTTTTTTACATAGGAAGCGATCCGCTCAAACTCCCCTGCACTTCGTCTGGTATACTTGCTGCTCACATCATTTCCGAGCAGCAGCAATTTCTGTTCTTCCCGGAATGCCGTCTTTGCGTAAACTGCATAATTATCCGTTTCAGTCGAGAGCAGGCTCTTATAATAGCCCACCGGAAGCAGCGTCGCGGAAAAGAAAATAGTTGCATTCCCTTTGTTGATACGCTCCTGCAGGTTTTTCGACGGATCCACACAGTATAATTTGAGTTTAAAGCGTCCATCCTGCTCGTGTTCCGCATAAACGACATAGTGGTCATCCAGCAGTTCATAAATATTCAAAAAATTGCGCAGATTCAGATAAAACTCACTTAAATCTTTCCGCTCCGTGAACTCCGGTGCTTTCTGTAAAAATTCATCGAGATCCGACGCCACGTTCATTAACTCAAACGCAAAATTTCCAATTGATTCATAGATCACATATTTCTCACACTCACGCTTATAGGAGAGCAGTACGCGGTTACATTTTTCCAGTTCCCGCATCAGTTTTGCCTGACCATATTTCTTTAAAATCTTCTTTGCCAAAAGAAAATCTTCCTTATATATAATGGCACTGTACATCTCCCGGCTCCGCTCGACCAGATTGTGCGCCTCATCCACCAGAAAAATGTAATCTCCTGTGGTACCATCCGCAAAAAAACGTTTCAGATAGACATTCGGGTCAAATACATAATTGTAATCACAGATGATATCATCCACCCATGTCGCCGTATCCAGACACATTTCAAACGGACAGACATTGTATTCCTTCGCCTGTTCTAAGATCACCTCTCTCGTGATCATATCTTCCTTTTGCAGCAACGAAAAAACTGCATCGTTGACCCTGTCGTAGTGCCCTTTTGCGTATGGACAGTTGACAGGATTGCACTCCATCTCCTCACACAGGCACAGCTTTTCTTTTGCCGTGATTGTAAGCACTTTTGCCTGATATCCGTTTTTACGCAGAAGTTCAAATGCTTCCCGCGCCACCGTCCCTGTGATCGTCTTTGCCGTCAGATAAAAGATCTTGTCCGCTAAATCCTCCCCAACCGCCTTGACCGCCGGAAACACGGTCGATATTGTCTTTCCTGCTCCGGTCGGCGCCTGGATAAAAAGATTCTTCTTTCTGCTGATCGTGCGGTACACACCGGCTGCTAATTCCTTCTGCCCTTCCCGGTAGGAAAATGGAAACTGCAGCGGTTTGATGGATGCCTGACGCAGTTTTTTCCATGCGAACTGAAAATCAGCCCATTTTTTGTACTCGGTGATCAGCTTCTCAAACCAGATCGCAAGTTCCTCAAACGTGTAATCATAATGAAAATACCGGATATCCTCGGTATCTAAATTACAGTACGTCATCTGCACTGAAATAGTGGCAAGATCATGCTGCAGGGCATAGATATAGGCATAACACATCGCCTGTGCACGGTGTACACCGACCGCATCGTCTAACAGATCAAGTTTCATGTACATGCCCTTAATCTCGTCGATCGTGACTTTGCAGTCTTCTGGCATCGTCATGTGATTAAAATTATCCGCAAATGTGATCTCTTCCTCCGCGCTCTCGATCAGAATCCCGTCCGCACGTCCCTCGATCACAAGCTGGTACTCGTCTTCCTCGATTGCAATTTTCAGTGGAACCTCCGCATGGTAATTGCTGCCCATCCGCTTCTGGATCTTTCTGTGGATTCTTCCCCCGGCAAGCATCGCCTCCGCAGAAGCACCGCGTCCATGGCGGTTGTCGATATCGCCCTCCCGCAGGATAAATTCGACCAGATCACGGACCGATATTTTTATGACACCTTTTTCGTTCTTTTCAATCTTTTTGCTCATATATGGATTATAGCACAAAAAAGACTGATTCCACATACCTTTCCAGATATATAAATCAGTCTTTTCATCTATCCCTTTATCTTCTGTTATACATCGTCCCATAAATCATGATCTATGGGCAGCATCTCTGCTTCAGGCTATTGCATATTTTCCAACAACCTGTTCAAAACGTGCATCCTTTTCGCCATACTTGATCGTAAGTTCCTTGCAAACACCTAAATAAAGCATTCCAAGCAAAGATTTTGCATCAATGACTGCTCTGCTGTAACATACATCAATTTCAAAATCACATTTTCCGGCAGCATTCACAAAATCCTTTACTTCCTCTGTGTCAGATAATTTGATTTTTCTTTCAATCATTCGACTCATTCCTTCCTACATCGAAAACAAAAAACATTATTTTTTCTTATCAGTTTGCTGATTATTGCACATTTTTTTTCATTTGTCAATTTATGAAAAATCCCTGATATTCCTTGATTTATCAGCAAAATGACAATATTGGATTTTATTTCGACACGGTATGACAAATTTTTAACATGTATTTTTCTCTCTTGTAAAAAATGCATATTTATACTTGTGCAAAAATACATGATTTACCCTTTTTTTTACCTTTATTTTTAAATTCTTCACAATTTTTTTCAATCGGTTGCGCATCCATATTTTCCCATAGATCATTAGAAAATCCTTCTTATTGCCAGAATTTCGCGGTAGGTGACAGGCGACGTGTACTTGATGCCGGTACTTGGAGAACTTGCATGAAGCAGCGTATTATTTCCTGCATAAATTCCCACATGTCCGCTGTAACATACGATATCTCCAGGCTGTATCGCGTCTAAGCTGACACCATATCCAACACTGCGCAGTGCACTTGAAGAATGGGGCAGACTGATTCCAAACGCCTGATATACGCTCATCACAAATCCGGAACAGTCCGCTCCGTTTGTCAGGCTGCTGCCACCATAAACATAGGGATTTCCCACAAACTGAGCTGCATAGTTCACGACTGCCTGTCCATTGGAAACTGTTTGCGGTTTCGCTGTTGTATTACTGCCGAATGAACTGCTGCTTTGCCCCTGACTGCTTCCCTGTACTTTGTCATTTTTTTGTTGCGCCTGTTGCGCATTTTGTGTCTGCTGCCGTGCCATTGCTTTTGCCGCTTCTTCCTGTGTCTTTCTCGCTGCTTCCGCTGCCTTTCTCTCTTCCTCTTCGCGTGCTTTTCTTGCCGCTTCCGCCGCGGCTGCTGCCGCCTGGCGCTCCGCCTCCTCTCGCTCTAATCTCTCTTTCTCTTCCTCCTTCGACTCTGCCACGCGAAACTCCGTCCGGACCGTCACATAATCTCCCGAAACATATCCTAAGCCTTCCTCCGTCGACACACGGTACCACCCGTACTCATCCAGCGCATCATAGATGACCACATCCTCGCCCTCCGGCAGCATGGTAAGCACGGATGCCTCAGTTCCCGGTTCGGTACGCACAAACAACGTCGTAGTCGTTACCGTCGCATATCGTGTGCTGACACCCCGCGCCAGATCCTCATCCCCGACCTTTACATATTCCGCTTTCACATAAGCGTTTTCCACCGAACCTGAACTGACCAGATACCATTCCTCTCCTGCCTCATCCAAAACTGTTTCCAACACCGTTGCCGCACTGTTATTGTACAGCTTTCCGAGTGCCTCACTTTCCACGGAAGGTTCCGCGCGTAAATTCACATAATTTAACACGGATGCAATACCGATATCAGCATATTCAGATGTACTCTGCGGTGATTCACGTTCTTCGATGTCTGCTTGGTCATTCCCAGCAGCATCATTGTCTGTATTTTTTTCCTGTACTTCCAGTTTCATGCGTTCTTCATTCAGCGCACACAGATCCCATGCCACATCTTCATACACCACACTTCCATACCCTGCCGCATACACCACGCTGCCATGTCCTGCTGCAATCACTCCTGCCAGTAAAAATGCTACGATCTTGTTTCTTTTTTTCATTATGTAGAAATCCTCCATTTACAGATATTTACTTTTTGTTAAGTAAATATTACATACTTGTTTCATTTTGACGTATCTGCATTGTAACAGAGGATGATGTGCGATTCTACAAGTAGATATTTCCAGTTTGTTGGCGGGGCGATGGGTAAGAGTGCGGATGTCAGACTATGTTTTGTTATGATAATGCTGTGTTTTTTTCAAATATTATGCTGTATGCCAGATGGCACAAGCCTGAAAAAGCACTGGAATATAAAGAAAAATGGCTGAACGCCAAATCCGAACAAAGTAAGAATATTACACACAGAAACGCATAAACTATTAATGCCACTACCAAAAATACTGTTTGACATCACAGGATACCAATGGTATATTATTCGTAGTGGTTGTGCTACGGAAACTTGTGATGCCCGTAGCCGGTGGAGTTCCATGCGTGGACTCCACTTTTTTTATGCCTGTTTCAGAAAGGAAATACTATATGGCAAAAAACTTTCTCACCTATGAGCAGCAGCTACATACTCTTGAATATGATAAACAGCTTGCTATTCCTGATCATGAATATGCCACTAAAAAACTGGAAGAACTCAGCTACTACTCTCTAATAGGCGGATACAAATCTCTTTTCAAACATGCCCCATCAAATAAATATATTCATGGTGTTACTTTTGAGGAATTAGTTGCTTTCTATTACTTTGATGAAGAACTGCGTACCATATTTTTGAAATATATTCTTCATGTAGAACGCCATATAAAATCCATGTTTTCCTATCACTTCTGTGAAAAATATGGAGAACAGCAATCTATGTATCTTGATATAAATAATTACAATCATACCCGAAAAAACCACCATGACCTGATCCGCCTGACTCACTCATTACAAAAAGCGATTTCATTACCCAGCAAATATGCTTATATTGAGCATTCTGCCAATACATATCACAATGTGCCATTATGGGTTGCAACCAATGCCTTGACATTTGGACAAATCTCCAAAATGTATCAATATGCAACTACTGATATCAGAGCCAAAATCAGTAAAAACTTCCAGCATATTTCAGAGAAGCAGCTGCATCAGTTTATCAATATTGTTGGTAAATGCCGTAATGTGTGTGCACATGGAGAGCGCCTGTTTTCATTTAAAATCAATGAGACAATTCCTGATACTCTGCTACACCAGAAACTACAAATACAAAGAGTCCATAATCATTATGTTTATGGCAAGCAGGATTTATTCGCAGTAGTCATAGCTTTACGCTATCTGATAAGTAATGATGAATTCAAACAATTTAAGGCTGCTCTTTCAAAGCTTATAAAATCTGTACTTAAGCAGTGTCCTCATCTTACAGAACAACAATTGCTTGATCATATGGGGTTTCCTGCTAACTGGGATAAAATTAGCCGATACAGAAAAATATAGTTAAATATCTACCAAGAGTTCATTGACATCCCTATTCTGTGATGTTATGTACATATGGTTGTGCTATGTTGCTTGCGAGGCACATAGTCGGTGGAGTTCCATGCATGGACTCCACTTTTTATTTTCAGTGGCAATATCTTATTACTCATATCAATAATTTGCATTATGAGAAGTTCCAGGATGGAACAGTGAAATGCATTGAGGATGAGATACCATTTGAAGTGCCGGAGGGGTGGTGTTGGTGTAGATTAAGAGATATTTGTATGATGTTAGCCGGAAAATCCAAACCAGCTGATCAAATAAAATCAGAATATTTTGAGGGAAGTTATCCTTGCTTCGGGGGCAATGGAATCAGGGGATATGTAGATGAATATAATCAAGATGGAACTTTCAGTATTGTCGGTAGACAAGGTGCTTTGTGTGGAAACATTAATGTTGCAACTGGAAAGTTCTATGCCACAGAACATGCAGTAGTTACAACCCTGTTTGTTGGAATTGATTTTAAATGGAGCAATTATATTTTAGAGGCTCTGCGGCTTAATAAGTATGCAACTGGAGCAGCACAACCTGGATTATCAGTGGCAAATATACTTAATGTGTTTGTTCCAATTCCACCAACTCAAGAGCAAGATAGGATTGGTAATAATATTGACAAATCTTTAAAAATCATAGAAGTGATTGAGCAAGAAAAAACAGATTTACAAAAAAATATTATTACGGCTAAAAGCAAAATCCTCGACCTTGCCATTCGTGGCAAACTTGTGCCACAAGCCCCAAACGGGGAGCCAGCTTCTGTACTATTGGAGCGTATTCGTGCAGAGAAAGAAAAACTGATACTGCAAGGCAAAATCAAGCGTGATAAGAAAGAATCTGTCATCTTTAAAGGTGATGATAACTCTTATTATGAGAAGGTCGATAATGAAGTGTCATGTATTGACGAAGAAATACTATATGATATACCAGACACTTGGACATGGATGCGTTTAGAAAATTGTTGTGCTAAAGAAATCCGACGAGGTAAATCACCTAAATATATAGAAAAAAGTAATGTTCTGGTATTTGCCCAAAAGTGCAATACAAAGAACAATGGCATTGATATTAGTTTGGCACAATACCTTGATGAAGATACCTTAAAGCGTTATCCAGCTGATGAATATATGCAAAATGGCGATGTGGTAATCAACTCAACAGGAACAGGAACATTAGGACGTGTTGGATTATATATGGCATATGATGATAATAAAAAACTTTCGATAGTACCTGATTCTCACGTTACAGTTATCCGAGGCGGGAGTTGTATCCACCCTTTTTTCCTTTATGCATTTATGAAAGCTCATCAAAGTAATCTTGAGAAAATGGGTGAAGGTTCTACTAATCAGAAAGAATTAAAGCCACTTACACTGAGAGCAATGCTCATAGCACTCCCATCACTATCAGAACAAAAGCGTATTAGCATAGCAATAAGCACTGCATTCGAGCAATTATCTGTAATTGAATCTCAATTGAGTGTGTGAGAAATGGTATTGAGTTTTTCTAAATAATCATGAACATTTCGTACGATCTCTTTTTGATGTTTTTCAGGCGGAATAGGAATAATCAAATTGAGAATGTCTTCACGAGATATTCCTGGAATCAGCCCCTTTGCAGCTTGTTTGATTTCTGACATGGCATGTTCTATACATAATGACAAAAATTCTACATTCAGATTATAAATGTTACGTATAGCCATGATTTGACGTGCAATGTGTGCTTCTCCAAAGTTATTAAGAGCAATTTCACCAATAGTTCCTTTACAGGTCAAAAGTAAATCTCCCTTATATGTAAGTACTTGTGGTACAGCGGTAAAACGAACCAAGCTAACGTGTCCATTTTCAAAATTACTTGCACCTGTGATATAAGGAATCCCGGTATTGTCACTATTATAATCCGACGGAGATAAATCTCTGCCGGATACAAGCTCCCATGCACACTTTAAGCGTATAAAATTCCATCCTTCTGGAAGATCAAATGGAATTTCTTCATTAATACAGTGTACTTTGCTTTCTACCTTCTCATAATAAGAGGAGTGTAGACATCTTTGATATAATATCATAGCGGTTATTACGCAAAAATATTATATCGGAGGTGTCTTTTTATGAAGACGAAACTAACATTTGAAGAATACTTGAGAAAGGAGAATTTATCAGATAATACGATTACATCGTATCTGTGGACAGCGAATTATTTCACTGAGAATTACGACTCAGTAAGTAAAGATAATCTGCTTGCCTACAAAGGTTATTTGATGGAATTCTTTAAGCCTAAAACGGTAAATCTGCGTATACAGGCGATAAACAAATATTTGGAGTATTTAGAAGAACAGCAATTACAGCTAAAGACCGTAAAGGTGCAGCAAAAGAACTTTTTAGAAAATGTTATCAGCAATGCAGATTACAATTTCCTTAAAAAACAGCTCAAAAAGGATGAAAATATTGAATGGTATTTTGTAGTTTGGTATTTAGCAGCTACAGGAGCAAGAGTGAGCGAACTCATTCAAATAAAGATTGAACATATTGAAATTGGCTATTTTGACCTATACACCAAAGGTGGAAAATTGCGACGATTATATATACCCAAAAAGTTAAAGAAAGAAACTCTTGAATGGCTGGAGAAAACACATCGTTCCTCCGGCTACTTGTTTCTAAACAGATATGGCGACAGAATTACCACACGAGGTATTTCACAACAACTGAAAAACTATGCCGAGAAATATGGACTTGATAAAAAGGTGGTTTACCCTCATTCATTCCGACATAGATACGCAAAAAACTTTCTTGAAAAGTATAATGACATTGCATTGCTTGCTGACTTAATGGGGCATGAAAGCATTGAGACAACTCGTATTTATCTTCGTCGTACTGCCAGTGAACAACAGGAACTAGTTGATAAAATTGTGACTTGGTAAAAAGTTAAGCCGCCCTCAGCCGCCTTCGGATGAAGGCGACTGATTAGCAAAGTAAAGAACTCGAAATAAGATCAAGTTGTTCAAAGAAAATTGATATTTGTTTAACAATTCGAAGTTGTTCGTCTAATGGAGGAATAGGAACAGTCATTATGGATAGTGCATTTAGGTATATTCCTTTTTGTGCTGTTCCTTTGCTGTTGTCATTAATCCATTTTTGAATTTGTGGTGCTTGAAATATACGCATCAAATAAAAAGGACTTATCAAACATGGCTTAATTACGGCAACACTTCTTTGTAATGCAAAATGCTCATTAGTTTCAACGACGGCACTACGACCGATGCTGCCTACAATGGTGAGTAACACATCACCAATTTCAATATCTGTACGTTGATTTTCAATCTCCCATTCTTCATTGGTTATCCATCGTGATGCATTATTGATTAGAATGGAATTGTTATTTACATTAGCAGCACTCAGTAGTGGTACGCCGAATTCTTTGTTTGATGGTGGATTGTGTGAGCCATCACTAATTGAAAAAGAGATATCCTTCAAAATAGTCCAACTCCAACCAGTAGGTAGAGAAATTCCATAATAAGAGTTATCATCACCTTTAAAGATGACAGATTCTTTCTTATCACGCTTGATATTACCTTGCTTTATCAGTTCTTCTTTTTCGTCATGTATTCGATTAAGTAGAACAGAAGCAGGTTCATCATTTGGATTTTGAGGTACAAGTTTTCCTCTGATTGCCAGGTTCAGAATTTTAGACTTTACAATTTGTAAAAGATTTTGTAATTCATCTTTTTCAAAAGAAATGTTTACTATGTAATTTAATATCTGATTTAGTTTATTTTGAAGTCTGATTTGTTCATTAACAGGTGGAATAGGAATTAATTTAGGCTTTATTCCAGGGACTGTTAATTGAGGAATGCTAGAACCTTCTCCTGTTTCAATTAATGATTCAAATACTGTTTTTAAATAATATAAATTAATTTCCTTAGATGGAGTAATTGTAATAAGCCTTACAATTGGAACAAAAGGGGTTTCTCTTACACAACAAAAGCCAATTGTACCTCTCGCAGAGATTGTAATACTTGGTTCCGTCACTCTTGGTTTGTTAGTGTATCCATATAACCCTTCATTTTCCATTCCATTAGAATAGATTGGGATTTTACAACTTTCAGTTAAACATGTTTCATAAACATCAGGTTTGTCTCCGCCAGCGAAAATGTCTGTTGTAATAACAGGAAGCCTACACCAACACCACCCCTCCGGCACTTCAAATGGTATCTCATCCTCAATGCATTTCACTGTTCCATCCTGGAACTTCTCATAATGCAAATTATCCTCACCTTTAAAGATAATTGTATCATTTTTAATATCCTTTTTTTTGAGCTTACCTTCCTTGAGCATCTGCTGCTTCTGCTCTCTGATTCGTTTCAATAATACCTCTGCCGGTTCATCATTTGGATCCTGTGGAACAAGTTTACCACGGATAGCCAGATCAAGTATTTTTTGCCTTAATGCTTTTGTATCCATTACTCCTCCACTTCTCCAATCAGTTGTTCTAATTCTGAAACTGCTTTGGCAATATTCTGAGATTTTTCTTTGATCTGATCCAGTAATTCTGCAAGTGTATAATTATCTGTATCAGATTCTGTCTTCATCCATGTGATATCCAAACTTGTCTTATCTCTTGCAAGGATATCCTGAATTGAGAACTTACGCCATCTTCCATTTGGATTTTCTTCACTATATGTTTCTTTTCGCTTGCTCAAATCTCCATCTGCATAACATGCTATAAAATCATCAAAGTGCTCCGGCTTTAAAGGATTAGTTTTTCCAAATGACGGCATATCATTTCTAAGATCATAAATCCAGACCTCTTTTGTATTTCCCTTATCTGTTTTTCCACGAGTAAAGAAAAATACATTCGTCTTAACGCCCTGTGCATAAAATATTCCTGTAGGCAGACGCAGAATTGTATGCAGATTACATTTATCTAATAAATCCAATCTTATTTTTTCGCCATCACCATCTGCAAATAACACATTATCTGGCAATACAACAGCAGCTCTTGCTTTTCCATTATTTTTCAAGCTTCGATAGATATGCTGTAAAAAATTCAGCTGCTTGTTACTGGTAGGATAGGTAAAATCATCACGCGTTGCACGCTCTCCGCCCTTCTTAGTGCCGAAAGGTGGATTCGTCAGAACTAGGTCATAATCATGCATTGATTTTCCAATATTTGAAAGTGTATCACCTAATGTAATAGGTGCTGCAATATCATGGAGCATAGCATTCATTAATGCCAAGCGGTGTGTATCATGAACAAGCTCACAGCCTGTAAATGCTTCCTCTTTCTCAAATTTTGCTAAATCTGCATCTGCAATATCAAAAAAATTATCCGTACGTTCGGCAACATACTGATGAGCAGCAATCATAAAACCAAAAGTTCCACAGGCAGGATCATTACATCTCTCACCTACTTGCGGTTTCATAAGTTTTGTCATCACATCAATCAAAACACGTGGAGTAAAATACTGACCTGCACCAGATTTCTTTTCATTAGCATTTTTCTCAAGTAATCCCTCATATAGATTTCCAAGACCTTCTTCTCTTGCAGAATACCAATCAAGACTGTCTATCGTGGCTATAATTTTCTCAAGATTCTTAGGCTCATCAATATTTGTTGCTGCCCCCTGATATATTTCACGAATTCTGCCTGTACCATTATCCCCAAGTTCTGATAACAGCTCATTGTAAAATTTTTTCAATTCTACTCCGCTTTTAGCCTTCAATTTATCCCAATGATATTTCTCTGGAATCTGTTCTTCTGTTCCGGTTTCCTTCGCCATTTTCAAAAACAAAATATATGTTAACTCTGTAACATACTGATGATATGTGATGCCATCATCCCTTAGCACATTACATAAATTCCATAATTTTGATACAATTTCTTGTGTTGTCATGCAACATTTCCTCCGTCATCATACAAATATTCATTTAATTCAAGCACAATGCTTTCCAGATTATTTTGAAATACTTTATTTATCTTATTAAACCCTCCATAGCTTGCATACCTGCTATCTTCATCAAATACTTTGACGTTCATTATAGATTCCCCAAGCAGATATTTTTCAATGCGAGATATCCAGCTCTGTTCCTGCTTTGAAAAATTATGTTTTTTTCTAAGTTTCTCAACCGCTCTGTGAATACGTGCTTCATGACTAATCAGCGTTGAACCAATTGCATAACGTCGAATCAAACTTATAATATCTGCCATTATCTCTTCATTAGTCAATTCGTAAATTGCAGTATTCAACTGCTGTGTAGTAAAGCCTTCTCTATCAAGTGTTAATCTCAGATCCTTCAAATCTTTTCTTGTCAAATCCTTTGGTCTGGTACAGATAATATTTAATGCCGCAATTTTATTTTGATTACTCTGAATATAGCGTGAGAACGCATTCAGATAATCCTCTGGTTTTTCTGCATTTCCATATCCACGGGAATGTTCTGTCAATTCATCCTCTGCATCAGAAACTACAACAGGACGAGAACCATTTGCCTTTGTCTCTTGCATCATTTTAAATACATCACGATATTTAAACAGAAGCTTCTTAGCTTCCTGCACATCTGACTTTTCAATTTCCATAATAAGCTGCGATGGGTCTTTTCCATCAGTCATGCTAATGAAATAATCCATCATTTTAGGCGACATATTTCGTTTTTTTCTCTGCAGTTTAGCAATTATCTGAGTAATCTGCTGTTCTGTCTGTTTATCATCATTAATTTCAGACAGACCATCTAATAGCTGAGTAAAGCTTGTTGTAGGATTTACCACTACTGGTTTCATAGTATTCACATCATTCAAAGAATCATATACACCCACAGGATCATATATTTCAAAATGTGTCTTATGAATTTTCGGACAGAGTCTGGTAGCACGTCCTAACATCTGTTCAAATAAAATACGCGATTTCACACGGCGCATAAACACTAATGTTGTAATTTCCGGCACATCAATTCCTGTAGTCAACAAATCTACTGTTACTGCAATGCTTGGATAATTCTCGTTCTTGAAGCATTTGATAGCTTCCTGAACCTTCTTAGGGTTTCCACCGCCAACACTGCCTGTTATCTTCATAATAGCCTCATTAGAAACTCCATATTTTGAATAAATATCTCTTAAAATTGATACAATCATATCTGCATGTTGATCATCAACCGCATATATTAAAGTTTTACCCTGTTCTTCCGGATTCTCAGGGTCAATATCTCGAGCAATCTCACTTAAAACTGTCTTATTAAAATTCTCAGTAATAACCTGACGATTAAACTGTTCAACATCAAAGTCTAATTCATCAACCAACAATTCACTATTTGTAATTTCACCTGTCACAGGGTCATAGATCATAACTGTATCACCTGATTTGTAGTGAATTCCACCAGTGCTGAGTTTTGTTTCCAGATGATGCGGAGCATCATGATCTACTAAATATCCCTCAATGACAGCTTCCCGATATGTATATTTAAACACAGGCTGTCCAAAGATCTCTGTCGTCTGAAGTGCAGGTGTTGCTGTAAGTGCAATCTTCACCGCATCGAAATATTCAATTACGCTTCGATATTTACTTTGATAATCTCTCTGGTCACGATACAAAATCTCCGTGTCGCCCATTTCCTTGTCAAGAATATATCCGCGGTGTGCTTCGTCAATGATAACCAGATCATAGTCTGTAACAGCCGGCATAATTTCTCCGTCATTATATAAAATACGCTTAACCATACTCTGCACAGTAGCAACCTGGATTCTGGTTTCTTTATCAATATTTTTTTCTTCAAATCCCTTGATATTGTAAATCTCATCAAGTGTCATTAAGTCTTCCAATTTAACTTCTTTGAATACATCTGCAGCCTGTTCTCCAAGAGAAGTACGATCAACAAGAAATAAGATACGCTTGAATCGGTTCGTCTTTAAAAAACGATAAATCATACCTAATACAGTACGTGTTTTTCCTGTTCCAGTCGCCATAGCCAAAAGAATATTCTTTTTTCCTTCAATAACTGACTGTTCTGCCGCTTTAATAGCATTTAACTGATATTCACGCAAATTTAATCCATTAGGATCTGTAAGAAAATCATATGGTAATGCTTTCAATGCGGAATTACCCTCTTGAGGATTTTTCTCCAACAATTCTATCATTCCCATAGGACTCATCCAGCCATGAAGAGCTGTCGGATTATTCACAGGATTTCTCAAATCTAAAAACCAGATTCCTGACTTTGTCTCAAGCTGTTTTAAATATGGTCTTCCGTTGGTTGCAAAAGTAAATGGTACTTTATATTCACCCCATTCTCCAATCTTATACTTTGAATCTTCCTTACGAATATTACGTGGATATTCTTTTCCCTGATAATCAATAACAGACGGAATATCCTTATGTATTGCTTTTGCCTCAATAACACCTATCAACTTAGTATCAACAAATAACGCATAGTCTACACGTCCGCTCTGTCCTAATGTAGAATTTGTTGGCCATTCAGCGATAGCCATATTATGTCCTTTTGCCGGACGAGTTCCTTTAGAATAACGCAGATTTTCTGTATCTGCTTCCCAACCTACTTGACGCAATTGCTCATCAATAATATATCTCGTTTCAGCTTCTGATTTTGGTCGCTGACTTGCCATTTTACCAGCCCGCTTCTGACGCTCTGATTTGGAGATAGCATCAGCCATACTTGCTTTTTGTTCTGCCTGTTTTGTAAGTTCTTCTACTTGTTTTTCTTCTGCAGCTTTTTCTTCCTGTGTAACCGATACTTTCTTATGTTCTAATTTAGGCATAACAAAATCATGGTGCTGATAATTCCAATCCCCATAAGTCTGCATAAACCATTCACAAAGACTATATGCCATTTCAAGCAGGATTTTACATTCTGATACAGACTCATAATTCTCATGCACAGCTTTATTTCTGGCTTTTCTAAGAGCATGTAAAATATCAGTTAAATCCCTTGTCAACAAACCTTCTCTTTGAAGATTATCTATTCTTGTAACTGCTGTATTATCATAGGGCAATTGAATTCTGTCATAAGTAAACATTAGATTAACAATGCTCTCCCCTATCATTCCCAATTTCATAAGGCATGAATTAGGATCCGAAAAACAATACTTTTCAGCCAGACAACCAAATGTGGATAAAACCGGAAACTCTGATTGCAAAAAGTCAAAATTTGATTTCATAAGAGTCACCTCCTCGTTCTGTATCTACATTCATAGAATAATCAATAATATCATCTATCTGACAATGAAGAATATTACATATCCTAATTAACACTTCCAATCTGACAACTTGGTTTTTTCCCATTTTAGCCATAGCATTTGTACTTATTCCACTCTTATGGACTAATTGAGTCTTACTAATTTTTTTATCAATTAACAGCTTCCATAGCTTATCATAACTAACTGTCAATATAATATACTCCTTCCACCATAGTATTCACTCAACTTCTCATAATACAGTATTATATCATGTATACTGATACTTTTTCAATCTCAGCTTGAGTTTTTCAAGCACTATATTGCATCACCTTTCGTTACCTTTTTCTGTCGCTCTGGTTGAATCTAAAAAAATCTCAAAGTGCCTAAAATCAAGGATTCTTATAAATCTGTTCGATATAATGCAGCTATTGTCTCTATATGTAGAGTAATCTTTGCATTGTATGAAACAGTATTTTCAATAAAGCCTGAGAACTTGAAAAAATCAAGAAATTGATATTCTGAAAAAAATTTTTTTCAATGACAACATACTCCTCCATGTACATACTATTATCAAAAATAAAACCCGCGCATCCAAAACGGTATGTTACGTTTTAGACGCACGGGTTTTCAGGTAATATATTAATTTATGTACATTTTATGCAAATGGATTCTCTGTCGGATATGGCAGGGATGCAGGCTGATTGTAGTTAATATCTTCCATCGGAACGCCAAGATATTTGAATACTTCAAACAGTGCTTTTCCGTAATGTCCGAATGCAACTGCTCCGTGATGCGGATAGTTTTTCTCAATCAGTACATGGCGGTAGAATCTTCCCATCTCAGGAATTGCAAATACACCGATGGAACCGAAGGAACGTGTTGCTACCGGAAGTACTTCGCCCTGTGCCACGTATGCGCGGATCTTATTGTCGGATGTAGACTGCAGACGGTAGAATGTGATATCGCCCGGTGCAATGTCTCCCTCTAAAGTACCGTTTGTCACTTCGACCGGAAGGCTTCTTGCCATGATCATCTGGTACTTCATCTCACAGCTTGCAAGTTTCTTAGAGCAGGTATTTCCACAGTGGAATCCCATGAATGTATCAGTATGTTTGTAATCAAATTTTCCTTTGATGGACTCTTCATACATATCTTTCGGTACAGAGTTGTTGATGTCAAGTAAAGTTACTGCATCCTGGCTCACGCAGGTTCCGATGAACTCACTCAGTGTTCCGTAGATATCAACCTCACAGGAAACCGGGATTCCGCGTCCGGTCAGACGGCTGTTTACATAGCATGGTACAAATCCAAACTGTGTCTGGAATGCTGGCCAGCATTTTCCGGCGATGGCTACATATTTGCGGTAACCTCTGTGCTCTTCTACCCAGTCAGTCAGTGTCAATTCATACTGTGCAAGTTTTGCAAGGATCTCCGGTTTTTTATTTCCGGCGCCAAGCTCTTTTTCCATATCTGCAACTACTTCAGGGATACGCGCATCTCCTGCATGTTTGTTGAATGCCTCAAACAAATCCAGTTCAGAGTTCTCCTCGATCTCAACACCAAGGTTGTATAACTGCTGGATCGGAGCATTACATGCAAGGAAGTTTAACGGTCTTGGTCCGAAAGAAATGATCTTTAACTCGGATAATCCAATAACAGTTCTTGCAATCGGCAGGAAATCATGGATCATATCTGCACAGTCTGCTGCGTCACCTACCGGATATTCCGGAATATATGCATGTACATTTCTTAATTTTAAGTTGTAGCTTGCATTTAACATACCACAGTATGCATCACCACGTCCCTGGATCAGGTTGTCCTGTGTCTCCTCCGCTGCTGCAACAAACATCTTCGGTCCCTCGAAATGTTTTGCAAGCAGTGTCTCGGAGATCTCCGGTCCAAAATTGCCAAGATATACGCAGAGTGCGTTACATCCTGCTTTCTTGATGTCCTCTAATGCCTGTACCATGTGGATCTCGCTCTCCACGATACAGATCGGGCACTCATAGATATCTGCTGCACCGTATTTATCTGTGTAGGCCTTTACCAATGCCTCTCTTCTGTTTACAGATAATGACTCCGGGAAGCAGTCACGGCTGACTGCCACGATACCAACTTTTACTTCTGGAATGTTATTCATTTTGTTTTCCTCCGCTTTCTTTTTTTCTGTACATACTTCATTTTTTCTATAAAAATTTATTCTCTGACATTTAAATTTTTGCCGATGAGTCCGATATGGCTTCCCTCCGGCAGCCCGCCCTCGGCATGACCGATCAGCCATTTATTCTTTGCTGTAAGAAGTGCATCCTCCCCGCCGGCGTGTGCCTCATCCAACGGATAATTGGTGCCCTTCGGCAGAATGACTGCCACCTGGAATCCTGCATCGTCCACATGACATGGTGCATAATGCAGTGTGGTCGCATACACCTCCACGGCTGTTCCTGCCGGGATGCGGAATGCTTCCATTTTCGATGTCTCATAGGTAAAATCATCGGTCACATCCGCCTCTGAACCTAATATTAAGACCGCATCGGTTGCCGCAAGATTGATCTCTGAGCTGCGGTGATATTCCACTGCATTTAAAAGCACATTGTGTCCATTACAGTATCCGATCTGAATCGGCAGTTCTCCGTAAAAGACTTTCTCAATCTCCTTTGCCACCGGCAATGCCTCTAATTCTGCGATCGACGGCTCGTAAACTACATCGGATGGAACCGGCGTCTTTTTCATTGCCTCCGTCAATGCTGAAAAATCAATATTCCGGATTACTTTTCCATATTTGCGAAAACGTGCATCCGTAACTTCGTAAATCTGCATGCTATATTCCCTCTTTTCTTATCTTCTATCTCATTTGCCCTGCAGGTTTTCTTTCCTGCATAAGCAAATTTTTTCTGGTAGCCGACTGTTACTATTCAAAACAGTCAGGAACAATACCCTTTCCTGTCCGTCAGATGATCTTGTCAAACAGATCTTTGCATGCCGGATAAATATTTTTAAACTGCTGGTAGCGTGCCTCATATTTTGCAGCAAGTTCAGGATCCGGCTCCACCGTATCGACCACTTTTACGATTGCGGCTGCTGCAGATTCCACATTTTTGTACTCACCACATGCAACGGCTGCAAGCATTGCGCCTCCTAAAGATGGTCCCTCTTCCGTCTCAAGCACATCTACTTTGATATTTAATACATTTGCAATGATCTTTTTCCAGAGAGGACTCTTTGCCCCACCTCCGCAGATCTTAGTGCGCTCGATTGGAATACCAAGTGTTTTTGCAACTTCAAAGGAATCACGCAGTGCAAATGCAACACCTTCTAACACTGCCTGGGTCATATCCGCTCTTGTCGTATCCATCGTCATGCCAATAAAAGTGGCCCTCGCATTCGGGTTATTGTACGGGGAACGCTCCCCCATCAGATACGGCAGATAGTATACATGGTTTTCGCCAAGTTTTGTGATCGCTTCCTGCTCTTTTTTGTAATCTTTGGTTCCGATGATCTCATCCATCCACCATTTGTTACAGGACGCTGCGGATAACATACATCCCATCAGATGATAAGCTCCATTTGCATCACAGAATGCATGTAGTGCATTGTGCTTATCCACACCAAATTTTGCAGAAGAAATAAAGATCGTTCCACTTGTTCCAAGTGAAATGTTGCATTTTCCATCTCCGACAGTTCCGGTTGCAACTGCAGCTGCTGCATTATCTCCCGCACCGGCTGCCACCTTCACATTCTCAGATAAGCCCAGTTCTTTTGCAATCTCCGGTAAGACCGTACCGACACATTCATAGCTCTCATATAACTTCGGCAGCATGTCGGTCGTAATGCCGCAGATTTCACACATTTCTTTCGACCAGCATCGGTTCTTCACATCCAAAAGCAGCATACCGGACGCATCCGAAACATCCGTACAGTGCTCTCCGGTCAGCTTATATGCAAGATAATCTTTTGGCAGCATGATCTTTTTGATCCTTGCAAAATTCTCCGGCTCTTTGTTTTTTACCCAGAGAATCTTTGGTGCGGTAAAACCGGTAAATGAAATATTTGCCGTATATTCTGACAATGTTTCTTTGCCGATCTCATTATTTAAGTAATCGCACTCCTCTGTTGTCCTGCCATCATTCCACAGTATCGCCGGTCTTATCACCTCATCCTTGTCATCAAGAATTACCAGTCCATGCATCTGACCGCCAAAACTGATTCCGGCAACTTCTTCTTTCGGAAAACCTTCCAAAAGTTCTTTTAACCCCTGCATCGTCTCTTTGTACCAGTCTTCCGGTTTCTGTTCCGACCAGCCCGGATTCGGGAAATAAAGAGGATACTCTCTTGATACAATATTTTTTACATTTCCGGCTGCATCCATTAAAAGCAGCTTCACGGAAGATGTTCCAAGATCAATTCCTATGTACAACATACCGCTCTCCTTTTTACAAATCACTTCATTGTGTGCTCGTGCACGTTTTATTTATCATACATCCGGGATGACCATTTTGCAATATACTTTTTGTACATTTTTTCATATTTATTTTTGTTTACATTTACTTATACGTTCATTTTTCACATTATTTCAGCCATGTGCACTTCCATCCGATTCGTAGAACACTTCTTTTTCCTGTTCCCATCTATGTGCACATGCACACAAGTTGACAATGTATTGTTTTTTATGTTATCTTTATTTGTATGAATGATGTTGGCATCAAAGTGAATCAATTGAAATAAAAAGGGGTTTTTCTATGGCTACCATGAAGGAAATTGCAGAGCTTTCCGGTGTTTCACGCGGCACTGTGGACCGTGTGTTAAATCACCGCGGCATTGTCAACGCCGAGACAGAACGGAAAGTTTTAGAAATTGCAAAGCTTTTAGACTATCAGCCAAACAAGGCTGGTATTGCGCTTGCAGCGCAAAAGAAAAAATTAAAAATCGGTGTCCTGCTTTTCGGCGCAGAAAATCCGTTTTTTGATGAGGTCATGGACGGTCTTCGCCAAAAACTTGAAGAACTGTCCATTTACGGATGTACCGTGATTGAACGCCGTATTTCTTTTGATTTACAAAGTCAGCTTCAGACGATCGATGAACTACTAAAAGAAGAGATCCATGGACTGATCCTCTCTCCCTACAATGATCCTGCCATACAGGAAAAGATAGATTTGCTCTGGGAAAACGGCATCCCCTGCATTACGATCAACACCGACATGCCTGATTCAAAACGGATTGCCTATGTCGGCAGCGACTACCACAAATGCGGGCAGACCGCCGCAGGGTTATTACATCTGTTTTCCGGAGATTATGCAAGTGTCGGTATCGTGACCGGCTCTCACAATGTTCTCTGCCACGAAGAACGTATCAGCGGTTTTACCTCCCATCTTCATACAAAGCATCCAAATATCCGCATTGTGGATGTCGTGGAAAATGGCGATGATGATTATAAGAGTTACGAAGTAGTTTCTGACCTCTTAGACCGCCACCCGGATCTGTCTGCACTTTATTTTACAGCAGCCGGCGTCTATGGTGGATGCCGTGCAGTTTTAAACGCATCCCTGCAGCGTCCTCTTAAGATCATTACATTTGATGCTGTTCTATCGACCTGTGAAATGATACGAAACGGCGTAATCTCTGCCACAATCTGCCAACAGCCGGATGAGCAGGGTGCACGCTCCCTCTCCCTTTTGGTAGATTATCTGCTGACCGGAAAACTGCCGGAAAACCGCTGCATTTACATGGATCTAAGCATTAAAATAGCGGAGAATCTTTAAGAGATGTGCTTCTTTCCTTTTTTGCACTCCGGTAGAGCAGAATCGCACTGATCACATCCGCCACAAAAAAGAAATGCTGTCTGCGAAAAAACAAATTCACCGGATTCCTGATTTTTCAGGAATCGGCGTTTCTTTTATCCCGGCAGTTTCCGGTACCATTCGCTGTCTTTCTAAATACGAATGATAAACCATACGTTGAACCTGATATCATCGTTATTTGTAACAAGTCTAAGTTGAATGACCACAGATGCAACAGTGCATCGGACTGAATCATCGAGATTGCATCCCCAGCAGATCAATACAATTTTGATGACGATATACAGGTATGTATTTACGATAATCTTACAATCAACATTACAGAGCTGTTAAGATAAATCTGACTCTATTTATGCCTCTTCTTTTTCTTTTTATTTTGCTCATTTACCATTTCATCTATGCAAACCAAAATATACTGTCGCCATTTATTTACATTTTTAAAGTATCGCATTTTGTTTTTTATAGTAACAAAATAATACACTAGTAACACACTATAAATCAGGAATAATACCCACCTAGCCGGCATTCCTATTTCTGATAGCATAGTAACGCATAGAGTTATTACTGCTACCATCAATGCCAACATTGTAATTGCAAACGACATTACAGCTATATAATCATCCTCTAATGCCTCTGCCTTAAGTTTTAAAAGCATATCCTTATCCTCTTTTATTGGGTAAAGATGTTTTTTTACATACTTAATTTCATTCTCGTTCAAAACAAAATTTTCTTCAAGTCTATCGCACATCTTCTCAAAGCTATTTTTTTGAACTTTCTTCATATATTTTATCATTCCTTTCATGGCAACGCTATCATACTACAACATTCTTCAACGTGCAAACCCTCTATATTTTTCTCACACCATTCTCAACTGCCTATTCTTCTCCTCCACCAGTCATGCAATCCATGAACCTGCCGAAAAAAGCCTTTAAAACAAACAACTAATAAAGCCCTGCAAAAACGACTTTCTCCATATGAAATAGAAAAATACACAGTAATGTGTAACTCTCAAATAAAACATGCGGATAACATATATCACTACAATTAGTATAATATCATTGCCTGGCTATTACAAATATGTTAAGATCAACGTAATACTACAAGTTAAATATAAAAGAGAAATTTATATATTTATCTCAACAGACAACATTAACACAAGTTATACTATCATCGATACTATATTTGCAATGGCCTCTCGACAACATAATATGCTTACCCAGGCAGCTGGAGGACGTGCTCTCATCTGATCCGAGCCTTACGGAAAGGATGATTATTATGGTTTCATGGAATGACTTATTTACTTTTGTCATCATGTTGATGGCGATTCTGACTTACATAGATACCCACAGAAAACATAAGAAATAGCCGTCCTGCTCTCTGGTAAAGTTTAGGAACGGCTATCTCTTGATAACTTAGTATTAAATTCGCCGGGTCGGGTGAAGTGCACTCACCTTCCGGCTGCCTCGTTAAGTATATTATATGTCATATATATTTTTTTGTCAAACAGCCATCATCAAAATGTAAAGGAGGTATACACTATGCCATTTTCAAAAGAAAACACCTACACAACCGATTACATCTATTCTCTCCCGGAAGGACAGCGTGCAGAACTGATCGATGGTGTTATTTATGATATGGCACCACCAAACAGATTGCATCAGGAACTTGTTATGAATTTATCCGCAGAAATCCGTGAGTATATCAGTAAAAACAATGGATTTTGTAAGGTCTATCCTGCCCCATTCGCCGTTTTTCTGAATAAGGATGATAAAACATACGTTGAACCTGATATCAGCATTATTTGTGACAAGTCTAAGCTGGATGATCGTGGATATAATGGTGCACCGGACTGGATCATCGAGATTGTGTCTTCAGGTACGAAACGAATTGATTACGGTGTGAAGTTATTCAAATACCACTCTGCCGGTGTACGTGAATACTGGATCGTAAATCCACTGACCAGGACAGTAAATGTTTATGATTTAGAAAAAGAAGAACTGACAGATCTGTACAGTTTTGATGACGATATACAGGTATGTATTTACGATGATCTGACGATCAACATTACAGAGCTGTTAAAGCAATAGAATACACGCTCTGCGA
This sequence comes from Roseburia intestinalis L1-82, assembly GCF_900537995.1. NCBI lineage: Bacteria > Bacillati > Bacillota > Clostridia > Lachnospirales > Lachnospiraceae > Roseburia > Roseburia intestinalis. Next base: position 1,365,957 of record NZ_LR027880.1, on the reverse strand, counting down.
ACATTCTATTGTTATGAATAAATCAGGACTTCCTTCAATGGTGGTCCTTATTTTATATCAGTATGACATAAAATATGTCACGAAATGCAACACAAAATTTAAAAAGTGCCGTAAATACGGCACTTTACGAGTGGACCTGACGGGAGTCGAACCCGTGTCCAAAAACCAATCCCCTGTCCTTCTACGAGCGTATCCTATGTTTTAACATTCCCTCTGCCAGACCTGCGTAGGCACAGTTCCGGTTTCAGTAGCTTCATCGTACGCCCGCAGGCTCAAAGCTTTGCCTGCGTCGTTTCTCACATAGTCGAAGCCTGGGTCCTAAAGTGTGAGTGCTCTAGGTCAGACTGCTGCCATTAGGCAGCGTATGCTAAATTATCTTCAGCGTTTAATTTTAATTTTGGAATTTGACGCATCCCGTGCGACTCGCTTCTCCAGCTTCATGATCCCTGTCGAAACCATTACAAGCCCATAAATATATATTTCAGATGCAGCCCTTTCACACACAAGATATCATTTCCTGTGAATCAAAAAGACCACATCATCCATTCTTTTTCCATAAATTTCTTTAGTACAGATTCTTTACTTTGAAATCCCGCTCCGCCTCACGCCGCATATCCTTCTTTGCAATATCCTGACGCTTATCATACTGCTTCTTACCTTTTGCAAGCGCAATATCAACTTTCACAAGACTTCCTTTAAAGTATACCTCAACTGGCACTAAAGTATAACCCTTTTCTGCGATTTTTCCGACCAGCTTGCGGATCTCTGACTTATGCATCAGAAGCTTCTTCGGACGCAGCGGATCGCGGTTGAATATATTTCCCTTTTCATAGGGACTGACGTGCATGCCATAAATAATGACTTCTCCGTTCTCGATACGGATAAACGCTTCCTTGATACTGCATTTTCCCATGCGCATGGATTTTACTTCCGTGCCATGCAGCTCAATGCCAGCTTCATAACGCTCCTCTAAGAAAAAGTCATGGTAGGCTTTTTTGTTGTTCGCAATCAGTTTTTTTTCTGTCTTTGCCATCATGCCCTTCCTTTCTTATCCAATATCCAGCCTGTATAGTATACCCCGAAATGCCGGGGAACGCAAGATGATTTTTTATTCTTCCTCATTCTCCCGCACCACACGAAAGTCGATTGTACGCAGTATCTTGTCAGTTCCTGTCACCATGACATGTACGCGCTGTCCTAGTTTATAGCGGATGTTCGTCACCTCGCCAACCAACTCATAAGTACTTTCATTATAATGGAAATAATCATCTACAAGTGTCGTCACATGTACGAGTCCCTCCACCGTATTCGGAAGTTCCACATAAAATCCCCATTCGGTCACGCCGGAGATCACACCCTCAAACACCTCACCGATACGCTCTGACATATATTCCACCTTTTTCAGCTTGTCGGTCTCACGCTCAGCCTCATCCGCGCGGCGCTCCATCTCGCTCGAATGTTTCGCAACTTCCGGCAGGATCTTGTCATAATGCTCTATTTTCTTTGCATTCATCCGTCCGCGCAGATTGTCCTTGATAATACGATGGATCTGCAGATCCGGGTATCTGCGGATCGGTGATGTAAAATGACAGTAATAAGGTGTTGCCAGTCCAAAATGACCGGTGCTCATGGTCGTATACTTTGCCTGCTTCATGGAACGCAGTGTCAGCCGGCTGATCAGTGCCTCCTCCGGCGTTCCATCGATCTTTTGCAGCAGCTTCTGCAGTTCTTTCGGATGCACTTCGTCCTGTCCGATATGGATAGAATAACCAAAATTATTGATAAATGTCGATAACTTCTTGATTTTTTCAGTATCCGGGTTGTCATGTGTACGGTATACAAACGGCAGTTCCTGCCAGAAATAATCCTGCGCTACCGTTTCATTGGCGATCAGCATGAAATCTTCGATGATCTTCGTTGCAACATTCCGCTCGTAAGGCTTAATCTCGACCGGTTTTCCCTTGTCATCAAGCACAATCTTCGTCTCCGGAAAATCAAAATCGATCGAGCCGCGCTTCATACGTTTTTTGCGCAGAATCGCAGCCAGTTCCTGCATCAGTTCAAACATCGGAACCAGTTCTTCATACTCTCTGATTTCATTTTCATCATGATCTTCCAGAATCTTTTTTACACTGGTATAACTCATGCGGCGGTCTACTTTGATCACGGACTCTGCAATCGTGTGATCGATCACATTTCCTTTTGTATCGATCGTCATCACACAGCTTAAGGTCAGACGGTTTTCGCCTGCATTTAAAGAACAGATCCCATTTGACAATTTATGCGGCAGCATCGGGATCACGCGGTCGACTAAATAAACAGATGTACCGCGGGATAATGCCTCCACATCCAGTGCGCTGTGCTCCTGCACATAGTTTGAAACATCCGCAATGTGCACGCCAAGCTTATAGTTATCTCCCTCTTTTGTCAGTGTGATCGCATCGTCAAGATCCTTCGCATCCTCCCCGTCGATCGTGACCGTCTGCCAGTCCCTGAAATCCATGCGTCCTGCCATATCTGCGGTGCTGACTTCGTTCGAGACATTTTCCACCTGATGCATGATCTTTTCTGAAAATTCTACCGGCAGGTCGTAAGCCTTTACGATAGACATAATGTCTGTCCCCGGATCATTGATATGACCAATGATCTCAACCACTTTCCCTTCCGGTTTTCTTCCCTCTTTGCCGTAGTCCGTGATCTCGACCACGACCTTATGTCCGCTGACAGCTCCTTTCGAACGCTCCTGCGGAATAAAAATATCTGAACCGAATTTAGGATTGTCCGGCACGGCAAATCCAAACGTCTTACTTTTTTCATAAGTACATACGATTCGTGTGGTACCGCGGGATATAATTTTTGTAATCGTGCCTTCCCTGCGTTTTCCACTATTCTCAGAAGTAACCGCCACCTGAACCGTATCCATATGAAACGCACCATGCACCTGTGATTCCGGGATGAAGATATCTTCCTCTTCCCCCTCGATGCTGACAAATCCAAAACCTCTTGCATGCGCCGTAAATGTACCGATTAAGTATTTTCCTTCTGATTTGATATATTTTCCCTTGGAAGTCACCTCGATCCTTCCATCCATCACAAGCGCATCAAGTACTTCCTGCAGTTCACTGCGCTGGGATTTCGGTACTGATAAAACGACTGCCATCTCCTTTGCTTTCATCGGTACATAAAACTCATCGCAGATAAACTGGTAAATTGTCTTTTTCCGTTCTTCTAAAATTGTTTTCTCCATAAACCCCGTCCTTTTTTCTTATGAAAAAAATGACTGCCGCATCTGCGACAGCCATCCATTCATCTTAAAAAATACTCATATTTAATACCGCTGCAATCACGATAAACAAGATAACAAAAATTCTGGTCAGTTTTACTAACATACCTTCCATGGAACGTCCTTTGTTCTTGCCCCAATATGTGTCTGCTGCACCTGCGATTGCTCCAAGTCCTGCGGATTTACTTTCCTGCATTAAGATGATAACTGTCAATGCCACACTGATTATAATAAAAACTACAGTCAAAATTGTTTTTACAACTGCCACGATCGTTCCCTCCTAGGTTACAAACTCACAACTTTAATCATTGTAACATAGACGTTTCCTTTTTTCAACCCATTTTTTCAGCTTTCTGCTTTTCAGTGATTTCTTCCGGCACAAACACCGCATCCTCTGCCAGTTCCTCCTCAATGCGTAAAAGCTGGTTATACTTGCTGGTGCGCTCTGCGCGGCACGGTGCTCCCGTCTTGATCTGTCCGGCATTGACCGCCACTGCAAGGTCTGCGATAAATGCATCCTCCGTCTCCCCGGAGCGATGGGAAATGACCGTATGATATCCGGCTGACTTCGCCATCTCAATCGCATTTAACGACTCCGTCACGGTTCCGATCTGGTTTACTTTGACAAGGACTGCATTTGCAGCACCAAGTTTAATTCCGCACTGGATACGTTTGGGATTGGTCACAAACAGATCATCTCCGACAAGCTGTACTTTATCACCAAGTCTCTTTGTCAGTTTCTGCCATCCTTCCCAGTCATCTTCGAACAATCCGTCCTCGATAGAAACGATCGGGAACTGCTGCACGAGTTCCTCATACATGGCGATCATCTCTTCAGAACTTCTTGCGATCTCCTGTTCTTCCCCATTTCCCTTTGACTCTCCCGAAAATACATAGACGCCGCGCGCCTCGTCATACAGTTCACTCGCCGCCGCATCCATCGCATAAACGATATCCTCCCCGACACGGTAACCTGCCTTTTCCACCGCTTTTGAGAGATAAGAAAACGCTTCTCCCGTATTCTTAAAATCCGGTGCAAAACCGCCCTCATCCCCGACTGCTGTACTCATACCGTTTTCGTTTAAGATCTGGCGCAGAAAATGATATACTTCTGCACCCATTTTAAGAGCCTGTGAGAAACCGCGTGCTCCGACCGGCATGATCATAAATTCCTGAAAATCAAGCGTATTTTTTGCGTGGACACCGCCGTTGATCACGTTCATCATCGGAACCGGGAGCGTTTTGGCATTGGTTCCGCCAAGATAGCGGTATAATGGCATATCCAGTGCCTTTGCAGCCGTCTTTGCACAGGCAAGCGATACCCCGAGGATCGCATTTGCCCCAAGGTTTCCCTTATTATCGGTTCCGTCAAGTTCCACCATTGCGCGGTCTAATTTTGCCTGCTCTAACACATTCATCCCAAGCAGCATTTCCCGGATTTTTGTGTTTACATGATCCACGGCCTTCTGCACACCAAGGCCGAAATAATCTTTATCACCATCACGCAGTTCGATTGCCTCAAATCTTCCCGTACTTGCACCGGAAGGGACAGACTCTCTCGCCGTGATCTTTTTGCCGGTTGTCTCTGTCTCGGCAGTCACCTCGACCTCCACCGTCGGATTTCCTCTTGAATCCAATATCTGTCTTGCATGCACATCTGTGATCTTAATTTTTAATGACATAAAAAAATTCCCCTTTCACACAATCTTTTTCCGTAGTATGTGTAATCGGGGAATCATTTATAACTTTTTTACGGTAAAATAAATTTTTGCAGCGTCGTATATAAAAGTTTCGGATCGATCGGTTTTGCAAGGTGTTCATTCATCCCTGCTTCTTTCGTCTGTCTTCTGTCCTCATCTCCTGCGTTTGCTGTCATTGCAATGATTGGAAGTTCTTTGACATCTGCTCTGTCTAAAGCACGGATCTGTCTTGCTGCCTCAATTCCGTCTAAAACCGGCATGCGAATATCCATCAATATTGCATCAAAATAATATTCCGGGGCATCTGTCACAAGTTCCACCGCTTTCTTGCCATTTTCCGCTGTGACAACCTCAAACTGTTTCTTTTCCAAAAGTCCCTTTGCAACGATGACATTAAGCGGATGATCCTCAACAAGCAGAATCCGCTTTCCCTCAAAACTGATATTCTCTGTTCTTTCCTTCCGCGCCTTTTTCCAGCGGTCAAAATCAAGTTTTGCAGTCACGGTAAACACGGTGCCTTTTCCTTCCGCACTCTCTACCGTAATGTCACCATCCATCATCCTTGCATAATTGCGCGCAATGGACAGTCCCAGACCGCTCCCTCCATAAACACGGGTATTTTCTTCATGCTCCTGCGTAAAAATATCAAATACTTTGGGCAGAAAATCTTTTGCGATACCAATTCCATTATCGGAAACGACTGCGGTCAGCTGTACTCTTCCATCCGTTTCCTGCTCTGCAACAGAGACGTTGACATTTCCACCTTTGGGGGTAAATTTCACCGCATTGTTGATCAGATTTACCATGATCTGTTCTAACCTTGTGGAATCCCCAATATACACTTCCGAGATTTTCTTTCTTCTTTCAAAAGAATAGCCGACACCTGCCATGACTGCCTGTGCCTTCGCTAACATATTGACATTATCCCAGAACTTATCTCCCTCAAATGCCCGGATAGCAAGTTTCATGCTGCCACTCTCGATTCGCGACATATCAAGAATATCATTTAGCAGTGCTAAAAGATACTGGGATGCTGAATCCAGTTTTTCCGTATAATCAAGCACCTGCTCCCTGTCATCAAGCGATGAGCGTATCATGGAATTTAAACCGATGATCGCATTCATAGGTGTTCGTATCTCATGGCTCATTCCGGCTAAAAATTTCGTTTTTGCCTCATTGGCTGCCTCTGCCATCTTCAGTGCTTTCTCCAGCTGCTCCTGTTTTTCTTTTTCTTCTTTCACAATGTCCTCAACATCGGAAAGCATTAAAAGCAGTGTACCTGTCTGTTGATTTAAATACATACAGCGGATCTGTTTCTGACGGTACTTTCCATTTTTCGAACGCAGCGGAACCTCTACGATATACACATCCTGTGATTTTAAATGTTCACGGATATTCGACAATTCCATAGCTTCTGACAACCGCTTCTTTTCTTCCGGCGTTTCCACGCGGTCGGAAAGACATTGCAGCTCACCTTCATATTGATCCTGTTCAGCCTGTGAATCAAGCGCATACTGACCGCCAGTATGCAGGTGATCCCCGCCTGCATCAGATACATCTGGATGGGACGCACCAGAAAACAGAATGCAAGTCCCACCAGAAGATAATATGCCGTTGTGCTTTCCCGTCCACCAAATATAATATGATTCATGGCAAAACAGGAACCTGTTGCAACGTACTCGACCGCGATCAAAACAGACAAACGGATACCTGAATCTCTTTTCGAATAAAAGGAAACAAACAGTAAGATCAGAAACAATGCTGCATATAAAATACACATATGTTCATGGTAATAGTCTGCCTGTTTTCTCCATAATATGTAAAATGCCAGCATAAATGACAGGCACACCATGGAACTGTTTAAGACACAGAGCACGACTCTGTTCTCATGATCCACCTGCTGCCTGCATTCTGCCAGCACATCCGCTTTCAAAAATTTTTTCAGTTTTTCTTTCCAGTCTTCCCGAAACTTCATCATTCTGTCCCGATTCCTTTGGTCTTTAAGAAATCTACCCAGATGTTGTATTTCGACCCGTACAGATGCAGATTGTCAAACGTAAGCTCCTGTTTTAATCCACCCTGATCATCGCACACCACTTCATTGACATCAATATAAAACACACGAACACCATCCGCAAGCTGCTGTATGCGCTGATTTCTCGCATCAATGCCCGGATTATTAAAAATCGGATCCGAATCAGATTTTTTCTGGGTCACATGCATGATCGCCTGCACATAAATGACCGCATCCGGCTGCAGTGTTTTGAATTTCTCCACTGCATTCTGATACTCATTCATAAACCCGTCCAGTGTTCCACGTCCCATCTCATTGATACCGATCTGAAAATACACCTTTTTATACTGCTTTGCCTTCAAGGCTTCCTCTAATGTCACCTTTTTCCCGTTGACCTCACAGAATGCATCTTTCCACAGATCATAAATATTCATACCAACAGTTGCGAAAAAATCGGAATGATCCAGTCCACCATAATCATGCAGACCTACCGTTCTCGAATCTCCAATAAAAACTGCATCATCAAAATAACTGTCATCCACCTGTATAAATTTCTTTGGTTTTGCAGCCGCCGTTTCTGTATCCTGCATTACTGTTTCCGTCTGCCCTGCCACGTTTTCCTCATCCGTCATTTCTGTACTTGCAATGACACTTTCCTGGTTCTGTGGTTTTGTTCCATCCGGCAACAGATCCGGCAACTCTTTACTCCAAGGATAAATTTTATCATGAATTCCGTCTAACACCAATACAAAATACGGAGTTTTTTTTACATCGATGGAATAATTTTTATAGATCCCGTCTTTTTTTAAATATCCGATCAGGGAAAGTACCCCCCAGCCAATGATCAAAAAGACAGCAACCCTGCATTTCATTATTTTTTTCACGCTTATTCACCAGTCCTAAAAATTAAAGTACAAAAACGGGTTATTCGTAGAAACTGCCATATAATAAAGACTTAATCCTAACACCACGATCACCGCCAGACTCCCCAGCCATTTTTTTTCAAATACCTTATATAAAGCTGTCGGGTATGGAGTTGAAAAAACAATCCCCATCAGAAACAGTGGACCGTAATCTTTCAGATACTGCAAAAAATCCATCTGTCTGACCGTTTCTCCCACACCGAAAAATGGAAACATTCTTGCATAATAGACACCAAGCTGTCCTACATCCGCAATCGCAAATGCCATCCAGGTAAGCGGTACTACAAGCACCAGATATACATGGGAAAGTATTTTGCTTTTTTTCAGAAACTGCAGTAAAAATGCTTTTTCCAAAGCAAGCAGTAAGAGCAGTGATGCTCCCCAGATCAGAAAATGTCCCTCTGCCCCATGCCAGACGGCAGTCAGACTCCATACCACAAATAAATTAAATATCGTACGCGCTTTTCCCTTCCTGTTGCCGCCAAGCGGAATATAGACATATTCCCGGAACCAGCGTCCAAGCGTAATATGCCATCTTCTCCAGAATTCGGATACCGATCTTGAAATATAGGGATGTTTAAAGTTTTTCGGAAATTCAAATCCAAGCATCCGTCCCAGTCCCAATGCCATCAGAGAATAACCGGAAAAATCAAAATAAAGTTCGATCGAATATGCAAACGCTCCCATCCATGCCAACGGTGTTGAAATACTTTCAAAGCCGATTGCCTGGATGTTATTCCACAAAAGTCCAATACGGTCTGCAACGATCACCTTTGCACCAAGTCCCAGTATCAGTATTTTTAATCCGGATTCAAACTGTTCGAAAGTAACGGTTCTGCTGCATAAAGCCATACGGACCTCCGAATAGTTGATGATCGGTCCGGCAATCAGCTGTGGAAACATCGTCACATACGTTCCAAGCCGGATAAACGATTTTTCCACCGGCACCCTTCCCCGGTAAACATCGATGATATAGGCTGCAATCTGGAACGTATAAAAACTAATACCGAGCGGCAGCTTATCCATGAAACCGCTATACTTAAAAAGGAATAAAACACCAAAGTCGTAACACAGCGCCACGATCAGCAAAATCAGCTGTTTTTTCCCTCTTCCCTCATAAGTATCCCGGTACATCAGCCTGCCAAAAACATAGTTGATCACCACAGAAGCAAGTAAAAGCACTACATATTCTGCCTCACCTGCCGTATAAAATAAAATACTGCCCGCAAATAACACCGCATTTTTCCATTTCTGCGGTGTCACATAATATATCAGTAAAAAAAACGGCAAAAACCGGAATAAAAATTCAAAACTGCTAAATACCATCTTATCAGCTCTTTCTAATCCACATTATTTTTCAACACCGATTATTATAGCCAAAAAAATTCCTTATAACCACCTGTTAAGCAAAGTTAGTAAATTTGTAAATTTTTTGTGATTTTTGTTACATCTTGGAAATATTTTTCAATCTCCCCGACAAAGTACAAAGACCCAAATGCGATCGTTTTGTGTGCCACATCCAGCCGTCCCGGCATCAGTTCGTCAAAAGAGTGTAAAAGTCCGGCATCGCAGATTCCCTTTGCCCGGATCTTCTCCGACAGCTCCTGTGCCGCCAGTGCCCTCTCTGACTCTACCGTCACCGTCTTAAAATCCAGTGCAAGCGGCAGTAATTCCTCGATCATTTCCTCATAGTTTTTATCTGCCATAACTCCCATGACAAAATGAAACTTCTCTCCCGGGAACAAAGTACGAAGACTTTCCGCTAATGCCGCCACTCCGTTACCATTATGTGCACCATCCACCATAAAAAACGGTTCCCGGCTTAGGATCTCCATCCGTCCTTCCCATCTTGTCTTTTTGATTCCTTCTCTGATATAGTATTCTGCCTTTTCATCTGAAATTCCTCTGTCTTTCAGAAAAATTTCTGCGGCAAGGATCGCAGCAGCCGCATTTTCATACTGGTGGACACCAAGCATTGCCATCTCAAGATTTTTATATTTCTGATAGGAAAAATACTGTCTGCCATTTTCATAGCGGCATTCGGTCACGTCATGCATATCCGCAATCTTTATCTCAGTAACTGCTTCTTTTTCCGCTGTTTCCAGCAAAACATCCATTGCATCTTTTTTCTGGCTCTCTAATACCAGTTTTGTACCCTTTTTGATAATTCCCGCCTTCTCCGCCGCAATTTTATCTAATGTATCACCTAAAACCGCCATATGGTCATACCCGATTTTCGTGACCACCGTAACCTCCGGCACGCCGATTGCATTGGTTGAATCTAATCTTCCCCCAAGCCCGGTCTCTATCACGACAGCCTGACACTGTCTGTCCCTGTAATAGAGCAGTGCCATTGCCAGACAATAATCAAACATCGTCGGTACTGTCCCAAAGTCCTCCTCAAGCAACATGTTTCCAAGTTTTGTCACTTCTTCACAGGATATCATCTGTCCGTCCACACAGATCCGCTCCCTGAAATCAACCAGGTGCGGTGAGGTAAACATTCCGGTACGAATCCCTGCTTCCTTTAAAATTGAGCACAAAAAAGCAGAGACGGAACCTTTTCCGTTCGTCCCCGCTATATGGATCACACTCATATTCTGCTGTGGTCTGCCTAACTTTTCCAGCATCAGCGCTGATACCTCTGCCCCCGGACGATTTCCAAACCGTCTCTGATGTTCGATCTGATCTAATACTTCCTCATATGTCAGTTCTTTCATATACTGTCCTTTCCCTGACGGATGCTGCAGTCCTCATACGCCGGCAGATCGGTAACTGACACTTATTCCGCCGTATTAAACTGCGATAATAACACCGCCGTCATTTGCATACATTGTGCTGACGCCCGCTGTATCCGTAACAATGATTTTTTTGAACTTTGCCATCTTTTCAATTTTTTCCTTTACTGCTTTTGCTCTCTCCGGACAATTACAGTGTGAAATTGCAAGCACCCTGTTCTCACAGTTTTTTGTCTTTGCAATCACATCCTGAATCATCTTATCCAGCGCTTTGTTCATGCCACGCGCCTGACCAAGCTGACAGATCGATCCTTCCTCTGTAGAACCCATTACCGGCTTGATATTTAATGTATTTGCAATAAATGCCTTAAGATTTGTCAGACGTCCGTTTTTTCGCAGAGTCTCTAATGTTTCAAGTACAAAAAATGTATTCATGGAACTGATATATTTCTCTGTTGCCGCAACAACTTCCTCAAAACTCATACCGGCCTCTTCACACTCCTGCACTTTCATACCGATCAGTGTCTCACCGACGGAAGCGGAACGGGAATTGAATACATAAATCTTCTTCTCGCCCGGATGTTCCTCCTCAAATAAATTTTTTCCAAGTTCGGCACTGTTATAAGATCCGGAAAGCTTGCCGGATAAAGTTACCACATATACATGATCGGCATCCCCTTCATAGGACTTCATATATTCATCCGGAGACGGGCATGCAGACTTTGGTCCGGTAACACTTTCCTTTACCCTGCGAAGAAAATCCTTCTGGTCAAATGTCTCGTCATCGCGGATATAGCATCCATCTACCTCTAACTCTAACGATACATTCTGATAATGTCCATCCTTTTTTAAATCTTCCGGCAGTTCTCCACAACTGTCAATCACGATCTTGTACATATCTTATAACCTCCATAGTCCGACAATTTGTTATTCAAAAACTTTTTATATGTTATTTTTTTCCATTACATGTAGTATCAATTACTACATAACATTAGCACAAAAACTTTGTTTTGTATAGAGGTTTCTATTATATTTTATATATTTTTTATCTGATATCTTTTCTACGAAAATTTCAGGATCAGTACATTCTGATCTCTGTCCTCAATATACGATAATCCTGTAATTCCCTCACAATAATCGCGGATATGCTGTTCATCGATCAGATATGCTTTTGCCTGATCATATAAAGATGTATCCGAAAAACGAATCTCCTCCGTGACAGCTCCATTACGATAAGCAGCGCCATAAATCTGTCCGATCACTTCCGGCTCCCACTCGGTGATATATTTTCCTTCTCTTACATAATAATTATCTGCCGTTGCCGTACATTCCGGCAAAAGCAGTGTACCGTCCGCCTGATGCGTTTTGCTGATCTCAGCCGTAGTCACCCCGAAATAATTATAATTGATAAAAGTCCCCATACCGCTCGCACCATTGTTATAGGAAGAATTTCCCCATGTCGTATCCATAAAATAATATGCACCGTCAAGCTGGACAAGATTCCATGCGTGTGTGTCTCCCTCCGCAGTTCCTGTCACCACAACAGCCGGAATCCCCAGAAGTGTCAGCAGATACTGCGTGGCGTTGGCATATCCCTGACAGACTGTTTTCTTATTTAAAAAGACACTGATAATATTCTGATTTTGTTCCGTCCCCATTTGATATTCAACGTTTCCCGCCAGATATTCAAACACATATTTTGCCTTTTCATAATCTCCCCAGGATGGATCCACATTTTTTAATATGGAATCCACCACTGCGTCGATCCGCCTCTGATAGGAATCACGCTCTGTGCGCTCCATCGTATAACTTGGGGAAAAATCGATGCTGACAATCTTTTTTCCCATAGTATACTGTGTGTAGTTATAACCGGATACCCAGAAAATGCCCCCATGATCTGCTATCACAGAACGATATGCCTTCTCTAAAACTTTTTCATCACAGGTACTTACTTTTACCTTTGAATCATGTGCCAGAATGATCCGGTACACTTCGTCATAGACAGTCTTCTGCTCCGCCGTCAGCGTTTCATAAGCATATCCATGCGGCACTTCGGTATCCGCTGTTTCATTTTCCGTGCTTATCTCTGTACTCTTTACCGTCTGTTCCTCTGCCGTACCGGAATATGTTTCTGCTTTCGCATTTTTCTGTTCTACACTGATCTGGTTTGTGATTTTTTCCGGAAACACACCTGTATCCTTAAGCACTCCGGAATATTGAACCACTCCGCCCGCTATCACTGCAAGAATTATAAACTTAAGCAGTGTATGCCTTTTTCTTCTTTTCAAAATTCCTCCTTAAAGTAAAAAATATGCCGTTACAAGCTCTGTCAGTGCCTCCTGATCTGCTGCCCCCATCAATTCTCTTGCTGAATGCATTGCCAGAAGCGGAATACCAATATCCACTGTTTTTACCGGCAGCAGCGCAGATGCGATAGAGCCAAGTGTTCCGCCGCCTGCCATATCGGAACGATTTACAAATTTCTGATACGGGATCTTCTTCAGATCACAGATCTGCTGGATGATTGCAATCGCCTCACAGTCTGTTGCGTAGGACTGGGAACATGCCTCCTTGATACAGAAGCCGCTTCCGAGCACCGGTTTATTTGTGATGTCCATTTTTCCTGCCTGATTCGGATGCAGTCCATGTGCAACGTCTACCGATAACAGCATACTCTGATACAGCAGCTCCTGCGCACTCTCCTTCGCACCGCATTCCGCTAAAATGCGAAGCAGCATGTCGTGAAGTAAAATAGAACCTGCTCCCTGTTTGCTGCGGCTTCCGATCTCCTCATGGTCAAATAAGGCGATTAGATTGATACCATCTTTTCTTTCCGCATCTAAAATACCGGACACTAAAGCTGCACAGGATGTCAGGTTATCCAGTCTCGGAGAGGATATAAAGTCATCTGCTACCCCAACATACTCCGGCTGCTCCTTGCAGTACACCGACAGTTCAAAGTCTAAAATATCCTCTTTTGCAACAGACAGTTCCTTTGCAAGAAAACTTAAGAAATAATCGGCATTCTTCTCTTCTTCTGCAAGCAGCCCTGCAACCGGGATCATATCGATCTGCTTATTTAACTCCACGCCCTTATTCACTTCGCGGTTCATATGGATCGCAAGATTCGGGATTGTCAGCAGATTCTTTTCGGACGCAAAATATTTCATTTCCGGTACAAACGGATCATTGCCCCTCACTGCCACACGTCCTGCCACACCAAGCGGTCTGTCTAACCAGGTATTTAAGATTGCACCTCCATATACCTCGATGTTGACCTGTGCATAGCGGTTTGTCACGACATCACAGGACGGCTTAATGCGCAGACACGGAAAATCCGTATGTGCCGCTGCAATGCGCACTGCAGGTTTTTCCTCTTTTTTCATCTCATCTTCCGGAATCGTAAATGCGAACAATGTGGTATCGTGGTGATCCACATAATAACGTCCACCCGCTTTTAGATTCCATTCTTTTTCATAAGCTATCTTTTCAAATCCGGCATCCTCTAAACGTTTTTCACACGATTTTACCACATGTGCCGGAGATACTCCCTCTTTTAATAAATCAAATAAAACTGTTTGTTCGTTCATTGTATTTCCTCTTTTCTGTCATACTGATTAAAACCACTCCTATTCTACTATAAAATCAGAAAGATTACATCCTTTATTTTGTTTCCAGGTGTTTTATGGTACAATGGGGATGTGATGTTGGAGTTTAAAGGTGGATCATGATACCTGCAGAAATTAAAATCCACCTTTAAACTCCAGCACCACACCATCAGCTTATGAAAGAGGTATACCGCATGTTAGCGCTCAATATCCCGGAACTTAAAAATTTTATGAATCAGCTTTTATGCTCTGATACATTCGATCATTTCTTATTAAAAGAAGCCACGATCCAGAAAGATGCTGTGTGGAATTTTGACGGAACGGTCACACCGGACTTTTATTCCAGTGAAGAATTAGAAGAACAGGGGTTATCCGGCCTTGTGTTTCTGCCCTACGGCAGAGTGCGCCAGCACTGCTTTGATCTGATCAAGGGAAAACGGACACCTTCTTATTTTAAGTTTGTTTTTCTGCTCTCACCGGACAATTTATCCCGCACGCTTGCCAGTATGCAGACGCCTTTTACACCACAGGATGTGACCGGCATGTTTTTGAATCTGAAGTTCCAGAATGGAAACCTTATGCTCACGACCGGTGTATCCTATCGTATCTTTTCCACCGATAAATCCTTAGAGCACGAATGGGACAGACTGGTTGAGATTTTTCTCAAAAACCACAATATTGTTATTGAGAAATTAGGTTAAAAAATATCCGTTTTTTTCCTTTACTTTTCAAAACCGTTATGATATGCTCTAACTAGCTGTAAATACAGCCAGTAATATTTTTTGGAGGTACTTTTCAATGAACAAAGGTACAGTAAAATGGTTTAACAACCAAAAAGGATACGGATTCATCTCTGACGAGCAGGGCAATGATGTATTCGTACACTACTCAGGTCTGAACATGGATGGTTTCAAATCCCTGGAAGAAGGCGCTACTGTAGAATTCGAAGTAGTAGAAGGCGCTAAAGGACCTCAGGCAACCAACGTTACAGTAGTAAAATAATTACTACCAGCACAATCAGTAGTTTCACATGTACCTTTTTCTTTTTAAATAGAACCAGTTTTTATTTGTTAGATTAAGATATTGTAAACAATGGATTTAAAAAAGAGTGTCGGCTTTCCGGCACTCTTTTTTATGTTGTATTGAAGCAGAGCATAAAAAGTCCACATAAACTGGTCTGCTCATTTTTCACTTAACTGGCATTTTAAAATAAACCAGTGTGCGTTTAAGATAGGCATAAACAAATGACTGTTAAAAATCGGTCATACGAAACAAATGAGGAGAAAAGAATATGAGCACAACATCTACAACAGCTGCAAAAGCAGAAAATTCAATCGGTCAGGTACAGTTTCTGACTATCACGGCACTTTTCATCGCACTGACCTATGTATTTACCGCATTCGTCAATGTCAGACTTCCGATCACCGCAAACGGCGGACTGATCCACCTTGGCAACGTTCCACTTTTCATCTGCGCGATTTTATTTGGCAAAAAAAGCGGTGCACTCGCCGGCGGCATTGGCATGGGACTTTTTGATCTGCTCTCCGGCTGGACTGCATGGGCACCTTTCACTTTTGTGATTGTAGCCATCATGGGTTATGTAGTCGGCGCAATTACAGAAAAGCATCACGGTCTTGGCTTTGACGCACTTGCAATCGTTGCTGCCTGCGTGATCAAAGTAGTCGGCTACTATATCGCAGAAGGAATTATTTATGGGAACTGGATCGCACCGTTTACTTCCATTCCTGGAAATCTGGTACAGATCGGTGTTGCAGCCGTTGTGGTTCTGATCGTTATCGAGCCGCTTCGCAAAGCAGCAAACAAAATCATTTTTAAATAATTTATTTTTCAGAAAAGAGGATTCGTGTGAAAAATGAGATTTTTCACACACAAGATTTGTGCTTGCGCACAAACTTGAGATGCAAATGAAAACGTTGTTTTCATTGAAAAACGGATAAGAATGGAGATTATTATGTACAAGATCATGACTCCCGGACCGACACAGGTGCCGGAAACAGTAAGGCGTGCGCGCAGTTTTGCCTGCACAAATCCTGATCTGGATGAAGAATTTTATGATTTTTACAAAGAGACCTGCGAGCTGATCAGCAGCCTTCTTGGCACGAAAAATGAGACGCTGATCTTAGACGGGGAAGGAATTTTAGGACTGGAAGCTGCCTGCGCTTCCCTGACAGAGCCGGGCGATAAAGTACTTGTCATCGATAACGGTATCTACGGTAAAGAATTTGCCGACTTTGCCAGCATGTACGGCGGCATCCCGGAACTTTACCATGCCGATTACGAGAACACTTTGGATGTGGACGCACTCGCGGAATACTTAAAAGATCATCACGACTACGCTTACGCCACCGTTGTCCACTGTGACACACCGAGCGGGATGTTAAATGATATCAGCAGAATCTGTCCGCTGCTCAAACAGTATGGCATTTTAACGATCGTTGACTCTGTTTCCGGTATGTTTGGCGAGAGAGTCTGCGTCGATGACTTTCAGATCGATCTTCTCTGCGGCGGTTCCCAGAAAGCAGTCTCTGCACCTCCTGGTCTTACTTTTGTTGTGGTGAGTGATGATGCAAAAGAAAAAATGAAAAACCGCAAAACCCCGATTGCATCTTTCTATGCAAATCTGATGGCTTTCGACGGTTACTATGAGAAGAAATGGTTTCCTTACACCATGCCGATCAGCGATATCTACGGTCTGCGCGCTGCATTTAACCTGATCGCCGGCGATAAAACCCTGTATGAGCGTCATGCAAGGATCGGTTCCGCCACCAGGGCAGCCGTCAAAGAAGCAGGATTAAAACTTCATCTGCAGAGCGGTTACTCAAACACCGTAACGGTTTTTGATATCCCGGAATGTACCGATGCAAAATCCATCTTAGACGAGATGCGCACAAAATATAACATTATGCTTGCCGGCTCCTTTGATGAATTGTCCGGAAAAGTGATCCGTATCGGACACATGGGCGAAAATGCAAGATTAGAACATATGGTTCCTGCTTTAGAAGCACTCTCCGCTACCCTGACCGATCTTGGGGTAACGCTTCAGGGAAATCTTGCGGATCTGTTTTTGAAACATTACAGGGAGTTTCA
Organism: Roseburia intestinalis L1-82; assembly: GCF_900537995.1. Taxonomy (NCBI): domain Bacteria; kingdom Bacillati; phylum Bacillota; class Clostridia; order Lachnospirales; family Lachnospiraceae; genus Roseburia; species Roseburia intestinalis. The sequence goes on along the minus strand of NZ_LR027880.1, from coordinate 1,348,583 downwards.
GGACTGATCTGTTTAAACCGGCTCACTCCATAGCACCTGGATTTCCTTTGCACCGGCAGTTTCTTTAAATCGACTTTCTCATCATCCGGGGTCTGAATCAAACCCCGGTAATATTGGATTGTGTATTATCTTTCTTCTCTTCCAGCCGCTCCCTGATCTGCTGCATCCTGCCGTCTAACTGTGAGATCAGCTCCGCACAGAAGCAGAGATCCTGTGAAATGACCTGTGCATTGTCTATATCTTTTTTGTATTTTAACTTGTGCTCCAAGCTCGCCCAGAAATCCATTGCAATGGTACGGAACTGCACTTCCACGCGCATCATCTTTTTCTCGTTGGTCAGAAAAATCGGCACTTCAAGAATCAAATGAAGGCTGCGGTAGCCATTCGGCTTCGGATGGCTGATGTAATCTTTTTTCTTGATGAGTTTGATGTCATCCTGCTTTTCCAGATAATCCGCTAATGTATAAATATCATCCGGAAAAGAGCAGATAACGCGGACACCTGCGATATCATTTAAATTTTTTTCAATGTTGTCCACCGAAAACGGGATCTCCTGACGCTTCATTTTCTTCATGATACTGTCCGGTTCCTTGATCCTGCATTTTATCGACTCGATCGGGTTTCTGCTGTTCTGGACCGACAGCTCTGTATTTAATACATCCAGCTTTGTCTTTACCTCTAACATCGCACATTCGTACTGCATCATCAGACAGCGAAACTTCTGTAACTCCTCAATGTCCCCAAAAACATGATCCAGTTCCTTGACTGTTTCAATATCCATGTACTCCATTTGACTTTCTCCTTAGAAACATTATTTTGTAACGGCTTCTCCTGACCGGTTACCTTCTAATTACTATTTTACCATACTTTTACCAAAAATTTATTTAAACTTCTGTGAAGATTTCATACAATAGAATGCACACTCTGCGAACATTCTATTGTCATGAATAATAGAAAGTGCGTTTTTTACATCAAAGGTGCAAACAACCGCAGAAGGCACTGGGTTCCACGCAAAACAGCGGATCGCCCGCTCTTATATTTTTCTGTCACTTCCGTACTCTCGGCAAAAATATGTTCAAAATCCTTCCGCATTTCCTTCACCGCATCACAGTTGTACAAAAAAGCCCCATTTTCAAAATGAAGATACAAACTGCGATAATCCATATTGATCGTGCCACAGGTTGCCGCTTCCCCGTCGCAGACACACTGTTTTGCATGAATAAATCCAGGTGTGTATTCATAAATACGCACCCCCTGTCGCACCAGTCCTGCATAATAAGAACGTGTCACTTTGTAGATCAGTTTTTTATCCGGGATTCCCGGTGTGACGATCCGCACATCCACCCCGCGTTTTGCTGCAAGTCCCAGTGCCCGGTTCATCTCATCTGTGATGATCAGATACGGGGTTGTGAAATAAATCTCCTTTTTTGCATGTGCAATGAGATTCATATAAACACTCTCTCCGACGTGCTCGTCATCTAACGGACTGTCCGCATACGGCTGGATAAAACCATCCTGTTTCGCCTGATAATCTGTCTCTGGCAGATACTTCTGATAATCCTGATCTGTTTTTTTCACGGCATTCCACATTTCAAGAAACATGACAGTAAGGCTTTTTACCGCATCCCCCTCTAAGCGGATACCGGTATCCTTCCAGTGTCCGTACGGGTGGGTAATGTTAAAATACTCATTTGCAAGGTTATATCCCCCTGTAAATCCCACCTTTCCATCGATGACCGTGATCTTTCTGTGATCCCGGTTATTCATAAATACGGACAATACCGGAATAATCGGATTGAATACACGGCATGCAATGTCATTTTCTTCCATGCGTTTACGGAAATCATGATTGATAAAACCGATACTTCCGACATCATCATAAAAAATACGTACCTCCACACCATGTGCAGCTCTGTCTTTCAAAACGTTTAAAATCCGCTCAAACGATTCCGCCTGCTCGATTGCATGGTACTCCATAAAAATAAAATGTTCTGCTTTTTTCAGTTCTGCAAGCTGTGCCTCCAGCCCCTGTGACGCATCCGCATAAAATGCTACATCCGTGTTATGATATACCGGATAATGCCCGTATTTCCAGATATAATCCGACTGATTTGCAATCGACAAATCTTTTTCCTGCAGTTCTTTTATGACCTCATCATCACCGTTTAAAAAAGGAAAAAGTTCCTCATCGATCAATTCATAACATTTTTTCATGCTCCTCGTCAGATTCGAACGCCCGAATAACAGAAACACACACAATCCAAAAATCGGAAAAGCTGCAATCAGAAGCATCCATGGCACTTTAAATGCCATATTTCCATGCGTTCCGTATATTGCAAAGACAACTGAGACTGCGATCAGCGTGGAAAAAAGGGAAATTGCCGCTGAATAACGGTTCAGCCATAAGAAAAGGTTGATGATCCATATCACCTGAAGCAAGACACTGATTCCGACAAAGACAAGTCTTCCTATGCTGTTTTTTACTGATGTTTTCTGTTCTGTTCTCATAGTATTGAAAAATACCGCACAATTGCTCATGCGGTACTCTTTTCTCCATTTCCGATTTATTTTTTAATTACGTCCACCTATTTTATCTTTTACATTTGCGTTTACTTTTCCGAGGTAACCTACCAGCTCATCTGATACTGTCACAATCCGCTCTGTCGCCTGATTGCACTGGTCAACGATCTGCTGGAATTCTTCCATATTCTCGGTCGTTACTTTGGCGCTGTCAGCATTCTGCTCCGCAAACTCTGTCAGAGATGTGATTCCACTCTCGATCACAGTCTTATGATCATCTAACGCACTTACTTCTTCACTGATTCCATCTACCGCATCGCTTGTATTCTTGATTTCCTCATTCAGTGAACGGAAAATCTCTTCTGTATCATGAATCTTTTCATTCTGTTTTACAAACGCTTCTGATACCTTCTGCGTGATCTCTACACTGATATTTGAATTGTCAATCAATGTATTGACAATCTGGTTGATCTGCTCTGTTGATTCTCTTGACTGATCTGCTAACGTACGGATCTCTTCCGCAACAACTGCAAATCCTCTTCCATGTTCCCCTGCTCTTGCAGCCTCAATGCTTGCATTCAATGCAAGAAGGTTTGTCTGATTAGAAATTCCGGCTATGATCTCTGTTGCCGTACGGATCTCCTGCGCTGACTGGTTGGTCAGATCTGTCTGCTGTCTTACATTTTCAATCGCAATGCCGCTCTCTTTGCTGATATTTACAAGTTCCTCCATGATTGCTTCTGCTGCTTTGTTGCTCTCTTTCATATGCTCTGCACTCTGTGCTAACATCGAAACATTTTCAGCAATCTCATCAATCGTTCTGCTGATAGCGTTGATCTTCTCTTTCATATCAACGGTATGATCTGCCTGGGATATTGTATTATCGGTAATGGTGGTAACTGCCTGCTCGGTCTGATCCAGAGAAGTTGTCATACTCTTAAAGATATGTTTGAAATCCTCCGAAACCTCACCAAGCTCCTTCGTCGCCTTTTTAATGCCAAGTACAACCTGTGAAAATGAAGTAATCGACTCCTGAAATGTACGCACAAGCTGTCCGATCTCACCATCTTTCTCCGCAAGTTTATTTGCCTTCTCTGCAACACCACCGGAACCTCCTGCCTCTGTGCCTTCGCCCATAAGCTGTCTGAAAACATCCAAAAGTGTCCTGATTAATGCAAACACTAACCCGAAAATGATTACTGTTGCAGCACAGATCAGTATCATCGCAACCATTGTGCCGATCACTCCATTTTTCAACAGCTCAAGTACAACAATCTGCCATACTGCCATAATCAGGAAAAACACACCAAAAACGCTTAGCAGTTTTTTCCATGCCATCTTTTTATCATCGCCCATTTTTTTATCCTCCATCTGTTTTTAGTACCTAAGACTGTCCCGCAGCAGGCGGCGCAGTCTGCATTGATTTCTGCATAACCTTATTCTCATACATTGCATGATCTGCTTCACGGAATACGGATGCAAAAGAATCTATGCAGTCCGGCTCATAAAATGCGATTCCCCGCGCAATCTGTATTTTCTGTTCATACTTTGTATTGTTTTTATTGAAAACCACAATGCCATCATCAAAATTTCTCAGCAACTCATCACATATTGCCTTTTCGGCCTGTTCGATGATGATCACAAATTCGTCTCCTCCGATGCGGTATACGATATGGTCTTTAAATCCCTTTTGTATCAGTCTGCTTGCATCCCTGATCAGCATGTCACCGAATTCATGTCCAAAATTGTCATTGATCTTTTTAAGGTTATTGATATCCATGACTACAACTGCATATTTGATCTTCTCATCAGCCGCACGTTTATCTAACTTATCCACATACTCTTTATATGCAGCTTTATTGGCAACGCCTGTCAGGGCATCCGTATACGCCTGCTCATTCACATAGTCAATGTAATGCCGCAGGTGATTTACCATCTGTTGCACGCTGTCTGCAAGTACACCAACCTCATCTTTGGATTCACAGTCGATATTGACCTCAAGATCACCACCGGCAACCTTCTGTGCAGCTTCCGTAAGTTCTTTGAGCGGACGCGTCATTTTCCTGGTAACATGGATTGTGATTAAAACCGATATAAACATGATAGACAGCGTTGAAACCAAAAACAATCGGATAATACGGTTACTCGACGCATTGATCTCCTTTGTCGGTGCGGTGACAACAAAAAACATACCGTTTTCTAACTGTCTGGCGGTCATTTTCTTCTTTATGCCATCCAGATTATAACCGACAAGATTATCCTGTGTTCCTTTTTTGTACAGTAAATTTAAGACCTTTCTGATCTTTCCATGTGTATTTTCTTCATCAAGTCCTTCCGGATAATCACGGTGATAATAAATTACATAATCTGCTCCTGCAAGGAAAGCATAACCGCTCTCATAAATCTGTACAGAATCCACCTTTTCTTTCAGCAGTGCCATATCAATATCCATGCCCAGAACACCGATAAAGTCTTCATTCCTGTATATCGGCACCACATAAGAAATAATCCAGTCATTTTTATTCTTATTGTCATACGGCTCCATCCAGAACGCCTCTTCTTTTTCGAGTGCCTCATAATACCAGTCGACATGCTCCTTATCATCCTGTGCATATTTTGAAAAATCGACAAGGGAATCTTCAGTAACTTCGCCATTTTCATCCTTGTACCAGAAAAATCCTGTCTGGGGACCAGCAAGTTCCGGATTCACTCTCATATAGACTCCGCGTGATCCTTCTGTATTTTTCACAGTATGTAAGGCAACCTCCTGCACTTTCTTCACCAGCACATCGGTATTGTCTTTGTCCATCCCGTTTTTTCCAAGTTCGCTATACTGTTCTATTGTATAATCCTGAATCATATTCACGGACTGTTCAATACTTGTCAGCGTTGCATTGATCTCCTCTGCCTTATCCTCGCAAAACAGATTCATGAACTGTGCGGAATCCTCATTTACAAGTTTATGCGTATATAGAAAACCAACATATCCAAGTGCCAGCGCTGAAAGAAGTACACATCCTACCGTCAAAGCCAGAAATTTAGACTGTAAAGACCTCATCGGCAATCCTCTCTCTCTTCTTTCTGATATAGTTCTATTATATGCATTTTGTCATAAATTGTCAAAAATTATCACTCATTTTTTGTATGTTTTTTTGAACACTTTCGACAACATTTTCTTGATTTTTTTTCCGGGAAACCCTAAAATTATTTGTGGTATGTGACCATACCACAAATATTTTTGACACAATAGAGGTATAAATTTTATGGAATTTCAAAAATTAAATGCACCATCACTCAAAGAGTTATTTATATCCGAACTTGAAAATATGATCATTTCCGGCAGACTTCCGATTGGCACGAAACTCCCATCCGAACGTGAACTTGCCTCATCCATGCAGGTTTCACGTGCCGTCGTCAACTCAGGTATCGCCGAACTTGAAAAGAAGGGGTTTGTCGTGGTAAAACCACGGATTGGTACGTTCGTGGAAGATTACCGCAGAAATGGAACTATGGACACTTTAGTTTCCATTATGAAATATAATGGCGGTTCTTTAAGCAGTGATGAGATCCGTTCCATCCTCGAAGTGCGTATTCTTTTTATGAACCTTGCAGCCCGCCTTACGATTGAAAAAGCAAGTGACGCTGAAATCGAGGGACTTACCTTTTATCTGGACAAATTAAAAAATTCCTCCACCCCGGAGGATGCCGCTGCATCGATCTTTGAATTCAGCCACGAACTGAGTTTTATCAGTGGAAATATGCTTCTGCCGCTGTTTTTTACCTCTTTCCGCGACCTTGTTTGCAGCCTGTGGGTGCGCTATGCAATAAAATACAGCATCGAGGAATTATACCAGAGTGCCTTATCCATTTATAATTTCGTCCGTGCAAGGGACGTAGACGGTGCTCTCCATTACATAGAAACTTCCACCACAGAATGTATCAGCGGAAACCGCATGATCTACTGATCTTAGAAACACCTTCAAATAAACTTCATAAAAACAGCCGGACTTTGAGGCATTCTGACCGCTGCTTCATTATCTGACGATCACAGGTCACCTCAAAATACGGCTGTTCTTATTTTTCTTACATTTTATTTTGCAAACTGGCTGTTATACAGTTTTGCATAAAATCCATTTTTCTCTAACAGTTCCTCATGTTTTCCCTGTTCCACAATATTTCCATCCCGCATGACAAGAATGATATCTGCTTCTCGGATCGTGGAGAGACGATGTGCAACGATGAAACTGGTACGTCCTTTCATCATACGCGCAAATGCTTCCTGAATCTTGATCTCGGTTCTCGTATCAATCGAGGATGTCGCCTCATCTAAGATCAGCATCGGCGGCAGACACAGCATGACTCTCGTGATACAAAGGAGCTGTTTCTGTCCCTGCGAAAGACTTCCGCCATCCTCCGAGATCACGGTATCATATCCTTTTGGCAGACGCTTGATAAAGCTGTGAGCATGGGATGCTTTTGCCGCTGCGATGATCTCTTCCTCCGTGGCATCCGGTTTTCCCATCGTGATATTTTCACGGATCGTTCCACTCCTTAACCACGTTTCCTGCAATACCATACCATAATTGCTTCTGAGGCTCTTTCTGGTCATTTCATCGATCGGTGTTCCGCTGACACGGATCTCTCCACTGTTCACATCATAAAAACGCATCAGAAGATTGATGAGTGTCGTCTTACCGCAGCCCGTAGGCCCTACGATTGCCACGCGCTGTCCCGGCTGTACGGAAAGGTTGAAATCCTCGATCAGCTTCTGTTCCGGCGTATAAGAGAAATATACATGGGACAGTTCTACGCTTCCGTCCGCTTTCTCTAACACTTTCGCACTCTCTGCATCCGGCTTCTCGACCGGCTCCTCGATCAGTTCAAACACTCGGGCAGCACAGGCAAGTGCATTCTGCAGCTCGGTGATGACACCGGAGATCTCGTTAAACGGCTTCGTATACTGGTTCGCATAACTTAAAAGACTCGATAACTGTCCGACTGTAATGCTTCCTCTGATGGCAAGAAATGCACCGATGACACCGACTGTCGCATAGACAAGGCTGTTGATAAAACGTGTTGCCGGGTTCGTGATACTTGAAAAGAAGATCGCGCGCAGTGAATATTTCTGCAGTCTTCCGTTGATCTCGTCGAACTGCTCTAACGCCTCATCCTCATGTGAAAATGCCTGCACGACTTTCTGGTTTCCAACCATCTCTTCGATGAAAGCGGTCTGTTCGCCCCGTGTCTCAGACTGCAGTTTGAACATGGAAAATGTCTTTTTTGCAATAAAACTTGCAACAAACAATGATAACGGTGTGATGACCACGACCGCAACCGTGATATTCACACTGATCGTCAGCATAAAGATCAGTGTACCGAAAATTGTCACGATTCCGGTAAAAAACTGTGTAAATCCCATCAGAAGACCATCTGCAAACTGATCAACATCCGCGATGACACGGCTGACCACCTCTCCATAAGAATGGGAATCAATATACTTAAGCGGTAAATGTTCGATCCGCTCAAACGCTTCTTTCCGGATATCACGGATCACATTGTAAGTAATCTTATTGTTGCATGCATTCATGATCCACTGCGCGGCTGCCGTGAGCAAAATCACCACTGCCATACGCTCTAAGATCACAAGGATTCCTGCAAAATCAACCTGTCCCTTCGTGATGATCAGGTCGACTGCACGTCCTGTTAAGATCGGGATATAAAGAGTCAGTGCCACGGTAACTGCCGCAAGCACGATCGATAAGCCAAGGTAAAACCAGTATCTCCGGATGTAATCAAGCACTTTTTTTACTGTTGTCTTCTGCTGGTCTGTCACTACTTTTTTCATGCCGTCTTACCTCCTTCCTGTTTCTTAAACTGTGAGTTGTAGATTTCCTGATATACCTCACAGCTTTCTAACAGCTCTTCGCTGGTTCCAAGTCCGACGATCTTTCCATCATCAAGCACAACGATACGGTCTGCATGCTGGATTGAAGCAGCTCGCTGGGAAACGATAAAGACGGTCGTCTCTCCTTCCATTTCGCGGATGGCTTTTCGAAGAGCTGCATCCGTTGCAAAATCAAGTGCGGATGCACTGTCGTCTAAAATGAGTATCTCCGGTTTCTTTACGACTGCACGTGCGATCGTTAAACGCTGGCGCTGTCCGCCGGAAAGGTTTTTTCCGCCCTGTTCGATTTCAAAATCAAGTCTGCCCTCTTTGTTGTCGATAAACTCTTTTGCCTGCGCAACTGTGATGGCACGGTTCAGATCTTCTTCTGTCGCATCCGGGTTTCCCCATTTTAAGTTCTCGCGGATCGTTCCATGGAACAACACGGCTTTCTGTAAAACCGTACCAATCTTTCCACGCAGCTCCTCAAGCGGATAATCTTTGACGTCTTTTCCGTCCACTTTAATAAAACCGGACGTCACGTCATAAAACCGCGGGATCAGGTTGACTACCGAAGATTTTCCGGAACCGGTTCCTCCGATGATACCGATCGTCTCGCCTTTTTTTACCTTAAAATCAATATCCGTTAAAGATTCGTCTCCGGCACCCGCATAGGTTAATCCTACATGTGAAAATTCCACGGCATACTCTGCTTCTTCTGATCTGTCAGCGGTATCCGTCTGCACCTTATCCACTTTCTGGCCTGATCCGTCCGTGATGGATGGCTGCATCTCAAAAATGGACTGGATACGGTTTCCACATGCAATGGATTTATTGATATTGATGATCAGGTTTGCAAGCTTCACTAACTCCACTAAGATCTGTGACATATAGTTGATCAGCGCAACCACCTCACCCTGTGTGATATATCCGTTATCAACACGGACTGCACCGGTCCAGACAAGCACCACGATCGCACCGTTGATGATCACATAGGTAAGCGGATTCATTAGTGCTGATATCTTTCCGACATAAATCTGCGCCCTTGTCAGAAGATCATTATTTTCATTAAAATGTACTTTTTCATCATCTTCCTTATTAAAAGCACGGATCACCCTGCTTCCTGTTAAATTTTCTCTTGTGATCCCAAGCACCTTATCGAGCGCTGACTGTACCTTTTTATAAAGCGGAATACTGATCAGCATGATACCGAATACGATTATGGAAAGAAGCGGGATCGTAACGACAAACACCAGTGCCGCTTTGACATCGATGGTAAATGCCATGACCATTGCGCCGAACACGATAAACGGGGAACGCAGAAACAGACGCAGCACAAGGTTCACGCCGTTCTGCACCTGATTGACATCACTTGTCATTCTCGTGATCAGTGTTGCCGTTCCAACAGTATCCATCTCTGTAAAAGAGAGGCTCTCAATGTGTGCAAACAGCGCATGGCGCAGTTTTGTTGCAAACCCGACTGCCGCCTTTGCCGCGAAATACTGTGCGGTGATCGAGCAGGTCAGACCGATCACTGCAAGCAGTACCAGCACCATACACATTTTCATAATATAGGACTTGTCCCCGGTCGCAACACCAGTATCAATGATTGCCGCCATAACCAGCGGCACGATCAGTTCAAAGGTTGCCTCGAGCAGTTTAAAAAGCGGACCTAATACACTTTCCTTTTTATAGTCTTTTAAATAAACCAGTAACTTTTTCATAGTATTCTCCATTTTTACGCTGCACTTTACGCATGACAAGTTTGGGCGTAAGCACAAACTTGAGTGTGAAAATCTTATTTTCACACTGCCCTCAAATGTTTATTTTTTAATTTTTTTCATCTGCTGCAAACCAAAGATCACTACCCCACCTATGATAAAGAACAGGATGGAAAAATTGTGGATCGTCATTGCAGGCTGTGGGGTATCCAGTGTTGTTGGGCCCATGATCACAGCATAAATAGAACCAAGCATCAGTCCGACGATCAGAAAGATCATCTGCGCCCGAAAACGCTCTAATGCCTTACGGATCAGCTTTACAATACTGAAAATACCGACTAACACACCACATCCGAATACGAATACTGTCGGAAAACTTTTTAAGTTTAAATGCAGGATATCTTTAATCGCCGTCACGATCGGCAGGTAAAGTCCCATAATTAAAAGCAGTGTGGAACCGGAAATACCAGGAAGCACCATTGCGCAGATTGCAACTGCGCCTGCTATGAATACATAAATTCCTGTTGTGACTGTCAGATGTTCCAGATTTACACTGTTTCCGCCGCCAACCGGATTAAAATAGGTGATGGCACACACAATGGCTGCCCCAACCAGTACAAACGGGCAATATGCATATTTCCCTTTTAGTGTGTCCAATTCTTCACGGACTACAATCGGAATTGCAAAAATTATAAATCCGATAAATAATGAACTGATCGCATAAATATGGGATTCAAAAACATTTGCAAGGATCAGAATCGCAAGAACCATTCCTGTTACCCAGCCGATACCGAGCTTGATCAGAAAGAAAAACGCTGTTTTCTTTTTTTCCATATTTCCGGTGATCAGATCATCGATCGAGTCGATAAACTGATCGTAAAACCCAAGCAGAAATGCCACGGTTCCACCGGATACTCCCGGGACACTGTCTGCAAGTGCCATACAAAATCCTCTGATAAACTGTATTATGTACATACGGTTACCTCTTTCTTCCTTATTAATATTTACATGTGCTGTCTGCACACCATACTGCCTATTATAATCTTTCGGCTTCTGTTTTGTCTAGTATCGTAAACATTAACAGGGATTTCGCTTTTAACTTTTTTATCTATGCATTTTTATAAATAATCCAGTTATCAGCATTCCATCTGCGGTTACCCTTCGTTCCTGGTCAATACGCGCAAAATTCCCCCTGCTTTTTCCCTATATATTTTTTCTGCTGATTTTCTATCCGCCTTTTTCACATAAAATCTGTTTCACTTTTTCTGTTAGCAGCTCATCGCAAAAAATCCGGTTTATGCTCTTTCGGCTTATACCACTTCCTGCAAAGTTCCGGCTTCTTCGGTACAAATATAACTCTCTTACATTAAAGCCTATGATTATCAGATTAAATATGGTTTCAACCGCATCTCGACAGTAACAGTGCTTTGCGTGGTAATACGTTTTCAATTGATGGAAACCATTCTCCTCAATGTCCCACCTGCGGTGCATCATTTCCCATAAGACTCGGTAGTCTGCCGCTTCCAGAGTCGTTACAAGCCACATGAAACGCTCTGTTTCTTTTCCATTTTCTTCCCACTGCTCATGATACCGCACCACACGCAGTTTATATGGACACCCTTCCATCTTAAAACCAGAAAGATCCCATACTTCAATCTTCTTTTTCCCTTTCCAGAAAGATGCCTTTTTTCCCTCATCCTGTTTGAACAGACGCTCTGCATCCTGAAAAATCATTCTTCTTTCGTCTTTCAGGCGTATCACCCCTTCCAGACCATTTTCCTTCAGAGTGTTGATAAATGGAGCATTCAGATATAACGCATCCGCCACAATCACATCCGCAAAATGTCCATGCCGTTTCTTCAGCCGCTCAATCAACCTTTTTCCGCCTGTCAGTTCTCCTTCGTCTTTCCCAGAACCATCCCTTGGTTTTAACATTTCCTGCCCCAGAATTACGTGTGGCGATTTACCTATAATCATGCACACCACACTCCGGTAAAAGTATTCGGTTTCCCCTGTGTGTTTTTTTCGGCTCAGACAGTTCGGACAGGATTTTTTTGTACTGCTGAATAATTCCACACCATCGAGACCTGCCACAACATATCCGCCTATCGTTCCTTCCCGGAATACCCGGTTACGTTTTATGATATCAATCATTTCTTCATGTATGCTGCGTATTTCATCCGGGTTTATTCTGGAGAGAAGGTCGCGGACTGCATCAACTTTTGGAATCCTTCCACTGATACAGTTTTTCAGTCTTTTCGACATGCTTTCAGGGGCTGAAAAAATGGTATGGAAACTTTCATACTGCAGCATCAGAAAAAGCAGTACCGGCATGACAATGTTAAACAATGGAATAGATTTTCTTTTTCTTTCGTCCGTTAAACACTTGATTTTTTGCGGGATTTTATATACACTCTTCATATAAGTTAGCAGTTTCTTCAATGCTAATTTTTCATTCAGGACACCTTCTTTCGTATGTTTTGTTCCATAACATAATTATACAATAAAAGGTGTCCTTTTTGAGTGATTATACAGAAAAAAACAGTAATTTGATACCCAAAATTGATATCCCCTGCTTTGCCTGGAATTCACAGGCAGAACAGGGGCTTTTATTTTTTAAAGCGAAATCTCTGAACATTAATATTTCTTTTTTGTATCTTTTATGTTACTGTTCACTCGTACCTCGTTCCAGTAACGGATTTTGCCGATGCTTCGCATTCCAAATCGGCAAAATCTGCTGCCACCACTGTATCATACGGCATTTTCAGTTCAGAAAATGCCTGCCTGTGAACAGTAACTCTTTTATTTCAATTTCCCGGCGCAGTCCCAAAAGACAGATCAGATTTGGCACTGCCATCAGAAAATTAAACAAATCCGAAATGCCCCACACCACATCGAGAGTAATCACGGCGCCGAAATAAACGCACATCATATAAACGACCTGGTAAATGCGGACACCCTTTTCCCCAAACAGATACCGCACGGCGCACTCGCCATAGACATTCCATCCGATGATCGTCGCAAACGCAAACAAGACCAATGAAACCGACAGCATCTCATCGCCCCACACCGGCAGTTCCCGGAATACGGCAAAACACATCCGCTCCCCCGGCACCCCCGCATAATTGCCCGGATGGGCAATCATACTTGAAACCGAAGCAATTCCTGTGATTGCACACATGACGACCGTATCCCAAAAAGGCCCTGTCATGGAGACAAGAGCCTGATCCCGCGGTGAGGCATGCTGCGCCGTCGCAGCTGCCATTGGAATTGAGCCAAGTCCCGCCTCATTTGTAAAAAGCCCTCTGGAAATCCCGGTTCTTAACCCCGCCATCACCGTTGTCCCAACCACCCCCCCTGCGGCAGCCTCCGGCACAAACGCAGAGGTCACGATCATTTTTACTGCCTCCGGGATCACCGTATAATTTTTCATAAGGATAAAAATACATCCGCCTAAATAAAATGCACTCATCACAGGAACCAGCCAGGTACATACTTTTCCAATCTGCCGGCTGCCACCGATGATCACCTTCCCCGCAAGCACCCCCGCTGCCATGCCGATGATATGCGGCGATACCGGTATCTGTTCCGTTATCGCCGCACTGATCGAATGTGCCTGCACACTGCTGCCGATCCCAAGCGACGCTAATATCGTAAACACAGAAAATAAGACCGCAAGTCCTTTCTGCTGCATGCCTCTCTCCAACACATACATCGGACCGCCGATCCTCTTTCCATCTTTTTCCGTTTTGCGGTATTTCATGGACAAAAAACATTCTCCATAACAGGTTGCAATTCCAAGCACACCGGTGATCCAGCACCAGAACACCGCACCTGCCCCACCGACTGCGATCGCCGTGGAGATACCGATAATATTTCCCGTCCCGATCGTCGCCGCCAACGCTGTCGCAAGTGCCGAGTAGGAAGTATTATTTTTCCCGGAAAAACTAAGCCTGATCCCACATGGGATCTTACGCTGGATAAACCGCAGACGAAATGTAAAATACAGATGTGTCCCCAGAAGAAGCAGGATCTGCCCCGTGGCAGCAAGCTGACTGATTTTTTGCATAGCACACTAAAATCCCCGTATACGGATGCCCTTGTTCCAGTATACGGGGATTTTCTTTGATTCATTCTTTGATTTTTATTTTTTGTGAGTGCCCTCTATGCAGTTACTTTTTTCCGCTGTTCCACCACCTGTGCCAGCCGGTCCAGACTTTTATTGCAGATCACAGTATACACACTTCCAAAAATGTTTGCCCCGATACGCAGAATCACTGCATTCTGCAGTCCAAACAATCCTGCCGCGATCGACAACGCCCCAAACGTATTGAACGCCGTCTGCCATGCATAGCCGGCAGAATAACCAACTCCGATTCCTCCGATCATGCCGATATACGGATACATGGATTCCGGAAGAACCAGATATAATGCCACAAAAATAAGGCTTCCAACGATATTAAAAAGGCCTCTTTTCTCTGCCCTTCCCATGCAGTCATCCGTAAATGGCAGGCAGACTGACATACAGGCGATCCCCGCCCACATTGCTCTTGGAAGTCCCAGAAGCGACATCACAAGCATCGCAGAGGAAACAATGAAAGTCAGTTTTATATACCAGCGGTTTCTGGCAGAGGAAAGATCAAATTCCCGGAACAGATCCAAAAAAGTTCTCCGGTATGGTCTGTTTTTCTGATTCTTATAGAAAATCGCCATACAGATCACCATTCCGGCAAGCAGTCCCTCCACGCGCAGCAGATACGCATGTCCGCTCACGTCATATCCCTGTAACAGCAGATAACCGAGTACAAACGTAGAATGGTTGTACATGACCACATTGTGACATCCTAAGATCATCAGAAGCATGATACAGAATACGTTTACAAAGAATGCCGGGATGGGCGAAAGCATATTGCTAAGCCTTGGTCCCGCGATCAGTATTCCAAAAATACCGGCGATTGATAGCAGTCCATGCGTGGTTTTGATCCCAAAATCTGCCTGGCGCAGCACCAGCACTGCCAAAAGAACGGTCACTCCGACCACACTGTTTTCCGATCCGGTCAGTTTACTGTATAAGGTCACAACCGCCACACAGAATACCATCACCAGATAGACCTTAAAGTTATAGATTAAGATATGACGTCTCTTTTCTTTTTTGTCTGTTGTATTTTTGATGAGCTGTTTTGAACCTGTCGAACTGAGCTGAAGTTCCTGATAAAATGTCATAGTACTCTCCATTTCTACACTGTTTTTTGTAAAGTAGAGAGTACTATAGCGCAATTTGCGGGAAACGTCAAGGTTTTATCTCACACAAAACCGTTTCAATGCTTTTCTTCCCACAAACTGCAAAATCCTGTCTGCTAAAAAACCAATGATACCGAGTGTAAAAATACCGATAAAGATCCAGTCTGTCTTATAATAAAGTCTTGATGTGTAGATCAGATATTCGATTCCCTCCAAGCAGCCAGCCTTTTAACACGCGCTGCATACTGATTAAAATATCCCGGAAAAGCTCTCCGCTTGCCACCAGTTTTCCCGCTCCCGCAAATGTGGTAACCGGTCCCGGAAGAAAATCATCGCTGTAAAATAACGAACCGGTCTGCCAGATCAAAAGCAGCAGAACCCATGTGATCAGACCACTTTTTATAATTACCTGTATGACTCTTTTTTCTTTCTTCATCTTTCATCCTCCCTGTTTTCCAACAAAAACTACAACCTGCGTCATCTTTACAATGCCCGCCACTCCGGACAGAATTTTTTCCTATATATAAAACATCTCATTTTCCTGGAATCCTTCATTCTGTATCAGATGCGCTTCTTTCTCATCCACCGCATACAGACGGTATACAATGACCTCTACTTTTCTGTTCCACGATACCTTCCGCATACAGGCTCTGGTATCTCTTTTCTGTTCCATATCTGACCGCCTTTACAAATTCCGGCCGTATGATTGCCCTGCTGCATCCCGGATACAGATGAAATCCTTTCAGTCTGTCATAATCCGCAATAACTGCTGATTCTCCGATAAACTGCGCCACAAACGGTGTCTTCGGATTTTTATAAATCTCTGTCGGCGTTCCCATCTGCTCGACTCTTCCTTTTGCTGTGTGATCGTTTTCTGCTTCGACGTCTTGCTTGATGTATTTATATACCAGTTTTGTATGCGATTCCACGACGGATTGTGTAATCGTTTGCATGGCAGATGGTATTTTCCTTATTTTTCCACTGTTTGTTTCGTTTTTTTATGTATGTTTTTATTCGTAATTTTGCAATTATCTTTATTTTCCTGCAAACGTTTACAATCTTTAAATAAAAAAGAACTCCCCCTGACGGTTTTAAACCATACAGAAAGAGTTCTCTGTGTTTTTGTTACATCTGCCTCGCTCCACACATCTTGCGGTATACAAGCACACCTGCCTGCATGGAATCGATCCACACGACATCCCACTGTAGATTTTCTCCTTTTGAAGCCTTAACTTACCTTTTTATCCGGCTCCTTTTTACCTTTCCTTTTGTTTGTTCAATGGCTATTTTATCTTTCTCCTGTTGTTACTGAAATCTCCTTATGGTAAATGTCTGGTAAATTTATTGTAAATTTTTTCGCTACACAGATAGTTTTAGGTAACATAAAAAAAACAGGCTCGTGACCTGTTTTCTCTCAGATATAATATTCCATCCGGTTTGCATTCTCCACTAACGTACAGCTCTCCCGGATCATCAGTTTTCCTTCTAACTCCGTCCGGACGATTCCCTTATGTCCGCCGCCCAGGCGGTCGATCAGAAGATAAAGAGCAAACTTTCCCATCTCTTCCTTTGGAAGGCGCACTGTGGTGAGCATCGGTTTGGTATACTGTGCCTCCTCAATATCGTCACTGGAAATAATGGATGGAACGTAATAGCGGTTTTTATATTTATTCAGGCATTTTAAATTGCGGTTGACGGAGACGATGCTCCGGTATTTTGCCGATAACTTTTTCAATACATTATCATTACATTTTCCAATGATGATCAGTCCATCACTGCGGATGTCCCCATCCGGCTCCATCTGCGCAATGACCTTATCAATATTTTCCGTCCGGCATTTTCTGTCATTCGAAAACAACGGCTGATGAAAAATATGCATCAGTATGCATCCCTGCCTGTGGATCTCACTCTCAATGACACGCAGCAGCTCACTGAAAAACGGATCTGTCTCAAGATTGCCCGTTCTTGTCATCAGCACATCAAGATACCACACTTTCTGACTGGTATCCGTAATTCCCTTTTTTAGATTTCTCGCTGCTTCGTTTGGCATATAATTGAGTTCTCTGGCAATCTTCCAGATCCGCTCCCGCAATTCCTCCGAAGAACATTTATACCCGGGATTGTTCAACACCCGCGAGACTGTCGCTGTGGAAACTCCCGCTTCCTTTGCAATTTTCTTAATAGACAAAAACCTCACCCCGTTTTATTTCCTACTATTTCCATATGTTAAGTGGATGATAAAGCAAGGGGAAGTTTTTTTCAATAGCTATTCAAAATTTTAATCCTGTCTGTCCCCGTCCCCATAACACTCACAAAACCGCGCTGCAAAGGATGGTTTTTCCCCTGCCACATACAGATGCGCCGTGCTGCCAAATTCATTCACACGAAAACCTGCGCTCCCTTTTCTGCGCTCTTCCGTATAAATACTGGTGATCGAGCTCGGCGCCGCACACAGCCCATGCCACAAAACCATTGGAGATACATTTAACAGATGGCTTAACATCACACACTCTACCCCGAAATGACAGAACAGAACGATCGTGTCATGATTTGGCTCATTCACGCGGTAATACATATCATCCCGCTCATAACCATGCTTTTTCAGTAATGCATCCAGACCATCGCAGACCCACCGGTAAGCTTCTTCCACATTTCCTTTTCGCATGATGTCTGTCTTATTCCAGCGCTCCCTGTCATAAAGATCCAGATCCTTTTCCATGTCCTGTGGAAGCCAGTCCCAGCAGATCGACTTTTCATTTTTCACATCCGGCCTGTCAATGTGTGCTTCAAACTCACGGAGCCAGTCTAGTGTCTCTGCCGTCCGGTTCATTTTTTTAAGGTGCATCCAGCGGTATCCTGTGCCCGTCCCAATGGTGATACATAAAATGCCTTTATCCGCAGTTTTGCCAGGTATTCCGCTGCAAGTTCTGCCTCCCTCCATCCGGTTTTTGTCAATGTGTCCAGTTCGTAATTTGGATCGCCATGTCTTACGATTATGATTCTCATGTGTGTTCCTCCTGATTTTCCATGAAGATTTAGGGGCAAAAGGTGGTTTTTAATATGTCTAAATTTTTCCCACAACCTTTTTCTCTTTTATGATATACTCGATTTATGACAAAAGCAATGGCGTACAAAATCCTGGGAATCACCCCTGGAACAGATCTTACGGATATCAAAAAGAAATACCGACAGCTGATGCACCGGGTACATCCTGACACGGAAGCATTTTCTACCAGAGCCTATGATTTTACTGCACAGGAGATCAATGAAGCTTATGATTTTCTGCGCAAAAATATGCCTGAGGAAAGTTTAGGAAAAGCTGATAAAAATACTACATCCAGCAGGAAACAGCACGGAAAAACTGCTTACCGCCAGTCTTAAAGCTCTTTTCCATTTTCATCCCGGACGATCAGATGAAAGTCATATGGCTGCACCGCCTTAGCGTACTGCTCCCAGTCCCCTGCAGAAAAATCCATATTTTCTATCTTCTGATACGCATCCACATACTTTTCTGATATTTTAGAATTATCACTATACCACCCTAAAAACCGGTCTTAAAAAATACTTATCATACTTCAACCGATCAAAAGCAGGATTACAAGGGAAAACAGTACCATAAGTGAATTTGTCCGGAAAATCCTCTGTTTTATCGTCATAAAAAACACCTTTTGTTCTACATTTGTTATTTATCATTCCTGTAAGCATGTCTCATTACTTTCACTCATTACATCATGATAACGTCTAAATGTAAATACAAAAGGTGTCTTATATAAACAAATCTTAAACTGATTTTTTCAGTTCCATTTCATCATTCATCCCGGTAAACCCGAATTTTTCATACAGCGGGCGTCCCATCTCGGTCGCCTCCAAAGAAATCGCATCAATTCCTTTGTTCTTTGCATCCGCCACCAGTAAATTCAGCGTCTGGTATGCAATCCCTTTTCGCCGGTATGCCGGATTTGTATACATATTCATAATATAAGCTTTCCTTCCGGTCGGGTTGTGATAGGTCGGCATGACCCTGAAATAACTGATACCGCCCGCGCCGATGATCTGGTCTTTGTCATAGACCAGTATTGCGGTATGGCTGCCGTCTTTTAAGGCTTTTTCATAATAGTCTCTCGACTGTGCCGCAACTTCGGACATGTCCACCTGATCGGCTAATTTGTTTGCGGCTCTTAAAACTTCGATCCTGGTGGTAACTAAAATGTCTATATCCTGTTGGGTGGCTGTTTTGTAGATGAAATTCATAAATATTCCGTCCTCTCTGCCTATGATTATACCGATGTTCTAATCAATTGGCAACAGAATTGCAGACCTTTATTTTTCCAGACCGTCGATCCGTTACTGTTCAGACCCAATGTCACTTAGTTAAGCTTTTTACAAATTAATGGATTTGTGTGCATCTAGCGTGAAAAGGATGTGGTAAACAAAAAAAGAGTAAAACAATCTTCATTCAAAAAAGATCATATAAATATCAGGCACGACTTTAAGACAGACTTTCGTCTGCCTTAAAATTAGTGTATACTAGAATTGTCAGTTACTCTATGTTATACAAATCGGTAAGAGAAGCTGATTGGTTTTTGGACTCTATGCTGTCGGGCATAGTTCCTATCGGGCCTGATAGGTAGGATATACTTACTTATCAGGCTTTCTACATTTGGTGGTGCGACTCCTCTTAGAAAATCAAAACAGATTTTCATTGTGAGAGAAAAGTTGACTTGGTACTCATATTTGCGATTCCTGCTTTTTACTGGTACATGTAAAATAATTATGGAACAGAAATTGTACAAAATGAGCTTGCTCCACAGTTCAAATGCAACATACTCTGTTTTTTTAGAGTGTAAATTAGTAGCTCCAATGGTATGCTTTAGGTCGCGAAAAGAAGTTTCGATGCCCCAGCGGAGATTGTAACAGTATTTTATATCGTCCGGTGTAAAGTCTTCTTCGGAAAGTGTAGTGATAATATTTTCAAAAACACCATCGGATACTTCAACGCGGACGATTCTTAGTTTCAGCAGATATTCATCGGAAATATCAGCTGGATTAAGATAGTCGAAAGCTATGTTTTTACCAATATAGCGGTATTGTGATTCTTTTTCGGGATGTTTATGTTTCTTTTTGGATTGTGTTCTGGTCAGAATCAGCTCTATGGTTGTATCCAGTTTGTCAGGAAGAGTCCCGCCGCCAAGAAAACGCTGTACATTCAAATCCTTAGCACGAATTAAAAAATCAACATTATTTTCGATTGCATGGGCAAAAACGTTGTAACTGGAAAATCCCCTGTCAGCAATCAATACCACCCGTCAAACGGGTGGTTTGCTCAGCGGCTATAAGCCTTTGTTACCGGCCAGCGCCTAAAGACGCTGGCTTTCACTTTCGTTCAAGCTACTAATGCCTTTGACTCGTCGCTGCCCTTAAAAGGGCATTTGTATCACTAGCAACCCTTAAAAGGGTCTTCGTATTCTTTTACACTTAATTTATCCAAAGCTATATCATGTTTTTCCTGCTCTTGGATATATTTCTTTATTGTTGCTTCATTTAATCCTACTGTACTCACATAGTAGCCTTCTGCCCAGAAATGTCTATTTCCATATTTATACTTTAAGTTTGCGGTTACTGTTCAGAGGTAAACTTGTAACAAAAGAACCGATGGTATAGACTAATCGTAGTCAAAACCATCGGTTTTCTTATGCAAATATTTCTGCAATCTCGCGGAACAGATTGGTCTGCTCTTTTCTGCGCATCAAAACCAGCATGCTCATGCATTTACAGAGATGGTCGATGCTTGACGGACTCCGGAATGACACAGCCTGCGCCTGTTTTCTTTTATATTTTCTCAGCAGCCGTTCGGCTTCGTTATTCGTGGCAGGTACATTCTTATTATGGAGGAAAAGAAGATGATCTTTCTTATACTTTTTCATCCTTTTGTACAGGTTGTATCCATCACGGTAGTATTTCCCAGGCGGCTCATAGTCGTATTCATCCCCAGCTATGGACAGGATTGTTTTATAACGTTCTTCAAATTCGGAGACGGTCTGCGGATCTGGCTCTTCTGATTCAGATAAACCATTCCGGTAATGGATCATTTCCTGTATCAGGGAATGCATCTGCCTGTTCCAGGTACGGCCCTTTTCGTTGTCCATGCTGTCTTTCAGATAACGCAGTACATGTGCAAGGCATTCCTGGTGGCCGGTTCCATACTTATAAAAGGTTACATCATGATCGTGGACCAGTGTCCCCTGATAGTCTTCAACGACCGTGCCCTTTATTCCATCGTGTCCCTTTTTGCCCCTGGCAAAATAGAGCACACCGCCATCCGGAACCGCACATACAAATACATACGAACTTTCCCCGTTTACACAGGCATTGGTACAGTCTGTATGCATGACAGGGGAAAGCAGCATATCGCAGAAAATCTCTTTACGCTGGGATTCTGTTTTTTGGGCAAATGACCGGCAGAGATTATTGATCATGCCTTTTGATATGTTTATTTTTCCATCTGTCAGATCAGACAAAAACCTGCGGCTTTTATCAATTGATGTACAGCAGTCATTATTCAGCAGAAACAGGAAAGCACGTAAATTTCCTCCATAGTTAACGTCATCAATGACTCCCTGTGGAAATGGTGCATGGATCCGTTCACCTGTTTTGGAATTATAGTACACATCGGCATGATACTCGGTCACATGCACTTCTACGCTGATGTCGATTTTCTGCTTTGTAATGGTTTTCGATGTTTTCTTAAAGTCAGGGTCATGGAGTACTTCTTCGGGTGCCGGAAGATAGATTTCCCTTGTCGGGGTGAGTTTCTTTCTGCAGTGCCCCCTGTGTCCTGGCTGTCCACCGGGTTTCCTTCCTGTTTTTTCGCGGCTGTTGGATATTTTTTTGCGGGCGATAGATTTTGAAGACGGGATGGATGAGTTTTCATAGTTCCGGTTAATCTGTGCCGTCAGTTTCTGTACTTTTTGTTTTTCATCATCAAGCTCTGTCTTTACTTTGTAAAGTTCCCGTCTCTGGGAAGTTACTTTTTCAAGGGCGGTGTCGCGCTGTTTTTCTGCACGGATGGCCCTTCTTTCCATCATATCCGCCTTTTTTACTGCTTCGGCGACCATACGGTCGCATTCTTTTTGCAGCTGTTCAAAAATCTCAAACCATTGATTCCGAATCGTAATGGCATGGCTGTGTTCTTTTGCTACAGCTGCTTCCAGTTTTGCAATTCTGCGTTCCAGGGCACGCACCTGTGTAAGGTGCTGTTTTTCCATTCGGATATATTTTTCTCCCGATTGAAAGACTGCAAGTTCTTCCTGTGCTGCTTTCAGCCTGTATTGAAGTACTGTAATGGTTTCAAAAGAATTCCCCATCCCCATGCCGCGTCCTTTCCTTAAATGTTTGTCAGATCATCAATGATTTTTTCTAATTCTGCATTATGTTCCTCAAGGGATTTGATCAATGAGGACTGGGTTTCGATGACCCTGTGCTGTAGACCGTTTGTATGCTCAAGACTGCCTATAAGTTCTTCATATGCTTTGAGTTTGCTTTTATCATCTGCGTTCATTTGTGCCTCCTTAAGTATAGGATAAGTATAGCAGAAACAGGGACGAATGGGAAATCGGACGAATTACGGGACTGGCAGAATGACGGTGGATAACCGGCAGAAAAATGAAAGAAGCAGGAGTGGAAATCCGTATTCCAGCCATGTAAAAGCAGGAAAACATGCAGGTACTGTTTATAATTTCAAAAGAAAAAGCAGGATTCGGAAGTCGTTAACGAGACTTCCCATCCTGCTTGAGTTTATCCACAAATATATTTTTTTAAATTTCGTCAGTTTTTACAATGGTCTGAACCAATGTCACTTAGTTAAGCTTATTGGTTCACTATGAGGCAAACCTCTAACAAAAATTTATAAATTATAGTTGACACATCAATCAAAATGTGCGGCCGCTCTCGTTGCTGATATATTTTTAAGGTAACGAGAGCGGCCCTTGAATTAGAACTATATTTCATTCTGATTCAAGGAGGTTTACCTATGACATTTCCTGAAATTGTCAAAACTACACTTTGGGACATTATTGATGAGATGTCCCACTCACTTTCTTCTTTTGTAAAAAATCCAGATAAGGATTTTATCCGCAAACGCAAACTTGATTTTAAGAAAATGATGCATCTGATCATTTCCATGGAAAGCGGAAGCCTAAATCATGAACTTCTCAAATTTTTTGAGTATGATTCCTCAGTTCCTACTGGCTCTGCTTTTTATCAACAACGTTCCAAACTTTCCGTTTCTGCATTCCGTCACCTTCTCAAGGAATTTAACCTTAAATTCCCCTTAGAAAAATTTCGCGGAAAATACTATCTTATTGCGTGTGATGGTTCTGAATTTAACATTGCCAGAAATCTTAAAGATGCAGATACTTTCCACGAACCAAATGATAAATCGGTATCCGGTTTTAATATGGTTCATACCATCTCTTTATATGAGGTATGTTCTAAGCGGTACCTTGATTTAGAAGTCCAGCCTGGGCGTCTTAAAAATGAGTTTCAGGCTATCTGCAATCTTATGGATCGGTATGCCTATGGGGGTTCCCCCATTTTCATTATGGGCTTTAGCCTGTTGAGTGCATCGGAGTTTCTCCCAACGGAGAAATGGAGATGTGCGAAACAATAAACCACCTGCTATGCGGGTGGTGCAACAAATTTGTTATACAAAAAATGGATTGTCAACACTTTTTCAGACAAATTTTTTTAGGTTATTTTTCCGATATTGTACAGGCGTTTGATACCCTAAGGAAGAATGTATGCGGTGATGATTATACCAGTTTACATAATCCCATAGTTTTATCTTCAGTTCTTCCTGCGTATGGAATGTTTCATTCCATACAAATTCTGTTTTTATAATCTTGAACGTAGCTTCTGCCACTGCATTGTCATAAGGACATCCCTTATGGCTCAGGGAGCGTTCCATATGGAACGTTTCTAACAGTTCTTCAATTGTCTCGTTTTTAAATTCATTTCCACGGTCTGTGTGGAAAATATGGATTTCCGACAGATTTCC
Organism: Roseburia intestinalis L1-82; assembly: GCF_900537995.1. NCBI lineage: Bacteria > Bacillati > Bacillota > Clostridia > Lachnospirales > Lachnospiraceae > Roseburia > Roseburia intestinalis. The sequence goes on along the minus strand of NZ_LR027880.1, from coordinate 1,324,162 downwards.
GTCTACTTTCATAAATGCCTGTTTTACAAGTTCTGCTGTTTTATGTTCTCCTGCACTGTATCCAATAATCTCCCTGTTAAAAAGATCAATCAGTACACAAATATAATTCCAGCGGTTTCCTACCCTTACGTAGGTCAAATCACTTACCACTACATTGCGGTATGGCTGGTTTTGAAATTGTCGGTTCAACACATTCTCTACTTTTGATTCATTACATCTGTCTTTTTGCGGTTTAAACTGTGCTGTAGTATAGCTTGATACCAGACCTTCCTGTTTCATAATCCGTCCAATCCTGCGTCTTGATACCTGTTTCCCGCAATCAGCCAGTTCTTTCTTGATCTTTCGTGTACCATAATGGTTCCGGCTTTTTCTAAAAATTTCCTGAATGTCTGCAGTGAGTTCTGATTCATCTTTTTTTGCTGCTTCATAATAATAGGTGCTTCTGTTTACCTGTAGGACGCGGCACATTGCTGATACAGAGTATTTGTGGGCATTTGCTTTGATCACATTTACTTTCGTCCTAAGATCAGCGCCGCTTGTTTTAAAATATCATTTTCCATTCTTAACTGCTGGTTTTCTTTCCGAAGCCGGATCAGTTCTTCCTGCTCCGGAGTCCGGTTATCTTTTTCATGGAAAGAACCGGAATTGGATGCCTGCTTTACCCACTTGTCAAACAGGGACGTAGCAATGTCATATTCACGGCAGATATCACATCTGCGTTTGCCGGAACGATATAGTTCCACCAGTTGCTGTTTAAATTCGTCTGTATATTTGCGAGGTTTTCGTCGTTGTTTTTGTTCGGTCATAAAGAGTGCTCCTTCGTGTATTTATTATAGATTATATGACCTTAAAAAATCTGTCCAGTTAATTGTAACCTATCCAAAAATCACCTTTCCGCTAAAATAGAGTTGTTCAGGCTACTATTTAACGAAAGGAAAGGTGATTTTAATGGCAAATCAAACAAATTCTATGGCACATACAAAATGGATGTGCAAATATCATATTGTATTCACACCAAAATACAGAAGAAAAGTAATATACAATCAGTACAAAGAAGATATCAGAGATATTATCAAAGCATTGTGTAAGTATAAAGGTGTGGAAATAATAGAAGGACACTTAATGCCAGATCATATCCATATGTTGGTAAGTATTCCACCGAAATATAGTATATCACAGTTTATGGGATATTTAAAAGGAAAAAGTGCACTAATGATATATGATAAGCACGCAAACTGTTACTGTTCAGACCATTGTAAAAACTGACGAAATTTAAAAAAATATATTTGTGGATAAACTCAAGCAGGATGGGAAGTCTCGTTAACGACTTCCGAATCCTGCTTTTTCTTTTGAAATTATAAACAGTACCTGCATGTTTTCCTGCTTTTACATGGCTGGAATACGGATTTCCACTCCTGCTTCTTTCATTTTTCTGCCGGTTATCCACCGTCATTCTGCCAGTCCCGTAATTCGTCCGATTTCCCATTCGTCCCTGTTTCTGCTATACTTATCCTATACTTAAGGAGGCACAAATGAACGCAGATGATAAAAGCAAACTCAAAGCATATGAAGAACTTATAGGCAGTCTTGAGCATACAAACGGACTACAGCACAGGGTCATCGAAACCCAGTCCTCATTGATCAAATCCCTTGAGGAACATAATGCAGAATTAGAAAAAATCATTGATGATCTGACAAACATTTAAGGAAAGGACGCGGCATGGGGATGGGGAATTCTTTTGAAACCATTACAGTACTTCAATACAGGCTGAAAGCAGCACAGGAAGAACTTGCAGCCTTTCAATCGGGAGAAAAATATATCCGAATGGAAAAACAGCACCTTACACAGGTGCGTGCCCTGGAACGCAGAATTGCAAAACTGGAAGCAGCTGTAGCAAAAGAACACAGCCATGCCATTACGATTCGGAATCAATGGTTTGAGATTTTTGAACAGCTGCAAAAAGAATGCGACCGTATGGTCGCCGAAGCAGTAAAAAAGGCGGATATGATGGAAAAAAGGGCCATCCGTGCAGAAAAACAGCGCGACACCGCCCTTGAAAAAGTAACTTCCCAGAGACGGGAACTTTACAAAGTAAAGACAGAGCTTGATGATGAAAAACAAAAAGTACAGAAACTGACGGCACAGATTAACCGGAACTATGAAAACTCATCCATCCCGTCTTCAAAATCTATCGCCCGCAAAAAAATATCCAACAGCCGCGAAAAAACAGGAAGGAAACCCGGTGGACAGCCAGGACACAGGGGGCACTGCAGAAAGAAACTCACCCCGACAAGGGAAATCTATCTTCCGGCACCCGAAGAAGTACTCCATGACCCTGACTTTAAGAAAACATCGAAAACCATTACAAAGCAGAAAATCGACATCAGCGTAGAAGTGCATGTGACCGAGTATCATGCCGATGTGTACTATAATTCCAAAACAGGTGAACGGATCCATGCACCATTTCCACAGGGAGTCATTGATGACGTTAACTATGGAGGAAATTTACGTGCTTTCCTGTTTCTGCTGAATAATGACTGCTGTACATCAATTGATAAAAGCCGCAGGTTTTTGTCTGATCTGACAGATGGAAAAATAAACATATCAAAAGGCATGATCAATAATCTCTGCCGGTCATTTGCCCAAAAAACAGAATCCCAGCGTAAAGAGATTTTCTGCGATATGCTGCTTTCCCCTGTCATGCATACAGACTGTACCAATGCCTGTGTAAACGGGGAAAGTTCGTATGTATTTGTATGTGCGGTTCCGGATGGCGGTGTGCTCTATTTTGCCAGGGGCAAAAAGGGACACGATGGAATAAAGGGCACGGTCGTTGAAGACTATCAGGGGACACTGGTCCACGATCATGATGTAACCTTTTATAAGTATGGAACCGGCCACCAGGAATGCCTTGCACATGTACTGCGTTATCTGAAAGACAGCATGGACAACGAAAAGGACCGTACCTGGAACAGGCAGATGCATTCCCTGATACAGGAAATGATCCATTACCGGAATGGTTTATCTGAATCAGAAGAGCCAGATCCGCAGACCGTCTCCGAATTTGAAGAACGTTATAAAACAATCCTGTCCATAGCTGGGGATGAATACGACTATGAGCCGCCTGGGAAATACTACCGTGATGGATACAACCTGTACAAAAGGATGAAAAAGTATAAGAAAGATCATCTTCTTTTCCTCCATAATAAGAATGTACCTGCCACGAATAACGAAGCCGAACGGCTGCTGAGAAAATATAAAAGAAAACAGGCGCAGGCTGTGTCATTCCGGAGTCCGTCAAGCATCGACCATCTCTGTAAATGCATGAGCATGCTGGTTTTGATGCGCAGAAAAGAGCAGACCAATCTGTTCCGCGAGATTGCAGAAATATTTGCATAAGAAAACCGATGGTTTTGACTACGATTAGTCTATACCATCGGTTCTTTTGTTACAAGTTTACCTCTGAACAGTAACAACTCCGTTTCAAAAAACAGGACAACTTATTGATAGATGTAGATTTCTTTACATTAGCATGATACAATTAAGAAAGTGAAAAAACAGGACAGGAGGTAAGCATGAACCAAGAATTGATGACATTGGACTTCTGGCAGGATACGGTCATATATGAGGGCAAAACATTTCCTGTCGGCACGCTTGCCTGTGATGCGCTGAATGTTCCTGCGGATACTATTACAAAAATGAACGAGCAATGCGAGAAAATCAATCTGCTGCTCGGGATGCTGAATGCCGGACAGGATACTTCTGCACTCTTTCCTATGGCAAAGGAAGCTGCATTGACAATGTTAGAGATTCTCAGCAAAACGCCGCCGTTCTCCTATATGGATATACCAAAGCACCGGGAACGAATAGAAAGGGTCTTTACTGCGGACAATGCTCTGAAATATGTGGAGTTCGCCATAAAAGCCGTAACCAATTCTTTACCGTTCGAAGAAGTTCCGAAATATGCTGATGCGGTGATGCTCCAGCGCTATACCGCTGTATGCGGGCATCTGGCTTACTCCCTTGAGGAATACCAAAAGGCGATGCTTGATTTTGCAGAACAATCGGACGGAAACGAAGCAGACCGCACCGCAGAGGGCTTTGCGAAAATGTTCGGCACCTATTTCCCACCGGAGTTTTCTATCACAGAGGGCAATGCCTGGATGTCTACCCTGAACAATTCCGTTCAGTATGTATCCGTCATCCGTCCCGGCGAAAAAGTTACGAAGCTGGTCAAGCGGATGCACTATGTATCCTTTGTGGGGATGTTCCGGTCTGATCTCTTTGAGGGCCTGTGTGTTGGTCATGCACCGAAGAAATGCAAAATCTGCGGCAAGTGGTTTCTGACCACCAACGCACGGCACACCAAATACTGTGGCGGCTATGCACCGGGGGACAAGCTGCACCGCACCTGTCGGCAGATCGGCAACCTGAAAGGCAGAGAACAACGGGAGCTTGCGGACGATCATCCGGTGAAACAGATTTATGAGAAACGGCTGAACACCATAAACCGCTATGTGAAGCGTGGTACTCTGGACGCTGATCTTGCAGAGGTTATGAAAAAGCTGGCAAAGGATAAAATGCTTCGAGCGCTGAGCAATGTCGCCTATGCCAAAGGTGATTACGAAAAAGAGATGGGACAGGCTGCTTTGAAGAAAGAAGCAAAATTACGGACGAAATGAGGAATATGTAATGGCACAGAAATATGATTTAACTGATATTGGGAATGCGCTTAGCCGGGTTATGGACAATCCTATGACCAAAATAATCCGTTCTGGCTCTATTGGTGTGTTGGGCGTAGTAAACCCAGTTGCGGGAATTGTAGGCGGAATAGGAAATGATCTTCTATCTGAATACAATACCTTCAAACTTGGCCATCTACTGAACGGTCTTGCATCTGGCTTTAATCTCGAAAGAAGATTGAACGAGCTTTACAACTATGTAAACTCCAGCCCGGAAAAGGCTATTATCGTAGCCAATCTGTTCAAACAAACCGTAAATGCAGAATGCCCAAAGGTTTGCGTTATTTATGGTCTAATTCTTGCAAACCATTTAGAAACACTTACAGAATTCACGCACGAAGAATTGATTGTCTGTAAAGCTTTGGAAAACGCTACGGATTATGATCTGAAGAATTTCAAAGAAATAATGGAGAACTATCTTAAGCCAACATCAAATGGAAGAAGAATTGTATTTCCAAAAGACTTTGCAGATATTGCTGCTTTCACCGCCACATGCGATTGGTGTGTATATAATAGAATCTTTGTTTCCCGCACGGCAGAGTGGGGTGAAATGGAAGAAGGCGTTTTGGATATGAGCACGTACTATTACGAGGCAAATCCTGCATCTGTTCTTCTGGATAATATAAATGCTGCAAGACAAACTTGGAATTATGGTTAATTATTCCCGCTGATTACTTAGAAGGGAGGTGCGCTATGCTGAATGATTTTACATGGAATATGACCGGATACATACCAAAACACGCTGTCAATCCGCACGGTGACGGCATCATTCCTTATGCGGCAGAGCGCATCTTCCAACTGGAACCGGAGCCTCCAGTGGTGGGCAATCTGAACGAATATATCCTGTCTGCCTTGCAGGAAAAGAATTTGATATATTTCTCATTCTTCCTACACCACTACGAGCCGCAGCTTAACAAGCGCATCAAAGACTTTCTCGGTGTGGATGGCGGCGATCTGTATGACACAGACCGATTTATAGATATAAAGCTCTCCTGCCGGGAGCAAATGCTCCAAAAGCTGATGGACTATGACCTTGCCAAGGGTGCAGAGTATGCTACATACATTTTCCCGTTCATCCGGGATGCTATGCTCCGTTTTCGCATGGGCGAAGAAAAATGGTCGGTGTCCTCTCTGACCAATTACAAAATGGTGCGGTCAATGGCTTGGCTGTACCACAATACCAAGGATGCGGTCAACGAATTTTCCAAGAAATACAACTGCGATCTTGCCCTTGCGGAAGAATATCTGAAAGTTGTCCGTGGAATCCGCAATCAGCAGCCTTTCTATGTCACAGACGAGGACGGCGAAGAAACAGGCGAGGATGTAGCCCTTGACGATAGCTGGAACTATACCGATATCCTCTGGAACGGCATACAGGCAGAAAAGGTGCAGCGGGCATTTGAGAAACTGAATTACCGGGAACAGACCTTGCTCGAAAAACGGTTAGCAATTTGCATGACCTGTGGGCGTGTCAGCTCATGGAAAGACCGCCCCACCTTTGAAGAACTGGCGGTTATGTTTGAGGGCAGTACAGCCAGAGGTGCAGAACGAGCTTACCGAAAAGCAGTGGACAAGTTGACGGAATTGTTGGTTGCCGAGGGCGCAATCCATGCAGTCCGGCTAAAACAGAAATCCAAGACCAAGCGAAAAAAGAAAATCGCCGCCGCAATCTACGAATATCAGGCAGACTGCGACGGCGAATGGGGCGAAATATCATTAGATTTTGAGAACGGCAAGGCAGAGGTCATTTTGCTTGCCGATTGGGATACAGTGAAAACAAACAAATTTGCAAGCAGAGCAATCGCCTATCTTCTGAACTGTGAGAACGAAAAATTACCCAAGGAAATAATGGTGGCCTTTGAATAACGAGGGAGTGAGATACATGGAACAATTATTGATTATTGAAGATGATATAGGGTTGAATCAGGGTTTAAGTAAAGCACTGAAAGCAGATGACCGTCAGATCATTTCCTGCCAAGACCTAAAAACGGCGAAGGAGCAGCTGCTTTGCGGCGGTGTGTCCCTGATCCTGCTGGATATCAATCTGCCGGATGGCAGTGGGCTTGAGCTGCTCCGGGAGGTCAAGGAAAACACACCCTATATTCCTGTTATTCTGCTGACTGCCAATGACACCGATCTGGACATCGTAGACGGACTGGAGAGGGGCGCTGATGATTACATTACCAAGCCCTTTTCTCTTTCGGTTTTGCGGGCAAGGGTGAATACCCAACTGCGAAAGCAAGCGTCAAACCATAAAAATGCGCCGTTCCATATGGATCTATTTCACTTTGACTTTGAGGCTATGACCTTTTATGTGGGAGATTCAAAAGTGGAATTGAGTAAAACAGAACAAAAATTACTGCGTCTGCTTGTTGAAAACCGTGGTCGAACCATGACCCGTGGAGACCTTGTCGACCGGATCTGGACAGATGGCGCAGAATATGTGGATGAAAATGCTTTGTCTGTTACGATCAAGCGTCTGAGGGATAAGCTTGGCGCACAGAAATACATTAAAACCATCTACGGAATCGGTTATAGCTGGGTGACAAAAGATGAATAAAACCGGCATTGTGATCATACTGCTATGTTTTCTGGCGGCGATCGCTGCTGTATTATGGGAGCGGAGGAAAATCAGAAAAACGATGGAAGAAATCGAAAGGATGCTGGACACTGCCATGACCGGCTCCTTTTCTGAAACCAATTTTGATGAAAGCCAGCTATCTGCATTGGAAACGAAGTTTGCGCACTATCTTTCCGCCGCAGAAGCATCTTCTCAAAACATAGCGCAGGAAAAAGACAAAATCAAAACCTTGATTGCGGACATCTCCCACCAGACAAAAACGCCGATTGCAAACCTGCTGTTATACAGCGAGCTTCTGATGGAGGAAACTATGCCTGCATCGGCGAAGGCAAATGTGGAGGCGCTGTACAAACAATCGGAAAAGCTGCGATTTCTGATCGATTCTCTCGTAAAGCTTTCCAGACTGGAAAACGGGATCATTTCACTCTCCCCTCAGCAAGCAGCGCTGCAGCCGCTGCTTGAAAGTGTGGTAGAACAATATACTGCCAAGGCTTCTGAAAAAGGATTGTCTTTGCAAATGCAGGATACAGATGCTTTTGCTGTATTCGACTTCAAATGGACAGCGGAAGCGCTGGCTAATATCGTAGACAACGCCATCAAATATACAGAGCATGGCACCATTACTATTTCTGCCGTAAGCTATGAAATGTTTGTAAGGATCGATATATCGGATACCGGTTCAGGCATCCCGGAAAATGAGCAAGCGAAGATATTTGCTCGCTTTTACCGCTCAAATAGTGTGCAGAAACAAGAAGGGGTCGGCATTGGCTTATACCTTGCCCGACAGATCATATCCGGCGAGGGCGGTTATATCAAGGTTGCTTCCGTTCCGGGAAAAGGAAGTACGTTTTCCATATTTCTGCCGAAATAACAACAATTCTATCAAAACTGTTAGATTTCATTTTCCGCCGGAAAGAATGTGGAAAGATTCCTATGCGATAATCTGTATGTATCAAAGGATCATTTCCTTTCATACATACAGATTTTTTCATGGAGGTACTCATTTATGGAAGTTTTACAGGCAAAAAACCTGAAAAAGATTTATGGCTCCGGCAATAACGCAGTTCATGCGTTGGATGGAGTTGATTTAAGTGTAAAGAAGGGCGAATTTGTTGCAATTGTCGGCACATCCGGCTCCGGCAAATCCACGCTGCTGCACATGCTGGGCGGGCTGGATCGCCCTACAAGCGGCACGGTTATGGTGGACGGACAGGATATTTTCTCCCTGAAGGAGGAAGCGCTGACCATCTTCCGCCGCAGGAAAATCGGCTTTGTGTTCCAAGCATATAATCTTGTTCCGGTGCTGAATGTGTATGAAAATATTGTTCTACCCATTGAGCTGGACGGTGGCAAGGTCAATAAGGATTTCGTACAGCAGATTGTACAGACACTTGGGCTGGATGATCGTCTGGATGCGCTGCCCAATCAGCTCTCAGGCGGTCAACAGCAGCGGGTAGCCATTGCCCGTGCGCTGGCGGCAGCACCCGCTATCATTCTGGCAGATGAACCGACAGGTAATCTGGATTCCAAAACCAGCCAGGATGTATTAAGTCTTTTGAAAGTCACCAGTCAAAAGTTCGCCCAGACAATCGTAATGATCACTCACAACGAAGAAATTGCGCAGATGGCAGACCGCATTATCCGTATCGAAGATGGTCGGATCGTCTCCCAGAACTAACGGGAGGTGGCTACGATGAATGTCAAAAATCGAAAATGTATTCGAAAACTCAGCTTAAAATCTCTTTATGCGAACCGTCGCCGCAATCTGATCGCTATTTTTGCCATTGCGCTGACAACGCTGCTATTTACTTCCATGTTCACCATTGTTCTGTCGCTGAACGCCAGTTATGAAACCTACCAGTTTCGGCAGGTAGGCGGCTATGCGCATGGCACCTTTAAGGATGTTTCCCCCGAGCAGGCGGAACGCATCGCTGCCCACCCAAAGGTGAAGGCTACGGGGGTACGGAAGGTGATCGGTATCACTGCGGAGGGGGTCTTTGCCAAAATACCGGCAGAGATCAGCTACATGGATGCCAACTGCACTAAATGGAGCTATGCAACCCCTATTATCGGACGGATGCCCGAAAGCGGCAAAGAGGTAGCCATGGATACGGCAGCGTTGCAGCTGCTTGGCGTAACGCCGGAGCTGGGCGCCGAGGTCACGGTTTCCTATTCCATTACGGACAAGGATCAAACCGCCTTTACTGTAACAGATACCTTTACGCTGGTGGGCTATTGGGACTATGATGAACTAATGCCTGTTCATTACATCAACATCAGTCATGATTACGCAGATGACATCGAAGCGCAGGCAGCGAAAACAGGTTTACAGCCCTTCCGCACCGATTTGAATGTCATGATGGCTTCCAGTACAAACATTCAAGGGCAGATGGAGCAGGTGGATACCGATCTCGGCTACACATGGGACAGCTATACCGATCCCAACAGCGTTCGAATCGGCGTCAACTGGGGATATACCTCATCCCAGCTGGAGTCGCAGCTCGATCCGGAACTTGTGATCGCCATAGCAGCTTTTTTGCTGCTGGTGATTTTCACCGGGTATCTTATCATCTATAACATTTTCCAGATCTCTGTTGCGGGGGATATCCGGTTTTACGGGCTTCTGAAAACCATTGGCACAACGCCCCGGCAGCTCAAACGCATCATTCGCCAGCAGGCACTTCTGCTTTGTCTGATCGGCATTCCGGCGGGGCTGCTGTTGGGCTATGGCATTGGCGCTGTTCTGGTGCCTGTTGTCTTGCGCTCCACCCAGTTGGATGCAGGCATCACCACCATCAGCACTTCGCCTGTGATCTTTGTTGGCTCCGTGCTGTTTGCCCTGCTGACGGTGCTTTTGTCCTGCTCCAAGCCCGGGAAAATGGCAGCCAGGGTTTCTCCGGTGGAGGCTACCAAATATACGGATGCGATGCAGACCAAGAAAAAACAGCGCAGCACCCGGGGAGCGAAGCTCCATCAGATGGCCTTTGCCAATCTGGGACGAAACAAAAAAAAGACGGTGCTGGTGGTGGTGTCTCTGGCACTGTCGGTGACGCTGTTCAATGCGCTGTGTGCCTTTGTGGGCGGCTTCAGCATGGAGAAGTATGTATCCTTCATGACCTGCGCCGATTTTATCGTCAGCACGCCCGACTATTTCCGTTACAACCCGGCAGATGAATTCATCACGCCGGAACAGATCGAAGAGATCGCAGCAAACACAAAGGCCAGTCTTTCCGGCACGGGATATGCTGTGCGAAAACCCGCATATCTGTGGATGACGGAGGATGCTCTGCGGCAGGACTATGCAAGGTACGAAAGCGCCGAGCAGTTGGACAGCCATATGAGCCGTCTGGAGCACCGGGGCAATATGGTGATGGGAGATACCAGAATCGAGGCTCTGGATAACAGCCTGTTTGACAAGCTGCAAGTGTTCGACGGAGATATTTCTCCTATGCTGGAGCCGGACAATAACGCCATTGCCATTGCGGTTTCTTTGGATGATTACGGCAATCTGCCCAATCCTGAATACTACCCCAAGGTGGGAGACACGATTACCGCTACCTATGCGGATGATGTGAAATATATCGACAGCCGCACCGGGGAACTCCGCACCGAAGATACACCGGAGGAGTACTTTCAGGCAAAATTGTATGGAGCCAGAGATGTAGAGTACACGGTCTGCGCCTTGGTAGAACTTCCGAATTCCATGAGTTATCGTTATGGTGGTATTGGATATGACGTAGTTTTGTCTGTGGACACCGCACAGAGGGACAGCGGTGGTGCAGCCATTCCGATGCTCTACCTGTTCGACACAGCGGACGAAGTTGACGAGGCCGAAGCAGAGCAATATCTATCGAAGCTCACTGCCGGTGAGTTTTCGCCCTTGATGTATGAAAGCAAGGTCACGGCTCGCTCTGAATTTGCTCAGTTCCGGCAGATGTTCCTTCTGATAGGTGGTATCCTCTGTGCTATCATTGGGCTGGTGGGACTCTTAAATTTCTTCAACGCCATGATGACCGGTATTCTTTCCCGCCGCCGTGAATTTGCTGTGCTTCAGGCTGTAGGAATGACAAACCGGCAGCTCAAAACCATGCTGATCTACGAGGGGTTGTTTTACGCAATGTCTTCTGTAGCGGCGGCCTTTATTTTGTCGCTTGCGGTGGGACCTCTTGCGGGAAAAATGCTGGGCAGTATGTTCTGGTTCTTTGAGTATCGATTCACCATTCTGCCTGTCCTGCTGACAATTCCGGTATTTCTTCTGCTGGGGTGGCTGATTCCTTGCATGATGTATGACAACGCAGCGAAATGCAGTGTTGTAGAGCAATTAAGGGATGCTCAATAACTGTTAAGTAAAAAACGGCCCTCTGCCAATGAAAAGGCAGAGGGCTGAGTTTTAATCTAAGGGTTTACATTCAGTTACAGTTTTTAGATAAATTTCGGGGTTTCCGTTCAAAACAAGGTCTGCATATCCAATCGGGTCATTGTAGATTAGATAGTCCAGCTCTGACCGCTGATACATATTGTCAGCAACCTCATTCTCCACGGCTATTGTATCAATAGCAATCATACTGCCATCTAAGAATTTCAGTTCCACACAGGCATTATCCATGTTGAACTCACAAGAAATCAACCTATCCATAAGAAACCTCCACTTTGCTGGATGTTAGATCATCCCAAAATATTTGAATGCTTCTCGGATTGCTTTCTCTTTTTCCGGTAGACACTGGGGCTGTCTGGAATCCTCGGACTTCGGCAGATTATAGTTCTTACCAACCCTAATCCCACATTTTCGTTTAATCTGTGAGATATAGAGGTTGGACACCTTTAACCCGGTATGCTCCAACACATACTCCTTGATCTGCGGATAGGTTGCCCCATCCTGAAATTCGGACATATCCATATCTTCCAAAGAGAACTCAACCCGAATCTTTTTCGAGTCGACCTCACCCTTGGAAAGCAAGACAACCGTCTCCACATTTCCTGTCGAAGGAAACATATCCACGCACTGCACTTTCTTCACCTTATATCCTCTCGCCTGCAGCACCTCAAGATCTCTCGCTAAACTGGTCGGTTTACAGGAAATATAAACCATCTGCGGCACATTATAGCGGATGATCTTCTCAAGTGCTTTCGGGTGGATCCCGTCTCTTGGCGGATCAAGTACGATGTAATCCGGTTTTTCTTCGATCTTGTCAATGACTTTTAATACATCTCCCGCGATAAATTCACAGTTGGTAAGTCCGTTTAAGGCAGCATTTTCCCTTGCGGCCACAACTGCTTCCTCCACGATTTCCACACCGATCACTTTCTTTGCAACCGGGGATAAGATCTGTGCGATCGTTCCGGTTCCGGAATACAGGTCAAATACCGTCTGGCTCGCCTCATCATCGAGCGCATCTCCGATAAATTCTCGCGCCGTCTGATAAAGCACTTCTGCGCCAAGGGAATTGGTCTGGAAAAAGGAAAACGGCGTGATCTTGAATTTCAGGTCGAGCAGCTCCTCATAGAAGAAGTCCTGTCCAAATAAAATATCTGTCCCCTCATTTTTGATCGTATCGGCAACACTGTCATTTTTCGTGTGGAGAATTCCTTTTAACACACCGTCATATGTTTCCTCACAGAGTGCCTTTACCCATCCGTCTAATAATATGCTTTCGGTTTCCGCACCAAGTCCGTCCGTCTGCGTTGTTGTTACCAGGTCAACTAAAATCTCTCCTGTTTTTGCCGCCTTTCTCACAAGAAAATGACGCAGATATCCGGTGTGGCGGAGTTTATGGTAAAATGGGATCTGTCTTTCCTTAAAATATTCCAATGTGATCTTAAGCACACGGCGGAAATCTTCATCTACGATCTGACACTCCCCTACGTTTACGATATCATAAAAACTGCCCCGTTTATGCATGCCAAGTGCTAACGGCCCGTCCTTATATTCATCTCCAAATGAAAACTCCATCTTATTGCGGTATGCCTTCGGTCTTGGGCTCGCCTTGATCGGTAAAAACTCATATCCCTTATTTTCCTCGGTGATGACCGCATCGATCAGATCTTTTACCTGCTGCTCCTTCATGGAAAGCTGTTCTTCATACGGAAGGCTCTGGAATGTACAGCCGCCGCAGATACCATAATGAACACATCCCGGCTCCGGCAATTCAAGTGCTGACTTTTCCAACACCTCAAGCAATCGTCCTTCGCATTTTCCTTTTCTGACCTTATTGACTGCTGCTGATACTTTCTGTCCCATGATCGCATTTTTTACAATGACACGCGTGCCATCTTCCGCTCTTAAAATTCCTTTATTCGGGAAATCCACCCGTTCAATGATTCCTTCTACGATCTGCCCTTTTTTCATAACCAGTTCCTTTCTCTTTTCCTATGAATTTAAAAAGGGCTGCAACACTGCAGCCCCTTAAAGATATTTCTTACTCTTCTGTTTTGTCCTCTGCCGGCTCTTCTGCTTTGTCGTCATCTTCTTCGTCCTCGAAGAAATCATCATCAAAATCATCCTCGAAGTCGTCTTCGAAATCCTCTAAATAGTCCGGTGCAAAGAAACGATAGATTCCGTAAACTGCTGCTGCAACTGCGGCAATGATTCCGATAATTGCGAATACCCAGACAACTTTGGAAGCTTTCTTCTCTTCCTCTGCTTCTTTTTTGTTCAGCAGTTCATTTAATTTTGAAATGTTAACTAAATCTTTTAAATCATCCATCTTGTTCATGGGGCTCCCCTCCTTCTATTTTCAGACTGTGACATCTTACAGTCATATGATACATATTATTCCCGTATTGCAGTACTTGTTCAGAAAACAAATAATTCCGCACTGCTTATTGCATATGTTTATTATATCATATGTTTCCCATTTCGCCTATAAAAAATTTATAAATTAAACGATTTTATAACTTTTTTAATTTTGCAAAAGAAGCAAACATTTTTTTAATTCCCACCGTGTCAAACTGGACTGTAACCTCATAATCTCTCCCACCTTCAACAATGGCAACCACCGTTCCTTCTCCAAACCGCGTATGTAAAACACGGTCTGCAATATCATACGGCAGCTTTTCTTCTTTCGTATGAACAGAGGCAAATGCACGCGCCTGCATGCTCTGTCCGGAAGGCTGCTGTCTCATCGTCATGCGCTTTGGTTTCACATTCCATGTATTTTCAATCGAAGAATCTGATTCTTTTCGCGAAACAACGGGGGCTTTTCCTTCTAAAAGCTCCAGCGGTATCTCTTTGACAAAACGGGAAACTTTATTGTACTGTGTCTCCCCACGAATCATTCTCTGCTTTGCACAGGTAATCGTCAGCTCTTTCATGGCACGGGTGATACCCACATAGGCAAGACGGCGTTCTTCCTCTAACTGCTCACTCGAATCATCCGATGTGATCGACATATAACTTGGAAACAGACCATCCTCCATACCTGCTAAATACACTTTCGGGAATTCAAGTCCTTTTGCGCTGTGCAGAGTCATTAATACAACATAATCGCTGTCATCTTCCAGACTGTCAATGTCTGCCACCAGTGCTACTTCTTCTAAAAAGCCACTCAGTGTCGGATGTTCTTCGCTTTCCTCGTAACTCACAACTTTACTTAAGAGCTCGTCGATATTCTCGATCCTCGCTTCTGCCTCATCCGTACCTTCCGCTTCAAGCTCTTTGACATATCCGGTTTCCTCAATCACTTCCCGGAGAAGATCGGAAATGCTGATAAATTCCAGCTTACTGCGGAATACCTGGATCAGATTTACAAACGGTTTTACCTTTGACGCTGCTTTTCCAATCGAAGGAATCTCGTCCGCACGCTTTAAGGCATCGTAAAAACTGATATCGTATGCCTCCGCATAATCAGACACACGGTTTACGGTTGTTGCGCCGATACCGCGTTTCGGAACATTTAAAATACGGCGCACCGCCAAATCATCGCGCGCATTGTCGATCGTCTTTAAATAAGCGAGCAGATCTTTCACTTCTTTTCTCGCATAGAAATTTACACCGCCAACGATCTTATATGGAATGTTTGATACAATAAAACGCTCCTCAAACAGACGCGACTGCGCATTCGTCCGGTACAAAACAGCATAATCCCCATAATGGTAATCTCCGTTTCTTACCCCGCCTGCAATATCACGCGCAATATAATCTGCTTCCTCATAGCCGGTATTAAACTGTTCAAAGTCAATCTTCTTTCCCTCATCATTTGCAGTCCAGAGTGTCTTTGACTTTCTGCCGACATTGTTTGCGATCACACTGTTTGCAGCATTTAAAATATTCTGCGTAGACCGGTAATTCTGCTCTAACTTGATCGTCTTTGCATCCGGAAAATGTTTTTCAAAATTTAATATATTATAAATATTTGCTCCACGGAACTTATAAATAGACTGATCATCATCACCCACCACACAAAGATTCTGATATTTGCCTGCCAAAAGACGGATCAGCTCAAACTGTGCCGTATTTGTATCCTGATACTCGTCCACCATAATATAATGAAAACGTTCCTGATAATAATTTTTTACCTCCGGATCAGACTGCAAAAGTTCCACCGTCTTCATGATCAGATCATCAAAATCCAGCGCATTATTCTTATGTAACGCCTCCTGATATTCCCGGTATACCTCCGCCTGTTTACGCTTTGCATAATCGGAAGATGTCAGTGCACGCCGCATCAGCTCTGTCGGTGTGATCAGTTCATCTTTTGCCGATGAAATCGCTGCCAAAAAACTTTTTTCTTTATAAATCTTGGTATCAATCTCTAAACGCTTGCATATATCCTTCATCAGTGATTTTGAATCATCCGCATCATAAATCGTAAAATTGGTGTCAAATCCGATCCGGTCGATATGACGGCGCAAAATTCTCACACAACTTGAATGGAAGGTCGATACCCAGATGCTCTCCGAGCCAAATCCGACAATTTTATCAATTCGCTCCCGCATCTCTCCTGCCGCTTTGTTGGTAAAAGTGATCGCCATGATATGGTAAGGATTGACACCCTTTTCTTCGATTAAATAAGCAGTGCGGTGTGTCAGCACACGTGTTTTACCGGAGCCAGCCCCGGCTAAGATCAGTACCGGACCTTCCGTCTGATATACCGCTTCTCTCTGCTGTTCATTCAACGTATCATATATACTCATGGTTATATTTTCCTTTTCTTTCATTGCTTGTTCTTATACTATAACATAAATATTTCATGTAATAAAACCCATATTGAATTATTTTTTCTTCATTTATATCTTGTCATCTAGTTTTCAATACTATATAATGTGATCAGAGGTGACACAAATATGGATACAAAACAATTTTTACGTTCAATCTTAGATTCCCTGCAGCAGATTGATTATGTCAAACCGGAAGATGTTCCGAATATTGATTTATATATGGATCAGGTAACCACATTCATGGATTCACAGCTTGCCGCTTCAAAACGTCATGATGATGACAAGATCCTGACCAAAACAATGATCAACAATTATGCAAAAAACAATCTTCTTCCTCCACCGGAGAAAAAGAAGTATACCAAAGAGCATGTACTGGTCCTGATCTTTATTTATTATCTGAAAAGTATTTTAAGCATCAGCGACATTCAGGGTATTTTAAACCCGATCACTGAAAAATATTTCGGCAATGACGAGAACTACAGTCTCGAAGATATCTACAAAGAAGTTTTCAGTTTAGAACATCCGGAAACACAGAACCTGATGAAAGATCTCGCAAAAAAATTCAACACTTCCATGAACACATTCCCGGATGCGTCAGAAGATGAAGCAGATCTTTTGCATACATTCAGCTTTATCTGTATGCTCAGCTATGACGTTTACATCAAAAAAACTCTGATTGAAAAGATGATCGATCAGATGGCTTCAAAAAATCCTGAGACAAAGCCATCCAAAAAATAACAGGCTGCATGCTTCCCGCTCAGATTACTTGTTATGTTTTACCGTATTTAACAGAAAAACCGCTATTTTCAATGGAACAACAGGCTGCACACTTTGCAGAATGTCCTGTTGTCGCAAATTAAAAATAGCGGTTCTTTTTATTTCTATTCTTTATCCATGTCCTGAAGTCTTGAAAAAACCATGTCGTATCCGTCATTTCCATAATTTAATGAACGGTTCACACGACTGATCGTTGCAGTGGAAGCACCGGTCTTTTCCGCAATATCGAGATACGTTTTCTGATCTCTAAGCATCTTTGCAACTTCAAATCTCTGTGATAAAGAAAGCAGCTCATTTACAGTACATACATCTTCAAAAAATGTATAACATTCTTCCTTGTTCTGGAGGCTTAAGATAGCATCAAAAAGATGATCGACTGCCTCTGTCCTAAGTTTCTTGCTCATATTCCTTTCTCCTTTTTTATTAATTACACGCTATATGCGCTATACACCTACGATACATTTTAGCATATTAAAGTTTTAAAGTAAATACATATTTTATGTAATTTTATTTTTTTCGCAGACCGCCATTATATCATTTTCTCCCCATATATGCAATGAAATATATAGATTATCATTTCAAGAACATACGTTCTGCTTTTATCTCTTTTCTATTGATTTTCAAACATATGTTTGCTATAATATTTTCATCACTAACAGTTATTTCACCTTGCAAAGGAGTATTCACATGAAAAAAATCGGTTCTTTTTTCTTTACATTTATACCGTTTTTACTTGCACTTGTATTTCAGTACCTTGCCATGTTTTTTGTTATGGGAGTCACTCTGTTTTACGAACATATCCGCTATATTTTTTCTTCCAACCGTATCTACGCAGATCTTTGGAACAAAACATTAGATTTATGGTCCACGACACGTGTAAATACCCTGATCATGATTGTATTTTCCCTTCTCTGTATCGGAGCATTTGGCTTCTGGTATCATGCCGGGTATAATGGAATCTATCTGATTCATCCACGAAAAGTTTTTCATCCGCTTTCCATTGTCGGGATCATCCTTTTAGTTCCCGGTACTCAGTGCCTTTCGACCTATCTGGTCTCTTTCACAGCCTCGCTGTTTCCGCAGTGGATGAAGGCATATGAAAAATTAATGGAAAGTACCGGAATAAACAGTGGACTGACCGTTTCCATGTTTTTTTATTCCATCCTGCTTGCCCCGATCGGCGAAGAGCTTCTCTTTCGCGGTGTCACGATGCATCAGGCAAAAAGAGTGTTCCCATTCTGGGCAGCCAATATCATGCAGGCGCTTTTATTTGGACTTTTTCATATGAATATGATCCAGGGAATCTATGCCTTTTTCCTCGGCATGGTCTTAGGTTACATCTGTGAAAAAGGCGGCAGTATTTATCAGTCTATCCTGTTTCATATGATGTTTAACTTCTGGGGAACCATTATAAGCGGCATTTTACCGACCGGCAACAGCACACTCTTTTTCGTTCTTTATTTTGCCACCGGAGTGATCTGTACTTTTAGCGGTCTCATTCTCTTTCGTTTCGGCACAAACCGGCTGGCTCAAAAGCAGGCGGCTCCACTGTACCTTGAAAATACCGGATACGATACTTTTTATCCATCCAATTAGTGTCTTCTGGTTATGTTTCCAGTTTTTGTAACTATGACCAGTTCACTTTTTATCACTGCAGATAATTTTTCAGGAAACGGATCAGCTCCTCCATCTCTTCCTTCGTTCCAATACTGATCCTGAGATAATTGCTGATTCGTTCCTTCGAAAAATACCGCACAAAAATGTGTTCTTTTTTCAAAGCCTCAAACAGTTCTTTTGCCGATACACGCTCATGTGTCGCGAAGATAAAATTACTCATGGAATCGCCAAATGAAAAACCAAGTTTTGTGAGTTCCTGCTTCGTCCATTCACGGGTTGCTATTACACGCTGTCTTGTCTCTTCAAAGTAGGCTTTATCTTTGATTGCTTCCACACCAAGTGCAAGCGCTGTCTGATTCATGGTATAGGAATTGAATGAATATTTCACATCATTGATATATTTGATCAGTTTCTCATTTCCCATCGCATAACCGATACGCATGCCTGCCATGGAGCGCGATTTTGAAAATGTCTGGACTACCAGCAGATTATCATATTTCTCGATTAACGGAAGTGCACTCTCCCCGCCAAAATCGATATATGCCTCATCCACCACCACGATGACATTCCGGTTATGTTGTATGATATCCTCTATTTCAGACAACGGCATTAAAATTCCCGTCGGTGCATTTGGATTTGGAAAAACCACACCGCCATTTTCGCCATAATAATCTTCTTTTACAATCTGAAAATTTTCATCTAACGGCTTTACCTCATATGGAATCCGCAGCATGTCTGCCCAGACATCATAAAAGGAATATGTGATATCCGGGAACCAGACCGGTGTTTTGGAATTAAAAAAAGTCATGAAGATCATGGCAAGCACATCATCCGATCCCACACCGACAAACACCTGACTGCTCTTTAATCCATAATACTCTGCGATTGCATCCACCAAAACCTTGCAGGTCGGTTCCGGATATAACCGAAGCCGGTCTGTATCAAATTCTTTCAGTGCACGGATCACTCCCGGTGCCGGCGGATATGGATTTTCATTTGTATTTAATTTTATCATATGCTGTTCCTGTGGCTGTTCTCCCGGAACATAAGGCACTACTTTTCTTACATAAGATTCCCAGCTGCTCATTCTACTCCTCCATGCTTACGTTGATTTCTACAATTTTCCTTTTTTACACTGCGTTATTTCAGTCCATACACTTGTGCAAGTTTTTCAAAAGCGGGCAGTGAATTTTTGACCGTCTCATGGGAAACACAATAAGCAAGACGTACAAATCCACCACATCCAAATGCACTTCCCTTTACCATCAGAAGATGCAGCTTTTTGCCCTCTTCCACAAATTCTTCCTCATTATCGACCGGGGATTTCACCCACAGGTAAAATGCTCCTTCCGGTTTGATACAGGTAAATCCAAGTTCCGTTAAGCCATCGTACAACATTGTTCGGTTTTCATCATAGAAAGAAACATCTGTTTTCTCATCTAAACATCTTGCAACCGCTTTCTGGATCAGAGATGGTGCATTGACAAATCCAAGCGTACGGTTTGAAATTTCAATACCGCGGATCAGTTCTTCAGCATCGGATGCCTCGTTCGGAACTACCACGTAACCGATACGCTCTCCAGGAAGTGACAGCGATTTACTGAACGAATATCCAACAATCGTATTTTTATAATATTTCGTCAGAAAATCCTCTTTATTTCCATCATAAACCAGTTCCCGATACGGCTCATCCGAAACCAGGTAAATGTCATGTCCAAATTCTTTCTGCTTCTTTTCTAAGATAGAAGCGATCGCCTCCATCGTCTCCGGTTTATAGATGACACCGGTCGGATTGTTCGGCGTATTGACAATCAGTGCCTTGGTCTTTTCCGTAATCTTTGCCTCAAAATCGTTCAGATCCGGCAGAAAAGTCTTAAGATCCGGATTTACCGTTACAATCTCTGAATCAAAATTGGCTGCATACTGACGGTACTCACCAAAAAACGGGGCAAACACGATCACCTCATCACCAGGATCCAAGACCGTTTTAAAAATAATATTGAGGCCTCCCGCTGCACCGACTGTCATCACGATATTATGATCGTCAAATGCGGTACCAAAACGTTTATTTAAGTTTGCCGCGATCGTCTCACGCACATCTTTATAACCTGCATTTTCCATATATCCGTGCAATTCTAAAGAACCTGCCGCTCCTTTCTTATCTGCCTCATCCAACAAATCTCTGATACTGTCGTTTAATGCTGCCGGAGCCGGTGTTGCAGGGTTGCCGAGTGAAAAATCATAGACATTCTCCGCACCATATTTTTCCGCCATCGCTTTTCCTTCCACAAACATTGCACGGATCGCGGAATTTCCAAGCAGTGCTTTTTGTATTCTTTTTGAAACCATAGTTCTATCTCCATTCGTGTACATTTCGGATGTTACAGACCACACCAGCCTCGCTAAAACAGGGCGCATCCTGTAACATGATCTCTAAATACTTTACCACAGCACCATAAAGAAGTAAATGCTGTTTTCCAAGAATCCGGTACAAATTTTACCGCTGACAAACGCGAAACAATGCCTGAGTGTAAAATCAATTTCGGTAGATAGAAAATGCCAGCATCCTCACTGAAGATGCTGACATCTGCCTATCATGCCTATCACATATTTATTTTTAAATCCATATACATTCTGATCAAATAAATCGCCTATCTCTTTCGTCCTAGCACAACATACAAAAATTTGTCGGACAAAAAACACAGATGAAAATTTAATCAAATTTTGCATTCTGGTATTTGCAGAATGATTTCCTATGCATTCACTTTGTCTACGAAACGCATGAACGCAGTTCTGCCTTCTTCGGTACATTTATAAACACCGGCGTCTTTTAATACTTCCTTAAATACCAGACCGATCTCTGTCTGCACGATCTCATGCAGTTTTTCCGGGGTTACCTCTCCCTCTAAACCGCTGCCAAATGTAAATCCGTATTTCGGAAGGAATTCTTCTACCCAGTCTGCATGTTTTGCAAGAACTTCATCCTCACGGATGGACGTACCGTCAAGCAGTGCCTGCTCTAAGTCCGCCATCTCTTTTTTCAGACGTGCCGGAAGTACTGCAAGACCCATAACCTCGATCAGACCAATGTTTTCTTTCTTGATATGGTGCAGCTTTGCATGTGGATGATAAACACCAAGCGGATGCTCTTCTGTGGTAATGTTGTTACGCAGTACCAGATCAAGTTCATATAAATCTCCACGTCTTCTTGCGATCGGAGTGATCGTATTATGTGGTTCCCCGTCTGTCTCAGCAAAAATAAATGCTGCCTCGTCCGTATAACCTCTCCATGCAAGTAAAATTTTATCTGCCAGCTCGATCAGACGCTCTTTTTTCTCCGCACTGATACGGATCACGGACATCGGCCATTTTACAATGCCTGCTTTTACATCCTCAAATCCCTTGAATGAGATTTCTTTTTCGACCGGTGCTTTTGCCATGGCAAATTCGTAATGACCACCCTGGAAATGATCATGGCTTAAAATAGAACCGCCGACAATTGGAAGATCTGCGTTTGATCCTACAAAATAATGTGGAAACTGTTCCACGAAATCAAGCAGTTTGCCGAACGTTGCACGCTCAATTTTCATCGGTGTGTGCTGTCCGTTGAATATAATGCAGTGCTCATTGTAATATACATACGGAGAGTACTGAAAAAACCAGTCACTGCCATTAATCGTTACCGGGATGATTCTGTGATTCTGTCTTGCCGGATGGTTCACACGTCCTGCGTATCCCTCATTTTCCTTGCAGAGTAAGCATTTCGGGTAACCGCTCTGTTTTGCAAGTTTTGCTGCAGCGATTGCTTTCGGATCTTTTTCCGGTTTTGATAAATTGATCGTGATATCCAAGATACCAAACTCGGTATCTGCAGTCCATTTCAGATCCTTCTTAATACGGTATCTGCGGATATAGTTCGAATCACAGCTTAATTTGTAAAAATAATCGGTTGCCGCCTGTGCGGACTGATGATTATAAAGTCCACGGAATTTTGTGATGACTTCACTTGGTCTTGGCATCAGCATGCTCATGATCTTTGTGTCAAACAGATCACGGTATGTGATCGTATCCTCCGGCATCAGTCCCTGCTCTGCCGCATAGTCAAGCATTTCTGTGAGAATTCCCTCTAAGGCATCCTCAGCGGTCTCCTGTGTCATCGGCTCTCTCTTTTCATATGCTGCAGCGACTTCATCTTCTAACTCATCTAATTGAAAAAGTTCTAACAGACGATTGATAGTAAATCTTTTATCTTCCGGTGCAGCAAGTCCTGTCACCAGACCATATTCTGTCAACTCTAAAATCTTTTCCTGTATCATATTCTTCCTCACTTCTACACTGTTTAACGTGTCTTTGCAATACTCTGCCAGACATATATTTTTAAGTCTCTATATTATTTTCAATGAGCCTCTTATTTTCAGAAATGAAAAACTTCTTTTCATCAGGCTAATTTCACTGGACCGTCACCAATCTCAACAACATAGAAATCTGCTGCATATCCGATCTTCTTCTCATAAGCTGCACCGACTTCTTTGATAAAGGTATCCACAGCCTCATCTTTTACGATGCTGACCGTACATCCGCCAAAGCCCGCACCTGTCATTCTTGAGCCGATCACACCATCAATCTTCCATGCTTCCTCAACCAAAGTATCCAGCTCAATACCGGTTACTTCATAATCATCGCGGAGAGAAACGTGGGATTCATTCATCAGTTTTCCAAATAAGGCAACATCATTATTTTTCAGTGCCTCTACTGCTTTGATCGTTCTCTGATTCTCATAAACTGCATGTTTTGCACGTCTTACACACACTTCCTCTTTGATGGCATCTTTGTGTTCTTCAAACTGTACCTCTGTCAGATCTCCAAGTGCGTCGATGGAGACAACTTTCTGTAACTCTGCCAGTGCTTTTTCACACTCACTGCGGCGCTCATTGTATTTGGAATCGCCCAGTCCACGTTTTTTATTACTGCAGGAAATCACAATCTTTGCATTCTCCAGTTTGATCGGTGCATACTCATATTTTAAAGTTGCAGTGTCAAGGAAGATCGCATGGCCTGCTTTGCCCATTGCGATAGCAAACTGATCCATGATACCACAGTTGACACCGTTGAATTTATTTTCCGAATACTGACCGATCAGTGCAAGATCCTGATTTGTCACATCAAATCCAAACATATCGCGTAAGATAAATCCTGTTAAAACCTCTACGGATGCGGAAGAAGAAAGTCCGGAACCATTCGGGATATTTCCGAATAATACAAGATCCATACCCTGTTCTACCTTCATGCCTTTCTCTCCGAATGCCCACATCACGCCCTTCGGATAGTTGGTCCAGTCAGCTTCTTTCTCCGGTTTTAAATTCTCTACAGATGACTCTAACACGCCAAGCTGCTCAAAATTCATCGAATAAAAACGAAGTTTTTTATCCTCTCTTTTTCTTGCCACACCATAAGTACCGATCGTCAGTGCACATGGAAATACATGACCGCCGTTGTAATCGGTATGCTCTCCGATCATATTCACACGTCCCGGTGCAAAATAAACACCAATCTCTCCTTCGCCGCCAAATAACTCTTTAAACTTTGCCAGTACGTTCTCCCAAACCATCTTAAATCCTCCTTTTTACAATACATCATTTGTTCTTATTTTGTTCCACGTCATCCCGTCTGTTTTCCTTTCCCGTAAAAGCAGGATGCATTTGTTTCGTTTTCTCTGATAATCCTATTATAACGCATCCGAATTCCTTTGCAATGGCTGAAACGCAAACTGCAACAAAGTGCAAAAAATCCTGCAACATTTTTACATAAATATTGCAGGATTTTCTATACACTCTTTTATCTCCAGACAGCAATACTTTTTATGCCTTAAAATCACGGATCAGTTTTAACGTCGGCAGCGCATTGCCCTCATAATCAAACAATGCCTGGTTTGCCCACTCGTTGCCGCACGGTCCCGGATCCTGTATGTATTTTAAGGAAGCAGGCGTTGCCCAGCCGGAACCCGGAACCGGGATCCATGCCGGCTCCCAGTAGAAGAAGCCCTTCCCTTTTCCATCATCAATATGGCTGATGCGGTTTAAGAAGTCTTCCATAAAGTCATACTGTCCCTGTACGGTCATCGGGTATTCGATTTTCTCAACCAGCGCCGGTTTCGTCGCATAACCCTTGCGCTCCTCATCGGCAAGTTTCTCATAATCCTTGTAGTCGTCCATCGTATATCCCATGGAGACTTCTGCCACGATCAGATCTTTGCCGTAGCGCTTGGCAATATCATTCATGTTGTCATTTAACATCTGAAGAGATCCATGCCAGAATGGATAATAGGACAATCCGATCAGTTCAAAATCCTCACCGCGTTTTGTAAAATTATCAAACCATTCACGGTAAAGTGCATTGTTGCCGCCATTGTCAAGATGGATCATAACCAGAATCTTTGACAGTTCCTTCATCTGCGGGCATACACCTTTGATAGAGCCTGCGAGACGCTCTTCATCTGCTTTGCGGACAGCACGGATACCGGCATTGACAAATGTTGCGATGTTATCATAGTTCGGCACCTTGCCTTCCGGCCAGAGCAGACCATTTGAAAGTTCATTTCCGACCTGTACCATCGTGATATTAACACCGTTTTCCAAATAAAGATGCATCATCTCTAACGTGAAATCATAAACTGCCTGCTCTAACTCTTTGACACCATAATTTTCCCATGCCTTCGGTTTAAACTGTTTTCCCGGATCTGCCCAGAAATCACTGTAATGCAGATTTAAAAGCACACCAAAACCTGCTTTTGTCACCTTTTTGGCGATCTCAAGAGATGTCTTTGGATCATTTTCTCCTGCACCGTAAGATTCTCCTGTTTCTGACCACGGATCATTCCAGACACGGATACGGATCGTATCCACATCATAAGATTTCATGATCTCCAAAATATCCTTTTCTTCTCCGTTGTCATAATACTTCGCACCACACTTCTCCAACTCTGCAAGTGTAGACAAATCCATTCCTTTTACAAAATTCATAGTCATTCCCTTCCTTTTCATAAGCTGTAATATTTGTGCCAAAACATAAATAAATCAGGCAGCCGAGCTTATTTCTTATACTTTATTACTTATACTATATTCCTTTAAAGCGGAACGTAAATTCTAACGGTTTCGTCACATCAATATGGTATTCCGGGTGCACTAAAGATCCCCAGCTGTCATCACCGCCGACTCCCATCTGCGCCAATGCCACACGGACGATCGTGTGATGTACCTGCGGCAGTTCATAAACATGGGCTGCATTTTCAAGTTCATGTGGTGTATACGGAAGTGCCGAGAAGCTTAATTCATCTCCCTCAAACATCATTCCCCTGCCTTTTGCATCCACAAGGCGCGCATACCGCACACCGACTTTGTTGCCACATTCCTGCGGAACTAAATATTTTGCCATATTGTCAGCCACTTTATTGCTGTAGATTCCAAGCTTTGCTCCATGTCTCCGGTCTGCATAGGTCTCATCCGGTCCCATGCCATACCAGGTAAGATTGTCATAATCTGCATTAAACCAGAACATCATGCCAAACTCCGGCATATCCGGAAGTCCCTCTACCGGATCATACATCAGTTTTGTCTCGATCGTTCCATCACCAAAAACGGTGTAGGAAACCTGACATTTGCCCGCCGGTGTTGTCGGCATAAAATAGGTGTAAGTGACTGTCACGGTATTGTCTTTTTCTTCCACTTTGGTCGGGACATTGTCAAACATCCCACCGTTTCTGTGACTGATATACATGCTTGCGATCTTCCACTGTGCATAGCGCGCCGGAGCCATGCTTCCGTTATCATTGTCCACCGGTGCCCTCCAGAAATTCGGCATCGGGATCTTCTCGATCATTTCTTTCCCCGCATAGCGGTAGGAAACAAGTCCCCCACTCAACATGGAAAACAGGCAGTCAAAATCTTCGCCTTTTACTCCGATGTTTACCTTGCCGTGAACCACGCGGATCGGCTTTTCGGATGCATGGAAAGCAGGGATCTTTTTATAAATCTTCTGTCCAAAAGCGACCTCATGTCCTGCATCTGCCCAGCTCATATCCTCCTTTAACCAGAATGAAACGGTGAGTGTGTATTCTGCATCCGGGTCTTTTTTCTGATCCTTATCATCTGCACGCAAAATGGCAAACGGGATCTCATAGTCCTTCGTGCTAAGCGGCGGTACTGCTGTCTCTATCTCCTGTTTTTTCACAACAACCCCGTTTTTCTGTAAAACTGCCACACAGCGGAACCGGTCGGTATTTGCAAACAGGTTTTTATTTACAACGGTAAACTTCCCTTCCTTTTCAAACAGAATACTGATATTCTGGTAATTGAATTTCACTTCCTGCATCTTCGGGGACGGATCTCGGTCTCCACCATAGCAGATTCCATTTCCACTGAAATTATAATCCGTCGGACGCTCTAAGAAATCGCCGCCATATGCCTGAAAATCTTTTCCATAGCGGTCTTTTTTCAAGATGGACTGGTCAATGTAATCCCAGATAAAACCGCCCTGATATCTCGGTTCCGTATCGGTCAGATCCGTGTATTTGTGCATGGCACCACAGGAATTTCCCATCGCATGTGTATATTCACACATAATAAACGGTTTTTCCTTATGCTCGGCGAGGAATTTTTTCACATTTTCCACGCTCGTATACATCTGGCTTTCCATATCGCTGGTCGCCTCATATCTGCGGTCATTGAAAATTCCCTCATAATGAACCAGACGGTATGGATCTAAGGCACGGAATTTTTCGGACATGTCAAAAATTACTTTTCCGCCGTAAGATTCATTTCCGACTGACCAGATCAGAACTGCCGGATGGTTTTTATCTCTCTGGTAACAGGAATTGACACGATCAAGCATCATCGGTTCCCAGTCCATGTTGTCCCCCGGAACGATCATATCTTTCGGCACAGAACCATGCATCGCGGCATCCCATGAACCGTGTGATTCGAGATTGTTTTCCGCGATCATATAGAGTCCGTACTCATCGCAGAGATCATATATAATGGAAGCATCCGGGTAGTGGCAGGTGCGGATCGCATTGATGTTGTTCTGTTTCATCGTAACGATGTCTTTTAAAACCTCTTCCCTTGTCACTGCACGTCCTGTTTTGGAACTGAACTCATGACGGTTGACACCCTTAAATACAATGCGCTTTCCATTTAATGTCATGATACCGTCTTTCATTTCAAAACGGCGGAATCCGATTCTTTGGCTGACAAGCTCGCTTCTCTCCCCGTTTTGATCAAAACATTCGATCGTAAGCGTGTATAAATTCGGGATCTCCGCACTCCACAGATCCGGTTTTTTCACCTCTTTTTCAAAATGAACTTCCCCCTCAGAGACTGGCAGCTCCTCAGAGAAAACAATCTGTTCTTCTTTTTCTTCCAAAACGGAATAATTTCTGCTGCCGGTCAGGGTCAGTCTTGCTTTTCCCTCGCCGCGCATCTGCATTGTGACAAGAAGATCTGCATTTAAAACCGCCTCATCGACAACCGGCTGCACTTTTAAATCATACACATGCACCTTTGGCATGGTATACAGATAAACCGAACGGAAAATACCGGAGAACCGGTAGAAATCCTGATCCTCGCACCAGCTTGAAGAAGTCCACTTAAACACCTGGACTGCCAGCTTATTTTCGCCCTCTTTTACATACGGAGTAAGATCAAAATCTGACGGGGTGAAACTGTCCTCACTGTATCCGACATAATGACCGTTTAACCACAATGCAAAACCGCTCTCCACACCCTGAAAAGAAATATAAAGTCCGCTTTTTCTAAAACCTTCCGGCAGTGTAAAATATTTTACATAGCTTGCCACCGGATTAAATTCACTCGGCACTGCGTCGCGCCACACATCTTCCCTTCCATCCCACGGATACTGGATGTTTACATACTGCGGGATATCATAGCCCTCCATCTGGATATGTGCCGGCACCCGAATATCCTCCCAGCATTTACAATCAAAATCTTCTGCCTCAAACCCACTGACGGTCTGCGCATAATTTCTCGCATAATGAAATTTCCAGACGCCATCCAGTAATAACCGGAAGCTGCTCTTTTTTTCTTCTGCTTCTGTTTCATTCGCATATGCCACATGATCGGAGTGTGCTGCCATGCAGTTTTCCTTAAAAAACTTCGGATCATGGATCTTTTTTATTTCGAATGACATGTCATGTCCTCCTTATCTTTTTCTTATCTCCATTTTAACGGAAAAATGCGCATTTTGCATCTGTATCTCAACACAAAACACGCATTTTCGCCCATTTATTTACCAGCCCTTCAATGCGGAAATATTATAATTCAGCAGCTTTCTCTCATAATTTTCCGGACTGATCTTCCACTGATACGGAGATGTATTCAGATATTTTTTGAAGTTCCGGTTAAATGTGGATGTCGTGGTAAATCCTACTTTCTGGGCGACCACATCCATCGGGTCATTTGTCTTTTTCATGATATCACAGGCTTTCTGCACCCGCATCAGATTGATGTAATCCATCGGTGACATATTCATATAAGATTCAAAGACTCTTCTGAAATGTGTCTCACTCATATGGCTTGCCTTTGCAAGTTCCTCGACACGGATATTGTTTGCATACTCTAACCTGACATAATCAAGTGCCGCCGTGATCTGGGAAACACCTGTCTTTTTCTTTACTTCATTCTCCGAGACATCGCTCTCACACATGCGGAGCAATTCAGCAAAAAAAGCGATCAAAAGACCTCTGACACAATCATTAAAATGATTTTTTTTCTGTCTCATTTCATCCATGAGCATCTTCACAAGAACGGAAATTCCGCGGTTTTCCCACTCATGGAAAAATAAAGCCTTACGATTGATCATCTGCAATACTTTTTTTTGCATGACAGCATTATCCGGATATAATTCCTGGATCATGACCATCGGATCAAAAAATAAATATTCCCAATAGCTTGGTCCCTCCGCAATGTCACTGATCGTCACATGCGGGTAATTCTGTGGAATAATACTGACCATTGCCGGTTCATAACGTTTTGTCTCTTCATTTAAGATCAACTCGCCGGTACCGTTTTTACAATATCCGATTTCCATGAGATTGTGAAAATGAAGATTACTTTCATCATGTCCGTAATCACGAATCCAGTTGTCTCCTAAAAGTGCCAGAACATATTCACCCTGCGGAACTTCGTAAAACCTCAATTCCATTGTGTCTTTTTTCTTTTTTCCCATGGTTATTACCTCTTTTTAAAACTGCCGTACAATATTTCAGTACGGCAGTCATTTTGTTTCTGTTACCAGAATTTAGTCAAAATCAAATTTTGTAATTCTGTCATGCATTGCTTTATAGCGGAAACGGATCATTTCGTTTTTCTCTAATACATCCTCTTCCGTTCCACGATACTGGCAGCGGATGCAGCTGTAAATACCGGTTTCTTTATTGTAGAACATATCGATGTCGAGATCTCTTAAAAAACAGGATGGGCATCTATAATTTAATTTGCCTTTGCCAAGTTGAGCCATGTTGCAAATACCTCCTTATCTGAGATTGTTTTTCTGTATCCCAATGTGAACATTGGTGAGAATGCATATCCTTCTTTTACATATCCTTCTGCATTTGCATCGGATGCTGTCATGGATACTCTTGTCTCGATTTCAGGAATAACTGCGGAAACCTCTGCAGCTCCCACAACGCCTTCCTCACGGCATTTGTATTCATAGTTGATCGTCTTCTCTTCCGGTCCGTCGATCTTTAATGTGATATGACTCATATCTTCGGAATACTCAGTTGTACCATAGCATGCAACCATGTATTCATTTAATGTTACTTCCGCAGTCGGATCACTCATCTCTAAAATGTGACGCTCGATCCTGATGTTCGAAGAACCTTCCTCAAAGTACTCTTTTGTCTGAAGTTTTACAGTCAGATCCCTGAACTCGATCGTAACCGGGTCTAATGTAAGGATTCTTGTCTTTCCTTCCTGTGAGAAATGTGCATGTGTCGGGCAGAGGCAGAGATCTACTTCCTCTCCTTTGTAAGAAAGTTTTGCACTTCTTACGGTTCCCTCTCCTGCATAGTGGGTGAAATAACCTGCACGGTATTTCTCCTGAATTAAGAATGGGTAGGATGCATCCTGAACATGTTTTGTTCCGATGCCGACCGGCCACTCTAATTTTGCTGCATAAGGACGAAGGTCAACGATCGCACCGCCCTGATCCATGTTGACACATGCTCTCATGTATGGATCGCAGTACCAGAATAACTGTTTGTCGGAACCATATAAGATATCTCTCCAGAGAGCACATTCCGGCTCGTTGTAATTGTTCTGGTTGACACCTTTCTTCTCACGATAATAATCAGCGAACTCCGACATCGTCATATCTACTAACTGACCCTCTTTTTTCAGTTTGCCGTAGTAAGCACAGCCGTCGCTGTAGGATTTGTAAAGGAGTTCATATGGCTGCTCCCAGCGTCCCATCTTGTTCATCCAGCCCGGTCCAACGAACATCATGTTGTAGGAATATCCGTTGTTATATTTCTCTAAGGAACGGTACTGGTCGATCAGATTGTAAAGATATGGATACTCCCATGTCTTTGTGTCATAGATCATACCACGGAGTACGTTCTGCGGATGTGTTCCGAAGTTCGAACCATTTCCATCGTAACATGCGATCAGGTCACGGGAAAGATGAGGGATCGCTACGATACCACTGTCTTCCTCTTTATTTGCAGCCGGTGCATGTGTGTTCTGTTTAGACGGAATCCATGGTGCCCATGGGCCTCCATCAAATAATGTATACCAGGAGTTGTTGCAGGTATGATATGCCTTCGGGCCTTCCTCCCAGCAGGTAGCAACTGCACATTTTACAGTCGGGTATGCTGCCTTGATATAGTTTGTCAGGTCAGCATCCATATAATAAGAACCTGTGGATTCCGGATAAAAACCGAATCTGTCATGGAATTTCTCGAATACATCATTTACGATGGCTTTCTTATCTTCCATGGAAAACATCCAGATACAGAAATCCTTGGTCTTATATTTTTCACGGAACTCCTCACAAGGAAGTCCTAATAAAGATAATGCGATCTCATCGCCATATACTTCATGATCATGTTTTGCGATCTCCACTGCCTCATCATTGAACAGTGAAGCGTATGTCATCTGAATGGTTACTTTTAATCCATTCTCATGAGCTAATCTCTGCTGTGTCTTAAAGATATCCAAAGACTCTGTCAGCAGTGCCTTATCTCCGATATCCTCTTCTTTTCCCTGTCCAGTCACTGTTGCAGAATACTCTGGAACCAGCTCCGGACGATGAATAAGATTCAGTACAAATTTATCCATTTTTTTCTTTCTCCTCTAAAAATATTTTTCTAACCTTTTACAGCTCCACCGGTAACACCCTCAACATAGAACTTCTGCATCACTACGAAGAGAATTGAAATCGGGATTGCGATCATAACACCGCCTGCACAGAAGATTGCGAAGTAATCTCCGATTAATGTCTTCTGTAACAGGTTATAAAGACCGATCGCGACTGTCCAGTCTGCGGACTCTTTGGACTTGATCATGATTCGTGCCAGAACAAAATCCATCCATGGATTCAGGAAAGAGTTGATAATCGTATATACTATCATCGGTTTTGACAGCGGAATAATGATTTTTCCAAAAATTGTTGCCTCGGAAGCACCCTCTAAGCGGGCAGCCTCTCTCAGTGAAACCGGGATGGTATCAAAGAAACCTTTCAATACTAAAAACCCAAGTCCCGAACCTGCAGAATATACGATAACCAGACCTGCAAGTGAATCAGTAAGTCCGATCATTTTTAAGACAAAATAAACAGCGATCATGGAAAGTACACCTGGGAACATTCCAAGAATGATAGAAAAGCTCATCAGAGGTTTTCTCGCCTTGAATCTCATACAACTGAATGCATAAGAGACCATCAGTACAAAAGCGGATGAAACGATGCAGGTAAAAAATGCTACGATAAAAGTATTTTTAAACCATGCAGGGAAGTTTGCTGCTGTATCTGTCTTGAAGAACAGTTGATGATAGTTTGCCAGTGTCCAGTGTTCCGGGAAGAAGTGCTGGTAACTTACACCCTTTGTAGTGGAAAGGGATGTTACAACCAGCCATACAATCGGAATCAGCCAGATGATTGCCAAAAGAGCAAGTACTAAATGTCTCACAATGATTTTCCATGTTTTCTTTTTCATTATTGGTACACCTCCTCTTTATCACCACTGATCATTCTTGTATAGCTAAGCAATGTAAGAAGCGCACAGATAGCAAATGAAATAATACCAATTACCGATGCCATCTTATAGTTTGAGTTATCGTTGGTCAATGTAAACAGCCATGTAATGAGAAGGTCTGTCTCTTTTGCATTAGAGTTTGCAAATGCCATGTTTGCTGTTGCATTGGAACTTGTCAGCAGATAAATAACGTTAAAGTTATTGATGTTTGCAATAATGCTCTGAATCAGGGATGGTCCACAGATAAATAATACATACGGCATTGTGATCTTCCAGAAGATCTGCCATTTATTTGCACCATCGATACGTGCACTCTCCAACTGATCTGTCGGAATATTCATCAGAATACCGGTAGCGGAAAGCATCTGATATGGAACACCGACCCAGATATTAATAAGAATGATCATTGCATGAGACCAGCCCGGTTTAGAGAGAAACGGAATATAGTTTCCGGAAACAAGTCCGATACTTTGTAACCATCCTGTCAGACCGATGTTGGAACATAATGTATTTACAATACCGTGGTCGCTGAACATTTTGCTTACAAGAAGCAATGTTACGAACTGTGGAATCGCGATTGTCACAACAAAAAGTGATCTCCACATTTTTTTAAAATGTGTATCTTCATGGTTGATCAGCTTTGCCAAAAGAATACCACCGATGAAAGTTGTAAATGTTGCCGATACTGCCCAGATCATTGTCCATGCAAGAATTCTTACGAATGCATAGGAGAATGTGATTGTGGTGCCGCCTGTAAACATGTTCTTAAAGTTTCTAAGTCCAACCCATGTAAACAGGTAGTTTGGCGGCATATGATCCATATCATAATTGGTAAATGCCACACAGGACATAAAAATGATCGGTATAATGTTCATCATAATAACACCGATACTCGGCAGGGTAAGCAATGTGATATAAAACTTACCATTGAAAAGAGATTTTATATCTTCTGCAAATGTATTGACATGTTCTCCCTCTTCTTTCATAAGCTGAAGCCGATAAACAGCTTTCAAATTGCTTATATATAAAAATATGAATGCTACGATTACGAGAACACCAATAATACCATATAGCAGGATCAGCAATGAGTTATCGTAATCATTAACAGTATTTTTCAAGGTCAGCGGATCAAATACGGACTCATACTGAACGGTACCAAGTGTATTTAAATCCTTAATGTAATTAATAGAGAACATTCCTGTAAACAGGATCACTACCACTTCAAGGGCTGTTATTAAGACACCTTTGACGATCTGTTTCCGTCCCCAGTATCCTGCACCCATAACAAGCAGTGAAAGCTTGCACCAGATATCGCCCTTTGCCACGGCTGTCCCAAAATCGGCAAAGTATTTTTTGATTGCGTTTAAAAATGTTTTCATAGATTCACTCCCTATGCGCGTGAATGAGAATTTTTGGCTAAGTCGCAAAAACTTTTCTCTTTTTAAAAATTTCACATAGCCTGTCACAAGGAAGGCATTGGTTTCCAGCAGGAAAATATCCGCCTCTGCCGGAAAGCAATGTCCTGTCTGGCAGGAGATAATGCCCTCCTCATAAAAGTTATTCCAAAGCCATGTGGAAATCTGAGTTTTACAGATATTTGATTATTCAGCTACCGGCTGTGTAATACCAGCTACTGCATCATCAAGTACAGCCTGAAGATCTGTTGCACCGTCAACCAGGTTCTGTCCAAGTGCCTTTGCCGGATCCCAGTAATTATTGCCTACAACCTGCTGATCTGCAAACTCTGACTGCGCTGCAAGTGCTGCAAGTGCCGGGGAATCAATCTGAGCTGCTGCTACTGTGTTAGCCGGTCCCTCTGATGTAGCGTTACCAATTGCTAACTGGCTCTCCTCATTTGTGAGATACTCAGCAAGGAGCATTGACCAGCCAACATTTTTAGCATGGGAGTTAACACCTACGAATTTGTATCCTGCATAAGATCCCATCTGTGTAGCTGTTCCATTTACATCGAAAGTAGGTAATTTACATGCTGCATATCCGTCACCGTATTTTGCTTCAAAAGATCCGGTGTTCCATGTACCGGAAACATATGCGCCAAGTGTACCGTCATTTAACATGGTAATTGCATCCTGATCTTGTACGCTTACAAATGCCGGGGAAGAAGTGATATTCTCAATACTCTGTGCTACTGCAAGACCGGTCTCAGAGTTCCAGTCACAGTTGTTTGAGTTATCTTCATTCATGGAAAGTTCACAGCCTGCACCAGAGAAAAATCCATACAGATACCATCCATCTGCTACATTCATGCCAACTTTTGTTCCTGCTTCTTCCGCTTTTGCTGTAAGGTTTTCCCAGGAAGCCACATCCTCTTCAGAGAAGATGTTTGAATCATAGTATAAGAAGTAACCATTCGATGCTGTTAACGGATAAGCGTAAAGTTTTCCGTCTTTGGTAGCTGCTGCTACAGTTGCCTCTGAGTTTGTTTCTTTCGGATCATATGTATAAGTAGCTGCCACTTCCTGAAGCGCACCTGCATTTACAAGATCATTTACCTGATCATCTGCAAATACGAATACATCTGCTGCTGCATCGATATCCTCAAGAATCTTATCTTTTGCATCTGCCTCAGATACAGCACCGATCGTGATGTTAAAATCTACATCTGAGTACTGCTCTTTAAATTTGTCTGTCAGCTCTTTCATAACGTTCTGATAAGCCTCAAGTTCTGAACACCAGAGCTGGATATCTACGGTTCCATCTGTAGATGCGATCAGATTTGCGATTGCATCACCGGAAGCTGTTTCTGCATTATCTGCAGCATCACCTGTCTCTGTTGCTGCTGCACTGTTTGTGCTCTCTGCTGCGCTGTTGTCTGCTGCACTATTGTCTGCTGCGCTGCTGTTATCGGCTGCTTTGTTTCCACATCCTGCAAACATGGATGCTACCATTGCTGCACATAATACTGTGCTGATGACTTTTTTCTTCATTTGAAAATTCCTCCCTTTTCCTTGATAGAAAAAATTGTTCTTTTAGAACACTTTTTCGTGTTGCGCTATGCGCAATCGGTTGTTCTATGGTTAGAGTATATCTCCGTCACATCCTTGTGTCAATATCCACATTTTATAATAAATCCGACCATTTTTTAGCCATTTTGCACAATATCATCTTCTATTTTTTCTTTTATTTTTTTCAAATTCGACTTTTGCGCAACCGTTAACTATTGATTTTCCGTGCATTTTCAATTCTTATATCATCTTTTTATGGATATTTTGGCTCGTTTTTGATATTTTTTGAATCAGGGATTTTCCTGCCTTTTCCTTTGTTTTGGGCGAATTTCCATCACATTGCTTCAGATTCACCCTCATTCCCGCTGATCTGCGGGCTATTCCGGTAATCATTGTAA
The DNA here is from genome assembly GCF_900537995.1 of Roseburia intestinalis L1-82. NCBI lineage: Bacteria > Bacillati > Bacillota > Clostridia > Lachnospirales > Lachnospiraceae > Roseburia > Roseburia intestinalis. Next base: position 1,287,658 of record NZ_LR027880.1, on the reverse strand, counting down.
TCATTTCGCCCATTTCATGTGATTTCCGACAATTTCAGCATAAAAAACGGGCGAAACACATTTATTCGCTATGTGTTTCGCCCATTGCTTATTCTCTCCAACAGGATGATCTTCAATTTTCTCAGAACTGTATTTTCCTGATTATATTTATTTCGTCGATTCCTTCAGCACCACCTCATACGGAAGCAATGTGCGCTCTTTCACCTCAAGTCCCTCCGTCAGATCAAGCAGTGTACGGCATGCCACCATGCCGAGTTCCTTTGCATCAAATGAAAGCGATGTGATCGAGGGAACATTGTTTTCAAGTACCATGCTGTTATAAAACGATGCCACCCGGACATCTTCCGGCACTTTGACATGCTGCTGGCGCAGTGTCTTTAAAACACGGCTGCAGACAGCGTCATCCATACAGAGGATACAGTCTGCCTGTCTGTTTAATGCTTCCTTGACTGCCTTTTCCACCAGAACCTGGTTATCCTGGCTTAAAAACATCAGATCCTCATCTAACGTTTTCCCCATCTTCGCATATGCCTCACGAAATCCCCGCAGACGGCTCTGTGTAACCACATGCTCTTCATTGCCGCCGATCAGTGCAATTTTGTCCATCTGCTTCATCAAAATGATCGATGTAAGCTCTTTGCATGCACTCTTGTGATTGTGATCGATCTGAATCACGCCTTTGTAATTGGCACTGGTACTTCCGATCGTGACAAACGGTACATTTTTTGTCTGCAGAAAATCGATCTGTTCATCTTCCACAAAAGTGCGCATCAGGATCACACCGTCCACTTTATGGTTTGCTATGATACGCTCAAGAGAAGATATATCGTTTTTCCTGCAGATAGAAAGCAGGATATCATATTCCATGCTGCCCGCAATCTCCTGTATCCCAAACAGACATTCCTGAAAAAATGTAAGATCCACAACATCATACTCCCCCGGCATGACCACACAGATATTATAAGTTTTAGACTGCGCAAGCCCTTTCGCAATGACATTCGGCTTATAATCATGTTCTTCTATGTAGGCGAGCACGCGCTCTCTTGTCTCCCTGCCAATACGACCTTTACCGGAAATTGCACGTGACACGGTTGTCTTCGATACTCCAAGCGCCTCCGCCACGTCCGCAATCGTAATATTCTTTTCTAACCCCTTATCCATAAACTCTCATTCCTCGCTTTTTTGCGCTTAGTTGCGCAACTAAGTTTATTATTGTACAAACAGGGGCAAAAATCAATCCTATTTTTTTCTATTTTTTCCCGGCATCAACCCGGTATTCCCTCATACGAAATCCATGCTACATCCGCAAAACGATCCGATATTTCACCGTTTGAAGACGCATACACACCGAGCGTGCAGCCCACAAATCCCCCTGCTTCCTCTGTACTGTACGGCAGCAGGCTCACGTCTTTAATGAGTTTTAATACCTTTCCTTCCTCATCTCTGACAAAAAATTCTGCCCTCTGTCCTGCTGCCTTCAAATACAGTTCCAGCATTCCTTTTGCATTGATTTCTTCTTCCGCAAGCAGCGTATCGTTTTCTGTTATATGTGCGATTACCTGCAGCTTTCTCTTCTCTTTTCCACCGCAGATGCGCATCGAAAGATGATTTGCATGATTCTGATAGCAGACGATCCCCGCCTGTTCATTTTCCCGCTCCGCATCAAATTCCATGCATGCCGAAAATGTAAAATCATAATCTTTCTGCCGCAGCCCGAAATACTGCGCGTCCGTTTTCTCTGTAAGTTTCTGTTTTTTCAGATACATCCTGAGAAAACCTTTTCTCTCGATCAGTGAATATGTATTTTCATCCCTTCTCTGCAGCGACAGGAGTCTGTCATCTATTTTTTTCTGATCAAATGTAATAAAATCCGCATGGGTCACTTCCTTTTCCAGGCGATACTCACCGATCGGAAGTTCTGTTTTCTCTGTCAGATGTCCAATCCCCGGATTGATGACGGGCCATCCGTCCTCCCATTCCACTTTTGCCAGAAAAGTTTCCCTGCCAATACTACAGTGTCCCTCACATGGCCTCGATGCAAGCATGACGACATACCAGTTTCCGTCTGCATCATCCACAAGATCTCCGTGTCCTGCATAGATCACCGGATAATCCCTGCCAAGATTGCGGTGCGTGAAAATTGGATTTCTCTTGCATCCACAGAACCATTCTCTTAACGACCTGCTTCTTGCGATACTGATGCTGTGTTCCGGTCCCGTACCGCCTTCTGCGATCATCAGATAATACCAGCCGTCTTTTTTGTAAAGGTGCGGTCCCTCCGGCCAGATACAATCTTTTAATGCACCTTTCCAGACCGCCGTCCCCGCACCTTTTAAGCACATTGCATGAAGATCCAGCTCCTCTATCCAGATCTCCCAGTCACCATTGTGTCTGACCCCGGACGGATTCGGTCTTGTCCCGACATAATAACATTTCCCATCTTCATCAAAAAAGAGGCTCGGATCAATCCCCTCCGCCGCATCTCCCAGATAATGTGGAACTGACCACGGCCCTTTGGGATCCTGTGCCGTTATCACAAAGTTTCCACCATGATCCACATTTGTTGTTATGATGTAATAAGTGCCCTCGTGGTAACGGATCGTCGGTGCAAAGATCCCCCGTGAGATCTCACTGCCGGACAGTGGAAGCTGTTCTTCCCTGTCCAACGCATTGCCGATCTGCTCCCAGTGCGCTAAATCCCTGCTATGAAACACAGGAATCCCCGGAAAATATGCAAAACTCGAATTTACCATATAATAATCTTCCCCCACCCTACAGATAGATGGGTCTGGATAAAAACCGGACAGAACCGGATTCTTTGCTATACTCATTTTATCGCTCCATTTCTACTATTCTAAAATCTTATTTTTCACACAAATTTCTCTGCTTTCCAGGCAGCCATGCCTTTTTTATTCCACATAGCCAAAACCAAGTATTGTAAATTTCTTTTCTTCTTCCCCAGGTGTCATCTGAATCCTCACCTGATGCCATCCGCTTTCTTTTTCTTCCAGAAGAATGACCGGATTGCAGTGCGTCCAGCCGTTCACATGCGGATCTGCGGTCAGAACTTTGGTATCGTCCACAAACACATCTGCCCGTCCGGCGTCCACCGCTCCGGAATCTTTAAAGATGAGAAGCAGCGACCGGCAGTAGATATCCATCTGGAATGCATCTTCTGATCTGCCATTTGCCCCATCATACTGCCAATTGTACGGAAATTCAGGAACCGGCGTTAAACTGTCATCCATCTCCACACACTGTAATTCCTGATCTGTACCGGAAAATGCGCCACAGCAGATCTTCGCACGTTCATAGCCGTCTCTGCGGTCTAATAATTTCACTTGCGCAAATTCATCCCCATAAACCGGTTTTTCATGCATTCTTCTTAAAATATCAGGCTCACAGACTGCCCGGTCAATCAGATACATCAGACAGTCTGCCATGATTTTATGTCCCAGATTTGTCGGGTGAAACGCATCATAAAAGAACTGATTTTTTGAAACAACTCTGTCCTTTGTCTGCCGAAACTGCGGTGTCACGGCATCCCGGATGCTTACCATCGGGAGCTGATACCGCTCTCCCACCGGAGCAAGGCGTTCCTGTAAATTCCAGTCATTTGCAAAAACAGCAAACAATAACAGGACAGCCGGTGCATCCGGCATGGATAAAATTTTTGTTACAAGGCTCTCATAACACCTGCCCTTTGTCTCATCCCCCTCGTCATTTACTGCAAATTCCACGACTACCAGATCCGGCTTTTCTTTTCCATCCCGCAGGACATCCCTCTCAAAACGGATCATCCCAAGCTCCGACGGGGTTCCGCCCACTCCCGCTTTTATCAGTTTCACATTGTTATTTTTTCCGTATTTTCCGGCAAATGCCTTCCAGAACCGGTATGCGTAGCACTGTGTGTGAAGCGGAACTGCCCCGGCTCCCTGCGTGATGGATCCTCCTATATATGCTATGGTTACCGGCTCCCCAGCCCGCGCTTTTTCTACGACTCTTCTGATCCTGCCCGCATCTCCCATAGAAAGGAGTGACCGCTCTATCATTTCCTGATATCCGTGGGATTCCATATCCACCACGCGCTCTTCCTGCGGCTTTGGTACGAAAAATCCATCCTTTAAAAAGAAACGGACATTGACCCTTGCAGACTGTTCCGGCGTCTCAAAGACAAACCGGATCTGCCCCGGCACATCATCATCTGTTTTCCACTTTACCGTATCAAGCGTGATCCTGACTTCTGCGCCATCCCCACGCAGTTCTGTTTCTATGAGCGTTCCGCCGCCGTAGAGATCCTCTTTCCCGTACATCTGAAATACAAATGTGACCGGTTCTCTGCTATGTTCCATCTCCACGGATATACCGATGCTGTGCACCAGGCTTTTAAAGCCCTCCACCGTGCCAAGTTTCTTTAAAATTTCTTCATCACAGACCTCACCGGTCACTTCCGCACTGCTTTCAAGCCTTCCATCACTCTCGTAGATAAACTGGACTCCCCTGCCCTGATACTCCCCCTGCGTCTGGAGCGAGCCAAAGGTTTCTTTTTCTTTCATAATGTAAAAATAAGATCTGTCTTTTTCCGGATCTTTCGGTGCCACAGGTCCACTCATCTGTTCGTCCTCCTTGTCTCCGGCAGTCCAAGACCTGACTCCGGCAAATGCTTTCCCTTGCGCACAAACGTCAGTTTTTCCAGCAGAAATCCCGGTGTCCCCGCATAAATTCCAATTTCATTCTCTCCGCTCTGCAGCGTGACCTGCACACGGACAACGCGGATCTGATCCACCACCATTTTCGCCCATTCCGCACAGGACGGCTCGCCGGAACGGTATCCATCCGGAATCATCTCTATCTTTTGCGGTGCATTTCCATTGACGGCGCAGCCAAAATAGACACTGCCTCCCTGACAGACCGGATTTGCCGGAGCGGTATAGCAAATCATTTCGTATTCTCCCGCCTCCCTGACATAGATCTGATACGTCAGTTTTGGTGCCTGTCTGATCTGCTCTGCCATTTCAAAAAAAGTCTTTGTCTGCGGATATGCTTTCACACCAGATAACGTTTTTCCGTACTCCGGCAAAACATAAAATGCTCCCGCATCCGCCTTTTCATTGCAGATAAAGTGCTCTGCCTCGACAGAGAGCATCCCGTCTGTCTCATAAAATGCCTCCGCCAGACATCCCGGCAGATCTTTTTCCAGCAAAATTTTTACCGGTATCCTTCCACCCTCATAGCAAACCTCAAAATCATATGTCCTGTGGTCATTCTCCCAGTCTGTGATCTCATCTCTTTTTATCTGCACCGTGAGCACTTCCTCACGGTCTGTGACTCCCTGCATTTTTCCAGGCAGAACCCACGGACTTTTGCACTCGATATGATAAGGCACTTTTTCTTTCGAGCCGCCAAACAATAACAGGGAGGCTTCACTGACAGCCGGATCTAAAAACTGCCGCATCACGATCAATTTTTTCGTCCAGTCCCCGCCTGCCGTACAGACATCACCGCCCTCTGACATGGCAAAGATCCTCGGCTTATTTGCCGGTTCTATGAAGGTCATGAGCGGATACCTGCACTCCTCATCGTTCCAGTTCACAAAGCCGATGTGCTCTGAGAGTGCCATTCCATCCCATTTTCCATCCAGAAGCTGATGAAACCGTTCTGTGAGTAAACGGTCTTTTTCGATACATGCTTTTATTTTTTCTGCATAATCATTTGCACATACCGCTCCCATTTTTGCAAAAAATGAATTTTTTCCTGCATAAAGCTGCATATCAGATGCGTTTGCACTTCCCATTGCCGGGTAATATACCAGTTCCCAGAAAGCCGGCAGCATCTCTTCCGGCACAGAAGATAAAAGCTTTTCTGTCTCCGCTTCTAACCTTTCATTTTCCTTTTGTCTTTTGTCTGCCTCCCCAAAGTGCACCGGATGATAAGTATCTGCGCGCATCGCTTCCGGCTTGCAGTTATGATTCATTTTTGTATACTGCTGCATGATCCGATAAACTGCATCCTGCTGTGCCTCATAGAACCATCCGCCAAATTCACGTTTCACCCAGTACGCCAGATAGTCCTGCGGCGCATGAATCCTGTTGCTTCCCCATTTCTCATAATCATATGCGAGATCCATAAAGAAACTGAGCGGATACTCTTGAAATTTCAGGTCACCGACGTTGACGATCCAGATATCCCGCACACCAAAGTCATATGCCATCGTCATCTGATCCCAGATTTTAGGCAGATAAGAACTGTTCACCCACTCATAAGAGACCGGCGATCCGTGGTAATCAAAGTGATAATACATACCAAAGCCCCCGCGGTGGGAGCGCATTTCCTCCGTCGGAAGTGTCCGCATATTTCCATAGTTATCCTCGCAGAGCATCAGCGTCACACCGTCTAAGCCATCCCAGTCGTTAAGCCCAGGCGTTGTCTCATCCCCGTAATAATAAGCCTCCACTTCTTTATAAAGTGCGAGCATTTCCGGTTCATTCTCCCCGACACATTCCCGGATGAGTTTTCTCTGTTCTGTGATGATCTCTTTTAACAGGGAAATATTCTGCTCTAAGGATGCATCCTCCCCAAGCATCAGAGAATCTCTCTCCCCGCGCATGCCGATCGTGATGATATTTTCATATTTTCCACTGCGCAAAAGCCCGTCGCGCCAGTAACGGATCAGTCCCTCACGGTTAGTAAGATAGCTCCACTCATTTCCATAAACAGAATCCTCTCCACGCACCAGATCCCATTCTTCGCTGTGTCTTAAACATGGTTCATGGTGGGAATTGCTCATCACGATCCCGTAGCAGTCTGCAAGGCGGGCATTTTCCTCCCCCGGTCCATCCAGTGAAAAAGACGATGTCCACATTGCCGGCCACAGATAATTTCCTTTCAGCCGAAGCAGTGTCTCAAAGATCAGGTCATACATTTCTGCAGTAAATCCACCATAATGGGAAAATGTCCAGTTTCCGAACGCAGGCCATTCATCATTGATAAAAAACCCCCGGTATTTCACGGAGGGTTCTTTGCTCTGCATCGAGTCTTTTTCGGAAAAAATGATTTCTTTCTGCGGGGCAGGGACCACATCTGCAAAGTGGACAAACGGCGATACCCCCATAAGCTCTGAGATATGGAATAACCCATAGATTGTTCCCCGCTTGTCACTTCCTGCGATCAGCAGACTGCCATTTTTCAACACCTGAAACAGAAAACATTCCCGCTTTCCACACAGAGAGGAAAGTTCTATCCCTTCCTCTTCTGCGATCGCCTCTGACATCTCACTGTTTCCGAGCGTTGCCACATACACCTGCGCCGGCTGCAACTCTCCCTGCCATTTTATGATCTTCGGGCGGACACCTGTGACCTGCTCCACATCCCCACAAACCTTTTCTGTGATTCTATAGACACCCTCAAATGTCCCATCCTCCATCACAAATGCCGCCGCTTTTTGATCCTTTACCAAAATTGCTTCCATACGAGCACTCCTAATAAATTCTATAATTGCCGCTCAGTGCCAGATATGCGAAGAAATACAGACAGTTGTCATAATATCTTCTGTCCCCAGTGCGAAGCGGTGTCTCCCAGAAACGGTGGACACAGAGAAATGCATTTTTCTGGTCTGAGGCAAGTGCCGCCTGCGCATTGACCGCAGTCATCGCAACCGGATGCAGTGCCTTTCCTTCCAGAATGGTTCCGTCGGTCAGGAAAATACCGTCCCTGTCTTTCTCCTGCACGGTATCACAGAAAAAATTCAAAAACCGGTCAACATTCTCACTCTCCCACTCATCCTTTGCAAACCACTCATAGTCAAGGGCAATGTTTGCGATCGTCCGGTAGGCATCACTGTAATACCAGTCATGTCTGCCTCCCCACTGGTCTAAAACAGGCTGATACGGTGTTCCGTCAAATTCTGCATATTCCGCACTAAGACCAGTGACCGGATGACATGCACGCTTTAAGTAATTACGGCTCGCCTCCGCCGCCTCCTTAAAAAATGCCCGGTCCTCTTCTTTTGCCCACAGTGCGAACAACTCATAAAAATGAGGCAGATGATAGGACGGATCCGAAAAATCCACATCCGTGATAAAACGGATCAGATGATTTGAGGCATCCCACATGGCTCTGCCACCCTCTCCGTTTTCTCCCTTGTGGATGCAGGTGTGCAGCAACTCTTTCGCTTCCCTGCTGTAATTGAATATTCCTTCGCCGTCTCCCCAGCGGTGCGCTGCGAAAAACAGTGCCATCGCAAAAAATTCCTCACCATCCGGTGCTGCGCCAAAAGAATTTTTTGTTCCATCCAGCTGCACCGACCATGCAAAATATCCTGCATTTTCGCCTTCCTCTAAGTACATATAAGTTTTTGCCCATTTCCACAGGCGGTCAAATTCTTCTTTCCGGTCCATCTGGACACACATCATCATGCCGTAGGACATCCCTTCTGTCCGCGCATCATGGTTACCCGTGTCCTCGATATATGCCATATCGTCCTCGACGGGATGATAGATCCGCTCTGATTCTGCCCCGTAAAAAAGTGTATGGAAGATCTCATTTTTCCGCTTTTCTATGGTTTCCTTATCATAGCCTGCCTCCGCAAATACATTGCGGTAAGTTCCAGTCTCAAACGCTCCTCTTTTCATGCAACTTTATCCTTTCCTCTTATTCCTTGACACCGCCAATGGTAAGTCCTGTCACAAAATACCGCTGTAAGAACGGATACAGACAGATGATCGGCAGCATAGTCAGTATCGTTGCAGCGGCACGCACGGAAGTCGGTGTCACAGATCCTGCCGCATTTTTCATTGCCTCCACGGAATTTCCCTGGTTTGTGACGGAAGATAATAATTTCATCAGCTCATACTGTAAAGTTGTCAGGTTCGCACTCATACGGTTATAGAGCATTGCATCAAACCATGAATTCCACTGTCCGACTGCGACAAACAGTGCAACCGTCGCATATACCGGTTTGCAGAGCGGGGAAATGATCTTTAAGAAGATCGTGGTGTAACCTGCCCCGTCTAACTGCGCGGATTCTTCCAGACTGTCTGAGATACCATTCATATAAGTACGGATGACTAACATGTTAAATGCGCTGAACATTCCCGGAATGACATACACCCAGAAACTGTTTGTCAGGTGAAGTGTCTTAAATAACAGGAAGGTCGGGATCATTCCACCATTGACATACATGGTGATCACCCAGAACAGGGATAACTGTTTTTTAAACATGAAACGTTTTCTGCTGACAATAAATGCCAGAATCGCGTTGGCAAACAGTGCAAGTGCTGTTCCGATGACGGTTCTTGCAACCGTGATGTAGGCACCCATAATCAGGTTGTCTTTCTGCAGCACGGTAATATAATTTTTCCATGTAAATTTTCTCGGCAGCAGGTAGATCCCGCCGCGCAGCGCATCTGTTCCGTCATTCAGTGAGATTGCCAGCGTATTTAACACCGGATATAACGTAATGATCACAAACATGATCATAAATAATGTATTTAACGTTACGAAAACTTTGTCCGCAACGGATGTTTTCTTTCTTGATTTTCTTCTCTTTGTTGTTACTGCTTCCATACCAATACCCCCTAAAACAGCCTTTCTTCGCCGTTACGTTTTGCGATCTGATTGGCGATCACGATCAGAATGATACTAACCAGACTCTTGAAAATACCGGCTGCCGTACCAATGGAGAAATCATTCTGGCTGATGCCCCATTTTAATACATAAATATCGATGGTCTGCGATACGCTCTGTACCAGACCGTTTCCAAGCAGATACTGGATCTCAAAACCTGCATTCAGTACGTTTCCGACATTCATTAAAAGTAAGATCATGATCGTCGGCTTAATTCCGGGAAGTGTGACATATTTGATTCTTGCCCAGCGGCCCGCACCATCCATATTTGCAGCTTCATAGAGTGAAGGATCGATTGCTGTGATCGCAGATAAATAGATGATCGCATTCCATCCTGTCTCTTTCCATACATTTGCAAATGCCACGATCGGCCAGAAGTATTTCGGATATGCAAAGAAGTTGAGAGGCTGGTCTAAAATACCAAAGTTCACTAAAAGTTCGTTGATAATACCGGTGCCCGATAATGCATCATGTAAAATACCGGTAACAATAATCCAGGAAAGGAAATGCGGCAGATAAGAAATGGTCTGTACGACCTTTTTTCCTCCCTGTGATTTTACCTCGTTCAATAAAATTGCAAATACGATCGCCATCACAAAGGTGACGACCAGATTGATCACACCCATGGCAAGTGTATTTCTGATTACCCGCAAAAAGGTTGCATCGGAAAATAACTGCTGGAATTTTGCAAGTCCCACAAAAGAAGAATGAAGCAGGCCATCCTTCGGTTTATAATTCTGAAAAGCCATCAGCCAGCCGCCAAGAGGCAGATAACAGAAGATCACTCCATACACTACGATGATCGCTGACCATATTAAAAGAACCTTCTGCCGCTTTATTTCTTTCCATGTGATTTTTATCTGCGGCTCTTTGATTTTTTGTTTTTGTTTTTTTTTCGTTACTGTTATTGAAGCCATAGTTTCACTCCTCTTTTTTAAGAATGGGGACTGTCATTCGTCCAGTCCCCATCCCGTTTTCTCACAATTTTTACTGATATTTTTTTGCTTCCTCAATTCTGCGGTCTAATTCTGCCTGCATCTCATCAATAAATGCCTGCGGATTACAGTTATTGTAGACACCCATGTACTCTTCCCATGCACTGTCAAAGTCAGATGCCATAACGACCTTCGGAAGGTATTCATGTTTTACTTCGCCCATCTTTGTCCATGCCATGCCGCCCTCAGTTGCAGTCGTCATGTTGTTTGAATAGGAATACATCGGATACCACGGTCCCGGTGCCTCGCTGGTTCCAAGCATATCCACATAAGTCTCTGCGCCATATGCTTTAAAGCAGTTCTGTACGTCCTCGCTCAATCCGTCATAGAACTCTTTTGCCTGACCCTCCGGTTTCATTGCATTAATGCCGTCACGGCTGGTACCGGAATACTGTGGGAAATAAGAATATGAACAGCTGTGGGATGCCTTGTAAGCGGTGTCGGAGGACTGCATTCTCATATCCTCGGTACAATAATACTCACCATTTTCATCCACATCATAATCCACACCTTTTTCGCCCCAGAAACGAAGATCATGTACTTCCTGGTCTAACAGATCATTGATGAACTGAAGGGCGCCCTCCACGTCTTCGCAGCTTGTGGTGATTGCAAGACCACTTGACACATTTAATGTTCCGCCGGAGTTGTGCCACTGGTTCTTCATACCTTCGTCGATCGTGATCGGAAGCGGTACATAATTGCAGCCTTCCTTGTCAAGTCCCTGCTGCTTAAATGCATCATTTACGTTGTATGCAAAATCCCACCACTGATCGATCATTCCAAGTACACGACCGGTTGATAATTTTGCAATGTACTCATCATAGGTCTGTGTAAAAGACTCCGGATCTACGATTCCTTTCTGGTACTCTTCATTTAATTTCTGGAAGTAACGTTTTGCTGTCGGTGTTGTATTGTAATCTACGATCTTTAATTCATCCGGGTCTACGATACAACTTCCATCATTTGGATAGCCATCCAAAAACTGTGGTGCATTTTCCAGACAGAAGTATCTCCAGTCATCGCAGAGGATCGTGTACGGGATATTTTCTGTTCCGTCATCCATGGTCGGATTTGCTTCATTGTATTTCTCGATCAGGTCAAAATACTGATCCATCGTATGGATCTCAGGATAGTCTGCCCACTTTAACACTCTCGTCTGGATCCAGAATGCCTCGTCACCGTGGGTGGTTGCTTTTTCTTCCCCGTAAATATTTCCAAACTGATTGATCCAGTAGATATGTCCATCATCCTGACGGAGTTTATCCCACTCCTGATCTGTCAAAAATTCTTTGATGTTTGGATATTTGTCTATGTAATCATCCAGTGCTACCAGCGCACCCGCATCATAGAGCTGTTTCATTCCGTCGCCGCCATCGATCATATCCGGATACTCACCGCCTGCGATCAGTGTTCCGACTGCCTCCTGTGCTGTCTGTCCGGTCAGCCATGTCTCCTTGCATTTTGCACCTGTGATCTCTGCGATCTTCTGCTCGATCTCATTGTCATCATTGATCTCTGAACCAGGTACTGCAAAAAATGCGGTAAACTCTTTCACGCCGGATGAATCATTTGTGTTTTCCCCTGATGAGCCTCCCTCTGTGGATGCTGCGCCATTTGTTCCTGTGGTATTGGTATTTCCCCCGCCACATCCGGTAAGCATTGACGCTGCCATTGCCATAACAAGCAATACTGACACTGCTTTTCTTCGTTTCATTTTTTCTCCTCCTTCTTAATCACATCTGATTTCTGTAAGATCTGTATCAGATTTTGTAATTTTATTTTACCAATTTGTCATTTTTCTACAACCGGACAAAAATCAAAAAAAGTCATGACAAATTTTAGTTTTTCATCTAAAATCTGTCATGACTCTCTATCACAGGTACTATTGTCCTCGTTTATTCATTTACACTGCGTGTCTTCTTGCGGTACGTTGTCGGCGTACATCCTTTGCTCTGGATAAACCGGTTAATAAAGTAATCCAGATCACGGTATCCTACTTCTTCCGCCACAAGATAGATTTTATCATCCGTCCTAAGAAGGATCTCCGCTGCCCGCTCGATCCTGTAATTATTCAGATATTCCTTGAACGATACACCATATTTTTTCCGGAACATCTGCCCTAAATAAGCACTGTTGACAAAATATTTCTTCCCGAGTTCTTTGAGCGTCAGATTCTCTGCATAATTTTTCCGGATCTCCCCCTCCACATCAAGAAGCACACCGCGGGACGCATTCTGCCTTAACTGTACCAGATAATCCGCATACTCCATGACGAATCTGCGGAAATGTGAAAGGCTTCCTCGGATCATATGTACCTGAAACGCATTTTCGCAGATATACTGTAACACCTCATCCTGATTGACGCTGTCATCCTGCTCCATCGCAAGGGAAACCAGACGGTACAGGAGATAATTCATGTTCATCTGTACCAATTCCGGGTTCATTCCCGCCTCATTCATCTCCTCATAGATCGCTGCAACATTATCCTCGATCCTTTTCTTGTCATTCTCTTCCACACTCCGCAGCAGATCCTCGATTTTTTTGTGGCTCACCACAATACCGGACGGATTTTTCTGCTCTTTCGAATAGTACAATAGATTCGGCATCACCTTAAAATTGGAAAAAGTCTTTGCGATCACTGCCGACCGGAAAGATTCTGAGATATCACTGATATCTTCCACCTCACTGCCGACATACATCACGACCGGATGGACTGTGCTTTTCTGAATCTTTTCCAATAGCAGATTGATATATTCCTGCTCCCGCAGTCCCTTTTCCTGCGAAATTTTTTTACAGAAAATAAATCCCACATCATAACATTCTTCCTTGCCTTCCGCGTCTAAGAATGTAAGACAGCTGTATTCACCTCCAAGATACTGCATGCAGGCTTCATATATCTGTCTCTGGAGCTGCCGTTTCTTTTCCGGTCCTATGTCCGTATCCGTCTCGCCATCCTCCGACTCGATCCCGATATAGCGGATCCCTCTTCCAAAATCCACCTGTCCTTTAACATAAGAGAGTGCCGTTTCCTCCTGTCTGCCGAGCAAAAGTGTCTGCATCTGCTGCACAAAATACGCTTTTCCGATTTTCCGGATTCGCTCGCTCTCTTCCTTTTTATCCTGCTGCATCTGTTTTACCTTTGAAAGCAGTGCAAGGAGCTGGCTTTTCTGGATCGGCTTTAATATGTAATCCGTACACTGCCATTTGATTGCCTCTTTCGCATAGGTAAAGTCTCCATAACCGCTCAGTATTACAAAAAATGCCTCTGACAGATGCGTTTCCCTGATATATTTTAAAAATTCCAGACCATTCATAACCGGCATTTTGATATCCGCTAAGATCAGGTCGACCGGATTACTCTTTAAAAATTCTACCGCCTCACTGCCATTCCCCGCAGTTCCCACAATCTCAAATCCTTCTTTTTCCCAGTCAATCAACGCAGAAAGTCCCTGTACGATAAATGGCTCATCGTCCACAAGCAGCACTTTAAGCATTCTATCCCCTCCATTCTTTCTCCCATAAAATTTTCCCTATCTTCTCCTTTTTATGAAATTGCATTCAAAGGTATCACTACAGATACTTCTGTTCCAACACCTCTTTCACTTTCGATATGAAATTTTACATGATCTCCTGTATACATTTTCAGTCTCACGCAGGCATTGATCACACCTACCCGTCCTTTTTCTTTAAGCATCTCGATATTTGCCTCTTCCATGCGTTCCTGCAGATAATTCAGATATTCTTCCGGCATCCCCTCCCCGGTATCCTCCACTTCAAGATGCAGATTATTTTTATCTTTATATACACGGACAAAGATCCATGACTGTGACGCTTTTCCCTCAATACCATGCACACATGAATTTTCCGTAAAAGTCACTAACGATAATTTAGGAATCTGGTACTCCCTGCAGTCATCCTCCATTTCAATGCTGTATCTTAGCCGGTCACCAAAACGGTATTTCTGAAGTTTTAAATACGACTCCACAAAACCGATCTCCGCACCAAGGCTCACAATATCTGTTCCCCACTCCACATACTGCCGTTCTATCAGCGAAAGCTGTTCGATCATTTCCGCTGTCTCATCCTCATGTTTTAAGATGCTCCGCATGCGGATATTTTCCAATACATTGAATAGAAAATGCGGGTTGATCTGGCTGTGAAGTGCCAGAAGTTCCGCCTTTTGTCTGGCAATATCAGCATCCTGTCTGGCAATCTCCGACTCCTGCTGTTTTAACCTGCTCTCATAAACCGTCTCGATCAGATGATTCATCCGGTTTGCCATGGAATTATAATGCTGCATCAGCTGGCTGATCTCATCGGTTCCTGATATTGTTTCCACCACTTTTAATTTTCCGGTATGATCCTGCGAAAAGGTATCTTCCAACAGATGCAGACGTACTGTAAACGAACGGTTTAGAAACTGCATAAATACCCACGGAAGAAAAATATTGATCAACACCAGCAAGATCATCGGTATGGCATTGTTCCACAAAATTTTTGAGATCTGTATTTCCGGATACCGCACATAGATCTTCATCAGCTGTCCATATAATTCTTTCTCCTGCACATAACACTTTTGCATGGTACCCTTATCAAACCTCTCAAAAGATTCTTTTATATTGTTTCGTCCGGTATTTGAAAAGATAATCTTATCACTGCTGCAGATATACACCTCTGATTCATAATTTGCCCTCAAAAGTCCGGTATTGACCGCATTATAATCCAGATCAATCTTTAAAACTTTTTCATGCGGATCTAACATATAACGGTTTAATTTCCGGATAATCGACACCTTTCTTAAATCCGTCGGAGATGTATCGTGCGTTTCATCCATGTAGGCACAAAATACAAAATTGTTCCCGGAATCCTGCAATTTCTGATACCATTCCGTCTGTTTTACACGTCCTAACTTTTTGAACTTTCCACCATTTACGATCGTATCATTGTCGGCATACATCGTGATCTCAACGCTGCTGTTGCCAAGTGAACTGTCAAACAGGGAATCCTGCATCAGCTCCTGATACGCTTCATAAAATGCCAGATGGGAATCATAATCGGCATTCAGAAAATTGTTGATATACTTATTCATATAAATATTTTTTGAGATTGTGAGTGCTTCTTCTACTGCCTTGTCAATGCTGTACTCTGCCGCACTCGCTATATTTTCTGTCACCTGTTTTCTTGCATTGTGTTCCTCCGAAAATATCATTCCGACTACAACACTGTCTGTCAGGGCGACCGGCAGGACCACACAACAGACATACAAAAGAATCAGTTTCTTTTGTATGCTGTAAGTGTCAATTTTTTCTTCGATTTTTTTACAGAGACGCACAATTATTTTCATAACATCAGACTTTCCACTGTTTTTCCTGTGAGTTTCTCACTGCGTGAATCCGGCTGCATGCCTCCGACAAAAATCTCGAAGTGTCCGGACGGCAGGATCTTTTCACCGTTTTCATCATACAGCATAAATGCCTCTGATTCCAGCCGGATATTGATTTCTTTTTCTTCCCCGGCACAGAGTGGAAGTTTTACGATCTTTTTTAACTGGCCATGCGGCATCTTTGAATGTTCTGCCTTCACGTAGACCTGCACTGTCTCAGTCCCATCCATTTTTCCGGTATTTTTTACAGACAGACCGATCGTCACTCCTTCTGACACCACTGGTTCCTGCTCTAAAAATCTCACATTTTGATATGCATACTCTGTGTAGGAAAGCCCATAGCCAAACGGATACAATGCTTCCTGTTCCATATACCGGTAAGTTCTTCCCTGCATGGAATAGTCCTCGAAATCCGGCAGTTCTTCCGTGGTACGGTAAAATGTGACCGGCAGTTTTCCTTCCGGGTTTGCTTCCCCAAATAAAATATCCGCAATGGCAGCTCCGCCTCTTGCCCCCGGATACCAGCCCTGTACGATCGCATCTACATGCTCATCCGCCCAGTTCACCGCAAGTGCACTTCCCGATAGCAGAACTAAAATAACAGGCTTGCCACAGGATACAGCAGCCTCTAAGATCTCCTCCTGCAGTCCCGGCAGGTTCAGATCCGGTTTGTCACCACTGCCGTACTCATTGCCGGCATCTCCCTCTTCTCCCTCAATGCCCGCGTCAAGTCCCAGCACTGCGACAACCACATCACTCTCCTTGCATACGCCAAGTACTTCTGACATGCGGTCATTTTCCTGTGCCAGATTGCTGGTGCGGTCCTTATAAAGATGGCAGCCCTCCGAATAGAGCACCCTCACATCGTCGCCGACATAATCTTCAATCCCCTCTAACACAGTAATGTAACGTGATGCCGTTCCCTCATAATTGCCGACTAACGCGCGTCTGCTGTCCGCATTTGGTCCGATCACGCCAACCGTTTTTATTTTATTTTTATCAAGCGGTAATATATGCTCCTTATTTTTTAGCAGGACAACGGTTCGTCTTGCCACCGCCTCATTTAATTTTTTCATCTCTCTGCTGTCTGCGGCAAGATAAGGGATTTTATCGTATGGGTTTTCTTCTTTTTTATCGAACACACCAAGTTTCATCCTCGCCATAAACAGATTTGTGACAGCCTCGTCTAAGCGTTCTTCTTTGACCAGTCCCTGTCTCACCGCCTGAACTAAAAATCCAAACAGAGTACCACAGTTTAAGTCACAGCCGTTATTCATCGCCATCGCAACCGATTCAATCGCAGTGCCTGTCACATGATGTCCCTCATGGAAATCACGGATTGCCCAGCAGTCTGACGTCACATGCCCCGAAAATCCCCATTCTTTTCTCAGAATATCGATCAGCAGACGTTTGTTTCCACAACACGGCACTCCGTTCGTCCGGTTGTATGCCCCCATCACTGCCTCCACTTTTCCTTCTTTTACGCACGCCTCAAATGCCGGAAGATATGTTTCCCTTAAATCCTGCTCCGTCACCTCTGCATCAAATTCATGGCGCACCGCTTCCGGTCCGCTGTGTACCGCAAAATGTTTTGCACAGGCAGCCGCCTTTAAATAATTTTCATCATGCCCCTGCAGACCCTCAATATAGCGGACTCCAAGACGGCTGGTCAGATATGGGTCTTCCCCAAACGTCTCATGTCCTCTGCCCCATCTTGGATCTCTGAAAATATTGACATTCGGTGCCCAGAAAGTCAGGCCTTTATAGATATCCGTATCCTTTCCCTCCTGCTGCATATTAAACTTTGCCCGTGCCTCCGTCGACACTGCATCACCGACCTGCTCTAACAGATCCTCATCAAACGTTGCCGCCAGACCGATCGCCTGTGGAAATACCGTCGCCGTGCCGGCCCGCGCCACACCGTGCAATGCCTCATTCCACCAGTTATAAGCCTTTATATTTAACCGTTCCACCGCCGGTGCCTGATACAGAGTCTGTGCCACTTTTTCTTCCAGTGTCATTTTCCCGACCAGCTCTGCAGCACGTTTTCTATAATTGTCCAGTTTTTCTGTATTCTGATTTAATTCCATATGTTTGACCCTCCCTGCAATATACACTTCCAGTATTGATTTTATGTTAGCAAATTAAAAGTTCACTGTCTACACCATTTTTTATCATATCCGAGTAAATCATAGATATTTTTTTGGAAACTGTTTCTTATCGTTTACATGTAAATTTTCAGATGGTATAATAAGAATGCGCAAGCGGTTGTTCATTTTATCATTTTATATTAAATTAAGAAAGGATATCACCGCCACAGTGCTCAAATCTGCTTCTAAGGCCAGACAATACGAACCTGTCATCCGGCGGTGGGGGTTTTATATGAAAACAGAAAAACTTTATTTTGGAGCTGCATACTATTCCGAATACCTTCCATACGACCGTGTGGAAAAGGATATGGAAATGATGGAAAAAGCAGGAATGAATGTCATCCGTATCGCGGAATCAACATGGAGTACTTTAGAGCCGCAGGAAGGCGTGTATGATTTTACACATATCGACAGAATGTTAAATGCTGCCGCATGCCACCATATTTCCGTGATCGTCGGAACACCGACCTATGCCGTACCGACATGGCTGGTAAAAAAATATCCGGACATCCTGGCAATCACCCAGAACGGCCGCGAACGATATGGCCACCGCCAGAATATGGATATCACAAACCCGGATTACCTCTCCCACGCAGAGCGTGTGATCCGCGTTCTGATGGAGCATGTGAAAGATGTGCCGCATGTGATCGGCTATCAGCTTGACAATGAAACCAAAAGTTATGGAACTGCCGGTCCCCGTGTCCAGGCAATGTTTGTGGATTATTTAAAAGAAAAATTTCCGGATATCGACGAATTTAATCATGAATTCGGTCTCGATTACTGGAGCAACCGTGTGAATGACTGGGAGGATTTCCCGGATGTCAGAGGTACGATCAATCAGAGTCTTGCCGCAGAATTTTATAAATTCCAGCGTTCGCTTGTCACAAAATTTTTGAGCTGGCAGGCTGACATTGTCCGTGAATATAAACGTGACGACCAGTTTATCACGCAGAATTTTGATTTTGACTGGACCACACACTCGGTCGGTTACCAGTCCCAGGTCGACCAGTACGATGCAGCCCGCTGCATGACAGTGGCAGGTGCTGATATTTATCATCCTTCCAATGAAGAACTGACCGGTGCTGAGATCACCGTATGTGGAAATATCTCACGAAGTCTGAAAAAAGACAATTATCTGATCTTAGAGACCGAGGCTCAGGGACTGACTCCGTGGCTTCCTTATCCGGGACAGCTCCGCCTGCAGGCATACAGCCATATCGCAAACGGCTCAAACAGTGTGATGTACTGGCACTGGCATTCGATCCACAATGCAATTGAAAGTTACTGGAAAGGTGTGCTCTCCCACGATTTTTCTGAAAATGAGACTTACCGTGAAGCTGTCGTGATCGGAAACGAATGGAAAAAGATTGGTTCTCATTTAAAAAACCTGAAAAAGGAAAATAAGATCGCTATTATGCTTGATAATGCTTCTTTAACCGGATTCACACAGTTTCCGCTTGAAAATGCCGGAGCCAACGGCTACAACACTGTGATGCGCTGGTTTTCAGATGCCCTCTACCGGTTAAATATTGAATACGATATGATTTCTTCTAAGGAACGGGATTTTTCCAGCTATGAATGTCTGATCGTACCGGCACTCTACAGTGCACCGGAATCTCTGCTTCTGGCATTAGATTCCTATGTCAGAAACGGCGGACATCTGATCACCACATTCCGAAGCGGTTTTTCCGATGAATATTTAAAGATTTATCCGGACATGCAGCCACATATCCTGCATGAATGTCTGGGACTTCACTACGATCAGTTTACACACCCGCATCATGTGGATATCGTGCCGGTTCAAAGCGATGTCATGGCGGCTGCACAGAAGCATTTTTCACATCCGGACGACTCTGCCTTTTCCCTGACCTCCTCCGCCTGTGAATGGATGGAACTTATCACCTGTGATACCGCTGTACCGGTATTAAAATACAGCCATCCGGCATATGAACGCTATGCAGCTGCTGCAAAAAATCAATATGGAAATGGTTCCACACTTTATTTTGGAACAATGTTTGAAAATGATGAACTGTTAGAATCCGTGCTTTTATCTTTCCTGCACGAAACCGGCTTTTCCGGTGGAGATCTTTCCTCAGACGCACCGCATTATCCACTCATTATAAAAAGAGGCATCAATGATTCCGGTAAAGAATTGTGCTACTATCTGAACTATTCAAAAGATCCGGTTTCTGTCACACACCACGGAAAAAACGGCGTAGAGCTGATTTCAGAAACAGCCATCGTCTGTGGAAATAAAATTGACTTAGGCGGATGGGGTGTTGCTGTGGTTGAAATGTAACGCTTTGTTTTATTGATTTTGCCAAAACGCTGTTTCCATTGATTTATCATGGATTCAGCGTTTTTCATTTTCAATGTACAATTACACCGTCCTTTTCCCATACATCTCAAAATACTCCCCCGCCTGCTGCAGGGATATATTTAGTTTCTCCTGTAACTTTTTCAAAATATCCTCTTTGGAAAAACTCATATCGAGGCAGATTTCTATCATGCCCTTCGCTTCTCCACGTGTTTCTCCTTCTGCTCTGCCACGCGCTTCTCCACGAACTTCTCCCTCTGCTCTGCCACGCGCTTCACTCTCCGCGATCAGATCTTCGATTGCCTTACACATCTCTATCTCCCCCTCTTCTTCTGATACTTCGATCGGTGTATTTGTAATCGTCTTTATCACTCTTGCAGCATTCATTTCAATACTTCTATGGGCATCTGTCCTCAAAAATTCTAACAATTTATCTTTATTTTTCGAGTACTTGATATACCCTATAACCTCCCTCATACTTGTGGAAAATTTATTTAGTTGTTCTTCCGTCAACTTCGCCGGATCGATCAGATGAATCCGGTAATTCTCCACAAAACTTAAAATTTCTATATCACTTACAGACATCATTTCGTGCAAAGATAACGGTCCGTCCCATTCCTCTGCTCCAAAGTGAATCACAAGTGTGATGACTGGTTTGATGCAGTCTTCCTTTAAAAATCCGGACAAATACTCACCATTGCTTTTGCCTGTAAAATCTTTTTTGTTCCGACGGTGTTCGGCAGCTATATCCGCCACCTGTCTGCCATATTGCAGGGCATCATAGATGGCATTTCTGACGGGCATCGCATAATGAACATCCGTCTGGTTCTCGATACCTAATAAAACATACGACATCTTTTCATCCTGTTTGATGACTGCTGATTTTAAAATATCGCGGTATTTCTGCACCGCATCTGTTTTTTTTCCTGCTCTGCCGGCAGTTTTCTTTCTCACAGATCCATTTTTCACAGAACTCCACTCTGTTTCCTGCACTTTCCCTTTCTTATCCTCACCGGCTTTTTCTTCATCACCAAACGGCAATGCAATCTCTGTCGGATCAATCTCTTTCAGCTTTGCCGGATCAATCACCTTTTTCCCATTGTAGATCAGATAATTAAACGCATCTGCAAATACGGCATTTTCCCGCATATACTCTTTTGTTACCATGTCCGCTGTCCCCATTTGTTTCTCCTCCTCTGTGTTGTTTAGGAGAAATCTTTGGGTTTCTAAGAATTCTCCCTGCTTAAATATGTGAGTAATAAAAGCATTGAAAATTCTTATGATTTCGATCTGTTCATAGAATGGCGCATATGCCTGTGTAGATAATTCAGAATGTCATGCTTTATAAGAATTATATTAATTTATATTGTTTTTAAACAATATGTTTCCCATACATCTCAAAATACTCCCCCGCCTGCTGCAGGGATATATTTAATTTTTCCTGTAACTTTTTCAAAATATCCTCTTTGGAAAAACTCATATCGAGGCAGATTTCTATCATGCCCTTCGCTTCTCCCCGTGTTTCTCCTTCTGCTCTGCCACGAACTTCTCCCTCTGCTCTGCCACGTGCTTCGCTCTCCGCGATCAGATCTTCGATTGCCTTACACATCTCTATCTCCTCCTCTTCTTCTGATACTTCAATCGGTGTATTCGTGATCGTCTTTATCACTCTTACCGCATTCATTTCTATGCTTCTATGGGTATCTGTCCTCAAAAATTCTAACAATTTATCTTTATTTTTCGAGTACTTGATATACCCTATAACCTCCCTCATACTTGTGGAAAATTTATTTAGTTGTTCTTCCGTCAACTTCGCCGGATCGATCAGATGAATCCGGTAATTCTCCACAAAACTTAAGAGTTCCATATCTCTTGTCGACATCATTTCGTGCAATGATAACGGACCATCCCATTCCTCTGCTCCAAAATGAATCACAAGTGTGATCACCGGTCTGATATGATCTTCCTTTAAAAATCCGGACAGATACTCACCATTATTTTTTCCCGAAAAATCATTTTTGTTCCGGCGGTGTCCGGCAGCTATGTCCGCCACCTGTCTGCCATATTGCAGGGCATCATAGATGGCATTTCTGACAGGCATCGCATAATGGACATCCGTCTGGTTTTCGATGCCCAAAAGAATATAGGACGTTCTTTCATCCTGTTTGATTACCGCAAATTTTAAAAGATCACGGTATCTCTGCACTGTATCTGTTTTTTTGCCTGCTCTGCCGGCAGTTTTCTTTCTCACTGATTCATTTTTCACAGAACTCCACTCTGTTCCCTGCGCTTTTCTATTCTTATCTTCACCATCTTTTTCTTTACCGGCTTTTTCTTCATCATCAAACGGCAGTGCAATCTCTGTCGGATCGATCTCTTTCAGATTTGCCGGGTCAATCACCTTTTTTCCATTGTAAATCAGGTAATTAAATGCATCCGCAAATACGGTATTTTCCCTCATATACTCTTTTGTTACGATGTCCGCTGTCCCCATTCATTTCTCCTCCTCTGTGTTATCTGGGAGAAATCTCTGCGTTTTTAGAATTCTCCCTGCTTAAATGTATGGATAATAAAAGCATTGAAAATTCTTATGATTTTGATCTGTGAATAGAATGGCGTATATGCCCGTGTAGATAATTCAGAATGTCATGCTTTGAATGGATTTTAGCATATTGCTTATACTATGTCATCAAAAAGACGTTATTTTAATGATATTTGTAATTATTGCACAAAAACGTAGTCGGATAACACATAAAAAATAATCTCTAATTTTTTTGTGGAAAGATGTTTTTCCTTGCGAAGTTCTCGTATCTTGATGCCACATACATTTTTACGATCATCGTTATACCAAAATGCTTTCATGCATGTTCTCCATCCATAAAATATGCTTGTCAAGAAGAATTTATATTATTTATATATAAAACGCGCCTTATAATTATGCTTGTTAAGCAGAAAATATAAAAACTAAGAAAACAAGTAACGAAAAGAGGATGATGTCGAGAAAAACTATGGTAGAAACACCGGAAATATAATATCCGGCGAAAGAACAAAAATTTTAAAAATCGAGAGGATATGAAACTCATATATTTACAGAAGATACCCTAAAAGAGGAGTCAGTCATGTTGACTCCCTTTTTTACAAATATTTCTCTACCAGGATCTCCCCGATTGCCCGGTTTCCCGCCACAATATCGGAATTTCCGGTGATATCCACCGGTTTTCCTTTATAATCCGTGACTTTTCCACCCGCTTCTTCCACAAGGAGCATTCCGGCTGCATAATCCCAGGGTTTTAAACTGCGTTCGAAGTATGCATCGATTCTTCCTGCCGCCACATAGGCAAGTTCTAATGCTGCGGAACCAAGTCTTCGGATATCCGCACAATCCGTAAATACCTTTTCAAAAATTCTAAAATTTTCTTTTGCAAGTTCGCGGTAATATGGACTTGTTCCTATGGAGATCAGACACTCGGAAAAATTCTGCCTTTTGCTGACGGAGATTGGACTGCCATTTAACAATGCTCCCTTTCCCCGTTCTGCCACAAATATTTCATCAGAATACGGATGATATATGATTCCAAGCGTTAGTACACCCTTTCTTGCAAGTGCCAGTGAAAGTGTACTGTTTCGGAAATCATGGATCAGGTTGGTCGTCCCATCCACCGGATCTAAGATCCAGACATCACCGTCAAAGTCAATATCGCTGTTGTCCTTTTCCTCCCCCATAAACTGAATTTCCGGGTACAGTTCATAGAGTGCGGTTTTTACCTGCGCCTGCACTTTAAAATCGATCTGTGTCACAAAATCCGCAACACCCTTTACCTTGATCTGTGATGAGCCCTCACGGTCTAAAAATAACGGTTTGACCTGTTTTACGATCTCTATGATTTTTTGTGTATCAACACTCATGCTACTGCTCCCCTTTTATTTTTACAATTTCCTTTTCATTTCGCACAATATCACTTATTTTTGCAGTTTCCTTTTCATTCCGCGCAATATCTCTTTATCCTCCGCCGATATCCGGTAAGATTCGATCATTTTCTGGAGCGCCTTATTGTATGTTTCGTCATCCAAATGATTCTCCAGTAAAAATGCATGTGTTTCCTTTGGGTACTTTGCATATGCAGTTGCAACGCCCCACGCAACTCCCATTTTCCTGTAATATCCCGGATGGTCGAGTCTGTCCCACACAGACAGCACGCGCGCAATATATTCTTCTGTTAGAAAATGATCCATCAGCATGACTGAAACGACGCGCTGCTCAAATTCCTGATCCGATTTCGCATACGGCATCAGAAAATTCCAGACTTTTTCGCGGTGTTTCTGCGCAATTTTAAAAGTTGCACAAAAGCAGTCATTGACCGACCAGTCATGGATCTTCGGGATAAATGCCCGCACATATTCCAAAAGCTCATCGATCTCTCCTTTTGCATATCCGAGTACGAGTCCCTGCAGCATGATCTCCTCATAAGTATCGCAGGCAGCGTGTTCTAAATACCCGCGCCAGTCCTCTTTTGCAATCTTTTTTGCAAGAGTGCGCAGCTTTGGGATACGCACACCTATGATCGGATCTGTTCCGGGGATCAGACCGGATGTAAACTTCTGAAATTTTGGTTCTGCTTCTGCCTTTAGCCATGCGCAGATCTCTTCGTTTGTCATGTGCGGCTCTCCTTGTTTTTATTGTAAACCAAATGCCTTTTATATTAACATACCACACAGGACAGATGAAAACCACCTCTAATTTTCACAGAGTTCCCCATCCACGATACGAACCACTCTCTTCGCATGTTCGGCAACGCTTAAATCATGCGTGATCATGACGATCGTATTTCCCATATCACTCAGGCGCTGAAATAGTTTCAGCACTTCTTTTCCGCTGTTGCGGTCTAAGGCTCCGGTCGGCTCATCTGCCAAGAGGATCGCCGGCTGTCCGACCAAGGCACGCGCGATTGCAACACGCTGCTGCTGCCCACCGGAAAGCTCATTCGGTTTATGGTCGATACGCTCTGCAAGCCCTAACATTGCAATGGTATCCATGCTGGCATCCCTTGCATCCTTTAAGGTCATTCCACGCATCAGAAGTGGCATGACAATATTCTGAAGTACATTGTAGGTCGGAATCAGATGATATTTCTGGAAAATGAATCCGATCTTCTGGTTGCGGATATTAGTCAGTTCTTTTTCCTTTGCCTTTTCGATCTCCACACCGTCAAGGTTATAGGTTCCCTCGTCTAAGACATCCATGCAGCCGATGATATTCATCAGGGTACTTTTGCCGGAACCGGATGGCCCTAAGATGGCAAGGTATTCTCCCTGTTCGACGGTCAGGGAAATGTCTTTTAATACATGCAGGGAACCAGATCCCATCTTGTAGGATTTGTTGACATTTTGCATGGTGATGATCTCGGATGTGTGTTCTGCTGTGGCAGTTTTTTCGGTGTCTGCCGGTATATGTTCATTTGCAAATAGTTTTAGGATTTGTGCTGCGTCCATGTGTGCTCCTTTCTGTGTGTATGGCTCGCGTGACTGATTGTAAAACTCAGCTTTACTTTTGTGATATTGTGAAACTGGCACTGGTTTCACAATTATTTTCAGTTTTTGATGAGTTTTACAATCAGCCATGCTGCCGTTATGTTACTGTAACATCCAGATTTCTTCGATCACTTCGTTGCCGTCACTGTCTGTTTCTACCAATATTTTTAGCAGATCACCTGAGGCAAGGCGTGAAAAAGTGGTCGTAGTGTCTGATGTTGTATGTACGGTTACGCCAACAGGTATCATAGTTGTGACTGTCTCGCCTGTCATATCGGACATGCCGCCCGGTGCGCCCTGCGGCATCTCGGTGCTGTCCATGTCGGGCGGCATCTGCATCTGACCGGACTGCTCTGTACTGTCCGAACCGGCACCATCTTCCGCCTTTGCCTTCTCCTTCGCCCGTTCTTCCGCCGCCTTCGCCACCGACTCATCCACTTCCATATAAGTAACTTCATTCCCCTCAATCGACGAAACATACGCATAGACATACTTCTGATGATCCCCCAGCGCACTTTCCGTCTCAACTCCACCTATCCGCCACATCACACATGCCGCAATAAGTACAATCACTAATACAATTACAACCACAATCGTTACTTTCTTCTTCATCAACCGCCTTAAACCTTTCCCTCTTTTACTCTGCCCCCAGCGCCTCCACCGGCACCAGTTTCGACGCCTTATACGCCGGATAGAATCCAAACAGTGTTCCCGTGATGAGTGCAAACAGCAGTGCAATCAGGAATGCTGCCGGTGTCAGTTCAACACGCACACCAAGATACTGTGCCACAGGAGTGACGAGCAGGCTTGACACAATGCCAAGCACGCCGCCGATCAGACTGATTGCAGCCGCCTCCGCTAAAAATTCAAACAAAATATTCCTCTGGGAGCAGCCGATTGCCTTTAAAATACCGATCTCATTGGTGCGCTCTTTGACAGATACAAACAATACGTTCATGATGCCGATACCACCGACCACAAATACAATGGCTGCCATAGCCATCAGAAGCATCGTCAATATCTCATTGGACGCCGATGCAGCTTCCATCTTGCTTCCCGCATCCTCAAAGGTAAATTCTGCATTCGGATAGGAAGTTGCAAGCACTTCCGTGATCTCCTCCGTGACACCGGACACATTGCTTACATCCTCCGCGATCACGGTGATAGTCGGACTTACATTCGTTCCCACTAAATATTTCACCCCGGTCGCATACGGAATGAAAACGGAATCATCCGGGCTGATACCGGAAGCCACCGTACCCATAGAAGAAAGCACCCCGTTTACCACATAAGATCGGTCATCGATATAGATCACACTGCCATATGCATCGATTGCACTTCCAAAGATCTCTTCCGCAATAGAAGCGCCTAGCACGCAGACTTTTTCTTTATTCTCATCATCGGATTCTGTGATAAAATCTCCGACTGCAAGACTGAGATTACTGATAGCTGCATAGCTGTCCTTGACTCCGGCGATCGAGTAGGTCTGTGCCTCATCGAGATCACCGCCATCCACGGTAGACCTTGTCATATAGGAGATCGTTGCCGCCGAGATCCCGGAGACAAAAGTTTCAATATCGTCCACGTCATCTTCATCTAACGTGATATTTTCCTGGTTCATGCGGTCTTCCATATCACTGCCGCCGCCAAAGAAGCCACCCATGTCACCCGGCATGCCGCCTCCGTCACCACCATTTCCACCTTCGGGGCCACCCGACGGTCCACCGCCGGAAGAGTCGCCACCGCCCGTAAATCCTCCCGAAGGTCCACCGGAAGCCCCTGACCCTCCCGATGAACTGCTGCCGGATGGTGCACCGCTGCCGGAAGGCATCATCATCATTCCTGAGTCTGATGAGTCATCGGAACTTTGATTTCCACCACGGTTTTTATCACCGCCGTCATAGGAAATATCGATTGCACCTGCATTTAAGTTTTTAAACTGGTCTGCCACATCCTCCTGACCGCCTTTTCCGATGGCAATCACCATCACGATCGTTGCCGCGCCGACAATGATACCGATCGACGTCATGATTGTTTTAAATTTATTCTGGGTAATATTGATCCAGACAAGTCTTAATAATTCCGATGGTTTCATTCGCCCGTCACCTGACTTTCTATCAGAACCGTCTCTCCCTCGGAAAGTCCCTCCGTGATCTCCACATTGACGCCATCGGAAAATCCGGTGGTCACCTCTTTTTTCTCAATGGTTCCATCACTGTCTTTGACTTTCACATAAGAAACCGTTCCCTCGTTGATAATCGCTTTATTAGAAACATAGACAACGTCTGCCACCTGTTTTTCAATGAATGTCACATTTCCGGTCATATCCGTGTAAATACCGTCCACGTCACCATTTATTTTTACCGTCACATTATAAGAAATCGTAGAAGAACCGCTCGATACGGAAGTATCAATGCTTTCGACCTCACCGGAAAACGTCTGATCCTCGTAGGCATTCAGTTCGATCATGACCTCGTCCCCGATTGCGATCTCAGAGATATCCTCCTCGGAAACGGATACCGTCATCGTCACTGCATCTGTATCCGCAAATGTCACAATGCTCGTACTTGTGGACAGATCATCTCCTGCCTCATATCCGACCGACATGATCGTGCCGTCATAATCCGAATAGATTGTGCCATCTCCGACAAATATCTCAAATTCAGATAAAGCCTCTTTGGCATCTGTCAACGTGTCCTGCGCCGTATCCACTGATACATCCACGCCTGCCACATCTGCGGAATACTGACTGTCTGCATTTTCGTAGGATAACATTGCCTCTTTGTATTTTTTCTCTGCCTCCACAGATTTTGTAGTGTATGCACTCTTTGCCGCTTTTAATTTATTGTACAGTTTGTCATAATTTCCCTGCTCATCTGCAAGTGACTCACTTAAATCCATTCCACTGTCGATCATTTCCTGATAATAGGTAAGAAGTGCCTGTGACTCATCCACTGCCTCCTGGGCCTCATCCACCGCATCCTGCAGTTCACTGATGGTTGCCTCATATTCTTCCTGTGCAACACTTCCCTCCGCCACACTTAAGTTATAAGAATAGTTCGCACTTACCTTTTCTTTTGCCGAACTGAGTGCTGCAGAGTTATAATCTGCCGAAGCCTCCGTCACAGCTTCCTTTAATTTTTTCCTGTATTTTTCAATGCTCTCATCTGTCAGCTTTAACAGTGCATCGCCCGCTTTTACCTGCTGTCCGACTGAAACATACACTTCCTCTACCTCCAGTACCACCGATGAATTATTGGTGGATGTTCCTGTTGTCTGGGTTCCACTTGTCTGGCTGCTGCCAGAATTTGAAGACGTACTGATATCTTCATCCATATCCTGTGAAATGCTTCCGATTGTCACACTTCCACTCTCTGTAATCCCGACGGTAAGCGTTCCATATTCTGCTGTCGTTTCTTTATAAACCGTTTCTGATTCGCCGCTGTCCGAAGTCTGATGTGCATATACGCTGATCCCTCCGATCAAAAGAAGTGCTGCTGCGCCCAATGAAAGAACTACTGTCACTTTTTTCTTTTTCATTCTGTTTTTTCCTCCTGCTCTCCCTGAAATGTAACGGTTGCGGAAGAACCAGAACCAAGTCTTCCATCCGAATTATCAATTGAAATGATCACTGCATAAGTAACATTCGAAACACTGCCTCCGGTCGTTGCCGAAGATGCGATTGATGAGACAGTTCCTGTCACTGCTCCATCCCGGTTGCCTGCTATCATGACAGATACCTCATCGCCGACACCAACCTGTGCGATATTCTCCTGTGGCACTTCCACGGAAATCATGATCGTCTGTGTATCACAATACAGCGCAAACGCAGTACCTGACTGCAGCGTATCTTCTGCCTCATAAGGCACTGCCGCGATCGTTCCATCTTCATCCGCCGTAACAACACCATTTTCTAATGCAAGAAGTGCTGTCTGTTCCTCTTTTAATGTATCAAGTGTATCCTGCGCGGACTCCACTGCACTCTCCAGTTCCGAGACGGTCGATTCATAGGTACTTCCCGCATATTTTCCTTCCACCACTGCAGTGTCATATTCATTTTGCAGTTCTGCTTTCTGCATTGTCGCATCACGCTCTGCCTGTTCATAGTCAGATTTTAAATCATCCAGACTATCCGTCAGTTCCGTAATTTTAGTGTTGGTTTCTTCCACATTTTTATTGTAAGTTTCGACCGCGGAGTCAAATTCCTTCTGTGCCTGTTCGAGTGTACTCTGTGCAGCATCTGCAGACTGCTGTGCCTGTGTCAGCGTATCCTGTGCCTGCGCTAATGCTGTTGTCGCTGCATCAACTGCATCCTTTTTTTCATCAATCGCACACTCCACATAGTAATCATTGTTATCGATCTTCGTCTGATATTCCGAAATCTGCTCTACCGCCTCATCATAGGCTTCTTTTTTTTCTTCCACTGCGGCATCTAGCGCATCTACCTGTGCCTGATAACTGTCCGCTGCGGTCTGAGCTGTCAGATCGGCGTCCTGCTTTGTGCTCTCCGCAGAAAGTTTTCCGCTTGCAAGATTCGCCTCGGCTGTTTTTAATGTATTCTCGGCATCACTGATGGCATCTTCGTAATCTGATTTTGCCGCTTCCATGCTCTCATCCGTCAGTTTAAACAGGGCATCCCCTTTGCTCACGGTATCCCCGGATGAAGCATAGACTTCTTCCACGGTCATTGTGACTGCATTTACCGTAAATTCCGGCATCTGGCTGACCGTGCCGATCTGCGTGGTACCTTCTTCCGAAAAAGAGCCGTCTGTACTCTCCTGCTGGTCTGTATTCTGAGCTTTTACACTATTTTCCGTACTGTCCGTCTGTGCTCCGGATACTGCAGCCTGATATCCGATTCCGCCGGTCATCACACAGACTGCTGCGATGCTGGCGATCACACTTGCCATTCTTTTTCCTGGTTTTCTCATTGCCTTCCTCACTTTCCATACTCATGCGCTCCGTTTTGACAATACAAAAATAACACTGCAACCTAAAGAACAGCTGATTGCAATGTGATGGTTATGTGAAGAAAGCGTTAAATAAGTGTGTCATATAAAAAACCGGAGTGGCACACATCTTTTTGCACCACTCCGGCATTTTTCGTTTTTCATGATATTCTTTTTTATGATTGCCGGTTGTCACACACTCACGTTGTCATGTGCACCAGGTCAGTGCGTCTCCCCACTGATCGTCTTCACATCTGCCTCGTTCTCAACGATCGCCCGGATGCCGCACGCTAATGCCTTTGCGATCATCTCCGCCGGCATGCTCGGTGTTCCCTCCGGCAGATCAAGCGTCTGCTCCGGTAAGTATGGGACATGGACAAATCCGCCCCTCATATGTGGATATTCCTTATCGATCATGTAGAGGACACGGTACATGATATCGTTGCAGACAAAAGTTCCGGCTGTATAGGAAACGCGCGCCGGGATCTTTGCCTCTTTCATATACTGTACCATGCTCTTGACTGGAAGCGACGCAAAATATGCATTCTCTCCGTCTTCCCGGATTGGTGTATCGAGCGGCTGCTTTCCCTCATTGTCCGGGATACGCGCTTCCATCAGATTGATTGCGACCTTTTCCACTGTGATCCCGGATCTTCCACCAGCCTGTCCGACACATAAAACTGCATCCGGATGATGTTTCTCCACTGCAGCCCTGACCACTTCCTCATCCCTTCCAAACACGGTCGGGATTTCAATTTTGATCACTTCTGCCCCCGCTATCACATCAGGGAGAAGTTTGACTGCCTCGTAGGCAGGATTGATCACTGCTCCGCCAAACGGTTCAAAGCCTGTCACTAATATTTTCATTCGTATGCTCCTTTTATCTCCGGTTATTTGTTCAAGAAACGATCCCACTCTTGTGTATCCCCGGAACCGCTGACGCGAAGCAAAAAGGTATGATCCTCCGTATCGATGGAAATAACATAATTTCCGTTTTCCTGCTCAATGGAATACACTTCACAGCCCTCTAATTCTTTGAATTTGTCTGCATACGCCTCCGGTGCGATCGTAATATCCTCATTTTTCTGTTTTAAATTGCCGTTCGCATCATAGACTTTATAGCCTTCCTCCACCAGTGCTTCAATTTTCGGTTCACTGATCTTTAAAACCAGTTCATTTGCACGCATCTCCCGGATATCGCGGTTGCAGGAATTCGCCGGCAGAATCGTCACATTATCAAATACGATTTCAAACATCCCGTTTACCGCGCAGATCTGCGCAATGTATGCCTCCTTAAAACAAAAATGATCCAGTTCATTTATCGTATGATATTTCATGGTAATCCTCCATTCCCACGCTGTTTTCACAGTATTTTCTCTGATCATTATACCATTTCCCATTTCATTTTGACAATTCGAAAAAAATACCGTACAATTCTTTCGGTTAAAAATATTTATCATCATTATTTTACGGAGATCAGCCTATGAAAAAAATTGCTTTTTTTGATATTGACGGAACCTTAACCTCGGAGATCGACGGTTCCCTGCCGAAGAGTGCCATAAATGCCATTAGACATGCGCGCACCTTTGGTCATCTGATGTTTATTAATACCGGCCGCTGCTTTCAGAACGTGGAACCACGTTTCAGACGGATCGGTTTTGACGGATATGTCTGCGGATGCGGCACAAATATTTTCTGTTCCGGCACAGAGGCACTGCACGTTGCACAGACACACAGCATTACCATGCAGCTGTTAGAGGCGGCACGCAAAACCAATGTGGATATTCTTTTCGAATCCAGAAAAGAAGTTGCCTTTGATAAAAGCAAATCCCTCACACACCCGGATGCCATACACCAGTATAAAGCATTTTTAAACCGCGGCTATGATATGCCGGAGAATTTGGAAAATCCGAATTTTTTCTGCGATAAATTTGTGGTCTGGTATCAGACTCCTGACCAGTTAGAAGAATTCCGGAAAGTCAGCGATCCTTATTTTACCTGCATCGACCGCGGCGGTACCTTCCGCGAATTTGTTCCAATCGGTTACAGCAAAGCGACCGGCATCCAGTATGTGCTTGACTATTATCATCTGGATCTTGACGCCGCCTATGCGATCGGCGACAGCAACAACGATCTTCCGATGCTCTCTTATGTACCAAACAGCGTCGCCATGGGAAATGCTTCCCCGGCTTCCCTGTTTGATCAGGTATCTTTTGTAACAAAACGCGCAAGCGAGGATGGTATCGCTTATGCGTTAGAGCAGCTTGGATTTTTCGAGTCGTGATTTCTTTACACAGACACCAAAATTTCCGCGGACATTCTATTCATTCATCATGCAGATCATCTTTTATTTTACGCAATATCTTGTTTGAGACAGGTCTTAATATCATCCTCAGCATTACTGATCTGTCTCAAATGAAACGTATCGGTCAGATACTGTAATACATTCGGACTTAAAAATGCAGGCAGTGTCGGTCCAAGATAGATATTGTGGACACCGAGACTTAAAAGTGCCAAGAGATCTGCCACCGCTTTCTGTTCATACCACGAAATGATCATGGAAAGCGGAAGTCCGTTGACATCAGTTTCAAACGCATCCGCAAGCGCTGTGGCGATCCTGACCGCCGAATATACATCATTGCACTGTCCGACATCTAAAAGTCTTGGCAGTCCTGCCACCTCCCCAAAGTCTAACTTATTAAACCGGTATTTTCCACAGGCGAGTGTTAAGATCACACAGTCTTTCGGCACCATCTGAGCAAATTCCGTGTAATAATTTCTTCCCGGTCTGGCTCCGTCACAGCCGCCGATCAGGAAAAAGTGCCGGATCTGTCCGCCTTTTACCGCCTCCACGATCTTATCTGCCTGACTTAAAGCTGCGGCATGCCCAAAGCCGACTAAAATCTCTTTCTTCTCCTGATCTTCCCTAAATCCTCCAAGCTCCAATGCCTGCTTTATAATCTCACTGAAATCTTTTTCCCCTTTTTCATTTTTTCCGATATGCTTCACACCTTCCCAGCCGACCACGTTCGTGCTGTAAATGCGGTCTTTGTAACTTTCCCGCGGGCGCATCAGACAGTTTGTCGTCATCAGGATACAGCCCGGAAGGTTGTCAAACTGCTTCTGCTGCTCCTGCCATGCACCGCCAAAATTTCCGATCAGATGCGGATATTTTTTTAACCCCTCATAACCGTGGCACGGCAACATCTCACCGTGGGTGTAAATATTGATGCCCATATCCTTTGTCTGCTCCAGCAGCATCTCAAGGTCTTTTAAGTCGTGCCCGGAAACAATGATAAACGGACCTTTTTTGATTGTCACATCCACCTTGTGCGGATATGGATTTCCATAGATCGTCGTATTTGCCTCATCAAGTTTTTTCATAACCGCAAGCGCCATCTCACCGGTGCGCATCGTCATGCGGATCAGCTCCTCCACCGTCAGACTGTCATCTGTTGTCGCCTCAAGCCCCAAAAGATAAAAATCATCCACTTCGTCACTGTAATAACCAAGTTCTCTTGCCTGATGTCCGTACGCGCTGATGCCTTTTAATCCATAAATGATCGTCTGGCGCAGGGAACGGATATCCGGATCTAATGTATTGTCGTACATGATTCCCGCAAGCGGTGCATCGCGCAGCATATCGCTCTTGCTCTCCGGCAGATCGTAGGCAGCATGTGCCGTCGGATTGCTGCTCCTTCCCGCCATCTCCCTGACCTGCTCTTTGATCCGCTGTGATTCCCGTAGCAGTTCTAAATGTGCATCCACATCAAAATTCACGTTCGTTAATGTTGTAAACAGCACGTTTTCAATAAAACTGACCACTGTCTTATCCATATGTGCACCGTTTTCCATCAGCACTTTCCCGTAGCAGCTGATCCCCTTTACCTGAAAGATCAAAAGATCCTGCAGATTAGCGATCTCCGGCGTCTTTCCGCAGACACCGAGTTTGGTGCATCCCTTTCCGTTTGCCGTCTGCTCACACTGGTAGCAGAACATCTCATAGTTTAAATCCATGTTATTTCCCATCATAATCTCCAATTCTAAAAAAATTCCATATCCGCAATATCTTTTACGATCTGCGCCATCTGCTCCTTTGTCTGTGCACCTCTCGCCGCATCAATGACCTGCCTCTTTTCGTCTTCCGTCATCATGGAAAACTGTCCTAACGCTTTCTCATTCATCGCTAATCCAAACCCAAGTCCTACCGGTAATCCATCTTCTTTAATCATACAATCCTCCCTGTTTTCCGGAGGAAAATGCGAGCTCATTAGCGAGCAGAGGATTTTCCTCCCTGTTTTCCGGAGGAAAATGCGAACTCATTAGCGAGCAGAGGATTTTCCTCCCTGTTTTTCACCTTGTTTCCAACAATAGAATGCACGCTCCGCGAACATTCTATTGTCATAAATAAAAAAAGTAAATGCCCCATCACAGGAACATTTACTTTTCTCATTTGTATTTTTATTTAGTTTTCTCCGGTATTTCTGTTTTTATACGAGAATCTTACTTAAAATTTCATCTTCAAGTACCAGTTTTTTTGCCGCTTCACGGTAGTTTTCCTCATGCAGATAAGTGTGGCGGAACGGCTTGATGGATGGTGCCATATCGATTGCCTTGATAAAATCATCACGCTTCATCTTTAACGTCGCGGCATAATCAAAAAATCCTGTTTCCCGCAGAACCGTCTCCACACGCACATAACGGTGATCCTGCACTTTACTCATGATATAAGTTGCGATTCCGACCTGAATCCCATGTAACTGCGGAATTTCTAATATTTTATCCAATGCGTGTGAGATCAGATGCTCACTTCCGCTTGTCGGTGCACTGCTTCCTGCGATCTCATTGGCGATCCCGCTCATGGCAAGGGAATCCACCAGCTCCTTTAAAAAAAGTTCATCTTTGATGCTCTCATACGGTGTCCGCACAAAACTGTTGACCGCCTTTTTCGCGATCATGACAGCAAAGTCATTCACTTCACTATAACCACATTTTTCCTCATAGATCCAGTCATAAAGTGCTGTGATCTTTGAGATCATATCGCCGATCCCGGAATAGATAAACTTCTCCGGTGCAGTTCTTATGACCTGTGTGTCCACAATAATGCCGTAAGCAAGCCGTGCCGGAACCGAAGTGCGCTTTCCGTGGACAAGAAGGGATGCACTCGCACTGGAAAATCCATCACTCGAACTGGAAGTCGGCACACTGATAAATGGAAGATTGCGTAAAAATGCCGCATATTTTCCCGCATCAATGACCTTTCCACCACCGATGGAAATGACCGCCTGTGTCTTATTTGGCATTGCAAACGCCAGTGTAATGATTTCGTCGATATCCACGGTATCCAATTCACTGTATTCTAAGACTTTGATATCCTCCTGCTTTAATGAATTCATCACATCCGTTCCAAACATATCGATCAGACCATTTCCAAAAAAGATAACGGCCTGTTCGATTCCTTCATTCTTTAAATAACTGCCTATTTTAGTTAAAGCACCTTTTCCAACTTTTAAGATGGATGGTATTGAAATACCTTTTCCTGTCTGCATTCTGTTTCTCCTTTTCACTACCCTGTTTCTCTAAATTATTTTAACCAATACTCTGAAATATCAACCCAATATTGACGCAAGTGTCTCCTTTAACAGACTGACATTGACCGGAAGTGTTTTGCAGTCCTCCCTGTCAGGCTGTCTGATCATTCGCGTTACCTCCAGTCCATCCATTTCCTGCATCATAATATCCTGGCGGTGTAGTACGCACATCTTCCACTGCTTCTTTTCTATTATACACCTCCTTAACTTCAATGCCAAATGTATCTAAAAGCATACATGCAATTTCCATATTCAATGCATTATCCTCCACCACAAAGACTCCTTTTCTGGTAAAATCCATGGACAGATCCGGTGTCATCTCATGCAGCAGATCACTTTCCACCGGTTTTAACTGCAATGTAAAATAAAATCTGCTTCCCTTCCCAGTGTACCTTTTAACTGTATCTGGGAATCCATCTTGTGAACAAGACGGCTGCTGATTGATCTTATTTGTGATGATAGATCCTATCTCATCCAAATCTTTTCGATTTTCCTCGTTATCCAGCATTTTGGGCTAAAGATTACAAAACCGGTGAAAAAATAATTTACCTCAAAGTTCACCGGTGTTTCAGTCTCAGAAATATCACGTTTTAAACAGCCATAGTTT
The DNA here is from genome assembly GCF_900537995.1 of Roseburia intestinalis L1-82. NCBI lineage: Bacteria > Bacillati > Bacillota > Clostridia > Lachnospirales > Lachnospiraceae > Roseburia > Roseburia intestinalis. The sequence continues at coordinate 1,250,513 of NZ_LR027880.1, read as the reverse complement.
ATGCAGAAAAGAGACGCAGATTTTATATCCACGTCTCCTTATCGCTGCGTTATTACATGCTTATTTTTTTATTGTTACAGATTTAACACCGCTGTAGCTTCCATTACCTTGATATAGTATGTACCGGCAGTCAGATACACTTCATAGGATGCCACAACTCTTTTCGTATTTTCATTACAATCTTCCGTATGTGAATAAAGTTCTTCCTCATCCGTAGAATATACGGATACCTCACACTTCTCCATCTGTGCCGTCATCGCAATCGTTAGTTTTCCTGCTTCCGGCAGTGTAACATAGTACAGGTAATAATCCCCCTGATTTTCACACACACCTGAATATGTTCCGCCGATAACAGCATCGTAGGTTCCTGCTAAGATCTGTGTCGCGCCAGACTCTTTTTCAGTTTCTGTTTCTTCCGATATTTCAGTTTCTGCTGTATCTGATATTTCCGTTGTTTCGTCTAGCTCTGTCGCATCTGTGCTTTCTGTACTTTCTGTTTTGTCTGCGGTTTCTTCTGTCACCGCTTGCTCTGTCACAGTGTCTTCACTCTGCGAGACTATTTCTGTGGTTTCACTGACTTCTAATATATCGAAAAGAAACCTTACTCTTTTAGTAAAGCATAGCAATCAGCTTATTGTCAACAAAATCCAAACATTTTTGCCGCCCAGTAGATCAGTCCCAATACCCAGCTCGAAAAAATACCATACAAAATGACCGGTCCCGCGATCGTAAATATTTTACAACCGATTCCAAAGACCTGTCCCTCTTTCTGAAACTCGATCGCCGGTGCCGCAACACCGTTGGCAAATCCGGTGATCGGCACGAGCGCACCGGCACCTCCCCAGTTTGCAAGTGACGGATACAGATTAAGCCCTGTTAAGATCACAGATAATAAGATCAACAGGATACTGCACCAGCTACCCGACATCTCTTTATCAAGTCCAAGGCTTTTACAGATATTTAAAATGAACTGCCCGATGCAGCAGATAATCCCTCCCATCACAAATGCCTTTGCCATATTTGCTGCAAGGTTGTGTTTTGGGGTGATGGACTCCACATATTCATTGTATGCCTGGTCTCGTACTTTTTTGTCTGCGCCGTATGACACTTTGGATAAATTTTTCTGCTTTTGCTCATCTGATGTTTTGGCTGAACTGCTTTGTTTGGTGGTTGGTTGTGCCATGGTTTTTCCTCCCGTATATTTTCCTCTTATTGGAATAGTATGTCAGATCTTTTCTATATTTATTCGCAGCTTTTCAAAAGAACTCTTAGAATGGGCAGATGCTCCCTATGACTCCAATCCAAATTACCCTGAACAGTTGATTCACAGAATCGTTACCGTCCACAGATACTGCTCGCCTTTTCCCCACAGGAGCAGCTCCTTCATCTGTTCATCATACTCATCGGTCGGCTTATAGTCCTTTAGCATCGAAAACAGGTACTTTTCCTGTTCATCCTTCGGCTCTGTCTTTTCGATTTCCTGATGTAAAAGTACCCCCAGTTCGATCGGTTTGATGTCATCTGAAATCTCAACCCCGGATAATTTTGCAATAAGCCCTGCAGCATAATAAAATTCGTAGTTGCCGGTCAGGACAGATTTCTGCATGTTGCATTTTATGATAACACTCTGACGTGCGATGGATGTGACCATTTCTCATTCCCCCTGTTTGTATTCATTATGAAAAATCCGGAACAAAAAATTGTTCCAAACCTCTATCATTTTAATCTGAAATTTTTCACACGTCAAACCTCTCCTACGACAACCCTTCCCCGATTTTTTTCACAAAATAATAAAGCGCCCCGCACGTCTTGCCGACCGCCATCGTCCACATGACCCACTGGAGACCAACTTTCAGTTTTGCCCTGCGAAACAGGATTGGGAATGTGTTTAATATCTCTGCGAGAGCCACCGCGATACAGCCGACAAACATTCCCGCCGAGAGCCCGTACAGGCCGAGAAAGATATGTCCTGATACCTGTCCAAGCGGAATATGCATCTGCAAAAATACGGAGACGATATTTCCAAGGATTCCGCCAAGGATGATTGCCTGCTCAAAGCAGAGCGTACCCGCCGCACGGTTACATTTTCCGATCATACGGGGAACAACACCGATGACGATCACAAAAGCAAACGTTCCCGCAGCGACCGCGCCGCCAAACGCAATTCCTAAAAATCCGAGCAGAATATGATTAAGAAACATCTATGCTGTGACCTCCTCTGCCTGCATTTTCAATAAATGTGGTATCCACATCTTTTTCGTATTTCCGCATCTCGATCTGGATCGGCGTTGGATCGGGCGTGATCTTCTTTCTTCCGACATGATTGAAAAATAAAATGATGCCAAGTCCAAGTCCGATGCAGTAGCACACTTCAAGCTCATTCACACCGTCCGCCTTTGTCCCCGTCACCTGTCCGTATAATTTGTCAAACACATCCGTCACGGAAATATCATTGTTAAATGCCATGATCGTAAATGCGGAGCCAAAAAAAATGATAATGCATAGCAGCACAGTTTTGATTGTATTCATTACCTTTGGCTTTTCCGGGTTCGGAATATATTCTATGATAAAATCACTCTCGCCTTCATTGGAAATCGTCAGCGACGGATAATCTTCATGAATCTGCTCAATGATCTTTAACACAGAAAAAACCTGCATCTGGTTTTTCTCTTTTTTCTCATCTTTCTGATTCGTAAAACTGTATATCTTTTTCTGTTTTAACTGACGCAGAACCGCTTCGTTCGTGCACTCCATCTTTGCAATATCGTTCAGCACGACATGCCGGTCATAAACGATCGTGTTCTGCTCGATTTTCAAATAAAGTGTTTCGTTATTTACGCCCATATCTTATTCACATCCTCATCCTCCGAATTGTCATATACCAACATTCCATCCGTCGGTATCTCATTTTCTTTCCGATATTTTGTGTAGAAACAAACCCCGACCACCAGTATCATAACTATCACTCCAAGTAAAACTGCTCTGTATTTTCTACAATTCATAGTAAACCTCATTTCTGAGCAACTTGTTGCGAAGAGGCAACGAGAATCTCAAATTCTCGTAGGCATGTTTTTTTATGCCTTGTCATAGAAGCTATTTGTTTTTGCTCAGAAACAAATAGCCGTGCGAAAAATAAGCTATCGAGCTTATTTTTCACACTAAGCCTCCATTGATTTCTGACTTTGCAAATTATTATCTCTTTTTTTGGGGATATTATGTATAAACAAAACAGAAGCATTAGAATATGTAAAATTACTTTTACAGGAAATCATTGCATATGGCATCTTACTTTTTATTGGAAAGTATATAATTTTTTACACATGACAGATTGCTTTTTATCCAAAAACATGTTATTTTTTCATGAGTGTTTATAATAAAAACTCCTGTCTGACAGGAACGGGATTTTAACATAACAGTTGAACAACTATAATGATCAATTTCACTGATAGAAAGGAACTGCACCATGGCAGTCACAAAGGAAATTTTATCTTTAGCGGTGGAGACCGGAGATGCTCTTCTTCGAAATGGCGCGGAGGTGTACCGTGTGGAAGATACCGTAATGCATATCTTAGAGGCATATGAAATTGAAGAATATGACGTTTATGTGCTCTCAAATGGAATTTTTGCGAGTGCAAATGAAAATAAAGATGATGCGTGCAGCATGATCCGTCATGTCCCGCTCGGTCAGACACATCTTGGGCGTATCGCAGCCTTAAACCAGCTTTCGAGGGAAATCTGTTTCCACGAATGTTCCCTAAAAGATGCGTGGACACGTTTAGATGAATGTAAAGCGATTCCCACCTGCAGCAAATGGACGGAAGTCTTTTTCTGCGGTCTTGGAAGCGGCAGTTTTTCATTTCTGTTTGGCGGAACTCCGTTAGACGGCGTGATAGCATTTATCGCCGGCGCACTTTTAAATATGGTGTTAAAAAAGTTTTCACAGCGGAAAACTTCAAAATTCATCACCAATATTTTCGGCAGCGCACTTGTGACACTCGTCAGTCTGATCACTTTTTCCATTGGACTGCCGGTTTTGTATGACAAGATCATCATCGGTGCGATCATGCCGTTAGTGCCGGGGATCGCATTAACGACTTCAATCCGCGATTTCTTTAACGGCGATTATCTCTCCGGCGCGATCCACATGATCGATGCGGTTCTCACCGCTTTTTGTATTGCGGCAGGTGTCGGAACCGTCATGACGATCTATAATCTTGTAGTAGGAGGTATTTTGTAATACTATGTTTATTCAGTTTATTGTCAGTATGATCGCAACGCTTTCTTTTGCCGTGCTGTTTTGTGCACCAAAATCAGAACTTCTCTTCTGCGGACTTACCGGTGCGATCGGATGGATCGTCTATCTGATCTGCCTGCAGTTTGACACCGGAACCGTCATTGCAAACATGATCGCAACACTTGCCCTCACGGTCTTTTCAAGGATGGTTGCCGCCCTGCGTAAAAATCCGGTGACCGTCTACCTGATCGCCGGTATTTTCCCACTGGTGCCGGGGGCTGGTATTTATTATACTTCCTATTATTTTATTATGAATGACATGAATGAATTTTCACGTTACGGAATGGAGACAATCAAAGTTGCCGGAGCGATCGTACTCGGTATCATCTTCGGTTTTTCCCTGCCGCAGGCATGGTTTAACGCACTGCAGCACCGGACAAAACGGCAAAGAAGCCATGCCTGATGCCAGCATCGCAAAAGAACTTACAGAAAAACAGAACGGATCCCCTTCTGCTCTAATTGATTCTCAAATACATCGCAGATAGACCGGTCAAACTCCCTGATATCCGTTACCGTTTCGTCCATGATATATTTTCCGCTTTCAATACGCGCCATTTCTAAAACATCATTGAGAAGGGATAGCAGATATTCACTGGAACTTTTGATCTTGCCAAGATAGTCCTCCCGTTTTTCCACGTCATCCCCATATATTTCTAAAAGATCAGTATAACCAATGATGGCGTTCATCGGCGTGCGGATGTCATGAGACATATTAAACCAAAAGGCTGATTTTGCATGGCTTGCTTCCTCGGCTCTCTTTAACGCCTGCTCTAATTTTTGACGGCTTTCCCTTTCCTCTTCGACAATGTCATCGATCGGACGGTAGCCAAGAATGATCTTGTAGCTGTCATCATCTGAATAAAGACGCACTGCCCGCGCTTCAAAGTATTCCATTCCTGCACGGTTCGGCAGTGTTCTGTGCCGGTATACAAAGCTCTCATGATCATCCAGATATGCCATCAGATTCCTGTTGTCAAACATTTCCATAAAGCCCGGGGCCGACTCTTTCACGACAAAAGTATTATAAGAATGCCGTATCCATTGAGAATAGCATTGTATGCTGCCAGACTGGAGTTCTTCGGCAGCACAGTGGGAGAATGATTTTTTCTTGATGACAGTCATGGTATCTGCCATCAGGTCGCATAAGTATGCCGCAGTGTAGTCAATGCACAGAGCGTCATAAAAATGTCTTTCCTGTTCAGATTTATCAAGTGCGTGCTGTAATTCGACAAGCGTGTCGCGTACATTGGCATCCTTGTCTTCAATGTGCCTGACCTTGTCAATGGTTATATTTAGCATTGCAGTTTTCTCCCCGGGTTTATACTATCTTAAGCTGTATTTTACCTTCCCCCGCAGGCAAAGTCAACCTGGTGTGCTGTCCGTTTTACGCTCTATATCCCTTTTCTTTTGAGCATACCGTAATGCATTGTATCTGGTGTGTAGTTTTGGATTTTTATCTTATTTGCAAGTCAAACAGTCAGGATTTTACCGTTAAACAAAATATGATATCTCATTGCCATATCCTGTACCCAGTTCACAAAAGGATCCCAGCCATCGTTTAACACCTCTGCGCGAAAAACAATCTTTTTCTTCTCAAGATTTATCACAATCCTCTGTTTCTTGTATTGATCCAGATAGAAAAATTCTATGCTTTTTATATCACTCCACGGTATGCTTTTTTTCCTCAAAAAATGGATTACCTCTAACAAATATCCTGTACAATACACTTTATAACAGCAGTAATGCGCCAGCACATAAACGCCATAGATGTTAAAAAATCCCATACAAAACAGTGGAAAAATTCCATCTCTGCCTTGAAAAAATTCTATCATCACCTGTGCATCTTTGTTTCTCTCATGCAAAAAAGATAATACAAACATCATATCCAGCGCAGTAACTGCAATCGGGAGCATGTAGTATCTGCTGCTACACCGCAATACCTGAAAATTACCTTCCCCGAAACATTCCTTTTGGTTTTTTCGCCGAAAAATATATTTTTCAATTCTTTCAAAACATTCAATCAGTATCAATCCGACTATGTTTATTCCGACCAGACTTCCCGTGCTGATCGCAAAATCTTTTATCAGCTTCAAATTCGACTCTGCGTCATCACTGAGCAGCATACAGGCAACAGCAAATAAAATATTTGAAATAATGAACAGAAGGAAAAAAAGTATAATCAAATCTGTTGTTGAAGTTTCGCTTTTGTCTTTCATTTGTGAGTGTCCTTCCTGCCTTTGCATACTAACTGTTTTCTTTCCAATTTCATTGTATTGATTATATGCAAAATCAATCATAAAAACAATCGTATTTTTTTACGATTGATTTTATGACCGTTTTCAATCATATCGAAATCTTATCCACGCGGGAAAAAAAATCCTTTCGATATTTTTCAGGGGTTGTGTACAACACTGGGGCAACAGTTGACGGAAACAGCAGTTTAGCTATAAAATAGATAACAGATGGAGGAAGCTGCGAGCATGAAATTAAAACATAGTATTTTAGGGTTACTTTTACTTTTTACCCTGATACCGCTTGGTATCTTCGGAATATTTTCCATTTATGAAACGAACCGCAAGATTGATGAGCTGACGGAGCAGAATGTGCGGGCGATCAGCGAAAATCAGGTGATGAATATCAAAAACTTTACGCAGGACCGCAATAACGAGATGGACATGATCGCGAGTTATCAGCTGACGCAGAACGCGATCCTTTACAGTCTAAGGGAAAATGAAAGCCCTCTGGCACGAAACTATGTAGACAATCTGCTGAAGGAACGCAAAAAATACAGTATCTTTGTAGCGAGCATCTCTGTGGTAAACCGGAATTTTCATGTGGTCAGTTCAAGTGAAGAGTACGAATCGGGCACTGTCAGTGCAATGAAAGATGTCGATCCTAAATATCAGACCGGCGAATTTATTATCGGTGACGTGTATGAGCGTATAACAGATGACGGCAGGAAAAATGTCGTGCCCGCCTATACCGGCGTCTATTATAATAATGAACTGATCGGCTATGTGATGGAGGAGCTGGATACGGCATATTTTGACGACCTGCGGCTGAATATGGACACTCTTGCAGATGGAACTTTCTATCTTCTCGACGGCAATGGGGCGATCATCACGGCAGGTGACACAAAAAACAAGAGAAGCTTAAAGACATTTGTCTCTAAAAGTTCCGACCGCAATGATTTTCAGAAAAAATGGGATGCGATCGACCATGAGAAAAATCCGTCCGGTTATGTGCGCTACCGCTATCACAGACAGGATTATATTACATATTATTCCGACGTGGAAAATACCGGCTGGGGCATCCGTGTGACTGAAAATCTGAGTGCACAGAAGCAGACCGGCAGAACCTACGGTGTGCTGATCGCGCTCGGTCTTTCTGCACTCATTATCGGCGTATTCTGTACACAGTATTTCATGACAAAGAAAATTTTCGCACCGATTACCCATATTCTGCAGGTATTTGCGCAAATCAGGGAAAGTGAGGATTATTCCCTGCGTGTCCACATTCAGGAAAAACATGAGACAGGTGAACTGGCTGCGGGTATCAACGAGCTGTTAGACTATGTGGAACAGGCAGACCGGAAAGAAAAAGAGCGTCAGCAGAAACTTTTACAGATGGCAGAGAACGACCCTCTGACCGGTATCAAAAATAAAAAAGCGATTGAAAAAGAGATGCTTTCGATGGTGCAAAGGGCGGTTGAAAGCCATGAACAGATCACATTCGGCTTTGTCGATATCGATGATTTCAGGGATTATAATACCAATTACGGTCATCAGGAGGGCGATGCTGTCATCCAGTTCGTAGCGCAGACACTTAAAGAAAACATACACGGTGCAGTCGGCAGGATCGGAGGGGACGAGTTTGCATTTTGCTATGCCGGTGAGTTAGAACCGGAACGCATCCGGCATAATGCCGACAAAATTCTTGAGATTCTGCGCACGCAGCATGTAAACGAACAGACCGGCGAGGTGCTGCCGGTGCCGTGCAGTATCGGCATTGTCATGTCCCAGGGCGATACGCTTGACTATACACAGCTAATCCGCAAGGCAGATCTGGCAATGTATCAGGCAAAAGAGAACGGCAAGAATACATTTGTCCTGAACGTGGACTGACAGGCAGGCTTTCCAGTGTACTGTATCAATGATTCAGTACACTAGCTCTGCTGCCCTGCGATCTTTGCCGCCAGCTCTTCTAAATACTCCCACCTGTCCATCTTTTCTTCTAACATTTTCTCTGCGTTTTCTTTCTCCTCAACCAGCTCCCGCAGCTTTGCTGCATTGGTGGCATTCGCTGCCATCTCGTTATCTAAATCTTCTAACTTTAGTTCGAGTGCTGCAATATCATCCTCGATCGTCTCGTATTCTTTCTGCTCTTTATAGCTGAATTTCAGTTTCTTTTTTTGCTTCCAGGTTGCAGTCGAATCATTTTTTTCGATCACACTTTCTTCGGATTTCTGGTTTTGTGAATTACCCGATATATCGGCACCAGCAGACCGCGCCGCAATGTTTCCACCCGGTGTCCTGCCCTCTGCCGCAAGTCGGTTTACATAATCTGTATAGCCGCCTTCATATTGTTTCAGTTTTCCGTCTCCCTCAAAGGCAAAGATACGCTTCATTGTTCTATCAAGGAAATAGCGGTCATGCGATACCGTGACAACAATGCCATCGTAACGATCCAGATAGTCCTCTAAAATTGTCAGCGTAGCTATATCAAGATTGTTTGTAGGCTCATCCAGCAGAATAAAGTTCGGGGATGTCGCCAGTACCCGAAGCAGATTTAATCTTTTCTTTTCCCCGCCGGACAGTTTTCCAATCGGACTGTACTGTTTTTCCGGCGGAAATAAGAAACGCTCCAATAAAACAGACGCAGATATGACTCCGTCCACAGTCTGAATATATTCTGCTGTATCCTTTACATAATCAATCACTCTCTGATTTGGGTCCATATATGACAGATCAATTTCATTTTCATCCTCATTTTTTTCTGAGGCTATTTCCTGCGCATAATATCCCATTTTCACAGTCTGTCCGATGATAACCTGCCCGGAATCCTGTGGAATAATGCCTGCAATAATTTTCATTAAAGTAGACTTTCCACAACCGTTTGGTCCGATAAATCCAACTCTGTCTCCCTTCAAAAAGATATAAGAAAAATCATCGATCAGTTTTCTTTCTCCATAGGCCTTGCAGATGTTTTCTAACTCCACAGTCGTTTTTCCCATTCTTGTAGAAATAGAACTTAATTCTACCTGCGAATCCTGCACCGGAGCCTGACGGTCTCTCAGCTCTTCATAGCGCTGGATATGTGCTTTCTGTTTTGTGGAACGTGCCCTTGCACCCCTGCGTATCCATTCCAGTTCCACACGCAGGATCGACTGACGTTTTCGTTCACTGGCTGCTTCCATTTCCTGCCGCTGGGTTTTTAATTCCAGATACCCGGAATAATTCGTCTGATAACTATAAATTTTTCCTTTATCAATCTCCACGATCCGGTTGCACACACTGTCCAGAAAATACCGGTCATGTGTTACCATGATAAGCGCACCTCTCCATTTTTTCAGATAATCCTCCAGCCAGTCTGCCATATCATTATCTAAATGGTTTGTAGGCTCATCCAGCAGCAGAATATCTGCCGGGGAAAGAAGTACGGATATCAGCGCAAGACGCTTTCTTTGTCCACCGGATAACTGTCCTGCAGGCTGCATAAAATCTTTAATGCCAAGCCGCATCATCATTGCCTTGGCATCACTTTCAACAGACCAGCGGTTTTCATCCGTTACATTTCCTTCCAGCACACATTCCAGACTGCTTTTTTCCGGTTCGAATTCCGGATGCTGCGGCAGATAACGTATGACCACATGGTTAGCAGTCGTAACAGTTCCCTCATCCGTCTCCTCATCCCCCATGATCATCCGCAGAAGCGTTGTCTTTCCGGTTCCATTGATACCAATAACACCTATCTTCTCCCCATCCTGCAATGAAAATGATGCACCATCAAACAGCTTTCTTTCGGCATAGACCTTTGTCAGATCTTCTATATTAATCAGATTCATGTTATTTCCTCTTTTACTTTATTCTATGGCTCATGATACATCAAATAAATTTAGTACAGCTTCAATCCACTGCGTACCGGTTCACTTGTCAGATCCACACCCAGTTTTTTGAAAATTTTAATATCCACCTCGGAAAGCATAACCGAAGTATGCACCTGACAGCCGCGGAGTGCAGGAATCTGCTCAATGGCGCATTTTGCATTTTCATTGGAAACCGCTGCAAGAGATAACGCGATCAAAACTTCGTCTGTGTGAAGTCTTGGATTCTTTCCTCCTAAGAAACGTACCTTCAAATCCTGGATTGGCTCAATTGCCTCCGGGCGGATCAGCTTCTCGTCATGTTCAATTCCAGCTAAATATTTTAAAGCATTTAAAAGCAATGCTGCTGATGCTCCAAGGAAATCAGACGTTTTTGATGTAATGATCGTTCCATCCGAAAGTTCAATTGCTGCGGTCGGAACACCTGATTCCTCCGCACGCTTCTTTGCGGCAACGGTAACTTTTCTGTCGTCTGTCGTGATCTTCGCCTGTTTCATTAATAGTTCGATCTTGTAAACTTCATTTTCAGTCGCTTCTTCTTTTACCAGTTTATTCACTGCGGTGTAATAACGCCTGATAATTTCCATTTTAGATGCCACGCAGCAGGCTTCATCATCGATGATGCAGTTTCCTGCCATATTTACTCCCATATCAGTCGGCGATTTGTAATAGGTATTTTCACCGTATATTCCCTCAAAAATTGCATTTAAAACAGGAAATATTTCTATATCACGGTTGTAGTTCACCGTGGTCTTTCCATATGCTTCCAGATGGAACGGGTCAATCATATTCACATCATTTAAGTCTGCTGTTGCAGCCTCATATGCAAGGTTGACCGGGTGCTTCAACGGAAGATTCCAGATTGGGAATGTCTCGAACTTCGCATAGCCGGCTTTGGTTCCGCGAATGTTTTCATGATAAAGCTGTGAAAGACAGGTTGCCATTTTTCCGCTTCCAGGCCCCGGCGCAGTAATAACCACAAGCGGTCTTGTCGTCTCAATATAATCATTTTTTCCAAAACCATTCTCGCTGACGATCAGTGGAATATTCGACGGATACCCCTCGATCTTATAATGCTGATATACTTTGATTCCACGTTTTTCGAGTTTTTCCCGAAACTGCACTGCACCATTTTGTCCGGCAAACTGTGTGATGACCACACTTCCGACATAGAGTCCTTTTTTCTCAAACTCTCCGATCAGACGGACAACATCCACATCATAGGTAATGCCAAGATCTCCACGCACCTTGTTTTTCTCAATATCTGCAGCACTGATCACAATTACGATTTCCGCAACATCCGAAAGCTGCATCAGCATCTGAAGTTTACTGTCCGGTGCAAATCCCGGCAATACCCTAGACGCATGGTAGTCATCAAATAATTTTCCGCCAAATTCCAGATACAGCTTATCACCGAACTGGCTGATGCGTTCTTTGATATGCTCCGACTGAATTTTTAAATATTTGTCATTATCAAATCCTATTCTCATCTTAATCCCCATTCTTGCGTGTGAAAAATCTTATTTTTCACACGCACTATCCTCTTATGTTTTATTTCTCTCTCAGACACGGAATATATTATACTATATAATCCAGTCAAAATACACGTTTTCTTTTTCCTTTGTTCATTATAAAAAGCTGCCTAATGATATTATCACTATCATTGGCAGCTTTTCTCCTACACATTCATTTTCACTTTATACCTGTCTCTCTTATTTGACCACAACTTTTATTTTTTGTGCACATCCGTTTGTTGCATATACATATATAGAACAGGATCCTTTTCCTTTCGCGGTGATCTTACCATTTTTAGATACCACTGCCACTTTACTGTCTGATGTAGCATATCGGAATTCCGATATATGATTAATGATCGGACGTTTCTTATCCTTCTTGACAATCGAAGCTTTTACGACAGCTTTTTTCCCTTTTGCCAATACATAAGAAGTCTTTTTCAGTTTAATGCTTTTTGCATCTGTTACTGATTTATTCTTCTTTCCTGCTGCATGTATCGTAATCGATTTCGCAACTGTTACTTTTTTGCCATCAACCATCTTATATGCAAGAACATGACATTTTATATTTTTTTTCTGATTGATTCCTTTCTTTTTCAATTTGCTGATCTCAACAGATAAACTATCCGCTGCCTTTACGGACTTTACAACCTTTTCCTTATCTTTTCCGCAGTATGCCATATAAACATCATAACCATCTGCATCTTTAACTTTTCCCCAAGTTACCTTGACCGTCTTTCCTGCTTTCACATTAAATTTCGAATTTAATGCTGCGTCTTTTGCCTCTGTCCTTTTTACTTTTACCGGTTTACTTTCCGTATTCTTTTTATCTGCTGCCTCAGCTTCTCTTTTTCTTGTTTCACTTACATATTTGCAGACACTACAGGTATATCTTTCCACACCTGCTGTTCCATAAACATGAGCTGCTTCATCCTTTTTTTCTGTGGTGTGTTCACACGTGGCAGCATGCCAATGGGAAGTATCATTGCTGCTCCACTCATCCCTAAATGTGTGCCTGTGTTCTACCCATTTTGCATAAAGAGTCGTGTCGGCAGTAAGTGCCTGTCCCGGCCGCGCAATCGTCGTAAAATCTGCATCTGTATACCAGCCGGCAAACTCATATCCATCTTTCGTCGCAGCTGGCAGCGGATCTGGCAGGCTCGTCTGCTTTTCCTCTGCTATCTGACTGCCACCGTTTGTATTGTAGATAATCTTATATTTAATGTTAGCATTTTCTACGATCGTATATGGCGTATTTTTTAACAATGGGCCGGAGCTGTCAAGATTAAAATACCAGTTAAACTCGCTATACCCCACCTTATCCGGATGATCCTTATGGGCTTCCGTAGCCACCACCTCAGAGCGTTTCATATCTCCAGTACCGTAATCCGTGCCCGTCGTAATCCATATCATATTGCACTTTTTACAAACCACAATCTGTCTGTCTACCGTTAACTGAACCCCCCTGTAAACCACATCTCCAGCTTTCAATTCGGCAGGATCAATCGTTCCCGTTGTATATTGTGCTGCATGTACCTGTGTCGTTCCCATTGCAGCAAGCATCAAAAATGCCATCATCATTGATACAACTACATTTATATACCTGCTTCTGTGTAACTTATTCATCCTTTGCATCTCCTTTTCTGCTAATTTTCTACCAGATAATCCCGTTTTTCAAATCCGAGCATATGTGCAAGTACACTGGTTGGAAAAATGTGAAGCTCTCTGTTTAATTTTGTCACCGAATCATTATAAATCAGCCGGCTGGTCTGCACCATTTTTTCATAACACTCTACCGCGTCCATACATTTGATGTATTCATTTTCATCAGTCGAACCCGGATATTCTTCTAAAACCGTCTGTGTCCGGAAAAGCACCTCGTTTATCACACCTTCCTGGCGCAAAACCTCCTCCGGTGTGGAAGTTTCCATAATGATACACCGTTTTTCATTTACTTCATCTGTAAGTGTCTGTGCCTCGTATCCTGCATATTTTTTTGTAAAATCAAGCAGGGAAAGTAACGCATCAAACCGTGACGAAAGCTGCACTCCGATCTGATTCATGGAATGATTGATATTTTCATCCATGATTGCTAATTTTTTCCGTACAGAAACAATCCATATGGCAAGTAAAATCACAAGCAAACAAACAATTACAGAGATCTCCATTCAAAAACTCCTTTACTGTACAAAATATACTGCATTGTATCCGGAAGTATCGGACAATGCTACCATTGTCAGTCCGTCAAAATCTGCAAACACGCAGGCGTATACCAGATCTGTGCCGTTATTGTCAAATGTTAAACGCACACCTTCATCCTCATAATGATATTCGCAGACACCGTCTAACGTTCCACCTCCCTGTACCATCTGTACAGTGGAACCATCATCGCTAAACACGATCTCCAATTTTCCGCCATACTGCTCTAATGCAGCATCATAATCGTCCTGTGTCATTTGCACACCGCCAATGTTACCCCCACAGAAACTCCAGGTTGTTCCTGCTAAGTCCGGCATCTCTAAAATCGGCACATCAAGCAGGCAGAATAAGTCTTCGGTAGAATCTGTTTCCACATCTTCGCTTTGTGCATCTGCTGCCTCTGTGTCCACAACAATATCTGCTGCATCGGTCTCTGCCACATCGGTCTCCACATCAGTGCCAGTATCTGCCACATCTACATCTACATCTGCCTCTGCGTTTGTCACTGTGCCATCAGCAGTCTCCTCGGTATTCCCGCAGGCGGTAAAAGAGAATGCCAGCATTGAACTCAACATAATTGCTAAAATTTTTCTTTTCATAATTTTTCTCTCCTTTGTCATTTGTTTTTCATTTCTCTCTGTTGACATTAATGTACCGTATTTTGTGCTACAGTGGATTAACTTGTTCTGAATCGACTATAATGCGCACTCAATCGACATTTTTTATTTTTCATCTGTAGTTTCGTTATTTCTTTTAAAGTGCAGCAAAAAGCTGCACCTTATAAAGAAACGCGTAAAATAAATTTATTATCTTCTACCAGAAAGCTGTACATACCGCCATACCTGTCAACAATTGCACAAATACTGCGTACGCCGATTCCATGCCCCGGCCGGTCGGTAACCGGAACACCGTTTTCAAATACTACTTCTTTTCTGCATGGATTCGTGACCTGAAAAAAGAACCTCCCGTTCTTCTCATACGCTAAAATATCTATCGTTCCCTTCTGCTCCTGTGCAGTACACGCATGGAGTGCATTTTCTAACGCATTTGATAAAAGCACACACAAATCTGTCTCCGAAACCGGAAGAATATATGGTACCACCGCTTTTATGTTCATTGTGGCACCAGCACTTTCCGCCCTTCCTGCAAAAGAGGAAAAAATAAGATTGACCGTCTCATTCTCACAGTAATTTTTTACCCTGCCTGCCTCAATCTGCGCACATACTTCATGAATGTAGCCTTCTGCCTGTTCAATTTTTCCATTCTCGATACATGATAACAGATGCTGCATATGATGTCTTAAATCATGCCGGTAGGTACTGGCATCTTTCTGCGACTCCCTCAAAGCCTCAATCTCGCGGACCGCCTGGGAAATCTGGAGATTCAGACAGCTCTGCATCTGCTCAAGTTCATTTTTCTTCCGCTCCTCCTCCGAAGTACGAAGCACAAACACCAGATAAGCAATACAGCAGACGAACGGCATAAATTCCACTGCCGCCGGTATGCCTTCTGAAAGTAAATCCGTATAAACTCTCGTCAGGTAATCAAAGCCGTAGCCCAATGCCGGAATCAACCCGAACTGAAGCTGTATTGACACGGGATAATTTGATATTGCCCGCACCGAGGGTGCCACAAAACGCAGTAAAAGAAATAATAACGGCAGCGTAGCAATCAGTTCCGTCACATTTTGCACCGTTTCACTGTTCACAAACACAGCCATTATAAAAAGTGCCACCCACCTGCGAAGCTGACAGCAGAGATAAGCGGTCAGCACGGAAATCACTGTCCACAGACGTTTTTTCGTTAAAATGTAAAGGGCAATACACATCGGGACATGTGTGATCACAGGATAAAGATAACGGATCGTCGCTGCCCCGGCCAACAGATACATCACGCCCTGTATGGCAAGCAGCACAAAAATACTTCCAACAAGAAATTCCCGTTTTTCTTTCGTCCAGTGAATATCACAAAAAGCCCCGGACAAAACCATGCCGAATATCCCGACTGCTGCACCATTTGTTACATAAAGAAGATTCATGATAAAAATACCTGCTTTCTGTTAAACGCATACTCGAGATATTTATTCTTTATCTCCGAGCATTTCCCATGCGGGATTGGTATTTCTGCAAGACTTATCAGTTTAATTGCACGGTAAGAAATATTCTGTATATAATCCATATTTACCAGAAATGACCGATGTGGCCGTAAAAAATTGCCATAAGGCTTTAACTGCAAAAATAAATCGTCTAAACTGCCAACACTCTCAAATACTTTCCCATTTCCGAGATGAAAAAAGAGCGTCCGTCCTATCACTTCACAATATTCTAACTTTTCAAGGTCAATTCTTGTAATTCCTTCTTTGCTCCGCAGAATCAGACTGTTTTCCTGTGTCTTTGTGCACTCTGCAAGCACGGAATCCATCAGGCGGAAAAAACTTTCCTCCCAGACTGGCTTTAACTGATAAAAATATGCCCCGACCGTGTAAGACTGTACTGCAAACTCCGGAGATGAGGTAAGAAAAATAATTTTCATATTATTATCATACTGTCTGATTTCTTTTGCAGTCTCAATTCCGTTTTCCCCCGGCATTAAAATGTCCAAAAATAAAATATCGAAAGAAAACCCTTTCTCAATCGCGGCCAGTAACTCTAAGGGACTCTGAAATACCGTACAGGTAAGGTCTTCGTCTCTTTCTTTTTTATATTTGTCCAATAAGATACCAAGTTCTTTTAATATCTCTAAATCATCATCACAAAATGCTATTTTTAGCATAAACTTTCCATCAACTCTTTCCATATTCCTCTTTGGCAAAATGCATTCTTCTGATATAGCGCAGACACTCCGTCTCCGGCATCGGTTTCCCGTAATAATATCCCTGGATCATATCCACACCAAGCGCCTCTAAGGCATCACTCTGTTCTTTCTTTTCCACGCCCTCCATGATCAGTGGGAGACCGAGTTTTTGTATCGTCTTTATTTCATTTTCAATCACGATTTTTGCAGTTGGATTTTCAAAATAGGACCAGGTCATGTTTTTATCAATCTTAATTTCCCGAAATGGAAAACGGATCAGATAAGAACAGTTCGAATTGCCGCTTCCATAGTCATCCATTGCAAACCCCATGCCGATTTTGCCAAACTCCTGCATGTGCCATAACATCAGCTTTGGCGCTTCAATCGCTGTCCGCTCTGTCAGCTCCAGTGTGATCATATGTGTCGGCACATGATAACGCTCTAACACTGGCAGTATGCTTTCTTTCAGATTCCGGTTCAGGCACTGCGCTGCAGCAATGTTCACATGGATCGTCCGTATCCCAAGCGATGGATTTGGAAGTACATGTTTTGCCAGAAAACGACAGCACTCTTCAAGTACGATCTCACTGATCTGTGTGATCGTTCCGTTTTGCTCCGCCAACGGAATAAACTCATCCGGTGGAATGGCTCCAAGTTTTTCATCCTTCAGACGCACCAGCGCCTCTAATGATACAACACATTTTTCTTTCAGGGAATAGATCGGCTGATAATATACTTCAAATCTGTTTTCCGTAATTGCACGATCCACCGCCTGCTCTACCTTATTTCTGCGGTAATAGTCTTTTTTTACGGCTTCATCCACCTCAAAAAAGACCTGTTTCCCTGAATTTTGTGCCGCTTCCAGCAAATATCCATACAGTGCCCTGTACTCTGCCAGAGAACAAAAATCTCTCGGATAATGCAGGGTGATCATGACCTCGTTTAAAGAAATCGAATTGCCAGACACATGAAAATCCTGTTCAAATCTTTTTTTGATCTGCCCCTTTATGTGTTCTTCTTTTCCCTCATCCAGCAGGATGGTAAATGTATCCTCCGCATTGCGAGACACACAGAACTTTCCACACAGTGCGGTAAGATAATGTCCCACTTCGGCAAGCAGCCGCCTGCTGTTTTCATATCCTAAAAGCATTTCGATATGATGCATCTGTCTGATATGTACCACAAGAAATACTTTTTTCCCGGATTGCTCCGTTACATTTTTCATCTGGATCAGAAATGCCTGCTCATCACTGGTTCCGGTTTCACTGTCAATATAAGCAGACGGATTCTGCATTGCCATATAGATCATCAGAATAAACAGCATATTTGCCGCACTGGTAAGCAGCATTTCTTTTCTCTCATACTGAAGCACCACCATAAGAACTGCCACAATACTGTATAAGATAACGATTACCTTGATCCGCGTCTCAATACGCGCTCTCCCCAAAAATATAAGAAGCAGGTTCATAAAAAAATAGTATCCAATATACACATAGCCAAACCATGCAAAATTTCCCTGATAATAGCTGCCATCTTTAAAATAAAAGAAAAAGCCCATCCACGGTGTCGCTAAAAGCATGATCTCGAAAAAGAAAAACGGGACTTTTCCCATGTATTTTATCATTCGACCTGCTACTCCGGAAAAGCTGCATACCTCTTCCATATAGCGGAACATCAGATAAGAAGCCGCTCCCTCTAACGCAAAAAAAGCAAACGCAAACAATTCGTTCCAGATTAATGGAACGATTGCTGCATTTGCCAGTCCAATACATGATAAAATATTTGCGATACACTCGCCAAGACACACCCCAAGCAGTCTGCCAAATACTTTTGACTTAACCGTTGGAAACTGTCTGATCAACAGGAAATGACCGCTGATAACCACAAAAATGACGAGTGACATAATCTCGAAGTCATAATTATACTGCACCCGTCTGCTCCTCCTGTGCTTCTTTCGCCTGTATGATTGCTTCATTTAGCTGGAGCATCTTTGCATCCAGCATAGAAACAATATCGGAACATTCTCTTAGATCCCTGCTGATATAGCCGGGCGCATTTCCCTCAAATTTGTAATAGATCTTATGCTCTAAGCTTGCCCAGAAATCCATCGCCATCGTCCGGATCTGTATCTCCACCTTGGTATCGATCACGCAGTCCGATAAAAATATCGGAACAGTCACAAGCATATGATAACTTTTATAACCGCTCTCCTTTGGATTTTTAATATAATCCTTGATGGAAATAACGGTCAGATCGTTCTGTTTCCCGATCATCTCAGCCAGTTTATAAATATCAGAAGTAAAAGAACAGACAATACGGATACCTGCAATGTCATTGACATAATTAACCATATTGTCGATCGACGACTCATATCCGTAGCGCTTTAACTTTTTCACAATGCTCTCAGGCGTCTTGATCCTTGACTTGATATATTCTATTGGGTTGTACTGATGTACCTGCTGAAACTCATCGTTTAAGATTTCAACTTTTGTGCGTACTTCCTTCAATGCGGAATTATATAAAAAAATAATCGTATTCCAACTGTCAACGCCCTCACTTAAGGTGAATGGCTTTTCCATAAAAATCCTCCTTGTTTTGCGGAGTAAAATGCAATTTCATGCATATTATTCCTGTAATGACTACTGTTTACAGTATACCATACTTTCCTCATTATGGTGGATTTATTTCTAAACTTTTATGGATTTATAAGTCCAGCCTCATATCGCCTTCTTTGATCCAGCCGATCTTACGGAATAACACACTAAAAAGCCATGATAAAACGCCCGGCAGAAGAAAGCTTACGAAAATCAGTCCGATCCAGTCCATCGGTGTAATGGCAGCTTTGCTTCCCGCTTCAATATCTGCGATCCATCCGGTATAGACACCAATCTGTCCGACCAGTCCACAGGTTCCCATACCGGAGGAAACTGCTGCACCATTCATCTGTAAATGGAACAGACACGTTGCGATCGGTCCGGTGATTGCAGACGCCAATGTCGCCGGCAGCCAGATGCGCGGATTTTTCACGATATTACCCATCTGAAGCATGGATGTACCGATTCCCTGTGCAAACAATCCGCCCCATTTATTTTCACGGAAACTTGCCACTGCAAATCCGACCATCTGCGCACAGCATCCGGCAAGTGCTGCACCACCGGCTAATCCGGTCAGTCCAAGTGCTGCACAGATTGCTGCGCTGCTGATCGGCAGTGTCAGTGCAATCCCGACGATCACAGATACAATGATTCCCATGAAAAACGGCTGCAGCTCGGTTGCCCACATGATCGCATTACCGACTGCACTCGCTGCCGCACCGATCGCCGGAGCCCACCAGATAGAAAGCGCGACCCCGACAAAAATGGTCACAAACGGAGTGACAATAATATCGATTTTTGTCTCTTTGGAAACTGCTTTTCCGAATTCTGCTGCAAAAATTGCAACCACAAGTACCGCAAGCGGCCCACCTGCCCCGCCAAGTTCATTTGCCGCCGCACCGACTGCCGCAAGTGAAAACAGTACTAAAGGCGCTGCCTGCAGTGCATATCCGATTGCGATCGCCATTGCCGGTCCGACTGCCGCTTTCGCGTAAGTCCCGACTGTCACAAGAATCGGAATATTAAGCTGCGTTCCAAGTGTACTGATGATCGTTCCGATCAAAAGCGATGCAAATAATCCCTGTGCCATCGCACCAAGTGCATCAATCAGGTAGCGTTTGACGGATATCTCAATATTTTTCCTTTTACAAAATGCCTTTACTTTTTCCATAATTTCTCCAATCCGGAGTTTCTTACTCCTCTTTGCTGTGTTTTCATGTGGTTAACATGTGTCTTGTCAGCTTGTGACAGTGTAGCACAGAGGGGAGAAAAAAGCAAGGGATGTTGTCCCTTGCTTTTTTATGTCATGCAGTACTCTTATTCCGTTAATAACTTATGAACAGTTGTAACAAATGTTTCAACAACACCTATTGCATTTTCCACATCCTGCCGGTTAATATCATACAAATCTCCCGTCTGGTGATTTCTATCTGCCTGATGTGCTATCTTGTTTCTGCGTTCAAACAAATCTGTCAATGCTCTTGCCAATTTGTCTGCTGGTTTCACTCTGCTCTCCTTGTCATAAAACATTTCATTTGCTATTTTATCAAAAAAATCTTTTCCAACAATTAATGATAACTGCCCCTTAATCTCTTTCGCACTCATATATGTTTTTGATGCATGGTAAGACACAATTACCGCGTCAATCCACCCTGTATTTTCGGGATGCATAACAGCATCCATTACCTTATCAATCGGCACCTTTAAATCGGAATATCCCCGTGTTTTATCCCAGTGATTATTATACATTTGTACCATCGCATAAATTCCAAGACAATGCATATAATAATCCAGTGCACTTTCCAAAAACACAATCTGTGACCGATAAATATCTTTTACTGCTTTTTCTTCATGAACGTTATCTAATTGTTCTGCAATATGAAACTTTTCTTTTACCGTTTCCACATTTTTGCAAAACTGTTCATACATTTCATCAAGTTTTGAAACGTGCATATCCGGCACTAACATATTTCTGGAATTTTCATTTCTGGAACTGAGTCCTAGCTTTCGTTCCAAATTTATTCACCTCCCAAAACTTCGATCAAACTGCTTCCCTTTAACGGAATTGTCGAATATCGACCATTGATATATCCTTTTTTTATATTGTCATCCTTTCTGACATTTTTCAATTCCACTAAAGAATAATACTCTGTCGTGCACAACCTGGGATTTCTTTCTGCAAACCATATTTGATCTCTGCGGAATAAATCCAGATCCAACAAACTTGTATCATGGGAGGAAAAAATTAATTGTGGATTTTTTTCACTTTTCCAGTTTTTAAATGTGTGGATTAATTCATCTACAAGTGCAGGGTGGAGACTAGCTTCAAGTTCATCATAAAATAACACTTTTCCATTGACTAGCACATCTATAAACGGACATAGCAATTTAAAAAGTTTCTGTGTTCCCTGTGACTCCTCATTGATATTCAAAATATAATCTTTATATACAAACTTTACTTCTATTGTCTGCAATGAACCCATACCAGTTAACATCTGGACCTTATTTAATAATTCAAGCGGCATATCCTGTGTTGTCAATTGTCTGTTTTCTATTTTTACCTGGATATCCTTAATTGGAATTCCTATTTTTTGCATGAACACAACTAATATTTGTTTCATACCAGAATTTGTCCGAATCTGTTCTGCAGAGTATTCAAACCAATTATCAGGTCCAATTCCATGAACAATCAATTCTTCTTTAAAAAACCTGAAAGGATGAATGATTTCCTTTAAACTGCACCACGCTTCTGCCGTAGTCAGAAATAATTTATTACTTTTTGTCTTACTCTCCAGTTGAGACAGTTCTTTCTTATACTTTATTCCATATGAAAACTTTGTACCTTCACGTTCAAATATCTTCGCCTGTCTTCCAGATGGAAAATGATACAAATACTCATCCAGAAACTCAACATCATTCATGGAAAATCCATACGCATAACGTATTCCATCCACAACAAACTGAATATCAAACGCTGTCGGTTTCTCTGCTGAAAGTTTATGTGGTGTTCTCGGAATCTTATCTCCTTCCTGAAATTTCACACATTCCCTCACCAAAAAGCCTAGATACCCTACCGCATCAATCAATGTACTTTTTCCAGCACCATTTGCACCATATACAGATGTGATTCTTGACACCCGGTAATCATCAAATTCATACAATTCTTCCTGATGTGATTTATCACTTCCTGCAACCATGGAAAATACTATTTTCTCCTTAATTGCCTTATAATTACTGCATGAAAATTCAAGTAACATATCCCACACCTCCAATCACATTATATGTTTCTAAATATTTCATGTCAATAATTTATACATTGCTTTTGTGAAATATTCACATTTTTTGTGTTTTGTTTGTATATTTTATTCATTTGACATCTGCTCAAGGATTTTCCTGTTCATTTCATCGTAAGAATCCCAATACCCTTTTCGTATGGAAATCTCCGTATATCCAAAAAGCTCCTTGATCTTACTCATGATATCCCTGCCATAAAAACCTGTCAGGTTTTTAATTGTCTCATCTGTCACAGACACAATCTCATGCGCAGCAAGATTCCGGATATTACTTTCCACATTTCTAAGATCTTCCATCAACTGTTTTAAGCGGGTATCACTCGAAAAATGATCTGTGAGTATTTTTAGATGTTCTGAATACACATCTTTTGCTTCAAATCTTTTTTCCATTTTCTGATAATGACTATTCAGTACTTTTCCTACTTCCGTTCCATTTAATTTTTTTGCTGACCACATCCTCTTCCACTGTCCGGCACGTTTATACTGGTCGCAATAATCGTCTACTATGATGCCACATTGTTTTTTTAATATCATTTCAAACAAATCTACTACAATCGGTGTGATCGACCTGATAAAATCCACATACTCACCACGTTTTAATCGAATATCGATCGTAAGTGCATATTCAAAATATTTTCTCTGGGAAGAATACCGCACCGGCAGACATTGAAAATTTGTTTTCTGGATTGTCTTATCCACATTCACAAAATCTAATAACACTCTCCTTGCAGCCTGATAAATTAAATCCCTGTACTGCACTGTCTGCTCTGCCGGTAATGAATCCGCAACATCAAGCGCAGCCTGATAATCATATACCAAAATATGTTTTTTTATAATTTCCTCTTTCTTTATCTTTGAAAGTGTCGGACACTGTATTTCCTTACATCTGTTTTGTGCACCTTCCTGATTATCCTCATCCAATTCCCATAAAGTTTCTACATCATATCCCTCATGCACCTGCTCATTCAATTTTCCTACTGGTGTCGCCACCTGAATTACTTTTGCAGGAAACTCCCCTAATGTCTGCAATACCAGCAATCCACTTTTCATTGCCGGTGTACCGGATGACACATTTAAAAGCAGTGTATCTGAATCATCCATCGTCTCATATATATGGCTGATCACCTTCCTGAAATCCTCGTAAAAATAATCAAATTCATGTACTTTGGTAAGCTCCCGGCGTTCTATGATCTCATAAATCATGGGACGATCCTGCATCTTTGCCAGACGGTCCAGACAATAACGATACCTGTCATCTTTCTCCTGAAAATCCAACATCTCTTTTGACATGTACAAAATGACTTTATCCGGTTTATAGAATCTGCAAATATGCAGTATTGATCCATCATGATAATTATTTAATGAAATCGGGTCGGTTCCTCCCACTGGTGTAAACAATATCGTCTGATTCATAATAATCTCCATCTTTCGTAATAATGATTTAATTTTCCTGCATGGTTATTTAGTAAAAATTTATTCTAATTTTGTCCCCTTAGCGGGGTTCTTATATCTCAGTAAACCCTAATTTGATTTATCCGGGGCAGGTTTTCAAGTTTTCGTCCCCTCCTCGGGGTCTCTTATCTCAATTCAGGAAGATGCAAGAAAAATCAAACCCATCTGGTTCTCGTCCCCTTCTCGGGGGTCTTATATCTCAATTCTCAAGTACATTGATAATTGAATAAAGGCTTTACGTTCTCGTCCCCTCCACGGGGATCTCTTATCTCAATGACTGCACATTTTCCCGTATTTGCGACTGTTATGTAGAGTTCTCGTCCCCTCTACGGGGGTCTCTTATCTCAATACAGAACTTGATACAATAAAAGAATAGTGCATAGGTTCTCGTCCCCTCTACGGGGGTCTCTTATCTCAATTACACTTTAAACAAGTCAAGTAACAACGACTTGGAATTCTCGTCCCCTCTACGGGAGTCTCTTATCTCAATATATGACCGTGACGAATGTGGCAAGCAGATTTGGAACATTCTCGTCCCCTCTACGGGGGTCTCTTATCTCAATCTGCCATTGATACATGAACGCACTATATTCACCATATTCTCGTCCCCTCTACGGGGGGCTCTTATCTCAATCTTACCTAGTGCGCCTCACACTGTTGTACTTTCGTATTCTCGTCCCCTCTACGGGGGGCTCTTATCTCAATTAAATCCGCTATACTATAACTAGGAAGGCGGTGGAATTCTCGTCCCCTCTACGGGGGGCTCTTATCTCAATCTTTTGCTTGTCACTCTAGGAATGGCAAACAGTACATTCTCGTCCCCTCTACGGGGGTCTCTTATCTCAATATAACGGTAAATCCGATTTTCCATACGCTGTGCAATTCTCGTCCCCTCTACGGGGGTCTCTTATCTCAATCCTGTCCCCTACACCTCCCAAAACACAAGGCTTTTATCCCCCATTTGCGGGGCAAACCCGCAAATGAGAGAAATCTCAATATCAAACTGGTGTATAACATTCTCAAAGCCTGATTTTAAGCCTATCGGAGCAAAATCATTATATTTCCTCAAATTCAATCCTCCCCCATCCCCATATGATACAGCTTTCCCTGATACTTTGTACATTTACAGACATGCGGTGCCAGTTTAAGCTGCAGGTCTTTGGTATGTTTATGCACAACATAATTTCTGCCCAGTGTATTTATAATATATCTTTTGTCATATTACCCTATAATAATCACTTCTTCATTTTTAATTTCAGGACTTGCCCCAAACAGGCTGACTTCTCCATAACCTCTTATTTTGTAAACTCTCACGCTGTCCGATCTACGGTCAATCAGCTCCGGAATATCATGTAACAAACGTCGATATAAATTTTCCGTAACCATCGCCTCAAATGCCGATTTCTGAACCCGAAAACCATATCCGTTCATTTTCTTCGCAAACCTGACTCTTCGCTTATTATCAACAATATCATAAATTACAAGAATATACAGCTTCTTTATGCTATTTTCTTCCTCAGTATTCCAAAAATAATTTTCCATTTGTCTTTCCCCCCACATTTATCAAACCAATTACCGAATGATCACCGGCATATATTCATTCACATTTTCCGTTTCAATTGCCTTTACAAACTGATTAACCTGAAGATCCATTGCACGCCGGAAGCTGACACTGTAATCAATATACGAAAGGTATCTGTTCTCTGTACGAAATTTTCCCTCCAGTTTCTGAATATATTTCCGGAATCCATCCTTTTCTAAAAAGACTCCAGGCTGATCGATTCCAGTATAGAAATCTTCTTTTACCAATTCATGACCATTTAACATACTAAGCGCTGTTGTGTCAATTAATACGGCTCTCCATTCTTCCATCAGATCACTTGCTAAGGTAGGATGCTTTTCTCTGTCTTTATGCATCACTCCAAAATATGGATTTAATCCTTTTCCCTCAATCTTTCCATACAATTCATTTAAGATGATCGAGTAGCCAAGACTGATCAGCGAATTAAACGGGTCCATCGGAGGACGTCTTGACCTGCCTTCAAAAACAAATTGTTCATCAATTAACTTCCCCAATACTTTAAAATATATTTTTGCTGCCGTTCCCTCATATCCCATAACCTGTTCCACACTCTTCGCATATAGCAGTTTTTTCTGCATATTCTGCATCTCAATGATCATTCTATGAATATCTTCATCTCTGCCTCGCGCATATCTACGCAAAACAACAACCTGATTGCGAATCTTTGCATCAATGATTCTTTTTGACATTTCCAGTTTAAATGTTTCATTGTGTCCAATTTCCGCCTGAATACGCTGTCTTTGCACATTCACATGGGAAGTTGAGATCAGCCTTCCATAATACGCCCCGCTTGTGGAATAAAACAGGATATTCACCCCCCGTTTTAAACATTCCGTCAGGCAGCGTGTCGTAATCTGGACACTGCCAAATACTTCGATCATCTCTAACGTCTCAGCTGGAATACTTTTTATCATTCCATCCTTGTAATTTACCTGAAAACGATTTGCTTCTATCCCGATACTCGCACCCTGTTCACTGACATAAAGATAACTCATGTGTTTCCTCCCTTGTTTTTATTTGTCCCCTTAGTGGAAATTTTTTCAATTATACTTGTGTAAGTATATAACAAAAACAGCTAAAGGTTCTCGTCCCCTTCTCGGGGTTCTCTTATCTCAATTTTATGTAGAAGTTCCTAAGACTGAAATTCAGGAAGTGTTCTCGTCCCCTCCTCGGGGTTCTCTTATCTCAATAACAACTATGCCAACAATAGAAGAAATGCGTCAGTTCTCGTCCCCTCCTCGGGGTTCTCTTATCTCAATCCGTTTAGACCAGTCGGATGAAAAGTTCCTGAGACAGGTTCTCGTCCCCTCCTCGGGGTTCTTATATTTCAATAATTCTCCGATTTTAACTATACAGATAAGTCAGGCAAGTTCTCGTCCCCTCCTCGGGGTTCTTATATTTCAATACGAAATTGCAAAAGCTAAAACACCATCACGGATCTAGTTCTCGTCCCCTCCTCGGGGTTCTTATATTTCAATTAGGCTGTCTTTTTTATTGCACAGAAGGGAGAATATGTTCTCGTCCCCTCAACGGGGTTCTTATATTTCAATCCGGGATATGATTTTTTTGCAGAGCTGTCGCGGAGTTCTCGTCCCCTCCTCGGGGTTCTTATATTTCAATACTTGAGGACTTACACGCTGATATTGATGTTTTGTTCTCGTCCCCTCCACGGGGTTCTTATATTTCAATCTTCAAAACCTGCAGCATCAAATAAAAAGCTACCGTTCTCGTCCCCTCCACGGGGTTCTTATATTTCAATCCTGTCCCTTACACCTCTCCAAACACAAGGCTTTCATCCCCCATTTGCGGGGCAAACCCGCAAATGAGAGAAATCTCAATATCAAACTGGATCATACCGATCACAAAGCCTGATTTTAAGCCTATCGGCGCAAAATTGTTATATTTCCTCAAATTCAATCCTCCCCATCCCCATATGATACAGCTTTCCCTGATACTTTGTACACTTACAGGCATGCGGTGCCAGCTTAAGCTGCAGATCTTTGGTATGTTTATGCACAATATAATTTTTTCCCAGTGTATTTTTAAACACATTATCCACAACTTTTACTGCATTACTGCCAAGCAATGGATATAAAACCGTCTTTGAAAGAAAACCACATCCTCCACCTAACCATACTGTATTTTTTTCCTTTGCCTCCCAGTGGAATCTTGCATAAAAATACCGGTTACAGATATTCTGGAAAATATTCAGTGCTTCTATGATATCTTCCATCTGATACGGGCAGATTGTCGTGTCAATTGATACATCAAAGCAAATCTCTGTTCCGGGGATCAGTGTCTCCCGCAATACATTCAGCGGTTTTTCTGTACCGTCTAGTGTAACATCGATCTTCTGGCTTAATGTCAGCTGATCCACACTGATAGGCTGGCTGTCACCTACATGCAGACCAGAAAGATTATCATTAACAGCATTTGCAGGCTTTTTTTCATCACGGTTTAAAGTATAAAATATCTGTTGTTCTAAACGTTTTGTCTCTCTTGCAAGGCATTGTTTCCTGCTTGCGCGTTCTGCGGAAGCAGACTGTATCTCCCTGCCTGTTCTTTCATATTTTTCCGGACATTTTTGTATCTCATCTGCAATCAGTGCCGTGCGGAACATGCCTTTTAAAGTACTGCCCGGAACATACGGCATACCATATGCATCCTTCACAAAGGCTTCAATCTCTTTTGGTCTGGCTGTCTGTGAAACAAATGCTTCCCCTGCATCCATCTCATACAATTTCCATCTCTCATAATCTTCCCGCTGCATCTTATGCTGTCCAAGCCACTGGGATAGAGAAGGTTCCTTCGGCCGCCCATCCATCATATAGTCTGCAAACTCTTTCCCGAGTCCTTTTTTCTGCAGATCCATGTACATCTTCTCTACATTCGGTATGATCACATGATGATTCCATGGCATATAGATGTGCTCTTTTTTTCCTATTTTTTCACCGGAA
The DNA here is from genome assembly GCF_900537995.1 of Roseburia intestinalis L1-82. Lineage (NCBI taxonomy): Bacteria > Bacillati > Bacillota > Clostridia > Lachnospirales > Lachnospiraceae > Roseburia > Roseburia intestinalis. The sequence goes on along the minus strand of NZ_LR027880.1, from coordinate 1,221,732 downwards.
CCTATATAGACTGGGGATAATACACATATTTTCACCCGGTAGTGTTTTAAATAATCCCTCATAATGATACCCCCATAAAAATCGGCTTTGCATATCGATACACAGGATGTTTTCCGCCTTCCGACACATCATAGATATCTCCGGCAAAACAATTTACAAAACAGGAACCTGCTGTAAATACATAAAGATCCTTCTTTTTTCTCCACTCCTCTGCATAATCTGAAGATGCCACAAATCCAGATCTTTTTTCTAACAAATAGGATGCATTTTCCATCGCATTTTCCAATTCCTCATCTGCAGGAAGTGCAACTGACAATAACATATATCTGTCCGATTTTTTCTGCAGACATTCTAAAAGCTGTTCCGGAATCTGCCCCTCATTGTATCTATATTTTCCAAGTCCACCTGATTTTTTTCCACCAATTCCTGTATAGGACAATGCTGTCAGCAATTTTTCCATAAGACATTTTTCATTTTCGCTTTGATACGCGGCAATGATATACAGGCCACATCCCTCTTCATAATAAAAAGTTCCAACCCTGTATGGGAGAGTCTCCTCGCCGGTGCGGACAGCTGCCATCGTCTGCTGAAAATAATGTCCATAATGTTCCATCGGATCATTTGACAGATCCATTTTCCCATTCAGAAAATCGATCAAACATTCTACCGGAATAAACTTCATTTTTTTATATGCTTTTTTCTGCTTCGATTCCCCACGGTTTACCGGCTCCACATATATCATCGGTTTTGGAATCATATACTGCTGTCCAATATATGGAAATGCATCTGAAATTAACAGATTTCCTTTTTTCACAGCATCATATAACTGCTGCTGCAGATTCAGTTTTAAAGCCTCTATATAAAGTGCTGAAAATATCTGATCTGCCTTAAACGTGCAGGCACTTTCATTTAACATTCCGGTACCAAAATGAACACCTGTTTTAAATTCTAACTGATAGATCGTATATTCCATGTCCCGCCTCATTTCTTTTCTCTCTGTAGTCAAAAATCAATTCTGCAAATTTATTTTATTCCACTGCACTCATGATTTTCTTACACTGAGACAAAACATCTTCCGACACTTCCCCTATCACAGGTTCGACCCGGATATCCATGATCTTGACACGTCCATAACCTCTTGATCCACTGCCGCCTAAATAATCATATTCTAAAAGTTGAAACCCGTCTTTTAATATTTCAAAATCATGAACCATTTCCGATTCATCCGTCACTTCATAAATCAACTGCATCGGAAATTTTGCTCCTCTTACCACACGTTCGATCTGTCTGGGGTTCGCTACTGCCGTTGTTCTTTGGATGCTGTTTTCAAATTTAACCTCTGTTGCACCTGTCAGCCCTGCATATTTTAATTCATCCATATTTTCAAGAAACATATCGTTAAACAGGATTTTACTAGTCTTTACCTGACCTTTTTTCGCACTTCCAAACAGACTTGTCAGACATACCGCATCGTCATCCGGTGTTTTCGCTACTGTCTGATTATATTTTTTTGCCAGAAGTGTCCTTAATTTTCCTTTTAAACTGCTACCCGGAATCATCGGCATATTCGTCCTTGCATCCCGGATGACAGGAGAATCTACTGCACCAATCGCAGAAAAAGCACTCGATCCGCCAATATGTAAACCCGTTATTGTCTCTAACACCCCACTGATTTTAACTTTTGCAAACATTATTTCATCCTCCCTCTACTCATCACGTCCACCATAAAATTTTCTATATGCAACCAAGGCTTCCATATACCGGCTGAATAAAATATACTGGTCTCTGCTGCCTTTGATCTCTTCTAAGTGCTCTAAAATCTTTGCTTTATCTACCAGTTTCTTTACCTTCGGTTCACGCCCTGCTTCATAGATAAAACGAATCTTCATGTAGTTGATCCGTCCAATTATTTCTGCATTCAGCTTGTCGCTCTGACTATTGACCACATCATTGTAAATATCGGATGTCATGGCAAGCAGATTTCTGATCTTGGATGTTGTTACCGGACCAACCAGTCTCCCTTTCTGGTCTTTTTCACTGCACAGTTCCTTGATTGCCTGTTCTGCAATTCCCACATAATTTTCTTCTGTCAATTTCATTTAATCCTGCTCCTCTCTTTTGCGATTCAGATATACATACAGATAGATTGCCGTGATCAGTTCTTTTCTATCCTGTTCCTTCCCGCTCCACTCGTACATCTTTTTTGAAAAACTCCGGTAAGCCGCCCGTTTTTCTTTATTTTCATGTTCCTGTGGTTCCATTCTCGACAACAGATAAACATATCTTGCAAAATTGATGTTGTTCCCACTTTCCCTTAACAATTCCATGAGATGATATAAAAATCCCATACCGTGCTCATCATTCTGATCAAAATAAGTCTTAAGCACACCTAACTTTTCTGTAACAACATTTTGTATAAATACATTCCATGGATAAGCATGTGTTTCATCAAACAGCGTAACTGCATTTTTTCCTTCCACATGTTTTGATCTGTCTTCAAGTCTTTCCACTTCTTTTGCCATAACATTCAGCGGATATTTTGCATCGTAAATACCAACACCTCCTGATATTGTCAGCGTTCCCTGTGTAAATTTTTCAAGCGCATTTCTGATATCCATAAAAGCTGCGATCACATCATTCCACGCTCCGGCTAAAAACACATCATCTCCACCAGAATATACAATTACCGCTTTTCGTTCCCCACTTCCACCAAAATTGTCTGCTGTTCCTTTCCGAAGTATCTCATTGATATAACATTTAAAAAATAAAGACAACTGCCGTGACAATGTAGATGTTCTCGAAAGTGTTACATATTTGTCATCTCCATCCGGTCTCTGCAGTCCATAAACAAAAGTCGTTCCAAGGTTATCCACATCCGCACGAAGGATTCCAATTCTTTCCACACCTTCTGCCTGTTCTGCCAGTTTTTCAAACGTGTCACCTGTCGTATAATCTCCAACCCACAATTTGGCAGTAACATGTTTCCCGATATAAATTTCATTTTTCGTATAACACCGGACATAATTTTCTGATTCCATCCGTTTTAGCAGGCTCTCTTTTGTATCTGCTGCTAAGTACCTGTTTTCCGGAAGTGGCAGCGCATCTTTGTCCGGTTCACTCATTACAGTAAAATAGTTTTCATACAGAATACTTCCCGACATTTTCTCTAATGCCAGACATACCGGACATTTATCATCTGTAAGGCGGGCTATTCTGCGGCACACTTTACATTCCCGCTCTCCTTCATGTTTTCTGCTATTCAGACTACGGATTATATCTGCATTATACCGATTCGATTTTTTCTCAGAAATCATCTTTGATATCGTTAGATAAAGATCGGAATAACTTCCGTTCGGCATATTTCTTAACGCATTGGCATTTGCTTTCGCATATCCGCAGGCAACATATAACGCTGTATCAAAATGTTCCATCATCCAGTGATTCAGACTTTTTTCATAGTGCTCTAAAATATCACGGGTATCATCCGTATTCGCTAAAAGCAAATAGCAGTGTCCTCCTCCTGTATAAATTAAATTTGCCCTTGAAAGTGACAACTTCTCTAACAGTTCATCCACAATATGCTCCATCATAATTTCAAGGTAAAAACTTCTCGCACGCAGTCCTTTTAATGCACCTTTTTCTCCTATCGTATAGATAAAACTCTGAATACCGGAAATATCCATGGAATACAGTAAAAACATTTCCTCGTCATAAGATTTCTCTGCATTGATAAACAGGCTCTGCTTATAATTTTTTTCGCCTTTCGCAGTCAGAAACTGCATTACGCATGACGCAACTGCTGCGGTCATCTTCATGTGGTCATACAAAGAAATATCTGCAAGCTCCTTTTTTGAAGTAGAAGATGGAATGTATGTCAGATTTGCCTCAAGCACAGCCAGCAGGGAATTGATGTATTCTTCGTCTAACGTGATACCCTGTAAATTATCTGTAATATTTTGAATGACGGACTGATAAAAATGTTCATCCATAGATATTTCATCTTCTGTCGGATAATTAATTCCATTCTTCGGATTTAAAACCTGCATGGCATAATGACTTTGTCCGTGATTTCCATTTAAAATATTAAATATACTCTCTAACGGCATCGCTTTATCAAATCCGCCTTCTCCTGCTTCCGCCTCTCTGCGATCCGAAAATGCTGCCACATTGTCTGCATAGTAAACAACATATGCCTTATCGTCTTCTGCTAAGGATGCGTTCTTTAAATACATTCCATGATGATATCTCACACAGTTTAAAATTTCATCATCTGAAATATGTGCTTCATTCTTCAGATACTCATATCCACTCTGACTGTGATTTCTTCCATCCCCACTTCTATACACAACTTTTCCTATGTCATGAAGCAGACTTCCAATCATTAATTTTATCTGATCGTCCGTTATCATTTTCTTCCCCCTTCGTTTATGATTTTCATATATCCCATTCCGAGGGAAGTTTTGATTCCTACCCCGGAATACTCTCCAAACTCGAACAACATGTTAACAAAATTTGCCATTGTATCTGTGCCATGCAGCTTTATGGTTATTTTTCCGATAAAGGATGGAATCCTGACCCCCTCCAAAGAAAAACTTACACTTTTCAGATCATACCTGATCACCTGTGCATGCTCACATATCTGTTCGAGTGTATCTTCATCATGCATTGTATTTTCTGCTGTGGCACTGTCGTACTTATTCATCAGACTCTGAAAAACACAGCGAAGATCCGGATAAAAAAGATACCTTCCATTTTGTTTAAATGCAGTCGGAGATAGAAAATGAATCTGAATATACCTTTTCCCATCATCCTCATAAAAATGATCCATTAATTCTTTATATGTTGTTTCCATATAATTTTTCTTCACTATCAAAACTTTAAGATCATGTTTTTTTATCAGAATGTATTCTATTTTCCACAACGTATCCTGTATAATAATCTTCACTGCTTCTTTATTCAGTCCTGTAATTACCCAGTACCAGTTCCCTTCTCTGCATTCTAAATGCTGTGCATATGGATGAAGGCTTGAAATATGCAGATAATCTGCATATTCCTCTGGCAGCAATTCCATAAGTGCCCCATGAAACAATGATGACATCTGATATGTCAGTTCTTTTTCACATTTTAACTTTAATTCTAATTTTGCTAACATTCCCCTTCTCCATCTGTTATTTTATGCCTTTATATTTTATTTACTTACTATTGTAACATGCATCTTCCAAATTTTCATATATTAACGTAAAATATTTATTTTTCTATTTCATAATCTGACATAAATAACCAAAAGGCAAGAGATCTCTCCCTTGCCTTTTCATAAGCCAGCCACCCTACAACTCTTCCGTCTTATACGTGACATATCCCTCATAATAATAACTATGGTCAATACCTTTCATATAAATTTCCCGGTCATTGATCTGATCGGTAAGTGCTGCATTTAAAATATATTTAATTTCAATATCTTTGATCGGACTGCGTTCCATCGCCATCAGATAATCTTCTTTTTCTATCTTACTCCAGTCTACTACCTGTCCGATCTGTTTTTTTAACATCATATCCAGCCAGATGCGCATGCTTCTTCCATTTCCTTCACGGAACGGATGCACAATGTTCATTTCCACATATTTTTCAACAATCTCATCAAATGTGTTCTGTGGCATTTTGTCTACATTTTTAATTGCTGTTTCAAGATACATAAGCGGTGCAAATCTGAAATTACCTTTTGATAAATTTACGGTTCGGATTTTTCCTGCAAAGTCATAGATATCATCAAATAAATATTTATGAATCTCACATAACGTTTGAAACTTTCCCGCCTCAAGTTTCTCGAGCATACCATTTTCAAACAGTTCTACTGCCTTCTTTTTACTGATACGTTCCTCTTCACGCGCGAGTTCTGCGGAACTTTTAATTCCAAGCTTATTTTCCAGCGCCATACAACATGTCCTCCATATTGGGATGTTCTCCCTTTAATCCTCCTCGATCACATGCATCTCCAGAAAATCAAAATCCACATGCTCAATAAAACAATCCTGCGTAAAACGTGTCTTTGCATGCCTCTTAAACTCTTCCACATTCGCATCTAACCAGATCGGTTTTCCAAGGTCAAATGCATAACATACCTCATCTAACGCCTTGAAAATTTTGTGCGTTCTCGTATCATCTGACTCATCTGTCACTGTCATGTCTTTGATCAGGTGCGTACCCTTCATCATTTTAAACCAGATTCTCATGAATTGTTATCTCTCCATTTTTATTATTGATCAGTGTCTTCTCTGCCGTCCCGTCTCATACATCAGAAGTGATGCGGAGATTGCCGCATTCAACGACTCCACCTGTCCCTGCATTGGAATCTTAATATAAGTATCTGCTAAATCTGCGATCTCATCCGACAATCCGTTTCCCTCATTTCCGATGAGAAACGCCGTCTTTTTCTTATAGTCCGGCTCATCATAGGAAAGTGTGCCCTTAAGGTGTGCCGCATAGACATTGACCTGCTGCTCTTTGAGTGATGAAATCGTCCCCGCAAGATCTTTCGTGATGAAAAAAGGAACCCGGTAAATGCTTCCCATCGTGGAACGGATGGTTTTCGGATTAAACAGATCCACTGTTGTCTGGTTCATGATCACACCTGTGATACCTGCGCCCTCACCGGTGCGCACCATCGTGCCGAGATTTCCCGGATCCTGGATGCTCTCTAAGATCAGAAGATGCGTCTGTTCCCCTTTGATCAGTTCCTCTAATGCATACTCCGGTTTCTTTATCACACAGAGAATTCCCTGCGGTGTCTGTGTGTCGGAAACACTTTTAAACACATTGTCAGAGACGATCTCATAGCCGGTTTCATTCAAACGCTCCAGTACTTTTCTGTTCAGTTTTTCTTCCCCATGTTTTGGCGTGCAGGATTCCATGCAATCCTGCATATTGCCCTGCGTACATGTTCCATAAAAACTCTCGGAAACATAAACCTGTTTCACCCACTCCACCGGGGCCTCTAAAAACATTTTTCTTCCCTCTGCCACAAAAACACCCTGTTCATTTCTGGCTTTTGCTTTTTTCATGAGCAGTGTCAAATTTTTCATCTGCTGGTTTGATGTACTTGTAATCATAATTTCCCTCACTAAAAAATCCGTTATACCTGTCGCTAAGTATAACGGATTTCTCTCTAAAATGCAAAAATATATGATTCTATGTAAAATCAGATTACAGAGAAAGGTTCTTGCTGATCTCGTACTGATATTCCGGAATCTCTTTTTTCATTGCAAGTGCCTCGTCGATATCATAATCAACGAAATCACCATGACGGTATCCAACTACACGGTTTGTCTTTCCTTCGCAGAGTAAGTCTACTGCTAAGGCACCCATGGTAGACGCATATACACGATCTTTACATGTCGGGCTTCCACCACGCTGCATGTGACCTAAGATGGTTGCACGTGTCTCGATACCGGTTGCAGCTTCGATTCTCTTTGCCATACTAGAAGAATGTCCGATTCCCTCAGCATTTACGATGATATGATGCTGTTTACCGCGTTTACGGTTCTCGATGATGTGGTTGACTAATTTCTGCTCGTCATAGTCATATTTTTCCGGAAGTAAAATATCCTCAGCACCGTTTGCAATACCGCACCATAATGCGATATAACCAGCGCCACGTCCCATAACCTCGATGATACTGCAACGCTCATGGGAGGTTGATGTATCACGAACTTTGTCGATTGCTTCCATTGCTGTATTTACTGCTGTATCAAATCCAATCGTGTACTCGGTACATGCAATATCAAGGTCGATGGTTCCCGGAAGACCAATGGTATTGATTCCAAGTCCCGCAAGCTTCTGAGCTCCCTTGAAAGAACCGTCACCACCGATAACAATGATTCCGTCGATGCCATGTTTCTTACAGATCTCTGCACCACGCTGCTGTCCTTCTGCTGTTGTAAACTCCATACAGCGTGCTGTCTGTAAGATCGTACCACCGCGCTGGATGATATCGGAAACATCTTTTGCTTCCATATCAATGATCTCTTCCTGAAGAAGTCCTGCGTAACCTCGCTTAATTCCTTTTACCTTTTTTCCCTTTGCAATTGCTTCCCTTACAACTGCACGAATGGCTGCGTTCATTCCCGGCGCATCGCCACCACTTGTCAGCACACCGATTGTATTAATCTCTTTTGCCATTTATCGTTCCCTCCTAAAATAATATACCCATTTTTCTAATCTTTATTATTCTAATCTCTTTATTATTTCTTTTCAATGCTCTTTTCAACAATTTTTACATTTTTTTCGCCCAAAAATTCCGTCAAGTTACCAACAAGCTCCGGATTGATATGAATATTGTAATTTTGGCCTAATCTTTTCATGGCACGCGGCGAGGCAATATAGATCACAATCTCATCATTTCCGTCCGAACCATAGAGCCGGGAATACAGTTCTTTTTCCTTTTCCTCATATGATTCTTTTGTCGCAAACTGAAGCCACAGCTCCCGTTTGGTGTCGTCAAAGGAATAGATTTTTTCACAGATCAGTTTTCCGTTTTTATCTTCCTCGACATTGGCATGTCCGGCGACAAAGACTTTTTCATCCTCGTTCAAATAACGGCTGTATTTCTCGTAATCGCGCGGAAAAATAATAACTTCCACCGTTCCAAACAGATCCTCGACCGTGATGAATGCCATCGCTTTGTTCTGCTTGGTGTATTTGATGGTCTTTTCAGTGATGATGCCCCCAATGACAACACTCTGGTTATCTTTGATCTTTACGGCATTCGTTTCTTCATCCAGCATAAAATCTGCTGTCACGGCGCTGATATTTTTGCGCCATTTTTCCTCATATTCCTCCAACGGATGTCCGCTTAAATAAATGCCAAGAACTTCCTTCTCAAAACCAAGTTTGATCTCCTTGGTGTACTCCTCCACATTCGGGAACCGGACTTCATACGCCTTTTTTTCTTCCTCTGAGAAAAGGTCAAACAAAGACATCTGCCCGGCAAGCGAATTTTTCTTTTCCTGGTTCAGGTTGTCGATCAGCGTATTATATACTAAGAGCATCTGCTGTCTGTTGCCGTCTAATCCATCGCAGGCTCCAGCTTTGATCAGGTTTTCGACCGCACGCTTATTGACCTCCCGCCCGGCAACACGGCTTAAGAAATCAGAGAGCGTGGTATATTTACCGTTTGCCTCTCTTTCTGCTAAAATGATATCAATAACCTGTCTGCCGATGCTCTTGATTGCGTACATGCCGTAGCGGATCCCATCTTTTGTTGCCAAAAAGCGTCCTTCTCCCTCATTGATGTCCGGAGAAAGTACCTTAATTCCCATCTGGCGGCAGGAATAAATGTACTCTGCAACTTTTCTTGTATTGTCGATCACAGACGTCATGAGTGCTGCCATAAACTCAACCGGATAATAGTATTTTAAATATGCCGTCTGATAGGCAACCACTGCATAAGCGGCTGCATGTGATTTATTGAACGCATATTTGGCAAAATCGACCATGGAATCGTAGATCTGGTTTGCCGCCTGCTCGCTGATTCCGTTTGCGATACAGCCTTTGATGCCCTGCTCTTCATTGCCATAGACAAAGTTCTGACGCTCCGCGTCGATGACGTACTGTTTCTTTTTACTCATGGCGCGGCGGATGTTATCAGCCTGTCCCATTGTATAACCGGCAAGATTCTGCACGATCTGCATAACCTGCTCCTGATAGACAATGCAGCCATACGTCGGCTCTAAGATCGGCTCTAATTCCTTGCAGACATAGGTCACGCTCTCTGGTTCATTTTTTCCTTTGATATATTTGGGTATAAAATCCATCGGTCCCGGACGGTAAAGGGAAATGCCGGCGATGACATCCTCTAAGCTCTGCGGTTTTAACTCTTTCATGAAGTTTTTCATGCCCGCACTTTCTAACTGGAATACACCGTCGCATCTTCCGGTTCCGATCGAGTCTAATACTTTTTTATCATCATAATCAATGTTATCCACATCAATTTTTATTCCATGATTTTTTTCCACAAGTTTGACTGCATCACTGATGACAGTTAAGGTACGCAGTCCAAGGAAATCCATTTTTAAAAGTCCGAGTTCCTCGATCGTTGTCATGACAAACTGTGTTGTGATCGTGCCATCGGAACTTCTCGACAGAGGCACATATTCGTCCATTGCCTTCTGGGAGATTACGACTCCGGCGGCATGCATGGAGGTATGGCGCGGCAGACCTTCTAGTCTTTTCGCCATGTCGATGAGTCTTTTTACCGTCTCATCCGACTCATACATGGAACGCAGTTCCGGGTTCATTATGAGTGCTTTGTCAATCGTGATATTGAGCTCGTTTGGAATATTTTTTGCAATCGTATCACAGAAATTATACGGCAGATCCATGACACGTCCGACATCACGGATGACACCGCGCGCCGCTAACGTACCGAAGGTAACGATCTGCGTTACACAGTCTTTTCCGTATTTTTCAATAACGTAATCAATGACTTCACTTCGTCTCTCATAGCAGAAGTCAATATCGATATCCGGCATGGTCACACGTTCCGGATTTAAGAACCGCTCAAACAGCAGGTTATAACGGATCGGATCAATATTGGTAATGCCCGTTGTATAGGAAACAAGACTTCCCGCAGCACTTCCCCTTCCCGGGCCAACCGGAATACCGTGCGTTCTCGCATAGTTGATAAAATCCCATACGATCAGGAAATAATCGACGTACCCCATCTTCTGGATGACAGAAAGCTCATAGTCAAGCTTCGGCAAAAGCTCCTCATGCTTGTCCGGGTAACGTCTTACCAGCCCCTCATGACAGAGTTTGTTCAGGTAAGTCCACGAATCATACCCCTCCGGCACGTCAAAATGCGGCAGCTTGGTCACTCCAAATTCGATCTCCACATTGCAGCGGTCCGCGATCTTCTGTGTGTTGTCAATCGCCTGTGCCGCATACGGAAACAGCGCGCGCATCTCCTCCTCAGATTTCACAAAATACTGCCCGCCCTCATAACGCATGCGGTTTTCATCGGACAGTTTTTTTCCTGTCTGCAGACAGAGTAAAATATCATGCGGCTCGGCATCCTCGGCATATGTGTAATGCACATCGTTTGTCGCCACCAGTTCAATGCCTGTCTCTTCACTCATCCGCATCAGACCTGCATTAACGGTCTTTTGATCAGGGATTCCATGATCCTGCAATTCCAAAAAGAAATTGCCTTTTCCAAAACATTTTTCATATTTACAGGCAGTCTCTTTTGCCTCCTCATAAAGACCACGCACCAGGTAGCGCTGCACCTCCCCGGCAAGACAGGCACTTAAGGCAATGATACCCTCATGATACGTCTCTAAGACTTCCATATCCACGCGTGGTTTGTAGTAATATCCTTCCACGAAACCTTTTGAAACTATTTTCATCAGGTTCTGATACCCCTGATTATTTTCCGCTAAAAGCACCAGATGATAATAACGGTCATCCCCGTGTGAAAGTTCCCTGTCAAACCGTGATCCCGGCGCCACATAGACCTCGCAGCCTAAAACCGGCTTAATCCCTGCTGCCCTTGCTGCCTTATAAAAATCAATCACGCCGTACATCACACCATGATCTGTGATGGCGGCGCTGTTCATCCCGAGTTCTTTGACTCTTGAAACATATTCTTTTATCTTATTTGAACCGTCCAAAAGGCTGTACTCTGTATGGACGTGCAGATGCGTAAATGACATGCTTTGTTTCCTCCGCATTCTATTATATCGTCTCTCTGATAAATATTCAATTTTTTTCGCACATCTCATACAATCTCATACAATTTTCTCTCTTTGTCTATCTGACTGCCGTGTCTGCCTATGCATCCTCTGCCGGCACTTTGTTTACGGTATCATCTTCCTGTACCAGAACCAGCGCAGAGATACCTTCGACAGTAACAGAACCTTCCGCCGTTCCAAGAGATCTGCATCCTGCCTTTTTACCATTGACACAGATATCCCACGTCCCGGCAGGTAAGTTTACTGTGACTGCATCCGGATTTCCATTATAGATGACTGCAATATTCTGTGCCGTTTCTCCCTGTACCTCACCCTGAATGGTATATGCTACGACATTTGCATCAAGTCCAGTCATAAAGGTAAGATTATTCTGAATTGCAGCGGCTGTTGTCATGCGCAGTGCACTGTGTGCCTTACGGAATGCGATCAGACCTTTATAATATTCATAAACATCCATTACGTTACCTTTATTATCCCACTTAATGCTGTTCGTTGCATCAGGGGAAGAATAGCTGTTCTCATCAAATCCAGTCTCAGACTTCTCATTTGGCTTAGAGCGAAGCATCTCTTCACCAGCCTGCATAAATGGTACACCCTGCGAGGTAAAAAGAACCGCGCTTCCCAGCTTATTCATCTTCACTCTGTCAGCCTCACTGTCATCTGCATTGGAAATGGCAAGCTTATCCCAGAATGTCAGATTATCATGACAGGATATATAATTAATACTCTGTCCCGGCTGTCCCGACCAGTTCGTACACTTATCACCAGCCTTTGTGAGCGTAACCTGCGAATGCGGGGTTGCTGCTACAACACTGAATTTAATGTTTTCTTCCATATTATCTTTGCCGCTTACAAAACCTTTGTCCAGAAAATCAAATACACTGCCTTTGATTCCATCACGGATATCATCACTGAAAGCACCCACACGATCCAGCCGGTAAATATTGTTCTTCGTTGCCTGCTGTGCTGCCGGCAATGCAGATTCTCCTCCAGTCCATCCTTCACCATATACCATAATGTCAGGATTCACCTGATCCAGTGCTTTTCTGACAGCCTTCATGGTATCCAGATCATGTACGCCCATCAAGTCAAAACGGAAACCATCTATATGATATTCCGTTGCCCAGTATACAACAGAATCTACGATATACTTGCGCATCATGGCACGCTCCGAGGCTGTTTCATTACCACAGCCTGAACCATCTGAATAATGATTGCCATTCTTTCTGTAGTAATAATCTGGCACTGTCTTCTGAAACCATGAATCTGCCAGATGATAAGTATGATTATATACAACATCCATATTCACGCGGATTCCATTTTCATGAAGTGTCTTAATCATCTGCTTCATTTCATTGACACGTACTTCCCCATGATATGGATCTGTACTGTAAGAACCTTCCGGCACATTATAGTTCTTAGGATCATAGCCCCAGTTGAACTGCGCTGTGTCGGGTTTTGTTTCGTCTACCGTAGCATAATCAAAGCTCGGCAGAATCTGTACGTGAGTCACTCCAAGATCCAGAATATGATCAAGTCCTGTAGCCAGCCCTTCCCTGTTCTTTGTTCCGCGCTCTGTCAGTCCAAGAAACTTACCTGCATTCCGAATCCCGGAAGAAGCATCGGAAGACAGATCACGAATATGTACTTCATAAATCACTGCATCTGTAGCATTATTAAATGCCGGTCTGACATCTGCATCAAATCCATCCGGATCGGTAGCTTGCAGATCAAGGATCTCACCTCTGTTGCCATTTACGCCTGCACTTCTTGCATATAAATCAACAACTTCATTTACTTTATTACCGATCTGTACTGAATAAGTATAATATACACCATTCAGGTCTCCTGTCTTTTCACACACCCAGGTTCCTTTGACATCTGCTGTCATTGGAATTGTTTCTATCAAATTGTCACCATCGCCCTGCTCATATAGGTTAAGCGATACTTTCCCGGCAGCAGGTGTCCATATACGAAATGTTGTCTTTTCTTTTGTATATACAGCCCCCAGATCGTTACCGTCATATACCAATTCATCATTAAAATAAGTAGAACCAATCTTTCTTTTCATCGATACCATACATCCTTAATAGCCCTGTCTGTTCAAAGAATCATCCTGTTACCCGCCTAGTATACCTCTCCCTTTTCAGTTCGTCCAGTTAATTTTTTCGTTTTTTTTCGTAAATTATCCTATTTTGTCAGGTATACTACCGCTTCATACGGACGGATTTTTTCTGAAATATCTTTATAGTTTCCTATCAGAATTCCCCGGTTTTCTTTTACCATATCCGCAATAGAAGCCGGAACATCCAGTTCTTTTTCCGTGAAATTGCAGATTACCAGTATTTTTTTATTCTCGGATGATCTTGTATAAATGTAAAGATTTTCATCTGCATCTTCAAGTCCGTCGAACGTTCCATAAACGATCACTTCTTCCTCTTTGCGCAGTTCTATGAGTTTCCTGTAGTAATTGTATATGGAATCCGGATCTTCCACCTGAGCAGCCGCATTGATCGTTTTATAATTCGGATTCACGGCAAACCATGGCGTTCCCGTGGTAAATCCTGCATTTTCTGAATCATCCCACTGCATAGGTGTCCTTGCATTATCCCGTCCTTTCTTACTGATAATGTCCATCATCTGATCATGCGTATATACTTTTGTATCGGTAACAAGATCTATATAAATATTTTTTTCTTCTATATCGTCACATTCAGACACATCCGAAAAATGCATATTGGTCATTCCAAGTTCTTCCCCCTGATATACATACGGTGTTCCCTGCATCATGTGGAGACAGGTTGCAAGCATCTTTGCTGAAAGCTCCCTGTATTCCCCGGAATCATTTCCCCATCTCGAAACAACCCTTGGCTGGTCATGATTGTTCCAGTACAGACTGTTCCATGCTACTTCCTCTAACCCTTTCTGCCAGCGGTTTAAAACTTCTTTGAGATCCGGAAGATAAAGTTTCTTATCTGTCCACTTTCCATGTTCATCCGAATCCACATCCATATGCTCAAACTGGAATACCATGCTTAACTCTTTTCCATCGCTTCGCGCATATTTTTTTGCCTCTTCGAGCGTAACGCATGATGTTTCACCCACTGTCAGAAGGTTATACCTGCTTAATACTTTTTGGTTCATCTCCTGAAGATATTCATGTTCATGAGGTCCATTGGCTGTGACTGCACCACAAAAAGAATATTTTTCCCCTTCTTTTACCGGACCATCTTTGTATTCTTCCGGCTTGCTGATCAGACTGATCACATCCATCCGGAATCCGTCAATGCCTTTTTCACACCACCATGTCATCATATCAAAAACTTCTTTTCTTACCACAGGATTATCCCAGTTAAGATCAGGCTGTTCCGGCACAAACTGATGCAGATAATACTGTCCGGTTGTCTCATCAAACTGCCATGCAGATCCACTGAAATATGATCCCCAGTTTGTCGGTTCATGACCATCTACCGGATCTTTCCAGATATAATAATCGCGGTATTTATTATCTTTTGATTTTCTGCTTTCCAGAAACCATTTATGCTGGTCAGATGTATGGTTGACAACCAGATCCATTACCAGTTTCATTCCTCTTTGATGAATTTCTTTTAATAATTCATCAAAATCTTCCATTGTCCCGAACTCATCCATTATATCCTGATAATCGCTGATATCATATCCGTTATCTTTATTTGGAGATTTATAGATCGGGGATACCCAGATAACTGTGATACCGAGATTCTTTATATAGTCTAATTTTTTTATGATCCCCTGAAGGTCTCCGATTCCATCTCCGTTACTATCCATAAAACTCCTTGGATAAATCTGATAAACAACTGCTTCTTTCCACCATGCTTTCTGCATCTTTTTTCTCCTTATAAATCAGCGGTCATGATCTCAATGACTGCCAGTCTGATCTCTTTTTTTAAATTCGTCGTCTCAAGCTCGCCTAAGATATCTGCCAGATTTTTTCCACTACTTAAAAGCCGGTATGCAGACTCTTTTGCAAGATTACTGTCCTGTGCCTGATTCAGCAGATCATACACACGCTCCAGTGTATGGTTGTCATTTAATGTCAGTTTCTGTTCAAAAACAATTTCCACTTTTTCATCCACTGACACTTTCGGAATGTGGATTCTGATACATCCCTTCTTCCACTGATATTCATACGTTATTTTGATTTTTTTTCCACTTATGTATACTTTAGGCACTGCCTCTTTCACTCCGCACAGTTCCACTGTATAATCCCGGAATTCCGGGATCAGATCTGTCTGTCCGGCTGCCCCTTCGATTGTGAACGCCCCTCTTTCCCAGTCAAAATGCATGGATGTAAAGCAACAGCTCCTGCCATCTTTATAATCCTCGGTCTCACCGTCATCCTCATAATGTGTATAATTGCCATCCGCTCCGCCATAGACTCTTATGATAAGTTCTTCCGGATTTTTCAGAAAATCTTTTCCGAACAGTTCTTTCTGCATCGGAATGATGCCTCCTGCTTTTACAAGCACCGGAATACTGTTAATGCCGCGGAACATCCACATTACTTTCTCACCTTTATAGATCAATCCGGTAAAGAAATCGTGGTAACAGCCTTCCGGTATCCACGCTTTTACTTTTCCCTGATTTAAACTCGCTATCTGGTCACTTGTAATCGGTGCAACAATCATATCTGTTCCAAAAAGATACTGGTTGTTGCTTACTCCCTCAACAAAAGAATGATCCTGAACCGGATATGCCTGTTCCTTTTCCGGATAATCGTAATACATTGGTGCAATGACCGGGCGGTATTCTTTGTATGCCAGATAGTTCATAGTGTAAAGATAAGGCAGTAACTGGTGCCTTAAGCGCAGGGCTTCTCCCATCGCATGTTCTACTTCCGGTCTGAAATTCCATGGTTCTTTTCCACTGAACGACATTTTTGTACTGTGCAGCCTGTTGATCGGGGAAAATGTCCCTAACTCATACCAGCGTGCCTCCATAACATCTGACCGGATTCCAAGCATATGTCCGCCTATATCATGACTCCACCATCCATATCCAATATTTGATGCCGTTGCTGTAAAATAAGGCTGGAAATCAAGAGACTCCCACGTTACAACTGTATCCCCGGAAAAACCTACCGGATATCTGTGAGAACCAGGACCTGCATAACGTGAAAATGTCATTTTTCTTTTTCCATCCCGTCCACTGTCAAGATAATGGTAATGATTCAGCATCCAAAGCGGATCTAACTCTTTCACTGCCGTATGTCCACCCTGCTGCCAGTCCAGCCACCAGAAATCAACTCCCTCTTCCTCAAGCGGATGATGTACGATCTCAAAATAATTTTCCAGAAACTCCGGATCTGTAATATCGAATTCAACCGGTTCTCCTGCTGCCGGATCCATTCCCATTGCCTCTGCCATTTCTTTATACATACTTTCGCATTCCCGGATACCGAGTGCCGGATGCACATTTAAAGTCACTTTCATTCCCCTGTCATGCAGATTATCCATAAAACTCCCCGGATCCGGAAACAGATCCCTGTTCCATGTATAACCGGTCCAGCCGGAACCATACTTCTTGTCAATATCTGTGATATGCCAGTCCATGTCAATGACTGCCACCGAAAACGGGATTTTTTCCGCTAAGAAACGATCCATCAGTCTCTGATACTCATCCTGTGAATACTCGTAATATCTGCTCCACCAGTTTCCAAGTGCATATTTGGGAAGCATTGGGACACGGCCGGTAACCCTAAAAAAATCTTTTACCGCGCCCCGGTAATCATGACCATAGGCAAACAGATAGAAATCCTCTCCTCCCTGTTTTCTCTCTTTGATCCAGCCATCCTCGGTAAGTAAAATCGTTTTTGAATCATCTAATACTGCAAATCCATCCCTGGAAAGAATTCCTTTTTCCAGTCTGATCCTGCCGTCTGCTTCATCGAGCGTACGGGCAGTTCCGAAAAGATTACGATCCTCTTTTCTGCCATAATACCATTCCAGATCACATCCATTGTCCGGTTTTTTCAGCTTCACACTCAGGATGCCCTCATCAAATGCTCTCTCATCATAGCGTATCCGTATGCTTTTTGTCTGGATCTCCAGAAAGTTATTTTTCTGCTTTATCTCAAAAGGAACCTCTTCTAAATCCCTGTACCATATTACCTGCGAAGCCTCATCCACAAATGCACCGGATTCATTATATTCAAATCTGACCAGCCTGTCCGTCAGAAATGTAATACGGTAATTTTTTCCAAGAACAATATTCCGCGGATCTGCTTTTGGTCTTCTTTCACATATAAACTGCTGTTTCATCGTCTATTACACATCCTTTCGTATTTTTACATTTTGAAAAATCTTCTTTAAGAAAAAACTGTTGATCCATGCAATTCCTGAGATACCGATCAGAAACCAGATACCAAATGCAATTGGAATTTTTGAAATAATAAAAAATGGAAGGGTATTCAAACCCAGCATAAGCAATGTATATGGAATATTCGAGATTCCGAGCAATACGGCATTCCTCACAGTTGCTTTCACAGTATTCTCAAAGTAAGATTCCATTGGAAACGCGTAAGTAAAAATCTCTGCTACTATGATCCCGGCTGCGATCACAAGTATCTGCAAAGCATTCATCGTTCTGTCTGCAGCAAAAATATGATAATCCAGATATAGCATTGCGATCACCAGTACACCCACAAGATAAATGATCGTAGATGACCTGAAACTTGCTTTAAACAACTTCCAAAAATCCTTTATCAGATATCCTTCTTTTTTCTCCTGTATGCGAAAGATGCATCCATAAACGGCTGTTATGGATGCCCCTATCGTAACGATCGGAATACAAAAGAGGATTGCTAAAAGATTTAATCCAACCAGATCTGCGATCCGGTTTAATACCTTTACAAACTTTCCATCATTCTGCAGCATTTTTCTCTCCTATGCTCTTATGCCCGAAATTCGTTTTTTCCTTTGCTGACAGTTACTGTCTGACCCATGATCTCTGCCTCGAAATCTTCCCCTTCGTTTATAACTTCCACACCATCTTTGCAGACTGTGATATGAAGTTCGTTTCCTTTCCAGTAAAGAGGATATGTAAACTTCTCCCACTGTTTTGGACAATTTGGAGCAATACGGAGATGTCCGTCACGGATTCTTATTCCACCGAATCCCATTACCACATCCTGCCATACACCTCCCATATTTGCACTGTGGATTCCTGCATCAGAGGATTTCATCTCCTGTCCAAGATCGGTAAGTGCAGCACTCATGAACATATCATAAGCCTCTTTCTCCATACCAAGATCACATGCAGTGATACTGTGGATCGCCTTGGAAAGAGATGAATCATGCAGTGTTCTTGCTTCATAGTATACATAGTTCTTTGCCTTATTATCCGGTGTTGTGATATCTTCCATCTGATACAGAAGTTCTACAATATCAGCCTGTTTACCTGCCTGCATTCCCTGTACATCTTCCCCTGAATAATCATGAAAGACCGTTCCCACAACAGATGCATTCTTATACACAGAAAGATCTATTTCTTTTAGATCAAAGTATCCGTCAAACTGAGGAATAATCCCTGTTTTTTCATCCGGCTGCGGCAGATAAAGTTTCTTCATTTTATCTTTCAGTTCTTCCTCTAACTGTTCTAATGATGTACCCTCTTCCTGCATTAATTTCTGCATTTTCCCGTAGATATCTTTCTTCTCATCACGGATGCATGCAATTACCTGTGCTGCAAGTCTCATATTTTCATGTGCCATATAATTCGTATATGCATTATTATCCACATGTTCTTTGTACTCATCCGGTCCTATAACATCACGGATTTCATATCTGTTGTTTTCTTCAATCCACTCCAGACGGCTGTTCCAGAATCTGGCAGTCTCGATCGTCATCTCATAGCCATATCTATCCATGAAGTCCTGATCATCTGTTGCAGCATAATACTGCCACAGTGCAAAAATAATATCAGACGTAATGTGCTGCTCGATCACTCCGGTTAAACAGATCATCGGCTCTCCGGTATGAACATTGACACCGGTCACATACGGTGTAACTTCACCATCACTGACCCATGCCGCTTCCCACGGGTACATGGCTCCTTTGTAACCATTTTCGATCGCTTTCTTTCTTGCACCGTACAGTCCCTTATAACGGAATTCCAGAAGAGTTCTTGCCGTCTCCGGTTCTGCCATCTGGAAATATGGGAAAATAAATGTCTCTGTATCCCAGAAAGAATGTCCTTTATACCCTTCTCCACTAAGTGCCTTTGCACCAATACCAACCCGGTTATCTTCCCTGCGTACCATGATCTGAAGATGATAAAGTGCAAAACGCACCGCTATCTGTGCATCATCTTCTTTACTATCAATCTGAATATCCTGTTTCTTCCAGATTTTCTCCCAGACTTTTTTACTTTCTTCCAAAAGAGTTTCATAGCCTTTTTCTTCTGCTTCTTTTAAATTATCAAGACCATCCCTGCAGACATTCTCTCCTTCCGGCTCTTTCCCTGATGCCACATACTCCAGATCTCTGCTGGAATGGACCGTTGAAATCTTCTCCACTCTTGCAGTCTCTCCCTGTGGAATGACAAGCTGAATTTCAGCGTGGATTTTTCTTCGGTCATCAATGATCTTAGATGCCGCATCTTCTGTATACTTTCCGCTCTGGAATACTTTATGTACGGTGCTGACTGCAATTGAAACTGCCGATTCTGTCGTGACCATACCCATTTGAAGAAATTTTTCTTCAAATGCACGCTTGGAAAATTCTGTGAGATGCTGTGCCCCATGATTTGTTACCTGTGCATCAATTCCGCTTACAACTTTTACTTTCATCTCGCAGTTTACCGGTTTTATTTCAACATATGCACCGATCACATGCACATTTTCATAAGATACAAAACGGTGGAAAGAAAGATGTACGATATCTCCATTTTTCCCTTTCCATAAAACGTTGCGGCAGGTTTCTCCTGTATAAAGGTTTAATGTTCTTGAATACTCTTTTATATTGTTCTCATTCATGGAAAAACGTTCCCCATTGAGTTCGATCTCCATGTTCACAATATCCGAAACATTCGGCAGTTCTGTCACTTCATCTTTACTTGCTTTATTGAATGTTCCTGTAATAAACATACCCCTTACGGTATTCAAATATTGTTCTTCGAGAGAATTGCGGAGTCCTAAATATCCATTTCCCTGTGTGAAAACAGATTCACATTTTCCTGTATATTTCTCATTGAAACTGGTTTCTTCAATAATCCAGCTTTTTTCTTTTTCTGTCCCTTTTCTGTAATTCATAACTGGCATAGCTTCATTCTCCTTTATTAACCTTTAATTCCGGATGCAGCAACAGATTCCTGTACCTGCTCCTGTGCAAAGCAATATACAATGATCGCCGGAACTACTACGAGTGTGAGTGCCGCAAACATTTTCGTGTAATCGTACGATAATGACTGGTTAAAAAACTGTAATGCAACCGGCAGCGTCCTGTTCTTCTCTGATGATGTAAGAAGTGCTGCATAGAAATATTCATTCCAGTTGCCGAGAAACATTAAAATTCCTGCGGTAGAGAGACCTGATTTCGCAAGTGGAAGATTGATCATAAAAAATGTACGGAAAAACCCTGCACCATCAATCGTAGCAGCCTCATCCAATTCTTTTGGAACTCCCATAAATGCCGATTTCAAAATAAAAATCGACATTGCAATACCGCTTCCCAGATATACAAGGATCAAACCTGTTTTGGTATCATACAGATGCATGGAATTGATCAGTGAAAAAATCGGCTGTGCTTTTGCATGACCCGGAACAAGCATTGTAATTGTAAATAGTGCAAAAATAAGATTTCTTCCCGGGAACTCATATTTCGCCAATACATAGGCCGCCATTGCAAAACAGACCAGGGATATTACCGTAGATATCAGCGATATCATCAGCGAATTGCCAAAATAACTAAAGAAATCATATTTCTGGAACAGATATGTGTATGCCTCTTTCGCTGTTGTAATACCTGTTGGCAGTGTAAATGGTCCCTCCAGAATCTGTGCATTCGTTTTAAAGGAGGATAATGCCACCCATACGATTGGGAATACACTCAGCATAATAACAATGAATTCTGTTCCATAAATCAGGATATTTGTTAATATTTTTTTTATCACATTCATGATTGTTCCTCCTAGTAGATTGAATCATTCATACGGAATGCCTTTGTTACAATGTACATAACCAGTAAACCGATCAGGAACATGATCACACCGATCGCATTGGCAAATCCGTAGTTGTAATCTGTGATCGCACGTACCAGCAGTACAGATAAACTCATCGTATCATCACCAGGTCCTCCGGCTGTCGTAAGTGCGATCGCTTCATACATGGAGATACGTGATGTGATAGAACATAACATTCCGGTTCCTATGGAGATCCGGCAAAGTGGAAGTTCCACGAAACGGATCAGCTGCCATCCATTCGCTCCGTCAAGTTTTGCTGCTTCGATCAGTTCTTTTGGAATCGCCATTAAATCATTCAATACAATCAATGTGACAATAACTGCATAAAACAGCCACGTAAGGGTAACTGCCCAGAATGCATATGGACTCTGGTAGAACCACTGCACCGAAAAATCTTTATCAAATACACGTATCACTGAGTTTAAAACACCCATCTGGTCATTGAAAATAAACCGGTAGATCAATGCCCACGCTGCTGCTGAAATAATATTTGGTATCATAAATACAGAACGTGTGAATTTCCATCCGTGAGGTTTCAGATATAAAACAAATGCTGTGAGCACACCAAATCCTACATGGAACGTCATTGCAATAACCGACCATAAAATCAGGTTTTTGATCGATGCTGCAGAAGCACTGTTGGTAAAGAGTTTTATATAGTTACTGATCCCATTAAAAGCAGGATCATTAAATCCATCCCATTTTGTAAATGATGTTGTAAGCATCACAACGATCGGCTGTACATAAAACATCACAAATATAATGATTGTCGGAAGAAGGAATGCGTAAATCCATTTAAAATTTTTAACCTGTACTTTTCCATATTTTTTCTTTTTTGTCATAATATTCCCTTTCCTTTCAGAAATATTCATTATTTTCAGATAAATTCCGCATCCAGAAGGCAATCTTCTGAAAGAAAAGGGGGAATCAATTTGTCCGTAAATGACTCCCCCTCCATGATTTCATTGATTATTTGTCACCAGCTTCAGCGGCTTTTGTTGTAAGAGTCTCACAGAACTCTTCCGGAGTGATCTGTCCATTTACTAACTGCACAAGATTGGTTCCAAATACACTGCTTGATACGGAATCAGGCATAATAGTTAATACATTAGGAACGATATTTGTATCAGATGTCAGTAACTCGGTCTGCTGTTTTACCAATGGTTTTTCATCTAACTTCGAAAGAAATTCATCGCTATAGGTAAGATTCGGTATCTGGCATCCCTCTGTAAGTGCAAATGTCTCTAACTCATCTTTTGAATAAATAAATGCAAGAAATGCTTCTGCACATTCTCTCTCTTCATCCGTACCACCATTGGTAAGCGTCCATCTGCCAAATACTTTTGTATCACAGATTGACACATTGCCAGGATAATAATCCGCTTTTACATCCGCTCCGTTAAATCCATTAGACCAGTTACCAGAAGCACTGTCCACGAATTCGGAGTTCATCCAGGGGCCATTGCAGATAACGGCTGCCTGATCAGACATGAATGCATTGGCTGCGTCTGCATATGCTGCACCAACTGCGTTAGCGGATGCATTTGTTTTCCAGATCTCTGTTAATTTTGTTACAGCATTTACGAATGCCGGCTCTGTGTAATCGTAGCATTTGGTTCCTTCATTCGATCGAAGCCATTCTTTACCGCCATCTTCATTTGCGATCAATGCCGTTAATAACATTGCTGATGTCCATGCATTGTCAACTGTCTGGAACGCAAATTTGTTGTCACCAAGAGAACTGATAAATTCATCCATTGTCATGGATGAAACTGTTTTCTCCGGTGAGTACAGTGCTGAGTTATAGTATAAACCTGTGTTAGAAAGTGTGATCGCCGGCACACTGATGATATCACCGTTCTCCTGTGTACAATATTCCAAAGAAGCATCTACGCAAAGCTCTTTGATCTCCGGATGTTCATCCAGAAAATCGTTCATCGGGTAATACAGTTTTCCCGGGATCATTGCTGTCTTGATCCATTCTATGTTAGGTGTCTGGATCAGTGCCGGAAGTGAATCAGACTGTGCCAGCTGGCTGATCTTGTCTGTATAAGATGCCTCAACGACTTCTTCTAATTCAATATGATATTTTCCTTTGTTTGCCTCATTAAATCTCTCAACGGCAGGTTCAAAATATACAGCGCCAACATTTTCTCCTACGAAGAAGGTCGGGATTGTAAGTGTGATCTCACCACCGTCAGATGCACTCTCTGTCTTTCCTCCCTTTTCGGTTGCCGACGCACTGTTATCACCGCCGTTTGAGCCACCGCATGCTGCAAGGGAAGCTGTCATTGCTGCCACAAGTAAAATAGATACAAATCTTTTCTTCATATGTATTCCTCCTGAAACATTAGTATAAAGTAAAAAACTAAAACGTTTTGGTAACTGATAAACGAATCATATCCCAAAACGTTTTGGTTTTCAAGTCTTTTGTACATTTTTTTGTTTTTTCATCATGTTTCACGAATTTTATTGTTTACTTTTATATAATTTTCACAAGTTCATTTCTTTGTTGATGCGCGTTTCATAAGTTTATATTCCATGGGTATCCAGTCTGGTACACGGTTTCCTTCAATCATGCTGATGACCGTATTCGCACACGCTACGCCCATTTTGTAAGGATACTGCTTAATTGATGTAATCCCTCCGTGAATATACTGTGAAACCGTATAATCATCAAACCCTGCTATTGCTACATCATCCGGCACCCGCACTCCAAGCTGTCCCATGCCTTCAATTGCTCCAATCGCAATGCCGTCACTTGCACAAAAAAAAGCATCAATCTCCGGATAGCTTTTTTTTAATTCTATTGACTTTTGAACAGCTATTTTCTGCTCAAACAGACAGTCCTCGATCCATTCTTCCCGGATATGGAGTCCATGTTTCTCTAATGCACGCCTGTATCCACACTCTCTGCGTTCTGACACCTGCGCCATCTTCTTACCGGAAAGCATTGCAATATTACGGCATCCATTCTCAATAAGATGCTCTACTTCTTCAAAAGATGCTTTCTCATTATCAACGGAAACCTCACATACATGATCGCTTTCCAGCGCAACATCCACAAGGACGCAGGGAATCTCACTGTTTTTAATCTGCTCATAGTACGGCATATCCATAGCGAGCCCGTCAACTATGATTCCAGTCAGTTTCTTTTTCTTGCAGATCTGCCCAAAACTGATTTTTATCTGCTTGTTTGTCGGCATTGTAAGAATCGTAAATTCATACTCCATTTTCTGGGCAATCTTATAAATTCCACTCGTAAGTCCAAACATCATACCGCTCGGATCTTCTTCCGGCAATTCCCCGGCAAGCAGCAGTGCAATTGTCTTCTTCTGTATGCCTCTTAGTGAGCGGCCAGCCTCATCCGGCATATAATCCAGTCGTCTTGCCACCTCCATGACTTTCTGTCTGGTCTTTTCACTCACATCTTTATAGCCGTTCAGTGCATGGGATACCGTAGTCAGTGATACTCCTGCCTCCTGTGCGACATCACGTATCGTCGTTCTTTCATTCAGATATAACTTTCTGTCTTTCGCCATATGATCCCCCATTGCATTACATTTTTCAGTGGTTTGTAACCATCTTATCACATTTTATCATGATATTCCAACTGCAAAGTAAGCAATTCCATCCATATTTTTCCTGTTTATATTACTTGTAATTCTTATTTTGCAATGTCCAGTAAATCTTTAAATGTAGACAGCTTATAATCTGCTTTGTCATAACCTGCCGCATCGCCGATCGCAATTGCTGTCATATGACCGGAAACTGCTGCATCAATTCCCGCATATGCATCTTCCACAACACCGCACTCTTCCGGCTTCAAGCCAAGAAACTCTGCTGCTTTTAAGAAAACTTCCGGATCTGGTTTGGATTTTTTAATATTTGTTCCATCCGAAATTGCATCGAATTTGTCGATAATTCCTGTTCTCTCAAGAATATATTTTGCATTCCTGCTTGATGATCCGATTGAAAGCAGATAACCCCTTCTATGCAGCTCATCTAAAGTTTCTTTCACTTCATCACTGACATCTGCCGGTGTCATCTGCTCTAAAAGTTTTTTATAAATATCATTCTTCTCTTCCGCCATCTTCTGTTTCTCCTCATCGCTTAACGGATGTCCCTCATATCTTTCCAGAATAATTTCCAGGCTATCCATACGGCTCACTCCGCGCAGCCGGTTGTTGATCTCCTGATCGAAGTAAATACCTTTCTCATCCGCCATCTGTTTCCATGCTTTATAATGATACTGATCTGTAAACACGATCACCCCGTCCAGATCAAAAATAAGTCCTTTTAATGACATTTCTACACCTCCATACTTTCTCTCGCTCTTAGTTTTCCGATATCATCCTGTGTGTCTTCTCTCTTGTCTATGTTCATGCGTCCAGTTACCAAAACGTTTTGGTAAATTTATATTATCATCCTCTATTTTAAAAAGCAACAACGTTTTGGTAAATTGTCAATAAAATTCATGTACTGCAAAAATTGCGGTTGAATTTTACAGCAGACAAGCCTTTCTTTCCATACTTCCATCCGGTGAAACAGAAACACCGGCAAATCTGTTTATGTTGGTATTGAACGATTTGTAGTAAATAAAGTATAATGTCCATGAGCTCATTTTGACACCTATCAAAATACAAAGAAAGGAACACTATGAAAACAGGACTTGTAGTAGAAGGCGGTGGTATGAAATGCGCATACAGTGCCGGCATTCTGGATAAATTTTTAGACGATGATATCACATTTTCCTACTGCATCGGCGTATCTGCGGGTGCTGCAAATACGCTGTCTTATCTTGCAGGACAACGGGGACGTAATCTCCGTTTTTATACGGAACATCTAAGGGATCCGCGCTACTTAAGCGTACGAAGTTTAGTACATACTGGAAACTTATTTGGCCTGCAGTATATTTACGGGACACTGACAAATTCCGATGGGGCAGATCCGCTTGATTACTCTGCCGTCATGGAAAATCCGGCTGAATTTTATATGCCTGCAACCGATGCCGCAACCGGGCGGGCAACTTATTTTTCCAAATACGACATTGTCCGTGACGACTACCGTGCTGTTATGGCAAGCTGCGCCCTGCCTGGTTTCTGCCGTCCTGTAAAAGTAGGAGACCGTTACTATTACGACGGCGGTGTTGCCGATTCGATTCCGCTGCACCATGCGATCGAACAAGGCTGTACCAAAATGGTCGTTATCCTCTCAAATCCAAGGAACTTCGTAAAAAAACCAGAGGCACACCGCCCGCTGTATAAACATATGCTGCATAAATATCCGAAAACAATCCAAAGCATCGACAACCGGCATATTAATTATCAGGCATCCATCGACCTTGCCTGCCGGCTAGAAAAAGAAGGCTATGTTTTTATCTTTGCACCAAGCCGCCATATGCCGCTTAGTACTTTTTCCAAGGATGCTGCCTTAGAACAGGATCTTTATGATCTCGGAGTTGCAGATTATGAAGCCCGCGCAGAAGAGTTGAAATATTTTTTGAACTAATTTATCTTACAAATAAAAGGACTTTTACCACTATGACCAAAGATCTTACCACCGGAAAAATCATGCCGATCCTGATCCGCTTTACGATCCCGCTCGTGCTCGGCAACCTGTTCCAGCTTACCTACAATGCCGTAGACAGTATCATTGTCGGGCATTTTGTCGGAAAAGAAGCACTTGCCGCTGTCGGCATCTGCAATCCGATTTCCACTCTGATGATCCTGTTTTTAAACGGACTGTGCATGGGTGCCAGCATTTTAATGGGAATGCAGTATGGGGCAAAAGATTACGACACGCTGCACCGCCAGATCAGTACCACCATGCTCTCCGGCGTTATTTTTTCGTTGATCTTATCCACAGCATGTATCCTGTTTGCAAGACCGATCCTGATCTTAATGCAGGCGGACGCAAGTATTTTATCCCTCACAACAGAATACTTACAGATCATCTTTTGGGGACTGGTCTTTACTTTTCTGTACAACTTTTTTTCGAGCACACTGCGTGCACTCGGTGACAGCAATACCCCTCTTTATTTTCTGATGATCAGTGCCGTTTTAAATATTTTAGGGGATCTGTTTTTTGTTGTCGTGTTGAAAGCCGGCAGCAACGGCTGCGCGGTATCTACCGTGCTGAGTGAAGCCTTATGCTGCGTTTTCTGTGTCATCTATATCCAGAAAAAAGTGCCATTATTAAGACTTGGGAAAAAATGGCTGGTGTTTGACCGTTCACTTTTACTGCGCACGATTGCATATGGCTGGACATCAGCATTGCAGCAGGCAACTGTACAGCTCGGTAAACTCGGGATCCAGGCGATCGTCAACACCATGGGCGTTTCGGTTGCTGCCGCATTTGCCATCGTAAACAGAATCGATGATTTTGCCTACACGCCGGAACAGAATATTGCGCACGCCATGACTGCCCTGATGGCACAGAATAAAGGTGCCGGAAAAAAAGACCGCATGCGGGAGGGATTCCGCTGCGGTATGATTCTTGAGATCATTTATGGTCTGATCGTGTTTGCGCTCTGCTTTTTATTTGCAAGAGAATTTATGCTCTGCTTCATCAAAGATGAGGAAGTCATCGGACACGGTGTTATCTACCTGCATCTGATCTCCCTGATGTATATACTGCCGGCTGTCACAAACGGGATCCAGGGGTATTTCCGCGGTATCGGCGATTTAAAGATCACACTTATCAGCAGTTTTGTAAATATGGGAATCCGCGTGCTTGCCGCCGCACCTCTCGTCTTTAAAATGCATCTTGGCATTGAGGCGCTGCCGTATTCCTACCTTGCCGGCTGGATTGCCATGCTGACCGTGGAGCTGCCGCTTTTGCTGCGCAAAGTACACAGCAAATAAACGAATTTTTTCAGATTTCTTCCTCATCATGTTCCTTCATCTTCAAAATACAACTATTGAAAAAAGGACTCTATCCGTTTTGGGGATAAAGTCCTTCTTTTTCTATTTTGTATCTATACAATTATCTCTTCAGGCACATTGTCTGATTCTCTCGCTACCATCCACAATCTGTCACTTTACGCGCGCAGTCAGATGGTCTCCTTCCACGTCAATCAGGATCGTATCGCCTTCCCTCACCTCATCCGCAAGAATCAGTTTTGCAGAAAGTGTCTCCACATGTTTCTGTAAGAAACGCTTTAACGGTCTTGCACCATAAACCGGATCGTATCCGTTGTCCACGATATACTGCTTTGCCGCATCTGTCAGCTCCACTGTGATCTCACGGTCAGAAAGACGTTTGTTGAGATCTGTGATCAGAAGGTTGATGATGTTGCCGATATTGCCTTTTGTGAGTGGCTTGAACATGATGATCTCATCGAGACGGTTCAAAAATTCCGGACGGAAGTGTCCTCTCAGTTCATTCATGACTGCCTCTTCACACTCCGGATTGATATCTCCGTTATCATCAATTCCTTCGAGCAGATGCGCCGAACCAAGGTTTGACGTCATAATAATGATCGTGTTTTTAAAGTCCACAGTCCTGCCCTGCGAATCGGTGATACGTCCATCATCAAGTACCTGTAACAGCACATTGAATACATCCGGATGTGCTTTTTCCACCTCATCAAACAGTACAACGGAATATGGTTTTCTGCGGACTGCCTCGGTGAGCTGACCGCCCTCATCGTATCCGACATATCCTGGAGGTGCTCCGATTAAACGGGAGACGGAATATTTCTCCATATACTCACTCATATCAAGACGCACCATGTTAGACTCGTCATCAAACAGGCTTGCCGCAAGTGCCTTTGCGAGCTCCGTCTTACCAACACCGGTAGGTCCTAAGAACAGGAACGAACCGATCGGCTTTGTCGGATCTTTGATACCTGCTTTGGAACGGATGATCGCTTCTGTAACCTTTGTGACACCCTCGTCCTGTCCGATGACACGTTTGTGTAGTTCCTCATCGAGATGAAGTGTCTTGTTTCTCTCACTCTCCGTCAGTTTTGCAACCGGGATACCGGTCCAGCGGGAAATAATACGTGCAATCTCCTCCTCGCTGACATTTTCATGTACCAGGGAAAGATCACGGTTCTTTACTTCCTCTTCTTCGGCTTCCAACTGTTTTTCTAACTGCGGCAATTTGCCATACTGCAATTCTGCTGCTTTTTCCAGATCATAATTCTGCTGTGCGGTCTTGATCTCATTTTTGACTGTCTCGATCTCCTCACGCAGTTTCTGGACTTTTTCTACCGATTTCTTTTCATTTTCCCACTGCGCTTTTTTCGTATTAAACGTATCGCGCAGTTCTGCCAATTCTTTCTGCAGGTCAGCGAGACGCTCCTGGCTTAACCTGTCTGTTTCTTTCTTTAATGCGGTTTCCTCAATCTCAAGCTGCATGACACGACGGTTTAATTCATCGAGTTCTGTCGGCATGGAATCAAGTTCTGTCTTGATCAGGGCACATGCCTCATCCACAAGGTCGATCGCTTTATCCGGCAGGAAACGGTCGGAAATATAACGGTTTGAGAGCACTGCTGCCGATACTAACGCAGAGTCTGTGATCTTTACACCGTGGAACACTTCGTAGCGCTCCTTTAAACCACGCAGAATGGAGATCGTATCCTCAACCGTCGGCTCATCCACCATAACCGGCTGGAATCTTCGCTCTAACGCTGCATCTTTTTCAATATATTCACGGTACTCATCGAGTGTCGTTGCACCGATACAATGCAGTTCACCACGCGCAAGCATAGGTTTTAACAGCTGTCCGGCATCCATTGCGCCGTCCGTTTTTCCGGCTCCGACGATCGTGTGCAGCTCATCGATAAACAGGATGATCTGTCCGTCAGAATTTTTGATATCATCAAGAACCGCTTTCAAACGCTCCTCAAATTCACCACGATACTTCGCACCTGCTACCAGGGCACCCATATCCAGTGCAAATAACTTTTTGTCTTTTAAGCCTTCCGGCACATCCCCTTTTACGATACGCTGTGCAAGCCCCTCTACGACTGCGGTCTTACCTACACCAGGCTCACCGATCAGTACCGGGTTATTTTTCGTCTTACGGGAAAGGATGCGAACCACGTTACGGATCTCATCATCACGCCCGATGACCGGATCAAGTTTCTGCTCTTTTGCACGCGCTACCATATCGTAACCGTATTTTTCAAGAGTATCATAAGTAGCTTCCGGATTGTCCGAAACAACACGCTGGTTGCCGCGCACGGTTGAGAGTGCCTGTAAAAACCGGTCTCTCGTGATCCCATACTCTTTAAAGATCTCCTTCATCGCCTTGTTCGGGTATTTTAACAATGCAAGAAAAAGATGCTCCACGGAAACATATTCGTCTCCCATCTGCTTTGCCTCGTCCTCTGCATGGATCAGCACTTTATTTAAGTCCTGTCCGACATAGACCTGACCGCCGGATACCTTTACCCTTGCTGCGAGATGTTTCTTTGCGTTATCCAGAAAATGCTCTTTCTGGATTTCCATTTTTTCTATCAGTTTTAAAATCAGTCCGTCTTCCTGCTGCAGCAATGCAACAAGCAGATGTTCCTGCTCGATTTCCTGATTGCCATATTCATATGCAAGTTTTTCACAATCATTGATCGCTTCTACGGACTTCTGTGTAAATTTCTGAATGTTCATATATTCTTCCTCCCTCTTATTCAATTGTGGTCCAAACTGGACATCTATATCAAATGATGGCGGACCATCATGAGTTTTCCCTCTTATTTATATCTTTTTCCGTTTACAATTTGTGTTATACACCCGTTTGTTAGCACTGTCAAGAGGTGAGTGCTAATTATTTTATAAAAAAAATATAAACTGTCCTGCGAATACGATATGCTCTGCATCCGCAGGACTTTTTCCCTCACAATCCCCTATTCTTCTATCCGGATCACATCTTTCAGCACATAATGAAACGAAGGTGCAGACGCAAACTCATTCTCCGTATATCCCTGATTCAGATCATAAGTATCGTCCGGGTCATCCGGATCTGCCCCGACATAATCTCCCCGGAACACATCCAGTTTCCCCTGCTCAAACTGCCGGATCACTTTCTGCATTTTTTCCACTGTGCCATCCGCAGCCGTAATTTCATTTAACTCTAACATCTGCACCCAGTCTTCTTCAAAACCGGCACCAATATCATTTCCATTGACAGTTCCTTTGATACTTTTCTCAATCACACGGTCGTTTAAAACTGCATCCACAGCTCCCATCATATAGGGTTCCCAGTTGATCTTGCACCCGGTGAGATAAGTGGTCGGCGCCACATCTTCCATACTCTGATTATAACTTACCAGATAAACCGGGGTCCCCGCAGCAGTTTCCTCACACGCGGTAGCCGGGCCTGCGGTATCCGAATGCTGTGATATGATCACACAGCCCTCATCGATCAGGTCTTTGGCATACTTTTTTTCCGTCCGATAATCATTCCATTTATTGGTATAACGCACTGTCATCACCGCATCCGGTACGACTGATCTCACTCCGAGCAAAAATGCCGTATATCCGGAGATCACCTCCGCATAAGGATAGGCTGCAACATATCCGATCTTTGCCTGCTGCTCTGTGATCACGCCTTCTTTTATCAGTTCTTTCATTTTCATCCCGGCTGCCACTCCCGCCGTATATCTTCCCTGATAAATTTTCCCCATAAATGTATGATAATTTTTTAAAACAGGTTCTTCATTTGCATTCGCACATGTTGCCATACAAAACTCGATCCCGGGATATTTTTCTGCAAACTCCTTCGTAACGGTTCCATAATTATAACTGGTCGTAAAAATCAGGTCACACCCGGCATCCACAAGCTGCTGTAAGTACTCCCTTTCCGTTCCCTCCGCAACATTATTGAGTGCAATGGCTTTTACCTGATCCCCGTATTTTGTCTTGATTGCCTCCTGCGCATCAATAAAATTGCTGGTATATGCGGTACTCGCATCTCCAACATACACAAAACCAACAGTGATCTCTTTTTCTTCGTCTCTCAGAAAGTATACAGATGCCGACACAAGAGCAATCACAACCAGACAGGTGCACAATGTCACAAGATATACTTTTTTCACCTTACTCCTCCTC
Organism: Roseburia intestinalis L1-82; assembly: GCF_900537995.1. Classification (NCBI taxonomy): domain Bacteria; kingdom Bacillati; phylum Bacillota; class Clostridia; order Lachnospirales; family Lachnospiraceae; genus Roseburia; species Roseburia intestinalis. The sequence goes on along the minus strand of NZ_LR027880.1, from coordinate 1,188,707 downwards.
TTTTTCCCTACTATGATCTGCATGTGCATGTTCTTTGTACAGACTGCATATGTCAATCTTTCCATTGTCAATCAGTCCTAACATAACATCGACAAGTCCTGGATCAAACTGCGTTCCCCTTCCATTTTTCAGTTCCTGTATCACATAGGCCATATCCAACTGTTTCCGGTAAACGCGATTCGCCGTCATTGCATCAAATGTATCTGCAATTCCGATAATTCTGGCATTGATCGGGATTTCTTCTCCTTTTAACCCGTGCACATATCCTTTTCCATCGTATCTTTCATGATGATATAAGGCACCTTCTTCCACATGGTCTACGATCGTGAAACTTTTTAAGATCTCCGCACCTTTCGTCACATGCGATTTCATAATTCCATATTCCTCGTCTGTTAATTTCTCCGGCTTATTTAAAATCCGGTCGGGAATACCGATCTTTCCGATATCATGTAAAAGTGCTGCCTTTTTCAGATCCTCACAGCTTTTCTCATCAAACCCAAGTTCTTTTGCGATCAGTACGGAATATTCTGCCACACGCTCAGAATGCTGACTCGTCCTTACATCTTTAGCGTCTACCGTCTTAGCAATCGTAAGTACCGTCTCATTCCCCATTTCCAGCTGCTTTTTTACCAGTTCAATCTCCTTTTTCTGAAGATTGATCACTCTCTGCACCTGTGTATGAAAAATCATCCAGGTCAGATAAGCTACTGCTAACGTAAACACTGCCACTATATAAACCACAAACCACCAGTGATCGTAGATCTCTGCCTTTTTTTCAATGGTATACACACTTTCCACTACCGGATTCTGTCCCTTATGATCCAGCACCGCAATATGAAACTTATAGGTTCCTACCGGAAGATTTGTATAAATCACACTGGACATCTCACTTTGGGACACCACCTGCGGCTCACTGTCATACCCCTCTAAGTAAACACTTACATAAGGGATATTCACGGAATAATTGATAATTTCCGGAAATATCTCAAGCTTTTCTGCTCCCCTTTCCAGATAGATCACCTCTCCACGTCTGACAAAATGCGATACATCATCTATTTTTACGGATTTCATCTGCATACGGTAGGAACGGACGGAAACCTCATAATTTTTAAGATCCATACAAATCACGCCCGTATCTGTGGAAAAATAGAAATTCATATTCTCATCTACATAATTCCATGCATTTGGTGTCAGCGCCCGGTTAAGCCCGGCATCACTGTTTAACAGTTTATACTCTAATTTCCTCCCGGACAAAAGATCCTCTTTATCCACAACATAGATCCCCGCTGACCCTGATATAAACAAAGTATGGTCGATTCCCTCCACAATATCATAATTATTATAATAAGGAAATTTATCAAGACTCCTGATTTTTCCTTCCGTATCCATGTAACAGATTCCATTACTTGTTACAATAAATACACCTCCATCCTCATTTTTCACCATACGGAGGATCACCTCTGAGCTTAATCCATCCTCTTTGTTGTAAACATCTTCCACTTTTCCATTTTTTATCACCGCGATTCCATTTCCATCCGTGCCGGCAAATATGGTTCCATCTTCCTGTTCTAATACACAAAGAATCTTCGGTACCGTAAGTCCATCTGTTTCACCGGTCACTTTTGTAATCTCCCCATCCCGGATAAATGTAAGTCCCGCATCTCCTGCCGCAAGTATCGTCCCGTTTTTTAGTTCTTCGACGGTACGGTATTTATTACCATTTGCCCCACTGGCATTATCATAGACAAAAGTCTCTCCTTTTGCTGTAATCTCATAAATGCCCTTTCCCGTTGTGCAGATCCACAAGTTTCCACAGCTGTCTGTCCGAATACATCGTATTCTTGTGCCAGCTAAGGTTTCCGTAACATCATCCGTATATTCTTCTCCGGTCTCTTCATCCATTACCTCTAATCCGCTGTCCGTTCCTATATAAAACCTGTTCTGCCATTTCGTAACTGAATTGACAACCTGATTTTCCTGGATAGCTCCTGTCTGCAATGATGTAAATACCGACTTACATAAACGAAGAACGCCAAGCCTTGACGATGTAAACCAGAGATTTCCCTGATAATCCATCAGCATATGATCAATCGAACTGTTGAATGTATCTGTATTTATCATTTTAAAATCTGTCTGTTCTACAAAATATCCCACTCCGTTATCGGCACAGACAAACATGGCTCCGTCATCTAAAAAATACAGTGACTTTATATTGGATAATTCTTCACAGCCTTTCGTTTCCCTGTATTTCCACTCTCCCGTATCACAGCCATAGCAAAGTATCTCATTCTGTGAAGTTCCGGCATACAAAAGCCCGTTTTCATCAAACTTACAGCAGGAAAAATCATCTCCCTCGGATGGCTCCACAACATCCGTGATCTTTCCCTGCCTGATAAAATACAGTTTTCCATCATCGGTTACCGCTGCAACTGTTCCATTTGCATCTGCATCCATACTTTTTACATACACAATATCTTCCATTGTCTTTTTCACATTTAACCCACCTGCTAATGTGACAATGGAAAGTGCCCCGGCTGTTCCAACATAATAATTTCCATCTGCGCACTGTGTAATACAGCGCACCGAATCCGATGCAAGTCCCTGTTTTTCAGTAATAACATTTACAACCGTATCATTGATAAAGATGGAAAGTCCGCTGTCATTCGTTCCAACCCACAGTCTGCCTTCCTCATCCGTATACAGGCAGTTCACGGTTTTTATCGATTCATATTCATTGATCCATTGAAATTTTGTGCCATTATACCGGTACAGCCCGCCATATGTTCCGATCCATAAAACGCCATCCTTCGTCTGCACAATATCATTGGCACATCCACCCGGTATTCCATTTTCCCTGCCATAAACAGTCTGAAGATAACTACTGTAATCTTCCTGTTCTGTAACTGTTTTTGCCGTTACTGTCTCTCCCCGGATCACACCAAGCGTCAATATACAAAGAAACATCATGAGCAAAGTATGCTGTCTGTTAGATACAATTTTTTTCTGAAGCAATTTTATAAGAGAACATACTAAGACGATCGTTATAACCTTATCAAGAAAATCAAGATAAAACTGTCCCATACAGTGACTGAAAAAGCTGTTAAATCCAACTTTTTCCATAGACTCAATAACACCGTCTCCCCAGATATTCTGCGTAGAACCATCACAATACAGATAGTTAAACGGGACAGAAAGTGTCACCGATAAAACCGCTACTAAAAAACTTGTTGAAAGTACTCCATAAAGATTTTTTAAAAATCCTTTTTTCGCACATATGCCGGTCGTTATGCCGACCATGGCACTGACCAATGCACAAAACATATTTGTCCAGGAATATAAAATCCCATAGGTAAGATTTACCGTCATCCCGACCATAGCTCCACAGAAAGGTCCCAGCACATACGCCGCCGTTACTGTTCCAAAAGAATCAAGCCACAACGGCAGCTGCAGCCTGTCAGACAAAATCCTGCCGGCAAAATTTATCACTATACATCCAAGTACAAACGTGCTGATCACATACCATTTATTATTTTTCATAACCTTTTCCTCATGTGTACATCAATAACACAGGTGCTATTGCTTTATCCCAGGTAACTCTACTAATATTTTAACAAAAACCGGTAAAAAGACAACTGTTTCCGTTGATTTCATACATTAATTTTTTAATGTATGAAAGTACCGGGTTACAGGATTTCTATTTCATTTAAAATTACAATATGTTAGAATAAAGCAATCACTGTAACTTATCGAATGAAAATGGTTAAAAAATACCGTACAGGTATGGAGAATAATGTGCAATGGAGGAATATCATGGAACATCAGACAAATTCATGCTTTACAAATTATTCCTGTAAAGATTTTATCACCGTTTTATCCGGCAAAGCTCCGGTTCCGGGAGGCGGCGGTGCTTCTGCTCTCGCCGGCGCGATCGGCATCGCTCTTGGAAATATGGTCGGGAGCCTTACCGTTGGAAAAAAGACCTATGCCGCTGTGGAAAAGGATATCATTCAATGTAAGAAAAAAGCTGACGACATCACAGCACGGCTTTTAGATCTCGTGGAAAAAGACGCCGAAGCTTTCGAACCGTTAAGCGCCGCCTACGGCATGCCAAAAAGCACACCGGAAGAAATTGAAAAAAAGGCAGAAGTAATTGAAGCCGCCTTAGTGGGAGCCTGTGAAGTTCCACTTGAGATCATGCGGACCTGCGCAGAGGCGATCGATCTGATTGAAACCTTTGCCGAAAAGGGCAGTAAAATTGCCATCAGCGATGCCGGTGTCGGCGCCACGCTGCTAAAATCTGCTCTTCAGGGGGCATCCTTAAATATCTACATCAACACAAAATCCATGGCTGACAAAGAAGCTGCCGCTTCCTATAATAAGGAAGCTGATGAACTGCGTGAAAAATACGAACAGAAGGCTGACGAGATTTTCAATCGGGTCTGCTCAAAAATCAGATAAACATGGATTGTACATTTTCTCAAACAATCTATGTGCAAAAATAAAAACAGAGATACAAACTTGCAAAAATGGAGGTACCAATGGCTAAATTATTATCAGGAAAAGAAGTTACCGCTTCTTTAAATGAAGAAATCCGAAAAAAAACAGAACTGCTCACTGCACATCATATCACACCAAAACTCGGCATCATCCGCATTGGTGAAAGAGAAGATGATATTTCTTACGAGCGCGGTGCGACTAAACGCTGTGAAACTCTTGGCGTTTCCTATGAAAAATTCCTGCTTCCGGAAGATGCCTCAGAGGAAATGGTTTTAAATACGATCGCACAGGTAAATGAGGCAGACGATATTCACGGCGTATTACTCTTCCGTCCTCTGCCGCGTCATTTAGATGAAAATAAGATCATCAACGCGCTCGCCGTAGAAAAAGACATTGATGGCATCACTGACCGATCCATGGCCTCTGTTTTCCTTGGAAAACAAACCGGTTTTGCACCGTGTACACCGAGTGCCTGCATGAAGATTTTAGATCACTATGGCATCGACTGCTCCGGCAAAAAAGCTGTCGTGATCGGCAGAAGTCCCGTCGTTGGAAAACCAGCCGCCATGATGCTTCTCCAGAAAAACGCAACTGTCACGATCTGTCACACGAAAACAAAAGATATGCCATCCGTTGTAAAAGAAGCTGATATCGTGATCGTTGCCGCCGGAAGAGCAGGTGTCATTGGCGCAGACTATCTGCGCGCCGGTCAGACTGTCATTGACGTAGGGATCAACGTAAACGAGGAGGGCAAACTCTGCGGCGATGTAAACTTCGCCGACGCAGAACCTGTTGTGGATGCGATCACTCCTGTTCCGGGCGGTGTCGGAAGTGTCACAACTTCTGTCCTGATCGAGCATGTTGTGGATGCTGCTCTCCTAAAGGCTGGATTAGCCATCTTATAATTGTGCTGCACCAGTACATCATTTTTCTAAATAGCAATAGGTCACTGCACTAGAAAAAAGTCTCAACGCAGGCATAGCTTTCTACGTTGAGACTTTAAATCTACTCTCCAATCACAACTTACAGTCCTTTTATAGCCTAACAGGACGTCATACTCATCTATGATAATAATAACCTTTTCGATCTACAAACCAGTAGTATCCAACTCTACGATCATCTGACCGAGTTTCTGCTCTTTTAACAGATAACACATATAGATTGGAAGATATGTCACAGTTCCTTCTGTTTCTACATTTCCAACGGAAAAAACATAGGCTTTCTCAAGATGATAATCCGGTATGTTCATAAAATTATCCAAAGCTTTGTGTGATTTATATGCCTTACCAGACTTAACTTCAATCGGAACAACTTTTCCATTCATTTCTATCACAAAATCCATTTCACCAATATTTTTCTTTTTACAGAAATATGGTGTAAAACCATTCGCCGTTAATTGCTGTGCGACAGCATTTTCAAAGTGTGCTCCGTTGTTCACTTCTCCGTTTTTATTAATTAATTCCATTTTTGTTTCTGCCGGATATGCACTTGTCAACAATCCAATGTCGCTCGAAAAAAGTCTGAATATATTACTGCTCTTGCTTGCTAAAAGTGGAATAACTGGTGCCTCAATATTATAAACCGGCAACGCCACACCTGCATCTTTTAACCACAAAAAACTATTTTCGTATCTGTCAAATTTCAGTTCTTTATCCAACATCGTAAATACAAACTTTTTATTCTGCTTATTTAGTTCAGCAGGAATAATGTCATATATGGACTTTAACTTAAGCTTTCTGTCCTCAATCTCATATTGGGAAAAATCCTCTTTATAAAGCGTTGTTATATCACGTTGTACTTTGTCAACCTCTCGAATATCTTTTGTTTCTATATAAGTTTTTACAGCATCTGGCATTCCTCCAACAATAAGATAAACAAAAAACATAGACAAAAGCTTCTGATGTACAAATTCGTCCACAGGACTGGCGTTTTTAAATTTTTCATTTAGCATATCTAATGTAGTTACTGAGACATTATTCGCCATCATAAATTCTTCGAAATCCATAGGGTACATCTTTAAAACAGTCAGGTATCCAACCGGAGCCGAAGCGATACCTTTCAGTTCTAACCCTAATAAGGATCCGCTCATTACATACTTAAAACTTCCCTCATCTACAAGAAATTTTATTTTAGTTACTATTTCCGGGCATTTCTGAATCTCATCAAAAAAAACAACCGTTTCATGCGATTTGCAATCTTCTGGCATGATCATTTTTAATTTAATCAAAAAATCTTCCGCACTCATCTCTGCATTTAAGTAGGAAACCATATCCGGCTGATCAATAAAATTCACTTCAAACTTAGTATATCCGCTCTTTTCAATTTCATCTCTTATGAGCCATGTTTTTCCTATCTGTCTTGCTCCTGTCACTAATAATGCCTTATTTGAATTTTTAATCCATTCGCCAATTGCAATTGAATCTTGTCTGTACATAAATTCATACCTCCAATTACACAATACACTATCTGCCCCGTTTTTTCAATCATTATCATTACAATTTGCCCCGTTTTTAAATTTAATATAATTATATTTTGCCCCGTTTTTAACATTGCTATTCACCAAGTCTGCCCCGTTCATCAAAAAATCCGCAGGTGTGCTCTAACATCCTGCGGATTTTTCATCTCAAAATAATTATTTTACAGTAGAAACGATCAGACTCATCTTCCCCTGCATCTCAACTTTTCCATAACCATTCGGCAGGATAAAATGATCTCCCTTCTTCACCGGGCTGCTGCCCACGATTCCATCTCCCTCTAAAACAGATACTAACAGGAACGGATACTTCTGCTCAAATTCCATCTTTCCATTTACATCTGCCTTAAAGATCGTATAATATTTGCAGGAATACAGCTCATTCAACTGATTTTCCGGCAGATTCAGTGCGGATTTTACGCTGTCATCCACAGATTTTGCCGGAACTGTGATGACATCAATACTCTTTTCCACATGAAGCTCTCTTGGCTTTCCATTCGAGAGACGGTCATAGTCATAAACACGGTAAGTAATATCACTGTTCTGCTGTGTCTCTAAAATTAAAAGTCCACCCTTGATTGCATGAACCGTTCCCGGATCGATCTGGATAAAATCACCTTTTTTCACCGGAATCTCACGGATAAATTCTTTCCATCTTCCCTGATGGATCATATCGGAAAGTTCTTCTTTCGTCTTTGCATTATGTCCGATAACAAGTGTTGCTCCCTCCGGTGCATCCATGATATACCAGCACTCCGTCTTTCCAAAAGAACCATTTTCATGCACTTTTGCATAATCATCATTTGGATGTACCTGGATACTTAAATCGTCTCTTGCATCAATGATCTTCGTGAGAAGCGGGAAACGGTCACAGTCGTAATTGCCGAACACTTCCGGATGTTCTTTCCATACAGCAGATAACTTCATGCCGGAAAATGCGCCGCTTCGAACGGTTCCGTCTCCGTTTGGATGTGCGGAGATGCCCCAGCACTCGCCGATGTCATCACCCTCTACCGGATAGCCGAACTCCTCTCTTAACTTTGTACCGCCCCAGATATTGTGCGTACATACCGGGTCTAAAAATAAAATATCTTTATTTGCCTGATTCATACTAAGTATTCCTCCATTCGTTTCTATTACTTTCTGATACCAGAATGCCGAATCCTTTACAATGCGCTGCTGCGTTGTAAAGTCTACATAAATGATACCAAAACGCTGTTTGTATCCATCGGACCACTCAAAATTATCAAGAAATGTCCACAGGAAATATCCCCTTACATCTGCACCTTCATCGCTTGCACGCTGCATGGCTCCGATATAGGAATCCAGAAACGTGATACGGTTTGGATCATGCACCCTGCCATCTGCGCTGATATTATCATGACAGGACATGCCGTTTTCCGTGATGTAAAGCGGCAATGGATAACGCTCTGTCAGAAATTTTATACCATAATAAAAAGCTTCCGGCGTTACCGGCCAGTCTGCTCCTGTCTTAGGAAATCCCGGTTCACGGTCCACAAATTCCGGTTCACCGTTCTCTCCTGCACGGACATAGTAACCATTGTATATATTCTGTCCCATAAAATCAAGCGGCTGATGGATCAGCTTCATATCTTCTTCCGTGATCTCTGGCAGATACTGCGCAAATTTCTCCAATCCTTCTTTCGGATAATGCCCTAAAAATACAGGATCCGAAAACCATGCTACATTCCAGGTCCAGTTATCCATCGGATTATAGAAACCAAAATATACTTTTTTCGCAGCTTCAATGTCCTCCGGTTTATCCGTATAAGGATAAGCGACACCTCCGGTCGGTGCGTATCCGACTTTGATATCCCGGACTGCATATTTACGCAGATTGATAACAGCCTGGCCATGTGCCTTCATCAGATTGTGTGCGATCTGGAAAGTATCTTTGATTGACATTTTTACTCCCGGTGCATGTACACCGCTTAAATGTCCAAGTCCAACCACACACTGCGGTTCATTGATCGTGATAAAGTATTCACAAATATCGGAAAAACGCTCTGCAACTACCTTCGCATACTCACCAAACCAGTCTGCCACTTCCGGGTTCAGCCAGCCACCCTTTTCATAAAGAGCCTGCGGAAACTCCCAGTGAAACATGGTAATATATGGCGTAATCCCATTTTCTTTCATACATGTGATCATATCACGGTACATCCGGATCGCTTTTTCATTGACACGACCGGTTCCTTCCGGCAGAATACGTGCCCAGTTTAATGAAAAACGATATGCCTTGATACCAAGATTTTTCATCAGCGCGTAATCTTCCTTATAATGATGCATATGATCACAGGTCGTATAAGCATTCTGATTTTCGAAAATCCTGCCTGCCTCCGTAAATGCATCCCAGACTGTTTTTCCTCTTCCATCGTTTGCATCGGTTCCCTCTACCTGATAGGAACTGCTCGCAACACCCCAAACAAAATCATCCCGAAACATTCTTCTTTTCCTTTCCCAGTGAATTATTTTTCAGAGGAACCAATGACAGACACCAGATAAAATGGCACTGCATCATTCTCGTGTGTCTCTGTCAGACGCACCTCCACTTTATGTACTTTATTTTCGCCATGTTCTAAGATGGTGTCAAGTTCTAATTTATCACCCCAGGTCTCATCAAAGTTCGCATCCAGACGGACTGCATGTTCTGCATCGCCGTCCACAATGATCTCTGCAACCGGTGCCGGAAGTTTTACGGATTTTCTGTACTGTACTGAAATATTGCAGCCCTCAACATCAAGTGTGATGGAATCACCTTTCTTTGAAGCTGTCCATCCGTGTTTGAAACAGTCGGTAATATCTCTCTGTGCGGACGTATCTGCGACAAATCCATGGCAGACTACGTTTTCGTCGCTGTTCTGATGACGGATGGATTTCTCATAAGTATTTTTTGTGAGAGGTGCCGGATAATCCGGTTCGCTCTGTTCCGTTGCATCTTCTGTTTTTACTTTATCTAAAAAGTATGTAATCACCGATGCGACAAGTGCATGTCCGGCATCATTCGGATGCAGGTCATCCGGTGTGATCTCACGGTTTTCGATGCGCCCGGCGACAACTTCCGGGTAGATCGTACTCTGCATGCTGACAGCCGGAAGATTATAATGTCTTGCAATGCGTCCGTGCATCAGCTGCGCATTGGCACCGTTATTGTAAAATACGTTGTGCACTAAAAGGACTGCCGGTTTTGTCTTACTGGTATATACTTTTCGCACCAGTCCCTCATAGGTCTCCATAAAGTGCTCCGTGCTGTCATCGTTGACGGAAAACTCGATGATGACAAAATCCGGCTCTTTGGAAAGCAGATCAGCTTCTGCGCGCGCCACACCAAACTGTGAGGTTGTTCCGCCGATTCCTGCATTGATGTAAGTAAAATCAGCCTGTGGAAATGTCTTTTTCCACCACTCATAGACATGGTATGCGTAACAGAGTTCCGGTTTGGAAGAAAGGCTTCCCTGGGTGATCGAGCCGCCTAAAAATGCGATGTTTAAAGCTTCGCCTGCTTTGGCGCGATCCATGACTTTTTTCAGGCGGTATAAGCAGCCGCGGTTGGCAATGCCGTTTTCGTATTTAATTTGATATTCCATTTGATGTTCTCTCCTTTTTTGCTGTTTCCGGTGCAAAACTAAGATTCCCAGACTGCATCCCCTAATGAGTTGATATACGCCGCAAGCTCATCCGACATCTGCTCTGCTTCCGGGATGCGGATGTGTCCCGGCGTGCCGGAGCCATTTTTTGTGTAGAGAAAATGATGGACTCTCTCACTGCCAATGCGTGTGCAGACTTCGTCGATGGAGCGGTCCCAGCTTTTATCATGGCAGAGGATCGTGGTTGCTAAAATGATCTGCGCCTTCGGATAAAGCTGCATCAGTTTTTCGATGAATGCCTGATAATGTTTTCTCCAGTTTTTGGATTTTTCACTGTCATAATCTTCTGCCATATAGTCTACCGGGTGATTGTCGTTTTGTCCGATCGCAACAACGACAACATGCGGAACATATTTGGAGAAATCCCACTGTTTGGTTGGCCCAAGATCCGGGTGGTACTCGATCTTGTCATAGCAGGACTCGACACCTTTATAGTGCGGTGCTGCAAACCAGCCGGTATCATCTAAAAGTGAGATTCCACCCTGTGAAGTGTCGTGGATCTGCGCATTTAATTTCCGCGCCGTCATCCACGCATACGAATACCAGCTGTTCGAATATTCCCCATCATGCTCAGGATCCGGCTTTCCAACATATGCCACAGCCTCCGAAACTTCTCCACAGGAAACACTGTCACCAAAAAATTCCATTTTCCGTTTTGGTTTTTCCGGCAGTGGCAGAACTTCCGCTCCATCATCAATCTCAAATCCATAGAACGTAAAAGTATGACAGGAATCCATACGCTTAAATAACAGCAGTTCATGTGTTCCCTCTGAAAGTCCCTCCGCCAAAGTATAAGTCTTTTTCTCTTCATCAGACGACAAGGTAAAACGCTTCTGTTCCCCGTCTATAAAATATCCCAGTTCATTCGTCCAGCAGGAACGATGGTTTGCGATCACTGCCTTTAAGGATGTTCCGGCAAATTTCATTCCAATTGAGCTGCACGCATAGACAAGAACCGGTGCAAGCCTGTCATCAAAATCAATTCTTCCGCTGTAAGACAACATTTCATTATCTGGTTTAATTATCATGTTCTGAGTTTCCCTCCAAAAATTAAATATGTAAGCAGACTGCCCGCTCCGCGGACATTCCATTATGATAAAATGCACGTTCTGCGGACACTCCATCACACGTTTCATGAATTACGCAACAAGGCTGCCGCAATTTTCATTGCATCTGGCAGCCTGTGTTATGAATTAATTTTATGCTATTAAGGATGAATAGCAGCAATTTTAGCGTCTTCCGATCTCGGTATCTTCCGGTGTTACGACACTGTTTTCCTTGATATAATCAATGATATCATCAAGTTCTGTGAATGCAAGACCAACATAGCTGTCTGCAGCACCGTAATAAATTGCAATTTTTCCGGATTCGGAATCATGGATTGTTGCACATGGGAAGCATACGTTCGGAACAAATCCGCGCTCCTCATACCATTCTTCCGGTGTGAGTAAGAATGTCTCACAACGATATTTTACGATAGATGGATTGTCAATGTCTAAGATTGCTCCACCGATGGAATATACATAACCGTTACAGGTTCCGCTTACTCCGTGGTAGAATAACAGCCATCCTTCGGATGTTTCGATCGGGGCAGCACCTCCACCGATCTTTAAGGACTCCCACCACTCAGAGCCTTTGCCCATCACATGTCTGTGTTTGCCCCAGTAAGTAAGATCCGGGCTCTCGCTCACGAAAATATCACCAAATGGTGTATGTCCGCTGTCGGACGGACGGGATAATAACATGAAATTTCCGTTGATCTTTCTTGGGAACAGCACTGCATTTCTGTTGAATGGAAGGAACGGATTCTCAATTCTTGTGAATGTCTTGAAATCTGTTGTCTTTGCCATACCGATTGCTGCGCCGTAGAAATCCTGACACCAGATGATGTAATAGGTATCTTCTACTTTTACAAGACGCGGATCATATGCATAACGCGGCATAAACGGTTTGCCTTCCTCGTCTACGAAATTGATCTTGTTTTCATCAAAATTCCAGTGGATCGCATCTTTGCTTCTTCCAAGGTAAATGTAAGGAATACCGTTAGTCTGCTCTCCACGGAATACACCGATGAATCCATCTTCATACGGCATAACGGCACTGTTGAAAATTCTTGCAACACCTTTTACCGGGTTACGTCCGATGATCGGGTTCTCATTGTATCTCCATACCGGTGCTCCTGTTAAGTTTTCCGGTCTTTCCTGCCATGGTACATTTGGTACCGGCTGGCTGATCATTTTATATTTGCTCATTTTCTTCCTCCATTTCTGCGTCTTACATCCACGCACCTGCAGATTCTATCTGCAATTTATTTTCGTCGTTCTTTTTTATTTCTTATTTATCTTCCTTTGCAAGGAACTCTAAATTCTTCTCGATCAGTCCGCATCTCTGTGCCACACACTCAACGCTTCTGCCCGGATCCTGCGGTGTATTAAATACATAATCTACCAGTTTATCCACAGTAGTTGTCGCTACATGCATTCTCGTATCAGAAGATGCATAGTAGATAAATACTTCGTTATTCTCATTTACGATCGCACCGTTGGTAAATACAACATTACTTACGTCACCGACACGCTCTTCACCTCTCGGTCCAATTAAAAGTCCGGACGGCTCTGCGATCACTTTTGACGGATCGTTTAAATCTGTTGCAAATGCATAGATGACATAACGAAGTCCTGCTGCGGTATTGCGGACACCATGTGCAATGTGAATCCAGCCTTTGTCTGTCTTGATCGGAGTTGCACCGGCACCATTCTTTGCCTCAGTGATCGTGTGGTATTTACGGAGACTTGTCATTTTCTCTTCATCGATCACGGCGTGTGTAATGTCATCACAAAGTCCGAATCCGATTCCCCCGCCCGATCCTGTCTCGATAAAATCATCCATCGGTCTTGTGTAGAATGCATATTTGCCGTCTACAAATTCCGGATGAAGTACCACGTTTCTCTGCTGCGGAGAATTTAAAGTAACAAGGTTTGGCAGTCTCTCCCAGTTCTTTAAGTCTTTGGTACGGACGATTCCGGCTGCTGCTACTGCTGCGGAAAGATCGTTTACGGTTGTGTCTTTTGATTCAGAACAGAATACACCATAGATGTAACCATCCTCATGTTTAGTCAGACGCATATCATAGACATTTGTCTCTTCCGGACAGGTATCCGGTAAAAGGATCGGATAATCCCAGAAACGGAAACCATCGATTCCGTTATCACTCTCAGCTACGCCAAAGAAAGATTTTCTGTCGTTTCCTTCGATTCTTGCAACCAGATAATATTTTCCGTTCAGCTCAATCGCACCGGAATTCATCACTGCATTGATGCCAAGGCGCTCCATAAAATATGGATTTGTCTCCGGATTTAAGTCATATCTCCAGGTCAGCGGAATATGCTCTCTTGTCAGTACCGGATATTCGTAACGGTCATATACACCATTGTAAAAATCCGATTTTACATTTTTGCGGGAAAGCAGTTTTTCCTGCTTTTCTTTTTCTACATAATATCTCTCATGTAACATTCGTCGAATCTCCATTCTTTTTCTAAAAATAAATGAATCTGTTTTATGCTCCGATTCTGCGGATGACTTCTATACACATTCTTCCATTATGATACGGACATTTCCACGGCTCTACGATCGGTCTGTCTAAAATCGGACTTCCATCCTCATTGACTTCCCAGAACCACTCAGAACCATTTCTCTTATCAACCACATAGGTTTTGATGAACTCCCACTCTGCCAGTGCAGCATCGCGATATTCAGAATGTCCTGTGTTTCTTTCATAACCGTTTAAGAAACCAACAACTGTTTCTGCCTGCACCCACCAGACGCGGTGTGCATTGACCACTCCGCGGTCACATTCATTTGCAAGAGAATGACCATCAAATGCCACCTGATAAATTCTTGAGGTCAGTGTCTTTGTGATCGGTGTCATTTTCTCACGGTAATGTTCATTGTTTAATACATCGACACCGCGATCCATCAGCCATGCTGTCTCAATGTCATGACCATAAGAATGAAGGTCTAAGATTGTGTTATAGTCTGCATCAAAAAATACTTCCTGACGCTGTTTTGCCGGATTGTATACCTTATCTGCAAAGGTATCCATGATCCACATCAGTCTCTTTCCAACCTTTTCATTTTTTGTCACGCGGTACAATTCTGTATACGCTTCAAAAACATGAAGCAGTGTATTCATTGTCTTATCTGCAAGTACACCGTTCTCAGAAAGCTTTTCGTTTGATTCCGGTTTAAAATCTCTTGTAAAAGCTTCTAAGTAGCCGATCTCATCGGTGCAGCGCTCCTCAATGATATCAAACAGGGAAAAAGCAAGTTCTAACGCTTCCTTATCCCCGACTGCATCATAGTAAGATGACAACGCATAAATACAGAATGCCTGATTGTATGTATGTTTAGTTGTATCAAGTGGTGTTCCGTCATAATTTAATGACCAGAAGATCCCTCCGTATTCTTTGTCGATACAATGTTCCCTTAAAAATTCATAACCATGTTTTGCCTCGGCAAGCAGGTCTTCTCCCTTAAAACCTGCTGCCTCGCATTCCTCTTCCGAAATGCCGCCGTCTTTATAAAGTAAATACGCATTTGCAAAAAACCAGGTAATACGGCTGTTTAAGATACATCCTTTTTCTGCTTTTTCATCCAGTGCAAGATCATAGGAAAGATAACCGTAATATCCGCCGAACTTATCATCCCGCATACCTCTCCAAAATGGAATGATATGTGTGAGCAGTTCGTGTTTTGCTTCTGCTGCAAGTTCTTTTAACTCACTCATAACCGTTTCCTCTTTCTCTCTTTAGCCTTTTACTGCACCAGCAGCAATTCCACTGTAAATCTGTTTCTGACAGAGGATAAATACGATCAATGCCGGAAGCAGGGAAATGATAACACCTGCACAGATCAGGTTGTACTGACTTCCCATCGGGCCAACAAATGTATAAAGTGATGTCGCGATTGTATGTAACTTTTTATCCATCAGATAAAGGTTTGCCATATAGTACTCGTTATAAACACCAACGCCCTTTAAAATACAGGATGTCACGATTGCCGGTTTTAACAGTGGAAGCATAATTTTCCAGTAAATTGTCCAGTAGGATGCGCCATCAATGATTGCCGATTCATCCAGAGATATTGGTATATTTTCCATAAACTGAATGAAAATGTAAATTGAGATAACATCCGTTCCGCACATCAGAATAATATATCCATATAAATGATTGACAAAGTGCAGTGCTGTCATGATATTATATACAGTTACCTGCATTGCAACTGCCGGAAGCAGTGAAGCAAACAAAAACAGGTTTCGGATCAGTCCGTTTCCCGGGAATTTAAAACGGTTTAATACATAAGCAAGCTGTGTTCCGATTACAATGGAAACAACCAGGACAGATACCATAACGATCACGGAGTTTAAGAAAGCTCTTCCCATATCCGCTGTCTGAAATGCTTTAATAAAATTATCAAAATTCAGCCAGTTCTTCGGCAATGTCATAACATTGGTCGTCTGATATTCTTCCTGTGTCTTAAACGCTGTAATCACACAGGAGATAACAGGAACAACTGCACAAAGTCCAAAGAAAATCAACGATACATATTCAACGATCAGCCAGAGGATTGCACCAACGGTATAATGTTTTTTTCTTTTCTGCACATTTACATTATGTTTTCTCATCTTCCTATGCCACTCCCTTTCCAGCTTTCTTTGCCTGTTTTTCTGCTTTTAATCTTGCGCGTTTTGCCTTGTAGGATTCATCCTCACTCTCAGCATCACGGAAGATATATTTAAAGAATAACTTCTGTAAAATCGTACATGCAAAAATGATAAGGAGAAGTACGACTGCCATTGCTGATGCAAGACCGACTTTCTGGCTTACATGAGCGATCTCATTCATAATTACAAAATATGTTCCGGTTCCATTTGCACCATCTGTGATAACGTAAGGCTGCTCAAATGCACTTAAGGAACCTGTGATAGAAAGAATTACATTTAAAGTGATAATTGTTTTGATACTCGGCAGAATAATATGTTTAAACTGCTGAAATTTATTTGCACCATCTAACTCTGCTGCTTCGTAAAGGTCTGCATCCACAGACATGATTGCACCGATAAACAATACCATGTTCTGTCCAAAATAACGCCATACCGAAGTAGCCACCAAAGACCAGTTGTTAATTGACTGATCTTTCAGCCAGTATGGAAGATTGTCAAGTTTAAATCCACACCATTGTAAGATCGTATCAAATACAAATCCTCTGGTATAGAAAAATTTAAAAATAAATCCGATCGCAATACCACTGATCAGATATGGGAAAAACATTAACCCTTTAAAGAAGTTTCCTCCCTTTACTTTAAAACTTAAAATAGTTGCCAGATAAAGTGCAAGCACAAGCTGAATGATTGCACCTACCATATAATAAAGACTGAGCTTTAATGCTCCAAAGCAGTCATCCCTGCGAAATACGTCAATATAATTTTTGAATCCGACAAATTTTCTCTGATCTACCGGAGTTAAATATTTCATCTTATAAAAACTAAATTTTACCATCTCGGCAAAAGGCAGATAAGTAAATACAAACAGCAACAGCAGCGGAATTGTCATAAATGCCACGCAGATAATCACCTGCTGTCCTTTTCTGCTTTTTGCCCATTTTGTAAAACTGAATGGTTTTTTCCCTTCCATATCCACAATTCCTCCATCCATTGTCTTTTATCCGGGAAGGGGAACCTCCCCTTCCCTTTTGTGGAACTATATTACTCAGTTACTTCAATTCCGTTTGATTCCTGTGCATCAGACCATGCTGTGTTCCATTCGTCCATGATCTCATCAAATGTCTTATCGCCATTGGATGCATGCTCAATGATTGCCTGGATTTTACTGTCTCCACCTGCGTTAATATTTAACTCAGACTCTGCATTCATCTCATTTAAGAAATCTTCCTCGCCAGCTAATGCAGGTTCATCCTCTAAGAATGTTACGCCATCGAAGGAAAGTTTTGTATCTGTACTGCCGGCTGCGACTGGAAGTCCATCCTCGTTGTATGAGAAACCGGATTTTTCTGTCATCCATTTTACAAATACCATAGCTGCTGCTTTTTCATCATCTGTTGCATTTGCATTGATACCATAAGAGTAATCAGCACCTGCGGATGCATACTGCTCACCATTTACAGTGATCGGGAATGGCATATAACCGATATCTGCGCCATTTTCGCCTGCTGCTTCCATCTGAGGATAAGCCCATGAGCCAAGTACCATACAACCGATCTCACCATTGTTGATCATACCTTTACAGCCCTCCCAGTCAGTTGTTGCAAAGTCATCTTCGATCAGTCCGTCTGCAACTGCATCATAGAGGATCTTGTAAACTGCATAAGCATGTGTATCATCGCCATAATTCTGGAATGGATCTTTTGTATGAACTAATTTCTGGTTCATATATGTATTGTCGCCTGTTGCATTATTTCCGATGTAAGCATCCCATGCTCCCATTGTCCAGCCTGCTGCATAGTTTGTATAAAGTGGGATGGCATCTGTATTATCTTTGATTTTCTGTAATGCACCGATAAATTCTTCCGGAGTCTTTGGAAGTTCTGTAACTCCTGCTTCTTCAAATACTTTTTTATTGTATACGATACCCTGTGTAGTTGCTGTAGAAGGAACACCGTAAACCTGTCCGCCATACTCCCATGTAGTTGCATAATTGATCTGGGTCTTCATGGTATCAAGATCACCATATGAAATAAAGTAATTGCTTAAGTCTGCCTTATCAACCGCCGGGATCATCATGACTGTCTCATAGTCACCGGACTGTAAATGCATCAGAGCATCATCTGCATAGTTGGTATCGGTTGTAAGTTCAACTGTAATATTTGGATACATTTCATTGAATGCTGCTAAATACTCTTTCCATGTTGTTCCGTTATAATCGTCAGATTCAAGATCTGTTCTGTGGTTGAATAATGAAATTGTTGCTGTCAGATCTGTATAATCCTCACCAAGTTTGATATCTGCATAGGATAAAGATCCGTCTGCGGATGTAGAAGCATCACCACTCTCAGTTGCTGCTACATCATTTGATGCATCTGTGCTGTTATCTGCTGCTGCACTGTTGTTGTCTGTTGTTCCCCCATTGCCTGCTGTGTTGTTTGAGCCACCGCATGCTGCCATGCTCATGGTCATTGCTGCTACTAAAGTAACGGCTAAAACTTTTCTTAATTTCATAGAATTTTCCTCCTTATGATGTTTGTTACTTGTTTTGTAACTTAATTTAATTATATATCGTTTTATTTTTTAGTCAACACTTTTTTCCTGATTTTAGCCCATTTTAACCCTTCTATTGTGCATTTCGGCACTATAGACAATTCTTTTTTGCTGTTTTTGTGCACTTTTTCACATTTATTTTTGTTTTAATTTTGTTTTTTAGCTTATTTTAGTCTATATTTTGTAAATTGATTAATTCACTTATTTACCTTGATTTTAGTTTAACTAATTACTTATTTCGCCACAGCGTTATCTGCAGAACATCCATAACTTAACAATATGAAATGCTCACCAAATGATGGTTTGTGGGTGACATGAGTTTCCTTGTGTAGGGTGGTTCTGGGGGGTTACGATTGGCAAATTGCATCAAGCCGGGACTGTTTTGTTTCCGTTGTCCGAAAATAAGAAACTCTAAGCATGCCTGATTCAGGTTGGGGCGGAGTGACGTGTACGTCCTAAATGCGCCATCCGGGCACATTAGGACTTGTGCTGCCGTCCATGGCAGCACAACACTATGTTGCGAACAGGCATCCTAAGAGTTTCTAATTTCCTTCCAAAGTCACAAAACGAGTCTCGGCTTGATGCGATTTGCCAGCCGCAAGGTTGTGAACCACTCTTCGTCGGGGAACTCATTTTACAACCTTGGGGGTGCGTAAATTTTTGTGACATTCATTTCAAAAAGGTTGAAAAATCTCGACACAATCTGTTATATCTATGCTTTTAAACATACATACTTGGAATAATAATCTGCATTATCAGTCTGGTAATTTACGAAATGATTAATGTAATGCAACATAGCAGATGAAACTTCAGACAAGTCATCAGGCTGAATATTAATGATACAGCACATTACGATTTTAAGCATATTTCCATTCGTGCGAATATCAAAAATTCACACCCGCACCCCCAATTCTGAGATGAACCGCCCGCCCAAATGGTGTTCATAACCTGAAGGCTGGCATCTTGCGCAAAGCCAGAGCTAATTTTGTGACTTTGGAAGAAAATTAGAAAATCTTGGTGTGCCTGTCTACACATAGTGATGTTCTGCCACGGATGGCAGAACAAGGCAGCATCGAGTCATGGATGACTCGTTGTTGCCGGTCACGTCACTCCGAGAAAATCTAAACCAGGCATACCTAGACTTTTCTTATTTTCGTACAACGGAACCAAAATTAACTCCGGCTTTGCGCAAAATGCCATTCACAGACCTACGACACACCATTTGGACGGGCGAAGCATGTCAACCACAAGCCAAAATTTGGTGTGAAATCCATGAAACGAAAAAAACAGAAAGCGGCAAGCCTTTCACAACTTACCGCTTTCTCTTATTTTACAACCTGCTGCACGCTGGCTTTTTCCACCAGTCTTCCCTCAACAATGGTAATCCCTTGTTTGTAGCGTTCACCGCCGACTTTTTTCAGCAACACATGAATCGCTTTATTTGCCATTTCACGAATATCCACCTCATAGGTTGTGATCTCAACATCACATAAGCCCGGGAAAAGATAGTTGTCAAATCCAACCACCGAAAAATCTTGTGGAACACGATATCCCTGTTCTTCTAACTGATTGATGACCATGCTTGCCGTGAGATCGGAGTTGCACACAAATGCCGTCGGCATATCTTTCATCTGATCCGGATGAATATCAACCTTTACCACACCACATTCCATATCACGATCCGATATGATCCACTCCTGTGGCACTTCAATACCATGTTCTAACATGGATTTCCGGTAACCGAAATAACGGTCTGTAATACTTGCCGTAAACAACAGTGTTCCGACATACGCAATTTTTTCATGACCATG
Source organism: Roseburia intestinalis L1-82 (assembly GCF_900537995.1). Classification (NCBI taxonomy): domain Bacteria; kingdom Bacillati; phylum Bacillota; class Clostridia; order Lachnospirales; family Lachnospiraceae; genus Roseburia; species Roseburia intestinalis. The sequence goes on along the minus strand of NZ_LR027880.1, from coordinate 1,167,986 downwards.
CTCGATCAGATAATTCGTCAGCATGTAAGTGCCATAGTAACTGTTAGAGATCACCGCATCACTCATCTGATGTTCATCGTAAAAATCAAGATATACGATCGGGATCTGCGTATTCTGTCTTAATGCACCTAAATATTCTGTCTTCAGCCGTCCGATCAGAATCAGACCATCTACCTTCCGCTCCAGCACGATCTTCGGCAGATTAGCCTCTGCTTCATCTTCTAACGATACCACTTCAAGCATCGTAAAGCACTCTTTCTGCACCGCTCTCGTTGCAACGCTCTGATACATTCTCCAGTAAAAGGATGCATACTCTCCCAGATATTTTTCTGATACTAAAACTCCGATATTATAACTTTTTGCTGACTTTTCTTTTTTTACGGCAGATGGCTGCTTGTATCCAAGTTCATCTGCCAATTGTTTGATTTTTTCCCGCATAGCCTCGCTGACACCTTTTTGTCCGGAAAGTGCTTTTGAGACCGTGACCGTACTGACACCAAGCTGCTCTGCAATGTCTGCCAGCTTTACTGCTTTTGCCATAACCGTCCCCTTCTTACTACTTTTTACTTTTTCGATTTAATCTTATTTCTTTTCCACAAAATGTAACAGTTTTGACTGGAAATCACCCCATGGATTCTGGATCAGAATACCTGCATACATTAATGTATCTCCCGCATATACAGTATCTTCGCCTTCCAGACAGTAATTCTTCTGCGGATCGAGTCCTTTTAATGTGATTCTTCTGCTCTTATAATTCGGACGGTTGATCACCTGCACAAATGTAACCAGTGCTTCTGATTTATCTTTTGAAACCACCTCGTAACAGTCAAAATAATGATTTTCCTGATAGGAGGCGATCCTGTAATAATCGCCGCTTCTTACCAGATCATTGTATTTATGATACATGGCAACCTGTTTCGGGATCATCTGTCTGTCTTCTTCCGGAATCTTTGTGATATCCAGCTCATAACCGAAAGTTCCTGCAAGCGCTACATGACCTCTTGTCTCAAACGGTGTAACACGTCCCACCGTATGATTCGGACAGTCTGAAACGTGCGCTCCCATCGTCGATAACGGATAGATCATCGCCGTACTTTCCTGAATCTTTAACCGCTCCACCGCATCCGTATCATCCGAGCACCAGATCTGTGGACTGTAATAAAGCATACCCGGATCAAAACGTGCCCCACCGCCGGAACAGTTTTCCAGTAAAAGATGTGGGAACTCTGTTACCAGACGCTCCTGCATCTCATACACTGCCAGCACATAACGGTGATAAAGTTCACCCTGTCGGTCTGCAGGAAGTCCAAAGCTTCCGATGTCAGAAAGCTGACGGTTCATATCCCATTTGACATACTCAATATTTGCACTGCGTAAGATCGACGCCACGCTCTCATATGCATAATCGCGCACTTCTTTTCTGGTAAGATCAAGTACATACTGATTTCTGCAGAGAGATCCCTCTCTTCCCGGAATCTGAATTGCCCAGTCCGGATGTGCCTCATAAAGTTTTGAATCCGGTGAGATCATTTCCGGCTCAAACCAGATACCGAATTTTAATCCAAGCTTATTTACCTCATCTACTAGATGTTTTAAACCACCGTTTAATTTTTCTTCGTTGACATACCAGTCACCCAGACTTGATGAATCATCATTGCGGTGTCCAAACCAGCCATCATCCATAACCAGCATTTCAATGCCAAGTTCCGATGCTTTTTTTGCAATGGAAAGTAATTTTTCTGTATTGAAATCAAAATAAGTTGCTTCCCAGTTGTTGATCAGAATCGGACGTTTCTTATCCTTATATTCGCTGCGGATCAGGTGGTTCCGGTAAAGTTCATGGAACTGGTGTGTCATGCCGTCATATCCGGTGTCACTGTAAACCAGCACAACTTCCGGTGTCTGGAAACTCTCACCTTTTTCTAACTTCCAGCAGAAGTTCTCCGGGTGAATTCCCATGCCTACGCGGACAGTATCAAACTGTCCCAGTTCCACCTGTCCGATAAAGTTGCCGGAGTATACAAAATGCATACCATATACTTCGCCCTGTGACTGGTCAGCGTTTCCTGCCGCAAGTGCCATGAATGGGTGTTCCTGATGGGAAGACTCGCCTCTTACAGATTCCACACCCATAAATCCTTTTTTCACTTTGCGGTGTTCTAACATACGCTCTCTCGCCCAGGAACCATGCATCGTAAGAAGTGTAAAATCACGGTTATCCATATCCATGGAGCAAGACAGTGCTTTCGTCAGATACAACATCTCGCCGTTATTTTCGATCCGCACGCTTCTTGTGATGACATCCACATCCGAAAATGCCGTATAGAGCAATGTTACTTTCAATCCAAGTACCGGATCCTCACAGAGAAGCTCTAATGTCTCGCAGGCATTCTCGTCCCCAAATGTTGCAGGGAGACCGGCAAGTCCCGGTTTTCCTGCATAAATTTTATGTGAAACATAAAACAGTGACACTGCGGTGTGTCCGCCTGCCGTTCTTACCGAGATACTGCTTCTTCTGTAATCTCCGAGTCCGTTTCCGGCATATTCCATCGGAAATGTATCGTAAAAAGAAACACGCTCCCTGTTATTTTCCGAAGGCACAAACGGTCCTTCTCCTGTACGGAGCAGGTACGCGATGTTTGCATCTCTTAATTTCTTACCATAATAAACATGACCGACAAAGTTTTCTTTATCCACGATACCGATCACATAACTGGAGGCTGGTGTATCCAGCTTGAAAATGCGTTCTTTTTCAAAGTATGTGATTGCCATGCTGTATTTCCTCCTGTTATTTCAGCAAGTCTTCTTTTAACACGGCAAGTTTCTTTTCTGCATCCTCTAATGAACTGCCTTTTACGCCAAAGTAATATTTGATCTTCGGCTCTGTTCCGGACGGACGCATACAGCACCATGCGTTATCAGAAAGTTCATAGTAAAGTACGTTGGATTCCGGCAGACCTGTCTTTGTCACTTCTCCGGTCACAGTATCTTTTCTGGTATCTTCTTTATAGTCGCGCACTGCAAGCACATCAAATCCGCCAAGTGTTTTCGGAGGATTTTTTCTGGAATTGCTCATCAGTTCCTGGATCTGTGCAGCTCCGTCGATTCCCTTTAATGTCTTTGTCTCAAGTCCCTCTCTGTAATAGCCGTATTTCTCATACATGGCAAGCATCTCATCCCATAAGGTCATATTGTTCTTCTTGCACCAGGAAGCAACCTCACATAACATCATGACTGCAACACAGGCATCCTTATCCCTTGCGTAAGTACCTGCAAGGCATCCGTAGCTTTCCTCTAAACCAAACACATAATCGTAAGTATTCTGCTGCTCGAAAAATTTGATCTGCTCTCCGATATATTTAAATCCAGTTAAAACTTCGATCAGTTTTACACCGTAAGCTTTTGCGATCGCTTTTGCCATATCGGTTGTAACGATTGTCTCAACCAGTGCAGGATTCTTCGGCATAGTTCCCATTGCTGTTTTTTCTCTTAAAATGTATTCCGCGATCAGCATACCTGACATATTTCCGGTAAATGTCACATACTCGCCACTCTTCGTATCTTTGCAGTATACGCCAAGACGGTCTGCATCCGGGTCAGTTGCAAGAACGATGTCCGCATCCACTTCTTTTGCAAGTTTTAATGCAAGTTCAAATGCTTTTGGTGACTCCGGGTTCGGGTATGCAACGGTCGGGAAATTACCATCCGGTTTTTCCTGCTCCGGCACTACATATACATGCTCAAAACCAAGCTCTTTTAACACGCGGCGCACCGGAAGATTTCCAGTTCCGTGAAGCGGTGTGTATACGATCTTGATATCTTTTGCCATCTCTTTGATGATCTCAGGATGAATGGACTGTTTTTTCAGTTCTTCCATGTAACGGTCATCAATCTCTTTACCAATCACATTGTAAAGGCCTGCTGCAACTGCCTCTTCTTTTGCCATGGTCTTTACCTGATCGAAGGAAGTTACTTTTGCAACTTCCGCTAAAATATTTTTGTCGTGAGGCGGTGTGATCTGTGCACCATCTTCCCAGTATACTTTGTATCCGTTGTATTCTCTCGGGTTATGGCTTGCTGTAATTACAATACCGGAAATACATCCTAACTCGCGGACTGCAAAAGATAACTCCGGTGTCGGACGAAGGCTGTCAAATACATATGCCTTAATGCCGTTTGCATTTAAGCAGAGTGCTGCCTCCTCGGTAAATTCCGGGGACATAATTCTGGAGTCATGTGCGATCGCAACACCCTTTTCCTGTCCATTCTGGGAAATAATGTAATTTGCAAGTCCCTGTGTTGCCTGACGTACGGTATAAATATTCATACGGTTGGTTCCGGCTCCGATCACGCCTCTTAAACCACCGGTACCAAATTCTAACTGTCTGTAAAAACGATCCTCGATCTCTGCCTGATCCCCCTCAATCTTCTTTAACTCAGCCTTTGTATCTGCATCAAAATATGGATCTGTGCACCACTGTTTGTATGTTTCCATGTAATTGCTCATTCTTCTTCTCCTTTACTTTTCTGCGATTCATTTTTTATTATATTTTGGATTATAACCTTTTTTTAAGTTATTGTAAACTAATTTTAACCTTTTGACTATTTTTATTTAAAAATCAGCTTTTGACCTCAACATCATTTATTAAAAATATCATAATATTTTTTTACGACTTTTTCTGCGGGCTTTGCATAAATTTCATAGTCCATACGGGTCTTTGCGCTCCGCTCCTGATAAAGCTTTGCATCCCAGGACCAGAGCGCCATACCTCCTACCCAGTCTCTTTTACTGCACGCCGTAAACATATCTTCGTACCATTCTGCCTGACCCTTTGGATCCGCATCACCTCTTACACACCAGTCATTTGGCACCTCTTTGGAACCTTTTACCGACATACATCCTGTTTCCGCAAAGAAAAACGGTTTTTGAAATCTGTTTACCACGGTTTCAATACGATCCAGCTGATTTTCCCAGTCCCCATATGGATAGTAACCACTCGAAGAAATCACATCCACAGCATCCCACCAGTTTACCCGGTGTTCCTGATACTTATCTGTATTATAGGAAAGCAGTCCATGATAGACCTGTCTGATATCCGAGAGCAGTTTGCGCCATTCTGCTTCACGGTGCTCACTCATCACCATCTCGCAGCCGGCAATAAACATTTCACAGTCATGCTGTTCTGCAATTTTCGCATAGTGAAGCTGAAATGCCGTATAGGATGCAAACCAGTTTCCCCATTTCGGTTCACACGGAACATCCTCATCAAAAAAATTAATATGCGCCCGCCAGGTCCCGTTTTTACAGTTTACGGTCGGTTTTAATGCCACACGAAGCCCTATTTCCTTTGCATATTCAATCATAGCGATCAGCTCGTCATCTTCCATCGTCGCCTTTGATGTGAAGCAGATCTCCTCCGACTGCGGTGTCTCCTGTAACCCTCCAGGCACAAATATCACGAAATTTGCGCCGGTTCTCTCCTTCATCATAGCAAGGCTCTCCTTTGCCCCCGGTTTAAAAAAAGCCCCGGCACACGCAAACGGTGCAAAAGTCACCCCACAGATATATTCCATATTTTTTTCCTCCCTTTTCTCAATGCACTCTTAAAAATATAACATTTATTTTACTGATTCTGCCATTAATATAGCATTCGTCATATATATCTGCTATAATTTTTCAAGTTAAAAATTGCATAAATCTATTTTTATGGAGCCGCATATGAAATCTTTATTTGAATATACCGACAAACTGAACAAACCTTACGAATGTTTCTTTTTAGATATGAAGAAAGAATGGCTGCCCGTGCAGCCACACTGGCATTATTTTATGGAAATCCTGTATGTAACAAGGGGCACCGCCCTGATGTATCAGAATGAACAAAGTTATATTGTGACGGAAGGTGACATGATCGTCTTTCTCCCCTCCGTCGTTCATTCTGTCCATGCAGTGTCCGATGCCCCTCTGCAGTATTATGTTTTAAAATTTGACCTAAGCCAGCTGGATTCTTCCGCTTCACTTACCGGTGGAAGCTGGAATTACAGTGCACTGTTTAACAATGCCATAAATAACGAGCAGGCTGATATTTATTTCCCGGAGGAGATACTCCACTCTCTTCCGGTACAGTCTTTATTTGACGACTGTGTCCGCGAAATGCAAAATATGCAGTATGGGTATCAGATGATCCTGCAGTCGAAAGTCAGAGAACTTCTGACCTGGCTGCTTCGCATCTGGCGCGATGACGGGTTCGATACTGACTGTTATTTTTCTTCACTCACAAAAGAAAATACGATCTATACCATCACAGAATACATTGACCGTCACGCCTGCGAAAACATCCGTGTAGAAGATATTGCTGCACTCTGTCATATGAGTTATTCACATTTTGCCAAAAATTTCCGTGAAATCTACGGGCAGTCCTGTAAAAAATATATTGAATTTATCCGGCTGTGCAAAGTAGAAGATATGCTTCTTTTTACAAATTTTGACTTAAATTATATCAGTCAGGAGACGGGATACGCCGACTGCAGTCACCTGATCCGGTCATTTAAAGAAAAATATGGTGTTTCCCCGCATCAGTACCGCAGGCAGCATTCCTCACCCAGACAGAATCACTGATTCATAATGGATTCAAGTGTACTGGTATCACCTAAAACCGGCATGAGAAACATGATTGCAGTAATCATCAGTGCAGCGATCACCAGTCCGATGATTGAAGTGACCAATGCAGCGGTTGCCGTACCGTTCTGCTGTGGTTTTATTTTTTTCGAACAGATTGCACCAAGCAGACCGACCAGACCAAATCCTGCTCCATATCCCACAAACCCTGTCACAATGCCAAGGATTCCAAGAACTAATGATACCGTCGCAATATTTTCTCCCTCACGCTCTGACGGGATGATAATCTCACCTTCTCTCATTTCCACAATCTCGTCTAACTTGCTTCTCCGCAGTAATACGATACATGGAACCAAAAACAGCGGAACTGTCACTACAAGATTTAACACAGAAAGGCTGCCGATCATGTCCGTCATATCACCATTTCCAAAGATGCCACTCGCCATTAATCCGCCAAAATCAACAAGTGCATGAATAATGATACAAATCCATAAATTTCCGCTGCGCAGATAGATTGCTGCAAACAGCACACCGAGCAATGTTGCCTGCAGTGCCTGGATCAATGCGCTGGATAATGGCACACCGGAAAGTACATTCGGGATATGTGCCGCACCAAAGATCACGCTGGATAAAATAATGGCTGCAAGCACTCCCCGTCTTGTATTTGAAAAACGGTCCGCAAAAAGGTTTAACACGATTCCACGCATGATCACTTCCTCGTTCATGCCGACCAAAAACATGGTCAGTATGTAAATCATGATCCCACCGGCAGAGCGCACTCCGTCCGAACCGGAAACACTCTGCAAAAATAACTGTGCAACTGCCACATACACGCAGTAGCCAACCATAAAACCACCGATATAAAATCCTCTTAAAAATCCCACACCGGTTTTCTTAAGCGACTGCTGATATCCCATAAGAAACAGCATACCGATTGCATAGATTGCTACACCGATCTCGGCGATCAGCTGTAACGTGTAACTGTCTGCAATGGATGTCAGATGTGCCACTACTCCTCCAACCAGATTCATCAGCACCAGAAACAGTGCCGTAATCACAATGCCAATGACAATCACAGCTGCCTTTGGCAATCCCAAAATTTTGTTTTTCATACTATTCCTCCTATACTACTTTTCACTGATATTTCCCGCTTCATCTACTGATGCATTGTCCGAGATACTCTCCATATAAGAAAACAACCCCGGTGCGGCATTCGCATCCATCTGTTTTGTCTGCCCGTCCGATGCATAGACCGGAATCAGCGCATAAGAAACTGTTCCATCTTCTGTCACAGTAACTTTCACGGCTGCGGATCTGTCAATATTCTGTCCGAAAATAAAATTACCCAGACTGTAAAAAACAGGTTTTCCGTCAATATATTCGATTCCTTCCAGACAGTGGGTGTGCGCTCCGACAACCAGATCTGCACCTGCATCCATGCACTGTTTTGCCAGTTCACGCTGCACGGCATTCGGCTGTTCGCTGTACTCTGTCCCCCAGTGTGGAAATACCGTCACAAAATCACAGGTCTGTTTTGCTTCTTTGATCACTTCGATCAGTGCTGTGGCATCATAACAGGTAAACATTCCCGGCGCAGCACTCTCGATCTTCCAATCAGCAGACGGTACCACGCGCGATACAGCGATAAATCCATATTTTTTCCCATTTACTTCCATAATCTGCACTTCTTTTGCACGCTGCACCGAATCTCCGGCACCACCGTACAGGATTCCTGCTCCGTCTAATGCACTGAAAGTGTCTGACAGCGCCGCTCTTCCATAGTCTAACGTGTGGTTGTTTGCAAGTGATACAATATCCACACCCATTTCATTTAATGCCTTTACATAGGAAGGACTGCACCGGAATGTGAACTGCTTATCTGCCATCGGTTCCCCGCGGTCACTGAATGGAAACTCATTGTTTACCATCAGGATATCGGCTGCCTTTAACTGTTCTAACAGTTCCGGTGAGACGACACGCTCGATCCCGCCGGCATCGTAGGCTGCCTTGAAAGCATTTGCAAAAAGAACATCACCGGTCAGGATGATGGTTGTATCGCCGGAGTCTTTTTGATTATCCTTGTTTGCTGTTTCATCTGATGCACTCCCAGTTCCAGCTGCTGTGGCTGCATCATCTGATATGCTTCCATTTTCACCTGCTGTGGCTGCATTCTCTGATATGCTTCCGTCTTCACCTGCCGTTTCTGCACCATCCGTCGATATTCCACTTCCATCCGCTGTGGCTTCCCCATCCAGAGTGGCTTCTGCGTCAGACATCTCCGCCTGCTCCTCTTCTGCCGTCGCCCCCGGCGCAGACGCCGGTTTTGCCTGGCCGCCGGTTAAAATTGCCGCTGCGATCACGCCCGCCACAGTCAGTATGGAAAGTACATAAAGTACGATTCTGATTGTTTTATTCATAGATCCCCCATTTTTGCATTGTTTTGTTTTTCTTTGGTCTGAGAAACACTACAAAAATGACGCCGATGTACAACGATTGTACGCCGACGTCATTTTTATCATAATGATTTGCACCTTAATTGTCAACTGACACAGGATCTTAGTCTACTCAAAATCCACTTCAATACTTCCCATGCCACAGTCAAGTTCCATATTTTTCTCTGCCCCTTCATTTTTGACTTCTTTATCTCCGCTGATGTTTGAGTAAGTTTCACCATCCACATCAATCGAACCAAGTCCGCAGGAAAGTTTGTAGTTATACTCTTTTTCCTCGCCGTTTAAATCGAGTGTCATGCTTCCCATGCCGCAGTCTGCTTTCAGGTTACCCTCAACACTTCCCTCCATGGAAAAATTGCCAACTCCGCAGTCTAACGCAACATCACCATACACTACACTGTCTGTAATCTCTACATTTCCAACTCCTACGGATACATCCATTTTTCCATCTACCTGAAACCGCTCTGCCTCAAAATTACCAGCACCGACATCCACGATCAGTCTGTTACAAGTGCTGTCAAAATCTTTCCAGCTCATGTCTGCAGCACCGATATCAAAATTCAGCTCATCAAAAGAACTTCCCTTTGGCAGATACAGGATGATCTGCGGCGATCTTTTATAATAGTGTTTTTTTGCATCGTATTTAATTTTTAATGTATCACCATCCAACCTGCAGGAATAATATTTCTCCTTACCGTGTTTTAATACGGCGCGGATCTTCGTACTGTCATCCGGTTCTTTGACTGTAATTTCCGCTGCATCAATATCCAATTTGATATTTCGAATGGAAGAGACATCAAAGCTGCTGTCTGCTCCACCTGCAGGTACCTCAGTAGAAAACTCCATATCACTGATATCTGTTATCATATCATCGTCATCACTATCATCGTCATCGCTATCATCGTCATCGCTATCATCGTCATCTTCATCAAAATCATCCATATCATCATCTTCTTCGTCATCTCCATCAGCACTGCTATAATAAAGTCCCACCGGACCAATATGCCAGTTTCCATACCGGAGTTCTCCATTCTTTGCCATACGCCATACAGAAGCCCCCATCGCAGTACTGACACCGCAGAAGATCAGTCCTGCACCAAGCAATGACACTGCAATGATTAACATAATTTTTGTAAATTTTTTCATGCTGCCACCCCACTTTCTTTCTTCTTTTCAAACGGTTTTTTACACAAACCGATGATTCCCCTGACTGCCCATGGAAGAAATACGCCAGACACCCACACGACCAGAAGTACTGCAAGGATTCCAAGTCCCAATACCAAAAGTCCTGCTCCGGTCAGTCCAAGTCCGACAGCCACTCCACCGGTAAATAAAGTGCTGCATCCAAAACCAATCAAAAGGAAACCTGCAAACACAAGTGATGCCATCACTGCAACCACTGCAACCGCAATGCCAAACAATATCGCAACAACCGCAAGAAGAAGTGATGCCACGACTAAAAGCAATGTCAGCCAGAACGGTGATGTAAGAACCACCAATACGATTGCTGCTGCACTCCATCCACCTTTCTTTTCTTTTGGCACCTCTTCGCTTTTCACAAACATATCATCGTTCTTATTCCACTCCGGATTTTGATCCGCCGGCATGCCATAAGATCCATTCTCTTTTTCCATGCCAAGATTCTTTTTGATGCTCTGGGCAACCTTCTCCGGTGACTCAAGCTCCGCTATCACAGATTCCTCATTTTCCTCGCCCGCATCTTCAAAATAACTGCGGTAAAACGCAAGCGCATCCGCTTTTTCTTCTTCTGATATTCCATCCAGAAGCTGTTCTAACTGTTTTAAAAATTCTTCTCTTTTCATAACCTCTAAAGCTCCTCTCCTGAAAATAATGCTGATATTTTCATGGAATAATCTTCCCATTCTCTCCGGTATTCAACTAACTTATCCTGCCCCGGTTCCGTGATCTTATAATAACGCCTGTTCCTGCCTCCGCACTCTCTGTCATATACCTCAAGGCATCCGTCTTTCTGCAGTCTCCTGAGCACCGGATACAAAGTGGACTCTGATACATCAATGGCTTTTCGTACATCCTGTGTGATCTTATAGCCATAGGTGCCTTCCTCCTCTTTCGACACAACAGCTAACACGATCGCGTCTAAGAGAGCGGCTCCTGTATTAAATACCATACGCTCATCTCCTTTTCTTTATAATATTCTATCTGTTTTAATATTATTTTCTTATTAATACTATATTTCGTATAATATAATTTGTCAACATTTATTTTATGGAAAATATTATTAAGGAATTCTAAAGATTACAAGATATTGAGATTTCATTGAATTTATATGAAACAAATAAAGCAATAAAAATACCGGCCTCCAATCGTTAGATTTTTAGGTCTAAACTTTTGGGGTCGGTACACTTTTCGATATCATATCTCTTTTTTCATATACAAAAAATTATAACTGCCTTACTATTTCGCACCAAACAGATACACGCCGCGCTCTGTCACACGGATCTCCGGTATTACCGTAAGTGCCATAAAGGAAAGCGTGATAAATGGATCGATGTCCTCGGAAATGCCAAGTTTCTTTGCTTTCTCCAACATGTCCGCCACTTTTTCCGTGATCTCATCACAGGATTTTTCGCTCATCAGACCGCAGATTGGAAGCGGAAGCACATCCACGACTTTTCCACCGGAAGCGATAACATATCCGCCCTGATTTTCTTCCACACCTTTGATTGCTGCAAGGATATCCTCATCATTATCGCCCGCAACGATCAGGTTATGGGAATCATGTGCAACGGAAGTCGCCACTGCGCCGCCTTTGACGCCAAACCCTTTCAGCGGCGCAACACCGATCTCCCCTGTCTTTCCATGACGCTCTACCACGCAGATCTTGTTGTATACACCATCCGATTTGAAATATCCGTTTTCTGTCGGCACTTCCTCCACCAGATGCGTGGTCACGATCTGGTGCGGGTTCATCTGTATCACATCCGTTTTTCCATCACAGGAAAGCCTGATTTTCTCTTTGGTGACCTCTCCCACATGAACGGTATGAAGCAGCTCATCCGGAACCGGAACGGAATAATCTTTCGCATAATCTTCCTCTGTCAGAATACGTCCGTCCTTCATGACATCAAGCGGTCTGACCTGCTCTAAATCATCTAAAAATACGATGTCTGCACGGTAACCCGCACCGATCGCGCCATAATTTTTCAATCCATAAAACTCTGCCGCCTGATAACTTCCCATCTTATAGGCTTTTGCAACCGGCACGCCAAGTGCAATCGCCTTGCGGATGCAGGTACTGATATGTCCCTCTTTGCGGATCTCCTCCACATGCTTGTCATCCGTACAGAAAGCACAGCGGTCTAAGCATACACCTGCATCTAACATTGTTTTGATCAGTGTCTCTAAATTCTTTGCACCACTTCCCTCGCGCACATAGATATGCAGTCCGGCACGGAGTTTATCGAGCACTTCCTCAGCGGTAGAACATTCATGATCGTTTTCCACACCGGCAAGACGGTATGCCTGCACTTCTTTTCCTCGGATTCCAGGCGCATGCCCATCAATATGTTTCTTGGCAAACAGCTCTAACTTGTCTGCCATTCTCTTTTCACCCTCACAGCACTCCATAAAACGCATGGTCTCACCGAGTCCAAGTACTCTTGCATTATCCACATATTTCATCATGTCAGAGGCAAGAAATTCACCACAGCCGTTTGTCTCCACATCCGTTGCAGGAACTGCGGAAGGCACCATAAAAAATACGTTTACCAGAAGTTTTGCAGCACATTTTAAGAAATAGTCCATTCCTTTTGTTCCGCTGACATTCACGATCTCGTGCGGATCGGCAATGATCGTCGTTGTTCCCGCCTTCGCAAGGACTTTGGCAAGTTCTCCCGGTGCTGCCATACAGGATTCAATATGCATATGCGCATCGATAAAGCCCGGCACCAGATATTTCCCGGTACAGTCGATTTCTTCTTTTCCCTCGTATTCACCTACGCCTACGATCGTGTCCCCGCAGATCGCAACATCCGCTTTTAACACTTCCTCCGTAAAGACATTCAGCACATTTCCGTTTTTCAATACGAGATCTGCTTTTTCACGTCCATTTGCACAGTCTAACTTTCTTTTTCTCTCTAACATACGCTTCCTCTTTTCGTTATATATTTATTATGAAAATAACTTTTTAAAGAAATCTCCCACAGAAGAAATGATCGATTTAAAAAATCCACCGACAGCCGCTGCTATACCGCTATTTGAACTTCCATCTCCGTTTTTAAACGAATTGTACAAAGACTCCGCATAATCCACAAGTCCGTTTAAATCAATTCCGAGTGAATTGATCTTCTTGATCAGATCTATGATCTGCTGACGCTCATCATCCGATAACGTCACACCATATTTTTCACACGCCTCATCGATTGCACCGTTGATCCCGGCATCATCCGTCAGGTCATCTTTTGCAATCAGAGCCTTGATATACGCAATAAACTCTTCCACTTCTGCGTCGGAGACACCTTTTAAGGAATCTTCTAACTGACCGGTCAGCACAAGTTCATTGAGTGCCGTATCAACTACCGAATCACTGATCTCTTTTCCTGTCATCTCCTGATATGCTTTTAATACGCCTACTAAAGCCGCCGTTCCGGAAATTGGAGTTGGTCCTGCTACAATAATATCTGCATCTGTTACCCCTGCAGTAGTCAGCGCATTTTTATACATACCAACGGTACAATAATTAATATTTGTTGTGGAAATGTTTAATCCGCTTCCCTTATCCCTCTGTACGATCACAACAGAAGAAAGCGATCTTGTTCCAATCTGCGAGGATGAAATATAGGAATCTAAATACTGGTGTTCCTCTGCATTTGTCACATAGACCACATCATAATTTGACAGATTTGCCGCATCAATGCCCATAATAGAAAGAATCGTCGCTCTTTGAGAATCATTAAGATCTGCTCCAAGCGCAAGGTACGGTTTATCACTTGCCTTGATTGTGACATTATCGCTGTCCTCGTTTTGCACAATCGTTCCGTTGATATCCTGTGACGCCTGGTCTGATGTCGCATTTCCATCCTGCTGTGGCGTCTGATCCGACGATATATTTCCATCCTGCTGTGCATCAGAATTGTTTGTCTGAGCCGAATCATCCAAATACTGAATGGAACCTTCCAGATCGTCACTATCTGCATTCTGCGCAGAATCCTCTGCCGAAGTTTCTGCTGCATTCTGCACATCATCTGTCTGATCTGCCGTCGCTGCAACTGCCCCTGCCTGTGCTGCCTGCACACCCACACCGGAGGAAACAGGCATCGCTGCTGCAAGTATCACACATAATATTTTAACTACTTTTTTGTTTCTCATAATAATCCTCACTAACACTGTCCATCCCTGCTTTATATTTTATGCAGGTAAATCTATCTTATATTTTATATCTGCGCAATTCTGACACTCATCCATGCACAGATATCCGCATAAACCTGATCGCGGTCTGTCTCATTTAATATCTCATGACGGTCTGTCTCATACAAACGGTAGGTCAGATCATCCACACCCGCATCTTTGTACATATGATAAACTTTTTTTACCCCTTCACCGAGGTCACCAACCGGGTCATCTGCCCCGGAAACCATGAAAACCGGCAGATCTTTCGGCACTTTTTTTATATTATCCATCTGATTGTCAAAATATACCGCTTCCATCAGCCCATAGTACCCGTTTAATGTAAACAGAAACGTGCAGCGTGGATCACTGTAATATTTTTTGACATGCTCCACATCCTTTGTCAGCCAGCTGTTGGTATAATCTTTTCCATAAAGGTCAAATTTGTGGTATGGCTTGCTGTAGGAAAGTTTCTGCACCAGTTTACTTCTGTAATTCCAGCCACGGAAAAAGGCTAAAAATTTACACAGCGTCATACCAAATTTCATGGTGCCATCCGGCACACACCCAGTTCCCATAATGACCGCTCCACTTAAATTTTCACCATGCAGACACAGATATTTTCGCAGCATATAAGAACCCATGCTGTGTCCCATCATAAAATACGGTATCCCCGGATTCTCTCCCTGAACTGTTGTTCGCAGGCTATGCATATCCGCAACAAGCGTATCACTCGGATTTTCTGCAAAATATCCCCACTCTGTTTCATCTTTTACCGAAGCGCCATGCCCTAAATGATCGTGGCCAACAACCATAAATCCGCGCTCTGTCAGGTACTCTGCGAACTCATGATATCTTTCAATATATTCGATCATGCCGTGCGTGATCTGTAAAATTGCCTTATACTTTCCATCCTCCGGCATCCATTTTACCGCATGGATCTTTGTCGTTCCATTCGCAGATAAATACGTCATCTGTTCTTCTTTTGCCATATAAGTTCTTCCCTCATTTCTATACTGCTCTTTACTATGCCGCTGACTGTTTTGCATGCAGATATTTCATTACAGATTACTTACTCCATATCCAAAAGTGCTTTACATCCATTATAGATCTTTTCCAATTCATCCTCAGCAGATTTTTTTGCATTGATTTCTTCACGCAGTGCTGTAACCTGCACTTTTGCCTCATCCCCGAGTTTTAAGAAATCCTCCCCGGCCTGTTTTATAAAATCCGCAGCCGGTACTGCGTTGCCGGACATGTGCTCCCTTAAAGAAGTCTGTCCATTTTCATATATGGAAAGTTTCTGTGCACTGTCACTGTACAGTTTCATTACCATCGATGTAATACCCGCTTGCATTTCATTGATCTGTGCAGTCTGTTCTTTGATTTCTTTTTGCGCCTCTTCCATCGCGTCGATCTGTTCTGATAATGCCTTTAGTCTTTCTTCATACCGCTGTGCCACATTTTTGATCTCCTCCGCAGCATGAAGGAATTTTTCTCCATTCTCTCCCATTCTTGCTGCTTCGATTGCCGCATTCAATGCAAGCACTCCCATATTTTTTGCATCATCTTCCAGTTCAGCTGTCACATTTCCAAGACCATCCTGCTCTTTCGAAGCACGGTAAAGACTTTCTTCTAACTGTGCACACGGTTCTTTTAACGCCTTGTGCTGTTCAAAAACTTCTTTGATCTTTTCATTCTGCTCTGCCACCTGTCCAATAAAAATGGAATGATTTGCCTCAAAAGATTCCACAGCATTATGTACTTCAACGAATGTACTGTACAGTTCTTTTCCTGTTCTGCAGCTCTCTTCTGCCAGTTCACCCACACATTCTAACTTTTCCTCAAGAATTTCTATATTTTCTTCCATCTGGACACGGGATGCTGTCATCTGCACAGAATCTTCTTTTAATTCATCACTGTATTCTGCAATCTGTTTCTTGATCGTATAGAGTTCGTCCTGCAGTGCCTTCTCTTTCTTTCCACCAAACATATATGTCCTCCATTTACTGATAATTCTTTATCACAATCTGTATGCTTTCATTTCCCTGATACCTGTTTATCTCGGGATAATATACCACAGACATCCGGATTCCATTTGTCCTGCCAAGGAATGCCTGCTGCACTTCATTTTCCCCATATTTTCTTCCATAATATTCCCGGAATTCCTCCACATCTCCAAAATAAACAGCAGATATGGATTTTCCACGTTCAGTCTTAAGTGTCAGTTTTAATACATTCTGATTTTTCCCGACTACAACCGCACGATCGATTCCAAGATTCTTATCCGCAAACTGAGGTTTTACATTTGCTTTCCCGAATGGTTCTAACAACAACAGTTCATTTACCAGCGGAATGTCCGGATAATCGACGGGCATGGGAATATCTATTTTTATCTTAGGAATAAAATCTTCTTCTGTCAAGCCACAGCAGGCATTTATTTTCTCCCTGAAAATCTCTACATTTGCTTCCGGCAGGGAAAGTCCTGCTGCCATCGGATGACCGCCAAATTTTGTAAATAATTCCTGACATTTGCACAGTTCCTCATACATCGAATATGCCTCGATTGAGCGCCCGGAGCCTTTAACCCCATCCTCACTCTTTGTCAGCACAAAAGTCGGTTTATGACACGCCTCCCGGATTCTTCCTGCAATGATTCCTGCAAGACTTTCATGCACATCCGGCAGATAGACAACCAGGACTTTTTCACCCGTATTTCCCTCTTCCACCTGCTGCATGGCAAGTTCTACGCCCTCTGCAGTCATGTCTTTTCGCTGCGCATTCAGATCGACCAGTTCCGCTGCGATCTCCGATGCTTTTTTTACGTCCTCCTGCAGGAAAAGATTTAAGGCAATTTTCGCTGTCTCTAATCGTCCGCTTGCATTGATGCATGGTCCTAACACAAATCCGAAATGATAGGAACTGATCTGTTCCGGCTCTAATTTATTCTGTAAAATCAATGCGCGCATCCCCGGATTCATGGTCGTATGGATCCGCTTTAATCCTTCCCTTACCAGGATTCTGTTCTCATCCGTCAGATCCATCACATCCCCGACCGTCGCAAATGCCACATTTTCCAAAAAATCGTAGGACTCCTCCACCGCAATGTCACATTTTTCATAGAGGATCTGTATCACTTTCCAGGCAACTGCAGCACCGCAGAGATTTTTATACGGATATGTACACTCCATCTGCTTTGGATTTACAATGGCATCCGCCTCACTTCTTTTATAATGGCGTTCTCCCCTCTCCTCCGTATATGGTATTTCATGATGGTCTGTGACAAGAACTGTCATTCCAAGACTTTTAGCGTGCGCGATCTCGCCTATCGCTGCAATTCCATTATCACAGGTAATGATCGTATCAATTCCCGCCTCATCTGCCTGCTCAATCAGATGATCGTTGATTCCGTAACCATCTTTCATCCGGTCCGGTATCTGAAAATCCACACTGCCACCGCAGCGTGTGATTCCTTTGTACAGAATATAAGTCGACATTACCCCATCAATATCGTAGTCGCCTATGACCCTGATCTTTTTCTGTTCACTGATCTTCTGCACCAATATATCCGTCAACCGGTCCGAATCCAAAAGTAAATGAGGATCGTAAAGTTCCCCAATTCCGCCTTTTAAGTATCTTGCGATTGCCTCATCCCCCATAACCTCACGATTCCGGATCAGCCTTGCCGTAACCGGACTTATCCCAAAACGTTTTGCAATTCCTGCAAAATCAGCGCCTTTATTTATTACAAACCATTTTTCCATATATTACCTCAAGCAATGTCAGCCCGCATGCCGGTGCCGTGTATCCTGCTCTTTCCCTGTTTTTTGCCTCTAAGATCTCTGACACATCCTCCGGAGTTCTTCTTCCATCTCCGATCTCGATCAGTGTACCGGTTAAAATGCGCACCATATTCTGTAAAAATCCATTTCCGGTATAATAGATCTGTATCTCTCCCGGCAGTTCTTTGATCTGTATCCGGGAGATCGTCCGAACCGTGGATTTCTTCATTTTTTTATTGCCGCAGAATGATTTAAAATCATGTGTTCCACACAGGTACTCTGCCGCTTTTCTCATGCGGTTTACATCAAGCGGTTCCGTATAATCATAAACATATCTGCGCTCGAATACCTCCGGTATTTTTCCTGTATGGATCCGGTAAAGATAGGTCTTTTCCACTGCCTGATATCTGCTGTGGAAACGCTCATCCACTCTCTTTACTTCACAGACTGCAATATCTTCCGGAAGGTACTGATTCAGATAAAATAAAATTTTATCCTCATCCCATTCCTCTCTCAGATGAAAATTAGCCGTCTGTCCTTTTGCATGCACGCCTGCATCTGTTCTGCCGGAACCGGTAACCTCCACCTGGTATCCTGCCATTTTGCTCAAAACATCCTGTAACTTTCCCTGTATCGTAAGTTCCGCCGGAAGCACCTGCCACCCGCGGTAACGTGTTCCGTCATATTGTAAGATCATTTTATAATTTGCCATATATCTCTGTTACCTTATATCTGATTTTCGGAAAAAATAATGCCACAGATAGTTTTCCTGTGGCAGTACATCAATTATAATTATTATACCTCTGTTTTCGTTAATTGACAAATCATAAACCACATTTTCCCTTCCATTATTTTATAATTCACACAAACAATTTAAACACACCTTTTGACAGACTGCATCATATAATAGAATGAATGAATCTACGAGGTTTTTCATGTCAGATATTGCCTATACACAAAATAATACCGATCAAGGTGAGTTAAAGATCCAGGTAACGGCAAGAAGAAGTAACCGTCCGATCACAAACGCCCGTGTAGCGATCTCCTATTCCGGTGATCCGGACAGTATCGTTGAGGAGGTGAATACAGATGCATCCGGTATGTCCGAACAAATTACGCTTCCTGCGCCTCCGCTTGAATTCTCAATGGAGCCAGGCGAAGAGCAGCCGTTCTCGCAATATAGTATTCAGGTCGATGCTGAAGGATTCCGCCCGTTTACTGTGTCGGGAATTGAACTGTTTTCGAAGCAGCTGTCGCTTCAGGAAGTACGAATGGATGAGGTGGATGCACCGGGGAACCCGGTAGACACGATCGTGATCCCGGTCAATACCCTCTGGGGCGATTTTCCACCGAAAATCGCAGAGTCTGAGATCAAGCCGATCTCCGAGACCGGGGAGATCGTCCTAAGCAGAGTCGTGGTGCCGGAATATGTCGTGGTACATGACGGTCCGCCAAACGATACGACTGCGCGCGATTATTATGTGCGATACAAGGATTACATCAAAAATGTAGCGTCCAGCGAAATCTATTCCACCTGGCCGGATGCGACGCTGCGCGCAAATATCCTTGCAATCATGTCATTTACATTAAACCGGGTGTACACGGAGTGGTACCGGAACAAAGGCTACAGTTTCACGATCACCTCCTCCACCGCCTACGACCAGAAATTTACCTACGGCAGGAACATTTTCCAGAGCATCTCCGACATCGTGGATGAAATGTTCCAGAACTTTTTATCCCGGCCAAACGTCAGCCAGCCAATCTTAACGCAGTACTGCGATGGGGAACGTGTGACCTGCAGCAACTGGCTGAGTCAGTGGGGCAGCAAATACCTGGGTGACCAGAACTATGAGGCAATCGAAATTCTGCGCTACTATTATGGAAACAACATGTACATCAACACGGCAGAAGAAGTATCCGGCATCCCGGCTTCCTGGCCGAGAGTCGACCTTACGATCGGTTCGACCGGCGAAAAAGTGCGTCAGATCCAGGAGGAACTTGCACGGATTTCAAGATCCTATCCGGCGATTCCGACAGTTACACCGGACGGAATCTACGGACCTGCCACAAGAGAGGCTGTCGAGGTCTTCCAGCGTGTCTTCGGTCTGCCGGTCACCGGCGTCATTGACTACCGTACCTGGTATAAAATTTCTGAAATTTATGTGGCAGTGTCGCGCATCGCGGAACTGGTCTAAATGCAAATGGGGGCAGTCACACCAAATACTTTGTGCGGCTTCCCCCAATCTTTTTTTATGCTCAGATACGCGGTCTTTTTCCCCTTTCCGGACACTTTTCCACATATCTTTTTATTTTGCTTCTCTTATTCCACCGTCACTACTTTCGCCAAGTTTCTTGGCTTATCCACGTCAAATCCCTTGTCGGAAGAAACATAATAAGCAAGTAACTGCAGTGCCACGGATGCCGGCATTACCATAAATTCATCCTGCATATCCGGCAGATGGAAGGTATCATATGCACGGTCGATATCTTTTGCAAGACTTTCCTTGATAAAGAGCACGATGTCCGCACCTCTTGACCGTACCTCCTTGATATTTGACAGCTCTTTTGACATTAATTTTTCCTGTGTCACTGCTGCAACGACCGGCGTATCCTGCGTGATGAGTGCGATCGGTCCGTGTTTTAATTCGCCGGACGCATACGCCTCAGAATGAATGTAGGATACCTCCTTTAACTTCAGAGAACCCTCTAACAAAATAGAGTAATCAAGTCCACGGCCGATCATAAACAGATCTTTCGCCTCTAACACCTTGTTGGCAAGTTTATGGATCTCCTGCCGTCCCTCTAACACTTTTTTCATGACATCCGGCGTGCGCTGCAGCTCACGGATAAAACTCTGTGTCTCTTCCTGTGAAAAGACACCGCGAAGCTGTGCCATTTTTGCCACGATCAGATAAAATACAGCAAGCTGTGTCGTGTATGCCTTGGTACTTGCAACGGCGATCTCCGGTCCTGCGTTGGTATAGAGCACATAATCACTCTCACGCGCAATGGAAGATCCTTTTACGTTGATGATGGATAAACATTTCGCTCCACGTTTTTTTGCATACTTGACTGCCTCTAAGGTATCGATCGTCTCACCGGACTGTGAAACTGCGATGACTAATGATTTCTCATCGATGACCGGATCCGAATACATAAACTCGGATGCCATATCGACATCGATGTGCATATGAAGAATCGACTTTATCAGTGCCTGTGCCACAAGACCGGCATGCATAGCAGTTCCACATGCGATAATGTTGACACGCTCACACTGTGTAAAGATCTCATCCGGCACACCGTCTGCCGTAAAGTCCGGCATTCCACTTGTGATGCGGTTTGTGATTGTACGCTCGATCGCATCCGGCTGTTCCATGATCTCTTTTTCCATATAAAACGGATAACCGTTCTTTCCGGCATTATTAAGTTCCCAGTCTACTTCAAGATAGTCCGGCTCCACCTGATTGCCATTGAAATCTTTTAAGACAATGGCATCTTTTGCCAGTTTTAAAATATGATACTCCGGAACAACAAAATAGCGGTTGGTAAAACGGCAGAGTGCTGTCAGGTCAGATGCAAGCATAGCCCCCTCTTTGCAAAGTGTTGCGACGATCGGGCTGACATTTCTGACAGAGTAGATCTCACCCTGATGATCTTCGAATAAGATCACTAATGCAAATGTTCCTTTTAATTTGGAAACTGTCTTTTTGATGGCTTCATCCGGATCACCGGTATAAAACTTATTTAAAAGTGCAGCCACAACCTCACTGTCTGTCTCTGATTTTAAAACACTTTCCAGTTCATAGTCGGCGATCAGCTCTCTGTAATTTTCAATGATGCCATTGTGTACCAGAGTCACTTTTCCAACCTGGTGCGGATGTGCGTTTGTATCATTGACACCGCCGTGTGTTGCCCATCTGGTATGACCAATTCCACACTCTGTGATCAGTTTTTCTGACTCACAAATGGCTCTTAAATCTTTTACTCTTCCCGCACATTTATAAACTTTCGTCTGTTTCAGGCCGGTATCTGCCACAGCAATTCCCGCACTGTCATATCCGCGGTACTCAAGAAGCTCTAACGCATCAAGTAACACTCCTTTTACATCTTCACTACCTGTATAACCAATAATTCCACACATAAATTTTCCTCTTTTCTATCTATCAACTGTTTCCGGCACAATCCCGCCGGTACACTCATTTTTCCTGACCAGTTCCACTGTCAGAAGATCCTCTTCTGACAGCAAAAATATTTTTCAGGTTATCTTCTCCCTTATACCGTATTTGTTTTGCAGTCACCTGCATATTTGCCGGTATATCTCGCACCGGGAGTGTACGGGAGAGCATCCGCCGAATCTTCGATCACTCTCCTCCTCGTTAACCTGCTGATTGAAACACAGGTAATTCCTGAACATATCACAATGTCTGTTCACAGAACCTTCCTATGCATTTTCCACAGGTGCATGGCGCTAATAAGGAGACAACAGACTGCATATCCTTCCGGCAGATCTGCTGTCACATTTATGTATCCGGTATACGGGCGCAAAGACCGCGTATCTGAACATAAAAATAATATACTTTTTATTCAATTTTCAAGGTTCAACATGCTTTACTATACTATGATATGAAAAAAAAGTCCAGTGTTTCCCATCAAAGATGGCCGTTCAGACATTTTTTATTCATGCATCGATTTCCAGACTGATTCCCCATTTGGAATATACTGGCAGAATGCATCCACCATAATACTGCGGAACGGGCGGACCGCCTCTTCGAGTCCGAATGCTGCCGGGTAATCTTTCGTCACAAGATCAATGTCCTGTGCGATCTTTTCTGCAACTGCTGCATCTTTGATCGGCACGATACCAAACAATGTGGAGCAGTACGCCCTGCTTCCGGTACAGGATGCCAGATAGGTATATGCAAAATTTTTCCACTCTTCCTCAAGTATATATCCACAAACATCTTCCACATCAGCATCCTTTTCCACATTTTGTTTCTCATCTGTCCGGATACCGAGCTGCATAAGATATCCACAAAGTTCTTTTTTCTGTCTTTTTTTCTGAAAAAAGGATACACCACCTGCACTGGCTGCCTGTATCATCATCCATGCGCGCAGAAAAAGATCCGCACGTTTTTCTGCCGGATGATCTCCAAAGCGCTTTCTTAAAATCAAAAGGCGTTTTTCATCCAATGCCGGATCTAACTTCTGTTCAATTGCGAGCTGCAGAATGCGTTCACGTTCATTAATATCCTCAATCTCATAATAATGGGCGGGCCATTCCGAAAGATAGTCCACGTTTTCATTATTCAAAAGCATTTACTCTGTATCTCCTTCCATATACGAATCCACATCATCACAGGTCACTCTCGCATAAGGCAGACGGATATATTTTCCATCGATCAGATTCAGATCCGACAGATCACTTCCAGTGGAAAGCTCATATGCAAGATTTAACATTGCATCTGCCTGGCCTTCTTTATCATTATAGACCGTTCCGATCATCTCTTTATTCTTGACCGCCTCTAATCCTACATCAGTCCCATCGATTCCAATGACCGCCGGCCATTCATCCTTTGTAAGACCGGACGCTTTGAGTGCATCAATCGCACCTAGCGCCATATCATCATTATTGGCAATGACCAGTTCAATGCTGTCACCAAACTGTGACATAAGCTGTGCCATTTTCGTCTGCGCCTGTGCACGATTCCAGTTTGCGATCGCATATCCCAGCTTTTCTACTTCCACTCCACTGTCGATCATTGTGCTGACCGAATATTCCGTGCGGACGATAGCATCCTGATGACCGGCTTCGCCCTCCAACACCACATACTGAAAAATCCCGTCTCCGTTTTTATCCAGTGACTGATCGGTCAGAAATGCTTCCGCTGCAAGCTCTCCCTGCATGATACCGGACTCAAATGCCTGCGCTCCGACATAATAAAGCCTCGTCCAGCGCTCTAAATCTTCCTCCACCAGTTCGCGATTGAAAAAAATAACCGGAATATTGTTTTTTTCCGCAAGATCAATGATTGCGGTAGGATCCGTCCTGTCCACCAGATTGACACAGATCACATCGCATCCCTCCGTGATCATGTTTTCAACCTGACTGTTCTGCGTCGACTGGCTTGCCGATGCATTGTAAGTGTCGATATTGATCGCAACACCCGTCTCTTCTTCTTTTTTTGTCGCATAATCATTAAAATCTTTCATCATTTCTGATACAAATGTATCATACTGATCATAAACAGATATGCCGATCTTAATGCTCTTTTTGGCATCTTCCCTGCCGCCGCAGCCGCCAATTACCACACTCATGACTAAAATTCCACCAAAAGCCACGGTCATTTTTTTACTTTTTTTCCATTTCTTCAAGACTTGTTCCCCCATCAACATGTGCCGGACTTTTTCTGCTCCACACATTTACATCTACCCCCCATTTGTATATCACTGCACGATAGGAAATAAAATTTTCTGATTTTCCTCGTCATACAGATTATCTTTTGTGATCGTAAGAAACCCGACTTTTTCTGTTTTTGCCGAAGATAACGGCTCGCGCAGCTGACCCGCGATCGCTGCCGCACTTAAATATCCGATATTGAACTCATTCGGTACGACCAACGCTCCTATCACACCCTTATCCAGATAATACACATTTTTTTCTGAGCAGCCAATTCCATACAGTCCAAATTCTGTCTGTTCCTGCGCCTGCAGATAATCAACAGCCTGTTCCGTTCTGTCATTATCTAATGATACCACGATGTCTACCCTCTTTTTCTCAAGGCACCATTCAAATGTATTATTTACATTGTCTTCATCAGACAGATTCCATAAAATGGATGCCCCGGCAGACTCTATTTTGTCCATAAAACCTTTCAGGCACTGCTGTCCGGCAGTCTGTTTTAAGTTACCGGCAAGAATCCCAATGTCCGTATCTTCAATCTTTTCCCCATAATCCGCAATAACAGCTTCGGCAACTGCCTCCCCCATCTCATAAGACTGCGGCAGAATTGCTGCATACATTCCCTCAGCTTCCACATCCGTTTCCACCAGAATCATCTTATCAGAACCGATTTCCACAGCAGAATCATCCGTATAATTGCTGCTGTCACACATTTCAACGATCACGCCCTTTGCTCCATTATCGATCTCCCTGTGAATGATCTGGTACTCTTCCTCAATACCGGAAAATGCGCCTGTCGAAACCACATTTAAACGGATATGATAATCTTCCGCTCCTCGTTCAAGTCCTTCCCGAAAAGATGTAAATCTGTCACTGCTGCTGTTTTCTACGATCACGGATACCGGATACCATTCCTCATCCTTGCTGCCATCAAGCATCCCATATGTCGCAAACGCAATAAATGCAATGATCACTAAAATCAATGCCATTAAATAGATCAAATTATTTTTTCCGGTCCGCTTCATAGTTGTTTTCTCCCTGACTCTAACCGTTCCTGCTCCTCCGGCGTATAGACGATATACGGCAAATGGATTCTGACTGTGGTTCCCTCATCCGGCTCGCTTTCTATCTCCAGACCATATTCCTCACCGAAACGCAGCCTGATCCGGTTATGTACATTCAAAAGTCCCACACCAGATCCACGTTTGTGTACACGGTTATTTTCCTTCAAAAGCTGTTCCACTTCATCTTCCGGTATTCCAAGTCCGTTATCTCTGACCTCAATATAGATATCATCTTCCCTGCGATATCCATTGACATCAATTTCTCCGTCTCCATCCATACATTCCACGCCATAATAAATCGCATTTTCAAGCAGCGGCTGCACCACCAGTTTTACCGTACAGCACTGCAGGATCTCCGGATCTATATCAAACCGTACCTCAAAAATATTTTTATAGCGTACTTTCTGGATATTCATATAGTTTCTGGCATGTTTCAGCTCATCTTCCACACTGATGACTGTTTTTCCCCTGCTTAAACTGATACGGAAAAGACTCGCTAACTGTGTGATCATAAATACCGCATCCTCATACCGTTCTCCCTCGATCATCCAGACGATCGAGTCAAGTGTATTATACAAAAAATGAGGGTTGATCTGCGACTGAAGCGCATCGAGTTCACTTTTTCTTTTTTCTTCCTGCTCGACCACAATATCCTGCATCAGCTGCCTGATCTGTTCCACCGTGGAACGGAGTGTACACCCTAAATGTTCCACTTCCATAGATCCGCCGATATAGATAGACGGGTTCATATTTCCGGTCTCCCACTCCTTGACCGAATTATTTAATTTTTTCAGCGGCATGGCAATACTTGCAGACACAAGCTGATTTAAAAGGATCACCGCAAGCATAGATACTGTCACTAGCATGATCACAAAATATTTTGTGCCTGTCATTCCCATATCAAAGGAACTCATTGGCACAACACTGACGATCTTCCATCCGGTATAACTGACCGTCTTTACCGTAACAAGGCGTTTTTCCCCCTGGAAAATCTCTTCCGTGCTTCCATCCTCGTACCCTGCTGCCTCGATATTATTCTCCTGATAAAGATCGGTATAGATCAGCTTCTGTCTCGGATGATAAATGATCTCACCCTTTCCGTCGATCAGGTAAACATACTCCGAAGAATTTCCAACATTCGCTTTTTTTAAGATCTGTTCAATACTGTTGTAGTTCATATCGACCAAAAGTACTCCCAGCGTCGATGTTCCATTACTTGTCAGCTCCACGGCACGGCTTAAGGATACGACCCAGTAATAACGGTAAGATGGATCGCCAAACAGATTCTGCACATGCGGTGTCGAAAAATGAAGGTTTTCCATCTGACCGACCGCATCGGTAAACCACTGCTGCTTCACAATATTTACCTGACTTTTTTCATTCGCAACAGGTACTGCTGCCACAAGCTGTCCCTCTCCCGTATAACAGGCAATACTGATCAGGTTATCTTTATTCGCCTCATATAAGAGATTCATTTCTTCATCCATGGTATCACTGGCAAGATCTTTATTCTTGATGACACTGTAATACATAGTATCAGAAATACGGCGCATGTTTCGGAGATAATCCTCAAGGTTGATGGCTGTCTGATTTAAAAGCTGCCCCGTACTCTCAATCGTCATTGCTTCTGCTCTGTTTGAAAACTGCCGGTAAAGTGTGACGCCAAGGAAGGCCATACTACATATGGACAGAATCGTAAACGAAATCGATATCGTCATCTGAATACTGTGCGGTTTTGTCATTTTTCTGATATATGCAGTTAATTCTCTTATTTTATCTTTGATATTTGACAAACTCATTTTCTTTTTTCTGCTTTGTACTTTGAAGGTGACATTCCAAACTGTTTTTTAAATGCGTAACTGAAATAATTCGGATCGGAATAGCCCACTTTTTCTGCAATCACATATGTTTTTTCATCCTGATTCAAAAGCAGATCAAGCGCCTGTTCCATCCGATACTCTGTCAGATAATTGATAAAAGTTTTTCCGGTCTCCTTTTTAAACACGGTAGAAAAGTACGCCGTGCTGACCGAAAGATTTTTACATACACTCTCTACATTGAGTCCTGAATCTGCATAGTGTTCCCTGACATACTCGATCGCTTTTGTGACAAATGATTTCGTCGTGTCCTGTCTGCCATTCTGGATTATCTCCTGCATCTGACGTCCGGTCTTTAGCAGCCAGTTTTCCAGTGCCTCCGGCGATTCCATCTGAAGAACTTCCCGGTAGATATCTCCCGTACCACTGAAAATTTCGTCCAGATTCAGCCCGTTTAATGTACCAAAACGGAAGATTTCCGCAATAAGTTCCGTGATAAATATCTGATATTTCTGCAGTGATGCTCCACGTCCGGAAAGCTGTGTCACGCTTTCTTTGACCGCTTCTTTCAGCGCCTGCTCATCCCCGGTCTTAATCTTTTTTAAAATATTCCCGATTGACTGCTCTTCCCACGGTTCCTCTGCACTGCCCTGCGGATCGATCTCCGCAATATTAATGGCTCTTGTATTTCCATAGATCACACGGTAGGAAACCGCATTGCGCGCCCCCTGATAGGAAGCCGGCAGCTCTGCGATCTCATCACAGACCGGACCGATTCCTGCCGTCACCTTCGCACCGCAGACACGTTTCGCCAGCTTGCAAAACCGATCCATTGCATTGGTATATGCCGTGATTTCTTCCGTTTCTTTTAACTGTGTGATCATAAGGATGTCTCCGAGATAAAAGAATGTGTTCAATCTCCACTTGTCCACAAACTGTTCCTCAGCAAGCTGTTTGACGGACATTCCAAGCAAAAACGGATCGAGTTCAAGCTGTGGATCCGGCGTGCTGATATGTAATATAGTTGCCACATAATATGGTCCGCTCCACGGTATCTGGTATTGTTTCAAATATTTTTCAATCTCAGATGCCGGAATTCTTCCCTCAATCAATGATGTATAAAAGTTTTCCTGCAATACCGGAAGACTCTCCATATAATAAGCGCGCAGTTTTTCGATATTACGTTTTTCATCAAGCTCTCTGTCAAGGTTTGTCCTGATACGCTCAAACACTTCCCGCAGTTCATTGGAATTGATCGGCTTTAAAATGTACTCCTCCGCCTCGATCTTAATTGCCTCTTTTGCATATTCAAATTCATCAAATCCAGAAAAAATAATAATTTTTATTTTCTGATATAGTTCTTTTAATTTCTTGCTTAAGGTCAGTCCGTCCATGTATGGCATTTTGATGTCTGTCATCACAACATCCGGCTGGATTTCCTCTGCCATCTCTAATGCTTCGACGCCATTTCTGGCATACCCGGCAATACGAAACCCCATCGCTTCCCAGTCAAGCTTTTTCATAATGACAGAATATACTTCTTCCTCATCATCCACCAATAATACCGAATATAAATTCATCGTGTTCTATTCTCCATTCCAATATGAAAAAATCATATTTTCACATTTTCTTCCGCTAGTCTCCATATTTTGCATTCATATTATGCCATAAAATTCCAAGGATCACCGTACAGATAATGATCTCTGCCACTGCCACATAGGTGTTCCAGAATAATAAAAGCATCATGACAAGTGTTGCCACTGCAAAAAAGAACATCAGCTTTCCGGCGCATTTTGCATAGTTTTCTTCGTCTTTTACCGGTGGTTTATTCTTTCCTCGGATGGCGGAGATATCTTTCATAAACCATAACCGCATTCCATAATAGATCAAAATCACAAATAAAAGTAATGGTATCCCTGCTGTCTCTAAAATCTGATCTGTTGTCATATAATCCTTGTTTTCCTCCATTTGTTTTACTAAGCAAAAATAACGGCTGGTCTGTAACACCCAGCCGTTATTTTACAGTCCGATATAAGAATTATACCGTATGTTTTATTTTCTTGCTATATATTTTCTGATATCCAGAGAAATTGCTACGAAGATTACAACACCGATTGCGATGTACTGTGCGTTTGCATTCATTCCTAAGTACTGGAGAGCAACCTTCAATAACTCGAATACTGCAACACCGATGATAGCGGATGAAACTTTACCACGACCACCTGTTACGGATACACCACCGATCGTACATGCTGCGATTGCTTCCATTTCGTAACCATACCCGGTCTGAACAGATGCACCACCTGCTTTTGCGCCGAGCATGAATCCTGCAAGACCATACATAGCTGCTGCTTTCATGTAGATTAAGATCAATGTCTTTTTCACCGGAACACCTGCAACCTCTGCTGCCTGTGGGTTACCACCGATTGCGTACATATATTTTCCATGACGTGTCATGTTGAAAATGAACCATGTGATCGCTGCCACAATAATTGCAATCCAGATCAGGTAATTGATTCCGAGAAATTTTTTGTTTGCAACATTGGTATATGCCTCAACATATCCACCAAGAGGTGTTGCGTTTGTAACGATAAGTCCAATACCATAAACGATTTCCATCATTGCTAAGGTTGCAATGAAAGGCGGTACATTTAAGTATGCAATAAAGATACCGGTTACTGTACCAAATGCTGCACAGATGAGCATTGCGATGATCGCTACTAAAACTACGTTCAATGGTTTCATATCCGGGAAGAATTTACCGGAATAATCCAGACGCTGTAACAACATACCGGAAATACATGCACCGAAACCAATCATACGTCCTGCGGAAAGGTCACATCCTGCGGTGATAACACATCCTGCAATACCAAGTGCAATGACAAGTCGTGAACTCATATTCATAAGAATATTCATTAAGTTGTTGCCTGTGAAGAAGTTATTGGATGTCAAACCAGTATAGATTACCAGAATGAACATTACAATAATAACCCCGTTGTTAATCAAAAAATCTTTTACTTTCTGCTGTTTTGTCTTTCCCATTTTCGTCTCCTCCTATCGCATCAGAATCTTGTTGCGTATTCCATAATTTTTGCCTGTGTCATATCTTCCGGTTCCTTCACTTCACCGGTCAGTTTTCCGTTACACATAACACAAATTCTGTCTGACATTCCAAGAAGTTCTGACATCTCGGAAGAAATCATAATGATCGCTTTGCCCTGTTTTGCCAGATCGCACATGATCTCATAAATCTCATGTTTTGCACCTACGTCGATACCACGGGTAGGTTCATCCATGATCAGAACATCCGGGTCATTGGCTAACCATCTTGCAACGATTACTTTCTGCTGGTTACCTCCGGACAGATTGGAAATATGTTCTTTCATGCTCGGAGTCTTGATACTTAATTTTTTAATGCTGCTTGTTACGATCTCATTGATCTTTTTGTGATTTAAAACAAATCCTGCATTCAGATATTTATTGTAGATAGATACACCTACATTATCTTTGATAGACAGGCATCCGAAAATACCGTTTCCTCTTCGATCCTCAGTGATCAGTCCGATTCCGGCATTCATCGCATCGATTGGATGTTTGATCTTTACTTTTTTGCCATGCATATAGATCTCACCGGATGCAATACCACGGATACCGAAGATTCCTTCCATCAATTCTGTTCTCTGTGCACCTACCAGTCCACCAAATCCAAGGATTTCTCCTTTGTGGAGCTGAAAACTTACATTCTGGAATGATTTTGCATGGATGGAGCAAAGATTTTTTACTTCCATAACCACTTCATCACCCGGTTTGTTTTCTCTCGGTGGATATACATTTGTCAGCTCACGGCCAACCATCTTTGTGATGATCTGATCTGTGGTCATCTCTGCTGCCGGCCAGGTTCCAACATATGTACCATCCCGCATGACTGTGATATCATCAGCGATTCGTTTGATCTCATCCATCTTATGTGAAATGTAGACCATTGCCACACCTTTGTCTCTTAAATCATTCATGATGCGGAACAATGCTTCTACTTCATTATCAGAAAGAGATGATGTCGGCTCATCAAAGATGATAACCTTTGCCTGTT
This sequence comes from Roseburia intestinalis L1-82, assembly GCF_900537995.1. Classification (NCBI taxonomy): domain Bacteria; kingdom Bacillati; phylum Bacillota; class Clostridia; order Lachnospirales; family Lachnospiraceae; genus Roseburia; species Roseburia intestinalis. The sequence continues at coordinate 1,136,397 of NZ_LR027880.1, read as the reverse complement.
GGGAAACTGCCTTTGCAATCTCAACGGACTGCATCTGACCTATGGATAAAGATCCAAGCTGTGCTTTCGGATCAAAGTCCATTTTTACTTCTTTTAACCATTTTGCAGTATCCTCATACATTTTCTTATGATCGATCACTTTTAATGGTCCACACTTTGTCGGGAATCTTCCCAGGTACATATTTTCTGCAACGCTTCTTGCCGGTACCGGCTGCAGTTCCTGATGTACCATGGCAATTCCTTTTTTCATTGCCTCATCCGGGTTATTAATCTCGACTTTTTCTCCGTCCAGAATAATCTCGCCGGCATCCATTTTATAAATACCAAACAGACATTTCATCAGGGTTGATTTTCCTGCACCATTTTCCCCCATCAGTGCATGGACGGTTCCCGGACGGAGTGATAACTGTACATTGTCAAGTGCTTTGACACCGGGGAAAGATTTGCATACACCCCTAAGCTCCAGTTTATACTCAGCCATGTTTCTCCTCCTTTATATCATTTGGCTTACTTCTCTGCCAATTATGTTCCTATTTCATATCTGTGCTATTTAGCACACTTCATTTTTCATAGAATATATATCTGCCTGTTTTTATTTCATACATTCATTTCTGCATTTCTGCAGTCTGATCATAATTCTTATGAATAGTGGCAGCGGGTGCCATATGCACCCGCACCACTTTTATACCCTGTTCTTTTTACAGATTATTTAACCATGTCAAGAACATCCTGTGCATTGTCTTTTGTTACTTTTACATAATCACATCCGATGTAGTGATCATTGCCAGCGCCTGTGATGTAGTTGATAGCTGCATCTGCTGCACTGTGGGACTGTGAGAAGTGATCGTTAAATACAGTACCTGTCATGGTTCCTGCAAGAACATCCTCTAATGCCTCTGATAATGCATCAACACCTACCAGATAAATATCAGTACCTACGGTACGTCCTGCACTCTGGATTGCCTGTAAAGCACCAAGTGCCATTGCATCGTTGTTGCAGAATACAACTTCTACATCGTTACCGTACTGTCCAAGGGCATTTGCTACGATCTGCTGTGCCTGATCCTGCTGCCAGTTACCAACCTGATCGGATAAGCAGTTTACTTCAAGTCCTGCATCCTCAAGAGCTTTTACAGAATATTCTGTACGATACTGGGCATCCACGTTCTCCGGATCACCTTCTACCATAACGTAGTCGATTTTACCGTTTCCATTTAAATCTACGGTATCAAGACCAAGATCACTGATCATCTCACCCTGGAAAGTACCGGACTGACGTGCATCACATCCAACGTATGTAACATCCCAGTTGTTATCTGACCATCTCTTCTGCTCTTCTTCATCCGGCTCACGGTTGATGTATACCAGCGGGATTCCTGCTGCAACTACTTTATCTGTGATGGTTGCTGCGGAAGAGGAGTTAACCGGGTTGATAATAAGGACATCTACCCCCTCTGTGATAAAGTTATCAATCTGACCTGTCTGTGTAGCCTGATCGTTTGCACCATCAACAATTGTGATATTGTCTTTTGAAAATCCTTTTTCTACCAGATAATTTTCAAGCTCTGTACGGAACAGTGTCATGAAGTTATCGGAGAACTGGTAAATACATACACCAACTTTTTTGTCTGCTAAACTTGCATCTGCGTCTGTTGCTGCATCGGCTGCTGCGTCCCCTGCATCGGCTGCCTCTGTAGCTGCTGCATCATTCGATGTATCACTTGATGCATCGCTTGCTGCTGCATCGGTTGTTGTTCCGGCATTGTTTGTGGATGCGTTATTGCTTCCGCCACATCCTGCTACCATAGATGCTACCATTGCTGTTGCTAAAATTACACTAACTACCTTTCTTTTCATAGAAAAATCCTCCCATTTGATTTAATGTATTTGTAACTCTTTGTTTGTTACAAGTGCATTATACCAACAGGAGGATTGGATAAACATACAATATTCTTCTGTCTTTCTTAAAAATTCTTCTTTTTATTTGTGCATTTCATCACTTTTCTTTGATTTTCGTTTTATTTCGTTGTGTATTTTGACATAATAGTAAATTATTTCATGTTTTTTTAACGTCATTCTGTTGCTTTAAAGTTCTAAAATACTCTCTGCTATCTCCACTGCATCACGGATACAGTCCGGGCAGCTTCTAAGTACTTTTCCGGTTTCAGTGCCCTTTAATTCTCCACAGGTGAGCGATCCGTTTTTCTCTAAAAATGTCTTCGTGATCTCTCTGGTCAGTTTATAGGTATCTGCCTTACTTGCCGGCTGCTCTAAATTTTTGCAGCTGTTTTTTAATCCCGCAAGCATGACTGCGCCGGATACCGCACCACAGGTTGCTGCCATGCCGCCCATGCCAAGTCCGAATCCTTCACAGGCTGCAAACAAGATTTCTTCCGGTATGCCGGTCTCCTCTGCAAATGCACAGGCAACTGCCTGGGCACAGTTGAATCCTTTATCGTGTAATTCGATTGCTTTTTCTTTTCTGGTCATTGATGTGTCCTCCGTTTTTATCAATTTTACTTTTGGCATAGAACATGTTTTATGTACGATACATATTCTAAGTGCTGTACATACTTTATTTATTATACGGAGGTGACAGTGTATTTTCAAGTTTCTGTATCATTTAAAGCGTTTCCTGACCATTTAATCTCCTTTCCAGTCAGGGTCATTGCCGACAATATATCATCATGATCTGCAAAAGTCTATCCCAAAATCATAAAATACATATTCTCTAAACATTTTATTATCATGAAACAAAAATAACAGGGCACATCGGATTTTAAATCCGAAGTCCCTGTCGTTAAGTAAAAAACAAATAGAAAATGCCGCTCTTATTTTGCCTCATCGATTGCTTTTCCGATATCATGGCGCATATATTTATTGGCAAAGTCAACCCACTCGGTTGCCTCGTAGGCTTTCTTTCTCGCCTCCTTCAAATCAGCTCCGGTCGCCGTGATACCAAGCACACGTCCGCCATTTGTGACGATATCGCCATTCTCATCGAATTTCGTTCCGGCATGGAAACAGAAATAGTCGTCTTTTCCATCAAACTTTTCAAAACCACTGATCTTAAATCCTTTTTCATAGGATACCGGATATCCGTCGGATGCCAGTACCACACAGACTGCCGCATTATCCTCAAACTGCAGATCAATGGTATCTAATCTGCCATCTACGCATGCTTCCATCACATCAATGATGTCGTTTTTCATACGCGGAAGTACGACCTGGGCTTCCGGATCGCCGAATCTTGCATTATACTCTAGCACCTTCGGTCCATCCTCTGTCAGCATCAGTCCAAAGAAAATGACTCCGGTAAACGGTCTGCCCTCTGCAGCCATGGCATCCACGGTTGCCTGATAAATGTATTTCTGACAGAAATCATCCACCTCTTTGGTATAGAACGGACTTGGAGAAAAGTTACCCATTCCTCCGGTATTTAATCCCTGATCGCCGTCTTTCGCACGTTTGTGATCCTGTGCAGAAGACATGATCTTGATCGTCTTTCCATCCACGAAAGATAATACAGACACCTCACGTCCTGTCATAAATTCTTCCACAACCATGGTATTTCCGGCTGTTCCGAACTTTTTATCCTCCATGATCTCTTTGACACCGGCTTTTGCCTCCTCTAAGGTGTTGCAGATCAAAACACCTTTACCGAGTGCTAATCCGTCCGCCTTTAATACGATCGGCATTTTTGCAGTCTCTAAATAAGCAAGCGCCTCTTCTGCTGATGTAAAGTTTTCGTAAGCTGCCGTAGGAATATGGTATTTTTTCATGAGGTCTTTTGAGAATGCCTTAGATCCCTCTAAAATAGCTGCGTTCTTACGCGGTCCAAATACCTTTAATCCCTCCGCCTCGAAAACATCCACGATTCCGCCGACCAATGGATCATCCATTCCAACGATCGTAAAATCAATGGCCTGCTCTTTTGCAAAAGCCACAAGTTTATCAAACTCCATGGCACCGATCGGCACGCACTTTGCAAGTGCCGCGATTCCGGCATTTCCCGGAGCGCAGTAAATCTTATCGACACGCGGGCTCTTTGCCACACTTGTCACGATCGCATGTTCACGTCCACCGCTTCCAACTACTAATACTTTCATCCTCCGTCGCTCCTTACTCTGTTATTAAACACTATCTTTCATTTCCTGCTATTCTGTAATGATCGTATGTCCATTTTCTACCGATAGCTTTCTTACTCTTTCGCAATGATCACATGTCCATCTTCCACAGATACTTTCCCGTTTGCGATCAGGTCGATCGCTTTTGGAAGGATCACCCATTCTGCCTGTTCCATCACACGGCGCTGTAATACTTCCGGTGTATCTCCCTGCTCTACCTCGACTGCCTTCTGCAAAATAATCGGTCCCGTGTCTGTTCCCTCGTCAACAAAATGTACCGTTGCGCCCGTTACCTTCACTCCGCGGGCAAGCACGCCTTCATGTACTTTCAGACCATAAAATCCTTTTCCACAAAAAGATGGGATCAGGGATGGATGGATATTTACGATACGGTTCGTATATTCTTTGATCATCATCTCCGGCAGTACTACAAGGAATCCCGCCAGCACAACAAGATCTACATTGTAGGAATTTAATTTATCAAGGAATGCCTGATTAAAAGCCTCTCTGCTTTCAAAATCTTTCGGTGAGATGCACAGTGCTTCGATTCCATGTGCCCTCGCACGCTCCAGGGCATAGGCATTTGCATTATTACTGATGACAACCGAAATGCACGCATTTGTAATCTTTCCTGCGCTGATCGCATCAATGATCGCCTGAAGATTTGTTCCTCCACCGGATACTAAGACTGCCAGTTTTAGCATAAGGTTACTCCTTTTTCACCGTCTTTGATCTCACCAACCACATATGGTGTCTCGCCTGCTGCTTTGATTGCTTCCATTGTTTTGTCCACATCAGCAGGATCTACTGCAAGTACCATACCAAGTCCCATATTGTAGGTATTGTACATCATTTTCTCTTCTACCTGTCCCTTTTTCGCCATCAGTTTAAAGATAGACGGAACTTCATAACTGTCTTTGCGGATCACAGCCTGTTTTCCCTCCGGCAGCATTCTTGGAACATTCTCATAGAAACCACCGCCTGTGATATGGCTGCATGCCTTGATGCGCACACCTGCCTCTTTGACGCTGCGCAGCGCTTTTACATAGATTCTTGTAGGAGCAAGCAATGCCTCTCCAAGTGTTTTTCCTAACTCATCATAATAGGTATCCAGGCTTTCTTTTGTCATCTCAAAGATTTTTCTGACAAGTGAAAAACCGTTGGAGTGCACACCGGAAGATGCCATACCGATCAGTACATCTCCTGCCTTTACATCTGCACCTGTTATGATATCTTTTTCATCTACGACACCAACCGCAAATCCAGCAAGATCATATTCGTCCTCAGGCATCAGTCCCGGATGCTCTGCTGTCTCTCCACCGATCAGGGCTGCGTCGGACTGTTTGCATCCCTCTGCGACACCGCTTACAATTGCCGCAATCTTTTCCGGATAGTTTTTTCCACATGCGATATAATCAAGGAAAAATAAAGGTTCACCGCCTGCACATGCGATATCGTTGACACACATTGCAACACAGTCAATTCCGATCGTGTCATGTTTGTCCATAAGAAATGCAAGTTTTAATTTTGTTCCTACGCCGTCCGTTCCGGACACTAAGGTAGGTTTCTCCATGTTTTTAAATTTTTCCATGGAAAATGCACCGGAAAATCCGCCAAGACCTGTTAAAACCTCTGGCCGCATGGTTCCCTGTACATATTTTTTCATCAGTTCCACTGATTTGTAGCCTGCTTCGATATCAACACCGGAATTCTTGTAATCCATTAATTTTTCCTCCTGAATCTGTTGTTTTTTAGTAATTTTTATAACCAACTTCCTGTAATCTGGCATCTTTTGCCTGAACCTGTTCTTTTAACTCTTTTGAATACTCTTTTAATTTTGCAAGCAGAGCCTCATCTGAAGTAGCAAGAATCTTTGCTGCAAGCAGTCCTGCATTTGCACCTCCATTGATCGCTACTGTTGCAACCGGGATACCAGATGGCATCTGAACGATCGAGTATAAAGAATCTCTTCCGCCAAGGGATGTGGTATGCATTGGGATACCAATAACAGGCATCGGGAAAATTGCTGCACACATACCCGGTAAATGCGCTGCCATTCCTGCACCTGCAATAATCACCTTAAATCCTTTTGCTTCTGCGCTCTTGGCATATTCAAAAAATACGTCCGGCTCTCTGTGCGCGGAGATGATCGTCATCTCATAATCAATTCCAAGCTTATCTAAAATATCTGCAGCTTTTGCCATAACCGGCATATCTGAATCGCTGCCCATTACAATACCAACTTTTGCCATAATCGTGCTCCTTCCAGATTCCTACAGTATCAAATCTCCACTGTTATCTATGTGTATTGTAACTGTCATTCTTTTAGAAGTCCAATTAATATTTATTATTTTATTTATTAAATAATCTTATATATTATCTTTTTTATTTCTGAAGCAGGACTCCAGCTTATTTTTAGCAATCCTGTTTTTTATAAAAGCGGCTCATTCAGCTGCTCTGTTCCGACTAAGACAAATTTGCCATCTGCAATGATATCTTCTGTACTGCCATCTTTTCTTATCACTGTGATCTTGTCAAGCTCATCATATGGGATCGTAATATCTGTATGACAATTTAAATACGCTTTTTCTACGGACTCTTTTCTCTGTGCAGATACACTGTTCTCCCTTGCAACGATCGCTTTTCCATCCGGGTTATAGGAAATATTGTCCTCCTCATGGCTGTAACAGGTGTCACCCACTGCAAAATGCGGTCCGGTCTTCTCGGCAATCAGGATCGGCAGTTTATCTGCGATCTGATAATCTCTCGCCATGCGGTATGCGGTTGTATTCGTTCCGATCGCAAACTCTCCCATCGGCAGCGTGTCATGATGTTTTAATACATTATCACGGATATATTTTTTATTTTCTGCCTCATCCTTAAAATTGGTGCAGGTATAGGACTCTACCATACCATCCTTAAACCGGATTTCTAAATTCTCATAGTTGAGTCCGTTTAAGTAGACCTGTCCGACGAAAAGTATTCCCGTGGTTTTCTCTAATACCGGTGAAGTAAACACCTCTCCGACCGGAATGTTGACATCTGCCACGCAGTTCTCAAATGCAGTCTCCTTTGCCGGATCTTTTAATTTCCAGATATTTACATACAGATCTGTCTTATTTTTTCCTTTTCCCGTAATATGCACCTGATCTGCCGTATCTAATACATCAATAATCTTCTGCTGTATCGTCTGGTACAATTTATAATCCAAAGTATTTAATTTTACCGTTTCGGCAAAAATCTCCTCAAAACGGTCACCGATCTCCGGGATCGGATATGCGATAATTGTAAAACTGCGCTCTTCGCCTTTGATATATTCATTAATCATCTGCCCTGCCATGTTCATCTCATAGACACAGATTTTCTGCTGTTTTTCGTTATATTTTACCGCACGCTCTTTATTTTCCGGTGAAAATGGTACCTCCCCGAACACTTCGATCACTGCAGGGCCTGCATGACCGGCCGCTAATTTTTTTTCTTCCTCAAAATAATTCTTTCTTGCCTCTAAGCAGCGCTCCACATACGCTTTATCCAGATAGAGTGCACGGTCTTCACTGTGATCATAGTCAAACTGCTTGTTTGGTGATGTTGCAGATGCAAGCATAGTCGGCTTTAAATTCATTTTTTCAAAATTGTGTACCGCTGCACGGACCATCCGCTCAAAACCGATCGGATAACGGAGCTGTACCGTCTGCTTTTTGCCAAGATCTTTGCCTGTCACTTCAAATCCGATCCGATAGCCTTCCGTATAGGTGTCTGCCATCGCCTGGATCTCCTCATCGGTCAGCCTGTTTAAAAATGCTGCCATCTTTTTCTCATTTTCCCCAATATATACACCGTAGCGGTACAGATAGCGCAGATCGTTAAGATCAGCATTCATCACAATATCATTCTCAAAATCTTCTGCCGGATCAATCAGCCTTCGAAGACTTTTTTCATAAAAAATCTCACTGTAATCATGGAAAAACCAGTACAGATCCTGCTGCACCGCTGATTTCTCCGGGACATCTTTTTCTTCCCCTGCTTCAAAACGGTTATAAATTTCGACAAACAGTTCCATCTGGATCGTAAGCTGCATCAGATCCCCACGAAATGCCGCACCAGTCTCACGTCTGATATATGCAAGGTACGCACAGAGAAGCTGTCCGAACTCTTCTCCTAATTGTTCCACAGCATAATCCGGATTCGCATAACTTGTCTGATATGCCTCACCAAGAATGTCTTTATATAATGCCTGATTACATCTTTCTGCTTCTTTTAAACTCTGTTTTTGAATCGCATCATCTGCCCATAGATCATAGACAGCCGCCTGTTTCTGCAGCAGCTGTGCCGTCTGCCTGAAGTATTCTTTATATTTTTCTTCTGTCTCCGGCTTTTCTTCAATCTCTGCAACCCGCTCACGCACCAGCACAAAACGCTCCTTTGCAAGCTCGTTGGATTCTTTATATAATTCTTTGTATAACATTAAGTCAGAACCTCCACAAAAATTTCTATCACTCATCAATCAGTTTTCCATATTTTGCATTTTTTTCAATCAATGATTTTGCATACTCCCAGATCCGTTCAGAGCCCTCGTGTACCCTCTCGTCCCTCTTTAATACCTGAGATTTTTTCACACCATGTTCCTCCCATGAAATACCACCCGATGCATCATTTAAAAACAATGGCTGTACCTTATCTAACATATTCGCAAACTTTGATTCCGGTGTCTCCATCGCCTCAAACTCATCCCACAGACCGCGGTATTCCTTCTGCTGTGCCTCCGGCAGTAAACCAAAGATACGGTCAGCCGCTTTTAATTCACGCTCCCGCTTTGTCTTATTGCCCTCCGTATCGTACGCATAAGTATCCCCCGCATCGATTTCTATGACATCGTGAAGAAGTACCATTTTCATGGTTTTTAATACATCAATCGGCTCATTCGCGTAATCAGCAAGCACAAACGCCATCAGCGCCAGATGCCAGGAATGTTCCGCATCGTTTTCTTTCCTGCTCCCGTCACTTAAATAGGTCTGTCTTGTAATCTTTTTTATTTTGTCCAGTTCCATGATAAATGAAATCTGTTTTTCAAAATCTGTCATATGAATTCTCCATTCCTGCGTGTAAAAATCTTTTTTTCACACCAATTTCTCTCTTTATTTACAGCAAAAATCCAACTATATACAGTGCAGCCCATACCCCAACAGCAAGGAAAGAGCATACGGTCGCAAGATAAGGAAAAAAACGATAGGAATTTTCCTCTCTTAAGCTTACAATTGCATTGAACAATGCGATCACTCCAACGAACATGGACGACACACCCGCACTCCCAAGATACATGCTTCCGTTTCCTCCATCCTGAAAAGAACAGGCAATGACTGCAATTAGCCCCCCCAATGATATAACCGACAGTATCCATGCAGCAATTCCTCTTTTTGACTGTTTTTTATCTGTAAATTTATATCCTCTTTTATGTCGTGTATGCATCTTGTTTATCCTCATTTTCATGATTTTTATCCATTTGCCTGTCAGGCATATGTTTTTATCACTAATTTCCATGCCGGACTCAAATATCATTCACCTGCCGGCATTCTTTTATTATACAAAAACATATCTTTTTATGCAACCTGTCCGCCAGTCACACAGGGATTTCGCTTTTAAATTTTTTATCTATGCATTTTTATAAATAATCCAGTTATCAGCATTCCATCTGCGGTTACCCTTCGTTCCTGGTCAATACGCGCAAAATTCCCCCTGCTTTTTCCCTATATATTTTTTCTGGTGATTTTCTATCCGCCTTTTTCACATAAAATCTGTTTCACTTTTTCTGTTAGCAGATCATCGCAAAAAATCCGGTTTATGCTCTTTCGGCTTATACCACTTCCTGCAAAGTTCCGGCTTCTTCGGTACAAATATAACTCTCTTACATTAAAACCTATGATTATCAGATTAAATATGGTTTCAACCGCATCTCGACAGTAACAGTGCTTTGCGTGATAATACGTTTTCAATTGATGGAAACCATTCTCCTCAATGTCCCACCTGCGGTGCATCATTTCCCATAAGACTCGGTAGTCTGCCGCTTCCAGTGTCGTTACAAGCCACATGAAACGCTCTGTTTCTTTTCCATTTTCTTTCCACTGCTCATAATACCGCACCACACGCAGTTTATATGGACACCCTTCCATCTCAAAACCAGAAAGATCCCATACTTCAATCTTCTTTTTCCCTTTCCAGAAAGATGCCTTTTTTCCCTCATCCTGTTTGAACAGACGCTCTGCATCCTGAAAAATCATTCTTCTTTCGTCTTTCAGGCGTATCACCCCTTCCAGACCATTTTCCTTCAGAATGTTGATAAATGAAGCATTCAGATATAACGCATCCGCCACAATCACATCCGCAAAATGTCCATGCCGTTTCTTCAGCTGCTCAATCAACCTTTTTCCGCCTGTCAGTTCTCCTTCGTCTTTCCCAGAACCATCCCTTGGTTTTAACATTTCCTGCCCCAGAATTACGTGTGGCGATTTACCTATAATCATGCACACCACACTCCGGTAAAAGTATTCGGTTTCCCCTGTGTGTTTTTTTCGGCTCAGACAGTTTTTCAGTCTTTTCGACATGCTTTCCGGGGTTGAAAAAATGGTATGGAAACTTTCATACTGCAGCATCAGAAAAAGCAGTACCGGCATGACAATGTTAAACAATGGAATAGATTTTCTTTTTCTTTCGTCCGTTAAACACTTGATTTTTTGCGGGATTTTATATACACTCTTCATATAAGTTAGCAGTTTCTTCAATGCTAATTTTTCATTCAGGACACCTTCTTTCGTATGTTTTGTTCCATAACATAATTATACAATAAAAGGTGTCCTTTTTGAGTGATTATACAGAAAAAAACAGTAATTTAATACCCCAAATTGATATCCCCTGCTTTGCCTGGAATTCACAGGCAGAACAGGGGCTTTTATTTTTTAAAGCGAAATCTCTGGATACCAATGACTTTTATGACCTGATCGAATAGTCAAAATCCGGAGGATATCAGGGTTCAGTCATTCTGTTTTTTGATTTTGAGTCCGGTAAAGTTTTCAAACCGTTTGCAAAAAAAAGAAATGTCATTTACAGCAATCCTGTCTATGCAGAGGGTTTTTACTATTTTCTGCAGGGCGATTATGACGAAAAGAAAATCTCTCTGTACCGCTATATTCCCGGAAAACTTTTAGAAAAAGAGACAGAACTTAGTACAGAAGAAGTGAGCCTGTATAAACTTTGCATCATTGGAAATCCGGTACACATCATCAGTCAGGAGGACACCTTTGTATGTTATTATCCCGAGAAAATTTCTTTTCCGATAACCGGTCATGAAAGCGCCCTTTTTATAGAAGATGAAAAAATATATTTTGAATCCTGGGTGGAAGAAGGCTGGAATGACAAAAATGACTGTGCCACAGACAATTATGATCTTTACTACAAAGTTATTGTAAAAGATTTCAGTGGAAATACGCTTTCTGAAGAAGTTGGCGATTTGTATCAGGCGGCAGACGGCACCTGGTGGATCGCATGACTTCCAGTTGCTTTATGGATAAAAATTGAATATTTCCATTACACCATAAATGTGAAATGGGCGAAATGATATGTTACTTCAATCTTTTCATCCAAAAATACTGTCTCATTTTATGAATTTGTATGATATTGGGTGAAAACGATCCTGTATCATACAAAACACCCACGAATTTCGATATATGTGGCTGTTTTTCAAAAAAAGTTCTTTTAATTCGCCCATTTGACAATATTATGTCAACTGCTTTACAAAAAAACGGGCGAAACAAGCATATCCTGTACTTGTTTCGCCCAACGTATTTCATTTTGCCTGACAGACTTCAAAAACATCTGCACCTTTCCACATACATCACTCCAGCACTTTTTCTAACTCCTCGATCACGATCTTTAATGCTTTGATCCTTGCATACCGTTTATCCACTGACTCTAAGATATGCCAGGGCGCATATGTCGTACTGGTTTTCTGGATCATCTCATTGACTGCATCTTCATACTGATCCCATTTTTCACGGTTACGCCAGTCCTCATCTGTGATCTTCCACTGCTTCTGCGGAGTGTTCTGTCTCTCATTAAAACGCTCTAACTGTGTATCCTTGTCGATCTGCACCCAGAACTTGATGATAACAGAGCCCCAGTCGTGCAGTTCCTTTTCAAATTCATTAATTTCGTTATAGGCACGTTTCCAGTCATTTTCGCTGCAGAACCCCTCAAGACGCTCCACCATGACTCTGCCATACCAGGTGCGGTCAAAGATCGCGATATGTCCTGTCTTTGGCAGCCTCGTCCAGAAACGCCAGAGATAATGTCTCGCCTTCTCGTGTGGCTCCGGGCTTGCGATCGGATGTACTTCATAGCCTCTCGGATCGAGTGCTCCGGTGATCCGCTTGATATTGCCGCCCTTTCCTGCTGCATCCCATCCCTCATATGCAATGATGACCGGAACTTTTTTGCGGTACAGACGGTTATGAAGCTCTCCTAAGCGGTTCTGGAGACGTTTCAGTTCTTTTTTATACTCGTCCTCTCCAATTGTCTTATCCAGTGGGATCTCCGACAACAGGGGCATTTTTTCCATAGAAAATACATTCTGTAAAATTGGCACCGCCATCGCATTATTGGCAAGCGCCACATCAATTCCTTCCGTCAGAATCTCAAGTACCTGTAACTCCGTCCATTTTTTTGATTCTGCATCAATGATATACCACGGTGCTGACGGCAGATTTGTTTCCTTTAAATAGGAATCAAATGCATTCAGGCATTTCTCATAATGCTCATTCTGCCAGCGGTCATTCCTGCTGACACGCCATCTGGTATCCTTCTCCTTAGAAAGATGTTCGATCCGTTTTTCCTGTTCCTTTTTAGACACCTGCAAAAATAATTTCACGACGAGATAACCGTTATCTGTCAGCTGGCGTTCAAACCGCTTGACACTCTCAATGCGGTGCGCATATGCCTCGTCTCCAAGCTTTTCATGCAGTCTTTCACCCATGATCTCATCCATCCAGCCGGAGTCTAAAAAGCTGAACTTGCCGCTCTCCGGTATTTTTACAAAGTGGCGGTACAAAAACGGTTTTCTCTTTTCTTCCTCCGTCGGTGCCGCCATGGACGCTACTTTAAAGAATCTCGGATCAATGTTTTTAATAATCTGACCGATCAGTGAGCCTTTACCTGCGGTTCCCCATCCTTCCACAAGCACAAGCACCGGCAGTCCGTGCTCTTTTACCTTGAGCTGCTGCTCCTGCAGTTTTCTCCGTGCTTCCTGCAGCCGTTCCTCCAGTTTTGCATCTGACGGACGCTCTGTTTTTTCCCATTGTTTTAACATGCAAATCCCTCCCATTCTTCTGTCATTAGTTTTCCACATTCATTCTGAAATATCAAGTATTTTCAATTATTTTTCATAAAATAAGTTTTCTGTTTATTAATTTCAAAAAAATGTGTCTTTTTTCACAGATTTATAGTATAGTAAAAGTAGATAAATGTTAACGTTTCACATGGTTTCTTCACAAAAGATTCCATGCTATAAGGAGAACGCCTATGCTGGTTACATTAATACCTCTATTTGATGAAAACATAAAAGTCAGCGCATATTCTCTGTATACACAGAAAGCAAATTTTCTGCTTCACCCGAATCTTTTGGGAAGCGGAAGCAATGATGGCGCCGCCCAGATTGAAGGATTTGAACTGATCTTAAATATGGGACTTGAAACACTTTCCCCGGCAAAAGAAATCTTTGTTCCGGTAAATGAAATATCGATTTTTTCCGATATTCCTTCCCAGTGTGGCCTGCCGCACGAGTTTTTCGTATTGCTGTTAAAAGGAAATATCCCATGCACACCAATGTATATTGACCGTGTAAAAGCACTGAAAAAGATGGGGTATCGATTTGCCATCCGCAAGCTTCCTGTATCAAGTTACGAAGCTTACCATGATCTGCTCGTACTGATGGATTATGTCATGTTAGACTGTGAAGAGATTGACATCAGCAAAGCACGTATTTATTTCAATAAAGTTTATCCAAACATCAGGCTCTGTGCTTCAAATATAACCAAAACAGAGACATTTGATGCAATCTGTCAGGATAAGAGCTGCACTTTATATGAGGGAAGTTTTTACAGACTCCCTGTCACAAAGGGAAACCATGACGTAGCTCCGTTAAAGATCAATTACATTGAACTTATGAATCTGGTTAATACAGAGGACTTTGACCTCACCAAAGCGGCAGATATCATCGGTCATGACACCGCTCTTGTCATCTCACTGCTTCGCATGGTCAATCATATGGCTGTCAACTCTGAGATCACTTCCATCCGGCACGCAGCTGCCATGCTTGGACAGAAAGAACTGAAACGCTGGATCAACACCGCCGTTGTCAATCAGTTGTGTTCTGACAAGCCAAACGAGCTTACGCGTTTATCCCTGTTGCGTGCAAAGTTTGCAGAAAATCTTGCCCCTGCCTTTGAGCTTGGCGGCAAAGCTTCCGAACTATTCTTAACCGGACTGTTTTCCGTGCTTGATATCATCCTCGATAAACCAATGGAGGAAGCACTCTCGCTTGTCAAAGTTTCACGCGACATCGAAGATGCTCTCATCCGTCAGAGTGGTATTTTTGCGGAACCTTTATATTTCATCAAACAATATGAGGCAGGTAACTGGTCCGAAGTTTCCCGGCTTATGATCCTGGAAAACCTTGACACACAGACTGTGTATGATGCCTATATTGCTGCCCTGAAATGGTACCGTGATCTGTTTTCTGACACCTACAAAAAATAATCTGCTACCTAACATTTTGTCATAAAATGTTAGGCTAGAATGCACGCTCCGCGAACATTCTATTGTCATGAATAAAAGCCGAAAGCGACACTTCATTCCGCTTTCGGCTTTCTTATTTTTCATTCATTATTCTTATGACATCATCCCGGAACCTGCATTTTTCATCCGGTTTTTCTTTACAACTTTCTGTCTTGTGAACTCTTCCCTCTCTTTTTCCTCCAGATAATCCTGTATCTCACGCGACAGTTTTTCATACTTCGGAATTGTAATGTTCGAGAGTGCATTCGCGCGTTTCTGCGTCTTTTTGATATTATAGGCAAGGCGGTATGCAGAGTTTTCGATCTCCGCAAGGTGGATCGTTAATTCTTTTACCTTTTCAAACTGCTGGCACGCTTCATCTAATGACATCCTTGTATGATAAAAAGAATACGCCGGCACCTGTTTCTTTTTTTCATACTCTACTTTCGGGATCTCCGTCCCCATGACACTGCGACGTTTGATACGGATGGAGTTTTCCACCGGAACCGCTTTTGCAATCTGTTCTACCTGATGGATTCCCATCTGGATATTGGCTTTCTGCAGTGCCTGGTAGGCATTGGAAAATGTCTCATCGATCTGGTTCTGGATATCCGAAGCCTCTGAGATCAACTCCATCAGTTCCCGGATCAGGATATTTCTTTTTTTATCCATCAGGTCAAATCCCTGTTTTGACAATGCGAGCGCATTTTTTGCCAATATGAGGTTTCCCTTCGTCGGAAACGTATTCGGATCCATGCGTCATCCCCTCCTAATCCCAGTACTTTTCAAGAATTTTTGTATCAATACGGTCTAATTCTCCACGCGGCAGGATATGCAGCAGCCGCCAGCCGATATCCAGCGTTTCCGCCATCGAACGGTTTTCGTCTTTTCCCTGCCCGATAAATTCTTTTTCAAAAGCTGTACCAAATTTCAGATACTGTTTATCGGTATCAGAAAGCTCGTCCTCGCCGATGACACTCGCAAGATCTCTCGCCTCGCCGACACGGGCATAGGAGGAAAAGAGCTGGTTTGCAAGATCCTGATGGTCTTCCCTGGTATATTTTTCACCGATACCGTCCTTCATCAGACGCGACAGTGACGGCAGTACATTGATCGGAGGATAAATATTTTTCTGGTGAAGGGAACGTTCCAGTACGATCTGCCCCTCGGTGATATATCCGGTAAGATCCGGGATCGGATGTGTGATATCGTCATTCGGCATTGTCAGGATCGGAATCTGTGTGACGGAACCGGATGCACCGTTTACGATCCCGGCTCTCTCATAAAGTGCTGCAAACTCACTGTACAGATATCCCGGATAGCCTTTCCTGCTTGGGATCTCTCCCTTCTGCGCCGAAACTTCACGCATCGCCTCTGCAAACGAAGTCATATCGGTCAGTATTACAAGGATATGCATATTTTTCTCAAACGCGAGATACTCGGCGGCTGTCAGCGCTACCTTCGGCGTGATCAGACGCTCTGCAACCGGATCATTGGAGAGATTTAAAAACATCGCAACATGGTCACTTACACCACATTCTGCAAAACGGCGCTTAAAATACTCCGCCACATCATATTTGACTCCCATCGCGGCAAACACGACTGCAAACGGTTCGTCCTCGTTTTCGCCATCCCCAAGACTGGCCTGTTCCACAATCTGGGCTGCAAGCTCATCATGCGGCAGACCGTTGCCTGAAAAGATCGGCAGTTTCTGTCCACGGATCAAAGTCGTCAGTCCATCGATCGCAGAGATACCGGTTCTGATATAGTTTCTCGGATATTCCCTGCTGCACGGATTCATCGGCTGTCCGTTGACGTCACGCACAACCTCGGCGTGCACCGCGCCGAGCCCGTCGATCGGCTGCCCCAGACCGTTGAATGTTCTTCCTAAGATTTCCTCCGACAGCCCCACACACAGCGGTCTGCCTGTTAACCTTGCATGCGTATTTAAAAGGGACATCTCCTCCGTGCTCTCAAACACCTGAACGACCGCATAGTCATTATTGATCTCCACGATGCGCCCTAATTTTTTCTGTTTTCCTTCCACGACCAACTCCACGATCTCATCATAGAAAGCGCCTCTTACACCTTCTACTGCAACCAGTGGTCCATTGATCTCACTCAGTCCAAGATACTCAATCGCCATATCAATCCTCATTTCTGAGCAGCTTATTCTTCACACGAATCTACATTTTTGTGTTCAACCGCCCCTTACGCATTTTCCGCCATCAGATGCTGATAAAATTCTTCGATCTTATCATCATACAGGTTTAGCTGCTCTAGTTTGTCATTTGCCACATCATATTTAATGGAAATGATCTTCTCAAATATATCACTTTCCCGAAGAAGCGCCATCGGCATGTTCCGGTCGATCAGTGCCTTGCAGCGGTCGTAAAGATGAAGGATGATCTCCATCATGCGAAGCTGTTTTTCCATCGGCACATAGGTGTCCTCTTTGTGGAATGCATTCTGCTGCAAAAATCCAAGCCGGATCACACGCGCAATCTCAAGCACCAGCTTCTGATCGTCCGGAAGCACATCACTTCCAATCAGCTTTACGATCTCATTCAGACGATTTTCCATCGTCAGAAGATTCAAGATCTCATTCCGACACTGCACGAATGTCGGGCCAACATTCGTCTCATACCATGCCGTCAGATCAGGAATATACTCTGAATAACTGGTCAGCCAGTTGATCGCAGGATAATGTCTTGCATAGGCAAGTGATTTGTCCAGTGCAAGGAAACAGCGAACAAAGCGCTTGGTATTCTGTGTGACAGGCTCCGAAAAATCGCCTCCCTGCGGGGACACCGCCCCGATGATCGTCACACTGCCATCCGAACCGTTTAAATTCTGCACATACCCGGCGCGCTCATAAAATGCCGAAAGCCTCGATGCCAGATATGCAGGGAAACCTTCCTCCGCCGGCATCTCCTCAAGCCTTCCGGAGAGCTCTCTTAATGCCTCTGCCCAGCGCGACGTGGAATCTGCCATGATTGCTACATGATAACCCATGTCGCGGTAGTATTCCGCTAACGTGATGCCGGTATAAATGCTCGCCTCACGCGCCGCCACCGGCATGTTCGAAGTATTTGCGATCAGCGTGGTGCGGTCCATCAGAAGATTGCCGGTCTTTGGATCATTTAATTCTCCAAATTCCTCCAAAACATTGGTCATCTCATTTCCACGTTCCCCACAGCCGATATAAATGATAATGTCCGCATCACACCATTTTGCAAGCTGGTGCTGCGTCATCGTTTTTCCGGTACCAAATCCTCCCGGCAATGCCGCCGTGCCGCCCTTTGCGATCGGGAAAAGTGTATCTAAGATACGCTGTCCGGTCACAAGCGGCCGGTCTGCCGGATACCGGTCTTTAACCGGACGCGGTTTGCGGATCGGCCACTCCTGTGTCATGGTAAGTGCCTTTGTACCGCCGTCTGTAGTGCGTATCGTTACGATCTCATCACAGATCGTATAATCTCCATCCGGTTTTACCGCCGTCACTGTTCCGGATACTCCGGGCGGAAGCATCACACGGTGTACGATCGACTTTGTCTCCGGCACCTCCGCTATGATAGAACCCCCTGCCACCTCGTCACCTTCCTGTACGGTGATATGCGTCTCCCATAATTTCTCCCGATCCAGTGCATCTGCCTGCGCTCCCGTTGGGATAAACGCTCCGCTTTTTTCTGCGATTTTTTGCAGTGGACGTTCAATACCATCAAAGATGTTATTTAAAATTCCGGGAGCTAATTTTACACTGATGGCGCAGCCCGCACCGGCCACTTCCTCACCCGGCTTTAATCCGGATGTCTCCTCATATACCTGGATGGTCGTCTTTTCCTTCGACAGCCGGATTACTTCCCCGACTAAACGGTGCTCTCCGACATATACCATCTCATTCATTTTATAACCAAGATTTCCCTGTATCGTGATAACCGGTCCGTTGATCCCGTATATCTTTCCTGTTATACCCATATCTGATCCTCTCAAACTGCTCTCTGTTTTTGTGCTGTCTCCCGGCACATAACAGTTTTACATCATATCCAGCATATCTCTCCCGCATGTTTCATTCTCTCTGCAAATGATTCGTCGATCAGAACGTTCTTTGCCGGAATGACTGCCCGCATGCCGCCGGAAAACTCATCCTCAGCGATCTCTACCCTGCATCCGCTCTTCTCTTCAAGGACGGCCTGTCTCTCCTGATCTGAGGGACTGATAAATACGGTCAGATCCTCTCCCTGTGCAAATTCTTTTGCCTTACCTATCTGTGCAAGCAGAAATGCTTCATACGCATCCGTCCGGCGGTACGATAAAAGCTTTTCCTTCACCATCTCAAACAATTCTTCCGTCTTCTGCTCTTTGAGCGCCTGATAATCCTTTTTCCACGCCATTGTCTGCTCTGCATTCCTGCGGTTTACTTCTTTTTTCTGTTTTTCTAAGAAAATGCGTCTTGAGCTTTTAAGTGCATCACGGCAGGACTGCTCATGTTCTTCCATTGCCGACTGATAAATATTTTTCTGCTCATCGAGCATCGACTCGCTCTGGCTGTTTGCAGCACCGATCGCAGCTCCAAAAAAAACTTCCAGTTTTTCATTGATCTCCATGCATCCATCCCCCGTTTACAGTTTCAGCCCGATTGCCTGACTGACATAATCCGTAATAAAATTCTTGCTTCTGCCGCTTCCATGCCTGTCCGGGATCTCCACAAACAGCGGCGTCCTCCGGCTCAGTTTTAAATCATTTACCAGTTCCGGAAAATCCCTGCCGAGTTTTTCTGTCAGCAGTACGATCCCGATATCCGGCTGTCCCGTCACAAAGGAAAGCGCTTCTTCAAGTTCTTCTCTCTCATGCACGACCACACCATCAACACCGGAAAGCCGCATCCCCGTGTATGTGTCTATATTGTCGCTGATCAAATACATCCTCATGGAAATCCGCCATCCTTCCCGTCTCTTTTATCCCAGAATGGAAAATGAGATCAAAAGTCCATACAATGCGATAGATTCTGCCAGCGCAACGAAGATCAGCGCCTTACCCATAATACTTGAATCCTCGCTCAGTGCTCCGATTGCTGCGGATGCCGCACTCGCAACTGCTACACCGGCACCGATACAGGAAAGTCCGGTTGACAGTGCTGCCGCCATGTATCTCCATCCCTCTGCTGCGGATGCCGCGGTATCGGATGCTGCATAGATATGCCCGCTGAAAAGCAGCATATCTGCCACCACAACTGTTCCGAAAAACAGAACCAAATTTACCGCAAGAGATGCCTTAAAACTTTTCTCTTTCCTGTTTCCGAGCACATATCCCAGAAAAGGGATCACCATACTGAAAATTAAAATTGCCACCAGTGTTATTTTTGCTGCCATATCTTTTTCTCCTCCTATTTCCTGTTTCCGGAAAATGCCACAAACGGCTTTCCGGTTCCCTGATAAAAACGGCTGAACATCTCATAATATTCAAGTCTTAATACCTGGATCCCTACGACGAGTCCCTCAAGACCTGTCACGACGATATTTCCAAGTACCACAACGATCCAGTTCGGCGAACCACTCTCATATCCGGCGAGCGTCAGCACCACTCCCATCATGCCCGCATGACTGAGCGCAAACGCTCCGACACGGACAAAGGATATACTGTTCGTCGCATAACTTAATACCACATCAAACAATTCCACGAGAGATTCCACAAAAAACATCGCCTTGCTCTCGCCTTCCGGAAACAGCTTTTTCTTTCGTTCAAGCAGATTTGTAAGCGGTTCTTTCAAAAGGATTGCAATGAGCGGCACTCCGACAAAAACAGCAAGAATGCCAGTAGCCGGAACCGGTTTTTCAAATGCATAAAGTACAATGCATAAAACCGCACATCCGTAACACAAAATACCCGCGACTCCGCTCGGACTAAAAAGAATCCGTCCCACATCTTTCGCACGCACGGCATTGATGATATTTAAGACCATCGCAGCCAGGATCAGAAACATTCCAAATCCGATCGCTAACATCAGTGTCGTCATAATGTTATCCATCGGACGCATCCACACGGGCTTTAAGATATCCTCGAATCCAAACACGCTGCCATACATAAAACCGAATACCGTAGACCAGATGCCTGCTAACGATAGAATTGCTCCAAGGTTCATGTGCCTGATCCGGTAAAAAACAAATCCTCCGATCAAAAGGCACAGTCCCTGCCCGACATCCCCGAACATGATCCCGAACATCAGCGTGTAGGTAAGCGCAATAAATATGGTTGGATCCATCTCCTGGTATGCCGGAAGTCCGTACATTTCCACAAACATCTCAAACGGCTTAAACAGCGCAGGATTCTTTAATTTTGTCGGCGGACTGACGGACATATGCTCCTCCACATCCTCCTCCATCACATGGATCTTTGAATCTTCCGCCGTCTCTTTTTCTAATTTTCTGGCATCATCTGCGCTCATCCATCCATATAAAATGTAGTATTCGGTCTGCTCTCCCGGCTTTCTTCCGGGTGTCGTGCAGACTGCAAACTTACGCACATCAAAATTGTTGCAGTAATGCTCTAATGCGGCACATGCACCCGTGATCTTTCCGGCATGTTTTTCCAAGGTATCATGAAGCTGCTTTTTTAACTTCTGCTCTTCCTCGTCATATGCCTGTTTTTTCTGCAATGCCTCCTGATAAGCACTCTCCGGTGTTCCATCAAAAGAATCCGGTATATAGATGCGCTCAAAATGAAACGACAGACACACCGCATCTACTTCTTTTGCGTAGACTCTTGGCACAAAATAGCCGCCCCACACATATGCCTCGTCACTGTCACATTCATAAAATAATACATGATCGGTATCATGGATATAGCGTTCGAGTTTCTGATAATGCTCTCTTGCGATTCTTCCAAAACGGAATGCGATAAACTGAAATTCCAGAATTTTTTTAAATTCGTAATCAAGCCGCCGAAACGGTGCGATCTGATCCATCAGGCTCTGATTCTCCATTCGTTCCTTCCGCATTTCCTCCTGCCGTTTCACGATCTCATCTGTCAGCCGGTATGCCGCTTCCACCACTTTTTCCGCTTCCGCTGGCTCCATTTTTACCGGCATGGCATAGTCTGCTGCCCCACCGGGCTCGTCCTTTAAGTGTTCCCACAACGCCTGTGCCTTTGTGCATGCATCCTTGTAGATATTTGTCTCTGCAAACGGTCTCACATGACCGGATATACCAAATCCGGATGCGGCATTTTCAAAATGTATCTCATATCTGCTCAGGTACTGCTCCATCACACGGTCGATATCATATTTCGGCCCGGTGATATGAAGCAGCTTCATTTTCTCTACCACTTGCACCCCTCCATCCCATCATCACAGTGTCTACCGCAATGATTCTTATACTTACATCGCAAAGATCAGATCACGGATCTCATACGGCGGTATACGGTAACGGATTCCTTCAAGTGCCGTCGTTAAAAGATCGATCTCGTGCTCTTTTTCATACAGATAACGCAGAACCGGTGCCACGGACATTGGATGCTTTTTGCATATTTTCTCATATGTCCTTATCATGACTCTCTCCCACGTCAGTTCATCCTCCGGCTCTAGCACCGCCTGTTTTCCACGAAAATATGTGGTCTGCCGGACAAATTCCACAAATTGCTCTGCAGTTTCCGTCTCTAAAAGCCGTTTCGTCTCAGCAGATCTCAATCGGTAGCTTACCGGGATCTGGTGTTTTTTCACATCCGCTTCTCCCATCGAATAAAACCGCTTTGCACGGTACATCCACATCAGATTCTGCCAGTCGATCTCTGTCCCGAAAATCTGTTCTAAGATCTGCCTTGTCTCCTTATCGGAAACCTTTGTGATTTCTTTCCATACTTTTTTATAATAATAAATATCAAGTGCAAATGCATAATCTGCATAACTCTTTTCTGCTGCAGATTCTAATTCCTTTAACAGGCTTTCATATTCCGTTCCTGTCACCGCCTGTATCAGCTCCTGCACACTGTTTGCCGCCATCACCGCTTTTAAGTCAAAATCTGCATGCCGTTCAAAAAATCCTCCGCTTACGGTGATCTCCCGCCCGTTTCCCTCCATCGCAGACTGCAGACAGTTTTTTATCACATTGATCTCATAGCGTGAAAACACAAACTGCAATGCTCTTCTTGGCTGTACACCGGAAAACCGGTACAGCTTACAGTAATCCATATACAGCGAATCCCGGATCACCGCCTCCACCTGACCGCGGTGTGCCACTTCCCCGTGCCGTTCAAATACCGGCGCATAAGCAGGCTGCTCCCGCAAAAAAGCAATAAAGTCTGTCACAGACTCATATTCAGAAATTGCCGTATAATCATCCGCACCAAGCAGTCTTGCACGCATCGCTTTTGTCTTTGTCACAAGACCACTGTACTCTAACAGTCCTCCTGCCATCTTCTTCCCCCATTCCGTCACGCTGCTTTTTCTTCTCTGCCACCCGCCACGCACACATCAGGGACTTATAATGCTCTCAAAAATCTCCTCCGCAAGAGAATCCTTCTTCTGCGCAAAATCCTCTTCTAACCGTCTTTTTGCCGCTTCATAATGTTCTCTCTGCCGTGTAATTTTAGTCTCAGCTTCGGATAAAAGCTGCTGTTTTATCTCTTCTTCCTGTTTTTGTCTCATGGAAGTATATCGTCCATCCATCTCACGTTTATCAAATTCTAACTGTTTTAACATCTTTTCTTTTTCTGCAGCTGCCTCCGTCAGAATTGACTCTGCCTTCTTTTCGATCTCATCAAGTTTCGTAATGATCTCATTCATGAATAACCCCCGTATCCTTTCTGCTGTCTATTACGTTCCCCAAAAATTACTGATATATTAATTATATTCATTTCTTAATCTGATAGCAAGGCATTATTTCCTCTATTTTTTCAGTCAATATGTAAAACAGACTCTTTTTTTCGACACAAAAGAAGGATCAGCCAACGTACCTCATTCCATTGACTGATCCTTCTTTTGTATCATTCATACAATATTTACTTTTTTGTTCCGCTATGCTTCTGCAGACCTTTGTATTCTGGCTGTAATATCTCTTACCTCTGCCATAATAGCCACATACATTTCATGCTCTAATCCCACTGGCGACATATGCGGGCACTCCTGTTTCATGCGATATGCCTGTACTAAAAGTCCCCTTTTCATGTCTTCGAGTTCCAAAAGCTGCTCTCTGCTCATAACGCCTCTCCATCTCCTGCTCTTATTCTATACTGTCATCTCTGACCTACCTGAATATGATAGATCTTTTGTCATAAGTATAACCAGATGCCGTGCACGCACCTATGACATAATAGCATATCTGGTAAAATTTAGGACCTCAACTTGTTCGGCAATTTCACCAAATTTTAAAGATGGATTTTCCTGTTTTGCCTATTTACAAACTATCTTTTATTCATTTGTTACAACGCCATCAGCGTTTGCAGCGCCTCTTTTTTAACAATACAATCTCCGTGTTCACGGATATAGGAAATTTGTCCTATCTCTGAAATTCTGCCCGCATCGTACTCGACTGCACCGAATGCAAACGCCCTCATTTCGTCCCTCGGGAACTTCGAAAAGTCCATGATCAGATAGTATGCACCCTCTAACCGGTAAAGGCTGCTCTTTGGAAAAATCTCCTCAAAACAAGCTCTTCCCATGCGTGATGCCTCATCCAAATTAAAGAACCGGAGTGCGCAGATCATCTGCCGTTTTTTCAGCTCTTTCTGTTGTTTTGATGGCTTCTTTTTATTTTCTTTTTCCTGTTTCTCTTCTGCTACTCTCTGTTCCTGTGTGTCCTTCTTCTGGTCTAAGAATGCGTCTAACACTCCCTGACGTTCTTCTTTGCTCAGGTTTCTAAACTCCTGCATTTTCTCCGGTGTCATCTGCCCAACCAGATCCGAAATCGCATCCATCAGCTGCTGAAAACTCAGATCGGAATCTCCGCCAAATGTGATTGCCATGCTGTGATCGGAAAGCAGCTCTGCTTTTACCATCGGAGAAATATTTTCAAGGCTGATATTCTCCTGTTCCTCCACGATTTTTAAAACAACACGCATAAACTTCTGTGTTGCTTCTCCATTGCCAATGATCTCATCAATATCAAATCCCATCTTCCGGATCTCGTCCTCGGTCAAGGCACATCTGATTTTATTTTCTCCTACGCGCTTTATTTCCATGTCGTATTCCCCATTCGTATCTCATATGTAAATTTTATTACTATTATCCTATTTTTTTCGTTGTTTGTAAAGTTTAGTTTACTGCATCTGCAGCTTCACTTTTACAATGCGCTCCACAGATTCGTCGATGCGTTCCTCCGTAATCGTTCCATCCTGTACCGCCTGAAGCAGTCCATTATATGCTGTCTCATAATCCTGCGGCATTAAGATCATATCCACGCCTACATTGACTGCCATGACTGCTGCCTGGTCTGCTGTGTAAGTTCCGGTAATTGCACCCATATTCATGGCATCCGTGATCACGATCCCCTGATAGCCGAGCTGCTCCCGCAGCACATTACTCACCATCATCTGTGACAGGGATGCCGGTGTGTTATCCCCGACTACCTGTGGAACGGAAATGTGTCCGACCATCACAAACGATACACCGTTTTCCACCGCTTTCTGGAATGGAACAAGTTCCGTCTGCATCAATTCTTCTAAGGACTTGTCCAACGTCACCGCTCCGTCATGGGAATCCCCGGAGACACCTCCCTGACCTGGAAAATGTTTTACTGCGCCGAAAACGCCCTGACTGCTTAGTCCCTCAAGTTCTTTTGTGACCATATCTGCCACCACAGACGCATCCGAACCAAACGATCTGGTTCCGATCGCTGTATTACCCGGATTGGTGAGAACATCTGCTACCGGCGCATAGTCCACATTAAAGCCAAGCTGTTTTAAATAGGTTCCGATCGTAACACCGGCATCGTATGCTTTCTGCGCATCACCAGCCGCACCGATATCACTCATGTTTCCAACATTTGTCACGCCAAATGCTTCATTTGCCGCTACTCTTGCAACCGTTCCGCCTTCCTCGTCCACACTTAAGAATGCCGGCAGTCCCGTCCGCTCCATTGCAATGTTCTGCATATTGGTAAGCATTTCTGTCGTCTGTTCTGTACTGAGAAGATTGTCTGCCATATAGATCAGACCTCCGACCGGTCTGCTTTCATATGCTGTTTTGGTCGTATCTCCGGCCGCCGTCACACTGGTATATCCCGTCAGCGCTTCCGGTGTTATGACAAACATCTGCGCCACCTTATCCTCTAAGGACATCCCTGATACAAGCTGCGCTGCCTGCTCATCTAACGGGTCCACGGCAGGTTCTGCCACGTCACTTCCATTCTGTGATGTCTGTGTATCATCTGAAATTTCCGTGCTCTGTGTGTCCGGTGTCTTTACTTCCTTTGTGCCCTTTGGCAAAAACTTATGCAGGGCAGCTGCCGCCCCAATGATCATTACTGCCAAGACCAGTACAAATACGGTAACCACCACTGCTGCATGTTTGAACTCATCCTGTCTTTTCTGCCTTCTTTCTTCCTGATTCATATCTTCTCCATTCTAACAAAATCTGTAACCAAAATTCACTTTTCACAAACTTACCGCCATTATAACAGATGTCATTCTCACGGTGCAACCCACGCCTCATCAATTCCATCCTGTTTCCACTGGTTCTGTTCCTCGGAATATCCATTTACCAGCAAATACTGATATTTACTGACTGTTTTTAAAGCATCATATACATAGCGCAGCGGTATATAATTCCGGTTTCCATCAGGATCCGCCGGGTCTGCAAGAAACACTTCATCGGTATCTTCCTTATAAAGACTGATATTTACATAATGACCACCCGTCTTTTTCCAGTAAGTATTGTCATCATGGCTGCTGACCAAAACAACTACACTCTTTGCAGATCTGACCTGATCCCGAAAAGTTTCGTAATCCTGCGGCTTTGTGTATAGCTCCGCATCAAATCCACATTTGCGCATGACAGTTTTCATATCGCCCCAGCCGATCGCACCGATCTTTTTCGTCGGTGTGTAACCGGAGACCTCTCTTGCATACAAAAACATGTCCCACGGCGAACAGGTATGACCTGAAAATGTACTGTATATATTTGCCATACAGCACAATCCGCACCCGAAATTGCCAAAATAATTGCCGCGCACATACTGATTGCTCCATTCACCGGACCATGCCCGTCCCTCTCCCCAGGACTTTGGTCCCTGTAAAAATGAATAAACATCCGACTCATCAAAATATCCCCGGTTTGCGGCAGCCACCAGAATGTCCTTATTTTTTTCGATCACGGCATACTCTTCCCCGTCTAATTTTGTAAAAATCCCGGCATACAGTCTGACTGCCGGCACATACTCCGGTTCGGCGACTGCCTTCTCTGCCACCGCTCCCATCTCTTTCGCATTTTGCTGCACAGACTTTTCACCGGAACCATACGCTCCTGCGATCAGCAGAAATGTTCCGGCTAACACTGCATAAAATGCGTACTCCTTTCTTTTCTGACGACCCAAATATCCAATCCTCCCAATTCTGAACTGTTTTATATCGTAAAATATCTTATCCCATTTTCGTACGAAACTTCTCTGTATTATGTTACCCTGTAAGAAGTCTTAATTCAAGCAAAGATTTTCTTAAATTATTTACTTTACTACTCGTTTTTTTTCGGCTACAATAAAGCGGTATCCTGTAATGATGTTACAAGCATCTGCAGGCACTATTATTTTGAAAAGAGGTACGCAATTATGGCAAATCCAATCGTTACGATTGAAATGGAAAATGGCGATATCATGAAAGCGGAACTGTATCCGGAAATCGCCCCGAATACTGTCAACAACTTCATCAGTTTAATTAAAAGCGGTTATTATGACGGACTGATCTTCCACCGAGTGATCAAAGGATTCATGATCCAGGGCGGATGTCCGGACGGAACCGGCATGGGTGGACCTGGCTATGACATCAAAGGTGAGTTTTCCCAGAACGGTTTCAAAAATGACCTGAAACACACAGAGGGCGTTTTATCCATGGCAAGAGCTATGCATCCGGATTCCGCCGGCAGCCAGTTCTTCATCATGCACAAAACTTCTCCACATTTAGATGGAGCTTATGCGGCTTTCGGCAAGATCACTGAGGGAATGGATATCGTAAATAAGATCGCAGAGACAGCAACTGATTACAGTGACAGACCATTAGAGCCACAGCGCATGAAAACTGTTACCGTTGAAACTTTCGGTGTAGATTATCCGGAACCGGAGAAATGCTAATCATTCTATTGTCATAAACAAAGAAGTGTATGTCGGGAATCACCGAACATACACTTCTTTTGTTATAACTTATATTTTTCACTGTTTCAGGATCTCGTCCCCACAGCTATTTCTTCTTATTTCAAAGGAACCAGTTTCTCTTTTCCGCCCATGTACGGCTGTAATGCCTTCGGTACATTGACGCTTCCGTCCTCATTTAAGTTGTTCTCTAAAAATGCGATCAGCATTCTAGGCGGTGCAACAACCGTGTTGTTTAAGGTATGTGCAAAATATTTGTTTCCATCGGAACCTTTCACACGGATCTTTAAACGTCTTGCCTGTGCATCTCCTAAGTTCGAGCAGCTTCCGACCTCAAAGTATTTCTTCTGTCTTGGAGACCATGCCTCAACATCACAGGATTTTACCTTTAAGTCAGCAAGGTCACCGGAGCAGCACTCTAAAGTACGAACCGGGATATCCAGACTGCGGAATAAGTCTACCGTGTTCTGCCATAATTTATCATACCACGTCTTAGATTCTTCCGGTTTGCAGACCACGATCATCTCCTGTTTCTCGAACTGGTGGATACGGTATACACCACGCTCCTCGATACCGTGTGCACCTTTCTCTTTACGGAAACATGGAGAGTAGGAAGTCAGTGTGTATGGAAGTTTTTCTTCGTCGTTAATCGTGTCGATGAATTTACCGATCATGGAATGTTCGGAAGTACCGATCAGATAGAGATCCTCGCCCTCGATCTTGTACATCATCGCATCCATCTCGTCAAAGCTCATAACGCCCGTAACAACGTTGCTTCGGATCATAAACGGCGGAATGACATAAGTAAATCCACGGTCGATCATGAAATCACGCGCATAGGAAATCACTGCAGAATGAAGGCGCGCGATATCACCCATCAGATAATAGAAACCGTTTCCTGCAACTTTTCCTGCCGCATCAAGATCAATACCATTGAAACGCTCCATGATGTCTGTGTGATATGGGATCTCGAAATCCGGTACGACCGGATCGCCAAATTTTTCGATCTCTACATTGCAGCTGTCATCTTTTCCGATCGGTACGGACGGATCGATGATGTTCGGGATCGTCATCATGATCCTGGTTACTTTCTCCTGCAGTTCTTTTTCCTGCTCCTCTAACTCTGCAAGACGTGCTGCATTGGCATTTACCTGTGCTTTTACTGCCTCTGCCTCATCTTTTTTTCCCTGCCCCATCAGCTGTCCGATCTGTTTTGACAGTTTATTTCTGCTTGCACGCAAATCGTCTGCTTCCTGCTGTACAGCTCTTGCCTTTGCATCAAGTTCAATTACCTCATCTACTAACGGAAGTTTGTGATCCTGAAACTTATTTTTAATGTTCTGTTTTACAACTTCCGGATTCTCTCTTAAAAATTTTAAATCGATCATCGTTCTCCTCTTTCTGCGGAACCTGCCGCTTCTTTTTGTAAATTTCTGATTTTGCCGGACAGCAAATCTCTGTCTGACATTTTTCCTGATAACACAAAAAGCCTTCCGCCCTGTGTGCCATCCTGCACATGGGACGAAAGGCTATAAATCACTCTTCCGCGTTGCCACCCATCTTGTCACTGCAGCATTCTTATCCAAAGCTTTTTGTGGAAATCCTTTTGCAATGACCTCTCGATTCGTATGCTATGGGATACGACCCCGTGACTTTCATCACTGACTCCGGAAGTGGAAAGGCATTTTCCTGTACCGGTTCTCACCATCCACCGGCTCTCTGAAACATTCCTGCTGCCGCAGCTTCCATCACTGCCAATTTCTGACGTTATTATACACTCATTATTTCCGTAATGCAAGTCTAATATACCCTGATTTTTTCTTCCAGCTCTATTGCACGCTGTGCCCAGGTATGCTTTTCTGCTGTCTTTTCCACTCCCCGCATGGCAATGTCTCTCATCTGCTTTTCATCTGCCAGCAGGTCTTTGACTTTTACCGGGAGCTGCTCTAAATGCTTCAGATCATAATAGGAAACACCCTCACCCTCTTTTAACTCTTCACTGAGGTACCGGCTGGTATCCGAGACACAGACTGCCCCGTTTAAAATAGAATTAAACACACGGTCATGCGCACCGTCCTTAAACCACGGCATCACATTGACCGAGATCTTTGCGTGCGAAAGCTGCTCTAAGCAAGTCAGGGAATCAGTCTGCGGATGGATCCTCACATTCTGCATGGCAGAACATTCAAGTTCCTCCCAGCCTTTTCCAATGACATCCACGGTGATTCCCGCCTCTGCCAGTGTCTTTATGACCATTCCGCGCCAGTAGTTGCGGACATACAGATCAATGAAGATCATCTTGTGCATCACAAGCCGGAAATCATCCGGTGCAACTTCTCCCATCTCCCGCTCACAGTGGCGCAGTGCTGCCTCCTCAACTGTCTGGTCCGTCTTTTCTAATAATTCCTCAATGATCCCGCGGTAAAACGCCGCATACTCATCATTGATCCAGTTGATATGCTGTTCAAAAAACGAAGGCGGTGTATAATTTCCGGTCATGATCACATCGATATCCCGTTTTTCATAAGGTACCTCAAGTGCCCCGTCAAGCCCGGTTCCCGCTAACGGAAGAAATCCAAAACTTTGATATTCGGGATAATATTTTAAGAAATATGCCTCCTGTTTCCGGTCAATGCTGATGTGATGATATCCTTTCGGCAGATCATGCAGGCGGTTATCGTAATAGTAAGGATGATCCGCCGCTATATTGTAACACGGGATCTTATACTCATCCCACACATAACCGCTTTTTTCACTGTAAACGCCATCTTCCTTTTCGAGTCCCTGAAAATTGAACGTGATCATCACGGTCTCACCGGGTTTTATAAATTTTCTCAGCCTTTTGGCACTTCCCTTTTCATCTTTCAGGTTGTAGAAGAACACTGCATATCCCATTTTTACAAACTGTTCTGCCATCTGTTTTGAGAAATATGCGAGCGTCTCCACGCCCCCTTCAAACATCACGATTTTTTTCACGTTAATCTCCATTTCAGATCTGCACCGCTGTCAAAGTGCTTATTCGTGGCGCAATGCGTCGATCGGATTTAAGTTTGCCGCCTTATAGGACGGGAAAACTCCGAATACGATACCGATGACCATGGAAAACAGTACAGAACCGATCGCTGCCGGAATACTGATCGCAACCGGCATCGTTGTCACATAGGAAATGATCTCCGCTAATATAATACCTACGATCACACCAAGCACACCGCCTAAACTCGTAAGCACCGCTGCCTCCGTCAAAAACTGATTCAGGATTTTTGACTTTCTTGCACCGATCGCCTTTTTTAATCCAATTTCCTGTGTACGCTCCGTGACGGATACCAGCATGATATTCATGACACCGATACCACCGACGATCAGGGAAATTCCCGCAATCCAGATCAGCATCGTATTAGTGGAACTGCTGAGTTCCTGAATCTGCTGTGCCTGCTCTAACAGGTCTTTTGCTTTGTACTGGATCGTATCATCTTTGGGTGACAGATAATTATTGAGCACATCTGCACATGCTTTTCCTGCGGATGTCATATTATCGGTACTGTCCACACGGATCACAACATTCTGCGGTTCATCATACTGATAGATGATCGGCCAGGTCGTATTTGGAATATAAATAGAACCTGCCGTATCCTGTGCATAGGTATAATAATCATCAATGGAATTGATGACCGGCTCGAACACCTTCGCCTTTGTCACGATTCCAATTACCGTATAAGGCTCTTTCTGGATCTCGATCGTATTTCCGACCGAATCTTCTCCCTGGAACAGGGCATTTGCGGAATCCGTATCCAATATAGCTACTTTCTTATACTTTTTGAAATCCTCATCCGTAAAAGCACGTCCCTCTTTCATAATGTAATTGCAGGTATCAAAATAGCTGTTGTCGATTCCGCGCACATATCCACCGGAAAAAGCCGTATTTAAATGATACACTCCGCTGTAATCCTGTCTGCTTAAGTATGCAGATGCATTCTCTACATGATCGAGATCTTTGATGTCACTCATGACCTCATCCGTTACAAGCGGCACTCCCTGCGGCACTCCGTTGTAATCCATCTCGTATTCCCACTCGCCCTGATAAAGAGACACTTCCACTGTATTCTCTCCGGAGCCGATCAGGTTTTCTTTGATCTGTTCATTCGTTCCTTTGATCGTCGATACGATCGCAATGATCGCTGCGATACCTATGATAATTCCAAGCATGGTCAGAAAGGAACGCATCTTGTGGGACCAGATTCCCTGAAAAGATAATCTTATATTCTCAAACATCCTGTTCCTCCTGATTAATATTCAATACTTTCATCCTCTGTTACTGCTGCTCCCTCGACTGCTGTCTTTCCATAAGGGAAGGCGATCCTGTCATCCTCTGTCAGTCCTGATTTGATCTCAACTGCAGTACCATATACTGTTTTTCCGGTTACAACATATTGTTTTTTCAGATGATCACTCTCATCCGCGATCATAACATATGATTTTCCATCTTCCTGTCTCACATATGCCTTATCAAGGTAAATTCCGCCTGTTTCTGACTGATTTGTCTGAATTGCAAGATCCACATATTCTCCATTTTTCAGTGCAGAACTGTCTTCCATATATGCAGTATACTGATAATAAGAAACATTCGGATTTCCTTCTCCCCAGGAATTGCCACTCACAGGATAATCCGATACGCTCGTTACGGTTGCCTCAAATGTCATTCCGGATTCCCATGAATTTGCGGTAACAACCGTTCCCGGTTTGACTTCATCTAACAAAAGTTCGCTGATCGTACCGCTCACGTACAGTCCGTCATCTCCGGTTACCACAAGAAAGGCATTCCCATCATCCTGTTTCTGATCCGGATCTCCCACAGATTTCACAACACCATCAAGTTTTGCATAAACCACACCATCATTGATGCTGTCCTGTAACGTTTCCAGCTCCAGTTTTAACTTGCGAAGCTGTATATCCAGTTTTTTTACTTCTGATTCTTTGTCATTGATTGCCTCTGCAAGTTCTTTTTCGGTATATCCTTCCGGCTCTTCCCAGTCATCTTCATCGTTCCAGTTATCTTCATTCTCAAGTTCATCCAGATAATCCTGAAGACTTTTTCCAACTTCTTCTCCTGAAAAAACATACCAGGACCGGCTTTTATCATAGTCCATAGGCATGGTACTTCCATCGACATCTTTTACATTCGGTGAAATACTGTCATCTGCCACAGGCTCATATTTCTGTACTGTAACTTCTTTTGTGTCACCATTCGACTCAGTACTGTCATCCACCACTTCATCTCCTGTTTCCACACTTTCAAACACCATTTTCCCATCGCTGTCTTTTTTGCAGATAATAAACTTTACATATTTTCCATCCGTATAGGTGCCATCTGATTTTTTCTGCGGCCGCAGCGAATTGTAAAAACTTCCATATGCAAAAACATCTTTATTACAATAATAAATGTAAGGATTCTCTGCTGTCCCATCTGCCGTGTCTTTATTATATGGCTCCGAATCTTCCGTCACATAATTATAAATGCGGTTATCCTTCGCATCCTTTTCCGGCAGTGACTCTATGTAGGCTTTCTTCTGCTCTAATTCCTGCAGCTTTTTATTTATATACGAGGATGCAGTACTGGCAGTAGAAGGCCGTGTCTTATCCACCGGTTTTGTGTTTTTTAATGACTCTAAAGAATGCTGTGCCTTCGCAAGACTGTTTTCTGTTGTACTGATCTCAAGGTTTTTCCTCTGGATATCGATCTCTGCCTCCGATGTATCATACTGGATCAGCGGATCTCCCTCTTTCACTGTATCGCCTTTTGAAACATAAACCTCCTGCACTTTGTTGGAATCATCTAAATATACTTCCTGGGAAGAATCATTCGTCACAACACCATAGCTTGTTTCAGAGTTCCCATAATATCCATAGTTTAAACTGGAAACAGACTGTACTTCTGCCACCAGATTCTTCTTCTGATACGACTTATAACCATAAATTCCTCCGGTGACTGCACCAACAGTGACGGCAAGTACGACAATGACTGCGATTACTTTTTTTAATTTCATGATGCATCCTCCTTTTCATCGCCCTCAAAAATCTCCCCGTCAATGATTTTCACCATGCGTTTTGCATTGGATGCGATATGCGGATCATGTGTGATCATAACGATCGTAACACCCTCTTCATTGAGTTTCTGGAACAGTTCCATGATCTGCTCTCCTGACTTGGAATCAAGTGCTCCGGTAGGTTCATCCGCAAGTAAGATCTTTGGATTATTGACCATTGCTCTCGCAATCGCAACCCTCTGTTTTTGTCCACCGGAAAGCTGCGTCGGACGAAAGTCCACCCTGTCACCAAGTCCGACACGTTCCAGTGCTTTGATTGCACGCTCCCTGCGCTCCTTTTTTTTCACGCCGGCATAACTAAGCGGCAGTGATACATTTTCCACCGCAGTCTCTCTCGGCATCAGATGAAAACTCTGAAATACAAACCCGATACTGCGCAGTCTTAAATCTGACAGCTGCTTGTCTTTTAACTTTAAGACGTCCTCTCCTGCCAGCTCATAAGTCCCGCTCGTCGGCTTATCCAGACAGCCTATGATATTCATAAGTGTTGTCTTTCCGGAACCGGACGGTCCCATGATCGCAACATACTCTCCCTCTTCCACGGTAAGACAAACATCTTTTAATACCGGAACGACCAGCTTATCCTGCTGATAATCCTTGTAAATATTCTGCAGATTCAGTATCATTCCCCTACCTCCATATCATTGGAATCATCATAGGAATCATCAGAATCCTCATAGTCAGAATCATCGTAATCAGAGTCATCATATTCCGCATCATCCGCAGAATCGCCATCGTCAGCTCCATCATAACCTGATCCATCTTCCATATCGCCATTTACATAATTCTGCATACCATTATCGATCATCATTTCCGTATCGTACATTCCGTTTTCATACAACATCTCCGTACCGTAATCAAGCATCTCAGTGCCATAATCAAGCATCTCGGTGCCATCCTGATTATAAAGAGGCGAAGAATAATCGACCTCGCTCACATCTGTCACGGTCGTTACACCCTCATAGAGTCCTTCCATCGGCCATGTGATATAGTCGTCCAGCGAAAGTCCGGATAAAATCTCATACTCTGCAAGATCTTCATCGTATTCACCAAGTTCTACATAACGTTTTTCCAGACGTTTCTTATCATTTGCCGCCCAGACATAAGCACCGCTGTCATCCTGAACAACATAGTTGGAATACAGCCAGATTCCTTCTTTCTGCTGATCGTCCTGACCTTCGTCAAGTTCAATATATACATGCTGTCCTAACAGCAATCCCTCTGCAGATGGAAGTTCCACATAAAACGGGTACTTTGTTGCAGAGACACTACTGTCTGAAGATGAATCGTCATCACTTTTCTGCACGTTATCTGTATCAATCTTTGAAATCGTTCCATTCCATGTCTGACTTTCATCCACCCTCGAACGTATGATGACCGCCTGTCCATCTGAGATCATCCATACATTCTGCTCATCGATACTTCCTTTTACACGGTATTCACCTGTCTGAAGAATCGTCATAAACGCAGCATTATTGCCATTACTGTCTGTACCGTTCTCGTTGATTTCCTTTACCACGCCAGATTTTTTGCTGACAACAGACGATGCATCGATCTGGTCTTCATATTTTGATATTTCAAGGTTCTTGCTCTCAAGATCAAGTTTATTCTCCTCGATGGAATTTTCCTCCGACTGAATATCTGTCGTCAGTGAAAATTTATCGTCCTCATCTGTCGTTTTATTTAATTCATCGGTCAATGTGGCTATCTTTTTATTGGAACTGTCAATCTCATTCTGGATTCCCTCGAGTTCAAGTTTTGCCTGTTTCACCTGCATCTCAAGTTCGCTGGTATCATAGGTGACAAGTGTCTGCCCCTCTTCTACCTCATCCCCCACTTTTACAAGAATCTCTTTGATGGTACGTGACGAATCCACATTTACCTCATAACTGTCCTGTGACTCCACAACACCATTATACCGGTTGGTGTTTCCTGTATATGTATTCATAATCTTGGAAACTTTTTCAACATACACTTTATCATCCGATTTTCCCGACTGTAAAAACGGAATCTTCTCTGCAACTACATCAAATGCCTCTGTTGCCATATCTATCACATTGTCACGATAATAATAACCGGTTCCTCCAACTGCTCCAATCACTGCAATGGTTACAACCGGGATAATTATTTTTTTCTTTTCCATAGTTCCTCCTTAAATGTCCACTGTCTGCATCCTGCTAATCAGACATCCCGTATTATAGCATTTTTCCTACTTAATATATAGATGAATATTATTAATTCTTTTTTAAATCAAAAAATGGTTTTTTCTCCAAAATACATGATTTTCAGCTTTCATTATAACTATTTCAAAAAATTTGTTGACAAATCCTGTTTCCCATAGTATGATATCGAATGTGTCTGACAGACAGATACAAAACAATTTACATATGCGCGAGTGGCTCAGTTGGTGGAGCACGACCTTGCCAAGGTCGGGGCCGCGGGTTCGAGTCCCGTCTCGCGCTCTTCTCTTAATGATGGGAAACTTTGGTTTACAAGGTTTTCCATTTTTTTATTGCAATGTAAAAATTAATTACACTTTTTTACTGATCACACAGTGCTTTTTCAAAGCTTTCCTGCGAA
This sequence comes from Roseburia intestinalis L1-82, assembly GCF_900537995.1. Lineage (NCBI taxonomy): Bacteria > Bacillati > Bacillota > Clostridia > Lachnospirales > Lachnospiraceae > Roseburia > Roseburia intestinalis. Next base: position 1,099,476 of record NZ_LR027880.1, on the reverse strand, counting down.
TTTGTGAATGGGGTTTCCGTTTAAATTTACTCTGCTTTCACTCTGATCCACACATAACAGACATCCACCAGATGAACGGGCTAAATTTCCATCTTTCAAACCACTTTCACCCATTATTTTCTATTTTCAACTTCTTCCTCTATCATTTTGGGCGAAACTCCTTCATTTCTGCTGTTTTCACCCTGACTTTTTGATTTTCGTGGGCTATTATAATGAAATCTCATCCTTTTTCACCCATTTTCTTGTATGTTAAATGAATTTCTATTATAAAATGGATGAAATCACCTCTATCTTCTATATATTTCGCCCATATTTAATTTTTATCTCATCCAAGAGCAAATAATAGAATGCGCGCTCCGTGAACATTCTATTATCATGAATAAGAAAAAAGATCCAGTAAAAACTGAATCTTTTTTCAATGCGCTTGACGGCGCAAAAGCTGAACCTTTGCAACCGTCACCACTGACAGCGCCTTCCACCAGTTTGAGATCAACCTTGCAATTCTCTCCTGAGTAATTCATCACTAAAACCAGATGATCGTCGTCGTACAAATAGACGGAATTTAGGAACGTATCGACCAACATAATGCGGTACGCCTCGTCGTTTATATCTCCAGAGCGGAACCTCTCTAAAAAGTAGATAATTTGATCCCGCTCGAACTCTGGCTCTGCTAAGAGCTCGTGAGCTATTCCCTTTTCAATGTCCGCGCGATCAGCCTCCAGCTCCATGAGCCGGGTTTTTGTACTCGGGGTAATTATGCCGGCTTCAATGGCTGCCAGCATGTTGCTGATTGCTTTCTCGTTTTCTTTCTGCCGGATCTCCAACGCATGAAGGCCGGACTGATCCTTTTCTCTTTTCTGGTACTCCATGACGCGATCGGCAATCTGCTCGATCAGTTCGTCGTTGTGTACGATCTTGACAAGCTCGCCGACAACAAGGTCCTCGATCCAGTCTTTAGGCACCGACTCCTTCTTGCAGCTCCGGCCGCGCTTGCGCTTCGTACATGAGTAATAGGCGTATGCTTTCCCGGTGTGGCTGGTGCCGCCGTCGCCTATCATCGGAGAACCACAAAGCCCGCAAAACAATTTTGTTGTAAGCAGGAAATTTTGCGCCTTGCCTCTGGCCGGTGCGTCGTGGTTTATTTTTAGCATTTTCTGAACCCTCTCAAATAGATCCCGATCGGTAATTATGGCCGGGATCCCATTCTCGACATAAATGTCCTCATACTCATAGACACCAATATATTTTTTATTCGATAGAATACGCCGGAGGCTATTCTTGTTGAATTTACCGCCCCGGCTCGTCCGGTAGCCCTCTGAGTTTAGTCTCTCGTATATATCCTTCGCGCGCTCACCCTCGGCATACTCCTCGAAGATCCTGCGAACGATAGCGGCCTCGGCCTGATCTATCATATAGCGACCGTCTGGGCCGGTTTTCAACCCGAGGCAGGTCTTTCCCAGTGTTTTGAGCTCCAGCGCGCTGTCGTAGTTGCCGCGCTTCACGTTCTGGGCGAGGTTTTCGCTGTAATACTCAGCGTAGCCCTCCATTACTGACTCTAATATAATACCCTCCGGGCCGTCCGGTATGGTCTCTTTTGCGTAGAAAATACGGATCCCGTTCTTTTTGAGCTTATATTTATACATGGCTGAGTCGTAACGGTTCCGGGCAAAACGGTCCATTTTCCAGAGCAAAACGCAATTAAAGCGACCCTTCTCGCTGTCCTTCATCATTCTTTGAAAGTCTGGCCGCCGGTCCACTCGTCCAGTCATTGCCTTGTCGATGTATTCGCCTATGACAATAATGCCGTGCTTTTTGGCGAACTCGTAGCAGTCGCGGAGCTGTCCCTCGATCGACTCCTCACGCTGGCCGCTGCTGGAATATCTTGCGTATATGACCGCCCGTAATGGCTCTACGCCGCAGGAATTATCCGAGCTACCTCCTGCGGCATATTTTCGAGCCGTGTTTTTACTTGTCGGCATTATCCTGAGCGCCTGACTCTATTACGGTATAGCCGTAAGCTCTGGCAGTCTCGGCCGCTGCCTCCCGCTGCTCCTCCAGAGAAGCCTCTGCAAGATCAGGATCCGGCTGTCTGGTATACTCAGCAACCTTCAGACCAACCACCGCGCCGGTGCTGTCGGTGAATTTGTTGCAACAGATCATAACCATGTCAATGATCCAGCCGAAGCCCAGACCGCCGACAGTGAAAATATAAAGGACTCCGGTGCCGACCTTGCCAACATAGAAGCGGTGAGCCCCAAAGAAGCCGAGGAACACACAGAGGGCAAGAGTTACCCACTTGTTTTTATTGGAAGCCACCACGGGGGCAGCAGGCGCCTCCTGAGAGGTGGAACCGGCAGCAGTCTGGCCCGTTTTCTTACTTGTGGAGTAGGAAAGCCCGGTACCCGGGATCCCCACCGTTGTTGTCACTCTGCCGCTGGTGCTGAATGTTTTCTTGAAACCCTTCGGGCCGATTGATACGCTTGCGCTCTTTGCGCTCAGGTTCAGGCGAACACCCGGCGCGATCTTTTTGCTCTTTCTAAATCTCATTCCCATATATAAGGACCTCCTTCGCTTTTATTGTAACCGATCATCGGCCGGAGTTCTGGGCCGGCCGCGTCGGTTATGTAAAATCAAGTTTTATAACATTTCCCTCTCGGGAAGTTCGGGGGCGTTTCTTATGGTAATTTATGCCATTTTTTGATTGTCCCCTTTTTCGTCAACGCCGAGCGTGCGAAGCACACAAGCCTTGCCTATTGCGTCGGTTTTGCGGTATGCTATGATTATTTCCTTCTCTATATCAGATAGCGGGAAATCATTGACAACCGCCTTTGACTCCCAGCCCATAAGGTACGCCGGAGAACAATTAAAGAGCTGAGCCAGTGAGACGATCGTCTCATGCTTAATGTTCTTTATTTCTCCGCTCTCGTACCGCTGCGCTGTCGCTTCTTTGACTCCTAAATACTCAGCCACTTCTAACAGCGTTTTGCCGGCTGCGAGCCGCCGCTCCTTTATTCGGTCGTTGATCTCGGCCATGTCTGGCACCTCCTTCCTTCTTATTTAGAACACCCTTAGAATATCACAAACTTACGCAAAACGCAACTAATACTATGCATAATATCAAAAAACTTACGCAAAAAGTATTGACACGCTTGCTTGCTGGTGTTACTATAACCTTACGCAGTAGGTAAGTTTTTAAGAAAGGAGGCACACAATGGCAGAAATTTATAAAACCGACTACATCGAGATCAAAAAGATCATGGCAGAGAAAGAAATCAAAACAATTAAGGAGCTCGCGGAGAAAACCGGGATCAATAGAAACACACTTAGCAACATATTAAACGGGAAAGTGCAGCCCTCGTCCGACGTCATGGAAAAGCTCGTATTTTCTCTGGAGATCCCGCCAGAAAAGGCCGGCCGTATTTTTTTTAGCCTTATCTTACGCACCGCGTAAGTTAGGAAACGGAGGTGCACAATGAAAGCAAAAGACTACTACCCTACTTACATACCGCGCAAGTGGATCCACTTCGCTGAGCATGGCAGAAAATACCGGATCCGCAAGAAATACCGCAACCGGATCCTGCAAACCGTAAGCAGCCACCCCTCAGACTTTGAGACGGTCCTCTTTAATGTAATGCAGCACACAAGCCGCAGCGGAATAACTACCGCGGAATTTTGCCGAGGCCTCACCGCCCCGCCGCTGCCCGATTATTTTAGAGACTGCTCCCCAGACGACGGCATACAGATCCCGGACGATATTCGACAGCTCAGTGAGAAGCTCGAGGAGCTCAAAGAAATCATAGAGCGCATGCTCTCCCCGGTGTTCGACTGGATCAAAGAGCTGGCCGGTAAAATTGTGAAGATTGTACGCGACGCGGTGGACCGTATCTGGTGCAATGATCGCCACTGGTGGTACATGGCAGAACACCACAAAAAGCGCCGGATCCGCAAGAAGTACAGAACCAAGATCAAACGCATGGCAAGAGACAGAGCCCGCAAGCTGCTCCACTCTCTCGGGTGTGATACCCCAGAGGAGCAGGACGACACCGAGGCCGGCGACGACGAGGAGGTCCCCTAATGGCAAGAAAGAACTCACAAGCGAGACAAGCAGCCTGCCGAATATGCGGTAAGGACTGGCAGATCAGCGCTCTGGCCGTTATCCCTCCGAGTGGGTACGTCTGCCCGGTGTGTGAAACCAAGCAGAGGAAGGAGCGACTTTATGGCAATGAAACCACTCAAAAGCGTGGGATCCAGAACCCCGCAAAATATCAACATCGAACTCGATACACTCCCGGAAAATGAGAGCGACGCGCTCTGCAGGACCATAATCAGCGGAATGTCGAGAGCGTTCGAGGATCCTGCCGTTATGGCAGACTATCAAAACTGGAAGAAACAGAGACAACAAAGAAAGGAGGCAGCAGCCCTATGAAATACATGGGAAGCAAGGCGAAAGTCGCCCGCTACATCGTGCCGATCATTCAGGAACAGATCGAGCGCTCCGGCTATGAGACCTATCTCGAGCCATTCTGCGGCGGCTGCAATGTGATCGACAAGATCGAAGCCCCGCAGCGGATCGCCAGCGATTGCAACAAGTACCTGATCGCCCTCATGCAGCACATTCAGGCAGGCGGCGAGCTCCCGGGCTACATCGAGCGCGAGGAATACGCCAAAGTCCGAGCCAACCGCGACGACTACCCGGAATGGTACGCAGGCTATGTCGGTTTTGTGGCTTCGTATAATGGCAGATTTTTCGACGGCGGCTACTCTGGCAAGACTCAGACAACCGGAGGACTCCGTGACTATCAGGACGAGGGCCGGCGCAACATCGAGGCGCAGCGGGACAAGCTGAAGGACGTCATTTTCTTACATAAGGACTACCGGGCATGGAACCCGACCGGGTGCGTCATTTACATGGATCCACCCTACGAGAACACAAAGCAGTATAAATCGGTTGAAATTTTCGACCACGCGGACTTCTGGAGAGTCGCACGGCTCTGGAGCCATGACAACATTGTACTAATCAGCGAGCAGGAAGCTCCTGACGACTTCGTGCCGGTGTGGATCCACAGCGTAACCCGCACCATGAACCAAAATAAGACGATAGCAGCCACCGAAAAGCTATTCGTTGCGAAGGAGGTGCTCGAGCGCGAGGAAATTGTTGCAGCAGTTTAAGAAAATTGTATTTTTCGATACTGAGACAACCGGCCTCGATCCTGAAAAGGATCAGATCATCGAGCTGGCTGCTGCTCTCGTAACCGAAAACGGCATAGAGCTCAAAATCGACGCTTTTTGCAAGCTGCCGGAGGGCGAAAAGATACCGGAGAAGATCGTCGAGCTGACTCATATCACCGACGACATGCTGGCAGATAAAGGGATCGACTACCGCGAAGCCTGCAGGATCTTCTGCAATATGCTCCACAGTGACAGCGAGGTGCTGCTGGTGGCTCACAATATCCAGTTTGACCTGCTTTTCATTCTGGAAATGTTCAAGCGCTGCGGCATGGTTCCGAAAGCTCCAAAGCTCCGGGCACTCGACTCCCTGACAGTATACAAGGACCGCGCGGCATACCCGCACAAGCTGGCGAACGCGATCGAACACTACGGCCTCGCTGACAAGGTCCAGAACAGCCACAGAGCGATCGACGACGTTCTGGCGCTCTACGAGGTGACTAAGGCCATGAGCGAAGAACGGGACGACCTGACGGACTACATCGACCTTCTGGGCTACAACCCGAAGTACGGCATAACCGGCCGGAAATTGAGACAGATCACATACATGCCCCAGTCTTACAAGCTCGGGTGCAGACTGCCGGATCTTATGAATGGAGGTGGATCTTGTGAGTAACGGCGTACTTATTACCCTGATTATTTGCGTAACGCTGGTAATTATCAGCTACAACAACAAAGGTGGAAAAGACAACGACAAAAAGTAAAGGAGGCGCGCAACACATGGCCGAAGAATACAGCCGCGAGGCGGTTTTTGAGATACTGGGCCAAGAGGTCCCAGACAAGGAAATGCAGCGGGCTGAGTCTTATGCAGACAGAAAGCTCGAGCGGGCCACAGAAATGCAGCCAGAGGACACGGCGACGTACCGCTCCGGCTGGTACCGTGTTTTGCTGGTGGCCGATCTGGTGAAGCAGCTCGCCTTCCAAGACTTCACGCTCGCCCTCTGCGAGCTGAGAAACTACGAACCAAAAGGAGGCATACAGACCAATGCAAACACATGAGGACATAAAAAGGGCCAGACGCCCAGAACGTCCAGCCCAAGTGACCGCGAAGAAGGAGACGGTGCTCTCGCCTGAGCCCGTCCATAATTTCAAAGATCACAGAGAAATTATAGCACGAAAACGCAGAAAAGCCAATAGGCGCCGCGAGGTTTTCCTCGCCAGACTGGCAGCAGGCGCCGCTCTGGTGCTCGTTGTGACCGTTACCGTGAGTCTGGTATCTTGCAGCAAGAAAAAAGAACCGGTAAACGCTCCGGCAGCAGAAACAACAGAGACACCGCAGGAGACTACTCTCATAATTCAGGACGAAACGCAGCCGGACGGCTACTACTTCGCATATCTGACAGAGGACGGGGAACCTCACGCGGTAAACATGGAGGAGCTCGCGAGATCGTGGGCCTCTGAGACCGGTTTTGAACTCCGGTACGAACTGACAGACGCCGAGCGCTACGAGGTGGCCCAGATCGTCACAGCAGAGGCCGAGGGCGAACCGCTGGCGGGTAAAATTGCAATTTGCCAGTGTATCCTGCAGGCGTGCGAGGACGACGGGATCCGACCGGCAGAGGCAGCAGCCCGCTACTCCTATTCCAAGAAAAGACCGGAGCCGTCAACGGAGGCAATGCAGGCCGTTCGGTATGTGTTTGACTTCGGAATGATAGCAAGCACCGAGCCGATCAAATACTTTTACAATCCCGATCTTGTGGCGAGTAAGTTCCACGAGTCACAGCGCTACATAATGACAATTAACAACCACCGCTTCTATGCGGAGAAGGAGGAATAAATGCAACCGATAGTAAATGACTTTTTCTGCGGCTGCGGAGGCATGGGCGTCGGGTTCCTCAATGCTGGCTACAAAATAGCCGGTGCGTGGGATTTTGACAAATATGCGGTGCAGAGCTACGACCACAATGTCGGACACCATGTAAAGCAGGCAGATATTAAAGAAATGACATGGCAGGACGTCCCTTTTGCTCATGTTTGGGCTTTTGGGTTCCCTTGCCAAGATCTGAGCGTCGCCGGTAAACAAGCCGGGCTACTGCTTAAATGCCAAGATTGTGACAGCGATTTTGCTATTGATCCGAGTAATTTCACAGGGCAGACAACCTGCCCGAATTGCGGCTCGAAAAACTATAAAGCGGCCAGCCGCTCCGGGTGCTTTTATGAAATAATGCGCCTGATTGACGAAACCAGAGAACACGCACCGAACTCACTCCCAGCCGTGCTCGTTGCGGAAAATGTAAAGGGCTTAACTCCATACATTCCAGTGCTTACAGCAGAATTAAAACAGCGCGGATATATCGCTCATGTTAAATTATACAATTCAAAATTCTGGAATGTGGCCCAGAACCGGGAACGCTACTACATAGCAGCCACCAGAGACGACCTGCCGGACGTTTTACAAATGCCAGCGCAAAACGAAGATCCTGAAAATGTTCCCAAACTGTCGCTTTTTCTGGACGATAACGTCCCTGAGAGGTTTTACATTCCAAACGAGAAAGCCCAGAAAATCATCGAGCAGGCTCTCAAAAGGCTGGAGACTCTCGGAAAAGTACACGCAACCATTACGCCAGACCGTATCGAGAAAAGGCAGAACGGTCGGCGAGCCAAAGACGACGAAGATCCGATGTTTACGCTTACAGCTCAGGATCTCCACGGCGTAATTATTCAAACTGAGGAGGACGACGAAAACGGCGTTATTGTCTCCGAGATATGCACCGAGACCGGCCTACTGGATCCAAACGGTTGCGGCAAAACCCTTCGAGTTGGCGGGGGGGGTCGTTGACCAAGAAGCACAACTACCAGCACATACTGTTGAGCACATCGGAGTAACGGTGACAGACTACGCCACCAAGTTACAGAAGTTCACCGATACAGCAAATTGCCTTCAGGCAAGAGACTCGAAAGGCTTCGGGCGTCAAGGCATGACTGCTGTCATTGAACTATCAAAGGAGGACGAAAATGCCAAAACTTGAAATGATCGGCTTGCTGGATATAAAGGGGCAAGACTCCATTCGGCGAGTGTACGATCCTGACGGTCTGGCCCCTACCCTTACGACTTGCGGGGGGGGGGTGTAGACAAGTGAAAATTTTAGATAAAAAACGATACAGAGTCAGAAAGCTAACCCCAACGGAATACGGACGCCTGCAGGCGTTTCCTATGGAACATTGGGAGCAGGTAGTCTCAGACTCTCAGGCTTATAAGCAATTCGGTAATGCAGTAACCACAACCGTTGCAACCGGCGTAGCTGAGTCGATAACGGACTTTTTGAGCCACGTCGGAATATTAAAGGAGGACACCACAATGGAAGAAATGAACAAAGCAACCAGCGCTCAGGCGCAGACTGAAAACCCAGCCATAGCCCAGATAACTGCTATTTTGCAGCCTAAAAAGGAAAGGCTCACAGAGCTCATGAACGAAGAAAGTCAGCTCAGAACAGAGGTTGAGGCTCTCGAGCTTGCTATTTCAACAATTCAGAACGGAGGGAAAGAAAATGCCTAAGTTAATTCAGACAACCACAACAGAGACAGAAACAACATGGAAAGGACTCGCTAACCTGATAAAAGGAGGCGGCGGCACATTAAAGATCGGCGACATTATCACAGAGAAAACCCTCGACGGCGAGGAAATGGATCTCGTAGTCGTTGACATGGGCCCGGGCTGGGCTCGCTTCGAGAGTAAGGATTGCCTGCCGGTAGAGGTTGCCTACAACCAGAACAACAGAAACGCCGGAGGCTTCGCAGACTCAGACGTCAAGCGCTACTTAAACGAGGAAGTTTTCAACAGTCTGCCGGAGGAGCTTCGCAATGTGATCGCCGAGGTTGAGCGTAAGCAGGAAAACGGCGAGAGCTCACTCTGTCGCCTCTTTTTACCCACCGAGTCGGAGCTGTTCGGGGACTGCTGCTATTCAGAGGACGACACATACAGCCAGATCGAATACTACAAGGACCGCCGCAACCGTATCAAGTGCAACAGAAAAGGTGGATCACCTGATTGGTACTGGACCGCTTCTGTCAGGAGTGGCGGCTCGACTGGTTGCGTGTCCGTCAGCTACCACGGGCACTCCTACGACTGGAGCGCCAGCACCGAGCTTTACGTCCCGGTCTGCTTCGTAATTCAGTAAATCATAAATCCCGCCGCCTATGTGCGGCGGCATAAGGAGGAGAAACCACATGCAAGAAGAACAGAAAGAAACCGCAGCGGGCTCCCCGGTTGCCTCATTCCAGACGCGGCGGGACAAACCGATCGAGGTAATGAGCCTGCAGGAGAAATTCATCGAACTGCGGCGCCAGATCCCGAGGATTGAAAAGGGCCAGCACAGCGAGGAGGTTCCCTATAAGTTTGCAAAGATTGACGACGTCTGGAGAGCTATCACTCCCACGATGAATGAGCTCGGCGTCAACTTCGACATTATTCAGGAGGAAAACGCCCAAATTAAAACCATGAACACGCAGCACGGCGGCCTTATGTTCCTTTATGAGTCCGATCTGACAATGCGCTGGACCAATGCAGACAACGAGGACGACACCGACGAGGCCCAGACTCATGCAATCGCATGGAACGACGATCCGGCCAAAGCTAAAGGCAGCGCGTGGACCTATGCTATAAAATATTATCTTTTTGAAAAATTCAGCATTGACATGGGCGAGACTGATCCAGACATGAAGGGCAAGCCAAGCGCTCAAACAGCCTCACAGCCGGTCAGAAATGCCGCAGGCAATCAACAGAGCCAACAAGGCAATAAAACCGCTCAGAGCGGCCAGAATGGAGCCGAGAAAAAGCTCACAGCGGCCCAGCTCGACAGAATGTACCGGAAAGCTCAGGACGCCGGGCTCTCCAAAGAGCAGACAGACGGCAGGATCAATTATTTATACAGCAAGAAACCAGCCGACATGACTCGGGCAGAGTATGACGACATTTGCAAGCGCATGGACGACACAGCCAGAGAGCTGAGGAATGGAGGAAATAGACAGTGAACAAAGTCATTTTAATGGGGAGGCTCACCAGAGATCCCGAAGTACGATACACGCAAGGCAATGAGCCTATGGCGATAGCCCGCTACACTCTCGCCGTGGACCGCAGAGGCAGAAAAGACGGAGGCGAAGCAACTGCCGACTTTATCCAGTGCGTTGCCTTTAGAAATAACGCCGAATTTGCTGAGAAATACCTGAGACAAGGCACAAAGATCGCAATAACCGGCAGGATCCAGACGGGAAGCTACACCGACCGTGAGGGCTGCAAGGTATACACTACCGAGGTTGTTGTTGAGGAGGCCGAGTTTGCAGAAAGTAAGAACAAAAACAGCAACCAGCAGGAGCCTCCAACCGGTCCTGCAAGCGGCGACGGTTTTATGAATATACCGGAGGGCGCAGACGATCAACTCCCTTTTAATTGATTTTCGCCCTACCGGTCAACCGGTGGACGACCACCGGACGACCGACAAACGACCAAAACAGAAAGACACGCCAAGAAAAAGGACGACCAAAAAAGGAAGGAGGAAACGCCGTGGCATGGTTGAAAATTTATCAATCAATTAGACAGCATAGAAAAATTTTAGACGCAGCCGACGCTCTCGAAATAGCTCCACCCTACATGATCGGGCTCCTGACTTCGTTCTGGCTCTGGGCTCTCGATAATGCCCCGGACGGCAATATCTCGGAGATAAGCGCGCGGAATATAGCCCGCGCAGCACAGTGGGACGGAGACGCCGACGAACTGCTGCAAGCCTTTATTTCTGCGGGTTTGCTGGATCAGGGCGACGAGGATCCTGCTACTCTCACGATCCACGACTGGGAGGAATATGCAGGCACTCTGATCCAGCAGCGTGAAGCCGAAAAGGAACGCTCCAGACGCCGCCGAGCGGCTGCTAAAAAGACCGAAGGACGACCGCTGGACGACCAACAAACAACCGCTGGCAGAGTAGACAAGACTAGAGTAGATAAGACTAGAGATATAAAGGATCCTTTAAGTGCTCCTCCAGAGCACGAAGCAGCGGCACCTGCTAAATCAGATCCGACTCCGTATGTGAAAATCATGCAGTTATACAACGAGATTTGCGTCAGCTTCTCGAAGATCCAGAAGATTGACGGAGCCAGACGCAAGGCGGTGGCCGCAAGATTTAAGACCTACCCGAATATTGAGACATTCGAGACACTATTCAGAAAAACCGAGGCGAGCAGCTTTATGAAAGGCGAAAACGATCGCAACTGGCGGGCTGACTTCGACTGGATAATGAAACCGACAAACATGTGCAAAGTGCTGGAAGGCAAATATGACGACAAAGGAGGCCCGGACAATGGCAATGAACCACCAAGCGGATCACGCTATAAGCTCACCGGCTTCACAGCAGCCGAGTGACGGCTGGTTTTACAGCAGCGAGGAAAGAGACTGGCCGGAACCACCACCGGAGCCGGTGCCGTGTGAATATTGCGGAAAGCTCCGGTATCACAAAGGCAAAGAACTCAGCAACATGGGTGACCGGATCTTCTGGATCCCCACCGCTATTCCTTGCAACTGCCCGGGAGCGGTCGAGGCTAGAGAAAAAGAACGGCTCGAACGGGAGCAGGAAGAAAAACGGAAAGCCGAGGACGAAATCAGACGCCGGGTGTCACGTCTCAGATGTGACTCAGGAATGAGGGGCCGCTTTTTAGAGCGAACCTTCAGCAACTACCTCACCCCGGACGAAAGAACGGCCAAAGCGAAAGAAACAGCCATACGATACGCCCAGAATTTTGACAATATGAGCCAGAAGAAAAACGGACTTTTCATACTGGGCGACATAGGCGTCGGAAAGACTCACCTCGCTGCTGCTATTGCCAACGACCTGATCCAGAGAGGCCGGCCGGTTATTTGCATGACAATGATCGACATGCTGGCAAGGATCAAGGCTACATACGACAAGCGCGAAATCTCAGAGGGCGAGATCCTGAGAGTTTACGAAACGGTCCCGCTCCTCATTATCGACGATATGGGGAAAGAGCCGCCGACAGACTGGGGCGTCTCGAAGATCTACACGATCATAAACGCCCGCTACGAAGGCTACAAGCCAACGATTGTAACAAGCAACTACACAGACACCGAGCTGGAGAAACGCCTCACTCCTCAGAATGGGGACGACATGACAGCGAGGGCCACTGTGGACCGGCTGCGAGAAATGTGCGAGGCGCTCGTCATGGAGGGCCAGAGCTGGCGCAGCAGATAAGGAGGTAGATAATGAGTGCAACAAACCGAGGAAGCACCAGAAAGCCGCACGACTTCTACCCGACACCAATCTCGACGATCGAGACATTTCTCGACGTTTTCCCTCTGAGGGGGGGATCGAGGTGCTGGAACCGGGAGCAGGTAGCGGCAACATAATCAAGACACTACAAAAATACGGCGATTTTTCGATCGACGCGGTGGAGATCAGACCAGAGGAGGCACAACACCTGCAGGATCTCGGCGTCAATGTGATTATTGACGACTTCCTGAGCATGGACCTCGGGAAAAAGTACGATCTTATCATCGGCAACCCGCCATTTAATCAGGCGATCGAATTTGTTGAGAAAAGTCTCGGGCTACTTAAACCGGGCGGCAGGCTCATTTTCCTGCTCCGCACCGCGTTCATGGAAAGCGACCAGCGTTTTGAGTTCTGGCAGCAGGAAGATCACCAGCTCGCCGGACTCTACACCCTACATAAGCGCCCGAGCTTTACCGGACATGGAACAGACGCCACGAGCTACTCATGGTTCGTATGGCAGCCCGGCAGCAGTCGCCAGACAATAAAAATTATTTAAGGGAGGGCAATGAATGAAATTAGCCTATATTTGCTCACCGTGTCGCGGTGACTATGAGAAAAACATCATCAAGGCGCAGGAATACTGCCGCGAGGCAATGAATGACGGCCTGCTGCCACTCGCCCCTCATGTGTATTTTACGCAGTTTGTGGACGACACCAACCCAGAGGAAAGAAAGCTCGGCCTGCGCTGCGGGCTCCAGCTCCTCAGACATTGCCAGCTTATCAGAGTTTACGGCTGCAAGGTATCTGCAGGAATGTATGACGAGATCCAGCTTGCCGGAGTGCTCGACATTGAGATCCAAGTTTTCGGCCCGCCGGAATTTATCGAGAACGTGCTGGAGATCTACAATCATGCAGCAGTAACACAGCGCAGACCTCTGAGAAAACACGCCGTCTCTGCCGCTGCTGCATACGCCGATCAGCCTGCTGCCGCTCCACTACTCGCAGAGGCCGGCAAGAGTCTCAGAGAGGTTACTGCGGTTCATATCAACATAGATCCGACGGAGGCCTCAGAACTCGGCGAAATGATTGCGAACAGTCTGAAAAATGGCACCTCAATGTTGAGAGGGGGTGCGTGATATGAGCAACGGACGAAATTCAGAGGGCTACCCGGATCCTACACCATGCGAAGCCGAGAGAAATATCGAGTATGAGCGCCGGCAGCAGGGCCGCCGTGCTAAATACGCCGGGGAACGCTTCGAGAATATGATCTCCGCAGCGTGCAACTACTACCGCTCCCAGAATATTGCGGACATTGAGAAAACGCCGGAGCCTATGCGACCTCTGAAACCATACGGAGATCGCAGACGCGGCCAATATGTCGCGGTTTTCACCAAAAAAGCCCAGAACGACTACAAGGGAATACTCAACGGCGGCCGGTGCATTGCCTTCGAGGCCAAACATACAGACGCCGACAAGATCGAAGCCTCTGCCGTGAGCGATCGGCAGGCTGAACTGCTGGAGAACTACGAGAAAATGGGCGCGAGCTGCTTCGTGCTCGTGAGCTTTAAGTTTGAGCAGTTCTACCGCATACCGTGGAGCGTCTGGCGAGATATGAAAGACATATACGGCCACAAGCACTTGAAACGCAGCGAGATCCAAGACTATGAGATCGGCCTCAATCATCTGGGTACGCTGGAATTTTTGAAAAAGACAAAGGGAGGAACGCACAATGCTGACACGCGCGCTTAATGATTTAAAAAACCCAAAAAGTAAAACCGGATCGCTCCAGATTATTGCGACATTCACCGGGACAACCGGATCAATGGGATTTGTCACCGGCCAGCGTTACGAACTGATCGTGAGATATATCCGCAGCCGCGGACGCTTCGAGGTAAAAACCAGAGACGGTCAGCTCTTTTGCCCTTATCAGAGCACGGAGGCCTTCGCGAAGAACTGGAGCGCCTCAGCTATCCAGAAAGGAGCCTAGATGATCGAGAACTACACCAGACTATCTTCGAGAATGTTCACGGCAACGGTGGTCGGAAAGGATAAGAACGGGAGAAAAATCACAGAAGGCAGGGAAACGTACAAAACGCCCAGCGGAGTATATGAGATCAAGGACTGGGCTCGGCTCGTTGAAAAAGCAGCCGAAGCCGACGGCCTGCTCCCGCTGCTGGAACAAATAAAACGGCATGTGAAAGAATACGCATGGATGAAAAACGCCAGCGACATAAATGTGCTGATTTTAGCGGCTGAGTGTCTGACCGGGCGTGCCTATGAGCACTGGGAAGGCTTTGTTATTCCAATGAATACGCAAGCAGACGAAACGGGACAACTAACATTTTGCTTTTAGAAAGGAGCCTAAATGAAAGCAATAACAATATGGCAGCCGTGGGCCGAATTTATAGCCGCCGGCGTAAAACATAACGAGACAAGAAGCTGGGCTACAAAATACAGAGGGCCGATTGCGATCCATGCAGCAGTCAAACCAATACGACAAGTCGTACCGCTTCTGTCAGAGAAAGCCTTCGGACTCATGGTTGAGAAGCTGGAAAAAGCAAGCATGGCAAACGGTGAGCTCCTGACATATTTCAATTACGGAGAAGTAATTGCAACGGCTGAGCTTGTGGCGTGCCACCTCATAACAGAAGAATACCTCTCTACTCTACCGGACACCGAAAAGGCTCTCGGAGATTATTCTCTCGGCCGTTACGCATGGGAGCTGAGAAACGTCAAAGAACTGCCGGAGCCCATAAAAGCAAAAGGCCAGCAGGGGCTCTGGAGCTGGGAGGCATAACATGAACATAACAATAAAACCGTGGAACCCCGGAGACGGCGGGCTTATATGCCTTCCGCTCCGCTCCAATATACCAGACGCAAGCAAGCACCCAGACTGGCGCCTCGTCACATGCCCGAGCTGCGGCCGGGAGTGCTGGGAGTCAGAGCTTGCGCGTCAAGTAAAGGCAGCGGGAGCCGCTGGAGTTTGTACCGAGTGCGCTCTCAGAGCCGCAAACACACCGGGAGGAGGTGAAAAGAAGAAATGACCGCAGCAGAAATCACGCTCGGCGCCGTCGTATGTGCGTTATGGGCCGCTTTCCTGATTTTGTCAGCAATCGGAACCGTAGTAACCCACAAAGACGCCAAAAAGAAAGCCGCAGAGCTCCACATGGTAGCTTATGCGACCTATCAGCTCAGCCTTCGCATTGACGAGCTGAACAATTCAAAGACCAAGAAGGAGGATCCAGAAAATGAAGAAAACAAGCGTACAGAGTAACATCAACCTCGAGACTCTCGCCGGCGGTGCTTTTGCCGAAAAGCTCAACGAGGCACTCATGCAGGTGGCCGAGAACATTCAGAACCCGAACACAGAGGCAACCACCAAGAGACAGATCCAGATCACGCTCAAATTTGCACCGAACAAAACGAGACAGCTCGTAAGCACCCAGATCGCTGTCACGACCAAGCTCGCAGCAACCGAAGCGATCGACACTCAAATGATTATGGGCGTAAATATGAGAACCGGCCAGATCGAGATCGCAGAATATGACGGCCAGATCCGCGGGCAAATGTCTTTTAATGATTTACAGACTCAGGAACCGGAAGCAGAACCGGCTCAGGCTACCACTCCCGCTGCTAATGCGACACAGCCGGCAGCAGGCACCACAGAACAGCAGCCAACACCTACCGGCAAGCCTCTGGACCTGAAAAACAGAAATAAAAAGCAGGCAGAGGTTCCAGCCGATCAGGAGCAGGAAAAGGCAGAGGCGGCAGCAGGCGAACTCGTACCGGGCAGAGACTTCGATCCTGAGACGGGTGAGGTATTTGAGAACGGTCGTCCACCGGTCGACCAGCCAACAACCGCAGAACAGCCGAAAAGCAACCAGCACAAAGTCATTACAATGGGCCAAAAGGCCGTAAACGCATAAGGAGGACAAAACAATGGAAGGAATAAAGGAAGCTATCGCATTTATCACAGGACTGGCAGTAAAAGCCGAAGATCCGAAAACGGTCGAGATTAACGGCAAGACATACTGCACAAAGGATCTCGTAAGATACGACGCCCCGGAAAAGGCAGCGCCTATCTCTGCGACCACTCTCACCTCACTGGTGGACTACATCAAAGAAAACCGCGAAGAATTGCGCGATCGTATGATTATTCAGGTAGTAAACGAAACAAAGGTACTTTTATACTCTGGCCTGCTTGCTGAGCGCGACCGTGAGACGCTTTTCGAGGTCAACGCCCTGCTGCCTCGTTTTGAATATGGCAGAGAATACGATCAGGAGAGCTTTCTCATTTCTATGCAGTCATGCTTCAAGGAAAGCGACGACCGCGAAGCTGTCACCATGCTGGCAAGCAATATCGTGAACACTCAGGAGGCTACCTTCTCAGACACCGGCACAACCCAGCAGGCAGTTATGAAAACCGGAATAACCACGAAGGACAACGTGCTCGTACCGAACCCGGTAAACCTGATACCGTACCGCACATTTCTGGAGGTTGAGCAGCCAGCTAGCGACTTTGTTTTCAGAGTAAGCGAAGGCAGAGGCGGCGCTCCAGTATTTAAGCTCGTGACTGCTGACGGTGGCGTCTGGAAGTCTCAGGCGGTGGCAAATGTCAAGGCGTACCTCACGGAAGCACTCAAAGACATACCGGACAGAGACAAGATCACAATCATTGCATAATGTCATCGACATAAATGTCGGGATCATCAAGGGAGGGCCCTGCTGCCCTCCCGCATATCGCAGGAGGTTATTCATGGAATTATTAAAAAGCCCATTCTTAAACGATCCGAGCAGCCTCGTGGCTCAGGCTTTTGCTGAAATTTACCCGGGCACGGAATACGAGGCCATACTGGTTGATAAAATCACCACAGAGGACGGCACAGAAATGGTCGGTTGTACCACATTCCCAGACGACGGCACTCTCCCGCTCATAGAGGTGGCAGGACATATCCCAGCAGAGGCAGTCCCGGAAATACTGGCGCATGAGCTGGCTCATATCGTAACCGTAGGCGACGAACACGGGCCGGAATGGAAAAAAGCCTTCGAGGCTATTTACAGCAAATACAACGAGCTCGCGATCGCTCGTTTTGGAACTCAGGAACCAGAAGAAAACCAGAAGGGAGGCGATTAAGTGGCGAAATCAAAGAAAACGCTCGAAATCACCCAGACAAAGACGAAGGCCAACCGTCAGGAGATACAGATCAACGACATGGACTACACCACCAGCGCTGAGCCAAAAGCGTTCGCAGACGGCCGGCCGGTTTTTTGCGCACATGACAAAATTGTGCCGATAAAGGAACTCAGAGAAAACCCTCTAAACCCCAATAAGCACCCGGACGATCAGATCAGAGCCCTCGCTGCTATCATCAAGGCAACCGGCTGGAGGCAGCCGATCACCGTGAGCACCCGATCGGGCCTGATTGTAAAGGGCCACGGCAGACTCGCGGCGGCAAAGTATGGAAAATTCAAAGAGGCTCCAGTCGACTATCAGAACTATGCCAGCGAGGAGGAGGAACTGGCCGACCTCATGGCAGACAACCGGATCGCGGAGCTTGCGGAAATAGACAGCGTGAAACTGGCCGAGGCTTTTGAGGCAGTAGACACCGGAGCGATCCCGTTTGAAATGACCGGCTACGAGGAGTCATTCTATCAGGAACTTGCAACAGCTCTATGTGAAGCAGACCACGACAAAGAGGAGGCAGACGACGACACCGTACTCCCACCACCGGAGGAACCAGTCAGCAAGCTGGGGGACGTGTGGATCCTCGGCCGCCATAGACTCATGTGCGGGAACTCCACCAACGCAAAGGACCGCGAGGAGCTGCTGGCGGGAGCAGAACCAGAGCTCATGCTCACAGATCCACCGTATTGCAGCGGCGGCCACCAAGAGAGCGGAAAGTCTACCGGAAGTATCGGAACCGTGAGAAAAGGCCAGACAGACGCGCCGAAGATTGCAAACGACATACTCAGCACCCGCGGTTATATTAAATTATTGACCGCAGCCTTCGAGGGTATCACTCCTCTATTTGCTTATGTGTTCACCGACTGGCGCATGTGGATCTATTTGTATGACATAATTGAGAAATCGGGCTTCGGAGTCCGTTCGATGATCGTATGGGACAAAGAGACACCCGGCATGGGCGTCGGCTGGAGAAGCCAGCACGAGCTCTGTCTGTTCGGCAGCAGAGGCAAGGCGAAATTCGACGGTCACAAAGGCTACGGCAATGTTTTGAGGTGCAGCAGGTCCGGGAATGAGTTACACCCGACACAGAAGCCCGTCGAGCTTATGGAAATGATACTCGACAACATGGATTTTGTAAAAACGGTTTACGATCCGTTCGGAGGCAGCGGGACAACTCTCGCGGCAGCAGAAAAGACCGGCCACACCGCCTACCTCATGGAATTAACGCCCGGCTATACCGATGTAATTGTAAAGCGGTATTTCAGGATCACCGGCAACAAGGACCAGATCCAGCTCATAAGAGATGGAGCCCCGGCAGATCCGGCAGTATACGCCGAGATTTTCGACGATGTAGGCATAAGCTCAGAATACAAGGAAGGAGAATATGAATAAATGGCAAAACAGAAAAAACCAAGCATACCGCCAGAGATCAAAAGCTACATAGACGAGGTGGCGAAAAAAACCGCGGCAGCAGTCTCGGACGCATACAAGCCGTTGCAGCAGCCGCAGAACGCAAAGGCAGCGTTTAAAAACACCGAGGCTCGTCTCTATGCCCTCCCGGTGCTGAAGGTCAAGATTAAGGACGACGAGGAAAAGATCGAGGAGCTGAGAACCTACGGAACCCCAGCGAGAAGCAAGTCGATCACCAGATTTTCAAAGAGTAGCACCCGCATGGATCCAGAGGAGGCTCTCGAGGCCATTATCAAAGACAAGCAGGCCTGCATTGAGTCGGATCAGCACGAAGTCGATGTTCTCGAGGAGGCTCTCGAAATCATCAAACCAGATCCGTATTATGAGTCAGTAAGCGACCGCTACTTCGAGGGACTTGACAACGAGGCCATTGCTGAGTCACTGGGCTGCGACGCGACAACCGTCTGGAGGAACCGCCAGCGCCTTATTAAGAGCCTCTCCGTCCGTTTATATGGCACGGCCGCCATTGATTAGCCGCCGCCGGCAGCAGGCTGAGCGTGCAATTTACCGGTGCAAAAAAGATGCAATTTACTTTGAAATTGAGCCGTGTTATAATTTTTACAATGCAATAAATGGGTAAAGAAACCGCGCGAGAAAATCGGGCGGTTTTTTGCTGCCGTTTTCAGGCTGAGAGGAGGCGATCACACATGGCAGCCACCAGAGGAACAACCACTTGTATGCTGTCAAATTATGAGGAGCTCGTCAAAACGCTGGACAATATTGCGGGGGTAGACGCTGAAAAGGTAATAAAGAAATGCACCTCAGACGCAAAGAGCCGAGCGCAGGCGTGGGTATCTGCTGCCGTGTGCGAGGTTTATGCTATCAAGAAGGCCGATGTAAAGGCGGCGCTTGACGGCAAAGGAAAAGGCGGCGGCCAGCTCAAAGTTGAGGGCAACCTCGTCGAGTCTGTTGTATTAACATACAAGGGCCGAGTCCTGACTCCGACGCATTTCAAAATGAAGCCCACCCAGCGAAAGCCGAAGCCATACCGGGTAAGTCAGGAAGTATTCAAGGGCCAGCGGAAGAACCTGCCGGCCGGCGTATTCCTTGCCAGCTCAGGAGGCGAAGGCTCTACACAGATACCATTCCAGAGGGAAAGCGAAAGCCGCTACCCTATCAAGAGCATAAAGACATTGAGCGTGCCGCAGATGATCGAAAACGAAAAGGTGCAGCCACTCATACAACAGAACATTGACGAGGGCCTCAGCAAGCGACTGGAGAACCACGTCAAGCAAATGCTCGCCAAAGCTCAGGGGTGAACTCTACAGGGCACACACGCAGCCACACGGGCACCATACACCACCAGAGAACCAGAGGCCAACCACTCCACACCATGCGAGCGGCTGGCCTCTTTCTATATGCTCAGCATTCTAAGACTGAGCCACCACATCAGGCGCGGCAAGCTGGCCCAGACATGGACCACACCCAAAGGCCACGCCACACCAGAGGCGCAGCCCCCGGCAGCAGGCCCGGGCAAGCCGAGGCAAGTCACCACTCGCGCGCCGAGTCGGCGCACCAACACCGCAGAGAAACGCAAGCGAAAAAAGAACGCGAACGCCGGGCACCCGGCAAAAGAAAATAAAAAATTTTCAATAGGTTCTTCTGAGCGAATTTTTTCCCTGCGGTGCTTGCGAGCCCAAAAACTTGCTAGACTCATAGAAAAATTTTAGGCCGTTTCGTTACGCCGGGAAGGAGGCAAGGCATGGCAACACCACGAAAAGAAAAACCGGCCGAGACTCCGGGTTACTGGCCGACAACCAAAATGGCCGAACTGTTTGAGCTGACTGCCCGGAGGATCCAGCAGCTCACACAAGACGGAGTTCTGAAAACTCACGACACACCGGCAGGCCGCCGGTACAATGTCGGCGAGGCAACGAAGGACTACATCAAATACCTGCGCACGCAGCTCGATCGCAAAGCGTCAGCTCAAAACGATAAGCTGGAGACCGACAAGCTGCAGGCTGAGGTAGATATAAAAAGCGCAAAGGCCAGAGTCGCAGAGCTCCAGCTCGCCGAACTCGAAGGAACCATGCACAGAGCTGAGGACGTCGAAGCTATCACGACGGACCTCGTTTTTAATATCCGCAGCATGTTAATGGCTATGCCGGGACGGCTTGCGGTTGATACCGCGGAGCTTGCAAGTCCGGCCGAAACTTCTGCCAGAATACAAGAGGAGGTAAACGAGATCCTTCTGTCACTCTCCCAGTACCACTACGATCCAGAGGAGTATAAAAAGCGGGTAAAGGATCGGCAGGGCTGGGCTATGATCGAGGACGATGAGCAGGCAGAATGAAATTGACAGCTTAAACAATACGTTCGTTCGAGCTGTTAAGAATTTCAAACCACCCGAGCGCCTCACAGTGTCCCAGTGGGCTGAGAAAAACCGCCGCTTATCTCCTGAAAGCTCAGCAGAGGCAGGCCCGTGGAGGAATGAGCGAACACCGTACCTTGTCGACATAATGGACGCCTTCACGGATCCCAAAGTCAACAAGCTAACCGTTGTAGCCGCCTCTCAGGTTGGAAAATCTGAGGTAGAGCTCAATATAATCGGCTACATAATAGATCAGGATCCGGGATCTACGATTTATGTACAGCCTACTCTCGACGACGCCCGGAAGTTCTCGCGCTTGCGTATTGCTCCGATGATAAGAGACTCGAAGCCGCTGAGGAAAAAGGTCTCAGACGTCAAAACGAGAGACTCCGGCAATACAATATTGCAGAAATCTTTCCCGGGCGGCATGTTGACAATCACCGGTTCCAACAGTCCGAGCGCCCTCGCTTCTACTCCAGCCCGCTACATCATCGGAGACGAGCGCGACCGCTGGGCGTCCAGCGCAGGAACTGAGGGCGATCCGTGGGCTCTTGCAGAAGCGAGACAGACAACCTTCTACAACGCGAAGTCGATCGAGGTATCAACCCCGACGATTAAGGGAGCCAGCAACATTGAAAACGGATTTTTCGCCGGTACTCAGGAGCGCTGGTGTCATAAGTGCCCGGATTGCGGGGAGTATCACAATATTGTTTTCGACAATATCCATTTTGAGCATGAAGTCAAAAAGGTACGAAATAAAAAGACCTACAAGGTCAAGTCGATAACATGGGTGTGCCCGAGCTGCGGCTGTATTCAGACAGAAGCAACCATGAAAAAGCAGCCGGCGAAATGGATCGCCGAGAACCCGGACGCATACCTAAAAGGGCACCGCTCTTTCTGGCTTAACGCTTTTTCGTCTCCGTGGACTCCGTGGGAGAAAATCGTCACGAAGTTCCTCGAAGCTCAGGGCGATCCTGAAAAATTGAAGGTTGTATTCAACACCCTACTCGGTGAGTTATGGGAGGATCGCGGAGATTTAGAGGACGAGGACGCAATGCTCAGCCGGCGCGAACAATACGACGCCGAGCTCCCTGACGACGTTCTGGTGCTGACCGTCGGAGTTGACACTCAGGACAACCGCCTCGAGTATGAAGTGGTCGGGCATGGACTCTACGGCGAAACGTGGGGCATAAAAAAGGGAATTATCAACGGCCGGCCTGATACCTCAGAGGTATGGGCTCGACTCGACGATGTGATCGACCATGTTTACCGCTTCAAGAATGGCAAGGGCCTGAAGGTATCATTCACATGCGTGGACTCCGGCGGCCACTTTACGCAGGAGGTATACGCCGAGTGCAAGGCCAGACAAAACAAGCGCGTTTTTGCCATAAAAGGAAAAGGCGGCGACGGCATACCGTACACCGCCCCACCTTCAAAGGTGAAGATCGTCATAGACGGTAAGCTGATCGGCAAGTGCTGGCTCTACACTCTGGGAGTAGACGCCGGAAAAAGTAAAATAATGAACGCTATTAAGGTGCAAGAAAAGGGAGCCAAATACTGCCACTTTCCACTCGGAGAGGATCGCGGTTATGACTCTCTTTTCTTTTCTGGCTTGCTATCTGAAAAACTGTCGCTCGTCCGAACCAGACGCGGCGACAAATGGCAATGGGAGAAGCTGCCGGGACATAACCGCAACGAGGCTCTCGACTGCCGCAATTATGCAATGGCAGCCTTCAGAATACTGGATCCAGATCTCACGGCAGTAGAAAGGCGCCTCAAAGGCCAACCGCTGAAAACCGTCGAGAAAAAAGAAAAGAAAAAACGCTCCAGCGGCTCGAAGCTGTACGACGACTGGTAAGGAGGTGAACCATGAGACAGCAACAAAAGGCTGAAAAAATCAGCAAATTAAAGACTCGCCTCGAGCTTTACTATAAGCGCGAGGAGGAAATGCTCAGCGGCGGCGTTCAGTCCTATGGTATAGGAACACGAAACGCCACCAGATACCAGACAGATCTCTCAGCTATCCGCAAAGCAATCAAGGAAATGGAGGACGAGATCGCGTCGCTCGAAAACAAATCACAGCGCAGGGCCGTCGGAGTCGTCCCTCGCGACTGGTAAGGAGGCGAAAACCATGCAGCAAATAACTCCAAGCAAAACACAAGGGCCACCTGCTCAGGCGGCAACACCCGAAGCCCGTCCGGGATCAGCAGCCCCGCGAGCTTCAAACTATGGATATTCAGAGGCCGGCGCAAGCTGGAAGAAAAAGGCGCTGAAAAGTTTCAAAGCAAGCAGCTCCTCCCCTCAATGGGATATAGACCACAACAACGACACGCTAAGGCAGCGCGCTCGTATGCTGTATATGGCCGCGCCGGTTGCTACTTCTGCCATTAAAACCAACCGCACAAACGTCATAGGCTGCGGCCTGAAATTAAATAGCCGCATAGACGCCGAACGTCTGGGAATGTCTCAGGAAGCTGCAAAAGAATGGCAGAAAAAAACAGAGGCCGAGTTCAAAATCTGGGCCGAAAAGAAAAATGCCTGCGACGCTACCGGAGTAAATGACTATTACGCAATGCAGCAGCTCGCGCTTATGAGCTGGCTAATGAGCGGCGACGTGTTCGGGCTCATTAAGCGAGTCGATCCGACTCCTATGTGTCCGTACTCTCTCAGGATCCAGCTCGTAGAGGCTGACCGTTGCAGCACCCCGCTGATTAACTCGGGGTACTACTGCTTTTCCACCGAAGGCAAAGCCAAAAACGGGAACCGGATCTTTGACGGCGTAGAGATTAACGACAACGGAATGATACAAGCGTATTATTTCCGCAACACCTACCCGCATATTATCGCGGCGGCCGAAACTGAATGGACCAGAGTCGAGGCATACGGTGAAAAAACCGGGCTCCCTAATGTCCTGCATGTCATGGAGTCCGAAAGACCTGAGCAATACAGAGGCGTCACATATCTGGCGCAGATCATTGAACCGCTCCTGCAAATGAGACGCTACACAGAGGGCGAGCTCATGGCCGCCCTTGTCGAGAGCTTTTTCACGGCTTTTGTCACAACCGACACCGGCGCCGATGAAATGCCGTTCAATGAAGTAAACGGCTCAGAGATAGAGCCTTCGGATCCTGACGATTACGAAATGGGCCCCGGAACAATTAACGTAATGAAGCCGGGAGAAGATATCAAGTTCGCAGCACCGACAAGACCGGCAAGCGGTTTTTCTGCTTTTATTAGAGCACTCTGCGAACAATGCGGCGCCGCGCTGGAGATCCCTGCCGATCTGCTCCTGAAATCGTTCAACGCCTCGTACTCAGCAAGTAGAGCCGCACTGCTGGAAGCATGGAAAGCGTTCAAAATGCGCCGAGAGTGGTTTGCTAATGACTTTTGCAAACCCATTTACGAGATCTGGCTCTCTGAGGCTGTAGCTCTCGGACGTATTCAGGCGCCCGGCTTTTTCAGTGATCCGCTCATTCGTGCAGCATGGCTCGGGAGTGACTGGATCGGACCGTCTCAGGGACAGCTCGATCCTACGAAAGAAATCAGCGCCGAGATCCTTGCAAACCAGCACGGGTACAGCACCCACGAACAGAGTACGATCCGCTTGAATGGCGGCCAGTGGGAAGCCAACATGAACCAGTTAAAACGCGAAAACGAAATGATCGCGGAAGCTAACGGCACCACCCCGGAGGCTCAGGCTGAGGCTACTCAGGCTATCGCCTCTCTTATACTTCAAAATTCATTAAAGGAGGATCAACAACATGCAAAAGCAGACAATCCCGCTGCGAGTTCTTAATGGCCCCGCAGCTCCACCCGCCGGCGCAGCCCAGAAGTTCTGGAACATTGTCGACGTAAGCGACGAGGAGGCTGAGATCACCATGTACGGTGAAGTTGTGAGCCAGAGACCGACAGACTGGTGGACCGGTGAGCCGGTCGAGGGCTTATACATCACACCGGAAGGCTTTCTCGAGGATCTGGCTCAGGTCAAGGACAAGGCAAAAATCACCGTGCGAATTAACTCCGTAGGCGGCGACTTATACACCGCACTCGGAATTTGCAACAGACTCAAAGAGTTAAACGGTGACACCGTTGCAGTTATCGACGGAATTGCGGCCAGCGCCGCCACTATCATTGCTATGGGCTGCAAAACTCGCGAAATCGCTGAGGGCGCCCTTTTCATGGTACACGAGGCCCTGCTCACACTCGTGGGAAATTACAACCACAAGGCCCT
Source organism: Roseburia intestinalis L1-82 (assembly GCF_900537995.1). Lineage (NCBI taxonomy): Bacteria > Bacillati > Bacillota > Clostridia > Lachnospirales > Lachnospiraceae > Roseburia > Roseburia intestinalis. Next base: position 1,073,839 of record NZ_LR027880.1, on the reverse strand, counting down.
GCTCGAGGTAAATAAGAGACTCGAAGCAGCCAACAAGGCAGCAGCCGAAACATACGACGCCGCAACCGGCCTCGGAACCGAGAAGATCCGACAGATCATGGCGAAGGAAACATGGTACACCGGCCGCGAGGCTGTCGAAAATGGTTTTTGCACTTCGATCCGCGAGGGCTGCGAGACAAGCATGTGCATGAGCTCAGAAAAAGACGAGATTATCGTCAACGGAGTGCTGCACTCTCTCAAAGGTTTTCGTAATTTCCCGGGCAATGTGCCAATTATTAACAGCGTTAAAACGCCTACATCGAAGCCAGCAGCTCCGACTCAGAGCGTTTCAACAAATAAACCAAAAGGAGGTAACACCAAAATGACACCAGAAGAATTAAGACAGCAGTACCCTGACGTCGTAACACAGATTGAGAACGCAGCCCGCGAGGCAGCGGCAAGCGAAGCCGTAACCGCCGAGCGTTCCAGACTGCAGGAAATCGAGACGATCGAGGCAACAGTCGGAGATCCTGAGCTTATCAAGGAAGCTAAATACGGACCGACAGCCTGCTCAGCTCAGGAGCTTGCTTTTAAGGCTATGAAAAAGCAGGCCCAGCTCGGAGCTCAGCACATTCAGAACAGCGCCGACGACTTTACCGCCTCTGGAGCAGCCGGAGTCGGCACAACACCGAACTCAGGAGCACCTGCACCAAAGGATCAGGCAGCCGACGAAAACGCTCAGGTAGCCCTGCTCGCTGCTATGATCGCTAACGGTGGCGCAGTTCCGGCACCTACAACACCAACAAAATAAGGAGGGTATCACAATGAGAGCAGATCAGAAAATTGGAGCTTGCGACGCTGACAATCTTTTTATTGACGGCAAGTTCCCGGTTGACGCCGTGGGCGTCACAATCGCGAGCGGAGAAGGAGTTCTCGCGCGCGGCACAGTCGTTGCAATGAGCAGCAAAACAAAAAAATGCGTTATTCTCGGCACAGCAGCCGGAGAAAGTGAGACGCTCACACCGTTCGGCGTTCTCTGCGACGAGGTAGACGCAACAAGCACCGACGCATTTACAACAGCGTACAGATCCGGCCATTTCAACAGAGAGGCCCTTATCGTTGACGACGACTACACTATCACAGAAGCAGACGAGGCAGCGCTCCGCAACGGTGGCATTTTCCTCGACTCTGCTATGTAAGAAAAGGAGGACAATCGAAATGCCTACACCGTTAATTTACAGAACCGTCACTATGCTGGCGGCAATTCAGGCAATGCCTACACACAGAACATTTTTAAGAGATCGCTACTTCCCTACTACCGCCCCGGTCAACGGAGTGTCTGAGGACATTTTCCCGGGTGAGGAGGTCCTCGTCGAGTACAGAAACGGCAGCAAGAAGATCGCACCCTGCGTAATGCCTCGAAAGGGCGGTATCACTATCGAGCGCGAGGGTTACAAGACATTCAGTTATGTGCCGCCGTTTATCGCTCCACAGAGACCGCTCACCATTGACGACCTCAACAAGAAAGGGTTCGGCGAGCAGCTCTTCCAGAACGTAACACCTCAGCAGAGACAGGCCCAGATCCTCAACAGAGACCTGACAGAGTTCGACACAATGATCTCAGGCCGTGAGGAGTACATGGCGGCCCAGTGTATGCTCAACAACGGCTATGTGCTGAGACACTACGCCGATAAGTACGGCAGCGGAGACTATGAGGAGTACGAGATCCGCTTCTACGATGAAGCAGCCAACCCGGCGAAGTACACACCGGCAGTAAAATGGAACGCAACCGGCGCTGACATTTACGGAGATCTTTCTGAAATGATCTACATGCTCACAAAGAACGGGCTCCCTGCTACTGAGTGCGTAATGGCCCGAGGAGTTTCAAAGATCGCGCTGCAGGATCCTACAATCCAGAAATACCTCGACAACCGCAGCATTATACTCGGAACTATCGAGCCTATGAATTTACCGGAGGGAGCTTGCTGCTTTGCTGTCCTGAACGTAGACGGTCACATGGTAAAACTTATCACTTACGACGAGACCTACGAGGACGAAAGCGGTCAGATCGTTCCATATCTCCCGGCTGGTACCGTAATTATGACAGCCCCGGCAGCAGGCCGCGGTCTCTATGGAGCAGTTACCCAGATCGAGCAGGACGACGGCGAGTTCCACACCTACACCGGCCGCCGTATTCCTAAGTACACGGCAGACGTAAAGGCCGAGTCCAGAGAGATCAAGGTCACAAGTCGCCCGCTCTTAATTCCTAGAAGTAAAAATCCGTGGGTATCTGCGAGCGTACTGTAAGAAATGCGAAGAAAGGAGTCGCCAAATGATTAAAATTATCGCCGGAGTATACGGCTATAAAGAGAACGGGATCATATTACCCAAAGACAAAGACTCCGAGCCCTTCTCTCTCGATCCTGAGAGAGAGGCCGAGCTCGTGACTCAGGGCGTTGCTGAATATGCAAACGTAATTATCCCAGAGGCCGAGCTGGAGCCAGAACCAGAAACCGCCGGCGCCGAGCAGCAGCCGGCAGAGGATCCGGCAGAACCGGAAGCAGAGGAACCAGAGCAGGATCTGGAGCCGGAAGCTGACGGAGACGAAGATCCTCAGAGTGAAAAAGCAGAAAAACCAGAGTACAGCGACAAAATGAGACTCACCGAGTTGCAGGCACTCGCTGGAGCTTACGGACTCGACGCCCAGAATATGCGCACAAAGGCCGAAGTCATTAAGCTGCTCGACGATTACTTTGCAGAGGAGGACGACACCGAAGCCCCTCCGGCTTTTGGTGCTATGGATCCGGTTGAGTAAGAGTCTCAAAGACCTCATAGCGTCGGACATTGATCTCGTATTCATGCAGCTCGAGGACTTCGGAGAAGTTCATAAAATCGAGGGTAAAAGTATAACGATCATTATCGACAACGACACGCTTGTCACGATGAAAAACGGCAACATTTTGGGCGTTGCTGAGTCCGACACTCTTATTTTTGCCAGAACCGAAGATCTGGAGGGTGAAAAAGCTCCGGGCTCCGCGCTGAATGTGGACGGCCGGGAGTGTACTGTTGACTCATGGGCTGAAAATCTGGGGATCACCCAGATAGCCCTGCACCACACCCGCATGGTCTAGGAGGTGCGCTATGGCTATAACAAGCGATCTTGACAATATTGTCAAATGGTTCGAGGAGGAAGTCTGCCCCAGCATACTTCTGAAAGTTCCAGACGACAAAGTAAACGACGGCGGCTACAATGTGCAGACAGCACACCCGGCCGCCTTTGCTATGTACATTCCTACTCAGGACAGAAAGCCGCCAGACGTTGCGGCGCCCATTCCTTCGCTATGCGTGCAGCTCTTAAAGGGCAAGCACGCACCGGCGCAGCACATCGGTCAAATGACGATACAGCTCGCGCTTGCGACATGGAACCCGGGGCAGCATGGCAGCGAAATGGCGGTACCAGAGCAGGATCCGCAGGCGCTCGGCGGCGTGAAGTACCGCAGAGAGCCGAGCGAAAATTTCAAAAGAAACCTCGAGGGCTGGCGGGACGTCTGGAGCTTTACCGACAAGGTGCTGCAAGCAATCGAAAACACTGAGTATATTGCGGGGCTGCGGCTCGTCAAGGAAAACAACATAGAGTACGGCCCATTTACTGAGGACGGGGCTCTCGTGAGCTATTACCCGTACTGGTTTTGCTGGGTGCAGTTCACTCTCGAGCACGGACTGGCCCGCAAGATACCCGCAGACTATGAAAAATTATTGTAAAGGAGTGATTTACAGATGAGCTATCAACACGGAGCTTACGGCGAGATCGGAAACGATAAAGTAAAAAGCGCCGTTCAGGTTGACACCGTTGTGGCGTACATCGGAACCGCACCTATTAACCTTGTTTTAGGTTATAAGGAGAAGGGCCTGATTAACACACCGATCAAGCTGGAAAACATGCCAAAAACGCAGGCAACAGTCGGCTACTCGAGCAACTGGAACAAGTTCACATTATGCGAGCCGTTCGACTGCCATTTTGCGAACACAATCGGAAACGTGGGGCCGATCTATATCATCAACGTATTAGATCCGGCCGTCCACCAGAAAGACGTCAAAACAACCGTCGAGCTCACATTCAAGAACGGCCGCGCCGAGTATGTGACTGACACAATTATTCTTGACACCTTTGCACTCTCCGACAAGGTGCTGGGTGCAGACTACTCTCTCGACTACAACTATACCAAAGGTGCCGTAGTCATTGAGTCATTGAATGACGCCGATCCTATCACCGGCACGGTGGAGGCTTCATTCACAGAGGTGGATCCGTCTCTCGTAACCAAGAGCGACATTATCGGAAGCGTTACAGCCTCCGGCAAGAGGACCGGACTGCAGGCTCTCTCTAAACTCTACACCATGTTCAACGCCGTGCTCAACATTCTGGCTGCACCGTTCTGGAGTGAAGATCCAGACGTTTACAAGGCCATGATCTCGGTCGTTCAGAAATTAAACGGCCACTGGGACGCTTTTGTAAATGCTGACTTACCAATTTACGACAGCAAGGCGAAGGCTGCCATTGACACGCTCAAAAAGGCCGAGGAATGGGCCGACAGCAACGGCTACAACAACGGTTTTTCGAAGGTTTACTGGCCGCAGGTTCAGTATGCTGGCAAAGTGTACCACCTGAGCACTCAGGCGACCGTCACAATGCAGAGAGTCGACAACAGTCATGACAATATCCCAATGGAGAGCCCGTCAAACAAAGAGATCATGTGTACCGCTCAGTATTTTGGGGCCAACTCTGAAAATGAGGGCTTCGATCAGCAGGACGGCAACGAACTCAATTCAAAGGGAATTACTACCGCAGTATTTTGGGGCGGCCTCTGGGTGCTCTGGGGACCTCACACAGCCTACTACGAGTACGGTTCCGACGGTGTTGCCCGCTACATTTTCGACGTTAATATCCGTATGCTTATGTATATTACTAACGGCTTCCAGCGCCGCCATGGCACCCAGATCGACAGCACTATGGATCTGAGCCTCCAGCAGAGCATACTCATTGACGAGCAGGAGGAACTCGACTCATTAAAGGGCCGCGGCGCTCTTATCGGAGATCCTACCGTTGAATTTTTGGAGACGGCCAACCCTACCAGCAACCTGATGAACGGCGACTTTGTCTGGGATATTAGCGCAACCCCTACCCCGCCATTTAAGAGCGGAACGGCGCGCGTATCGTACACAGACGAAGGCTTTACTGCTTATTTTGGAGGAGGTGAGTAAGTATGTGGTTAGACTTAAAAGGTGCGGTAGTTGCTGACACCGTATACGACAGCGGTGTGCTTACGGCTAAGGACACCAGCTTCACGCTCCCGGCAATTTCACAAATGACGGCAGACCTCAACGCAATGGGAACAATGACGGTACCTATTGTCGGACTGCTCGAAAACATGGAGCTCTCGATCACAAAGATCGGCGAGGATAAGGGACTCGGGAAAATGTCAAAGCTCGACAAGCACAGCTTTGAGTTTAGATGGGTACAGAATGTTGTCAAAGCGGACGGCTCCACCTCGCCGGAGGGCTGCAAGGCTTTTGTCAGAACATTCCCACCGACCGCGCTCCCGGGTATCGGTGCAGAAATCGGATCCGCTTCGGAAAACGAGCTCACCTACACCGCGAACCGCGTGCAGATCTTTGTCGGAGGTTATGAGTACCTGCTCGTCGACAGACTGAGCCAGATCCTCAGAATTGACGGCAAGGACTACATGAGCGACATTAACAAACTACTGTAAAACATGGCCGCTGGCAGAACGCCGGCGGCTTTTTCTATAAAAGGAGGAACCAAAACCATGAGAACCCAGACAGAAGAAAGAGGAACAATCACACTCAACAAGCCGGTACTTATCAACGGCGTGCAGGTTGCTGAAATGAGTTACGACACCGACGAGATCAGCGGCGAACTCTATGCGCAGGCTGAGGCCCACAAGATGAAAGCCAGCGGCTCAAAAGGTGGAAACCTTGCGGGAGCTGTCGAGCTTGACTACTCCCTGCATTTATACATCGGCTTCGCTGCTGTCATTGCAGTAAACCCTTCTTACACATTCGAGGACATGGAGAGGATCAAGGGCAAGTCTCTCACTAAATTCTCTAAAATCGGCCGAGGTTTTTTTATCGGATCGGGAGACTCAGGGGCAGACAGCTCAGACGAGCAATCAGAGACTACTCCAGAACCTTCCACACCAGCACGTCAGAGCTCGAAAGGAAAAGAGTAATTGATTTTATAGTCGAGTATGCAGAGGCGGCCGAGGATCTCGCCGCCGAGCAAAAACGTCGGCAGAAAAACAAACCACCGCAAGTGTTAAAGCACAAGAAAGGCCGAAGGAGGTGATACCGTGGCGAGTAGCAAAACACTACAAGCGATCGTGGAGATTGCGGGCTCATTAAGCCCAACACTCGGAAAAGCCGCAGAGGAGGCCAGCAAATCACTCGAGGGCATAAACCTGAAAGCCGTCGCCGTAGGTGCTGGCGTTGCTGCTGCGGGTGTCGCTATCGGAAAGGCTACCATTGAGGCTGGCAAGTATCTCGTCGATCTCGGCGGGCAATTCGACAATGTAGTCGACACGATCAGGATCGGAACCGGAGCCACCGGGGACGCTCTCGACGCTCTCACCGATGATTTTAACGAGGTTTATAAAAGCGTACCAACGACAATGGAGGACGCCAGTCAGGCGATCGCTGACTACAACACGCGCCTCGGTTTGACTGGCCCGGAATTACAAAACATTTCAAAGCAGGCGATCCAAGTATCGGACATGCTAGGGGACGACCTCGGCGGCGTTATTGAGGAGTCAAGTCAAGCCTTCCAAGCGTGGAACATCGACGCGGCCGACATGGGCGACGCTATGGACTATGTGTTCAAGGCGTCACAGTCAACCGGTCTCGGCTTCACTGACTTAATGAGCAGCGTGCAGCAGTTCGCCCCTCAACTTCAAGAAATGGGCTACTCATTCAACGAAGCCACCGCCCTGATCGGACAGCTTGACAAGGCCGGTGTAAATACCAGCGAAGTGCTCGCGGCTATGAAAAAAGGCGTCGGAGCTCTTGCGAAGGAAGGAATATCTGCAAGCGAGGGCCTCGAACAGTATGCCGAAAAGATTAAGAACGCAGGCAGCATGACAGAGGCGACCACTATCGCTTCTGAAATTTTCGGAACAAAAGCCGGCTCAACCATGGCCGCTGCTATCAGAGACGGGACTCTCTCAGTCTCCGATCTGACTGCCGAGCTTGAAAAAAGCACCGAGACTATCGGAGGCGCTGCCGAAGATACTTACGACTTTGCAGAGCGCCTGCAAATGTTCAAGCAGCAGGCTCAGGTGGCTCTCGAGCCGCTTGCAAATACCATGTTTGACACCCTCAATCAGCTAATGCCGGTAGTCGGTGAAGCTATGGAGGGACTGATCCCAATTATTCAGGGTTTGACTGAGACAATTATCCCGGTAATTCAAGACATAATGCCGCAGCTGATCCCTCTTTTTCAAGATTTTGTACCGGTACTTTTGGAGACAGCCCAGACGATCGGCCAGCAGTTGATCCCGCCGCTGCTTCAAATGATCCAGCAAGTGCTCCCATTGGTTATTCAGTTAGTGAGCAGCGTCCTGCCGCTTCTGTCTCAGATCATTGCGGCAGTTTTGCCGGTACTGGTGCAGCTCATAACCGCAATTTTGCCGCCGATCATGCAGATTATATCGGCAGTTTTGCCGGTTGTGATCGAACTACTCAACACGGTGCTCCCTATCCTTATGACGCTGATTAACTTACTCATGCCGATACTCGACACCGTTATGAATTTAATCGGGCCTATTGTGAGCCTGATTGCGACAGCGATCACCCCTCTAATCTCAGTGCTGGGATCGCTTATTTCTCAGGTTTTGGAACTTCTGGCCCCGGCCCTTCAATTTATAGCCGGAATTTTTACGAGCGTACTCGGCACCGCTATTCAGGGAATAGCCCCGATTGTGCAGTCTATAACTCAGATTTTTCAGGGCCTTATCGACTTTATTACTAATGTATTCGCCGGAAACTGGAGCGGAGCATGGCAGGGAATTGTCAGCATTTTCTCGGGTATCGTTTCAGGAATTGCAAATATTTTCAAGGCTCCGATCAATGCGATCATTAGTGGAATTAACACTTTTATCAATGGCATTAACGGCATAAAGATCCCGGACTGGGTACCGGGCGTCGGTGGTATGGGCTTTAGTATTCCAAACATACCAATGCTTGCGACTGGTGGCTTTACTGAAGGCATAACGATCGCCGGAGAGGCCGGCACTGAGGCCGTTATCTCATTCGACCGAAGTGTCAGGGCTGCCAATATAGGCTACTGGGAAAAGGCCGGAGAAATGCTGGGCGTATACGACAAATCAGAGACAGCCCTCGCGGGTAATCTCCTGAGCGTTGACGACTTTTCTCTGGCTGAGCTATCTCAGCCTTCTACCACTATCGTTTACGATTTTAGCGGCTTCACATGGAGCCCGGTTATTGCTGGCGGTAAGGTTACAGAGGACAACGACGACCTCATGCAGAGGCTCAAAGCTCACGAGGCCGAGTTCTTCGACTGGCTGGAGCGCTGGATCCAAACAAGGGAGGTGACTGCTTTTGCGTAGAGTTACATCATACTACGAGTACACCACACAAGACGGCGACACATTCGACCTGCTTGCGTTAGATATGTATAACGACGAGCGTCTGGCTCATTACATCATCGAATACAACCCGGACTATGCCGACGTGATCGTATTCGAGGGCGGCGTGCAGTTAAAGCTCCCCGTTGTTGAGGAGGCAGAAACCTCGGAGACAGTACCACCGTGGAGGGCGACAGCATGAGCGAATTGTTATTAAATTATACGGACGTTTCCGAAAAGGTGGCGCTCTCCTCCTGCGTGCATGAAATGTATGCGGGAGGACGCTCTGACTCTTTGCGCGTCAGAATATCAGACACAGACGGACAGTTCGACAAATGGAATTTAAGAACCGGATCACCGGTTGAATTTAAGGACTCAGGAACTGGCACGGGAAAAATGTTTTTGTACTCCTCAGCTCCTGACTCCAGCTACTACGACCTGCGCGCCTATTCCATGCCGCCAAGCGGTACGATCCCGAACTCTAAAGCATGGGAGCGCGTTCATTTTTCACAGATCGGCCAAGAAATTGCAAAACGGCACGGGCTGGAGTTTGAAAGCTACGGCGTATCCGATCATGTGTACGAATACAGGAAGCAAGAAAACGAGGAGGACTTCAAGTTCTTCGGCCGCCTATGTACGCTCGAGCGTGCAGCCCTCACAATATACAACGGTAAACTGATCGCAGCCTATGAGCCGTATCTCGAGGCAATAGAGCCAGCGATCACAATCGACACGACCGGTTGCCATGTAGAATGTGAGGACAACAGCGTCCTATCGTATGGATCGGCAACGGTATCTTGCGGACCTTACACCGGAACATATAAGGCACCGGGAGAAAACTCTCGAATATGGGTGCCACAAAAGCCTATTAAGTGCCAGAGCACCCTCGAGGCGATCCGCTTCGCTGCCGGAGTATTGCGAGAAAAAAATAAAATGCTTGTATGCGGCAGCATTGAGGCGAGCCTCATGCCGATATATGCGCCCGGAATAATGGTGAACATACTAAACCAGCAGGCCCCGTCATGGAGCGGCGCCTTTTATATTTACAAAGTGCGGCACGATTACGGAAAGCACAAAACAAAAATATTTTTCAGAAAGAAACTGGAGGGCTACTAATGGACGGAACCATAAACAAAGGCGTGATCCTGAGCATTGAGGGCAACACCGCAAAGGTGGCCCCGATGAAGGACACGCGGCTCGTGTCTCCTAATATCCAGATAGCTGACAACATCGACGCGGCAACGCTGAAAAAAGGCGCCGCCGTGGCTTATGTCTGCTTCGAGGACGACACCGGCCTCATATTTGCAACACTGAGCTAGGAGGCGATCACACATGGCAGTAATGGCAAAATGGAGAAACAAAACCTTCGAAGTCTCCAGAAAGAAAGTAAACCCGCTGAAAAACTTCTCTACTTCGACGACGATCAAGGGTGACGACTCCAAGAGCAAAAAGAAAAAAACCGAGCTCGTACCCTTTACCTTCGACATTGACGTACATGCAAACGCCGGAGTAAACCCTCAGAAAGAGTACGAGTCGTGGTGCTCTCTCATTAAAAGCACCGGCGTGTTATATATGCACGGCCGTCGCTTTGGTAGAGAAACCAGACTAAAAGAGGTAAGCCTCTCGGGCGTTATTATGGACGATTACGGCCGGATCCGCTTCGCCACGATCGGGCTCACGTTCGAGGAGGTAAACAAGAAAGAAACCAGTGGAAAATCTGGCGCCCGAGCTGCCGCCTCAGAAGCAAAGAAAGCAGAGAAGAAAGCAGCCAAGAAAAAGGGCAAAAAAGTGACAATATCAGTAGGCAGCAGCGTGAAGCTGACCGGCTCATACTATGCGGACGGTGAGAAAATTCTCAACAGCGAAAAAAAGCGAGTTCTGAAGGTTGGAAAAATCAACGGAAACAAAGCATACCTCCCGCAGGTCGACGGCTGGGTATATATTAGCACGCTGTCCCTCGTGTCATAAAGGAGGCGATCACATGCTGGCAAGCAACAACGGAGATCCGCGACAATGCGCGGCCAATCTCCTGAAACTTACGCGAGGCGAAAACCCCTATGATCGTATCAAGGGGATCGACGCAGCAATAACAGACGCACCCAGCGCCTCGGCGCGATATGACGCGATCGCGGAGGCTGAGTGGGTACTTGACACTTACGAGCCGCGCGTCGAAGTCGAAGGCATTGACTTCGAGGCTCCAGACGCACAAGGCGGCGATTTTTCAACTATAACACAAATTAAACTAAGAGAGGAGGAGGACAATGAGTAGCACCAGCGAATTGCAGTTCATAGAAACAGACGCCGGCCAGATCTACGACTTTATCATGTACGTTTTAGAGAATGGCGTCACCGAGGAATTATACCCCGGAGACGAGCGCCGAATTTTTGGAGAAACGCTTGCGACTCTCGTTGTAGCGCTTTACTCCACGATGAACGACTCAGCAAAGCAGTCAACTCTCCGCTATGCAAGGGGCGACGTTCTCGACGCTCTGGGAGAATTTGCTGGAGTGTTCAGGATCGAAGCACTACCGGCGACAACAACGGTTCGCTTTTCTCTCAAAGAAGCAGTAACGCAAAACATCATTATCACCAAAGGAACCCGCGTAACTTCGGACTACTCTCGCTACTTCAAAACCACCGAGACCACAGTCCTGCAGGCTGGTTCCTTATATGTCGACGCCGAAGTCGAAAGCGAGGAAGGCGGCACAACATACAACGACATACCAGTCGGCGAGATCAATGTGCTGGTTGATATGATCCCATTTATTGACGGAGTTTCCAACACTGAGGAAACAGCCGGAGGCGGCGACGAGGAAAACGACGAGGATCTGAGAGAAAGGATCCGACTCGCGCCAGCCAGCAGATCCACGGCCGGGCCTAAAAACTCATATAAATATTACGCCGTATCTGCTGACGCAACCGTGGCCGACGCACATGTAAGCTCGCCGAGCCCGGGCGTTGTTGTAATTACGCCCATTTTGTACGGTGGAGAAATACCGGATCAGTCTGTACTCGACAAAGTTCTGGCAGCCTGCAACGCTGACGACGTTCGCCCGCTGACCGACAAAGTGGAGGTATCTGCTCCGACTATCCAATCTTACGATATTGAGTTGAAATATTACACAACCGCAGCCAATGAGACCGCAGTCGTTGAAAATATAGAAAGCTCCGGCGGCTCGATCGACCAGTACATATACTGGCAAGGCAGCAGCCTCGACCGGAATATCAACCCGGACTATTTGAGAAAACTCATACTTTGCCCGGAGGACTCAGACGGCAACCACCTGACCGGCGCAGATCGCGTCGATATTATCAAACCGGTATACACTGAGCTGAGCGCAACGACGGTGGCGAAGTTTTCCGGCAAATTAACGGTATCGCATGAAGTGGAGGGGTAAAACATGGCAAGAATGAGCATTTTTAACCCAAACATGGCGAAGCTGCTCCCTAAATTTATGAAAGCGGACGAAACGGACGTGGCGCTCTCTCACGCTATGGACGTTCTGCTCGCTGAACCGGCGAACAGAGCCAAAATTCTGCGGAAATGGGACCAGATCGACAACATGAACGACGCGCAGCTCGATGAAATGGCGTGGGAGTTCAATATTGACTGGTGGGACTCCTCTTTCTCTCTGGAGACCAAAAGATCAGTAATACGCACATGCTACCGAGTCCATGAAAAGCGCGGCACAAAATGGGCGGTTGAGGAGCTTATCACCTCAGCCTTCGGAATGGGTAAAGTTACGGAGTGGTTCGAGTACGGCGGCCAGCCGTACTGGTTCAAAATCCAGACAAGCGCAACGCTCACGAAGGACGGTATGCTTTATTTTTTGAACATGATCGACAAGGTAAAAAACGCGCGCTCTCATGTTGAAATGATCGAAGTTACCAGAACGATCCAGCAGCCACTCCACGGAGGAACCGCACACCATTCATTCAGTAAATGCGTAGTTTTAGACCATTTTCAGGAAACACGCAAGGCAGAAATCACCCAGCGCGGAGGAACCGGCCGAGGATCCTACCACAGCCACAACAGCATTATGGACTACTTTGCGTTGGAATACTCTGCGGGCATTGTGTCGAATGTCGGCACGGCAGCAGGCCAGAGCCAAAGCAAAGCGGGAGCAATCGAACATTTTGACGACGTACAACCTCTGGAGCTTCCACTGGCTGCCGGAGTTGCACATACAAACCACATTAAAAACATTATAAAGGAGGAATGATTGCATTATGGCAGATTTTAACAATGCAGTAATGACAAACGGTGGCGCCGCCTTGCTGGCAGCCACAACCGCCGGAACCGCAAAGATCAAGTTCACCAAGCTGGTGACTGGATCCGGCACCTATTCAGACTCGGAGAAAACCAGAGCCAGCCTGCAGGCCCGCTCTACTCTCAAAGCGCAGAAACAAGAGATCCCATTCTCTAAAATTGAAATGGCGACCGATACCTGCGTAAAATTGACGGCACTCGTCTCAAACGCTGAGCTCTCCGCTGGCTATTATGTGAATGAGATCGGCATTTATGCGGTTGATGAATTACACCCGGCCGCTGCTCCAGTCCTCTACTCGATCGCGATCGCGAACGTGGCCGACTATTTACCGCCGTACAACGGTTTAACACCTTCGACCATTACGCAGGAATACTTTGCGACCGTCGACAATGCTCTGGAGGTTACGATCCAGACAAAGACCGGAGCCGTCGCTCTGGCTGAGGATCTCGAAGCTACAAACGAGGAGCTCGCGAGAGCCATGTCCGACAACGATCGCCTCTATGCCGGCAGAGACCTGACCGTTGTCTTTGCGCTGGAGATTGCGAAGTATTCAGACGCATGGGCGTGGATCAAGGCAAGGATCAAAGCCCACAATTTTACCGGTATTCATGTAGCCGACTATATTCCTATCACGATGAATGGTCAGACGGTGAAAATGCAGGTTGCCGGTATTGACACATATTACAGAACCACCGACCAGCAGCTAAGCCACCACATTGATTTTATTAGTAAAGACTGCTTTAATCAGACGGTCAAATGGAATGAAACCAATAACAACAACGGAAACGCTGCAAATAATTCACCGTACATGATAAGCAACCTGCACACATTCCTCACTACTACCCTTTATGGCTACCTTCCGGCAGCAGTCAAGGCCGTAATCAGTAACAAGCGCACCCTCATGGAATACAGATACAGCGCAAGCGGCGCACTCACTGACGGCACGAGCTGGGGCTGGCAGGATCTCGGTCCTCTCTGGGTGCCTCTCGAGTATGAAATCTTCGGATCAACTATCTGGGGGACAAAAGGCTGGAGTCAGGGGCAGGGCGTACAGTACCCGATCTTTGCTAACAGCTTTTTGAACCGTATCAAGGGCGCCGGAAACGGCGGCGGCCGCTGCTACTGGTGGTCCGCTTCTGTCAGGAGTGGCGGCTCGACTAATTGTGTGTTCGTCAACGTCAGCGGGCACTCCAGCAACTGGGGCGCCAGCGGCGGGCTTTACGTCCCGGTCTGCTTCCGAATTGACGAGGCGTAAGCCGCGGCATAATTTCAAAATCCGGCTACCTCGTGTAGCCGGGTAACTGGAGGCATAGAATGAGTAACGTATACACCAGAAACCGTAAAAAGACGCCGTTCGACGTCCTTGCGAACGCCGAGAAACTCCAAGATCTTGTAACGCTCTATGCTATGAATGAGAGGTATGTGCCTAAAAAGTGGCGTTTTATGATCGGTCAGGATCTTATCAAGAAAATTGACGAGCTGAACGACAACATAATCGCCGCGAACAGTATCTATGCCATGAACGATCAGGATCTCGCAAGCCGTAAGGCATACGCCCAAAAGGCGATCGCGAACGGCTACCAATTACAGAGAAAACTCTCCCGCCTTATCAGGTGCGTGCCTTCGGCCACGGCCGCAAGCCTCGAAGAAATCACGAACTTATTGAGTCAAGAGATCGACGACCTGAAAGGCTGGAGGAAAAACGACAAAATAAGAGCCAGATAATAAACTCGGGTTATTTGCTGAAAAGTGTCACGCGGCCGCTGCAACTGGTGGACCGCTTCTGTCAGGAGTGGCAACTCGACTAATTGCGTGAACGTCAACAACAACGGGAACTCCAACAACTGGAACGCCAGCAACGAGCTTTACGTCCCGGTCTGATTCCACCTATATGCCAGACAGAGTAGAAAAATCGAAATCAGTGCCAGAGTGGAAGGAAGGAGCAAATAACCCTCGCCGTCAAGGCGTAAATAAGAGCCCAGACGCTACCGGGTGGACGCTGCTTGCATGGCGCGGAGTTTGTGCGAGTTCTCCGCGTTTCATACCCGTTGTACTATGCGGCTAATTAAACGCATGACAGCCGTGCTGGGTAATAACAAAGGAATGAGTTAAATTGTGACAAGCGAAGAAAGACGAGAACAACGATACCAGAGACGGAAAGCCGCAAGGCTGAAAAAGAGGCAGGAAACAATCGGGAAATATGATGATTTTGAGCGCGTGGCCTCACTGAACTCTCTGTATGAAGCAGCAAGGGAAGCCTCGAAGGGCGTCGACTGGAAAGCCAGCGTCCAGAGGTACAACTCTTTGCTGCTTTTTAATATATCCAAAACACGCGCCGAGCTGCTTGCTGGGAAAGATATACGCCGCGGCTTTATCTGCTTTGATATATGCGAACGCGGCAAGCTGAGGCACATCAAAAGCGTGCATTTTTCCGAGAGGGTTGTGCAAAAATCATTTTGCACCAACATCATATACCCCACTTTCACCCGCTCCCTGATTTATGACAACGGGGCGAGTCAGCAAGGGAAAGGCACCCAGTTCGCGACCAACAGACTGACGACTCACTTGCGGAGGCATTTCAGGAAATACGGACGCGAAGGCGGCATACTTCTGATTGACTTCTCGGACTACTTCGGGAATGTGGCACATGAGCCACTTTTTGAGATATACCGGCAGATCTTCACGGATCCGCGTGTTATAGCTCTGGGAATGAGCTTTATTTCTGCCTTCGGCGATAAAGGCCTCGGGCTGGGAAGCGAAACGAGCCAGATCAACGCCGTAATGCTTCCAAATCGCGCGGACCATTACGCGAAGGAAGTGCTCAGGATCCGGGGCTATGGCAGATATATGGACGACACCTATCTGCTACACCATAGCATTGCATACCTCGAGGAATGTCTCGAAAAGCTCCGGACGATATACTCGGAATATGGCATAGTTATCAATGAGAAGAAAACAAAAATTGTAGACCTCAAACACGGCTTTACATTTTTGAAAACTCATTTTTATATCACAGAAACCGGCCGGATCATCAAAAAGCCGTGCCGTGACAGTATCACCAGAGAACGCCGAAAGCTGAAAAGGCAGGCGGCTCTCGTAGCTTCTGGCGTCCTGACCTTTGACGAGGTTCGACGTTCCTACGCCTCATGGCGTGGCAGCATGTCGCACCGGGACGCATACAGAACCGTGCAAAGCATGGACCGCCTATTTAATAGGCTGTTTATAGATCAATGGAAAGGAGGACCACAACCATGAGAACCAGAGAAGAAATGGAGGCAGAAATCAGAGGCTTACAGCAGTTACTCGCTGCGACAGATTATAAGGCCCTGAAACATGCCGACGGTGCCCTCACAGATGAGGAGTACGAGCCGACACGCGTCCAGCGAGCTGAATATCGCAAGCAGATCAACGACCTGCAGGCAGCGATTGAGACGCTCGAGACCACCGAAGGGCAGGTGGTAGACAATGAGTAACCTCGAAATTATTGAAATGCAAAACGCAATAATTTCCAACATGGCCCAGATCAATGCCGATCTGCACTCCAGACTCGAGCAATATGAGGCCGTGGCTCAGAACGAAAAAACCGAGCAACTGGAGGAAGCGACCGGCAACATGATCGGACGCCTGAAGGCCGCCGGCATTTTTGAGGAAGGAGGGATCCTATGACAGATCTGAGCATTTTCATCACGGTGGCCGGGCTCTGTCTCTCTGTCGCTACTTTCTATTTTGGGCGCCAGTCAGTAACCAAAGCAGACGGGAAAGCCGCCGGAGCTCTGGAAACGGACCTGCGCTACATCAAGGAAAGCGTCGGCCGTATTGAGGGCCAGCTCAACAGAGACGTGCAACGACTGGAGGGCCGGATCGACGAGATCAGCAACCAGCTCGCCGGAATTAGTAACACAGCCGGCCGAGCCCATGAGTCAGCCAAAAGCGCGCACAACCGCATTGACGAACACCTCGAACGTGAGCACAACATACAGACGGATCGGAGGCGATCAAATGCGGAAACCTAGAAAAGAATTTTCTAAGACCATATTACGAGCGGTAGCTGGTGCCACCGTCGTGATCGTGGTCTTTTCTTTTGCCCTCATGTGGAGAACCGGCGACACCTCGCCGCTTGCCTACATCATACCGGGAATATTTACCGAGCTTTCTGCTGCTACCGGTTTTTATTTTTGGAAGGCTAAGGCTGAGAATGAGATCAAGCTCGACACTATCAGGCGTCAAAAGGAGTTAGAACAATCTAAAAAGCAGAACACTGAGCCCGGAGAATATGATCCGGGCTCTAACTATGAAGGAGGTACACCATAATGACAGAAAAAGAATTAAGACAGAGCTACGTCAATGCAGCCGTTTCCTATCTGGGCTGCAAGGAAAGCAACGGCAGCCACAAGAAAATTATTGATCTTTACAATAGCCACAAGCCCCTCGCCAGAAACTACGCCGTAAAATATACGGACTCATGGTGCGCGACTTTTGTCTCAGCTATGGCTATTAAAACGGGACTTACTGACATTATCCCGACCGAGTGCGGCTGCGGCCAGATGATCCAGCTTTTCCAGAAGCTCGGCGCATGGGTAGAAAATGACGCATACAGACCGAGCACCGGCGACGTTATTTTTTACGACTGGGACGACAACGGAGTCGGCGACGATACCGGCTGGCCTGAGCATGTCGGCATTGTAGTGAGCGTATCAGGCAACACGATCAAGATTATCGAGGGAAACAAGAGCGACTCAGTAAGCTATCGCGAAATTGCTGTAAACGGCCGCTATATTAGAGGCTACGGAGTGCCTGAGTACAGCAGCAAGGCAACCAGCGCCGGATCTGGATCTGGCAACGGTGGAGGTCTGAAATACTCAAAGGGTGATATTGTAAACTTTACCGGATCCAAGCACTACGCAAGTGCGAACGCTACCAGCGGTCCTTCCTGCAAGGCTGGAAAAGCAAAGGTAACAGACACCGCAGAGGGTACAAAGCACCCTTACCACCTGATTGCAGTCAATGGATCGGGATCGACCGTTTACGGCTGGGTAAATGCCTCAGACATTGCGGGAGCCTCTACTGCTGCCGCCTCTGGCTCTATTGCGGAGGGCAAAACAGTCAAGGTAAAGAACTCGGCCACAAAGTACGCAACCGGCCAGACGATCCCGAGCTGGGTGAAGTCCAGAAAATACACGGTACAGAAAATCGACGGAGATCGCGCCCTCTTGAAAGAGATCACAAGCTGGGTGAAAATCTCCGATCTTGAATTAGCATAAGGAGGGCAACGGAATGGATCAGGAAACTCTCAACACACTCATGTCAATGGTTATTTTGCCTCTGCTGCTGGCTCTCTCAGGCTTCGCGGTTGCATGGCTGAGAAAAAAGACGCAGGAAATCACGGCAAACATTAACGACGCAACTGTCCGCAAGTATGTGGATCTCGCAAGCGACGCCGTAACGAAAGCCGTACAGACAACCTTCCAGACCTACGTCGACGCATTAAAGGCGCAGGGTAAGTTCGACAAAGAGGCCCAGCTCACGGCATTGCAGAAAGCAAAAGACACCGCTACCGCTCTTATCACCGACGAAGCCAAACGAGTGATCGCTGAGGCTTACGGAGATTTTGACAAGTGGCTCGCCTCTACGATCGAAACCCTCGTCAGGGAGGATAAGAGAACGGCACCTGCTGCCACTGAGGAAAAGCAGACACAGATCGCCACTACTGCTGCCACCGCTGCTGCCTCGGTAGCTGCTACGGTAGCCCAGACGGCAGTCGCTCAGGCTACTGCTGAGGTAAAGGCTGCCAAAGCCACGGAAACGGCCACAGAATAAGCCACAGACGGCCAGAATTGACACAAAGACGCTCACCCGGTAATTTTATCGAGTGGGCGCCTTTTTTGCGTTCTGGGGCATTTTAGAGGCTGCTTTCCATTATTTTAATATCTTGTGCAAGATAGACAAAAGCTCCGGCAGAGGTTTGGTGAGTGTGTGTATTGTTATCTTGCACACGATATAGTATTATAATATCAGAAACAAGGAAAACCGCAGAAAATAAGGAGACAGCACATGAAAGTCACAACGTACACAATCAACAAAGGAACCGCTTCTCAGTATTACGGACTGAAAAGCGTAAGCGAAAACCATGTTTTACACTATGCACCGAATAACTGGAAAACAAAGCGCGGAGCTATAAACTGGGCCAAGAAAAACGGCTACGAGGTGGAGGAATAGGAGGCGACACCGTGGGAAGAAAAGCAACCAAGACGCCGGAAGAACTGGCGGCGGCCCGCACCAAGTACAAGAACACATGGCAGCGGGAAAACAAGGACCGGATCCCGATCACGGTTCCGGCCGGTGACAAAGATCGAATCGCAGCATGGGCCAAGTCAAGAGGCTACCCAAGTACAAACGCATACATAACCGACCTTGTATACAAAGACATGGGGGAAAGATAACACCCGCAGCAATGCGGGGCACTAATGAAGCCGAGGACGGTCCCAAGCCCGTGAAAATTCAGAGGGGTGCGCATAATGAACAGATCAAGCCCGGTCTGAGTGATAGCTGACAAGTTTTGCTGGTTTTTAATGTGAAAACCTTAAAACGAGACAAGAAGGCAGCAGGCGCCGCAGCCAGTCCCGTGCAACCCGTAAACAATAGCCACGCGGCCGAGGAGGCCAGAGAGGAACGGTGATAGCTGCCGAGCTGAGCAGGCTCTATTTCTCGAGCCCTATCGAGAGACGACCGGGCATAACAAAAGCGCCAGAGCCTAAGCCCTGACGCTTTTATTTTTCGCTATTTCCGCGTGAAGTTTACCACCACGGCGAACACTTTCTTGAAAAAGTACACCGGGTTCGGCTTCGCGCCATTGAGTGCCGGCAATGGGACTTGAACCCATACGATGTTGCCACCGCCAGATTTTGAGTCTGGTGCGTCTGCCATTCCGCCACGCCGGCTTATTCTGTTTTCGAATTGCTCGAACAATAGACATCTTATCATATCATGTAATAAATTGCAAGCAATTTTATTTTAACATTTGCTGATATCATATAAAGAATTTCATACAATGCTATTTTAACATTTGTTGATATCATGCAAAAAATATCATACAATGGTATTTCCTGATTGTAGCAAAAAAATCCGAAGGTTCACGTTAATCCTTCGGATTTTTTTGATAGTCACTACTCTTCACCAACTCCACTGATTGCAGTTCTCTGTACGCTTTTGACACCGTTCTCCACAGTCGTTGTTTCAAGATAAGTAACGCCATTGATCACAACTGTCTTTGTTGTTGTGGTCTCATCATCGCTGTCTCCACCGCCTCCGGTATTTCCAGCCGCACCAGTTCCGGATGCCTGTGTGGTCTGTCCGGATGTTCCTGTTCCGGATGTCTGTCCTGCGTTTTCTGAGTAACTCTGGGACTGACCAGCTTCTGCTTTTGTTTTCTGGATTTCTTTTAAGATATCATTATAATTTTCACTTGGCATTACTGCATCGGAACTTCCGATCGTCGATACATAACTGTCTGCATCTTTGCCGTCTGCATCCTGTGTAGAAACATTCTGTGATGCTGTCTGATTTTTTAATAACTCAGATACTTCTCCACAGTAACTCAGATATTCATCAATTCTCAGTGACACCCCTGCTGTTTTTTCTAAACAATTTCTAAATAAATATTCCGTTGCTTTTATCACAGCCTCAGATTCTGAAATGCCCCAAACACATCGAGTGTCCCATATCCCCACTCTCTGTTTGGATAGGTCCGGTTTTCCGGTTTAGCCGTGCCTCGGATCAGCATATTTTTGATGGAAGTATTCGACATGACTGTATTGTTCTGATCCACGATCGCCCACTGCATGATCTGCGCGCAGGCTCCTGCCGTGATCGCAGCAGCTGCACTTGTTCCCGTAAAGGTGATAAAGTTACCAAGAAGCCCGGGACCATAGACATCCACTGCCGGTGCCACAAAATCCGGTTTGATCTCCCCGGTTATCGTATAACCCCTGCCGGAATCCGCATAGATACTGGTATTTGATGCCTGATAACCGCCCACCGTGATCACCTGCCTTGCCGCACTCGGAGAAGTCAGTGTAATCTCCGGATTGGAACGAAGAAAAAAATTATTTCCATCCGTCAGCTCCCGCAGCGGCAGCCAGAGATGATAGTTTCCCGTCACTGTCAGCTGCGGGAAAATGCGTATCGTCCACAATCCAGGTGTCGGTCGGATAAAACGGAAAAATATGAGCTGGCTTGCCGTCTCTTTTGTATCGATCCGGTAATCCACCGTAATTGTTGTTCCCTCAAAAATAAAATTAAACTGCTCTGACGCTCCACGGCGCACCAGAATCCGTGGAATCTGCTCCCCCGAAGGCGATATTATGGTGACTGCATACAGTTCCGGTGCAGATGCCCACAATTCCACAAAAAAGCCTTTTGTATTTTCCTCCACCGTGATCTCCGCATCCTCATGTTCCATCTCTCCAATGATACGCCCCTGAAAATGATGTCTTGCATTGGCTTCATTTCCAGTTGCAGTCACGACCACACGCTTTCTTCTTCCACAGATATAATTCAGATAAGATGGCAGAAATCCCTCGCTTGCATGACTTCCTGCACTGTTTCCAAGTGCCACACAGATGACAAGCGGACGATTTAAAATATTTGCAACTCCATTTAAATAGGAAACCGCCATCATAATGTCGTTTTCCTGATATGCCGGAACGCCGTCTTTCACAAAAAAGAAATCCCGAAGATACTGTTTTGCCTCCTTTAACTTTACCATGATGATCTCAGACTGCGGCGCCGCCCCGATAAAGTCACCGTTTTCACTCTCACTTCCACATGCCACTCCTGCAAGAAATGTGCCATGTCCGTTCATATCACGCGACGGCACCACATCATACGGATTTTCCGAAAGCAATGCCGCATTGATCTGTTCTCTTGTATAATCTGCTCCATACAAAATACCAACAGGCGGCGTTCCATCCTGTATGGTCTGATCCCAGATACGGACGATCCGGCTGCTCCCGTCACTGTATCGAAATGCCGGATTTGTATAATCAATACCGGTATCAATAAAACCTATCAATACACCTCTTCCCTTTAAGGCGAGAACGGGCTGGTTCTGCATTTTTAAAATACCGGACACCTCAAGTGCCGTCTGATCCAGCAATCCATAACACTTTGGAATCTCTGAATAAGAATAACTGCCTACACTAAGCGGAGGCAATCCCTCCCTTGGATAATAAAAAATATCATATCCTTCATCAATTCTCTGGATACACGCCCCTGCGATCGTCTGTTCATTCGTTTCCTCATAAGATACAATAAAATCAAAAAATTCGTCAGAATACACCTGTTCCCTGCAATCCGCCATAAATAAAAAAACTCCGGTCATCTATTCAATTACTAAATAGATGCCGGAATTTTTTATTTTAGAACCACAAATATTATTCTAATTCGAATTTCTGTACAAGTTCATTTAATGTAACTGACTGTGCTGCCAGCTCCTCACTTGTTGCTGAAGTCTCCTCTGCCATAGCAGAGTTATCAGAAACCACCTGTGACATATCCCTGATGCCGTCACGGATCTGGTCGATACTCTTCATCTGTACATCTGCCACCTGTGCTGTCTCCTGAATCATTCCGTTTGCAATACGAACACGCTCTACCGCGTTGTCCAAAGATGCAATGACATCATTTACGATCGTATTTCCCTTTTCAATCTCATCGAGTGATACGTTGATCAGGTTACGTGTCGTATTTACCGCATCGGCACTCTCATCTGCAAGACCGCCGATCTCTCCTGCTACCACTGCAAAGCCTTTGCCCGCCTCGCCTGCGCGTGCAGCTTCAATAGATGCATTCAATGATAAAATATTTGTCTGGCTTGCAATATCTTTAATTGCCTTGATGACACCGACAACCTGTTTCGAGGATTCCTGAATTTTGTCCATTGCCTCACGCATCTGTGCCATCTGCTTCTTGCTGTCTTCCATATTTTTGTTCACCGTTTACCTTATATTTCAAAAGCTGTTCTGACTGATTGCTGATCGCAGTGCTTACACTGTCTGAAATATTCATATCCTGAATCATAGTATCAATCAGATCTGCATTCGGATGATATACAAAAGTTCCATCACTTGTCAACAGCATGGAATATCCATTTGCACCGATCGTATAATTCCCCATCATATTCATGACTGTGTCCAGCCCTACGTCTATTCCAACGACACCGACAACCGTATCTTTCTCGTCAAATACAGGTGTTACCGCACTTAAGATTGTTTTTCCTGTACTTGCAGCAACATAGGTCTTTGTCAGCATAGTTTCTCCTGTCTGCGTACAGCTGTACCATGTGCGGGTCGTACAGTCATAATCATCGCCGGAAATACCGCCTGCTGATGTAATGGATGCATTACTGTCCAAATCCGCCGTGAATACACCCTGAATATTTTCCGTGTCAAGTCCTGCCACTGCAACAAGCTTCTTTAGTACCGCTGGATATACCTCGTTCTCTGTCATTTTCTGTCCAGCTTTGGTAGTGGTCAGAATTGTCTGCACATCTTCATCCAGTGCAAGCTGTTCTACCATGCGCTCAAACAGTGAAAATTATTTTTCCACTTGAAGTGATATCGCTTCAGAATCCTGCCGCAGCTCTGTGTTGTTGGCTTTGATCAGCAGATTGTAAACCACCACTACTACCAGTACAGCAATCACTGCCATAACCACAATAATGGAGGCACCGATCTTACTCTGGATCTGAAACTGTATGCCCTGTCTGTTTCCTGCTTTCTTATTTCTTTCTTTTTTCTCTTTTCTCTTTTGCTATTTTCACTCCTCCATTTTTTCGATTAGTACTATTGTACCATACTTAATCATAGTGTGAACACTTTTTTACCATATTCTTCAAATTCAAAATGAGGAAAAATCTTTTTCTCAGTCTGTAAAAAAGATTTTTCCCCATTTCAGAATCATTCTTTCATCGTCTCATTCAACAGCAGCAATCTGTGCACAGCCACGCATGGTAATGAGCGGTCCGCCCTTTTTCTCCACATACTCTTTTGTGATGGTCACCATGCCGATATTGTCATCTTTCGGAATCTCATACATGATATCGAGCATAAAATCCTCGATGATCGCACGGAGTGCACGCGCACCGACTTTCTTTTCCTTTGCCTGCTTTGCGATCGCCATCAGTGCGTCATCCTCAAATTCGAGTCTGACTTCATCCATGGCAAGCAGTTTCTGGTACTGTTTTAAGATCGCATTTTTCGGTTCCTTTAAGATGCGCACTAACATATCTTCTGTGAGCGCTTCTAAGGTAAACATGATCGGCAGACGTCCTAAGAACTCCGGTATCATGCCAAATTTGCGCACATCCTCTATGGTCACCTTCTGCAGAATATTTTCATCCTGGTCGTATTTATCCTTAAGCTCGGATTTAAAACCGATCGATGCGGATTTATTGAGGCGTTCCTTAATGATATCCTCTAACTCCGGGAACGCGCCTCCACAGATAAACAGAATATTTTTGGTGTTGACCATTGTCATGGGTACCATGGCATTCTTGCTGCTGGCTCCGACAGGCACTTCTACCTCCGCACCCTCTAACAGTTTTAACATTCCCTGCTGCACGGACTCTCCGCTGACATCACGCTGATTGGTGTTGCGTTTCTTTGCGATTTTGTCGATCTCATCAATAAAGATAATACCGTGTTCCGCGCGCTCAACATCATTGTCCGCTGCTGCAAGCAGTTTGCTGACAACACTCTCGATGTCATCACCGATATACCCTGCCTCTGTCAGGGACGTCGCATCTGTGATGGCAAGCGGCACATCTAAAAGCTTTGCAAGTGTCTTTACCAAATAAGTCTTACCGGAACCGGTCGGTCCAATCATTAACATATTGGACTTTTCAATCTCGATGCCGTCCTTCTCATCGGATGCGATCCTCTTATAGTGATTATAAACAGCGACGGACATGACTTTCTTTGCATGCTCCTGTCCAACTACGTACTCATCCAACGATGCCTTGATTTTATGTGGTGCCGGGATCTTTTTGATATCAAGTACCGGCTCTTTCTTTTCTTTCGGCTTTTTCTTTTTGATTTTCTGGTT
Source organism: Roseburia intestinalis L1-82 (assembly GCF_900537995.1). Taxonomy (NCBI): domain Bacteria; kingdom Bacillati; phylum Bacillota; class Clostridia; order Lachnospirales; family Lachnospiraceae; genus Roseburia; species Roseburia intestinalis. The sequence goes on along the minus strand of NZ_LR027880.1, from coordinate 1,048,830 downwards.
ATTCGGAATAAATCCCTGCATCCCCTGCAGATCTGAAAGATTGATCATGCTGATATTTGGCATTTTTCCCATATTCATGTTCAGCATATCATCCATGGAAAATCCGGTCTGGTTCATACTGTCAAACGTTTTCTGCATACAGTCCTGACAGATACAGATGTTGTTCGGGATCTTTATCATCTTTCCTGCAATATGCTCCGGTCTGCGGCAGATGTAGCAGATATCCTCATACTCCGGCTCTTTTTCATCCGATGCGTCTGAATTTGTCACTTCCGCCTGCACGGTTTCCTTTTCATTTTCTGACACGTCAGGGGTATCATTGACGCTTTCCTGTCCGTTCATTTCCTCTTTCTGATCTGTGGATACGGTTGTTACATCATCCTCAGTTATTTCTCTATAATCATTATTATTCATCTGAATACGCTCCTGAATTTTTCCATATCTCTGCCCAAAGCAGACTTATTTAAGACATTGTACCGCAAAACATCTGCAATCACAAGAAAATCAGAAAGATTTCATTTTTATTTAAGGATTTTTGACACAAAAAATCCGGGCAGCCCTTTCACCAAAAGGCCATACCCGGAAATTTCTCATCCGTTATTTTGCACTGTTATCCGTTGTGTTACCGTTATTATTATTGTTTCCTGTCGCGTCATCCACGCCGTTTTCCACACCGTCAATAATGTCTTTGCCAGCATCGCCGACGCCATCCACCACATCATCCACAACAGCACCACCGTCTGTGTCTGCACCATTCGCGTTTGTGTTATTTGTATTTGTGCCGTTCGTATCCGTGTCATTCACGGTACCATTTGTTCCATTCACATTGGTATCATTCATACCATTTTCGGTATTATTGATACCGTTATTTGTGTTTTCATTGACACGGTTTTCTGTACCGGCTGCCGGATTGTTACCACTGTTATTGGTATTTGTGTTGTTTCTGTTTGTGCCGCATGCGGTCAGTGCGCTAAGAGACAATGTAAGCACCAGGCATGCCGCAAGCATTTTAAACTTTTTCATGGTCATTCTTCTCCTTTACTTTACAAGAAATTATTTGTAACGGTTCAAAAACTCTCTGAACCATCACCTTTTCAAGGATAGTATGACCATCTCTGCTATTTTCTATACCAGCCTAATTCCATGGATAATTCTTCCTGTACTTTTCTGACATCCACAGATAACTCCTCCACCCGTTCTCGCGTCATCCGGCTGGTCGGTCCGGAAATACTGAATGCATATTTTACTTCATTATGATAATCCCTGAGGCTTGCAGCAATACACCGTACACCTTCTTCATTTTCCTCATCATCAAGTGCATAACCGTTCTTTTTTGCTTCTTTTAATACACTAAGCATATCATCATAATCCGTGATCGTATGCTCCGTCTTTTTTTCGATGATGCTCTCATTCCAGATCTGTTTCACTTCCGACTCCGGAAGTTCTGCCATGATTGCCTTGCCCACACCGGAACAATACATCGGATGGACCATCCCCACATGGGACACCATGCGGATCGTACCGATTTTTGCTTCTATTTTATAAATATATAAAATATTGTTTCCTTCCCGCTGAACTAAATGCACTGTTTCCCCGCTGATATCAGACAAACGCTCCATATAAGGTTTTGCAACCTGTAAAATATCCATGCGGTCAAGCATTTTTCCTGCCATGCTGACTATTTTATAAGAAAGCATATACTTCTGGGATACCTCGTCCTGTTTTGCATATCCCATATAGACTAAAGACATCAGAAGGCGATGTACCGTGCTTTTGTGAAGTCCTAACGCTGTGCTGATCTCCATCAGTCCCATCTCACCGTGATCGGCCAGCATTTCCATTACCTGAAAAATGCGCTCTGCCGACTGCACCGGATTTTTTGTTTCTTTCTGTTCTGCCATAATTACCTCATATTCTATGTAAGGTATCAGTTATTTTTCCAATACCTGTCTTTTAGGTTTCATAATTCACATTATTGTTTCATTATATGAAACCATATGACATCATAACATGACATTCCAATAAAAGTCAAATTTTTGTTTTTTGCAAAATACAACATTTTCTTTCCTTAAATTATTGACAAGGCATTTTGTAATGTTATAATACTATTGTACCGTTGTATGAAACAATGTTTCATATTATGAAACCAATTTAAGAACCTTAAAATTATTCAAAATAAAGGAGAAGAATTATGAACAAAGTATTAGAAGAGTTTTCCAAAATCGGTATTATCCCGGTTATCGCACTTGACAATGTAGAGGATGCTGCACCTTTAGCAAAAGCATTATGCGACGGTGGTCTCCCATGTGCAGAAGTTACTTTCCGTACAGCAGCTGCTGAGGAATCTATCCGCATCATGTCCGAGCAGTTCCCGGAGATGTTAGTAGGTGCAGGTACTGTTCTTACCACAGAGCAGGTTGACCGCGCTGTAAACGCAGGTGCAAAATTCATCGTAAGCCCTGGTTTAAATCCAAAAGTTGTAAAATACTGTGTTGAAAAAGGAATCCCGGTAACTCCTGGATGCTCTAACCCAAGCGACGTAGAAGTTGCAATCGAGCTTGGTCTTGACGTTGTGAAATTCTTCCCGGCAGAAGCTGCAGGCGGACTTTCCATGATCAAATCCATGGCAGCTCCTTACACAAAGATGAAATTCATGCCGACCGGCGGTATCAACGCAAAGAACTTAACAAGCTACCTTGATTTCAAAAAGATCATCGCATGCGGTGGTTCCTGGATGGTAAACAAAGACATGATCGCTGCAAAAGACTGGGATGGCATTACAGCTTTAACAAAAGAGGCTGTTTCTACCATGTTAGGATTCAAACTGTTACATGTAGGTGTTAACAACGCTTCTGAGGAAGTAGCTGCTGCAGAGTCTGCAAAATTCGCCACCTTACTTGGCGAGAATGTAAAAGTTGGAAACAGCTCCATGTTCGTAGGTTCTTTAATTGAAATGATGAAGAATCCGGGACGCGGAACCAATGGTCATATCTGCATTCAGACCAACTACTTAGACCGCGCGATTTATCATCTTGAAAAACGTGGTTTTGTATTTGACGAATCTTCTTTCAAATACAATGACAAAGGTGAGCTTACTGTTGCTTACTTAAAAGACGAGATCGCAGGTTTCGCTGTTCACTTCAACCAGAAATAATTTAAAAAAATCAGGTCTGCACCGGTCGATGATTTGTGCAGACCTTTTTTTCAATATTAAATAATAAAAAACAGACACGGGAGGTTTCTTATGGATCAGAATTGTGCATATTGTATAGAGGGCGAATTAGTCGCCCAGTTTGGTATTAAAATCTGTGAACTGCCAAGTTCAAAAGTTTATCTTTTCAAGGAGCAGAGCCACAAAGGCCGTGTGATCGTCGCTCACAAAAAACATGTCAGTGAGATCACTGAACTGACCGCTGAGGAACGCGCCGCTTACATTGAAGATATTAATCATGTGGCAGAAGCACTTCACAAGGCATTTCATCCGCAGAAAGTCAACTACGGTGCTTACGGTGATACCGGCCATCATCTCCACTTCCATCTCGTTCCAAAATATACAGACGGTTACGAGTGGGGCGGCACTTTTGCCATGAATCCGGGCGAAAAATTTCTTTCCGATGAGGAATATACCGCATTGATCGAAGAGATCAAAAAATATTTATAATATCTATTTCTTCATCTTAGGCTGAAAAATAATACTTGCCAGATATGCGAAGATCAGTGCCGCTGAAATACCAGCGGCACTTGCTTTTAGTCCACCTAAAAAAATTCCTAAAAATCCATACTCGTCCACCGCTTCTTTCACTCCCTTAAACAGGGTATTCCCAAATCCAAGCAGCGGCACACTTGCCCCGGCTCCCGCAAATTCAATAAACGGCTGGTAGATCCCAAGTGCCCCAAGCAGTGCGCCAAGACACACTAACATCACCATGATCCTTCCGGGAAGCATCTTTGTTTTTTCCATTAAGATCTGCACCAGTGCACAGATTGCCCCTCCAACCCAGAATGCATTGATATAATCCATAATTCTACACCTCTTTCTCTCTTTTAATCTGCATGTTCGATCACGACTCCATGTGCAATCCCTGGCACCGTTTTTCCTTCATTAAAAGACACCGTGGAAAGAAGTGCCCCGGTCGGCACAAACAGGATACGCTGTAATTTTCCCTGCTCGACCTGTTTTAAAAAATGCCCGGCAAGTGTTACGGCAGAACACCCGCATCCGGAACCTCCTGCCCCGGTTCCCTGCGCTTTGCTCTCATAGATCAGCATACCGCAGTCTAAATGCATCTCACTGATATCGTATCCTTCTTTTTTCAAAAGATCGATCAGGATCTCCCTTCCAACACTGCCTAGATCCCCGGTAATAATGTGATCATAGTCCTCTGGCCTGCGCCCGAAATCTTTTAAGTTCTGGCAGATCGTATCTGCTGCCGCAGGTGCCATTGCCGCCCCCATATTCATGGAATCCTTAATGCCATAATCGATGATCTTTCCGGTCGTGATGCCGGTAATACACGCATTGCTCTTTCTTTTTCCAAGCACATACGCACCACTTCCTGTCACCGTCCAGGTTGCTGACATTGGTCTCTGGTTCGCATATTCAAGTGGAAACCGGAACTGCTTTTCGGCGCTGGCAAAATGGCTCGATGTCATCGCCACAACGTAATCCGCATATCCTGCAGCAACACACATTGCTCCAAGGGAAAGCGCCTCGCCGCAGGTACTGCACGCACCATACAGGCCAAAGAGCGGCACCTGGTAATCCATGAGTCCAAACGAAGTGGCAATATTCTGTCCTAAAAGATCTCCGGAAAAAAGATAACGGATCTCTTCTTTTTTCAGTCCTGCTTTTCCGACTGCCATTCCGAAAGCCTCTTTCTGCAGGGTACTCTCTGCCTCTTCCCAGGTGTCCTGCCCAAATTTATCATCCTCCCCGATCAGATCAAAACAGGCTCCAAGAGGTCCCTCCCCCTCTTTTTTTCCGACAATACTTGCGCTGCTTACAATATAAGGCGGCGTTTCAAAACAAATACTCTGTTTTCCCGTCTGCATGCTCATACGAATCTCCATTTCCAAACATTTTTATATCATGTTCTCTATGTGATCAGTATGTACATCTTACCGATATTTATACCCTGATGCTGTTTACGCATTGCACGTAATTATGTCGGAGGCAAATAGTGGTTCACAGCATCCGCTGTACCTGTTCCGGTCTGATACCAAGATATGCGCAGAGTGAAAGAAATTCCTCCGCATCCAGCGGTTCCTTATAATCCTTCCGCAATTTTCCTGCATCGATGCCCGCATGTGCCGCCAGCGATTTTGCATCCATCCGGTTTTCTTCAATATACCGGATCATATAATCCGTCACTTTTGATTTTCCCATGTTATCGCACCTCTTCTACAAAAATCTGTTTTTTCTTATTCTATTCTTTAACTTTAGGAATTGCAATTATATTTTTCTCTGCAATTAAGAACTCATTGACTGATAAAATGAGGTGGGATATGATACGATTAAAAAGCATTTTGGCTGCTTTAAATGCAACAGAACGGAGATCAATATGCGGAATCAGAATATAGCAAAAGTTTTAAAAGAATATCGTAAACGGAATCACCTGTCTGTAAATGATGTTTCTATCCTGTTAGAGGATCGTTCTTTTACCGCCGCTCCCAAAACGATTTACGGATGGGAAAGCGGACAGGCAAATCCAAGCGCAGATATCCTTTTAACACTCTGCGATCTATATAATATCACAGATATCCTTGAAGCATTCGGCTATGACAGCAATGAGAATTTTCATGTGACACCTTCTGAGCGGACGATCATTGAAGCCTATCGTGCACATCCGGAAATGCATGAAGCAGTCAGCGTTCTGTTAGGCTGCAGCGTACCACGCAAAGGTTCTGTATCTGCCCACAATACTGCAGCAAAAGAAGTTTCACATCCAAAGCAGCATTCTTTCGGAACGAATACTACAGCAGCTCCTAAACCTTCCATAAAACGTTATTGATCGTTTATCAATCCATTGGCAGCAAAAAGCTCCTGCGCTTGGTTAATGCGCAGGAGCTTTTTTTGCTTTGACCTGTATCTGTTAAATTGTTTTCATCATCCCTGTGGCTGACTTCCGTCCGTCTGCTGGCTTTGATCCTGCTGGCTTCCGTCCGTCTGCTGGCTCTGATCCTGTAGCTGGCTCTGGTCTGGCTGCTGGCTCTGATCCTGTGGCTGGCTCTGGTCTGGCTGCTGGCTCTGATCCTGTGGCTGGCTCTGATCCTGTGGCTGGCTCTGATCTGGCTGCTGCCCTCCATCAGCCGGCTGCTGTGCCTTCAATACCGCAAGTGCTGCCTCTGCCGCTGTCAGTGTGTCATAATTTGTTACCTGAGCCTTGTCTGCATCTGAAAGTGAGTTGTACATATTTCTCGCATTCACGATTGCTGTTTCGCTCTCTAATGTTACAGGCCCGATAATACTGATCGCATTGATCACAGATGGAACATCCGCCTGCGGCTGCTGCACAACAGTCGGATTGTCACCCGGCATACGGTATACTAAAACAGCATATCCCTTGTCGATCGTCTCATAGATCTTCTTTGCTGCTGATGCAGGCAGATTGATACATCCATGGGAACCACCAGTCTTATAAATACTTCCACCAAACTTGTTACGCCAGGTTGCATCATGCATACCCACATCGCCGTTAAACGGCATCCAGTAGGTAACCGGTGTCTCATAATCCGGACCTCTTAAGACTGCATTCATGGTTTTATAAGTCAGTCCGAATGCACCTGTCGGGGTGTCATGTCCTTTTGAAAGATTTCCTGAAACAAAATCACTCTCCACCACCAGTTTTCCGTCTTTGTAAAGGAATAAATGCTGGTTTGTCAGATTGATCTCAACATAAGAATCACCGTAATCATGCTCGCCATGACTGTTTGCCGTTGTGAGATATACCGGCTCTCTCTCCACATCTTTTCCGGCTTTTAAGTCTGCCAGAATCTGTTCTACTTCCCCTCCGTTATCGATTCTCCAGCCATAAAAACCACCGGTGATCGTAACCGTCGTACCGTAGGAAGTCTTTAACTCTTTCGGTGAATAGGCAGTATTATATTTCTTTGCCAGTGTCTTTACAAAGGCAAGGACTTCTTCCTCATCAATGGAAACTTTTTCGTCGGTTCCCTCAGAAAGCCAGGTACTGATCGTTGTTCCATCCAATATTTCCTTATCATCCCCAAAGTCATATGTAATCGTAACACCGACATACTGGTTTAATGCATCGATCAAAGCCAGCAGATCTTTATCATCATCTCCGATTGCAGGCTCTAAATAACAGCCGCTCTGCTCCAGATCAACGGTTTCATCCAATACTAAAACCGCATCACTTACCGCTTTCCTGACTTTTGCGTTATCGACCTGGGTTCCATAATCAGCCGGTACAAGCGCATACCCGTTTTCTCTTGTATAATCAGAATAAGTCGCATCCACCGGTGTGCGCTGATCTTTCATACATGGTAAATTTCTGACTGCCTCATCCAGTTTCTGTTCATCATAAGATACAACCTTTGCCAGTTCAAACTCCTGCTTCTGGAACATCAGGATCAGCCACGCAAAACCATTCTGCTCCTCTAAAAGTTTCTCTATTTCCCCCTGAAATACCGGCTCCATATCAATATCCGAACCTGCAATGGTTCCATTTTTATCCTCGCGTGCAGTAACTGTCAGATTGTAATTTTTCATCTCAGTCCGGATCGCATCCTCGACTTTTTCCACATTGCTGCCACCGACTGCAATCCCATCAATAGAAGTTCCAAAACAAAAATGACTTTCAAAATAAATCGCAAACCCGACATAAATCACAGCAATCGCCGTCATAACACATGTGAGCACCAGTCCTGTATAACTTTTTGCTGACGCACCTCCATGCATTTTCCGCTTGTTTTTCTCTTTCATTTTTCTAAATATCCTTTCATCCTATGTGTAAAGATATGTTGTATTGCATAAAATATGCTAACGGACACCTACTCTATTATAATATCCGGCAAGGTCTTGTCAACAAATTGTCCAAATCGTAACATTTAATTAAGAATTCGTTCTTTTTTCGCATTGATCTGTAATAAAAATTACCGTCAAACTCCCCAAAAACACCCGTCATAGCTTAAAGTTTTCTTAAATTTTAAATAATCTTTCTTAAAATAAGGAAAAGGGAATTGTTTCTAAAAAAATGCTGTGCTATAATCCCTATCGTTGAGATTAATGAAAAGAGGGTGAAACCGTGAAAACGAAGACACGCGATGCGGTCAACGCATTTATTGAGAGAAACAAACATGCTCTTCTTCTGCTTTATTTCATGATTTATCTGCCATGGTTTGGTCATTTAGAGAGAACCGTTACCACGCATTTTCATGTGATCCATGTTGCACTCGATGATTATATTCCATTTTGTGAATATTTTATTATTCCATACTTTTTATGGTTTGGATATGTTGCGTGGGGACTTGGTTACTTCTACTTTAAAAATAAAGACGAATATTTCCGTTTATGTACCATGTTGTTTACCGGAATGACGATCTTTTTAGTCATCTCCACCATTTATCCAAACGGACATTATTTAAGGCCGACTACTTTTGCGCGGGATAACGTGTTTGTACATATGGTAAAATGCCTCTACGCAACGGACACTGCGACGAACCTTTTCCCAAGTATTCACGTTTACAATTCCATTGCAGTCAATTTAGCCGTATGGCACAGTGAAAATTTCCGCGATAAAAAGGTCATCCGTATTGGTTCTGCTGTTCTTATGGTAAGCATTATTTTATCTACCATGTTTTTAAAACAGCACTCCGTATTTGATGTGGTTACCGGAATCATTATGGCAGTCTTCATGTACATGCTTGTCTATGTACAGAATCCGGCACGCATGACGGCCGGTGAGCGCAAATATGAGCGCAAACTTCACCAGATCTAAATACAAACGTTATGTTTCCTGAATATTTGATTCGTTTTAAAAAGAGTCATAACCGATTTTGCCGGTTATGACTCTTTTTCATTCAAATTTGGAGAGCCTCTAAATTTTTCTGATTTTCACTCTATCTGAACCTTTACAGCTCACACGCACATCCGGCTGCATATTTTGCACAGATCGTCATTGTACTCTCATCATACATCATGCGCTCTGTCCTCTGGATCGGTGTATACTCCCTTACATCCTTTGCAATATGATCTTCGGCGACAACCGCATCAAATTCATATCCATCTAAAAATGTACCGACTTTACCAAAATAACTGCCGCCTCCGGCTGTCGCTAAATAAAACGCTTCCGCAAATGTCAGCGGCTTACTTTTCTCATCAATCAGACGCCAGTACATTTTTGATACCTGTACCGCTAATGTCAAAGCTTTTGCCATGGAAAGTGAAGATCCGCCCGCCACGTCGGAACCAAGTCCGACCGCAATACCTTCCTCTAAGAACTTTCGGACCGGTGCAATGCCGGAGGAAAGATTTAAGTTCGATTCCGGGCAGTGTGCCACATAGACACCGTGTTCTTTCAAAAGATCCATCTCATCCTCACTGTAAATACAGTGTGCCATGACTGCCGGGTGATCCTTATCTCCGAACATATCAAAAACAGCGTAGGCATCTGCATAATTTTTCGCTGCCGGGACAAGCTCTTTTACCCATGCGACTTCCGATGGGTTTTCCGACAGATGCGACTGCACGCGGAGTCCTGTCGTTTTCTGCAGTTTTGCAAGTTCTCTCATCAGCTCATCCGTACAGCTTGGAATAAAACGCGGTGTTAAGATCGGGTTTGTACGCTCATATTTTCCGGCTGTCTCCTCAATCCACTTTTTCGTATCTTCTGCCGCAGCAGACGCATCCGCCTCACAGAGATTCTCACCACCGTTACGGTCCATATTTACCTTGCCAACATAGCTTACGATCCCGCTCTCCTCCAAAAGATCCATCAAAGCAACGGTTGCCTCTCTGTGAAGTGTCGCAAAAATGCAGGCACGCGTTGTCAGACTGTGCTTTAAATCAGACACAAAACTTCCATATGCTCTTTTTGCATAGGAGATATCCACATATTTTGCCTCTTCCGGAAAAGTATGCACATTCAGCCAGTCTAAAAGTTCAAGATCCATGCCAAGTGCCCGGAACGTATACTGTGGTGCATGCACATGCAGATCCGTCATTCCCGGAAGGATGATCTTATCACCATAATCGGTCAGCGGCAGTGTTTCATACTGTTTCGGCAACTTTTCAAATGCGCCGCGGCAGATACCGTTTTCACATACAACATAACCACCCTCTATACTGCACAGTTCCTTGTTTTCTCCTGAATATACGATATTTCCCTTTAAAACAAAACTTTTCTTTTCCAATATGTTCTCTAATCCTTTTCTTATTGTCTTACCATAATTTTAAAATCTGAATTGCAGACTTCATTACCTTATACTTCACGTCTTCCAATTCTGACGCTGCACATTTTAACTCTTTGCGTATCTCAATATGCTGCGGGCAGTGTTTTTCGCATTTTCCGCAGCCGACACACTGGGATGCGCTTGCGGTGTCTTTCCGGAATGCCGTACACTGTAAATAATCTTTCCGTCCTGATTTTTTCCCTTCCGAATACATCGCATTATAACAGCGGAATGTTCCCGGAATATCCACTCCCCGCGGACACGGCATACAATACCCACATCCGGTACAGCCGACTTTGACATGCTTTTTGATCTCTTCTTTCACCTGTTCGATCAGTGCTGCGTCTGATGCCGTCAGACAGCCCACATGGGACTCAGATGCCGTCTTTAGGTTCTGCTCCACCATTTCCATGGAATTCATCCCGGAGAGCACACAGGTTACTTCTGGCTGGTTATAGAGCCATTTCAGGGCAAGCTGCGCCGGTGTACGTCCTTCCTTGTCAGCGCGGAACAATTTTTTTGCTGACTCCGGTAAAAGATTTACCAGTCTGCCTCCGCGAAGAGGCTCCATGATGATGACCGGAAGTCCTTTTGCATTTGCATAGCGCAGTCCTTCCACGCCTGCCTGTGAGTATTCATCCATATAGTTGTACTGGATCTGGCAGAAATCCCAGTCGCAGGCATCCACGAGCTGTTTGAACATCTCGGTATTTCCATGATAGGAAAATCCGATATTTCTGATCTGACCGGACGCTAATTTTTCCTCGATCCAGTCCTGCATGCCGATCTTTTTTAATTTTTCCCAGGTCGGTATATCGGTGAGCATATGCATCAGATAATAATCGATATAATCGGTTTTTAATCTGCGCAATTCCTCCTGAAACATCTTTTCCGCACCTGCGACAGACTTGATCAGATAATGTGGCAGCTTTGTCGCCAGATAGATCTGCTCCCTGCAGTGGTTGCGGTCTAAGATCTCTCCGACTGCTGCCTCATTGCCTGCATAGACATAGGCAGTGTCAAAGTAATTAACACCTGCTTTGATCGCCGCCATCACCTCTTTTTCCGCCTTATCAAGATCGACACTGCTGCCGTTTTTAGTAAAACGCATACATCCATATCCTAAAACAGACAATTCATTTCCTTTTTTATCCCTGCGATACTGCATCCTTTAACTCCTCCAGTTCCGCTAACCATATTGAGGCACACGCATCGGACGGCATACGCAGATCCCCACGCGGAGATACCGCAACACTTCCGACTTTTGGTCCGTCCGGCAGGCAGGAACGTTTAAACTGCTGCGCAAAGAAACGGCGGTAAAATGTCTCCAGCCACTTAAAAATCGTTGCATCGTCATAAGTTCCGGCAAATGCCTGTTTTGCCAGACGGTAAACCTTTGCCGGTGCGTAGGAAAGACGCAGCATATGATACAGATAAAAATCGTGCAGCTCGTAAGGGCCGACTAAGTCCTCCGTTTTCTGTGAAATTTTTCCGTCTTCCGGCGGTAAAAGTTCCGGGGAGACAGGTGTGTCAAGCACATCAAGCAGCACCTGTTTTAACGTCTCATCCCCGCAGGTATCTGCATAATAGCGCACCAGATGGCGCACAAGCGTCTTTGGCACCGAGGCATTGACCGCATACATGGACATGTGATCCCCGTTGTAAGTTGCCCAGCCAAGTGCAAGTTCCGACAGATCTCCGGTTCCGATGACCATTCCGCCGGACTTATTTGCAATATCCATCAAAATCTGCGTGCGCTCTCTCGCCTGTCCGTTCTCGTAGGTCACGTCATGCATCGACGGATCCTGTCCGATATCCCGGAAATGAATGTTGACGGCATCTTTGATATCCACCTCGATAAAATCAGCTCCCAGACAGCGGATCAATGATACTGCATTATCGTAAGTGCGGTCTGTCGTACCAAATCCCGGCATGGTCACTGCCTTGATATTACTGTGATCCATTCCGAGCGCATCAAAAGCACGCACGGTGACAAGAAGTGCCAGCGTGGAATCGAGTCCGCCGGAAATTCCGATCACTGCAGACTTACAGTGTGTATGCTCTAAACGTTTTTTCAGTCCCATCGACTGGATCGATAAGATCTCCTCGCAGCGCAGTGTACGGTCGCGCTCTCCGGACGGCACAAACGGCATCGGATCAATATAACGTGTCAGCTTTGTCTCTTCCATCTGTAAGGAAAATACATTTTCACGATATACCGGCTCTGTGACCGTCTCAAATGTTGTCATTCTGCGGCGCTCGGACGCAAGACGGGACACATCGATCTCGGTGGATATCGTCTGTGCGTCAAAAAGTTCTGACTCCGCTAACAAACGTCCATTTTCTGCGATCAGGTTATGCCCGGAATAGACCACATCCTGTGTGGACTCGCCGTCCCCTGCACTCGCATAGATATAGCCGCAGAGCAGTCTTGCCGACTGTCCTTTTACCAGTTCCCTGCGGTAAGCCGGTTTTCCGGTCGTCTCGTCCGATGCGGAAAGATTTACGATCAGCGTTGCTCCGTGCATGGCATGTCCGATGCTCGGCGGATTCATCGTCCAGAGATCCTCACAGAGTTCTGCTGCGATCACAAGTTCCGGCAGCTCCAGACAGGTAAATAACTGTCTCGTTCCCATCGGCACCGTCAATTCTTCGGTCAGCCGTACATCGGCCACTTCTTCCATACCTCTCGTAAAATGGCGCGCTTCATAAAATTCATTATAATTCGGAAGGTAGGTTTTCGGTACGATACCAAGAATTTTTCCACGATTTAATGCCGCTGCCACGTTATATAATTTTCCTTTGTATGCAAGTGGAAGTCCGACAAATACGATCGCATCCACATCTGTCGTAAATGCTGCGATATGCAATAATTCTTCTTTCGCCTCCCGAAGCAGCTTTTCCTGTAAAAACAGATCCCCACAGGTATACCCTGTGATACACAGTTCCGGCAGAACGATCACTTTTGCTCCCGCCTCTGCCGCCTCTTTAACAGACTGGCAGATCACTTTTGCATTATATCCTGTGTCGGCAACCCTGATCTTTGGTGTTACCGCTGCAACTTTCACAAATCCCTGTCTCATTCTTTCCTCTTTTCCGGTTACGTTTTTACCCCTGCTTACCGCAACCACATTGCCTTGCCTTTTGGCTGCTGTCCGCTTGTACTGTTTTTACGGAACAGCAGCACTTTTTTATTTTGCAGAACGCATTTCCTTTAATTCGTCCACATCAAAATGGTATGCCTTGTTACAGAACTGGCATTTTACCTCGATTGCCTCTCCGTCATTGATGATCGAATCTAAATCTTTTTTGCTCAGCGTAGAAATTGCACGTGAAACTCTCTCCTTTGAACAGTCACACTCAAATGCAGCCGGGATCTTATCTGAGATCTCAAGACCGAAATCTCCTAAGATTTCCTCTAAAATCTGCTCCGGTGTCATACCCTGCTCTAACATTTCCGTTACAGATGCGATCTCCCTGATCTTATTTTCCAGTTTTTCAATGACCTCATCACTGGTAAACGGCATCAGCTGGATGATAAAACCACCCGCCTGGCGCACCGATAAGTCTTTGTCCACTAAAACCCCAAGCCCTACTGCGGACGGGATCTGTTCAGATGTTGCAAAATAATAGGTCAGATCCTCAGCGATCTCTCCGGTCTGCAGTGCGATCTGTCCCACATACGGTTCTTTTAAGCCCATGTCTTTGATGACACTCATCACGCCAAGTCCAAGCGCTCCGCCCACATCTAATTTGCCCTGTGCATTTAACGGCAGTTCCACCTGGGATTCCATAGGAAATCCCTTGACATGGCCATGGGAATCCGCTGTCACGGTAAGTCCTTTTGCCGGACCGCCGCACTGGATCTGGATCGTCAAAAGATCATTATCCCCTTTCATCATTGTTCCCATCATTGCCGCACCGCTCAAAAGACGTCCCAACGCTGCCGTGATGACCGGTCTTGTGTCGTGGGCTCTTCTTGCCTCCTCAACCATTTCCTTTGATGTGATGGCAAATGCACGAATCTGGCTGTCCGCCGCTGTTGCTCTTACAATATAATCACTCATATTTTATCCTCCATTTCGTACTGTACTCATAAATTTCTGATGACTCCAATGATGTTGGGAGCAAATAGTGCATTCAGGTTTCCTGATTGCTCCTCGCGATCACATAAATGCGCTCGCTGTCCTCTTTTACCGGCTCTCTCGTAAATGCGTCATATGCTGCGACGAATTCAAGTCCAGCCTGTTCTAAAAGGTGTTTTACGGTTTCTAATTCGTAGGCACGCTGGTAGTGCGTCTCCTCAAATCTGCGGTAAAGTCCTTCTTCCTCCCGGATAAAAAGCGTCAGATCGTATTCATTGATCTGTTCTTCCTCATCGAAATAGTTATCCCAGATGAAGCTTCCCTCCTCGCGGTTCTCAGCGATTGTCGTCTCGCCTAAGAGTTCTCTGTATTTATATACTGTGTTCAGATCGAAGATAAAAATACCATCCGGATCTAAATATTCGTTGACACGGTAAAACAGGGACAAAAGATCTGTCTCTTCCAGCAGATAGTTCATCGAATCACAGATGCTCACGACTGCACGCACGCTTCCGTACAGTTCAAGTTCTCTCATATCCTGTAACAGATATAAGATCTCATCCTCCGGCATCTCCTGATATCCGGTCTCCGCCGCGATCTCCAACATTTCCGGTGAATTATCCACACCGATCATATCGTAGCCCGCTTTTTTCAACAATCTTGTAATCTTTCCCGTTCCACAGCCTAAATCAAGTACTGTTCCGTCACAGATCCCATATTCTTTCATAAGTCCTATAATATACCTGCTCCACTCTTCATAGGGAACATTATCCATGAACAGATCATATACCTGCGCAAAACTTGTATATGCTTCCAAATTATAATCTCCTTTTATCGCTGTTACTGGCAAGTACCATCTTATCACAGGTTTTAGTTGAAATAAAGCAAAAAAGAATCTATACTATTAGCAGTATGTCATTTTTTATTTGAGAAAAGGATTTTGATATGCCCGAAAATTACGATCACTACATCAGCAAAAATATCAAGGCATTTTATAAACGCAGACTTGCAGCTCCGATCATTTACCTGATCGTGCTCATGCTTGCATGGCACTTTTTTTCGCTGTCCGCTGTATTTTCTCCGGACATTTTGCCCGACGACACCTCATTAGAGACCACTTTCCGGGGTGGTAAACAGTATATAAGCACCACACTTTCCGATTTAAAATTTACCGGATATACCCAGTCCATCTTCGGTCACACCAACGGTTATTATTATTACACTATGCGTGACGAGGAATGTATCATCGTATTGTTATCGCCAAATACCAGTGAGGAGGGTCTGCCTTCCATCGAAGAAGTCACCATCAAAGGAAAGATTTCAAAGGGAAATGAAAATTTCGACACCCTGCTTTCCAATCTGTCCACCGATTTAAACTGGACGGAAAACGGTATCCGCAACAAGGTTTCTTCCTACTATATCAGCGAACCGGGATTTAACCACGTTGGAAACTGGATCCTGTTTGCAGCAATTTTCATTACCGGAATTTACGCATTGCTCTGCATCGTGCTCTCTGTCATATACATGTTTTTCCCGGTGCTCTCCCCTGCATGCCAGGATCTTGCACTGTTTGGTAATCCGAAAAAGATGTTAGAGCAGGCGGAGGAAGAGCTCGCCACACTGCCGCAGCTCGCAACGGAAGATATGTTTATCACGGAACATTTTTTCATTGAAACTTCCGTCTACGGCAATGCGATCGTACCGATCGATGAGATCATATGGATCTACAAATACTCCACGCTGCACAAGTTTTTCTGGTACCATTTCAGTATCTCCTACACACTGCATATCAGTGCCAACAAGCATCTGTATATCCAGTGCCCGAAGAATATTAAATCCGACATCGACGGTATCATCGATTACCTCTCGGAGGCAAACCATGATATTCTTGTAGGATTTAACGAGAAAAACCGCTTGAAAGTACAGGAAATTCAGGGAACACCGATGCATTTTGAAAAGTTTATCGCTTTCTTAAATAAGCGCGTATAATAAATTCCATAAATTTTTTCCAAAAAGAAGGAGACAGGTAAAAATTATCACCTGCCTCTTTCTCTATGGAAAACTAATTTCACAAACCCGTTTTTTATTATCTGCCGTTATGACAGCCGGCATGCTTACCTGCATGACGTACTGATTGACTCAATCGCCACTGCACCACCGCGCACAACCTCGATCCGGTGGAATTTGGATTTTAACAGAGCGATCAGTTCATTGTTGCGTCGTTCTGTCAGTTTGCACTCTAAGAGTACACTGTCGTTTCCGATATCTGCCACCTGCACATTAAATACCTGTGCGATCTGGAATACCTCAAGTTTTCCAGCCTCATCGACATCTAACACTTTCGCAAATAAAATCTCTTTCATGTGAATCGGCACATCCGTGAGGTCAATGACCTTAATAACCTCAACCATGCGGTTCAACTGTTTTTTGATCTGCTCAAATGTGATATCGTCACTGGTCACACAGATCGTCATTCTTGAAACCGTCTCATCCTCTGTCGTACCAACCGTAAGACTCTGGAGATTGTAAGATTTTCCGGAAAAAAGACCGGATACTTTTGCTAAAACACCTACCTGGTTTTCCACATATAATGCAATCCATCTATTTTTCATATCCGTATCCTCTCCTATTTCAAAATCATCTCGCTCATTGGATTTCCGCTCTTTACCATAGGAAGTACGATCTCATCCGTGGAAATCATAAATTCAATGATGGTCGGGGCATCTGTGTAGGTACGCGCCTCATCAAGTGCCGCCTGGATGTCCTCCTCTTTTTCCACACGGATCCCGTGTGCGCCGTAGCTCTTTGCCAATGCGATAAAATCCGGTGTGTACGGCGGACAGGATGCATTCGGTCCCTTGCAGTTCGCCGGACAGATTCTCCTTCTGCGCAGGCAGGTTGCCTCATAACGTTTTCCATAAAATAACTGCTGCATCTGACGCACCATGCCAAGGTAATAGTTGTTGAACAGGCAGATGATCACCGGCGCTTCCTGCACGACTGCCGTTGCCATCTCCTGAATATTCATCTGAAAACCGCCATCTCCCGTAAAACATACAACTTCCTTATCCCGGTTGCCTATCTTTGCCCCGATCGCCGCCGGAAATCCAAATCCCATCGTGCCAAGTCCGCCGGATGTGATCAGCTGATGCCAGGAATCCAACTCCAGGTACTGTGTTGCCCACATCTGATGCTGTCCTACGTCCGTCACATAGACAGCCTCTCTAAAGGTACGGTTTACATGCTCAAATACCATCTGCGGTGTCATGCCACAGTCCCTGCGCATCTCAAGCGGATTTTTCTTATCCCACTCTGCGATTTCCTTCTGCCACTGCTCGGTATCTTTCGATTCCGCCCATTCAAGCAGCTTTTCTAATGCCAGATTCGCATCTGATACAACCGGAACATCCACAACGACATTTCTGGAGATTGATGCCGTATCCACATCGATATGTACGATCTTCGCCTTCGGTGCAAATTCATTCAGATCTCCTGTAATACGGTCGTTAAATCTTGTTCCGATAGAAAAAAGCACATCACATTTGCTGACTGCCATATTTGCTGCGTATTTTCCATGCATACCGCTGTTTCCTACATAGAGCGGATGGCTCGTCGGGATCGCACCTTTCCCCATGATCGTTGTGACCACCGGGATCTGCATCTTCTCCGCCAATGCGAGCAGTTTGTCATTCGCATGTGCGATATTGATACCTCCTCCGGCAAGGATCAGCGGTTTCTTTGCGGTGCGGAGCAGTTTATACGCTTTTTTCAACTGTCCGATATGTACCGACTCATTCGGCTTATAACCGCGGATCTGGATGTTCGACGGATACTCCGCCGGTCCTGCTGCCGTCTGGATATCCTTCGGAATATCGATCAGTACCGGTCCCGGCTTGCCGGTGGATGCGATATAAAATGCCATCTTGATGATACGTCCCAAATCTTCCCGTCTGCGCACGGTCACACCGTATTTTGTGACACTTCTTGTCATTCCGACAATATCTACTTCCTGGAATGCATCATTTCCTATTAAAGACAGTGGAACCTGTCCCGTAAAGCATACCAGTGGAATACTGTCATAATGCGCATCCGCAAGACCTGTAATGATATTGGTCGCACCCGGCCCACTCGTCACTAAGCACACGCCGACTTTTCCGGTAGATTTCGCGTATCCTTCCGCCGCATGGATCAGTCCCTGTTCATGTCTTGGCAGGACGACGTCAATACTATCCTGTTTATATAATTCATCGAAAAGATCCGTCACAGTACCGCCCGGATAACCGAAAATGGTATCCACGCCCTCTTCCTGCAGCGCTTTTACAAATAATTTTCTGCCTGTTATATCCATATCGTCCTCCCAAAAACCAAGGTATTTTTTCTTTCAAAAAACTATATCCCATCTCACTGGGAAATGCAATGATTTTATTTATCCAATCAACCCGACTGATTTTAAGATAAAGATCCATCCGGTCAGCGTAAATGCCGCTAATAACGTTGTCGTCACGATCACACTCGCCGTCAGCACACCGTCGTTGTTCATGCTCTTTGCCATGATATAACAGCTCGGCGTTGTCGGGGATGCAAGCATGATCAGAATTGCGATCATTTTCTCCCCACCAAATCCCATCCAGACTGCGACCGGAAGGAAAATGAGCGGCTGGATCACTAACTTGATCAGAGATGCCGCGATCGTCGGCTTGATCTTCGCAAGTGCCTTTCTGCCCTCAAATCCGGCTCCGATCGTGATCAGTGCAAGCGGTGTAGCCATCTGCGCCACACTGTTGACCGTCTTATTGATAATCGTTGGAAATTCGATTCCTAAAAGTCCGACGATCAATCCTGCTAAAATGCCAAGAATGATCGGGTTTTTGGCGATTCCGATACATGCCTCTTTGATTTTTTGTTTTCCATCCACCCCGCTTGCATTTTCTCCCTCAAAGGTCAGCACGATCACGGAAAAAATATTATAAAGCGGCACCGCACTGACGATCATAAGCGGCCCCATCGCCGAGGTTCCATAGATATTCTGGATAAAGGCAAGTCCCATCACCGCCGCACTGCTGCGGAACGATGCCTGCACAAAAGCTCCCCGCATAGTCTGATCCTTTAAAAACAGCTTCACGCCACCCCAGATCAGCCAGAAACACGCGGTACTGACAAGCGCACAAAACAATACATATTTTAAATCGAATACTGCCCTGATATCCACGCCCGCAATATCACGGAACAGCATAAACGGCAGTGTTACCTTAAAATTAAAACGGTTTGCCACCGTGACAAAATTGTCGTTTAACATACCGATCTGTTTTAAAAAATAGCCGATGACCATCACTAAAAAAATCGGAAACGTCACATTGATACTGTAAATAAAATTTTCCATCTTTGCTGCACTGCTTTCTGTTTACGTTTACTTATTTTCTGACTCTCTCATACCGGTAAAAATAATACTCAAGATCAAAATACGTCTGTTCCTCACTGTCTGCCGTTATCTCCCATGCCGGATCTGCGTCCAGATCCGGGAAATGTGCATCCGCATCGTATGCAAAATCGATTTTTGTGACATGCGCCACATCACATTCATCGATGAGCTGGCGATAAACAGATTCCCCGCCGATCACATAAATATCTTCGCTGTTATACTTTTCTAACTCTTCATGTAATTCTTCCATATCATGCACGATCAGCGCTCCCGGAACCCGGAACTTTTTATCATGTGTCAGCACAATATTCGTCCGTCCCATTAAAGGCAGTCCATTTGGAAATGTCTCCAATGTCTTTCGTCCCATCACAACCACTTTGCCCATCGTCGTCTCACGGAAAAACTTCTGATCTGCCGGAATCCGCACCAGCAATTCATTTTTATTACCGATCGCCCAGTTTTCATCTGCCGCTACAATTAAATTCATAAAAATCCTCATTTCTGAGCAACTTATTGCGAAGAGGCGACGAGAATCTTAAATTCTCGGAGGCATGTTTTTTTATGCCTTGCCATCAAAGCTATTTGTTTTTGCTCAGAAACAAATAGCCGTGTGAAAGATCTTTTTTTCACACGATTCTCCATCCTGATCACTGCACTGCTTTTCAAGCATCATGCTCTTATCCCGCGCACAGTTTCTTCTCTCTCAAACTCTCATTTTACCCAATTTCCACGAAAATGACAAGGTGTATTTCTATTGCTTTTTCTAACAGAATGGGGTATATTATCATTATGTTTATTTGATTTTTATCCATGCTGGGCATGTGAATAATAAAACGGAGGATGATTATGAGTCAGGCAAAAGTTGACCGCTATAAAGAAGAGAAAGCAAACCGCAAAAAGATTCTTGCAAAAGAAAAAAGAAAACGTATCGCAGGCACCATCTGTGGATGGTTAATTGCATTACTTATCGTCGGATGGGCAGGATACTCCGGTTATAACGCTTACGAAAAGAGCAGACCGATCAAAACGATCTATGCTGATCTTGACGCTATCAATAATTACATGGATACGCTCAGCACAGAAGAATAACTTTTTTACACAAAAAGGTTCCGGTACATCCGGAACCTTTTTTGATTCTTGACAACACACAGTTCTCAAACCTCTCATTCTTTGATTTTAAACTGTGTTAATCTGCCTCTCCCTCTGCGATCTCCGCTTTCGCAAGCGCATTTTCAATCGCATTTAAAAGTACAATCGATGTATACTGATTATCCGTACGATATGTAATCCCTTCCGTCGACTGCTGTTTTATCACCTGTTCACTGACATTTTCCAATGCCGGCTCCATAAGCGGATACATTGTCGACACTGTTTCATCCAGACTGACCAGGGAAATGGATTGTATACGGTTTTCATCTACAATGACCTGTACATCGGCTGACTGGCTGCCCATCATTACCGACGAAGTGTATACGCCTGCCGTATACTGCATCGTTGGCTCTGCATCGCCCTTCTGTTTTTTTGGTAAAAACATGAAAAGCAGCAATATGACCAGTACGATCCCAAGTCCGACAAATATCGCTGTATAGATAACCTCCTTCATATGAAGGACCACGATCCTCGTCTTTGCGCTCACCCTGTACCTCCATGGTATCGATTGTTATATTGTATGAGTGCAAAGCATATTACATGCACGCTTCTTTTAAACATTCTTCATATTCTTTTACCGGCAGTGGACGCGAAAAATAGTATCCCTGAATATCATCACAGTCCAGATTGCACAAAAACATCAGCTGCTCTACCGTCTCAACACCCTCTGCCGTAATTTCCATGCCAAAACTCTGTGCCAGCTTTGTAATTGAGTTTAACAATTTCTCTCCGTTATCGTCCCCTATGTAATCGACAAGACTTTTATCCAGCTTGATCGTATCGAAATGCATACGGTTTAAAGTTGCAAGGGATGAATATCCACTTCCGAAATCGTCCAGAAGTATCTTAAATCCTGCCGTGTGAAACTGCTCTAACAGATTAAATATTTCATTATTATCAATCGTTGCACTTTCTGTAATTTCCAGCTGAATGTATTTCGAATCAAGGTCAAACGACCGGATAATACTTTCATATTTTTCAACGACGCTTGAATAATAGAGGCTGACACGCGAAATGTTTACCGAAACAGGAAGCATCTTCTGTCCCTGTTTCTGCCACTCTTTCTGCTGCCTGCACACAGCTCGGAATACATACTCATCGAGCCGGATGATATTTCCATTCCGTTCAAACAATGGAATAAACTTAAGCGGCGGAATCAGTGCTCCATCCGCCCTGCGCCATCGCACAAGAGCCTCCGCTCCCACAAGCTTTCTCGAATGTGCACTGTATTTTGGCTGATACCAGATTTCAAACTCTTCGTTTTCAAGCGCTGTTTCAAAATGTTCTTCTAATTCACGGTTTTCCTGAATACTCTCATGGTTCAGCTCATCATAAAATATATAATGCCTGTCACGCCTTCCTTTGATCTGATGCTTTGCCTGCACTGCATTTCCGTATAAAGGATCGATCTCATCTAATACGATCGTATGAAAAATTCCAAACACCGGGAAAAGATTTGGTATTTCCAGACGTTCCGGTATCTCTTCTATCTTTCTTATTACATGTTCCAGTCTTTGTTTGATGTTTTCCTGATTTTCATCCATCCAGAACAATATAAACCGGTCGGCATTGACATGCGCTGCCAGTTCATTTTCTCCCGTTTCGGTTTCAAAAATCTCCCATATGACACGCAGCACCTCATCACCTTTTTTGACTCCACAGGTGCTGTTGATCAGCTTAAAATCTGTCACATCCATAGCAATCAGCCATCCTACACCATCTTTTTTGCTTTTTGCCTTTTTCTTAAAAGCTGCAAAATTATCTCCTAATGTGACAGGATCCTGATATGCAAGCGACATAAGTTCTTTTTTACTTTGGCGCCAGGAGTAAATATATACCCCGACGCTGACCGATATGACAACCAGAATGATCACCATCAGACTGTTGATCGCATCCATGACCACCTGCATACGGCTTGTTAAAACGCTATCCTCTACTGCAGTGACCACATACCATGGTTCACCGCTCTCTTCTATTTTAAGTGGCATATAGTAATAAAGTGAGACTTCTTTCCGTTTTGGATCCAATCCATAGCCACTTTTTCCCTCTTTCATGTTACTGAGCATCAGGTCTCCGGCATAATCATCTCTTTCATCCTCAGAAACATCCGTATTAAAAATATTTCTCCCGATTCCCCATTCTTTACTGTTTCCGGAAGTTGCAACAATCGTACCGTCTATTTTTATGATGTAATTAAAAGCCTGTCCTTCAAATATCTCATTCTTCAGGCACCCCTCAAGCATTTCATCTTTGCAGGTTGCAAATAAAACTCCTTTTACCGTTTTCCGTTCTTTTTCATATACCGGCACACTGAATACATTTATGGTTTCATGTGAAGTATCAATCCTGTCTTCAAATGCATCCGTCAAAAAGTTTTTTCCCCGCATCGACTGTTGAAAAAAATCTCTGTCAGACATATTTAGCCGATAGCCATCCGTCGTTTCTGCTGTACCATCTGCCGCAATATATCCTATCCGTTTAAACTGATACGTCTCTACAAATCCCTGTAATTTATTAACGATAATTTTTTCGTCCCCGCCTGACTCTCTCGCAAGACCAGAAAGCAGTCTAAAACGCGTGCTTACTTCTTTCTCTACCAATATTACATTCTGTTCTGCCATCCCCTCAATGCTGCTCATCAACTGCTGCTGTAAACTGCTCCGTATCTGCCCAAAACATCCAAATAATGCTATTCCTAAAATTAACAATATTGCACATAAAACTGCTACAGTACGAATCTTCGCATTTTTTTGTACATTCTGCCACCCCTTTGGCCTTACAAAGTCATATTTTAAATTTCTGTGACCATTTTCCCATGTCCTTTATTGTAACACTCTTCATTTATGAGTTCTACCCCTAAAAAGTATCGTTTTCATTCTGTTTTTCTTTTTTTTCGCCGCAGATCCGCACTCACATTTCTATTTCGGTATCCAAAATTTCTGTTAAATTTTTCTGTTAAATTTTTTCAAAAAATTGTTGACAAATTACTTTTTCCATAGTATGATATTAAATGTGTCTGGCAGACAGATACAAAACAATTTACATATGCGCGAGTGGCTCAGTTGGTGGAGCACGACCTTGCCAAGGTCGGGGCCGCGGGTTCGAGTCCCGTCTCGCGCTCTTTAAAAGCTACAATACAATTTCATATATGCGCGAGTGGCTCAGTTGGTGGAGCACGACCTTGCCAAGGTCGGGGCCGCGGGTTCGAGTCCCGTCTCGCGCTCTTCTGTTGAGAAACAGGAAACTTTGATTTACAAGGTTTCCTGTTTTTTTGTTGTAGTGTAAAGGTTGATTACGGTTTTTCCGTAATTTCAATATACTTTTCTGATTTTCCTCATTATCACTTGGTATGGTATAATCGCTAGGATGTGATCTTGATACCGTGATTGTTGTAATTCCCTGTTATCACTTGGTATGGTATAATTCTTTGGAACAGGAATCACATCACCAGTCAGTTGTAATTCCCTGTTATCACTTGGTATGGTATAATTTCCTAGATTGTACATCATTCATAATGCGAGTTGTAATTCCCTGTTATCACTTGGTATGGTATAATTTTGGGAATTGCTCCGGAAATGACACCATGTTGTAATTCCCTGTTATCACTTGGTATGGTATAATGAATTTTATTTTTTAGGAGGATTCAAAATGGTTGTAATTCCCTGTTATCACTTGGTATGGTATAATACTACCATAAAACGCACCCTAAAGAGGTAAGTTGTAATTCCCTGTTATCACTTGGTATGGTATAATAAAATAAAGTTTCACTGCTTTTCCTCGCTTGTTGTAATTCCCTGTTATCACTTGGTATGGTATAATATTTCCATTTTCAATATCTTTTATTTTAACGTTGTAATTCCCTGTTATCACTTGGTATGGTATAATTTTCGACCGTGAAACTTTCAAATATTGGGGGTTGTAATTCCCTGTTATCACTTGGTATGGTATAATCGATGGCTGTAACGAGTTGCCTATATACACGTTGTAATTCCCTGTTATCACTTGGTATGGTATAATAGATCGGGGATGTAAATGTGGCAGTCGGCTGTTGTAATTCCCTGTTATCACTTGGTATGGTATAATGCGGCATAATTAAACACCCGTACACTTACTGTTGTAATTCCCTGTTATCACTTGGTATGGTATAATAACACCTCTGCAACAAATTGCAACATTTTTGTTGTAATTCCCTGTTATCACTTGGTATGGTATAATTCATTAAGCGTTTTGAGGGTTTTCGTCCAGTTGTAATTCCCTGTTATCACTTGGTATGGTATAATCAAAAATGATAAATTTGACATGTACAGAGTGTTGTAATTCCCTGTTATCACTTGGTATGGTATAATGCGAAAAATATTTGACAATGGTGTAACAGTGTTGTAATTCCCTGTTATCACTTGGTATGGTATAATAGCATGTTAATTTTTATATTGCCGTGTTTAGTTGTAATTCCCTGTTATCACTTGGTATGGTATAATACACAACGGCAAAACCGAGGAAGAAAAGAAGTTGTAATTCCCTGTTATCACTTGGTATGGTATAATAGAACGTGAACCCTATACCACTAAAGGGAAGTTGTAATTCCCTGTTATCACTTGGTATGGTATAATACACTCATAGTCTGTGATTTGACCACAGAAGTTGTAATTCCCTGTTATCACTTGGTATGGTATAATTTGAAAAGAGAATATAACTCTTTTCTTCTGTTGTAATTCCCTGTTATCACTTGGTATGGTATAATACGCACCTTTAATACCGTTAAGCAGTTTCAGTTGTAATTCCCTGTTATCACTTGGTATGGTATAATCTGTGCCAATAAACACATTGCTACATGATCTGTTGTAATTCCCTGTTATCACTTGGTATGGTATAATAACCCAAAACATTTTATGTGTTTCAGGATGGTTGTAATTCCCTGTTATCACTTGGTATGGTATAATGAACCAAAAGAATATTCTTGTCCACCGACCGTTGTAATTCCCTGTTATCACTTGGTATGGTATAATATATTTTTCACGTTTATTTTACCGTGTTTTGTTGTAATTCCCTGTTATCACTTGGTATGGTATAATAATATGCATTTCAGAGAAGATTCCATTATTGTTGTAATTCCCTGTTATCACTTGGTATGGTATAATATTTTGTCAAAGACAACACCTCCGTGTATAGTTGTAATTCCCTGTTATCACTTGGTATGGTATAATAATAAATTAGTCGGTTTGCGCGGTATCATTGTTGTAATTCCCTGTTATCACTTGGTATGGTATAATGGAGAGCATTATCGTAAAACTGATGGCAGGGTTGTAATTCCCTGTTATCACTTGGTATGGTATAATGTAATAGCTTTTATTATTTCTAAATCAGTAGTTGTAATTCCCTGTTATCACTTGGTATGGTATAATCACACCAAGACTTTTATCTCCATATTCAATGTTGTAATTCCCTGTTATCACTTGGTATGGTATAATAAATTTTATGATTCAGAAGTAATGAGTGCGTTGTAATTCCCTGTTATCACTTGGTATGGTATAATTTATTATCCGCGCTTTACGTGCGTTCAATCGTTGTAATTCCCTGTTATCACTTGGTATGGTATAATATTATTAAACGGTATGAGGGGTGCAGATTAGTTGTAATTCCCTGTTATCACTTGGTATGGTATAATTTCAAAAAGCGTTACCAGTCTGAAGCCATGTTGTAATTCCCTGTTATCACTTGGTATGGTATAATTATAAAACCTCAAACCGTAAATTAAGTATCGTTGTAATTCCCTGTTATCACTTGGTATGGTATAATTCTATGGTTCGGTTGAACTTATGCGGTATCGTTGTAATTCCCTGTTATCACTTGGTATGGTATAATCGAGGCTGACTGTTCGTCCGGTGTTGCTGGTTGTAATTCCCTGTTATCACTTGGTATGGTATAATTGTCATCATCCGAGGCATACAAGAGCATTTGTTGTAATTCCCTGTTATCACTTGGTATGGTATAATAAAATCAATTTCGATTAATTTTATTGACTTGTTGTAATTCCCTGTTATCACTTGGTATGGTATAATTTTCATACTCAGCGTATTGCATTGTATTAGGTTGTAATTCCCTGTTATCACTTGGTATGGTATAATTTCATGACTTTACTGATATAATCGGGATCTGTTGTAATTCCCTGTTATCACTTGGTATGGTATAATTCTCAAACGTCAGATTCTCAAGCAAGTGGTGTTGTAATTCCCTGTTATCACTTGGTATGGTATAATCAATACAAGGGCATACGGAACGTCATATTGGTTGTAATTCCCTGTTATCACTTGGTATGGTATAATACGACTGGGAACAGCGTTTGAATCCGTTCAGTTGTAATTCCCTGTTATCACTTGGTATGGTATAATTAACCGGATAAAGTCAGTGTATGTTTGGCTGTTGTAATTCCCTGTTATCACTTGGTATGGTATAATAATACGCCCACCATTCTCCCTGCTGGTTTAGTTGTAATTCCCTGTTATCACTTGGTATGGTATAATAAGTGTGGTACTACAGTTTATGCCTGATATGTTGTAATTCCCTGTTATCACTTGGTATGGTATAATCTTTGTTACAAAAACAGGAGACTTTGTTTCGTTGTAATTCCCTGTTATCACTTGGTATGGTATAATATGGCAAATGTTTTCTTTTCTTCCTCATTTGTTGTAATTCCCTGTTATCACTTGGTATGGTATAATATTCTTTAAGCTCCATTCTTCGTAACGACAGTTGTAATTCCCTGTTATCACTTGGTATGGTATAATACGCTGCTAAAAAATAAGGGACGCAAATTTGTTGTAATTCCCTGTTATCACTTGGTATGGTATAATTTTTGCATTTTTCTTTATGTTCTCCCTGCGTTGTAATTCCCTGTTATCACTTGGTATGGTATAATATCAGCAGTCAATAATATTTCAACCTGCACGTTGTAATTCCCTGTTATCACTTGGTATGGTATAATATGTTTATTGTTGGTATGTCCGGTGGAGTTGTTGTAATTCCCTGTTATCACTTGGTATGGTATAATATATAATTCGAACAATGCAAGTTAATATTTGTTGTAATTCCCTGTTATCACTTGGTATGGTATAATCCAACAGTACTTGCACCGTAGCCACTTTCTGTTGTAATTCCCTGTTATCACTTGGTATGGTATAATTTTAAAAAAATATTATTTAGACGGGTTTGAGTTGTAATTCCCTGTTATCACTTGGTATGGTATAATGAATCGTCAAGAGGCTCAAGAATGGAAAGTGTTGTAATTCCCTGTTATCACTTGGTATGGTATAATGGATGACGTTCATCCCGTATGACTATGAGGTTGTAATTCCCTGTTATCACTTGGTATGGTATAATAGGGAGCACAAATCCCCACGAACTACAGGGATTCGTGGGGATTTCATCTAAAAAAAATCTTTAATTTGGAAGTTAAATTCTATCGAAAATCTTCTTTTTTCAAAAAACATCCATTAATTCTATTGATTCCGGGGTGTCATCGAACGTTTTCGTTCCTAACATAATTTCCATAGATTCATACTGCTTTTCTGTTAAAACCAGCGCACGTACTGATCCTTTTAAGGGCAGATTTTGTTTTAAACGCTGTTTATGCATTGCAACTGCATCCATACCATTGCATATCCTGGAATATACAGACCACTGCACCATATTGTAGCCATCTTTCAATAAAAACTTACGAAATTTTGCGGCATCCTTTTTCTCTTTTGCAGTTACTACTGGCAGATCAAAAAATACTAACATTCTCATAAACCTATTCATAGCTATGTACCTGTAATTGCATCAGTTCCGGCAACTCCAAATCTGATCTTTTTCCCTGCAGAGCACTACTGTAACTTGCCACCAGCATATCAATACAATTACTGATAATACGTTTTTCTCCTTTCATATCCATATCATAATTTATAATACCAAAAATACCACGTTTTCTTTCTGGCGTAAGATCGCTGTCAATTTCTGCTATATCATAATTTTGGGCTACATACAGGTCAACTAACGGACGAAATGGCTCGATCATATCATCCGCCAAATTAAAATTATTCAGCTCACTATGATGGAACACTCCAATCGAAGGTTCTAATCCATAACAGACAATGGAGCGGGCGATCAGACCTCTTACAATAGCATAACCATAATTTAACGCCGCGTTAATGATATGATCATTACCGCGTGAAAATCCTAATCCATACAGACTTTTAAAATAAAAAGCTGCTGCTTTCGCCTCCACATGTGTTCGATCGCCTGACTGGACTTCTTTACACATTTTCATCAGTTCTTCTGATCCATCCAGTTCAAGGTAGGCTAAACACAATGCCTGGTTTCTTATTTTCTGAACCACGATCTGCTGCCAGAGTCTTTTCTGTAAGGGCTTTCCTGCCTCTATCTGATATTTCAGAATTTTAAAATGGCGACTGTGCCTTACCATGGGAAGCAATACTGCATTCGGAAGATGTTTCTCATCACAGACATAAACCGCGATTCCCATATCTGCCATTTTTTGAAGTAAATAAGCTGAGACAGTTACGGTCTGATTTTCTATAATGATACAGTTGATATCCTCCAGTGGAATCTGTCTTGCTATGTCTGTTTCAATATTTAGCTGCTGATTTTTGATAGACAGCTTTACATGACTGTCTATCTTAATATTTCGAAATCCCATTTATCCCCCATGTTTTTATCAAGAAAACCCCATTCGTTTTTCACTTCTTACTACTGAAACATGACCTAAAACATCTATCTGACATTTTTCAAGCACATCCAGACTTTGTATACCTAAGCCTCTAAACTTATAACGGCTGTCATGTGCAATTCCTTGTATATTAGCAGCCGAAATATCTGCGCCTATATAGTATGCATACGTTTCTTTTATACCCTCCATCCCACCATTTACCATTTTTATAGGTATATCTTTTTTACTCTTTATATGTATTAAATCCCTCGAATACAAACTGAATAAAAAGTCCTTATCCTCCATAACTTTCCATTCTCCATATGGCTTATGTGCTGTTGATGCCCTATTCGGCAACACCTTCTTCACCACATCCGCCGTATACACCGGTACAAAATAGTACTTTCCATTCACACGAAATACATCGATTCTGACCATACCGCCATTTTCTGCAATTCCATTTCCGGAATCCACAAATACACCCATCGTCTGTTTCTTCTGTATCTTGACTTTCCGTACTACCGGACCTTCTGTACCGTCTGCTTTCGGCTTATGAAAATCCTGTGCAAATGCCTTTTTTGCATCGTTTCCATATAACAACAACTGTTTTTTCAATGCCTCGTATAATAAAAGGTCACTTTGTGGGTTATAGTAGCCGTCGATTTCTCCATCTTTATCCAACTTCAGATCTGTCAAAGCCGTCTTAGTCAATACGATCCCCTCATCCTTAAAATGTCTCGGACTGCGGATGGTATCTGCATGTGCAGCACCTGTCACTTTATGATTTGGCATTCTTGAGACAAAGATCGGACGAAGATTCTCATAAATATACTCTGGATAATCTAATTCTAAGGCAACATCAGAATGGGTATCCAAAAATCCCTTCGGATCATCTCCCATTCTCACATCCAGTTCTGCCCGGAATGTCTCCCATGGTTTTGGAATATGAACACCAAATATCTCATCCCATTCTGCCCGACTGTAATCTTCCGGTCGAAAGATTTCTCCTGTCTCCGCATCCACAAACTCTGTACCTTTTGAGTAACATCTCTCTCTTACTTTCGTATATCGCGATATTTTCTGGATCATGCCATCCGTACAGCAGGCGATGACAACCGCATCCATCGCATGATGTGTATCCGTCTCACGATTTTTCTGAGGTAATCCCCAGCGTTTTCTTAAGTACGCCGTAATTGCTCCATTTACCGCGCGTACCTGTTTTTTCTTTTCCGGACGGTTTAACGGTGCCATTTCAAGGTTCTGACGGATCATATTATAAATAACGGTTGTAATATATTTTGTATCCGTTAAGTTACGCTCTTTAAATTCACTACGCTCTTCCTCTGAAAAATGTTTTTTCAAAAGTTTCTGCTGTTTTTTATAATCCCGTATCGTCGTCTTCACACGAGTTTCAAACTCATTCCAACGCTGCTCATCATTTCCCATGTATTCATAAGGTGTCCTGTTTCCCTTTTGGCGGTTTTCCTGAGAAGTGACAAGTACCTTATTCCGAAAACTGTCATCAAATGTAATACTGTATGGCAAAATATGATCAATATCATATCCCGGTTTAAACAGTTCTTCCAATGGAATAGTCTTACCGGAATACATACAGATTCCCTGCTGTTCCTGCCACAGGCGATACTTTAAAATATCCTGTCCGGTTGGTGATAATTTTCCCAATTCCTGAATCTGCTTTTTCACATCTTCGTTATTCTTCTGGCGTTTTTCCATATCACCTTTTATTTTCCGGCGTTCTTCAAAAGTCTTTGACATTTCTCTTGCAAGCTCAATATTGATTGCCTGCGGACTTCCATATGTACGGATGATCGCATTAATCACTTTGACAGTCTGTGATACAGAACGCTTTACTACCGGATTCGTGATCTCATTAATGGTCTGATTCACATTTTCTCCTGTTAATAACTTCTGCTTAGTCCCCTTAGAATCCGCCTTAAAATCATATCCTGCTTCCTCACATGCTTTATCATAAGTCATGCCTTTTTCCAAAAACGGGATAATATTCCGCATCGCTTTCATCGAAAGATGCTGAAACTTCGTCGGTGTATACGCCAATAACCCTTCCATCTCTATCGGTACAAGTCCCAGCTTAGCCAGCCGCTCCGTACGACTGTCATCATTCTTATAACAGGTCAGGATCATACCAATCTCATCAAACAGATCCCTGACTTCATTTTCTGTCAGATATTTCACCCGTTCTTCCAAACATTTCTTGTAATCATGGTAGTATGGCATCCCAATAAATTTTGCTTTTTCCGTATTTTGATTTTCTTTTTGCTGTTCTTCTTTCGTGGCAGCTTTTTTATAATTTAAATTATAAAAAAGAATATCCTCCGGCAAACCTAACTTCTTGCGAACTGCTGCGTACTTCACTTCCTTCTGTGTGAATAACAGCAAAGTCAGTGCCCGTCGTTCCTCTTCTGTAAAGTTTCTGGTCTCTCCATCCTGGTTAACCAGTTTTGTATGATTTATTTTCTGCAGTGCCACAAAATATTCTGCCGTATAAGTTCCCTTTGCGCCGCGCAGCTCCCCCTGATCTCCAAGAAATGTACATTTTCCAACTCTGTCCGAAAAACCTTCCATCGCATATGGACTTGGCTTTCCATCCGGCTGCATGCCTGGTCCTAAATCAAAAGATCTCTGACTTGTCATGATTTCCAAATATTTTTCTTCTAATTCTTCCGTCGCTTTTTCATTTCCAAGACGTCTCTGGCTGGAGAAAATTTCTTTGACTTCTTCCACAAGCATTGCCCTTAACATGGTGTGCTGATAATTTTCTGCTTTATTGCGTGGGGTGAGAATATATCCCTTTTCTGACCAGGAACATCCGGTTCGAAATGCTTCATCTAAATAAATCATCTCCCCGACCGTACGATATCCCTTTTCCTGCATCCGCTTTTGATTTTCATCCGTCGCTTTTAAAACTGCACCATTTTCCTTTGCAGCCGTCTCTGCCTTTCTGGTCGAACGAAATCCACGGTGTTTTGCAATATGAAGCAACACCTGTGCTAATTCTTCATCCGTCAGTTTCCGGTCTAATGCCTCATAGCGAAGCTGATAAACATCCGGTAACCCTGCCATGTTATATCGTTTCAGAAAGTCATCAATATTTATCAGACCCTGATTCTCAAAGAGCCATTTGATTCTGTCTAAACGATGTTTTCTTCTTCTAAGCCGTCTTCTTGTCGTTCGTGCAGCTCTCCTTGGTCCCGCCAAAGATTCACCTGTTTTCGGGATTTCTGCTGTATCAAATATCCTTACCCCAAGGTCTACGATACGAACCGGCTCGTCATCACTGTTGTTCTGTAATACCGCCCAGCCGACGGATGCAATACCAATATCCAACCCAATACGATAATCCATTTTTTCGTCCATGTTCCTTCTCCTCTCATCTGAACCGTTCTCTCTCATACCAGCAAACGGGACAACTGTTTTATTCTGCGCGCTTCAACAATGATCCGCATACCGGTCATTGTCATGAATAAACTTCTGTATAAAAGATAATCCCATTCCGAAGAATGGGATTAGAGCTTTTAGGTTTCTTACCTTATTGTAATAACCTAATTATCACTTGGTATGATATAATTCTCTTAGATTATACCCCTGTTTTCGACGATTGTAAATACCTGTTTTTGATTTTTTACATTTTTCCTTCAAAAATCATGTAAAATTATTATTCCATATCCTGTAAACCATAACCAAATCTTTCTAACACAGACATCAGATTTGCTGTTTTATTATCATAAAATTCACTGTCCGGTTCTGCTTTTTGAATGATCAGTCTCTCATACAGTTCCTCTACCCCGCCTCTGACATAATCATGAAACATGGACTGATAAGCCTGAAATTCTTCCTCCGTCTCCGCACCCCGGAATGCTTTTTTTACTGCTTCCTCAGCCGGCATGCTTTCTTTCGCATCCAGCATGATCATCATCTGCATAATAAAATCTAATTCTTCTTTTGCATTGATGACCTGCTCGGCTAAAATGCTCTTTGTCCCAAACGGCGAGAAATCTTCCTTTGCTTTACGGTCTACGCGAAATCCCACCACTGCTGCCACCATATACAGATCGATCAGTCTCCGGAAACAGGTATGCTCATAGTCACCTTTTACCCACAATTCACCTGCCATCCTGGCATGCTTTCCATGAAATTCAAACTCCTTCTTAAAAAATTCATAATTCCCCATCTTTTGTATCCCCTTCCGCTACTGATCAGATTCTACTTTCCGTATGGACGCATATGCCTCGTCGGCCGCTTTTTCAATATAATAAGACGCACCGACATATTCATCGAGTCCTGTGTACTTCCAGTCCTTGTCCAGCATAAAAATAATTACCTGTTCTGATACTTCCGGCAAAACTTTTGCAATCAGACTGATATTTTTATCCCCCAGTTTAGAAAACGGTCCGTCTAAAACAATCGGCAGTGTATCTCCTCCACTTTCCACTCCAAGATGCTCAGCCTTTTTATTTCTGCTGTATTCCATGATTGTAACGATAAATGCAAAATTGCGTGCGATTTTTTCGCCCTCTGACAGATTCTTCTCTTCGCGGAAACCCAAATCCGTCTGATATAACATCTGGATCTCATAATTTTCCGTCAACTGTATTCTTTTATCTTTCGCATTGAACATACGCTCAAAATTTTTTTGGATCTGTCCGTTTAATTCCAGAAATGTCTTATTCTTTTTTACCTCAAAATCATTTTTTAATCTTGTATATAATGCTTCTGCCAAATCTACACGCTCTCGCCATTTTTTATTTTCTTCGCTCTTGACCTCCTGGCTCTTCATCTCCGCTTCGATCCGTTCAATCTGCCGCTCAAAGTTTATAATCTGTCCCTGCAGTGTTCCCTTTTCCACCCCTAATTTACTGTTTTCACTCTGATAATATTTCAGCATTTTTCTTTTTTCAGCAAAGTCTGTCTGCCTGTCCATCTGCTGTTCCATCCCGGCTAACTGATTACAGGTTTCCTCGTAAGCCCGGATGCTCTGATCCACATTTTGCGCATCTTCTCTTAAATCATCATAAACAGAATTGCTTTGCCGGTTCCAGCGCTGTCCTGTCCGTTCAAACTCACCCAGCAATGAACCAATATCTGCCGGCGGAAGAAAATTTCTCTGTTCCATCAGACTTTCTAATTCCTTAGACTCCGGTAATATTGGAGTTCCACAGATACATCTGCCTGTTTTTATAATATAGTCAATACTTGCCTGATGCATATGCGGTATGTCACGCCGCTCTCCTGCAACAGATTTTACCATTTTCACAGATGCCTCTATCATCGGTTTCGCAAACAACATATAAGCTTTATCACTGAATAAATTTACCAGACTTTTATATGCAGCAACTCCTCTTTCCGCCTGCGTTCTTCTTACTACTAATAACTGGTTATATTTTGCCTGCAAAATTTCCGTATTCTTATTTTCAAGAAGATACTGCTGCACCTCCTCTATTTTTTCATTATTGTTTTGTATATTGATTTCGATATTTTTTATCTTATCTTTACACTGCTCTATCTCATGTTCCATGCGATTCCGGTCTTTTTCCAGATTATCATACATATTACCAGAACCTGATATCTTTCCTTTGAACTTTTTAATAACGGAATGACTTCCCATATCCTTCAAATGCCAGATTGCAGCCTGATACGCAGATAATCCGGTCAGTGTATGTACAGACTCTTTGATATTTTCACGCACACCGTTAACAGTTACATCATTCCATCTCTCTCCATCAAACAAAAAATAATGTGACAGATTTTTGGGAAATAATTCACGGATTACCTCTTCTATTTTTTCCGTTTCCACAGAAATACCGGCATTTGGATCATCCTTTTCTGATATTTCCAGTGAAACTTTCTTATAAAATTCTTTTGCGATCAACTGTGGATATGCACGCGTATAATGGATTTCACGCTTGATCCGGTATCTTTTTTCATCATCAACAGCAACCAGTTCCACCGTAACATCCGCTTTACTGTTCGCATCCATCATTGCCAGAATATCATTGTTTAACAGCTGGTAGTCTTCCTGCTGCTTTCCGCGTTCTGTCAATACCGCACCATAAAGCACCCAGCGAAATGCCTGTGCAATTGTTGTCTTGCCAACCGTATTATCTCCCAGCACGACAGTAACATTTCTTTTTTCATCGCAGCTGAACTCGATTACATTCTGCCCCTTATACCTCATAAAATTATTCATTGTAATGCTCTGGAATTTCATGCTATTCTCCCCCTAAGTCTGCTACACTGACATCTTCGCATAATCAACTATGATCTTTGCAAGTTCCTCAGCCATCCTCTGATCTGTTTTTGCCTTGCTCCGCAAATTTTTACGCTCCACATGAAGAACCTCAAAAATCATATTCCGCATTACTTTTTCACTGACCTCTTTCATAAAATACCTCCATCCTGCATTGTTCTTTCGTAAAACAATATCTTTATCTGCACTTTCCAAGCCGTATTTAACTTAATAAAGTACTGATCCGCTCCCTGATATCCCCCTTCAGGAAATCATACCGTTCCCTTAAAATCTGTTTTACCTGATCTTGTGGTATATCCGAATTTGTATAAGCCGTAATATGCAGTTTTGCTTTTGCTTCCGCGTTGATCTTCTGTACATAATCTTTTAAGGATTCATCGGATATTTCCTTATTTGCTTTTTTCGTTATGTACACAAAATTTAAAGGCGAGTTGCAGATATTTTTTTCATCATCACGAAGTTTTTTCGTAGATTCCCCTACCTTTTTTACTGTTCCAAGCGGTATAATATGATGTGCCTCAAATCTTTCTGTTTCATCGGAATATGCACTTAAAATTTTATTTTCGTCAAACATATCCTTATATGTCTTTGACAGCAGATACTGACACATAAACATGCGCATCACTTTTTTCGGGATACGGTCTTCATCCGCCTTTTCCATCAGTAAAAACTTTTCATCCGAAAAATTCTGTGCTTCCAACACATAATTTTTGATATTTGCAATCCAGTCAACATTCTCTTTTCGGCTGGATGCCTGCATTGTCTTTACCATGGTCTGAAGATGCGCGATCATCTTTATATTCTGATCTTTATCATACTCGCCGGAAAATAATGATGACCAATACCACGCTTCTAAAATATCGTGAACAGTTTTATCGTTAAACCACTCATCCTTTAAAAATATAACTGCCACTAAGACAATCATCAAAGAATAATTTATTTCCTGGATATTCCGAATTCCGCATCTGCTCTGAAAGAAAAACATTACCCTGTCTATGGCATCACAAACCTTTTTCGCATTATCATTAATATCCGTTGGTGCTAACATCAGAATCTGCTTCTTCTTTATATAATCTAATTTGAATTTATCCGGTTCAAATAACTTGTTATTGCAATACAGACACAGCACATCTAAAAAAACATCAATATACTTTCCTGCTATGTCATTCTTTTCCTCGTTATAACATCCCGTACTGATGGATGCATTGTATTGATTATTTTGTATTTTTTTCCCAATCAAGGGAACAATCTGATCCGGTAAGACCTGTTTGTCATAACTTTTTTCTTCCTGAATATACCTGACCAGACGACGATAAAAATTATCTGTACTTACTTTTGCAACTCTCGCCATAACCAGATCAAAAGTATTTAAACTGATTCCTCCACGATTTAAATTCTCATAGATATCGATCGCCCTGTCACGCTGTTCCCCCGATACCTCAATCTTATTCAACGCCATATTCTTTACACAGGAATCCAGATAATTTGTCAGACAGACTTTCCACACCATTTGTTTTTCTTGCACTTTTTCACCGAACTTAGAATGATCTTCTTTTATTTCATTACAGTTTTCATCATTTCCAAAAATCTCTGCTATAAAATCATTCTTATTTTCATCCGACAAATCTGTAAAATGCTGTCTGATCTCATCTCCGATTTTACCTGCGATATCAGAGGTGATCGTATTATAGCGCAGCATTATCTGCGCCTTTTTTATATTTTCCGGTGCCACCATCAAATACAGCGGTACTAAATATCCATCCTCATTTGTCAGGCAAAAATCATCCAGACGGGTCGACAAAGACTGCTGTGGATTATACGGCTCTCCATCCTGATTAAAAAATGCGGCACATTTAATAAACGGTAAAATATCCGCTGTCAGAAAATCCGGTTCCGCAGAATCTGATATGGGAAAAGTCAAATTATGGACTCCAAACAGATCTGCCTCTTCTTTACAGTTCTCCCACTTTGGAATTCTTAAAAAAATCTTCGCTGTAATGCCCGTGAACTCAATTTTGAAAACATTTTACATTTTTCATAAATCACATTTGAAAAAACATTCGTAAGCGCTGTCATACGCTGCTGTCCATCCAGTAGAAATTCGACCTCACCATCCTGGCTTTGATATGTATTTTTTTCTTTCATACCGATTGACTTCGATGCATACTCATCCGGCTTTGATTTCAACAGTAAAATACTCCCTATCGGCATTTTTGCCAGAACTGATGCTACGATCTTTCTCTGTTCTTCATCCTTCCAGACAAATCCTCTCTGAAAATCCGGCAGCAGCATTTTATCCTCCGCAATTTTTCTGACAATCTCTCCAAAATCCAAACGTTGATTTTCCATTTTTCCTTCACCCTTCTGCAATTTCTTCTATCGCATTGATTAATATTTCCAACTCACTCTGCTTTGTAAAACGTCCGATCCCCACCCGGATCACGCCGCCATATTTTTCATCTTTTAAATATTTATGGATCAGCGGTACACATTGATACCCTGTTCTGACCGCTATATGATAATCTTCATCGAGCAGCATCCCAACTTCATCCGCACGGTAACCCTCTATGGAAAAAGAAACAATTCCGGTTCGTTTCATTTCATCCCAAGGCAGATACAGTAAAACTCCGTCTATTCTTTTTAGCTTTTCAATCAGATATTCTGCAAATTTTCTTTCTTGTGAAAGTTGCCTTTCCATGTCACAGCACGCTTCTAAGGCTGCATGTAATCCTGCAATCGCAACTATATTGGGGCTTCCCGGTTCTAAGATTCCCGGCATTTGTCCTGGCATATCAGGGTTTAAGGAATCACTGCCTGTTCCACCCACAAGAAACGGTTTTAAAGAAATATCCCCCTCACTGATAAATCCTCCAACTCCAAACGGACCATAGAGTGTTTTATGCCCCGCAAAAACATAAAAATCGATTCCACTCTCTTTCAATTTTACCGGCACAAGCCCAAGCGCCTGTGAACCATCCACCGCCACAACTGCTCCATATTGTTTTGCTGACTCTGCCACCTCATTGATTGGCAGAATGTAACCTGTCACATTGCTGACATGACTCATAACAACGACTGTTGGATGTTCTCTGGTGAACTGAAACCTGATCTGTGACAAATCTAATTCTAACGACTCCCTGTTTAATGCAAGTTCGATAATTTTAAATCCATATTGTTTCTGGTAATGATACAACACTCTCATCATTGCATTGTGCTCAAAAGGTGAAACATATACGATATCCGTCTGTTTCCATTCGAGTCCCCCTAAAATCACGTTACATGCAAGCGTAGCAGAGGCTGTAAACACAACCTCTGCTACATCATCTGCTCCTGCAAGTTCTTTGATCTGTTTTCTTGTACTCTCAATCAACCCGGATGCCTGCCGCGCCAGCGCATAAGAACCCCTGCCTGCATTGACAGCACCGGTCCGCGCAATTTCATCCATTGCCTGATATACACATTCTGGTTTTGGAAATGTCGTCGCTGCATTATCAAGATAAATTTCTTCCATAACCAATCTCCTCTTCTCTTACTGTAATAATCCCTCTAAAGTCTGCACCAGCACTGCAACCTTCTGATTTGTTTCGAGCGTATTCCCAAAGTCCTCCAATGCCTCTTCTAACATATTCTTTAAGTAAAGGCTCGTTGTATCCGAAATATCCGCATTATAATACTTTTCTATGGCATTTCCATTCTGGTCTGTCAACAGGATACGACTGCTGCCACCTGCATCTTTACCATGTTCCTCAAGTTTTTCAACTTCAGCTTTTACCGCGTGCAATTTCTCCTGAAATTCTACAAAGTTTGTATCATTCCAGTCCTCTAAATATACCCCTGATAAAATATAAGACAACGCTGATACAATTTCTCCCTCATCATTGGTAGAAAGTTTCTCTAAATAATTCAAAAATTCACTCTCTGCCGTTGCCAGTACATGATTTCTTGATGAATAATTCTGTGCCAGATACCATTCGTGTAA
Organism: Roseburia intestinalis L1-82; assembly: GCF_900537995.1. Lineage (NCBI taxonomy): Bacteria > Bacillati > Bacillota > Clostridia > Lachnospirales > Lachnospiraceae > Roseburia > Roseburia intestinalis. Next base: position 1,008,795 of record NZ_LR027880.1, on the reverse strand, counting down.
ACATGCTTTCAGACTCACATTCTGCGTTTTTCCAAATTCGCGCTTTATGTTTCCTGCGACCTGTTTTTTTAATGTAATAAATACATCATCTAATATTTTTTTACTTTCTTTTAAATCCTGTGCCGTTTGCTCAAAACCAGGTTCTCCATAGCATGCCGGAATTTTTTCAAATAACAATTCTCTTGGATTGATTTCTGCTCTTCTCAACAGATTCCTAAGTTTCTTTATCGATCCACTTTGATTTTCCGGAAGATTTAGTGTTATCATCGTGTACTGGGGAAGTGACCGATACCATTTCTGCATGCAGGCAGCAATCTGTGCGAATCTGCTCTGTCCGGAAAACTTCTCCGTATCACATTCAAAAATCTTTTCCAATTTTTTTAAATATTTTTCTTTTTCAACGGTTTCCAGCTCCAGATACAATGCATAGTTTTCTGGAAAATCATTCACATGATTCAGGTTATCCGAAGTAATTTCCAGCTCTTTCTCCCCAATATAAATGACCGCTGTTCCTTCAATTTCAGATAATTTTTTTGCCAGAAACAATGGAATCACTCCTCGCCTTGCGCCAAAACATTTTCCCTGCAATCGCTGGTATAATATCTGAAAAGACTTTTTTTCACCTGCACATTCCGCAAAAAAACGATCTATCTCTAAACTAACTTTCTGACAGCCCTTATCCCCTCTGGTATGCACAAATGCAGCACGATATACCATAGCCTCCGGCATGGTTCCTTTTTGGTACACAGACAGATCCTCATGCCCTAACATTTTATCGATCACCTGATTGCGCGCTCTTAAATACTGCTTGCCGATGTGTTCAATATTTAACAGTTCATGGTTTACACGCGGCGCGTAGCCATAATATTCTCTGCAGACATCACTTAATATCTGATTAAATTCTGCGGCCGTTGTACACTTTTCTTTTTTCTTTTGCGTCTGGAGAACTATTACCTTTCCGCTCTCCGGCAGATAATGCTCTTCCAGATAGATATTAATTTCAAACCGGATATCCTCAGCACATAATTCCAGTTCCTGCAGCAGCACTTCATTTTCTTCAATAAAGCGTTTGTCCCCTTTTAACGTCATAACCGCCTGATAGCGAAGTAATAATTCCTCTTTGTCAAAACGTTGGTCGGACACTAACACAAGAATTCTTTTATCCGCCAGTTTATCTAACTGCTTTTGTATCTCATCTGTTTGGGGTTTTTCTTTTTCCGGCATCACTATAATTTTTCCGTCTGAAAACTTTTCATCAAACAGATATCTTGTATTTTCCAGGGCAAAAAACTCTTCTGCAAACATATACTCATACTGAAAATAGCGTGTCATCGCATATTCCTGATTATACTGCTTTGGCAGTTCATACTCTGTGTCTGCAGCCTCTGACAGAATCTGGCAAAAATTACAGTGCCCTTTTTGCTCATCCATCTTCTTCGTGATTTCTTTTTCCACATCAACGCCTGCATTGCTGCGGAATGCATATACTCCGACACTGCTGCGGAACATTAAAATCCCATCTTTTTTTAATTTTTCCATTGCAGGACGATACTTCTTTTCCGGATCCATCCCTAATGCAAGACAGATTGCCTGATCCTGTGCAGGAAGTTCATCCTCTCTATGTAACATACGGATTACTGCGATTGCTTTTATGACAGCTTTCTCATCTTCCGTTTCCGCTTTTCCCAGCGCATACTCTGCCTTCAGCCACTCTGAATGGATCATCGGTACATCTTCGGTTTCACGGAACATTGATTTAAAATAATCATAAATTTTATCAACGCCTACCCAGTTTTCTTCATTCCGCTCTAACAGCCATGATAAACTTCCCTGTCCATCATCTGCTAAAAATGTAAATATTGTTCTCTCATTCTGTGCAACACGTTCACTGATATGAAGTAATGCATACGCAGCAAGCGGTGTCAGCGGGAAACATCCTTTGGCAACGATCCGTTCAAAGTCCTGCTCTGAAAATAATTTCTGAAAACATGGAAGCTGATAGGATAACTTCTGGAGCTTCCCCTGCTCATTTTTCACAATCTCTTTTTCATATTGTTTCGAAAACGCAGGTTCTTCCTTCCGGATTGAATTGGCGATCAATTCATAATTATTTTGTGCGGATACGACGAAAGATATCTCTGAAATTCTTCCTTCTACTCCGCGAAACGCATTTTTCATGGAAGTGTCTATACTCCTGGTATACTCATGAATACTTTTATGTGCCACCATTGTAAAAAATAATTTCTGATCGGAACTTTCCGCCAATTCGCACATATCCTGCAGCGTTTTCATATCCTCTGCAAAACCGGATTTCTCATGTCCTTCTATATATTTACTGAATTCATCAAAAATAATAAAGATGCCCTCATAACCACATTCTTCTGTCAGACTTCTTATAATCTGCTGATATGACCGTATGGTCTCAGACTGCATCAATGGCATAAAAGTGCTTCCTGCCGTCAGCATCGGATATAATTCTTTAAATAATTCCAATGACTGTTTATGTTTTCTTTTCAGATTCTTTTTCAAATCCTGCACATCTGTCTGATGTTCCGTCAGATACTCACAAAATCTGGCATACACATCCGAATATTCCTTTTCCCACTTTTCAAGGATTCTAAGTGCTTCTGTGAATGCAGTCTCCGGTGCAATATCCGACAAACCATTTTTCTCTAATGCCTCGCGCAGTGCGAATAATAAAATCTGATTCATGGAAAACCCCGGTACAGAAGAAACCAATACCGGTAAATATTTTTTATTCTCCTTCCGGATCTGCGTGACTAAATCCGCTGTCTCCGGATCTGTGATCTTTATTTTTTCAAAAACACTCTGTGGCAGGTCACAGGAAAGAATTGAAAGCAATACCAGTAATAAATGGGATTTTCCCTTTCCATACGGACCGATTAAAACAGTTGCATGTTCTTTTGCCTCTCCCATCACAGCTTTTAAATATCTGCGCAATATCAACATGGATGACCGTGTCGGTATATAATGTTCAATTCTTCCATGATCTCCTATATCAAGCTGCAAATTGACTGCTTTTTGGAAATTACGGTTGATATGTATTAAGTTTCTCCATTGTTCCATTCCGGCAACTCCTATATGTCTTTATCTTTCGTAATAATTTTTTACGATCATTTCCCCGGTCAATCCTTTTTCCCAATAAATCATATTAAGACCTGCAGTGCGGTTCATTACGATCTTATCTTTTTCCTCCAGACGCTCTAACATCTCTATCAATGCTGTACGTTTCAACTGCAGTATCTTTCCTGGACTGTCCATTTCTTTCCACAGATCATCCAGATAAACAGACGTACGGTTTTTTTCCTTATCTACCAATAAAAACCAGACAATATCCTCCGGTAATTTGTTCAGATCTGGCTGTTTTCTGTAGTAAATCCCCTCTGTATTTTTCAATAATCCTAACTTTCCAAATGGACTGGCGTTTTTTTCTTCGGGATTTGTCTCCTTTGCCGGCATATACATCCGCAAAATTGCATCACAATCTGCATAGACAGAACTCTGCGCAACCTGCACTTCATCGTCTAAATCACTGAGTAATGTCTCCATCTCATCATATAGCTGCTGTTTTTTAAATTCCTCATAAGAAACTTCATTAAAAAATAAATTCCATGCCGTTGCCAGTTCCCGGTTTTTTGCAATTTTGCAATGTATCAGCCATAATGTAAAATAATCTTCCACGCATGGATCATGTGCAAGAATCAACTGACCAATCGCAGTGAGCATAACACCCGTTTTCGGAGAATCTGTAACCAGCTCTGCTGCCCTGAGCCAGTACCGGATTGCCTTTGCCATATTCGGTCCCACTCCAAGTGCATCTGCTCCATAATTTTCTGAAAAAACTTTCGGATTACGGTCTACTTCATATAAACCCTTATTCAGCCATCCTTCACGAAGCATAAAACTTTCATGCCCTTTAAAACGGTATTTATTTTTTCCCATTATTCTTTATCCTCCGTCCGCTGTCTTTTGATTGCCAGAACCTTTCTCATATAGCATCCAGCCGTAAAATGGTTCACACATTCGCCACAGCGTTTACATTTTTCGTCTGAAATATGGTATTCAATCTCCCCATCTTTATTTTCCCTGATAGAAAGCGCATTAAATCTGCACACACTCTCACAGGCCAGACATCCCATACACATCTGATATTTTGTGATCTGACATTTTATTCTTTCTTCTGCCGTTTTCAAATCTTTCGCACCGGCTATTTCTGTTTTTAAAATGGTAACTCTCAAATTGGTTGTTCCAATCCGCCCCTGCAGTTTCAAAACGATCTGCTCTCTTTTATCAAGTACAAAAACCTCTCCCAGCCTTGTATTTCCCATATCAAAATTCAGATACCCGAATGGACGGAATAGTTCATACAACTGTTCTGAAATTGGACGCTGTAATTCATAATTGAACGAATTTTCCTCCGTGACACATGGTGTGAATGACACAACGGATTTCTGTGCATACGCAACACCATTTCCCCCCTGTCTTGCCTTCCAATACCCATCATCCACATAAACCTCAGCATCTTCTTTTCCAATGCTTGTTGCAAAATCAATCAGCATCTCTCTAAAATGCTTTGACTGCTCATGCATATGTACCTTAGATAAAAATTCAGACCAGCCACTGTTGTTCGGACAGCACCAACATCCAACCCTCGCATAGCCAAGACGGTATGCATCGTTAAAATCAATTCCTGTTGTAAGAATATATAACCAGATGTCAAAATCCATCCAGTCGATAATGGGTGATATGATCCTCTGTTTTGTGATCTTCGGACTGTCAGACTCACGCTCATACTTGCTCCTGCTTACTGACTCACTGCGCCGGATCCCATAAAAAGTCAATATCTGCTTTTTGTCCCTGTATAACGAACGAATTTTTTTCTGTATGGTTCCCGTTTTAAAAACAGTACAGCACCAACGCATCACACGACTCGGCGGACCGATCAGTTTGCACAGTTCCTCAAAATCTTTTTCCTTATTGCGTGCAGAGATCACAGGTGTTTTAGGATGATTTTTCTTAAATCTTTCCACATAGGTATAGGTAAATGGAAACTCCAACGTTGTATCCCCGAAAATATGCATGATCTGAGGTGTGCTCAATGCACGTAATACCAGATTCGAAGTCACTGTAGAATCTTTGCCTCCACTGAATGAAACAAACATATCCATTGCACCAAACTCACCCACTGCTTTTCGTATATAATTTCCTGCCTCCTGCGTGATATACTCATACCGTTCTTTATTTGCCTCAATAAAGCGTCCCGTCATCTCATCAAAATAACAATAGGTATTCTGTGTACTATATTTTTCATATTGTCTGCGGACTTCATCTGCATTGATCTTTTTCAGTTCTTTTACAGAAAAAGCAATCTTTTTTCCGTCCACAAAATAATGGTTTCCCGTTCCATTCCAGACCGATTTTTTCAGAAATTCAAATGGCTTTTGCAAGATAATTTCGATTAAAAGTCTTTCCTCTGGAAATACAGGCCGGACGTCCGTTGTCAGCTTTTTTGCCTCCATCCCGCATCTGCTGCATCTGTTACCATACAGTGGAACATTACATTGTCTGCACCAGTATATCGTAGACTGCACGTCCGCCCTGCCTCCACAGCACTGACATGTACTTGTCTCGCATACGGTTCCAAAACATGGCTGTTTTTCTTTTGTTTTTTCATTTCTATTGTGGCAAATATATGTTATCATGTATCTTTCTTTATAAGTAGAATTTATATAGGTACTTTTCTTAGAATTTAAGAATATATAATGATATTATATTCTTAGTTTAAGAGAATTTCAATCAGATATTATCCAGAAAAGAAAGATTTTATAATTTCAGGCAAAATAAGTAAAAATGCAAAACTGTAAATATATCAAAAAAGCCTTGAACTTCCGTTCAAGGCTTCTTCCAAGCAGGGGATGAGAGAATCGAACTCCCACCAAAGGTTTTGGAGACCCCTATCATACCATTTGACCAATCCCCTATATATAAAATGACGTATCAGATACGTCATTTATTTTACTTTTTTCTTATGCAAAAATCAATAGGACTTTTGCCTTATTTCTGATACCTTCAAAACTTCATACAGAACTCCGTCAACCAACTGTGAAGTTGCAAAGCAACTTCCAATGCGAACATCGTTCGCTATTTGGTCAAGCCCTCGATCGATTAGTAACAGTCAGCTCCACACGTTACCGTGCTTCCACCTCTGCCCTATCTACCTTGTACTCTTCAAGGGATCTTACTCACTTATGTGAGGGATATCTCATCTTGAGGGGGCTTCACGCTTAGATGCCTTCAGCGTTTATCCCTTCCGGACTTGGCTACTCTGCCATGCCGTTGGTCGACAGCAGATACACCAGTGGTCCGTCCATCCCGGTCCTCTCGTACTAAGGACAGCTCCTCTCAAATATCCTCCGCCCGCGCCGGATAGGGACCGAACTGTCTCACGACGTTCTGAACCCAGCTCGCGTACCGCTTTAATGGGCGAACAGCCCAACCCTTGGGACCTGCTACAGCCCCAGGATGCGATGAGCCGACATCGAGGTGCCAAACCACTCCGTCGATGTGAACTCTTGGGAGTGATAAGCCTGTTATCCCCAGGGTAGCTTTTATCCGTTGAGCGATGGCAATCCCACTTTATGCCACCGGATCACTAAGTCCTACTTTCGTACCTGCTCCACCCGTCGGTGTCGCAGTCAAGCTCCCTTCTGCCTTTGCACTCTTAAAATGGTTTCCGACCATTCTGAGGGAACCTTTGAGCGCCTCCGATACCCTTTCGGAGGCGACCGCCCCAGTCAAACTCCCCGCCTGGCATTGTCCCACCGCTGGATCACAGCGGCTGGTTAGAAACCCAATACTGCAGGGGTGGTATCCCAACAGTGACTCCATTGAAACTGGCGTTCCAATTTCTCAGTCTCCCACCTATCCTGTACATGCAGTACCGAATCCCAGTACCAAACTGGAGTAAAGCTCCATGGGGTCTTTCCGTCCTGGCGCGGGTAACCAGCATCTTCACTGGTACTTCAATTTCACCGGATGCATTGTCGAGACAGTGCTCAAATCATTACGCCTTTCGTGCGGGTCGGAACTTACCCGACAAGGAATTTCGCTACCTTAGGACCGTTATAGTTACGGCCGCCGTTTACTGGGGCTTAAATTCAAAGCTTCATCTTGCGACTAACCTCTCCTCTTAACCTTCCAGCACCGGGCAGGCGTCAGCCCATATACTTCACCTTACGGTTTCGCATAGACCTGTGTTTTTGCTAAACAGTTGCTTGAGCCTATTCTCTGCGGCCCACCCTGAAGTGGGCACCCCTTCTCCCGAAGTTACGGGGTCATTTTGCCGAGTTCCTTAACAATGCTTCTTCCGTCGGCCTTAGGATTCTCTCCTCATCCACCTGTGTCGGTTTACGGTACGGGCACATATAAAACGATAGCGGCTTTTCTCGGCACATGGCTCACATACTTCGCTACTTTTATTTCGCTCCACATCACGTCTTTGGCTTGCCAGGCGGATTTGCCAGCCTGACACCTCTTCCGTTTGTACCGGTATTTCCATTCCCGGCTTATGCTTTCCACATGCGTCCCCACAGTTCTGTTTATATGTGGTACAGGAATCTAAACCTGTTGTCCATCGGATACGTCTTTCGACCTCTCCTTAGGCCCCGACTTACCCAGAGCAGATCAGCTTTACTCTGGAAACCTTAGATATTCGGCCGGAAGGATTCCCACCTTCCTCTCGCTACTCATTCCGGCATTCTCTCTTCTTATCCCTCCACTGCTCCTTCCGGTACAGCTTCGTCGGTTTTAAGAATGCTCCTCTACCAATCACTATGTGATTCCTAAGCTTCGGTGTCGTGTTTCAGCCCCGGACATTTTCGGCGCAGGACCTCTCGACCAGTGAGCTGTTACGCACTCTTTGAATGTATGGCTGCTTCTGAGCCAACATCCTGGTTGTCTTTGAAATCCCACATCCTTTTCCACTTAACACGCACTTTGGGACCTTAGCTGTAGGTCTGGGCTCTTTCCCTTTTGACCACCCAACTTATCTCGTGCAGTCTGACTCCCATTCATCATCTACATGGCATTCGGAGTTTGATATTCTTTGGTAAGCTTTGACGCCCCCGCGGAAATTCAGTGCTCTACCTCCATAAGACTAAAATGAGGCTAGCCCTAAAGCTATTTCGAGGAGAACCAGCTATCTCCGGGTTCGATTGGAATTTCTCCCCTACCCACACCTCATCGCCACCCTTTTCAACGGATGTGCGTTCGGTCCTCCATTGCCTTTTACGGCAACTTCAACCTGGACATGGGTAGATCACCCGGTTTCGGGTCTACGCGTGCTGACTGAACGCCCTGTTCAGACTCGATTTCTCTTCGGCTCCACACCTTAAGTGCTTAACCTTGCCGGCACGCGTAACTCGCCGGACCGTTCTACAAAAAGTACGCGGTTCATCATATAAAGATGTTCCACAGCTTGTAAACACAGGGTTTCAGGTTCTCTTTCACTCCCCTCCCGGGGTCCTTTTCACCTTTCCTTCACAGTACTATGCGCTATCGGTCACTAAGGAGTATTTAGGCTTACGGGGTGGTCCCCGCTCATTCCATCAAGGTTTCTCGTGTCTCGATGTACTCTGGATACCGCCATGTCGTCTTTCCTTTCGCTTACGGGGCTTTCACCCTCTCTGGCAGGCTTTCCCAAAACCTTTCTGCTAGGATCAACGAATCAATTATGCGGTCCGAACCCCACGGTGCACGCACCATGGTTTGGCCTC